>OY969094.1:0-2766948 GCA_963697695.1 uncultured Solirubrobacterales bacterium
GTAGTCCACACCCAGCGCAAGACCCATCATCGAGGCGATTCCAATGGAGAGGTTGTTGAAGTCGATGTAGCCGGTCGCCATCGACATCAGGCCGCGCGAAGCGATTACGGTGATCGCGCCGAAGATCAGTGGGAGCAGAGCTGCGATCGGGGAGCGGAAGACGAGCAGCAGAATTACGAGAAGGATTGGGACCGCGACCGCCTCCCCCCGGCGAGTTGCCGCTATCGATTCATCATTGATCTCACTGACAACGCTTGCGAAGCTGGTCGAGCGGGCTGTTACAGGAGGCCCTATCCGTGTCGACAGGATCTGTTCGAGATGAGGAACGGCGTTCGAAACGGCGACGTCGTATTCGACGTGAAAGTCGACGAGGATCAACGCTTGGTCCCGGTCGGGGTAAAGATCTATCGGCGCCTTTACGCGATCCCAGGGCGAAAGGACGGTTACTCGTGGATCGCGCCGAAGCATGTCCGCCAAGCTCGATCCCTGTCTATCGATCGCGCTTTTCGGACCCCTGAGTAGGATCGCAAACGGAGCCGACTCGCCGAAGTGATCGCGCAGCATCTCGTCGGCGCGCCAGGATTCGGTTCCGGGAACGCTCAGGGAATTCGGTTTGAGCTCACCCTCCAGCCCCAGTCCCATGAGACCGAGCACCGAGAGGACGATGACCGTCGCTGTCAGTACCGCACGGGGTCGACGTACTGAAAGTGGTGGCGTTCCCCTGTCCTGACCGCCTCGATCCATTCCTACATTCCCCTGCTATTCCCGGAGTTCGAAAATTTCGGCGCGTCGACGATGTGGGATCTGAGTGGCCTAACCGAAAAAGAATTGATTAATAAAGAAGAACTTATTATAATGCCCACCTCTCTGTCTGTGGTGGCGCGGGAGGCCCGGGGTGTGACGCCGTATCGGTCGGCGGAGCCCAGTCATTCGAGATGTCAGATTGGTCATACCATCCATTTTTTAGACCCGTTCTCTTCTGTCTCCCTGGTGAGACGGCTCGTCGAGCCACTGTTGGCCTCCTAAGGGCTAAAGCCCATCTTCCGGGGGGCGTGTCCTTGTTTCGACTGTTGACCTCGGCTCATCCGCCGGCAGCCGTGCGGACGGAGTTTTTGGGGACGGAGTTCTCTTCGCCGGTGGGGCTCGGCGCTGGGATCGACGTGGACGGGGGAGCGGCGGTGATGATGCAAGAGCTCGGCGTGGGCTTTCTCGAGCTGGGCCCCCTCGACGTGTCTCCCCGGGCAACTTCGCCGATGACAAACCCGAGGCGGCTGCGGCGAATGCATGGCCTGGCAACAAGTAGGGCTCGGGGCGCCCCCGGTATCGATGGCGTGCTCGATGAACTCTCGGACTTGAGGGTTCCGGTAGGGGTCCAGCTTCGAGACGACCAGGCGGTCGAGACGATCAAGGCAGCGCGCGATCGGGTTGACTTTTTCACGCTCGGCACCCGTGTCGCCAGATCCAAGTCGCTTTTGCGCGAGGCGCGTTGCGCAACCGATCGGCCCATGCTTCTTCGTGTCTTCTCGGGGTGGGATCGAAGGCTTATCGACCACGCGGTGGAGAATGCTTGTACGACCGGAATCGATTCTGTGGTGGTCGTCGCTGGAGCCGAATACCCGGGACTCGAAGGGGGTGAGATCGTTTGGAATGGCGCGCTTCCCAGGGCCCTTTCTGTCGTGTCTCGGGTCAGTGAGCGTATGCCCACTGGACTCGCTGGGGGAATTCTTACCCCGGCGGATGCTGTCGCAGCGATGGATGCGGGGGCCGGATTGCTTTTCCTAACCGATGGTCTGGTCTTTGCCGGTCCGGGGTTGCCGAAGCGGATCAACCGCTTATTTGTCGCCACCGTCAGCCGACAGTCGATTGGGGATGAGGCGGGTCCGGTGTTTCATGCGGGGAATTCGCTGCTGGGCGGGAATGGGGCAGGAGGGCGCGACTTGGCGCCCCCGCCCACTGCGGCAATGGCTGGTTCTGAAATGCCCAAGTCGAGCTCGATGCCCGGTAGCGCTGCGGCTGGAACGATCCTGCTCGCATCGGTCTCAATTGCGACGATCGTCTTAGGCTTGGCGTACATACTCGTCGCCGCCACGCTTGTCCTGCTGCCCCAGGAGACAAATTACCTCGGGATGGGGGTACCCGAGCTTTGTGACATAGACGAATGTCGACTCGTCGACTTCATGGTTCATGGCAAGGCGAGCAAAGGCGGAGTGATAGTGGCTGTGGGCATCATGTTTGGTTGGCTTGCGGCTGGTCCTTGGCGACGCCGAGAGCCGTGGGCATGGTGGACGCTTTGCCTGGGAGGCATCGCGTTTTTCGGCAGCTCCCTTTCCTTTCTCGCTTATGGCTACCTGGACACTTGGCATATTGCGCTCGCTGCCGGCTTGGCTGTCTGCTGGTTCGTCGGTCTCGGCCTGGCAAGACCGGACTTCACGCGCGGTGGTGGCCCCGTGGCGGCGTTTCGGGCTCCGCCGGCACGCGCATGGCTGTGGAGCCCAGGGGGTCGGGGCCGCCTGATGGTTGCGATGCTTGCGTCTGGGCTCATCGCCGCGGGCCTGTCGATCCTTGCGATCGCCGGGTCAGACGTCTTCGTCCCGCAGGACTTTGGGTTCATGCGTTTCAACGCCGACGGCGTGGCAACGATTAACGAGCGGCTGATTCCGCTCATGGCACATGACAGAGCAGGGTTTGGCGGGGGCATGTTGACTCTTGGGATCATGTTCGCCGCCACCGCGTGGATGGGAATTCGCAGGAACGCGTTAGGCGCGTGGTGGGCCCTTGGGCTAGCCGGGGCCTGTCTCATGCTTCCGACGCTCACTGTTCACCTCGCGATCGGCTACAACGATTTCTTTCATCTTTCGCCGGTCTACGGCGGTGTTGTCCTGCTGGCGATCGCCCTCATCACTCTTCTCAAGATGATGAGCACGGGGTCCTACGAGGCCGCCGAGCTTCCCGACGTCTAAGTCTGCGACTGCCGCCGGTATCCTTCGGCTTCGCCTTTGCGGCCTGGTGTAATGGCAGCACGCCTCGCTCTGGACGAGGTAGTCGGGGTTCGAGTCCCTGGGCCGCAGCTCAAAAGACCCTGCACAGCGCGTCTATCCGCTCTGCTACGGTCGCGAACTCGATGAGACGGCGTAACTGGACGTTTGCAGCGCTGCCCCTTGCTGCGCTGGCCATTGCCGGTTGTGGGGGCGGGGGAGACGACGAGTCGACGTCGTCTGAACCCGTGGCGACGATTCCGACGACCACCGCGCTGAGCAAGGAGGAGCTGATCGCCCAGGGCGATGCGATCTGTGCCGAGGTCAACGCCGCGATCGGCTCGCTGGCGAGTTCCGAAACCGACGCGGAAGGGCAGACGATCCAGGTCGCCAACCTCTACGTCGGCATGGTCCAGAGCCTCGACGGTTTGGGGACCCCCTCGGACGCCAGTGGCTTCTCCGAATTCAGCTCTGCGGCCGATGAACTGTCCGCAGCTGAGAGCGACGTCAAGCTCGCGGTCGAACGCGAAGACAGCGCTGCGATCGGCGAAGCCGCGACCAAAGCCACCCCGGCACTGGAAAACTTCCAGGCGGCTGCGGAAACCTATGGGTTCGAAGACTGCAGCGCAGGACCGAGCGCTCCAGCTGCCCCGGCTGAATCGGGGTCCGAATCCGCTCCTTCGGTCGAAGAAGAAAGCCCGGTCGAAACCCCCGAAGTCGAAGAAGAAGCGCCGGTTGAAGAAGCTCCAGAACCAGCGCCCGAAACCGGCGGCGCCGGCAGCACCGGCGGCGGTACGGCAGGTGGTGGCGAAACCGACGGCGGGACCGGCGGCGGCAGCTCCGGCGGCGTCGGCCCCGGCTAAGCGGCAGAGGACTCCGCCCAGGCGCCGTAGAGGCGCGAGTAGGGACCGCCGGCCTCGATCAACTCCTGGTGGGTACCCGCCTCGGCGATCCGGCCGTGCTCTAGGACGACGATCTTGCCGGCGCGGCGGATCGTCGAGAGGCGGTGGGCGATGACGATCGCGGTCCGTCCGGCCAGCAGCCGCTCGAGGCCCTTCTCGATTGTTTTCTCGGTCCGCACGTCGACGTTCGAGGTCGCCTCGTCGAGGATCAGGATCCGCGGCTCGGCCAGCAGCGCCCGGGCGAAGGCAACCAGCTGACGCTGGCCGGCCGAGAGCTGGATGCCGCGCTCGCCGACCTCGGTCTCGATCCCCTCCGGCAGCGCGGCGACGAACTCGGTCGCTCCGACCGCTGCAGCCGCCGCCTCGATCTCCTCCAGCGTCGCCTCCGGTCGCCCGAAGGCGATGTTTTCGCGCACGCTGCCGGAGAAGAGGAATCCCTCCTGAGGGACGATTCCCAGTTGCCGCCGCAGGGCTTGCTGGCGCATCCCGCGCAGGTCATGCCCGTCCACCAGAACCCGGCCACGCTGCGGGTCGTAGAAGCGCGCCACCAGCTTGGCAAAGGTCGACTTGCCCGCACCGGTCGAGCCGACCAAGGCCAAGGTTTGCCCGGGGGGCACATGCAGGTCGACGTCCTGCAGCGCCCAGTCGTTGCCCTCGTCCGCGTAGGAGAAGGAAACGCCGTCCATCTCGATCTCGCCGCGCAGCCGGCCGGGATCGATCGCGTCCGCTGCGTCGACCATGTCCGGCTCGGTGTCGAGCAGGTCGAAGATCTTGTCCAGCGCTGCCATTCCCTGCTGGTAGGTCGTGTAGAGCTGGGAGAGCTGCTGGATCGGTTCGAAGAAGACCTGCAGGTAGCCGACGAAGGCGACGATCACGCCGATCTGGATCGCGCTGTCGATCGCCTGGGTGCCGCCGTAGAGAAGGATCGCCGCGGTGGCAACCGCGGCGAGCAGCTCGACCGCCGGGAAGTAGGAGGCGTTGAGGTAGACGGTCTTCATGTTGGCTTCGCGGTTCGCTTCATTGAGCTCGGTCATCGCCGCCTCGTGGCGAGGCTCCTGGCCGAAGCTGCGCACGACCCGCACTCCACTCAGGGTCTCCTGCAGGTAAGCGGTGATCGCCGCTATCCGCTCCCGCGTCGCCTTGTAGGCGCCGTGGGAGACGATGCGGAAGATGACGCTGGCGATAGCGAGCAGGGGGAAGGTGAGGAAGGTGACCGCCGCCAGCGCGGGGTCGAGCACCAGCATGATCACGACTACGCCGATCAGGGTCAGGGTGGCGGAGAACATCGTCACGATGCCGTCGGTGACGAGCTGGTTGAGCGCCTCGATGTCGTTGGTCATGCGGCTGATCAGTACGCCGGGGCTGCGGCGGGTGAAGAAGCCGATCGACATCGTCTGCAGATGGGAGAAGACGCGCTCGCGCAGGTCCTGCAGCGCCCGCGTGCCGACCCAGCCCACCAGGTAGGTCTGCAGGAAGGTGGCTGCCGCATAGAGCGTCGCGACGATGAGGAAGGCGACGACGATCCAGTCGAGAGCGGAGACGTCGCCGGCGATGATCCCGTCGTCGACCGCTCGGCCGGCGAGGTAAGGGGGAGCGAGGCCGGCGGCTGTTGCTACAAGCAGCGCCACAAACATCAGCGCAACTTTGCCGCGGTATGGCCGCAGCAGGCCGATCATCCAGCGCACCTTGCGGCCTCGCTGGTCCTGTCCACGGAGGAGCCGCCAGAGCGCAGCGAAGAGGAGGTAGATCTCGCGGAAGCGGTTGCGCTCGCCGTTCATAGCCGCGCCATCTCCTCGCGCTGCTCCAGGTCACGCTGCAGGAAAACCGAGTCGGCCAGGCCATGCTCGGCAATCTCGCGGTAGAAGCTGCACCCCGCCAGCAGCTCCTCGTGTGTGCCGCGATCGACGATCCTGCCGTTGTCCATCACTACCACCTCGTCGGCAAGCGAAACGGTTGAAAGGCGATGGGCGATGACGAAGGTGGTGCGGTCCGCCATCGCCTCGCGCAGGCCGGACTTGATCGCCGCCTCGGTCGTCGCGTCGACCGAAGAGGTTGCATCGTCGAGGATCAGGATGCGCGGATCGGCGAGGAGGGCACGCGCGATCGCCACCCGCTGACGCTGACCGCCGGAAAGGGTCAGCCCACGCTCGCCCACCATCGTCTCGTAGCCGCCTGGCAGGTCAAGGATGAACTCCTCGGCCTGGGCGCGCCGCGCCGCCGCTTCGATCTGCTCGCGGCTCGCTTCTGCCTGGGCGTAGGCGATGTTCTCGGCGACGCTGGCGCTGAAGAGGAAGCTCTCGTCGCTGACGAAGGCGACCTCGGAACGCAGCGAGCCGACGTCCACCGAGCGCACATCGGCTCCGTCGATCGAGACCGATCCCTCGCTGGGGTCGTAGAGCCGCGCGATCAGGGCGACCAGGCTGGTCTTGCCCGACCCCGACGGCCCCACCAGCGCCACCGTCCGCCCGGCCTCGACGTCGAGATCGATGCCCTCGACCGCCGCATCCGACCTTGACCCAGCCAGAGTGTGGTCAAAGTCGGATCCGCCGCTTCGGACGCTGTCGTAGCGCAGCGTCACGCCCCGCATCGCCACCCTGCCGCCGCCGGCGGGCAGCGGAGGTGCACCCGGGGCGCTCTCGATGCGAGGCTCGCGGTCGAGGATCTCGAACAGTCGGTTGCCGGAGGCGATCGCCCGCTGTGCCATCCCCATCGCGACTCCGAGCATCCGCATCGGGCCGGAGAGGATCACCAGGTAGGTGTAGAAGGCGGTGAACTCACCGAGGCTGAGGTTGCCGGCGATCACCTGGCGGCCGCCGACCAGCAGCACGAGGGCGATGCCGAGCTGGGGCAGCAGCCCGATCAGCGGCGAGAAGAAGGCCTGTAGGCGGGTCGAGTAGATGCTCTGGTCGAAGACGCGGGAGACGGCGCGCTGGAAGCGGTGCAACTGGTGCTCTTCGCGGGCGAAGGCCTTGACTATGCGGATGCCGGAGACGTTCTCCTCCGCCTCGGCGGTCAGCTCGGCAATCCGCTGCTGCACCTCCTGCAGGGCGGGGCGCGAGACCCGGTTGTAGCGGGAGGCGGTGAAGACGATCAGCGGCGCCGGGGCGAGCGCGATCAATGCCAGCAGGGGATCCAGTGCGACCATCACGACGGTGACGAGGGCAATCGTCAGCAGGTTCTGGGTTATGAAGATCAACCCGTAGCCGAGGAAGAAGCGAATCGACTGCAGGTCTACCGTCGCCCGCGACATCAACTGCCCGGTCTGTTGGCTGTCGAAGAAGCCCAGCTCGAGCCGCTGCAGGTGCGCATAGAAGTGCTGGCGCAGGTCGAACTCGACTGCCAGCGAGACCTTGCCGGCGACGACTCGCCGCACGACGGTGAGCCCCAGTCGCAGGATTCCCGCTCCGGTTATCGCCAGCGCCAGCGGCAGTAGGTCCGGCTCGTTGCCGCTCTGGATCGCGTTGACGGCGCGGCCGATCAGCCAAGGGATCAGCACGGTCATCCCCATCGCCATCCAGGCAAAGACGAGCGAGCCCCAGAGTTGACGGCGGTAAGGGCGTAGAAAACCCATCAGACGGCGATATGTCTGCATCGAATGTCACTATACAAAGTAAAGTGAGGTTCTCCGCCGCCCTGATCGCCACGTTCCTCCTCTTCGTGGTCGATGCGCCCGCTGCCGGACCATGGGAGCCGCTGCAAGAGGCCGGCCTGGAGCGCAGTGAGGTCGGCGCGGCGCGGATCGGCCACTCGATTTACGTCGTCGGCGGGTTCGTCGCGCCGTTCGAGACGACTGCGGCGGTCGAGCGCTACGACATCGAGCGCGATCGCTGGCAGCGCCTGGAGCCGATGCCGATCGCCGTCAACCATCCAGCTGTGACCGCGCACGGCGGCTTCCTCTATGTCTACGGCGGCTACACCGATTCCAGCTTTGGCCCGGTTACGGCGGCCCTACAGCGCTACGACCCTCGCAGCCGCACCTGGACGTTGTTGCCGGCCTCGCCGACAGCTCGCGCTGCCGCTGCTCTGGCGGCTATCGGTGGCAGGCTCTACGCAATCGGCGGAGCCGTCCGCGGCGCACCGCTGTCCAAGCTGGAGATCTATGACGTCGCCAAGCGTCGCTGGCGAACCGCCTCGCCGATGAAGACCTCTCGTGAGCACCTCGCGGCGGTGGCCGGGAGCGACGGCGTCTATGCGTTCGGTGGTCGCACCGCTACCGGGACCAACCTGGACGCGGTCGAACGCTTCGACTGGCGCCGGGGTCGCTGGTTCTCGCTGCCCGGCCTTCGCCGAGCTCGCAGCGGAATTGCCGCCGTTCTCGTTGAGGGCAAGCCGGTCGTCTTCGGCGGAGAGGACCTGGGCCCTGGTGGAACGACGATCCGCTCGGTCGAGCTGTTCGATCCAGTGCGGCAGCGCTGGCTGTGGCTGCCGGGAATGCGCACGCCACGCCACGGGCTCGGCGGCGCGGCGCTGGGCAGACGGATCTACGCCTTGCAGGGCGGGCCGACACCAGGACTCGATTTTTCGGCGACGACCGAGTTCCTCGACGTGCCCCGCGCATTGCCGCGCTGAAACGCTCGCTCAGTCGAAGGCAGCAGCCTTGGCGCTCGGCACCTTGCCGCCTTTACATGGGTGGCCGCCCTGGCCGGGCCGGGGGAGGATCTGGAAGTTGGTGACGGCGTGGGCGGGGGTGGTCGAGCCGTCGTTCTGGGCGAGGTTGATCACCAGCCGGTAGAAGCCGGGGGGGAGGTCGTGGTAATAGATCTCGGGCCGGGTTGCGGGGGAGTAGCTGCCGTCGCTGCCGATCCGCTCGGCGAGCACCCCGTTGGGGCCGGCGTACTCGGGGAAGTCAAAGGAGGCCCCTACGAGGCGGCCCCTACCGAAGGGGCTCTCGATGGCCCGCTGCAGCTTCACCGGGTCGACGCAGTCGGGTACCCGGTTGAGGCCGAAGCGGATGTGTCCCTCACCGAGCTGCGGTTCTCCTCCGAAGTGCTCCGGCGAGAGCTGGAAGTTGTGGACCTGGACCTTGACCACGACCGCGTGGCTGACCTGGCGGGCGCCGTTGCGTGGCGAGATGATCTCGACGCTCGGACCGCTTGTCCTTGTGGCAACTTGTGCTGCTTCTCCGTCATCGCTGTCACCCGGCACCAAGACCAGAACGAGCACGATGCCGACCACAATGGCCAGGAGTGCGAATATGCCGACTTTGCCCCGCATCCAAGCCGGAACATTAGGTGACCGTCTCCGGTCTTAGGCTTATCCGCCAGATGACGAGCAGCTTGCTCCCAGCGGAGCCCACGTCGTGAGCGCCGCCGAATTCGCCTACCGGCTCGGCGCTGCAGCGCGGCGCCCGGCCAGCTGGCTGCAGCTGCTCAAATTCGGCATCGTCGGCGGCTCCGGCTACCTGATCAACCTGGCGGTCTTCGCCGTGCTCTCCGGCAACCTCGGGGTCCACCATGTTGCCGCTGCAATTGGAGCCTTCTGTGTCGCCGTCACCAGCAACTTCTTCTGGAACCGGCACTGGACCTTTGCCGCCAAAGATGGGCACCCGGGTTTCCAGGCGGCCCGCTTCTTCGCGGTCAGCATCGGCGCCCTCGCGATCAACCTGGTCGTGCTCGAGACTCTGGTCTCCGGCACCTCGCTCGGCGATCTCTCCTGCCAGGCGATAGCGGTCGCGGTTGCGATGCCTTTTAACTTCCTGGGCAACAAGCTCTGGACCTTCGCCTGAAAAGCGCGCTAATCTTCTTGATCAATGTGGGTCTCTAGTTCGGTGAAATTTGCCGTACCAGCTTCCCATCGGGGAGGGTCTCGATGACCCCTGTCGAGATACAGGAGGACTGGTACCTCCGCGCCTTCTCGCTCGAGATGACCGAAGTCAGGCCCTGGGCCGACCGGACCGAGTCAGAAGTCGACCGGGCCCTGTCGATGCTCAAGCCGGCCGAGCCAGGACGCGTCCTCGACCTTGCCTGCGGCACCGGAAGGCACGCCCTCGAGCTCTCGCGGCGCGGCTTCTCCGTGGTCGGTGTCGATATCTCCGAGGAACTGCTCGAGATCGCCAGGAACGATGCTGCGGAGCAGTCCCTGGACGCGACTTTCGTGCAGGTCGATCTGCGCGAGCTGGACTTCGAGGACGAGTTCGACCTGGTTCTCAGCCTCAATGACGGTGCCGTCGGCTATTTCCAGACCGACGAGGAAAACCTGAAGACCTTCGAGGTCGTCGGACGATCCCTGCGCAGCGGTGGCGGCCACTTGATGCAGCTGCCGAACGTCCTCTACGCCGAAAAGCATCTTCCCCAGAAAACCTGGATCGAGGGCGACTCGATGATCGAACTGATCGACCATCACTGGGACAACGCCACCCGCTACTTATCGGGATCGACCACGCCGCTCCCCTTCGGGCGCGTGTTCGAGGGAGTGACGCCGATCCCGTTCCGGCAGCGCCTCTATTCCCTGGAGGAGCTGGGAGAGATCTATGGGTCTGTCGGCATGTCTCTCACCAACGCCTACCGGGGGAACGGCAAGGCCCGCCAGCCGACCGACTCGCAGTTCGAGCTATTTGTCGAAGGCCGTAAGCAGTAGGCCTGCCTACCAGTCCCCTTCGAGCCAGCGCAGCAGCTCGGGCATGCGGCCGCGCAAGTCGGGATCGGGGGCTGTCAGCTCTGCGCGTGCCAGTTGGATGGCGGCGCCGATGGCCATCGTGGCGCGTTTCCCGCCTATCTCCAAACACGACTCGAGCCGTTCGAGCGTCGCCTGGTCTCCCTGCAGCGTCCACAATGCCTCCCGCGCCTCGTTCGGGTCCAGCTCGGCGATATCGATCACCGCGTCCAGCCCATTGCGGATTCGGTCTTCGTGCGCTCCCTCCGCTGCCGCCTCCAGTGCTCTCTCGACCAGCCGTTCGTCCAAGCGACCGTCGATGACGAGTGTGAGTTCTCTACTCTCTGCCACGTTGGGACCTCCTCTTCAGGTCTCGGCCACGCCCCGGGGTGTCGCAAGCACCGCCGGGGCCGATCGTGCGTCTCAGCGATTCGAACTTAGGATCGGCCCCGGACGCCGAGGCGGGTCGAATTCCCCTTTTTGACCCTCGTATGCTCTTTGCCACAGAGTCGTTTCTAAGAAGACTCCAAAAGTCGACTCAATCCGAGACGATAAGCGTCCACCGCTCAATGGTCAAATTTTCTCACCCATGACGAACAATGCGGTACACGCGGGGGCGGAACGGACGAAATGAGCAACTCACGATCCATCTATGAGCCGGTGGCGGTCGAGGCCGCTCGACGGAAGGTCTGGTCCGAGCGCAACGCGTTCGCGACGCCGCCTGCTGTCGAGGGACAGCGTGACGTCTACGTAAAGCCATCCAGTCCCTTCACCTCGGGCAAACTCCATATGGGCCACGTCCGGGACTACTCGATCGGCGACGCCTACGCTCGCTTTCGCCGGGCCCGTGGCGATGCGGTGCTGCTCGGCTTCGGCTTCGACGCCTTTGGGCTGCCGGCCGAGATGGCCGCAATAGAGCGCAAAGTGCCGCCGGCGGATTGGGTCGAGCAATGCGGCGAGCGGATGCTGGACCAGATGAAGCGACTCGGTTTCTCCTTCGACTACGACCGCGTCTTCTACAGCTCCGACGAGGAGCAGTACCGCTGGTCTCAGTGGCTCTTCCTGACCCTGCTCGAGGCGGATCTGATCTACCGCGACGACACCACCGTCGACTGGTGCGATCACTGCCAGACCACTCTGGCGGCGCTTCAGGTCGAGGATGGACGCTGTTGGCGCTGCCACAACGAGGTTCGCCTGATCCGTCGGCCAACCTGGTTCCTGCGGATCGGCCCTTACCTGGAGGAGAACGACCGCCGTCTCGACGATCTCGTCGATTGGGACGAGATCTCACTCTCGACCCAGCGCTACATCCTCGGGCGCAGCGACGGGGTGGAGCTGGAGCTGAGCGGACCCGAGGGCACTGAGCTCACCGTCTTCACTCCCCACGAGGAGGCGATCCTCGCGGCGCGCTACGTCGCCCTCTCGCCTCGCTATTCCGATCTCGAGCGCTTGGTCTCGGACCCTACGGTGCAAGCGCAGCTCGATGAGCTGCGCTCCGGTGGCTGGGAGCGCAGTGCCCGCGATGCCAAATCCGTGCCGGTGATCGACACTGGCGTGTCGGCGGCGGCATCGTGGAGCGCTGAGCCGCTGCCGATCGTCGTATCGCCGATCGTCGACGCGCGCTTCGGACCCACTGCCGTTCTCGGTATCCCCTCTGTCGATGAGGCCGATGCGACGATCGCTGCTCGAATTTCACGCCTGGGAGGCGACCTGGCCTCGGACGCAGATGCTGACTCTGGAGCTGCGCCCTCGGCCCGGCCGACAACGCGCTACCGCGCATCGGACTTCTCGATCTCGCGCCAGCGCTTCTGGGGAACGCCGATCCCGGTCATCCATTGCGAGAGCTGCGGACCGGTCCCTGTCCCGGCCGAGGATTTGCCCGTGGTTCTGCCGCGAGACATCGAGCCGACGGGGGAGGGGAATCCCTTGGCGGAGCGCTCCGACTTCGTCGACGTGCCCTGCCCGCGCTGTGGAGAGCCTGCCAAGCGGGAGACCGACACCCTGGACTGCCACTTCGACGCGCTCTGGCTCTGGGTGCCGGCGGCGGTGCCGCCGGAGGCGCGGGCCGAGTCGATGTTCGACCACCCGGACCTACGCAGATGGCTACCCGCCGAGCGTCTCGTCGCCGGTGCCGATAGCGGTGGCTTCGTCTTCGACCAGCGAGTCGTGACCAAGGCGCTGCGTGACATCGGGCCCTTCGCCTTCATTGCAGACGGGGAGCCCTTCGCGGGTTGCCTCTTCCACGAGATGGTGATCGCCGACGGTCGCAAGATGAGCAAGCACCTCGGCAACGTCGTCGATCCGGACGAGCTGGTCGAGCGCTACGGCGCCGACACCGTGCGCCTCGCCGTGCTCTACGCCGCCGGACCGGCGAAGACGCTGAACTGGAACGACGGAGCTCTGCGCTTCGCCAGCAGGTTCCTCAACAACGTCTGGGAGTATTCGCAGCAGCGCTTTGCTTCAGCCGAGGAGGCATCCGAGGATGCCGAGGCAGCTGCCGACACCGAGTTCCTGCGTGAGCGGCTGCGCAAATGGTGCGACAACGGAATCGTCCGTATCACCGCAGACGTTGAGGATCTGCAGATGCACAAGGCGGTGCGCAACGTCACGCGATTCTTCGAGCGCGTCCAGGATTTCGAGAAGCGCGTGATCAAGCGCCGGGGAGAGCTGACTCGTGCCGATGCCGAGGCCCAGGCTGCCGCCCTCGTCGTCCTCGCCCAGGTTCTCGTTCCCTTTGCCCCCCACATCGGTGAGGAGCTGCTGCGTGCCTCGGGGTTGGATGACGAGCAGCTGCCGCCCCCCTGGCCGGACCGGCTCGATCTTCCTGCCGCGGCGGGGTCGTTGGGCAGCTGAGGAGGCTGTAACCCGGCTGCTGAGGTACCCCGCACGAGTAGGAGTATGTGTACGGGTTTGTTCCCTGTACTGGTTTGTTTTATGGAGTAAGGATGTGATCATTTTTAACACCTCCCCTGCTCGGCCAGTACAAAACGTTTGACTAGTGAACAGTGCTAACGTATAAGCGCTGACGCGACGCTCTGGGATCACGATTTTGAAGCCTGGGAGCCATGGGAACAGAGGGAAGAGGAGAGGGCATCTCATACGATCCCGCCGTCCTGGATGAGGCCGAGCGCCTGTTCTGGCGCGAAGTGTGGGACTCCGTGGTCGAGGATGCCGTCGAGGAGCGAGGAATCGAGCTGGTGACCTTCGGGCCGGTCCAGGCCTCGGTTGTCGCCGATCTGCCCGAAGTTCAGATGCTGAACCTGGTGCTGGGCGCTGCGGAGCCGGGCGCCACGGATGGCGGGCACCTGGCGGCGGCAATCGACTGGGTCGAGGCACAGGGTGTCAACTACTACGTGCCGGTGACACCGGGGGCGCCTGGAGCCGCCGCGGCTGAGGACTGGCTCAACCAGAACGGGTACGAGCGTGGATACGCGTGGATGAAGTTCGTTCGCGACGCTGCGCCGCCAGAGTTCGACGGCCCTCCCGATGTCGAGGTTTTCGAGATCGGAGAGGACGAAGGCGAAGGCTTGGCATGGATCGCAGCGGAGGGCTTCGGTCTTCCGCGCTGGGCGGCAGCGCTCTTCTTCGATCTTCCCGGCCGCACTGGGTGGCGTTGTTACGTCGCGGTGGTCGACGACGACGCCCAGGCCTGTGCCTCGATGTTCATTCATGACGGCATCGCCGAGTTCGGGATCGCTGCCACTCGGGAGGTCGCTCGCGGGCGGGGCTGTCAAACGGCCCTCCTCCACCGGCGCATCGTCGATGCAGCGGCCGCGGGCTGTCATACACTCTTCGTTGAGACCGGTGAGCGCGATCTCGAGCGTCCTTCTGTCAGCTATCGCAACATTCTTCGGGCCGGCTTCAAGGAGGCCTATCTGCGTCCCAACTGGCAGCCGTCGCGGTTCATGGCGAGGTAGCTGCGCCGGCGGGATCGCCTTAACCTGCCGATTGCTTTGAAAGCCTTGACCACTCTAGATTCATGTGTTATATCTACCCCCGCTGACGACCAAGCGCCAGCGGAGAGTTGAAATCCCAGGACGACTCGCCTTGCAATGGCTAAGGAGTTCACCAGTCATGAGTCGAGACAGCGGCTGTATCGGGTACACAAGGGAGGCGACGGCACCGCGTGCTCTGTCCCACCTCAAGCCCGCAGTGTCGCCCCACAGAACGGCCCCTCGTCTTTTCAGCTCGAGCAGGTACATCCCCGAAGAGGGGGGATGGCCATGTAGTGGGCCGCGGTGCCCAGGAGGGTGGCCAGCTTGGTCCGGCCACGGCAGATGTCGCGCCGGGGGCCGGGTGTCCTGATCCCCGACGCAAGCCGTAACTCAAGCCGGCGCCCATAGGCGACGGTTGATGGTTGGGCCCGCTTCACGGAAGGCCGCGCTTCCGTGAAAGCGGGCCCAATTTTTCTTCGAAACGATCGTCGAAGGCACGGGTCAGACCGATTTGCACAGAAAAACTTGATCAAGCCTGAGGCCTGTGTTATACCCGTTGACCTGATGACCAGTCGCCAGTGGAGGAGGCGGTGCGACAGGGCCAGAAGGGTCGGAGTACCCTGGTCCGAGGAATCCGAGCCATGCTGAACCCCGCTGACCGCACCCGCTCCTGCGCCACCGAGCTCGTCTGCCGCGATTGCGACCGGCGCTACTCGCTTCTGGACACCGCCTCCAAGTGCCTGGGTTGCGGCCAGGGCCTCGACATCGACTACGACTACGAGCTCGCCACTGCCCGCCTCGCCGAGCTGCCTCCGACGGAGCGCCCACTCGATATCTGGCGCTTCGAGGAGCTGATGCCGATCACCGACAAACGGGCGCAGGGAAAGGTCGGCCAGTACAGCGGCCGCACGCCGCTGATCCACGCCGAGCGCCTCGGCGCCGAGCTCGGTCTGAAGAACCTCTATCTGAAGGACGACTCCACCTCGCGTCCTTCCCTTTCCTACAAGGATCGGGTGGTCTCTATGGCCGTCGCCCGTCTCTTGGAGCTGGGCAAAGACGAGATCGGCTGCGTCTCTACGGGCAATGTCGGCACTGCGGTCGCATCCCTTGCCGCCAAGGCGGGGGTGACCGCTTATGTCTTCTACCCGTCGAATCTGGAGAAGGGCAAGGCGCGCGCATGCCGCGCACTGGGCGCCGCCGTCTGCCAGCTCGACGGCAACTACGACGAAGCCAACCGCGCTTGTCGTGAGCTGGCGCTGACCAGCGGCATCCAGTTCGCCAACATCACGCTGCGGCCGTTCTACGCGGAGGGAGCGAAGACGCTCGCCTTCGAGGTCGTCGAGCAGCTCGACTGGAAAGCGCCCGAGCACATGGTCATTCCCGCAGCAGGAGGAACCCTCTCCTCGCGCGTGCACAAGGGCCTCGGCGAGATGGAAACGGTCGGTCTGGTGGAGACCTCCGGGACCAAGATCAGCGTCGCTCAGCCCGACGGCTGCGGCCCGATCGCCGCTGCGATCCTCGGCGGCGGTGGCGAGATCCAGCCTCAGTCGCCGCACACAGCAGCCCACTCGCTGGCGATCGGCGCCCCGGGGGACGGGGCGCTGGTCGTCGACGCGGTGATGTCGCGTGGCGGCAGCGCCGCGACCGCCACCGATGCCGAGATCTTCGATGCGATCGACCTGCTCGGCGCCACCGAGGGAGTCCTCACCGAGCCCGCCGGCGGCACCACGGTCGCCTCGACGATCAAGCTCGCCAACGAAGGCAAGTTCGACCCGAACGACACCGTCGTCGCCGTGATCAGTGGCAACGGCTACAAGACTCTCGACGAGCATCCCGACAAGCCCTGGGCCGAAATGGTCTCCTGCGACGTCGACTCGATGACCGAGATGCTCGAAGAGTTCCGCCAGCACCGCGTCGGCGCGACTCTGGGCTAGAGCCTCCCTTCAGTCGCAAAAGCGCCCATTTGCGGGCACGAAGCGATGCCGGAGGAGGGACTCGAACCCCCGACACGCGGATTATGATTCGCGCAATTTGAGTGGTGATGCGGTTTCTCCGCCCCCGGACGTTCTCCCCGATGCTCTCCGTTCTGCCGGAGCTCACCCGTTCGGTCCACGGTCCGGTCCACCGTTGTCACCGCGCCCGAAGCGGAAGAAGGGGAGGGACTGATGACTCTCGCCCCTTGATGCCTAGATAGGCCAGCGGCCCGAATGCTGGCGTAAGCTAAGGAGGAGCGGTTATGGCAGATACAAAGGAAATCGAGCTGGTCTTCGAGCCCCAGGACGAGGGCGGCTACCACGTCTACGCGCCCGACCTTCCCGGTCTCCACACCCAGGGCGACGACATGGACGACGCAATGACGAACGCCAGCGAGGCGGTCGCCCTCTACGTCGAGGGCCTGCGCGAAGACGGCGAGCCGCTCGACAGCGGCGTGATCCGCCGCTCAATTCCCCTGCCGGCGTGAGCCCGCGCCAGCCGGTCGTCTCCGGCGAGCGCCTGATCAAGGCGCTTCGCAAGGAGGGCTGGGAAGTCGTCCGTCAACGCGGCAGCCACGTCCGCTTGAAGAAGGCCGGGCGCAAACATGCCCTCGTCGTCCCGCTGCATCGGGAGCTTCGTCGCGGCACCCTCGCCGGCATCTTGCGCGATGCCGACCTCAGCGCGGATGACCTGCGTCGGCTTTTCGATTGAGAGCACATTCATGGTCAGGTGGGTTGGCGATCTTCACCCTTGCCGCGCGGCTCTCTCGACTTGCTCAATCGACCCGAGATCCGGTCGTAGCTCATCGCGCGAATGTCATCCGAGGCGACAAGCTCGACCAGTCTTCTGAACTCCTGCCAGTCGATCCGAAACAGCCACTCGCTGCGGCTGTGGTCAGAGTTGAAATACAAGGCGGTCAGGGCCTGAGCGTCGTCGACCTCTGGCAGAAAGACGAAGCTGTGGATGAACTGGTTGCAGAGCCACAGACCGGCCTGCTCTTGCTTGGTTGAGCCGGAGAGGTCGTAGAACTTCTCGATCGTGTCCCAGTTGAGAAAGTCTTGAAGACGGCTTTGGTCGATTCGGGGGAAGCGCTCGACCTCGAATCTTTCTTCTTCGAGCTCGTCAGACAGCTTGTTCGCCTCGGCCAGCTTTCGGATCACGAACGCGGCCCAGAACACATACCTCTCAAGACGCACCCATTCGTGCCCATCACCTCCGGCTAGGTCTCTTGCGCCCACCTCGGCGAGGCCCGCCTTCAGCTCGTCCTTGTAGGGGAAGGATTCGTTCAACACGACTAGGACCGCTAGGTCTTGAGCGGCTCCAGGCGCAGCTCCCGGGGCGAGGTGCCGATGTTGTGGAGCAGGAACCGGCGCGGGGGAGACTTGATCTCCCCCGCCTGGGCTACCACCGTCACCTCGTACAACTCGTCGGGCAGCTGGAACTCCTCGTTGCGGAGGTTGCCGGGCGCGTAGACCTCGGGGTCATAGGCGTAGGCGGCCGCGTCGTTGTTGTGCTTGATCGCGACCGCCACCGTCTCGCCCTCCTCCGAAGCCGAGAGGTCGAGCGTCAGCCCCATCGGGATCTTCTCCGGGTCGTAGACGCGACCGACCTGCTCGCCGTAGCCGATGATCGCGAGCGGCTCGGGCTGTGCGCTCCACTTCCCCCGAGCCGCCACCGTCTTGCCGTCGCTCTTGCTCTTGAACTCCATCGACACCCGACACCCGGCGGCGGAGTTACGGAGCAAGACGCGCGAGAGCCGCCCTGACAACGGCTCGTTAATCACCCGGACGTGAACGATCCGCCAGTAGGGGTCGGGGCTGTTGGCATCGTCGGCCTTCTCGATCCGCAGACACGGCCGCCGGGACCACTCGACAAAAGCCGGCACCGCCAGCGCCAGCATTACGCCGATGATGCCGAGGCCGGCGCCAACTAGTCCGAGCACTTCAGAGCAGTCCATGAATCGCCGACCCTATCCCTGGTGGCCGATAGCGTGGTCGGGAGATGGCCGACCAGCTCAGCGCGGAGCTCGATTCCCGGTTCAGCGCCGGGCCGCTGAACGCAGGCCCCATCGTCAGGGTGCGCGACCTGATCATCTGCGCCGCCGACTCGTCTGCCGACGTCCCGGTCGAGGAGGTCTATGTCCACCCGCCGATCGGGTGGGAGCGTCACCCTGGCATGGACGAGAAGCGAGCCCCTGGCGAGTTCGTCGACGAGCTCGACCTCGGCGGCGGCATCGTCATCCGAGAACTCGACCGGGACACCGCCGAGCTGGTGATGAACGCCTGCACGCCCCGCGGTCACTACTTCGTGCCGGTGCGCCAGTTCGGCCAGCGTTACTCCTTCGTCAAGGAAGTCCCGCTCGAGGAGCTGAAGGAGCGTCACTTCGCCTGGGACACCGACGGCACCTTGGACGATGCGCTCACCCTCAGCCGCCTCGTCCGCGACAACGGCTTCTCCACCCCAATACGCGGCGCGGCTGCTCGACTACGAGGACGGCCAGCGCTGCGTCGTCTACGTCCACCGCGAAGACAAGTCAATCTGGCGGCTGCACCGCGGTCGCGAGTGGCTGGACGCCCCCGAAGGACGTGAACTCGCCGCCCTCCTGGCGGCCTATTGGGAGTGCCGCGAGCAGCTGCCGCCCCGCGTCCGGCGGGCGATGTGGAGGATGGCCTATGCACCCCGTATGCGCTGGGCCGACATGGTGCTACCGATCCTCGTTGGCGGGATCGAGGCGCTGCTGAAGATCGGCCGCCGCGAGTTGACCCAGCAATTCAAGAAGCGCGCCCCGGCCCTCGCCGCTGACGTCGGCATCGACGGCCTTGACGAAGACCTCGCCGAGCGGCTCTACGACGGTCGCTCGGATTGGGTCCACGGTTCCCATGTCCAGCTCTTCGCTGGTCCGAGCGCCGGCGCCGACACCTCAGAGGACGAGGAGCCGGAGGGTCCGCAGAGCAGCGACGAGCGGAGCGCCCTCGCCGAGGTCGCCCTGCTTCAAGATGTTCTCCGCGGCGCGGTTCGCCGGGCGATCGAGGACGCCGAGTTTCGTCAGGTCTTCGTCGCCGATGAGACCATCGCGGAGCGCTGGCCCGCCTGAGCCGGCACCCGGCCTCTCGGCGGCTCAACGGCCAAGGACGCGGGTACACAAACGGGTCACAATTTGAGCGAAAGTGGGGTCAACTCAGACCAACTCGGACCGCTTGAACAAGCCAAAAACCAGCCTGGTCAACCCCTCCGAGAAACCTCATAACCCGAAGGTCGCAGGTTCGAATCCTGCCGCTATTAAAAGGCCCCGGAAACGAGGCCTTTTTCTTCTCCCCGGCACAGTGGGTACAGCGCTCTGGCCCTTGCCGCTACGGCCGTGCTTGGCCTTGGTTGCGTATTCAGCCCCGCCCGGGACGGCTTCCGAACCCTCTGCTGGAAGCAGCGTTGATAGCCGGGCATTCTTCCCGGCAGCCATCAGAACGCGAGCGAGTCTCCCGCGCGCCCGCAATGGGATCATCTGGCTATGGCGGATGATTTTCGTGACGAACTTCCGTACCCGCTCTCGCTTAAGGCGGAGAACCCGCACACGTACCTTGAGCTCACGAAAATGCGAGAGGCCGCGGAGGCAGTTCACGGGAAGGGAACGATCGAGCGTGTGTCCCAGGAGTACCGGCAGATGCGCGCGCAACTCCAGAAGCGACCGCTCGACCCCAGCCGCAAGAAGGATTTGCAGAAGCAAACTCTCCGCCTCGAGCAGAAGTACGGCTACGAGGTGCTGGCAGGCGCGCCGCGGATCACGAGGGGCGACCACCCTGTCAATAACTGGGGCGACCAGCGCAACGACGGACAGCTCATAGCGTCTTCTGTCTAGGATGTAGCATTATGGCGTAAGGGGCTTGACAGATATGGCATCATGCCTTGCATGAACGAACTTCCGTCGGACCAGCACCGTCTTCTCCTCGACCAGCTCGATCAGGCGACCCGTCGACTGGCCGGGGATGTGGGTCCGCGCGAGGACGAGCAGAAGCGTCGCGACGACGCGATCATCGAGTTGATCCGGCTCGGCGTACCGCGGGCCGTTGTCGGCAAGCTCACTGGCCTAACCCGCGCAAGGGTCCAGCAGATCATCGATCGGGTTGACGCACCGGCCGTGGCGGGGGCCGACTGGGAGCATGACGTCGCGCTCCGGAGGATGGTCGAGTACTCGATCCTCGAGCGGCCGGTCCCGTCGGTCGGCGTTGGCATCCGGCGCGAGAGCGTTGCGGGGCCGCACCTCGGCGCGGGCTGGGGCGGCCAGATCAGGCTGACCGATGACGTCGAGCACAACCGCAGCGAGGTCATCTGGGCGCTGGAGCGGCTGATCGAGGGCACGAAGGCGGGCCGCTTCGACAAGCTGTTCACGCTGAGTGATGATGAGCGCGACATCGTTCGTGGTTGCCCGCTTGCGGCGTAGCGACGGCGGTCGACACAAACTCGGGGTGAGTTCGGTCCACCGTTGGTCCACCGAAATTCAGACGTTGAAGGCGGGCTTCAAAGAGATTTGGCTCTGCGAAGGGGAATCTGAGCCCTCAGGAAGAGGACGAGAACTCGAAACCTGCGGATTTTCCGTATGAACCCGGGGAGTAAGCGGATGGCGCAAAAACTGGCTCTGCAAGCGGGAATCCGGATGCCGGAGGAGGGACTCGAACCCCCGACACGCGGATTATGATTCCGCTGCTCTAACCAGCTGAGCTACTCCGGCGGGACGGCGGATGCTACCGGGGCGTGGGCGCGCTCCGTGGGTGCGGGCGAAGGCTTAGCCTTGTCGCGTGACCGAAGACCTGGATAGGGCAGTACGGGCTGTGCTTCGAGAGTGCCTCCGGGTGGAACCGGGAGAGGATGTGCTCGTAATCTGCAATCCGGTCACCGAGAGTCTCGGCGAACTGATGCGCATCGAGGCGCAGGGCGATGGGGCGGATGCCACGCTCGCCGTGATCTCCGAGCGCGACTCGCACGCGGCGGAGCCACCAACACCGGTGGCGGCCGCGATGATCGCGGCCAACGTCGTCCTCGCGCCGACGATCCAGTCGCTCTCCCACACCTACGCCCGCCGCGCGGCCAACCAGGCCGGGGCGCGGATCGCCACCCTGCCTGGCGTCACCGAGGACATGCTCGCCCGCTTGATGGGTGCCGACATGAAGGCGCTGCGGCGCCGCGGGGCCTCGGTTGCGGCCGCGCTGCGCAGTGGCGAGGAGGCACGCATCACCTGTTCCCATGGCAGCGACCTGCGGCTTGGGCTCAAGGGCAGGATTCCGATTGCCGACGCCGGCGTTCTCACCGCCAAAGGGGCCTTTGGCAACTTGCCCTGCGGCGAGGCCTTTGTCGCTCCGGTCGAGGGCACCGGGGAGGGAACGCTCGTGGTCGACGGCTCGATCGCCGGCGTGGGACGTGTCGACACGCCAGTCGAGCTGACGGTCCGCGGCGGCCACCTGACCGATGCCACCGGCAGCGAGGGTGCAACGCTGCTCGAACTGCTGACCAAGCATGGCCCCGATGGGACCAACGTCGCCGAGCTGGGCATCGGCACCAATGAAGAGGCGATTCTCACCGGCAACGTGCTCGAGGACGAGAAGATCCTCGGCACCGCCCACGTCGCCTTCGGTGCGTCGGCCGCGATCGGCGGGCAGGTGCAGGTCCCCGTTCACCTCGACTGCGTTGTGGTCGAACCGACCGTGGAGATCGACGGCAAGCCGATCGTCCAGGGCGGCGAGCTACTCGTCTGACCGGTGGCCCTACCGCTGCTCGCCGTCCCCAACGTCTCCGAGGGACGCGATGAGGCTCTGATTTCCGGGCTGCAGGATGCCTTCTCGGCTGACGCCACCCTGCTCGATCGCCACTCCGACGCCGACCACAACCGCACAGTGTTCACGCTCGCGACCGGAGTCGGCCCGCTGCGGGATTCGCTCCTGCGCGGCGCAGAGCAGGCGCTCGAGACGATTGACATGAGCGGCCACGAAGGTCTTCATCCCGCGGTCGGGGCGCTCGACGTCTGCCCGGTTGTATGGCTCGATCCTGCCGCCAGGGAGGCTGCCCGGACCGAGGCGACCGAGGTCGCGCAGCAGATCGCCGGCATCGGCGTGCCGGTCTTCCTCTACGGGGAACTGGCAAGCCGGCCTGAGCATTTGGAGCGGGCCTACTTCCGCAACGGTGGTCTGGCCGAGCTCTGGTTGCGTATGGAGGGTGGCGAGCTGCGCTCCGACTACGGTCCCGAGCGCCCGCACCGGACCGCCGGCGTCACCCTTGTCACCGCGCGACCGCCGCTTGCCGCCTTCAACGTCGAGCTCGACAGTGGCGACATCGGGGTCGCCCGCGCCGTCGCGGCCGGGTTGCGCGAGTCGGGCGGCGGGCCGAAGGGCGTGCGGGCAATCGGCCTGTCCCTTTCGAGTGGACGCACGCAGGTCTCCACCAATGTCCACGATCCGCTCGCGCTACCGCTGGCCGAGGTCGTCGAGCGGGTCCGGTCCCTCGCTGCGGCGCTGGGCGCTCAGCCGGTCGAAGCGGAGCTGGTCGGGCTGATCCCCGCAGCGGCGCTCGACGGCTATCCGGCTGACGTGCCGATCCGCGGCTTCGATCCGGCGGCGCAGACGATCGAGCGACGCCTGGCGGCCATCTCCTGAACCGGCAGGACCGCTAGATTCAGGCCATGGCCCAGACCAAGAAAAAGCGCCGCCGCAAGCGCCGTGGGACCCAGGGCGGCCGCATAGACACCAACCGCCGTGCCGCCCGCCCCCGCAACCGAGCGGAGGCAAAAGCTCGTGCCCGCGCCGGTAAAAAACGCGTCCCGCGGGGGGATCACCCGCCAACCTGGCGCAGCGCCATCGTCCGCGGCTTGGTTGCGGCACTCATCTTCACCGTGCTCCTGCTGCTGATCTTCCAGCGGCCGCTTGGTGCTGCACTTGGCCTGGGTGCCTTCATGCTCGTCTTCTACGTTCCCGCCGGCTACTACATCGACTTGATGATGTGGCGCCGCCGCGAGCGTGCCCGGATTCGCGCCGGCGAACGTTCGTGAGCTTCGGCTCGTGAGTCTCGACGTCCGCATGCTGACTGTCGGCGCTATCGCCGAGAACTGCTTCCTGGTGCGTCGCGAGGGTTCCGGTCATGCGCTCATCGTCGATCCCGGTGAGGAGCCCGAGCGGATCCTGGCTGAGGTGGAGGAGATGGGGGCGAAGGTCGACGCGATCCTGATCACCCACTGCCACTTCGATCACATCGGGGCGGTGGCGCCGGTGGCGAAGACGACCGGCGCTCCGGTCTACTGCCCGCGGATCGAGGTTCCACTGCTCGCCGACATCATGGCCTTCGTACCGATGGGCGGCTTCGGGCCCTACGAGAGCTATGAGGCCGACGAGACCGTCGCCGGCGGCGAGGTGTTGGAGCTGGCCGGCCTCACCATCGACGTCATCTTCACGCCGGGTCATAGCCCCGGTCACGTCACGTACTCGGTTCGTGACGAGAACGCGATCTTCTCCGGGGACGTCCTCTTCCAGGGCTCGGTCGGTCGTGTCGATCTGCCCGGAGGGGATGGGCCGACCCTGATGGAGTCGATCAAAACTCTGGTCGAGTCCCACCCACCCGAGACCGGGGTCTATCCAGGCCACATGGGCGTGACTACGCTGGCGGCCGAGCGGGCGACCAACCCCTTCCTGGCGCAATTGGCGGGCTAGGCCGGCTTCCTCCGGCTCAGGGTAAGGTCGCGGCCAGCGTGGCGAGAGGCAAGCACTACCAGGCTCCGCGTGGGACCTTCGACGTCCTTGCGGATGACGCGCGCAACCGCGCGCGCATCGAAGGAGCCGCAGCGCGAGTCTTCGCCTGCGCGGGCTATGAGCCGATCGCGACACCGGCCTTCGAGGACACCGAGCTGTTCGAGCGCGGCGTCGGTCGTTCGACCGACATCGTCAACAAGGAGATGTTCACCTTCGAGGACAAGGGCGGGCGCAGCCTCACCCTGCGCCCGGAGGGGACCGCCCCGATCTGCCGTGCCTACGTCGAGCACGGCATGCAGAAGCTGGCCCAGCCGGTGAAGCTCTCCTATCTAGGCCCCTTTTTTCGTCACGAGCGGCCGCAGGCGGGGCGCTACCGCCAGTTTCACCAGCTCGGGATCGAGGCGATCGGCACCGATTCGCCCCTTGCCGATGCCGAGGCGATCGGCCTGCTGGCGGAACTGCTGGCCGAGCTGGGCGTGCCGGGAGTGGAGCTGCGGCTCGGCAGCCTTGGTTCGCTCGAAGCACGCCAGTCCTACCTGGAGGAGCTGCGAGCCCACTTGCGGGCTCGTGAAGGGGATCTGTCAAAGGAGGTGCGGGAGCGGATCGACGCCAACCCGCTCCGTGCCTTCGACTCCGACGACGAGGGAACGCAGGCGGTGATGGCGGAGGCGCCGAAGCTGGTCGAGCGACTCGAGGGCGAGGACGCGGACCACTTCGACGAGGTGAAGTCGCTGCTGGACGCAGTCGGCGTTGCCTACGCGATCGATTCCACGCTGGTGCGCGGGCTCGACTACTACACGCGGACGATCTTCTCCTTCGTCTGCGAGCGCCTCGGCGCGCAGTCCGAGATCGGCGGCGGCGGCCGCTACGACGGCCTGATCGAGCAGCTCGGCGGCGAGCCGACTCCGGCGATCGGCTGGGCGGCGGGGGTCGAGCGAATCCTGCTGGCGCTCGACGAGGAGGAGCCGGCACCGGGGCGGGACGTCTTCGTCGCCGTCGCCGGCGAGGACAGCGCCGACCGGACGAAGGCGCTTGTGATGGCGTGCGAACTGCGCAAAGCGGGCCTCTCGGCTGAGGTCGATCTTGGCGGCCGGGGGCTGAAGGGTCAGTTCAAGCAAGCCAATCGAATCGGCGCTCGCCGCACCCTCATCCTCGAGCCGGATGGCAGCGCCCAACTGCGCGACATGGAGAGCGGCGAGCAGCGCCCTGTCGACACGGCACGGCTGATCGACGAGGTGGTGGGCGGATGAGCGGGCACGACGAGACCGGCTTCCCGGCTCTCGATTCGAACGCCTACCGCGACACCTGGTGCGGGCAGGTGCTCGGCGACCGCGCCGGATCAGAGGCGCGGGTTGCGGGCTGGGTGCACCGCCGCCGCGATCATGGCGGCCTTGTCTTCGTCGACCTGCGCGACCGCACCGGGATCCTCCAGCTCGTCTTCGACCCCGACCAGGCCGGGGACGCGTTCGAGCTGGGCCACCGGCTGCGGCCGGAGGACGTGGTGAGCGTGGCGGGCAGCGTCGTCCAGCGCTCTCCCGAGACGGTCAACCCCGAGCTCCCAACTGGAGAGGTGGAGCTGAAGGTGCAGGCGGCGGAGCTGCTAGCGGATGCTGCGACGCCCCCCTTCCAGATCGAGGGCTTCTCAGGCGAGGTCGGCGAGGACGCACGGTTGCGTCATCGCTATCTCGACTTGCGCCGCGAGCAGATGCGCGACGCCCTGATCCTTCGCCACCGCGTCACCGCGGCGATCCGCGAATTTCTCGACGGTGAGGGCTTCCTCGATGTGGAGACGCCGGTTCTCACCCGCTCGACCCCCGAGGGCGCCCGCGACTTCCTCGTCCCCAGTCGCATGCAGCGGGGCTCGTTCTACGCCCTGCCCCAGTCGCCGCAGCTCTTCAAGCAGCTGCTGATGGTTGCCGGCTTCGAGCGCTACTACCAGATCGCTCGCTGCTTCCGTGACGAGGATCTGCGCGCGGATCGTCAGCCCGATTTCACCCAGCTCGACATCGAGATGTCGTTCGTCGACGGCGACGACGTGATCGCAGTCAACGAACGGCTGCTCGCGCACGTCTTCGAACAGGTTGGCGGACCCAAGCTCGAGCTGCCGATGCAGCGCATGTGTTACGACGAGGCGATGGGCCGTTTCGGCACCGACCGGCCCGACCTGCGTTTCGGGCTGGAGCTGGTCGATCTCGGCGATGCCCTGCGTGAGACGGAGTTCAAGGTCTTCCGCTCGGTGCTGGATGGGGGTGGCTCGATCCGCGGCATCAACGCCGGCCGGCGCGAGCTGCCGCGCTCGGAGCTCGATGGGTTGATCTCTCGCGCCCAGGAGCTCGGGGCGAAGGGGCTGGTCTGGGCCTTCCGCGAGGGGGACGGCTGGCGCTCGCCGACGGCCAAGTTCCTCAGCGAGGCCGAGCTCGCCGACCTCAACCAGCGCCTTGACGCCGAGGAGGGAGACCTGCTGCTGCTCGTCGCCGACGAGCGCCGGGTCACCGACGCCGTGCTTGGGCAGATGCGAATCGACCTGGCGGAGCGCTTTGGGCTGATCGACGAGAACGACCACCGCCTGGTCTGGGTCGTCGAGTGGCCGCTGATGGAGTGGAACCCCGGCGAGAGCCGCTGGGACCCGCTGCACCACCCCTTCACCGCCCCCGCGGGTGACTTCGACGCCGGGAGTCCCGGCGCTTCCCGCGCCCAGGCCTACGACCTCGTCTGGAATGGCCAGGAGATGGGCGGCGGCTCGGTCCGTATCAGCGACGCCGGCCTGCAGGGCGAGGTGTTCACGGCTCTCGGGATCGAGCCGGCCGAGGCGGAGGACCGCTTTGGCTTCCTGCTCGAGGCACTGCGCTACGGCGCACCGCCGCACGCCGGCATTGCCTACGGCCTCGACCGCCTGGTCCAGCGGCTGGCCGGAGCCGACTCAATCAGAGACGTCATCGCCTTCCCGAAGACCGCCTCCGGCGCGGATGCCCTGACTGGGGCTCCCGCACCGGTCGACGAGCTGCAGTTGCGCGAGGTCGGCCTGCAGCTGCGCGCCAAGCAGCCGCCCGGCCAGGGATGAGCCTGTTCGACCGGTTTCGCCGTCGTGGACCGCGGGACTCCTCGCCGGGGCCCGGGCAAACTCCGGTCCACGTCGACGACCCCAGCTTCGACAGCTGGGAGGTGGTGCGCGACTTCACCGACGTGAGGACCGCCCGCGCCTGGCGCCAGGCGCTCGAGGAGGCGGGGATCGAAGCGGTGCTCACCGCCGATTGGCCGCTCGACCGCTTCGGTCGCGGCGACATCGCCCTGCGGGTCCGGCCGGAAGACTGGAGCGAGGCCGAGCTGCTGCTTTCCAATCTGGACTGATTGACCCTCCAACGGCGCTCACGCGGTGGTACGGTTGGCCCGAGGCTCGAGCCCGTACGTGAGCCGTCTCACCGTTTGACCCAACACAAACGGCGCGGGAGCTGATCTCTCTCAATCCTGTGGGGTTGCGAGGAGGCGCCCACCCTTTACTTCAAGGGATCAAAGCCAGAGGCGGTACCGGCGGGCTGGAGCCTCTTTGAACCTGGCTCGGTCGGCTGGTGCGCGTGGCGGGCGGCGGCGGACCGGCGCGATGCGGCGTCCTCGCCGGCTTGCGTGGCTCTGCCACGCGGCGCCGGCTGCGTCCTTGCCTCGCTTGGTCCGGCGCTCGCCAGGCGCACACCTCACCCTCCCTCGACAGGTTCATACTTTTGGATCGATGATGGATAGAGAGCTATTCGAGAACTACCTTCAGGACCAGAGTCGGCGTGGGCCGGCTTTGGACGGTGCGTTCACGGGGGCTGCCGGTGGCGCTGCCTGTGGGGATCTGTCGCGGCTTTCGCTGGTGGTCGAGGATGGGACTGTCGCGCGGGTGACCTTTGACGCAGAGGGCTGTGGGGCGACGCGGGCCGCTACGGCGGCGGCGGCGGAGATGGTCGAGGGGGCGTCGGTGCTGGATGCGGCCCGGATTGGGATCGATGAGGTCGACGAGGCGATCGGGGGGCTGACGCCGGCGAAGCGGCATGCGGCTCAGTTGGCCGCCGATGCTCTGCACCGGGGGCTCGCACAGGTAGCTGCTTCGCCGCAGGTGCTCGCCGCTTCGGATGGGGACCGGGTGCTTGTTGCGATGTCCGGCGGGGTCGACAGCGCAGTTGCCGCGCTGCTCGAAGCGGAGCATGGGGCGGAGGTGGTCGGCGTGACCCTGAAGCTCTGGGCCGATCCCGAGACCGACGGGGCCAAGGCCTGCTGCTCGCCGGAGGCGGTGCTCGGCGCTCGCTCGCTTGCACACTCGCTCGGCATCCCGCACCTGACGCTCGACCTCGAGGAGGAATTCCGGCGGCGGGTCGTCGCCGGGTTCGTCTCCGGCTACGCCGAGGGGAGCACGCCCAACCCCTGCATCGTCTGCAACGGCGAGGTGCGGATCGCGGCGATGGTCGACCTGGCTGAGCGGCTCGGCGCCACCCACCTCGTCACCGGTCACTACGCCCGCATCGTCGACGACGGCTCGGGGCCGCTGCTTGCCGCGGCATCCGACGAGGCGAAGGACCAGAGCTACATGCTGGCGGCGCTGCCTCCGGGATTGCTGGAGCGGGTTCGTTTCCCGCTCACGGAGCTGACCAAGCCCGAGGTACGTGAGATCGCCGCCCGTCACGGCCTCGCGGTCGCCCGCAAGCCCGAGAGCCAGGACCTCTGCTTCCTCTCCGGTCAGAAGAAGGGCGAGTTCCTGCGCCGCCACGGCGGCCTGGACGAGCGCGAGGGAAACGTGCTCGACCGCTCCGGCAAGGCGATCGGACGCCACCGCGGCCATCACAACTTCACCGTCGGTCAGCGGCGTGGCATCCGCCTCTCCGCCGAGGAGCCGCTATACGTCGTCGCAACCGATGCCGCCGCCAACACGGTCACGGTCGGGAGACGCAAGGACCTCGAGGCTCACACGGTGCGTATCCGCAACGCGGTCCTGCACCGCGAAGGGAAGAGCGTCGACGGGGCGCGATTGCGCTATCGCTCGCGCGTGGTCCCCGCGTCGGTTGCCGCGATCGAGAAGGGCAGGCACGCCGACCTCGACCTCGAGCTGGCCGAAGCGTTCACGGGTGTCTCCCCGGGGCAGACGGCCGTGCTGCTCTCGGGCGAGGCGATCGTCGGTCACGGCACGATCTCCGCCGCCGCCTGACACCGGCGATAGTCCTTAGGCTCTCTGCGATGAAGGCCAGCGAGATCCGCCGCACCTACCTCTCCTTCTTCGAGGAGCGGGGGCACAAGATCGTTCCCTCCGCCTCGCTGGTGCCCTCGGTCCACGACCCGTCCGTCCTGCTGACCACGGCTGGCATGCAGCCCTTCAAGCCGTACTTCCTCGGTCGCGAGAAGCCGCCTGCGCCTCGCCTTGCCGACGTGCAGAAGTGCTTCCGTACCACCGACATCGAGGAGGTGGGCAACACGGCTCGCCATCTCACCTTCTTCGAGATGCTCGGCAACTGGAGCTTCGGCGACTACTTCAAGGCGGAGTCGATCCCCTGGGGTTGGCAGCTCTCGACCGAGGGGTTCGGCATGGATCCCGAGCGGATCTGGGCCACCGTCTTCGGCGGCGACGAGGAACTGGGGCTCGGCCCCGACGAGGAGGCGATCGAGATCTGGCGCGGAGTGGGCGTGCCGGATGAGCGCATCGTCCGCCTCGGCCGCGAGGACAACTTCTGGCAGGCGGGGCCGACCGGCCCCTGCGGCCCCTGCTCGGAGCTCTACCTCGATCGCGGCGAGGAGTTCGGCGCTCCCGGCGAGCGGCCCGGCGACGACACCGACCGCTTCCTCGAGTTCTGGAACCACGTCTTCATGACCTACGACCTCGCCGCCTACGGCGTCTTGACCGAGCTGCCGATGCGCAACATCGATACCGGCCTGGGCCTGGATCGCATGGCCGCGATCCTGCAGGACGTTCCGTCTGTTTTCGAGACCGACCTGGTGCGGCCGCTGATCGACCTCGCCGAGGAGATGTCGGGCCATTCCTACTCGGAGGGCGGGGCGGTGACGCGGGCGATGCGGATCGTCGCCGACCACTCGCGCGGGGCCGCCTTCCTGATCGCCGACGGCGTCGTTCCCTCCAACGAGGACCGCGGTTACATCCTGCGCCGGATCATGCGGCGGGCGATCCAGCAGGGGCGCACGCTCGGCCTTGAGGCTCCCTGGCTGGGCCGCTTCGCCGAGCGAACGATCGAAATCATGGGGGACACATATCCAGAGCTAACCGCCGAGCGGGAGACGATCCAGCGCTGGGTCGGCGACGAGGAGGAGAGCTTCGGCCGCACGCTGGAGCGGGGCAGCGAGCTGCTCGAGCGGCTGATCGCGGAGGCGAAGGAGTCGGGGACCTCTTGGATCGAGGCAGCGGATGCCTTCAAGCTGCACGACACCTACGGCTTCCCCTATGACCTGACCAAGGAGCTGCTGGCCGAGCAGGGGCTCTCGGTCGACGACAGCGGTTTCGAGGAGCTGATGGAGGAGCAGCGCCAGCGCGCCCGCACCGGTGCCGCGACTGCGCACGGCTCCGAGAATCGCCATGAGAAGGTGATCGCCTTCGCGACTTCAGCCCCACCGACCCGCTTCGTCGGCTACGAGACGCTGCAGGCGACCACCGGTGTCGCCGCGGTCGAGAGCGAGGACGGCCGGGCGCTGGTCAAGCTCGAGGAGAGTCCTTTCTACGCCGAGGGAGGCGGCCAGGTCGCCGACTCGGGGACGATTCGCTGGGACGGCGGAGAGGCGAAGGTGCTCGACGTCTACCGCGTCGGCGAGGACCAGGCCCTCGAGGTCGAGCCGGCCGGATCGCTCGAGGGCAGCCTTGCGGTCGAGGCTCGCGTGGACCGCGAGACCCGCCACGCGACGATGCGCAATCACACTGCGACCCACCTGCTGCACGCGGCCCTGCGCGAACGGCTCGGCACACACGTGCGCCAGGCCGGCTCGGCGGTTCGCCCCGACAAGCTGCGCTTCGACTTCACCCATGGCCAGGCGCTCTCGCCAGACGACCTGCGCGAGATCGAGGACAGTGTCAACGACTGGATCAAGGCGAGCCGTCCCGTGCGCTGGCTCGAGATGGAGCGGACCGAGGCCGAGAGGCTGGGTGCGATGGCGCTCTTCGGTGAGAAATACGGCGAGTGGGTGCGGGTCGTCGAGGTCGACGGCGTCTCGCGCGAGCTTTGCGGCGGCACCCACGTCGCCAACACGGCGGAGATCGGCATCTTCAAGATCGCCTCCGAGGGCTCGAGTGCTGCCAACGTGCGCCGGATCGAGGCTCTCAGCGGTCCTGCCGCGATCGACTGGTTCCGTTCCCATGAGGAGCGCTTGCGCGAAGTGGGCGACCTGCTCGGTTCGCCCCAGGACCCGCTGAGCGGTGCCCGCCGGGCAGCGGAGCTCATACGTAAGGCCGGCGAGGGTGCTCAACAAGCGCAGAAGGAGCTGCTCGGCGAGGAGGCCAAGCGGCTCGTCGGCGAGGCCGCTGACCTCGACGGCCTCAAGCTCGTCGTCTCACGGGCGCCGCTGGCGGATCAGCGCCAGCTGCTCGATCTTGCCAACCGGGTCCAGTCGTCGCTCGGCGGCGACACGGCGATCGCCCTGGGCGGTGCCGACGGCGGCAAGGTCGGCCTCGTCGTCCTCGTCTCCAAGAGCGCGGTCGAGCGCGGCCTCTCGGCGGCCGAGGTCGTCCGCGAGGCTGCCCCTGTGGTCGGCGGCGGCGGCGGTGGGCGCGAGGAGATGGCACAAGCCGGCGGCAAGGACGCGGAGAAGCTCGACGCTGCACTCGAGGTGGCGCGTGAGGCGATCCAGCGCGGGGTCGGCTAGCGCGGATGCGGGTCCTCGCCCTCGACCACGGCACGGCCCGGATCGGCTGTGCGATCTCCGATCCAAGCGGAACGCTGGCGACGCCGTTGCCGGTGATCGAGCCGCCCGAGGCACGCTCGGTGGCGGAGCTGGTCGCAAAGTACGAGGTCGAGCGCGTCGTCGTCGGGCTGCCCCTGCACCTGAGCGGCGAGGAAGGGAGCCAGGCGGCCCTCGTGCGCACCTTCTGCACCGAACTGGAAGCGATTCTCGACGTGCCGGTCGAGGCCTACGACGAGCGGTTGACGACGAGGATGGCGGACGCAAGCAAGCGCGAAGGAGCAGCGGCGGCACCGGACTCGCTTGCCGCTGCTCACCTGCTGCAGGCCTTCCTCGCCGGACAGGCAGCGATCGAAGAGGCCGAGGATGACTGACGACGACTTCTCAGGCGATCCCTTTGCCGATCCCAGCGACCCCGCCGCGGCCGAACGCGAGCAGCGCCGCCGAGAGCGCGAGGACCGGCGGCGCAAGCGCGAGGCCAAGCAAGCTGAGCGAGAGGTCGCGGTCCCACCTCCTCCGGCCCAGCCGTCGCCGGCCGAGCCGCCGCGCACTGCCGAAGAGGAGTTCTGGGACGAGCCGGCCGCCGAGCCGCCGCCGCCTCCTCCTCCGCCCAGCGGTGGAGATCGAGCACGCGGTGGTGAGCCTGGGGCCCTGCGGCGCCATCCGCTGCGGGTGGCGCTGGCTCTTGCCGTAATCCTGCTCGGGGTCGCGGCGATCGCCGTCGCTGCCTACCGGCACTTCAACCGCGAGCCGCCACCGCCGGTGGTCGTGCGGACCTTCACCCTGACGATCCCCGAGGGATACAGCCGCGCCCAGACGGCCCAGCTGGCGCTGGAGGAAGGCATCCGCGGCAACTACTTGAAGCAGAGCGTTCGCTCGCCGTACCTCAACCCAACCGGCTACGGCGGCAAAGGCGCCAAGAGCCTCGAGGGCTTCCTCTTTCCCGACACCTTCGAGCTCGAACAGCGCGCCGGCGCCGCCGATCTGGTTCAGCTGCAGCTGCAGGACTTCAAGCGACGGATCAAGGGGGTCGACATGGCCTACGCCCGTTCGAAGAACCTGACCGTCTTCGACGTCATCACGATCGCCTCGATGGTCGAGGAGGAGGCGCAGCTGGAAAACGAGCGCAAGCTCGTCGCGGCTGTGATCTACAACCGTCTGAGCGATGGGATGCCGCTGGGGATCGATGCGACGACGCGGTACGCCACCGGCAACTACACCCAGCCGCTGACCGAATCTGAGCTTGCGACCGACTCGCCCTACAACACGCGGGTCAACGCGGGCCTGCCGCCGGGGCCGATCTCCAGCCCCGGCCTCGCCTCGATCGAAGCCGCGGCACACCCGGCCAAGGCGGACTACCTCTACTACGTGGTCGAGCCGGGAACCTGCGGCGAGCACGCCTTCTCCTCGACCGAAGCCGAGTTCCAGGCCGACGTCGCCCGCTACGAAGAAGCCCGAGCCGAGGCGGGCGGCAACTCGCCGGACTCCTGCTGATGCGCCTCGCCGTGCTCGGACACCCCGTTGCCCACTCTCGCTCGCCGGCGATGCAGAACGCGGCCCTGGCCGAGCTGGAGCTGGCAGACAAGTGGGCCTACGAGGCGATCGAGGCCGCTCCCGACGTTTTCGAGGCCCGGGTGCGGGCGATGCCGGACGAAGGCTTTGCCGGGGCCAACGTCACCGTTCCCCACAAGGGGGCGGCACTGGCACTGGCTGACACTCTCTCTGAGACCGCCCGGGAGATCGGCGCCGCCAACACGCTGGTCTTCGCCGATGAGGAGATCCGCGCCGAGAACACCGATGCGGATGGGTTGCTGAATGCGCTGCCTTCATCGCCGCGGGGCCGGCGCGCTCTCGTGCTCGGCGCCGGCGGGGCCGCTCGCGCCGTCGTCTGGGCCCTGCTTCGCGAGGGGGCCGAGGTCGCCGTCTGGAACCGCACCGAGCTGCGCTCCCAGCATCTCTGCGAGGAGCTGGGCGGCAGCCCGCTCGCCGACCCCGATCAGTCCGACTTCGACCTGATCGTCAACTCGACCGCGGTCGGGCTCGGCGGCGAGGACCCCTTCGACGAGCTGCCGCTTTCGCCGCAGTTCGCTCCGGCGCAGATCGTCGTCGACATGGTCTACGGGGGCGAACCCACTGATCTCCTGCGTGCCGCCGAGGAGTCGGGCGCGAGCGTCGTCGACGGAATCGAGATCCTCGTTCAGCAGGGAGCTCTCTCGCTCCGCATCTGGACCGGACTCGACGCGCCGCTCGAGGTCATGCGCGCCGCCGCCCGCGCTTGAGCGCGCCTATAGCCTTCGCGGCGATGACGGCGTTCCGTTTCACCACGGCAGGCGAGTCGCACGGCCCTGGGCTGGTCGCGATCGTCGAGGGCATGCCGGCCGGTCTCGCGCTCGACCGCGAGGCGCTCGACCGGGACATGGCCCGGCGCCAGCTCGGTCATGGCCGCGGCGGACGGATGAAGATCGAGACCGATTCGGTCGAGGTCCGCTCGGGAATGCGCCACGGACGCACCCTCGGCAGCCCGGTCGCAGTCCTGGTCGCCAACCGCGACTACGCCAACTGGGAGGAGCGGATGAACCCCTGGCCGGTCGACGCCGAGATCGACGAGGTCCACCTGCCGCGCCCGGGTCACGCCGACCTGGTCGGTGCCCAGAAGTATGGCCACACGGACATCCGCAACGTCCTGGAGCGGGCCAGCGCCCGCGAGACGGCGGCCCGGGTCGCCGCCGGCTCTCTCGCGCGAGGCTTCCTCGCCGCGCTCGGCGTCAGCGTCCACAGCCACGTGACCCAGATCGCCTCGGTCAAGGCGCCGGAGCGGTCCGACCTCGGTTTGGAGGACTTCGAGGGGGTCGACGAGGATCCGGTCCGCTGCCTCGATGCCGAGGCCAGCGCGGCGATGGTCGAGGAGATCAACCGCCTGCGCAAGGCCAACGAGAGCCTCGGCGGCAGCTTCGAGGTGCGTGCCTTCGGTCTCGTGCCCGGCCTCGGTTCGCACATCTCCTGGGAAGACCGCCTCGACGGGCGCCTCGCCGGCGCCGTCGCCTCGATCCAGTCGGTGAAGGGCGTGGCGATCGGGGAAGCCTGGGACGTCGCCGGCCGGCCCGGCTCCGAGGCCCACGACGAGATCTTCTGGTCCGAGGATCGCGGCTACTTCCGCGAGACCAATCACGCCGGCGGCCTCGAGGGCGGGATGACCAACGGCCTGCCGCTCTCCGTGCGCGCCGCGATCAAGCCGATCTCGACGTTGACCAAGCCGCTGCGCTCGGTCGACACCGAGACCAAGGAGCCGACGCAAGCACTGCGCGAGCGCACCGACTCGACCGTGGTGCCGGCAGCGGCCGTCGTCGCCGAGGCGATGGTCTGTCTCGTGCTCGCCGGCTGCTACCGCGAGAAGTTCGGCGGCGACCACATCGACGACGTGCTGGCGGCGGTCGAGGCTTACAAGCAGCGAATCGACTTCCGGCGCTAGGCGTGCAGCCCGCACTGGTATTCATCGGCTTCATGGGCGCCGGCAAGTCGACCGCGCTCGCAGCGGCGCGCGAAGCCGGTTTCGAGACGACCGAGATCGACGAGCTGATGGAAGAGGCGTTCGGCAAGCCGATCTCCACCACCTTCGAGGAGGACGGGGAGGAGGCGTTCAGGGCGCGCGAGGCGGAGGTGGTCGGATCCCTGCTCGAGCGGGCCGACGGCGGCGCGGTCGCCCTCGGCGGCGGCAGCATCCTCTCCGAACGGGTACGCAACGCCCTCGACCGTCACATCGTCGTCTGGCTGCAGATCGAGGCGACCGAGGCCTGGCGGCGGATCGCCCACAGCGACCGGCCGCTTGCCCGCAACGCGGACGACGTCGCTCGTCTGCTCGAGGAGCGCCTGCCCTTCTACGAATCGCTGGCGGATGCGGTCATCCCTACGGGCGACCGTGGCCTGATCGGCCGCGCGCTGCCCTCGGCGATGGGCTTGGTGGAGTTGCCGCCAGGGACGAAGCTGCTCTGGGCCACGAGCGCCTCTGGTGAGTACCCGGTCTTCGTCGGCCCGGGACTGCTCGACGCCGGCTGCTGGCCGCAGGCACAGCGGCGCTTCTGCGTCACCGACACCGCGGTCGGCGCGCTCTACGCCGAGCGGGCCGAGCCGCTCGAGGCCCGGGTCGAGGTCCCGCCCGGTGAGGGCGCGAAGACGATGGCGGAGGCCGAGCGGGTGCTGCGCGAGCTGGCCCAGGCGGGGATGACCCGGGAAGACCAGGTGCTCGCCCTTGGCGGCGGCGTCGTCGGCGACCTGGCCGGGTTCTGCGCCCACGTCTACCAGCGGGGGGTGGAGGTGGTGCAGGTCCCGACCACCCTGGTTGCCCAGGTCGACTCCGCCTACGGCGGCAAGACCGGCGTCGACCTACCCGAGGGCAAGAACTACGCGGGGGCCTATCACCTGCCTGCGGCGGTGATCGCCGACACCTCGACTCTCGCGAGCTTGCCCGCAGAGGAGCTCGCGGCCGGCCTCGTCGAGGTGGTGAAGACGGGGCTGCTCGCGGGCGGTCGGCTCTGGGAGAACGTGCGAGGGATGGAAACCCTCCAGCCAGAGACCCTGGGGGACATCGTCTTCGCCTGTGCCCGTTACAAGTGCGGCGTGGTTGCAGCTGACGAGCGGGACTCGGGGCTGCGCGAGGTGCTCAATCTCGGCCACACCGTCGGCCACGCGATCGAGGCCGCGAGCGGCTACTCGCGCTACCGCCACGGCGAGGCGGTCGGCCTCGGGCTGCTGGCTGCGCTGCGTCTCTCTGACGCTCCCGCTTTGCGCGACGAGGTTGCCGCGATCCTCGCGCGCCACCGGCTTCCGGTCGCCCTCGATGCCGACGTCGGCGTCGAGGAGATCCTCACCGCGCTGCAGCGCGACAAGAAGCGCACCGCCGCGGGCGTCGGCTTCGTCCTCCTCTCCGAGCCCGGGGCTCCCCGCACCGGCCGGCTGGTCGACCCGGCAAAGGTCCGGGCTGCCGTGGAAGAGTTGTACCCATGACGAGCGCCCACAACCGCGTCGCGGTCCTGCACGGAGTCAATTTCGACATCCTCGAGAAGCGCGACGCCGGCGTCTACGGCGGCCTCTCGCTGAGCGAACTGGAGCGGAAGATCGGCGCCTGGGCCCGCGAGCTCGGCCTGGAAGCGATCTTCTTCCAGACCAACGCCGAGGGCGAGTTCGTCGAGTACCTGCACCGGCTGCCGGACACCGCCGACGCGGCGCTGGTCAACGCCGGTGCCTGGTCCCACTACAGCCGGGCGATCGCCGATGCGCTCGACGTCGCCCGCCTGCCCTCGGTCGAGGTCCATCTCTCCGACGTCGAGTCGCGCGAGGACTGGCGCAGGGAGTCGGTCTTCGACGGCCTCGTCCTGGCGAAGATCTCCGGCAAGGGGCCGGACGGGTATCGCGAGGCGCTCGAGACCCTGGCCCGCGAGCTCGGCGTGCTCGGGGACGGCGACAGGTGAAGGAGCGCGGCGACCGGCTCGCGGCTCTCCTGGGCGAGCACGAGCTGGACCGGATCCTCGTCACCGATCTGGTCAACGTTCGCTACCTGACCGGCTTCGGGGGGACCAACGGCGCCTGCGTCTGCGGTGCGGAGGATCGCGTCTTCCTCACCGACTTCCGCTACACCGAGCGCGCCGAGGCCGAGGTCGACGGCTGGGAGGTGGTGACCGTCAGCGACGACTGGCTGGGCGGGATCGCGGGCCGCCTCGCCGGCCGCACAGGCTTCGAAGACCATCACCTCTCGGTCCGCACCCATGGCCGCCTGGAGAAGAAACTCCCCGATGGGATCACGCTGGCGCCGGCGGGTGAGCTCGTCGAGAAGCTGCGCCGGGTGAAGGATGCTGCGGAGCAGGCGGCAATCGCCGCGGCGGCGGAGCTTGCCGACGACGTCTGGCGCTGGGCCCTGGAACGCGGCCTCATCGGTCGCAGCGAGCAAGACGTGGCGGCTGCGGCGGAAGCGCGGATGCGTGAGCTGGGCGCCGAGCCATCCTTTCCGGCAATCGTCGCGGCGGGCCGAAATGGGGCTCTGCCACACGCCGAGCCGGGAGACCGCGAGATCGGCCGCGGCGAGCTGGTCGTCTTCGACATGGGCGCCAAGCTCGACGGCTACTGCTCCGATGGCACACGGACCTTTGCCACGGGCGAGCCCGGCGAGTTGGCCCGCCGGGTCTACGAGGTCGTGCGGGCGGCGCAGGCGGCGGCGCTAGACGCCGTCGCTGCCGGGGCCGAGGGGGAAGCGGTCGACTCGGTTGCCCGCAGGATCATCGACGAGGCCGGCCATGGGGACCGCTTCGGCCACGGGCTGGGCCATGGCGTCGGTCTCGAGGTTCACGAGGCGCCGCGTGTCTCGCTGCGTTCCGACGACGTGCTGCAGGAGGGAGAGGTGGTCACGGTCGAGCCGGGTGTCTACCTGCCCGGTGAGCTTGGCGTGCGGATCGAGGATTTGGTCGTGGTCACCGCGAGTGGCTGCCGCAACCTCAGCGGCCTGCCGAAGGAGCTTCAGCTGGTCGAGTAGGGCCGGTCAGCACGCTGCAAAGTTAAGTGGCGGCGGGCAGCGGGTCGATGGGCGCCCATGCAGCCGGATCACGCCAACTCGCTCGCCTCCCTCGCTTCGATTCGCGAGGAAGCCCGTCGCGAACGCCTGCTCGACATGGAGCGCCGCGTGCGTCGCTACCGCACCGCCTGCTTTGCGATCCTGGCGCTGGCGCTTTTCTCAGCCGGTCCCGAGGTCGGTTGGTTGTGGCTGGCGCCGCTGCTGGCCGGGCTCGCCGGTTTCGCGGTCGCCGATCGCTTCATGCAGACCAGCAGCCGGCCCTGGCTCTGGGTCGCCGGGGCCTGGGGCGCGCTGCCGTTGCTTCTCGCCGGGGGGGTGATCGCCACCGGCGGCCCGACCAGCCCGGTGGTGATGTTGTTTGCCCTGCCCGCCGTCACCCTCGGCGTTCGCTTCGAGCCCTGGGGAATGGTGGTCGGTACGGCCTATCTCCTTGCCGTATTCCTGCTCAGCACGGTTGCGGTCGACCCGGCGGGCGCGGCCGACCATTCGCAGACCTTGACCGCGGCGGCTGCGTTGATCCTCAGCACGGTCATCCTCTCCGGCGCTCTGGTCGAGTCCGATCGGGCCCACCGCCGCCGCTCGACCCTCGATCCCCTGACCGGGCTCTTCAATCGCAACGCGCTCGAGCAGCGCTTGGGCGAGCTGGACGGACAGCCCTGCAGCGTCGAGAAAGAGCTTTCCCACGCTCTGCTGCTCTGCGACCTCGACCACTTCAAGCGGGTCAACGATCGCCATGGCCATGCGGCCGGCGATGCGGTCCTCCAGGACGTCGCCTACACGATGCGCGCCGCCCTCCGCGCCGGCGACTCGATCTACCGAATCGGCGGCGAGGAGATCCTCGTCGTCCTTCCGGGGGCGAGCGAAGAGGACGCGGTCGGTATCGCGGAGCGCCTGCGCCAGGCGGTGCGCGACCGGCGCCCGGGCGGGGTGGAGGTGACGATCAGCATCGGCGCTGCGGTCAGCAAGCCGGCAACGGTCGATACGGATGACCTGGTGGCTCGAGCCGATGCTGCGCTCTACTCGGCGAAGGCAAACGGACGCGACACCGTCTTCGTCGCCAGCTGAGCTGAGAGAAGCGCTTGCCGGGCTAGCGGCTGAGGTCGAGGCCGTCTTGCAGGCGGGAGGCGAAGGCGGCGATCAGCTCGACCGCGCCCTCGAGGTCCGCGAGGTCGACGGTCTCCACCGGCGAGTGCATGTAGCGAAGGGGGATCGAGACCAGCCCGGTGGGAACGCCCGAGCGGGAGATCTGGATCACGTCGGCATCGGTGCTCGTGCCGCGGCCGGTGGCGCTTACCGTGTGCTCGATCCCGGCCTCTTCCGCGGTCTCGACCAGGAGCTCGAAGACCTTCGGCGAGAGGGTCGCGCCCCGGAAGATCACCGGGCCCGAGCCGAGCGGGTGGTCGCCGAGCTCTTTTTCGTCGATCCCGGGCGCGTCGGTTGCGTGGGTGACGTCGACCGCGACCGCCAAGTCCGGGCGCAGGGCGAAGGTCGAGGTCCTGGCGCCGAAGAGGCCGATCTCCTCCTGTACGGCGGCGACGGCCGCGAAGCTGCCGTTGAGCGACTTGCGCTCGTTGCAGCGGCGCAGCGCCTCCAGGGCGACGTAGGCGCCGAGGCGGTTGTCCATCGAACGGGAGGCCAGCCGGTTTCCCGCGAGGCGCATCGGCTCGGACGCGATCACGACCGGATCTCCCACCCGGACCAGCTCCGCGGCCTCGTCGCGGTCGGCGGCGCCGACGTCGATGTGCATGCCCTTCAGTTCGACGACCTTTTTGCGCTGGTCCGGCTCGAGCAGGTGGATCGGCTTGCGCCCGACGACCCCGAGCACCGGGCCGCTCTTGCCCTGTACCTCGACCCGCTGCCCGGCCAGGATCTGCGGATCCCAGCCGCCGATCGGGGCGAACCAGAGGAAGCCCTTCTCGTCGATGTGGGTGATCAGCAGCCCGATCTCGTCGATATGACCGACCACGGCGAGCAGCGGGGAGGCCTCTCCAAAGCGGGCGACAGACGAGCCGATTCCGTCGCTTGAAAGAGAGGCGAACGACGCTTCCTCGCGCCAGACCGCTGCCGCCGGGCCCTCGTATCCGGACGGGGCGGGCGCCCGGAGAAGGCGATCGAGTAGCGGCGGAGTCTCAATCACGGGCGGGCAGTATGTCGAACTCAAACAAACATCCGCTGCCTGGCTATTCGAATAGATTTCGGCAGGTGAGCCCGGGGGTGACGACGGCATTGGTGACTGGGGCCTCCAGCGGGATCGGCGAGGCGACGGCACGGCGCCTGGCGCACGAGCCGAACCTCGAGCTCGTCCTCGTCGCCCGTCGTGAAGAGCGGCTGCGAGCGCTGGCTGATTCGCTGCCCTGCCGTGCCACCTACCTGGCGGTGGACCTCACCGACGCCGATGCGCCACAGCGGGTTCGCGCTCACGTCGAGGCCGAGCACGAGCGCCTTGCCCTACTGGTCAACAACGCCGGAGCTGCCTGGCGCGGCAGCTTCGCCGAGGGCGGCCACGCCAACGTCCAACGCCACATGGAGCTCAACTTCGACGCGGTCGTTCGCCTCACGGAGGCCCTGCTTCCACTGCTGCGCACCTCGAGTCCGAGCGCGATCGTCAACGTGGCCAGCACCGCGGGCCGGGTTTCGCGAGCCCGCACCGGTGCCTACTCGGCAAGCAAGTTCGCGCTGGTCGGCTGGACGGACTCCCTCTACGCGGAGGAGAAGCCCTACGGCGTCCACGTCGGCATGGTGCTGCCCGGCTTCATCGTCACCGAGGGCTTCCCGGCGACCGAGCTGCGCGAGCGGGCGCTCACCCGCTGGATCGTCTCCAAGCCCGAGAAGGTCGCCGAGGCGATCGTCGAAACCGGCCTGCAGGGCAAGGCGGAACGCTACGTTCCCCGGCCCTATGCCCTGGCTGCAGTCACTCGCATCCTCATGCCGAGTGTGGTCCGCCGGGTTCTCTCCGGCGGCGGGGCCGCGAGCTTGACTACCAGCACCGGCTCGGATGCCGAGGCTGCCCCGCCGTCCGGCTGAGCTCGCTCAGCTGAAGCGCGAGGGCGTGATTCGGCAGTAGACGAAGTCGAAGACGAAGCCGACGTTGTTGGCTGCGTTGCCGCTGCGTTCGACCCGGATCGATTCGTGGGCAGCCTTGATTTTGTCGCCTTCGATCAATGCCTTGCCAAGGTTGCGCAGGTTTTTCGTCACGATCTTGAGGAAGCCGAACCACTTGACCAGCCTCGCGTCGTCGCCGGGTGGCCGTGGCACCGCGGCGATTTCCCCAACGGTCTGGCCGAAGGCCTCCGATGCCCGGATGAACTGGTTGCCGGCGACTTTCAGCTTGCCGTTCCTCACTTTCTCACGCACGTTCTTGAGGATCCGCTTGTTGGCGACCGTGTTCGCTTCGCAGATCGGCTCGACCTGGGCCTTGTATTCGTCACGGGTCGGACCTTCGGCCTGCGCGCTCGCGACGAAGACGAGCATCGCGGCAGCGATCAAGACGGCGATTCGAAACGTTCCCCTCATCCCTGGCCAAAACAGCATAGGACGCCCCGGGTTTCGCAGCGCTGAGCTGCCGTTAACGCCGAGTCCCTAGGATTGGCCGCCGTGATTTCCACCAATCAGTTCAAGAACGGATCTCATATCGAGATCGACGGGACGATCTTCAGGATCCTCGATTTCCAGCACGTCAAGCCGGGCAAGGGCGGGGCCTTCGTGCGGACCAAACTGCGCAAGATCGAGGACGGCTCGGTGCAGGACAAGACCTTCCGTGCCGGGGAGAAGTTCCGCCCGGTGCGGACCGAGTCGCGCAAGATGCAGTACCTCTACGACTCGGGCGACGCGGCGGTCTTCATGGACAGTCGCGACTACGAGCAGATCGAGATCCCGCGCGAGGTCGCGGGGGAGTCGATGCAGTGGGTGCTGCCCAACGCCGAGGTCGACGTGCTCTTTGTCGATGAGCGGCCCAGCGACGTGCAGGTGGCGAGTGCGATCGACATGAAGGTGACCCAGACCGAGCCCGGCGTGAAGGGCGATACGGCCTCGGGCGGGGGGACCAAGCCGGCCACCCTCGAGTCCGGGGTGACGGTCCAGGTGCCGCTCTTCATCGAGGAGGGCGAGACGATTCGGGTCGATACGCGCAGCGGCGAGTACGTCTCCCGCGCATAAGTCGATTCGGGTTTCGACCGGTACTGGCAATAAACAGGCAGGTACGCCATGATGGCGAGGAACTCGCATGGGCGACTTGGCGAGAGACGGCGGAGAGGGGCGGCTGGGTGAACTCAAGCGCCTGCTGAAGGAAAGCGAGCGGCGACTCGAAGAGACCCAGGCGCTGACCCGAGTCGGCAGTTGGGAATGGGAGATGGAGGCCCGGCGGGCCTTCTGGTCGCCAGAGCTGCTGCGGATGTATGACCGCGATCCTTACGGCCCGCCACCGACCTTCAAGGAGCTCGTCGGTGCTGTGCATCCCGAGGATCGTGCGGGAATCCCCCCTTTGAGGGAAAGGGTCGGCACGATCCCGGGCCCGTTTCACCACGCCTACCGAATCGTCGATGCGAAGGGCGAGGTCCACTACATGGAGGCCCGCGGGCAGACGGTTACCGACGAGAGCGGAAAACCGGTGCGGGCCTACGGCACCACGCAGGACGTCTCCGCGGCGAAGCGGGCGGAGCAGGATCTGCGGCAGAGGGTCGAGCAGCAGGCGGCGGTCGCTTCGCTGGGTCGTTACGCGCTCTCGGGCGCCGGCCTGCCGGCCCTGATGGAGGAGGCGGTGCAGACGGTGTGCGCCGTCCTCTGCGTCGATCTCGCCGACGTGGTCGAGCTCGACCAGCGCGAGAAAGTCATGCGCATGACCGCCGGCGCCGGCTGGGGGCCGGAGGCCATCGGCATCACCGTGCCCGTGGGTTGCAACGGCATCGCTCGTGTGTTGAAAGAGGGGGTCGCTCTGACTGCGGACTACGAGAAAGAGGGGGAATCCGAGTCGCTCGATTTCCTTCGCCAATCGGGTGCGCGCAGCGGCATCGCCGCGGCGATCGAGGGAGCCGACCAGGCTTACGGCGTGATCGGCGCGCACTCCTTCAAGGCGAGGCATTTCTCGCTCGACGACGCCCACTTCCTGCAGGCCGTCGGGCACGTGCTCGGCGCCGCGATCGAACGCGGCCGCGCCGAACAGATCGAGGCACAGCTGGAGCAGGCCCAGCGCCTCGAGGCGGTCGGTCAGCTTGCCGGCGGCGTGGCACACGACTTCAACAACCTGCTTCTGGTGATCCTCAGCTACACCGAATGCCTGATCGCCGATGGGGCCGACGAGGCGACCCTGGCCGGCCTGAAAGAGATCGAGCGGGCAGCAGGCAGCGCCGCCGGCCTGACCAAACAGCTCCTCCTCTTCAGTCGCAACGACCGCCAGGAGCGCACCGGGGTGGACCTGGTCGCCGCGGTCCGCAACATCGAGGGGCTGCTGCGTCGCACGATCGGCGAGCACATCGAGCTCAGCGTCGATACCCCTGCCGCCCTGGCGGCGGTGAACCTGGCGCCGGGCGACCTGGATCAGATCCTCGTCAACCTCGTCGTCAATGCTCGTGATGCTCTGCCACAAGGAGGCAAAGTCGGGGTGACACTGAGTGCGCTCGAGCCCGGCTCTGGCGCTGTTGCGTCCGGCCTGAAGCCGGAGCGCCCCCACGTCGTTCTCGCCGTCGCCGACGACGGCGAAGGGATGGAGGAAGAGGTCCTCTCCCAGGTCTTCGATCCCTTCTTCTCGACCAAGCCGCGCGGGCACGGGACGGGTCTCGGGCTGGCGACCGTCTACGGGATCGTCAACCAGGCTGGAGGGTTGGTGGACATCGCGAGCGAGCCGGGGCAGGGAACGACGGTGAGCGTCTATCTGCCGATTGCGGAGAGCGCCGAGGTCGCGAGCCCCAAGCCCGAGGACCCGGCGGCGCCTGCCGGCGCCGGCAGGACGATCCTCGTCGTCGACAACGAGGAGGCGGTCCGCACGATCGTCTGCCACATGCTCGAGCGACATGGCTACGCGACGCACAGGGCCGCCGGCGGCGCGGTTGCGGAAGAGATTCTCGCGGCGACCAACGGCGACATCGACCTTCTCCTTACCGACGTGCTGATGCCGACCATGTCGGGCCGGGAGCTGGTCGAGCGGGCTCGGGAGGGGAGACCCGACCTCAAGGTGGTCTACATGTCGGGCTACAGCGGCGACGCCGCCTCGCCGCTTGGGCCGTGGGACGACGACGCCGTGCTCCTGGAAAAGCCCTTCACCGGGGCGCAGCTGATCCGCACGGTGCACGAGACGCTGGGCTGAGGACCCGCGACCGGGCGAAGCGCGAAGATACGTCCATGCGCCGCTCCGACCAGCGCCGGGATGCCGTCTTCGCCTGCTATCAGCGCGATGTGACCGGCCGCCCGCTCGCTGAGCTGGTTGCCGACTCCCGTCCTTTCACCCGGCAGCTGGCCGAGGACGTCGAGGCCCATCGCGACGAGCTGGACGCGACGATCTCGCGTCACGCCAAGGGCTGGGAGCTGGAGCGGATCGCCCCGCTGGAGCGCAACCTGATGCGCGTCGCCCTGTACGAGATCGAGCACAGCGAGGACGTGCCGGTCGAGGTGGCGATCGACGAGGCGGTCGAGATCGCCAAGGAGTACTGCGGTGCCGACGCGCCCGCCTTCGTCAACGGGGTCCTCGGCGCTGCCGTCCGCGAGCGCGAGGGGGTGCGGTGAACCGTTTGCGCGAGATCTCCGAGCGCCTCGGCGCGATCGCCCGCGAGCTGGAGGGGGAAGGAGCCGACGACGCACGGGCTGCCGAGCTGGCGCACGAGGCGGCCGAGCTCTCTGCGGAGGCGATGGAGGAGGCCAACCGGCGCATCCGCGAGAGCGGCGGCTCCGAGTGAGGCTCCTTCGGGTGTGCGCTATGGCGCCATATGAGACATAGGGCACACCGGAAGCCATGAGCTATCCCGAGGACCTGCGCGGGCTGGTCGACGTCGAGCTGGGGCAACTCCGATTCCCCGCCCTGCCCGCAACCGCGGGGCTCGAGGAAGCGATGCGGTACTCGCTGCTGGCGGGGGGCAAGCGTGTTCGTCCTGTCCTGGCGCTGGCGACGGCGCGCGCCCTCGGCACGGACCCTGCGCATTTCCTGCCGGTCGCCTGCGCGATCGAGCTGATTCACACCTACTCGCTGATCCACGATGACCTGCCGCCGATGGACGACGACGATCTGCGTCGCGGCCAACCGACCTCCCACGTTCGCTTCGGCGAGGACGTGGCGATCCTCGCCGGCGACGGCCTCTTCGCCGAGGCCGTGCGCCTCTTCTGCGAGCAGCCGGGGGAGCCGGCTCGCGTGCTCGCGGCCCTGCGCGAGCTGACCGCGGCGACCGGCGTCGACGGCATGGTCGGCGGCCAATACGTCGACGTGACCGTCGAGGAGCGCGATGCCGAGGACCTGCGCGCGCTGCACGCGTTGAAGACCGGCCGGCTGATCGCGGCCAGCGTCGGCGTCGTACTCACCCTTGAGGGGCTGGGAGAACCTGAGACAATTCCCTATCGCCGGTTTGCAAGCGAGCTGGGTGTCCTCTTCCAGATCGTCGACGACATCCTCGACGTGACCGGAAGCGACGAGCGGCTCGGCAAGCCACGCGGAAGCGACGAGCGACATGGCAAACTCACCTACGTCAGCCTCTTCGGCCTCGAGCAGGCAAGGCAGCTCGCGACCGAGTCCCACGCGAAAGCAACGGACGCTCTGAGCGAGGCCGGCGGTGAGACGGGCGACCTGAGACGGGTCGCCGACTACATCTTCACCAGGAACGAATGAGCGACAAGCGAGAGCGGTCCGAGCACGAGAACGAGGTGGAGTCGACCCTGTTGGAGGGGATCGACGGTCCGGCCGACCTGCACGGCCTCGACGACGCGCAGCTGCAACAGGTGGCGCAGGAGATGCGCACCTACATCATCGACACGATCGGTGAGATCGGCGGCCACTTCGGCGCCAACCTCGGTACCTGCGAGCTGGCGGTGGCGCTGCACAGCCTGCTCGACTCGCCGCGGGACAAGGTGCTCTGGGACGTCGGGCATCAGGCCTATCCCCACAAGATCCTCACCGGCCGCCGCGAGGGCCTGCCGAGCATCCGCCAGTACGACGGTCTCGCGCCTTTCTGCTCGATCTTCGAGTCCGAGCACGACATCATGGGCGCCGGTCACGCCTCGACCTCGATCGGCTACGCGGTCGGCCTCAAGGAGGCGATGCGCAAGGGGATCGGCGAGGACGGCAAGGTCGCCGCGGTGATCGGCGACGGCGCGCTGACCGGCGGCGTCGCTTACGAGGCTCTTCACGCAGCCGGCGGCCTGCAGACGCCGGTCGTGATCGTGCTCAACGACAACGGCATGTCGATCTCACCCAACGTCGGCGCCCTCTCGCGCTACTTCAACCGGGTGCGGCTAAACCCACGCCTCTACCACGCTCGCGAGGGTGTCGAGGACCGGCTGACGAAGCTGCCGCTCGGCTTCGGCAAGCGAATCGAACGGCTCGGGCCGGAGATCAAGTCGGCGATCAAGGCCTACTGGGCGCCGGGTCTCTTCTTCGAGGAGCTCGACCTCGCCTACATGGGCGTGATCGATGGTCACGATGTCCACGCGCTGCGCGAGGCGCTGCGCGAGGCGTTCGACGCCGACCGTCCCGTCGTCGTGCACATCCATACGGTCAAGGGCAAGGGCTTCGCCCCGGCCGAGGAGGGCGGCCTCGAGGGGATGGAGAGATGGCACGCGGCCAAGCCCAAATCGATCGTCAACGGGAAACCAGCCGTCGCCTCCTCTGCTCCCGCGACCCCGAAGGAATCAGATATGGATTCGGGATCGCTCCCGCGTCCGGGGGCGGCGGAGTTGGTTGAAGTGCGGGAGTCGGACTCACCCGACTCGATCGCTCCGGAGCGACTGGAGGCCCCGCCGGCGCCGAGCGCTCCGCCCCAGTACACGCAGGTCTTCGCCGACGCGATCGTCGCCGAGGCGCGGCGGGACAGGAGGGTGATCGGGATCACTGCGGCGATGGCCGGGGGGGCCGGCCTGCAGAAGCTCGCCGACGAAGAGCCCGGGCAGTACTACGACGTCGGCATCGCCGAGCAGAACGCGGTGCTGCTGGCCTCGGGGCTGGCGATCCAGGGAGCGAAGCCGGTCTGCGCGATCTACTCGACCTTCCTCCAGCGCGCCTACGATCAGATCATCCACGACGTCTGCCTGCAGGAGCTCGACGTCACCTTCGCGATGGACCGGGCCGGCCTGGTCGGTGACGACGGACCGACCCATCACGGCGCCTTCGACGTCTCCTACTTCCGACCGATCCCAAACGTGGTGGTGATGGCGCCACGCGACGAGGCGATGCTGATCCACATGCTGCGCACCGCGGTCGCCTACGACGGTCCGACGGCGCTGCGCTACCCGCGCGGGGCGGCGGAGGGGACACCGCTGCCGATGGAGCCGCATGAGATCCCGATCGGCACCGGCGAGGTGCTCGCGGATGGGGAGCGGGTGGCCCTGGTCGGCTTCGGCTACGGGGTGACGGTCGCAAAGGAGGCCGCCACGATCCTCTCCGGGCACGGCCTCGAACCCACCGTCGCCGACGCCCGCTTCGCCAAGCCGCTCGATGCCGAGCTGCTGGAGCGCCTTGGCCGCGATCACGAGCTGGTGGTGACGATCGAGGAGAACGTCCTGCCGGGAGGCTTCGGCTCAGCCGTGCTCGAGCACCTCGAGGATGCTTTTGCCGAGCATCCCGGCGAGCGGGCACGGGTGCTGCGGATCGGCCTGCCGGACCGCTACGTCACCCACGGCAAGCCGGCGCTGCTGCGCGGCGAGGTCGGTCTCAGTGGCGAGTCGGTGGCGGAGCGGGTGCTGAGCACGATGCGCTCCGGTGCCCCGGCGCTCGGCTGACCTAGGCCGAATTTCAAGCTTGAACCAAAGCGCTCAATCTTGTACGCTTCCGCGGTCTCTTCTGGGGTTACTAGAGGGAGGAGAGACATCTCTATGTATGTGGATCCGCGCGTAGGGAGCGTTGTGGATTCGCGGAGGTACCGCGCCCGTGCTGCGAGCACGGCGTCGCGGTGCGCGAGGGTTTAGGCCTATTCCTCGCGCCGGTGCACCTCGTTGGCCCTCGCCTGGTCGCGCGGCCTGATGAGGATCTCGTCGACGTTGACATGGGCCGGCTGGGCCAGGGTCCAGCGAATGCACTCGGCAACGTCCTCGGCTCGTAGTGGCTCCATCCCGCGGTAGACACGGTCGGCAGCCTTCTCGTCGCCGCCGAAGCGGACCAGAGAGAACTCGGTCTCGACCATCCCCGGTGCGACCTCGGTGATCTTCACCGGCCGGCCGAGCAGCTCCAGCCGAAGGGTCTGGAGCAGCGCCCGCTGGGCGTGCTTCGCCGCCGAGTAACCGGCACCGCCGCGGTAGGTCTCGAAGGCAGCGATGCTGGTCACGGCGACGACGTGGCCATCCCCGGACTCGAGCAGCTTGGGCAGCAGGGCACGGGTCATTCGCATCGTTCCCAGCACGTTCGCCTCGTACATCCAGAGCCAGCGCTCTTCATCCGCCTCCTCGAGTGGGTCGAGGCCGAGCGCACCGCCGGCGTTGTTGACGAGCGCGTCGCAGTTGGGGACCGCGGCGACGAACTCGGCAACCGAGTCGGGGTCCGTGACGTCGAGGGGCAGCGCCTGTCCACCGATCTCGGCAGCCAGCGACTCCAGCCGCTCGATCCGGCGGGCGCCGAGGATCGTCCGATAGCCGCTTGCGGCCAGCGCCTTTGCTGTTGCCGCACCGATTCCGCTCGAAGCACCGGTGATCACCGCCGTCTTTGCCATGGCTCAACTTATAGTTGGCCTCGTGAGCGCGACGCAGGCAGAGAAGGGCGATCGCTTCCGCTTGCTCCACCGGGGCGATCCCTTCGTCATTCCAAATCCCTGGGACGCGGGCTCGGCGAAGGTGCTTGCGGCACTGGGCTTCGAGGCCCTGGCCACCACCAGCTCGGGCTTCGCCTTCACCCTCGGTCGTCCCGACGGCGGAGCGACCCTCGACGAGGTTGTTGAGCATGTCCGGGCCCTGGCTGCCGCCACCGAGCTGCCGCTCTCGGTCGACCTCGAGAACGGCTACGGCCCGGATCCCGACGACGCGGGGCGGGCGATCTCGGCGGTGGCGGAGGCCGGAGCGGTCGGCGCCTCGATCGAGGACTTCGATCCCGAGAATGGGATCTACCCGGCCGAACAGGCTGTCGAGCGGCTGGCTGCCGCATCCGAGGCCGCCCGGGACCTCGACTTTGCCTTCACCCTCACCGGCAGGGCCGAGAACCAGATCCGCGGCAATCCCGACCTCGATGACACGATCGCCCGCCTGCATGCCTACGAGCAAGCTGGGGCGGATGTGCTCTACGCCCCGGGGCTGCGGAGTGTGGATGAGATCGAAGCCGTCTCGGAAGCGGTCGGCAAGCCCCTCAACGTGCTCGCTCGCCCGCGTCTCTCGATGGAGGAGATGGTCGGTGCCGGCGCCCAGCGCGTCAGCGTCGGCGGCGCGCTGGCCTGGGCCGCGACCGGCGCGCTTGCCGCCGCTGCGGAACAGATTCGCGAGCGCGGTGACTTCTCGGGGATGGCCGGTCCGAGGCAGATCCCCAGCTGGCCGACCTGAGCCCTGCGGCGGCTCTCTCGGCTAGTCCCCCCGTTCCTCTCTGCCCAGGCTCTCGGCCAGTAAGACCAGCTCCGACAGCTGCACCTCGAGCACCCTGGCGATCCGCCTCACGGTGCCCCAGGCGGGGTTGGCCCTACCCGACTCGAGGTGAGAGATCCAGGTGGGGTGGATCTCAGCCCGATGGCCAAGCTCCTCCTGGCTCAGCTTGCGGTCTTTGCGCAGCCGGCGGATCGCTCGGCCAAGGGAAGGTTGAGGTTCGGTGCGGGGAGGCATCCATAAGGACGCTTCCCGCCGAGATCGCCTCGGTCTATAGACTCGAACCCAAGTACGGCCCCGGAGTTGCTCCCGCGTGCCTGAGCTCGAAGTCACCGCCGAGAATCGGCGGCAGCTCCACCCCAGAGATTCCGGCTAAGACTAAGAGGTTTGGGCGGCAGGTTTGCGGCTGAACAGCCACGTTGCCAGGCCGGCGAGCAGGTAGAAGATCGCCGTCGCGAGGAGGACGAACTTGATGCCGGCGAAGGTGGTCGCCAGCAAGGGAAACGAGGCGCCGGCGCCGTCCAGTGTCAGCAGCAGGCAGGTGTTCTCGAACGCGTCGAAGGCGGCTCCGAGAGCGCCAAAGTAGACGACAGCTCCCCCGATCGCGGCAAGACGGCGCCAGCCACGAACCCTGGCGAGATCGCGAACCGCAGCGAGGGCCAGGGTGAGAAAGGTTCCGTAGGCAAGCAGGAAGCCGAAGTCGATCCAGAGCGACTCCCGAGCGGCGTCCTGGCCCTCGTCGCCCCATTCGGCGAGGATCTCGTCCGCCCGGTCCTGACCGCCCGTCAGCTCGAAGGTGACCATCCCGGGCCCGTTGTCCTGCATCCGCTCCTCCGCAGGCGACATCGCCAAGAGGAGAACCACCGTCGCGATCCCCGATGCAATCAGTCCCCACCGCCGCGTCATGGGGATGATTATCACGTCGATTCAGATGAACTGCGGTGTTGTCCGGGGGCTAGACCATCCTTCGGAAGGGTGCCTTACCTAGCGGTAGAGACGATTCCGGGTGGGCTGGTAGCCGCCATTATTGGCGGTCTTATAACTGGTTCGATCAGCATCTGGGCGATACGTGAGGAGAGCAAGCGGTTTAGGGAGGATCGACTTGAAACAGAGCGTCGGCTGAGGCGCGAGTCATATCTACAGCTGCTGATTCTGCTTGTTCGACAAACCGAGTTTGCAGTCGCCCGGCGTCCTTCAGATGAGGAATTTGAACTTCACTTCACCGACTATCACGCTGCCATCCAGGCAGTGCATCTTTTCGGAGCGGAGGAAGTTCGCCAAGAACTGACGGCTGTGCAGGTCTTGAATCGCGGCATCGGAGAAGCAATGGGTACTCCGAAGCCAGACTTGCCGCTTGTTGAGCAGTGGCGACCCTTGTTTAAAGAGCGTGCCGATGAGATTCACTCTGCCCGCGACAACCTTCTAGTCGCAATGCGCAAAGACATCTCGCCTGGGTGATTGGCGGCAAACGGGGCCGAGTGTCGCGGCAAAAACCGGCCGCACGATCTCGGTCCTCCAGCTAGTCCGGCGTGGACTCCAGGGTCAGCCGGGCGTATCTATCCAGCGCACGATCAGTCCGTCGCGCACTTCGTGAAACGCCGGCGGGGCGGGGGGAGGGTCGTTGGCCAGAAGAGCGATCACCTCTCCCGGTCCATGCAGGTGCTCCTCCACCGCGGTCGTCCAGTGAACATCTGGATCAAGCAAGCGTTCCAGTCGGGCCCAATCGCGGCGTTCGATCGTGTCGAGCAGGTCGCAGACCGCAGGCACTTGCTCCGCCACGGTTAGATTTCCTCGGCCGCTTGCGGCGGCGTGCAGCGTGCATTGAAGGCGAAGACCGCAGCCTGGACTCCAAGCGCCGCTGCCAGTGCAGTCGAAAACGCTGCAGGGCTGCTGAGCGAGTCCAGGCTCACGGTCAGAACGAAGCAAAAGCCGGCGAAGCCATAGAAGCCGATGAGGAAGTTCCGCAGTAGCACCCTTACCTGACCAGGGCCACCCTGGGCGTGGATAAACACCGCCAGCACGCTGGTCACGATCGGAAACGGCGCCAGCAGTCCGCTGAGACTCGGCCCAAGGGCGCCCGAGGCGGCGGTGAGAGCGATCACCAGTGCGAGCGCCGCAAGCGCCCTTGCGGGCAAATCCCACCAGGGGGGAGTAATGACCACGGCTGGAGGTTCCGAGAGTGCCGGGAGCAAGGCCAGGCCAACGGCGAAGCCGACCCCCACGAAGATCAGCGAGACGCTGGGCGGCAAGTCGAGTAGGCGGAGGAGTGCGATGCCTAGAAGGAACGCAGCCCAGCCGGCAAGCAAGCTCGGCACTGGTCCGAGATGTTCGGAGGTCCTTCCGTACGCGACGACGAACAACGTGAGAGCTGCCAGGCCGAGCAGGGTGCCGGCGGCCGCCTCCGCCCCAAACAGGCGACCGTGGACGAGAGTGAGCACCAAGAGGATGGGGCCGGCGATGACGGGCAGTCCACCGAGAATGCCGGCGACGGCGACACCCCACCTGCGGCCGGCGAGCGACACGGCGACCACGCATAGGGGAGCCAGAAGCAGCTTCGCCAAGAGGATCGCCACCGTTTCCACGGCGGCGAGTCTCGCATCAACCGGGCGCGCGTTCGCGTTGACGCTGCTGCTTCCACGGCAGGAGCGGGAGGCCCCAGCGGGCGCAGCCAAGGCCTTCCGCATGGGGCAGCAATCGCCGTTGGCGCCCATTCCATTCCCAGTGCCCGCTCGGCATTGCCGCTGCGAGTTCCCAGATCAGTTGGGGATACGCACCGTCTTTCGCCATTTCGCGCAGGATCGACCAGCGCTTGGAAGTGGCCATTGCCTTCTCGGCCTCGATCGCTGCAGCTCTGTCGCCGGTCCTGCGGGCTTCTCCCCACTGCCGGAACCAAAGACAGGAGACGGTGCCGGTAACGGCGGCGCCCACCTGGTAGCGGTCGGTGGTGAGGCCGGTATCTGGAACCCGCGATGGCTTGAAGCTGTCGGGCACCGGGATCCCTTTCAGCATTTCGCGGACGGCAGCGTCGTGGTCCGCGGCCTTGACGACCTTCGCCGGCATCGCGTCGAGCCAGGTCTGCGAATCCACCTTGGTCAGCCAGGCGAGCCGTTCTTCGAAGGCCGCCAAGTCGGGGACCGCGGCCCTCAATTCGAGCACGTGGCCGTCTTCCGCCCAGAGTGCGGTCATCTGGCGGTTGCCGGGGCCGCCTTGGTTGACGAAGAACTCGGCACGCGTGTCGATGGAGGCGGTCGTTCCCAGGACCGGCAGCTCGACCCAGCGCTGGCCGTGCGGGTGCGGCATCCCCCGCGCGGTCGCGATCGCCCGCTGGAGGCTTTCGTGCCGCCAGAAGAGTTCGACACGGCGCTGACGGACCGTGGGCGGGAACATCCCCGACTGGCGCTGGCCGGTTTTGGCGTTGCCCGTGATCCGGATGCTTTCGTATGGGATCGGCTTGCCGGTGACGAATTCCATCGTCCCTTCGCCTCTGCTCATCTCGTTGGCGTTCTGGACCCGCCAGCCGGGACCTTCGAGCAGCAGCAGCGGCGTGGACTCGGCGAAGCGGACGAGGTTGGCCCCGTAGGCGTGGGAGGGATATTTCGAAGTGCCTCCGGCCAAGATCAGGATGGCGACGGCGATGACGGCGATGGCCGCGGTGCCGAGGGCAAGCGCGAGTCGCCGCGCGCGGCGCTGACGGGGTGCTGCGGCCCCGAGCGGCGAAAGAGCCGGCTGCTCGCCGTCGAGATCGGCGAGCAGCTCGGCCTCCATCGCCTCGAGGTCAATCCGGTCGAGCCGGTCCTGGCCAACCGGATTGACCGCGGCGAGCGCCATCTCGAGCTCACGCGTGTTCATCGTGCCTCCTCCGTCTCGAAGTCCGGACTTGGGCGTCCCATCGTTTTGTCGACCTCCACCAGGGCTCGCAGCCGGCGCCGGGCGCGATGGAGCCGGCTGCGCGCGGCGAGCGAGGAGATTTCGAGGACCTTTGCCGCATCGCCCGGTGAGAGCTCCTCCCAGGAGACGAGCAGGAGCAGCTCGCGATCCTCGTCGCTCAGGCCGGCCATCGCCCGCAGAACCTCGGCCGCCGCGCCACCCGGTGCGGGGTGGGTCGCGAGCTCGGTCCGCAGCGACTCGGCGAGGCGTCGTCCGAGGCGGATCCGGCGCCGCTTGGTCCGGTGCAGGTTGGCGATCACACGGCGCGCGACGGCATAGAGCCAGAGCCTCGCCCCTGCGTCGATCGGGACCTCGCCGAGGCGCCGCCAGGCGATCAGGAAGGTCTCGGCGACTACGTCGGCAGCATCTTCGCGGTCCTCGACGCGCCGCAACGCATAGGCAAGGATCGCCCGCCCCTGATCGCGGTAGAGCCTGCTGAACTGGGCCTGCGCAAGCTCGCGGCCGAGCGTGCCCGTTTCGATCTGACTCTGCGTCATCGTCTCTATATGTCCGGTTTGCGGCCGGCGTTGCACCTGCTCGGCCGATTGCCGTCAGCGCGGTTCGAGCTCGGCGACGACGAGTCTCAGCCCGACGTCCAGCTCCGGCTCGGCGCGCAGGTACCCATAGCGCTCATCCCAGGCGCCGCTCTCGAGATCCGCCCGTAGGGCTTCGAGCCCTCGCTCGGTCTCCTCAGGCGCGATCAGGTGCCAGACCGAACTGGCACGACGCACCTCGGGGTCGAGGTGCATCTCGGGCCGGTCCCAGAGCGCGCAAAAGAAGCCGTCCTCGCAGAGGCGGGGGACCGGGACCGCCTCGACCCTGGCGCCGGGAAGCGCTGCTGCCAGCTCGTCAATCGGCGGCATCAACTCGGTGTGGATCTCCAGCAGACGGGGGATGTAGTCCCGCACCATCCACATCGTCTCCATCGCCGGTCCGTCGAAGGTGAGGACGAGGACTCGCTTGCGTGCGACCCGGATCATCTCGGCCAGGCCCGCGGCGGCATCGGCCCAGTGCTGGACGGTGATGATCGCCATCGCGGCGTCGAAGCTGTCGTCGTCGAATGGCAGCGCTTCTGCGCTTGCTTGTACCGCCGGTGCCGAACCGGCAGGTCGCTGGGCGATCATCTCGGTCGAGGGCTCGACCGCCGTCACCTCGCGATCCGTTGGCTCGTAGGAGCCGGTGCCGGCCCCCACGTTGAGTACCGACCGCGCGTCGCCCAGAGCCTCCTCGATTCGCGCTGCGATCCGCGGGTCGGCGCGGCGATGCTCGCTGTAACCAAGCCCGATTCGGTCGTAAACGGGATGGCTCACGGGCTCACTATGGGGCGCCGATCTTCTCGGCCAGCTCGACGATGATCCCCTCGGGCCCGCGTACGTAGCAGAGCCGGTAGCTGTCCTCGTAGCGCACAAGCTCGCCGACGAACTCAGTGCCGCGGGCGCGTAGACCGGCGACGACCGCGTCGATGTCTTCGACGAGGAAGGCGAGGTGGCGGAGGCCGGGAGTGTTCGCGGGCGCGTGCGGGTCGCCGTTCTGGGCCGGCGGCGAGTGGAACTTCACCAGCTCGATTTCTCCGTGGCCGTCCGGGGCCCGCAGCATCGCGAGCTCCGCCTTGACCCCGTCGAGCGCCACGATGCGGTCCACCGAGTGGCCCTCGACCTCTCCCTTACCTCCCGGCTCGAGTCCGAGCTCGACGAAGAACTCGACTGCGGCTGCGAGGTCGTCAACCACGATGCCGACGTGTTCCATCCGCTGGATCGTCACATGCTCGATGGTAAGGAATCGGCACAGCTCGCCCGACCCCTCAGACCAAGGTGTGCTGAAGGACAACGCCGACGATCCCGGCCACGCCCATCACGTAGACGACAGTCAGCTTTGAGTGCCAGCGGTTGAGCGCGGCGAAGGCGCCGAGCGCGATCAGGGCGGTATAGACATCGGTGACGCTGGTTTCGAGAATCGTCACCGTGACCGCCGCGATCAACCCGATCACCGCCGCCGCGACTCCGAACAGGAAGGGGTGCAAGCGCTCACTCTCGGAGACAGCGACGAGCTGGCGATGGAGGAAGATCGGGAAGACAAAGGCCGGGATGAAGATGCCGAGCGTCATCACCAAAGCGCCCCCGAGTCCCCCGGCGATGTAGCCGACGAAGGTCGAGAAGATGATCAGTGGCGCTGGCAGCACGCCGCCCATAGCCAAGCCGTCGTTGAACTGGCTCGCGGTCAGCCAATGATGGTTTTCCACAGCGGCCTCGCGCAGGAAGGGGATCACGGTGTAGGCACCGCCGAAGGTGAGCAGGCCTGCCTTCAATCCCTCGAAGAAGATCGTCGCCGTCAGCGAGACCGTGATCGCCCCGGCGACGACGGCTAGGACCGCCAATGGACTGAGCGCAAAGCTGTTGGCCCGATGAGTCCAGCGCCGCCCGTTCGTCCACAGCTCATAGGCGATACCGCCGCCGAGCAGGACCAGGGCGAAGGTGATGCCCGTCCAGACGGTCAGGGCGAAGCCGACGAGCGCAATGATCGCGAGCGTCACGTCGCTGATGAATGATTTGCTGAGCCGGACCAGGGCGCGGGCAACCAGCGCCCCGACCGCCGCCGTCAACCCGTAGAACAGGCCTTGCAACTGTCCGGCGAGGTTTGCCTCGACGTAGAGGATCGAGAGGCCGAGCATGAGGATGAAGCCCGGCAACATGAACCCGAGACCGGCGAGGAAGCCGCCGAGCTTGCCGCCGCGCAAGCGGCCGAAGTAGACACAAAGCTCGTGGGCCTCCGGGCCCGGAAGGATTTGATAGACGGCGAGCAGCTTCTTGAAGCTCGCATCGCCGATCCAACCTTCTTCATCGACGCACTCGCGCTTGATCATCGCGATCTGTGCAGCCGGTCCACCCCAAGCGAGCAGGCCGAACTTGAGGAAGCGAATGAAGATCGAGCCGGGCGAGTCGGCCGCCCTCGAAGGGATCGGCGGCTCGATGGCGCTGGCGTCGGTTGCAGCCATGATCGGGGCGGCGGAGGCTAGTGGGTATGTGGGCGTGACTGTGGCACCAGCCGTGGCATGAGGGCTTGCGGGCCGGTCTCGGTGCCGCCTTCTGTTGTCGGGTCAGTGCCGCTTATTGGCTTGCCAGAGCCCACACAACAGAAAACGCCCCGCCGGGGAGGCGAGGCGATTTCTGGGGTTACTACAGGGAGGAGAGAACTGCGACCGTCCGCATGGCAATGCGGAATCCGGCTTATAGAGCGAAATCAAATCCGGCTGGGTCCGGTTGAAACCGGCTGAATCCGTGCCTGACTGTGGCACGACTGTGGCACCGCGCCCAAGTCAGAGCTACTCAGTGGTCTCGACCGTGTAGACGTAGGCGGCGTCGGCAGGAATGCTGACCTCCTCGATGCGGTGTGCGATGCCCTCGCGGACCGCCGTCTCTGGATCGGTGGTCTGCTCGATCTCGGAGCGCTTATTTAGCTCCTCCTCGTCGAGGTGGGTTCGCTCTCCCATGATCCGGTTGATCTGCGCTTGGTCAGCAAGGATCGAATCGTGGGTCTCGCGGAACCATTTGGCGCCGAAGCTTTGGCCTGGGGGCGGGGTATTCGAAACGCCGTGCGTAAAGAACGTTGATCTTGCGCAGGCCAGTCGTTCATCTCCAGCCAGATAGACCGCTACGCCAATCGAGGCGACATTCCCAGTGTTGTGGGTCACGAGCTTGTAAGGCAGCCCTAGGAGGAAATTGTGCAGGAAGACCCCTGCATTGACATTGCCACCGAAGGTGTTCAAGAGGAGATGGACCTCCTCAAGTCTTTCGTTGACGCACACCCCTAGCGCTCGCGCCAGCTCTTGCGCATTGTGCTGGCTGATTGAGCCAGAAAAAATCAGGTAGGCGGGGCCATTCAGCTCCTCGCCTTCATCGTGCTGGCTCTTGCCTGCCTCCATATCCGGCAGGGTAGCCGCTCGCCATACAAGGATATGCGCAAGTGGTTGTGACCACTTTGGTGGCTCGTCGCCCTGTAGTGGTGTGCGCCACTGGATTTCACATCCGCTTCGCCTCTCGCTTGCGGGGCTGCTGAGCCGCCGCAGCTTCGTGGCTGCGTGCGCACGTGGTTACGCGAAGGGGGGCCACTTTGGTGGCTCGGCCCCCTGTTGCTATGTGAGGACCGAATCCCCATCTCCATGTCGCGCGCTCCGGGCGCGGCTGAGCATTCGCAAACGCGCAATTGCGCAATTGCGCGTTTGCGGAAAGGGGGGACCACTTTGGTGGCTTGGTGCTCCGTTAAGCATGGAGCCAGAATCTTCTTCGCCGCTTCGCCACTCACTTCGGGGATGGCTGCGCCTGTCGTTTCCCCTGTCGCTTCGCGGCTCGATTAGGCCCAATGGCTACCAATCCCCACCGCAGCGCCGTTTGCGAGCCTGGCGGTTTGCCGACATTCCTACTGCACCCTCGGGTCAAAACATCGTGGCGGTCCTGGTCGTCACCCTCTCGATCTTCTCCGCGTCCCTTGCACTCGACGCCTGCGCTAACACCTCCGCGCTGGTTCGGCAACGCTTCTGCATCACCTCGGCGACCGGAATCGCCTCGGTGCCTGCAACACCAGAACCACAGACGATCCTCACCGGCTCGGCGCTGGCTCCGCAGCACCTCGCCGTCAATCGGTCGCGGGCTTGGAGGTCGGCGTGAGTTGGAAGGCGGCAGCGAAGCTGCGACTGCCCGAGGCGACGGCCGAGGTGCTTGCCTCGCTTGGCGAGCATCGCATCCTCTCGACCGCCCAGGTTCACGCGATCCACTTCCCGAATCGCACGCCGCGCCGCACTCAGCAGGTCCTCGCCTACTTGGAGCGGGCGGGCCTGGTCGCTTTCGTAGAAGTGCGCCACGCTCCCCGCCGCCACTACTTCCTGACCGAGCGCGGCGCTGACTTGGCGCTCGACGCCGGCGAAGTGGAGCGCCGGCCGAAAGTCCTCAGCCCCGAGCAGGCGGCGGGACCGCTGCGCGCCCACACCCTCGGCGTCAACGAGGTAGGGATCAGCTTCCTGCGAGCGGCGCGGGAGAGGGGCGAGGAATTCGGCCCGCTCTCCTGGCGGCACGAGATCGCCCATCCCCTCAACCGGGGTCGCGGCAGCGCTCGCCGGATGCTGATTGCCGACGCGGTGCTGAGCTATGTGCGCGTTGAGGAGAAGCACATCGTCTTTGTGCAGCGCTTCGTTGAGGTGGACCGCGCCACGCTCTCGGTTGAACGCCTGGTGGCCGAGCTGGCCCGCTACGGCCGCCTTTGGCGCGCCTGCGACAAAAGCAGTCAGCCGCTGTGGCGCAGTCACTACCCGAGCTTCCCGCCTGTGCTCTGCGCTCTGGCCGGTGCTTCGCGGAAGGCGCTCATTCGACGGCGAGACATTGCGATCGCTGTGCTGGAAGGCCACCCCGAGCTCGAGCGCGCCTATGGGGTGGCGATCCACTTCTGCCTCTTGGACGACCTGACAGAGCGCGGACCCTTCGCGCCGATCTTCCTCTCGGTTGGCAAGCCGGATCGCCTGGTGGACTGGCTCGGCGGCGAGGTTGACAGTGGGGGTCAAGCCGAGGGGCGATGAGCAAGAAGCTCGCAGTGTCGATTCCGCGCATCGCACTCACGCCGCCCGAGGCTGCGGCAGCCATCGGGGTCGGGCTGGATTTCTTCGATGCCAACGTGGCGCCGGACCTACGCCTGATTCGCCGGGGTCGTAAGCGTCTAGTCCCGGTAAGTGAGCTAGAACGCTGGGCGGCGGAGAACGCCGAGCAGGTGCTGAGAGGACCGTGACGTGGGCGAGCTTCTAGGCTGCCGGTCATGGCTGACGCCAAAGGCGAGAAAGCACGTCGCGCGGTGCGGGCTGCCCAAGCGAAGTTTGAGCGCGACCAAGACGCGGCCCAAGAGGCACGACGCAAGGCATTCGCTCAGGCGCAGAAAGCAGGGCTCACGCTGCGCGACATTGCGGGAGAGGTCGGCCTCCACCACACGCGCGTGCTTCAAATCATCCGGGACAAGTAGTCGTTTTGGTGATTATTTCTCACCAAGACTGCTAACCTCGCCATCAGACTCAAAAAGCGGCGACCCGCCGTGCTACGAACACGACGGGCCGCCTGACCACAAGGAGGCAGTGCTCCTCATGGCTAGCGAGAACCCTACGGGTCGCGGCTCTGTCGTTGCCCTCACGATTCCGGCCGATCAAGTCCGCTTTCTGCGCAGCGTTTTCCGCATGGCGCAGGACGGCATCAAGGACGAGCTGGAGAACTACCCGAAGCAGCTGGGCGATCCGACTCGCCTGCGCCGCGAAGAGGCTGCCTATGGGCGGCTTCTGGTGGCGCTGGACGAGTTGGTGATCGCTCCCGACGACGATGTGCGGACCATCTTGCGCGACCTCGCGCAGACGATTGACGCGGCGAACGAGTACGAGCGCGTCGTTTCCGAGCATGAGGCTCTGGGCGGCCTGTTGGAGCAGGTCGGAGGAAGGGGGGCGGCCTGATGGTGGCGGCAGGTATCGAGATTGCCCAAGTGTTCGGGGCGAACCTTGCTCGTGCCCGCGACCGAGCCAAACTCTCTCAAGAAGAGGTCGGCTTTCGCGCCTCGCTGCACCGCACCGAGGTCGGCCAGTTGGAGCGTGGGATACGACTCGCGCGGATTGACACGGTGGTCAAGCTCGCGGGTGCGTTGGGGGTGTCTCCGGGAAGCCTTCTCGACGGCATGGCTTGGAAGCCGGGGGATTTCCGTCCCGGTGAGTTCTCGATTGGGGAGAGCTGATGATGGCGGTGGCAGACCAGTTCGGCGCGAACCTCGCCTACTGCCGCAGGCGCGCCAAGCTCTCCCAAGAAGAGCTGGCGGTTATGGCCTCCCTGCACCGCACGGCTGTCGGCTTAATCGAGCGTGGCGAACGGGTGTGCCGTGTGGACACGCTAGTCAAGCTCGCAGGCTCGCTGGACATTCCTCCTGGCGACCTGCTCGACGGGATCGGTTGGAACCCCGGCAGTACGCGCCTCGGTCACTTCAAGGGCGGTGAGGGCTGATGGCGGAAGGCATCCGCAAGCGGCACTCCAAGGGTTGCACTGGCCGTCAGGGTGGACGTTGCAACTGCAATGCCGGTTGGGAGGCGTCGATCTACTTGGCTCGCGAGGACAGGCGAGTCACCAAGACGTTTCGTCGGGAGGCTGAGGCAAAGGGCTGGCGGGCGGAAGCAAAGCGCGCGGCCGACAGGGGAGCCTTGCCAACCCCGTCACGAGACGTTCGGACGCTTGCCGGGGCGCTGCGGCAATTCATTGCCGGGATGGAGGCGGGAACGATTCGTCCGAAGGGCCGAGAGCGTTACAAGCCAAACACGATCCGCTCATACGAGCGGGCGTTGCGAGTTCACATCGCGCCGACCGGCGCTGGCGGAATCAAGGTTGCCGATGTTCGCCGCCGTGACCTCCAAGCTCTTGCTGACGAGCTGCTCGGCGGCGGGCTCTCGATTGGGACCGTCAGCAATGTCCTCAACCCAATTCAGGCCTTCTACCGCCGCGCTATCGACCGCGACGAGCTGACCTACAACCCGTCCGAGCGGATCGACCTCCCCAATGGAGGCTCCAAGCGGCCGAAGCGGATCGCCTCTCCAACGGAAGCGGCGGGGCTGATCGCGGCACTCGACCTAGAGGACAGGTCGGTTTGGGCTACGGCCTTCTATGCGGGGCTGCGCCGTGGCGAGCTTCAGGCGTTGCGTGTCCGTGACATTGACCTCCAGTCGAACCTGATCGCCGTTGAGCGCGGCTGGGATCAAGTGGAGGGTGTGATCGAGCCGAAGTCGCGTGCGGGGCGGCGCAGCGTGCCGCTACTGGCGATTCTGCGCGACTACCTAAGCGAGCATTTGCGCAGGACGGGCCGCAGTGGCGACGACCTCGTTTTCGGCCGGTCGCTTGGAGAGGCGTTCTACGCCTCGACCGTCGATGGCCGGGCGAAGCGCGCATGGACGGTAGCGAACAAGCACGAGCGGGAGGCGGCGGAGCGTGAGCGTCGGGAGCCCGAGCTGCTGGTGCCGATCAGCTTGCACTTTTGCCGCCACACCTTCGCCTCGTTGATGATCGACGCCGGGGCAAATCCGAAGGCGATTCAGGAGTTCATGGGCCACTCGAAAATCCAAACGACCTTCGACGTCTACGGCCACCTGCTGCCCGGCAGCCGTGATGAGGTTCGCGAGCGCATGGATGCCTACCTCACGCGAAGCAGCGGCTTGTGACGCTGGCGATCAAGTCTTGACGCGCTACTGATCCGGCGGGATCGCGTCGGTGATCCCGAAGATGCGGGCGACGTAGGTTGCATCATCCTCGCCGTCCTCCATGGGATAGTCGAGTCCGATCCCCATCGATGCCAGTGGCTCTAGAAGCGGCTTGCTCTGGCGTTGTGGCGCTTGTCGTATCCCTTCCACCTTGTAATGGGCGATCTCGATGGCGATGCGCTTGGATCGCCGTGGGCGCCACAGCCAACGCCATCCGGCCAAGGCAATACCGATGACCGCCGTAGCTCCCGCCATTCCCTCCCAAAGGGATGCCTGGCATTCGAGGGCTTGGCCCGCTAGCTGCACGAAAGAACCGCCGATGAGCAGCAAAATCCCCATCTCAGCATCGGCACGAACCTCTGCCAGCGCTGCTGGCATCAGAGAGCTTCGACCGAAGAACCCCGTCGTTCGAAGCGCAAACGTGGCTGGTTTCCCAAGTAGCCCCAACGCAAGGATCAAAGCGCCAGCGATATCCATGGCAACCCCGATGGTTGAAACGAGATTCACGGCGCTTACTGTGGCACCGACTGTGGCACGGCGACCTTTGGGGCGATCCGCGCGCCGCTTCCGTAGCTGGTCCGTGGGCGCGCATTCCGCTTGCTAAAGCCCCGCACAACAGAAAACGCCCCGCCGGGGAGGCGAGGCGTTTCTGGGGTTACTACAGGGAGGAGAGATATGTATCTCTATATATGTGGATCCGTGGGAGGTAGGTGGGCCCTTGATGTGCCGCTGGTGCGCCATCGTGGGAAGCGATGAGCGCCATATGGGCGGCGCCGAACCCAACCAAGAAGTCTTTCGTTCTGCCCCTTATCGTCGTCCTCTGCGAATCCTTGAACAGCGTACGAACATACGTGCGATTCGTGTGTGAGTGGGATCACAGACGCCCAGGCGATGCCGGCGAGATCTCATAGGAGACCAGACGAAGCCAAACTTTGGTTAAAAACTTGTGTCGGCCTTCGAACGAACGGCTAGGCCTCCCAGGCGGCTGTACCGTTCCAGCGGATGAAGAAGGCCCGGATAGACGCGGTTTTGGCCGAGCGGGGGCTGTTCTCGTCGCGCACGGCGGCGGCCGGTGCGGTGCGGGCCGGTGCGGTGCGACTGGGAGAGGACGGCCCGGTTGCGCTGCGGCCGAGTCAGCTGGTCGAGCCCGAGGCGAAGCTGATCGTCGACGAGGGGCCGCGCTTCGTCTCGCGCGGTGGGATCAAGCTCGACAATGCGCTCGAATCGCTGGTAATCGACGTCGCGGGCCGCGAGTGCCTCGACGTCGGAGCCTCGACGGGTGGATTCACCGACTGCCTGCTCCAGCGGGGAGCGGCTCGGGTGGTGGCGCTGGACGTCGCCTACGGGCAGCTCGACCTGAAGCTGCGTGAGGACCCCCGCGTCACCGTGATCGAGCGGCTCAACGCGCGGGAGCTGGTTCCCGCCGACCTTCCCTTCGCGCCTGACCTCGCGGTCGTCGACGTCTCCTTCATCTCGCTGGCAAAGGTGCTGCCGGCCGTCGTCCGCTGCCTCGCTCCCGGTGCTGAGGTGCTGGCGATGGTCAAGCCTCAGTTCGAGCTGGGCCGCGAGCGCGTCGGCAAGGGGGTCGTCCACGACGCCGCCGATCGCCGCGAGGCGATCTTGGGCATCGCCACGGCGGCCGGTGACCTCGGCCTGCCCGTGCGCGGCTTCGCCTCCTCGGAGCTGCCCGGTCCGAAGGGGAATCGCGAGACCTTCGTCTGGTGTGGGGGCGATGGCGAGAAGGTCGCCGACCTCGAGGCCGCGGTCCTGGCGGTGGAGCCTTGAGCGAGAAGATCGCGGCGCTGATAACCCACTCTCATCCTCCGGCGGCGACGGAGGCGGTCGGGCTTGCGGTCGCTGCCGCTCGCGAAGCAGGCTGGCGCCTGGTCGGAACCTCGAAGGAGATCGCCAAGCACGGCGAGGCTGCCGTGGGCGTGGAGGCGGTCGACTCGTTGCCGGAGAGTCCGGACCTCTGCCTCGTCCTTGGCGGCGACGGCTCGATCCTCTACGCGCTGCGCCGCTTTGCTCAAAGCGGTGTGCCTGTGTTCGGCGTCAATTTCGGCACAGTCGGCTTTCTCGCCGCAGTCGAGCGCGACGACGCCATGGAGGGAATTCGGCGGGCCTTCGAGGGAGAGACCGAGGCGATCGAACTGCCCGGCCTTTCACTCACGATCGACGGTGAGGAGCGGCTTGCCTTCAACGACGTCAGCTTCAGCCGCCGGCCTCAGGACCGGGTCGCTGAGCTGAGTTACGGAATCGCCGGCGAGGAGGTCGGCCACGTGCGCTGCGACGGTCTGGTCGCCGCGACTCCGGTGGGCTCGACGGGGTACAACCTCGCCAACCAGGGACCGATTCTTGCCTGGGGGGTGAAGGGGTTCGTGGTCAGCTACATCTCGCCGCACTCCTTGACTGCACGGGCTCTCGTCGTCGCTCCGACCGACGTGCTCAGCGTCACCAACGCTGCCGGTCGCGAGGGAGTCGATGTGGCGGTCGACGGTGGGTTTACGGGAGCGCTGGAGCCGGGGGGGACCCTCGAGATCCGCTTCGCCGACAAGGTCGGCTGCCTGGCTCAGCTGCCCGGAACGAGCTTTTACCAGCGGATTCGCGAGAAGTTCGGTCATCTGGCGGTGTAGCGGCGGCGGTCCGTCGTCTCGCATTGCTAGACAGGATGCGTGCTTCGAGAGTTGCGGATCGAGAACCTGTTGCTGATCGAGCAGGCCGAGCTGCGGCTGGGGGAGGGGCTGAACGCGATCACGGGGGAGACCGGCGCGGGTAAGACCGTTCTCGCCCACTCGCTCGACCTCTTGATGGGTGGCAAAGCGCGGTCCCAGATAGTGCGGCCGGGGGCCGAAGAGGCCTTGGTCGAGGGTGTCTTCGATCTCCCCAAGGGACTTTTGGACGAGCCGGAGTTGGCGGAGCTCGCCGAGCGCCTGCCGGAGGGGGCCGACGAGGTCGTCCTCGGCCGCCGCGTCTCTGCGGGTGGGCGGACCGGGGCCTTCGTCGCCGGCCGCTCCGCCGCGGCTTCCGATCTGAAGCTGCTGGGTGCTCGCCTGCTGGCTTTCTATGGCCAGCACGAGCACCGCAAGCTGACCATCTCCTCGACCCAGATGGAGGTGCTGGATGGGTTCGCCGGTGCCGAGCACCTGGAGCTGCGGCAGCGCTACCGGGACGCGCACCGCGAGTGCCTGCGCTTGGCCGCCGAGCTGGCCGAGCTGCGCGAGCGAGACGGATCGCGCGAGCGCGATCTGGACCTCTATCGCTACGAGCTCTCCGAGATCGAGGCTGTGGCGCCCGACCTTGACGAGGAGGCTGAGCTGCAGGGTGAGCGAGAGAGGCTGCGCCACGCGGAGGGACTGCGCGAAGCGGCGGCCGGCGCCCATGCAGCTGCGCTGGGAGCTGAGGAGGATGGCGGTGGGGCGGCCGGCGCACTCGCCCAGGCCGAGGCATTGCTGCAGGGGGTCGCCGGTGTCGATGCGGAGCTGGACAAGACTGCTGCCCGGCTCGGTGCGCTCACACTCGAGCTGGGTGATGTCGCGGCCGAGCTGCGCACCTATCGAGAGGGGATCGACGCCGATCCCGCTCGGCTTGCCGCAATCGAGGAGCGACTCGAATCGCTTGATCGTCTACAGCGCAAGCACGGTGGCAGCATCGAGTCGGTGCTCGCCCACGCCGAGCGCTGCCGGTCCGAGGTGGAGCGGCTGGAGAACGCCGAGGGGCGCGGGGCCGAGGCCGAGGCGGCGCTGGCTGCAGCGGAGGAGAAACGGGCCAAGCTGGGCCGGAAACTCGCCAAGGGACGTGCTGATGCTGCCGGTCCGTTGGAGAAAGAGGTGGCAAGCGAGCTCGAGGGGCTGGCGATGCCGGGTGCGAAGCTCGAGGTGGTGTTGGAGCCGCACCCAGATGGCTTCGGGCCGAGCGGCACCGAGACGGTCGAGCTGCGGGTGGCGCCGAACCCCGGAATCGAGGCGGCACCTCTGCGCGAGGCGGCCTCCGGCGGCGAGCTTTCGCGGGTGATGCTGGCGCTGAGCGGTGTCGGCGGCGGTGCCGGGGCGGACGTGCTCGTCTTCGACGAGATCGACGCCGGGATCGGCGGCACGACGGCCCGGGCGGTCGGCGAGCGCCTGCGAGCGCTGGGCGAGCACCGTCAGGTGCTCTGCATCACCCACCTGCCGCAGGTCGCCTCTCTGGCCGGCACTCACTTCACCCTGGAGAAGGACGTCTCCGGCGAGCGAGCCACGGCCACCGTGCGTCGCCTCGACGGCGAGGGCGTCGTCGGCGAGATCCGCCGCATGCTCGGCGGCGAGCGGTCGGACGATGCCGCCACCCGCCACGCCCGCGAGCTGCTCGCCGCCGCTTGAGACGTGCCCCTTGTTATGCGCCCCTATGGGTGCCTAAAAAGCGGCACGTACGGTCGCGAAGGGGGGAACCACCGGCTAGTCTCATGCAGTGGCAACCGCCAGTCGCCGTCGTCTTCCTGCTCTGCTCTCCCGCCGTAACGGAGCGTCCGCGGACGAGGCGATAGAGGGGGTCGCGCGGCTCGGTCATCGAACCAAGCACCTGGTCAAGCGGCTCGGTCCCGGCGACGTCGCCGTGATCGACCACGTCAACATCGACCGGATCGCCGCCGAGGAGCTGATCTCGACCGGGGTGCGGGCGGTCCTCAACGCCTCACCCTCTTCCAACGGCCGCTACCCGAACGCCGGTCCGCTGCTGCTGGCGCGGGCTGGGGTGACCCTGGTCGACGTCGAAGAGGGAGATCCCTTCCAGCTGCTTCGCGACGGCGAGCAGATCTCGATCGCCGCCGGCGCGGTGAGCATCGGCGGGCGGGAGGTCCTGCGCGGGCGCGAGCTGGAGGCCGAGGAGCTGGAGCGGCAGCTCGATCAACAGCGAGAGCGGGTCGACGAGGCCCTCGCCGAATTTGCCGAGAACACCGTGGCCCATGTGCGGCAGGAGACCGACCTGCTCACCGGCAGCGTCGAGTTCCCGCCGACCCGGGCCTCCTTCCGGGATCGCCACGTCCTGATCGTCGTGCGCGGCGACCGCCACCGTCGTGACCTGAAGGCGCTGCGCGCTTACATCCGCGACGTCCGCCCGCTGGTGGTCGCGGTCGACGGCGGCGCCGACGGGGTGCTGGAGGCTGGAATGAAGCCCGACGTGATCCTCGGCGACATGGACTCGGCCGGCGACGAGGCGCTGCGCTGCGGGGCGGAGCTGATCGTCCACGCCTATCCCGACGGACGGGCGCCGGGTCGTGAGCGCCTGCTCGAGCTCGGACTCGAGCACACGCTGCTGCCCGCCGCCGGCACCAGCGAGGACGTTGCGATGCTGATGGCCTACGAGAAGGGCGCGGCGCTGATCGTCAGCGTCGGCGCCCACTTCAACCTGATCGAGTTCCTCGACCGCAAGCGCGGTGGCATGTCCTCGACCTTCCTAACCCGGCTGCGGATCGGCGAGAAGCTGGTCGACGCCAAGGGCGTGAGCCGGCTCTACAACCCCAGCTCGCCGTTCGGCCCGCTGGCACTCTTCGTCGCCGCCTTCATGGTCGTGGTCGCGATAGTCGTGATCAGCGCCCCGGCGCTCGGCGACCTGGTCGACCTGATCTGGCTGAAGATCAAGATCTGGCTCGGGCTGTAGCGCCGGCGAGAGCCAGCATCTAGCCTTTCGCCGCGATGAGCGCGGAACGAGCAAGCAAGCATCTCTGGTTCTATGCGCCGCGAGTGGAGCGCGAAAATTCGTAATGGGTTACAGCGCCCGATACCACGCGATGTCGCTGGTCGCGGTCTTCCTCGCCCTCGCGATCGGAATCCTGATCGGCGCCGAGTTCGGCGGCGACGCGCTCACCGAGACGCGCAGGGACCTGGAGCGCAGCCTCACCGGCAATCTCCAGGACGCTCGCGACCGCGCGGACGACCTGAGTGGGGAGCTGGCTCGCGCCAACGAATTCTCTGACCGTGTCTACCCGGCGCTGGTGCGCAACCAGCTCGACGGCCGGCGAATCGGCGTCGTCGCCCTCGGCGATCTGCCCAGCGATACCTCAGCGGAGATCGAGGAGGCGTTGAGCCCGACCGGAGCGCGACTCGTCGGCATCGGAGTGCTGCGCGAGCCCGTGGACATGAGCGCCCTGGCAGAGGACCTGTCCAAGACGCGCTTCGCCGACATCCGGCTCGACTCGGACACGCTCACCGCCTTCGGCACAGGGGTGGGCAGGCAGATCGTCCGCGGCGGCACCCTGCTGGAACGGGTCCGCGGCCAGCTCTTCTCGCGCGCCAGCGGGAACTTCGGTGCGCTCGACGGCGTCATCGTCGTCCGCGAGCAGCCTGAGGACATGGGTCCGGTGCAACGCGCCAAGGCGGGACGGCTCGAGTCCGCCTTGATGAGCGGCATCGCCGGGACCCGGACGCCGGCGGTGGGAGTCGAGGGCTCTGCCGACGACGACTCGTCCGTCTCCTTCTTCCAGGGCAACGACCTCTCCAGCGTCGACGACATCGATCTCACCGCCGGTCAGGTGGCGATGGTCTTCGCCCTGCTCGGCGCCGAGGGCAGCTTCGGGGTGAAGAGCTCGGCCGACCGCCTGCTGCCGGACCTCCTCTCCCCCGCAGGGGCTCCCTGAGCGTGACCTGGATCGGGTTCCCGGTCGCGATCGCGCTCGCTTTGCTCGTCGTGCCGGCCGGGGTGCGGGGCCTCGCCGACGCGGGACTGCTGCGCGAGAACTACCGGGGAGCCCGGCTCGCCTTTCCCTTGGGTGCGGTGCTGGCGACGGCGGCGCTGGTCGCGCTGGCGCCGCTCGCCTTCCTCAACGACCGCGCCGACCTCGAGTTGCTCGATCCCGAGTTGCGGCGCTGGATGCCGTACCTGCTCGGGATCGCCTTCCTCGGCTTCCTCGACGACTCGCTGGGACGCGGCGAGGTGGCCGGGGCTCCGCGGGGCTGGCGCGGGCACGCGCGGGCGCTACGCGAAGGCAGTCTCTCGACCGGGGCGGTCAAGGCACTGGGAGCCCTGGCCCTGGCCGCTTATGTCGTCTCAGGCCGGGGGCTGGAGTCGTGGGAGTACCTGGCCGACGTGGCGCTGCTGGTCCTCGCCACCAACCTCTTCAACCTGCTCGACCTGCGACCGGGCCGGGCGGAGAAGGGGCTGGTGCTGCTGGGGGCCGGACTCTGTGTCGGCGCCTGGACGCTCGCTCCACTCGAGCTGCTGGGGATCTTCGCGGGCCCGGTGCTGGTCGGCGCTTGGTTCACGCTGCGTGAGCGGGCGATGTTGGGAGACACGGGATCGAACCTGGTCGGGGCGATCGGCGGCGTCTGGTTGCTGGCGACATTGGGGGCCGATGCCCGTCTCGTCGCTCTCGCAGTGGTCGCCGGACTGACCATTTACGGAGAGTTGCGTTCGATCTCGGCGACGATCGAATCGGTTCCGCCACTGCGCTGGCTAGACTCGCTCGGCAGATGAGTAAACGGCTCGACCGACTCCCGCTCTCGCAGAATCAGACTGCGACGTTCGCGGGACTCGATCTCGCATGAGCAGGCCCTCGCAAGGAGATACACGCTTCATCTTCGTCACCGGCGGCGTGGTCTCGGCTCTCGGCAAGGGGATCGCTGCGGCCTCGATCGGCCGCCTGCTCGTCTCCCGCGGCTACCGGGTCCAGCTGCAGAAGTTCGACCCCTACATCAACGTCGATCCGGGGACGATGAGCCCGTTCCAGCACGGCGAGGTCTTCGTCACCGAGGACGGCTCGGAGACCGACCTCGATCTCGGCCACTACGAGCGCTTCACCGACGAGAACACCTCGCGCGCCTCCAACGTCACTGCCGGCGCCGTCTACAACTCGGTGATCAACCGCGAGCGGCGCGGCGACTACCTCGGCGCCACGGTGCAGGTGATTCCCCACATCACCAACGAGATCAAGAACCGGATCCTGATCGTCGCCGAGTCTCAGGCCGTCGACTTCGTCATCACCGAGATCGGCGGCACGGTCGGCGACATCGAGTCGCTGCCCTTCCTCGAGTCGATCCGCCAGCTCTACACCGACCTCGGGGCGAAGCGCTCGATGTTCGTCCACCTGACGCTGGTGCCCTACGTCGGCCACGCCGGCGAGCTGAAGACGAAGCCGACGCAGCACTCGGTCAACGAGCTGCGGCGGATCGGCATCCAGCCGCACGCCCTCGTCTGCCGTTCCGAGGGCCGCCTCGACCGCGAGATCCGTGAGAAGATCGCCCTCTTCGCCAGCCTCCCGGTCGAGGCCGTGATCTCGGCCAACGACGTCGACAACATCTACAAGGTCCCGCTTGTCTTCCGCGCCGAGGGGGTCGACGACTTGGTGCTGGATCACTTCGGCATGGAGGCACCTTCGCCGGATCTCGGCGAATGGGAGGCGATGGTCAAGCGGGCCGACGCCTCCGAGGGCAAGGTGCGGATCGCCTTGGTCGGCAAGTACATACAGCTCGCCGACGCCTACAAGTCGGTGATCGAGGCGCTCGAGCACGGCGGCATCCACCACGGGGTCAAAGTCGAGGTCGAGCTGGTCGACTCGGAGAACTTCGAGCCGGAGCGGCTGGAGAACGCCGACGGCATCCTCATTCCCGGCGGCTTCGGCGAGCGCGGGATCGAGGGCAAGGTGGCGGCGGCGCGGATCGCCCGCGAGCGCTCGATTCCCTATCTGGGAATCTGCCTCGGGATGCAGATTGCCGTGGTCGAGTTCGCCCGCACGGTGGTCGGAATGGACGGCGCCAACTCGGCCGAGTTCGACCCCGAGACGCCTTTCCCGGTGGTCGACCTGCTGCCCGAGCAGAAGGAGGTCTCCGAGATGGGCGGCACGATGCGTCTAGGCGCCGACCCGGTGAAGCTGCACGAGGGGACGCGGGCGCGCGAGATCTTCGGCGAGGCGGTCATCTACAAGCGACACCGCCACCGTTACGAGGTCAACAACCAGCTGCGGCGACGGCTCGAGGACGAGGGGCTCGTCTGCGGTGGCACCTCTCCCGACGAGCGCCTGGTCGAGATGGTCGAGCTTCCGGATCATCCCTTCTTCGTTGCCTCGCAGTTCCACCCCGAGTTCAATTCGCGCCCGAACCGGCCCGAGCCGCTCTTCCGCGAGTTCGTCGGTGCCGCTGCTCGCCACGCCGGCGAGCGCCCGGCGGAAGGCGCAGAGTTGCCGCAGACCGAGGATTCCTCGGTCGCCCATTAGCCTTCTCCGCGTGGAGAGGCTGCACGAGACCTTCGTCCGGCTCTGCGAGATCCGCAGCCCAACGGGCGAGGAGCGCGAGATCGCCGACACCCTCGTCGCCGAGCTGCGCGCGCTGGGACTCGAGGTGAGCGAGGACGACGCCGCTGGGCCGGCGCAGGCGGGGGCCGGCAACATCCTCGCCCGCCTACCGGGAGAGAGCGAGGAGTGGGTGATGTTCTGCGCTCACATCGACACCGTGCCGCACGACGGGCTGGTCGAGGCGGTGCAATCGGATGGGGTCTTCCGCAGCGCCGGCGAGACGATCCTCGGCGCCGACAACAAGGCGGCGGTAGCTGTCTTCATGGAGCTGGTCGCCCGCCACGCCGAGAACCCGCCGCCGGTAGGGATCGAGCTGCTGCTGACGGTCGCCGAGGAGCAGGGACTGCGCGGCGCCAAGGCCTTCAACGTCTCCACGCTGCGCTCCCAGCGGGGCTTCATCCTCGACCACGCCAGCAACGTCGGCGAGGTGATCGTCAGCTCGCCGACCCAGCAGCGGGTGCTTGCCGACTTCCACGGGGTCGAGGCACATGCCGGGATCCGCCCGGAGGACGGCAGCAACGCGATCGCCGCCGCCGCAGCTGCGATCTCCCGCATGGAGCTGGGCCGGCTCGACGAGGAGACGACGGCCAACGTCGGAGTGATCGCCGGCGGCACCTCCGGCAACGTCGTCCCCGGTCACTGCCGGATCGTCGCCGAGGCTCGCAGTCTCGATGCGGGCCGGGCCGCCGAGGTGGCAGGTGCCCTCAGCGATGCCTGCGCCTGGGGTGCGACCGAGCACGGCTGCGATGCCGACGTCCGGGTCGAAGAGCTCTTCCGCGGCTACAGGTTGCCGCCGTCATCGCCATCGCTCGCTCTCGCCGAGGCCGGCTTGCGCCGGGCCGGGGTCGAGCCGGTGCGGACTTCGACCGGTGGCGGCAGCGACGTCAACGCGCTGCTCGTCTCCGGCTTCGACTGCGTCCTGCTCGCCAACGGCACGCTGGCCAACCACACGCCCGACGAGAGCGTCAGCGCGCGCAACCTCGACGCGATGCTCGAGGTCTGCGAGGGCATCGTCGCCGAGGCGGCCGGCTGAGTGTGCTGAAGCTGCGCCGGGGCATCGTCGTCGCCGAGGACCCGCTGACGGTCGAGGTGGACGGCGAGCGGCGAGCGGCTTGGGCTGATACGGCCCTGCTGGGCGAGATGCGCGAGGGCGACGAGGTGGTCGTCAACGTCGAGGCGCTCGACTTGGGGCTCGGCTCCGGCGGCTTTGACCTCGTCCACGTTAACCTGACCCAGGGGCTCGAGGGCGGGGGAGGGGGCGGCGAGCACGTAATGAAGCTCAACTACACCTCGCTCCAGCACCCGGTCGAGCCTGTGGACCGGCCGCTGGCAGAGAGCCGCGAGCAGGTCGGAGCGCCGGTCCTGGTTCTTCCCCTGCATGGGCATCTGGCACCGGCGCTCTGGGCGGCGTTGCAGCTGGCCCCCGAGGCGAAGATCGGCTACGTGCAGACCGGGGGTGGGGCTCTGCCGGGGTCGCTCTCGCGGGACGTCGTCCAGCTGCGCGAGCAGGGCCTGCTCTGCGCGCACATCACCGCCGCTCCCTCGTTTGGCGGCGAACGCGAGGCGATCTCGCTCGCGGGGGCGCTCGACGCGGCGGTGTACGAGCTCGGCTGGGACGGCGTCATCGCCGGGCCCGGGCCGGGGATCATCGGTTCGGACACCCGGCTCGGGCACGGGGGGATGGCCGCGCTCGACACCGCCCACACCTCGCTTGCCTTGGGACTGGGCGCGATGCTCTCGCCGCGGCTCTCGGCGGCGGATCCGCGCGAGCGTCACCGCCCGGTGAGCCACCACACCCTCACGGTTCTGCGCATGCTGCTCGCTCCGGTCGAGATTCCGGTTCCCTCCGGCAATCCGGTCGCTACCGCGATCCTCGCCGGGGCCGCCGGCTGGCGCCACCGGTTGCGCGAAGCGCCGGCCGATCTCACCGGCTACGAAGCTGCGGGTCTGCCGGCCCGGACGATGGGTCGAGGCATCGACGAGGATCCGCTCTTCTTCGCCGCTGCGCTCGCATCGGGCAGGGCCCTGGGCGAAGCCGCGCACGGTCCCTTGCGCGGCAAGGTCTGAGGCCACCCGGCGAGAAACCCCCGCCATGACCGTTGCGGTGGAGGCTCCCCCCAGCCGTTTCCAGGGACTCGTCCTCGACTTCCTCTCCTACCTCGAGCTGGAGCGAGGGCTCTCCCGCAACACCCTCAACGCCTACCGCACCGATCTCCTCCAGTACGGGGAATTCCTCGCCGAGCATCACACCGATGCCCTCGCCGCCGGTCCGGGCGACGTCTCCGAGTTCCTCGCCGAGCTGGCCACCGGCAACGGCCGGCCGGCCTGCTCGTCGGCGACGATTCACCGCAAGGCGGCATGCCTGCGCTCCTTCTACAAGCAACTGCGCCGCGACGAGCTGATCGTCGACGACCCGACTGCAGCGCTGAGCGCGCCGCGCCGCGCCAAGAAGCTGCCCCAGGTCCTCAACTACTCCGAGGTGCAGAAGCTGCTCGCGGCCCCTCGCGGCGACGGGCCGACGACGCTGCGCGACCGCGCCCTGCTCGAGGTGATGTACGCCTGCGGCCTGCGTGCCTCGGAGACGATCGGGCTCGAGGTCGCAGACATCGACCTGCACGAGGGATTCCTGCGCGCCCGCGGCAAGGGATCGAAGGAGCGACTGGTGCCGCTGGGCCGCAAGGCAATCGCCGCGATCGGCGCCTACCTGCGCAGCGGCCGCCCCAAGCTCATCGGCGAGCGCCACGAGGCAAAGCTCTTCGTCAACTTCCGCGGTGGGCCGCTGACCCGCCAGGGCCTCTACAAGATCGTCCAGCGCAATGCCCGCGAGGCGGGCCTCTCGGGCCGGATGAGCCCGCACACGCTGCGCCACAGCTTCGCCACCCACCTGCTGGCCGGAGGCTGTGATCTGCGCGCCGTGCAGGAGATGCTCGGCCACGCCGACATCTCGACCACCCAGATGTACACGCATCTTTCGGGCGAGCGCCTCAAGGAGGTCTACTTCGAGGCTCATCCTCGCGCCACCGCCGGCTGATAGAACCGGGCAATGCCCGAGCTGCCCGAGGTGGAGACGGTTTGCCGGCAGCTCGACCCGGAGCTGGCTGGAAGGAAGATCGAGCGGCTGGAGGTGCTCGACGTGCGCTGGTGCAGGCCGCAACCGCCGGCTGAGCTGGAGGCCGCTGTTGCGGGAGCGACGATCGAGAGCCTGGGGCGGCGGGGCAAGTACCTGCTGCTGGCGCTCGACGGCGAGCGAACCCTGGTCATGCACCTGCGCATGACCGGCAACCTGGTGCTGGTCGAAGGCACGGCGAAGCTAGACCCCTCCGAGGGCAGGCGCCTGTACGAGAACGAGCGCTCGACCTCCGAGCGCCATCTGCGCGCCCGCTTCGAGTTGGACGACGGCCGCGAGGTCTGGTTCACCGATCCGCGTCGCTTCGGCGAGGCCTTCCTCATCGACGACGCCGATCTCGAGGCTCGCTTCGAGCGACTCGGAGTCGAGCCGCTCTCGGAGGGATTCACCCCGGAGGCGCTCGGCGCGATGGCCGCGGGCCGTACGGCGCCGCTGAAGTCCTTCCTCCTCGATCAGTCCGGGGTTGCAGGGGTCGGCAACATCTACGCCGACGAGGCTCTCTTCCGCGCGGCGTTGCACCCGCTCTCGCCGGCAGGATCGATGAAGGCCGAGCACCTGGAGGCGCTCCGCGATGCGATCGTCGCTGCGCTCGAAGCGGGCATCGACGGCGGCGGTGCTTCGATCGACGACTACCGCGACGGCCGCGGCGAGAAGGGGACGATGCAGGACGAGTTCCTCGTTCACACCCGCGTGGGCGAACCGTGCCCGCGCTGCGACGGGACGATCGTCCGGATCGTCGTCTCCGGTCGTTCGACCTACTACTGCCCTGGTTGCCAGGTGCGGTTGCGCCGCCGGCCTCGCCGTCGCCGTCCGGCTCGTCGTTCAACTTAGAAGGTAATGCCTGGAAAGACCCTGAAGACGGAGGCGGTGATCCTCCGCAGTATCCGCTTCGGCGAGGCGGATCGCATCCTCCATCTCTACTCGACCACGCGCGGGCGGGTCAACGCGATCGCCAAGGGAGTGCGGCGTCCGAAGTCACGTTTCGGCGGCAGGCTGGAGCCGTTCTTCCGCCTCGACCTGGTCCTGCACGAAGGGCGCGGCGAGCTGCTGACGGTGACCAACGTGGCGACGCTCGACGGCTACCCGCGCCTGCGCTCCTCCGGCCCGGCCCTTGAAGCGGGCGCCCGTGCCTGCGACGCGATGCTGCGCCTCTTCGACTCTGCCGAACCCAACCGCCCCGCCTACAACCTGCTCTGCCGCTACCTCGCGATGCTCGACGATCCGGCGGCGGAGCGAGCGCCGGCGACCGAGACCGCTCTCTCCTTCCGGCTCAAGCTGGCGCTTGCCGCAGGTTTCGCCCCCGAGCTCGCCTCGTGCGCACGCTGCGGAGAGGCCGAACACCTGAGTGGGTTCTCCGGCGCTGCGGGCGGAGTCGTCTGCAGCAGCTGCGAGGCAGGCTCCTTTGCCCTCTCCGAGCAGGCGCACCGCTTCATGGTTGACGCGATCGCCAGCCCGCTGGTCGAGGCGCCGCGGGCGGAAGAGCGGGAGCTGCGCCAGGTCGAGCGAGCGGTCCGGGAGACGCTCGAGCACCACGCACACGTGCAGCTGCGACCAGCGGCGTAGGATCGGGGCCGTGGAGGCCACCGCCACTCTCGAGGACCGGGTGCGAGCGTGGGAGGCAGAGTTCCTCTCTCCACTGGCCATGCCTTCTTACCCAGCTCAGCGCCGGGTCGAGGAGGCGGACAGCCCGGTTCGCACCCCGTTCCAGCGCGACCGGGACCGGATCGTCCACTCGAAGGCATTCCGGCGGCTCAAGCACAAGACCCAGGTCTTCGTCGCCCCCGAGGGGGACCACTACCGGACGCGCCTCACCCACACCCTGGAGGCCTGCGGCATCGCTCGCACGGTCGCTCGCGCCCTCGGCCTCAACGAGGACCTGACCGAGGCGATCGGCCTCGGACACGACCTCGGCCACCCGCCCTTCGGCCACACCGGCGAGGAGGCCCTCGATACGGCGTTGCGGGAGCGCTGCGGCAGCGGCTTCAAGCACAACGTGCACTCGCTCCGGGTGGTCGACGTGCTCGAGCGCGACGGCCGGGGGCTGAACCTGACCGAACAGGTCCGCGACGGCATCCTCAACCACACCGGCTCGAACAAGCCGGCCACGCTCGAGGGGCGGATCGTCAAGCTGGTCGACCGTGTCGCCTACATCAACCACGACATCGACGACGCCCTGAGGGCGGGAATCCTGCGCGCTGAGGATCTGCCCGCTGAGGAGATCGGCCTGCTCGGGACGACGGGCTCGGCCCGGATCGACACGCTCGTGCGCGACATCGTCGAGCGCTCACGCGAGGCGGGGGACATCGTCCAGAGCGAAGAGGTCGGCGGGGCGATGCTGCGTCTGCGCAAGTTCATGTTCGACCGCGTCTACCTCGGTCCGGTGGCCCGCAGCGAGCACGAGCGCGTGCACCGGGCGATGAGCGGCCTCTTCGACCACTACTTGGGGAATCCCGGCGAGGTGCCCGAGCTCGAGCCCGGCGCGAACGAGTGCCAGCGCGTCACCGACTACCTGGCGGGGATGACCGACCGCTACTGCATCGCCAAGTTCACCGAGCTCTCCGTGCCCGAGGAGACACGCTTCTGATGGCGCTGATCTCGAACGAGAGCCTGGAGCGGGTGAAGCAGGCGGCGGACATCGTCGAGGTCGTCTCCGCCCACACCGACCTGCGGCGCCAGGGCGCCCGCTGGGTCGGGCTCTGCCCGTTCCACGAGGAGCGCACGCCCTCGTTCTCGGTCGACGCCCAGGAAAAGCTCTACCACTGCTTCGGCTGCGGGGTGGGCGGCGACACGATCAAGTTCGTCGAGGAGAAGGAGGGGCTCGGCTTCACCGAGGCAGTGGAGCTGCTCGCCGACCGCTACGGGGTCGAGCTCGAGCGTGAGCGCGAGGATCCGCGTGCGGAGGCAAAGCGCCAGCAGCGCCGCCGCCTGGCCGAGCTGCTCGATCGCACTGCGGCCTTCTATGCCAGCTATCTCTGGGAGGCCGACGAGGCTGCAAAGGCACGCGCCTATCTGGCCGAGCGCGGCCTCAACGAGGAGACGCTGCGCGCCTTCGGCGTCGGCTACGCGCCGAGCGCCTGGGACACGGTGCTGGTGCGCGGCCAGCGCGCCGGCTTCAAGGTCGACGAGCTGCGCCAGGTCGGGTTGGCGCAGCGAGGGCGGGGAGGCGGCGAGTACGACCGCTTCCGCTCGCGAATCATGTTCCCGATCCGCGACCGCCGCGGCCGCGCGCTCGGCTTCGGCGGCCGTGCGATGCGCTCCGACCAGGGGGCGAAGTACGTCAACACGGCCGAGACCGACTTCTTCCACAAGAGCCGCATGCTCTACGGGATCGACCTTGCCAAGGCGGCGATCGCAAAGGCGGGGCGCGCGGTCGTGGTCGAGGGCTACACCGATGTTTTGGCTTTGTACCAGGCAGGCGTCGAGGAGGCCGTCGGGGTGATGGGGACCGCGATCACCGAGGACCAGGTCGCGGCGCTCTCCGGAATGGTCGACGAGGTGGTTCTGGCGCTGGACGCCGATGCAGCGGGGCAGGAGGCGATGCTGCGGGCGCAACGCGTCGCTGCAGGGCGCAAGATGCGCCTCCGCGTCGCGGCGATGCCCGCGGGAGAGGACCCAGCCGAGATGGTCGCGGCGGAGGGCGGCGCCGAGCGGTTCCGCAAGCTGGTCGAGGAGGCGGTGGAGCTCGCCGCCTTCCAGGTCGGCCTGGTCCTGGGACGGACCGATGTCGCCTCGCCGGCAGAGCGCGACCGTGCCCTGGACGAGGTGGCCCCGATCATGGCCGGGATGGGGGAGAGCGTCAGCCGCGACGACCTCGTGCGCCAGGTGGCCGAGAAACTCGATCTGGAGCCGGCGATGGTGATGGGAAGGGTCGTGGCTTCGCGGCCTCTCAGCGGCAAGGTGGTCGCGGTTGGTCAGGCCACAGAGGTAGATCAGGCAATGCCCATGCGGCCCGTTCGCCGCTCGGCCGAGCTGACTTCACGCGAGCGCCGCGAGCGGGCGCTGCTCGCGATGTGCATCGCCCTGCCCAAGGAGGGCCAGGACTATCTCACCCGCCTCACCGACGAGCACCTCTCGCCCAGTGGCGCACGCGTCCTCGCCTGGCTGCAGAAACATCCCAAGGATCCCGCCTCCAACCTCCCGCACGACGACTCCGAGCTCTCCGGCCTGATCGCCGAGCTGGTCATCCTCGCCCACGACGAGCCGGCCTCGGTCGAGGCAATGGAGCTCAACTTCCTCCTCCTCGAGCAGCGCCGCCTGGAGGCCGAAATCGCAACCGCCGGCGGCGAAGGCAACCCCGAGCGCCGCGCCGCCCTCAGCCTCGAACGCGCCGCCCTGGTCGAACGCATCGCCCACACCGAGCGGGTGGGCGGCTAGTCATATGCGGCAGCGATGCCCCAAACACGGCGAAACGACTTTCTTCAAGCGTTCCGACGGTGGTTTCAGATGCTCCAAATGCAGCGCGGCGGTGGTGTCCGAGCGTCGGCGGAGGGTCAAGCGCCAGCTGGTCAAAGAGGCTGGAGGGCGATGCAGGCTCTGCGGATTCGATGAGCATCCCGCTGCCCTCCAGTTCCACCATGCGGACCCGACTTCAAAGGACTTCCACTTGAGCCATCGCGGAATGACTCCCGGTATCGAGAGGATGCGCGCTGAGGCAAGTAAGTGTGTGCTGCTCTGTGCCAACTGCCACGCGTTGGTGGGGGCGGGCGTTAAGAAGACACCCCCTATGGATCGCTAGAGTTTCGATTTCAGAGGCGCTGTTGCGACTCAACTCGGTCCGGGGTAGCTCAATTGGTAGACGCGCTCGGCTGTTAACCGAGAGGTTGTGGGTTCGAGTCCCACCCCCGGAGTTTCTTTGCTCACGGCGTGCGACTGTGGGCCAATTGCTCGACCAGGGCGGCGCCTCTCTTGGCGCCGTCGTGTTCTCGGCTCCAGGCCGCAAGTGACTCTGCTCGGTCGGTGAAGGAGCGGTCTCTGAGCAGGCGGCGTGCGGCCCAGCGCAGGGGCCTCGGATGGCAGAGGCGCCAGGGAAGGGAGAGGCCGGCACCTGCCCAGGCGACCCGCATCGCGGTCTCGCTCATGTCGCCGATGATCGGGGAGATCAGGACGGGGGTGCCGGCGCTTAGCGCTCGCGCGACCGTCCCGTGCCCTCCATGGGAGATCACCAGCGAGGCGGCGGGCATCAGCTGGCTGTAGCTGAGCCATTCGACCAGCACCGCGTTGGGGGGGACGTCGATCGGCTCCTGGGGCACGACGCGGTTGGTCGTCGCTACAACCCGCACAGGCTCATCGGCCAGGGCTGCGAGCGCCGTACGCACCAGGTGGTTGGTCGAGTCATGGGCGGTGCTGGGTGCGACCAGGACCAGCGGCTCCTCGCCCGGGGGCAGCTCGATCTCCGGGTGGGGAAGCTCGAACGTCATCGGGCCCGTTATCTCGACCCCGGTAGGCCAGCGGCGGGGGTACTCGAGCTGGGGGAAGGTGCCGACCAGGGCCAGGTCGGGGCTGATCCCACCGTGGAAGCGCTCCAGCGGGGGCAGGTCGAGTCGCTCCCGCTGTCGGTTGAGGTCGCGCCGCCCGTGCTCGAGACCGAGGTTGAGTGCCCGCTGTCCGGTACGCCAGACGGCTCTGCCGAGTGGTGTACGCGGCGGGCGGAGACCGATCGCGAAGAAGGGCAGCCCCGGCTCGACGACGGGATAGATGTGAGGGATCAGGGTGGCCAGCGGAACGCCGGCCTTCTCCGCAGCCAGAGAAGGGGCCAGCGTGAGGATGTCGCTGACCACGACGTGGGGACGCATCTCTTCGAGCAGCGGCAGCAGGGCCTTTGCGGCTTCGGCGGCATGCGCTCCCTCTGCCGAGTCGGGATCCGGCGGCGGGAACATCCTGTATTCCTCGGCGGCGGTGAAGCCGAGCCCGGCGCCTTCGACGGCCTCCCGCCGCTCCTCCCAGGTCTCGACGGTGACCGCGTGACCGCGCTCGACCAGCGCCCTGCCCAGGGCGATCGCAGGGAAGGCGTGACCGGCGTCGCCGAAGGCGGCGACGAGAATGCGAAGGCCCGACGGGCCCCTAGGGACTATCGGGCCCCTCACCCGCGCGGGTGAAGACGATCTCCGGCACGTTGCAGTTGCGCGACGTGCGCAGCAGGAAACGGACCGCCTCGCCCAGGTCCTCGGGCCGGATCATCTCTTCGCCCGGGACCTGGCCCTTGGCGAACTCCGTCATCGGGGTGTCGACGAAGCCGGGGGCGAGGGCGGTGCACTGGATCCCTGCGCTACCGATCTCCCGTTGTGTCGACTGGGTGAAGTTGATCACCGCTGCCTTGGTCGCGGCATAGATCGAGAGCCATGCCTGGCCGCCCTTGCCGGCGATCGAAGCGGTGTTGACGATCAGCGCCTTGCCGTGCTCTGCCCCTGCCTGGCGCAGCAGCGGCAGTCCCTCGCGGGTGCCGATGATCAGCGCCCGCAGGTTGACCCCGAGCTGCATGTCGAGGTGCTTGGTCTGGATCTCCTCCATCGGGGCGCCGATCCCCACTCCGGCGTTGTTGACCAGAACGTCGAGGCGACCGTACGCCTCGCGGTGTTTGGCGAAGACCGCGAGAAGGTCCTCCTCGTCGGTCATGTTGGCGGCGACGCTCTGTACCTCAAAGCCCTCGGACCGCAGTCCGTCGGCTGCGCTCTCGAGCTTCTCGGGGCGGCGGGCAGAGACGGTCAGCGCGTAGCCGTCGTCGCCGAGCACCCGGGCGATCGCCAGGCCGATTCCGCTCGACGCTCCAGTGATCAGTGCCGCTCGCTCCGCCAACCGACTCTCCTCGTCCTCGGGTTCGGGTCGCGGGCACCTTATCCCCTTGCTCGCGCAGAGGGACCGGGATGCGCTCCCTGCCAAGGTGCTGAATAAGATGCCGCCGATGCGCCTGACCCGAGCCCTCGCCGCTCTTGCCTGCCTGCTCGCGGCGACGGCTATGACGCTCGGCGGTTGTGGCGGTGGATCCGATTCCTCCACCGAGACATCGGGGGGCACGGGCGAAAGCCGCCCGGCGCCGCCGAAGAGTGCATTCCCCAGCGCCAAGGGCAAAACGCTGGCCGAGGTGCTCGAATCGGCTGACGGCCCTTCGGAGCTCGTCGTCTCGCCGGCCGCACGAGCCTTCTACGTGGGTGAGAACCGCTACCCGTTCGGGGTCTTCCGCCGTGACAGGAGCCAGGTCGACGATGCCAGGATCGCTCTCTACTTCGCCAGGGTTCCCCCGAAGAAAGGTGAGTCGGGCAAATTCAGCGCTCCGATCACCGATCCCAAGAGGGCCCTCAATCAGCGGGCAGTGGGACCGTTTCCGGCGGCGATCGAAAGCATTCAGACCCAGCCGGCCTTTCGAGCCCAGACGACGACGAGCGATCCTGATGCCGCTTCGACCGTCTACGTCACCGACGTCGACTTTCCCAAGGAAGGGGAGTGGCGGATCGCCGCTCTGATCGAGCAGGGCGGCGAGACAACCGCGACGCTGCTGCCCAGTGCCGAGGTCGGCAAGTTCAAGCGGGTGCCGAAGGTCGGAGAGAAGGCGCCCCTGATCCACACTCCGACGGCAGCGGACGCCGGTGGCGATCTCTCCAAAATCACCACGCGCATCCCGCCCGACACGCAGAACCAGGTCGACTACGCCGACGTCCTCGGCAAGGAGCCGATCGTCCTCCTGTTCGCGACCCCCCAGTTCTGCGAAAGTCGGGTCTGCGGCCCGGTCGTCGACGTGGCCGAGCAGGTCAAGCAGCTCTATGGCGACAAAGTGGCCTTCATCCACATGGAGATCTACGAGGACAACGACCCAGGCAAGCCCGTGCGCTCCCAGGTGCGCGCGTTCCGCCTGCCCAGCGAGCCTTGGCTCTTCGCGATCGACCGCCAGGGCAAGATCGTGGCGGAGGTCGAGGGGGCCTTCGGGGTCGACGAGCTGACCGATGTTGTGATGGGATTGGCCAAAGAATGAGCGAGAAAACCACCCCCGATCCCGAGCTGCTTGCGTCCTTCGCCGAGGAGGCGCGCCGCCGCTGCGACGTCATAGCCGCGGGTCTCGCCACCGAGACCACCGACTTCGAGACGATGCGCGCGGAAGCCCACGCCCTCAAGGGGACGGCAGGAGCCGTCGGTCTCCGCCGCCTGGCCGAGCTCGCCGGCCTGATGGAATCCGACCTCGCCGAAGCGAAGAAGACCGGCCTGATCCGCGGCGGCCGTTCCCACCAGATCGCCGATGCAGCCAAGGCTCTCGCCGAAGGAGCTGTGGCAGCCGCCGAGGGCAAAGAAGAGCCCCCGGACGTAGGCCGGTCGCTTGCCCAGCTCTTCAGCGCTTAGCACTCAGTACTCACCCAACCCGACCCCCGCCCCGCACGCTACCCTCGCCCTTCTCGGGGCGGTAGCTCAGTTGGTTAGAGCAGCGGACTCATAATCCGTCGGTCGAAGGTTCGAATCCTTCCCGCCCCATGAAATTCGGGTTACAACAACCTCCTGATCGCTTCGTCAAAGACAATGGATTCTTCGAGGGAGAAATGGCGAAGAGGGCGTGCCTCTCCGCCCGTTGGTCCGATCAAGAACGAAGGGGTGCTTTCCGCATCCCTGGTTTCAGCCAGCCGTTCATCGGATTCGATCTCCCCGGCCATGCCGTCGGATTTTTGATCTTTTGTCCAGGGCTCCAGGCTCACGCCTGCCTGCTCGGCGATCCCTTCAAGGAAGGCATCGTCTGCGTAGCGAGTGAACTCAGGGCGTTGTTCCCGGTAGAAAAGATTGACGAAGGTCCACATCTTCCCTTGCCGTCCTGCGGCCATCGCGGCTATGTGCTGCCCCAGGAATTCCCCCCTATAAGGGGTGTCGGTTTGTAACGAGCGGAACAGAATTCGCAGCTTGTCTTCGCGGACCCAGTGGCGAATAAGGAAGGGAATTGCTCCCAGCATCGCCTGCCGCGACTGTGAGCACTGCAGATCGCCGAAGAATTGGAGCGTGACCGGTGCCTGGGGGTCTCCGAGGGCCGGCCCGTGCTGTGGGATCCCGGCGAGCAGGGCCTCGGTGCGCTTGATGGACATCAATTCCTGGGACGAGGGCCCTCCCTCGTCGGCAAATGGATTACCGCTGCTGATTACAACGACAAGCAGGCCCGCAGCGACGAGGGCCAACGCCAAGGACAGAGAGACCAGCCTGTTCCCCTTCAACACTTGCATTTTCCTGACCTTAGCGCGATACTGCCCGAATGATCAAGGGTCCTTTATCAATAGGACACAGGTTGATCCCATGACCCTGCGGGCCAGAGCACTCGCAGTCTGCCTCCTGGCCCTCCTCACCTCCGTTGCCCTCGTCGTCACCAGCGCCCTTGCCTGTCCCTCTGAACCGCCGTTCAACAACCAAGACGCATTGGGTGGTGGAAACGGAGCCGCCCCAGACCTTCATCGTTGCTATAGGGCCAGACCGGTCGATTGCGCCAGTGGCAACCAGACCGAGGAACAGACCGATCATGCCTTGGGCGGTCGCGGTCCTGTGCTTGCCATTACCCGCACCTATAACTCCCAGGCTGCCGCCCAAGCCAAAGAAGCCGGTCCCTGGGGCTACGGCTGGTCGGGCCCCTACAGCTCCCACTTGGAGTTCAACAAAGAATCCGGCGCGGTGACAGTCGTCCAGGAAAATGGCGCCACCGCCACCTTCGCCCTAGAAAGCGGCAAATACGTTCCCGGCACCTGGATCCAGGCAACCCTGGCCAAAGAAGGTGAAAACTACACCTTCACGCTGCCGAACCAGGAAAAGCTCAGGTTCAACGCCGAAGGCAAGCTCACCGAACAAAAAGACCGCAACGGCAACCCAATCTATCTCCTTTACACCTCGGGCAAGCTGTGGCTGGTCGAAGACCCCATGGAAGAACGGTTCCTTGTCTTTAGCTATACGGGGAGCCAGGTAACGACCGTTACAGACCTGATGGGTCACAAAGTCAAATACGCCTACGAATCAGGCAATCTCATCTCGGTAATGCTGCCGGGCGAAGAAAGTCCGCGCTGGAAATTTAAATACGACATCTCACGCCAGATGACCGAAATGACCGATGGGCGCGGTGGCATCACCAAAACCGAATACGATGCTTCTCACCGGGTCAAAAAACAGACCGATCCAATGGAACGGGTGTTCAAATTCGAATATGGCGAATCTGGCGGTTACAAGACGACTACGATCACAGAGCCAAATGGATCGACAACCTTTGAGAAGTTCAACAAAGCTGGCGAGCCGCTGGAAGTGATCAAGGCTAAAGGTATCGTTGGCCTTGAACGGAAAATGACCTATGAATACAACTATCGCTACCAACTGACCAAAGCCACCGACGCCCTCGGGCGCTCGACGACCTACGAATACAACGCGGCTGGAGATCGCACACGCGAATTAGACGCCGAAGGCAACGAAACCAAATGGACCTACAGCGCCACCCACGACGTCCTAACCGAAACCACGCCCAAAGGCGAGACAACGACCTACAAACGCGACGTCAAGGGCAACGTCGAAGTGATCGAACGTCCCGCTCCCGGCGAAACGATCCAGAAAACGACCTTCAAACACGCCGCGAATGGTGACCTCACATCCACGGTCGACCCACTAGGCCGCGAAACCAAATTTGAATACGACTCCGTCGGCAATCTCAAAGCCATAATTAATCCCGTAGGCGACAAGACTACCTGGACCTACAACCTAGACGGCCAGAAGGTGGCCGAAGTAAGTCCCCGGGGCAACGAAGAAGGCGCCAAAGCCGAAGAATTCGAAACGAAAATCGAACGCAACGCCCAGGGGCGGCCAATCAAGATCACCGACCCGCTCGGCCGCGAAGTCAAATATGCCTATGACAAAAACGGCAACCTCGCATCGGTAGTCGACGCACTGGGTCACACGACCAAATACACCTACAATGCCAATAACGAGCGGACCGAACTCGAAGCTGCGAACGGTAATACGGTCAAAACGTCCTACGACAGCATGGGCGAGGTCAAAAGTCGTACCGATGGCAATGGCTACACGACGAAATACGAACGCGACGCACTCGGGCAGCTGACCGAAACGATCGATCCGCTGGAACGCAAAACGAGACAAGAATACGACGCGGCGGGCAATTTGAAAAAAACCGAAGACGCCTTCGGCCGGACGATCGCCTACAGCTATGATGCCGCCGACCGTCTTAAAGAAATCAACTATTCCGAAGCGGCCACGCCCGACGTCACCTACAAATATGATCAAAACAGCAATGTGGTCGAAATCATAGATGGTACGGGGACGACCACAAAAGTCTATGACCAGCTCGGCCGGCTGACCGAAGTTACGAATGGCAAAAAAGAAGTCGTCAAATACAAATATGACCTAGGCAATCAGCAGACCGAAATCGTCTATCCCAACGGCGAAGCCGTCAAACGCACCTTCGACAAAGCCGGGCGCATGGAAAAGGTTACTGATTGGCTAGGCAAGGAAACGACGTTTGCCTACAACCGCGATTCACAGATCAAAGCGACGACCTTCCCCGCCGAAACCGGGAACGTGGACGAATATGCCTACAACCGGGTCGGTGAGATGATGGAAGTCGCGATAAAGAAAAAAGCCGAACTCCTGGCCTCTATGTCCTACACGCGGGACAAACTCGGACAGGTCGAAAAATCCGTTGATACTGGCTTCTCTGAAGAAGCCGAACGCAAATATGAATATGACGCCGCTAGCCGACTGACCAAGAGCAATGGCACGCTCTTCGAATACGACAAAGCCAACAATGTGACCAAAATCTCCCCGACCACCTATACCTATGACAAAGGGAGCCAGATCGCGACCGCGAGCAACGCGACCTTCGAATACGACAAACTCGGCCAGCGAGTAAAAAGCACTCCTACGGGTGGATCGGCCACCACCTTCGCCTACGACCAAGCGGGAAACCTGATCAAAAACGTAAGCGGCGGAGTCGAAAACACTTTCAAATACGACGGAAATGGCCTGCGGAGTACCGAAACCAGGGGGGCCTCAACCTATCCTATGGTCTGGGACTCCACGCCGGGGCTCCCACTTTTGATTCGAGCTGGGCAAAATTACTATATCTATGGCCCTGACGGCTTGGTGATCGAGCAGATTACTGCTGGCGTAGCGACCTATCACCACCACGACCAATTGGGGTCGACTCGCGTTTTGACAAACTCGAAAGGAGAAGTGGGGGGCACCTATAGGTATGGACCAAACGGCGCGATTTGGAAACACACCGGGACGCTGGGCACTCAGATGGGGTGGGCCGGCCAGTATCGGATGCACACGGAAAATCAGCTGATCTATCTGCGAGCTCGTACCTACGATCCGGTGACGGCACAGTTTCTTAGTGTGGATCCGGTTGTCGACCAGACAGGAGAACCGTATGGCTACGCAGCCAGCAATCCTGTCAATCTTAGTGACCCTACGGGTCTTTCGACTCACTCCGTATGCTCGCAGGGCTCGGTGACGCTAGGAGGTTCTGTCGCATCTGTGGCGGTTAGGGCATGTATTGCCTGGGATGATCGAGGCGGGATTGCGAGCACTCTCACTGTTATGGGTTCAGGGGTGCTTAGTCCACAGTCGATTGCGACCCTTGGCAACGCTCTTTTGCAGCCCGGTGATGCCCTATCGGCTCTTGGCTCTGCAGCTGCTGATGCACGCAGGGCTATTGCAGAAGGGTCTCTTAGGGGGATCCTCAGTGCGCTTGGCGGCGGACAAGTGGCCTGGGAGTTTGTTTATTCACAGACCAACAAGAACTCAGTATCCCAGCTTGAGGGATTCGGCAGCTTTGAGTCCTATAGCGCGTCTCTTGGCCCAGTAAGGGTTGGCTTTAGTCGGACGAATGGGGGCTTTTCGATACGTGGTGGTGCAAACGTGGGCGCACCTTTCAACCTCAGCTATAACAGGGGTAGGTCATATACGTGGGTCAACCAAATCGTGCAGGGCGTTGGTGCTGGCGCTGGTGGAAGTTTCAAAATCGGTAAAGTCGAATTCGGAGAGGTGCCTTGCTAGGTGCTGACGAACTCGTTGAACGACTAGAGCACTTGCAAAACGGGTCGATGAGGCCGGGGGTTTGACTACCAACGCGGGTTTCTAGGGCAGGGCTCTGAGTCACAGGCTTTCCCGAGGTGAGGCGCTCTTGGTTTAGGCAGCGCTTCAGCTTGGCCAATTCGGCGGACTCAAAGGCGTGGATGCGGTCGGGCTCGGGGTGGATGGTGCGAACTCTTGGTGACGTACCGATTCATGCTGAGCACCATTCGCTGTGGATGTCGGCGTGCTGCTTGACGAAACTTGGCGATGCGGTCGGTGGTAGTACCGCGCAGGTTGTGGAAGACGAGGATTTGGCCGTCGGCCTCCGGACCGGCCTCGATGCCGATCACCGGCATTCCGCTTAGCCTCTGCTCTGCGGCAGTAGAGCGCCGGGGCTTCCCTCTCCGAGCGGAGACCCCCAGCGCGTTGCGGCGCGTGGGTGACCCTGAAGGCTGCTGCCGATGTCGTTGCGAGACGTTCCTCGTCGCTTGCAGGCGTTAGACGAGGTGTCGGTTGATGACGGGGAAGCTTTGGCCCCTTGCGTCGCGCTGTGGGGGATAGCCAATCCGCACCGGGCCGAGCGGTGCTGGATCCGGCTCAGCCAGCGCCTGGCCGAGTCGCTGTCAGGCCAGTTCGGCTCTATGACGGCTCTGGCCCGGGCTTGTAGTCCGTCGGGCGAAGGTCGGTCCTCTCGCCGGGTGGCTTTATAGACAGGGACTATCGCCGTGCCGAGTCCCACTTGAATCAAGTCGCCGGGATGCAGGGGGACGACGGGGCGCTGGCGTCTTTGTGGGGACAGGAGCCGTAGGGCGGGCGCTCGGTGAGGCGGCCGACGCGGAAGTGGAAGGCGGTGGGTGGGCCTTTGAGGCCGCCGGGGGCTATGGCGCGGACTTTGAAGATGTGTTTGCCGCCGGCTACTCGGTAGCGCAGCGGTGATTTGCAGGCGCGGTAGCGGCGGCCCTTGGTCTTGCACTTGAAATGGGCGGCTTTGCCGATCGCGCGGAAGCGGAAGGTGACTTTGACCCCGCCTTTGCGATGGCCGAGGCGCTTGGGTGGGTGGGCGGTGATCACCGCGCGGGGGCGTTTCGACTTGCGTATCGGCACCTTCGGGGCATCAGGGACGAAGGGATCCGTCGAGGTGATGATCTGACTGTCCTGGCCTGCTGCGACGCAGAGCGACGTCAGCGGGCAGGAGATGCCGAACATGCCGTTGCCGTCGCCGGGGCCCGCGGAGCCGAATGGGAGCACGTTCTTGAACCACCAGGCTCCCGGTCCGCCGGTCGGATCGGTCGAGACGATCACGTCGGCGTTGTTGTCGATCGCCGCGCAGGCGGATGTGGTGGGGCAGGAGACGTCCTTGATCGGCAGGCCAGTGCCCGGGCTGACAATCGCCCAGCTTGAAGGGCCTGCGGTCGGATTGGTCGAGGCGGCAATTCCACCCGCGCTGCCGGTCACGCACAGAGCAGTTGAGGGACAGGAGATTCCGTTCATGCTGTTGGCGCCAGTCGGTGCCCCAACCGACTTCCAGGCTGAAGGCCCACCGGTCGGATCCGTGGAGGTGAGCACATTCCCTTCGTTGCCCACCGCGACGCAGAGCGAGGGGGAGGGGCAGGAGACGCCTCGGAGATCGAACGGTTGTCCGAGCTCGGTGACGGCCCAGGCAGAGCTGTCGCCTCCTGGGTTGCTTGAGTAGGCCACCTTGCCGCTGTACGCGACGGCAACGCACAGCGAAGTCGACGGGCAGGAGATCCCGCCCATGTGGACGCGCGGTTTTTTCTCTTCGCCGAGCGGGACGACCTTCCAGGCCGCGGCACTGGTGGGATTGGTCGAGCTGTAGATGCGCCCGTCGAAACTCGCCGCTATGCAGAGGCCGAGCGAAGGGCACGAGACGTCTCTTATCTGCGCGCCGGCGTAGATCGGGTCGATGCCTTCGAAGGGGAGGTCGACCCCTCCCCCCGGACGGACGACGCTCCAGGCTCGCGCTCCCCCGGCGGGGTTTGTCGAGGAGGCGATGGTGCTGTTGGCGCCTACTGCGACGCAAAGCGGCGCCGGGTGGCAGGTCACCCCGTACAGGGAGGCCTGCACCGAGGGATCGGGAAGCTTCACCGGGGTCCAGATAGAGCCGGACGCCGGAGTCGCCGCCGCTGCCGTGAGGATCAGCGCCAAAAGAGTTGAGACACGAATCATTCCCTTGCCTAAACCCATTGTGCCAAAGGGAGTTCCTGGGCTGGTGCTTCAATACCGCGCATGTCACGGGCGCTTGGATTCGGCCGGGCTCGGCTGGGCCTTGCGGGCGGCCTTTCGGTCTCGCTCTGCGTCCTGCTGATTGGGGCTAGGCGGCGCATGCTGGACTCTCCTTCAAGCGGCCCAATGGGGCGCCGATCCGCTTCGAGGGTTCGCCGCGGGTGTGGTGCGGGCCTTGGGACGATCAGGCCGCTCGGCCGTCGATCCATGTCGCGCTGCGAAGCGCGAGGCGTGGCTGGGAACTGAGCGCGGTCCGCCGCAATCTGGAGCCGGGCAAGCCGATCGACTTCCCGAACTCATTTGTCTCGACCAGGCCGCGGGGCGCGCAGCTGTTCGTCTTCAGCCCGTCAATCGAAGCGTCCAGCGCCGAGGAGGAGAGCTCAGGTTCGATCGTCTTCTCACGCTTCGGCTGCGAGCCCGCCGACGTCATCGAATTCACCGTCGACGCTGTGCTCGGCAGCGAGCTCTTCAATGGCGCCTCGGTGCGGGTGTCCGGGTCCAACCGTGGTTATGTAACCCAAGATCGTCCCACTCGGACTAGCGCTTCAGTCTGAAATTTCTACGGTATTGCTAGAACGTAGCCAGCAGTGGTGATATATCTCCTCTGTGACCAGTCCAGGTGGGGGAGCGGCCGACGGTGCGCAGAAGCCGGCCGTGAAACGTGTTGTGCGCAATGTGGAATGCACGCTGCCGTTCGCGGAGCGTGACCGGTCGCTCCTGGATGGGCCTTGGCCGAACCGCGCAGGGTTGGGCGAGGAGTGGAAAGCCCACAAGGACAAGCTCACACGCTGGCTCGAGTTCGTGGACACCGGTGAAGCCGATGCGGACGACGTCAAAGTCAAAGCGAAAATCCGTGAGGCGCTCCTCAGGTTCCCCAACGCACCCATCCACGCGCTGCACGACGCCCCCAGGCATCCGGTCCAGCTACACGAGGAATGGCCCAACTACCACACCTACCGGGTGCTATGGAATGGCCGTCTCCCGTCCACGGGAGCTCGTCACATCTTTCTCCTCCATAATGGTCTCAACGAGACCGACGACATGGCGTTGCACTACTGGCTCGCGAGCTGGATCCTGGCAAAACGCAAGGATGCCGTGTGCATCATCAGGCCTCTACCGGGTCATCTCAGCCGCTACCGGTTCCAGGGCCCGTTCTCGGAGCGTCCGCTGGACGAGTACCTTCGCAACCCAGCCGACGTATTTCGTCAGTTCCTGCGCTACATGGTCGAGACACAATGGCTCTTGAGCGTTCTCGTGCCGCGAGGCTCGTATGAGGTCTCGACCGGCTGCGACTTGCTTTTGCCCAAAAAAGACCCAGGCAGGGTCTGCCCCAGTGCGCTCGCCGAGGAGATCGCTCGACAGGGGAATGAGATTCTCAAAGCAAGCAACCGCCTGGCGAAAAAGGGAGGCAGCGGTCAGTACTCGAAAGAAGAACTCGACAAAAAAGAGGTCCGCGATTCGATCGTGGCGCTTCGCGAGTTGGTTCGCTGGAGCCCGCTGCCGGCGGACGATCACCCTGAGCCAGGTGAGATCGACCGGCCGGCCATCCACGCCGTCGGCTACAGCATGGGCGGCTTTTTCGCGCAGTCCATCTTCTGTACCTGGCCCTTTGCCGTAGCGAGCTGCTCGAGCCTTTTTGCAGGAGGGGCTCTCCGTGATCTCGCGCCCACCGGCTTCGCTCATCCTCAGGAGTGGCAGTCAGTGCTGCACGGACTTCGTTCGGAGCTCGACCAAGCTCGCATCGAAGACTATCTCGGAGAAAAGGAAAGCGATGGCAAGGGGGTCACGAAAGAGGTACTGGGAATCAACCGGGTGTCCTTCGAGTACATCAACCGCATTTTCACCGACGTCTTCCTCCAGGCGGACCGTGGCTCGTACAGCACTCGCCTGCAAGAGTTCGGACGCCGGATGGTGTTCATCCTCGGCGGTGAAGATCCCATCGTTCAGATCCGTAACGTGCTCGATGCGGCGCCGCCCGGCGGTATCAATCTCCATCAGATCGGGGATATGAGCCATTTTCCAAGCCGTAAGAGTGGAACGGTCGGGGATGCCCAGCGGGACTTCTGGCTGCCCGAGTTGGGCGGCATGATCGCCCGGTTCGCTGAGCGCACGGCGAATCTCCTACAGGAAACCCACAGCGAGAACTGGCGGATAAAGCAGAAAGGCCGGTCGGGGAAGAAAAAAGCGCGGAGGAGGTCGTCGCGAGAGAGGCCTTTGGACCGCGCGCTGCCGAACCTCGAGTTCGAGGAGGAGCTCGACACGATGCTCGAGATGGTGAAATCGGGGGGCTGGCTCTTGATCGCGAGGAACCAGATTCCCACCGTGTTCAGGAGCAAAAAATCCTTTCGCGTTCACGCTGCGGCCATGCACCATTTCGAGGATCTGATCGGGACATATGTGGAGAGCCTGGAATCGCGTGCGAAAACCCTGACCGACCTTAAGGACAGGTTGACCCTCCTCGTTCCGTCCTCTCAGATGCCAAAACGAGGCAAAGGTCAAGACGACCATGCTCGCGAGCAGTGGAGGCGCGATAGGGCGAGGTTCTCGAAGAGCGAGGTGGGAATCCGTTACTGGCCAACCATGACGGCCGGCTCCAGTGCGCTGCAGAAATTCCAGAAAGCAGAAGCGGTGAGAGAGGTCGAGGGGGGCGAGTGTCCGCCCGGGGATCTCGCAAAGATCGGAGACTCATGGCTGGAGGCGCAGGGGGAGTGGGGCAGGCGCGATGACCCCTCCGCTCCGGAGCCGCGGATTTCCTTGACCATGCTGCCTGACGCATGGATTGCCTTTGACGAGGAGGCGTGCGAGACGCTCCAACTCGTCGGCACCGACGCGCGGTACAAACGAGAAGAGGTCGAGTCGAGGGTGGTCGACCTCGCCTGTCAGCTTGCCGAGCGCGATACGACGACCACAGGCAAGCTGGGGAACTTCCTCACCACAGGCTCCGTGCGAATGGTCAAGGTCTCAGCCGCGGAGTTCAACCCCCGCTACCGGGGGCGGGTTCTAGGTGGTTCCGGGCGAGATACCCGGGCTGCCGCCAGCCTGCTCGTGCACTGGGCCATCGCCTTTCAGGCGTCAGACCTCGTCCTGCCCTGAGCGTCGTTTCCGGCCCTCCTTCAGCTCCCGGCTCTTGACCTTCGCGTCCTCATATGAGGAGCGAACCAGCTGCTTGCCGCCCGACCAGCCGAAGACCCAGGAGACGAGGATGATCGCGAAGATGACGTCCCAGCTCGAGATCACCAGCTGCTGGCCGATCGAGTAGGCGGTTGCGGTCGAGGCCGAGGCGTCGCCGGAGAGGGCGGCCGAGTTCATCGCCTGGGTCACTCCGACCCCTCCCGGCGTCGCCGAGACGCTGTTGGAGATCGAGTTCGACGCGGTGACCGTGGCGACGTTGTGGAAGGTCACCGGGATTCCATAGGCACCGAGGAAGACGCCGACGATCGCCAGCCGGGCGAGGTAGCTGCCGAGCTCGGGGAGGACCAGCCCGAAGAAGGTCTTGCGCGGCGAGCGCAGGATCGCGCCGCCGGTGATCAGCTGGCCGCGTAGCTTCGCCAGCCGCTCCCAGAAGATGCGCACGAGCAGCCCGATGAGGACGACCGCCCCGATCGCGATCAGGGCGATGAGCGCCTCGTGTTCGGCGACGAAACCGAGCTTGATCGAGAAGGACCCGCTGACCGAGAGGAAGAGAAAGAGGTAGAGCGCGACGTTGAAGATCGAGAAGGGGATCTTCTGGACCAGGAGCCCCGAGACCACGAGTGGGAAGGTCGCGCCGATGAAGAGGGTCGTGAACATGACCATCATCACCAGCGTGCCGAGGTTGGCCGGGAGGAAGCTGTTGAGGGCGACCGCGACGGCGTAAGCGGCCAGCACGAGCCGAAAAGAGATCCCGGCATGTGGCAGGGCGGCCCGCAGGATCCCGAACCAGGCGAGCGCCGCGAGAGAGGTCTGCGCCGTCTCCAGGGAAATCCCCGCGACGATCGCCCAGGGCGGGATCTCGCCGACCTTGTCGAGCAGGTCGCGAACCCAGGCGAAGGCGGGCAGGCCGAGCAGCTCGAGCAGGCAGAGGAGAAGGGCGACGCCGCCGATCCAAATTGCGACCCGCTTAAGCCGGCACGAGAGGGGCTGCGCTCCGGCTTCAGCAGGCCCGGCGACGGTTTCCACGGGGCGAGACCCTAGCGATAGACCCGACGCTGGCCTGCAGCCGCCATCGGTGCAAAGATCGCCTCAAAGCCCTGTTAACCGAGAGGAGTAAATGTGTCAGTTGGAGATTTGAAGCGGAGGATCTGGGTCTTCCCGGTGGTGCTGGCAATCGGCGTCGCCGGTTTCGGCGCAGCGGGCTGTGGTGGCGACGGCGACGACAGCGACAGCGTCGGATCGCAGATCCAGCAGGGCATCGAAGACGGGGTCGAAGAAGCCAAAGAGGGCGTCGAAAAGGGTGCAGAAGAAGCCAAGAAAGGCCTGGAAAAGGCCGAAGAAGAGGCGCGCCAGGGTGGCGAACAGAGCCGGGAAGAGGCTCGTACCGGTGCCGAAAACGCCAAGGAAGAGGCCGAAAAAGGACTCGAAAAGGGAGCCCGGGAAGCAAAGAAGGGCATCGAAGAGGGCAAGGACCAGGCCCAACAGGCGATCGAAGAAGCCGAAGACCGCGTCAAGGGGAACGGCAACTAGCAGGCGGCCATTGACGGACACCGACCCCCTCGACGAGTTCGAAGCGCTGGTTGCCGACGCGATCGACGCCCTGCCCGACGAATTCCAGAAGGTGCTGGAGAAAGTCGCGGTGGTGGTCTCCGACCGTGGAACAGAAGCTCACGCCTACGGGCATTACTTCGGCGATGGGGTGGCGCGCGAACGCTACGAGGACCGGATCGTGATCTACCGCGACACGCTCGAGCGAGACTTCGGCCACGACCGGGAGCTGCTTGCGAAGCAGGTCGAGCGCACTTTGCGGCACGAGCTTGCCCACCATCTCGGCTGGGATGAGCCCGGGGTGGGCGGGCTGGGGCTCTAGCGGACCTTGCAGTTGCGTGCGAGGGTGGTTGTCACCCGCTGCCCGTTGGCGAAACCGAAGGTCGCTTTCGCCAGCTTGAAGGGAGCGCCGGGAAAGCCGACGGGCGCAGCGCAGCTGGCGCTGAGGAAGCTCCGCTCTTTGCCGGCGAAGCGGTACTTCCGCCCGATCGTCAGCTCGATGTCGGTGACGTAGCCCAGTTCGGAGGCAATCGGCGGGATCTTGGCCGAGAACACCGTGCCGAAGTCGCCTTGGCCGGGTTTCCTCATCTCGAAGGGCAGCACGAAGGTGGCTCGCACCGGGCTCGATACGTAGATGTGGAGCAGCAGCGCGGGGCGACCTCGGTACCTGCCGTTGAAGGCACGCACGTCCCCTACGGCGGGAATGAAGGTCTCGTTGGGGAAGTCGAGGATGACGCCGAAGCGGCCATTGCCGACGAGCGCGCTTCGGCAGGCCGTCAGGGCGGCTTCCGTGCTCGACTGCTCGAGCGCCTCGATCGGGCAGACCGGAAGTCCGCGCAGGAAGAGCTTGCCGTTTCGGTTGACGGCCACCGACATCGTCCTCAGCAGCGGCGGGCGGCTGCCGTCGGCGGTCCCGATCGAGCCGTCGAGCAGAACCGACACCGGCGCCAGCCGGTCACGGGGCAAGGCGCGCGGCGAGAGTTTGCCGTCGAAGGAAACGCGCAGGCTGCCGCGCTGGACGATCTCTCCATGGGCGGCGACGGCGGTCACCAGGACCGCCAGGGCGAGGGCTATCGAGACGAGCGAGCGTTGCATCGGATGCTGTCAAGTCTAGGTTCCTCGAACCGCGGCCGTTCGTTATCCGCTGATTACGGCGGCCGGCTCTCCCTGCAGGCCCTAGGGTGATGTCGATGGCCGAGCCGAGCCGGTGGATCGAGTTTTCGGAGGGCGACGAGTTCGCCGGTTACCGGATCGAGCAGAGGCTGGGGCGCGGCGGCATGGGGATTCTCTATCTGGCAATCGAGCCGGGCCTGGAGCGCCGCGTCGCGCTGAAGTTGATCGCGCCGGAGGTGGCGGCCGACGAGGTCTTCGCCCATCGCTTCGCCGAGGAGTCCAGGATCGCCGCCTCGATCGAGCACCCCAACGTGGTGCCGATCTATGCCGCGGGCGAGGAAGGCGGAGTTCCCTACATCGCGATGCGCTACGTCCCCGGTGCCGATCTGGGCAAACGGGTGGGGCGCGACGGCCGGCTCGGCATTTCCATGGCGACGACGCTGATCGCCCAGGTGGGCAATGGCCTCGACGCGATCCACGCCGCCGGCCTCGTGCACCGCGACGTGAAGCCGGCCAACGTCCTGCTCGCCGGTGAGGAAGGCTCGGAGCACGCCTACCTCACCGACTTCGGCGTCGCCCGCAACGTTGCAACCGAGTCGGGCCTGACCCAGACCGGGCGCTTCGTCGGCACGCTCGACTACGTCGCACCGGAGCAGATCTCCGGCGGCGCGGTCGACGCCCGCGTCGATGTCTACGCGCTCGGTTGCCTCCTCTTCAAGCTGCTCACCGGCGAAGTCCCCTTTCCCAGGGACGGTGAGGCGGCGCGTCTTTACGCCCACCTCAACGACCCGCCGCCGGCCCCGTCGCTGTACGTGCCGGAGGTCTCGATGGCACTGGACGACGTCGTGATCAGGGCGATGTCGAAGGCGCCCGAGGACCGCTTTCCCTCTGCCGGGGACCTCGGCCGCGCCGCCCTGGCGGCGGTGAAGGGCGAGCGGCCCTCGGTGCCGGAGCGGACGGTTGCCACCGGCGCGGCGGCGACGAAGGAGTCGCCGGTCTCGGCACCGGCTGTGGAGCCGACGGCGGCGACTCGGCGCGTCGAGGCCACTCAGGCCGCACCACGTTCGACGGGTGGCGGGGAGCGCCGCGTGCGGCTGGCGATCGGCGGGGTGTTGATCGCGCTGGCGGCGATCGTCGTCGCGGTGATCGCCTTCGGCGGCGGTGGCTCCGATCCCGATGCCGGGGCAAGCGGGTCGCCGGTCCGGACTGAGGCAAAGAAAGAAGCCGGGCCTGAACCGCTGAGCAAAACCGAGCTGATCGAACGGGCCGACGCGGTCTGTGCGAGCAGCCAGGACCGCTACCGGGAGATTCACAACCTCGAAGAGGAGTATTCGGCCGACATCCCCTACGCGCAGGCTCTCGTCGAGTTTGCGAGAACGCGCATCCGCGGGCTGCGGCAGCTGATTCCGCCGCCCTCGCTCGCCCAGCCGTACGAGAAATACGTCAAAGCCCAGGAACGGGTCTATGACACCGACGTGAAAGCGCTCGAAGCGGCAAGGAGCGGGGACGCGGCAGGAGTGGAGGCGGCGCGCGATCTCCGCGATGCCGAGGATGCCTTGCGTGAGGAACTGGCGCGCCAAATCGGATTCTCTGTTTGCAGCACTCCGCAAAGCTGAGGAGGAGTGGTGGAATCGCAAATCGACGCCTGGATCGCCGGCTACGAGCAAGCCTGGCGCACACCGGGCACCGGGCAGCTGGAGAAGCTCTTTGCCCCGGACGCGACCTACCGAATGTCCCCTTACGAGGAGCCGGCGGTAGGCCTTGCCGAGATCGCCGAGCTCTGGGAGCGGGAGCGGCAGGGGTCCGACGAGGAGTTCGAGATGACCCATGAGCTCGTCGCTCTCGACGGAGACACCGGGGTGATCCGGGTCGAGGTTCGCTACAGCAGGCCGGAGCCGCTCGAGTACCGCGATCTCTGGATCGTCCACTTCGCCGCCGACGGCCGCTGTCGCGACTTCGAGGAGTGGCCGTTCTGGCCGGGGCAGCAGATCATCGCCAAAGGAGGAAGCGCGTGAAGTCGAACACCGTCTACATGACCTTCAACACCAGTTCCCGCCGTGAGCTGATCAGGATCACCGAGGAGGTTCAGGCGGCGGTGGACGAGGCCGGGATTGCCGAGGGCATGGTCCTGGTTTCGGCGATGCACATCACCGCCGGCGTCTGGGTCAACGACGACGAGCCGGGCCTTCATGAGGACACGCTCGAATGGCTCGACAAGGTTGCGCCGCCGAGCTGGAAGCCTGCCGCGAACGAAGTGGCGGGGGAATTGTTGCCCGACGATGGCGACTACCGCCACCATCGCGGCGGCGAGGACAACGGCGACGCCCACCTGAAGAACCTGCTCGTCCATCACCAGGCGATCGTGCCGGTCACCGGCGGCCGTCTCGATCTCGGCCCCTGGCAGCAGGTCTTCTACTGCGAGTTCGACGGCGGTCGCCCGAAGCGCCTGGTGATCAAGGCGATGGGGGAGTAGGCGGCGCAGCCGGCCGGGTTAGTCGGCGTCGCGGTCGAGGCGGGCGACTCGTTCGGCCCGCTGGCGGACTTCGTCCGCGGCCTCGCGGGTGGCGGCGAGGGCCTCCTGCTGCACCGCCGCCACGCCCTCGCTCGGCTTGCCGCCGACGATGTCGCGGAAGGCGTTCTTGAAACGCTCCGTGTGGCGGTCGGGAGGGAAGCGCTCTTCGGCCGCCGCCTGCTTGGCGGGATTGCGCTCTCCATAGCGCTTGCGCGCCCAGGGCGAGCCCGGCTTGCCGAGACGCCAGGCGCCGTAGATCGCAACCGGCAGGACGAAGAAGCCGACCCAGCCATGCAGGAGCCGCTGCTTTGCGAAGCAGAGGGCGACCATTGCGAAGAGAAAGAGGGCACCGAGAACGCTGAAGAGGATCTCCAGTGGAGAGCTCGTGTCGAAGCTGAAGGGGCTGAAGCCGAGCAGAACCAGCACCATTCCCGCAGCGGCGATCACAGTCGCGTCGATCGAGCTACGGCCCTGCTCCGCCCAATAGACGTCTTCGAGGTAGACCCAGAGTGCGAACTCGTCGATCGTCAGGCCGGCGCCGACGCCGAAGGCGAACGCGCAGATCTCGGTATAGGGGCTGTTTCCGAGCGCGCTGAAGCCGAGCGCGCCGGCGATCATCATCGTCACGATCCCGAAGACGAGGTGGTGCAGGTGAACCCCGCTCTCGCTGACCACGCTGCCGGGCCACCAGGGCACCTTCGGGCTGCGCATCAACCGCGTGCTCATGCGGATGAAGGCGAAGGAGAGGATGAAGCCGGCGAAGACGAGGAAGAGGCCCTGCTCTTCGTGTTCGACGAGCTGATTCCAGAAGTCGCTGAAGATCGAGGTGGGGATCACGAGACCGGCTTCGAGTGTAGTTCGACGCCGCCGCCTTTCTCGCGAATCCGGTCGACGGCGATCAGCACCGCAGCGACGGCGTAGAACGGCGTGAAGGCGACGTTGGCGACCACGTCCGCCAGCCACTCGGAGTAGAGCGTGTCTCCAAGCAGGTCGTGGGCAAGGACCGTGAAGAGGTTCGTGATCGTGTCGCCGACGAGCTCGATCGGAACGAGGACGGCGAAGACGACCAGGAACTTGCCGCGCACGAGCTGGATGCTGCGGCCGAAGGCGGCGCGTACGCCCCGGTGCTCGATCTCGACCACCGGTGCGGCCAGGCCGAGCCAGACGAAGGCGAGGACGCCGGGGACGAAGAGGAAGACGAAGCCGACAGCGACCAATAGCCCGTAGATCAAGTCGATCGCGATCAGCCGGCGGTAGTTGATCATGCCGGCGATCTCGCGCAGCGACGGCGGCCTGTCGCCGTGAGGGTGGGTGAGCGAGATCGCCACCGCACCGGTGTAGAAGACCTCGCCGAGCAGGCCGGTAACCGCGAGGGCGACCAGGGCGGCGACCAAGGCGAGGATCTGCAGCTCTCCATCGAGATCGAGCGAGCCGATTTCGGCGTTGATCGTGATCGCGTGAATCAAGCCCAGGGGGATGAAGACGACCAGGGCGAGCAGCACCAGCGATGGTGCCCATTTGGCGTAGGTGCGGACAATCCGGGTGTAGATCGAGGCCAGCTCGGTGCGGCGGCTCACGTCAGCGATCCCGCCGCCCCGACGGGCGCTTGCCGCGCCTTTCCAGCTTCGGCCGGCTGGACTCCGAGACGGACACGCGTTGGACGTGGCGCAGTTCCGGGATCAGCAGCTCTTCCGCGCACAGACGGTGCCAGTGGTGGTGTTCGGTGCCGCCCAGGCGGAACACGTACTGGACGACGACGTGCTCGCTGCCGATCGGGATCTCGCCGTGGCAGGCGGGACAGCGGTAGAGCTTGCGCGAGATGCCGCGGATCAGCCACGCCTCGTCGCCCTCTTCGGTACTGCCGCGCAGGCTCCAGCGTTTGCTGGGGAGCCCGGCGAGATCACCCACTCAGTTACCGCCTTGAGAGCCAGGCGAAGCCGGCGGCCATCGCCAGGTTCGCCACCCCCGCAAGGCGCAGACCCGCCTTCGCACCGGGGCGGCTTACCGCCGCCGACTCCGACCAGAGCGCGTCGGTGGCGATCTCGGTTCCGCGAAGCCAGGCAAGCGCCCACCAGTCGCGCTGCTCTCCGCGCCGGTCGGCGATTGCATGAGCGGCGGCGAAGGTGAGCCAGATCGGCCCGCAGCGACGGAAGAGATGCTTCGCGTCAGGGGAAGGGTGATCGTGCCCGAGCACCTTCAACGTCGTCTCCGGCGCGGCGATCGCCGCCGTTCCGAGCATCAGGTCGAAGGCGATCATGTTTCGGTTGGTGAGGCGCAGGGCCTGTTCCAGTGTCATCTGCAGCGCTCATCCAACCAGATCGGCCGCTTTCGAGGGTGAAAGACCGATCCGCCGGAAGGGAAAGCACCGGGTCCGGCGAATCTGACGGCCGTGACCAAGACCGCGACTAAATCCCCCCAACTGAAGAGTCTTTCCGAGTACATCCAGGAGCGTTTCGACGAGTTCTCGCGCTCGCAGAAGGATGTTGCTCGCTACATCGTCGACCATCTCGACGAGGCAGCCTTCCTCACCGCCGAGGAGCTGGCCAGGAGAGCGAGCACCTCGTCATCGACGGTGGTGCGCTTCTCCCAGGCCCTCGGCTTCGAGGGTTACCCCGAGCTTCAGCAGGCGGCGATCGAGGAGTACCGCACCAGCGGTGGCGCGGCCACTGGAACCGCCAACGCCGGTGCCCTCTTCTCCTTCGACCACTCCGAGCTGGAGGGGTCCCTGGGTGCCGACTATGCAAACCTCGAGGAAACGGCGCGCAACCTCACTCGTGAGCAGGTCGATGGGGCGGTTGCGGCGCTGGCCGAGGCTCAGCGCGTGGTCATCGTCGGCGTCGATCAGATGGCCTTCTTCGCCAGCTACCTTCGTCACACCCTCAGCCTGCTCGACATTCGCGCCGAAATCGTCGCCAGCACCGGCGGTGAGTCGCTTCAGCGCTTGGGGCGGATCGACGGCGAAACGCTGGTGATCATCCTTTCCTCTGGGCGTGCGCACCCGCTTCTGCTGCGGGCGATGAAGCTCTCTCTGCATCGCGGCGCCCGCACCCTGGCGATCTCCGATGCCTCGCTGTCAGAGGTAGGCGAGCACGCTGAGCTGACCCTTTACTACTCCTCCAACAGTCCCTCCTTCGCCCGCTCGAACACAGCCCTCATGGCCCTGGTTCAAGCACTTGCGCATGGTCTCTATGCCCGCGATGAAGCGGCACATAAAGACCGTATCCGCGCCTACAAGCTGAAGTAGCGAAGCCTCCCGGCGCGGCGGGTCCTGTCACCGAATGGGGACCCACCACCCTTCCGGTAGCTAAAGCTTCCTCAGGGTGGTCCCCCCATTCGGCACCACCCACCGCGAGGGGGGCTTCCGGTTGAGCAGCTGTGCTTCTCCAGGAATGCGTTGGGATTGAACAGACCCGCCGCGCTGGGGACGTAGTATTCGGGCTCATGGCCGAAAGAGCGACATTCCGGGTGAAGACCGGTCTGGCCGAGATGCTCAAGGGCGGCGTGATCATGGACGTCGTCACGCCTGAGCAGGCACGGATTGCCGAGGCAGCCGGAGCCTGTGCGGTGATGGCGCTCGAGCGTGTGCCCGCGGACATCCGCAAGGACGGTGGCGTGGCGCGGATGTCGGACCCGGCGATGATCAAGGGGATCCAGGAGGCCGTGACGATCCCGGTGATGGCCAAGGCCCGGATCGGCCACTTCGCCGAGGCGCAGGTCCTGCAGGCGCTCGAGGTCGACTACATCGACGAGTCGGAGGTGCTGACCCCGGCCGATGAGCGCCACCACATCGACAAGCTTGCCTTTGAGGTGCCCTTTGTCTGTGGTGCCACCAACCTCGGCGAGGCGCTGCGGCGGATCGGCGAGGGGGCGGCGATGATCCGCTCGAAGGGAGAGGCGGGCACCGGCAACGTGGTCGAGGCGGTCCGTCACATGCGCGAGATCGTCGCCGGCATCAAGCGTCTTGCCCAGCTCGGCCCCGAGGAGCTGGCCGGTGCCGCCAAGGAGCACCAGGCGCCGCTGGAAGTGGTCCGCGAGGTCGCGGACGCGGGGCGCCTGCCGGTGCCGCTCTTCTGCGCCGGGGGCATTGCCACTCCAGCCGATGCGGCGTTGATGATGCAGCTCGGTGCCGAGGGCAATTTCGTCGGCTCGGGAATCTTCAAGAGCTCCGACCCGGAGCGGCGGGCGAGGGCGATCGTCGAGGCAACCACGCACTTCAACGACCCCGAGCGGGTCGCCGCGGCCTCAATCGGCCTCGGTGAGGCGATGCCCGGCCTCGAGATCGCGGAGCTCGCGGCAGCCGATGCGCTGCTGCAGGACCGCGGAGCCTGAACTGCGCATAGGGGTCCTAGCCGTCCAGGGGGGCTTTGAAGCCCACGTGCGGATGTTGCACGCTCTGGGCGCGGATGTCCGCGAGGTTCGGCGGCCCACTGATCTGGACCACCTCGATGGCCTCGTAATCCCCGGTGGCGAGAGCACGACGATCTCGATGGGGATCGAGTCGGTCGGCCTCGAGCCGGCGATTCGCCGGCACCACGAGCGCGGCGGGACGGTCCTCGGCACCTGCGCGGGGATGATCGTCTGCGACGACGAGCACCTCGGTCTGATCGACGCCCACGCCGAGCGCAATGCCTTCGGTCGCCAGTTGCAGAGCTTCGAGGCCGATCTCGTCGTCGAGGGACTGGGCGACGAGCCGCTGCGCGCCGTTTTCATCCGCGCCCCCTGGGTTAAGCGGCAGGGCGACGGGGTCGAGGTTCTTGCCTCTTACGAAGACCATCCGGTCGCCATTCGCGAGGAAGGCGTCCTTGCCTGTGCCTTTCATCCGGAGCTGACCGACGATTCACGCCTGCACGCGCTCTTTATGGCGATGACGACGACGGCCCGCGAGCGCGCGGCGGGCGAGCGAAAGGAGATCGAGAAGTGAGAGATCCGAGAGTGGAAGGTCTGGCGAAAATCCTGGTCGGCTACTCGACCAAGGTCAAAGCGGGAGAGGTCGTCTCGATCGACGGTGAGAGCGCTGCCGAGCCGCTGCTGCTCGCGGTCTACGAGGAGGTGCTGAAGGCGGGCGCCAACCCGATCCTCAACGTCTCGCTGGACGGACAGGCGGTCTCCTATTACAAGCATGCCGGCGACGAGCAGCTGGAGTGGATCTCCCCGGTGACCGAGTGGATGATGGAGAACGTCGACGTCCGCATCGGCATCGGCGCCAGCACCAACACACGCGAGCTCTCGGCGATCCCGCCCGAGCGCCAGACCCGCCGCCAGAGCGCCACCGGCGAGCTGCTGGCCAAGGCGATGGAGCGCAGCGCCGCGGGCGAGCTGCGCTGGTGCTACACGCTCTATCCGACCAACGCCTACGCCTCCGAGGCGGAGATGAGCTTCGCCGACTTCGCCGATTTCTACTTCGGCGCCTGCCTGGCCGGCGACGGGGACCCGCTGACCGCCTGGGAGCGGGCCTCGACGGAGACGCGGCGGCTCGCCGAGTGGATCGAGGGCCACGAGGAGGTGCACGTCACCGCACCAGGCACCGACATCAAGCTGGGGATCGCGGGACGCAAATTCATCCCCTGCGCGGGCGAACACAACATGCCTGACGGCGAGTTCTTCACCGGCCCGGTCGAGGACTCGGTCGAGGGCGAGGTGACCTTCCATCTGCCTGCGGTGATCGGTGGGCGGGAGGTCTCCGGCGTGCACCTGCGCTTCGAGTCCGGCAAGGTGCTCGACGCCGGCGCCGAGCGCGGGGAGGAGTTCCTGATCGAGCTGCTCGACACCGATGAGGGCGCGCGGCGGCTGGGCGAGCTTGGGATCGGCACCAACTACGCGATCGACCGCGGCACCCGCGAGGTCCTGCTCGACGAGAAGATCGGCGGCACGGTCCACATGGCCGTCGGCCGCAGCTATCCCGAGTCGGGCGGCGTCAACGAGTCTGCCGTTCACACCGACCTGGTCTGCGACCTCCGTCTCGGCGGCAAGCTCGAGGTCGACGGCAAGACGATGCAGGAAGACGGCAAGTTCGTCGTCTAGATCACTGGTTGGGGATCGGGGATCCCGCGAGGAAGAAGAACCAGATCGTCAGAGCGATCGCGGCCAGCACGACCGAACCCATCAGAACCGCCTCGACCACGGTGGTCGAACCCACCTGGGGCGAGCTGTCGCGCATGCTCTTCAGCCATGCCGGACGCATCGGTGAGAGGCGGTTGGTGCCGGTGATCTGGATATAGAGGCTGTTGAGCCTGCCGATCAGCCAGGCGATCAGGAGGATCGAGACGATCGTGCCGACGGCGACGACGGCGTAGGGGCCGCCGCTGGGGAACTGGGTCTCGGAGACCTTGGAGCCGATGTAGACCCAGCTGAGCGGGATCGCAGTCCAGATCGAGAGAGCGGCGAGCAGCATCGCGATGAAGACGAAGCTGGCGGCCAATCCCCGGAGAAGCCCTTCGCTGTGCGAGTTCCCGGCCATTTCCTCGGTCATAGAATGACCCATATGTCCGGACATTCGAAGTGGTCTTCAATTAAGCACAAGAAGGCGGCCGCAGACGCGAAGCGGGGCCAGCAGTTCACCAAGCTCGCCCGTGCGATCACGGTTGCAGCGCGGGATGGCGGCCCCGACCCAGACGCAAACGCTCCGCTTGCCACGGCGATCCAGAAGGCGCGCGACGCCTCGATGCCGAAGGACAACATCCAGCGCGCGGTCGATCGGGGCAGCGGCATCGGCAGCGACGCCGACGCGATCGAACAGATCGTCTTCGAGGGCTACGGCCCTGGCGGCGCGGCGGTCCTGGTGGAGGCGCTGACCGACAATCGCAACCGCACCAGCGCCGACGTGCGCCACGCCTTCAGCAAGCACCACGGCAGTCTTGGCGAGCCCGGCTCGGTGGCCTGGATCTTCGAGAAGCGGGGGGTCGTCACGGTCGACGGCGAGCGCTACGGCGAGGACGACCTGATCGTGGCGATCGACGCCGGCGCCGAGGACGTCCGCGAGGACGGTGACCAGCTGCGGGTGATCTGCGAACCAAGCGACCTGAGCGCCGTCCGCGAAGCGCTGGAGGCGGCCGGGGTCGAGCTGCAGGCCTCCGATCTGACGATGGAGCCGAAGAACACCGTCGTCGTCAAGGGCACCGAGGCCGAAGACCTGCTGCGCCTCTTCGACGTGCTCGAAGAGCATGACGATGTCAACGAAGTCCACGCCAACTTCGACATTCCGCAGGAGATCATCGAAAAGGTCGCTGCCTAGCGCGGACGCGCCCGATGTAAAGGCATCCGGGGCTTCTTCCAGAATCACTCCCCATGCAAGTCGTGATGGGGATCGACCCCGGCGCAGCGAACCTCGGCTTCGGCATCGTCCGGGTAGAGGGCGCACACATGGTCGCCCTCGACGGCGGCGTGGTCGAGACCTCGCCGGACCTGCCGACCGAGCGTCGCCTCGAGCGCATCCATGGCGCTCTCACGGAGCTGATCGAGTGGCACGAGCCGAAGGCGATGGCCCTCGAGGACATCTACTTCGGCAAGAACGTCCACTCGGCGATGACCGTCGGCCGCGCCAGTGGGGTGGCGATGCTGACCGCCGCCCAGCGCGGGGTGCGCTGCTTCACCTACACGCCGCAGGCGATCAAGATGGCCGTCTGCGGATCGGGTGCGGCGGGCAAGGAGCAGGTGCAGAGGATGGTCGGGACCTTGCTTGGGTTGCCAGAGCCGCCGACTCCCGACCACGCCGCAGACGCCCTCGCAGTGGCGATCTGTCACGGCGGCAGCGCCGGTAGGCAGGCGGCGGTCGAAGCGGCGGAAACGGTGGCCGGATGATCGCTGCGGTGCGCGGAGAGGTGATGGTGCGGCGGCCCGATCACGTGGTGATCGATGCGGCCGGCGTCGGCTACCGGCTCGCCGTCTCGGCCGAGACGCTGAAGGCGGTTCCGGCGACCGGGCGGGAGGCATTTCTGCACGCCGAGCTGATCTCACGCGAGGACTCCTTGGCGCTCTTCGGGTTCGCCTCCGAGGAGGAGCGCGATCTCTTCATCGAGCTGATCTCGGTCAGCGGGATCGGGCCCAAGGTGGCACTTGCCGCCCTCTCGGGGGGGCCGGTACGCGAATTGCTGCGAGCGATCGCCGCCGGCGACGCGAAACGGTTCCAGGCCGTGCCCGGAATCGGCAAGCGCACCTCGGAGCGGATCATCGTCGAGCTGCGCGAGAAGGTCGCCGGCACGCTGGAGGAAGAGGTGGTGCTGGCGGCGGCCGAGGGCGTCAATGCCCGCGACCTCGCCCGCGACGGCCTGGTCAACCTCGGCTACGCGCCGCTGGAGGCGGAGCAGTTGCTCGATGGGATCGAGGCCGACGACGCCGAGCAGCTGATCGCCGCTGCCCTGCGCAAAGCCGGGTCGGCCAAGAGCGGGGCCGCATGAGCGAAAACCGGATCCGCACTCCGGGGATCGACGACGAGCCCGAGGTCCGCATCCACGATGCACGGGCGGATGTGCCCGATGAGGATCTCGATCGCTCGCTCCGCCCGCGAAAGCTTTCGGACTTCGTCAACCAGGTCCAGGTCACCGAGCAGCTGTCGATCTTCATCGAGGCGGCCAGGGGACGGGGGGAGCCCCTCGACCATGTCCTGCTGGCCGGCCCGCCCGGCCTCGGCAAGACCTCGCTGGCCCACATCGTCGCCGCTGAGCTCGAGGTGCCGATGGTGCAGACGGCCGGCCCGGCGCTGGAGCGCAAGGCCGACGTCGCCTCCTTCCTCACCGCGCTCGAGCCTGGCAGTGTCTTCTTCGTCGATGAGATCCACCGGCTCGGCCGCGCGGTGGAGGAGACGCTCTACCCGGCGATGGAGGACGGCGAGCTGCCGGTGGTGCTCGGCCAGGGGGCCGGTGCGCGCACGGTCACCCTGCCGCTGCCCCCCTTCACCCTGATCGGGGCGACGACCAGGGCCGGCCTCTTGACGACGCCGCTGCGCGATCGCTTCGGCCTTTCGCACCGACTCGAGCACTACAGCCCCGAGCATCTGAGCCAGATCATCATCCGCTCGGCGGGCATCCTCGAGGTCGAGATCGATTCGGACGGGGCCGAGGTGATCGCCGGCCGCTCGCGCGGCACGCCGCGCGTCGCCAACCGCCTGCTCAAGCGCGTGCGCGACTTCGCCCAGGTCAAGGACCGAGGGCCGATCGACGCCGGCGTCGCAGCGGCGGCGCTGGAGATGCTCGAGGTCGATGCAGGAGGGCTCGACCGCAGCGACCGCGCCCTGCTCGACACGATCGCGACCAAGTTCGGCGGCGGCCCGGTTGGGCTCTCCACGCTGGCCGTGGCAATCGGCGAGGAGGCCGACACGATCGAGGACGTTCTCGAGCCCTACCTCCTACAGCAGGGACTGCTCAAGCGCACTCCCCGCGGCCGGGTGATCACGCAGGGGGCCTATGAGCACCTCGGCCTGCCTGTGCCCGAAGGAGCGAACAGCCTCTTCTGAGTAACCTGCGGGGGGATGCCGTTCTTCATCTGCCCCAACTGCGGCCACAGGGAGGTCAGCGCGGAGCGCACGGCGGGTTTCAGCACCCGCCCGAAGGGCTGCTCGAAATGCGGCTTCGGCTTCGTCTTCGAGCTGCTCGACGACTACTACCCGGCCCCAAACGCGGCCTTCTTCGTCTGCGACCGCCAGGCGCGGGTGATCGATGCGGGCCGTGGCAGCTTCGAGCTGACCGGGCTCACCGACGAGGACGTAATCGGCCGGCCGGTGCAGGAGGTTCTTGGCCTCGAGTGGCGCCAAGCCGGTGACGGCGGCGAGTCGGCGGACACCAACGGCGACGGGGTCACCGACCCGATCGAGACGTCGCTGGAGTGGGGGGTCCGCTCGCTTGGCAAGCGGGTCTCCGTCAACGCCGAGGGGGACCTTCCCGCCGAAGCGGTTGCCGATGTCTTTCCAGCCTACGACGACGACGGCGGACTGCTGATCGTCCTTACCCCCGAGACCTGATGTTCGGGCGGGGGAGGGAGAGGGAGCTGTGAGGCGGCGCGGGCGCTGGAATCTCTTCATTCTGCTCTTCGTCGTCGGGCTGATCGCAGCTTCCCTGCTTGCGATTGCGGCCACCTCGACCAAGCTCGGCCTCGACCTCAAGGGCGGGGTGGAACTGATCTACCAGGGCCAGCCGACCAACCAGGTCACCGAGGTATCCGATGAGGACATCGAACGCTCGATCGAGATCATCCGCGAGCGGATCGACGAGCTCGGCGTCTCCGAGCCAGAGGTGTCGCGTCTCGGCTCCACCGAGATCTCGGTCAGCCTTCCCGACGTAACGAACGCACAGCGGGCGATCGATCAGGTCGGGACGACCGCCCAGCTCCACTTCTACGACTGGGAACCGAACCTGATCGGCCCGGAGCGTGCGATCGGTGGCTTCCCCGGGCAGAACCCGCCGCCGAAAGCGATCGAAAAGGCAAACGAAGAATGGAAAGACGCCGGGCGCAGCATCAGCAGCCGCGAGAGCCAGCAGCTGATCTTCTCGGGGGCCTTCCCCAACGCATACGGGGCGGTCAAGCTCGCCTCCGAACAGCCGCCGGTTGAGGACTGCAGCGACTGTTCGGTCGACAGGACGCGCTACTACCTCTTCGCGAAAAACGCCAAACACAACCTGATCGCCGGGCCGGAGTTCGCCAAAAAGGACCTCTACATCACTCCGACGGGCAAAGAACGCCCGCACAAAGGAGAGGTGATCGAGGTACCCCCGGGAACGGTGGTCGTCTCCGAACTCCCCAGCGACGCCGGCGGCAAAGTGATCGAAGACGCAGAACCGGGCTGGTACGCGCTGAAAGACCAGCCGGCGCTTTCGGGGACGGACATCACCGACCCCAAGCAGGAATTCGACCCGGTCACCAACCAGCCCAACGTCACCTTCAGCTTCACCGACGAGGGCCGTGAGGCTTTCCAGCAGGTGACCCGCACGATCGCCCAGCGTGGCCAGGCGCGGGCGATCGGGATCCCCGCCGGCCAGCAGGCCGAAGAAACCTCAGGCCACTTCGCCGTCGTCCTCGACAACGAAGTCAAGACCCGGCCGATCATCAACTACGCCGATAACCCAGACGGCATCGACGGCCGCACCGGTGCCCAGATCTCGGGCGGCTTCACCAGCATCCAGGACGCCCAGGACCTGGCCACGATCCTGCAGATCGGTGCCCTGCCGATCAACCTGAAGCTGATCAGCCAGACACAGGTCTCGGCGACGCTCGGCGAACAGGCACTAGACCAGGGGCTGAAGGCCGGCCTGATCGGCCTGCTCCTCGTCGTCATCTTCCTGATCGCCTACTACCGCTTCCTCGGTGTCGTGGCGACACTGGGCCTGATCGTCTACGGGATCTTCTTCTTCGCCCTGATCAAGCTGATCCCGATCACGATGACGCTGCCGGGGATCGCGGGGCTGATCCTCACCATCGGTGTCGCGGCCGACTCGAACATCGTCATCTTCGAGCGGATCAAGGAGGAGCTGCGCGCCGGGCGCTCGATGTCGACCGCGATCGCAGTCGGCTACCGGCGCGGGATCGGCACCATCATCGACGCCAACGTCATCACCCTGCTCACCGCCTTCATCCTCTTCGTCCTGGCGACGGCGGGAGTGAAGGGCTTCGCCTTCACCCTGGGCGTCGGAACCCTCGTCTCTCTCTTTACCGCCGTCGTCTTCACCCAGGCCTTCCTCGGGGTCTTCGGCCGCGGCCGCGCGCTGGCAATGGCGCAACCGCCGGGAATCGGCGATTCCGGACCCCGCTGGCACTTCGACTTCATCGGCGCGAGCCGCTGGTTCTTCTCCGCCTCCGGCGTGATCCTCACCGTCGGCGCGCTCTCGCTGGCTGCCAACCAGCTCAATTTCGGCATCGACTTCGAGTCCGGGACCCGTCTCAACTTCGCGCCCGAGCGCACGGCATCGGTCGAAGACGTGCGCTCCACGCTTGAGGAGCAGGGTCTCGCTGACGCCGAGATCCAGGAAACCGACAACGAGGAGTTCGGCACCGGCTTTCAGATTCAGGCCTCCGAGCTGCAGCCCGGCGGCGTCGAGGACGTGCGTGCCGATCTGGAGTCCGAGTTCGGCATTCAGCCGGGTAGCTTCGAGAACACCAGCGTCGGCCCGACCTTCGGCGAGCAGGTGGCCCGCAGCGCGGTGCTCGCGATCATTTTCTCGCTGCTGCTGATCTCCGGTTACGTCGCTTTCCGGTTCGAGGCAAAGTACGCCGTGCCGGTCCTGATCGCGGTTGCGCACGACATCCTGATCACCGCCGGCGTCTATTCGCTGGCAGAGCGAGAAGTGACGAGCGCCACCGTAGCCGCCTTCCTGACGATTCTCGGCTACTCGCTCTACGACACCGTGATCGTCTTCGACCGCATCCGCGAGAACGTGCCGCGGATGCCGCGCGCAGCTTTCTCGCAGATCGTCAACCGCTCGATGAGCGAGGTCCTGACCCGGTCGCTGATCACCGGTCTCTCGGCGGTCTTCCTCGTCACCGTGCTGCTGATCTTCGGCGGTGAGACGCTGAAAGACTTCGCCTTCGCGATGCTGGTCGGTATCGCCTCGGGAACCTACTCGTCGATCTTCATCGCCTCGCCGGTGCTGACCGCATGGAAGGAACGCGAGACCGGCTTCTCCCGCCGCAGGGAACGAATCGTCGCCCTCGAGGGCAGCATGCCGGCCTTCGCCGACGAAATCGAGATGGCGAAGCTGGCCGACGGCGATGGAGAAGTCGAGGGCGACGAAGTCGCTGAGGCGCCCGCCCTCGAGCAGGAAGTCGAGCCGCAGGCGCAAGCGGTGGCAACGGTCGAGCCCGACGGCGACGGGGCAGCGCCGTCTGCCAACGGCGAGCCGGAAGCCGAAGTCGACCCCGCAGCCACAAGCAAAGAGCAGGAACGAAGCGAGCGGCGGCGGGCCCGCCGCCAGCAGCGCCGCAAACACGGGAGGAACAGGTAATGGCACTGGTGGTCTGGTTCACGATGGGCATCGCCCTCTGGCACTTCACCGTCTTCCTGCCGGACCACTTCTGGCAGGGGATAGTCGGAGCGCTGCTTGGCGCGACGATCGGGGCTGTGATCTCCGGTGCCCTGATCCAGATCGCGCTCGGCCGCTCCATCGGCGAGACCGATATCGGAACAGCTTTCATGGCTTTGCCCGGCGTCGCGATCGGACTGGCCGTCGTCTACGTGATCGGCCGGCGCTCCGAGCAAGCGCCTGCCTAGCGGCGCATCTGCTTTTTCCCTGCAGTTTGCGTATTCGTAGCGCTCGGGAGGCATCCGGTGCTCTTCCTAGCCTGGCAGGGTGGCGGAACCACTCAGCACCTACGAGACCGATCCCTTCTCCTACGCAGAGGCGCGTTCGATCTCGGCTGAGCTCGAACTGAGCGAGCCGGTCGCGATCACGCTCGTACGGCGCGGCTACCGCACTCCCGAGGCCGCCCGCGCCTTCCTCGCTGCCGACGAGTCCCACGACCCCAATGAGTTCGACTCGATGGGGCAGGCGGTGCAAACGATCCTCGCTGCTGTTGGCGAGAAACGCCGAATCACCGTCCACGGCGACTTCGACGTCGACGGCGTCTGTGCCACCACCGTTCTCGTCAGCACGCTGCTCGCACTCGGCGCCGAGTGCGACTGGCTGATCCCCGACCGTCTCTCGGACGGCTACGGCCTCAGCGCAGAGAACATCGAGCGCCTCGCTGCCCGCGGAACCTCGCTCTTGATCACCGTCGACTGCGGTGTCACCGCAGTCGAGGAGGTCTCCGCCGCCAAGAATCTCGGCATGGAGGTCGTTGTCACCGATCACCACCAGCCCGGTGACGAGCTCCCGGATTGCACGATTCTGCATCCGGGGTTGGATGGCTACCCGTTCAAGGAGCTGTGCGGGACAGCAGTTGCGTGGAAGCTCGCTTGCGCATTGCGAGGGGCGTCGGGGATGGGGTCCCCGGGCGCGCCTTCGCGCGGAGTTCCCGGGGACCCCATCCCCGACGCCCTTTCCAGCACGGATCTCGACCTTGTCGCACTCGCCACGGTCGCCGATGTGGTTCCACTGGTGGGGGAGAACCGGTCGTTGGTGAAGCGAGGGCTGGAGGAGGTACGACGGGCGGGGCGGCCAGGCATCAGGGCCCTGATCGAGGCGGCCAAATGCGAGCCGACGACGCTGGACGAGGGCGATTTGGCATTCCGGCTGGCGCCGCGGATCAATGCGGCAGGACGTTTGTATCGCGCTGACGCGGGGGTGGAGCTGTTTCTGACCGAGGACGAGGCTCGCGCCAAGGAGATAGCGGCGGAGCTGAGTCGGGCCAATAGCGAGCGGCGGGCTACGGAGCGGGAAGTGGACGCGGCCGCGGAGGCGGCGTTGCGGGAGCTGCCCGAGGAGATGCAGAAAGCTTCGGGGATCGTGGTTGCCGGTAAGGGCTGGCATCCCGGGGTGATCGGCATCGTTGCGTCGCGCTTGGCTGAGCGTCATCACCGGCCGACCGTCGTCATCTCTCTGGATGAAGAGGGTCATGGGCGGGGCTCGGGACGCAGCATTCCCGGTTTCGACCTGCTCGCCGGCCTGCAAGCGAGTGCGGAGCATCTGACGCGCTTCGGCGGGCATCGGGCTGCTGCCGGGCTCGAGCTGGAGCTCGAGAACCTCGATGCCTTCCGTGAGGCATTTGCCGCCCATGCCGATTCCGTTCTCGGCCCGGAGGAGCTGAAGCGGAAGGAGCGGATCGACGCGATGGTCGGCGGCGCCTCGCTCGGCCTCGACCTTGCCGAGGAGCTTCGCCGGCTTGCCCCCTTTGGGATGGGTAATCCGGGGGTGAGGCTCCTGGTTCCCTCGGCCAGGGTCCGCGACGTGCGACAGATGGGCGAAGGCAAGCACAGCCGCTTCAGCCTTCACAGCGGTGCCCATCGCGCCCTTGGTGTCGCCTTTGGCCGGCCCCGGATCGGTGTCGAGGAAGACGATCTCGTCGATGCCACCGTTCGCTTGGAGGTGAACCGGTGGAACGGAGCGGTGGAGCCACAGGTGATCCTGCGCGAGCTCTACCCCCGCTCGGAGGAGGAGGAGGGGCAGGTCGCAGCCATTGCCTGGTGGGAGCGTTTCCAGGCAGAGCTGACGAAGGACCCGGCCGAATGGCCCCCGCAAGCGTTTGCCGCCGTGGGGGTCGACGGGTTCGAACGCCAGGTTCGACCCAGCGCCAACGCACCTGCTGCCGTCGCCGGCGAGCTGGCCTCGAGCGGTGAGAGCGTGCTCGCCCTGGTTGCAGACGCCGAGCTGCGCGCCGGCATGGCCTTCGATGGCCTCAGGCTTGCCGACTATGCCGAGCTGGAGCGCTCTCCGGCCCTGGCGAGGGGGTTCGCCCACGTCGTGCTCGTCGATCCGCCGCCGCTTGTAGATCTCGAGCGGCTTGCCTCGATCTCCGAGCGGGAAGGGGGCTACCTGCACCCGGTCTGGGGCGAGGCCGAGTGGCGGTTCGCGCTCAGGGTGCTCGAGGACCAGATGGTGCGCCGGCCGGTCTTGATCGGCCTCTTTCGGGACCTACGGGAAACCGGCACAGCCAGCGGAGAGGAGCTGCAGGGGGCCCTCCGCGGCGACGCCGCCCGCCCGCGCAGCCCTGAGGTCGCGGCCCGCTGTTTCCGCGTCCTCAGCGAGCTGGAGCTGGTTCAGGGAGACCCGGGCAGCGGCGGGGGAGAGGTCGGGGTCGTATCCTCAGAGGGGACAGATTTGGAGCGCTCGGACGCGTTTCGCGTCTACGGCGCCCGTTACGAGGAGGCCCGCCGATACCTCGAAGCACACAGACAGCCGTAGCGAACGAAGAGCTCCTCGGAGATCTCTTCGCCGTTGTCGAGGAGTTCGACTCCTCGTCAGGCGAGCCCGCGGAGGAAAAGGGAGTTTCGGCGAGCAATGGCACCACCGCCGTCTCGGTCACCGCGATCGACCGTGCCGCCGTGCGGCACGCCTTTGAGTTCGCCTGCGAGCGCCATGCCGACCAGATGCGGCGCTCCGGCGACGAGTTCATCACCCACCCGGTTGGGGTGGCGCAGATCTGCGCTGGGATGCGGCTCGATACCGAGACCCTCTGTGCAGCGCTCCTCCACGACACGGTCGAGGACACGAGCGCCAGCCTGGAGGAGATCAAGCAGGAGTTCGGCGAGGAGATCGCCCAGCTGGTCGACGGCGTCACCAAGCTGACCGGGATCACCTTCGAGAGCCGCGACGAGCGGCAGGCTGAGAACTACCGCAAGATGATGGTGGCGATGGCCACCGACGTCAGGGTGATCCTGATCAAGCTGGCCGACCGCCTACACAACATGCGGACGCTGGGGGCGCTGCCGAAGCAAAAGCAGGTCGCCAAGTCCCGCGAGACGCTGGAGATCTACGCACCGCTTGCCCACCGGCTGGGAATCCACGCGATCAAGTGGGAGCTGGAGGACCTCGCCTTCGCCAACCTGCACCCTCGCAAGTACGCGGAGATCAAGCAACTGGTCTCCCAGCAGCGCAACGAGCGTGAGGTCTACGTCGCCGACGCGGGCAACTTCCTTTCCGGCGAGCTGAAGCAGGTCGGGATCGAGGCCGAGATCTCTGGCCGGGCCAAGCACTTCTACTCGATCTACACGAAGATGACCAAGAAGGGGCGGGAGTTCAACGAGATCTTCGACCTCACCGCGATGCGCGTGATCGTCGGCTCGGTGAAGGACTGCTACGGCACGATCGGCGTCGTCCACTCGCTCTGGAAGCCGTTGCCGGGCCGCTTCAAGGACTTCGTCGCGATGCCCAAGGCGAATATGTACCAGGCCCTGCATACGACGGTGATCGGTCCCGAAGGCAAGCCGCTGGAGATCCAGATCCGCACCGATGAGATGCACAACCTCGCCGAGTACGGGATCGCCGCCCACGTCGCCTACAAGGAGGGCGGCACCGACGATCCTCGGCGCGAGAAGATGACCTGGCTACGCCAGCTGGTCGAGGCCGAGGGCGAGCAGGACCCCGCCGAGTTCCTCGAGTCGCTCAAGGTCGACCTCTTCGAGGACGAGGTCTTCGTCTTCACCCCGAAGGGAGAGGTGAAGAACCTCTCGGCCGGCTCGACCCCGCTCGACTTCGCATACGCGGTCCACACCGACGTCGGCCATGCCTGCGTCGGCGCCAAGGTCAACGGCTCGATCGTGCCGCTGCACTACCAGCTGCGATCCGGCGACATCGTCGAGGTGCTGACCGCGAAGCAGAAGCGCGGGCCCTCGCGCGACTGGTTGAAGCTGGTGCGGACCAGCCGTGCCCGCAACAAGATCCGAGCCTTCTTCAAGGAGGAGGGCCGCGAGGACGCCGAGCGCCGCGGACGCGAGGGGCTGGAGGAGGCACTGCGCAAGCGCGGCCTGCCGATGCAGAAGGTGGGTAGCTCGCCGCTGCTCGTCGACGTGATCCGCGAGATGGGCTACCGCAAGGCGACCGACTTCTACATCGCCCTCGGCCAGGGCAAAGTCTCGACCAAGGCGGTGGCCAACAAGCTGATGCAGCGGCTGAAGGCCGGCGAGGCGGTCGAGGAGGCCGAGCCGCTCGGACTCTCGGACGCTCGCGAGGACAAGGCACGGCGGACCAAGGACGCCTCCAACTATGGGATCAGGGTGAAGGGGGCCGACAACGTCGCCGTGCGGCTGGCCAAGTGCTGCCGGCCGGTGCCGGGCGATGAGATCGCCGGCTACGTCTCGCTCGGTCGCGGGATCACGATCCACCGCAGCGACTGCCGCAACATGAAGGCACTGAAGAAGGCCCCTGAACGCTTCGTCGAGGTGCATTGGGACGGCGACAACGAGTCCTCCTACCGGGTCGAGCTGCAGATCGACGCCCACGACCGCACCCGCCTGCTCGAGGATCTCTCGCGGACCTTCTCCGAGGCGGGGATCAACATCCTCGGCGCCAGTTGCACGACCAACCACCCGATGGTGAAGAACCGGTTCGTGGTCGAGGTCGGCGACACCGAGCAGCTGAAGCAGTGCATCTCGCGCCTGCGCAACGTCGAATCCGTCTTCGACGCCTACCGAATTACCCCGTCGCCTTAACTCCCATTAGGGAAAACGCCGAGTAGCGGGTAGTGTTGGGTGGAGGGCGTCAGCCGGGTATGTTGAAGTAGAAGTAGATAAGCGGCCGATAGGTCGCGCCGAACATGGGGGAGAAAGGATTTCAAGCCGTGAAACGGTCTATAACCGTCCACCTGAAACGGTCGGTGACCGTGCGCCTGGGCGAGTTGGCCCGCGAAGCGCTGGGTGGAGAGCAGGGTCCGGAGGCTTCGCAGCTGCCATCGCGCACCGTCGGCGCGATTCGGTGCTACCTCAACGACAAGGGCTCGGGTGGGCTGAGGTGGCGCTATCCGCCCTTCCTGCCGGATTCCGGCGACAACAGGGACGTAGAGCTGCAGCTCAGCATCGATGAGGGTCTCTGGGCCGAACTGGAGAACGAGGCCGAGCGGCAGGGCGTGTCAACAGACCAGCTGGTTGAGCACGCGGTGCTCTATTTCGCCGCCGAGGTGCACGCTGGGCGTGCCACCTTGAGAATCCTCGACGACCTCAAAGACACACAGGCTTGAGAGCAGTGGTCGCCGACTTAGGCGGCCGGTGAAGCCACGACCGGGGCGGCTCCGAGCTCGACAAGCTTCGCCTGCAGAGTGCGCCTGCCGCGGTGGTGAAGGCCGTGAACCGAGCTCTCGGTCTTCTCCAGCGTGGCGGCGATCTCTACCGGTGTCAGGCCGGCGATGTGCCTGAGGACAAGCACCTCGCGCTGGTCGTCGGGCAGCTGTTCGAGGGCGCGACGGAGGTCCTGACTGCGGCTGAGGCCGGTCTGTGCACGGCCGGCGTCGACAACCCTCACCTCCTCGGTGGGGATCGCCCGCTTGGCGCGCATGTGGTCGAGCGCCGCGTTGCGCGCGACCCGCATGATCCAGGCTGCGAAGGGGACCTCTCGCTGCTCGTACTTTTTGATCGCTTTCATCAGCTTGGCGAAGACGTTCTGGGTGATGTCCTCCGCCTCGTGATGGTCGTGGACCACGCTGGCGACATAGCGGTGCACGTCTGACGCGAAGCTCACATAGAGGAAGTGCAGTCCCTCGGAGTCACCTGCCTTCGCTCGTTCGACCGCCCGCTGAACGAGGCGACTGTTGTCCGGCTCTTCTGTTCTACGGGTGTCCCTTTGAGTTGATCCCATTGTTTTTTTCGTTTCGTCGAAGTGACTGGGGTGTGAAAACGATCACTCGCAAAGTGCGCGATCGCGTGAAGCCGCGGGATGCTTTTTGCGGCAACGAGGGCAAGGAGAATTAAGGACGATTGCCCTACTTGTCAATGCCCAATATTCGTCCAAATTTCAGTCTCGGCCTCAAGTACCCGGAAATGTCGAGGCATTGCAGGCTGAGATTAGGAGGATTCGAACCACTTAAGTGAAAATCCTGGACCCCCTTGGGTAGTTCTCCGAACGAGGCATCGAAATGAGAATCACACTTGGCACATTTGCAAGCTCCGGGATGCAGGCCCACGCGGGAGCAGATCTCCAGGCCGGCGTGCGCAAAGCGCTGTCTCACTACACCCGGAAGGTCGAGTCGGGCCGTGCTCCGATTGGGTTGCCGCGGTTCTGTCGCGAGCAGCGCGAGCAGGAGCCCGAAGTCAGCTTCGACCTCGCGATCGAGGAGCGGGCAGAGGCCCTGCTCGAGCGCGAAGCTGCGAAGCACGGGGTCCCGGTGGACCGGCTGGCCGCCCACGCGGTGCTGGTCTACCTGGCCGACCTCGACCGCTCTCTGGCGGCCCCACAGCCGCTCTAAGCAAGGGCTTGCTGCTGCTCAGCGAGCCCTTGCTGCGCAGCGAGCTCGTTAGGCGCTAGGCGCGCCGTTGGCGCTATGCGCACCGTTGCGGCGAATGCTGCTGCCGGCGAGAAGTGCTCGTTCGCGGACGCGGCCCGCGATCAGTCCCTCGTCGACCTGGCGCACGGGCACCGGCTCGCCGTTTGCGTGCAGCGACTTCTCCAAGGCCTCGAGCGCGAACACGACTTCGAGCCCGAGTTGGGCACTGGAAGCGGGCGTGGTGCCCTCGAGGATTGCGGAGGCGAAGTCCTTCAGCTCCAGCGCCAGTGGCTCGGCCGCTTCGATCTGCGGGGCGATCATGTCGCCCGTGCGGTAGGTCAGGCGGTACTCGCCGAAGTTGGCCGGCGGCTTGGAGAAGTCCATTCCCCGGTCGTAGATGCGAACCGAGTCGTCAGCCGCGGTGTCCTCGTACTGGACCATCCGCCGGCTGCCGACGAGGACCATCTGCCTCATCTTGCGCGGTGCCAGCCAGGAGAGCTGCACGTTGGCCTGGGTTCCCCCCTCGAAGCGGAGGGTGAGGAAGGCGGTCTCGTGAACTCCGTCCTGATAGACGCAGCGGCCGTTGGCGGTGACGTCGACCAGCGGCTTGCCCAACCAGTAGAGGAGGATCGAGAGGTCGTGTGGCGCAAGGTCGAGGACCACTCCGTCCTGCTGGTAGAGGCCGAGGTTCATCCGCGAAGAGGTGACGAAATAAACTTCTCCCAGCACGTCCTCTTGGATCAAGGCGCGGATCTTGTTAACGGAGGGGCTGTAGAGAAAGGTGTGGCCCGGCATCAGCACGCGGTCGTACTCGTTGGCCAGCGCGATCAGCTCTTCTGCCTCGTCGGCGGTGCGTGCGAGCGGCTTCTCGACCAGGACGTGCTTGCCGGCTTCGAGTGCGCGGCTGACCAGGTCGTGATGGGTGTGGGGGGGCGTGGCGACCGCCACAGCTTCGACGCTTGGGTCGGCCAGTGCCGCATCCAGGTCGGGCTCCCACCAGACGCCGGGATTTCGGCGCTGGAAGTCCTCGCCTTTCTGGGGGTCTCGCTCGCAGAGCCCCGCCAGGCGGAACTCGGGTCGCTCGGTGATGTTGCGGACGATGTTTGGGCCCCAGTAGCCGTAGCCGACGACCAGGGTCTCTATTGCGTGGTCGAGGTTCATCGACCAACAAACGAGTCGCTCGTTCGCGGACTTGCGCCCCCGCGCCTCGGCAAAAGGTGGAAAAACGATGGAAGAAGACCGCCGCCATGGACGTTCAGTTTTCGATGGGCGGCATGCTGCGGCCCGGCGTCAATCCCGATCCTGGAGGTCCCGTGGAGCTGGTCAAGATCCTGCGAGAGTTGTGGCAGCGCAAGGCACTCGTGGTTCTCGTGCTCGGCATCTCGCTGCTGACCGGCTTCCTGCTCGCGTTCCAGCCGGGCTTTCCGCCGAAAAGCCGCCAGTATCAGGTTTCGGTCGCCTCGTCGGCCATTCTGGTCGACACCCGCACCTCCCAGGTCGTCGTCGTCGGCGGCAAGGGACCGGATCTCGCGACGCTGGCCAGCCGGGCGAACCTGCTGGGCAACCTGATGACGAATGGCCGGTTGAAGGACGCGATCGCCGAGAGAGCCGGGGTCGCCTCGGAAAAGCTGGTCGTGGTTCCGCCCTCGAACCCGAGCATGCTCGGCATCCCGCCGGCACCGGTAGAACCTCGTGCGAGCCGTGGGATACCGGACGAGGAAGCCACGATCCTCACGCTCTCGACCGACGAAACCCTGCCGATCCTCCGTGTCGTTGCGCAGGCGCCTGACCTGGACACGGCGCGAGAGCTGTCGGGCGGGACGATCGTCGCCTTGAAGGACTATCTCGGCTCGGTTGCGGCTTCGCAGCACATTCCCGCTGCTCATCAACTCGTCGTCAGGGAATTCGGAGCGCCCCTGGCCGGTCCGGAGACGCGCGGGCTGCCCAGGCGCTATGCGCTTGCGGCGGCCCTCGCCCTCGCCCTGTTCGGCTGTGCTGCGATCCTCGGCGGCGCCTGGCTGGTGCGCAGCTGGAGGCAGATGGACGAAGGTCGCGATCCCAGCGCAGGGGGGAGCCCCGATCCCGTCCCAGAGCATTCCGGCTCCGAGCCTTCGCGGCCCATGGCCCACGCCAAGACCGCGTTTCGCGCCCGGAGATAGGGAGGAATCGTGAGCTTTATCCGCATCCTCAAGGAGCTATGGGGCCGTCGTCTGCTCGTCGCTCTGTCCATCCTCGTCGCAGCCGCGATTGCAGTGCTTGCGATCTACCAGGTCAGTCCCGCCCCGCCCTTTCTCTCCAAGCGCACGCAGCTCAGCGCCGGGGGGTCGGTGGAGGTCCTCGTTGACTCCGCCCGCTCGCCGATCGCAGATGCGCGGCGCGATCTGACCGGGTTGATGGCGCGTGCCGGCGTATTTGCCCGGCTGATGGTGGGCGGCAACGTGATCGGCGAGATCGCCAAACGGGCCGGCGTCCCGGTCAAGCAGATCGACGTCGCCGGGCCGACCCCCCTGCCCGGCCAGGCGCCGGGAATCGAAGAACCGCCCCCGCAACTGCATCCCTACGGCATCACGATCACCCAGCAGGGCGAACTGCCGATCGTCACCGTGACGACCCGCGCCCCGACGGTCGGCAAGGCGCGAGAGCTCGCGGCTGCGGCTCCACCGGCCATCAGCGAGATGGTCGAGTCGATCCAGAGGGAACAGTCGACTCCGGCTGAAAAGCAGGTCGAGCTACGCGTGCTGGGGCCGGCGAAGGCGGCTCCCAAGGACGATGCGCTGGGGAAGAAGGTTGCTCTGGCGCTCTTTATCGCCGTTTTCGTGGTCTGCCTGACCCTGATCCTCGCCGTTCCTCGCCTGATCGCCGCCTGGCGAACCGTGGAGCCGGACGAGCTGCCCTGGGAGACCGGGGGAGAGGCGCCGGACAAAGCTTCCGGGGTGGTGCACCTCTTGGCAGACGAGGACGGCGACGACGAAACCAGCGACCGCGAAGCGGCCAGGCGGTAGACGATGGAGCTGGTACGCACCCTCAAGACCCTCTGGCGCCGACGCCGCCTCGTGGCGGTCGGAGCCGCGATCGCGCTGATCGCGGCGCTGCTCAGCGTCTACCAGGTCGGCCTCTTCCCGCCCTCGTTGACGAGCCGAACGAACGTCTTCGCGACGGCCTCGACGGAGATCCTGGTCGACACCCCGGATTCCACCTTTGCCGACCTGGCCAACGACCTCGATCCGCTCAACACCCGCGCCAGCGTCTTCGCCCGCTTCCTGGCAAGCCCGGCGGCGGTGGCCCTGATCGCCCGGGAGGCAAAGCTGCCGGTGGACGCGATCGAGGCGGAGGGCCCCTACGACCAGAACCTGCCGATCTTCCAGCAGGAGCCGACCGCCGAGCAGCGCAGCTCGCAGATCGTCGGCGAGCGGGCTCTGTATCGCCTGCGCTTCGAGAACAACCCGAGCCTGCCGATCATCCAGGTCTTCGCGCAGGCGCCGACGGAGCCGGAGGCGGCGCGGCTGGGCGGCGCGGTGCCAGTGGCGCTGCGCGGCTACATCGGGCGGATTCAGGCGGAGCAGAACACCCCGGCGTTTCGTCAGGTGGAAATCCGCAAACTGGGCGCCGCGGTCGGCGGCGTCGTCAACGAGGGCGCCAATCTGCAGATCGCGAGCCTCGTTTTCGTCGTCGTCTTCATCGGCTGGTGCTTGCTGCTCATCCCGGCGCAGACGATCGCGCGCGGCTGGCGCGAGACCGGCACCGATTCCGGCTCTAACGGATTCGGCGAAGGGAACAACGGCGGTGAGAGTCGCGGGAAAAGGGTTCTCCGTCAGGCCCCCGAGCGCGAGGGAGCGGGCTGAGATGGAGAGCGAGACGCTGCCGATCGGGGCCGCCCCTGCCACCGACGCCTGGCCGCGTACACGCAGGCCCCTGCCCTGGCTGATCGCTGGGTTCCTCGCCGCGATCTTCCTCGTGCCGATGGAGGCGATTCACCTCAAGGTCAGCCTCCCGGTCAGCTCCGACCTCGACCGCTTCCTCGTCGCGCTGATCGTCTCGGTCTGGGCCCTCGGCGCGCTGCTCAGTCGCCAGGAGAGCGTCGTGCGGCTGCGCTCGCGCGGCTGGGCGGCGGGCGTGATCGCGTTCGTCTTCATCGCCGTCCTCAGCATCGCCGTCAACATCGACCGCATCACCAATCTCGGCGAGTGGGAAGTGGCTCAGCGGCGGCTCGCTCTGCTCGCCGCCCTGGTCGCGATGTTCGCGATCATCTCCTTGACGCTGCGGGTAAGGGAGCTGCGAGCGTTCTCGGTTCTGGTGGTGGTCCTCGCCGTCCTCGCCGCGCTGGGGACGATCTACGAGAAGGAGACGGGCTACAACGTCTTCTACTCGACCGCCGCCACGGTCTTCTCGCCGATAGCCACCGTCGACCCCGCCCCGACCGACATTGACCCGGCCTTCAACCAGGGCCGTCCGATGATCACCGGTCCCACCCGGCACCCACTCTCGGCTACCTCGATCCTCGGCATGGCCCTCCCCTTCGCCGTGGTGCTGGCGGCGATCGCGCCGACGCTGCGGCGGCGACTGCTCTGGTGCTTGGCCGCCAGCCTGATCGTCGCTGGGGCTCTGGTCACGCAGCGAAAGTCGGGTGCGGTGGTGCCGGCCTTTGCGCTGCTGGCGCTCTTCGTGCTGCGGCCACGCCAGCTGCTGCGCCTCGCTCCCTTCGGGATCGTCGCCTTGGCCCTGGCGCTCGCCGTTGCCCCAGGCGTCTTCAGCACGATCCAGGAGTTTGGGCGCCCCGACAGCCAGGCTTCGACGAAAGGCCGGACTTCGGACTACTCGGCGATCGTTCCCGACCTGCTCAGCAACCCGCTGGTCGGCCGTGGCTACGGAACCCTCGACTCGATCCGCGTCGATACCTACCGGATCTTCGACAACGAGTACCTGGGTCAGGTGTACCAGGTGGGGATCCTCGGCCTGGTCGCCTTCCTGGCGATGATCGTGACGCCGCTGTTCCTGGTTCGGTCCGTGCTGCGTTCCGACAACCCGCTGCGCGGCCCACCCGCCCTGGCCGCCGGCGCTGCCTGCCTGGCGTTTGGGATGGCAGCCGCCCTCTACGACATCCTTACCTTTCCTCAAGCCCCGTACCTGTTCCTCTTCATGGCGGCCATGTGCACCTGTGCGGCATCGGTCGAAGTTCCGGTGAGGAGGCAGCCGCGCCTGGTTCCGGGACGAGCGGTGGCTGTCGGCTCCACTCAGTAGCGGCCCGACTGCCGGCGCGGCCCTACGGGGAGCCGGAAGGTCGGTAGCCGGCCGCGAAGGGAAGACCCAGGGGCTGGAAGTCCACTTCGTTCGACCAGGCGGGCTTCCAGTCGCGCAGGGAGTTCGCACCGGTCGCGGAGCCGTCGCTCGAGACGTTGCGGTCGAAGCTGCCCCAGCCGGCCACGCCCTGTTCGAGGCTGAGATCGGGGCCGTCCCGGGTCTCGGCGAAGACATTGAGGTCAACCTCGTAACCCGATCCACCCGGGAACCTCGGATCCCTGCGAAAGAGGCAGCCCCAGCGAGAGCCGACGACGGTGTTGCGGCGAAAGACGAGGCCGTCGGATTGATAGATCTGGCAGCTGTAGCCGCGGGAGTCGTGGTCGAAGAGGTTGTCGGCGACGGTGACGTCGGTGAAGCGGTTGCCGGGATGGGTCAGCTGGAACAGCAGCGATTGGCTCGTTCCGGTGCCGCGAGCGACGTTGCCGGTGAACTCGATGCCGCTTCCGCCCGCATACACCTGCCAGAGGTCTTGGTGCTCCTGCGGGTGTCCGTCGACCAAGGTCGGGCCGAGGAAGGTATTCCCTTCGACCGTCCAGTTCTTCGCCTCGTCGGTCTGCAGGTAGTCGGCGGCAACGCTCTCGATCGTGTTGTCCCTCACCGTGAAGCCGTCCTGTGTTCCGATCGACTTGACTCCGTAACCGCGGTAGACGGCCTGCGGTCCGCTGTAGTCGATGTCGTGTATGTGGTTGCCCGCGATCAGGATCGCGCGGGTACTGCCCCCTTCGCGGGAGTCGCCGAAGAAGAAGATTCCTCCCGGCCCGGTCAACTCGTTGTCGATCACCTCGACGTGCGCGGCGGCGGGCCTGAAGGCGAGGCCGCTCTCGAAGACGAGCCCCTGGATCCGCAGGTGTCGCGCCCCGTCGAAGGCGAGCTCACCGCGGAAGACCGCCGTCTCGCCGTCCGCGGGGCGGATCGTCACCCGGGAGGTGTAGTCGGTTGCGGCAGCGGGAATCCGTGCACCGGGATAGTTGCCGCCGCGGAGGCAGAGGACCGCTCGCGGCGCCGCGGTGGAGAAAGCCCTCGAAAGGCTTGCACCGACGCCGATGTTGCGAGTGCAGGCCGGCAGTGGATAAGGATCCCGCTTTGACGTGGGCTGAGTGGCGTCGTCGCCGCATGAGCTCAGCGAGGCGGCGACGACGGTCGCGATCGCGGACAGAGCGAGCGCTCCGCCAAGACGCCGCCAGATGCTCGTCCTCTTACCAGTCGACGCCGCTGGGCTTGCGATAGCCAATTGCCTCCTGGCCGGAAGGATTGCAATTGGCGGAGGTGCAGTTGCCCTGTACGCCCAGTGTCACGAGCGAGGGTTGGCCCCAAAGATTGGCCGAGAAGGTGGCGGCGCTGCCGTTGCTGGCGAAGCCGCCGTCCGGATCGACCGCGATGTTGCGTTCGACGACGTTGCCCGAGCCGGAGTCGCAATCCCACTCGAAGCCGGGGAAGCCGGTGAATGCCTGCCCGCCGTCCACCCACGTGTTGCGGCGGATCGTGATGTTCGAACGCGACGTGCCGCCGGTGCCCAGCCCGCATATCTCAGTGCGGCCGCGGGCAACCTGAATCAGGTTGTTCTCGTAGAGCAGCGAGCCGCTAGAGCCGCCGTGGATGTAGGTCGAACCCGCGTTCCCCGTCACCTGACCGCCGAAATAGCCCTGGTGGTGAATCCAGTTGTTGGTGATCCGAAGATTCGATCCGTTGCCGGTGATCTGGATGTTGTCGGAGTGCTCGCTGGAGTCCGAGTTCGCACCCACGGGCCCGATCTCGTTGCGATCGATCAGCACGTCGGATCCGCCCACGCCCTGGAAGCCATCGGCGGCGATGTCATGAACCTTGTTGCCGACGAACTGCAGCCGGTTCAGGGTGCCATAGCAACGGCAGCCGTAGCCGGTGTTGCCCGAGTTGTCGGCGCGGGTCCAACCGATGTCGTTGTTGCGGATCACCACGTCGTTGCTGGTGTCCGGCATGAAGATCAGCTGATCGAGAACACGATTGCTCGGGGTTCCGCCGATGGTCGAGTTTTCGATCACCGTTTGATGCCCGCCGCGTATCGTCACCGAGCGGAAACGCGCGGAGCGGATGGTGAGAGCGGTAGTGCCGCCGATCTCGAGCTGGCCCATCGAGCCCCCGTCGGTGGAGACGACGACTCCGGATCTATTGCCCATCCCGGTGAAGTTCACGTTGCCGACGTCGGCCGTCACGCATACGTCTTTGCCCGCCGACACGGCACTGGTGACCGCGGAGGCCGACGTGGCATTCGTGGCCCCTGCGACGCAAGCATCTCCTGGCGGTGGAGGCGGCGGTGGAGGCGGAGGTGCCTGCACGGTCCAGGTGCGACTGGCGGGACTGGCATCGACGTTCCCTGCGGCATCGGTGGCACGTACCGTGAAGGTATGCGAGCCGATCGAAAGCCCCGAAAACGATTTGGGAGAGCTGCAGGGGCTGAACACTGCGCTGTCGAGTTTGCAGGCGAAGCTGGAGCCGGGCTCATTCGAGCTGAAGGTAAAGGCGGCAGAGGTCTCGGTTGTGGTCGCCGGCGGGCCGGAGCCGATCGTCGTGTTGGGTGGCGTCGTGTCGTCCACCGGTGGCGGTGTGGTATCCACGGTCCACTGCCTCGTCGCCGGGGTGGGATCGACGTTGCCGGCCGCATCGGTTGCTCGCACCGAGAAGGAGTGGCCGCCGCCGCCAAGCCCGGAATATGTTCTGGGGGAGCTGCACGCAGCCCAGGCGGACCCATCCAGCTGACACTGGAAGGACGAGTTGGCCTCGCTCGAGGAGAAGGCGAGAGTGGCGTCGGTCGCTGTCGTCGTGGCCGGTGGGCCGGCGCCGATCGTGGTCTGGGGCGGCGAGGTATCGGGCTCCGGATCCGTGGGGGGAGGGGCGACGACGAAAGACTGCTTGTTGGTGTCGACATCGCCCTCGGCGTCTTTGACGATCAACTCCACGTGCTTGGTTCCGCTCCCCGTGAAGGTGAACTCGATTCTGCAGCCGGTTTGGGTCTGCCAGACGATGCTGCCGGTCTGGTTCTCGAATGACCAGGTGCAGCTCAGCGGTCCCTCGCCGGTGGAAGAGGTGCCGTCGAGAGTCACCGGCACGCTGGCCAGGGGAGTCTCCGGTGCCTCCCAGACGGCCTCAATCGGGTCTCCCTGCTCCGGCGGGGCTGCGACTTTCCAAGTGCGCGTTGCCGGACTTGGATCCCTGTTTCCTCTCGCATCGATCGCCTGCACCGTGAAGGTGTGAACGCCGGCCGAGAGACCGGAGTAGAGCGTGGGGGATAGGCAGCGACCCAACGCGCCCGCGTCGAGTCTGCAGGCGAAGCTGGAGCCGGGCTCATTCGAGCTGAAGGTGAATTTGGCCGATGTGCTGCCCGTGCTGGTCGAGGGAGAAGAGGTAATTATCGTGTTGGGCGGGGTGGTATCCAGCGGTGGAGGGGAAGCTGCGGTGGATCTTGGATTTGCCGGCGAGGACGGGACGCTGCTTGCCGGGTTCCAGGGGTTCGATCCGACCCTGATCTCCTCGCCGTCGTTGGCCCCGTCACCGTCGCTGTCGGCATTGCGTGGATTCGTCCTGGTGCCGTTGATCTCAGCTCCGTCGGAGAGGCCGTCACCGTCGCTGTCGGCATTGCGTGGATTCGTCCTGGTGCGTTTGACCTCGGTGCGGTTGGTCAGGCCGTCGCCATCGGCGTCTGTCCTGGAGGCGCTTCCTTTGCTGTAAAGGACCGCCTCACCCTTTTGGATGCTGTACAGGACCGCCTCACCTTTTTGGATGGAAGGACTCAGGGAGGGAGAGCTCTTCGCCAAGGCCAGGGACTGAACTCCGATGAGAGCAACGACTACAGCGATAGCACTGTTAATGACGGCTTTCCGTGAGATGTATGGCAAGCGGTGCATTTCGCGGCCTATCGGTGTGAATAATTTTCGGTAAATCGTGTTTGTTCAATTCGGACATATATCCGAGGAGGAAATTTCCCAAACATTCATCTTGCCTGTGACTCATTGCAGAGAAAGATGCCTGGTCTTGACAGCTCCGCTCCCGCCCTTGTCCTGTTTTGCGCAAATTGCGAGCTTCCCGTGGCTCGCTGGCGCGATCATGAAACTACCCGGAACTGATGATGCCTGTCAAGGTTATGTCCCCTCGTTCAGCGAGATGGACAACCGGCACGGAATCCGGGTGCCGCTTGGGTGTCTGCTTCTCGCCTAGCCCGACTCGGCGGCAAGACCTGGATCGCGACCTGCCTGGCCCGGTCTCGGCCTGCGTGGAACCAGCAGTCTGCTCATCATGGCCAGGCGGCTTTCGCGCACGGGCCCCATGCCGAGGGCTCGTGCGTAGGCCGTCAGCAGTGAGCGCTCCTGGTGCTCCCAGGCGAGGAAGCTCTCGGCGCGGCCGCGGCCGGCCGCACCCATCTTCGCGCGACGGTCCGGGTCATCGAGCAGCTCCGAGACGAGCTGTGCGAAGCCGGCGTGATCGCCCGAAGCGGCGAAGACGGCGGCCTCGCCGGCGCCGACGCGTGACTCGGCGAGGTCGAAGGAGACGATCGGCCGGGACATCGCCATGTACTCGGAGATCTTGACCATCGAGGAGAGGTCGTTGAGCGGGTTCTTCGGATCCGGCGCGAGGCAGACATCCGATGTCGAGAGCACACGGCCGATCGTGTCCTGCTCGACCCAGCCGGTGAACTCGACCCGCTCCGCGAGCCCGAGCTCGACCGTCAAGGCGCGCATCTCGTCGACGACGTCGCCATCGCCCATGAACACGGCATGCCAGTCATCGCGCAGCGAGTGCAGCTCGGCAAGCGAACGCAGGGCATGATCGACGCCGTCCTGCGGACCCATCACCCCGACGTAGCTGAGCAGGAAGCGCTTGCCTCGCTTGAGCGAGGGATCGGGCTCGCGGGGGACGAATCGCGTCAGGTCCGGCCCTGTGCGAACGACGGCGACGTCGGCGGGGTCGCGTCTGCCTCGTTCGATCGCGATGCGACGATAAGAATCGTTGACGGACAGGACGACGTCGGCGCTGCGGAACGCAACCTGCTCCGCGATCAGCGTCACACGATGCAGCAGACCACTGCCGAATCGGGTCAGGTAGAGCTCCGGCGTGAGGTCGTGATGGTCGAAGATGAAACGGGAGCCACGACGTCTGAGTCCGAGCGCAGCGAGGAGCAGGAAGTCGGGGGGACTACAGGCGTGCACGACGTCGAACCGGCCCTCGCGGGAGAGGCGCCGGGCGAGGCGGCGAATGCTCCAGAGGGCGGCCAGGTACTCGAGCGCGTATTCGCTTGCTCGCTCGCCTGCTGGTCGTGGTCGGTAGCGATGGATCGCGATGCCGTCGATCTCCTCGAAGCTGCCGCGGTCGCGCCGCTCGCCGGTGGGGCAGACGGCGGTTACCTCATAGCCTGCGCGCGTGAGCGCGGTGCAGTGGTTCCAGACGTGCCGATCGGACGGAACCGGCTCGTTCTGGAGCAGGATCAGTACGCGTTTGCCGTTCATGCCCGAGCCCTCACCGGCCCTGGGTCCAGGATCACTCCGTCGCCGGACGCTCGCGCCCAGGCGAGCGTGGCGCGCTCGGCGCCTTCACCCACGACGCGCGTGTCATCTCCGTCCTCGAGGATGCGCAAGCCGGCTCGGACCCGCCACCAGGCCGCCACCTCTCTGGGCAGGGCATGCCAGCCGTCATCCAGTGTGGACAGGTACTCGAGGAATTCCTCATACATGCGCAGGCGGGCCGGGGTGTCGAGGTAGTCGGGATGTGTGATCAGGTTGATCAGGCCGCGGTTGGCGACGATCCAGTCGCTCTTGCGGGTCCAGAGGTCGATCGTGTCCTCGCGCAGGATCTCCCACAGTGTGTGATCCTGAACCAGGGTGATCGGGAGCTCGACGAGATCGTCCAAGAAGTAGGGCAGGATCGAGCAGCAGCCGCCGGCCTGAGGCTCGAATGGATCCGTGTCCGGGAATGAGCTGTCGTAGGAAGCGCCGAGCTCAGGCATCCAGTCGGCGTTGCGGTGGGTGGCCGGGGAGCGAAACCCGACGGCGTTCCACTCGGCGAGGTAACGGTGAATCGCCGGCAGTTCTGCCTCGAAGCTGGCGCGGCTCTCGAACAGCTTGCAGTCGTGCTTGATTGCGTGCAGGCCGACCTCGCACCCGGCGGCGCGGACACGATCGAGCACGTTGCCCTCGAGCGGATACCACTCGGCGACGAAGTTCCATGAGGAGACGAAGCCGTGGCGCCGCTCGAGATCGATGATCCTGTCCACGTTTGCCACCCCCGCCGGTCCCTCGACGTCGTGGGTGAGGATCGCGGCGAAACGCTTGCCTTCCGGCCAGTCGGCGATCAGCGGTATGCGCCCCTCCTCGCGCTGGTCCAGCGCGGTACGCAGCTCCGCTTCGCGGCGCTCGACCAGCACCGGCTCGATCGGCCAGCGCGGAAACTCGGTCCGCGCCTGGCGCCTTGCGTACAGCCGCCGCATCGCGATCTGCAGCCGGCGCGGAAGCAATGACTTGACGGCGTAGTAGGCACCCAGAGCTGGTGAGCGCCCGCTGTCCTCGCCGCGGTAGCGTTCTGAGAGGTAGTGGTCCTCGGGGTGCATCGCCGCGGCGAAGGCTCTGCTCTGTGGGGTCACGGGGTCACCGCCTCAGGCGGGGCTGACTTCGCGTAGGGACCGAGAGGCGGTGCCGCGAAGCCGAGAATCACTCTCAGGCCGGCCCACTCGGCTCGCACGCGCCGGCGCTGGGCGGGGCTTGCCGCCGCCAGAGGGGCGAAGACCGCGATCCTGATCAGGTGTCCGAGCGCCAGCGCGGCACGGATTCCCGTGCGCCTCGCCACCCCGTAGTGCTTGGCGGCGAAGAGCAGGCGTGAATGGCTCAGCTGTGCCATCAGGTCGCCGCGGGAGCGGCCGCCGGCGTGATGGGTGATCGCCATCACGGGCAGATGGGCGACCGGCCAGCCTGCCTGCCAGAAGCGGTAGCACCAGTCGATCTCCTCTGAGTAGAGGAAGAAGCGCTCGTCCAGCGGTCCCACCGCTCGCACCGCCTCGCGGCGGGCGATCAGGAAGGCGCCGACGAGCCAGTCTGCGGGACCCTCGCGCTGGTAGTGGGCGGGTCGCGTCTCCAGCTCCTGGAAGGTGTTGAAGATCGGCCAGTAGGCGGCGAAGAGCGACTCCCCGAGGCTTCTCAATGGCGAGGGAAAGCGCCGGATCGAAGTCTGCAGCTCCCCCTGCGTCCCTCGCTGTACGACGCTCGCCAAGCCAAGCTCAGGACGGGCGTCCATCGCCGCGACCAGCTCGTCGAGAGACCCGGAGAGGATCTCGACGTCGGGGTTCAGGAGCAGGACATAGCGTCCTTGGGCCTGCTCGAGCGCGACGTTGTTGGACGCGGCGAAGCCACGGTTGTCGCGGCGAAAGACCCGCACCCGATCGAACTCGCGCTCGATCGCGTCGGGGGTGCCGTCGGTCGACCCCGCATCGACGGCCAGCCACTCGACCGACGCCGCTCCGGCGGCGGCCAGCGCCGAGCGCAGCGTCGCCAGGGCCATCTCCCGCCCATTGTGCGTGACGACGATGACTGAGAGATCGGGGCGCCGTGCCATCAGGCCTAGCCGAAGTGTCCGTACAGCGCCTCTCCCGCGAGGCGGCCGACGAGGGCGGGTGATCGTTGGATCGTGGCGCTCATGATCCGATCGCGCAGGACCGGCTCCAGCGAGGGCTCGCTGTCCGCGAGATAGGTGTAGGAGAGCTCGACCTCGTTCGCCCCCCAGGATCGCTTGAAGGCCCGCAACCCCTCGTTGTCGATGTCGGTCCGTCCGAAGTCGAGGGTGTGGAAGCCGGCCTCGCACCCCGATCGAATCACTTCGGAAAAGAGGAGGTTGTTCGGACGCTTGCCCAGCTTGCGGGCATCGGATGCGCCGTACTTGTAGGTCACGGTGCCCTTGTGGGTGAGGAACACGGCGGCCGCGATCGGCTCAGAGTCGTCGAGAATCAGCTCGACGAAACCGAGGCCGGCGGCGAAGAGCTCCTCGAACCGGCGGATGAAGCGCCTCGGCTGGGTTGGCACGCCCAGCCTTTGGCGCGTCTTGAGGTGCAGCGCGTAGAAAGCGTCGAGGGCCGAGCGGTCCGTGCGTCGCTCGGCGCGCAGGCCCTCTTTTTTTGCCTTCTTGATGCCCCGTTTGACCTGCGACTTCGAATAACCCCGTTCAACCTCGGCCGGATCGTCGGCGAGCTGAAGCTGGTGGCAGTAGAAACGATGCTGAACGAATGCCCCGGGTGCGCTCGGCATCGATGCGTGGACTGTGAGCTCGAGGCCGGTGCGCTGACTCTCCTCGACCAAGGCTTGGCCCAGCGCATTCAGGGCGGTCGGGTCCGCGTCAGCGGCGAGGACGGGTGAGCAGACGTCTGAGAAGGGGAGGGAAGCCAGTCGCCTTCCGGTAAGACGGCTCTCGATCCGCGCGATCGGGATCCCCGCTTCGATCTTCTGCCCGTAGCCGACGCAGCAGGCTTGTATCTCATAGCCATACTGCGACCGCAGCAGCTCGAGCCAGCGCGGATGATGGAATATTTCGGCCGAGGGACTGGCCTCGACGAAATCGAGCCAGTCCGGGTCGGCGATGGGATCGATCAGGCGCGTTTGCCGCATGTCGAAAGAACGCTCTGCGGAAGGGGGTTCTTCCTCAGGCGGTGGCAAACGCCGGCTCCGGCGCTGTGTCCGCGATCGACTGAGCCCAGAGCTCGAGCGTAAGCAGGGCCCATAGCTTGCGGCCGTGGTCGGCGGCGCCGGAGACGTGTTGATCGATCAGCGTCGCCACCGCCGTGGGCTCCATCCATCCCCGCTCGGCGCTCGCGCGATCGAGCAGGACGTCGCGCGTGAACGGGGCGAGGTCCGTGCGCAGCCAGCGCGCAACCGGGAGCTCGAACCCCTGCTTGGGACCGTCGAGGATCGTGTCCGGCACCCAGCCCCGCAGGGCATCCCGGAGGGCGATCTTGCGCCGTGTCCCGCTCGCCTTGTATTGCGGCGGGATCGCGGCAGCCAGCTCCATCAGCTCGTGGTCGAGCAGGGGCGAGCGGCCCTCCAGCGAGTAGGCCATCGTCGCGATGTCGATCTTCGGCAGCAGGTCGCCGGGCAGGTAGACCGTCGCGTCGACCTCGAGCAGCTGGTCGAGCAGCTCTCCGCCGCTGGCGTCGCTCCACGGTCCGAGCAGAATCGCGTCGGCGTCTGCCGTGGCGACGGAACGGGCGAACTCGTCGGTGTAGAGCCCGCCGCGCTCGCCGGGGTCGAAAACGTTCACCTGCCGCAGATAGCGCTCCTGCCGCTCGCCTCCGAGGCGAGTGGCGAAGCGCTGCGCACGGCTGCGCCAGGCGCGAGGGTCGGCGCCATTGCCGACCCTGGCCCCGGCGGCGGCGATCGAGTGGCGCAGCGACTCGGGTAGGCGTTCGAACCTGGCGGCGAGCATGTTCGAGGTGTAGCGCTGGTAGCCGGCGAAGCTCTCGTCGCCGCCGTCGCCGTTGAGGGCGACGGTGACGTGCTCGCGGGCGAGCTCGGCGAGGTAGAAGCAGGGCAGGGCCGAGTGGTCGCCGAAGGGCTCGCCGTAGTGGCGCACGAGCTTCGGCAGCAGCTCGATCGCATCGGGCTCGACGATCAGCTCGTGGTGGTCGGTCGAGAAGCGCTCGGCGATCAGCCGGGCGCGGGGGAGCTCGTTGAGGGCCTCGTCCGCGAAGCCGATCGAAAAGGTCTTGACCGGCTCCGAGGACTGCTCGGCCATCGCCGCGACGACCGCCGAGGAATCGATCCCGCCGGAGAGGAACGCCCCTACCGGGACGTCGGCCACGAGCCGTCGCGACACGGCGGTGCGCAGCGAGGTGCGGATCTCCTGGTGAAGCTCGCGAACGTCCTTCACGGGGCGCTTGGCCGAGTAGTCCAGGCGCCAGTAGCGCTCTGTCGTCAGCGCCCCCTCTTGGTAGACCAGCAGGTGGGCCGGGGGCAGCTTGCGAACGCCTCGGAAGATGCTCATCGGCGCCGGGACATAACCGTAGGCGAGGTAGGCGTCGATCGCCTCATGGTCCACCTCGCGTGAGACCTCGGGATCCTGGATCAGCGCCTGGAGCTCGGATGCGAAGCTGAGCGCACCGCCGCGGAAGCTGTAGAAGAGCGGCTTCTTGCCCACCCGGTCGCGGGCCAGGAAGAGGCGCTGGCGCCGGCTGTCCCAGAGAGCGAAGGCGAACATCCCCCGCAGCCGCGAGAGACAGCCGGTCCCATGCTCCTCGTAGAGATGGGCGATGACCTCGGTGTCGCCGTTCGTGGCGAGGGTGTGGCCCGCCTGCAGCAGCTCCTCGCGCAGCTCGGCGTAGTTGTAGATCTCACCGTTGAGGACGACCGCAACCGAGCCGTCCTCGTTGTAGACCGGCTGGTCGCCGGTGTCGAGGTCGATGATCCTCAGTCGCTGGATGCCGAGCCCGACGCCATCGGAGACGTGCAAGCCGCGCGAATCGGGACCGCGATGCTCCTGCGCCGCGCACATCCGGGCTATCAGGTCCCCCTCGACGGGGACACCGTCGGCACGGACCTGGCCTGCGATTCCGCACATCAGCCCGTCGCGGCCCGCGACGTGAGGGGAAGCTTGCCGAAGACGCGGCCCCGGATCTCCCTGCGGACCGAGTGGCGGAATCCCGGGTTCTCGACCTGGGGTATCCGCTGGACCGCGGCGCGGAGATAGCCGTAGAAGAAGGCGAGCCCCGAGATTCCCTCCGGCCGCGCAGCGGCGACCTTCAGCGAGCGCAGCGCCACCCAGTAGGCCGGGAAGTGGACGATGTAGGCGGCGGCGCCATAACGGGCCCGCCCTCGCAGGGTGCCGTCGGCGCTCGCCCAGGGGCGATGGTGGATCGCGACCAGGTTCTCGAAGGTCCGGGTGCGGAAGCCGTGCATGCGGGCCAGCGTCTCGTCGATCGTGTCCCAGGCGAGCCGCTCCTGAACGCCGCCGATCGCTTCGAAGCAATCGCGTGAATAGCACTTGAGGGCGCCGTTGACGTGGTACTCGGTCGGCACCTTCTCCAGCCGCCACTTGCCGCGGACCAGCTCGTTGCGCAGCCCTCCCGCCATGCCGAGCCGCTCATCCGCCTCGAACTCTCCGAGGACGCGCTCGAAGTACTCCGGCGGAAGCTCCATATCTCCGTCGAGCTTGCCGATGTGCGTGAACTGGCGCCAGTCGACGCTGTTCAGGCCGAAGTTGAAAGTGCGCGGCGCCGCCGCCGAGGCGAGCCGGTCGCGGGGGTTGGGCAGCGGCGGATGCTCGGGGGCCCGGACTGGAGAGATGAAGGGGAATTCTCGTGCGAGGCTCTGTGCGAGCTCATACGTATCGTCGGTGGAGTGGTCGTCGACGAGCAGCCAGAGATCCGGCGGGCGGGTCTGGGCGGCCATGGCCCGGGCCACGCGCTCCAGGTGATCGCCCTCGTTGCGGACAGGGGAGATGATCAGCAGGCTTTGACTCATGCGTCCCAACAACGACCCGCCCCGTAGCGATCTTGCGCAGAAGCGGGCCGTGCTGCGGCTCGTTCTCCTGACGTGAGCCTCGAAGGGCAGATCGCGAACAGGCCTGCCGATCCGGTCTTCGGCGCCGAGCACGGCGCGGTCGAGGATCCGCTCGTCAAGCGAGCCCTCCTGCGGCTGATGCCCGGAGAGCGCCGCCACCGCCTGCTCGGCTCGGCGCGTGGCATCCGCTACCGGGGAGACCTGGTTGAGTGCCCGTGCTGCGATTCGACGTTCTCGCGCTTCCTGCCCCACAGGGGCCGGACCGAAGCGAAATGCCCGCGCTGCGGAGCGCTCGAGCGCCATCGTGTCCTATGGCTCTTCCTGGAGCGGGAGACGGATATCTTCGACCGTCCGGGGGCAATGCTCCACATCGCCCCCGAGTACGCCTTCCTGCGTCGCTTCTCGCGGACCAGCGGACTCGAATACGTCACCGGCGACTTCGACTCGGCGCTGGCCGATCACCAGCTGGACGTGATGGACCTCCCATTCGAGGCCGAGAGCTTCGACTTCCTGATGTGCAATCACGTGCTCGAGCACGTCGATGACGATCGCCTCGCCCTGGCCGAGATCCAGCGGGTCCTGAAGCCAGGCGGCTGGGCGATCCTGATGTGCCCGGTCGACAACCGCCGCGCCACCACGCTCGAAGACCCGGCCGTCACCACGCCAGAGGACCGCCATCGCGTCTTCGGCCAGAGCGACCACGCCCGCCTCTACGGGCGTGATTACGCCGATCGGCTCGCGGACGCCGGCTTCGACGTGCGGGCCGACCGCTATCTGGACGGCTTCGACGAGGACGCGATCAGCCGCCTCGGCCTGCGTCGCGAACAGGACGACGCCTTTGGCGAGGAGGAGATCTTCCTCTGCCGCAAGCCCGCTCGGGCAGCGCCGCTGCGCTGAGCGCTTCGCTCAGGCGCGAGCGGCCGCCGCCCGCCCGCCGCCCGAGACGGAGGGGGGGCGGCTTCGCATGAAGGGCGGATCGGCCCATCGCAACGCCGCCCTGCCCTGCCGGCCGGCGAGGAAGGCGGCGCCGTAGGCGAAGGTGACCAGAGCGCCCACGCCGATCAGAGTCACGCCGCGGGGAGCTTCCACCTGCAGAGCAAGCAGCGCCACCGCGACTCCGGCGACGGTGGCCGCGGCCACCGGCCGCAGGGAACGGGCAAGCACTCCGAGGCGCATGCCTGACCTTGCCAACAGCCAGACGTTGAGTGGCAGCACGAGCGCCACCGCGACGGCGCCCTGGACGATCGCGACGCCCGCGATTCCTCCCAGGTGGGCGCCCACCGGCAGCGCGACGACGAGCGCCGCGAGCCAGCCGAGCTGAAGCCTGACCAGCGATCCGGCGCGCCCGACGGCGACGAGGAGGTCGTAGCAGAGTTCGAGCACCACCCGCAGGGCTCCGAAGACGGCGAGCCACTGCAGGGCGGCGACGGCCGGCAGCCATTTGCTGCCATAGAGGATCCCGACTATCGGTCCTGCCAGTGAGGCGAGCAGGACGCCGCCGAGCACCGCCAGCCCGGCGGCGAGGGTAAGACTGTGGGAGAAAGCGTCCTCCAGTCCGTCGGGATCGTCCGCCAGACGGGAGAAGGCCGGCAGCGATACCTGGCGGATTGCCATCGAGAGCAGGGTCCAGGGCCAGTTCGCGACGTTGAAGGCGAGCACGTAGAAGCCGAGCGCGGTTACGCCGAGCACGCGGCTGACCACGATCGAGTCGACGTTGACGATCGCCAAGAGCAGGACGCTGGTCAGGGCGGGGGGGAGGCCGACGCGGATCAGCTCCGCGGCGGTCTGGCGGTCCCAGCCCGGCCGGGGGCGGGAGGGGGCGAGCCGCAGGATCAACGCCGTCGCCACCGCGTTCGCGATCAGCAGCCCGACGGCGAGGCCGGTGGCTCCCTGCGTGCTCGCCAGCCAGATGCCGATCGGAGTCCCGACCAGGAAGCCGAGCAGCTCGGCGGCAGCTCGCCGGCGCTGCTGGAAGGCGCGCATCAGCAGTGCGTTCGGAATCGTCGAGATGCCGTCGAGGAGGACGCCGAAGGAGAGCACCCGGATCGCCGTGGTCGCCTCCGGAGCGTTCAGCAGGACCGCGATTCCCGGTGCCCCGAAGAACATCAGCGCGAACCAGATCGAGCTGCTGATGAGGGAGCCGCTGACCGCGGTCGGCGTGACCCGATCCAGCCCCTCCTTCCAGCGGATCACGGCCACGCTGAGCCCGATCTCGTTCATGCTCAGCACGATCGTCATCACCAGCATCGCCGCCGCGTAGGTGCCGAACTCCTCGGGGGTGACGATGCGAGCGATGACGAGCCCGGCGATGACGTTGAGGACGCGGGCGGCGACGCTGTTGATCAAGCTCCAGACCAGGCCCGAGCGGGCCTGGGCGCCAAGCGCGTCCTTGTCGTCTCGCGGTTGCGTCGCCTCTGCGGCGGGCCGCTCAGGCGTACTCATGACGGACTCCGCCTGACCGGCCGTGGGCATGCGATCCGAGCAGGTCGAGGAGCTGCTCGGCCCGGGCGGACCAGTTGTGCCCGGCCGCGAACGCCCTTCGCTCGGCGATCAGCTCGGGCTGCCGTGCCGTGGCTGCCGCGTCGACGATGGCGGCGCCGAAGTCCCGCGGCGCTTCGGCGAGGGTGACGAGGTCGGTCTCGAGCGAGCGCACGGCCGGCAGCGGGGTCGAGACGACCGGCCTGCCGGCGGCCAGGTACTCGAGGGTCTTCATCGGGAAGCTGTTTCGGTTGAACTGCGTGTTCGCGTAGGGGACGATGCCGACGTCGATCGCCTTCAGGTAGGGGAGCAGATCCTCGAACCGCCGTGGCCCGAGGTAGGTGACGTTCGGCAGGGAGGTCAGGGCTTCGAAGCGGGCCGGCTCGAAGGCGGGATCGCGAGGGCCGATCAGCAGCAGGGAAGCGCCCGCCGCGGGGATCGCCTCGAGCAGGGCGAGATCCGTGCGGCTGTTGAGGTGGCCGACGAAGCCGGCCACCGGGCCCGGCAGGTCGACGTCGACTGGGTACGGCACGCCGTCCACACCCGCGTAGAAGGACGCGTCGCAGCCGTTGGGGAGGTAGGCGGCCTCGACCCCACGCGATCGCAGCTCCCCGACCACGGTCTCGCTGACCGAGACGACCAGGTCAGAGGAGGCGGTGAGGCGCTCGTCGCCCGCCGCGAGGCGCTCCGTGCTGCGCCCCCAGAGCGCCGCTGCGGCCACGGGATCGTCCTGCCACCAGTACGCCCGCACGCGCTCGCCGCAGACTCCGTATGCATCGACGAAGAGCCAGGTCGAGACGACCGCCTCGACGCTGGCGCCGAGACGGCGCACGGCCCTCTTCAGCTCGTGGCGGACGATCCTGTTCGTCAGCGGCAGCACCGCCGGGTCCATCGGCTTCGGTGGCGCAAGCGGGGTGTAGCGGGCGATGCCGGGCGCGACGCCACGCAGCCTGGGCCGCTTCAGGGATCCGGCGACCAGCGGCGCGTTGAAGCGCGTCAGATGGGAGATGGGGGGATCGACGTAGAGGACAGGCGCTAGGGCGGAGAGGTGCTCGGCCATGTGTCGGTCGGCCAGCTTCACCTCGTCCCAGCTGTTGGCGGCGCAGAGAACGATGAGGCCGTCCCAATCGCCGGCGGGTGGGGCCACGGCCCTCACCCGACCCGCGCGAGCGCGGCCTGCATGGCCGGCAGTGGGTTTTCGGCGGCTGCGAGCCGAGTGGCCTCGGAGATGCCGTGTGCTCGCTTGCGGCGGGGATCGTGGTTCTCGATCTCGAGCCGCAAGGCGCGGGTGGCCGTTGGGAGCGCCTCGCTCCATCGCCTGGAGGAGCGACTGGCGAGGATGGAGTCGTAGATCTCGAGCTGAAGGCGAGTCCCGCGCTCGAGCGAAAACCGCTCGGAGACCGTTGCGTGCCCGTAGCGAGCGAGATCGGCTCGCCGTTGCGCATCGCCCAGCAGGTCCCGCATCTGGTCCGCCAGGCGGCCCGAGCCGGAGCTGCCGTCGCCGACCCCCCAGAAGCCGTGCCGCAGGAAGTAGTCGTAGCCGGAGGGCTCGAACACCTTCGAGAATCCGCCTTCGCCTTGGACGATCACCGGCTTGGCGATCGCCATCGCGCGCAGCGACGAGCTGCCCATGCCGATTACGAGGTCGGCTGCCGCATAGGCCTCGCGCGGATCGGCGAGAGCGCCTGCGAACCTGACGGCTTCCCGGCCGAGGCGGCGGTTGACGTGCGCCGCACGTGCGCGCAGCGCCGGACCGGCGGGCCCGTCGCCGACCAGCAGCAGCTCGACCGGAAACTCGCCGGCGACTTCGCCCGTGGCATCGATCGCTTCGACCAAGGCGTCCAGCTTCAATTCAAGCGCCAGTCTCGAGACCGTGACCACGAGCAGGCTCCGATCGGCGATCCCCAACTCTCGGCGCAGCGGGGCGCCGTCGATCGACGGCGAATCCGTGTCGGTGTCGATCGGCGGCTCGAGCACCCAGACCGGAGCGCGATGTCGTTCCCGCGCCTCTTCTGCGAGGGCCTCGGTTCCCATGATCAGCGGGACCGAGGGCGGCACGAAGGGCGAGACCGACATCGAGAGGACGGTGCAGAGCAGAGGCACCCCGCCGGCGAGGTGGGCGCCGAAATAGGCGTCGAGGCAGGGGGGCCACTCGTAGGCGTGGACCAGATCGAGGCGCCAGCTGCGCGCCAGCGCCGCCAGCTGCGCGATGCGCGAAGGCGCCGGGCGATAGCGCAGCCTGCGGGCGGGGACGAACTCCAGGCCGCGAGACTCGATGTAGTCGACGAGGGGGCCCGGCTTGCCGTATACGACCACGTCGTGTCCGGCCTCCGCCGCTCCTGCGGCAAGGTCTATGGCGTTGATCTGGCTACCGCCGATGCCGAGGTCGTGTGGTGCGACCAGCAGCCTCATCGCAGCACCTGGGAGCGATCTCGAGCCGGCGCCGGGCGCGCTGCGGCGCCGTGCCATATCTGCTCCGGGGGAACCGACTTGGTCACCACCGCGCCCATGCCGACGACCGCCCCCGCTCCGATCACGAGGTTCTCGCGCAGCAGGGCTCCCGCGCCGACGTAAGCGCCGCTCTCGATCGTGACGCCACCCGAGACGCACACCCCGGCGCCGAACGTAACTCCGTCGCCGACGACGTCATCGTGGGTCAGGACCACCGAGGGCATCACCGCCACATGCGCCCCGAGGCTGATCTCGGCGGTCAGGACCACGTTGGCGTGGATGACCGAGCCGGGCCCGATCGTCGCCGATTCCGCGATCGTCGCTCGGGGGTGGACGAGGGTCGCGTAGCGCTCTGCGGGCAGCCCCAGCCTGTCGACCAGGCGCAGACGACGGGGTGGATCGTGCGGCGAGGCGACGCAGGCCGCGACCGAGGCCTGGGGGTGCTCGCCGACCGCCACGCAGGGCCCAAGCACTGGGATGCCGAGGATCTCCTCGCCATGCAGCTCTGGAGAGTCGTCGAGCAGGCCGGTCAGCTCCCAGGTGGGAGTCTCATCGTTGATCGCCCGCACCAGCTCGACTGTCTCGCGCGCGAATCCTCCGGCGCCGATCAGCAGCAGCGGCGAGAGGGGCATCGGAGCGGTGGCGCCAGGGTTTTCAGGGGTGCGATGAGGGGAGACATGACCAGCCGAAGAACGAAATTCGGCTGGTCGTTCTTCTGTCTCTCAGCCGTGGCTCACCAGTGCACGCCGGCGGGCTTGCGATAGCCGATTGGGCTTTGGCCCGCCGGGTTGCAGTTGGCGGAGATGCAGTTGCCGCTGCCGTCGAGCGCGACCAGAGAGGGTTTCCCCCAAAGGTTGGCGGAGAAGGTCGCGACGGCGGCCGAGCCCGACAGGGCGAACCCGCCGTCCGGGTCGACGGCGACGTTGCGCTCGACGACGTTGCCCGAACCCGAGTCGCAGTCCCACTCGAAACCGGGGAAGCCGCTGAATGCCAGGCCCCCGTCGATCCAGGTGTTGCCCCGGATCGCGATGCTCGAACGGGAGGTGCCGCCGGTTCCCAATCCACAGATCTCGGTGCGGCCCTGAGCGATCTGGATCAGGTTGTTCTCGAAGAGCAGCGGATTGGTCTCGCCGCCGTGGATGTACATAGAGCCGGAGTTTCCGGTGACGCCGCCGTCGAAATAGCCCTGGTGGTGAATCCAGTTGTTGGTGATCCGCAGGTTCGCTCCGTTGCCGGTGATCTGGATGTTGTCGGAGTGCTCGCCGGAGTCCGGGTTCGCACCCACGGGCCCGATCTCATTTCGATCGATCAGCACGTCGACGCCATCGACGCCCTGAAAGCCGTCGGCGGCGATGTCGTGAATCCTGTTGCCGACGAACTGCAGCCGGTTCAGGGTGCCGTAGCAGCGACAGCCGTAGCCGGTGTTGCCGGAGTCGTCGGCGCGGGTCCAGCCCAGGTCGTTTTCACGAATCGTCACGTCGTCGCTGCGGTCGGGCATCAGGATCAGCTGATCGAGCACGCGGTTGCCGGGCGTGCCGCCGATGATGTTGCCCTGCAGCGTCGTGCGGTGACCCCCGCGTATTTCTATCGAGCGGAAGACCGCCCCGCGGATCGTCAGGTCGGTGGTTCCCTCTCCCACCTCGATGGAGCCGATCGAGCCGGCGTCTTCCGTCGAGACCACCACCCCCGAGCGGTTCCCGAGGCCTCTCAGGTCGACGTCGCCGACGGCGGCGATCACGCAGACGTTCCGCCCGGCCCCCACCTCGCCGCGCACGGCAGCGGCCGACGTCACGTTCGTGGCGCCGGCCACGCAGGGGGGCTTCGGCCAGCTCGACAACGGCGAAGTCGAGGTCGGAGCGGGAGCTGCGGCGCCGGGCGATCGGCGCCGCGGACTCCTCGGGTTGTGCGGGTTGTAGCCGCGCAGGACCTCGTAGCGGTCGCTGAAGGTGTCGCCGTCGGTGTCGGGGTCGGACACGGAGGTCTGGAAGATCCGCCGCTCGAGGAAGTTGTCGAGTCCTTCGCGGTCGCGGTCGCGGCGGCGCGGGACCCGGACCCGATGCTCGACGCAGCTGCCGCTGGAGCAGAGCTGAACGAGAGCCCACCCTTTCCGCACCGCGCCTCGCAGGCAACGCTTCCCGTTGGCGGGGGCGAAGACGGCGAAACGGCGCTCGACCCCACCTGACCCGGCCAGCTCCCGGTGCCTGCAGCCTTTCGGGCTCTGGACGCGGATGTGCTTGGCGCGCACCAGGCCGGCGGCGATCACTCCGCGGTGGGCGGCCTTGCCCGAGGGCTGCGCGGCGAGCCGGATGGCCTCCGGCCTTCCTTTCGCCGCCGCGGAGTCCGCGGTGATCCCGATCAGGGCCAGGAGGCAGCCAAGGAAGCATGCGCAGGCGGGCCGGAGGATGGCGTCCACCATACGGATTCGCCTCCCGGCAAAGCGTCTCGGGCGGTGGCGAAAACATCGCGCCCCCAGCCCCGTTGATCTGAAAACGACGGCCCACCAGGGAATGACCTCTCAGCAAGGAAAGCCGATGAGACCGAACTACAGGAACCACGAACGAGACGATTGGGGCACGGCGTGATCGCGGGCGGGAGGATGCTCGTGACCGGCGGCGCGGGAACGATCGGCTCGACCCTCGTCGATCAGCTGGTCGCCCATGGCGCCGCCGAGGTCGTGGTGCTCGACAACTTCGTACGGGGGCGACGGGAGAACCTCTCCTCGGCGCAGGCGAGCGGCAAGCTCACCGTCGTCGAGGGCGACGTGCGCGATCGGGCGCTCGTGGCCGAGCTGACCGAGGGGATAGACGTCGTCTTCCACCAGGCGGCGATCCGGATCACCCAGTGCGCCGAGGAGCCGCGCCTTGCCCACGAGGTCCTCGTCGACGGCACCTTCAACGTCGTCGAGGCCGCTGTGGCAGCGGGCGTGCGCAAGCTGATCGCGGCCTCTTCGGCCTCGGTCTACGGGCTCGCTACCGAGTTTCCCACCGGGGAGCTGCACCACCCCTACGCGAACGACACCCTCTACGGGACGGCGAAGACCTACAACGAGGGGCTGCTGCGCAGCTACCACGCGATGACGGGTCTCGACTACGTCGCGCTCCGCTACTTCAACGTCTACGGCCCGCGGATGGACGTCTACGGGCTCTACACCGAGGTCCTGGTGCGCTGGATGGAACGCATCGTCGCCGGCGAACCGCCGCTGATCTTCGGCGACGGGACGCAGACGATGGACTTCGTCTGCGTTCCCGACATCGCCCGGGCCAACGTCCTTGCCGCTGAGGCGGACGTCACCGACGCCGTCTTCAACGTCGCCAGCGGCGTCGAGGCCAGCCTGCTCGAGCTGGCCGAGACCCTGCTGCGCGTGATGGGCTCGAGTCTCTCCGTCGAACACGGCCCCGAGCGGGCGGTGAACGGGGTGACGCGGCGACTCGCCGATACCTCCGCCGCCAGAGATGCACTTGGCTTCAGCGCCGAGATCGGCCTCGAAGAGGGGCTCTCCCAGCTGGTCGAGTGGTGGCGCTCGACCGAGGCCGGCGGCAAGGCCGAGGCGGCTGCGCTCGTCTCTTCGGAGGCCTCGTGACCATGGAGGTGCCCTTCGCCAAGCCGTGGTTCGGTGGGGGGGAGGCCGAGGCCGTTGCCGAGGTCATCGCCTCCGGCTGGCTGACCCAGGGCCCGCGCGTGGAGGAGTTCGAGCAGGCCTTCGCCCGACGGGTCGGCGCGCCCGAGGCGGTGGCGACGACCAGCTGCACGACCGCGCTCCATCTCTCTCTGTATGGCTCGGGCATCGGTCCCGGCGACGAGGTGATCGTTCCCTCGCTCTCCTTCGTCGCGACCGCCAACGCGGTCTGGCAGTGCGGGGCGACGCCGGTGTTCGCGGATATCGACCCGCTCACGTACAACCTCGACCCAGCGGACGCAGAGCGAAAGCTGACGTCGCGCACGAAGGCCGTGATGCCGGTCCACCAGGTCGGCCTGCCGGCAGACATGGACAGCTTCATGGACCTCGCCGAGCGCAACGGCCTGATCCTGGTCGAGGACGCTGCCTGCGCGATCGGCGCTCTCCACAGGGGCCGCCCGATCGGATCGCTGGGCCCGCTGGCCTGCTTCTCCTTCCACCCGCGCAAGGTGATCACCTGCGGCGAGGGCGGCATGATCGCGGTCCACGATCGCGAGATCGCCGAACGGCTGCGCCGGCTGCGCCAGCACGCGATGGACCAGTCGGCCCTGGCGCGACACAACGCCCGCGACGTGGTCATCGAGCACTATCCCGAGCGCGGCTGGAATGCGCGCATGACCGATCTTCAGGCGGCTGTCGGCCTGCGCCAGCTCGAGGTTCTCGACACTATCCTGGCTGAGCGCCGCCGTCTGGCCGAGCGGTACTCGGCGTCGCTGGAGGGCGTTCCGTGGCTCGAGGTGCCGCGGGATCCGGACTACGCCGAACGGACCTGGCAGTCCTATCCGGTCCGGATCCGGCCGCAGGCGCCGCTCGACGCCGACCAGCTGATGCGTCTGCTTCTCCGGGACGGCATCGCCACCCGCCGCGGGATCATGGCCATCCATCGCGAGGAGTCCTATACCGACCCCGGCGTCGATCTTCCGCACACCGAGGCTGCCGCCCGTGACGTCGTCTTGCTGCCGCTCTTTCCGGGACTGAGCGACGAGGCTCAGGACTACGTCGTCGATCGGCTCTGCCAGAGCGCTCTAGTCGAGGCAGCGTCAGCGTGACAATGGACTCCGGACAGCCGACCCCGGCGTCAGCCGACGGGTCAGCGGTCCTGGCTCCGCCGGACATCCGTGGAGTAGGGGGGACAACTGCGCCGGCGCGGGTGGGGACCGTGGAGACTTCGCGTCTCGGCGAGGCCGCGATCCGGCTCCTGGATCTTCTCGGCGCAATCGTCATCTTGATCCTGCTGGCTCCGCTGCTGCTCCTCGTGGCGGTCGTCGTCAAGCTCGACTCGCCCGGTCCGGCGATCTTCAGGCAGCGTCGCCTGGGCAAGGATCTGAAGTCGTTCTCCGTCGCCAAGTTCCGCACGATGCAGGAAGGGGTCACCGCCGACGCGCACCGCTCCCATGTCGAGCAGATGATCGCCGACGAGAACAAGCGCGGCACCCGAACCATGAGCAAGCTCCAGGAAGACGCCCGGATCACCCGCGCCGGGTCCTTCCTGCGACGGACCAGCCTCGACGAGCTGCCGCAGCTCTGGAACGTGCTCCGAGGCGAGATGTCGCTGGTCGGCCCCCGGCCGCCGATCCAGTACGAGGTCGACCGGTACCCGCCTGAGGCATTCCGCCGCTTCGCCGTGCGTCCCGGCATCACCGGCCTCTGGCAGGTGAGCGGCCGCAGCCTGCTCACCTTCCAGCAGATGATCGAGCTGGACGCCGAGTACGCGGAACGGCGCTCGCTGCTGCTGAACCTGAAGATCCTCCTGCTGACCCTGCCGACCGTGATCCATGGCAAGGGCGCAGGGTGACCGCGAGATCGCGCGAATAGCCGGGCACGATGTATCAGGTAGAAGCCTCTAAAGCGCTGCTCAGGCCGCGGACCTGGGCCGGGCCCAGGCGCCTCTCGGTTCCCCGCAACGTCGTCCTGCTCGGCACGGTGAGCATGCTCACCGACATCTCGGCGGAGATGGTGGCGACCGTCCTGCCGCTCTACCTCGTCTTCTCGCTCGGGGTCTCGCCGCTGGCCCTGGGGGCGATCGACGGCCTCTATCGCGGCGCCGCTGCGATCGTCCAGATCGGCGGGGGGCTTCTCTCCGACCGGCTGCAGCGTCACAAGGAGGTGGCGACGCTCGGCTACGGGATCTCCGCCGTCTGCAAGGTGGGGCTCGTCGTCGCCGGCAGCTCGGTGGGGGCGATCGGGGCGCTGGTCGCCAGCGACCGGATCGGCAAGGGGATACGCACGGCGCCGCGCGACGCGCTGATCTCCCTCTCGAGCACCAAGGCGGGGTTGGCCACGGCGTTCGGCGTGCACCGGGCGATGGACAGCGCCGGCGCCATGCTCGGTCCGCTCGTCGCCTTCGGCATCCTGCTCCTCGCACCGGCCCGCTTCGACGCGGTCTTCGTCGTCAGCACCGCCTTCGCCTTCCTCGGCCTCGCCGTGCTCGTGCTCGCCGTGCAGGGACGCCCCCGTCGTGCCTCCGTCGCCGGCGAGCCTCGGCCCTCGCTCAAAGGGGCGCTGGGCATCGCCCGCGACCGCCGCTTCCGCCTCCTGCTGCTGGCCGCCGGCGGCCTGGCCGTGGCCAGCGTCTCCGACGCCTTGATCTACGTCGGCCTGCAGCGCCAGAGCGGCTTCGACCCCGCTGTCTTCCCGCTGCTCTTCGTGGTCACGGCCGTCGCCTTCATGGCGCTGGCGATCCCGGTCGGGCGGCTCGCCGACCGGATCGGGCGGGTGCCGGTGCTGCTCGCCGGCCACGCACTGCTCTTCCCCGTCTACGGGCTCCTCCTCACCTCGGTGGGGACCTGGGGGGTGCTCATCGCCCTCATCGCACTCGGCGCCTACTTCGCGGCGACCGACGGCGTCACCACCGCGCTCGCCGGCGCGATCCTGCCCGAGCGAATTCAGGCCACTGGAATCGGGATACTGATCACGGTGATGAGCCTGGGTAAATTCGTCTCCTCGCTCGCCTTCGGCGCGCTCTGGTTCGCGCTCGGGCTGCAGGACGCGGTCCTGATCTTCACGCTCGGGCTCCTCGCCGCTCTGCTGGTCGCCACGCCGATGCTGCTGCGGCTGCGGCACGAACCCGTGGGATGAGCCGGGCGCGCAAGCGGGCTCTGGCCGCAATCGCGGGCATCTGCGTCCTCGCCGGCGCGGGGTACCTGGTGCTGGCGGCGCTCAACCCGAACGAGGTGACGACCGATGCCAAGCCGGTGGCCGGCGGTGAGGAGGTCGAGCTGGGGGGAGCACAGCTGATGGTGCGCGCCGTCGACCGCGAGGACCCGCTCCTCAACGGCCACGTCTTCGTCGTCGCGGGCGGACGCCCGCGCGAGGTGGCCGGCGGAGAGCTCAGCTGCGCGCGGGTCTACTTCGCCGCCGACCGCGGCCTCTGCCTCGCTACCGCGGAAACGGGGGTCAGCTACGAGGCGACGATCGTCGACTCCTCGCTGCAGCCGCTCGAGCGGCTCGACCTGGCGGGACTGCCCTCGCGGGCGCGAGTCTCCGACGACGGCCGCTACGGGGCGATGACCGTCTTCGTCAACGGCCACGAATACCTCAGCGGGGGTGGGTTCTCGACCGTGACCACGATCGTCGACCTGCGCAGCGGCCAAGAGCTGGGCAACCTCGAGCGCTTCGAGGTGACGAAGGACGGCAGGCCCTTCGACGCCGTCGACTTCAACTTCTGGGGCGTCACCTTCGCCTCGGACCCGAACCGCTTTTACGCAACCCTGCACACCGGCGACCACTACTACCTGGTCGAGGGCGACATAGAGCGGCGGACGTTGCGCGTACTGCGCGACGGGGTCGAGTGTCCCTCGCTCTCGCCGGACGGAACCCGGATCGCCTTCAAGAGCCGCATCGGCGACGAGAACCGCTGGCGTCTCGCGGTCCTCGACCTCGACACCCTCGACTCGCACCCGGTCGCCGAGCCGCGCTCGATCGACGACCAGCCTGAGTGGCTCGACGACGCGACCCTCGTCTACTCAGACGGCCTCGACGTCTACACCGTGCCGGCCGACGGGGCGGGGCCCTCGCGACGGGTCCTTCGCAATGCTTCCTCGCCCGTCTCCCTCAGCGCTACGAGCTCTGCTAAAGACTCAACTTCCAGTTGAGCCTTAGTTAGCGGCAAGGCGGTGCCGCGAGGTCGATTTACGCATTTTGCGGGCGTTGAGCTCGAAGTAGCAAAAAAGACCTAGTCGGGGCGCCGTTGCTCATGTGGTGGCCAACCTACGCGCAGGAGCCGTCATCCTCGCCCTCTGCCTGCTGGGCGGCCCGGCCCTGCTCGCGGAAAGCGCCGTGGCGGGGCCTTGCGACCCGCCGGTCAAGCCGATCGCCTGTGAGAACGCGAAAGCCGGCGATCCCTCGAGCGAGTGGGACGTCTCCGGCGGCGGCGACTCCGACATCCAGGGATTCGCCACCGACATCAGCGTCGACCAGGGGCAGACCGTCCGCTTCAAGGTCGACACCCCGTCGGACGACTACCGACTCGACATCTACCGGATGGGCTACTACGGCGGCGACGGTGCGCGCAAGGTCGCCACGGTTCAGCCCTCGGCCGGCCTGCCGCAGTCGCAGCCGCCCTGCGACGAAGAAGCCTCAACGGGGCTGATCGACTGCGGCAAATGGAAAGAATCGGCGTCGTGGGCGGTGCCCGCCGGTGCCGTCTCCGGCATCTACTTCGCCAAGCTCGTCCGCGAGGACGCCGGCTCGGGAGGAAGCCACGTGATGTTCGTCGTGCGCGACGACGACGGCAAATCGGACCTCCTCTTCCAGACCTCCGATTCGACCTGGCAGGCATATAACCGCTACGGCGGCAAGAGCCTCTACACCGGCGGCCCCGGCACCAACCCGGGCCGTGCCTACGCGGTCAGCTACAACCGCCCGCTGACGGTGCGCGGCCCGGTCCCGGAAGACTCGCCGTTCAACGCCGAGTACCCGATGGTGCGCTGGCTCGAGCGCAACGGCTACGAAGTCAGCTACACGACCGACGTCGACTCCGACCGGCGCGGCGCCGAGATCCTCGAGCACAAGGCCTTCCTCTCGGTCGGTCACGACGAGTACTGGTCGGCCCAGCAGCGGACCAACGTCGAGGCGGCGCGCGCCGCCGGCGTGAACCTGGCCTTCTTCAGCGGCAACGAGGTCTTCTGGAAGACCCGCTGGCGCAACAGCATCGACGGCACCGGCACGCCCTACCGGACGCTCGTCTCCTACAAGGAGACGCACGCGAACGCCAAGATCGACCCGCTGCCGAACGTCTGGACCGGGACCTGGCGCGACCCGCGCTTCAGCCCACCGGCGGACGGCGGACGGCCCGAGAACGCGCTCACCGGCACCGCCTTCGCGGTCAACGCCGGCACCACCGAGATCCAGGTCCCGGCGGAGGACGGCAGGATGCGGCTCTGGCGCGACACCACCGTTGCCGAACTGGCTCCTGGCCAGGTCGCGACGTTGGGTGAAGACACGCTGGGCTACGAGTGGGACGAAGCTCCAGCCGACGAGTTCCGGCCCCCCGGCCTGATCCACCTCTCGACGCGGACGGCGAACGTCTCGCAGAAGCTGCTCGACTACGGCTCGAACTACGGCTCGGGCCCGGTCACCCACCACCTGACCCTCTACCGGGCCACCGGCGGCGCGCTGGTCTTCGGTGCCGGCACGATCCAGTGGTCGTGGGGCCTCGACGGCGTCCACGACCGCGGCAGCACCTCGCCCGACTCCCGTATGCAGCAGGCGACCGCGAACCTGCTGGCCGATATGGGGGCGCAGCCGGCCACGCTGCAGGCCGGCCTCGTGCCACCTGTGCAGACCAGCGACAAAGAGGCTCCGACCGCGACGATCGCGACGCCGGCCGACGGCGCGGACGCCGAGGTCGACCAGCCGATGACGATCGGCGGCACCGCAGCCGATGCCGGCGGCGAGGGGGGAGGAGGCGGCGTGGTCGGCGGGGTCGAGGTCTCGGTCGACGGCGGCGCGACCTGGCGCCCGGCGGAGGGGCGCGAGAGCTGGACCTACTCCTGGACCCCCGAGGACACCGGCGAGGCGACGATCCTGGCGCGCGCGATCGATGACAGCGGCAACGTCCAGGCGCCCGGGGACGAAGCCGAGGTCGAGGTGGTCGAACGGGCCTGCCCCTGCACGATCTGGGACAGCTCCTTCGTCGGTTCTCAGGACTCCGACAAAGCGGCGATCGAAGTCGGCGTGAAGTTCCGTGCCGACACCTCCGGCTACGTCACAGCCCTGCGCTTCTACAAGACCAGCGGCAATACGGGCACCCACGTCGGCCGCCTCTGGACGGCGAGCGGGACCCAGCTCGCTGTGGCGACCTTCTCCGGCGAGGCGGCCACAGGCTGGCAGCAGGTCCTCCTTGACGAACCCGTGCCGATCGACGCCGGCGCCACCTACGTCGCCTCCTACCACGCGCCGAACGGGCGCTACGCCTCGGTCCCCGGCTATTTCTCGGTTGTCGGCGCCGACAACCCGCCGCTGCACGCGCCGGCCGACGGGGTCGACGGGCCGAACGGGATCTACAGGTACGGCTCGGCAGGGAGCCTCTTCTCCGCTGGCGGCCCCAACACCTTCAACTCGGAGAACTACCTCGTCGACGTCGTCTTCGAAGACGAGCTGGTGCCGGACACGACGCCGCCGACGATCACCAGCCGCAGCCCGGTCGCCGGTGCAACCGAAGTCAGCGCCGACATCTCTCCCAGCGCCACCTTCGACGAGCAGATCGATCCGACCACGATCGACAGCGCCAGGGTCGAGCTCCGCGATCCCTCCAATGCGCCGATCGCCGGCAGCGTCGGCTACGACCCCGTCCAGCGCCGGGTCACCTTCGACCCCAGCGCCTCGCTGCAACTGAACACCACCTACGTCATCAAGATCAAGGGCGGTTCCACCGGAGTGGCCGACATGGCCGGCAACCACCCTGCCTCCGACTCGACCTGGTCGTTCACCACGGCGCCGCCCCCGCCGCCCCCGCCCGACGAGGGGCCGGGCGGGCCGATCCTGGTCATCGCCAACATGTCGAACCCGTTCAGCCGTTACTACAGCGAGATCCTCCAGGCCGAAGGGTTGAACGAGTACACGGTCACCGACATCGCCAACGTCACGCCGGCCCTGCTCTCTTCGCGCGACGTCGCCATCCTCGGCGAGGGCGCGCTGAGCGCGGCGCAGGCGACGACGCTGAGCAACTGGGTCCAGGGTGGCGGCAACCTGATCGCGATGCGTCCCGATGGCGACCTCAACGGCCTGCTCGGCCTGGCCCCGGCCGGGGGGACGCTCGGCAACGCCTACATCCGGGTCAACACGGGCGCCGGCCCGGGAGCGGGGATCGTCGGCCAGTCGATCCAGTTCCACGGAACCGCCGACCGCTACACGCTGGACGGGGCGCAGTCAGTCGCGACCCTTTATGCGACCGCGAGCACCCAAACCCCGAACCCGGCCGTGACGCTGCGCGGCGTCGGCGCCAACGGCGGCCACGCCGCGGCCTTCACCTACGATCTCGCCCGCTCGATCGTGTACACCCGGCAGGGCAACCCCGCCTGGAACGGGCAGGAGCGCGACGGGCTCAACCCGATCCGCTCCAACGACCTCTTCTTCGGCGCCAAGGCCGGCGACGCGAAACCCGACTGGGTCGATTTCAACAAGATCGCGATCCCGCAGGCCGACGAGCAGCAGCGCCTGCTGACCAACCTGATCGGGGAGATGAACCTCGACCGCAAGCCGCTGCCGCGCTTCTGGTTCCTGCCGCGCGACGAGAAGGCGGCGATCGTGATGAGCGGCGACGACCACGCCAACAACGGCACGCAGGGCCGCTTCGAACACTTCAGGACCCTCGACCCACCGGGCTGTGCGGTGGCCAAATGGGAGTGCGTGCGCGCGACCTCCTACATCTTCCCGGACACCCCGATCACCGACAGCAAAGCCGGCCAGCTCGCCTCCGAAGGGTTCGAGATCGCCCTGCACGCCTGGACCGGCTGCGAAAACTGGGATGACCGGGAAGACCTCGAGGACCACTACACGGAGCAGCTGGAGAGCTTTGCCACGGAGTTCCCGAGCCTGCCGGCGCCGACGACCAACCGCACCCACTGCATCGTCTGGAGCGACTGGGCGACACAGCCGAAGGTCGAGCTCGAAAACGGGATGCGGCTCGACACCACCTACTACTACTGGCCGGCAGGGTGGGTCCAGGACCGGCCGGGGATGTTCACCGGCTCGGGCATGCCGATGCGCTTCGCCGACCTCGACGGTTCGCTGATCGACGTCTACCAGGCGGCGACCCAGATGACCGACGAGTCGGGGCAGGCCTACCCCTTCGCTTCCGATGCGCTGCTCGACAAGGCGCTGGGCCCGGAGGGGTACTACGGAGTCTTCACCGCCAACATCCACACCGACGAGGCCGAGGCGCCGGAAGCAGACGCGATCGTCGCCTCCGCCCAGGCGCGGAGCGTGCCGGTCGTCTCGGCACGCCAGATGCTGACCTGGCTCGACGGCCGCAACCAATCCTCCTTCGACTCGATTTCCTGGTCCGGCGACGAGCTCAGCTTCACGATCGATCCAGGGCCGGGGGCCACCGGCCTGCGCGCGATGGTGCCGACGACGTCGGCGGTGGGCTCGCTCGAGGCGATCGCCCGCGGCGGCACCCCCGTCACCACCACGAACCAGACGATCAAGGGGGTCGAGTACGCCTTCTTCGACGCCGTTGCGGGGGGCTATACCGCGACCTACGCGGACGAGTCCTTCCCCTTCGTCTCCAACCTGCAGGTCGCGCCGGGCGCGGGTGGCACGGCGACCGTCTCCTGGGACACCGACGAGCCCGCCGACTCGCGGGTCGACTACGGGACCAGCCCAGAGGCCCTCAACCTCAACGTCGGCAAATCTGCGCTGGTCACCTCCCACAGCCTGCAGCTGTCCGGTCTCAATCCGGGCGCCACCTACTACTTCCGGGTCACCTCTGCCGACGGGCATGCCAACGCCACGACGAAGCCGAGCCCGCCGCTCGCTCCGCAGAGCTTCACGACGGTCCCGCCGCCGCCGACGCTGAGCTTGACCGTGCCGCCCTCGCCGGCGAACCAGAACTCGCCCAAAGTGGTGGGCTCGGCGAGCGCGGGCTCCACCGTTCGCATCTACACCAGCCCCGACTGCTCCGGCTCCGCCCTCGCCACCGCGCCGGCTGCGGAATTGGCGACGGGCATGACTGTCTCGGTCGCCGACAACTCGAGCACCAGCTTCCGTGCGACGGCCGCCACGGGCGCGGGCGCGTCATCCTGTTCGGCTCCGCTCGCGTACGTCGAGGACTCGAGCCCGCCGACGACCCAGGTCGACTCTGGCCCGCCCGGGTTGACCAGCAGCACCGAAGCGACGTTCGCCTTCTCGGGCGCCGACCCGGGCGGATCCGGCATCTCCTTGCAGTGCCGCCTCGACTCGGTTTCCGAGGCCGCTTGGACCATCTGCGCCTCGTCCCAGAAATACACGGCGCTAGCCGAGGGCGTCCACAAATTCGATGCGCGGGCGATCGACAAAGCAGGCAACACGGATGCAACGCCTGCCACCTTCAGCTGGCAGATCGACCTCACGTCACCGACGGTGACGATCGATTCGCTCTCCAAAGCGCTGCTGAAGGCAGGGGAAAGCAGTGACGTCAGCTGGCATGCCGATGAGAGCGGCAACTTCCAGCTGAGAGTGGGGGGTGCCGATTGCGACACCGGCACCGTCCTCGACTCCGGCCCCTACTCATCGGCTCCCGCTATCAAAGCCTCAAGCGTCGCCGCAGCCCAGCTAGAGGAGGGATCGAACACCCTGCGCCTCTGCCTCACCGACGGTGCCGGTAACCGCGGCCAGGCAACGACAAGCCTGGATAAGGACACCAAAGCCCCCGAGACCCAGATCACAGCCGGCCCGGCTGCCTTGGTCAAAGCAACCACCGCCTCCTTCTCCTTCTCGGGAGACGACACCGGCTCAGGCGTCGCCGCCTTCGAGTGCCGTAGGGACTCGATAGAAGCTTCGGCCTGGCAGGCCTGCATCTCGACCCACGTCTACAACGAATTGGATGAGGGCGCCCACAAATTCGAAGTGCGGGCGATCGACAAAGCGGGGAATGTCGACGGGACGTCCGCAGTGCACACATGGCAGGTCGATCTGACCCCGCCGGCGGTCTCGGTCAACTCCGGCCCCACAGGAATCACCAATGACTCGACGCCTACCTTCACCTTCGGTTCCGAGACAGGAGCAACCTTCGAGTGCTCGATAGACACCGGCACCGCAGTTTTTGGGCCCTGCTCTGGAGCCGGAACACATACGCCGGGCTCGCCGCTGCCCGACGGCTCACGCACCTTCCGCGTCAGGGCGACCGATCAGGCCGGCAACCAGGCTGTCGCTACGCACGGCTTCCAGGTGGATACCACGGCGCCACAGGCCCCGGAGCTCAGTGCCACTGTGCCGCCATCGCCGGCCAACGACAACTTGCCGGAGATCTTCGGCTCGGCCCCCGCCGGCACCACCATCCGTCTCTACTCCGGAGCAGATTGCTCCGGTTCCCCGCTGGCCACAGTCCCGGCGGCCCAGCTCGAAACCGGAATCACAGTCACCGTGGCCGACAACTCGACCACCTCATTCCGGGTGACCGCCACCACGACAGCGGAAAACACTTCGGAGTGCTCTGAGGCGCTTTCTTATCTCGAGGATTCGGCTTCCCCCAACACCGAAATCAAGGCAAGCCCGGCGGCGCTGGTCAATGTGACAAACGCCGGCTTCTCCTTCACGGGAGACGACACCGGCGGCTCCGGTGTCGCTTTCTTCGAGTGCCGCCATGACTCAACGGAAGTCTCCGCCTGGAAACCGTGCACCTCAGCGCAGGAATACACGGCCCTGGCCGAGGGCAGTCACGAATTTGAAGCCAGGGCCATCGACCAGGCCGGGAATGTGGATGGGAGCCCGGCCGCTCACAGCTGGCAGATCGACATTGCGCCACCCACGGTTTCGATCGATTCCGGTCCCACAGGCCCGACCAACAATCCCAGCCCAATCTTCACCTTCGGCTCGGAGGCAGGAGCCGGCTTCGAGTGCTCGATTGACGCTGGAACGGCCTCCTTTGGCCCCTGCTCTGAGGCCGGCTCCCACACGCCGGCTTCGCCGCTATCCGATGGATCCCGGACCTTCCGGGTCAGAGCTACCGACCAGGCCGGCAACCAGGCGGTTGCGACACGCAGCTTCCAGGTCGACACCGCTGCGCCTCCGGGACCGGAGCTAGCCGCCACGATCCCGGACTCCCCGGCCAACGACAACTCACCGGAGATCCTCGGCTCCGCGCCGGCCGCAACAACGATCCGCCTCTACTCAGGCGCAGATTGCTCTGGCTCACCGGTTGCCACGGTTCCAGTAGCCCAGTTGGAAGCGGGGATCACGGTCGCTGTCCCGGACAACTCAACGACTTCCTTCCGCGCAATTGCCATCACAGCGGCAGAAAACATCTCTGGCTGCTCCGAGGAGCTCGTCTACGTCGAGGACTCGGCCGCCCCCAACACCCAAGTCATCTCCCAGCCCCAGGCTCTCACCAACTCAACCTCTGCCTCCTTCTCCTTCACCGGCGATGACGCCGACGGCTCCGGCGTGACCTCGTTCGAGTGCCGCCGCGACGCTGCACCGGATGGGCCGTGGCAGCCCTGCGGCTCTCCCCGTGCGTACACCGGGCTCTCTGTGGGCTCGCACGTCTTCGAGGTACGCGCTGTCGATGCCGCCGGCAACGCCGACGAGAGCCCAGCATCGTTCGCCTGGGAGATCGACTCCAACGTGCCGGAATCTCCCCAGCTCGCCGCCACGACCCCGACCTCGCCGGCCAACGACAACTCGCCCGAGATCGTCGGCTCCGCTCCCGCCGGCACCACCATCCGCCTCTACTCGGGCGCCGATTGCTCCGGCTCTCCACTGACCATGGTTCCCGTCACCCAGCTGGAGGTGGGGATCGCGGTCACCGTGGCCGACAACTCGACGACGTCCTTCCGCGCCACGGCGACCACGCCGGCCGACAACACCTCCGACTGTTCGCAGCCGCTCGTCTACGTCGAGGATTCGGCTGCGCCCGGCACCACTCTCGATCCCAGCCCCGCTTCACCGACCGGGAGCACAACCGCCGGCTTCGCCTTCCATGGAGACGACACCGGCGGCTCCGGCGTCGCTTCCTTCGAGTGCCGACTCGACTCGACCGAGCCCGCAGCCTGGGAGGCCTGCACTTCGCCCAGGTCCTATGCCGGGCTCTCCGAGGGCCCCCACAGCTTTGAAGTCCGCGCCGTCGACGCAGCCGGCAACACGGATGAGAGCCCAGCCTCTTCTCAATGGACCACCGACACGACCGTGCCGCCGACCGGGGGAGACCCCAAAACGACGCCACCCGAGACCATTCCGAACCAGCCTGCCTCCGACGCCGCCCGCTTCCTGCGGGTCAGGCACAACGCCAGGAACGGGATGGCATTCCTCGTCTTCCGCCTCCCCGGCCCGGGCCGGCTCTCCCTGCGCGCGGAGGCCCCCGAGGCATTCGCCAGCAAAGCGAAGAGGGTTCGGAACACACCTCGACTTCGACGGCTGAAGCTGCTGCAGGCAAGCATCAAGCCTGCAAGCTTCAGCGTCACGCAAGCCGGGCAGGTCGATATTCCGATTCAGCTCACGCCGTCCGGCAAGAAACTGCTGCAAAGAGAGCGAACGCTGAAAGTCAAGCTGATCATCCCGTACAAGGCGGCGAGTGGACCGTCGACGACCTGGAAGATCACCGTGACGTTGCGCAAGGACGACGCCGCCCTGGGCAAGAGAAAGCGCCCGCCGCGCAAGCTGTGACATCCCCGAACCGTTCCTTGCATATGGCTGTCATGACTACTTCTGCAGAACCTGCGTCAGAGACGCGGGTACGAGTGATCGCGAGCGCCACGGATTCCGCGCTGCGCCGCCGCATTGCCCTCGCCCTCTCGGAACAGGGCCTCGGCCTTGCGCGGCAGGTCGATGACCCGAGTGAGCTTCTCCACCTCGAAACAGGTACCGACACGATCGTCGTTCTCGCCTGCAACGTCGACGTCGCCAAGGAGATGGCGATGCTGCGGCGGCTGCACCGTGAGCTCCCTGCACCCTCCGTGGTCGCGATTTCATCGCCGACCACCGGGACCGGTGTCCGGCGGGCTTTGGAGGCGGGGGCCGATGCGGTGGTCTTCGAGCCCGAGCTCGAGTCGACGCTCGCGGTCGCGGTCAGCGCCGTGGCCAGTGGGCAGTCGGTGGTCCCGCGAAACGTTCGCGCCAGCGTCGAGCGACCGGCTCTCTCCCACCGCGAGCGCCAAGTTCTCGCCTTCGTCTCGCGCGGTCTGACCAACGCTCAGATCGCCGAGCAGCTCTTCCTCTCGGAGAGCACGATCAAGAGTCATCTCTCCTCGGTCTTCTCGAAGCTCGGTGTCCGCTCCCGGCGCGAGGCGGCGACGCTCTTTCGCGACCTCGAGCGCTCGAACGGAACCCCGCTGGAGCCGGCCACCAATGGAGCAGCACCCGCATGAGCGCCATCGACGTCAGCGCATCGGGGGTCGGCGCCGAGGAGCGCGTGCCCTTCGTCCGCCTCGACAGCGCGCATCCGGAGCTCTTCGCCGAGCTGATGCAGGTGACCGAGCGGGTCGCCCGCGACTCCGCCTTCACCCTCGGCTCAGAGGTCGAGGGCTTCGAGCGAGACTTCGCCGCCTTCTGCGGGACCGAGCACGCGATCGGCGTCTCCTCCGGGACCAAGGCGCTGGAGCTGGCCCTGCGCGGCCTCGAGATCGGTCCCGGAGACGAGGTGATCGTCCCCACCAACAGCTTCATCGCAACCGCCGAGGCGGTCACTGCCGTCGGCGCCACCGTACGCCTGGTCGACGTCGATCCCGAGACGGCGCTGATCACCGCTTCGATCGCCGAGGCGGCGCTGACCCCACAGACCCGCTGCGTGATCCCCGTACACCTCTATGGCCGCACCGTCGAGATGGATCCGCTGCTCGAGCTCTGTGGCGAGCGCGGCATCGCGGTGGTCGAGGACGCCTGCCAGGCCCATGGCGCCCTCTACCGCGGCAAGCCGGTCGGATCGCTTGGCGATGCCGGCTGCTTCAGCTTCTACCCGACCAAGAACCTCGGCGGCTGGGGCGACGGCGGCGCGCTCGTCACCGGCGACGCGTCCCTGGCGGAGCGGATCGCCCTGCTGCGCTCCCACGGTGAGGCGCCCCGCCATCATCACCAGCTCGCAGCCGGAACCGATCGGCTGGACGCGCTGCAGGCCGCAATCCTCGACGTCAAGCTCCGCCACCTTCCGGAATGGAACGATCGCCGCCGTGAGGCCGGACGAGTCCTGCGCTCCTCGCTGGCCGGGTCCGGCATCGCTCTGCCGGCGACCACGTCAGCGGAGGAGGACCACGTCTTCCACCTCTTCGTCGTCCGCACCCCCGAACGGGACGCGCTGCGCACTCATCTCGATGCTCGCGGAGTCGCGAGCGCGATCCACTACCCGACGCCGATCCACCTGCAGCCTGCCTACGCGGATACCGGCCTCGAACCCGGCGACCTGCCTGTCGCGGAGCGGCTCGCCGCGGAAAGCTGCTCGCTGCCGATCTTTCCCGCGATCGAGGACCGGCAGATCGCGCAGATCTCCGGCGCCGTCCTCGACTTCGCCTAGCGCCTGGAAATGTCCGAGGCGAGGACCCAGCTTCCAGATCGCGTCAACCCGGCGGGGGGACCCGCAAACGAGGCGCAAAATCGTGAGATCAACGATGTCCTCTTCGGCGAGGACGTCGTCGTCCGGCCCTTCACCAACCTGTACGGCTGCAAGATCGGGTCGCACAGTCAGATCGGCACCTTCGTCGAGATTCAGCGGGGCGCTGAGATCGGCGCGGCCTGCAAGATCCAGAGTCACAGCTTCATCTGCGAGGGGGTCCGTATCGAAGACGAGGTCTTCGTCGGCCACAGCGTGACCTTCGTCAACGACAAGTTCCCGAGGGCCACCAACGAGGCGGGCACGCTCCAGACGCAGTCCGACTGGGAGCTCCTGGAGACGATCGTCGAGCGTGGCGCTTCGATCGGCTCAGGGGCGACGATCCTCGGCGGTGTCCGGATCGGCCACGGCGCAGTCGTGGGTGCCGGCGCAGTCGTCACCAGGGACGTGGACCCCGAAGCCACCGTCGCGGGGAACCCTGCCAGGCCCCTGCTCAGGTGAGGGTTCTCAGGCGACGACGGTAAGCGCGCCGGGATCGACTTTCAGGGTCACCCGGGTCCGCTCGCCGATGTAGTCGCCGTCGACCTGGACCGGAAAGGGCCGGGTCGTGCCGTCCTTCGTCTCCGAGATCGAGGCAATGGTCGCCTCCAGCACGTCTTCGAAGTGGACGATCTGGCGGTGCCCGGCGGCAGCGCGGCGCTCGCCGAGGAGGCGGGTCATCAGGGTCGGCATGTCGCGCTGGGCCGCCCGCTTCAGCACCCCGACCGCGAGCGTTCCGTCGTCGAACTCGACCCCCTCGCAGACCCGTACCGGGCGCTTGGCGAAGAAGGTGAAGGGGTCGGAGTTCTGGGCGAGAGCGGTGACCCCCTCGGCGCTCTCGCGACCGTCGATCTCGATCCGCATCTTGACGGCGTTGTAGAGGTAGCTGCGGTAGAAGGCCGAGATCGCGGCCCAGCTGTAGTAGTAGGGACCGACCCGCGACTTCAGCTTCGGGTGGGCGTCGACCCGCTTGACCACGGTCGCGTCGATCCCAACCCCGCAGGAGAAGACGAAGTGGCGGTCATCGACCATGCCGAGGTCGATCCGGCGCGGCGTCCACTCGTCGGCAACCGCCAGCAGGTGCTCGGTCGCGTCGACGACGTCGTTGGGGATGCCGAGCGTGCGGCAGACGACGTTGGTCGAGCCCCCCGGCAGCACCGAGACCGGCACGTCGGTCCCAGCGAGACCATTGACGACCTCGTTCAGGGTCCCGTCGCCACCGAAGGCTACGACGATGTCGTAGCCATGGTCCCGCACCTCGCGCCCGATCTCGGTCGCATGGTTCTGCGCCTCGGTGGCCACCGTTTCCACCTCATAGCGCCCCTGCAGCGCATAGACCACGAGATTCTTCAATCGGTCCGACACCGTCGTCGCGTACGGGTTGACGATGATCAGCATCCGCTTCTTGGCGGACTTCCGCGGCTTTCTAGAGCGAATTCTGCTGGTCATGCGCGAGCTATGCGCCAGCGCCCTTGACGCGAACGTGGGGCCGACGCCCGTGCAGCGTAGTGTGATTTAGGGCCGAGAACATCCATGCCTTGCCGGGCGGCTTGTGTCCGGTCCTCGCTGTTAGGATCGCGGCAGGCGTTGGAGCGCGCTTTGTGTGGCCCCGGCGTGGTTTGTGATCGGCAGGTGCGACTCTGGCGGAATGGCCAGGCCGGCTTGTTGGGGCTGATCTCGCTGGGAGTACGACGTGGAGCTGCAGAGGGCGTGATGGAATCCGCCAACGTCACAGCGCCTTGGGCGAAGCTGCTTATCTTGCGCTGGGTGAATGCGTTCAACGCGCGAGACCTTGACGGTGTGTTGTCCTGTCTCCACCCCGACGTGGATTTTCGCCCGTTGAAGCTGATGGGTCTCAACGGCCCATACCGTGGCCACGACGGGGTGCGGAACTGGTTCACCAGACTCGGCGATTTACACTACGCGCATTGCATTGACCTTTCTGATGTGAGGTCCGCGAACAAGGGCCAGCTCTTGGCGATCGGCGACTTGAGCGTGGCAGGACACGGTGCCGTCGCCCCGTTCTGCGCACTCCATCGGATCGGAGATGAACTGATCATTGCCGCCCGCCATTACTTCGGCAACCCGGACAGGGTGGCGCACCTTGACCTCGTCTCTTGAGCGTGAAAGGCAGGGCGATCGCTCTCCGGAGCCGGCCGGCTGCGGGGAGCTACACTGGGCTACCTGCTCGCTGGGTCCTCTATCGGCCCGCTCTCAATCCTCCGTGCAGAGCACATTCGCCGAGAGCGCCGGATAGAGGGCTGTAGCCATGACAGACATATCTTGCTGGGCCGCAGGTCATTGCCGTGGCCAAAATGCGCGCCGAATGCAGAACGGAGGCATCTGATGCCCACGTCTGCACCCCTAAGGGGTGGCGAGCTGAACGCCGCCATCACCAGCGCGCTGGTCGGTATCCAGAACCAGTATCTCGGCCGCGGTCCGAAGACCGCGTCGACTTTTCATCAGGGGAACGTGCTCGTGACGCTCATGCACGACGTTCTGACCCCTGCGGAGATATCGCTTACCGAGACCCACCGCCGCGACGTCGTGACCAACATTCGCCATCTCTTCCAGCAGACGATGGAAGACGACTTCAGGGAGGCAGTCGAGAGGCTCTCGGGTCGCAGGGTGGTCGCCTTTATCAGCGGCAATCACGTCGCCCCTGACATCGCCGCCGAGCTCTTCATCCTCGACGAGCCGATCTAGCTGCGACTTTGAGTGTCGTCCTTTACGAGGCGGCCTGCTCGGTCGCCTCGTAGCGGATCACCTCGCCGTCGTCGGCTTCGCGGACGCGGCCCTCGTTGACGAGCAGGTCGGCGTGGCCGATCACCTCGGAGAGGGTGAGGAAGGCTTGAGTGACGGCGACGTTGCCCCAGAGGGCCTGGGCCAGTTCGTAGCCGCTGCACGGGCGCTCCTCGATCAGCTTGAAGATCTTCTCCTTGCGGCGCTCGTGCTTGACCAGGCGGTCGTCGATCAGGGCGACGTGGTCGACGACCGGCTCGCCGTGGCCGGAGAGGACGACCTCGGCCGGCATCTCACGTGTTTTGCGCAGCGACTCGATGTAGGTGACGAGCGCCTGCGGCCTCTCGCTGGACCCGTCCAGGGGCCGTGAGATCAGCGGGTTGGAGGAGATGTGGGCGATCAGGTGGTCGGCTGCGATCAGGATGCGCCGCTCGGCGTCCCAGAAGACCGTGTCGGAGGGACTATGGCCCGGGCGGTGCAGTGCCTGCAAGGTGCGGTTGCCGAAGGGGATCTCCTCGCCGTCTGCCAGCGGCCTGGTCACAGCCACGTGCGAGCCCCAGCCGCGGAAGCTGCGCGAGACGCTGCGCAGCGCCACGGTCACCTCCTCGGGGATGCCGTTGCGCAGCATCAGGTCGACGGCGAAGCGGTCCTCCGCCTCGGCGTCCTCGTCGAAGTTGGCCAGCCGCTCGGCGGCGACGCCGATCGCCGCCACCTGGGCGCCGGAGTGCTGGACGACGATCTCGACCAGCCCGAGGTGGTCGATGTGCTGGTGGGTGACGATGACCAGCTCGAGGTCGTCGATCGAGTGGCCGCGTCCGGCCAGCTGCGACTGCAGCTCATCCAGCGCCTTGCCCGAGTTGGGTCCGGTGTCGATCAGGGTCAGCGGCTCGTCCTCGATCAGGTAGCAGTTGACCCGGCCCACCGCGAAGGGGGTGGGGATGCGGAGGCGGTGGATTCCGGCGTCTTCGGCCCTGCGCAGCGCCAGCTCGGGCGTCAGGCTCACGCCCGTATCAACCCCAGGACCTCGCCCCGCTTCGCCTCCATGTCCTCGCGTGAGATCAGCGACTCGAGGTTGAGGCGCAGCAGCGGCTCGGTATTGGAGGGGCGGACGTTGAAGTGCCACTCCGGATAGTCGACCGAGATGCCGTCGAGGCGGGTCTGCTCGCCGTCGCCGTAGCGCTCGGCGATCTCGGCCATCTTCGCCTCTGGGTCGGAGACCTCGGAGTTGATCTCGCCCGAGATGAAGTAGCGGGAGCGAAACTCGGCCATCAGCTCGGCGAGGCTGCGGCCGTCGACCGAGAGCAGCTCCAGCATCAGCAGCGCCGGGATCGTGCCCGAGTCGGCGTTCCAAAAGTCGCGGAAGTAGTAATGGCCCGAGACCTCGCCGCCGAAGACGGCGCTCTCCTCGCGCATCCGCGCCTTGAAGAAGGCATGGCCGACCCGCGAGAGGGCGGAGCGGCCGCCCTCGGCGGCGACCAGGTCGGGCACGGCGCGGCTGGAGCGCGGGTCGTAGAGGATCGTCGCTCCCGGGTTCTTCGCCAGTGCGGCGCGGGCCAGCAGGGCGCAGATGAAGTCGCCGTCGCAGAACTCGCCGCTGCCGTCGATGAAGAAGCAGCGGTCGGCGTCGCCGTCCCAGGCGATGCCGAGGTCGGCGCCGGTAGAGCGAACCCGCTCGATGATCATTTGCCGGTTCTCCTCCAGCAGCGGGTTCGGCTCGTGGTCGGGGAACTCGCCGTCGGGCTGGAAGTACATCTCCTCCAGGTCGAGGCCGAGCCCTTGGAGGGTCGGGCCGACCATCGGGCCGCCCATCCCGTTGCCGCCGTCGACCACCACCTTCATCGGCTTCACCTTGGACGGGTCGATGAAGGAGAGGGCGTGGGCGCGGTACTCGTCCCAGATATCGACCTCCTCGAAGGAGCCGCCACCGGGGGCGGGGCCGAGTCCGGCTTCGATCTCGCGGCGCACGTCGCCGATCCCGGCGTCGCCGGAGAGCGCCAGCGCCCCCTCGCGGACCAGCTTGACCCCGGTGTAGGCCTTCGGATTGTGCGAGGCGGTCACCATCGCGCCGCCGTCGAGATCGCGCGAGCCGACCAGGTGGTAGAGCATCTCGGTGGCGACCATGCCGGCGTCGAGAACGATGGCGCCCTCGAAGATCAGGCCGTCGCGCAGCTCTGCCGCCATCTGTGGGGCGGTGAGGCGCATGTCGCGGCCGAGGCCGACCCGCAGCTCACTGGGCTGCTTGCCCCGCAGCCGCGCCAGCACGCGGGCGAAGGCGCGGCCGATCGCGTGCGCGGTCGTCTCGTCCATTTCCGATCCGTAGAGGCCGCGGATGTCATAGGCCTTGAAGATCCCTGCCGGTGCCAACGTCGGTTGCTCGGTCAAAAGGCTCCCTTCAGCGCCTCGTAGCTCTGCTCCAGCGTCTGCGGCATCACCTTGGTGTCGGCGATCACCGGCATGAAGTTGGTGTCGCCGCCCCAGCGGGGGACGACGTGGAGGTGGATGTGGTGCTCGACCCCCGCGCCGGCAACCCGCCCTTGGTTGAAGCCGACGTTGTAACCGTGGGGGTCGTAGACGCCTTCGAGCCGACTCATCGCTCGCTGTGCCAGCGACATCATCTCCGCCACCGTCTCGGCCGGCAGATCCTGGATCCGCCCGATGTGGCCGAAGGGGGCGACCATCAGGTGGCCGTTCGTGTACGGGTAGAGGTTGAGGATGACGAAGCAGCTCTCACCCCGGTGGACGATCAGGTTCGCCTCGTCATCGTCTGCGGCCGGCTTGGCACAGAAGATGCACTCGTCCTCGATGTCCTTGGAAGCGTCCTTCACGTAGGCAAGGCGCCAGGGCGCCCAGATGCGGAAATTGGCCACAGCCCGGATCCTATGGGGACGTGCCCTTTATTGAGCACCCATGCAGGCACATAAACGAGGGCACGTCTTAGGGCGTGTCAGAGCCAGCCGCGACGGCGGAAGTAGGCGACCATGCCGACGAGCAGGGCGACCATCACCCCGAGGACAGCCCAGAAGGCGGCAGCGCCGCCCTCTCCCGGCACATGCGAGTTCATCCCCCAGATGCTGGCCAGCAGGGTCAGCGGCAGGACGATGACGCTGATCGAGGTGAGCACGCGGAGGATGTCGTTGACACGGTGGGAGATCACCGACTCGTTGGTCTCCTCCAACGCCTCGGCGACCTCCTTGTAGTTCTCCAGCATGTCCCAGATCCGCTCGTGGGCATCGACGATGTCGTCGAAGTAGATCTCGAGGTCGAGGTCGGTGGCGAGGTAGCGCTGCTTGACTTTCTCCAGGTCGCGCAGCACCGGTCGCTGCGGGCGGATCACCTTGCGGAAGTTGATGATCTCCTGCTTGACGTTGGAGATGTCGCGCACGACCTCCTCCGAGCGCCCCTCGAAGATCTCGTCCTCGAGGGCGTCGAGCTTGTTGCCGATCTTGCGCAGCATCGGGAAGCAGTAGTCGAAGCTGTCGTCGACGAGCCGGTAGAGCAGATAGCCGGAGCCGCGTGAGAAGAGCTGTTCGCGCAGGTCCTCCTTGGTCCGGCAGCGCTCGAAGAGGTACTCGACCGGCTGCAGCGGCTGGTTGGGGATCGTCACCACGTAGCCGGGCCCGACGAAGAGGTCGAGCTCGCCCGTGCCCAGCCGGCCCGCGGCGGGGTCGAAGACGGGGAAGTGGAGGACGATGAAGAGGTAGTCGTCGTAGACGTCGATCTTCGGCCGCTGGTTGCGCGAGAGCACGTCCTCGAGGTCGAGGGCGTGGAAGTCGAAGTGCTCCTCCAGCCAGGTGCGCTCGAGAGCGCCCGGGCGCTCGATGTTGACCCAGCGCAGGCCGCGGCCGTCGATTTCCTCGATCCGCGGCGCGCGGGGCTCAGCCTGTGCAGAGGGAGAGCTAAGGTCGCTGCGCCGGGCGGCCCGACGTAGCCTCGGCTTCGGAAGGTTCGGCATCGCTCTGGCCGATCTTGTCGTCGGGCATGACGGGCATGGTGACGAGAAGGTTAACCGTGACCCACCTCAATCGTGACCGGGAAACCCCCTGGTAAGGTTCTTCCCAACATAAGCGCCACATCTAGAGGGGTGGAGGGACTGGCCCAGTGAAGCCCCGGCAACCACCTCGAGCCATCGGTTCGAGGGGAGGTGCCAACTCCAGCAGGCCATGCAAAAGGCCTGGAAGATGTGGGGGACGTCCGATCGGACCTCTGCCCCACACAGGCGGAGGTTTTTCATTTGGCGAAGGAAAGCGAGATCGGATGTCAATAGAAAACTTGAGGTGCAAGGAGTGTGGGACGGCCTTCGAGCTCGGCGCCCACTTTGCCTGCGACAACTGCTTCGGCCCGCTGGAAGTGACCTACGATCACTCCGCGCTCGATCCGGCCGAGACGAAGCGACGGATCCAGGCCGGCTCGCAGGGAATCTGGCGCTACGCGGACTTCCTTCCTTTCGAGGGCCGTCCCGGCGATCCGCTGGAGCCCGGCCTGACGCCGCTGCTGCGGGCCGACCGACTCGCCGACCGACTCGGCCTCGACGCCGAGCTGTGGATCAAGAACGACGCCGCCAACCCGACCCACTCCTTCAAGGACCGGGTAGTCGCGGTGGCCGTCGCCAAGGCTCGCGAGCTCGGCTTCGACACCGTCGCCTGTGCCTCGACCGGCAACCTCGCCAACGCCGTTGCCGCCCATGCCGCCGCGGCCGGTCTCGCTTCCTACGTCTTCGTCCCCGCCAACCTCGAGGAGCAGAAGCTGCTCGCCACCGGCATCTACGGGACAAACCTGGTCGGCGTGCGCGGCAACTACGACGACGTCAACCGCCTCTGTACCCAGCTTGCCGAAACCCGGCCCTGGGCCTTCGTCAACGTCAACCTCCGTCCGTACTACGCGGAGGGCTCGAAGACGCTCGCCTATGAGACGGTCGAGCAACTGGGTTGGGAGCTGCCGGACCGCGTCGTTTGCCCGATCGCCTCGGGCTCGCTCTTCACCAAGGTCGGGCGGGGCTTCCAGGAGTGGCTCGACCTGGGGCTCGTCGCCGGCGAGCAACCGGTCTTCAACGGTGCCCAGGCTGAGGGCTGCAGCCCGGTCGCAACGGCATTCGCCGAAGGCTGGGACGTCTGCAAGCCACAGCGACCGGAGACGATTGCCAAGAGCCTCGCGATCGGCGACCCCGCCGACGGTCCTTACGCCGTCGAGCACGCGCGCAAGACCAACGGTGCGATCGATTCGGTCAGCGACGAAGAGATCCGTGAGGGGATCCGGTTGCTCGCGGAGACGACCGGCATCTTCACCGAGACCGCGGGCGGGGTCACCGTCGGCGTTCTCGCCAAGCTGGCCGAACGCGGCGACATCGCCAGCGGCGAGCGCGTCGTCGTCTACATCACCGGCGAGGGCCTGAAGACCCTCGACGCAACTCGCGATAGGTTCCGGATGCACGAGATCGATCCAGATCTCGACAGCTTCGAAGCCGAGTTCCGCCAGGAGGTAACCGTCTGATGGCAGTCACCGTGAAGATCCCGACCCAGCTGCGCGCCGCGACCGGGGGAGAGGCCGAGCTGGAGGTGTCCGGCTCGACCGTCGGCGAGGTGCTCGACGCCGTTTTCGACGCTCACGGCGACCTGCGCGAGCGGATCACCCAGGACGGCGATCTGCGCCGCTTCGTCAACGTCTACGTCAGCGGCGAGGACATCCGCTTCCAGGAGGGCCTGCAGACGCAGATCGACGACGGCGCCGAGGTCACCATCCTTCCCGCTGTCGCGGGTGGCTGAAGCATTCAGCACCCCATAGGGGGTACAAAGCTTCGATGAACCCCCCGGTGGTAATTCTCTGCGGCGGGCGCGGCACGCGGTTGCGGGAGAAAACGGAGTCGGTGCCGAAGGCACTGGTCGAGATCGGCGGCCGGCCGATCCTCTGGCACGTGATCGGCATCTACGCCGCCCAGGGCTTCGAGCGGTTCCTGCTTGCGACGGGATACCTGGGGGAGATGGTCGAGGAGTTCGCCGGCTCCCAGGCGTGGCCGGGGGGGGTCTCGGTCGAGTGCATCGACACCGGCCTCGACACGCCGACCGGCGGCCGCATTGCCAAGCTCGGCGAGCGCCTGGACAGTGGGACGTTCTGCGCGACCTACGCCGACGGCGTCGCGGACGTGGATCTGAAGGCTCTTCTCGACTTCCATCGCCGGCAGGGAACGCTCGCGACCGTGACCGTGGTTCAGCCACACCTGCAGTGGGGAGTCGCGGAGCTGGACGGCGACCGGGTCGGCGGCTTCGCGGAGAAGCCCCGCAGCGAGCACTGGATCAACGGCGGCTTCTTCTGCTTCGAGCCAGGTGCGCTCGACTACCTGGACGAGGACAGCGTGCTCGAGCGCGAGCCGCTGGAGCGGCTCGCCGCCGCCGGGCAGCTGGGGGCCTATCGGCACGAGGGCTTCTGGGACTGCATGGACACCTATAAGGACGCGGTCGTACTCGACGACCTCTGGCAGAGCGGCAGCGTTCCCTGGACGGCATGGGCACCGGCCGGGGCGGGGGCTCGATGAGCCGGTCGCTGGTCACCGGCGGGCACGGATTCGTCGCCTCGCACTTGGCCCGGGCGCTGCTCGAGCGCGGCGACGAAGTGCGGGTGCTCGACCGGCCCGATCCGCGCCTTGCCGACGTCGGCGGCCCGCGCGACTCCGGCCTCGATCTGCTGGGTATTCGCGAGCAGGTCGAGCTCGTGGAGGCCGACCTTCGCGACGCAGAGGCGATTGGCGAGGCGATCGCCGGCTGCGCCTCGGTCTTCCACCTGGCGGCCCAAACGATCGTCGGCGTCGCCAGCACTGCTCCTGCGGAGACCTTCGAGGTCAACGTTCGCGGCGCCTGGCACGTCTTCGAGGCCTGCCGCGAGCACGGCGTCGAGCGGATCGTCTTCGCCTCCTCCGACAAGGCCTACGGCGCCAGCCCCGAGCTGCCCTACCGGGAGGACTTTCCCCTGCGCGCGGTCTATCCCTATGACGCCAGCAAGGCGGCCGCCGACACGATCGCCCGCAGCTACGCGCACGCCTACGGCCTGCCGCTGGCAGTCACCCGCTTCGCCAACATCTACGGCGGCGGCGATCTCAACTTCTCCCGGCTGATTCCCGAGACGGCGATCGCGCTCCTCGACGGCCGCCCACCGCTGATCCGCTCCGACGGCAGCCCGGAGCGCGACTTTCTCTATGTCGACGATGCCGTCTCGGCTTATCTGGCGATCGCCGATGCGCTCGATGGCGAGGGGGCCAGCGGAGAGGCGTTCAACGCGGGCGGCGAGGGGCCTCACTCCGTCCGCGAGGTGGTCGAGCTGATCGCCGAGATCGCCGGCGCCGGCATCGGCCCCGACTTTCAGGGCGACGGCGTTCCCGCCGGCGAGATCGACCGCCAGTACGTCGACTCGACCAAGCTGCGCGAGCTCACAGGCTGGCGCCCGCAGGTCGAGCTCGCCGATGGCCTTGCCCGCACGCTCGAGTGGTACCGCGCGCACCCACGGGCCCGCCCTGCAAAGGTTTCCGCCCAGGCGCTCCGTCACGTAACGTGAGGCCGCAAATGACGGCTCCAGATCACCGCCATACTGCGTCCTCAGTCGCCCGAATAGCGCTGCTATTCGGGCTCCCTGCGTCCTTGTCAGGCGGCGCCTGCATCTCGTCATTTCCTGGCCAACGTCACGAGACGGAGCGCTAGCCATGTGCGGACGCTTCACGGTCACGGCCAAAGACACGAAAACGATCGCCGACCGCTTCCAGGTCGAGCTGGAGAAGGCACTGGAGCGCAACTCGGCAGGCGATGCACCTCCCCCGACGGCGGAGCGGGCAAAAAAAGCCGCGTCGGGAATGGGGCGCTTCAACGTCGCACCGAGCCAGGAGGTGCTGACGGTCCGTTCCTCCCCCGACCCGGAGGAGGCGGCGCAGGGCGAGCGCGAGGCGCGGCTGATGCGCTGGGGGCTGGTGCCGCGCTGGGCCAAGGACCTCAAAGTGGGCTACAAGATGATCAACGCCAAGGCCGAGAATTTGACTTCGAGCCGGGCCTACTCGCCGCTGGTCGGCAAGTTCCGCCACCGCTGCCTGATCGTCGCCGACGGCTTCTACGAGTGGATGCGTGCCGAGGATCCGAAGCAACCGCGTCAGCCCTGGCGCTTCACCGTCGATGGGGGAGAACCTTTCGCCTTCGCCGGTCTCTGCACCCGCAAGGAGTGGGAGGACGAGGAGGACCGCGGCTTCGACGACGGCTGGCTCTACAGCTGCACGATCGTCACCACGACCCCGAATGAGCTGGTCGCCCGGGTCCACAACCGGATGCCGGCGATCCTGCCCAACGCGGATGCAGAGGCGGCATGGCTGCGGCCCGACCTCGACCTGGATGACGCAGTCGCGATGTGCGCGCCGCTGCCCGCCGGCCGCATGCAGAGCGCCCCGGCCAACCCGAAACTGAACAAGGTCGGCAAAGGCATCGAGGGCCCCGAGCTCCTCGTCGCCCCCTAGTCCGGCAGAGTTCCAGCGGTGCGGACGGTGGCCTGACCGGCGCTCGTCTCCGCGGTGCAGGCGACTTTGGCGGCGGGAGTGGTCGTCGTCCGCCAGATCGAGGCAAAAGGCAAGCGCAGGGGTTTCCCGGGGCGGCCGCTCGGCAAGCCCCACTTCCACACCTGCCGGCCGATGCGGTAGGGCGCCCACTCGACGACGATGCCTTTCTCGTCGGTGAACCTGGAGCCAAGCGCATCGCTGAGCTCGACCAGCGCCAGGTCAGTGCTGTGCGAGCTGAACTCGACCAGCGAGTTTTCCGACACCGGCTGGTCGATCAGCTCTTCGCTCGAGCGCGGATAGGAGGCACGGCTGTTCGGTGTCTGCGCGACGATCGTCTGCCGAGGCACCCGGACCGCGCAGCGCAGGCGACCGTTGCCGACGGCCGAGCCGGCATCGATCGTCAGCAGGCCGGCCACCCGGTACAAGGTGTAGCCACCCGCGTTGGCTTCGGTCGCCCGGATCCCCGCGTCGGTGAGTCGCATCTCCCCGCGGCCGGGAATCGCCGCCGGTTTCGAATCGGGCATCGGCGCCTTCTCGATCCATTCCAGCTCCGCTGCTCCAAGCGGCTTGTCGGTGCTCAGCAGCGCCGCCGCAACACAGGCAAGCAGCCCCACGGCGATTACCGCCAGTGCCCCCCTCGGCGGCCGGGTCTCTGTTGGCGCGTCCGTCACAGGCGCGACAGTATTCCGGACGTGGACGAGGTAAAGATCAAGGCCGCGACTGTGCATGGTCGGTCGGTCGCCTACACCGAGGCCGGCTCCGGCCCCGTTCTGCTGCTGGTCCACGGCATAGCCGTCAGCTCCGAGAACTGGCAACCGGTGATCGAGCCGCTCGGTCGCACCTACACCGTCATCGCTCCTGATTTGCCGGGTCACGGTGCATCGCAGCCGGGAGGAGGCGACTACTCCCTTGGGACCCTGGCCGCCGGTCTGCGCGATCTCCTTCTAACCCTCGGCCACAACCGCGCGACCCTGGTCGGCCACTCGCTGGGTGGCGGTATCGCGATGCAGTTCGCCTACCAGTTCCCAGAGATGGTCGAACGCCTGGTGCTCGTCTCCAGCGGCGGCCTCGGGCCGGAGGTCAGCCCGATCCTGCGCGCAGCGGCGCTTCCCGGTGCCAACCGCTTCATCGCGGCGACCGCGGGGGCCAGCCGGCGCGCCGGAACGGCGCTGCAGCGCCGTCTGGCCGCCATCGGTGTGAAGCCGAGCGTCGACGTCGCCGAGATCGCACGTGGATATGCCGCGTTGGCCGATCCCGAGCGTCGCGCTGCTTTTCTCGCCACTCTGCGTTCCGTCGTCGGCACGCGTGGCCAGCGGGTCGCCGCAAGCGATCGTCTCTATCTGGCCGACAGCCTTCCGATTCTGATCGTCTGGGGCTCGCGGGACCCGATCATCCCGGTCGCGCATGGCAAGTCCGCCCACGAGACGCTCCCCGGCAGCTGCCTCGAGATCTTCGACGGCGTCGGCCACCTGCCCCAACTCGAGGTGCCGGACAGGTTCGTCACTGCCCTCGAGCGATTCCTCAGCACGACCGAGCCGGCCCAATTCGATCGCGACGAATGGCAAGCGCGACTGAAGAAGGGATCGACGGCGGAGTAGGAACCGAGACGCGCCCGACAGGATTCGAACCTGTGACCTCCGCCTCCGGAGGGCGGCGCTCTATCCAGCTGAGCTACGGGCGCAGAGGAGCCAGTCTAGCTTCGTGTAACCGAGCGCCTTGTCGCGTAGGCTCGCAGGCTCGATGGACCTCTCGGTGATCTTTCTCGGCACCGGCGGCTCGGTGCCGTCGGCGCGGCGCTCGACGGCGAGCGTGCTGGTTGCGCGCGGCGGCAAGCGACTGATGTTCGACTGCGGCGAGGGGACCCAGCGGCAGCTGCAGCGCTCGCTGGGCCTGGTGCAGGTGGACGAGATCTACCTCACCCACTTCCACGCCGACCACATCCTCGGCCTGCCCGGCCTGCTCAAGACCTTCGACCTGACCGACCGGCAGGAACCGCTGACCGTCTATGGGCCACGCGGCCTGCACGACCTGTTCAAAACACTGGGACGGATGATCGGGCGCACGGGATTCGAGCTGGACCTGGTCGAAATGGACTATGGAGATGCGGTCGCGCACGACGGAGCGAAGGTGGAGGCCTTCCCGGTCGAGCACAGCACCCGGGCCAACGGCTACGTCCTCGTCGAGGAGGAGCGACCGGGTCGCTTCGATCCGGAGGCAGCCAAGCGCCTCGGAGTTGCAGAAGGACCCGCCTTCGCCACGCTGCAGCGTGGCGAGCCGGTTGAAGGCTCAACGGGACAGGTCCTGCCTGAGGACGTGATGGGAGAGCGGCGCGCAGGACGCACGATCGCGATCACCGGCGATACCGCGCCCTGCAAGACGACGGTCGCGGCCGCGCGGGGGGCCGAGCTGCTCGTCCACGACGCCAGCTTTGCCGAGGAGGAGGCGCAGAGAGCGGCCGAGACCGGGCACTCCACCGTCGGCCAGGCGGCTGCCGTCGCCCGCGAGGCGGGGGTCAAGCTGCTGGCCCTGGTCCACATCTCCTCCCGCTACCACGTCGGCACGGTCCTGGAGGAGGCCCGCGAGGTCTTCGAGCCGACCCTAGCCCCGCGCGACTTCGACCTGATCGAGATCCCCTTCCCCGAGCGGGGCGAGCCGGTTCTGGTTTCCAACGGTGCCCGCGAGCGCCGTGAGGACTGCTAGCCTCGGGGCGTCCTTTAACCCGGTCCCGAGAGGCCAGTAAGGAGCAAGAGGAAGTTGAGCGAGAAGGTCGTGCTGAAGCACGACGATTTGAGCCGAACGCTGCGCCGCATCGCGCACGAGATCGCCGAGAAGAACCCGGACGCCTCGGGCCTGGCGATCGTCGGCATCCATACACGCGGGGCCCTGCTCGCCCGCCGCCTGCACGCGCAGCTGGCCGAGCTGACCGGTGCCGAGGTGCCGATCGGCGACATCGACATCTCCTTCTACCGCGACGACGTCGGCTCGAAGGAGCCTTCGACCCAGCCGGTCGTGCACGCCTCCCACATCGACTTCGACCCTTCGGGCCGCACGGTCGTCCTCGTCGACGACGTGCTCTTCACCGGGCGTACCGTAAGGGCCGCGATCGATGCCCTCTTCGACTACGGGCGCCCCGAGCGGGTGCAGCTCGCCGTACTCTGCGACCGCGGTCACCGCGAGCTGCCGATCCGCCCCGACTACGTCGGCAAGAACCTGCCGACGGCGCGCGACGAGCGGGTAAACGTCCGGCTCGAGGAAGTCGACGGGATCGACGAGGTGGCGATCTCGACGGCGCAAGAGGCCGAGGTGGGGGCATGAGACACCTGCTGACGATCGACGAACTCTCCCGCGAGGAAATCGAGGCGATCCTCGACCGGGCGGAGAGCTTCGCCGAGGTCGGCCGCCGCGACATCAAGAAGGTCCCGACCCTGCGCGGTCGCACCGTCGTCTCCCTCTTCTACGAGTCGAGCACCCGCACCAGCTCTTCCTTCGAGCTCGCCGCCAAGCGCCTCTCAGCCGACCTCGTCTCGGTCAAGGCGGCCGGCTCGTCGGTCGACAAGGGCGAGTCGCTGAAGGACACGGTCGCGACCCTCTCCGCCTATGACCCGGCAGCGATCGTGATCCGCCATCCCCATGCCGGTGCGGCCCATCTCGTCGCCGGCTGGACCAGCGCCGCCGTCGTCAACGCGGGCGACGGCAAGCACGAGCACCCGAGCCAGGCCCTGCTCGACGTCTTTGCCCTGCGCCGGCGCATCGGCACGCTGGAGGGCAAGCGAGTCTGGATCGTCGGGGACGTCCTCCACAGCCGCGTCGCCCGCTCCAACCTGATCGCCTTCCAGCGGATGGGGGCTGAGGTGGTCGTCTGCGGCCCCCCGACGCTGATCCCACGCGGGATCGAGGCGCTCGGCTGCGAGGTGTCGCACTCGCTGGACCGGCTCAGCGAGGCCGACGTGGTCTATGCCCTGCGGATGCAGCTGGAGCGGATGCAGGAGAGCTTCGTCCCCTCGCTGCGTGAGTACGCAGCCTGCTTCCAGGTCGATTCGCGCCGGCTCGGGCCGCGGCAGCTGCTGATGCACCCCGGCCCGGTCAACCGCGGCGTCGAGCTCTCGGGAGAGGTCATCGACTCCCCGCAGTCCTTGATCGTCGACCAGGTCAGCGCCGGCCTGGTCGTGCGGATGGCGATCCTCTACGAGCTGCTGGCCGGGGGCGAGGGCTCGACGCCGCTCGCCGAGGGAGACGGCGCCTCAAGCCCAACTCCGATAGGACAGCCGGCGTGAGCTTGACCACGTCGCTCGACGTCCGCCCTGGGGGGAGGGCGAACCTGATCCTGCGTGGAGCGAAGGTGCTCGATCCCGTCGCTGGGATCGAGGCCAACCACGACATCGTGATCCGCGACGGCAAGATCGCCGAGCTCTCCAGCCCGGGCGCGGCTGCCACGGACGGCGCCGAGATCGTCGAGGCGGAGGGGCTGTACGCGTTCCCCGCTTTCTTCGACCCGCACGTGCACCTGCGCACGCCCGGTCACGAGCACAAGGAGGACGTCGAAACCGGCACCCGGTCCGCAGCAGCCGGCGGCTATTGCGGCATCCTCGCGATGGCCAATACCGAGCCGCCGGTCTCCTCCGCCGCCGACATCGCCGCCCTGCGCGAGCAGGCCCGGACCGACGCCTCGGTTCCAGTCGGCTTCCTCGCCACGGTCACGCAGGGGATGAGGGGCGAGGAGCTGACCGAGATGGTCGAACTGCGGGAAGCCGGCGCAATCGGCTTCTCCGACGACGGCCTGCCGATTACCAGCGCTCGGATCATGCGCAGGGCGCTCCAGTACCAGCGCCTCTGCGGCGGCACGATCGCCCTCCACGAGGAGGACCCTGAGCTTTCCGGCGACGGCGTCATGCACGAGGGTGCGGTCTCCGCCGCTCTCGGGCTCGCCGGCGTGCCCTCGGTCTCGGAGTCGACGATGATCGCGCGTGACGCCGCCCTCGCCGCCTACGAGGAAGCCCGGATCCACGTCCAGCACCTCTCCGCCTCGGAGTCGGTCGACGCGGTCCGCGCCGCCAAGGCCGCCGGGGTGCAGATCAGCGCCGAGGCCAGCCCCCATCACCTCTGCCTCACCGACGAGGAGGTGCGCAGCCTCGACCCCCACCGCTTCAAGATGAACCCGCCGCTGCGCACCGAGGCCGACCGCCAGGCGCTGCTCGAGGGCCTGCGCGACGGCACGATCGAGTGCATAGCCACCGACCACGCTCCTCACCAGCCGGAGGAAAAGGAGGTCCCGTTCGAGCAGGCGGCGATGGGGGTGACCGGGCTGGAGACGGCCTTCGCCGCGCTGCATACCGAGCTCGTCCTGCCCGGCGTGCTCGGCCTCGGCCTCGTGGTCGAGCGGATGGCCGGCGGCGCGGAGCCCTTCGGCCTCGAGCGCCCGAGCCTGGCGCCCGGCAGCGAAGCCAACGTCGTCCTCTGCGACCTCGGCCTCGAGTGGACAGTGGGGGAGGACGGCTACGAGAGCCGCTCCGCCAACTCCTGGTGCGCGGGCTGCACGCTGACCGGCCGGGTATTGATGACCCTCGCCGGCGGCCAGGTTGCCTACCGCCTTCGCTCGTTCTCCATGGGAGTGGCGGCTTGAGCGACGCATATCTCCTGCTCGAGGATGGGACCCGCTTCGACGGGCTGGCCTGTGGCCATCGCGAGGCGATCACCGGCGAGGTCGTCTTCAACACCGCGATGACCGGGTACCAGGAGTCGGTCACCGATCCCTCCTACGCAGGGCAGATCATCGTCTTCACCTACCCGCTGATCGGCAACTACGGCGTCTCCGCCGAGGCAATGGAGTCCGATCGCGTCCACGCCCGCGGGGTGGTCATGCGCGATGCGAAGAACAGCGAGGACGTCGCCACCGCCGAGGGCGGCTGGCTCGACTGGCTGGCGGATTGCGGGGTTGCCGGGATCAGCGGCGTCGACACGCGGGCACTCGTGCGCCACATCCGCGACCGGGGCGCGATGCGCGGCGGCATCTTCCCGGCCGACCTGCCCGAGCCGGAGGCGCGCGAAAGGGTCGCCGCCGAGCCCTCGATGGACGGCGCCGACCTTGCCCGCACGGTGACGCCGTCGGAGCCGGTTCGCTTCGAGGGCGGCGGGCCGCACGTGGTCGGCATCGATACTGGGATCAAGCTCAACATCGTTCGCCAGCTGCGCGAGCGCGACTGCCGCATCACCCTGCTGCCCTGCACCAGCTCCGCCGAGGAGGTCCTCTCCGAGGAGCCCGACCTGGTCTTCCTCGCAAACGGCCCCGGCGATCCGGCTGCCCTGGACTACGTGGTCGACACGGTCCGCGAGCTGGTCGGCAAGCGGCCGCTCTTCGGCATCTGCCTCGGCCACCAGTTGCTCTGCCGCGCCGTCGGCTTGGAGACCTTCAAGCTGCCCTTCGGCCACCGCGGGGCCAACCATCCCGTCAAGGACCTGGCCACGGGCAGGATCGACATCACCTCCCAGAACCACGGCTTCGCCGTGCAGGGCCCCGGCGGCGAGCCACGGATTGAGACCGACGAGCCGGTCCGCTGGGAGACCGACTTCGGCGCCGCCGAGCTCTCCCACCTCAACCTCTATGACCGCACGGTCGAGGGCCTGGTGCTGAAGGACGTCGCCGGGGCGACGGTCCAGTACCACCCCGAGGCGGGACCTGGGCCGCACGATGCGCGCCACCTCTTCGACAGCTTCCTGGAGCTCTCTCATGCCTAAGCGCACCGACATCGAGAAGATCCTCCTGATCGGCTCGGGCCCGATCGTGATCGGCCAGGCGGCCGAGTTCGACTACTCCGGCGTTCAGGCCTGCAAGGTGCTGCTCGAGGAGGGCTACGAAGTCGTCTTGGTCAACTCCAACCCGGCGACGATCATGACCGACCCCGAGTTCGCGACGGCGACCTACATCGAGCCCCTGCTCCCGGGCCCGGTGACGAAGATCATCGAAAAGGAGCGTCCCGACGCACTGCTGCCGACCCTCGGCGGCCAGACCGCGCTCAACGTGGCGATGGCCCTGCACGAAGACGGCACCCTGGAGCGCTTCGGGGTCGAGCTGATCGGCGCCGACCACACCGCGATCCGCCGCGCCGAGGACCGCGAGGAGTTCCGCCAAACGATGACCGAGGCCGGCCTGCGCATTCCCTGGTCGATCACGGTCGAGAGCCTGGCCGAGGTGGAGACGGCGCTGGCCGACGGCCGTATCACCCTCCCCGCGATCATCCGTCCGGCCTTCACCATGGGCGGCCAGGGCGGTGGCGTGGGGGAGACCGAGACCGAGCTGCGCCAGGTCGTCTCCGAGGGGCTCGCGGCCAGCCCGATCAACCAGGTCCTGGTCGAGGAGTCGGTGCTCGGCTGGGGCGAGTTCGAGCTCGAGGTCATGCGCGACCGCAACGACAACGTCGTCATCGTCTGCTCGATCGAGAACGTCGATCCGATGGGCGTCCACACTGGGGACTCGGTCACCGTCGCCCCGGCCCAAACTCTCACCGACCCTCTCTACCAGGAGTTGCGCGACCAGGCGATCCGCGTGATCCGCGCGGTCGGTGTGGAGACGGGTGGCTCCAACGTCCAGTTCGGCGTCAATCCAGAGAGCGGCGAGATCGTCGTCATCGAGATGAACCCGAGGGTCTCGCGCTCCTCGGCCCTGGCCTCGAAGGCGACCGGCTTCCCGATCGCCAAGATGGCGGCGAAGCTGGCCGTCGGCTACGCCCTGGAGGAGATTCCCAACGACATCACTCGCGCCACGCCCGCTTCCTTTGAGCCGACGATCGACTACGTGGTGACGAAGATCCCGCGCTTTGCCTTCGAGAAGTTCCCCGGCGCCGAGGGCAGGCTCTCGACCCACATGCAGAGCGTCGGCGAGGTGATGGCGATCGGGCGGACCTTCCGCGAATCCTTTGCCAAGGCGATGCGTTCGCGCGAGCTGGATTCCCCGGCGCAGGCGCCCGACGGCGACGAGGAGCTGCTCGAGCTCCTGCGCAAGCCCTGTCCGGAGCGCTTTGACCTCGTCCTGGAGGCTTTCCGGCGCGGAATCGAGGCCGAGACCGTGCACGAGCGCTGCCTCGTCGACCGCTGGTTCCTGCGCGAGCTGCAGGCCCTCGCAAACGACGGCGACGGCACCGAGGGGCTCGTCCGCACCTACAAGTCGGTCGACACCTGCGCCGCAGAGTTCGAGGCCGCGACCCCCTATTACTACTCAGCCCACGAGCGCCGCACCTCCGGCGTGGGTTCCTCGGAGGTGCGGCGGGGGGAGAAGCGCTCCGTCGTCATCCTCGGAGCCGGCCCCAACCGCATCGGCCAGGGGATCGAGTTCGACTACTGCTGTGTACACGCAGCGATGACCGCACGCGAGCTGGACCGCGATGCGGTGATGATCAACTGCAATCCGGAGACCGTCTCGACCGACTACGACACCTCCGACCGCCTCTACTTCGAGCCGCTCACAACGGAGGACGTGCTCGCGGTCTGCGAGCAGGAGAAGCCGGAGGGGGTGATCGTCCAGTTCGGTGGCCAAACCCCGCTGAAGCTGGCGCGGGCGCTGGAGGAGGCAGGCGTGCCGCTGCTCGGCACTCCCGTCGACGCGATCGACCTTGCCGAGGATCGCGGCCGCTTCGGCGCCCTTCTGCGGCGGCTGGGCGTCAAACATCCGCCCTACGGGACGGCGCTCTCGGCGGCGGAGGCGATGACGATCTCCGAGCAGGTCGGCTTCCCGTTGCTGGTTCGCCCCTCCTACGTGCTCGGCGGCCGGGCGATGGAGATCTGTTACTCGACTGAGGACCTCAGCGCTTACCTGAAGGCCCATGTCAAGGCTGACCAAGAGCACCCGCTGCTGCTCGACCGCTTCCTCGAGAACGCGATCGAGGTCGACGTCGATGCCCTCGCCGACGGCGAGGACGTCCACGTCGCGGGGATCATGCAGCACGTCGAGGAGGCGGGCGTGCACTCGGGCGACTCGGCCTGCGTGATCCCGCCGATGAGCCTCGGCGAGGAGATGCTGGAGGAGATCCGGGCAACGACGAAGCAGATCGCGCTCGAGCTTGGCGTGATCGGCCTGATCAACATCCAGTACGGGGTCGCGGGCAACGAACTGCACGTGATCGAGGCCAATCCGCGCGCTTCGCGCACAGTGCCCTTCGTCTCCAAGGCGACCGGCGTGCCGCTGGCGAAGGTCGCCGCCCGCCTGATGCTGGGCGAGAAGCTCGCCGACCAGGACCTCGCCGAGGCGCCGGGCGGCCATGTCAGCGTCAAGGAGGCGGTCCTGCCCTTTGCCCGCTTCGCCGGCGCCGATTCGGTGCTCGGGCCGGAGATGAAGAGCACCGGCGAGGTGATGGGCATCGCCGCCGACTTCCCGACCGCCTTCGGCAAGGCACAGGCTGCCGCTGGGGTCTCGCTGCCGGCGGAAGGGTCGGTTTTCATCACGGTGACCGACACCGACAAGCCGGCGGCGACGCAGATCGCCGCTCGCTTCCACGACCTCGGCTTCGAGGTGATCGCGACCGGCGGTACGGCGCAGGCGATCTCGGCGATGGGCGTGCCGGTCACCCCGATCAACAAGCTGGCCGAGGGTTCGCCCCACGTCGTCGACCTGATCCGCGAGCGCCGCTGCGACCTCGTGATCAACACCCCGACGGGCTCCGGCGCCCGCGCCGACGGCTATGAGATCCGAACCGCCGCCGTTCGCCACGGGATTCCCTGCATAACGACGATGACCGGCGCCTCCGCTGCGGCGCGGGCGATCGCCGCCAAGGCCGGGGGGGAGGCCGAGGTGCGCTCTCTGCAGGAGATACACGGCGTCGCCACCGCTTCCTCCGCCACCGCGGATGCCTGAGCCGGCACCCTTCGGGCGGCGCCTCTGCGAGGTAACGGAGAACAAAGCCTCCGGCGGCTACAGGCTTTTCTCGCTGCTGGACGAGGAGGGCCCCGAGCCGCTCCCAGGCCAGTTCTACATGCTCGCCACCGAGGCGCACTGGGAGGAGCGAGACCAGCGCCCCTTCCTGCCCCGTGCCCTATCCGTGGCCGAGGCGGAGCCCACCCCGAACGGCGTCCGCCTCGACTTCCTGATCGAGGGCATCGGCCCCGGCACCGACCGCCTTTACGGGCTGAAACCGGGCGAGCGCGTCTGGGTCAACGGCCCCCTCGGCAACTCCTTCTCCACCCCCAAGGAACTGCATCGACTTTTCGATCCAGCAGGTAGAGAAGTTGATGCAGTTCGGCGGGGACCTGCGGCGGGGGCGATCCTGGTCGGCGGCGGCATTGGCATCGCTCCACTGGCCCTGCTGCGGCGGCGGTTCTCTGAGCACAACATCCCCACCCGAGTCCTGCTCGGCTTCCGCGACGAAGCCCACTCCGGCGGCCTCGACGACCTCTTCTCATGCTGCGAGGTGCGCCTAGCCAGCGACGACGGCCATATCGGTCACCACGGCTACGTAACCGACCTGCTTGCGTCCATGCTCTCGGGCGACGACGCCTCAACAGCAGCTGTTTACGCCTGCGGCCCTCCGCCCATGCTCGACGCCGTCGGCGTCATGTGTACAGACGCCGACGTCCCTTGTGAGCTCGCGATGGAGTCCCCAATGGCTTGTGGCTACGGCGCTTGCTTCGGTTGCGCCGTGCCCAAGGCAGGTGGCGGATACCTGCGGCTGTGCGTGGACGGTCCTGTGGTGCGCCCTGGGCCGGCGGGTCCTGTCGCCGCAGGGGACCCACCGCCCCCTCCGATAGCTAAAGCTTCCTCAGGGGCGGTCCCCCCTGCGACGCCACCCCCCCGCAGGAATAGATCAGCAGGACGGAGTACGGCCGTGGAGTTCTGTGGGATTGAGCTGAGTCATCCGATTGTCAACGCGTCGGGCACGTTCGATGTCATCGCGGCGTGGCGCGTTTACGGCGATGAGCTTCTGAGGAGCTTTCCGTTTTCGGCCTTCGTCTCGAAGACGATCACGCCGGAGGCGCGGACAGGGAATGAGCCGCAGCGGATCTGGGAGACGCCGGCGGGGATGATCAATTCGATCGGGCTGCCCAACAAGGGGTTGGAGGGGTTCCTGGCCGAAGATCTGCCCCAGCTTGCCGGGCTGCCGGTGCCACTGATCGTTTCCGTTATGGGAACGAGCGGAGAGGAGTTCTCGCGGTTGGTTCAAGGCGTGGGGGAGAGGGAGGAGGTCGCAGCGATCGAGCTCAACGTGTCATGCCCCAACGTCCACTCTGGCCTGATCGTGGGAGAGCAGCCAGGCGAGACCGTGACCTTGCTCGAGGCGTTGCGGCCACTGACCGAAAAGCCTTTGATCGTGAAGCTGACGCCCAACGTTGCGAACCCGGCGGAGGTCGCGGTGGCCGCCGAGGAGGGCGGAGCCGATGCCGTCTCGCTGATCAACACGCTGAAGGCGAGTGCGATCGATCCGGCGACCGGCAAGCCGGGAATCGCGGCTGGTCATGGCGGTCTATCGGGGCCGGCGGTGCGTCCGATCGCGGTGGCTCAGGTCAGGGCGGTCGCGGCCGCGACCAAGTTGCCGATCGTGGGGACGGGAGGGGTCTGCAGCGGTGCCGACGCGGCCGAACTGCTGGCAGCCGGAGCCACTCTGGTGGCGGTCGGCACCGAGAGCTTCCGCGACCCGAGGGCAGGCAAACGTGTCGCTGCCGAGCTCTCTCAACTGCTCGATAGCAGTGTCGAGGGCGCAACCATCGGCACTTAGGCCTCAACCTCGACTGAAGGTTGAGATGAATTTCCAGGGAAAAGGGTGCGATGGCCTTGCACGCTGGTGACCCGCGGCTATACTCGCCGCCCACAATGCCTGCCCCAGTCAAGACCTCAGCCGCCGCGCCGGAGCGGTCGCTGGACCAACGGATGGACGCCCTCAAACGGGCAAACGACATCCGCACGGCCCGCGCCAGGCTGAAGAAGGACCTGAAAGCGGGCAAAGCGAGCATTCACGCCCTGCTGCTCGACCCACCCGAGTATGTGATGACCGCGAAGGTCTTCGACATGCTGCTGGCGGTACCAAAGTACGGTCGAGTGAAGACCAATCGCATCCTCAACCAGTGCCGGATCTCGCCGTCGAAGACGATCGGCGGCCTCTCGGAGCGCCAGCGCACCGAGCTCGTAAGTCAGCTTCGCCGCTAGCGCGGCCGCTGCAAACCGGCGCATATCGGCGTCCTCGATCGCTCGCGTGCAGAGCACGCCACGCTCCCTGCGTCCGGCCGATCTGCTTGGTTTTCGCGGCCGTCTATGCCCAAGGTATTCGTAATAACTGGTCCATCCGGCGTCGGCAAGGGAACGCTGATCTCCGAGTTGCTCCAGCGGGTGCCCGACCTCGAGCTGTCGATCTCGGCGACCACACGTGAGCCCAGAGAGGGGGAGGCCGATGGGCGCGACTACCACTTCCTCACCCCGGACGAGTTCAGCGAGCGGATCGACGCAGAAGACTTTCTCGAGTTCGCCACCTACAGCGGCAACCGTTACGGCACCCTGCGCTCGGAGGTGCGGCGTCGCCTCGACGCAGGGCACTCGGTCGTGCTCGAGATCGAGGTGCAGGGTGCGCGGCAGGTCCGGGCCGCGATGAGGGAGTCGGTCCAGGTCTTCATCGCCCCTCCCGATCCAACTGCACTGCGCCGGCGCCTCGAGTCGCGCGGCACCGACAGCATCGAGGCGATCGACGCCCGTCTCGAGGTCGCCGAGCAGGAGCTGGCCGCCCAGGACGAGTTCGCCCACCTGGTCGTCAACGACGACCTCACGCGTGCCGCATCCGATCTGGAGGGGATCGTGCGCGCCGAGTTGGGCTTACCTCTAGACTCCCGGGCCGAATGATCAAACCACGCGTAGACAAGCTCCTCGAGCACACCGACTCCCATTACGCAGCTGTGGTCGTCGCCGCCAAGCGTGCGCGGCAGATCAACAGCTACTTCCACAGCCTCGGCGAGGGCAGCTTCGGCGAGTACCCGCCGCCGATGGTCGAGACCGCGGGTGACCGCAACTACCTCTCGATCTCCCTCGAGGAGATCGCCGAGGGCAAGCTCAAGTACGAGTACCGCTCCTAGTCGCGCCCCGGCGCGACCGGACCAGGAGGAAGGCATGGCTCGAATCCTGCTTGGCGTAAGTGGCGGGATTGCCGCCTACAAGTCGCTCGAGCTCGCCCGGCTGGCCACCAGCGCCGGCCACGGCGTGCGGGTGCTGATGACCGAGGCAGCGACCCGCTTCGTCGGCGCCGCCTCGTTCGAGGGGATCGTCGGCGCGCCGGTGCTTACCTCGGAGTTCGACCCCGATCCGATGCGGGGCGGCTTTCCCGGCGATCCTCGCCCCGAGCACGATCCGATCGGGCACCTCGAGCTGGCCGCCAACTGCGATGCCTACCTGGTCGCGCCGGCGTCGGCGAACACAGTGGCGAAGCTCGCCGCCGGCAACGCCGACTCGATGCTGACCACCTCCTTCCTCGCCTGTACCGCGCCGCGCCTGGTGGCTCCGGCGATGAACGACCGCATGTACGGCGGCGCCGCGACCCAGGCAAACCTGGCGATATTGCGTGAGCGGGGCGTGATCGTGATCGAGCCCGACGAGGGGGCACTGGCCTCCCGGGGCGAGCATGGCAAGGGGAGGCTTCCCGATCCGGCCAAGCTCCTGGCACGCCTGGAAGCGGAGATGCCGACGGGCCACCGTCCCTGGGACGGGCTCAGGGTCCTGGTGACCGCCGGCGGCACCCGCGAGCCGATCGACTCCGTCCGCTTCCTCGGCAACCGCTCCAGCGGCCGCATGGGCCTTGCCCTCGCCGCCGCCGCCGCCCGTCGCGGCGCCGACGTAACCCTGATCGCCGCCAACGTCGCGCTCACCGGGCCCGCCGGGGTCCGGCGCATCGACGTAGAGACCGGCGAGCAACTGGCCGCCGCGGCCGGCAGCGAGTTCCCCCACGCGCATGTCCTCCTGATGGCCGCCGCTCCGGCGGATTTCCGCGCCCAGGAGGTCGCCGAGGGCAAGCTGCAGCGCGAGGACGGCCTCGACCTCCACCTGGAACCCACCGAGGACATCCTCGCCGGCCTCACCGCCACTCGCATCGACCAGCAGACGATCGTCGCCTTCGCCGCCGAAGCCGGCGAGAACGTCGACCGAGCCCGCGAGAAGCTCCAGCGCAAGGGCGCCGACCTGATGGTCCTCAACGACGTCTCCAACCCCGAAATCGGCTTCGAGAGCCAAGAAAACGCCGTCACCCTGATCGATCCAAAAAGCACCGATCGGATCCCGCAAGCATCCAAGGACGTCATCGCCGAGGCAATCCTGGATCGAGTCAGCTCCCTCCGCGACGGGGAACAGCAATCTCCTCCAGCGGGCGGATACTCAAAGCGTCGCGCTAATTAGCGCGACGCTTGTCCGAGGGAGGAGATTGCTGTTCCCCAGGGCTACGGCCAAGCTATACTCGCCACAAGCTTTATCGCCTCACCGTTGTACCCGAAGTGGGCCTGGCCCACTTTTTTTACGGCCTCAACCGATGCAAGACCTCCAGCAGGACATCCGCAAACAGCTTCAGGAGCTCGATTCCGAGCTCGATCTCGTCGCGCTCGAGCAGCCCGGCAAGGAGTCGCTGCGCCTCTTCATCGACCATCCCGAAGGTGTCGATCTCGCCCTCTGCGAGCGGGTTACCAGGCATCTCAACCATCTGCGGGCGGAGTACTCGTTGGAGATCTCCTCACCCGGTCCTAAGTACCGCGACCACAAGGAGATCCAGTGAGCAAGGAGATCGTCGAAGCTGTCAAGGCGCTCGAGCAGGAGAAGGGGATCTCCGCGGACAAGCTGATGGACGCGCTCGAGGACGCGCTCCTCTCGGCCTACAAGAAGACCCCGGGGGCGGCGAAATACGCCCGCGTCGACCTCGACCACGAAACCGGCGATTTCCGCGTCTTCGAACTGATCCTGCCGCCCGAGCTGGAGGAGAAGCTGCTCGCCGAGGCTGCCGAGGCCCAGGAGGAAGAAGAGCGCGAGATCGACCCGGAGACCGGCGAGTTGCGCGAGCCGGAGGAGCCCGAACTCGATCCGGCGATGATCGCCCCCTACGAGGACCAGATCAGCACCCGCGACGTCACCCCCGAAGACTTCGGCCGGATTGCGGCCCAGACCGCCAAGCAGGTGATCCTGCAGCGGATCCGCGAGGCCGAACGGATGATGATGTTCGACGAGTACCAGGACCGGGTCGGCGAGCTGATCACGGGCATCATCCAGCAGTCGGACAAGCGCTACACGCTGGTGCAGCTGCGCGAGCGGGTCGAGGCGCTGCTGCCAAAGTCCGAGCAGGTCTACAACGAGCGCTACGACCACGGAATGCGGGTCAAGGCGGTGATCACCGACGTCTCCGACTCGACCAAAGGCCCGGCGATCGTCGTCTCACGGCGCAGCTCGGAGCTGATCAAGAAGCTGTTCGAACTCGAGGTACCCGAGATCGCCGACAAGCTGGTCGAGATCGTCGGCGTCGCTCGCGAGCCCGGCTATCGCTCGAAGATCGCCGTGATCTCGCACGCCGACGGGGTCGACCCGGTAGGCGCCTGCGTCGGTCCGCGCGGCTCGCGGGTGCGGATGGTCGTTTCCGAGCTCCGCGGCGAGAAGATCGACATCATCCCCCACAACGACGAGCCCGCCCGCTTCGTTGCCAAGGCGCTCTCACCGGCCCGCGTTCGCGAGGTGATCGTCGATGACGACGAGCGTCAGGCGACCGTGATCGTCCCCGACGACCAGCTCTCGCTGGCGATCGGCCGCGATGGCCAGAATGCCCGTCTCGCGGCCAGGCTCACCGGCTGGCGGGTCGACATCAAGTCCGAGACCGAGTTCTCCCAGGAGGACCAGGATGTGGAGTACGAGGGCGAAGAAACATTCGACGGGCGCTGCATGGCGGTGCTCTCGAACGGGCGTCGTTGTCCGAATGCCGCGATCTCCGAGTCGACCTACTGCGGGCTCCCTCAGCACCAGGCACTGAGCCGCTTCGACACCAACCAGATGGTCATCCTGGCGTCCGTTTCCGAAGCCGAGGTCGAGATCCTCGCCGATCCGGACGCCGACCAGGGTCAGGTCGACGAGATCGTTCAGAAGGCGGAAGCGGAGTTCGTCGAGGAGGTGCCCGAGGAGGAGACCGCCGAAGCGACTCCCGATCAGGGTTCCGACGAATCCGCCGCGGGTCCTGTCGCCGAGGATGACCCTCCGGCGAACACCCCGGAGGGCTCATCCCCGACGCCACCCGCGGAAGATGCGTCGGAGGAAGCTCAGGACGAGGCCGCGGTGGCGGAGTCCGAGCCCGAGGGCGCAGAGCTGACGCGGGACGAAGCGCCCGAAAAACCCGCTGACGAGATGGAGCCCGTCGCCGAGGAGGCAGAGCAGTCCTAGTGGCTAAAAAACGGGTTCACGAGATCGCGAAAGCGCAGGGGCTGAGCAGCAAAGAGCTGCTGGCGGCGCTGAAGGGGGCTGGGGTCGAGGCGAAAGCGGCTGCCTCCAGCGTCGAGGAGGCCGATGCGTTGAAGGCGATCCAGGCCGCCAAGGGAGACGGGGGAACGGCGACGGCGACCAAGCCGAAGCCCGCCGAGGCGCCGAAAGCGCCCGCAAAACCGACGCCGAAACCGACGCAGGCCTCCAAAGGGCCTGTACGCCCGGCCGAGAAATCAGCCGGCGGCAGCGGCGGCGGTGCGGGATCGAAAAAGCGCCGCGTCGTGATCGATTCGCAGGCCTCGCGCCGCGATCAGATGGGTGGCCCACCGCCGCAGCGGCCACCGCGCCGCCGCGGAGGCCGCCGCCGCAGGCCGCTGCTGGAGGAGCCGCCGCCCAAAGTCGAGGCGGCTGAGCCCGAGGCGACCAAGGTCCCCTCCGGGGCGACCGTGCGCGAGGTCGCCGAGCTGCTCGGCCTCGGCAGCGCCGAGGTGATCAAGAAGCTGATGACGATGGGGGAGATGGCGACCCTCACTCAAACCCTCACCGACGAGTCGATCTCGGCGATCGCCGACGAGTACGACCGCAAGCTTGAGATCGTGACCGCCGCCGACGAGGAGCCCGAGGCGCCCGAGTTCGAGGACACCGACGAGGAGCTCGCCGACCGACCGCCCGTGGTCACCATCATGGGTCACGTCGACCACGGCAAGACCTCGCTGCTCGACGCGATCCGCGAGACCGAGGTTGCCGCCGGCGAGGCCGGCGGCATCACCCAGCACATCGGCGCATACCAGGTTCACCATTCCGATAAGACGATCACCTTCCTCGACACCCCCGGCCACGCCGCCTTCACGGCGATGCGCGCCCGTGGTGCCAAGGTCACCGACATCGCCGTCGTCGTCGTCGCCGCCGATGACGGCGTCATGCCGCAGACCAAGGAGGCGATCGACCACGCCCGCGCCGCCGACGTGCCGATCCTGATCGCGGTCAACAAGATCGACAAGGAGGGCGCCCAGCCCGACCGGGTCCGCAACGAGCTTGCTGCCGATGGCCTCACTCCGGAGGACTGGGGGGGTGAGACGGTCTACTGCGACGTCTCCGCCAAGACCCACGAAGGCCTCGACAAACTGCTCGAGATGATCCTGCTGGTCGCCGAGCTCGAGGAGCTTGGAGCCAATCCCGAAGCTCCCGCCTCGGGCACGGTGGTCGAGTCCCAGCTCGACCCCGGCCGAGGCCCGGTGGTCACGATCCTGGTCCAGCGTGGCACGCTCAACGTCGGCGACTCGCTCGTCGCCGGTCCGCAGTGGGGGCGGGTACGGGCCATGCACGATTTCACCGGCAAGCGCGTACAGAGCGCCGGCCCCGGGATGCCGGTCGAGGTTCTCGGCTTCGACGGCGTCGCGGACGCCGGCGAGTTCGTCCGCGCGGCCGAGAACGACCGTCGCGCCCGCCAGGACGCCCAGGAGCGCGCCAACCGACTCAAGACCGAGGCACTGGCACGGCGCCAGGCACGCAAGGTCAGCCTCGAGGAGGTGTTCTCCAGGGTGCAGGAGGGGGACATCAAGGAGCTCAACATCGTGCTCAAGGCCGATGTCGCCGGCTCACTGGAGGCGCTCCAGGACGAGATCGCCAAGGTGCCCCAGGAGCAGGTCGGCATCAACATCATCCACTCGCAGACCGGCGGCATCAACGAGTCCGACGTGATGCTGGCCTCGGCCTCCGACGCGATCATCATCGGCTTCAACGTCCGCCCCCTGGCCGATGCCCGCCGCGCCGGCGAGCGCGAGGGCGTCGACATCCGCACCTACTCGGTGATCTACAAAATCACCGAAGACCTGCGCAACGCGATGGAGGGCCTGCTGGAGGCGGTCGAGGTCGAGGAGACCGTCGGCGAGGCCGAGGTCAAGCAGACCTTCAAGGCCTCCAAGGTCGGCCGGATCGCCGGCTGCATCGTCAGCGAGGGCAAGGTCCAGCGCGACGCCAGCGTCCGCCTGATCCGCGACGGCACCGTCATCTGGGGCGGCAAACTCGGCTCCCTGCGCCGCTTCAAAGACAACGTGCAGGAGGTCGAGGAGGGCCAGGAGTGCGGCATCGTGCTCGATGGCTACGCCGACGTCAAGGAGGGCGACGTGCTCGAGTTCTACAAGACCAAGCAGGTCGAGCAGACGCTGGAGTAGGATGGCCACCCCTCGCATGCGGCGCATCAACGAGGTGCTTCGCGAGGTTATCGGCGCTGCGGTTGCCACCGAGTTGGGTGATCCGCGCATCGGCTTCGTCACCGTGACTTCGGTTGAGACCAGCCCAGACCTGCGCACCGCCAAGGTGCACGTCAGCGTGCTCGGCACCGAGGAGGAGCGAGAGGCGACCCTGGAGGGTTTGCGCTCCTCCCACGGCGTGCTGCAGTCGAAGATCGCGGCGGAGACGCGGATGAAGCGCACCCCGACCCTCTCCTTCCACTACGACACCACGATCGAGCAGGGCATGCGGATTTCGCAGCTGCTCGACGAGGGAGAGGAAGAGTGAGCGACGGGACCAGCATCGCGGCAGCTGAGATCGAGCAGGTCGCGAGCGAGCTGCGCTCGCGCGACCGCTTCCTGATCACCGCCCACGAGGGGCCTGACGGCGACGCTCTCGGCTCGTTGCTCGGCATGCACCACGTGCTCACCCAGCTCGGCAAAGACTCGGTGATGTTCCTCGCTGCCAAGGAGTTCCCGCTGCCGATCGAGTACCGCTTCCTGCCCCTGGAGGAGGTCTTCCACGAGGCGCCCGCGGACATGGCCGACCGCACGGTGATCTTCCTCGACTGCGGCAACATCGACCGCATGCCGGTCGATTTCCTCACCGCGGGAGACAACTTCAGGATCAACATCGACCACCACCACGACAACACGCTCTTCGGCGACGTCAACCTGGTCGACACCAGCTCCTCCTCGACAGCGGAGATCGTCTTCGAGCTGGCGACCCTGCTCGGGGCGCAGATCACACCCGAGATCGCCTCGGCTCTCTACGTCGGCCTGGTCACCGACACGGGCAAGTTCATGTACGAGAACACCGATGCCCGCACCCACCGGATCGCGGCGGAGCTGATCGAGGCGGGGGTCGAGGTCGACGACACCTACCGCCGCCTCTACGAGCACGTGCCGATCGAGAAGCTGCGTCTCGTCTCTCGCGCCCTGAATGGGATCCAGCGCTACTGCGGAGACAGGCTCGTGGTCTCCTACGTCTCAACCGCCGACTACGCGGCGAGCGGAGCCGGCGAGGAGATGACCGAGGGGATCATCGACCACCTGCGCTCGGTCGAGGGGGCGAGGGTGGCGGCGCTGATCCGCGACCAGGGCGACCGCGGTCGCGCCGCCCGCAAGGTGAGCCTGCGCTCCAGCGGCGGCGACGTCGACGTCTCGGCGATCGCCCGCAAGAACGGGGGAGGGGGGCACAAGCGCGCCGCGGGTTTCTCAACCGACCTCGGTCTGGAGGAACTGGTCTCCTTCCTCTGCGGTGAGGTCAAAGCCCAGATCGGCTCTTAAGGCGTGTCCGAGGAGGCCGTGAGCGCGGTATTGCTCTGCGACAAGCCAGCCGGGATAACCTCGCACGACATGGTCGCCCGCGTCCGACGCGAACGCCGCTGCAAGGCCGGCCACGCCGGCACCCTCGATCCCTTCGCCACCGGCTTGCTGCTCGTGCTCCTTGGGCGCGCGACGCGGATCCAGCGCTTCCTGGTGGGTCTGCCGAAGACCTACCTCGCGACCGCGCGCCTTGGCTGGCGTTCGAGCACCGGCGATCCGGACGGCGAGCTGACCGAGACCGGGAAGGTGCCGGACTCGCTCGACTTGCCCACCGGCCGCGTGCGGCAGCGGGTGCCGATGACCTCCGCGGTCCGGGTCGGCGGCGAGCGGCTCTACCGCAAGGCCCACCGCGGCGAGACCGTCGAGACACCCGAGCGTGAGGTCGATGTCTACCGCGCCGACCTCCTCACACAAGACCCCGAGAGCGCGTCGTATGAGATCGAGTGCTCGACCGGCACCTACATCCGCACCCTGATCGAGACTCTCGACGACGCCTACTGCTCGCAGCTGCGCCGCACCGCCATAGGGCCGTTCAAAATCGAGAACGCGGGCGAAGAGGTCAGCTTGGACGCGGTCGCCGATCTCGTACCCGCCGCCGGAGAGGCGCTGCGATGAGCATCCAGGTCACCTCGCTCCCTGACGCCGAGCCACGGCCGCGGCACGTCGCGATCGGGACCTTCGATGGAGTCCACCGCGGTCACCAGGCGGTGATCGATGACGCCGACACGGTTCTCACCTTCGATCCCCACCCGCTGGAGATCCTGCATCCGGCGGCCCTGCCGAAGTTGATCATGCCCTTCGTGGTCAAGCGCGACGTGATCGAAGGCCTCGGCGTGGAGGAGCTCGTCGTGATCCCCTTCGATCGCGAGTTCGCCCAGCGCAGCGCCGAGGACTTCATCGAGGGGGTCCTGGTCGAGCGGCTGGGCGCCACCCAGGTCTCGGTCGGCGAGAACTTCCGTTTCGGCGCCAAAGCGCAGGGCGACCCGCAGATGCTCTCCGCGCATCCGGAGTTCGAGACCCGTGTCGTACCACTGGTCGAGGTCGACGGGGAGACCGTCTCCTCGACCAGGATCCGGGCGCTGATCGCGGCCGGCGACATGGAGGGTGCCCGCCACTGCCTCGGTGCCCCTTTCATGGTCGAGGGCACCGTCGTCGGCGGCGACCAGCGCGGCCGCGAGCTCGGCTTCCCGACCGCCAACATCGTCCCCGACGACCGCCTCGCGATTCCAGGCCACGGCGTCTACGCCGCCTTTGCCAACGGCGTCCCGGCCGCAGTCAACGTCGGCGTGCGGCCGACCTTCGAGACCGGCCGCGGGGTGTTGATCGAGACTTACCTGATCGACTACGACGGAGACCTCTACGGAACCGAGCTGCGGGTCGCCTTCGTCGAGCGCCTGCGCGGCGAGAAGCGCTTCGCCGGAGTAGAGGAGCTGATTACCCAGATGCGCCTCGACGTAGAGGACGCGAAGCAGGTCTGCAGCACATTCCAGCGCAGCTGACACAGCTGCAGCCGGAAGGGACGGGGTACCCCAGCTCACACTCGCAACTCGTCGATGGAAGCTGGCGAGCTGACGCCCCTTGGGGCGCCTTAGGCGACAGCTCCAAGACTCTGTATCGACGAGTTGCGAGTGAGGAGGATGCCGGCTCGCTCCCTCTTCACCTGAGGCGCCTGTGCTACTTTCCAGCGGCCGCGATCTCCTCTGGAGCGCGGTTTTTTACGCGATGAGCCTTACCAAGGAAAAAAAGAGCGAGCTGATCGGCAAGTACGGTCGCGCCGAGGGCGACACCGGCTCCGCCGAGGTACAGGTCGCCCTGCTCACCGAGCGGATCAACGAACTCACCGAGCACCTGCGCACGCACGCCAAGGACCACCATTCCCGTCGCGGGCTGCTGATGCTCGTCGGCAAGCGCCGCCGCATGCTGCGCTACCTCGAGCGCCACGACCTCGAGCGCTACCGCTCCTTGGTCGCCGAACTCGGCCTGCGTCGATGATCGCGGCCGGCGAGCCGGCTCCCGAGTTCACCCTTCGCAACCAGGACGGCAAGAAGGTCTCGCTCTCAGACTTCCGCGGCCAGAAGGTCCTACTCGTCTTCTACCCGCTCGACTTCAGCCCGGTTTGCACCGACCAACTTTCGATCTACCAAGAGGTGAAGCCGGAGATCGAGGCCAAGGGAGTGCAGATGCTGGGAATCAGCGTCGACCACGGCTTCGCCCACAAGGCCTTCCAGGAGAAGCTCGGGACAGATACGCCGCTGCTCGCCGACTTCGAGCCCAAGGGTGAGGTGGCGCGTGCCTACGGCGCCTACATCGAGAAGGTCGGCCATGCCAACCGCTCGCTCGTCCTGGTCGACGAGGAGGGCACGGTCGAGTGGGTGCACGAGTCGCCGACGCCGCTGGAGATCCCCGGCGCCAACCTGATCTTCGACGCGCTGGGCTCCTCGAACGCCGGCTGAAGCATTGTGCCCCCTCTAGGGCACACAATCCTTCAATGAGCGATCTCACCAGCGCCCCGGTCCCTCCGGTCGGCCCGGAGGATCACCGCAGGGGCGAGGGGACGGGTTGGATCGTCTACGCCGACCTCGGCTGCCCGCACTGCGCCGGTACCTGGGCAAAGACCGCAGCAAGCGGGGAGGAGGTGGTCTTTCGCCATTTCCCGGTCGCCAGCAAGCACCCGCGCTCCCCAGCCCTGCACGCGGCCGCCGAGGCCGCCGGCCTGCAGGGACACTTTTTCGAGATGGTCGACTCGCTCTACGCCGATCGCAGTCACGTCGACGATCCTCATCTCTGGGAGCGTGCCAAGCGCCTCGAGCTCGACCTCGAACGCTTCGAGGACGACCGCCGCTCCGCTGCGGTCGCAGCCCGGGTTCGGCGCGATTTCGAGTCGGGTATCCGTGCCGGAGTCACCGGTACGCCAGCCGTTTTCGAGGCCTGTACCCTTCGTCCGGTTAGAGAACGAGAGTTCTGAAAGCAGATGGCCGCCATCCGGGCGGCCGGAGGTAGGACAACTAAATGAGCATGTTTGACGTTACCCGCGTTTCGGCGGACATCGGCGACGGCCAGATCTCCTTCGAGACCGGAAAGCTCGCGAAGCAGGCGGGTGGCGCGGTCGTGGTTCAGGCCGGCGACACGATGGTGCTCTGCACCGCAACCGTCGGCAACCTTCGCGACGTGGATTTCCTTCCCCTCACCGTCGACGTAGAGGAGCGGATGTACGCCGCGGGCAAGATCCCCGGCTCGTTCTTCCGTCGCGAGGGCCGCTCGGGCGAGAAGGCGACTCTGACCGCCCGCATGATCGACCGGCCGATCCGGCCGCTGTTTCCGAAGGGCTGGCACTACGAGACCCAGCTCGTCGCGATCCCGATGTCGGTGGATCAGGTCAACCCCTACGACATCCTCGCCATGAACGGCGCCTCGGCGGCGCTGGCGATCTCACCGGTCCCGGTCGCCGCCCATGTCGGCGCCGTGCGGATCGGCAAGCTCGACGGCGACTTCGTCGTTAACCCGTCCGAGGAGGACCTCCCGGAGCTCGACCTCGACCTGATCGTCGCCGGCACCGACGAGGCGATCCTGATGGTCGAGGCCGGCGCCAACGGCGTCACCGAGCAGGAGATCCTCGACGCCCTCGACATCGCCCACTCCGAGATCAAGAAGCTGACCGCGGCGATGGAGGAGCTGCAGCAGAAGGCGGGCAAGGAGAAGATCGAGGTCGAGGCACCGTCGATCGATGAGGGCCTGATCGGCGATATCCGCGCCTCCCACGGCCAGGCCCTGATCGACGCGATCGCCACCGAGGGCAAGCTCGAGCGCTACGAGGCAATCGACAAGGTCAAGGACGAGGTGGTCGGCAAGTACGCGGTCCCGGACGACGCCGACGAGGTCGACGAGGAGCAAGTCGCTGAGGTCAAGGCCGCCTTCGGCTCAATCGAGAAGGACACGATCCGCAAGGCGATCGCCGTCGACAAGAAGCGCCCCGACGGCCGCGCCGCAGACGAGATCCGGCCGATCGAGTGCGAGGTGGACATCTCCCCGCGCGTGCACGGCTCGGGGCTCTTCACCCGCGGCGAGACGCAGATCCTCTCCAATGCCGCCCTCGGCACGACGCGCATGGACATGCGCATCGACACGCTCGGGCTGGAGACCTCGAAGAAGTTCTGGCACCACTACAACTTCCCGCCCTTCTCGGTCGGGGAGGCCGGCTTCATGCGCGGTCCGAAGCGGCGCGACATCGGCCACGGCGCGCTCGCCGAGCGGGCCCTGGTCGCGACCATCCCCAGCGAAGAGGACTTCCCCTACGTGATCCGGGTCGTCTCGGAGACGCTGGAGTCGAACGGCTCCTCCTCGATGGGCTCGGTCTGCGCCTCCTCGATGGCCCTGCAGGCCGCGGGCGTGCCGGTCAGCGCGCCGGTCGCCGGTGTTGCGATGGGCCTGATCAAGGAGGGTGACGACTACATCGTCCTCACCGACATCGCCGGCGTCGAGGACCATCTCGGCGACATGGACTTCAAGGTCGCCGGTACCGCAGACGGGATCACCGCGCTGCAGATGGACATCAAGATCACCGGCGTCACCTTCGAGATCCTCACCGACGCGCTGGAGCAGGCGAACAAGGGCCGCCAGTTCATCCTCGGCAAGATGGCCGAGGCGATCGACGGCCCACGCGAGCAGCTCTCCCAACACGCCCCGCGGATCGAGTCGATCAAGATCGACCAGGAGAAGATCGGTGCCGTGATCGGCAAGGGCGGCGAAACGATTCGCGCTCTCTGCGAGGAGTTCGAGGCCGAAATCGACGTTGAGGACGACGGCACGATCCGGATCTACGCTCCGACCGGTTCGCTGGTCGAGGCCTGCGTCGCCCGAATCGAGTCGATGACCAAGGAGGCCGAGGTCGGCGATCGCTACAACGCCGCCAAGGTAGTCAAGACGACCACCTTCGGCGCCTTCGTCGAGCTGGTCAAGGGCACCGACGGGCTCCTGCACATCTCCAACGTGAAGCCCGGCGAGCGAGTCGACTCGGTCGACGACGTGCTCAGTGCGGGCGAGGAGATCGACGTCACCGTGGTCGAGGTCGACCGCGAGCGAGGCCGCATCGGCCTGCGTCTCTCGGACGACCCCTCGGTCGCGGGCAAGAGCCCGGAGGAGCTGGCCGCAGTCGGCTCCGGCGACGGTGGTCGCCGCAACGGCGGTGACCGCGGAGATCGCGGCGGCCGTGGTGGTCGCGATGGACGCAGGCGCCGCGAGGGCGGCGACCGCGAGCGTCGCTAAGCAAGAGCATTGAGCGCACCTGAGCTAAGCAAGCTGCAGTCGGGCGTACGGGTCGTCACCGAGGAGGTTCCCTCGGTGCGATCCGTTGCGCTCGGGCTCTGGGTGCGCACGGGCTCGCGCAACGAGACCCCGGCCCAAGCCGGGGTCTCCCACTTCCTCGAGCACCTGCTGTTCAAGGGAACCGAGCGCTTCTCCGCGATCGAGATCTCCGAGCGCTTCGACGGGCTCGGTGCCTCGGTCAACGCCGCTACCGGTAAGGAGACGACGCACCTGCACGCGCGCTTCCTCGACGAGCACACCGAGGAGGTCTTCGACCTGCTCGCCGAGATGCTCTTGGCGCCGACCTACCCCGAGGTCGACTCCGAGCGCGAGGTGGTGCTGGAGGAGATCGCGATGTACGAGGACGAGCCCCAGGACCGCGTTCACGACGTGCTTGCCGAATCTGTTTTCGGCGACCACCCGCTGGGGAGGCGCGTGCTCGGCGAGGCGGAGGTGATCGCCTCGATCCCGATCCCGCAGATCGCCGCCTACCACGGCGCCCGCTACACCGGCGCCAACATCGTCGTCGGCGCCGCCGGCCACATCGACCACAAGCGGATCGTCGAGCTGACCGAGCGCCTGGTGTCTCCGGCCACAGCCAGCGCCAACACAGCGGCCAGCGCCAACGCGGAGGACGAGGCGCGGCTTTGCTTCTACGGCAAGGACACCGAGCAGTACCACATCTGCTTCGGCGCTCCCGGCATCACCCGCGAGGACGAGCGCCGCTACGCGCTCGCCGTCCTCGACTCGATCTTCGGCGGCTCGAGCTCCTCGCGGCTCTTTCGCGAGGTGCGCGAGAAGCGCGGCCTCGCCTACTCGGTCGGCTCCTACAACGAGCAGTACACGGACTCTGGCCTGGTGGCGACCTACGTCGGCACCCGCGAGGACAACGTCGAGGAGGCCTGCCAGGTGATCGGCGCTGAGCTGGAGAGGCTCCGCAGCGAGCCGGTCTCCCCCGAGGAGCTGACCCGGGCGAAGGAGAGCGTCAAGGGCCGCATCGTCCTCTCCTCGGAGTCGACCGCGGCAAGGATGACGCGGATCTCCCGCGCGACCCTGTTCGGCCTGCCGATCGACAGCCTCGACGAGATGCTGGCCAAGGTGGATGCCGTAACGGTCGATGAGATGGCCGAGCTTGCCACCGAGCTCTATCGCGGCGACCGCCTTTCGGCCGCCTGCATCGGCCGCGACGAGGATCGCTTCCGCCAGGCCCTGGCGCCGGTCAGCGAGCAGCTCGCCGCCGCATGATCCGCGTCGTCGCATCGGGTGCCGCGGGGCGGATGGGACAGGCCGTCTGCGAGGCGGTCGAGGGCGCCGAGGACATGGAGCTGACCGGCCGCGCCGACCCGGCGCTCGGGGTCGAGCTGGCCGAGACGCTTGGCGAGGCTGACGTCGTCGTCGACTTCACCACGCCGGACACGGCTCTCGCCAATGCCAAGGCCTGCCTCGAGGCGGGCGTGCACGTCGTCGTCGGCACGACCGGCTTCGACCTCGACTCCCTGCGCAGTGCCGCCGGTGCAGCCGAGGCGAATTGCTTCGTCGCCCCCAACTTTGCGATCGGTGCGGTGCTGATGATGGTCGTCTCGCAGCGGATCGCTCCGCATATGCCTGAGTGCGAGATCATCGAGCTGCATCACGACCGCAAGCTCGACGTGCCCTCGGGCACGGCGAAGCGCACCGCCGAACTGATCTCCGAGGCCGGCGGCAACGTTCACGAGCCGATCCACTCGGTGCGCCTGCCGGGACTGGTCGCGCACCAGGAGGTCGTCTTCGGCGGCGAGGGCCAGACGCTGAGCATTCGCCACGACTCGATCGACCGCCGCTCCTTCATGCCCGGCGTCCTCCTGGCCGTGCGCAAGGTTCCCGAGCTGCCGGACCGTTTCATCGTCGGTCTAGAGAAGCTCCTCTGAGCTTGCCACGGTACCCTGACCCGATGAAGCCGATCCACGGTGTGATCACGGCAATGGTGACCCCCTTCGACGAACAGGGCGGGGTCGACTTCGACGCAGCCCGCAGGCTCGCCGGGCACTTGGTCGAGCACGGCTCGAACGGACTGGTCCTCTGCGGGTCCACGGGTGAGTCGGCCACGGTCACCGATCCCGAGGGATTCGACCTCCTCGATGCGGTTCGCGACGAGGTCGGCGACGAGGTTCTGCTCGCCTTCGGCACGGGTACGAACGACACCCGTCACTCGGTCGAGCTGACCAAGAGCGCCCTCGAGCACGGCGCCGACGCGGCGCTGGTCGTCACTCCGTACTACAACAAGCCCAACCCGGCAGGCCTCGTCGCCCACTTCGAAGCGATCGCCGAAGTGGCCGGCGAGATGCCGATCATCGCTTACAACATTCCCTCGCGGGTGGTCGTCAACGTGCCTCCCGAGCTGCTTGCCGAGCTGGCCAAGATCGACAACGTCGTCGCGGTCAAGCAGGCCAACAACGACGACCTGCAGCCGATCGAGGGGCTGACGCTGCTGGCAGGCAACGATGACGTCTTCCTGCGCACGCTCGAGCTGGGCGGGGCGGGGGGGATCCTCGTCGCCTCGCACCTGGTCGGCACGCAGATGCGTGAGATGTGGGAGGCCGCACAGGCCGGCGATCTCGACCGGGCAAGGGAGATCGACCCGGGACTGCGCCAGGTCTACGACGCGATGGGCGTGACGACCAACCCGATCCCGGTCAAGGCCGCGCTCGAGATGACCGGCCTGATTCCCTCGGGGACGCTGCGCCTGCCGCTCGTGCCGGTCGACGAGGAGCAGCGTGAGAGAGTGCGGGCGGCGCTGGAGAGTGTCGGCCTGAACCCGGTGACCAGCTAGTGCCGAACCAGAAGCTGCGCGTGCTGCCGCTCGGGGGACTGGGCGAGATCGGCAAGAACATGACGGTGATCGAGTACGACGGCCGCATAGTCGTCGTCGACACCGGGCTGATGTTCCCGACGGCCGAGATGCTCGGCATCGACCTCGTCCTGCCCGACTTCTCCTACCTGCGCGACAGGACCGAGGACATCGAGGCGATCGTCCTCACCCACGGCCACGAGGACCACGTCGGCGCGCTGCCGTACGTGCTGCGTGAGATCGGCTCGCCGCCGGTCATCTACGGGGGGCTGCTGACGATCGGCATGGTCCGCTCGAAGCTCGACGAGCACAAGCTCAAGGACGCACCGCTGCAGGAGCTCGAAGCGGGGGAGAAAGTACAGCTGGGACCGTTCGAGCTGGAGCTGGTCCACCTCTCGCACTCGATCCCAGACGCCCGCGGCGTCATCCTCACCACCGACCTGGGCTCGGTCTTGATGACCGGCGACTACAAGTTCGACCAGACGCCGGTCGACGGCCGGCCCGCCGACATCTCCCGCCTCGCCGAGCTGGGCAGGGAAGGGCTGCTGTTGCTCTGCGGCGACTCGACCAACGCCGATCGCCCCGGCATCGCCCCTTCGGAGTCGAGCGTAGGCCCGGCACTGCTGGAGACCTTCTCGGACTGCGAGGGGCGGATCATCGTCACCTCCTTCGCCTCCAACATCCACCGCGTTCAACAGGTGATCGACGCGGCGATCAAGCTCGACCGCAGAGTCGCGCTGGTGGGGCGTTCGATGCGCAAGAACTTCAACATCGCCTCCAACCTCGGGATCGCCGAAGCGCCATCGGGGCTCTTCATCCAGCCGCGCGAGATCGAGAGCTTCCCGGACGAGAAGGTGGTTGTGATCTCGACCGGCAGCCAGGGAGAGCCGCTCTCAGCGCTGCGGCGGATGGCCAACAACGACCACCGCGACATCGAGCTCCACTCCGGCGACACCGTCGTCTTCTCGGCGACGCCGGTGCCCGGCAACGAGCGTGCCGTCAACGAGACGATCGATCGCATCTACGAGATCGGCGCCACCGTCGTCACCGCCCGGGACGCCCCCATCCACGCCTCCGGTCACGGCTGGCAGGAGGAGCTGAAGCTGATGCTCAACCTGACCAAGCCCCGCTACGTGCTGCCTGTGCACGGCGACCACAAACGGCTGCGCTTACACGCGGAACTGGCGCACTCGGTCGGCATCGACCCGGAGAACGTCTTCCAGGGGCGCAACGGCCTGCCGCTGGAGCTGGATGCGAATGGAGCGCAGTTCGGCGAGGACATCCACACCGGGGTGATCTTCGTCGACGGGGTCAACGTCGGCGAGCCCGACGACGTCGCTCTCCGCGACCGCCGTGAGATCTCAGCCGACGGGATCTTCATCGTCGTCGCGACGATCTCCTCAGACGACGGCGCGACCGTCGCCGACCCGGAAGTCCTCTTCCGCGGCGTCGCCTTCCTCGAGGAGGCAGATGCGCTGGTCGACGAGCTCAAGGACGTGGTCGAGGACTCGCTCGAGGACGCTGCCTCTGCCGGCACCCGCGAGCTCCACCTGATCCAGGAAGACCTCCACGACGCCGTCGCCGGACTCGTCTACGAGAAACTGCGCCGCCGACCGATGATCATCCCGGTGGTCGTCGAGGTCTGAGAGGAACTTGGTGGGCCCGCCGGGGGACGTTGGGGAGAGCCCCCGGCGGGCCCCGTGTGTCTCGTCCACCGATCAAGTTAGAGAGCGGCGCTAAAGCGGTTCTAAAGCCGGCTTAACCTTTTGCTCAGCGCCCGCCAGCGGGACGCGGACACGGAAGAGGGCGCCACCCGAAGCCGATTCTGTGACCTCGGCTGTACCGCCATGCGAGACGGCAACCGAGTGGACTATCGCCAGGCCAAGGCCGCTACCGGGTCCGACGGCGGTGTCGGCCGGACCGTCGCCGCGAACGAAGCGGTCGAAGATCTGCTCCCGCAGTCCGGGTGGAATGCCGGGCCCGTCGTCGGCGACCTCGACCACGGCATCGGAGCCGTCAAGGCCCAGGGCAAGCTCGATCCGGGCGCCGGCGGGAGTGTGACGAGCGGCGTTGTCGAGCAGATTGAGGACCATTCGGTGCAGCGCATCGGGGTCGCCTTCGACCGGCAGCGGGCCGTTGCCCTCGAGCAGCAGCTCGCGCCCGCCGAGGACGGGGGTCACCTCTGCTGCAGCCTCTCCGGCGACCTCCGCCAGATCGCAGCGACGCCGCTTGCTGACTCGTCCCGCATCGGCCCGGGCAAGGAGGAGGAGATCGGCGACGAGCCTGCTCATGCGACGCGATGACCGCAGCGCCGAGTCGACCATCGCCCGGTCGTCGCTCTCGCTCACCTCAGGCAGCGAGGCCTCCAGTAGTTCGAGGTTGGCGAGGACGCTGGTCAGCGGCGTGCGCAGCTCGTGCGAGGCGTCGGCGACGAACTCGCGCTGTTTGGTCATCGCCGCTTCGCGCTCGGTCCGGGCGGCGTCGAGCGAGCGCAGCATCTGCTCCAGCGTGAGGGCCAGCTCGCCGACCTCGTCATCGACCTTGGGTTCGGGCATGCTCCGAGACGGATCGCCGGTGGCGGCGATCTCGCGCGCGGTCGCGGTCAGGGCGGAGATCGGACGCATCGCCCGGACAGCGATCGTCAGCCCGGCGAGGCTGGCGAGCAGGGTGCCGGCGAAGATCCCGGCTGCGATGAACAGCCAGAGGCGCTCGATGCTCGACTCGACGTGGGCGACGCTGCGGCCGTACTGGACGTAGCCGGTCGTGAGGCCGGTGTCGGCGACGATCCGCGCGGTGGCGACGCGCATCCCGTCGTGGTCGGAGAGGCCTTCGGCCGGCTGGCCCAGCCCGACCGCACCCGTGCTCTGCTTGAGCAAGTTGCCGTCGACGTCGAAGATCCGCGCCGAGGCCTCGTCGGGCCGGACGAAATCGTCCAGCTCCGGGCCCCGCTTGCCGAAGGCGGTGCCGATCGGGGTGTAGACGATGCGGAATTCGCCGGCCAGGGTCTGGGCGGCGCTGCGAACCTCGCGGTCGAAGTCGTCGTGGATGCGGCTGGTCGCGACCTGGCCGATCACGGCGCCGAAGGCAAGCAGGATCGCGAGCGTGAGGCCGGCCGAGACGGCGGCGAGGCGCCAGCGGACCGGCCAGTGACTTGGACGCAGCCGGGCCAAGCCTCAGTCCTTCAGCACGTATCCGGCGCCACGCTTGGTGTGGAGCAATCTTGGCTCGTCGCCGGCCTCGAGCTTGCGGCGCAGGTTGGAGATGAAGACGTCGATCGTGTTGGTCGCCGCGCTCGGGTCGTACCCCCAGACGTCGTCGAGGAGCCGCTCGCGGGACACGACCAAGCGCTCGTTGCGCATCAGGTATTCGAGCAGCTCGAACTCGCGGTTGGTCAGCTCGAGCTCACGCTCGCCGCGCCGCACCTCGCGGGTATCGGGGTTGAGCGTCAGATCGCCGACGTCGAGCGAGGCGGCGCCTCGGGGCGGGCGGCGGCGCAGCAGCGCCCGGATCCGCGCCAGCAGCTCCTGTCGCTCGAACGGCTTGACCAGGTAGTCGTCGGCGCCGCTGTCGAGGCCGCTGACGCGGTCCTCTGTCTCGGATCGAGCCGTCAGCATCAGGATCGGCACGTCGCCCTCGGCCCGCAGCCGGCGACAGACCTCGACGCCATCCATGCGCGGCAGGCCGAGATCGAGCACGACGAGGTCGGGAACGAAGCCGACGGCGACGTCGAGCGCCTCGACCCCGTCGGCTGAGGTTCGCACCTCGTAGCCCTCCTGGCGCAGGGAACGGCGCAGGACGTCGGCGATCTCGGCGTCGTCCTCGACGACGAGCACCCGGCCACCGACGGTCTCCGTGTCCGCTGTCAGCATCGGCATCCGATGTTAGCCCGCCGTCTGCGCTATTCAGGCTGGATTTAGCGCGAATTTATGCGGCGCAGGGGAGATACCCGAGGCGTCGAACGATGTTCCCATGTTCGTGCGCAAAAAGCGCGGCAAGACCGCGCGCCGTTCAACGGCCAAAAAATCCCGTCCCCGAGTACGTAGGCCACACCTCCCTGCCGGCCTCGAGCAGCGTCACATCGACCTGATCGGCCTCTTGCTGATCGCCGCCGGTGTCTACCTCAGCTTCGTGCTCTTCTTCGGCTGGGACGGGGGCAAGGTGGGCTATGGCGTCGAGACTGGGCTTTCCTATCTGGTTGGGGCGGTCGGCGCCCGGATAGCAACGGTGCTGATGCTCGTAGCCGGCGGGCTGCTGGTGACCGGCACCTCGATCTCGACCCTCTTCCGCGGGATCGGGCGTGGACTCCGCCGGGTCTTCCTCGGCGGGCGCGACGTCGCACAGACGGTCGCCAAGAGCCGCCAGGGGCGGCGCGAGGAGAAGACCTTTGCCTTCGAGACGCAGGCCGGGGCAACCGACGTGATGAGCGCCTATCCCGAGGAGGACGAGGTCGAGCCGACGGTGGCCCTTGTCGAGGAGCCGGAGGAGGCCGAGGAGCCCGTCACCCAGGACTTCGACCACGAGTTGGCCGAAATCGAGGCCGAGGAAGAGGCTGCGGCCCCTGACGTGGAGCCGGTGCCCGAGCAGGTCGCGCTGACCCCGCAGGGCAACAAGCGCGGCGTCACGACCTCGGAGGAGATCGACTACCGGCCGCCGCCGGCGAAAGCGCTGGAGCGGGGAAAAGGGGACAAAGGGGTCGACCCGCGCGATCACGAAGCGGTTGGCCGCAAGCTGGTCGAGTCGCTCGGCCATTTCGGCGTCGAAGCGAAGATCGTCGGCATCGTCAGCGGTCCGCACGTCTCCCGCTACGAACTGCGGCTCGCTCCCGGCACCAAGGTGAAGAAGGTGACCGAGCTGGCCAACGACCTCGCCTACGCGCTTGCTTCCACCGACATCCGCATCCTGGCGCCGATCCCGGGTAAGCAGGCGGTTGGGGTCGAGGTGCCGAACACGCGCCGCCGCATCGTTCGCCTCGGCGACATCTACTCGGGCAGGCCGGAGAAGACCTCGCCGCTGGTCGCCTGGCTCGGCAAGGGCATCGACGGCAACCCGGTCTGGACCGACCTGGCCAAGATGCCGCACGTGCTCGTCGCCGGCACCACCGGCTCGGGCAAGTCGGGCTGCGTCAACGCGATCCTCTCCTCGATCCTGATGCAGGCCTCGCCCAACGACGTGCGCCTCGTCCTCGTCGACCCCAAGCAGGTCGAGCTCAACCACTACGAGAACGTGCCTCATCTGCTGACGCCGGTGGTCACCTCGCCTCGCCTCGCCGCCAACGTGCTCGCCAACCTGATCGGCGAGATGGAGAGCCGCTACGGCATCATGGGCCAGGCCCGCTGCCGCAACCTGGCCGAGCTCAACCGGGCCCGGGCCAAGGCCGGGGAGCCCCAGCTGCCGCACATCCTCTGCGTGATCGACGAGCTCGCGGACCTGATGATGGTCTCTCCGGCCGAGGTCGAGGACTCGATCATCAGGCTCGCCCAGAAGTCGCGCGCCACTGGCATCCACCTGGTGCTGGCGACCCAGCGACCCTCTACCGACATCATCACCGGCACGATCAAGGTCAACATCCCGGCCCGCATCGCCTTTGCCGTCTCCTCGCAGACCGATTCGCGGGTCATCCTCGACCAGGGCGGGGCGGAGGCCCTGCTCGGCCAGGGGGACATGCTCTTTCGCGGCGCCGGCACCTCGAAGCTGCAGCGCATCCAGGGCGCCTTCATCACCGAGGATGAGATCGCCCGCATCACCGGCCACTGGGCCAAGCAGGGCGAACCCGAATTCGAGGAGGAGCTGCTCGAGGTCCACGACGAGAAGGGCGTCGATGCCGACGGCGACTTCGACCCCGACAGCGACGACCTGCTGGACGAGGCGATCCGCGTCGTGGTCGAGACCGAAACGGCCTCCGTCTCGATGATCCAGCGCCGTCTGCGGGTCGGGTACACCCGCGCCGGGCGCCTGATCGACATGCTCGAGCGGCGCGGGGTCATCTCCGGCTACGAGGGCTCGAAGCCACGCCAGGTCCTTGTCACCGCTGCGGACCTCGGGCGCCTCACCGGCGGCGGCGAGCGCGAGAGCGCCCCGCAGGACACCGCCGCCTCAGTCTCCGAGTAACCCGCTCCCAACTACGCGGATTTCTGGCCCTTCCCACCTTCGGGTAGGACAATGGGCCTATGGACAGCGGAATCGGGGCCAGTCTCCGTGACGCGCGAAATCGGCGCAAAATCGAGCTTTCCGAGGTCGAAGCGGCAACCCAGATCCGGATCCGCTACCTGCGAGCGATCGAGAACGAGGAGTGGGACGTACTGCCGGGCGGTGTCTACACCCGCAGCTTCATCCGCACCTACTCCTCCTTCCTCGGCCTCGACGGCGAGCGGCTCGCGGAGGACTTCCGGCGCGACCACCAGACGCAATCAGGCGAGCGTCCGCCCTCACCTCAGCAGAGCCCAGGCACCCGCCGGGAAAGCGGTCTGCCTCAGATCCCTGGGCGGGTGTGGGCGATCCTGGCCTCCGCTGCTTTGATCGCGGCGGCGATCGTGATCGGCCTCTCAGGCGGCAGCGAGGCTCCAGTTCCGAGTGACTCCAGCCGGGGGGAAACCACTCGCGACGGGCGGGTCGATCTGCCGCCGGTGACCAACGAGAAGCCCGGCATCTCAGTGAGGCTCGCCGCAACCGCTGAAGTCTGGGTCTGCGTGCTCGATGCCGGTGGCCGCCGGCTCGTCGACGGCGCGATCCTCGAATCCGGTGCGACCGAGGGACCCTTCCGCTCCGGTAGCTTCACGGTCTCCTTCGGCAACGGCGAGGTCTCGATGCGCATCGACGGCAAGCAGGCGGACATACCGGCGACATCCAGCCCGATCGGGTACGCGATCGACTCCCAGGGACAGCTGACGGAACTTTCCGAAAGCGAACGACCCACCTGCACATGAGCGAGATCCGGGCGGGGATAGTCGTCACCGGGACCGAGGTGCTGACCGGGCGGATCGCCGACCGCAACGGCCCCTGGGTCTCGGAACGCCTCGCCGAGCTCGGGGTCGACGTCGCCCACATCCTCGTCGTCGGCGACCGTCCGGATGACCTCGAAGCGGCCCTGCGCTTCCTTGCGCAAGAGGGAATGGACCTGATCGTCACCTCCGGCGGCCTCGGGCCGACCGCGGACGACCTCACTGCCGAGATCGTCGCCCGCTTCAGCGAGCGCCCCTTGGTCCTCGACGAGGAGGTGGAGGAGAAGATCGCGGAGATCCTGCGCGGCTTCGCCCGCCGCTTCAACTTCGACGAGGAGGCCGTGCGGGAGGCCAACCGCAAGCAGGCGCTGGTGCCGGAGGGAGCGACGGCGCTCGATCCGGTGGGCACCGCACCCGGCCTGGTCGTCCCGGCGGACGGACGGGTGGTCGTCGTCCTGCCCGGCCCCCCGCGAGAGCTGCAGCCGATGTGGCCCGTTGCGCTGGCGACGGGGCCGGTGAGCGAGCTGCTCGGCCAGGCCTCGCCTCTGCACGGCTACACCCTGCGCATGTTCGGCGTCCCTGAGTCGGAGATCGCCAAGAGCCTGCGCGAGATCGAGGATGAGGGTGTCGCCCTCCCCGATGTGGAGATCACCACCTGCCTGCGCCGTGGCGAGATCGAGATCGACGTCCGCTACCGCGACGAAGCGGCGGCGGTCGCCGAGGCGGTGAAGGTCGGCCTGGCCGAGCGCCACGCTCGCCACCTCTTCAGCCAGGACGGCGAGACGATCGACTCCCAGGTGGCCAAGCTGCTGCAAGGCCGCCGCCTTGGCCTTGCCGAGTCCTGCAGCGGCGGCCTCCTGGCCGCACGAATCACCAACCTGCCCGGTTCGTCTGCCTACATGGCCGGAGGAGTGGTCGCCTACGCAGACGAGGCGAAGGCGGACCTGCTTGGCGTCGACCCAGAGCTGATCGAAACGCACGGCGCGGTCTCGCTTGAGGTCGCGGCGGCGATGGCGAGCGGCGCCCTGGAGCGTTTCGGAGCCGACGTCGCCGTGGCGATCACGGGGATTGCCGGCCCGGACGGCGGCAGCGAGGAGAAGCCGGTTGGCTACGTCTGCTTCGAGGCCAGGCTCGCCGACGGCACCAGCATCGCTCGCGACCCGATCATTCCCGGCGGCCGCGAGGACATTCGGGAGCGCTCGGCCTTGGTCGGGATGCACCTACTGCGGATCCTACTTGGCGGCGAAGAGCCACCTCTGTAGGCAAAAAGGGACGCTTTCTTCACGATTGCGCGTTGTGACGCCTGAGCTGGGCCCTTAGCGTGGGCGGTATGGCCAAGGAAAGGTTGAAGAGCCCACGAGCGAGACTGTTCATCGCGCTGGACCTGCCCGAGGAGATGCGCAAGGGGATCGAGGTGTGGGGACGCCGAGAGCTCGACGATCCCATCCTGCGGCCGGTGGCGCGGGATTCCCTCCACATCACCCTTGCTTTCCTCGGCCATCGGCCGGAAAGGGAGATCGAGACGCTGGCCGATCTGATCGAGGCGATCGAGGCGCCGGCGGTCCCGATCGAGCTCGAGAACCCGGTGGCCAGGCCCTCGATCCACCGGGCGCGCCTCTTCGCGCTTCCCGCTCGCTCGCCTCGAGCTGTCGCCTTGCAGGGCGAGCTGGTTGGAAAGCTCGTCGAGAAGCGTCTCTACAAAGCCGAGAAGCGGCCTTTTTGGCCCCACGTCACGGTGGCGAGGGTCAAGGCCCAGAAGGGAAGAGGAAAGCCCCAGAAGCAGGTCTCGAGCCCGCCCGGCAGGCTGCCGCAGGCGCTGTTGCAGCCCGCGAGTTGCCGCCGGGTGACGCTCTACCGTTCAGAACTCCAGCCGCAGGGTGCGCGATACACCCCGCTGGCGCAAGTCGAGCTGTCCGAAGACGGGCGGCAGTGAGGTGAAAGAAATGGCAGACAAGAAAGCGACTCTGAAAGACGCCTCGGCGAAGGAGGCAAAGGCGAAGGACGCGGCCCTGGAGAACGCCGTCACGGGCATCAAGCGCGAGTTCGGAGAGGGCGCCCTGATGCGACTCGGCGCCGACAGTGCGCTTCCCATCGAAGCGATTCCGACCGGCGCCGTCGCGCTCGACTTGGCCCTGGGCATCGGCGGCGTGCCGCGCGGGCGAATAGTCGAGATCTTCGGCCCCGAGTCCTCAGGGAAGACGACGCTGATCTACCACATCATCGCCGAGGCCCAGGCGAAGGGCGGGGTCTGCGTCTTCATCGACACCGAGCACGCGATGGACCCGATCTATGCGCGGGCGATCGGCGTCGACACCGATGAGCTTCTCGTATCGCAGCCGGACTACGGCGAGCAGGCACTGCAGATCGCCGATCGCCTGATCGCCTCGACGGCGGTGGACGTGGTCGCGATCGACTCGGTCGCGGCGCTGACCCCGAAGGCCGAGCTCGACGGCCAGATCGGCGACACGACCGTCGGCCTGCAGGCCCGGCTGATGTCGCAGGCGATGCGCAAGCTGGCCGGCAACCTCAGCCGGACCAACACGGTCTGCATCTTCACCAATCAGATCCGCGAAAAGGTCGGCGTCCAGTTCGGCTCGCCGGAGACCCAGCCGGGTGGCCGCGCGCTGAAGTTCTACTCCTCGCAGCGGCTCGATATCCGCCGCATCGAGACCCTAAAGGACGGCACCGAGGCGGTCGGCAACCGGGTGCGCGTCAAGATCGTCAAGAACAAGTGCGCCGCGCCTTTCCGCCAAGCCGAGTTTGAGATCGAGTACGGCCAGGGGATCTCACGCGAGGGAGAGCTGCTCGACTTCGGCATCGAGCACGACATCGTCCGCAAGTCGGGTGCCTTCTTCTCCTACGGCGAGACGCGGCTCGGACAGGGGCGCAACAACGCGAAGCAGTTCCTCCTCGAGAACACCGAGCTTGCCGGCGAGATCGAGGCCAAGATCCGCACTGCGCTGGGGATCGGCGATGAGATAGAGGCAGAGGCGCCTGCCGTCGCCGAGGTCCAGGCTGCCTAGGCACGCCCGCGACCACAAAAATCACCCAAAGGAAAACGTGGCGTCTACCATCGGTAGGCGATGGGTGTTCGTACTTGGTTGCCGTCATGGATTTCTCCTAACGGCAACGGATCGGCTTCCGATCAGGCTGCGCAGCTCGACGCACGCGAACAGGCTCTCAGCCGCCGCGAAGACGAGCTGGATCGGGCAAAAGCACAGCGGTTGCGAGAGCTGGAACGGATTGCCTCCCTCAGCACCTCTCAAGCACGCCAGTCCCTGCTCGAGGAGATCGAGGACGAAGCACGGCGCCAGGCAGGGCTGACCCTGCGCCGGATCGAGGACGAGACCAAGCTCGAAGCCGAGCACCGCGCCCGCAGCATTCTCGCGGTGACCATGCAGCGCCTCGCCGGAGCGCAGGTGGGGGAGACGACAAGCAACGTCGTGCATCTGCCCAACGACGAGATGAAGGGCAGGATCATCGGCCGCGACGGCCGCAACATCAGGGCGCTGGAGAATCTCACCGGCGTCGATTTCGTCATCGACGAGACGCCGTCTGCCGTCCTGCTCTCAAGCTTCGACGGGGTGCGCAGGGAGATCGCCCGCCTCACGCTCGAGAAGCTCATCGCCGATGGACGGATCCACCCAGCGCGCTGTGAGGAGGCCTATGAGCAGGCACGAGGGGAAATCGATGGCATCGTCGTCGAGGCAGCAGAACGAGCGTTGCTGGAAGCGAAGGTGACGGGGCTCCATCCGGAGCTGGTTCGCCTGCTCGGCCGGCTGCGTTTTCGCACCAGCTATGGCCAGAACGTGCTCGATCACCTGGTCGAGTGCTCCCACCTGGCAGGCCTGATCGCAGCCGAGCTGGGAGCCACGGCAGAGGTCTCCCGGCGGGCGGCGCTCCTGCACGACGTCGGCAAGGCGGTCAGCCACGAGGTCGACGGGACGCACGCCGCCGTAGGGGCACGTCTTGCCCGGCGCTACGGCGAGCCAGAGGCGGTTGCGCACGCAATCGAGGCCCATCACAACGAGGTCGAGCCGCATTCCGTCGAGGCGACGATCGTGCAAACGGCCGACGCCCTTTCAGGTGCCAGGCCCGGCGCCCGCGGGGCGTCGCTGGAGCAGTACGTCACCCGGTTGCGCGAGCTCGAGCAGCTGGCTCAGCAGCACGCCGGCGTCGAGAAGGTCTACGCGATGCAGGCGGGCCGGGAGATCCGCGTGATGGTCGATCCGGGCACCGTGGACGACGAGCAGGCGGCGCTGATCTCGCACCAGATCGCGACAGCGGTCGAGCGGGAGATGGAGTACCCGGGCCGGATCAAGATCACCGTGATCCGCGAGAGCCGGGCGACGAGCTACGCCAAGTAGGCGCCGCCGCGAGGCGCCGCCCTCAGTGGATAGGATTCCCGCCGCAGATGAGCAACGGTGACCTCTTCTACGCCTTCGGCATCGTCCTCGCGGTCTCGGCCGTGCTGGTCAGCTTCATTGCGCTGCGCTTCGAGAAGTTCCCCGGGCGTGCGGCGCCGGTCGTCGTTGTCTGGTTCGTCTTGCTGGTCGGAGGGGCGACCACGTTCTCCGTCCTCCACGCCCAGGATGAGGAGAAGCACAAAGAAGCTGAGCTGCACCATGCCTCAGAGGTGGACGAAGCCGAGGAGCACGAGTAGAAGGCAGCGCCGGCCCTAGCCTGCGGAATCTGCCGCTACGCTAGGCCGATGCCCAGTTACCACGTCACCACGTTCGGCTGTCAGATGAACGTGCACGACTCCGAGCGGATGCAGGGGATGCTCGAGTCGCTCGGCTATGAGGAGGCGGCGAGCCGCGATGACGCCGACCTGATCCTCTTCAACACCTGCTCGATCCGCGAGTCGGCCGACAACCGCCTGATCGGCCACCTGGGAGAGGCCAAGCGCCTCAAGTCCGAAAACCCCGAGCGAGTGGTCGGGGTCGGCGGCTGCTGGACCCAGTCGGTCAAGGAGGAGGTCTTCCAGCGCTTCCCCTTCGTCGACGTCGCCTTTGGCCCGGGCCAGATCCACAAGCTGGCCGAGTTCCTCAACTCGGACTCGCTCAGCGCCCAGGGCTACTTCGAGTTCGAGGACCTCTCCGGTCATCTGCCCACCCGCCGGGAGCGCGAGTTTCAGGGCTGGCTGCAGATCTCGCAGGGCTGCAACTGCAAGTGCGCCTACTGCATCGTGCCCTCGACCCGGGGGCGCGAGGTCAGCCGCGACCCCGCCGAGCTGCTGATCGAGGCGGAGGCGCTGGCTGCCGACGGCGTGCGCGAGCTGACGCTGCTTGGGCAGAACGTCAACAGCTACGGCCGCGACCTCGCAAAAGAGAAGCGGATCGGGTTCTCGGAGCTGCTGAGGCAGATCGACGCAGTCGAGGGCATAGAACGGATCCGCTACACGAGCCCGCACCCGAAGGACATGAAGGAAGACGTGATCCTCGCCCACGCCGGGCTGCCCTCGCTCTGCGAGCACATCCACCTGCCCCTGCAGGCCGGCTCCAGCACCGTGCTGAAGCGGATGCGCCGCACCTACGACCGGCAGCGCTACATGGACAGGGTGGCGCTGATCCGCGAGCACGTTCCCGACTGCGCCCTGACCACCGACATCATCGTCGGCTTCCCAGGTGAGACCGAGGCCGACTTCGAGCAGACCCTGGAGGTGGTCGATGGGGTCGGCTACGACTCCGCCTTCACCTTCATCTTCTCGCCGCGCCGGGAAACCGAAGCGGCCGAGATGGATGGGCAAGTGCCGCACCCGGTCAAGCGCGAGCGCATGGAGCGGCTGGTCGAGCTGGTGCAGCGGCGGGCCGGCGAACGGGCGCAGCGGTTCGTCGGGCGCGAGATGGAGGTGCTGGTCGAAGGAGTCAGCAGGACCGATGAGACGCGGCTGCGGGGGAGGACTCGGCACAACAAGGCGGTGAACTTCGATGGGACGGCCAAGCCGGGTGAGCTGGTTAACGTCGAGATTCTCGAAGCCACCTCGCAAACGCTCAGCGGGACGGAGAAGTTGCTCAGTCGGGTGGAGTAGGGGTGTCGGTACAACCCCTCACTCAACTTTTTCGGTGAATCGCCTAGAGCCGTCCGAGGATGAAACGCCGAAAAAGTACAAGCCGTTCGGGGCAGCACCGACACCCCCTTCACGAAGCGCCTGAGCAGCTCCGCCGATGCATGTAGTCGCGATCTTCGGGCCGACTGGAGTTGGGAAGACCGGCGTCGCGATCGAGCTGGCCGAAGAGCTTCGAAAGCGTGGCGAGAATCCGATCGCGATCTCTTGCGACGCGCTTCAGGTGTATGAGGGCTTGTCGGTGCTGACGGGGACGGCCACAGCCGAGGAGCAGGCAAAGCTTGAGCACAGGCTCGTCGGGTTTGTGCCGGTCAGTGAGCCGTTTTCGGTGGGGGACTACATGCCGCTGGCGCAGGCGGAGATAGATCGAGCGCTGGAGGCTGGGCGACGGCCGATCGTGGTGGGGGGGACGGGGCTTTACCTGCGGGCGGCGCTGGCGGAGCTGTCGCTGGTCAAGGCGCCGCCGGAATCGCCGGACTCTGAGCTCTGGTCGCCGGAGACTCGCCACCCGAGCCGAATCTTTGGGCTCGATATGGACCGCGCCGAGCTCTACCGGCGGATCGACGCCCGGACCGAAGCGATCCTCGCCGCCGGCGCACGGGAGGAGGCCCTGCGAGCCGAAGAGATCGGCGCCTCGCGAACCGCTCGCGTCGCCCTCGGCTTCGAAGAAGCCATCAGCGGCGACCTCGAGCTGATGCAGCAGCGCTCCCGCAACTACGCTCGCCGCCAGCTCGCCTGGATGCGCAAGATGCCCAACGTCCACGCAATGGATCGCACCGGCCGCACGGATGCCGACGTCGCCGCTGAGATCGCCGCCGTACTCGCCGAATAGGCTGCTGTCCGTGAAATTTGAGAAGTGGCAGGCGCTGGGTAACGACTATTTGATCGTCGAGGCTGAGCAGCTTCCTTGGGAGCTGAACGCGGCGCGGGTACGGCGGATCTGCGATCCGCATTTCGGGTTGGGGTCGGATGGGGTGCTGCTGCTCGCTCGCAGCAACGATCCGGAGTTCGTCGCCGAGTTGCGCATCTTCAACCCGGATGGCTCCGAGGCCGAGCTCTCTGGGAACGGGGCGCGGGAGGCGATCCTCTATCTGCGCCGCCATGGCTGGACCGATGAGGACACCTTCTCGATCCTTACCGCGGCCGGCCGGGTGACGCCGACGATCTTCTCCGAGCGCACCTGCGCGGTTGAGATGGGCCTAGCCTCGACCGAGTCAAAGGACTTCCCGTCTGGGCCCGCTGACGGCAGGGGCACGGTGGAGTCGGCAGGTCGGAAGTGGGCCTTCCAGTACGTCTCGATCGGCAACCCGCAGTGCGCGATCGCCGTTCCGGAGGGGCTGGAGGAGCTCGATCTGGCAGAGATCGGGCCCGGGGTCGAAGCCAATGAGCTCTTCCCCAACCGCACCAACGTTTCCTTCTTCTCAGTCGAAGGCAGCCGGGTGCGAGCACGGATCTTCGAGCGCGGGGTAGGGGAGACGCTCTCCTCGGGGACCGGAGCCAGCGGTGCTGCGGTTGCAGCTTTTCTGGATGGAGCCCCCAGCCCGCTGACGGTGGAGCTCGATGGCGGCGAGCTCACAGTCGAGCTCTCAGCCGATCTCGACGTGCGGCTGACCGGCTGGGCCGAGCCGATCTGCTCGGGCGAGCTCTCGGCCGAGATGCTGGCCGCGCTCGCCGAGCTGGACGAATAGATTTCCGCGCCGATGGCGATCTCGGATCCGTCCAAGCGGTTGGAGGCGATGCCTCCCTACATGTTCCAGGAACTCGAGCGGCGCATCGCCGAGAAGCGCGCTGCGGGCATCGACGTGATCAGCCTCGGCATCGGCGATCCCGACGAACCGACCTACCCACACATCGTCAAGGCGCTTCAGGACGCGGTCGCCGAAAACGGCAACCAGAAGTACCCGACCAACCGTGGCCGGGAGGAGTTCCGCCAGGCCTTCGCCGATTTCTACGGCGAGCGCTTCGGGGTCGAGATCGATCCGAAAAACGAGGTGATCCCGGCGATCGGCGCCAAGGAGTGCATCTACAACCTCTGCTTCGCCTTCCTCGATCCGGGCGGAGTCGCCCTCGCATCCGATCCTGGCTACCCGGTCTACACCGGCGGCCCGATCCTCGCCGGCGCCACCCCCGAGCTGCTTCCGTTGGTGCCGGAGCTCGGCTTCGCACCAGACCTCAGCGCGGTCCCGGCCGAGACCGCGGCAAAGGCCCGCCTGATGTTCCTCAACTACCCCAACAATCCGACTGGCGCGGTGGTCCCCGAGGGCTTCTTCGAGCTGGTCGTCTCCTTTGCCCGTGAGCACGAAATCCTCGTCGTCCACGACAACGCCTACTCGGAGACGACCTACGACGGCTACGTGGCGCCAAGCTTCCTCGAGACGCCGGGTGCGAAGGAGGTCGGGGTCGAGGTCTTCTCTCTCTCCAAGGGCTTCAACATGACCGGCTGGCGCTGCGCCGCGATCCTCGGCAACGCCGAGGCGATCCAGACCTACTGGCGGCTGAAGACAAACGTCGACTCGGGCCTTTTCGAGGCCGTCCAGCTCGCCGGCGCCGCCGCTCTGCAGGGGCCAAGCGGCCCGCTGGAGAGAATGAACGAGACCTACACGCGGCGCCGCGACTTGGTTGTCGATGCGCTGCGCGAGATCGGGGTCGAGGTGACCGCGCCGAAGGGAACGATCTACGTCTGGGCGCCGGTGCCGAATGGACACACTTCCACCTCGTTCTCCGAGCTGGTCCTTGAAGAGGCGGCCGTGGTCGTCTCGCCGGGCTCGATGTACGGACCGAGCGGCGAGGGCTTCTTCCGCATCTCGCTCACCACGCCCGACGACCGCATCACCGAGGCCGTCGAGCGCATGCGCGAGCACCTCTCTTAGCCTCCACTCACGCCCAGTTACAGGCTGGGTGGTCCTTTCGTTGAGTTGCGATTGACAGGACGCCATCCTGCCGAGAGAGTCCCCGCTGAGGGAAACCTCGCAACCGTAACCCAATAAAGGAGTGAGAATGACCCATGCAAGGCATAGGGCCGTGCGGCTTTCGCTGTTGCTGTCTGCACTGCTTGGACTGATGTCATTTCTGACAACCTTGGCCTATGGCCAAGAAGTCAAAGTCTTAGGTGCAAAACTGGCAGCACCCAGTGAAACAGCGTCGGGATCAGCGCACGTCGAAGGGAACTTCTTAGTGCCGTCTCAAGGTCTGCAGATCTTATGCGCCAACTACACGGTACAGGAAGGCGTCATTTTCAATAACGGAACTGCCCAAGGGAAAGGCCAAGCGAGCTCATGCAAAACATGGGTTAAAGGTGTAGAAAACAAAGGATGTAAACCGATTGAACCCATTTCGGGCAGTGGCAAAGGAAAAATGATCTTACACAACGGGAAAGTCTATCTATTAGGTGAACCTGACGCTTCAGGCACCTATGGGATTCTTAAATTCAATGAAGAAACTTGCGCTCTTCCACCATCGACGAAAATCACGGGAACAACGGTGGGCGAATGCTTGACATCGTCCTTAACCGCAGGAAACTGCACTGAAGAATTGGTGACCCACCTTGTTCAGCAGGCCCCTGAAGCATTATTCCCCGGAGATACGCTCAAATTCGGACTGAACACAGTCCGAATTGACGGTATAGCTGCTGTTTCCATGACAGGGGCAAACAAAGGGTGTAAATGGAGCGGGCTGATCTAGCAAGATGGAAACCGGCAAATGAGTTTGGACTGAAGGGCGGGGCAGAACGCCCCGCCCTTCGCCTAGCGCGAAGCTGGGGGCGCCTACTCGACCTCGACTTCGTCGACCATGCCCTGGAGGGCGTGGGGTTTTCCGCCCTCGCGGTCGCTGATGAAGCAGAAGAGCACGTAGCGGTTCGGTTCGAGGTCGAGGGTGACGAGCTGGCCTTCGCCGCCTTCGATCACGGCCGTCGAGAGGAAGCCTTTTTCGGCGAAGGGCGGTTTGCCTTTTTCGGTTTCGAAGAAGCGCTCGACGTCCTCGGCGGTGTTGTCGCCGAGGAGCGGTGCGGCAAGCAGGTGGTGAGGCTGGTCCCCGGTGTTGTCGAAGGCGACCTCGACTTTGCCTGACGAAAGGGACTCCGCCTCGAATCCGTACTCGAAGGCGTCGATGACCTCATCGGCTTCGACGGTCTGGTCGGAGGTCTCGCCACTGACTTCGACCGCCGGGGCGGAGTCGATGTCGGGTTCGCCGCCTTCCGTGTCGAAGGCGTAGTACGTGCCGGGCTCCAGCACCTGGGTCACCGTCTGGCTTTTGCCCCCTGCCGTAGCACCGACTCCTCCGCCGGCGAAGAACCAGTCGGGGAACGCCTGGCCTTTCGTCGCCGCTTCAAATCCTTTGGCGACTTCCTCCGGGGTGCGATCCCCCTCGACCCGGATCAGCTGCGCCTCGGCTTCGCGATTGGTTTCGTTCTTCAGCGTGATTTCGGCGAGGCCGGTCTCGGCGCTGCTCGGCCCGCTGAGTTTCGCCGCTTTTCCATCGCCGCTGAGCGTGAAAGTGAGGCTCTGGGTCTCCTCATCGCTGTCGCCGCAAGCGGCGAGTCCCAGCGTGAGCGGAAGAACGGCGAGACATGCGACTGCGTACCTCGCAAGGCGACTGGCTTTCCTGCTCACGGCTGACCTCCGGTCTGGTTTGGGCAAACCTACCCAGTTTTAAGTAAAACTAGCGCTTCTCCCAGTAGCGGTTCAGGCCGCGCCACTGATACTCGGGCGGCACGCACTGGATCAGCTCGGCGGCCGTCTCCGGGTCGGCGCTTTCCGCGACACGGTTTCTGTGGCGGCGCTCGTAGTCCTCCTCTGAGAGCCGGCGCGCCAAATCTGCCTCCTCGCGCAAGCGCTCGCGCACGGTGGCCAGATGCTCGGGAGGGTCGTCGACCTGGCCGAAGTGGGTCAGGGCAAGCCGCTCCGGCCGCCAGCCTTCGACGATCCCGATCGAGTCGAGCCAGACCTCGATGTCGATGTCGGGCGGCGGGGTGGGCGGGATGACGAGGTCGGCAGGTGGAATCTGCACCGCGGCGACGTCGCCGACGAAGGCGGTGCCGCTGTCCTCGTGCAGGTAGCTGACGTGGTGAGATGCGTGGCCGGGGGTGTAGGCGACCTGCATGCCGAGCACCTGCTCGCCGCCGCTCAGGGGCCGGACGTTCGCCTCGGGTACGGGGACGATCTCGCCCCAGAGGCGCTCCATCGCGTCGCCGTAGAGTCGCGTAGCGCTGGCAAGAAGCTTGGTCGGATCGATCAGGTGCCGGGCGCCGCGCTCGTGGACGTAGACCTCGAGATCGGGCCAGCGCCGGACCAGGGCGCCGGTCGCCGCCGCATGGTCGAGGTGGATATGAGTGAGCAGCAGCGCCCGCGGCTGCTCGTCGCCGATCGCATCCAGCAGCGTGTCCATCGAGGACTGCGGGCCGGGGTCGACCAGGGCGCCGTCGACCTCCCAGCAGCCGATCACGTGCGGGCGCCCGAGGTGCCTGACGTCGATGACCCGCATCGCTGCCCGGGATCCGCTCAGGCCGCCGGGGCGGGGAACCGCTCGTCGGCTTCCAGCGTCTGCCGCATGCCCTCTTCCATACCGCGGGGGGCGTAGCCGAGCTCGCGGCTGGCCTTCTCATGGCTTGCCCAGAAGGTGACTCCGTCGGCCGAGGAGATCATCTCGCGCAGGTTCGGCGGCTGGCCCATCATCTTGCCGACCAGCGGGCCGATCGGCACCATCGCCTTCATCAGCGAGGTCGGCAGCGCCCGCTTCGGCGCCTTGCGCCCGCTCAGCCCGGCGACGACCTCGACTGCGTCGCGCATTGTCGTCACGGGGCCGCTGAGGACGTAGGTCTCGCCGACGCGCCCCTTGTCCATCGCAAGGAGGATCCCGCCGGCGATGTCCTCGACATGCGTGAGGCAGATCCCCAGCTCGGGGAAAGGCAGCAGCGGCAGCTTGCCGGAGAGGAACTGCTCGAGCAGGTCGGCAACCTGCGAGGTATCGCCGGGGCCGTAGACACCGCCCGGCTGGACGATCACCCCGGGCAGGCCGTCCTCCTGGATCATCCGTTTCGCAATCCGGTGAGCCTCGAGCTTGGTCTCCTCGTAGTAGGAGGTGAATTCCTTGCCCGGGTGCTCGTAGCTCTCGTCGACCACCTTGCGGTGGGTATTGCCGAAGGCCCCGACGGTCGAGACGTAGACGATCTTGGCGACGCCGACGTCGAGCGCGGCTCGCAGGACCAGCTCGGTGCCTTTGACGTTCGCCTCGTACATCGCCGGGTGCTGCTTGGCGGGGATGCCGACCTCGTACATCGCAGCGGCGTGGATTGCGGCGTCGCAGCCTTCCATGCCGCGACGGATCGCCGCGTCGTCGCTGAGATCGCCGGAAATCAGCTCGCAACCGAGATCGGTGAGCTTGCCGCCCTTCTCGGGGTTGCGAACGAGGCAGACGACCTCCTCGCCGCGCGCGCGCAGCTGGCGAGCCACCTCGCCACCGATGAACCCCGTCCCTCCGGTCACAAAGACCTTCACAGCGCGTAAGCCTAGCCGGATGGGCGCCGGTCGATGTCCTCCTACAATCGAAGGCAGTGAAACGCTCGAGAAACGGACGCAACACAGAGACGCGCGCGGGCGCGAACGGCGCCGGCGTCACGAACCCCAGGGCCCGTCAGCGGGCCCTGGCGATCGGCATCTCCGACGGCAGAGGAGAAGGCGACCAACTGGCCGAGCTGAAGGAGCTGCTGCGAACCGCAGGTGTCGCCACCGCGGGCGAAGCGATCCAGCAGCGCGAGAAGCCCGACCCAGACCGCTACTTCGGCCGCGGCCGCCTGACCGAGCTGAAGGCAGAGATCGCCGCCTGCGACGCAAACCTCGTCGCCTGTGACGACGAGCTGGCGCCGCGCCAGGAGCGCAACCTCGAGGCGGCTCTCGGGGTGCCCGTGATCGACCGCACCGCGGTGATCCTCGACATCTTCGCCGACCATGCCCACTCGGCCGAGGGCAAGCTCCAGGTCGAGCTGGCACAGCTCGAGTACAACATGGCCCGCATGAGGGGGCTGTGGACCCACCTCGAGCGTCTCGGCGCCGGCCGGATGGACGGCGGCATCGGCACCAGGGGTCCGGGCGAGAGCCAGATCGAGACCGACCGCCGCCTTGCGCGCAACCGGATCGCCGCCCTGCGCCGCCGCCTTGCGCGCCTCGAACGCAACCGCGGCGTGATGCGGGCGCGGCGCGAGCGCTCCTCGCTGCCCCGGGTCGCCCTCGCCGGCTACACCAACGCCGGCAAGTCGACCCTGCTCAACGCGCTCACCGGCGCCGAGGTGGGGGTCGGGGACCGGCTCTTCCACACCCTTGACCCGACCACACGCAGCTTCGAGCTCTCCGGTCGCGACTACCTCTTGACCGACACCGTCGGCTTCATCGAGAAGCTGCCCCACCAGCTGGTCGAGGCGTTCAAGGCGACACTGGAGGAGACCGTCCTCGCCGACCTGGTCCTCCACGTCGTCGACGCGGCCGCGCCGGAGGAGCGGCGGCTTCTCGACATGCAGGCCGTCGATGAGGTCCTGGAGGAGATCGGCGCCGGGGGCAAGCCACGGTTGCTGGTGCTGAACAAGGCCGACCGCCTCGATCCCGAGGCTCGCGCCGAGGCCCTCCAGCACCATCCCGAGACGATCCTGATCTCGGCCCTCGACGGCGAGGGCATCGAGCAGCTGAAGCCCCGGATCGAGGAAGCCTTCGAGGACACGCTCGCCGAGGTCGAGCTGCTGGTGCCCTACTCGGAGGGCGGTCGCCTGCACGAACTACACGAGGTGGCAGGCGATCTGGAGCGGGAGGAGCGGGGCGACGGCGTCCTCGTCCGCGCCAGGCTGCCGGTCGCCGAGCTGCACCGCTTCGACGATCTCGTCGTCGTCTAGGGTGCGCGCCATGCAACTGCGGGTTTCCCGACTCGAGGAGGAAGCGGTCCTGCCGACACGAGCCCATGAGGGTGACGCCGGCCTAGATCTCTATGCCTGCGAGGCGGCTCACATCGGGCCGGGGGAGAGGTGGAGCGTCGGCACCGGGGTCGCGGTGGAGATTCCCGAGGGGCATGCGGGCCTGGTCCTGCCCCGGTCGGGACTGGCGCGCAAGCACGGGATCTCCCTGGTCAACAGCCCCGGCCTGATCGACGCCGGCTACCGCGGTGAAGTCCGGGTGCTGCTGCTGAACACCGATCCAGCCGAGACCTTCCGGGTCGAGGCCGGCGACAGGATCGCGCAGCTGGTCGTGTCCCCGGTTGCGCCGGCGGAGCCGGTCGAGGTCGAGACTCTGACCGAGACCGCGCGCGGCACCGGCGGCTTCGGCTCCAGCGGCCGTTAGCCGGCGCGGCGGACCCGGACTCTGAACAGGGCCGGCGAGCGGTCGCGGTTGCCGGCGGCGTCGATCGCGAAGACGCGCAGCGTGTGGCGGCCGAGCCGCAGTCGGTAGGGCCGGGGCGAGGCACAGGGGCGGATGGGACCGCCATCGAGCTTGCAGCGGAAGCTGGAGCCGGGCTCGTTCGAGCCGAAGGCGAAGACGACGCGGCGGAAGCGCTTGGCTGTGAAGACGACGCCGCTCGGACCGCGACCGATCGTCGTGCGCGGCCGGGTCCGGTCCGGGTCGGGCGGTGGAGGCGGTGGAGGAGGTTCGCCGCCGCCCTGAGGTTCGGTTTCGGGGTTGGGGTCGGGCGGCGTGTCCGGCGGCCGGAAGCTGTTCGGGTCCCGCTCGTAGATCGACTCGCAGGCGACCGGGGCGGCGTCTCCATACTGCGGGTGGTCGACCTGCGCCGTGTCGAAGCCGGTGCCGCAATCGATCGTCAGGTCCTGATCGCCCGAGTTGGCAAGGATCGAGTCATTACCGTCGGCGGCGAAGTAAGAATCGTTGCCGGGCCGACCCAGCAGCTGGTTGGGGCCCGGGTCGCCGAGGAGCACATCGTCGAAGCTCGTTCCCTCGATGTCCTCGATCGCCGTCAGGTTCGTCAGCTCCCCAGTCGAACAGGCGGCCTGTCCGCCGGAGCCGACCAGGCCGGCGCTGCCTTTGGCCATGTCGATGACGACCGGGAAGTCGAAGTTGGCCCAGTTGGCGTTGTCGCGATCGGGGCCGCCGTCGAGCACATCGCCGTCGCAGGCCGCGTCGGAGACGAAGAGGTCCTCGCCCGGTCCGGCGTCGAGGTTGTCACCACCCTCGTTGTTGGGCAGCGCGTCGTCGCCGCCGGCTGCGCTTGCCAGATCGTCACCTGGCCCGTCGACCAAGGCGTCCTCGGTGATACCCCCGGTGAGGCCATCGGCCCCGTTGCCGCCGAGCAGGACCACCGAGGTCGTTTCGGGGAAGCCCGCAGCGTCGAGTGTGTCGCCGCCGTCCAGCCCGGCGAGAATGACCGAGTCAGGGGGTTCGGCGATGACACAGACGACTTTGCCTGCGACCGGAGCGTTGCAGCCTCCCGCCGCAGCCGGGCTGGCGTCGAATGCGCCCTCGGATCCGGCTCCCAAGGAGAACGTGACCGAGCCCGGCGCATAGGTCGCAGTCACCACGTCGTCTTCGTCGCTGCCGGTCAGATAGAGGGCTGGACCGGCACCGGATTGTGGCGCCATCGATCCCACCGCGATCGCCCCCGCGTCTCGCAAGTCGACCTCTTTGTCGCTCGACTCGCACTCGAGCGTCGTTGCCGCTTGACAGCTGTCCCCCTCAGCGCCGCCGTAGACGACATCGGCGCCACCTTCACCGAGCAGGATGTCGCCGCCACCGCCGCCGTAGATCGTCTCGGCGTCGAAGGTGCCGATGATGACGTCCGGGAAGGCGCTGCCGATCACCGTCTCGAAATTGGCCCCTTCGACGTCTTCGTCGACCCCACCGCCGCCCGGGGCGAGACCGTTGTCGCCGCGCCCCGCCTGCAGATCGATGTAGGCGCCTCGCCCTTCGCGAGTGGTCGGGAACCCGGCGTAGGTGGAAGCTCCGGGGAAGCTGCTGTCGAAGAAGCCGGGCGTCGCCCCGGTGGCGTAGCTGAGCGTGTCGGTGCCGCCGCCGCTGTCGCCGATCGCGTCGATGGTGGCGTCTCCGCGAGCGAAGTCGTCGCCGCTCTCGCCGTCGACCGAGTCCGCCCCAAAGCCCCCCGAGAGCCGGTCGTTGCCGATCCCGCCCCGCACCTGATCGTCACCGATCCCGCCGAAGAGACGGTCGTTGCCTTCGCCGCCGAAGAGACGGTCGTTCCCCCGCCCGCCATAGAGGGTGTCGTTGCCGCCTTCGCCGAGAACCGTCGTGATGGAGCGGGGGGCACGAATCGCGTCATCACAGGGGGTGCCGAAGATCGTGTCGCCGACCGTCTGGGGGCCTTCCGCGCAGCTCGGCGCGGCGCTCGCAGGCGATGCCGAGGCGGCGATCGCGACGAGCACGGCGAGCAGCCCAAGGCGGGCGAGCGGACCCCTCTGCATAAGCCTCACCTCCACTGTCTACCCGAACCGCGTGCCGGGCACTCAGTTGCGCAGCGCCGCCTTGCGGGCGCAGCCCTGCGCCGCGAGCTCGAGCCGGTCGTCGAGTGGCTCCAGATCAGGCCTCGATCCATAGCGCCGCTCCAGGGCAAGCACGATCAGGAGATCCGCCAGCCAGGCGTTCTTGGGCAGCAGCGGCCCATGCAGATAGGTGCCGATCATGTTGGCGCGCCGAACGCCCTCGAAACCGTCCTTGCCGTTGTTGCCGAAGCCCTGGAGCACGCGGCCGAGCGGCTGAGCCTCGGGCCCGAGGTATGTGCGGCCGCCATGGTTCTCGAAGCCGGCGATCGCCTGCCCCCTCTCGCCATCGAGCTCGGCCTCGATCGCGACGTTGCCGATCAGGCGCGGACCGGGCTCCCTCACGGTCTCGAGATCGGCGAGTCCGAGCCCAGGCAATCGCTCCTCGCCGAGTTGGTAGCTGTGGCCGAGCAGCTGGTAGCCGCCGCAGACGGCGAGCAGGACGGCCCGGTCGTCGACCGCCGCGGCGAGCGCCTCGCGCTTCGTCTCGACCATGTCCGTCGCGACAGCCCGCTGGTCGCGGTCCTGGCCACCGCCCAGGTAGAGGAAGTCGTGGGCGCCGGGATCGAGTCGCTCGCTCGGTCCTGCCGCCGCCTGCGAAAAGCCGATACCCCGCCACTCACAGCGCCGCCGCAGGAAGAGAATGTTGCCGCGGTCGGCGTAGATGTTCATCTGCTCGGGATAGAGGGCGAGGAGGCGCAGCTCCATCTCAGGCCTCCTTCTCCAGCAGGACGACGGTGGAGCCGACGTGGGTGTCGGTGATCGGCACCGTCCGTCTCCCGGCAGGCCGCAGGCCGACTTCGACCGCCTCTCGCTCGAGGGTCCTGGCTGAGAGCAAGCTGAGCCGGACCTCGTTTTCCTCGTCCCTCAGCACTCCGTCGGGCGAGACGGTCTGGCGTAAGCGAAACAGCACCACCGACCCCTCGTCGCGGCGTATCTCCAGGGGCAGGCTCGAGTAGACCCAGCCGTCGACCTGGCGCACGTCGGGCAGGGGAGGGAGAGGCAAATCGGGCGGTGAGGAGGGCAACGCCTCGACGATCGCGAATGCAGCCCGGCCGCCCGGCATCAGACTTGCCGCCACGCAGGCGAGACATTCGAGCCGCTCGCGACTACCGTCGAGCAGCTGGATCAGCTGCATCGGCGCCAGCACGAGAGCGAACTCGGTTCCCAGCGAGAAGCTCCTCGCGTCCGCTGTCTCGATCTGTGCCGAGTCCTGAGCCCGCTCCAAAGCCCTCGTGACCAGGTCCGGGTCCCGCTCGAGACCGACCGCCGCGGCCCCACGCCGGGCCAGATGCAGGATCACCCGGCCGGTCCCGCAGCCGAGCTCCAGCACCGGACCATTGACCCCATCCGCCAGCTCCTCCCACAGGGGCAGGTCCGCCTCGTATCCGGCGCACTCGACCTCGTGCCAGATCGCTGCGTCCCTTGTCGACTGCTCGCGCGTCATCGCCAGAAATCCTCCGCCAGCCCACGTCGGGCGAGCAGCTTGCGCAACTCGATCAGCGCCGTATAGGTGGGCAGGGCGAAGAGGCGCCCGCCCGCCCCGTCGAGCGCTCGGTCGAGCGAGCGCTCGATCTCCGGCTCGACCTCGATCGCCTCCTGGGGCAAACCGGCGTACTTGAGCCGCAGCGCCATCTCCGGCGCGCGGGTGCCGGCGCAGACGATCCGGCGAACCCCGGCGGCAAGCAGCTCGAAGTCGGCGTCCCAGACCCAAGAGACGTCGCGCCCGTCGGCGATCCTGTCATTGAGCGCGATCCAGAGATCGAGACCCTCGCCGGCATCCGCCTCGAGCCGCAGCGTGCGCAGGACCTCATTCGCCCCCGCCGGGTTCTTGATCAGCAGAATCGAGAGCGCCCTGCCCGCGACGTCGATCGTCTCGACGCGGCCGAAGGCCGCTCGCATGTCACCCAGAGCGGCAGCGATTCGGTCGGGCTCGATTCCCAGCTCGATCCCCGCCGTGACGGCCGCCAGCGCGTTGTAGACGTTGTAGAGGCCGGGGAGGGGCAGCTCCAGGCGCACCTCGCCCGCCGGGGTGCTCAGGGTGGCGCGAGAGCCGTCCATCCCCAGCAGCTCGATCTCAGTCGCCGCCACGTCGGGGCGGGGTCGCTGCGCACCGCAGCCGGGGCAGGAGTAATGCCCGAGATGGCCGACGAAAGCACGCTCGTAGGTATATGGATGCCCACAGCGGCGGCAGTGCTTGGCGTCGAAGGCGTGCTGGAGCTCTGGTAGCGCCTGCGAAGCGTCCTCGATGCCGAAGTAGACGACCCCATTGCGGAGTTCGCCCGCGGTGTCGCGGCCGAGATCGGCGATGGTCGGGTCGTCGGCATTGAGCGCGAAACGGGTCTTCCCATCCCGCTCGCCAACCGTCTTCGCCCACTCTTCCGCCAGCACCTCCAGCTCGCCGTAGCGATCCAGCTGGTCGCGAAAGAGATTGCCGAGCACGATCAGAGTGGGGTCCAGCTGTTCGACGACGCGGGGCAGCCAGGCCTCGTCGACCTCGAACAGGCCCTCGTCTCCCGCCTGCTCGAGCAGCGCCGTCGCCACGCCCCAGGTCATGTTCGACCCGGCACGGTTGTGGACCGGCTTCCGTCCCTCCGCGGCCAGGGCGGCGGCGATCATCCCCGCGGTCGTCGTCTTGCCGTTGGTGGCGCTGACGATCGTCGTGCCGCGGTCGAGCTTTGCACCGAGCCGGGCCAGCGCCTCGGGCTCGAGGCGCAGCAGCACCCGCCCCGGCAGCGTAGTGCCGCCACCACGGCCACTGGCACGACTGGCGGCTCCGATCGCACGGGCCGCGGCCCGCTTGGCGGCGAAGGCGCTCAAGCCGTGGCCCGCGGCACGAGGATGCTGAGCGCACGGGGCAGGACGCGGAGAGAGACGGGAAGGTCGGCGATGTGCTCGCCGTCGGCATAGACCGGGAACGGCCTGCTTGCGCTCAGTTCGAGGTGTGGAGCACGAAAGACATGGACCTCGTCCATTTCCACATGGGTGCCCTTGAACACCTTCGGCAGGTTACTCACGTAGCGCAGCTTGCCCGCCTCGCCGATCGTGACGATGTCGAACTCGCCGTCGTCGAGCTCGGCCTGCGGGGCGACGTACATGCCGCCGCCGAAGGCCCTGTTGTTGGCGACCGAAACCGAGTAGCCGGTGAAACGTACGCGCTCGTCGTCGACCCGCAGCGTGAAGCGCCCGGGCTTCCAGGTGAGCAGGGTACGCACGGCGGCGTAGGCATAGACCAGGTTTCCGCGCAGGAAGCTGGTCTCGTTGGCGAGGCGGTTGGCTTCGGAGTCGAAGCCGACGCTGACGATGCCGAGGAAAGGCTTGCCGTTTGCCTCGCCGACGTCGATTCGGCGCTCTTCGCCGGTGACAAGCACCTCGACGGCGCCGGCGGGATCGTCCGGGATCCCCAGCACCCGAGCCAGGTCGTTGCCGCGGCCGCCGGGGATGATCCCGAGTGGGGTCGGCGAGCCCGCCATCGCGCCGCCGATTGCGCCGACGAGGCCGTCGCCGCTGAGCACAACCGGGACCTCGCCCGCCTCCACCGCGTGCAGCGCCTTGGCGACTCCATCCTCCAGGTCACGGGTGCGTGCGACCCGGAAGACGATCCGCCGCGCGTCCAGCTCCTGCTCGATCTGCGGCAGCAGCTTCAGAGAGCGCCCGTGCGCGGAGGCCGGATTGACCAGCAGTACGAGTGGCATGCCCTCGATCCCCATGCGCCGCCAGACTAATTGGACGGTGGCGATCGGTCGTCGTCGCGCAGGCGGGCGACGAAGAAGTTGCCGTCGCCCGTGTCGACGGCGGCCACTTGCTCTATCCCGCGTCTGGAGAGCCGGCGGCGCAGCAGCCTCTCCCGGACGCCGGCGACGGCGCCGCCACGTTCCTCGCCCCCAATCGAGACAAGGTGCCCCCGGGGCCGCAGAACGCGTGCGATCTCAGCCGGCGAGGTGCGTGGGTCTAGCAGGACGGCAAGGTCGAAAAAGTCATCGGGGAAGGGGAGGTGGGAGCCGCCGCCATGCTTGAAGGCAACCCGACCCTCAGGGTCGAGCCCTACTCGAGCAGTCGCCTCGCGCACCGCCTCGACGGAACGGTCGACGCCCCGGATCCGGGCTCCCGGGAACTCTCGGGCAAGGAAAAGGACCGCGTCGCCGTTCCCGCAGCCGGTGACAAGGGCGCGTTCGGGAGGGGGAACCTGCAGCGAGGCGGCCGCAAGCGGTGTCAGCGGGGAAGCGCACACGAGATCGATGATCGCAACTGCCGTGGCTCGGAAATCCTTTAGGATTCCGCGCCGATGCAGGAGGGGCCGGACCGTCGCTGGATAATCCTCGCCGTTTTCGCGGTGGTCATCGTTGGCGTGGTCGCGGCGATCCTGATCGGGCGCGGTGGGGGAGACGATGACTCGACCACGACCGCGAGTGCCGACGGCTGCGAGCAGGTGGAAGCGCCAGAACCGAAGCAGGTGAGCCTGAAAGCTCCGGAGCAAACGGTGAAAGCCGGCGAAGATTTGACCGCGGTGGTCGATACCAGCTGCGGGACCTTCGAGATCGCCCTCGACAGTGAGCGCGCGCCGAAGACCGTCGGCTCGTTCGTCTACCTCTCCGAAGAAGGCTTCTACGACGACCTCACCTTCCACCGCATCGCGCCCGGATTCGTGATCCAAGGGGGAGACCCGCTTGGCGACGGCACCGGCGGACCGGGCTACAGCGTCGACGAGAAACCGCCTTCGAATCTTTCCTACACCAAAGGCACGGTCGCGATGGCGAAGAGCTCGGCCGAGCCCCCGGGCCGCTCGGGCAGCCAGTTCTACGTCGTCACCGCGGCCGACGCGGGCCTGCCGCCCGAATATGCCCTCGTCGGCAAAGTCAGTGAGGGTTACGACGTCGTCGCCCGGATCGACAAACTCGGCACCCCTGCCGAAAAACCGAAACAGACGGTCCTGATCGAGAAAGTCTCGATCGAGCGCGGCTAGACGGTCTAGGCTGGCCGCATGGCCAAGGTGGACGTAGGCGACGCAGCTCCGGACTTCGAGCTGTTGGGTACGGGTGGCAAGACTTACAGGCTCTCCGACCACCGGGGCAGCAACGTCGTACTTGCCTTCTACCCAGGCGACGCGACCACCGTCTGCACCGCCCAGTTCTGCTCCTACCGCGACAAGGCAGACAGGATCGACCAGCTCGACGCCACCGTGCTCGGCATCTCGCCTCAGTCGGTCGACTCACACGAGCACTGGGCGAAGGAGCAGGAACTGAACGTGCCGCTGCTCGCCGACGAGGACCTGGAGGTGAGCAAGCACTACGGCGTGACCGCCTGGCTGGGTCCGCTGGCAAGGCTCACCGAGCTCAAGGACGCGCCCGGCGGCCGGTACATCATGCGCTCGATCTTCGTCATCGATGGCGCGGGGATCGTCCGCTACCGCCACGTCTCGCGGACCGGGGCCAGGTTTCAGTCGGTCGACGATCTGGAGCGCGCTGTAGCCAGACTGGCCTGATGCCGGCGGATCCAGTCCCGTTCTCAGCGGGCACGGAACCGCGGTTGCAGGGCGAGGTCGCGGGGGAGGGGCTGCCAGTCGTCCTTTGCCACGGCATCACCGCCACCCGCCGCTACCTGCTCCACGGCTCGCGAGCGCTGGAGCGCGCCGGCCACACAGTTGTCTCCTACGACGCGCGGGGGCATGGGGAGTCCGATCCCGCCCCCGCCGGACAGGGTTATGGATACCCGGAGCTCGTCGCCGACCTCGAAACGGTGGTCGAGACCGAGGCGGGTGAGGGACCATTCGCGCTGGCCGGGCACTCGATGGGCGCTCACACCGCCGTTGCCTATGCGCTGAAGCATCCCCAGCGCCTGGCCGGCCTTGTCGTTGCCGGACCTGTCTACGCCGGATCGATCCCAGCCGAGACCCTCGCGTACTGGGACGGGCTCGCCGCGGCGTTGGAAGAGGATGGAATCGACGGCTTCGTCGCCTACATCGGGCGCCGGCAGGGAATCGATCCCGGCTGGCAGCAAACGGTGCTGCGCTTCACCCGCGAACGGATGCGGAAGCATCGCCATCCCGAGGCACTGGTCAGGGCGCTGCGCGAGGTGCCGCGGTCGCGGCCGTTCGGAGCGATCGAGGAGCTGGAGGCACTGGACGTCCCGACGTTGGTCGTTGCCAGTCACGACGCAGCGGACCCGGGGCATCCCCGCGCAGTCGCCGAGGCCTACGCCGAGCACCTGCCACGGGCTCGTCTCATCGGCGAGGCCGAGGGCGAGTCTCCGCTGGCCTGGCAGGGCGGCAAGCTCTCGCGCGAGATCGCCGACTTCCTCGCCGTCTAGAGCGACCCAAGGGCCGTGCCACTTGTTAGGCACCCATATGGGCACATAACTGGTGGCACGTCGGCGTTGCGATCGGGATTTAGCCGACACTGAGATGAAAGCCATAGTGTCCCGCCGCATGCGGGGGCCAAGTGAGGGAACGCTGCGGGGGGTCGCGACCTTTGCCGCAACTCTCGGGCTCGCCGTGGCCACCTACATCGCGATCGCCGATTCGGGTGACGGATCGCCTGTATGCCTCGCCGGGGGCAGTGGCTGCAGGACGGTCGCCAACAGCTCTTACTCGCACCTACTTGGCGTCAACGTCGCCGTCTTCGGCATCGTCGGGTACCTGCTGCTGCTGGGCTGCGCGCTGCTGCGTGGCGACGGCGCGCGGATCGTCGGCTTCGGCGTAGCCCTCGCAGGCTTCGGCTTCAGCGTCTACCTGACCTATATAGAGCTCTTCGCCATCGATGCGATCTGCCAGTGGTGCGTCGCCAGCGCGGTTCTGATGACCGCGCTTTTCGCCGCCAATGCGACCCGTATGCTCGCCTACGTCGGGACGCCACGATGACCGGACAGGAGACGAACACGGACGAGCGTCGCCAGCGGCTGGTCAAGCTCGCCAGCGCCGCCGCTTTCCTGGCGCTGGTCGCCGTTGCGGTCCTGATCGTGATCAGCCTGAGCCAGACCGATGGTGGCGACACCGACCTGGAGGGGGTCGCCGAAGTCGAAAGCGAGCTCGACGGCATCCCGCAGCAAGGGTTGATCCTTGGCAAAGCCAAAGCGAAAACAACCCTCGTCGAGTTCGGCGACCTGCAGTGCCCGGTCTGCAAGGGGTACTCGGAAGACATCCTGCCGCTCGTGATCGAACGCCGGGTTCGCAGCGGCGAAGCCAAGCTCGACTTCCGCAACTTCCCAATTCTCGGATCCGATTCGACGACAGCGGCCGCCGCTGCCGTCGCCGCGGGAGAACAGGGGCGCGGCTGGTACTTCGTCGATCTCTTCTACCGCAACCAGGGCCTCGAGGGCAGCGGTTACGTCACCGACTCGTTCCTGACTTCCATTGCCGAAGGGGCGGGTGTGCCCGACATAGACAAGTGGAACGCGGACCGCAAAAGCTCTCGTGTTCGCAGAGAGGTTTCCCGCACCAATGACGAAGCGATGGACTTCGGCTTCACCGGTACGCCTTCGTTCGCAGTCGAAGGCCCGATCACGAATGGGCTTGAACCGCTTGGAACCCCGGGTTCAGCCGAAGCGCTGGACACCGCGGTAGTCAGCGCCACCTACGGCGAACCCTCACGGTAGAAGGCCAGAGGGACCCGCAAAGTGCCTTACCTCTCAGATCCTTCCGCCTGAGTTGACATAACCACCATTATCGTGCGTTGGGTGGGTAAAAGGGGCTGGTCGGCAAGGCCCCGTCCCCTAGCGAACAAAAGCCGAGATACGCGACCAAGAGCTGAGGGCACGTCTGAGTGTCACGTCAGCGTGGCGCTGCCGCGCACGAGGGGCTTGACGATCGGCACTGCCTTCGGCAGGTCGTCGTGCTCGACCCGCTGCAGCGTCAGCGGCGAGGCCTCGATTGCCGCGACGGTGTCTCGGTTGCAATGGCAGCCGTCGGCGAGGAAGCGCCAGGGCTTCTCGAGCCGGTCCTGCCAGCGAGCCAGGCCAGGAGCGCCTGCCCTGACGTGCTCGACGAACAAAAGCCGCCCCCCGGGTCGCAGCACCCGCGCAGCCTCTGCCAGCGCAGCGACCGGGCTGGGAACCGTGCAGAGAACGAGGGTGAAGACCGCGGTGTCGAAGCTCGCGTCCTCGAAAGGAAGCTTTTCGGCCGGTGCCTGGACGGCGGTGGCGGTGGAGCCCGACTCAGCGAGCTTGGTGCGAAGCTTGGCGAGCATGTGCGGATCGGGCTCGGAAAGGACCAGCTCGGTCACTGTCGACGGGAAGAGATCGAGGTTGGCACCGGTTCCGGCCCCAAGATCGATCGTCCGGCCACTCGCCCCAGCCAGCACCTGCCGCCGCATCTCCCGCAGCCCAGCCTCTTCGGTCGCCTTGATGCCGCGGTCATAGACCGCCGCAAATCCCCTCCCCCAAGTCGCGTCGTAGATCCGCCCCATCAGCTCAGTGAAGCATTGTGGCCCCTACTAGATGGTTGATTCCACGGCGATAGCCGTGATCGAGGATTTCAATGCAGAGAGGCCGAAGTCGGCGGTGCTGAAGCAACCGTCGACCGAAAGGCCACGATGCACGCCGACCTCGACACTCTCTGCACCGTCGTTTATTGCACGGCAGACGATCTCCTGCCTGAGAAGCCCGGAAATGCCCGTCGTCGAGTCAGCGACGCTGAGATCGCGACCCTCTGCGTCGCCCAGGCGATCATGGGAATTCCCTCTGATCGACGCTTCCTCGCCGTCGCCCGCAAGCGGCTTCGTGATCTCTTCCCCGAGCTGCCCCAGCAGCCCGGCTTTCACAAGCGCAGGGCCCGCCTCGCCGAGACGATCGAGTGGCTCACCGGCGTCTTTGCCGCCGAATCTCCCGGCTTCCACGACGACGTGCTGCTCATCGATTCCACTCCTTTGGAGTGCGCTCGCTCCGTCGAGACGACCCGCCGCTCGGCCCTGGCGGATGCCGCCGACTATGGCTGGTGCGGCTCTCATTCCCGGTTCTTCTGGGGCTTTCGCCTGCACGGCCTCTTCGCGCCCGACGGCACCCCGAGAGCATTCACCCTCGCCTCTCCCAAGCGCGACGAGCGCGAGGTGGGGATCGAGCTGCTGCGGCGCGCCGAGCGGGCCGGGGGGGAGATCGTCATCGGCGACAAGGGCTACGCGGGCCGCGCCTTCGCCGCGGCTGCCCGCGAGCTCGACGCAACGATCGTCAGGCCGGCGCGAAAGAACGAGCCCGACGACGTCCTTCACCTCGCTCCGATCCGCCAGCGGATCGAGTCGATCTTTTGGACCTGCAAGGACATCCTCACCCTGGAGCGCCACGGCGCCCGCACCCTTCATAACCTGCGCGCCCGCATCGCCCAGCGCTTCCTGGCACTGGCTGCATGCGTCGCGCTCAACCACAGGCTCGGGCGTCCGAGCCGCGCCCTGGTCGACTACGTCGCCTGAGGGCGTGGAATCAACCATCTAGGGGCACAAAGCTTCAACGAGACTTTTGTCAGGCGGCGTCGCGCTGCGCCGGTGCGGGGTGCTCCTCGGCGCTCGGCTCGCTGTGGGCGGCGCGCTCCTCGTAGGCCCGCCTGGCGCCGTGGTCGACCTCGAGCATCAGTTTGTCGATCTTCATCAGCCTGCCGATCGCCTCGCGGACGCCGCGCGGCAGCAGCGAGACGAACTTGAAGAGGGCGCCGTTGGCGCGCGGCACCCAAACGTCGAAGCGCGGTACTTCGAGCGCGTCGACGATCTCGTTGGCCACGTCCTCGGCCTCGACCGGTTTGACCAGCCGCTGCCCCACGCCGGCCGTGAGTTCGGTGTTGACCACGGTCGGCATCACGCAGGCGACCTCGACGCCGGTGTTGCGAAGCTCAGCGCGGATCGCCTCGCTGAGGCCGACGACGGCGTGCTTCGTCGCCGAGTAGGTGGCGATGCCGGGAACACCGCCCTTGCCGGCCTGGGAGGCGATGTTGACGATGTGACCCGAACCCCGTGGCTGCATCCGCTCGATCGCCATCTGGCTGCCGGTGATGACGCCGTGCAGGTTGATGTCGATCTGGCGACGGACCGAGTCCTCGCTCTCCTCGACGAACGGCGTCACCGGCATGATCCCGGCGTTGTTGATCACGACGTCGATCGGTCCCAGCTGACGCTCGGCCTCGTCGAGGAAGGAGGCAAAGGAGGCGCGGTCGGTGACGTCGAGCGGCAGCGCAACCGTGCCGCCGCCCAGTCCCGCCGCCGTCTGCTCTGCCAGGGCGAGGTCGAGATCGCCGATCGCGACCCGGCAGCCCTTGCGCACCAGTGCCGTCGCGGTCGCCTTGCCGATCCCGCGGGCTCCCCCGGTGATCGCTACGACCTTGCCGCTCAGCGAACGTCGCTCCTTTGCCATCGTGCCCTCCTCCTCCGGCTCCGCCTCAGGCGGCCGCCGGCTTGTAGACGGTGACCACGGCGGCGCCGCCGAGGCCGATGTTGTGCTGCAGGGCCACCTCGGCGCCGTCGACCTGGCGCTTGTCCGCCTGGCCGCGCAGCTGCCAGGTCAGCTCGGAGCACTGGGCGAGGCCGGTCGCACCAAGTGGGTGACCCTTGGAGATCAGCCCGCCAGACGGGTTGACGACGACCTTGCCGCCATATGTGGTGGCCTCTTCCTCGACCAGCTTGTGGCCCTCGCCCTCGGCCGCGAAGCCGAGCGCTTCATAGGTGATCAGCTCGTTGGCGCTGAAGCAGTCGTGCAGCTCGCAGACATCGATTTCCTCGGCGGCCACTCCGGCCTCCTCGTAGGCCTCGTCCGCCGCCTGCTTCGACATGTCGGCACCGACGATCTTCATGCAGTCGGTGTCCTCGGCGAAGGTCGAGGAGAGGTCGGTGACCATCGACTGGCCGGCGATCTCGATCGCCTGGTCCCAGAGGCCGTGCTCGTCGACGTAGCGCTCTGAGGCGACGATCGCGCAGGCCGAGCCGTCGGAGGTGGGCGAGCACTGCAGCTTGGTCAGCGGATCGTGGATCATCTTCGCCGCCTTGATGTCCTCGATCGTGTACTCGTCCTGGAACTGGGCGTAGGGGTTGTTGACCGAGTGCTTGTGGTTCTTCCAGCCGATCCAGGCGTAGTGGTCGGGGTTCGACCCGTACTTCTCCATGTGGTCACGGCCGGCGTTGCCGAACATCTGCGGCGCCGGTGGCGACTGCTCGGGGTCGCGGATCTCGAACATCCGCATCGCGTGCTTGTCAAGAGCGTTGGTGCGGTCGGTGTACTTGACGCCCAGCGAGCCCGGCTCCATCTTCTCGAAGCCGACCGCGAGCGCGCAGTCGGCAATGCCGCCCTTGACCGCCTGGCGGGCCAGGAAGAGTGCCGAGGAGCCGGTCGAGCAGTTGTTGTTGACGTTGACCACCGGGATCCCAGTGAGGCCGAGCTGGTAAAGCGCTCGCTGACCGTAGGTGGAATCGCCGTAGCAGTAGCCGGCATAGGCCTGCTCGACGTCCTCGTAGGGAACGCCCGCGTCGGCGAGCGCCTTCTCCCCCGCCTCCTTGGCCCAGTCCGGGTAGTCGCCCTCCTTGGTGCCGGGCTTCTCGAACTTGGTCATCCCAACCCCGATCACGAACGTGCGGTTGCTCAAAGTCTGCTCCTGTGGTCTCCCCCGCGCTGCCGCGGCGGTTTGGCTGCGTAGCCAGGAAATCTACCGCGTGTGGCGATCCAGCGCCGAATCAGGCGTCCGGCAGGATCTCTCCGGCTCTGGTAGATATTGATCTAGAAAGCTTGAGCAAAGGAGACGCCGTGAGTCGCAGAGCAACGAGCACCTTCCTTCTCGCCGCCCTTGCAGCCCTGGCTGTGAGCGCGACCCTCGCCGCCGGCGCAAGCGCCGCCCCTGCCTGGAAGTTCAACGGCAAATCCCTGGAAGGGAACGAAACGGTCGTCGCCGGCCCCACCACGCTCAGCATGACCTTCGCGGGCCTGACGACCAAATGCGAAACCACCATCTCCATGACGATCTTCAACTCCTCGGGGACGGCCAAAGGCAATGTCACCGGAGTCAACTTCGCCAACTGCACCACCGGCACCGTCTGCCTGGTCGAATCGGCCGAAGCCGAACAACTTCCATGGCCCCTGCGCGGGGTCACCATCTCGGCCAAAAACTACGTCGTCATCGAAGGAGTCAGGGTGGGTGTGCTCTACGAAGGCGAAGAATGCGTCATCGGAGGCCTCCTGGTCAAAACCACGGGCACGGCCGGTGGCTTGTTCGACAACACCACGTCGAGCGCGACCTTCAACCCCGCCAGCTTCAAAGCAACAGGGACTGCGCTGAAAGCGCTGGGCACGCCGGTGGAATGGAATGGCGTCTTTCCCTTCAAAGCGACCGGATTCCACAGCGGGGAAGCGCTGACCCTCTCGTGAAGCGCAAGGGAAACGTCTTCTTGGTGAGTGCGCTCGCGTCCTTGGCGTGCGGCGCAGTCCTCGCCGGCACCGTACACGCCTCTCCCGCCTGGTACTTCAACGGCGAAGAACTGGTTGGCTCGGAAACGGTCCTCGCCGGCGGAGTCAAAAGCAGCATGTCCGTCTTCGGCTTCGCGACCAAATGTGAAAGCTTCGACCTCGTCATGGCGATCTCGAACTCGATGGGCACAGGGAAAGCCTCGGTCAACGAAGTGCCCATCTCCAACTGCACGACCAGCGACCCGACCTGCTCGGTCGAAGCCATTGAAGCGGAAGCACTCCCATGGCCCGTGAATCTGGTCACGGTGGGTTCCACCCCTTACGTCGTGATCAAAAGCATCAAAATCACCGCCCTTTACACGGGTGCGCTATGCGTCCTGGACGAAACCTTCATCACGTTCACCGGCTCCGCCGGGGGGTCATACACCAACGCGATCGAAGTCCTCACATTCAGCCCAGCGACCTTCAAAACGACGGGCACAAAACTGTCGGCCCTCGGCAGCCAGGTCGACTGGAACGCTGTCTTCACGACGGAAGCGCTCGGATTCCACAAAGGAGAGGAACTGACGATCAAATGAGGCTCAAGTCGATCAGTGTCCTGCTCTCGACCCTGCTCGTGGCCCTGGCATCGAGCGCGGTCCTTACCAGCTCCGCCCAGGCCGGCGCCTGGTACTTCAACGAAGAAGCGCTGACCGGCAAAGAAACGGTCATCGACCACGCGACAACCGGCAGCTTCGTCATACCGGGACTGACGACCACATGCAAACCCTTCGTGCTCAAAATGACGGTCTTCAACAACGCCGGAACCGGCGAAGGGGAAATCACCCAGGTCCCGCTCAGCAACTGCTTCACGAACACTAAAGTCTGCACGGTCGAGTCGATCCAGGCGAACAAATTGCCCTGGCCCGTATCCCTGACGACGGTGAGCAAAGTCAACCACTACCCGATCATCAAAGGGGTCGAGTTCGACATCGTCTATGAAGGCGAAGAATGCGTGCTGGGCGGAGTCCTGGTGACGCTCAAAGGCTCCGCTGGGGGCTTGATCGACAACCCGACCGAAAGCGTCACCTTCAACGCAGCGACCTTCGCAGCGACGGGCACCTCGCTGGGACCCTCAGTCGAATGGAACAGCACCTTCACCCTGCTGGCGACCGGGTCACGCATCGGCCAGTCGCTGAGCGTCAAATAGGGCCCTTCCCTCAGAACTCCAGCATCAGCCAGCACGCAGTTCAACTGGCATGGACCGCCCAACAAGTAGACGGCCCATGCCCAATAGAGCTTTTACCTTGGACTTAGATTAATGCATTCCAATTACTGCCAACTAACCCAAAAGTTGTCAGAAATACTTCTGCCTCACCATGAAGGAACGCTTCATTGAGCCCATATCTAAGTGTATCGCCGAATAAGGCCTGTGCAGAGGCAGGCCTTATCAGCTGTTTGACCCTTGGAGTTTTGCAATCCGCTTCTACTAACGCACCGGTATAGCATTCGAATACAATTGAACCACTTATTGCTGGTAATACCGGTAGTTGTGTACATAATTCTTCGTTGTAGTGAATGACTGTCAGATTAGCTCCAGCTGTTAACGATTCCGCTAATAGATAAACTTTGGAATTGTGTAATAGCGGTTTTATTTTGGCTGCAATTGGTAAAATTTCAGGCTGACATTCTCGGCTATCTTTACCTTTAATTTTAGTGCTACAGCCTGTGAATTGCAGTTTTGCATGTGCTGTATTGTTAAGGAGAAGGGTGCCTTCTGTGACCGTAAAGCCAGTACAGTGAATTACTACGCTTTGCGCTGGTACTAAGAATAACATTGTAGTTCCAGCCACAAGATTGCCTGACACGGTCTCGGTGGTTTTGATTTCTAATCCATTCTTGTAGTCCCATGTGGTAGCCATTGAACCCGCTGTCATGGCAACCATTGATCCCAGCAGCATCATCAGTGACAAACATGTGCTCCTGAGAAGGAGATTTGCGCAGGACATTCGACCCCTCCCTAGATTTAAGTTACGGTTATTCTGCCTTTTGCCGTATAAGAGTCCTTCCTTTGACAAAAGAGGTCAAGTTTTTACCCCTTAGGTTTTCTAACCCCTGTGAGCCTAAGGCCTCCATGAATCAAGCTGTCAGGGCAGTGATATTCGACTGAGAAAACAGTGCCCCAGCGCGAGCGGATCGACGCTATATCGATGGAGTGGAGCACTTTTCTGGGTTGGACCAAAGCAGGAACGCAGCACCGGCGATCGCTATTCCGATCGCGGTCCCGAGCGCTCGCTCGTCGGCGGCCCGCAGCGCCGGCTCGCCGATCGAGTCGGCGAGCAGAACCGCGTAGGTCGTTATCGCAGCGGTGAAGAGCGCGTACTGGACTGTCAGTAGGCCGTAGGCGAAGGCGGTGGCCACGGTCAGCGCCAGAGCGATGGCGATCTCGTCGCCGCGCAGCCACTCGGCCAGCGCTGTGGCGAAAACGAGACCGAGCGCCGTTCCAACTGCACGCAGGATCAACCGGTGGAAGGTCTCGTCCTCCTCGGGGCGGAGGACGAAGAGGATCGTCAGTGGGATCCAGAAGCCGTGTTCGCTCATCCCGATCAGCCAGTAGGTGGCCACGCCGGCGGCCAGCGCCGCACCGAAGCGCAGCGCGTGTCGGAAGCTGGCCGATTTGAGGGTCAGGTTGGACCGGAAGGCGTCGCGTGCAGCCGCGGCGCTCCAAGCCTCCGCTCCCCCCTCCTCTTCGCGATCCCCGGCCGCCCAGACGATGAGCGAGAAGGCGGCCTGCAGGAGCCCGCCCGCAGTGGCAAGGAGGAACGCCGGCAGGACGTCGCCGGAGTCGAGCGGCAGGTCCTGGGCGATCAGCAGCGACAGCGCCACCGAGAGGCCGAAGATCGCGAAGCGCAGCGAGACGGAGAAGCAGTAGCCGGCAGCGGCGCCAACCACGGCCATCGTTGCCACGGCCAGAACCGCAGAGGAGCCGGTGAGGATGCCGAGGGCAGCGGCGACTCCGATCAGCGGCGCAACCGCTGCCTGCCAGGCGGCCCTGGTCCGTGCGGGAGCGTCCATACCGGGAAACCCGGCCAGCAGCGCGCCGGTGCCGATCGCCCCTTTCGTGGGGCTGTCCAAGCCGAGCTCGAGCAGGAGCGCGACCCCCACCGGCACCGCCACCAAGGCGCCACGGCGCAGCGCCGGTCCGGGTTCGCTGGGACCTATCGCGAAGAGCGGCGAGGCCCGCAAGCGGCGTGCCGTTCCTCCTGCGTCGAACAGTTCCATGGCGTCAGTTTCCCCTCGAAGCCGGATGCCGGGGATGCCGCCGCAGCGATGATGAATGGTCGCCCCAAGTACCCTTGGGAGGTCGTGATCCTCGCTGCAGTCAGCACCGATCCCGCAGCCGGAGTGGGCATCTTCGCCGCGCTTGCAGCGGGCGTCGTCTCCTTCCTCTCCCCCTGCGTGCTGCCACTCGTCCCCGGCTACCTCTCCGCGGTCAGCGGCGTTTCCGCAGCGGAGCTCGACAGCGCCGGCTGGCGCCGCATCCTCGGCCCCAGCTTGCTCTTCGTCGCCAGCTTCTCGACCATCTTCATCCTCCTCGGCCTCACCGCGACGGGCCTCGGGTCCACCTTGCACGAGCACGAGCAGCTTCTCACCAAGATCTCCGGAGCGCTGATCGTCGCCATGGGCGTCCTCTTCGTCGCCTCGCTCTTCGTCGTCCGCCTCAACCGCGAGTGGCACGTCGATGCCCTGATGGAACGGGCCGGCAAGGGCGGTCCGCTCGTCGCCGGTGCCGCCTTCGCGATCGCCTGGACTCCCTGCATCGGCCCCACGCTTGGCGCCATCCTCTCGGCTGCCTCGCTCTCGGACTCCGCCGGCCGCGGCGCCTTCCTGCTCGCGGTCTACTCAGCCGGCCTTGCGATCCCGTTCCTGCTCACCGCCGTCGCCTTCTCCCGAGCCACCACCGCATTCGCCGTAGTCAAGCGCCACTACCAGGCGATCGTCGCCACCGGCGGCCTGATCCTGATCGCAATGGGCATCCTGATCTGGACCAACCAGCTGACCCAGCTCAACGCCGAAGCGCAGAGCTGGCTCAGCGGCCTCGGCCTGGACTTCTGGAACTCCGTTTGACGACGCTGGGCGCTCCGCTCGGGCGTCCAGCGTCTCGTTATCGACAGTGCAGCTCGGCGCGTCGATCTAGACCACACCGCTCCATTTGCATCCCGCTTTTCCGCCAGTCAGAAACAGCGACCCCGTGCCTTCCAGTGTCATAGGGTTTATTCCGAAGGAAAGTTTGTCTCCTTCGAATAACGCTGCCGGTGCTGGCCTGATCCTACGTTTCACGATTTCTTCATTGCAGTTTCCAGACGCCCCGCCTTCGGTTAGGCATTCGAAAACGACAGAGCCTGTGGCTTTATTTTCCGATGGCAGGGCACACGTTTCTTCGTTGAATTTGATAGTCCCAAAGGGGTTATATTCACCTTTGGCGTTTTTGGATGGGGCAAATAAAAGGTAGTTTCTCCCTGAATGTAATATGAGAAACTTGTTGCCTTTCATAGATATTGGTTCCGCCGGTTTACACCCAGGAGAAGTTACTTCTTTTTGTAAAGTTTGACATTGGGTATATAACTCATTTTCATCAGTCCAGCCGTTCGGTAATGCAACGGCTTCATCAATTGTCTTCACTTTGCAGTGAACAAGGACGAACTGTGGAGGCACCCTGAATAAATATTCAGTAATGGCTTCGCCGTTGAACGATTCGCTGGCCGGTGCTTTCGCCCCTAAGATCCTCAATTCCTGACCCCACGCCCCACTGGTCGTGAGCGCCATCAGGCTGAGCAGCCCTATTGCGCTGAGAATGAGGGCTTTCAGAACATGCCTCTCTTGGCTCATGTTCGATCCTCTCTATTGAGTTACGGTTTGACGGAGGGGAACCGAGAAGCCCCCTCCCCTTACAAAGCATAGGCAGCAGAGCCTTGGTTGAGTGAGACCGCTGTCTCACGGAGAACTGCCTGGGCGCAGACTCAGTTACTAACCGGGGAGGCCGTCTGCACTTCTTGGCCGATGGCCTCGACCTCCTCGAGCCCCCCGTCGTCAAGGTCGCGGGAGCAGACGATGCGGAAGCGGCCGGTGCCGATCTCGGCATCGGGGACGACCGGCAGGCCGCGGATGTGGTCCCAGCCGAGGCGCTCGACCTCGAACGGGTTCATCCGCACCTTGGCCGCCGGGAAGGGGCAGTTCGAGTTGTGCTGGTCGATCGCCTTCGAGATCGCCTCGAGATTCTTCGCCTCGGGGGAAGCCATGGCTGAAGTCTAGGAGGCCGGGGCAGGCCTACCCTGTGACCGATGCGCAAACGGGAGTGGATTCGCCACCGGATCGCGAGAGTCGTTTGGCGCCTGTTCAATCCGGTTGCCCGTTCGCTGGCCGGGATCGCCCCGTGGTGGGTCGTGCTGGAGACGACCGGTCGTCGCAGCGGCAAGCCGAGGCAGGTGCCCCTGGCTCGGGGACCGCAGGACGGAAAGACCGTCTGGCTGATCTCCGTCCATGGTGAGCGCGCCGGCTTCGCGCGCAACATCGCGGCGGACCCGAACGTCAGGCTCAAGCTGCGCGGTCGCTGGCACCCAGGCAAGGCGGAACTCGTCCCGATCGACCCGTCGACCCTGCAGCGCTTCAGCACCTACGCACGAATGGGGCCGAGAACGTTCGGAATCGAGCCGAAGCTGGTGCGCGTGGAGCTCGATTAAGCCGGCCGCTCAAAGCTTTCCGCCAGCCGCAAGGCGGTCCTCCAGTTCGCCCAGCCAGCGCTCGGCGAAGGCGTAGGTATCGGCCCCGAGGCGGGCGACGACCAGCGGGTAGCGCACCCCTTCCTGCTCGAAGACCTCTGCCAGGGGAACGATCTCCTCGCGCAGGTGGGCGCTCGCCTGCCGCGCCCGCTCGCGCAGGCGGCGAACGTGAGTCAGCTGATCCTGCTCGGGCATGGCGTCGGCGAAGAAGAGACGCAGGACCCCTTCATCACGGAACTGGAAGGCCTGCTCGCGGGGGGAGCGCAGCCAGGCCAGCAGCGCCTCCTGCCCAGCCTCAGTCACCTCATAGGCGGACCGCGTGCGGGCACCGTGGGAGTCGTCCCGGCGGGTGACGAGACCATGGCGCTCCAGCCGTGCCAACTCGGGGTACACCTGGGCCAAGGAGGTGGGCCAGAAAAAACGGGTGGAGACGTCTGTCGCTTTCTTGATCGCGTACCCGGACTTCGCCCCTAGACGGAGCATCCCGAGGACGAGGAAGGACGGGCCGCGGAGCTTCACCGCTCGCCTCGGCGGGACCGGAGAGACCGGTCCCGCGAATCCCATTGCCGTAGGCCTACATAGCGATTTAGATGCATCAGATGCGTCATATCGAACCGCAAGCGGAGCCGCAAGCGCGCTGGACCGGCCCCCGCCTAGCCGGGCTGGCCGGGTTGGGCAGCTTCGCTTGCATCGCTATCGCCGCCCTGGTCATCGCCCCACCGCTCTGGAGCGCGCCGGAGACCGGCGCCTCAGCACAGACCATCCTCGAATACGCCGAAGACAACCGCGAGCGAGTGCTTGCCTCCCTCTTCGTCTACAGCATCGCGATGGGTCTCTTCCTCTGCTTCGCCGCAGGGCTGACCGCCCGGTTCTTCCGCCTGCGCGGGGATGCATCGGCTGCGCTGACGGTTGCTTTCGCGCTCGGCGCAGTTTCACTGACGACGCTGATCCTCGCCGGCTTCGTCCCCGGCGGGGTGAGTGCCTACCGGCCGCAGACGCCGGAGCTGGCGCGAATGCTGCTCGACCTCACCTTCGCCCTGCTCGCCTTCTCCGGGATCCCAACCGCGGTCTGCCTCGGCGCCTATGCCGCGCTGACGCTCCGCACCCGAGCCCTGCCGGCGTGGACCGGCTGGCTCGCCTTCCTCAGCGCGCTCGCCCATGTCCTTATCGCCGCCACGTTGCTCTTCCCCAGCGGCTTCCTCTCGCTCGAGGGCGGCGTGACCGTCTGGGTCCCCGCGACCTTCTTCGCCTGGATCCTGGCGACGAGCATCGCGCTGCTGCGACCCGAAAGGACTTCACAGCACTCTGAGGTCACATTCGCCGGGTAGGGTCAGCCCGTGGGAGACATTGCCGGAAGCGGTTAGTCATTCGAGAACGCTCTCGCGCAAGCTGCCCACCATCGCAGCGCGATGGTGGAGCGTCGCAACATCGGCCTGCGGATCGTGGTCGGTGTCGTGGCCTTCGACCTGATCATCCTCAAGCTCGCCCTCGACGCCACAGACAGCATCGAGGATCAATCCGAGCTGGCCTGGGCGATACGCCTGATCGCAGTGGGAGCGTTCGTCGTTCTCGCCGGGATGCTTCTCCAGCTCGAGGGCCGGAATCGTCGCGACCGGATGGTCTACCGCGCGGCCGAGCTGCGAGCCGACGCCATCCGGATGGGGAAACCCCTCCCGAACGAGGCTCCCGAGGAGGAGACGATCTGGTTCTCGATCCGCCAGTCATGGGCGACCACCTGGACGCTCGGCGGAGTGCTCGTCCTCACCATCGCGATCTGGTGGCTGGCCGGCCTGCTCACCTCGGGTTGACCTCCCGAGCCGTCTCCGGCGGCTCCTACGATCGGTGAATGCAGGATCGCACCATCGCCCATCTCGACATGGACGCTTTCTATGCGTCGGTTGAGCTGCGGCGGCGGCCGGAGCTGAAGGGGAAGCCGGTCGTGGTCTGCGGATCGGGGCCGCGGGCGGTCGTGACCACGGCCAGCTACGAGGCGCGCAAGCTGGCCGGGATCCATTCCGCGATGCCGGCGGCAACCGCGCGGCGGAGGCTGCCGGACGCGATCTACATCCAGCCCGACTTCGCCGCATACCGGGAGGCATCGGGTCAGGTGATGGCGATCCTGCGACGCAACGCGGAGACGGTCGAGGTGGTGGGACTGGACGAGGCCTATGTCGACCTCACCGGCCTCTTCTCGCCGAAGGCGACGATGAGACGGATCGCAGCGGAGATCCGCGAGGAGACCGGGCTCACCTGCTCGGTCGGCATCTCAGAGAGCCGCATGCTGGCGAAGATCACCAGCGAGCTGGGCAAGCCCGCCGGGCTGGTGGTCCTCTCGCGGGCAGAGGCGCTGGAGCGGTTTGCCGGTGAATCGCCCGGGCTGATCCCCGGAATCGGCCCGAAGACCGTGGCCAAGCTGGAAGGGATGGGGATCGCCAGCCTGGCCCAGCTCCGCAGCAGCGATCCCGCCGAGCTGGAGGCGGCCTTTGGGCCGCGCTCGGGGCGCTGGCTGCACAGCCGCGCCCGGCTCGAAGACGACACGCCGATCACCGTCGTGCACGAGACCAAGTCGCAGTCGGCGGAGACCACCTTCGACGTCGACGTCAGCGACCGGGCGGAGCTCGAGACCGCGCTCGTCGAGCTTGCCAAGGAGCTCTGCCGGCGCTTGCGCTTGCGCGATCTCGAGGGCCGCTCGATTGGGATCAAGGTCCGCCTCGACGATTGGACCAATGTCAGTCGCTCGCATTCGGTCGAGCAGGCAACCCACGACCCTGCCGTCGTGACCGCCGTGGCGCTCGACCTGCTGCGGGCCTACGACCCGCAGCGCCCGGTGCGACTGCTCGGCGTGCGGATGGCGGGCTTCGCCGCTGAGGAGGATGCCTCCAGGGACGACGACCCCTCAGGGGAGGGTCAGCTCCAACTCGGGCTGACCGCCTGAACCGCGGCGCCCCGGAGCCTCACGGGGCGTGTGCGAAGATTTGCCGCGTGAACGTGGACCGGCTGACTGGACTCGATTCCTCGTTCCTCCACATGGAGCGGGCGGGGGCCCACATGCACGTCGCCTCGACCAGCATCTTCGAGGGCCCGGCGCCGAGCCATAGCGAGTTTCGCGATCACATCGCCTCCCGCCTGCACCTGGTGCCCCGCTTCCGCCAGAAGCTCCGCTTCGTGCCCTTCGGCCAGGGCCGACCGGTCTGGGTCGACGACCCCCACCTCAACCTCGAGTACCACGTGCGCCAAACCGCCCTGCCGGCGCCCGGCTCCGAGGAGCAACTGCGCAACCTCGGTGCTCGCATCTTCTCCCAGCAGCTCGACCGCAGCAAGCCGCTTTGGGAGCTGTGGCTGGTCGAGGGCCTCGAAGGCAATCGCTTCGCGATCATCGGCAAGAGCCATCACGCGCTGGTCGACGGCATCTCCGGGGTCGACATCACGACGGTGCTGTTCGACCTCGAGCGAGAGCCGGCGAACCCTCCCCTGCGCCCGCCCAAGTGGGCGCCGCGGCCAGAGCCGACCGACCTGAAGCTGCTCTCCGACGCGCTGCAGGAACGCGCGACCAGCCCGCGCGAGATCGTCCGTGGCATCCGCGCAACCCTGCGTGGACCGCGCCAGGTGCTGCGCGGCGTCTCCGGCACGAGCAAGATCGTCGGCGCCGGCATGTCGGCTCCTTCGACCCCTTTCAACGTCGAGATCGGCCCCCACCGTCGCCTCGCCTTCGCCCGCACGGACCTGGCGGCGCTGAAGGCGGTCAAGAACGCGCACGGTGGCACCGTCAACGACGTCGTCCTCTCGACCGTCACCGGCGCGATCGGCAACTACCTGCGCGCCCGCGGCCACGACACCGAGGACCTGGAGATGCGGGCGATGGTGCCGGTCAGCGTTCGCGCCGAGGAGGAGCGCGGCGCCCTCGGCAACCGGATCTCGGCGATGATGGCGCCGCTTCCCGTCTGGTGCCAGGACCCGGTCGAGCGGCTGCACCTCGTCACCGAGACGATGGGAGATCTGAAGGGCTCCGGGCAGGCGGTGGGCGCCGAGATCCTGACCAGGATCGTCGACTTCGCCCCCACCACGATCACCTCGCAGGCGGCGCGCCTGCAGCCGGCCCAGCGCTTCTTCAACCTCGTCGTCACCAACGTGCCGGGGCCGCAGTTCCCGCTCTTCGTGCTGGGACGGAAGATGGAGGCGATCTACCCGATGGTGCCGCTGGCCCGCCGCCAGGCGCTCTGCGTCGGGATCATGTCCTACGACGGCCAGGTCAACTTCGGTCTCGTCGGCGACTACGACGCGATGGCCGACCTCGAGAGCTTCGGGCTCGACCTGGAGGCCGCGATCGCCGAAATCGTCGCCGCCACCCCCGGCGCCGACGGCACTCAGGGAGCAATCCGGGCTGAGACCCGGAACGGCGCGCTGTCCGTCAAGTAAGCCCAGTCGAGCCGCCTCGCGCTGAAGCCGGCGGCGCTCGTATCGGCATTGACCAGCACCGCGGTGAGACGGTCGAAGCGCCCTGGGCGAGCGATCCGTACCTTCATCGTCCCGCCCCTGGGACGAAACCGCATCGAGGAGATGACGCGGCCCTGGCGCTCGCCGCCGATCCGCCCGACCAGCGCCAGCCCAGCTGAGATTCCCCGAGGCGCCGCCGCCTTCACGACGAGTGCCCTGCCGCCCTTTGCGTGTACGCGCAGGAGCTGGAAAGTGGTGTGGTTCAGTGGGCGCATCAGCGAGCGGCCGTCAAGGGGCAACTCGCCTTGGCGTGAGACGTCGGGAAACAGGTGAGCCTCGTCGAACGTCTCGCCCGTCCGCCACTCGGCCAGGTCACGCGAGAAAAGGGCGAAGTCGTGGGCGAAGTAGGAGCGTCCTGCTGCCCGGATCGCCGAGTCGTAGGCAGAGACAGAGAAGCCGCCCGGCTTGGTGTGAACCGCCCGTGTCCAGGCCCTGCGCACGATCGAGCGCCCGTACCGCTGCACCAGCCACTGGTTCCAGACCGCCGAGCCGTACTCCTTGATCGAGTTGGCGGTCAGCGGGGTGTCATAGCGGCGTACCCAGCGGCGCACGTAACGCAGGTAGTCGTCGATGTCGTCGTAGACCTGGTCCTCCATCCAAACCGCGGTCGACTCGGCGAACCAGGCGTCTTGGTAGGCGTCGTAGCCGAACTGGAGGATGTGGCCGTACTCGTGGGCGAAGGTGACCTCGAGGTCGGCGACCGGTGAGGTGCCGGGGTACTCGCGCGGGTCGTAGTCGTTGTCGAGGACCAGGTAGCCGTGCAGCCTGCGTGGCAGCCGGTGCGCTTTGGTCGCCTGCCCGCGATCGGGGGCGGCGTAACCGAAGAGCGCGCCGCCGATCTGGGAGAGATAGACGTCGGTCTTGCCGCGGTCGCCGCCCCGCCTGCCGTCGGACTTCGGCTCACGCCAGCCGAGCTTCCTGTTCTCGACTTCGTAGACCCGCTCGGCAACGCTCTGGACGCGCTCGACGAAGTCGGGGATGCCGTCGGCGTCGGTGACTCCGTTCGTGTCGATCAGGGCGGGTGCGTCAATGCCCTCGGCCACCCAGTGGATGCAGAAGTGGCGGGTGCAGGCAGGCGAGCGAGGAGCCTCGGGGAGCGTGTAGGCGTTGCGGTTCGGATCGGGATCGTCGGTCGGTCGGGCAGCAGGGGTCCTGAAGATCCACTGGTCGCCGGCTGCCGCAGTAGCCGGAACGGCCGCCAGAGCTGCGAGCAATGCGAGCGAAGCCCCGATCAGCCGCCAGCTTGCCCGCACCTGCGGCAATCTACAGCCAGGCCAGGCGCTTTCCGGCCCGCCAGGCGGCGATACTTCCAGCGTGACCCCGCGCCGGAGCTCGCCTTGCGCGTAGCCCTTGCCCAGATCGATCCCACCGTCGGCGACATCGACGGCAACTCGGCGAAGATCGCCGAGTGGATCGGCCACGCCCGCCGCGAGGGAGCGGAGCTGACGATCTTCCCCGAGCTCTGCGTGCCCGGCTATCCCGCCGAGGACCTCTACCTGAAGCGGCATTTCACCGAGGCCAACCGGCGTGCCGTCGAGGAGCTGGCCGCCCACGTCGGCGACATGACTGCCCTCGTTGGCTTCGCCGAGCCGGCGACCGGCGGCAGCGACTTCCGCCACGCCCACAACTCGCTTGCCGTGCTCGCCGACGGCGCCGTCCAGGCCGTCTACCGCAAGAACCGGCTGCCGAACTACTCGGTCTTCGACGAGCAGCGCTACTTCGTCCCCGGCGTCGAGCCGATGACGGTCGAGGTCGCGGGCCTCCGCATCGGACTGACGATCTGCGAGGACTGCTGGGCTCCGGGCCCGCCGGCTCAGGCCGAGGCGGAAGCCGGCGCCGAGCTGATCGCCAACCCCTCGGGCTCGCCGTACCACCGCGGCAAGGGGCGGGAGCGCGAGGAGATGCTTGCCGAACGGGCCCGGGCCTACGGGGCGTATTTCGCCTTCTGCAACCTCGTCGGCGGTCAGGACGAACTGGTCTTCGACGGCCACAGCTTTGTCGTCGACCCGGAGGGAGCGGTGATCGCCCGCGCCGCGCAGTTCGAGGAGGAGCTGCTGGTCTGCGAGGTTCCGTCCTCTGCCCCCGGCCGGCTTGCCGAGCCGCTGACTGACCTGGCCGAGGTCTACGAGGCTCTGGTCCTGGGCCTGCGCGACTACGTCGGCAAGAACGGCTTCCGCCACGTCGGCGTGGCACTTTCGGGCGGCATCGACTCGGCGCTGGTGGCGCTGCTCGCGGTCGATGCCCTCGGCCCTGACCGGGTCAGCTGCGTGATCATGCCTTCTCCTCACTCGAGCACTGAAACACAGGCCGACGCCCGGACTATCGCGGCCAACCTCGGTGTCGAGGCGATCGAGATCCCGATCGAGACGGCGATGAGCGCTTACGAGAGCGCCCTTCCGCACGATCCGGCCCGGCCATCCGAGCCCGACCTCGCCGCCGAGAACATCCAGGCCCGGATCAGGGGGAACCTGATGATGGCCCTCTCCAACAGGCACGGCTGGCTCGTCCTCACCACCGGCAACAAGAGCGAGATGTCGGTCGGCTACGCGACGCTCTATGGCGACATGGCGGGTGGCTTCGCTGCGATCAAGGACGTGCCGAAGACGCTCGTCTTCGAGCTGGTCCGCCACCGCAACGAGACCGCGGGGAAAGAGCTCGTGCCGGCCTCGGTGCTGGATCGTCCGCCCTCGGCCGAGCTACGGCCGAACCAGTTGGACAGCGACTCCCTCCCCCCCTACGAGCTGCTCGACCGAATTCTTGAGTCCTACGTTGAGCGCGACATGGGCCGCGAGGAGATGATCGCGGCGGGGCTGCCCGCCGACGTCGTCGTCGACGTCGTCCGAATGGTCGACCGCTCCGAGTACAAGCGCCGCCAGGCAGCGCCGGGAATCCGAATCACGCCGAAGGCGTTCGGGCGGGACCGGCGGCTGCCGATCACGAACCGCTTCGGCGGCTAGGCCTTCGGCAGCGGCCTGACCGCGATCGTCATCTGGGCCAGGGCGCAGAGGCGGTCCTCGGCGTCGTGGACCGCGGCATCCCAGACCCAGGTCGTGCGGCCACGGTGACGGGCGCGGGCCCGCACCTCGGCGTGGCCCTCGGTGACCGGGCGAATGAAGTTGACGCTGATCGACTGGCCCATCGCCGCCATCCCGTCGTCGAGCACGCTCAGCGCAGTGGCCCGAGAGCAGACGCTCTCGACCAGGCTCGACATCACGCCCCCGTGAAGGAGCCCGACCGGCTGTCGCAGCTCGTCGCGCATCTGCACGCGCACCCGAGCGTGCTCGGGATCATCGTCGAGCCACTCGGTCCCGATCAGGGCGTCGAAGTGCGAAAGAAGGCCGCGCGGATCGTCTGCCATTGGGCCGCACGATATCCGCCACCCCCTGACGTGTCTGAGTTTGACCCCCTTATTGGGGGCATAACCTCAGACACGTCCCGGCGTCGGCGTGCTGGCGTAGGCTTCCCGATCCGTGGCGCTCACCGATGACCAAAAGGCGATGCTCCGGCTGCTCGCGCAGCGCGAGGAGGGATACGAGGACATCGCTGCGCTGATGGGGCTCAGTGTCGACGAGGTGCGGGCGCGGGTGAAGGAGGCTTTGGCGGAGATGGGGACCCAGGATTCGAGTGCTTCGGATCAAGGTTCAGAGTTCTCGGCCGCGGGTCCTGTCGCGGGTGATGGGGGGGCACTGCGGGCGGGGGCGTCCTCGACCCCCCCATCACCCACGCCACCCGCGGAGGAGGCGAAGGAGCCTGACGCTGAAGGACCAGCCGCCACACCACACCCAGCCCCCACTTCCCCCGAGCAACCAGCAAACAAGGGACCGATTCCGAGTACATCCCGCGGGGCGCGACCGGGGTTCTCTGGTCTGAAGCTGCCGAAAGACCGGGGAGCGCTGATTGGGCTCGGGGCTGGGGTTCTGGCCGTCATCGCCTTGGTGCTCGTGCTGGTGCTCAGCGGTGGCGACGGGGATTCTGGCGCCGACAGCTCAAGCGAATCAGGCACGGATACGACCAGCACCGCGTCTAACGACAAACTGACCCAGGCGATACTCGGGCCGTCTGATGGCGGCGACGCCAGCGGGCAGGCGCTCTTCGGCCGCTTCAAAAACAACGTGCTGCTGCAGGTCCAAGCCGAAGGCCTCGATCCCTCCCCGCAGGGAGAGTCCTACATGGTCTGGCTCTACCGCTCGCCGAAACTGGCCTTGCGCGTGGGCTCGGTACCCGTAGACGACTCCGGCAAAATCGCCGTCCAAATCCCGATCCCAGCCGAAGTCCTCGCCTACGTAGCCGGCGGCGCCTTCGGCGAGATCGACATCTCCCTCACCGACGACGCCGCCTACAAAGCCGAAGTGGCAAGAGCGAAAAGCCAACAACGCCTGCCCCGCTACACCGGCACCAGCATCCTCCGCGGCGAGATCACCGGCCCGGCGATCAAAGCCTCGACCAGCCGCTGACTGCAGTTGAAGATGTGGGCCGCGATAACACGGCCCACATCATCGTCATACGTCGCGTCACCGCAATTGAACGTTGCTGCTCAATGCTCCTAGATTAAGGCGTTCCAGGTCTTGTTGAAATCGGCGCCCAGCATGAAGAACTCGAACTCGCCGTGGACTTCCATCGGGTTCAGGCCCCAAGTCAGAGTGTCTCCTCCAAATAATGCCTTGGGTGCAAACTTAAGGGTATGGGTAACCTTCGCCACTTTGCAGTCATCTAAGACTAAGACGCCTTTATAACATTCCATGACGAAGGAGGTTCTCACCGGATTTTCGGATGGTAGTGCGCATGCTTCTTCATTAAATTTGACAACAGCCAGGTTTTTTCCCGCTTCTAACGGAGAGAATAAAAGATAGATCTCACCGTTATGTAAGATCGGTTTGATTATGGCTTTTGCCTCCCAGGGTTCGGACGGTTTGCATCCTGGGCTTGTTTTCCCGCCCTGTAACGTCGCACATCCAGTCCAGCTGAGAGTCGCGTGGGCGACATTAGTGGCGAAGAGTAAGCCGTCTACAACTTGCAGGTTGTTGCAATGAATTATGAGGCTCATGGCTGGAACTAAAATTAAGAATTCTGTTCCCGGCACCAGAGAGCCTCCAAACGACTTGGTGGCTGCGATTTGGGCTCCGTTGACATCCCAGCTCTGGGCCTGTGCCCCCGGAGCCATGAGCGTCAGAAATCCCAGCACGATCAAGGGCGAAAGACCAAGGATCCTCAAAGCACGCTTTGCGTGACTCATTTTTGTTCCTCTCGATTGAGTTACGGTATGCACTGCTCGCGCGACGAGACGAAATCACCCGCGCCAGGTAAGCCTCTTCGATTGCCGGATGGCCTGTCAAGCCCGGACCGCGACATCTAATACCCCCCCGCGAATGACGGCCCTTCAATCGGGGCCAATCAACGGGTAGCAACTTGCCGGGACCCATGATCCCGGCGGGCCCAAGCGGTCCTTGACCACCCTAAGGAAGTCTAGTCCAGCACGCCCAAATCTCTGCCTCTATACACAGGGGCGTGGCCGCGGCCGACGGCGTGGTGGTGGGGTGATGGGGTCCACCGGAGGCGGACTATCGCTTCTGAGACGGTGCGTTTGACGGTGCGCCACTGCTCGATTTCGTCGCATGAAGAGCGCGGGAGAGGAAGTAAATCAGCATGACGTGGGCCACACAAAGGGCGACCCACGTCACTAAGTTACGTAGGGCCAGACTCTGGGTTGAGAGACTAGCCTTTTCCGCTCCATTTCTTGCTCGCATCCTCTTCAACTACTTCCCCATTTAGTTTGAGAGATACAGTGCCGTCTAGCGTTGCTTGACTCAGACCAAAAAGAACTTTGTCACCAGAAAATAAAGCTGATGAGGCTGGTGTAATTGCGTGAGTAACTGATTCGGTTTCGCAAAGAGATGGTTCACTGCATTCGGCGACAAAAGAGCCGCTAACGTTATTGGCTGCAGGAAGTCCGCAGGTAAATTCATTGAATTTAATGGTTGTAAAACTGGATCCTTCGTGCTCAAATAATATAAATGTTTTCCCTTCGTGAAGGATAAGTAAACCTTTGCCTTTTGCGGCAATTGGTTCCGTCGGTTTGCAGCCAGTCGAGGTTTTTTCGTTCTGTAATGTTGTACATTCCGAAATAGAAAGAGTGCCGTGGATTTCCGTGCCTCGTAATATTCTACCGCCGTTACCAATTGCTTTTTTGCAGTGGATTATTAGTTTTAGGCCCGGTACTAATAGTAAGAGTTCGCCGGATGCGGACGCGTCGATGCCTGCTTCCATTCGTCCGACTTCCATATCTTCGAGCGTGTCTCCTTCGACGCTCCATTCGGCTAGCACCGTGGCCGCCATGATGCCCAAGGCGGCGGTCGCTATGGACAGCGACAGGGCAAGGGTCTTGAGGCGGGGTCGCCTGTTGCTCATTTCGAGCTCCCTTCATATTGAGTTACGGTTTTGCGGGCGAGTTTTCACCCGTGTCGCCAGCGTCTCACGGGTGTCTGAGGCAGACAAGCGCGATGCCTACCTTTAAGGCGCAAACTGCGAGATCGAGTCTCGGTACTACAGAGTTTTCAGGCGACGAAAAGCTTGCCGGGGTTCATGATCCCGGTGGGGTCGAGCTGGTCCTTGACCGTGCGGAGGAGGTCGAGGCCGGTACTACCTACCTCGGCCTCCATGTAGGGGGCGTGGTCGCGGCCGACGGCGTGGTGGTGGGTGATGGTGCCGCCGGTGGCGACTATGGCTTCTGAGGCGGCGCGCTTGACGGTGCGCCACTGCTCGATCTCGTCGCCGTGGAGGGCACGGGAGATGAAGGTGAAGTAGAGCGAGGCGCCGTCGGGATAGGCGTGGGAGAGGTGGCAGAAGACGAGGCCTGGCGTACCCTGGGTGGAGAGTGAGTCGGAGATCGCCGAGCCGACCGCTTCGTGCAGGTCACCCAGCTTGGACCAGGTATGGGCGGTCTCCAGAGTCTCGACCATCGCCCCCATCTCCATCAATGTGTCGCGCAGATAGGGCCCTTGATAACGGCCGTGCTCCCAGGAGTTACCAGCGGACTGCCCCAGGTAGACCGCGCCGCCCTTGCGCAGCTCGCGCACGGTCAGAGCGCGGCGGCGGGCAACCGACTCCTCATCCCCCTCGAACCCAACCACGATCAGGCAGCCGCCGCTCCTGCGGCGCAGGCCGAGGTAGCTGCCGAAAAGACTGCCGGCCACTCCCCGCGGTCCCGAGAGCGCAAGCGAGATGCGTGTCTCCTCCTCATCGGAGACCCGGATCACGTCGGGCAGGCCGGGACCCTGCGCCAGGGCGCGCACGATCTCAGCCCCCGACTCGAAGCTCTCCGCGATCCAGGCCTCGTAGCGGCGCTGCTGCGGTACCGGTCGGACCCGCACCGTCACGTCCGGAATCACCCCGAAGACCCCCTCGGAGCCGACCACGAGCTCGCGCAGGGCCGGGCCGGCAGCGGTATGCGGCGTTTCGCCGGTCTGCAAGTCCCCGGCGGGGGCGACCAGGCGGACCGAGCTGACCAGCGAGTCGAAGCGGCCATAGCCACTCGAGGCCTGCCCGGCGGAACGAGTGGCGGCGAAGCCGCCGATCGTCGCGTACTCGAAGGATTGAGGAAAGTGGCCGAGCGTCATCCCCTGACGGGCCAGCGCCGCCTCGGCCTCGGGTCCGCGCAGGCCGGCACCGAGACGGGCGGTGAGCGACCGCTCGTCCACCTCGACGTCCCGCAGCCGTGCCAGGTCGAGGCTGATCAAGCGCCCGTGCGAACCGCGTAGCGGCTCGACCCCGCCGACGACGCTGGTGCCGCCACCGAACGGCACAACTGCAACGCCTTCACCGGCACATAGCCGGACAACGCGTTGCACCTCGTCGGCGTCATTCGGCAGGACGACCGCGTCAGGGGCCGCGTCGAGCCGTCCCAGCCGCAGCCGGGCCAGGTCCGCGTAGCCACAGCCGGTGGCATGCCGGAGGCGGTCCTCCTTCGAAGTGAAGACGGCGTCCTCGCCGACTGCGTCGACCAGCGCCTGCGGTAGCGGCTCTGGCTCGGGCAGTTGGAAGTCATCTGGCTCGGCGACACGCGGAGAGGGCTGCAGCTCGCCGACCCGTTCGCGCAGGGTCCCCAGTGCCTCAGCGTCGAGCTCGGGCAGGGTCGCTGGATCGCCCCAGCCCCACCACTTCGAGTCGCGGCGCGGTGCGCTCATCGCGTCCGCCCTGGCGCGTCGGTCGCACATATTGCGACTAAGGCGCCAATCACGTCAGCGCCTGCTCAAGCCCATCGAGTGCTTCATCCAAGAGCGTCCCCTGCCCGCGGCCCAGCATCGGCGAGCCGAGCCGCGAGAGCCCGCGCAGCTTTTGGCTCGACGCGAGAGTCACCTCGGTCGCCTCCCCCATGTCCTGAAGCCGAATCTCCACTGCCGAGCGCCGTAGGTGACGTTCGAACGGCGTGCCCTCTAGCTGCTGCTCCCAGCCATAGCGCTCCGTCTCGGCAGTATCGACGCAGCGGTAGTCAGCACGCACCCCGCGGCCCTCGGAGGTCTCCAGAACCTTGGTCCACTGCGTACCCGGGCCACCGTCGCCCTCGACGTTCTCGACTCGGCCGGTTCGCGGCCACCAGCGGGGCAGGCTGTAGGGATCGGAGACGAGCGCCCAGACCTCAGATCGAGGTGCGGCAATCGTCCTGCGGCGCGTGACTCGCGGCACCGGCGGTTCGCGGGGTCAGTCGCCGGCCAGGCGGCGCAGGTCGCGAACGAGGAGGAGATGCTTGAGATGGCTGACCGTGGCCGCCAGGCTCTCCAGGCTCTCCAAGGCCTCCTTGCGCCGGTCCGGGTTGCGCGAGCGCAGCGAGGGACCGAGCAGCGCTTCCAGCAGATTGGCCTCGCGATCGGCAGAGGAGCGGAAGATGCGCAGGTTGCGGGCAGCGACGCCGAAGCGCGAGAGCTCGTTGGCGGCGCGGACCACTTCACGGTCGGTCTCGTCGTAGACGATCTTGCCTTCGCGTTTCTCCGGCTGGACGATGCCGAAGTTCTCCAGCTCGGCGATCAGCTCCTCGCGCGCGCCGGTCTCCTCGATCACCTCCTCCAGCGAGAGGTAGGCACGGGAGGTGTTGACGAGGATCGCCCGCCGTACGGCACCGCCGCCGGTTCGTCCGTCCGCCCCACTGGCGGTGACGATGTCGCCACCTGCCGCCAGCTCCTGGCGAATCACCCGCAGGGGCAGGAACTCGTCGCGCTGCAGGCGCAGGATCGTCCGCAGCCGTTCGACGTCGGACTGGCTGTAGAGGCGGTAACCGCCGGAGGTACGGCGGGGCGTCAGCAGCTTCTGGTCCTCGAGGTAGCGGATCTTCGAGATCGAGACGTCGTCGAACTCGCTCTGCAGGATCTTGCAGACGGCGCCGATCGTCAACGCCTTGCGCGGCCGCGAGTCGCGCTGACGGATCTGTTGCTCGGAGACGGCCATCAGAATCTCCTCACTTCTCCAGATAACTGAGCTTGTACTTGCCGACCTGGATCTCATCGCCGTCGGCAAGCCGGTGCGACTCGATCCGGCGCCGGTTGACGTAGGTGCCGTTGAGCGAGCCGAGATCGTCGATGTAAAGGCCGTCGCGGCGACGCACCAGCAGCGCGTGGTTGCGGGAGACGGTGACGTCGTCGAGGAAGACGCCGGCGTCGGGGCTGCGCCCGATGCTGACCCGGTCGTCGCTGAGGGTGAAGCTCTCCCCCGCCCTGCCGCCACCGGAACGAATCACCAGCGCGGCGCCGCTGCGCTCGACCGCCTCGTCGATGTCGATCGGCTGCATGTCGCCGGTGTCGTCGACGGTGTAGGTCATCGTCGTCGGTTCCTCGCCGCCCTCGGAGGGACCGCCGAGGAACGCACCGCACTTCTGGCAGTAGTTGGCGCCCTCGGGATTGGCGAACCCGCAGTCGGGACAGTGGACGGCCATGACTCTCCGCTCAGGCGGCGGGCTCGTCCCCGGACGCCGGCTTGGGCCCCTTGCCGGCGAGGATCTCGGTCAGCTGCTGCACGTCGTCGCCGGAGAACAGCGACTCGCCCTGCTCGCGCTTCGAGCGCAGCCGGTTGACCAGCTCTGCCCGCAGGATGTCGATCTTGCCGTGCAAGACGCGCCGTTTGAAGGAGATGTCGTTCTCCTCCTCGGTCAGTTTGTCGATCAGGTTCTTCAGCTCCTCGTCGCTGAGCGAACCGAGATCTGGAAAAGTGTCCTCCATCTCGCTCCTTGCCTTGCGGTGTGTGGCCTCCATCCGGCCGCTGCGGACGATTATAGGTCGCCCAGCCAAAGGTTCAACCGAAGGTTGAAGGTTCAGCGTTGTTGGGGCTTCTCTTGCAGCTCGCGAGCACGGCGGGCTTCGCGTATTCCGGTGCGGGCATAGAGCACGGTGGCGACGATCGCCAGCCCGAGACCGACGATCAGCAGCGCCGCCGGCACCCAGCCGTCGACGAGAAGGGCGAAGAAGATGCCGCCCATGATCGGGAAGACCGAGATCCTGCCCGGCCAGTTGACCCGGATCTCGACCCCATGGCGCAGCCCGTACTGGGCGAGCAGCAGCATCGCCACCTCGCGGGCGGCCAGCAGGGCCAGGGCCCAGCGCGGCAGCAGCTCGAAGTGCCAACAGACGACGGCACCGGAGAGAATCGTGAGGCGGTCGACGAGCGGATCGAGCATCGCACCGAGGCGGCTGTACTGGCCGGTGACGCGAGCGAGGAAGCCGTCCAGGTAGTCGCCGGCCGAGATCAGCCAGAAGACGATCGCGGCGGCGACACTGCGCCCGTCGTCCGATTCGAAGGCGAGATAGAGGAAGAGCGGCAGGGCCGCGAGCCGTACGTACCCGACCAGGTTGGGCAGTGTCCAGGGATTCAGCGGTTCGCCCTGGCGCGTCTGTCGCGGCGGCGGACCGCTGCGGTCGAGCCCGAAGAGGCGGCGGATGCGGCCGCGCCCGAAGGGGGCCGAGTCAGCCATCGAGCGCCCGGAGCAGATCCGGCGCCCGTTTGGCGGCCTCGGCCACGGGCAGCTTGTGCTCGGCGCCACTGGCCCGCTCGCTCGCCTCGACCACGCCCTCGGCCAGGCCGCGCCGGCCGACGACGATCCGCAAGGGGCAACCGAGTAGCTCGGCGTCGGTGAGCTTCTCCCCCGGACCGGCTTCGCGGTCGTCGTAGAGCACCTCCAGGCCGGCGTCGGTGAGCTCCTCGTAGAGACGGTCGGCAGCCGCGCGCTCCTCCTCCCCTGCCTTGGCGAGTGAGACCAGGTGCACCTGCCAGGGCGCGATCGCCATCGGCCAGACGATGCCCTGCTCGTCCGCGCGCTGCTCGATCGCCGCAGCGGCTATCCGCGCCGGTCCGATCCCGTAGCTGCCCATCACGATCGGCCGTTCGGCGCCGGCGTCGTCGAGATAGGTGGCCCCCAACGGCTCCGAGTAGCGGGTGCCGAGCTTGAAGATGTTGCCGACCTCGATCGCAGGCTCGATCTCGATCGCGCCGCCGCCGGGCGCGGTGTCGCCAGCCTCGACCGTGCGCACGTCGAGCTCCTCGAACTCGAAGTCGCGGCCGGGCTGGATCCCCTTTAGGTGCGTATCGAGCCGGTTGGCCCCGCTGACGTAAGAGTCGCCGTCGATCGCGGCGTCCTTGACGATCGGCAGCTTCAGGCCGACCGGGCCGATGTAGCCGACCGGCCCGATCTCCGCCTCGATCTCCTCGGTGCTCGCCTGGCGGAAGTCGGCCCCGAGCGCGTTGCGCAGCTTGATCTCGTTGAGCCTGTGGTCGCCACGGAGCAGGACGACGACCATCCCCCGGCCCTCGACGGCCACCGGCAGCGTCTTGATGAAGGCGCCGGCAGGCAGGTCGAGATGGGGCGCGACGTCCTCGACCCTGCCCAGGCCCGGCGTGCTCACCGGCTCCGGCTCGGGCAGAGGCGGCGGCAGCTCCACTCGCTGCGCCTGCGCCGAGGCGACCTCGACGTTCGCGGCGTAGCCGGGGGCCAAAGCAACCTCGTTCTCTCCCGCCGGACAGGGCGCCATGTACTCGTGCGCGCCCGAGCCGCCCATCATCCCGACGTCGGACTCGACCCGGTACCAGCGCAGTCCGCAGCGGTCGAAGATGCGGTCGTAGGCGCCGGCCTGCAGCTCGTAGGAGCGCGCCAGGCCCTCCTCGTCACGGTCGAAGGAGTAGGCGTCCTTCATCGTGAACTCGCGCGTGCGCAGCACCCCCGCCCGCGGGCGGGGCTCGTCGCGCTCCTTGGTCTGCAGGTGGAACAGCATCAGCGGCAGATCGCGGTAGGAGCGCACCTCGCGGGCGACGTGGTCGGTGACGCACTCCTCGTGCGTCATCGCCAGCACCATCGGCGCCCCCTTGCGGTCCTCGAGCTTGAACAGCTCGTCGATCGCGTAGCGCCCGGTCTTCTCCCAGGGCTCCGCCGGCTGCAGGATCGGCATCAGCATCTCCTGGCAGCCGATCGCCTCCATCTCCTCGCGGATCACGGCTTCGACCTTGCGGTGCACTCGCCATCCCGCCGGCAGGTAGCTCCACAGCCCCGCCCCCACCTGCCGAATCAGGCCCGCCCGTACCATCAGCTTGTGCGAAAGGGCCTCCGCGTCCGCGGGAGAGTCCTTCAGCGTGGGAAGAAAAGCCTGGCTCAGGCGAGTCACGCCCGAAATCTACTGGCAGCTCAGGCGCGGGTGAACCGCCGTCCGGCGGTCGGCGATGCCTCCTCGTCGAGGAGGACCCGGTCCGACTCACCCTGTTCCGCCGCTTCGTGCTCCATCTGCGCGATCCTCTCCGGGGTCAGGTCGCCGGCGTTCTCCTCCTCGATCTTGGCCAGCCAGGCACCGCCCTCGGCTGCCTTGGTCTCGTCGACCTCGATCTCGCCGCGGTCGAGTGACTTGTCGATCTCCTCGAAGAGGGCGTTGACCAGATCCGCCTGGGGCACCTTCCGCAGCGGCTTGCCGTGGGCGAAGATCAGGCCCTCGTTCTTGGCGCCGGTGATGCCGAAGTCGGCATGGCTGGCCTCGCCGATGCCGTTCACGGCGCAGCCGAGCACGGCGACCTCGATCGGCTCGACGTAGCTTTCCAAGCGCTGCTCGATCTCGGCGACGACCGAATCCATGTCGAACTGGAGGCGGCCGCAGGTCGGACAGGCGATCAGGACGGGACCGCGCTCGCGCAGCTGCAGCGCCTTGAGGATCTCCCAGGCGACCTTGACCTCCTCCTCGGCGTGGAAAGTCGAGAGGCTGATCCGGATCGTGTCGCCGATCCCATCGGCCAGCAGCGTGCCGAGCCCGACTGAGGACTTGAGCGAGCCCGACCACTTGGTTCCCGCCTCGGTGATCCCCAAGTGCAGCGGGTAGGGGATCTTCTCCGCCAGCAGGCGGTTGGCGGCGATCGTGTTCGGCACGTTGGTCGACTTGATCGACACCTTGAAGTTCTCGAAGTCGAGGCTCTCCATAAGCTCGACGAACTCGATCGCCGCGGCGACCAGCGCCTCGACCGGGCTCTCGCGCTCGAGCGCGTGCAGGTGCTTGGGCAGCGAGCCGGAGTTGACGCCGATCCGCATCGGCACACCGGCGGCGGTCGCCTTCTCGGCCACCTCGGCGACCTTCTCGCGGCCACCGATGTTGCCGGGGTTGAGCCGGATGCAGTGGGCGCCGGCGTCGATCGCCTTCAGCGCCAGCGTGTGGTTGAAGTGGATGTCGGCGATCACCGGGATCGGCGATTCGCGGACGATCGTCTTCAGCGCCTCGACGTCGTCGTCCCTGGGCACGGCGACGCGCACGAGATCTGCCCCGGCGTCGGCAACCTTTCGGATCTGCTCCATGGTCGCCGCCAAGTTGGCGGTCTCGGTCTTGGTCATCGTCTGCACGGCGACCGGCGCGCCACCGCCGATCGGCACTCCGCCGACGAATATCTGGCGCTTAGAGGCGATAAAGCAAGCGTAGCGGCAGCGGTCTTCAGGCCGAGTTGAACCTGGCGGCACGGTGCGCCGTATGCAGAAACGCATGGGTGCGCGAATGCGGGGTGTGGAGGCTGGGGCCCGGCTCGGACGCCGGCACTGCGCATCCCTGCTCTTCGCGACCCTGATCGTGGTCCTGGCCTTCGCCCCGTCCGCCCGCGCCGCCTTCCACGAAATTCTCGTCCGCGAGGTCTACGCAGGTGGCGCGAGCAACGACAGCTATGTCGTGCTGCAGGCCTACACGGGGGGACAGAACCTACTCAGCGGTCACTCCATCACCGCCTACAACGCGACCGGCGGCACGCTCGGCACCTTCACCTTCGGCGGGACCGTCTCCAACAGCCAGAATCAGATGACCGTGCTGGTGGCCGACAGCAGCTACGCGGTGACCTTCCCCAGCGGACCCTCGCCGGACGGAACGGAGGCGACATTCAACCTGAGCCCGACGGGAGGCGCCGTCTGCTGGACCGGCCTCGACTGTGTTTCCTGGGGCAACTTCAGCGGCACGGTCAGCCCCAGCCCGGGACCTCCAGCCGCTTCTCCCGGCGGGATCGCTGCCGGCATGGCCCTGCGTCGGACGATCAGCGAGGGGAACTGCTCGAACCGGCTCGACCTCGGTGACGACACGAACGACTCCGCGGCGGACTTCACCCAGCAGGCGCCGCATCCGCGCAGCAACGCCTCGCCGATCGAGGAGGGAGCGACCTGCACCCCACCCCAGCTGCCGACGGCGACGATCGACAGCGGGCCGGATAACCCGACGAAAGCCACCAGCGCTTCCTTCACCTACGACTCGACTCCCCCGGGTGCCAGCTTCGAATGCAAACTCGACTCGGCGGCATTCTCCCCCTGCGAAGCAGACGGGATCGACTACCCAGGCCCACTGGCCGATGGAAACCACACCTTCCAGGTGCGTGCCAAAAACGCAAACGGAACCGGGGCTGCCGATAGCCACACCTGGAAAGTGGACACGACAGCGCCGGCGGTGACGATCGACGAGCAGCCCAAAGACCCGAGCCCAGGTGGCAACTCCTCCTTCAGATTCCACGCCAGCGAGGCCGTGTCGGGCTTCGAATGCAGCCTCAGCGCCGGTGCCGCGCCCGCGAGTTTCTCCACTTGCACCTCACCACGCGACTACAGCGGCCTCGCCGACGGCAGCTACACCTTCAGGGTCCGAGCCACTGACCCGGTCGGCAACCAGAGCACGCCGGGGATCTTTCCCCTGGGTGCATACACCTGGACGATCGACAACTCGCTTGCCGACACGACGCCGCCGGAGACGACGATCGACTCCCGGCCGCCCGATCCCAGCACCAGCTCGACCGCCTCCTTCACCTACTCCTCCAGCGAGCCAGGCTCGAGCTTCAGGTGCAGCCTCGACGGGGCGGCTTTCGCGAGTTGTCCCACTACTGGAGTCACATACAGCGGACTCAGCAACGGTTCGCACAGCTTCCAGGTTCAGGCGGTAGACCCCAGCTCGAACGCCGACCCGAGCCCGGCCGGGTACAGCTTCGAGGTCGTACTTGCGGTGACGGCACCCTCGCTACCGATCGCCTCTTCCTACTCGCCGCAACAGCCGCCACCAAACGCGCCCGACACGACGATCTCCGGCAAGCCGAATTCAAGGACAACCGACCGCACCCCCACCTTCCGCTTCCGCGCCAGTGCCGCGGGTAGCACCTTCCAGTGCAAGCTCGACGGCAAGCCGTTCAAGCCGTGCAGCTCCCCACTGACGACGAAGACCCTGTCCTATGCCCGGCACACCTTCCAGGTACGCGCGGCCGCCTCCGGCGCGATCGATCCAAGTCCGGCCAAGTTCAGCTTCCGAATTGTGAGGAGGTGACGTCAATGGCCATCCGCTTTCGTCGAATTGCCGCCCTGACCGCCGCCACGGTATTCACAGCGCTCGCCTGCTGGGGCTCGTCCGCACAGGCCGCCTTTCACGAAATCCTCGTCCGCGAGATCTACGCCGGCGGTGCCGGCGACAGCAGCTACGTCGTCCTGCAGGCCTACGCCCCAGGGCAGAACTTCGTGGCCGGACACTCCGTCACCGCATACAACGCGAGTGGAGGTCAGATCGGCAGCTTCCCCTTCACCAACAGTGTCAGCAACGGCCAGAACCAGATGACGATCCTCGTCGCGGATACCGCCTACGCAGCGGCCTTCGCTGCGGGACCAGCACCGGATGGGACGATGGAAAACCTCAATCTCAATCCGGCCGGGGGCGCGATTTGCTGGGCCGGCCTCGACTGCGTCGCCTGGGGTGGTTTCACTGGTACCACCTCACCCACCTCCGGCGCACCCGCAGCTCCCGCGGGCATCCCAGCCGGCATGGCCCTGCGCCGCACAATCTCCCCAGGCTGCGCCACTCTGCTGGAGGCAGGCGACGACAGGGACAACAGCGCCGCGGATCTCTCCGCGGTGTTTCCCAGCCCCCGCGCCAACTCGACCCCACCATCCGAGCGCGCTTGCAGCTCGTCAGGGCCACAGGCGGGCGGACCAGGAGGCCAAGGCAGTCGAGGCGCCCCCCAGACGACCCTCAAGCGCACACCGCCAAAGAAGACCCGCGACCGTACCCCCACCTTCCGCTTCGCCTCCGACGAGCCGGAATCGACCTTCCAGTGCAAGCTCGACCACAAGCCATTCAGGACCTGCCGTTCCCCCTACAGCAGCAAGCGGCTCGGGCTCGGCCGCCATACCTTCAAGGTTCGTGTTCTTGTCGACAGACGGATCGACTCCACGCCTGCCACCTACACCTTCAAGGTGACGAAGAAGACCGAGTTCTGAGGAGACGAGATCCACAGGTTCATCTGAGCGCGAGCTAGATACAACCAGCTCACGCTCAGAACCAAGCGATCTCCTAAATCAGCCTATTTTAGATTAATGCGGCCCATGTCTTACCCACATCACCAGCTCCAGAAAGGAATAGTTCCGCCTCAAGATGAATAACAGCCGGATTTAGGCTGTACCTCAAATCATCCCCCAATTCACTGGCTAATTTTTCTGATACTACTCTTATATGCTGGGTAACTCGGCCCGTTTTACAATCAGCCGCTACTAATGCGCCAGTGTAACATTCAAAAACAAAAGTACCTTTGAGTTCAGGTAATGGTGGAAGAGCGCATGTTTCTTCGCTGAAGTGAAACCGATCGAGAGGCTGCCCTGCGGTTAACGATTCTACTAACAGTAGTACTCTACCTCCGTGTAAAATTGGTTTCATTTTAACAATCATAGGTAATAACGTAGGTTTGCATCCTGCACTTTCCACCCCTTTAACTTTGGTAGTACACCCAGTGGTGGAGATTTTGGCATGAGCAGTATTGTCAGTTCTAAATGTGCCTTCTTCAAAGGTGAACGTCGAACAATGAATCACAAGATTTTGAGCGGGGATTAAATATAATAGTGTTGTACCTGGTACTATATTTCCACCAAAAGGCGTATTGGCTGTGATTTCTTTTCCTTCTAAGTCCCAGTTAAAGGCCTGTGCGCTTGCCACTGGAAGCGTGATAAATCCCAACGCTGCCAGGAATGGCAAAGCAAACACCCGGAGGGAACATGTTCTGCGAGCCATAGTGACTCCTTCTCTCTGTTGAGTTACGGTTGCGGAGATCTCTCGGCACCTCTAGGCTTTCACCAATCAAAAAACTCGTCAAGCATCAAGCACTTAGGTTTTCCAATCTGCTCTTTGGGAACTCGCTTAAGACACCGATAACCGAGAGGAAGCAAACGGCTCTGCAAAGCTTCTGGCAATGAATCGGTCAAACGGAACCACCGAATACGACGCGGTGATCGTCGGCGCCAGCCTGGCGGGGTGCGCGACTGCGATCCTGCTTGGCAAAGCGGGAGCTCGGGTGGCCCTGGTCGAGAAGCAGCCCGACCCGAAGGCGTTCAAGCGCCTCTGCTCGCACTACATTCAGGCGTCGGCGGTGCCGACGCTCGAACGCCTCGGACTACTGGACCCGATGCTGGAGGCGGGCGCGCTCCTCACCCCTGCTCAGATCTGGACGCCGTCCGGTTGGATCCAGACCCCTCCCGGCCGAGCCAAGCAGGGAGTGAATTTGCGCCGCGAGCGGCTCGACCCGCTCATACGCGAGGCAGCCGCGAGCACTCCTGGCGTCGAGCTCCTCCTCGGTCGGGCCGCAGAGCGTCTGATCGCATCGGACGATGGCATCGAAGGTGCCGTGATCCGCTCTCCCGACGGCTCGGAGTCGATGCTGCGCGCGAAGCTCACGGTCGGGGCCGACGGTCGCGAGTCGCGAGTCGCCGCTCTCGCCGGCATCCGCACGAAGACCAGGCCACACGGGCGCTTCGCCTACGCCGCCTACTTCGAGGACACCGAGCGGCGCGGTCCTGTCAGCAGACTGTGGCTGCTCGACCCCCAGGTCGGCGCTGAATTCCCCACCGACGACGGCCTCGTCCTCTACGTCGCGATGCTGACCAAGGACCGCCTGTCCGAGTTCAAGCAGGATCCGAAAGCAGCGTTGATATCCCACGTCGCCGCGCTCCCGGACGCGCCGCCGATCCACGACGCACGCTGGGTCGGTCCGATGCTCGGCAAGCTGGAGATGCCGAATCGGGTGCGCACGCCGGTCACGCCGGGACTGGCCCTGGTCGGCGATGCCGCCCTGGCCGTCGACCCGCTCTACGGCATCGGTTGCGGCTGGGCATTGCAGTCCGGCGAATGGCTCGCCGACAGCGTCGCCCCCGCCCTACAGGGCTCCGAGCCGCTGCAGCGCGGCCTCGCCCGCTACCGGCGCAAGCACCGACGAGAGCTGGGCGGACATGCCTTCCTGATCAACGACTACGCAACGGGCCGCCGCATGAACCCGATGGAACGGATGATGATGGGTGCCGCCGCCCGCGACGAGAAGCTGGCGGTGACGGTCGAGGAATACGGCACGCGTCTGATCAAGCCCCACCAGATGATGGCGAGGGTGCTTCCGCGCGCAATCGCCCTGCAGGCCCGGCGGGCCCTTCCAGACCGCGCTAGGCATGATTCAAGCGTCTAGCGGACGTTGAAACCTTCGCCCGTGAGGCGGCCGATGTCGTTGCTGAGGCCGAGGAAGAAGAGCATGATCACGAGCACGAAGCCGACCGCCCCGGCTCGCTCCATCACCCGGAAGGGAACCGGCTTGCCCCGCACCTTCTCCACCAGGCTCCAGAAGATGTGCCCCCCGTCCAGCGGCAGGAAGGGGAAGAGGTTGATCAGACCGAGCGAGAGGCTGACCACGGCGAGCAGCAGCAGCGAGCGCTCTAGACCGAGGTCGATCGTCTTATTGGCGACGTCGCTTGTGCCGACGATCCCCGAGACTTCTTTGCGGTGCTCCTCGTCGAGCAGGTTGGCGAAGACGGTGACCGTGCCACTGGTCACCTGCCACATCAAGTCGCCCGCCCGGCTCGCCGCACCGCCGGCGCCGACATCGGCCGGTGCAGTCCCGTAGGAGAAACCGACCCTGGTACGTCCAGCCGCCTCGTCGTACACCGGTGTGACCGAAATGGTCTTCACCTCTCCATCGCGAGCGATCCGCAGCGTCACCGGCGTCGCCGCCTCGCAGCCATCGACCTGCTTACCCGCGCATTTGTGTGAGCCGACCGCGTCGAAGAACCTTTCGAGGCGCGTTTCGGTGCCAGCCCCTGGATAGCTCTTGCCGTCGACGGCGACGATCCGGTCCCCTGGTTTGAGGACCGCTGCCGCGGGGGAGCCCGGCACGATTTCGTCGACCTTCTGGGTCGGATCGGTGGCGCCGAAAGCCAGCACGAAGAGGATCGCGAAGGCGAGCACGATGTTGACCACCGGCCCCGCACCGATCACGACGATTCGCTTCCAGACCGGCTGTTCGTAGTAGCCCCGGTGCTCCTCCCCCGGAGGCAATTTGTCTTCGGGGTGCATGCCGCTGATTTTCACGTAGCCACCCGCGGGGATCGAAGCGATCCCGTACTCGGTCTCGCCCCGTTTGACCGAGGCCAGCTTCGGACCGAAGAAGAGGAAGAACTTCTCCACCCGCATCCCGGTCGCCTTCGCAGCAAAGAAGTGACCCGCCTCATGGAGGATGATCAGCAGCGAGAAGCCGAGGAAGATCAGCACCCAGTTCATACCCGTGCCAACCCCCCGACCTGCGCCTCGGTGCGGCGCCGGGCCTCGGCATCGACGGCGAAGAGCTCCTCGAAATGGGTGACCGGCTGCGCCGGCATCTCCGCCAGCACGGCCTCGACCGCGGCACCGATCGCGGTGAACCCGATCTTGCCCGCGAGAAAGGCAGCGACCGCGACCTCGTCGGCGGCATTGAGCACACAGGGCGCGGTCCCCCCCGCCTTACCTGCCTCGAGGGCGAGGCGCAGGCAGGCGAACGTGTCCAAGTCGGGCTTCTGGAAGGTCAGCTCGCCGACAGCCGCCAGGTCGAGGCGGGGCACGGCGACGTCTGCCCGCTCGGGAAAGTGCAGCGCGTAGGAGATCGGCACCCGCATGTCCGGGTGGCCGAGATGAGCCAGCGTCGCACCGTCGTTGAGGTCGACCAGCGAGTGGACGATCGACTGGGGGTGGACGACGACCTCGATCCGCTCGTAGGGGACGCCGAAGAGGTGGTGTGCCTCGATCGCCTCGAAGCCCTTGTTCATCAGCGTCGCCGAGTCGATCGTGATCCGCCCGCCCATGCTCCAGGTCGGGTGGGCAAGAGCGTCTGCGACGGAGACTCCGGCGAGCTCAGTGCGACCGCGGAAGGGGCCTCCGGAGGCGGTCAGCACCAGTCTCTCCACCGTTCCCGGCGCCTCCGCGCCGATCAACTGGAAGAGGGCCGAGTGCTCGGAGTCGACGGGCAAGATCCTCGCCCCAGTCGCCTCGGCCAGCGCCATCGTCAGCTCGCCGCCGATCACGAGGCTCTCCTTGTTGGCCAGGGCAACGTCGATCCCCTCGCCGAGGGCGACGACCGTCGGGCCCAGCCCCGCCGCGCCGACCATCCCGTTGAGGACGAGATCGGCCCCCGACTCGACGATCAGCTCCCGCACCCCCTCCTCTGCGGCCAGCACCTGGCCACTCCAGACGCCGCGGGCCCGCTCCGCAGAGTCGACGTCGGCCAGTGCGATCGCCGCGACGCCGTGCTCGCGCGCCTGCTCGACCGTCAGCTCCCAGCGGGAACCGGCCGCCAGGCCGACCGCCTGCAGCTCTTCCGAAGCGCCGATAACCGCCAGCGCCTGCCTTCCGATGGACCCGGTCGAACCGAGCACGAGGACCCTCTTCATTCCGGACAGAGGATACGGAGGGGGCGGGTCGGGCTGTCAGTCAAAGAACGAGAACGGGCTGCGCACCGTGGCCTTGTAGATATCGCGCCAGGTTCCCTGCACCACGACCTTGCTGCCGGCCGGCGCCTCGGCCCGGGTCCGCTCCGCCAGCGCGTTGGCGCTGTCCTCATCGCTGGCCCCAATCAGCACGTACTTCCAGCGCTGGACGGTGGGCAGGCCCTGGTCGCGCAGACGATCGGCAAATTCATCGGCGGACTGGTGAGAGGGAAGATCGACCCGCACCTCCCACTCCGGGTAGCCCTGCGCCTCGGCTTCTTCCCGTTCCCTGCCGATTCGAGCCTGGTGCTCGGCCGCCCGCTCAGCGGCGTCATCGGGAAGCGCCTCATCGGCCGGCCTCCACTCCCCCGCCAAGGGGTGCCAGCGCGTGAAGTCGACGGCGAGATCCTCCTCCTCCCGCTGCGCATAGGCCTCGACCAGTTTGCGTGCGCTCTCCGCCTGCTCCCTGTCGCCGGCATAGAGGAAGACCGTCGCGCCGTTGCAGGTGACGATCACGCGGTCGTGATAGGCCTCACTGAGATCGTCCTGCAGCTCGCGGGCATCGAGGCGGTCGATCAGCGCGTCGGCGTACCCGTCCTCGCGAAAGTCGATCTGCAGACGCCAGTCGTCGTTCAAGGCCTCAGTATTAGCCGATTTCTTCAGTAAACGAGCGCCACGGAGAGGTAGTAGCCGACGACGATCGTGAAGAAGACGGCGTCGAGGCGGTCGAGGATGCCGCCATGGGGGCCGAAGAGGGTGCCGGTGTCCTTCGTGCCCAGATCGCGCTTCAGCATCGACTCGAAGAGGTCGCCGACGGGGGCGATCGCGGCGACGGCGGCACCCATGATCAGGGCGTCCACCCCGGAGAGCCAGTCCTGGTAGAGGCCGGCGAACCAGAAGGCCATGGTGCCGATCAGGAAGCCCCCGAGCAGCCCCTCGAGCGTCTTGTTCGGCGAGAGACTGGGAGCGATCTTGTGAGCGCCGAACATGCGGCCGGTCGCGTAGGCGCCGGTATCGGCGGCGAAGGTGCCGACGAGGACGTCGACCAGCAGGGCGGCGCCGTGGTCCGGCAGCTCGCGGAGGAAGACGGCGTGGACCAGCGGAATCCCGATCCAGACGATCCCGAGCAGGGTGACGCTCATCGAGATCGTGATCCCGTCACGGTGCTTGCGGTCGGCGCCGAAGGCGAAGAGCACCGGGAAAGCGGCGGCGATGATCAGCAGGACGTTGAAGGCGGTGCCGTAATACGCGGCGAGGACGAGGGCCGGGAGGGCGAGATAGGCGGCGCGCTGGACCGGCCGCAGCTCCTCTGTCATCGCGATGTACTCGCGCAGGCAGAGCACGCCGATGCCGATCATCGCGATCGCGAAGACCAGCCCGCCGGCGACGGCGATCGCGATCGCGAAGGCGATCCAGGGGATCGCGACGAGAACGCGCTTTGCCGTCTCGCCGCTGCGCCGACGCCGTTTCCTCGGCGGCCGCTGCGCCGGCTTCGGCGGCTCCTCCTCGGCGAACATCTCGTCGTCGAAGAGATCCATCAGGTCCGCGCTCCGAAACGGCGCTGACGCGCCTCGAACTCGCGCAGCGATTCCTCCAGTGCCTCCCGGCTGAAGTCCGGCCAGAGCTCATCGCGGAAGACCAGCTCGGCGTAGGCACATTGCCAGAGCAGGTAGTTGGAGATGCGCTGCTCGCCGCTGGTCCGGATCAGGAGGTCGGGATCGTGCATGTCAGGCGCGTAGAGATGGCTGCGGAACTCCTCTTCGGAGCCCCCCTGGAAGCTTCGTGCCGCATCGACGATCTCCGCCCTACCGCCGTAGTTGAAGGCAACGAAGAGCGTGACCCGCTCGTTGCCCGCAGTGGTCTCTTCCGCCCAGCTCATGCGCTCGGCCAGGTCCGCTGCCACCCCTTCGCGACGGCCGATGAAGCGCATCCGCACCCCCTCCTCGTCCAGCTCCGGGGTCTCGCTCTCGATCCGCTCGCCGAACATCCGCATCAGCCCCTCGACCTCCTCGACCGGCCGCGACCAGTTCTCGGTCGAGAAGGAGAAGACGGTCAGCTCCTCGATCCCCAGCTCGACCGCATCGCGCAGCCGTGCCTTCACCGTGTCGGCGCCGGCCCGGTGTCCCTCTACGGTCGGCACCCCCTGCTGCTTGGCCCACCGCCCATTGCCATCGGTGATGATGGCCACGTAGCGTGCGGAGGTGCTCACACCTCGAGGATCTCTTCTTCCTTGCCCTTGAGCAGTGCGTCGATCTCGGCGATCGCCTCGTCGGTCTGCTTCTGCAGGGCGGCCTCGGCGCGGCGCTCGTCGTCCTCACCGGCTTCGCCCTCCTTTTTCAGCTCGCGCAGATCGTGCATCGTGTCGCGGCGGATGTTGCGGATCGCGACCCGCCCCTCCTCGGCGACGCCATGGACGACCTTGACCATCTCGCGGCGCCGCTCCTCGGTCAGCTCCGGGATCTGCAGGCGAATCACGCTGCCGTCGTTGCTCGGCGTCAAGCCGATGTCGGACTCCTGGATCGACTTCTCGATCGCGCCGATCGAGGAGTTGTCGTAGGGCGTCACGGTGAGCAGGCGGGCATCGGAAGCCGCAACATTCGCCAGCTGCTTGAGCGGCGTGGCGGCGCCGTAGTAGTCGACGACGATGCGATCGAGCAGGTGTGGCGAGGCGCGCCCGGTGCGCACTGTGGCGAGTTCGCCACGGCTCGACTCGACCGACTTGCCCATGCGGCCCTTGGCGTCCTCGAGCATTTCGTCGATCAGCTCCACTGGGAATCCTCTCTAGGCAGCGGGCGCGTTTGAGACCAGCGTGCCCACCCGCTCGCCGCTGACGATCCTATCTATGTTGCCCGCGTCTCCCATGTTGAAGACGTAGATCGGCAGGTCGTTGTCCATGCAGAGGGAGAGTGCGGTCGAGTCCATCACCTTGAGGCTGCGCTCGATCGCCTCGCGGTGCGTGATCTCGGGGATGAACTTTGCCTCGGGATGGATCGCGGGGTCGGCGTCGTAGACGCCCTCGACCCCGTTCTTCGCCATCAGGATCGCCTGGGCGTGGATCTCCAGCGCGCGCAGGGCCGCCGCCGTGTCTGTGGTGAAGAACGGGTTGCCGGTGCCGGCGGCGAAGATCACCACCCGGCCCTTCTCCAGGTGCCGCATCGCACGGCGGCGGATATAGGGCTCGGCGACCTCCTTGACGTCGATCGCCGACATCACCCGGGTGTGCTCGCCGGTCTTCTCCAGCGCGTCCTGGAGAGTGAGAGCGTTGAGAACCGTCGCCATCATCCCCATGTAGTCGCCGGTCGCCCGGTCCATCCCCTCGGCCGCCGCTTCCAGGCCACGGTAGATGTTGCCGGCGCCGACGACGATCGCCACCTCCACCCCACGACCGCGGATCGCGGAGACCTGCTCGGCGATCCGCTTCACCTCGGCCGCATCCGTGCCGTAGTCGAGGCCGCCCATCAAGGCCTCTCCTGAGAGCTTGAGCAGGATGCGGTTGAACTTCGGTGCGCTCACTACTCGCCGACGCGGAAGTAGGCGAAGCGAGCGATGCGAATGTTCTCACCGGTCTTCGCTGCCAGCTCCTGGCGCAGCTCCTCGATCGACTTCGAGTCATGCTTCTCGGCGTTGACGTGGGACTGGTCGAGCAGCGCCACCTCACTGGCCCACTTCGAGAGCTGGCCGGCGACGATCTTCTCGACCACGTTGTCGGGCTTGCCGTCCTCGCGTGCCTTCTCTTCGAAGACCCGTTTTTCGGCTTCGCGCTCCTCCTCCGGGATCTCATCCGAGGAGACATAGCTGGGAGCGGTCGCCGCGACGTGCAGCGCAACCTCGTAGGCGAAGGCCCTGAAGTCCTCGTTGCGGGCGACGAAGTCGGTCTCGCACTGGACTTCGACCATCGCCCCGACCTTGTCGTTGGCGTGGATGTAGGAGGAGACGACGCCCTCGTCGGTCCCCCGCCCTTCGCGCTTGGCAGCCGAGGCCTGGCCCTTGACCCGAAGGATCTCGATCGCCCGGTCGACATCCCCCTCGGCCTCGCTCAAGGCCGCCTTGCAGTCCATCATCGCCGCCCCGGTGCGGTCCCGCAGCGCCTTCACATCGGCAGCAGTGATGCTCACGACTTCTCCTCCTCTTTCGCTGCCTCGGTGGCTTTCGCCTCCTCAGCCTGTCCCTCGTTCGAGCTTTTCTCCTCGGCCTGGGGCTGCTCTGGGGCTTTCTCAGCCTCTGGAGCTGCCTCCGCGGGCCCTTTCTGCGCCGCTACGGGCTCCGGCGTGGCTTTAGGCGCCTCTGCCGCGGGTGGCGTAGCAGGGGGGACCGCCCCCGAGGAAGCTTTAGCTACCGCAGGGGGCGGTGGGTCCCCTGCTGCGACAGGACCCGCGGCCTGAGCGCCCTGTCCCTGAGCCTGTCCCTGCTGCGCTTGCTGCTGTTGCGCCTGAGCCTGCTTAGCCGCCTCGGCTTCCGCGGCAGCCTTCTTGGCGGCCTCCTCCGCTTCGACCCGCGTTTTCTCTTCCTCCTCGCGCTTCTTGCGCTCTTCCTCTTCCTTCTTGCGGCGCTCCATTTCCTCGGCGATGCGGCGCTCCTCCTGGACACGCCAGGCACCGGCGCCGGTCTCGATCGCCTCTCCGATCGTGCCGATCACCAGCTGACAGGAGCGAATCGCGTCGTCGTTGCCGGGGATCACGTAGTCGATCGGGTTCGGGTCGCAGTTGGTGTCGACCAAGCCGATGATCGGGATGCGCAGGCGAGCCGCCTCGCGAACGGCGATCTCCTCCGTTTTGAGGTCGGTGACGAAGACGGCGTCGGGCAGGCGGTCCATGTCGCGAACGCCGCCGAGGTTGAACTCGAGCTTCGCCAGTTCGGCCTGCATGCCCATGCGCTCCTTGGTCGGCAGCAGCTCGAGCTTGCCCTCGTCGCGCCACCCGGTCAGCTCGTGCAGGCGCGCAATCCGCGCCGACATCGTGTTGAAGTTGGTCAGCAGCCCGCCCAGCCAGCGCTGGTTCACGTAAGGCATCTTGCAGCGGCCGGCCCATTCCTCGACCGGGCCGCGGGCCTGCTTCTTGGTGCCGACGAAGAGCACGGTGCCGCCGCCGCTGGCCAGCTCGCCGGCGAAGCGGCGCGCGTTCTCCAGCAGCGCCTCGGTCTGGATGAGGTCGATGATGTGGATCCCGTCCAGCTCGCCGAAGATGTAGCGGCGCATGTTCGGGTTCCAGCGACGGGTCTGATGGCCGAAGTGAACTCCGGCCTCCAGCAGCTCCTTGAGGCCTGCCTCTGGCATGGTCGAAAACTCTCCTTGGTATGTGGGGGCGCGTTTTCCCGCCGTCCCTGGCCGAGACCCGGCGATATGCCGGTCAGGAACCCGGTGGGTGCGACGGGGGTCGGGTTACGAGCCGACGGATTGTAGAGGGGTCCGGCTAAGCCGCGCGGGCCGCATCCAGAGCCGTGCCTAGATCCACCGGCAGCTCCGAGACGAACTCCATCCTCTCGCCCCCCAGCGGATGGGCGAAGGCAAGTCGATGGGCGTGCAGGAACTGCCGCTCCAACCCGTACTTCTCCTCGCCGCCATAAGTGGTGTCGCCGGCGAGGGGGTGTCCGATCGCGGCGAAATGGGCCCGGATCTGGTGGGTGCGGCCGGTCTCCAGCCGCGCCTCGAGATAGGTCTCGGACGGCAGCAGCTCCAGCACTTCGAAGTGGGTTCGCGCCTGCCGCGAGGCGGCGCCGGAGACCGCCATCCGGTGGCGCTGCCGCGAGGCACGCCCGATCGGGGCGTCGATCGTGCCGGTACGCGAGGCCACTCTCCCCCGCGCCAGCGCCAGGTAGACGCGCTCGACCTCGCGCTGCCGGACCTGCTCCTGCAGGGCGGCGTGCGCCTCGTCGGTACGAGCGACGACGAGCAGGCCGCTGGTCCCCTTGTCGAGCCGGTGGACGATGCCGGGCCGCTCGGGATCGTCGCCGCCGCCGAGCAGCTCGCCGAGCTCGCCGACCAGGGTCGGGCCCGTGTGCGACGGAGCCGGGTGGACGACGAGCCCGGCCGGCTTGTCGACCACCGCCAGTGCCTCGTCAAGATGGACGAGACGCAGTGCTTCGCTCACGACGACCCTTCCCGGATGTAGATCAGGGCGAAGAGCAGAACCCCGGCGGTGATGAAGACGTCGGCGAGGTTGAAGGGGGGCCAAGCACCGACCGCGATGTAATCGGTGACCGCGTCGACGCGGATCCGGTCGGCGAGATTGCCGATCGCACCGCCCGCCAGCAGCCCGACCGCGACCCACATCCCCGGCCGAGCCGGGTTGCGGGCGAAGAGCGCGCCGACCACGCCCAGGGCGAGGAGCGTGAGCAGCACCAGGCGCACCCCGCCGCCGCTGGCCAGGCCGAAGGCGACGCCGCTGTTGTGCGAGAGGGTGAGCTCGAGCGGGCCGGCGACGTCGACCTCCTCGCCGATGGCGAGGTTCGACTCGACCAGCGCCTTCGCCGCCTGGTCGAGGACGACGACGAGGCCGCAGAGGGCGCCGGCGAGGCGCCAGGCGCGAGCGCGCTCGCCGCTCACCCTTCGATCAGGCCGACGGTGATTCCCCGCAGGACGAAGAGCACGATGACGCCGATGATCGGGCTGAGATCGAGTGCGAAGCCGCCGCCTCCAAGCGAGGGGATGAAGCGCCGGAAGAAGTTGAGATATGGATTGGTGGTCTCGGTGATGAAGTCGAGCACCGAGCGCAGCCACGGCCGGTAGGGCATCCGCGGCACGTAGGAGATCAGCACGTTGCAGAAGATCAGGATGATGTAGACGAGGAAGAGGGCGCTGACGTAGTCGGCGACGTCGTAACGGCTGATGGCGAAGATCATCAGCCCCGCATCCTCTCCAGCGAAGCTCGGACCGCGGCTTCGAACGCCTCGCGGGCGCCTTCGCGGTCGAGTGCCTCCAGGCCCGCCTCGGTGCTGCCGCCGGGAGACGCAACCGCCTTGCGCACGTCGGCCGGATGCCGCACACGCAGCAGCTCCGCCGTACCCGCAGTCGTCTCGACCACGAGCTCTCGTGCCAGCTCGGCGTCCAAGCCATCGCGGGCCCCCGCATCCGAGATCGCCTCCACGGCCAGGGCCAGATAGGCGGGCGCACACCCCATCACCGCGGTAGCGGCGTCGAACTCCTCATCGGGCAGCTCGACCACGTGACCGAGGATCTCGAGCAACCCCCGCACGCCCGCATCGAGATCGCCCGTAACGCAGAGAACCCCCTTGCGAACCTCGACTCCCACGTTCGGCATCGCCCGCACGACCGCGGAATCGGGGAAGGCAGTGGACACTCTCTCCAGCGAAGTGGCGCCCAGGAGAGAGACCACGACCTTCGCGGCGCGAAGGTCGCTCGCGACCTCGTCGAGCTTCGCCGGCTTCACGGCCAACACCACAAAATCCGCCCGCTCAGCCAGCTCAGCGTTGGAGGCGATTGCCTCCCCCCCGAGCTCGGCGGCCAGCTCTGCCGCCCGCCCCGACCCCGAGTCCGTGAACAGCATTTGGCCGACCTCGCCACGTAGCCCGCGAGCCATTGCCGCCGCCATGCTCCCGGACCCACAGAAGCCAATGATCATGGTGGGCAGACTAACCGCGCCCTGAAAGACGGGGCCGGGCGAGGTGCCCGACCCCGTCATCACCGTCCGGGATTAGCCTCCGAGCAGGTCGAACAGATCCGTGTGGTCGTTGGTGCCGAGGACCGCGAGCGATCCCGGACCCCTGCCCCAGACTGGGACGACCGCACCGGTGTGCTGCTGACTCGCCGGGACGGCGACCGGCGGAGCGCCTGGGCCTCCGTAGCCGGCAGTGCCGTAGGTCAGCGTCATCGTCTGACCGTCCTTGGTCACCAGGTTGGTCGAGTAGCCGGTCGGCAGCCCCGACCCGCTCGCGTCCTCGCTGACGATCTGGCTCGTGTGAGAGTGATCTGCGGTGACCACGACCAGCGTGTCGGGATTCTTCCGCTGGTAGTCGAGCGCGACTCCGACCGCTTCGTCGAAGGCGACGGTCTCGCCGATCTGACCACAGGCGTTGGTGGCGTGATCCTGCTTGTCGATTGAAGCGCCCTCGATCTGGAGGAAGAAGCCCTTGCGGTTCTCCAGCAGCTTGATCGCCTGCTGGGCCATCGCCGCGAGGCTCGGCTCGTTGGCGGGACGCTGGTTCTCGGTGCAAGCAGCGGGGGCATTCCCCTGGCCCAGCGAGGCTGCCGGGCCGCTCCACTCGAGCGACATGTTGCCTGGGGTGAAGAGACCGAGCACCGGTTTGCTGCTGCTCGAGAGGGCGTTCAGCCCAGCGGCGTCGGTTACGTAGCGATACCCCTTGGCCTGAGCGGACTCGACGACGGTTTTACCCGCCTCCGGACCACCGGCGATCGACTGCAGGAAGCGATTGCGGCCACCACCGAGCAGCACGTCCACCTTGTGGTCCACCTCCTGCTCGGCGATCGAGCCGAGGCCGCCGGCCGCCTTCGTCTCGGTCGGGCAGGCACCCATGCTGGCCGGGCCCTGGCAACCACGCAGCGAGATATGCGCCGCGAGGACGGCCGGACTGGCGTCGGTGATCTCCGCCGTCGAGACGTTGCCCACCTTCATGCCCTTCTTCTGAGCGATCTCCAGCACCGTCTTGAAGTTGGTGCCGGGAACGTCCTCAGCGCTGCTCGGCCCCTGCGAGATCCGCTCGTCGATCGTCTTGCGACCGGTAGCCCACATCGTCCCGGTCGAAGCCGAGTCGGGGTCGTAGTCCGGCAGGTAGGAGGGGCCGGCTCCCGGCTTCACCGACCAGGTCGTGCTGAACCCCGTCAGCGGCATCCGGTCGACGTTGAGCTCGTTGCCGACCCCCTGGTAGTAGCGAGCCGCGGTGATCTCCTGCGTGCCCATGCCGTCACCCAAGAGGAAGATCACGTTCTTGGGCTTGTCGTCGCGCAGGGCCTCGACCACGGCGCGCTCGGCGCGATCGTCGTTGGACGAGAAGAACCCCGTCGCCGAGCCGGCGCCGAGGGCCGCGACCGCCACCACTGCGGCGATCGCCAGAGCAAAACGCTTGCGCTTCATCTGACCTCCTAGGTTGCGAGTGTGGAACCGACTCGCAACCTAGGAACGGCCCGGTCCGGCGATGTGGCCAGGCCGTGGCCAAACAGTGAAGATCTTGTGGCCGCGTCGCCCCGACGCGAGCGTCGAAGCTAGGACTGGTTGAAGAAGCCCTTGTCGATCAGGCGGGCCTTCTCCTCGGCCGAGACCTCGACGTTGCGCGGCGTCAGCAGGAAGATCTTTTCGGCGACCCGCTGCATACCGCCGTCGAGCGCGTAGGTGAGCCCCGAGCAGAAGTCGATCATCCGCTTCGAAAGCTCGTGGTCGGTCGTCTGCAGGTTGAGGATGACCGGCACCGAACGCTTGAACTGGTCGGCTACCTGCTGTGCGTCGTTGAAGTTGCGGGGGATGACGAGGTGGACCTGGACGTCGGAGTCGCCGTTGCCGACCGGGCGCAGCGTGCGGGTCCGCGCAGCGGCTATCGGCTCGTCGTCGGCGAAGATGTCGTCGATCTCGTCGCGGCGCGAGCGCCGGGCGCTCGGCAGGCGCCGCACCTGACCCGACTCGCGCCGGTTGTCGAAGGCGTCTTCGCCGGTCTCCGGCTCGAAGCCTTCTTCGTCGTATTCGGGCCCATAGTCGTGATCCTCGGCGAGGCCGAAGTAGACCAGAGCTCTATGCCATGTATCGCGTACGGCCATGGGTATCGCGTGTTTCGGTCTTCGTTGACCGACTCCTTTACGGAATTATGACCAAGCTAGCGCCAAATCACACATAAAGCGCGGTTCCGAGCCGTACGATCGTCGCCCCCTCGGCGATCGCGACCTCCCAGTCCTGCGAAGTCCCCATCGAGAGGCGCTCGAGGCCATGCTCGGCCCCAAGCTCGGCCAGCCTGGCGAAATGGGGCCGTGAGTCCTCCGGGTCCTGGCTGAAGGGAGGCATGGTCATCAGCCCGGAGACACGCACCGGGCAGCGCTCGATGAAGGCGCCGAGCTCGCCGGGCGCCACGCCACCCTTGCCCTCCTCGCCGGCGACGTTGACCTCGATCAGGACCTCGCTGTCCGGACCGCCATGGCGGCCGAGCTGCTCCAGGGCGGAATCGCTCGCGACCGAGTGGATCAGGCGACAGACCGGCAACAGCTGCCTCACCTTGCGGCTCTGCAGATTGCCGATGAAGTCCCACTCGAATGCGTCGCCCCAGCGCTCGTGCTTGGCGATCAGGTCCTGCTGGCGGTTCTCGCCGACCAGAGAGACACCGGCCTCGGCCAGAGCCCCCATCTCCTCCAGCGGCACGTACTTGATTGCGGCGAGGATCTCGACGCGCTCCCCCGCCAACCCGCGAGCGCGATCCAGGTTCGCAGCGATCTTCGCCGGGTCGAGACCGTGGATCAGGCCGGGCACGAGCTCAGCCCCCCGCCCCATTAAGCCAAACCAGGCCGGCCTGGCGACCGGTGCGGCCGGCATCGCGCCGGTGGGAGAAGAAGAGCTCGGGTTCGCAGCTCGTACAGAGACCGGAGCTCTCGATCCGCTCCACCCCCGCCTGCCGCAGAAGCTGTCGCGCCACCTCGGGCAGATCGAGCATGCGACCCGCGGCGACGCCGTCAAGATCGGCGAAGGCGTCCAGCACCTCCTCGCCGACCTCGTAACAGCAAGAGCCGATCGACGGGCCGATCGCCGCGTGGGTTGCATCCACGGCTGCGACCCCCGCGGCGACGATCCCGTCCGCCAGGCCACGCCGGCCGCAGTGGAGCATGGCGACGCCCCCGGGGCCGGAGAGTGCGACCGGAACGCAATCGGCGACGAAGACGAGCAGCACCAGCGAGGGATCGGCGGTTACGTGGCCATCGACGTCGGGAATCGGTGCGCGGGGCTCGTCGAAGGGGCTGGGGCGCTGCGGGCCGGCATGAGTCGCCAGCTCGCTGCCGTGCACCTGGCGACCGATAGCCACCTGCCCCGGCTCCCAGCCGAGTGCGGCGGCGAGGCAGCGGCGGTTCTCGGTCACCGCGCCGCGGGTGTCGTCGGTGAGAGCGCCGAGATTCAGCCCGTCGAAGGGCGGCTCGCTGACGCCGCCGACGCGGGTCGAGAAGGCTGCCGTCGCTCCTGGCATCCGCGCTTCGAGCCAGCGGACCCCATTCGCCTCACGCCACTCCATCCCGCCCCCTTGCCGCCTCCAGCGCCACCGCCAGCTCCTGCTCACGCCCGGAGATCTCGCCATCGAGCTTGCGTCGCAGGGCGTTGGCTAGACCGCGTCCCACCGCGGGCCCCTCGGGAATCCCGGCATCGATCAGGTCCTGGCCGTCGATCTCGAGTTCGACGGCGGTCCATTCCTTCACATAGTCCTCGAGCCACTCGGCGCCGCGGACCCGGGCCATGACGAGATCGGCGGGGCCGAACCGCCTGGCGATCTCGACTGCTTCGGAGGGACTCTCCGGGCTGGCCTCGACCAGCTCCATCTCGCGGCCCGGCGGGTCGAGCGCCGCGGCGAGGACCGCCGGTGGCAGCTTGACCGCATAGCTCCAGGGCCGCCCGCTCAGCAACCTCGCCATCCGTGCCGCCAGCTCTTCGCCATCCGGCTGCAGGTCGACCAGACCCCACTCGCCGAGCAGGCCAAGAGCCCGTGGCGCCTCCGTCTCGGCCGCAACCCGCAGCAGCTCCGCCCGGCGCCGATCCTCCGAAACGGTCGCGAGCTCGGCCCGCTGCAGCAGCCTTGCCGTCTCCGGCTCCAGCTCGAAGCCGAAGCGCGCGGCGTAACGCGCGGCGCGCAGGGCGCGGGTCGGGTCGTTCTCGAAGGAGCGGGGATGCAGGATGCGCAGCAGGCCTGCCGCGAGATCCGCCCGGCCGGCGTGGGGGTCGATCAGATGCGGCTCGCCACACAGCGGGATCGCCATCGCATTGATCGTGAAGTCGCGCCGGGCGAGATCTGCCTCGACGTCGCGGGCCGGCTCGACCACCGGCAACGCTCCGGGATGCGGATAGCCCTCCGAGCGCGCGGTTGCGATGTCCACCTCATGCCCGTCGAGCTTCACCTTCGCCGTTGCGAAACGCTCGTGCTCGACCACCTCGGCGCCGAGCTGCGCCGCGAGCTGCGCCGCGTCGCCCTCGACGACCAGATCGATGTCGGTGCGCCCCCGGCCGAGCAGCAGGTCCCGTACCGCGCCCCCGACCAGGTACACCGGCTGCTCGGCAACCTTGCGCACCGTGGCGAGCTCGGGATAGGCGGCTGCGAGCGTCTCAGCCAGGTTCTCGATCGGTTCGGCCGGCATCTGCACCGGTGTCCGTTCTACCGTCTGACCGGGATGCCATCGGCCGCGAGACGCTCCTTTGCGTCGCGCACCCGGTAGGTGCCGTAGTGGAAGATCGAGGCGCAGAGGACGGCGTCGGCACCGCCCTCGGCGATCGCCTCGCTCAGATGCTCCAGCGTGCCCGCCCCACCCGAGGCGATCACCGGCACCGAGACCGCGTCGGCGACCGCACGGGTCAGCTCCAGGTCATAACCGTCGTTGGTCCCGTCGCGGTCCATGCTGGTCAGCAGAACCTCCCCCGCTCCGCGCTCGACTGCCTCTTCGGCCCAGGCGATCGCGTCGCGGCCCTCGACCCTCTTGCGCCCACCGTTGACGAAGACGCCCCAGCCTCCGTCCTCGCGCTTGGCGTCGATCGCGATCACGACGCACTGCGCGCCGAAGTGGTCGGCGAGCTCGCCCAGCAGCTCGGGGCGGGCGAGCGCCGAGGAGTTGACCGAGACCTTGTCGGCACCGGCGTCGAGCACCGCCTGAGCGTCCTCGACCGATCTGATGCCGCCTCCGATCGTGAAGGGGATGAAGACGTTGTCGGCGGTGCGCCGGGCCAACTCGACGATCGTCTCGCGCTTCTCGTGCGAGGCGGTGATGTCGAGGAAGACCAGCTCGTCGGCCCCCTCGGCGTCGTAGCGCTCGGCCAGCTCGACCGGGTCCCCCGCGTCGCGCAGCCCGACGAAGTTCGTCCCCTTGACGACGCGGCCGGCGTCGACGTCGAGGCAGGGGATTACGCGCTTCAGAACCATCGGCTAAGCGTAGGGAGACAGGGGATCAGGGTGTCCTCTCCCGAAGACCGTCGCGCAGCAGGTCGCTTGAGGTGGTTCGGCCAGTTGGCGCATGAGCCTTCGGCAGAGGACACCCTGATCCCCTAGCGACCCAGAGCTTCGACCGCTTGGGCGACGGTGAACCTGCGCTCGTAGAGCGCGCGGCCGACGATCGCGCCCTCGACGTTGGCAGGGGCTTCGCGGGCGAGGGTCTCCAGGTGCGACAGCTCGCCGACGCCGCCTGAAGCGATCACTTTCGCCTTCGTCGCCGCAGCGATCCGGCCGAGCTCTGCGATGGCGGGGCCCTCCATCGTGCCGTCGACCTCGATCGCGGTGCAGAGGAAACGGGCGACGCCGCGCTGTCCCAAGTCCGCCACCGCATCCGCCACGTCGACGTCGCTGGTCTCGGTCCAACCGGAGAGCGAGACTTTGCCGTCGCGGGCGTCGACCGAGACGACGACGCGATCGCCGTGCTCCTCAAGCGCCGCAGCGAGGAACTCGGGGTCGCGCAGCGCCGCGGTCCCGATCACGACCCGCTCCGCCCCCGCGTCGAGAACCGCCGCCGCGGTCTGCGCATCGCGCAGGCCACCGCCGACCTGAATCGGGCAATCGACCGCAGCGGCGATCCGCCGCACGGCATCCAGATTCCGTGGCTCCCCCGCCTTCGCTCCATCGAGATCGACGACGTGCAGGAACTCGGCGCCTTCCCCGGCCCAGCGCCGGGCGGCGTCGACCGGATCGGCGTCGTAGGGCGTCTCGCGCTCGTAATCGCCCTGCAGCAGCCGCACCGCCGTGCCGCCGCGGATGTCGATGGCCGGGTAGAGGATCACGCCGGTACGGCGGCGCAGATCCCGGCGAAGTTCGAGAGCAGGCGCAGGCCGGCGGCGCTCGACTTCTCGGGGTGGAACTGAACGCCGAAGACGTTGTCGCGCTCGGCGGCGCAGGCAAAGCGGGTGCCGTAGGCGGCGGTCCCGAGCAGGTCGCCGGGCTGCGGCTGCGGGGCGAAGGAGTGGACGAGGTAGAACGGCGTCTCGGAATCGATGCCCTCGGTGAGCCGCGACTCCTTCTCCCAGCGGACCGGCGACCAGCCGATGTGCGGGATCTTCAAGCCGGGGGCGTCGAGGAAGTCGACCGGGCCAGACAGCAGGCCGAGGCCGTCGGCCCCACCCAGCTCGGTGGTCGAGTCGAAGAGGAGTTGCAGGCCGAGGCAGATACCGAGGATCGGTCCGCCGGCATCCCGCCGCTCGGCGATCAGCTCGTCGAGGCCCAGCTCGCGGACCCCTTCCATCGCCCTGGGAAAGGCGCCGACCCCGGGGAGGATCAAGCCGTCCGCGGCCCGGATCGTCTCCGCGTCGTTGGCGATGGTGGCCTTCGCACCGACGTGCTCGAGCGCCTTCTCGACCGAGCGCAGGTTGCCCATGCCGTAGTCCAGGATGCAGATTCGCGCCGTCATTCGCTCAGCGTTCCCTTGGTTGAAGGCACGCCGCTCTCCTCAGGATCGACAGAGACGGCGACCCGCAGAGCACGGGCGAAGGCCTTGAAGCAGGCCTCGATCATGTGGTGAGCGTTGCTGCCGTAACGCACCGAGACGTGCAAGGTCATCTTGGCGCTGTTGGCGACGGCGCGAAAGAACTCCTCGGCCAGCTCGGTGTCGAAGCCGGCAATCGAGGTCGTCGGCAGATCGGCGTCGAAGACGCAAAGCGGCCGGCCGGAGATGTCAATCGCGCACTCGGCCAGCGACTCGTCCATCGGCACCACGGCGGAGCCATAACGCCTGATCCCGGCGCGCTCGCCGAGCACCTCGTCGAGCGCCTGACCAAGCACGATGCCGACGTCCTCGACCGTGTGGTGCGCACCGGTCTCGAGGTCGCCGCTCGCCTCCACCTGCAAGCCGAGCCGCCCGTGACGGGCAAGCAGGTCGAGCATGTGGTCGAGAAACCCGACCCCCGTGGCGGCGCTCGCCTCCCCCCCGTCGAGGTCGAGCGAAAGCCGGATCTGTGTCTCGGCGGTGCTGCGCTCTCTGCTGGCTGTGCGGCTCATGATTCGCCCCTAATCATCGCCGACTCGCCGTGGACGGGGAATCCCTCGGCCTTAGCAATCGTGTCGACGTGCGGTGCCAGCTTCGCCGCCGCCTCGGCGGAGACCTCCACGGTTGAGATCTTGCGGCGGAAGACACCGGGTCCGAGCGGCCCCGTGTGACGCCCGGCGCCGCTGGTCGGCAGTACGTGGTTGGAGCCGGCGACGTAGTCGCCGAAGGCGGTGGCGCCGTAGCGTCCGGCGAATACGCAGCCGGCGGTGGTCACCCGGTCAGCGAGCAGCGAGGCGTCCTCCTCGATCAGCTCGAGGTGCTCAGGAGCGAATGCATTGGCGAGGTCGATCGCCGCGTCCGTGTCGGGAACTTGGACCATCGCGAGCGGGGCATTTTGAATGCTCAACTGCCGGCCAGAGGCCGAGATGGTTGCTTCTTCGATCTGATCCAGGATCTGCGCCTCGACCGACGCGACCAGCAGAGGGCTTTCGCTGCCGTGCTCGGCCTGAGCACAGAGGTCGAGGGCGATCCACTCGGGATCGGCATCGTGCCCGGCTATGACCATGAGCTCCGATGGGCCGGCATAGGAATCGATCCCCACGAAGCCGCTGGCGATGCGCTTCGCCTCCTGAACCCAGGTGTTCCCAGGGCCGACGACTACGCTGACTCGCTCGATCGTCTCGGTGCCATAGGCGAGACCAAAGATGGCCTGGGCACCCCCGACTGCGTAGATCTCATCCACCTCGCACATGGCCGCGGCGGCAAGGACGACTTTCGAAACTTGTCCATCTCGATTTGGGGGCGATGCAACGGCGATTCGCTCGACACCGGCAATCCGAGCGGGAATCGCACACATCAGGACACTCGAGGGATAGGCCGCGCGCCCCCCCGGCGCATAGATGCCCGCGCTCTTCACCGGAACCTCGCGCACCGTGACGCGCTGGCCCTGCACGAGGTCGACGGTTTGCCTCATCTCGTGGACCTGCGCCTGCGCGACAGCGCGAATGTTGAGGGCGGCAATCGAAAGCGCTTCGCGGAGGACCGGGTCGATGCTCTCGAGCGCAGCGCTCGCGGTCTCCGCGTCAACCCGGAGACCGCCTTGCTCGAACTCAGGCGCGTCGAACTTCCGGGTAAGCCTGACCAGAGCCGCATCCCGGTCCGTCATGACCTCGTCCCCGATTTCATCGACCGCTTTCCAGAGACCGGCGGGCTCGTCGCTCTCCACCCAAACCCGTACTTGAAATGCAGTGCGAGTCGGGTCCGCCCAATCGAATCGCTTGACCCTCATCGCGCCGCCTCGCGCAGCTTCGTCGTCAACTCGTCGATCTCCGCGGCACGCAGCTTGTGGGCGACCCGGTTGGCGACGAAGCGAGCGGTGCACTCGAGGATCTCCTCGCGCACCTCGAGGTCGTTCTCCTCCAGGGTGCGGCCGGTGGCGACCAGGTCGACGATCCCGTCGGCGAGGCCGACCAGGGGCGCCAGCTCGACCGAGCCCTTGACCTCGATCACCTCGACCTGCCGGCCGGTGCTCTCGAAGTGGCGCTCGGCGATCCGCGGGTACTTGGTCGCGATCCGCATCATCCCGAGGCGACGCTGGCTCTCCCCCAGACTCTCGTCTCCCACCCGGCCGGCCAGCACCATGCGGCAGCGGCCGAAGCCGAGGTCGAGCAGCTCGTAGACAACCCGATCGGCCTGCTCGAGCAGCACGTCCTTGCCGGTGATGCCGACGTCGGCGGCACCGGCCTCGACATAGGTGGGCACGTCGGAGGGCCGCATCGTCACCAGCACGATCCCGTCCCCCTCGAAGATCAGCGAGCGCGACTCGCCGCGCACAGGGCTCGTGTCGATGCCGATCCGGTCAAGCACCTCGAGGGCTTCACCGAGCAGCGCTCCGCGCGGCACCGCGAGCTTCAGCGGTCCCTCGGCCTTGACGCGACCCATCCCGGCGACCTCGACGCTCACGGATCGCTCCTCGCTCGCGACTCCTCCATCTGGGCGACGTGGACCCGCTCCAGATAGAGGGCGAAGCCGGCCGCCGGCAGATCGAGCCCAAAGCGCTGGAGCAGGCGGTCATAGCGCCCGCCGCCACCGAGCACGTGACCAAGGGCCGGGTCGTAGACCTCGAGAATGGCGCCGCTGTAGTAGCCGAGGTGACGCAGCAGGCCGAGGTCGATCTGCACCCGGCCCGCAGCGCCGCGAGCGTCCAGCGCCTCGTAGGTGTCGCCGATCCGCGCGGTCGCCCGCTCGACCGCGGCACCACCCAGCGAGCGCGCCTCGTCGAGCACCTCACGGCCGCCGCGCAGCTGGGAGAGCGCAACGCAGGTGGCGACCTGCTCCTCGCCGATACCGTCCAGCGCCGAGAGCTCCGCCTCGAGGCCGACCAAGTCGTGCGCGGCGAGCCGCTCGAGAATCGAGTCACGCGCCTCGCCCTCCACCCCGAACTCAGCCAGCAGCTGCCGGTAGAGGTCCGCATCGCCGAGGCCGATCACGGCGCGGTTGAGCCCGATGGCGTCCAGCGCCGCCTCCAGCACCTCGACCACCTCGGCGGTGCCGTCCGGGGCCGGGGCGCCGATCAGCTCGACCCCCGCCTGGGCGAACTCGCGCATCTGGCCGCGTTGCGGCCGTACGGCACGGAAGGCGTTGGCCAGGTAACAGAAGCGCAGCGGCGGCTCCGCATCCGCGTAGCGGCTGGCGGCCAGCCTGGCGATCGGGATCGTCATATCGGAGCGCAGGGCAAGCAGGTCGCCGCGCTCGTCGAAGAAACGGTAGGCGCTCTCGGCCGTGCGCCCGTCCCCCCGCGCCAGCACCTCGTCGTACTCGATCGCCGGCGTCGAGACCTCGCCGTAGCCACGGCTCTCGAAGACCTCGATCATCGCCAGGTGCAACCGGCGCAGCTCCCGCATCTCGTCGGGCAGGACGTCGCGGGTCCCAGGTGGAATCGGGTGAATCATCCGCCGGACCTTACGAGAGTTGCCGCAAATGCCCTGCTAGGCAGGGACCTCTGACGACACCCGTTCAATCTGGGCGCCGAGGCTGCGCAAGCGCTCGTCGATCTGCTCGTAGCCACGGTCGATCTGGCGGATATTGCCGATCTCCGAGGTGCCGTCGGCAGCGAGGGCGGCGATGAGCATCGCCATGCCCGCGCGGATGTCCGGGCTCTCGACACGTTCGCCGTGAAGCCGGCTCGGACCGCTGACTATCGCCCTGTGGGGATCGCACAGCGTGATCCGAGCGCCCATCGCGACAAGCTTGTCGACGAAGAAGAGACGGTTCTCGAACATCTTCTCGAAGATCAGGATCTCCCCATCCGCTTGGGTGGCGAGAGCCAGCGCAATCGAGGTGAGGTCGGCGGGGAAGGCGGGCCAGGGGCCGTCCTCGATCTTCGGGATCGCGTCGCCGACGTCTGACTTGATCCGCAGCCTCTGCCCCGACGGCACGATCATGTCGTTGCCGTCGATCTCCGAGCTCAACCCCAGGCGGCGGAACTGGCGGCGGACCATGACCAGGTCGATCGGCTCGACCTCGCGGATCCGCAACTCGCCGCCGGTGGCGGCGGCGAGCGCCATGAAGCTGCCGACCTCGATGTGGTCGGCGGAGATCGTGTGCTCGGCGCCGCCGAGCCGGTCGCGGCCGTGCACCGTCATCACGTTGGAGCCGATGCCGTCGACCTGAGCTCCCATCGCGGCCAGGAGCCGGGCGAGGTCCTGGACGTGCGGCTCACAGGCGGCATTGGAGATCGTCGTCGGGCCCGGCGTCAGCGCCGCCGCCATCAGCGCGTTCTCGGTCCCCATCACCGAGGGCTCGTCCATGAAGATCGCGCAGGGCTTGAGGCCGCCCGAGGGAGCGCTCAGCTCGATCCAGCGATCGCCGTTGACCTGGGCCCCGAGGTCGATGAAGGCGTCGAGGTGGGCGTCGAGGCGGCGGCGGCCGATGAAGTCTCCCCCGGGGGCGGCATCCGTGCCTCGCCAAAGCGCGCCAGCAGTGGACCGGCGAGCAGGAACGAAGCTCTGATCTGTTTCGAGAGCTCCTCGTCGACGACCGCATCGGAGACGCTGGCGGCGCAGAGGCGGACGCTGTTGTCGGCGACCCACTCCGCCTCCACCCCGAGCCGCTCGAGCAGCGCGATCTGCGCCTCGGTGTCGCGGATCCGCGGCACCCTGTGCAGCAGCAACTCCTCCTCGGTCAGCAGGCAGGCGGCGAGGATCGGCAGCGCCGCGTTCTTGTTGCCGGCGACCGTGAGCTCGCCGGAGAGCGGCACCCCGCCTTGGATGACGAATTTCTCCATCGGTTCCAGCTAGGGTAAACGGCCGTCATGCGGAGAGGCTGGAAGATCCTGATCGGCGTCGTGGTGATTCTCGTCGTGCTGCTCGGCCTCAACGCCCTCAGCATCGACCACGAAACCAAGGCGGCAAGCGCCACCGAGCCTGACGGCCGCATTCTCGACCTGCCGGGCGGCGAGCTGCAGGCGATCGAACGCGGCCCGAGGGACGCCGGCCCGATCGTTCTCGTCCATTGCTTCACCTGCTCGATCGACTGGTGGAAGGAGATGATCCCGCTCCTCGACGAGGACCATCGCGTCATCGCCCTCGACCTGCTTGGCCATGGCGGCTCGGAGAAGCCCCGCTCCGGCTACTCGATCGAGAACCAGGCGGACCTGATCGCGGCGGCGCTGGGTCGGCTTGGCGTGCGCGACGCGACAGTCGTCGGCCACTCGCTGGGAGGGCCGATTTCGATCGCCCTCGCCGAGCAATCGCCGCAGCTGGTCGACAGGCTGGTGGCCATGGACAGCATTCCCGACGCCTCCTATGGCGATGTCGGGCTGATCGGGGAACTCGCCTTTGCGCCGGTCATCGGCGAGGCGTTCTGGCGGACCAAGCCCAACTTCGCGATCCGCGATGGCCTCGAGGTCGCCTTCGCGCCGGGCTTTCCGGTCCCCGACGCCTTCGTCGAGAACGTCAAGCAGATGACCTACAGCTCCTACTCCGGCTCCCACGACGGCTTCGACCAGTACACCGGCGAGAAGCCGCTCGATGAGCGCGCAGCCGCGCTCGGCAAGCCGGTGCTGGCGATCATGGGCGCCGAGGAGCAGATCGCCGACGACCCCGAGGAGGCCCTCGCCGCTTATGCCAAGGGCGGCCCCGAGGTGCAGACGAGGCTGATCGACGGCGCCGGGCACTCTCCCAACGTCGAGAAGCCCGCCGAGACAGCCGCCATCGTGCTCGATTTCGCGACCCCGCCAGAGCCCAAACGAGGCGCTCCCAGGCACAAAATGCAAGAACGAATGCAGGATCGAGACGGCGTCCGAGGGCGTTCTTAGATTACGAACCTATGTTCGATTCAAAGACATCGCTCTCCGGACGGCTCAGCGACGCCGTCGACCTGCTGATCGACTTCGCAACGCTTGGCGAGTATGGCTTGGAGCCGGTTGGGAGGCCGGATCCATGCCAGTCTCGTCATCGCTCGCGTCCAGCATCGGCAACCTCCCGCCGGCGTGCCGGCGACCACACCCTCGCCACCCGCCACTGAGGTGGATCGGCGGGGCTGGCTCCGCCGCCACAGATGGGCGGTTGGCGCTGCGGTCGCCCTCGCCGCGGTGCTGATCGGCATCGGAGTTACGAGCTGGCATTTCGCCTCGTTGGTCCTGGTTCCCGATCACACCGCCTGGTCGGATCAGGTGGAGATAGAGGCGCTCCCTGCCGGTCGAATCGTGCTGAGGCAGAACGAGGCATCGCTGCGGCCCGGCTACTACGGGCTCAGCTGGGAGGCGGGCCATGCCGTGGTCGGACCGGTGCTTACGAAGGGGCCGGACACGGTGACACGGCGGCTGAGCGACGTGCGCGGGTATCTCGTCCCAGGCACAGATGCGGGACTCGAAACCAACGTCTACTCAGGCAACCCCCGTCAAGGCCGAGGCCTTCCCTTCAGAGCCGTCGACGTCAGAGGTGAGCTCGGGCCGATGCCGGCCTGGCTGATTCCCAGCTCCGGGCCGGCCTGGGCGATCCTGGTCCACGGCATCAACGACGACCGAGAGATCGGGCTGAGGCTCGCTCCCGCGCTCCACCAGGCCGGCTTGACCTCGCTCGTCATCTCCTACCGTGACGACCTCGGCGCGCCCAGCAGCCCTGACGGCATGCACCACCAGGGCCAAACCGAGTGGCGCGACCTCGAGGCGGCGGTCAGATATGCCCTCGACCACGGTGCCCGGCGCCTGGTCCTGATCGGTTACTCGATGGGCGGCGCGCTGATCACCCAGTTCATGCAGCGATCCCCGCTTGCCGGCGAGGCCAATGCGCTCGTACTCGACGCGCCGGCGCTCGACTGGCAGGAGATCCTCTCCTTCAACGCGACGCGGATGGGCTTCCCATCGTTCGCGTCCCTTCCCGTCGAGTGGGCGATCGACGCCCGCATCGACGTCGACTGGGAGAGCCTCGATGCGGTCGAGCACCCTGAGGATTTCCAGCTGCCGATCCTGCTCTTCCACAGCCTCGACGACAAGGTCGTCCCGATCGAGACGAGCGATGAGTTCGCCGAGGAGCTACCCCAGTGGGTGACCTACTACCGCGTCCCCGAGGCGGGCCACACCCAGAGCTGGAACGTCGACCCCGCCCTGTACGAAGCGCGGCTCGAGAAATTCCTCGACGAAAACCTGGAAACAGAACGAGCCCGACCGTCAGGGTCGGGCTCGAAGTAAGAACCGGCGGCGACCTACTCTCCCAGGAGGTTGCCCTCCAAGTACCATCGGCGCTGAGAGGCTTAACTGCTCTGTTCGGAATGGGAAGAGGTGTCTCCCTCTCGCTATGCACCACCGGAAATTTGCGAGACCGCCCCGGTGGAGCTTGAAAACCGCACAAGGCTTCGAAGTAGGTAATGAAAATATCCGTCAAGCCCTCGACCCATTAGTACCGGTCGGCTGAGCACATCACTGCGCTTGCACCGCCGGCCTATCAACCTGGTGGTCTACCAGGGGTCTTACTCCCTCAAGGGGATGGGAGAGTTCATCTTGAGGACGGCTTCCCGCTTAGATGCCTTCAGCGGTTATCCGTTCCGTGCGTAGCTAACCTGCGATGCCCTTGGCAGGACAACAGATACACCAGCGGCACGTTCATCCCGGTCCTCTCGTACTAGGGATGACTCCTCTCAACTCTCCAACGCCCACGGAAGATAGGGACCGAACTGTCTCACGACGTTCTGAACCCAGCTCGCGTACCGCTTTAATGGGCGAACAGCCCAACCCTTGGGACCTACTCCAGCCCCAGGATGCGACGAGCCGACATCGAGGTGCCAAACCGTTTCGTCGATGTGGACTCTTGGAAACGATAAGCCTGTTATCCCCGGAGTACCTTTTATCCGTTGAGCGACGGCGCTTCCACTTGCAACCGCCGGATCACTAAGCCCAACTTTCGTTCCTGCTCGACCCGTCGGTCTCGCAGTCAAGCTCCCTTATTGCCTTTACACTCTACGCACGATTTCCAACCGTGCTGAGGGAACCTTTGGGCGCCTCCGTTACATTTTAGGAGGCGACCGCCCCAGTCAAACTGCCCACCTGACACTGTTCACCACCCGGGTCACGGCATGGTGTTAGAAGCCCAGACTACCAAGGGTGGTATCTCAAGGGTGACTCCCCGGCAGCCAAAGCCGCCGGTTCACAGTCTCCCACCTATCCTGAGCGAGATACCCCAGACTCCAATATCAAGTTGCAGTAAAGGTTCACGGGGTCTTTCCGTCTTTCCGCGGGTACTCGGCATCTTCACCGAGACTTTAATTTCACCGAGCCTCTCGTTGAGACAGCGTCCAAGTCGTTACGCCATTCGTGCAGGTCGGAACTTACCCGACAAGGAATTTCGCTACCTTAGGACCGTTATAGTTACGGCCGCCGTTTACCGGGGCTTAGCTTCATTGCTTCGCGCCGAAGCGCTAACAAGTCCACGTAACCTTCCGGCACCGGGCAGGCGTCAGCCCCTATACGTCGTCTTGCGACTTAGCAGAGGCCTGTGTTTTTGGTAAACAGTCGCTTGGACCAATTCACTGCGGCCCCCTCGGGCTCCCTCCGTATGGAGTTCACCCTACCGGGGCGTCCCTTCTCCCGAAGTTACGGGACGATTTTGCCGAGTTCCTTAACGAGAGTTAGCTCGCTCACCTCAGTATTTTCTACTTGTCCACCTGTGTCGGTTATCGGTACGGGCACGCGAATCCTGCCTAGAGGATTTTCTCGGAGGCATGGGATCGGGGACTGGCCGGCGATCAAGCCAGCTGGCATCGCACCTCGCGTCAAAACGCCGCTGCGGATTTCCCTACAGCGACTGGCTACGTGCTTGCCCCAGGACGACCATCGCCTGGGTTCCCTTACCCTTCCCCGTCCCCCCATCGGTCATAACGGAAACGACGTGGTACAGGAATATCAACCTGTTGGCCATCGACTACGCCTTTCGGCCTCGCCTTAGGACCCGACTAACCCTGAGCAGACGAACTTTACTCAGGAAACCTTGGACAATCGGTGGAGGGGAGTCTCACCCCTCTTTCGTTACTCATGCCGGCATTCTCACTTCCAGCCGCTCCACGGAGGCTTACGCATCCGCTTCTCGCAACTGGAACGCTCTCCTACCGCGTGCAGAACCCGCAGGCCTGCACACCCATAGCTTCGGTGACTAGCTTGAGCCCCGTTGAATTCTCCGCGCCCGAACACTTGACCAGTGAGCTGTTACGCACTCTTTCAAGGATGGCTGCTTCTAAGCCAACCTCTTGGTTGTCTATGCACTCGGACATCGTTCACCACTTAGCTAGTACTTGGGGACCTTAGCTGATGGTCTGGGTTGTTCCCCTTTTGCGTACGAAGTTTATCCCCCGCACACTGACTGCCGAGCTAACCGTAACGGTCTTCGGAGTTTGCCTGAAGTCGGTAACCTGGTAGGGCCCCTAGTCCAAACAGTGCTCTACGGCCGAAACGCAAACGCTCGACGCTATACCTAAATATATTTCGGAGAGAACCAGATATCTCTGGGCTTGATTAGCCTTTCACTCCGATCCACAGGTCATCCGCCCAGTTTTCAACCTAGGTCGGTTCGGCCCTCCACGAAGTCTTACCCCCGCTTCAGCCTGCCCATGGATAGCTCGCCCAGTTTCGGGTCTACCGCCAATGACTATGTCGCCCTATTCAGACTCGCTTTCGCTGCGGCTCCGCTCATCGCTTAACCTTGCCACTGACGAGTAACTCGCCGGCTCGTGATGCAAAAAGCACGCCGTCACACCAGAAGGTGCTCCGACCACTTGTAAGCTTACGGTTTCAGGTACTATTTCACTCCCCTTCAGGGGTGCTTTTCACCTTTCCCTCACGGTACTAGTTCACTATCGGTCACCAGGTAGTACTTAGCCTTGGAGGGTGGTCCCCCCAGATTCAGACCGCGTTTCACGGGTGCGGTCTTACTCAGGAACATCAATCGGCAGATCAGTGCGTTTTCACCTACGGGACGATTGCCCTCTGTGGTGCGAGGTTCCACTCGCTTCGGCTAACACCTGATTTTGTAACTGCCGCCGAGCCGGACACGGCTCGGGCATGACGTCCTACAACCCCCGACAGGCAACGCGTGCCCGCTTACACCTGTCAGGTTTGGGCTGATCCCTTTTCGCTCGCCACTACTAAGGGAGTCTCGGTTGATTTCTCTTCCTCGGGGTACTTAGATGTTTCAGTTCCCCCGGTTCCCTTCCTGTGGCTATGTATTCACCACAGGATGACGCCGCATTACCGGCGCCGGGTTTTCCCATTCGGAGATCCGCGGGTCAAAGGCTGTTCAGCGCCTTACCGCGGCTTATCGCAGCCGTCCACGTCCTTCATCGACTCCTGGTGCCAAGGCATCCACCGTAAGCCCTTACTATCTTGACGGTGAGCGACCCGTGTGTAAACACACAGGTCGTTAATTAAATTACCCAAGAGTCTGCATATGCAGACTCTCTTTCTCTTTGCCTTGTGCAGTTTTCAAGGTCCACCGAGGCACACACGGCGGATGCCTTCCGCCGGCGGTCTCTCAAAACTGAGCAGCGTACCCAGTGACACACAGTCACTGGGGAGCCCGGTCGACGTTCTAGAGAAATCTCCCTAGAAAGGAGGTGATCCAGCCGCAGCTTCCGCTACGGCTACCTTGTTACGACTTCACCCCAATCACAAGCCCCACCTTCGACGGCTCCCTCCAAAAGGTTAGGCCACCGGCTTCGGGTGTTGCCTGCTTTCGTGGTGTGACGGGCGGTGTGTACAAGGCCCGGGAACGTATTCACCGCGGCATTGCTGATCCGCGATTACTAGCAACTCCACCTTCATGGAGGCGAATTTCAGCCTCCAATCCGAACCGAGACGCACTTTATGGGATTCGCTCCACCTCGCGGTATTGCTGCCCTTTGTATGCGCCAATGTAGCACGTGTGTAGCCCTGGACATAAGGGGCATGATGACTTGACGTCATCCCCACCTTCCTCCGGTTTGTCACCGGCAGTCTCCTATGAGTCCCCAACTGAATGCTGGCAACATAGGACAGGGGTTGCGCTCGTTGCGGGACTTAACCCAACATCTCACGACACGAGCTGACGACAGCCATGCACCACCTGTGATGGTGTCCCGAAGGAAAACCGTGTTTCCACGGTGGTCACCAACATGTCAAGCCCAGGTAAGGTTCTTCGCGTTGCGTCGAATTAAACCACATGCTCCGCTGCTTGTGCGGGCCCCCGTCAATTCCTTTGAGTTTTAGCCTTGCGGCCGTACTCCCCAGGCGGGGCACTTAGTGCGTTAGCGACGGCACGGGAGGAGTCGACACCTCCCACACCTAGTGCCCATCGTTTACGGCGTGGACTACCAGGGTATCTAATCCTGTTCGCTCCCCACGCTTTCGCGCCTTAGCGTCAGTACCGTCCCAGCGAGCTGCCTTCGCTATTGGTGTTCCTCCTGATATCTGCGCATTCCACCGCTACACCAGGAATTCCACTCGCCTCTTCCGGACTCTAGCCCTGCAGTATCCATCGGCTTTCAAAGGTTGAGCCTTTGACTTTCACAACGGACTTACAGGGCCGCCTACGCGCGCTTTACGCCCAATGATTCCGGACAACGCTTGCTCCCTACGTATTACCGCGGCTGCTGGCACGTAGTTAGCCGGAGCTTCTTGTGGAGGTACCGTCAATCCACACGGCTATTCACCGGTGAACCTTCGTCCCTCCTGAAAGGGGTTTACAACCCGAAGGCCGTCTTCCCCCACGCGGCGTTGCTGCGTCACGCTTTCGCGCATTGCGCAAGATTCCCCACTGCTGCCTCCCGTAGGAGTCTGGGCCGTGTCTCAGTCCCAGTGTGGCTGATCGTCCTCTCAGACCAGCTACCCATCGTTGCCTTGGTAGGCCGTTACCCCACCAACAAGCTAATGGGCCGCGAGCCCCTCCCAATGCGGAGGCCGAAGCTTCCTTTAGCGCACAGGCTTATATCTGTGCGCCACATCCGGTATTAGCCCGAGTTTCCTCGGGTTGTCCCGGTCATCGGGGCAGGTTACTCACGTGTTACTCACCCGTTCGCGGCTTTGCCCCAGGGCAAGCCCTGGTTCGTCGCACCACTTGCATGTGTTAAGCACGCCGCCAGCGTTCGTCCTGAGCCAGGATCAAACTCTCCGTAAAGGGTACTTCTACAGAGAGATGTCATGCCTGGCAAATACTCCAAATCGCCGGGTACACATACTCGGCGATCGGCATGACGGGTAAATCAGACCATCCGGCGCGCTGGCGCACCAGATGGATCGGGCTCAAACAATCCACAGACCAATCCGGTCTGCGGAGTGCACGCTGCTCAGTTTTCAAAGACCGCTGCGCCTTGGCGGCGGGACTCGCCGCGCTTCACGCATGGGCCAGGCACCAGGCCTCGCCCAGAGGGACGAAGGAGTATAGCGCTGCGGCGGCGCTTTGCCTAGACGGAGGCGCGCAGACGGCGGAAGCGCCGCTTGCCGACCTGCAGGACCCGGCCGTCGAGCTGAGCCGGCTCGACATCCAGGCTACCAGCCGCAACCGGCTCCCCATCGAGCTTTACGCCCCCCTGCTGGATCAGCCGCCGCGCCTCGCTGGAGCTGATCTCGAAGGCTCCGGCCATCAGCTTCGGCAGGTGGACGAGACCGCCATCGTCGGCGAGGAAAGGTGCAAGCTCGATCTCCTCGACGTTATCGGGAGCGCCGCGCTCGACGAAGAGCCGGTTGAAGTGCTCCTCCGCCGCCCGCGCGGCATCCGCGTCGTGGAAGCGCTCGACGACGCCGCGGGCCAGCGCCCGCTTGGCCTCGTTCGGAGGCGCATCCACCGCCGGCTCCGCGCCCAACACCAGGCGGAAGTACTCCGGCATCGCCTCGTCGGGCACGCGCATCGTCTTGCCGAACATCTCCTCCGGCGCCTCGGTGACGCCGATGTAGTTGTCCAGCGACTTGCTCATCTTCTGCACCCCGTCGATCCCGACCAGAATCGGCATCGTCAGGATCGACTGCGGTTTCTGCCCGTAGGCCGTCTGGATGTCGCGGCCGAAGAGCAGGTTGAACTTCTGATCCGTGCCCCCCAGCTCGACGTCGGCCTCAACCGCAACGGAGTCGTAGCCCTGCAGCAGGGGGTAAAGCAGCTCCAGTGCCGCAATCGGCGCTCCCGCCGCCAGACGCTTCTGGAAGTCGTCGCGCTCGATCAGGCGGGCGACCGTGGTCTGAGCGAGCAGGCCGAGTAGCTCCTCCGGCTCCATCCGCAGCCACTCGCTGTTGAAGCGCACCTCGGTCAGCTCGCGGTTGAGCACCTTGAAGGCCTGCTCCTGGTAGGTGGCCGCATTGGTGGCGATCTCCTCGGGAGACGGCAGCGGCCGCTGGGCCGAGCGGCCGCTGGGATCGCCGACCCGCGCCGTGAAGTCGCCGACGATCAGCACCACCCGATGACCGGCCTGTTGGAACTCGCGCAGCTTCTCCAGCACCACCGTGTGACCGAGGTGGATGTCCGGCGTGGTCGGATCGATACCCAGCTTCACGCGCAGCGGGCGCCCACCGGCAAGCTGCTCCTCGAGCATCCCCGCCGGCAGCACGTCGACCGCGTTACGCGTCAGGTCCGCCACGGTGCCAATGCTAGACTGCCGCGTTCGCTCGGCGGGCCGATCCTCGCCGAGCCCTCGACCTCTCGATGGCGGCCCTCGGACTAAAGCCCCGCCGGCGAGGTGGCGCAGTGCCGCCACCGGTGCCGCCGACTCCCCCTACCAAGCGCGTCAAGCCGCGGATGAAGAAGCTGCGCTTTCTCTTCGTCCTGCTCGGCCTCTCGCTGCTCGGCCTCGTCTCGATGGTCTTCGGGATGATGGCGGCGGTCTCCCGCGACCTGCCGGCGATCTACAGCTTCGCCCAGTACAAGGCCTCGAAAAACAGCGAGGTCTTCGACGCCAGCGGCGAACCGATCGGCACCCTGACCAGCAACCAGAACAAGATCCTGCTCGAGTCGGGGCAGATCTCCCCCAACGTCAAGAATGCGGTGGTCTCGATCGAGGACGCGCGCTACTACGAGCACAGCGGCGTCGATTTCCAAGGGATCGGCCGCGCCCTGGTCCAGGACGTGCTCTCGCTCAGCGCCAGCCAGGGCGCCTCGACGATCACCCAGCAGTTCATCAAGGACGCGCTGACCGCCCAGAGCAACCGCACCGTCCTGCAGAAGTTCCGCGAGGCAGCCCTTGCATACCGCCTCGAGCGGCACTGGAGCAAGGACAAGATCCTCACCGAATACCTCAACACGATCTACTTCGGTGCCGGCGCCTACGGGATCGAGGCCGCCGCCCGCACCTTCTTCGGCACGGCGCACCCGGACTGCGGCACCGAGACCGAGCCCTGCGCCTCCGTGCTCGAGCCCTACGAGGCGGCGCTGCTGGCCGGCGTCATCCAGTCGCCCTATTCCTACGACCCAAAGTTCTTCCCCGAAAACGCCCTGGCGCGCCGCAACCTGGTGCTGGAACGGATGTACGAACAGGGCTACATCACCCAGGAACAGCTGGCCGAAGGGCGCAGGCAGGCGCTGCCCGCGCCGAGTGACATCGAGCCGCCGACGCTCGACTCGAAGGCCCCCTACTTCACCTCCTGGCTGCGCCAGCAGCTAGTCGAACGCTATGGCGCCGCGAAGACCTTCTTCGGCGGCCTCAAAGTCAAGTCGACGCTTGACCTGCGGCTGCAGGGGGCGGCTGAAGAAGTCGTCGGCTCCTATCTTGGCGGGCTCGGACCGACCTCCGCCCTCGTCGTCATCGACAACAGCAACGCCGGAATCAAGGCGATGGTCGCCGGACCGGACTTCGAGGAAAAGCCCTTCAACCTGGCGACCCTCGGCCACCGCCAGCCTGGCTCATCGATCAAGCCGATCATCCTGGCGACGGCGCTGCAGCAGGGAATCTCGCCGGAAATGGTCTACGAATCCTCGCCCCAGGTCTTCTACTTCGGCAAAAAGGGCAGCGAGGCCTTCCCGGTCAAGAACTACGGCGACAGCTACCTGGGCTCGGCCTCGCTGGCGACCGCGACCACCTACTCCGACAACTCGGTGTACGCGCAGGTCGGCCTCGAAAGCATCAAAGGCGGCACCCGGGCGATCGCCCGCACCGCCCACCGGCTCGGCGTCCAGACCCACCTCTCGACCAATCCCGCGATGGTCCTCGGCGGGCTCAAGGAAGGCGTGACCCCGCTCGAGTGGACATACGCCTTCTCCACCCTGGCCAACAACGGCGACCGGGTCAGCGGCACGTTGGCACCGATCCCCGGCGACAGCCCCGTCGCCTACACCGAAGTCACCGACAACGACGGCGACCTGGTCAAGGACGGCGACAACGACTCGATGCACAAACAGGTGCTGCCCGCCGGCGTCGCCGAAGAAGCAAAGTCGATCCTCAGCTCGGTGATCAGCAGCGGCACGGGGGTTCGGGCCGACATCGGCGATGCCTCGCAGTGGGGAAAGACGGGAACGACCGACGACAACGGCGACGCCTGGTTCTGCGGAGCGACGGAGGAAGTCACCTCCTGCGTCTGGGTCGGCTACGCCGACACGCTGACGCCGATGCTGACCGAGTTCGTCGGCGGCCCGGTCGACGGCGGTACCTTTCCGGCCTTGATCTGGGCCGGCGTGATCTCCGCCTGGGAGGAGATCCGCGACGAACGGGCCACCGAAAGGGAGGACGAGAAGAAGGACTCGGACTCATCCGATTCGGCGCCGTCCTATGTTCCGTCGGAATCGTCGTCGACTTACTCGGAACCGGAAGAAAGCGCGCCCGAAGGCGAATCGGAAGCGGTCGCGCCGGAAGAATCGAGCACGCCGGAACCTGCGGCACCCGAAACGGAAGCCGCGCCGGAACCGGAATCCAGTGGCGGGGTCAGCGGCGGCACCGGCGGCGCTGCCGCGCCGGGTTAAGCGGTCGGAACCGCGCCCGGCCAGGGCCGGGAAACGTAGGGACTACCCGAGACGCAGAAGCGCCAGGGCCGGTCCACCGCCTTGGTGATGCCGATGCGGGGACCGGTGACGACCTCGCCCTGCCAACCCTCCTCCGGCGACAGCAGAAGAAAGGGATCGCTGGTGAAGTCCACCCCGTTCGCGTCGAGGCCGATGCCGAGCGCCTCGGTCAGCTTGCCGGGGCCGGAGCAGAGCTCGCGGTCCGGGCGTCCGTTGCGTCGTGCCCGCATCTCGTCGAGACCCGTCGTCGGTTCCAGCGCGCGGATCAGCACGGCGGCAGCCTCGCCCTCCGGTTCGGCAACCGCGTTGAGCAGGCTGTGGATGCCGTAGGAGAGGTAGACGTAGGCCCGGCCCGGCGGGCCGAATAGCACCTCGGTCCGCTCGGTTAGACCGACGTAGGCATGGCAGGCGGGGTCGTCGCGCTCGTAGCTCTCGGTCTCGACGATGGTGCCGCCGCGACCCTCGTAGAAGAGGCGACAGCCGATCAGCTCACGTGCGACCAGGTGCACGGAGCGGTCGAAAAAGGAGACGCCCAAACGGTTAGATGAAGCGTTGTGACCCCCCAGGGGGACCGAATGCTTCAACGAAGCGCTGTCGGAAGTCACGAGCGCTCGTCGAGCGCCCTCGCCTTGACCGCGGTGAGGGTCTCGTGAGCGAGGTCGATCTGCCGCGAGAGGGCCTCGGAGCCTGTACCCCCCTCGATCCGCTTCGACTCGAGCCAGCTGCTGCGCCGGAGAACCTCGAAGTAGGACTCGTCGAGGTGCTCGGAGCGCTCGTGCAGCTCCTCGGGAGTGAGCTCGGAGAGCGACTTGCCGCGCTCGACGGCGTCGCGAACGAGCCCGCCGACGATCCCGTGCGCCTCGCGAAACGGGACACCCCGCCGAACGAGCAGGTCGGCGACCTCGGTGGCGGCGAGCATCTCGTCGCCGGAGGCCGCCTCCAGCCGCTCCCGGTCGAACTCGATCCCGGCCAGCATCCCGACGCCGGCGTCGAGGCAGGCCTCGATCGTGTCGATCGCGTCGAAGAGGGGCTCCTTGTCCTCCTGCATGTCCTTGCCGTAGGTGAGCGGCAGCGCGTGCATCGTCCCCACCAGCGCGGCGTAGTCGGCGGCAACGCGCGGGCTCTTCGCCCGCAGCAGCTCGGCCGAGTCCGGGTTCTTCTTCTGGGGCATGATGCTCGAGCCCGAGGAGAAGGACTCGTCGAGCTCGCAGAAGCCGAACTCGCTGCTCGACCAGATCACGATCTCCGAGCCGAGCCGCGAGAGGTGCATGGCGCAGGTCGAAGCGGCGGCAAGGTAGTCGAGGACGAAGTCGCGGTTGGAGGCACCGTCGATCGAGTTGGCGCTGACGTGCTCGAAGCCGAGGTCGTCGGCGACGGCGCGGCGGTCGATCCCCCAGTTGACCCCCGCCAGAGCGCCGGAGCCGAGTGGCATCACGCCTGCGCTGTCGAGGGCGAACTGGAAGCGCAGCACGTCGCGGGCGAGCATCCAGAAGTAAGCGAGCAGATGGTGGCCGAGGTAGACCGGCTGCGCCCGCTGCAGATGGGTGTAGCCGGGCATCGGCCAGTCGCGGTGGCTCTCGGCGAGTTTCAGCAGCCGCTCCATTGCCGCGGCCGAGAGCTCGATCGCCCGCAGCGAGTGGGCCTGGACGACCATCGCGACGTCGGTCGCCACCTGGTCGTTGCGCGAGCGGCCGGTGTGGAGCTTGCCCGCCAGCGGCCCGATCTCCTCGCCGAGCAGGCGCTCGATCGCCATGTGGATGTCCTCGTCGGCCTCCTCGAACTCGAAGCCGTGCTCGCCCATGCGGGCGCGGACCCGCTCGAGACCGGCGTCGATCTCGGCGAGCTCGTCGTCGTCGAGGACGCCGATCTCGCAGAGCCCCCGGGCGTGCGCCTGCGACTGGTCGATGTCATAGGGAGCAAGCCGCCAGTCGAACTCGATCGAGCGGTTGAGCCGCCAGAAGCGGGGATCGGGGTCTTTGCGGAAGCGGGACATCAGCGGAGCGACTGGGCGAGAGCCTCGCATACCCGCCCGATCTGGGCCTCGCTCATCGAGGGAAAGAAGGGCAGCGCCAGCGAGCGGGCCGAGGCTGCTTCGGCAACCGGAAACTGCCCCTCGCCGTAACCCAGCTCACGCAGGTGCGGGAAGAGGTGAATACAGGGCAGATAGGCCTTGCCGGCGATCCCCTGCTCGGCGAGACGGGCGACGGTGGCGTCGCGGTCGGTCTCGGCGGGAAGCCGAACGGCGTAGACGAACCAGCTGCGCCGCTCCTCGCCGCGCGCTGCGGCCGGGGTGGCGAGACCCTCGATCCCGGCAAGGCCCTGCTCGTAGAGAGAAGCGACCCGGGCGCGGCTCTCGAGCAGCGACTCGAGCTTCTCGACCTGCGCGACGCCGAGCGCCGCGGCGACGTCGGAGAGCCGGTAGTTGAAGCCGAGCCCACCGTGGTCGAGCCAGCCCATGTCGGCGGCGCGGCCCTGGTTGCGCTCGCTGCGCAGGCGGGCGGCAACCTCGGCTTCCGTGGGGACGATCATCCCCCCCTCTCCCGTGGTCAGCTGCTTGTTGGCATAGAAGGCGAAGGTGGCGAGGTTGCCGCGGGCGCCGACCCGGCGCCCCTCCGAATCGACCGCGCCGAGCGCCTCGCAGGCGTCCTCGAGGATGCCGAGGCCGTGCTTCGCCGCGAGCGCCTCCAGCTCCGGCATCGCCGCCGGGTAGCCGAAGATGTGGACCGGCAGGATCCCGACCGTGCGCTCTCCCGCTGCGGCGGCCGCCGCCTGCGGGTCGAGGTCGAGCGTCTCCGGGTCGACGTCGCAGAAGACCGGCCGCACTCCCTCGTAGAGCAGGCAGTTAGCCGAGGCGACGAAGCTGAACGGGCTGGTCAGGACCTCGTCCCCGGGCCCCCAGCCGAGCGCCCGCACGCCGAGGTGCAGCGCGGTGGTGCCGCTGGAGACGGCGACCGCGTCCTCGACCCCGAGCCAGGCAGCGAACTCGCGCTCGAAGCGCTCGCCCATCGGACCGAGCGAGAGCCTGCCGGAGCGCAGCACCTCGAGGACGAGCTCCTCCTCGCGCTCGCCCAGCTCGGGTTTCGCGAGCGGGATCACCGGGGCTGGAAGGCGTACTCGAGCGAGTCGACGAGCGCCTCCCAGGAGGCCTCGATGATGTTCTCCGAGACGCCGATCGTCCCCCACTCGCGCTCGCCGTCGGAGGAATCGAGCAGCACGCGGGTAACCGCCTCGGTGCCGTGGGTCTCGTCGAGGATCCGCACCTTGTAGTTAGTCAGCTCGATGTCGGCGAGATGCGGGTGGCGGCTGACGATCGCCGCCCTCAACGCCCGGTCGAGGGCGTTGACCGGCCCGTTGCCCTCGGCGACCTCGACGAAGCGCTCGCCGTCGACGACGACCTTGATCGTCGCCTCCGTCTCCACCCCGCCCCCTTCGCGCTTTTCGGTGGTGACGCGGAAGCTTTCCAGCTCGAAGAGCGGCTCGTAGACCTCCGCCTCGCGGCGCAGCAGCAACTCGAACGAGGCCGGCGCCGCCTCGTAGTGGTAGCCGCGGTGCTCTCGCTCCTTGAGGCGCTGCACCGCGCTGGTCGCGGCGCCGTCGTCGAGCTCGAGACCAGCCTGCTCGGCCTGACTGCGGATCGTCGCCTTGCCGGAGAGCTCGGAGGCGAGGATCTCGCGCTCGTTGCCGACCGCGGCCGGGTCGAGGTGCTCGAAGGTGCGCGCGTCAGCCGCCACCCCGGCGGCGTGCATCCCCGCCTTATGAGCGAAGGCGTTGCGGCCGACGTAGGCCTGGTCGGGATCGGCCGCCATGTTGCAGAGTTCGTCCAGGTAGTGGGAGGTGGGCGCCAGGCTCGCCAGCTGCTCGTCGGAGACCACCTCGAAGCCCATCTTCAGCTGCAGGGCGGGCAGGATCGAGGCGAGGTTGGCGTTGCCGCAGCGCTCGCCATAGCCGTTCACCGTCCCCTGGACCAGGCGGGCGCCGGCTTCGACCGCCGCGAGAGAGTTGGCGACCGCGCACTCGGCGTCGTTGTGAGTGTGGATGCCGACCTCGACCCCGTCGCCGAGCGCCTCGACCACCGCCGAGGTGGCCTCGCCGACGAAGCCCGGCAGGCTGCCGCCGTTGGTGTCGCAGAGGGTGACGTTCTCGGCGCCGGCCTCGGCCGCCGCCCGCACGCATTCCAGCGCGAAGCCGGAGTCGTCGCGGTAGCCGTCGAAGAAGTGCTCGGCGTCGAAGACCACCCGCTTGCCGGCGCCCTGACAGAAGGCGACCGAGTCGCGGATCATCGCCAGGTTCTCCTCCTCCGGCACGCGGATCACCTTCTCCAGGTGCAATCGCCAGCTCTTGCCGACCAGGCAGACGACAGGCGTGACGGAATCGACCAGCGTCGCCAGCGCCGGGTCTTCGGCCGCTGCAACCCCGCCGCGCCGGGTCATGCCGAAAGCGCTGATCGTCGCGCCGGCGAGCTCGACCTCGGCGAGCCGGTCGAAGAGTTCGGCTTCCTTCGGGTTGGAGCTGGGGAAGCCCGCCTCGATGAAGTGGACGCCGAGCGCGTCCAGCGCCTGGACGACCTTGAGCTTCTCTCCCACCGAGAGCGACATGCCCTGGCCGCCCATGCCGTCCCGCAAGGTTGTGTCGTAGAGCCTTACCTGTTCCATCTGATGCCTTTCGAATCGAGAGATCGGGAGGCCGCCATGGCCCGTGCGCACGGCGAAGCCGCGCCAGCCGCTAGGCGGCTGCGGTAATTCGCCCGATCAGTCCGAAACGACGTTGCATCAGGAACTGACCTTACTCGGTTCATCTGCCCCAGACGGCACCGTGACCGGGTCGAGCCACTCCAGGTACTCCTCGGCGCGCCCGTAGAGAGCGTCGACGAACTTGGACTGCACGTGGCGGGTGATCTCGCCCGGCTCGCCGAGCGGGTGGTCGTCGATCTCGCGCACCGGAACCAGCTCGGCCGCGGTCCCGGTGAGGAAGACCTCCTCGGCCAGGTAGAGCTCGGAGCGGGCGACGTCGCGCTCGACCACGGTGTAGCCGAGGTCGCGGGAGATCTGGATCACCGACTTGCGGTTGATCCCGTCGAGGATCGAAGCGACGTGCGGCGGCGTGACGATCTGGCCGTCGCGGACGAGGAAGATGTTCTCGCCGGAGCCCTCGCAGACGAAGCCGCGCTCGTCGAGCAGGAGCGCCTCTTCGTAGCCGGCGTTGGTCGACTCGGTCTTTGCCAGGATCGAGTTGAGGTACTGGCCAGAGGCCTTGGCATGCGGGACCAGGCCACCGGGCCCGATCCGGCGCCAGCTCGAGACCTTGGCGCGGATGCCGTGCTTCTGGCCCTCCTCCCCGAGGTAGGCGCCCCAGGGGAAGGCGGCGATGATCAGGTCGACCGGGGCATCGGTCGCGTAGAGGCCGAGATTGCCGTAGCCGCGGAAGGCGAGCGGGCGGATGTAGCAGGAGGTAAGCCCGTTGCGGCGGATCAGCTCGCGGGTCGCCTCGGCGATCTCCTCTTTGGGATAGGGCAGCTCGAGGTAGTAGAGCTCAGCCGACCTGGCGAGCCTGTCGATGTGGTCGGCGTGCCTGAAGATCGCCGGGCCGCGCTCGGTCTCGTAGCAGCGAACTCCCTCGAAGACGCCCGTTCCATAGTGCAGCGCGTGGCTGAGGACGTGAACTTTGGCGTCCTCCCAGGGAACGAACTCACCGTTGTGCCAAATCAACTCCGCCTGCTCCATGTTGGGAGAAGTATGCCCGATGGCGCAAGGTCATTCGAGCCAAGCCGAGAAGAGAACCGGGCCAACCAAAAGGAGAGCCATTGATGATCGCCGGACTTCGCAGCAGACTCAGCTACTCGAACGTGATCGCCACGCTGGCGCTGTTCCTCGCCCTCGGGGGCACCGCAGCGGCGATCTCCCTGCCTCGCAACAGCGTCGGCCCCAAACAGCTGAAGCGCGGCGCCGTCACCGCCAAAGCACTGCGCAAGCAGGCCGTGACCAGCGCGAAGCTTGCGCCGCAGTCGGTGATCCCAGGCAAGCTGGCGGCCAACTCCGTCGGCCCGGGCAACATCGGCAACGGTGCCGTGACGACGGCGAAGCTGGCGCAGGGGTCGGTGATCGCCTCGACGATCAAAAACAGCGTGATCACCACCAACAAGCTCAACAACGACGCGGTGACCACGGCGAAGCTCGACAACGAAGCCGTGACCAGCGCCAAGCTCGGCAAAGGCTCGGTGACGACGGCGAAGCTGAGTGACGAAATCGGCCCGCTGCTGGGCACGCTGAAGAGCGGGCAGACGCTGCGGGGGATGTTCCTCTTGGGTGAGGAAGGCGGCGAGATCGCCCTGGACGGCCAGTCCTTCCAGTTCCCGCTCGCCAACACACCCACGGCCAACGTGATCGATCCGGCTACTGCGACCACGGCCGCCTGCCCTGGAATCACGGGTGGAAGCGGTCAGACGCCTCAAGCTGCACCCGGGCAGCTCTGCATCTACGTCACAAGCAAACCGAACCTGGGATCGCTGACCGTCCTTGGCACTGCGCTGACCCGCCTGGGCTTTGGCCTCGAAGGCATCGCCAGTGGCCCGGGCAGCTTCTCGGCAACCGGCCAGTGGGCGGTAACCGCGCCCTAGAGCTCGGCCAGCACGGCCTCGGTCACCTCGTCGGTGCCGACCGCGGTCTCCCCCTTGCCCGCAAGGTCTGGGGTGCGGAGGCCGCGGTCCAGCACCGCATCCACCGCCGCCTCGATCCGTGCCGCGTCCTCGGGGCGGCCGAGGCCGTGGCGCAGCATCATCGCCGCCGAGAGGAAGGTCGCGAGCGGGTTGGCGATGCCCTGGCCGGCGATGTCCGGCGCGGAGCCGTGGACCGGCTCGAACAGGCCCGGCTCGCCGTCGGCACCGAGGCTGGCAGAGGGCAGCATCCCGAGCGAGCCGGTGAGCATCGCCGACTCGTCGCTGAGGATGTCGCCGAAAAGGTTCTCGGTGACGATCACGTCGAAGTCGGCCGGGCGCGAGACCAGCTGCATCGCGGCGTTGTCGACCAGCAGGTGGTCGAGCTCGACGTCGGGATAGTCGGGGGCTATGCGACCGACCGTCTCGCGCCAGAGCCGCGAGGTCTCGAGCACGTTGGCCTTGTCGACCGAGGTGACGCGCGGGGTGCGGCCCGAGCCCTCAGCCCGGCGCCGGGCGGCTTCGAAGCCCACGCGCGCGATCCGCTCGATTTCCGCGACCGAGTACTCGCAGGTGTCGTGGGCGACGTCGCCGTTGCGGCCGCTGTCGCCGAAGTAGATGCCGCCCGTGAGCTCGCGGACGACGAGCAGGTCGGTGCCGGCGATCCGCTCCTCGCGCAGCGGGCTGGACGCGACCAGGGCCGGACTGGGCCGCACCGGGCGCAGGTTGGCGTAAAGCCCCATCCCCTTGCGCAGTCCGAGCAGCCCCTGCTCGGGACGCGGCGCACTGGGATCGGTCGTGTCCCACTTGGGACCGCCGACGGCACCGAGCAACACCGCGTCGGCGGACCGGCAGACCTCGAGGACCTCGTCCGTCAGCGCGGTCCCATGAACGTCGATTGAGCAGCCGCCCATCAACTGCTGGTCGAACTCGAACTCCCCCAGCGCCTCCAGCAGGCCCTGAGCGGCAGCGACGATCTCCGGCCCGATCCCGTCGCCGGGCAACAGGACTATGCGTGGGGCGTCCACGCGCGCCACTCTAGACGTGCCACCATTTATGCGCCCCTATGGGTGCTCAACCGGTGGCACGTGCCTCGATGTTGAGGCGGACGTAGTCGAGGGTGAGCGGCTCGCCGGCCTCGGCGAGGACCGTTTCGGCAAAAGGAGCTCGCATCTCCTCGGGCAGCTGGGCCAGGTGCGGGCCGAGCGTCACGGTCGTGATGAACTCGAGCGGGTGCTCGGGCGTAACCGGCTTCGGCTCGAGCCAGCAGCGCGCCTCGGCGAAGCCGGCCCGGCGCAGCCTCTCCTCCGTCTCCTCGGGGGGAGCGAAGTTCCACATGCCGCTCATCCCATCGAAGTGAGAGGCGAACTCCGGCTGCGCCGCCGCTGTGGCGATCGCCTTCGCGTACTCGGCGACGTTGCCCTGGCCGCCGCACTGGGCGACCAATCTCCCGCCTGGACGCAGCGCTACCCGCAGGCGCTCGAAGAGCCGGTCATGGTCGAGGATCCAGTGGAAGGTGGCGGTGGAGAAGATCAGGTCGACCGGCTGGTCGACTTCGAGCTCCGACAGGTCGGCGACCAGGTAGGTGACGTCTTGGCCCAAGCGCTCGCGCGCCTTGGCGATCATCGCCTCGGAGCCGTCGACCGCGATCAGGCGCCCGTCGGGGACCCGTCGCGCCAGCTGCTCGCTGACCCGGCCGGAGCCGCAGCCGGCGTCGAGCACCGTCTCGTCGCCGCGCAGCTCGAGCCGGTCGAGCACGCCCATCCCCCATTCGAACTGGGGGTCGGAGACGGCGTCGTAGGTCTCGGCGTCCCACTCGCGCGGGCCGGTGTTGATCGCCCTGCCCGCGTCGCCGCTCAAAGCGCCGTCGTCACCGGCCCATGGTCGGCCGCGCCGGCGCCCTCGAAGGCGTCGATCGCCGCGCCGTTCTGCAGGGTGACGCCGATGTCGTCGAGGCCCTCGAGCAGACGGTGCTTGACGTCGTGCTCGATCTCGAACTCGAACACCCCGGCAGCGCAATCGACCGTCTGATCATCGACGTCGATCCGCGCTTCGCCGGCCTCGGCGACGGCACGGCAGTGCGCCTCGTCGAGGATCGCCGGCAGCAGCCCGATCTTGGTGCAGTTCGAATAGAAGATGTCGGCGAAGGAGGGGGCGACGATCGCCTGGAAGCCGAAGTCCTCCAGCGCCCAGGGGGCGTGCTCACGCGAGGAGCCGCAGCCGAAGTTGGCGCCGGTGACGAGGATCGGGTTCGGCTCCAGCTCGATCTCGCCGTCGCGGATCCAGTCGTAGAAGAGGAACTCGCCGAAGCCGGTCCGCTCGACCCGCTTGAGGAACTGCTTGGGAATGATCTGGTCGGTGTCGACGTCGGCCCGGTCCAGCACCGACACCTTGCCCTGAATGACGTCAATCGGCCTCATCGCTAGCTCCAGTCTCTGATGTCGACGAAGTGGCCCTCGATCGCCGCCGCCGCGGCCATCTTCGGGCTGACCAGATGGGTCCGGCCACCCTTGCCCTGGCGGCCCTCGAAGTTGCGGTTCGAGGTCGAGGCACAGCGCTCGCCCTCGATCAGGGTGTCGGGGTTCATGCCCAGGCACATCGAGCAGCCGGCCTCGCGCCATTCGAAGCCGGCGGCGCGGAAGACCTCGTGCAGCCCCTCGGCTTCAGCATCGGTCTTGACCTGTTGCGAGCCGGGCACGACCATCGCCCGTACCGAGCCGGCGACCCTGCGCCCGTCGACGATCTCCGCCGCCTCGCGCAGGTCCTCGATCCGCGAGTTGGTGCAGGAGCCGATGAAGACGCGTTCGGGAGCCACCTCGGTCATCGGCGTGCCGGGCTCCAGACCCATGTAGGAAAGGGCGCGTTCGGCCGACTCTCGATCGGCCGGGGAGTCCATCGCCGCCGGGTCGGGGACCGAGTCGGTCACCTCGACCACCATGCCGGGATTGGTGCCCCAGGTCACCATCGGCGAGATCGCCGCTGCGTCGACCTCGACCTCGGTGTCGAAGCCGGCGCCGTCGTCCGTGGGCAGCCGGCGCCAACGCTCCACCGCGGCATCGAACTCCTCGGGCGCGGCGGCGCGCCCCCGAACCCACTCGAAGGTGGTCTCGTCGGGGGCGATCATGCCGGCGCGGCCGCCGCCCTCGATCGTCATGTTGCAGATCGTCATCCGCCCCGGCATCGACAGCGACTCGATCGCCGGGCCGGCGTACTCGACCGCGTGGCCGACCATGCCGCCGGTGCCGAGGCGGCCGATCGTCGCCAGGATCAGGTCCTTGGGGGTGACGCCGGCACCGAGCTCTCCCGAGTAGGAGATCCGCATCGTCTTCGGCCGCTTTTGCACGAGGCACTGGGTGGCGAGCACGTGCTCGACCTCGGAGGTGCCGATGCCGAAGGCCAACGCGCCGAAGGCGCCGTGGGTGGAGGTGTGGCTGTCGCCGCAGACGATCGTCATCCCGGGCTGGGTCACTCCCAGCTCCGGCCCGATCACGTGGACGATGCCCTGGCGGTCCGAGCCGAGCGAGTAAATGGGAATGCCGAACTCCTCGCAGTTGCGCTCCAGCGTCTCGACCTGGATGCGGGAGAGCTCGTCGGCGATCAGGCGCGCCACCTTGGTGCCGTCGGTGGGAACGTTGTGATCGGCGGTGGCGATCGTCTTGTCGGGCCGGCGCAGCTTGCGCCCGGCCAGGCGAAGGCCGTCGAAAGCCTGCGGGGAAGTCACCTCATGGACCAGGTGCAGGTCGATGTAGATCAGGCCGTCGGAGACCTCGTGGGCCTCCCAGAGCTTGTCGAACATTGTCTTCGGCATTGGTCAGCCCCTCCTCAGGCCGGCTGCGATCACGGCAAGAAAGCGTGTCGGCTCCTCGCCTTCGTTCTCGAAATGGTGTGGCAAGTCGGCATCGAAGGTGACGCTGTCCCCCTCGCTCAGCTCGTGACGGGTGCCGTCGACGACCAGAGCCAGGGTGCCCGCCAGGACGACCGCGGTCTCGCGGCTGCCGGGCTCGTGCATCGGTGGGTCGTCGCGCCCGCCGGTGGTCGCGCCCGCGTCAAGCGTGTGCAGGGAGACGTCGGCCCGCTGTCCTGGCAACGGCGGGGTCAGCTCCTCGAAACGGTGGCCGCCACGCTCAAGCCGGCGGCGCTCGCCGGCCCGGCTGACGACGACGTGCTCTGCCTCGTCCAGGCGCAGCAGCTGCGAGAGCGTCAACTCAAGGCCGGCCGCGATCTTCGCCGCGACAGCCAGAGTCGGGCTCGTCTCCCCCCTCTCCACCTGCGAGAGCATCGGCGCGCTGACGCCCGAGCGCTCCCCCAGGTCGCGCAGCGAGAGTCCCATCGCCTCACGCAGCGCCCGCACGCGATTGCCAATCGCCGGCGCATCGTCAGTCGTGCTGCGGCTGTCAGGTGCGGTCACTTGCATTACGTCTGTACGTTATCACGTACGGTCCCAACAGCAACCCAAGACTGCAACGCGTTGTCCGGTACATAACCGGCAAACGCGTTGCACTAGGGCTACGGGCCGGGGGTGCGCTCGACGGCGGCCTCGGCGGTTGCCGCCTCGGCCTCGCGGATCGCGGCGCCCTCGAGGGCGTTGGAAAGCGCCCGCACGTAGGCACGGGCTGAAGCCTCGAGGATGTCGGTGGCGACGCCCTGGCCGGTCGCGAGGCGCCCGGCGGCGCGCAGCATCACGGTCACCTGGCCAAGGGCGTCCTCCCCCCCGGTCACCGCCTCGACCGTGTACTGGCGCAGCTCGCACTCGGTCCCGGTTGCCTTCTGGATCGCGTGGAAGATCGCGTCGACCGGGCCGTCGCCGCTCGACTCGCCCGCCGACTCCTCGCCGGAGGGCATCTTCACCGCCACCCGAGCCAGCGGCTCGCGCCGGGAGCCGGCCTCGACCTCGAACCAGGCCAGCTCGTGGGCGTCGGCCTTCTCGCGCATCTCGTCGGAGACGATCGCCTCCAGGTCCAGCGCGGTGACCTGCTTCTTGCGGTCGGCGATCTCCTTGAAGCGCTTGAAGGCGGCGTTGAGGGCGTTGCCCTCGACCTTGAAGCCGAGCTGCTCCAGCGCGTCGCGCAACGCGTGGCGCCCGGAGTGCTTGCCCAGCACGATCGAGTTCGACTCCAGCCCGACCTCGGTCGCGTCCATGATCTCGTAGGTGGTGCGCTCCTTCAGCACGCCGTCCTGGTGGATGCCCGACTCGTGGGCGAAGGCGTTGCGGCCCACGATCGCCTTGTTGGGCTGAATCGCGTAGCCGGTGAGGCGCGAGACCATGCGGCTGGTGCGAGCCAGCTCGCGGGTTTCGACGCCAGTCTTCAGCCCGTGCGTGTCCTCGCGGGTGCGGACCAGCATCACGATCTCCTCCAGCGAGCAGTTGCCGGCACGCTCGCCGATCCCGTTCACCGCGCACTCGACCTGACGGGCGCCGGCCAGCAGCCCGGCGTAGGAGTTGGCAACCGCCAGCCCCAGGTCGTCGTGACAGTGAACCGAGGTCTCGACCTCGCGCAGGGCAGGTACCAGCCCGTAGAGACGGCGGAAGTACTCGGCGTACTCCTCCGGCGTCGTGTACCCGACCGTGTCGGGGATGTTGACGACGGTGGCGCCCTCTTCGACCGCGATCGCACACACTTCGGCGGTGAACTCGATGTCGGCGCGGGTCGCGTCCATCGGCGAGAACTCGACGTCGTCGCAGTAGGACTTGGCCAGCGTCACCGCCGCCCGGGCCTGACCCTTGACGTCCTCGCGGTCGGTCTGCAACTGGTGCTCGATGTGAATGTCCGAGGTGGAGATGAAGGTGTGGATACGGGGGCGCTGAGAGTCCTTGATCGCCCCCCAGGCGGCATCGATGTCGGCCTTGTGGGTGCGGGCCAGGCCGCACACGACAGGGCCCTCGACGTTGCGGGCGATCGCCTCGACCGCCTCGAAGTCGCCGGGGGAGGTGATCGGGAAGCCGGCCTCGATCACGTCGACGCCGAGCCGCGCCAGCTGCTGGGCGATCTCGACCTTCTCCGCGGTGTTGAGCGAAATCCCGGGCGACTGCTCGCCGTCGCGAAGCGTGGTGTCGAATATGTGGACGCGGTTTGCGTCAGCTACAGGTGTCACGGGTCCTTCTCCTTCTCCTCTTGATTCGAATGATCTTGTCTCTCGCGGCTCTCGCGCCGCCCAGCGCTATTCCCCCCGAGGGGGGAGGAGAAGGAGTAGCGCGAGGCTGTCGAGCCGGTACGTCATTCGCCGCCCGAGCTTAGCGTAGGCTGCCGCCATCGGCAACGAAGGCTCATCGGCTCCGATACCCCGGTCCACCTGGTTCGCACTGTTCGCAATGGGGATTGCCGTGGTGGTGATCGCCAACGACTTCTCCGCGATCAACGTCGCCCTGCCGACGATGGAGGAGGACTTCGACACCAACATCAACACGATCCAGTGGGTGGTCAACGCCTACGCGCTCACCTTCGGGGTGATGATCGTGACCGGCGGGAGGCTGGCCGACATGTTCGGGCGCCGAAACGCCTTCTTCCTCGGTACGGCGATCTTCGCCGTGATGTCGGCGCTTGGCGGCGCAGCGCAGTCGGAGGCCTGGCTGATCGCGAGCAGGACGCTGATGGGGATCGGCGGGGCGCTGATGTGGCCCGCGATCCTCGGCATGACCTACGCCCTGCTGCCGAAAGAGAAGGCGGGACTGGCCGGCGGGATCATTCTCGGCGCCGCGGGGCTCGGCAACGCGATCGGGCCGCTGATCGGCGGGGTACTCACCGATGCTCTCAGTTGGCGCTGGATCTTTTTCCTCAATGTGCCGATCTCCGTCTTCGCCGTCCTCGTCACATACCGGCTGGTCAAAGTCGCCGAGCCGGAGGCCGGCGAGCAGCGGATCGACTACGCCGGTATCGCGGCCCTCTCGCTCGGCCTCGTCTCCCTCCTCGTCGCCCTCGACCAGGCTGCCGACTGGGGACTCGGCGACCCGCGGGTGATCGGGCTGCTCGCCCTCTCGGCGGTCCTGATCGCCGCCTTTCTCCCGATCGAGCGCCGGGCCGGGCTCAGCGCCCTGGTCCCACGAGCCGTGATGGCCAACGAGAGCTTCCGCGCCTCCTGCCTGGCGATCCTGCTGATGTCGGCGACGTTCTTCGCTGCGCTCCTCTATCTGCCGCAGTTCATGCAGCACCAGCTCGGCTACTCGCCGCTCGAGGCGGGCGTGGGGATGCTGCCGTTCCTCGCCACCTTCGCCCTAGTCTCCTTCGTCGCCGGACCGCTCTACGAGAGGCTCGGGGCCAAGCTGCTGGTAGCGGTGGGCGCTGCCTGCATCGCGATCGCACCGCTCGTCTTCTCCCTGGTCGACTCCGGCTCGGGGTACGAGTCGCTGATCGCCGGCATGGTCGTGCTCGGGATCGGGATCGGCAGCTTCTACCCGACCGCGACGACGGCCGGGGTCACCTCGGTGGACGAATCGCAGACCAGCCTCGCCGGCGGGATCGTTTACATGTTCCAGATCGCCGGCGGCTCCATCGGGCTCGGTCTGACCACCGCGGTCTTCTCAGCCCAGCCGTCCTTCGTCGACGGCATCCAGGCGGCCTTCCGGCTCGACGCGGCACTCTCGTTGCTCGGCTTCCTGGTCGCGCTCTTCTTCGTCGGCGGCCGGCTGGTGGGCCGACGGAGCAGCGAAGAGGCAGCGACTTAGAGCAGCCGGCGCAGCGCTCGCCAGGTCACTGGTCCTGGCGGATGTTGTCGGGGCCCGAGCCTCCGACGAAAGAGTCCTTGCCGAACCCGCCCCGCAGGAGGTCCTTACCGGGGCCACCGGAAATCGTGTCGTTGCCGTCGCCGCCGAAGATCAGGTCGGCACCACCACGACCGAAGAGCTGGTCGTTGCCGTCGCCGCCGATCAGCTTGTCGGCGGCATCGCCGCCGGTGAGGGTGTCCGCTCCCGGGCCGCCGCGCATCGTCACCGGCGCCGGAACGTTGGCCGCCACCGTGATTGAGTCGTTCCCATTGCCGGTGTTGATTTCGAAGCCGGCCACGATCTGCGCCCGGCAGATCAGCTCGTTCGGGTTGCCTGGCGCGTTTTCGCAAACGGCGCCGCCAACCTCCAGAGGAGCGACCGAGTCGATCACATAGCTGCGCCCGTCCGGCGTGAGCCAGATCCGGATCATGCTCTGTTCTGCGCCACCCGCCAGGACCACGGTGTAGGCGGGTTCAGCGGCATGAGCGAATGCCCCGGCCTGCGCCGCCAGGATCGCCAGCAGAATGAGAATCGCCTTCTTCATCGAGAAATCGGGGCCCGCCTCGGCCCGAGGAAAAGGTGCCTACCCTGGAAACAGCACGACCTTGCCGACGTTGCGGCGTTCGGCGATAAATCGATGCGCATCCCCGGCGCGCTCAAAGGGAAACGACTCGGCGACGACCGGTTCCAGCCTGCGCTCAGCCAGATCGGCCATCAGCGGATCGACAACACGGTCGAGACTTCCCTCGCGTTCCCACCACTTCAACATGTTGAGGCCGAAGACGCCCTTGTTCTCGTTCATCATCGCCAGGCTCTTCCACCATGGCACGGTTGCCAGCGGCATCTTGGCGAGCCCCTTCAGAGCCGCGGGAATGTCGCGGCCGCGTTCGTTGGTCACCTCGGAAAGCCCGTACATGACCAGGCGCCCACCAGGACGCAGCAGCCTGTAGTCCTTGCGGAACGAGGTCGGACCGAGCGCGTCGATGACGAGATCGACGCCCTCCCCACCGGTGATCCTCATCGTCTCGGCCTCGAAGTCCTGGTTGCGATAGTCGATCGGGTGGGCGACACCCTGAGCGCGGATCGCCTCGTGCTTCGACGGCGAAGCAGTGCCGAAGATCTCAGCGCCGACGTTGCGGGCGATCTGGGTCGCCGAGATGCCGACCCCGCCGCCGGCGGCATGGATGAGGACACGGTCGCCCTCTCGCAGGCTGCCCATGATGATCAGCGCCGCATAGGCGGTGCCGTAGTTGACCGGAAAGGCAGCACCCTGCTCGAAGCTGAGCCACTCGGGCAGCGGCAGCGCCTGCTCGGCGGGGACCGAGACCAGCTCGGCCTGGCCGCCGAAGCGGGTCCCGGCGACGACGCGGTCGCCGACCTGGTGCTCGCTCACCCCCTCCCCCAGCGACTCGATCTCCCCAGCGACCTCGTAGCCCATCACGCAGGGGGGTTTGGGGGCGTCGGGATAAAGGCCGACGCGGGCCATCGTGTCGGCGAAGTTGATGCCCGCGGCCTTGACCGCGATCCGCACCTCACCGGGGCCGACTGTGGGATCGGGACGCTCCTGCACCTGCAGGACCTCTGGACCTCCCGTCCCTGTCTGTACCACCGCCTTCACGGCGGCTAACCCTACTCGGGACGCTAGAGATCGACCGAGCGGCCGACGGAGAAGCCGTCGACCTCGAGGATCTTGGCAATGGTTTCGTCGTGCACGGGCGCGTCGGTGGTGAGCGCCATCACCGCGCGCTCGCCGTCCTCCTCGGCACCCACGGCGGCGGAGACGATGTTGACCCCCTCCTCGCCGAACATCGTCCCGACCCGGCCGATCATCCCCGGCCGGTCGGCGTAGCGGAAGACGGCGATGTGCTCGGCGAAGGGCAGGTAGAAGCTCTCGCCCCAGACCGAGACGAGGTAGGGCTCGTTGCGGGGACCGACGCCGGTGCCGGCAACCTCGACTTCGTCCTCGCCGGAGTGGAGGCGGACCGTGACCAGCTCGGTGAAGTCATCCGAGCTCGTGTCCTTCGTCTCGACCAGCTCGATGCCGCGTTCCTCCGAGAGCTGCGGTGCGTTGACCAGGTTGACCGGCTCCTCCGTATGGCCAGAGAGGATCCCGACCAGGACCGCGATCCCGAGCAGGCGGGTGTCGTGCTGGGCCAGTTTGCCGCGGAACTCGACCGAGACGCGGTCGACCGAGCCCTGAGCAAGACCCTCGGCGAGGCGGCCGAGCTTTTCGCAGAGCGGCACGAAGGGCGCCAGCGCCTCCATCTCCTCGGGGCGCACGGCGGCGATGTTGACCGCGTTGGTGACGACGCCGCCGGTCAGCGCCGCGGTCACCTGCTCGGCGGTGACGACTCCGGCGCGGTCCTGAGCCTCGGCCGTCGAGGCGCCCAGGTGCGGGGTGACGACGACGTCCTCGCGGGCGAAGATCGGATGGTCGGTGAAGGGCTCGGAGGGGAAGACGTCGAGCGCGGCACCGCCCAGCTTGCCCGACTCGAGCGCGGCGGTGAGGGCGTCGAGGTCGACCAGCTCGCCGCGGGCGCAGTTGATGACCCGGGCTCCGTCCTTCATCGCCGCAATCGACTCGGTGCCGATCAGGCCGACCGTCTCGGGTGTCTTCGGCACATGCAGGCTGACGATGTCAGCCCTGGCGAGGAGATCGTCGAGGCTCTCCGCTCCCTCGACGCCAAGCTCGCGAAAGCGCTCGGCGGAGACGAACTTGTCGAAGGCGATGATCTCCATCTCGAAGCTTTGCGCGCGCTTGGCGACGAGCTGCCCGATCCGGCCGAAGCCGATCACTCCCAGGGTCTTGCCGTAGAGCTCTGAGCCCTTGAAGCGCGAGCGCTCCCAACGGCCATCGACCAGGGTCGCCTGCGCCTGGGGAACGTTGCGGTAGAGCGCCAGAGCGAGGGCGAGGGTGTGCTCGGCGGCAGCGACCGAGTTCGATTCCGGGGCGTTGGCGACGACGATTCCACGACGGGTCGCGGCGGGGATGTCGACGTTGTCGACACCGGTGCCGGCCCGGCCGATCACCTTCAGTTGCTCGGCCCGGTCGATCAGCTCCGCGGTCAGCTTGGTCGCAGAGCGGATCAGGATCGCGTCGTAGGCCCCGATCGCCTCGGCCAGCTCCTCGTCGGACATCTCAAGACCGAGGTCGACGTCGAAGTTGGCGCGCAACAGGTCTACACCCGAGTCGGCGATCTTCTCCTTGACCAGGACCTTCACCGGGTGACCTCCTCAACGTTGGCGACGACCCAGTCGATGCAGGCGGTCAGCGCCTCGACGTCGGCGGGCTCGACCGCCGGGAACATGCCGACGCGCAGCTGATTGCGGCCAAGCTTGCGATAGGGCTCGACGTCGACGATGTCGTTCGCGCGCAACGTCGCGGCGAGCGCGGCGGCGTCGACGGAGTCGTCGAAATCGACCGTGCCGACGACCAGCGAGCGCTTGGCCGAGTCGGCGACGAACGGCGTGGCGAACTCGCTGCGCTCGGCCCAGCCGTAGAGATTCCCCGACGAGGCCGAGGTGCGCTGCACGCACCAATCGAGCCCGCCGCCGGTGAGCATCCACTCGACCTGGTCGGCGAGGAGGATCAGCGTCGCCAGCGCGGGCGTGTTGTAGGTCTGCTCCTTGCGCGAGTTCTCGAGCGCGGTCTGCAGCGAGAGGAATGCCGGCTGCCAGCGATCGCCGGCGCCGTCGAGCTCCCCGATCCGCTCGATCGCGGCGGGGCTGAGCAGCGCCAGCCAGAGGCCGCCGTCGGCGCCAAAGGCCTTCTGTGGGGCGAAGTAGTAGGCGTCGGTCTCGGCGACTCGGACCGGCAGGCCGCCGGCGCCCGATGTGGCGTCGATCAGGACCAGAGCATCGCCCGATCCCACCGGACGCTCGACCTCGACCATGACCCCGGTCGAGGTCTCGTTGTGCGCCCAGGCGATCGCATCGGCGGCGGTGTCGGCCATAGGTGCGGGCGCGTCGCCCGGCTCGGCCTCGACCACGATCGGGTCGCCGAGGAAGGGTGCCGCGGCAGTCGCCTTGGCGAACTTCTGAGAAAACTCGCCGTAGCTGAGGTGAAGAGCGCGCTCGCGTATGAGCCAGGCTGCCGCGGCCTCCCAGAAGGCAGTCGTGCCGCCGTTGCCGAGGGCCACCTCGTAGCCGTCAGGTAGGCGGAAGAGATCGGCGAGCCCGCCGCGGACGCGCCCAACCAGGTCGCGCACCGGCTGCTGGCGGTGCGAGGTGCCGATCAGGGCGGCCTGCTCGGCGAGCCGCTCAAGCGCCTCCGGCCGGACCTTCGAGGGACCACAGCCGAAGCGGCCGTCGGCGGGCTTGAGCGCGTTGGGGATCTGGGCTGTGCCTGTGGTTGAAGTCATCGATTCAGGGGGATCGGCAGCTGCCGATCGGGGCCGAGGGCGGACAGGTTATTGACAGGCGCGGGTGGACTACCTCGGGGTGCCGGGTTAGGCTGGGCGCGGTATCGCCCAGTCACGTCCAAGAAGGGATCGCATGTACCCAATCGCCTACGAAGCCGACTTCAACCCGACGCCGAACCGAGCTACGACGTTCTTCCGATTGATCCTCGCGATTCCGTGGATGATCGTCGCGACCTTCTGGGGAATCCTGTTCCTCTTCACGCACTTCTTCGCCTGGATCGCTGTGACGATCCTCGGCCGGTACCCACAGTGGCTCTATGAGTTCAACTCCGGGATCGTGCGCTTCTCCGTGCGGGTCTCGGCCTGGCTCTACCTGCAGACCGACGTCTGGCCCCCCTTCACCCTCTCCGAAGACGACGCCTACCCGATCCGAATCAAGATCGCGCCCGCCGCGGAACGGCAGAGCCGGCTCAAGGCGTTCTTCCGGCTGATCCTGGTCCTGCCGGTCGCCCTCGTCCTCTCCTACGGCACCTCGTACATCCAGCTGCTTGCCGGGGTGGTCGCCTGGCTGACGATCGTCTTCCGCGGCTACCTGCCGGAGGGCATCAATTCGATGATGACCTTCATCAACAGCTTCCACGCCCGGGTGCTGGGCTACATCGCGATCCTCACCGACGACTACCCGCCGATCGGGATCGAGCGAGCGAAGCCAGTGGGGGCGCAGGCATGACAGACGTGAAGAAAGGCGAGGGATACGCAGTCGCCCATCTGGACGACCTCGGCGAGGGCTATGGCTTTCGCAAGATCCGCAAGGGCCTGGGGGTAACCGCCTTCGGCGCCAACGCGATCGTGATCCCGCCCTCCTACGAGACCGGCGGCCACTACCACGACGAGCAGGAGGAGCTCTACTTCCTCCACAGCGGCAGCATCGAGATCGAGTTCGGCGACGGCTCGACCCATGCCCTCGACCCCGGCGGCCTCGCCTGGGTCGACGCCACGACGGTCCGCAAGATCCGCAACACGAGCGACTCGGAGGACGCCGTCTACGTCGTCGTCGGCGGCAAGGACGGGTACGTCGGGCGGGACGGGGAACTGCCGGAGGGAGAGACGCGGTTCGGCGAGGGCGGGCCGCCAGGCGCCTGAGTATGGGGGTAGGAGCCCGGTAGTCGTTCGGGCGCATTGATGTCGCACGCGCTTAGCGACTGAGTTTGTGCGCGGCTCCGCCGCGCAGGTGACAGATGCATATCGCCGCCTTCGGCGACATTCGACTGGAGGACCACCGGCCTCCTCTCTCCACACGCAGCTGCACGCGAGCGGACCGGCCGCGACGGTTTCCGAAGCTTCTGTTGCTTGGAGCCTCTAGCCCAGCTTGCAGGCCGAGCTTGTCGCGAGGGAGCATGCGTGATTCAAAGCTCTGGAAGCGGCTCGAGGCGCGTGGCGGGGGCCCTCTCTGGGAATGTCGCCGAAGGCGGCCTATGCAATCCGGTGGTTGCGCGGCGAAGCCGCGCTCTTACTCAGTCGCTAAGCGCGAAGCGCGTGCGACATCAATTCACAGAGAGGGGCACCGCCACGCGCCCCGGGCAGCTCAGAACTCCTGGTCGACCCAGGGCATCATGTCGCGAAGGTCCTTGCCGACCTTCTCGACTTGGTGGCCCTTGCCCTCCTCGCGCATGCGAGAGAGGTTCTCGCCGCCGGCGCGGTTCTCGGCTATCCACTCGCGGGCGAACTCGCCCGACTGGATCTCGCCGAGGATCTCTTTCATCGCGGCGCGGGACTCCTCGCCGATCACCCGCTTGCCGCGGGTCATGTCGCCGTACTCGGCCGTGTTGGAGATCGAGTAGCGCATGCCCTGGATCCCCTTCTCGTACATCAGGTCGGCGATCAGCTTCAGCTCGTGTAGGCACTCGAAGTAGGCGAGGCGCGGGTCGTAGCCGGCCTCGACCAGAGTCTCGAAGCCGGCGCGGACCAGCTCGCTGGCGCCGCCGCAGAGGACCGCCTGCTCACCGAAGAGGTCGGTCTCGCACTCGTCCTTGAAGGTCGTCTCGATCACCGCGGCGCGGGCGCCGCCGATGCCGGCGGCGTAGGCGAGAACGAGCCCGTGGGCGTTGTCGCTGGCGTCCTGGTGGACGGCCATCAGACAGGGGACGCCGGTGCCCTCCTCGTACTGACGGCGGACCAGGTGACCGGGGCCCTTGGGCGCGACCATGCCGACGTCGACGCCGGCGGGCGGCGCGATCTGCTCGAAGTGGATGGCGAAGCCATGGGCGAAGAGCAGCAGGTTGCCGGGCGCGATCCCGTCGGCGATCTCGGCCTCCCAGACCTCAGCCTGCTTCTCGTCGGGCAGCAGGATCATCACCACGTCGCCGCGGCTGGAAGCTTCGGCGATGTCGAGAACCTGGAGTCCCGCCTCTTCGGCCTTGGCACGGCTGGAGGAGTCGGACCGCAGGCCGACTACAACGTCGACCCCCGAGTCCTTCAAGTTGAGAGCGTGTGCATGCCCTTGGGAGCCGTAGCCAAGGATGGCAACGGTCTTACCGTCGAGCAGCGAGAGGTCAGCGTCTTTGTCGTAAAAGATGTCGTCAGGCATGGTCGAGGAGGCTATCGGAGCGCTCTGCGCATCAGCTTGCCCGATGGGGTTCGCGGCAGCGCCGCTGCCAGCTCGACCCGCTTCGGCACCTTGAAGCCGGCCAGCAGCTCGGCGCAGTGGCGGCGCAGCTCGTCGGGCGTCGCCTCCGAGCCCTCCTCGAGCACGACCACTGCGGTCACCGCCTGCTGCCACTCGGGGTCCTCGCGCCCGACGACTGCGGCGTCGGCAACCTCGGGGTGGCGTAAGAGCACCTTCTCCACTTCGGCTGGGACGACGTTCTCGCCGCCGGTGACGATCATGTCGTCGATCCTGTCGTCGACATATAGGAAGCCTTCCTCGTCGATCCTGCCCAGGTCGCCGGTGTGCAGCCAGCCGTCGGCGTCGGTCCGCCCCGGCGCCACCGTCGGCCCCTGGACGAGGATCTCGCCCTCATGGATGCGGAGGTGGGTGGTGAGCAGCGGCCTGCCCGCAGAACCAAGCTTGCGGCGGGCGTCTGCGGGAGCCAGCGTGGTCACCTGGGAGCAGGCCTCGGTGAGTCCGTAGGTCTGGACGACGGTGGCCCCGCGTCCGGCCGCCTCCTCGAGCGAGTCCTCCGGCACCGGGCCGCCGCCGACCAGGATCGCTCGCGGCCCGGAGAGATCGGCGTCGGCCTCGAGCAGGCGGGTGAGCATCGTGGCGACGAGCGAGGCGACCGTGATCCCGTCGCCGTCCAGGGCGGCCCCGACCCGGTCGACGTCGAACCCGTCATGGACCACGGCCGTGGTGCCGTAGATGACCGAGCGCATGACGATGCCGAGGCCCGAGATGTGCGCGAGCGGCAGGCAGCAGAGCCAGCGGTCAGCAGGGTCGACGCCGATATTGAAGCCCGAGCCGACGGCATTCCAGAGGAAGTTCCCATAGCTGAGACCGACGGGGTCGGGCGTGCCGCTGCTGCCGCTGGTCAGGATGCGGCAGACGATGTCGTCCATGTCGTGCTCGCCGAGCAGGGGCATGTCGGCCTCGGTCTGGGTGAGGCGGCCGGGGTCCTCGAAGTCGATCGCCGGCTCCTCGGCGGCGACTATCGCCGCCCGCTCCTCGCCGCTGAGCCGCGGTCCGAGCGGCAACAGGACAGCCCCCAGCTTCATCAGCGCGTGGATGAGCACCACCTGCTCGCGGCGCGGTTGCATCGTCAGCGCCACGACCGACCCTCTCCGCACACCGTCGGCCGCGAGCCGTCGCGCGACCCAGGTCGCCTCGGCCTCGAGCTCGGCGTAGGTGACCTCGGAGCCGTCGGCCACCAGCGCGGTGCGGTCGGGGCAGCTCTGCGATCTCTGGGCCAGCCAGTTGTCGAGTTTCATCGGCGGGATATCGTGCCCATCATGCCCAAACGTCATAAGGAAGCCCCGCCCGAAGAGCACCTCTACGCGCCGATCGATTGGCAGGCAGCCGCGGAGTACGAAGACATCCGCTACGAAAAGGCCGACGGAATCGCCAAGATCGCGATCGACCGGCCAGAGGTCCTCAATGCTTTCCGGCCGCAAACGCTGATCGAGATCTCGGCCGCGCTCGAGCTCGCCCGCGAGGACACCGAGACCGGTGTGGTGATCCTCACCGGCGAGGGATCGAAGGCCTTTTGCTCAGGCGGCGACCAGCAGGTTCGGGGCGATACCGGATACGTGGCGGAGGGCGCCTCACTCGGCCGCTTCCACGTCACCGACCTGCAGGTGCAGATGCGGCGACTGCCGAAGCCGGTGGTGGCGATGGTCGCCGGTTATGCGATCGGCGGCGGCCACATCCTGCACGTCTGCTGCGACCTGACGATCGCCGCCGACAACGCCTGCTTCGGGCAGACCGGACCGCGGGTCGGCTCCTGGGACGGCGGTTTCGGCGCTTCCCTTCTGCGGGATCTGGTCGGCACGAAGAAGGCGAAGGAGTTCTGGATGCTCTGCCGCCAGTACGACGCCGAGGAGGCCCTGGAGATGGGGCTGGTCAACAGGGTCGTCCCGCTTAACGACCTGGAGCGGGAGACGGTCGCCTGGTGCCGGGAGATGCTGGCGCTCTCCCCCTTCGCCCTGCGCCTGGTGAAGGCCAGCTTCAACGCTCACGAGGACGGCTATGCGGGGATCCAGCAGCTGGCCCACGACGCCAACCTCCTCTTCTACGGCAGCGAGGAGGCGCGCGAGGGCCGCGAGGCGTTCAAGGAGAAGCGCCCGCCCGACTTCTCCCAGTTCGCGCGCCGCCCATGAAAGCCATGACCGAGGCGGGACGATGAGGATCTGGCTGATGGCGGCGCGGCCGCGGACGCTTCCGGCCGCGATCGCGCCGGTGCTCGTAGGCACCGCGGCCGCCGTCCAGATGGCTGGCGAGCTGCCGCGGGTCGGCGCCTTCCTCGCCGCGCTGGTCGGCTCGATCTTCATCCAGATCGGGACGAACCTGGCGAACGATTACTCGGACGCACGGCGCGGCGCCGACACCGCTGACCGGCTTGGTCCGGTGCGGGTCACCTCCGCTGGGCTGGTGACGCCGCAACGGGTGCTGACCGCGACCTGGATCGCCTTCGCCTTCGCCGTCGCCTCCGGCATCTATCTCACCGTCGTGGCCGGAATCGTGATCCTGTTGATCGGCGCGGTCTCGATCGCGGCCGGCGTCCTCTACACCGGCGGGCCGCGGCCTTATGGCTACGCCGGGCTGGGCGAGGTTTTCGTCTTCCTCTTCTTCGGCCTGGTCGCCGTGAACGGGTCCTACTACGTACAGGTCGAGCAGGTCGACGCCCTGCCGCTGGGGCTCTCGATCGCCGTCGGCTTCCTCTCCACCGCGATCCTCGTCGTCAACAACGTGCGCGACATCGAGACCGACCGCCGCGCCGGCAAGATGACCCTGGCGGTGCGAATGGGACGACACAACGCCGTCGTCCTCTTCCGGTCGCTCGTCCTCGGTGCTTTCGTCGTCCTGCCGGTCGCCTTGGTCGTCGGCGACTCCAGCCTGCTGCCGCTGATCGGCCTGCTGGCGCTGCCGATGGCGGTCGGTCCGATGCGAACGATGACCAACCGCACCGACGGACCGGCCCTGAACGGCGCCCTCGCCGCCACCGGTGCCCTGCTCGCGGTCTTCAGCCTGCTGGTGACCGCCGGGCTGCTCATCTCGAGCTGAACCTCGCCTCCCAGGGACGTGCCACCGATTGAGCACCCATAGTGGCCCCTAAAAGAGGCACGTCGGGGGGAGGCGTGGGAGGCTATGGGCGTGAGGATCGCGTCGGTTGAGGTCATCCCCTATGCGCTTCCTTTTCGGGAGCCGTACGTAACCGCGCGGGGTCGGCTCGATCGGCGCGAGATGGTGCTGCTGCGGCTGCGCTCCGACGACGGTATGACCGGGCTGGGCGAAGCGGTGCCGCTCTCGCTGCGTGGGGGAACGGCGCTGCCGCAGGTGGTCGCCGAGCTTGAGCGGCTGGGCGAGCGCGACGAGCTCGAAGAGGCGACGCTGAGGAGCGATGCCGTCGCCCTCTCCCCTCCCGCGCGCTGTGCGGCGCTGACCGCGCTGCTGGACCTGCGCGGGCGAAGAGCCGCGGCGGAAGGGTCGGGCTCCGCGAGCGAGGCGCCGGTCGAGTGCAACGCGACCCTGGTGGCCGGCGAGCCGGACGCTGTGGCGGCGGACGCGCTGAGCTGGGCCGAGGAGGGTTTTTCGACCTTCAAGCTGAAGCTCGGCGCCGGCGATGACGTCGGTCAGGTGCGAGCCGTACGCGAGGCGGTCGGACCGGAGGCGCGAATCCGGGTCGACGCCAACGCCGCCTGGGACGTGGAGACGGCGAAGCGGACCCTGGCCGAACTGGAGCCGTTCGAGGTCGAGCTGGCCGAGCAGCCCGTGGCGACTCTGGAGGAAGCGGCGGAAGTGGCGGCCGAGACCTCGATCCCGCTTGCCGCCGACGAGAGTGTCGAGAGCCGCGCCGACGCGGAGCGGGCGCGGGCGCTCGGCGCCTGTGGGTTGACTGGCGTGAAGCTCTCCAAGGTAGGAGGACCGGAGGCGGCGATCGAGATCGCCGAGGTGCTTCCCTCCTACCTCTCGAGTGCGCTCGACGGCCCGGTCGGGATCGCGGCCGCTGCACAGGTCGCCTCGACCCTCGAAGCAACAGCAGCGACGAATGGTGGCGAGAGGACCACGTTCGCCCACGGGCTCGCCACGCAGCGCCTCTTTGCCTCCACGGTCGCCTCGGTCGAGTGTGAGCTCCGCGGGGGGATGCTGCGCCCACCCGAGGGACCCGGGCTCGGCGTCGAGATCGACGAGGCCGCGCTCGACGCGCACCGCCTCTAACGTCCCGCACCCTGTGGACCCGACCAACGGCAACACAGCGCTCGCCTCGGCCTTCGTCGAGGAGCTGGCGCGGGGTGGGTTGCGCCATGCCGTCGTCTCCCCCGGCTCACGCTCGACCCCGCTGGCGCTGGCGCTCTGGCGCCAGCCGGAGATCGAGGTGACGGTGATCGTCGACGAGCGCTCAGCCGCCTTCTTCGCCCTCGGCGCGGCACAGGCAACGCAGGCGCCGGTGGCGATGCTCTGCACCTCGGGGACCGCCGCCGCCAACTACCACCCAGCGATATGCGAGGCAGACGAGTCGGCGCTGCCGCTGATCGCCCTCAGTGCCGACCGGCCGCCCGAGCTGCGCGGAATCGGCGCCGGGCAGACGATCGACCAGCTGAAGCTCTACGGATCCTCGGTGCGCTGGTTCTGCGAGGTCGGCACCCACGAGGCCGACGACGACGGCCTCCTCCACCTGCGCTCGGTCGCCTGCCGGGCGCTTGCCTCCGCTCGTGGCGAGCCACGCCCAGGGCCCGTCCACCTCAACTTCGCCTGGCGAGAGCCGCTCGCCCCAATCCCGGTCGACGGCGCAGTGACCGCGACCGACCCCCTGGCCCTGCAGGGTCGCGATGGGCGGCCGCTGACCGCAGCGACACCGATCGACGTCGAGCCCTCGACCTTCCTCCTCGACGAGGTCGCCGACCACATCCGCGATGCCGACCTCGGCGTGATCGTCGCCGGCCGCCAGCTCGACCCGGAGCTGCGCGAGCCGCTCGCCCACCTGGCGCGGGTCGCCGGCTTCCCGATCCTCGCTGAGCCGACCTCGCAACTGCGCTGCGGCCCCCACGACCGCTCTTACGTGATCACCGCCTACGACCTCCTGTTGCGCGACGAGCGGTTTGCCGAGGACGCTACTCCCGATCTGGTGCTGCGCTTCGGCGAGATGCCGACCAGCAAGCCGCTGCGGGAATGGCTGGCACACTCGGGTGCCGACCAGATCGTCATCGATCCACTCGGCGGCTGGAACGAGCCAACGCGCAAGGCAGCCGCGCTGCTGCGAGCTGATCCGACCGAGCTGGCGTCCGGCTGGGCGGCGCGCTTCGGCGAGGAGCGTCCCGCGCCGGCGATGTGGCTCGAGGCAGAGCGCGCGTCGCGGCGCGCCCTCGAGGAGGAGCTGAACGGAATCGAGGAGCCGACCGAGCCAGGCCTGCACCTGGCACTTGGAGCAGCGCATAGCGACGGCGACCTCGTCTACACCGCCTCGGGCATGCCGATCCGCGACCAGGAGGCCTTCTTGCCGGCGCTGGAGACCGACGCCGCCTTCCTCTGCAACCGCGGCGCCAACGGCATCGACGGCCTCGTCTCCTCCGGCATCGGCGCCGCCCATGCCAGCGGCCGGCGGACGACAATCGTCACCGGCGACCTTGGCCTGTTGCACGATCTCGGCGGGCTTGCGACCCTGCGTGACGTCTCCCCCCCGGTCCGGATCGTCGTCATCGACAACGGCGGTGGCGGCATCTTCGGCTTCCTGCCGCAATCGGAGGCACTGTCCAAGGAGGAGTTCGAGGCGCTGCTGGGCACCCCCCGAGATCTCGACGTCGGCAAGGCAGCGAGCCTCTTCGGATTGCAGCACCACAGGCTCGAGTCGCTGGAGCAGCTCCCCGACGCGCTCGCGGCCGGCACCGGTCTGATCGAGGTCGAGGTCGATCGCCCTGCAAACGTCGAGCTGCACAGACGCCTGGCCGCGACGGTCGCCACCGCCATCCAGGGCTGATCAGGTCCCGTCGGCGGGTTGCTCAGCAGACGAGCGGGCCGGCCTCGCGACCGGGGCCGGGCTGCCACGTGGGGCCGTAGAAGGCGAGGTTTGCCGACGCCATCACGGTCCTGGGACAGGTGCCGTCGGCGTTGACCTCGACGATCGCGTCGCCGAAACCCAGGGCGCCCAGGATTTCCGCAGATCCGCCACGAAGCTGGACGAAGGCAAGGCGCTGGCCCGAGGGGTCCCAGCTGGGCCATAGCTCAAACCGTCCCGGCGTATTGGTCAGCCGTCTCAGACCCGAGCCGTTCGAACCCATCACAAACAGGTCCGAGCTTGTCTCGGTCACGGTCAGAGTTCGCCCGGGAGCGAACGTTCGCCGCACGGTTCGCTTGCGCAGGCGTAGGAAGGCGATCTCCGAGCCGTCCGGCGAGTAGGCCGCACTGCTGGCCTTACGGGCGAGGACAGACGATCCAGTTCCATCCAAGCGCATTGCCACGACATCGGACTGGCGGCGGCCCCTACTCCGCGTAAGCGCCAGCACGGCACCGTCCGGAGAGAAAGAGGAGGGTGCGATCTCCAGCCCGCTGCGCCAGGGTGTGAGCCGACGCGAACCGCTGCCGCCGACGTCGGCGAGCCAGGTGGAGATACCTGGATCGGGCTCCCTCTCCCCGTCACGGTCTTTCTGCGGCAGCTCGCGCGCCCGTGCAAATGCGATCGTGCGCCCATCGGGCGAGAAGACCGGCCCGATGCCTCCCGTGGTTCCCGGTATCTCCCTCAAGCTGCTGCCGTCGACAGCGGCGACGAAGATCTTGGTTCGTCCGACCTCCAGCTCTCCCGGGGGCCAGGCGGCGAAAGCGATCGAGCTGCCGTCCGGCGACCAGGCCGGCGAATCGAGGAAGAACGGCAGTGGCCGAGCGCGTTTTCCGCCACCCGCGATCGTCTGCTGCTGGAGACCGTCAGGGTCGGTGGAGATCAGCTCGATCTTGGCGGGCCTTTCCGTCCAGCGAACGAAGGCCAGGCGCGGCCCGTCGGGAACGACCGCAGCAGCGCTTCCCGCCGCCAGCGACACAAACGCAATCGCTCCCCCCACCAGTGCGCGACGAATCACGCAGCACATCCTTACTTATCCGCTCCTTTGAGGCGGTTCGCAAGGCCTGCCGGCCGAGATCACTCCGCCAGGAACGGCAGCAGCGCCTCGAGCTTGATCTCGGTCTCGGCCAGCTCGGCGGCTGGGTCGGAGCCGGCGACGACGCCGACGCCGGCGTAGAGACGGGCCTCGCGGTCGCGGAGGAGGGCGCTGCGCAGGGCGACGCAGAATTCGCCGTCCTCGGTCGCATCCATCCAACCGACGGGGCCGGCGTACCAGCCGCGGTCCATCTGCTCGAGCTCGGCGATCGCTGCGATCGCTGCGGCGCGAGGCTCGCCACCGACGGCCGGGGTCGGGTGCAGCAGGCCAACCAGCTCGACCGCCGAACGCGGCTCGGCCAGCTGGGCGACGACTGGGGTCGCCAGATGTTGGATGTTCGCCACCTTGACGATCTCGGGCTCTGCCTCCGTCTCGACCCAGACGGCGTGCGGGCGCAACGTGCGGGCAATCCGCTCGGCGACGATCGCATGCTCGCGACGGTCCTTGTCGCTGCGCAGTAGTTGCTCGCCGAGGTGGTCGTCGACGGCGGGGTCGGAGCTGCGCCGCGTCGAGCCGGCGAGGGCGACGGTCGAGACGCTGGCCCCCGAGCGGCGCACCAGCAGCTCTGGGCTGGCGCCGATGAACGCCGCCTCCGGCGTGCCGCAGCAGAAGCAGAAACAGGAGGGGAACTGCTCCCGGATCGCGCCGAACAGCGCTGCCGGATCGTGAGCGGCAGCGGCGCTGACGAGCACCTCGCGTGCCAGCACGACCTTGGACACCTCCCCCATCGCGATCCGCCCGGTCGCAGTGGAGATCGTCCGCTCGAACTCACCCGGCGGCCGTACGCTTTCGATCGTCACGCGAGAAGTCGGGTGCGGGTCGAGCAGCGGCAGCGGCTCGTCTCGCAGCCCGCTCAGCCTGGCCTCGAGGCCGCGCACCTTCTCCTCCGGGTCGTCCCCCGGGTGGACGATGGCATTGACCGTGAGGAACGCCTCCTCGCCGCTGCGGCAAACGGATAGCTCAGGTAAGACCAGGGAGGCCGGCGCCAACGACGACCACTCGGAGGAGCCACCACCCTCAGGGTCGAAGGCGAAGCCCCCCGCCCAGACCGCGCCCGCCCCGGCCGGCAGGCCAGGCGGCTCGTCGAAGATTGCCTCGCCGCCGAGGCACTCCCTGGCGACGTCGTCGAACCTCCCCGGTCCGCGTGAGGCCGCCTCGTGCGCGCTGCCCAGAGCCGCCAGCGCGAACCCACGGTCCGGCTGCTCCCAGCAGAACCAGCGGTCGGAGGCAAAGCGCGAAGCGAAAACGGCCGCGCAGGGATCGGCACCCTCCACGGGCACAGTGACGCTGACCGGCGTTCGCCTTCCCCGCGATCCAGCTCGTTCGACCCCGGCACGCAGACGCTGCTCGAGATCGGCGGCGATCGGAGTCGACAGCAGGGCTACTCGGCGCCCCTTGCGATCGCGATCTCGCCCGTGCGGACCATCTCGATCAGGCCGTGCGGGCGGACCATCCGCTCGAAGGCCTCGATCTTCTCGGCGGAGCCGGTCACCTCGATCGTCATCGAGCGCCGCGCGACGTCGACGATCTTCGCCCGGAAGATCTCGGCGAACTGGATGATCTCGGCCCGGCTCTCGACCGCGGCCGAGACTTTGAACATCGCCATCTCGCGGGCAACGGTCTCTTCCGGTTCCATGTCGCGGATCTTCAGGACGTTGACCAGCTTGTGCAGCTGCTTGGTCACCTGGTCGATCGGGTGTACGGCCCCGTCGAGGGTGAGCGTTATCCGCGAGATGCTCGGGTCGTCGGTGGGTCCGACCGCCAGCGTGTCGATGTTGAAGCCACGCCGCGAGAAGAGGCCGGCGATCCGCGCCAGCACTCCCGGTTTGTTCTCGACCAGGATCGAGAGGATGTGCTTGCGCCCGCTCAGCTGGCCGGGGACGCGCAGCTCCTCGAGCTTGACCACCTGTGGGGTACCGGCCTCCATCAGCCCACCATGTCTCTGGCGGCGGCGCCCGCGGGAATCATCGGGAAGCAGTTCTCCTCCTGGGAGACGCGCACGTCGAGCAGCACCGGCCCGTCGGTCTCCAGCGCCTTGACCATCGTCTCCTCGAGGTCGGCGGCGTCCTCGCAGCGCAGGCCGGTGGCGCCGAAGGCCTCGGCGAGCTTGACCCAGTCCGGGCTCGGCCCCATCTCGACCGAGCTGTAGCGGCGGTCCCAGAACAGCTCCTGCCACTGGCGGACCATGCCCATGTAGCCGTTGTTCATCAGGAAGACCTTGACCGGGATGTCTTCGGCGACGCAGGTCGCAAGCTCCTGGCAGTTCATGATCAGGCTGCCGTCGCCGGCGAGGCAGACGACCGCCTCGTCGGGGCAGGCGACCTTGGCGCCGACCGCAGCCGGCAGGCCGAAGCCCATCGTGCCGAGACCGCCGGAGTTGATCCAGCGACGCGGCTTGTCGAAGCCGTAGTACTGCGCCGCCCACATCTGGTGCTGACCGACGTCGGAGGTGACGATCGCGTCGCCCTGGGTCGCCCGGTGCATCGCCTCGATCATGAACTGGGGCTTGATCTCGCCGTCCTTGCCGGGCTCGTACTGAAGCGGGTACTCGTCCTGCCATGCCTCGATCTTCTTCCACCAGGCGTCGAGACGCGAGGGGTCGGTCTGCAATGCCTTGTACTCGCGGGTCAGCTCGGGCAGGACCCGCTTGACGTCGCCGACGATCGGGATGTGGGCGGGAACGTTCTTGGAGATCTCCGCCGGGTCGATGTCGATGTGGATGAACTTGGCGTGCGGGGCGAACTCGGAGAGTTTGCCGGTGATGCGGTCGTCGAAGCGGGCGCCGATCGAGACGATCAGGTCGGCCTCGTCCATCGCGTAGTTGGCGGCCCGGGTGCCGTGCATGCCCAGCATCCCCAGCCAGCGGTCGCCCGAGGCGGGGTAGCCACCCAGCCCCATCAGGGTCGAGGTCACCGGGAAGCGATCGGCGGCGACCAGCTCGCGCAGCTCCTCCGACGCATTGCCGTTGATCACGCCGCCGCCGCTGTAGAGGATCGGCCTGCGTGCGTTGGCGATCGCCTTGGCGGCGATCCGGATCTGCTTGATGTTGCCGCCGCTCGCCGGCTTGTAGCCGGCCAGCTCGACCGGCTCGGTGCGCGGCGCGTACTCGATGTCGGCACGGGAGAGGTCCTGCGGGATGTCGAGCAGGACCGGCCCCGGCCGCCCGGTCGCGGCGACGTGGAAGGCCTCGTGGACGTACTCGGGGATCTGGCGCGGGTCGGTGACCTGGAAGGAGTGCTTGACGAAGGGCAACGTCGCTCCCAGGATGTCGGCCTCCTGGAAGCCGTCGGTGCCGATCAGCTCGGTCCGCACCTGGCCGGTGACGAAGATCGTCGGCACCGAGTCCATCATCGCGTCGGCGATCGCGGTGACCAGGTTGGTCGCCCCCGGCCCAGAGGTGGCAAAGGCGACGCCTACCCGTCCCGATGCCTTGGCGTAACCCTCGGCCGCGTGGCCACCGCCCTGCTCGTGGCGCACCTGGATATGCCGGAAATCGGCATCGACCAGGGCGTCGTAGGTCGGCAGGTTGGCCCCGCCGGGGATGCCGAAGATGTGCTCGACACCCTCGGCCTTGAGGCTTTCCATCAGTGCGTCGGCGGCTCGCATCGGGAGGCGATGGTACCAGCGGACCCGTGCCCGCCATGCAGGCGATTTGCAGGCTGGTCCGGGGCTCTCTACAGCTTGACCGGGGTGCCCGGGTTCCAGCGGGTACGGGGATCGATCGCGCTCTCGATAACCCGCTCCTTGTGCCGCACGATCGCCTTGATCATCGACTCGACCAGCTCCTCGCCGAGCAGCTTGGGCTGTAGGCCGAGGTCGAGCAGCTTGGTGTGGATCGCGTTGTAGTAGTGCTCTTCCTTCTCCACCCGCGGGTTCTCGCAGTGCTGGAGCTCAACCGAGTAGCCGAGGTGCTCGGCCGCGCCCTTCACCAGCTGCGCCAGCTCGTTCACCGAGAACTGCTCGGTGAACTGGTTGAAGACGCGGAACTCGCCCGCCTCGGCGGGATTCTCGACCGCCAGCTCGACGCACTGGAGCGTGTCGCGAATGTTGAGGAAGCCACGGGTCTGACCGCCGCTGCCGTAGACCGTGAGCGGGTGGCCGATCACCGCCTGCACGCAGAAGCGGTTGAGCACGGTGCCGAAGATCTCGTCGTAGTCGAAGCGGGTGATCAGCCGCTCGTCGCCCGCCGTCTCCTCGGTGTCGATCCCGTAGACGACCCCCTGGTTGAGGTCGGTCGCGCGCAGGCCCCAGGTGCGGCAGGCGAAGTGGATGTTGGTCGAGTCGTGGACCTTGGAGCAGTGGTAGAGCGAGGCGGGGAGCTTCGGGAAGGGCAGGGTGTCCTTGCGCCCCTTGTGCTCGATCTCGATGTAGCCCTCCTCGATGTCGATATCGGGCTGGCCGTACTCGCCCATCGTCCCGAGCTTGACCAGGTGGCACTCGGGGACGTGGTCGCGGATCGCGAAGAGCAGGTTGAGGTTGCCGATCACGTTGCCGTGCTGGGTCTCCACCGCCTGCTCGCGCGAGGCCATCGAGTAGGGGGCCGAAGCCTGCTGGCCGTAGTGGATGACCGCATCCGGCCTGGTCTCGGCGACCACCTCGTCGAGGAAGCCGCCGTCCTCGACCGAACCGGCGAAGCTGCGGATCTCGTTGCCGGAGGTCTCCTGCCAGGCCGCGATCCGCTCGTCCAGCCCAAGGATCGGGGTCAGCGAGTCGCTGCCGACGCTATTGACCCAGCGACGACGGACGAAGTTGTCGACAACGGCGACCTCGTGGCCGCGGGCGGAGAACCTGAGGGCTGTCGGCCAACCCAAGTAACCGTCGCCCCCAAGAATGAGAACGCGCATAGGTCGCGGCAGCGTAGCGGACCGGGTTGACGTCGGCACGGGATGAGCGGCTTTCTGCTCAGCCATACGATCCCCCGATGATCGCCCGCCTGGCGGCACGCAACGGAGGGCCCGCTGGGCTTGGCGCCCTCGTCATCGTCCTTCTGCTCGGCCTCGGGTTGCGGGTGAACGAAGCCCGGGAGGGCCGCGATCCGGTCTTCGATGCTGCCGCCTACGCGACGATCGCCGAAAACCTCGATCGCGGCGAGGGATTCACCCTCGGCCAGGCGGCGACCCAGCCTGCCGGCAACTACTCCCCGGGCCTGCCACTCCTTGTCGCCGGGCTCTACGAGCTGACCGGCGGGGTCCATGAACCCTCCGTGCGAGTGGCTCTCGCCCTGATCGGCACCCTCGCCGTCCTCTTCACTTACCTGATCGGCCGTCGCCTCTCGGGCCTGGTGGCGGGCATGATCGGAGCCGCTGCGATCGCTGTCTACCCCGCCCTGCTCGAGTACCAGGGAATGCTGATGTCGGAGCCATTGGCGGCGACTCTGCTCGCGGGCGCCGTGCTTTCGGTCCTCTGGGCAACGGAACGCACCGGTCTCGCCGCCTGGCTCCTTCCCGGCGTATTGCTCGGCGCGACGGCGATGACCCGGCCCGAGTACCTGGGAGTCGCCGTCCTGCTGGCCGTCGTCGTCTTTCTCCGCGACCGGGCCGACTGGCGCGGCTCCCTGGCGCGGGGGGCGATCCTGCTCGCAGGCGTCGCCCTCGTCGTCGCCCCGTGGACGATCCGCAATGCGATCGCGCTCGACCGCTTCGTGCCGATCTCGACCGGCGGCGGCCAGGTGCTCTTCGCGGGTACGTACCTTCCGTCGGACGGGGATCCAGAACGGGTGGGCGCGGAGGTGGTCGAGCGGAATCCAGAGCTGTTCGGGCCCGGCGCCGTTCAGCGGCTGCGGCTGGAGCAGATCCTCACCCGGCTCGCCGCCGATCGCTACCCAGACCTCGAAACGGACCAGGCCCTTGCGCGCATGGGCCGCGAACAGCTTTGGGACGACATCAGCGAAGAGCCGGTCGAGTACGTGGGGTTCGTCGCGACCAAGGTCGACCGCATCTGGTCGCACGGGCCACGCAGCGTGATGCGGCAGCCGGGATGGGAGCTGTTGCACTGGGCGCTGGTCGCGTTCGGGCTGGTCGGCCTCCTCGTGCTGGCGCTGCAGCGTCGCTGGGAGGCACTGCTACTGGCGACGATCTTCGTTGCGATCACCGCGGTCTGCGCGCTGCTCGTCGCCTCACCCCGGCGGGCGCTGGTGACGATGCCGCTGGTCGCGGCCCTAGCGGGAGTTGGCATCTCCTGGCTCGGGACCAAACTGAGATCGAACTCGAATGAAGCATTTGCCTCCCCATAGGGGGCACAAGCCTTCATTCGAAACTCGATTCGGCCCGGATAGCCTGCCGCGATGGCTTCGCTGACCGGCTGGATACGCGCGCTTCCCGAGCGCCACGGAAAGACGACCCTGATCCTGCTCGCGCTGATCGTCCTTCTCGGCTTCACCCTGCGCGCCTACCGGGTGGTCGAGCCGCTGCAGACGCCCGGCGACGACGCCCGTGCCTACTACGCACTCTCCAAGGCGCTGTACGAGGAAGGCAGCTACGGCGGGCCGGGCTTCCGCGACGCGAGCGACTGGTCGCCGGGGGCCCCACTGCTCTACGCGGCGAGCTTCTACGCGACCGGCGGCGCCCGGGAAGGGACGGCCCGGATCGTCGAGCTGCTGCTCGGCGTCGCGGCGATCGTCGTCGTCTACCTGCTCGGCAGACGAATCAACTGCCGACCGGCCGGGCTGCTCGGTGCGTTCGGGGTCGCCGTCTACCCCCCGTTCATCCACTCGACCGGCGCCCTCTTCAGCGAGCCGGCGGCGATCCTGACCCTGCCGGCAGCGGTGCTCGCCTTCCTCTGGGCGGGAGACCGGGAGCGCCTCTCGGTCTGGCTCCTCCCCGGCTTCCTCTTCGGCTTGACGGCGCTGATCCGGCCCGAGTACCTGCTGGTCGGGATGGCCTTTGCCGTGCTCGCCCTGATCAGGACCGGCCGGGAGCGAGGCTGGCGCCCGGGTCTGGCCGGCGCGGCGCTGCTCACCGCCGCGCTGCTGCTGCCGATCATCCCCTGGGCGGTGCGCAACCAGATCGTGCTCGATCGCACCGTGCCGATCTCGACCGGCGGCGGCAAGGCGCTCTACGTCGGCACCCTGCTTCCGGCCGATGGCGAGTACCAGCGAGCGAAGGCGCTTCTGGTCCGGCGCTATGAGGGCCGCACCCTCGAGCCGGGCTCGGAGGCACTGGACCGGATCGACCCCACCCCGCTCTTCGACCGTGTCGCCGCCCGCTATCCCGAGCTGCCGCGCGACGAGGCTCTGGGCAGGGTCGGCAAAGAGAACTTCTACGACTACCTCGGCGAAGACCCCTGGGGCTATGCGGCGATGACGGTGCGCAAGGTCTGGCGAATGTGGAGCGCCGGCATCGGCGAAGCGATGAGTAGCACCGCCGGCCGCGTCGCCCAGGTGCTGATCGTGCTGCTCGGCCTCGCCGGGCTCGGGGTGCTCGCGATGCGGCGGCGCTGGTGGGAGCTGGTCGCGATGGCGACTCCGATCGTGCTCGTCACCGCGGTCGGCGCGGCGACGCTCGCCGCCCCCCGCCGCAACGAGGTGCTGATGACACTCGTCTTTCCGCTTGCCGGTGCGGCGCTGTCCCGGGCCAATGCGGCCATATCCTCCAGCCGCACATGGTCCTCCGGGCAGGCATCTTCCCCGCCGAGCTGACGGCGCTGCGCAGCGCCGGGCTGCTCTTCGGCATCGCGCTGGCCGCCTACGCGCTGATCCGGCGCCGCGAGCTGCGCAACGCCGATGTGCTGATCCTGCTCGTCGCAGGGCTCGGCCTGGCGATCGTCTCGGGCACCGAAATCCCCAACGCGCTGCTCTCCGCCTTTTCCTTCGAGCGCGGCAACGGCGGTCGCATCCTCGGCCTCGCGGTCTTCGCCATCTTCATCCTCTTCCTGCTGATCCTGCGAGCCCTCTCCGTCGCCGCTCGCAACTCGCGCCAGCTCTCCGCCGTGCTCGAGGGCCTCGCCTGGGAGGAGTTCCGCCAGGCGAAGCTGCCCGAGCGCTTCCGCGGCAGGATCGCGATCCTCGTCCCCGCTTACAACGAGGCGGAGAACATCGGTCACGTGCTCGACCGGATGCCGGCCGAGGTCTGCGGTGCGCCTACCGCGGTCCTCGTCGTCGACGACGGCTCGCGCGACGGCACCGGCGACGTCGCCGGCGAGCACGGCGCGGTGGTGGCCAGGCACGTGATCAACCGCGGCGGCGGTGCGGCGCTGCGCACCGGCTACCGGCTGATGGTCGAATCGGGTGCCGAGGTGGTCGTCACCCTCGACGCCGACGGCCAGCACCTTCCCTCGGAGATGGAGCGGCTGGTCAAACCCGTGCTCGACGGCGAGGTGGACGTCGCCCACGGCTCGCGCGTGCTCGGCCACGCCGACCGCAACCACTTCGCCCGCGAGCTCGGCATCGTCTTCTTCAACCGCCTCGTCTCGGCGATCACCCGCACCCACGTCACCGACTGCTCGAACGGCTATCGCGCTGTGCGCACCACAGTCCTGCCCCAGCTCGTCCTGCGCCAGGAGCAGTTCCACACCTCCGAGTTCATGATCGAGGCGATCAAGCGCGACATCCCTGCCAAGGAGATCCCGGTCACGGTCGAGCAGCGCCTACACGGCCACTCGAAGAAGCCGGCGGTGGTGCGCTACGGGCTCGGCTTCGCGAACGCGATCGTGCGGACCTGGCTGCGCTGACGGGCTCGTCCTCGAGATTGCGCCAGAGGTGGATGACGGCATAGGAGCGCCATGGCCGCCAGGCCTCGGCGAGCCGCCCCTCAGCAACGCGGCCTGCCTCGTGGCCCCGCCGTTCGAGCGCCCGCCGCAGCCCGGCATCCCCGATTGGGTAGGCGTCCGGATCGCCAAGCGCTCGCATTGCGATGTAGGAAGCGGTCCACGGTCCGATCCCGGGCACCTCGAGCAGGCTCGCTTCGGCCTCGGCACGTTCTGCGCCGGCATCGAGGCCGACGTCGCCGGCCAAGGTCCGGCGGGCCAGCTCGCAGAGAGCCTGTGCCCTGGTCCGAGGCATCGGCAGGGGTGCCGGATCGGCCTGTGCCAGCGCCACGCTGCTGGGAAAGCGATGAGTCACTGCGCCGACCGGGTCCGGCAGCGGCTCGCCGAAGCGCTCGACCAGCTCCGCAGCGACTGTTCGTGCCCCCACGACCGAGATCTGCTGGCCGATCACGGCGCGGACAGCGAGCTCGAAGCCGTCGACACAGCCAGGCACGCGAAGGCCGGGCCGTTCGCGGACCAGGTCGCCGAGGACGCCGTCCTGACCGAGCTGCTCAGCCACCGAGACCGGGTCGGCATCGAGGTCGAGCAGGCGGCGGCAGCGGGCTACCGCGGCGGTGAGATCGCGCAGGTCGTCGAGCGAGAGCAGGCAGTGAACCGCGGCACGCTCCGGTCGCAGCTCGACCAGTCCGCCGCCGTGCTCCAGGGAAAGAGAGCGGCGATAGACGGATCCATCCAGCTCCTCGACCCCCGGCACCGCCCTGAAACCGAGGAAGCGGAAGAGAGAGTCGGCATCAAAGGGCTGCCGGCAGGCGAGCTTCAGCTCGATCGTCCCCGAGGTGCCGTTACTCGCCGGGCGCCGGGCGCGCCGGCGCAGCTCGGTTGGGGTCCGCGCGTAAACGGAGCGAATCGTGTCGTTGAACTGGCGCACGCTGCCGAAGCCGGCAGCCAAGGCCACCTCGCCGAAGGAGATCCCGGTCGACTCGATCAGCGCCCGCGCTGACTGTGCCCGCTGTGCCCGGGCAAGCGCCACCGGCCCGGCGCCGACCTCGGCCGAGACGATCCGCTGCAACTGCCGCTCGCTGTAGCCGAGCCGCCTCGCCAGGCCGGGAACACCCTCGCGATCGACCTCGCCATCGGCGATCAGGCGAAAGGCGCGGCCGGCGACGTCGGCACGGCGATTCCAGGCCGGCGAGCCCGGCGCGGCGGGATCGCAGCGCTTGCAGGCTCGCAGGCCGGACTCCTGCGCCGCCGCCGCGCTACGGAAGAGGCGCACGTTCCGTCTGCTCGGCAGCCGTGCCGGGCAGCTCGGGCGGCAGTAGATCCCAGTCGAGGTCACGCCGACGAAGAAGTGGCCGTCATAGCGCGGGTCGCGGCTGCGCATGAAGCGGTAGCAGGCCTCGAAGTCCTCGATCACGCCGCCATCGTCGCACGCCGGCGCGCTCTCTCTTAGCGGTTTTGCGACATCCCCGATCTCCCCGGCGACGACGGCGGAATCCCGCCAGACGGCGGTCCCATCGCCGCCTATCGTCGCCGCACCGAATCCAAGGAGAGGAAACCGAATGACGGACATCGAGCGCTTCATCCAGGTCTACGAGGAAATCTGGCCCAGCTTCGACGCCGACCGCCTCGAGAAGTTCGAGATGGTCCACCCGGAGGCGACGATCGACCATTCGGGGATGGATCAGCCGATACGAGGCGACGAGGAGCCCGAGTACGTCCGGGGCATCAAGGCCCTGATGCCGGATATCTCGCTCGAGATGAGGAACTGGGCCGCCCGCGGAGATGTCGTCTTCGTCGAGTACGCGATGGAAGCGACCGTCAACGGTGAGCGGATCGCCTGGGACGGGATCGGTCGCTTCGAGCTCCGCGACGGCCGTGTGATCGACGGGATCGGGCGCTGGGACCCGGCACAGATCCAGGCCGCGCTCGCGGCTCAGCGATCGACGGCGGGGTGACGCACCGCGGCGGGGTCCGGCAGGTAGAGGTCGGTGCCGCAGCGGGGGCAGACCTGAACGTAGAGCTTCACCGCCTTATGGCAGTTGGGGCACTGCCGTTCGGGTTCGTCCTTCTCGGAGCGGTAGAGGATGACCGCGATCAGGCCGAGCGGGGGCAGCATCGTCCCGATCAGCAGCCAGAGCCAGAACGAGCTGCCCTTGCCGCGGCCGATTATTCCGGTGGCGAGACCGAAGGAGAAGGCGATGACGAGGTACTCGAATCCCATGGCCCTATTGTCGCCTCCAGCGGCTTCGGGTGCCCGATCGAGCCGACCTCGGAGATGTCGCGGCGAAAGGGCAGGCTGGCGGTCCAGTCGATCACCGCGCGAGTCTTGCGAGCGATGCCGGGGATCTGGCTCATGTGGTAGGTGCGCGCCATCCACCAGGCTGGGAAGCCGCGGAAGGTGCGGCCGCCGACACGGCCGACCGCCTTGTAGCGGCCGAGGTTGACGAAGGCCGCGTTGCCGTGGTACTCGAAGGGCCGCGCCGAGCCGACCCCGAGCTCGGCGGCGACGTTGCGGGCGGCAACGGGGCCCTGGCGCACCGCGTGCTGTGCGGTCGGCGGGCAGAGGCCGCCGCGCGGATCCGGTGCGGCGGCGCAGTCGCCGATCGCCCAGACCGAGTCCATGCCCTTTACCCGCAGATGGTCGTCGACCGGAACGCGACCGCGCTCGTCGAGCGGCAGCGAGAGCCCGCGCAGGCTCGGGTGCGGGGCGACGCCCGCGGTCCAGACCGTGGTCCGGGTCGGCAGCGTCTCGCCGGTCGAGAGGCAAGCCCGGTCGGCGTGCAGCTCGTCGAGAGTCGTGCCGAGCCGGATGTCGATGCCGCGGCCGCGCAGCTCGCGCAGCGCGTACTCGGCCAGGTCGGCGTCGATCTCAGGCAGGACCCGATCGCCGGCCTCGACCAGCACCCAGCGCATCCCGTGCAGGCGGGCGCGCGGATAGTTCTCGATCGCGTCGACGGCGAAGTCCTGCAGCTCGGCCAGGGCCTCGAGACCGGCATAGCCACCGCCGACGAAGACGTAGGTGAGCAGCTCGTCGCGCCTGGCCGGATCCTCCGTCGCGTTGGCGGCCTCGAGCGTCTCGACCAGGTGGTTGCGCAGCCAGATCGCGTCGGCGAGGCTCTTGAAGCCGATCGCGTGCTCGGAGAGGCCCGGAACCGGCAGCACCCGCGAAACCGAGCCGAGCGCGAGCAGCAACTGGTCGTAGGGCAGCTGCTCGCTCTCGCCGTCGCGAGTGCGCAGCTCGACCGTCTTCGCCGCCGGATCGTGCCCGGCGATCGAGCCGAGCCGCAGGTAGGTGCGGTCGAGGATCTCGCGCAGCGGCGTGACCACATGCCGCGGCTCCAGCGTCCCAGCCGCCGCCTCGGGTAGGAACGGCGTGTAGAGCAGGAAATTGACGTCGTTGACCAGCACCAGGCGGGTCGACTGCCGCGGCAGGATCCGCTCGAACTCCCGCGCAGCCATCGCCCCGCCAAACCCTCCACCGACGATGACGACGTTCCAGGCCATACGCCCAAGGTAGCACTTTGTAACAAGTTGTCACAAAGTGTCAGAACACACATTCAGCTCAAGAGCCACGCGGGTACAGCTCGCCGGTCGGTTGAGGTGATCAGGGGGGAGTCTCGACGGAGCCTCCCCGCTGTTGCTCCGGCGAGATTCCCCCCTGATCACCCCTCAGGACTACAGTCCGAGCTGCTCCCGAATCAAGCGATTGACCTCGCCGCCGTCGGCGCGGCCCTTGGTCTCCTTCATCACGGCGCCGACGATGGCGCCGATCGCCTTCTGGTTGCCGGCGCGAATCTGCTCGGCGGCCTCGGGGTTGGCCTCTACTGTGGCAGCGACTATCGCCTCCAGCTCGCCTGAGTCTGAGATCTGGGCGAGGCCCTCGCGCTCGACGATCGCGGCCGGATCGCCGCCCTCGGCGACCAGGGCCGCGAGCACGGTCTTGCCGCTGCCGTGGGAGATCTTCTTCTCCTGCACCATGAGGACGAGCGCGGCCAGAGCGGCCGGTTCGACCTTCGACTCGGCTGCGCCGCCGTCGCCATCCGTCTGCCGCAGCGCTGCTGCCAGCTCACCCGTCACCCAGTTGGCGACCACGCGCGGCTCGGCATCGCCGGCCTCGCTCGCGGTCTGCTCGAAATACGCGGCGGTGGCGGGATCGGTGGCAAGCAGGGTCGCCGCGTCCTCAGCCAACCCCATCTCTTCGTAGCGCGCGATCCGAGCTGCGGGCAGCTCCGGCAGCGACTCATGGGCCTCGCGCAGCATCTCCTCGGTCGGCGCCAGCGGTACGAGGTCTGGCTCGGGGAAGTAGCGGTAGTCGTGCGCCTCCTCCTTCGAGCGCAGCGGTGTCAGGGTGCCGTCGCCGGGATGGAAGTGGAGGGTCTCCTGCTCCACCGTTCCCCCCGCTTCGATCAGCTCCCGCTGGCGTGCCAGCTCGGCTTCGATGCCGCGCTCGAGGAAGCGGAAGCTGTTCATGTTCTTCAGCTCGGTCTTCGTGCCCAGCTCCTCGCTGCCGGCCGGGCGAACCGAGATGTTGCCGTCGACGCGCAGGCTCCCCTCCTCCATGTTGACGTCGGAGACGCCGAGCTGGCGCACCGTCTCGCGCAGCAGCCGTGCCCACTGGGCGGCTTCGGATGCGGAGCGAAGGTCGGGCTCGGTGACGATCTCGACCAGCGGCGTGCCGCCGCGGTTGAAGTCGACCAGCGAGGCGCTGGAGCCGTGGATGCGCCCGGATTCGCCGACGTGGATCGTCTTCGCCGCGTCCTCCTCGAGGTGGGCGCGGTGGATGCGCACGCCGCCGAGACGGCCGTTGCCGGCAAGCGGAATGTCGTACTGGCTGATCTGGTAGGCCTTGGGGCTGTCGGGATAGAAGTAGTTCTTGCGGTGGAAGATCGAGCGGGGCGCCACCTCGCACTCCAGCGCCGCGGCAATCTGCAGCGCGTAGCGGATCGCCTGCTCGTTGGTCACCGGCAGCACACCCGGATGTGCGAGGCAGACGGGGCAGGTGTGGACGTTGGCCTCGTCGCCGAAGGAGAGCTCGCAGCCGCAGAACATCTTCGTCCTGGTGGCGAGCTGGACGTGGATCTCCAGCCCGATCACCGCCTCGAGCTCAGCCATCTGCGCCCCCCGGCTTGGCGTCGAAGCCGATCGCCTGCTCCAGCGCATAGGAAGCCTCCAGCAGCTTCTGCTCACCGAAGGCGGGCGCCGCGATTTGGAACCCGACCGGCAGCTGCGGCCCGCCTCCGTTCGGCTCGGCGAGACCGGCCGGGATCGAGATCGCCGGGATGCCGGCGAGGCTCATCGGCACGGTGAAGAAGTCGTTCATGTACATCGCCAGCGGATCGTCGGTCTTCTCGCCGAGCCCGAAGGCAACCGAGGGCGAGGTCGGCGTGACGACGAAGTCGAAGTCGTCGAAGGCGGCCACAAAATCGCCGGCGATCTTGGTCCGCACCTTCTGCGCCTGGCCGTAGTAGGCGTCGTAGTAGCCGGAGGAGAGGGCGTAGGTACCGAGCATTATCCGACGCTTCACCTCGGGCCCGAAGCCCTCCGCCCGAGTCGTCTCGTACATATCGATCAGGTCGCCGCCGGTCTCAGCGCGCATCCCGTAGCGAACTCCGTCGTAGCGAGCGAGGTTGGACGAAGCCTCGGCGGGGGCGATCACGTAGTAGGCCGAGATCCCGTGCTCGGCATGTGGCAGCGGCGCCTCGGAGATCTCGCCGCCGAGGCGCTCGATCGTCTCCAGCGTCTGCTCGAAGACCCCGCGCACGCCGGGCTCGATCGCGTCGTGGGACAGCTCGGCGGGCACCGCGAACCGCAGTCCCTTCAGGTCCTCGCGGGTGGGAGCCTCCACCCCACCCTCGATGCCGACCGAGGTCGAGTCGCAGGGATCGCGGCCCTGCAAAGCACCGAGCAGCAGTGCCGCGTCGGTGACGTCGCGGGTGAACGGCCCGCACTGGTCGAGCGAGGAGGCAAAGGCGATCATCCCGTAGCGCGAGATCGCCCCGTAGGTGGGCTTCAGCCCGACTATTCCGCAGAGCGCAGCCGGCTGGCGGATCGAGCCGCCGGTATCGGTGCCGATCGCGCAGGGCGCGAGGCCTCCGGCGACGACAGCCGCGGAACCACCGGAGGACCCACCGGGAACCCGGCCCCTATCCCAGGGATTGAGCACCGGTCCGTAGGCCGAGTTCTCGTTCGAAGAGCCCATCGCGAACTCGTCCATGTTGGTCTTGCCGAGAACCCGCGCGCCCGCCTCGCCAAGCCGCTGCACGGCGGTCGACGTGTAGGGCGGCTCGTACCCCTCGAGGATCTTCGACCCGGCCGTCGTCGGCACTCCCTCGGTGCAGAAGATGTCCTTGACTGCGACTGGGATTCCACCGAGCGGGCCCTTCACCTCGTCGTCGCCGTTCTCCGCTCGCCACAGGTAGGCGTTCAGCTCGTCGGTGGCGGCCGCGTCACGCCACGCCTCGAAGTATTCCCCGACGGCGATCTCCCCCGCTGCGATCTTCGCCGCCGCCTCGGCGACGGTCAGCTCGAGCAGCTCGCCCATCAGGCGTCTGCCTGCGGCGAGGGCACCCGGAACGCCCCGTCGACCGGATCGGGGGCCGGCGCCAGCGCCACCTCGCGAGGCAGGCTCTCGTGCGGCTCGTCCGCCCGCAGGACGTTCTCCAGCTCGACCACGTGCGAGGTCGGCGGGACGTCATCGAGATCCAGCGCCTGAATCCGATCGACGTGCTCGAGGATCCCCGACAGCTCCCCGGTCATCGTCGCCACCTCACTCTCATCCAGGCGCAGGCGCGCAAGCCGAGCCACATGAAGGACCTGCTCTCTCTCGATCACGCGGCGGATTCTAGGTGGCCGATCTTGATCGCAGCGAGCGGATGGGCAGCCAGTAGAGTCACCGCCCATGAGAGGGGAGGCCGCCGAGAAGTTCGTCGTCCTCAGCCTGCGCCTGCTCGCGGTCAGCTTCGCCGTCGTCGGCATCCTCTTCATCGCCGTCCCCGAAGGCGTCGGCGACGTGATCTACGACTTCGGCGATTGGTTCGGCGACTTCGCCCACACGCCGGACACCGAGCAGCAGCTCTGGCTGGCGCTCGCCTTCTCCTACATGGTGGTGATCGCCGCCATCTGCCTGGTCGCCCAGGCCGACGTCGTCCGCTACCGGCCGCTACTGCTCGTCCTCGCCGCCGGCAAGACCGCGTCTTCGCTCGGATCGCTGGCCTTCTTCGTCTTCGACGACGACGTCTTCATCTACCTGCTCAACTTCCTCGTCGACGGATTCCTGGCGCTGCTGGCGCTGTGGCTCTGGTCGCTGATCGGCCGCATCGGCCGGCCGGCGTCGCCTGGCTGAAAGCGCGCGCCGGGGCTCTCCGCCGCCGAGCAGCGCACCCTGAGCGCGATCTGCGAAGCGATGGCCCCCGGCCTCGACGGGCTGCCCAGGGCCGAGCGCGACGTCGAGGTCTCGGGCCCGGTTGCCGTCTTCCTGACCTCGGTCTCCCCGCGCGTGCTTTCCCGGCTCCGGCTGGGCCTGCGCGCCTTCGAGTTGTTGCCCTTCCCCTGGCGCTTCAGCCGCCTCGACCTCGCCGCTCGCGAGAACTTCCTGCGCCGCATGGAGGGTTCGCGCATCGGCGTCTACCACGAGCTCCTGCTGCTCGCGAAGGTCCTCTCGACGCTCGGCTATTCGGTCGTTCCCGAGGTCGAACGGAGAGTCGGAGTCGAGACGAGTTGCCGGCTGGCCGATGGCTCTCTGCCCAAGCCGGCGGGGGCCCTGGGTGAGACCACTCCCCAGGGCGAGATGGAGGAATGCGACGTCGTCATCGTCGGTTCCGGCGCCGGCGGAGCGGTTGCGGCGGCAGTGTTTGCCGAGGCCGGCCTCGACACGATCGTGCTCGAGGCGGGTGGGAGCTATGACCGCAACACCTACCCGGACGACCTGCTCGAGGCGATCGCCTCCCTCTACCGCGACGGCGGCCTGACGATCGCCGAAGGCAGGCCGCCGATTCCAGTCCCGGTCGCCCGCACCGTCGGCGGCACCACCGTGGTCAATTCCGGCACCTGCTTCCGCGCTCCGGATCCGGTTCTCGAGGACTGGCGACGGCGCTTCGGCATCGAGTGGGCGCGCGACCTCGGTCCCGGCTTCGCCGCGGCGGAGGAGTTCCTGCGGGTGACACCGGTCGACCCGGAGCGAATGGGACGCAACGGGCAGCTGGCGATGGAAGGCGCAGCCACACTCGGCGTCTCCGGCGGACCTATCTCCCGCAACGCCGGCGACTGCGTGCAGTGCAGCTCCTGTCCCTTTGGCTGTGAGATCGACGCCAAGCGCGGCATGCACGTCAGCTACCTGCCGCGGGCGGTCGCGGCGGGGGGGCGCATCCGCACCGGGGTCGAGGCGCGCCGGATCCTGGTCGAGAACGGCCGCGCCGTCGGGGTTCGCTGCACCCTCTCGGGGAGAGCTTCCGAAAACGGCGGCCGCAGCGGCTACACGGTACGCGCGCGCCGGGCGACGATCGTCGCCGGCGGGGCGCTGGGGACGCCGGAGCTGCTGCTGCGCTCCGGCCTCGGTGGGCGCCAGGCGGGCCGCAACCTCCACATCCACCCCGCCTGCTGGGTCGGCGCCCGCTACGGCGAGGAGGTGCGGGGCTGGGACGGCGTGATGCAGAGCTACTACATCGATGAGTGGGAGCGGCAGCGGATCCTGCTCGAGGCGACCTTCACCCCGCTCCCCTTCGGCGGTGCCTGGCTGCAGGGCGCCGGTCGCGAGCACCAGCAGGCGATGCTCGAGTTCGGCCACGTCGGCTCGATCGGCGTCCACCTATCCGACGAGTCGGCCGGGCGCGTCGGCCTTGCCGGTGACGGCTCCCTGCGCGCCTCCTACAAACTGACCAAGGAGGACACCGAGCGGCTCGTCTTCGGCATCGCCCGCGCAGCCGAGATCCACTTCGCCGCCGGCGCAACCGAGGTCTACCCCAACATCGCCCGCGTCGGAGCCCTGACCCAAAATCGCCTCGCCGAATTCGAATCGACCCGCTTCAAGCCCTCCGAGCTCCGCCTGGAGGCCTTCCACCCGATGGGCACCGCCCGCATCGCACCGGAGGGCGACGGCGTCTGCTCCTCCGACGGCGCGGTCAACGGCGTATCCGACCTCTACGTCGCGGACGCCTCTCTTTTCCCCACATCCGTCGGCGTCAATCCCATGATGACCGTCATCGCCTTCGCCCACCGCATCGCCGACGAACTCGCGAAGAGGGCCGGGTGACCCCTGCCAAAACACTCAAGCGCGGCTCCTGCCGTGCGTTTTAGCAGGGGTTGCCCGACCCTCGTCCCCGCAAGCCCTAGCTGTTCGGAGGCGGAGGTGGCGGCGGAGGTGAGCTTGGCGGAGGCGGAGGGGGCGGCTGCTGCGGAGACGCCGGCGGAGGCGGGGGCACCTGTGAAGACGGTGGCTGGGACGGCGGGGGCGAACCGGCGCCGGGACCGCCGCCACCGAGTCGATCGGCCGCATCGCCGAAGGTGATCCCTTCCTCTTTCATCGTGCTGTAGCCGCCGTAGGCGATGCCGCCGGCCGAGATCAGGCCGAGGAAGATGCCGATCTTGAGGGTGGCATCGAAGGAGATGCCAGAGACTTCGCCAAAGTCCGGTGGGTCGATGATCCGATAGAGGATCAGCAGCACCGAAATCACGCCGAGGACGGTGACCAGGGTGCTCATCGGCACAGGTGGCTCGGCCGCGGAGTCGGCGAGCCTCAGACCGACCATCACGACCGCGGCGATGATCGCGATCACAAGGACGATCGGGATGAAGTCGAGCGCGTCCCAAGCGCTGCCGCCTTCCCCAGAGATGGTGCCGGTGAAGCCGTTCACTCCCGATACCTCGACTCCGAACCAGTCGAAGAACATGAAAACGAAGAGCAGGATCGCGGAGACCCCCGCAATCTTCTCGCCTGTGCTCAGCCTGTCTAGATCCATCTACGTCCTCCGTGCGACTAGGGGTCGATCCGACCCTACACCCGCGCTCGGGCGGCAGCCAGAGTGTTGACGAGGAGCATCGCGATCGTCATCGGCCCGACCCCGCCCGGCACCGGCGTAATCGCGGAAGCGACCTCTGCCGCGGCGGCGAAATCGACATCGCCGCGCAAGCCCTGGTCGGTGCGATTGACGCCGACGTCGATGACGACCGCCCCCGGCTTGATTGCGTCCGCACCGAGCAGGTGAGGCACGCCCACAGCGGCGACGAGCACGTCCGCTCGCCGGCACACCCCCGGCAGATCGCGGGTGCGCGAGTGACAGCTGGTCACCGTCGCGTTGGCCGCCAACAGCAGGCGCGCCACCGGCACGCCGACCAGCTTCGAGCGGCCGACGACGACCGCCTCGGCACCCTCCAGCTCGACCTTCTCGTGGGCGAGCAGCTCCATCACCCCCGCCGGCGTGCACGAGACGAGCCCCGGCATGCCGTGGGCGAGCAGGCCGGCGTTGACGGGGGTGAGCCCATCGACGTCCTTCGCCGGATCGATCATGGCGACCACGCGGTCCGGATCGATGTGCTCGGGAACCGGCAGCTGGACGAGGATGCCGTCGACGTCCTCGTCGACGTTCAGTTTGGCGACCAGATCCAGCAGCTCGTCCTCGCTCGTCTCCCCGGACAGGCCGTGGTGCACGGAACGCATACCGGCCTCCGCACAGGCTTTGTGCTTGCCACGCACGTAGATCTCCGAAGCGGGGTCGTCGCCGACGATCACGGTGGCAAGCGAAGGGGTACGGCCGACCTCCCCGGCGAAGACAGCGACCCCCTCGGCGACCCGCATCCGCACCGCGGCCGCCACGGCCTTGCCGTCGATGATCCGCGCCGCCAAGATCTAGCGCTTCCTGATCGGGGCGTAGTCGGCCATCAGCTTGCGCTCGGCGCCATCCCCGGCGAAGCGGACGATGACGATGCCACCGGCCTCGACCCCGGTGACCACACCCTCGCCGAAGCTGGCGTGGACGACGTCGTCGCCGGTGCGCAGCTCGAGCGCCGGACCCGGGTCGACCGGCGCCGCCGCGGTATCCGTTGCGGTCGTCTCCCAGCCGAGGCCGGCGGCCGCACCCGGGGCGCTCGAGTGCCGCTCGGTCAGCTCCGCCGGCAGCTCGTCGATGAAGCGCGAGGGGAGGTTGCGCTCGGCCCGGCCGAAGAGCCGCCGTTCGCGGGTCCAGGTCATGTAGAGGCGCCGGCGAGCGCGGGTGATGCCGACATAACAGAGCCGCCGCTCCTCCTCCTCTCCTCCTTCTTCCAGCGACCGCATGTGGGGAAAGGCACCGTCCTCGCAACCGACGATGAAGACCGTGTCGTACTCCAGCCCCTTCGCGTTGTGCAGGGTCATCAAGGTGATCAGCGACCCTTCCTCGTGCAGATCGTCCTGCTGTGTATAGAGCGAGATCTGTTGCAGGTACTCCTCCAGCGGGGAGGCCTCGCTCTCCCCCTCGCTCTCGCGCTCGAGGTCGAACTCGGCGGCACCGGCGACCAGGGCCTCGAGGTTCTCGGCACGACCCTCGGCCTCGACCGTGCGCTCGGCTGCCAGCGCTTCCAGGTATCCGGTCTCGTTCAGCACCGCCTCGAGCAGCCCGGCGACCGGCCCCTCCTCCTCGGCCCGTTCGCGCAACCCGGCCATCGTCTCGTAGAAGCGGGAAACGGCCTTGATCGCGGCGCCGCTCAGTCCCGGTACCTCCTCCGCCCGCTCGGCGACCTCCCAGATCGGCACCCCGGTGGTGTTGGCGTGGGCGGCGAGCCGGCCTTGGCTGGTGTTGCCGATCCCCCGCCGGGGCGAGTTGACGATGCGAGCGAAGGAGACCTGGTCGGCCGGGTTGGCCAGCAGGCTGAGGTAGGCGACGGCGTCCTTGATCTCGGCCCGTTCGTAGAACTTGGTCCCGCCGATCACCTGATAGGGAAGGTCGAAGCGGTTGAGCGTGTCCTCGACCACCCGGCTCATCGCGTTGGTCCGGTAGAAGACGGCGACGTCCTCGCGCCGCACCCCCTCCTCCTCGCCGAGGCGCTCGATCTCCCCCGCCACCCAGCGCGCCTCCTCGTGCTCGTCGCTGAGCTCGGAGAGCTGCACCAGCTCGCCGCCGGCGATCTCGGTCCAGAGCTGCTTCGGCCGCCGTTCGCGGTTGCGCTCGACGACGGCGTTGGCAGCCGAGAGGATCGTCTGAGTGGAGCGGTAGTTCTGCTCGAGCTTGACGATCCCGGCATCGGGGAAGTCACGCTCGAAGTCGAGGATGTTGCGGATGTCGGCGTGGCGGAAGCCGTAGATCGACTGGTCCTCGTCCCCGACAACCATCAGGTTGCCGTGCTCCTCGGTGAGCAGCTGCAGCAGCCGGTACTGGGCGTGGTTGGTGTCCTGGTACTCGTCGACGAGGACGTGGCGGAAGGTGCGGCGCCAGCGCTCGCGCGCCTCCTCGGAGAGCTCCAGCGCGTTGACGGTGCGGACCAGGAGATCGTCGAAGTCCATCGCGTTGGCCTCCAGCATCCGCTTCTCGTAGAGGCGATAGACGGCGGCTGCGACCTCCTCGAAGACGCTCCCCTGCGCCTGCTCGAAGGCGTCGACGTCGACCAGCTGGTTCTTGGCGCCGGAGATCTGCGAGCGGATCGCCCGAGGCGGGAACCGTTTCGGATCGACCTCGAGCTCGGCCATCGCCCGCTTCAGCATCCGCAGCGAGTCCGACTCGTCGTAGATCGTGAAGCTGCGCGAGTAGCCGAGCCGCTCGGCGTCGGCGCGCAGCATCCGCGCGCAGGCGGAGTGGAACGTGGTCACCCACATCGCCCGGGCCGAGCGGCCGACCAGAGCCTCGACCCGCTCGCGCATCTCGGTCGCCGCCTTGTTGGTGAAGGTGATCGCGAGGATCTCCCCCGGCCGGGCTTCGCCGGTGGCGAGCAGATAAGCGATTCGATGAGTCAGAACCCGGGTCTTGCCCGAGCCGGCACCGGCAAGGACGAGCAGCGGCCCCTCGCCGTGCTCGACTGCCTCGCGCTGGGGCTCGTTGAGCCCGGCCAGCAGCCGCTCGACCCGGTCAGCGCCGGCCTCGATCGGCGCGCCTTCTATCCCGTTTTCAGCGTCGGACACGGTCTCCGGGTCGGCTTGGAGCATCGCTTTTGAGCATAGAGACGGCCTCGGAAGGGCCTGTCATCGCCGGTCCCCTCGACTCAGCCGCCGGCGGAGGAGCGGCCGGTGCGCTCGCGCAGCTCCGTGCCGCTGGTCTCGGACCCCTCGCCGCCGTCAAGCTGGGCGAGCCGGCTTTCGAGATCGAGAATCCGCTGCGAGAGGGCCTTGATCGCCTCGGCGATCGGGTCCGGGAGGTGGATCCAGTCGGCATCGGGACCTTCCACCCGCTTGCCGTCGACCTTGACCGGGTGGCCCGGGTTGCCGACCACAGTCGACCCCGGCGGGACGTCCTCGACGACCACGGTGTTGGCGCCGATCTTCGCCCCGTCCCCGACCGCGATCGGGCCCAGCAGCTTTGCCCCGGAGCCGACGGTGACATTGTCGCCGAGGGTCGGGTGGCGCTTGCCGCGCTGAAAGCCGGTGCCGCCCAGCGTCACACCCTGGTACAGGGTCACACGCCTGCCGATCTCGGTGGTCTCTCCGATCACCACACCCGAGCCATGGTCGATGAAGAACTCGCCGCCGATCTTCGCCGCGGGGTGAATCTCGACCCCGGTGATCGAACGGGTCATGTAGGCGAGGGCGCGGGGCGCGACCGGAACCCCGGCCTCGTCCATCGCGTGCGCAACCCGGTGCGCGAGCAGCGCCTGCACTCCCGCCCAGCTGGTGAGGATCTCGAAGGTCGAGACACCCTGCGCCGCGGGATCCCTATCTCGCGCCGCAGCCACATCGGCCTTGACCTCGTGGATGACCCGCTTCCAGGTGCTCATGGTGAGAAGAAGGGTAGGGACACGTAGCGCTCGCCCGAGTCGCAGACGATCGTCACCACGCGTTTGCCCTCCAGCTCCGGGCGCGCTGCGATCTCCAGCGCTGCCCGAATGTTCGCCCCGGCGGAGATGCCGGCGAGGATGCCCTCGCGCTGGGCGGCGAGGCGAGCGGTCTCCAGCGCGTCCTCGTCGGAGACCGAGACGATCTCGTCGATCACCGAGCGGTCAAGCACCTCGGGGACGAAGCCGGCGCCGATCCCCTGGATCTTGTGCGGCCCGGGGGCGCCGCCCGAGAGGACGGGAGAGGTCACGGGCTCGACCGCGACGATGAGAGCGTCGGGGCTGCGCTCGCGCAGCATCCGTCCCACGCCGGTGATCGTGCCGCCGGTGCCGACCCCGGCGACGAAGGCGCCGACCTCGCCGTCCGTGTCCCGCCAGATCTCCTCGGCCGTGGTCTGGCGATGGATCTCCGGATTGGCGGGGTTGGAGAACTGCTGCGGCATGAACCCCTTGCGCTGCTCGCAGATCTCCTGCGCCAGCTCGACCGCCTCGGTCATCCCGCCCAGCGAAGGCGTCTCGCGCACTTCCGCCCCGTAGGCGCGCAGCAGCTTGGAGCGCTCGCGGCTCATCCCTTCCGGCAGGGTGAGGATCAGCTCGTACCCGCGCGCCGCGCAGACCATCGCCAGCGCGATCCCGGTGTTGCCGCTGGTCGGCTCGACGATCACCGAGCGGCCGGGCTCGACCAACCCGTCCCGCTCCGCCGCGTCGATCATCGCCACCCCGATCCGGTCCTTGACCGAGCCACCGGGATTGAAGTACTCGAGCTTGGCGCAGACCTCCGCTCCCAGCCCCTCGCCGAGCCGCCCGAGAGCAACCAGCGGCGTGTCGCCAACGACCTCGGCGGCGGTCTTCCCGATTCGCATCGAGGCGCAGTCTCTCAAGTTCGCGAGAGGAGAATCGTCCTACGCGGGCGTCAGCGGGCGATCCGTCAGCGTCGCCGTCGCAACACGCAGGGGACCGCTTTGCCCACCCTCGTCGGCAAGACAGAGCCTGACTCCCTCTTGCAGCGACTCGAACAGCTCATCCAGAGTGTCGCCGGAGGCAAAGCAACCAGGTAGCTCGGGAACGTCAGCCCAGTAACTACCGTCCTCGATATGGATTCGTGCGGTTAGCTCCATAGGTGAACGTTCCTTCATCTTAGCCCCGCCTGTTTGAGAATCGCCTGAGTCAGACCTGCCGGATAGTCGCGCCCCTTGTGTTGTGGAAGGGTGATCGGGCGACACCCTGGCTTGATCATCTTGACTTGGTGCTTGCCCCCTCGCGATTGCACCCAGCCGTTCTCCCGCAGCAGCTTGATTGCCTTCTTTTGGCTGAACGTTCCCTTTATCGACCTCACAACCCACACCCAAGGGGCGTAACCACCGACTTCTTCCCCCTGTGAGCAATGCGCACCGAAAAAGTCGCTGCGCCAGGCCGGCCCCTTTGTGGTATCCAGCACGCGGATGGAGATTCGACGCTTGGCCTGGGCGGGGCTTGAAGTCAACGACGCCGGACAAACCGCCGTGGTCGACTTCGTCGAGGACTTCTCATGGATGCACAGCGATCCTCCCGCTGGGGAGATACCGCCCTCCCCCGCTCCCGGAACCGCAGTTGCGGGACTACTCACCCACCTGCACAGCGATCACGCGGACGTCGACGCCCTTGGCCGCGTACTCGCCCCTACGGCTGTCGTCTTGAGGCCGGAAGGGAGCTACGGCAGCAAAGCCGAGGTTGCTTTGATCGATAGATCCGAATCAGAGCTCGAGGAGAGCGGGCTCACCACCCGCGTCGTCGAGCCATGGGAGACAGTCGAGATCGGCCCGTTCAGCTTTACGGCTCTTCCCGCCGCCGACGGGTTTGGCGACCCACAGGTTTCGTGGTGCATCGCCGCCGACGGGTGTCGGATCCTCCACGCCGGCGACACGCTCTTTCACGGATGGTGGTGGCTGTCGGCACTCCGCCAAGGCCCGTTCGACCTGGCCTTCCTGCCCGTCGGTGGCGCTGTGGTCGATCTTCCTTCGCGCCAACCACCCAGCCCTCTACCGGCCGGGATGGATCCAAGGCAGGCCGCAGTAGCAGCGAAGCTACTCGGCGCCCGCACGGTCGTCCCAATCCACTATGGGCCCCTTCACGAAGCCCCCAACTACGCTCAATCCGACGACCCTCCCGGCAGCCTCTGCGCAGCCGCTGCCGAGCTGGGCATCGAGGCCCGAGTGCTCGAGCCCGGGGGGCGACTTTCAGTCCAGCCCCTATAACGCTGCAACCCGATCTAGATGAAGTACATCCCCGAGCCGGCCGCCTCCTCTTCGCGGCGGGCGACTTCGGCGATCGTCGTCTGGCCGAAGACCTTGCGTAGGGCGGTGACGCCCTCGGCCCAAATGCCGCCGGCCTCGTCGGCCTCTTCGCCGACCTTTCCGTCCAGGGCCTGGACGACTTCGAGCACGGCGATCTCCTCGGCGGGACGCGAGAGCGTATAGCCGCCCCTCATCCCGCGGTGGCTGGTCAGGAGCCCGGAGCGGCGTAGGGTCGAGAAGAGCTGCTCGAGGAACTGCTCGGGAATGTCGCGCCGCTCGGCCAGCTCCTTGATCGGCACCGGCCGGTCGCCCGAGCGGGCCAGCTCCGCCATCGCGACTACCGCGTAGCGGGACTTCGAGGTGATCGAGATCACAAGAACCTTTCTACCGCACCGTTCGGACCAGGCTGGGTTAGGATCGAGTCGTTGGGGCTCTGGAGCTGGCGCCTGGGCCTGTCGCCGAACCCAAAGAAGATCGGAAGCCGTTCTGAACGAGCGTCCACACTGCCTAGTTATCGACGGGCACCCGCTGGTCCGGCTCGGCGTGCGCAGGGCCTTGGACGACGGCTTCGTGGTCCAGGAGGCAGAGACCCGCACAGAGGCCGTCGAGCTGGTGCGCGACATCGGCAGCTTCGACGTCGCAATCGTCGACATGCGCCGCTGGTCGGATGGAGCCGTCACATCGTTAGACGGCCACGAGACGATCCGGGCGCTGCTCAAATGCGAGCCCGGCCTCGGCATCGTCGCCCACGGCGAGCGGGCAGAGCGCCATTTGGCGAAAGCGGCGCTGCAGGCCGGCGCCAGCGCCTACGTCTCGCGTACTGCCAGCACCGAGTACCTGAGACAGGCCGTCCACGCCGCCCTGGGGCAGGAAAGCTTCGTAGACCCGGCTGTGCCGCGGAAGGGCAGCCGCGGCAAGCTGACCCGCCGCCAGCGCGAAATCCTCCAACTCCTCGCCAATGGCGAATCGACCACGGTCGCCGCCCGCGAGCTCGACCTCAGCGAAGAAACGGTGAAGACGCACACCAAGAACGTCCTCGCGCGCCTCGGTGCGAGGAATCGCACTCACGCGGTCGCGATCGCCCTACGCGAGTCTCTGATCGAATAGAGCGAAGCGCTTAGCGCCGCGTCTAGATCCAGCCGCGGTCGCGCGCGGTTAGAACCGCCTGCGCCCGGTCCACGGCGCCGATCTTGCCGTAGACGTTGTGCAGATGGGTGCGGATGGTCGACACCGAGAGCTGCATTTCGCCCGCGATCTGCTTGTAGACCATCCCCTCGGAGAGATGCCTGAGCACGTCCAGCTCGCGAGCGGAGAGCGGGCAGGGCTCGGTTATGCGCGGGGATCCGGTGCGCGGGTAGGGAAGCGTGTAGAGAAGATCGCGCAGGGCCTCTGGGCTGAGACCGCACTTCTTGGCGGCGGAGCGCAGGCGCTCCGGCGTAACTGCCTCGCCCTGGCTGTAGTGAGCGACCATGTCCGCTGCTGCGACGATCGCCGCAAGGCCCTCGGCATCCTCGGCGTGATGGCGCTCGATCGCCACCGCGATCCGCGCGGGAAGATTCCAGCGCCGTGCCAGTACGCCACCGACAAGAGCGTGGTCGATCCCGAGGCGGTCGCGTTCCTCGCGAATTCGCTGCTCGGGGGTGTGAAGGCTCGCGTCCGAATAGCTTTTCTGCCCGGGATGCAGGCTGGAGATGACCAGCCGGCCGACGTCGTGCAGCAGTGCCGCAACTGCCAGTTCGTCGCGGTCCTCCCAGCCGACGGTGCGGCCGATCTGCTCGGCGGCCTGCTGGGTAGCGAGCGCGTGGACGCGGAAGCGCTCCGGCCGCAGCTCGCGACCGCCGTTGGTCTCGAAGAAGTCGAAAACGGGCGCCGTACCGGCGATCGCAAGGACGCCGGAGGGCTTGAGCACCTCGATTGCGGCCGGGATGCCACCGACCGTGGCGCTATCGCGGTTGGCGACACGCAGCACCGCGATCGCCAGGCCGACATCGGACTCGACCGCCTCGACCAGCTCACCGGTGCGGGCGGTGTCGGCGGTCGCAGCGCTCATCACCCGTGCCCGCGACTCGAGCAGGACGGGAAAGCGCTCGACCGCCTCGAAGGCAGCGGCCAGGCGTGCGCCGGGCGCGGGCTTGCCGCTGGTGTCTTTGCGACGGATTGCGTCCGGCTTCACCTTGCCGTTGGTATGGGTCTTTGTCGGCTCCATGGCGGAAAAACGCTCCGCAAGCCTCATCGGCAGCCGAGGACGCACGGTTTAGCCCTTTCATCCCCAAAATTAGGGATCAATCGAGATTGGGCTATCCGCTCGGGAGGGCTAGAGGGACGGCAATTGTCCAGTCGGGAGCGGCTTTTGGTCAGGCAGCCAGGCGTGCGAGGGCTGCGTCGACCCGCGCCAACGATTCCTCGCGCCCGAGCACGGCAAGGGACTCGAAGATCCCTGGCGAGACGGTCGTGCCGGTGATCGCAACCCGGATCGGCTGATAGACCTTCCCCGGCTTCAATCCAAGGCGCTCCGGCAGGGGCGCCAGCGCAGCCTCGACGCCCTCGGCGCTGAAGTCGTCGACGCCCCCAAGCGCCTCGCGCACCGCTTCCAGCAGCGGCCTGGCCCCGTCGGCCATGACCTTGTTCCAGGCCTTCTCGTCCTCGACCGGGGGCTCGAAGAGGAAGCCGATCAGCGGCCAGACCTCCTCCAGGGTCTGCGCCTTCTCCTGTGCGATGGCGCAGGCGGCGCGCAGGCGCTCGTCGGCCTCGCGGCCGAGGTGCCGGGCAACCACCGCCGTGTACTCGTCGAGCGGCATCTCCCGCATGAAGCGCCCGTTCACCCAGCGCAGCTTCTTCTCGTCGAAGATCGCCGCCGCCTTGCCGACGTCCTCGACGCGGAAGCGCTCGACCAGCTCCTCGGTCGGCATCAGGGTCGTGTCGTCGTCGGTCCCCCAGCCGAGCAGGGCGAGGTAGTTGCGTACCGCGGCAGGCAGGTAGCCGGCCTCGCGCAGCTCTTGCACCGAGGCGGCGCCGTGGCGCTTGGAGAGCTTCTTGCCATCGGGGCCATGGAGAAGTGGCAGGTGTGCGTAACGGGGTGCCTGGAAACCCAGGGCGGCGAGGACGAGTAGCTGCTTGGGCGTGTTGGAGAGGTGGTCGTCTCCCCGCACGACGTCGGTGATCCCCATCTCCGCGTCGTCGACCGCGACAGCGAAGTTGTAGAGGACCGAGCCGTCGCCGCGAGCGATGACGAAGTCGTCGTAGCTCGCGTTGGGGAAGCTGACGGGGCCTCGGATCAGATCCTCGACCACGGTCTCCCCCTCGTCGGGCACCCGCAGGCGCACCGCCGCGCCCGGCTCCTCGCTCGGCTCGCCCCGGTAACCGCGTCCGGCGCCGTGCTCGGCCTTCCAGGCCTCGACGTCCTTGGCCGTGGCGGAGTCGCGGTAGGCGGCCCCGGAGTCGAGCAGGCGCTCGAGTGCAGCCGCGTGGCGCTCGGCCCGCTCAGCCTGGGAGAGCGGCCCCTCGTCCCAGTCCAGCTCCAGCCAGCGCAGCGCGTCGAGGATCTGCTCTACATTCTCCGGCGTGGAGCGCTCGCGGTCGGTGTCCTCGATCCGCAGCACCAGCTGACCGCCCTCGTGACGGGCGGCGAGCCAGTTATAGAGTGCCGTCCTCGCGCCGCCGATGTGCAGAGCGCCGGTCGGCGAGGGGGCGAATCGCAAGCGAAGTGGATGGCCTTCGGGCACGATGGGAATCTAGATGAACGGCGTCTGTAGACGGTGCCTACACGCAACAAGTCCGCCGAGGCGGACTTGTTGCTAAGAAGCTGCTCCACTGGAAGCCCGGCCATGGGCCGAACCCGTCTCAGCGTCAGCAGCGCCCTTGACTAGGGACCGCAAGCCTAGCGCACGCACAAGAGCACGATAGAAGTCTGCATCCCCCCCGGCGGGAGTCGGACCCGCGACCTCGTCCCTAGTCATGGGCGTGCTCTATCCACTGAGCTACGGGGGGGGACACTGCCGACGATATGCGCGGCAATCACCACCCAAAGACGCGTCTCTCAATTGGCTCCATAGGATGCGCGATTCATGCTCATTGGCGCGCATGTCTCTACATCTGGAGGTCTCGACAAGGCGATCGAGCGCGGGGCCGAGATCGGTTGCGAATCGATCCAGATCTTCAACCAGAGCCCGCGCATGTGGCGGCCGACCAAATACGGCCCCGACGACTTCGCAGCCTTCAAAGAGGCGATGGAGGAATCGCCGATCGAAGCGGTCGTCATCCATGCCGTCTACCTGATCAACTGCGCGAGCAAGGACAAGGAGCTGCGCAAGAAGTCGCAGGCTTCACTCACGCACGCCCTGCGAATCGGCGACGAAATCGGCGCAGCGGGGGTCGTCCTGCACCCCGGAGCGCAGGTGAAAGAGCCGCTGGGGCCCTCGATGAAGCGGGCCGGCAAGACGATCGCCGCAGCCCTGAAGGACAGCGAGAGCTGCCCACTCCTGCTCGAGCAGACCGCGGGCCACAAAGGGCTGCTCGGCCGCGACTTCGACCAGACCGCAGAGCTGATCGAGCTGGCCGGCAGCGGTAAGCGGCTGGGTCTCTGCCTGGACTCCTGCCACCTCTTCGTGCAGGGCTACGACATCACCGACGAGGCCCACCTGGCGAAAGTCGTCGACGAAGCCGACGAGAAGGTCGGCCTCGACCGCCTCCAATGCCTCCACGTCAATGACGCCGCTGCACCCCTCGGCTCCTGCCGCGACCGCCACGCCAACGTCGGCCAGGGCGAGATGGGAAAACGCGGCCTCTCCGCCTTCCTCTCCGAGCCCCGCTTCGAGGGGCTCCCAGCGACGCTGGAGACACCTGGCCCCGCGAGGAAAGGCGCGGACAGGAAAGAAGTGCTGGCGGCTAAGCGATTGCGCAAGGCCGGTCTCAAACGACGTGGGCGATGAGGGGACGGCGACTCCCTCTCACAAACGCCTCGAAGCACCCAAAGTCACCGGAGCGAGCCAGCGCCTCAACGCATCGGGCTCTAGCTTGGGCGCCCACGTTCGGGCCGCATCCCGGGAGCTGTAGCGGGAAGCAACCCGGTTGGTCTGCTTTTCGCCAAACGTTTCGCGTTGCTACTGAACGTGGACGCCCGAGATCGCGCGGCTGATGACCAGGCGCTGGATCTCGGAGGTGCCCTCGAAGATCGTGTAGATCTTCGCGTCGCGGTGCATCCGCTCGACCGGGAACTCGCGGGTGTAGCCGTTGCCGCCGAGGATCTGGATCGCCCGCTCAGTGGCCCAGACGGCGACCTCGCCGGCCTTCAGCTTCGACATCGAGCCCTCAGCGTTCTCGAATTTCTGCCCGGTGCGACCCATCCAGGCGGCGCGCCAGACGAGCAGGCGGGCGGCGTCGATCTCCAGCTTCATGTCGGCTAGAGCGAAGGCGATCGACTGGTTCTCGATGATCGCGCGGCCGAACTGCTGACGCTCTTTGGCGTAGTCGAGCGCGTACTCGTAGGCGGCACGGGCGATGCCCAGCGCCTGAGCGCCGACCGTCGGCCGGCTTGCCTCGAAGGTCTGCATCGCCGCCTGCGATTTCGCCCGCTTGCCCTCGCGGACGCGAGCCAAACGCTCGTCGAGCTTCTCTTTGCCGCCCAGCAGGCATGAGCCCGGGATGCGGCAGTCATCGAGGTGGACGTCGGCAGTGTGCGAAGCGCGCAGTCCGTGCTTCTTCACCTTGGCGCCCTGCTCGCAGCCCTTCGTGCCCGGCGGGATGACGAAGGCGGCGTGGCCGCGCGAGCGCAGCTCGCGGTCGACTGTGGCGATGACGACGTGGACGTCGGCGATGCCGCCGTTCGTGGCCCACGCCTTCTGGCCATTCAGCACCCACTCGTCCTTGGCCTCGTCGTACTTGGCGCTGGTGCGTATCGCAGACACGTCGGAGCCGGCGTCCGGCTCCGACGAGCAGAATGCGGCGACTTTGGGATCGTCCGCGGTGCCGAAGCACTGCGGGATCCACTCGCCCATCTGCTCCGGGGTTCCCTGCCCGAAGATCGCGGCGACAGCAAGCGAGGTGCCCATGATCGCCATGCCGATGCCGGCATCCCCCCAGAAAAGCTCCTCGTTGGCGATCGGCAGCGTCAGGCCCGTCTCGTCGGCCCAGAACTGGCCGAGCGCTTCGAAGCCGTAGAGGCCGATCTTGGCGGCCTCCTGGATCACCGGCCACGGCGTCTCCTCGCGCTCGTCCCATTCCTCTGCGGCGGGCCGCACGACGCCCTCGGCGAAGCCGTGCACCCACTCGCGGATGTCCTTCTGGTCCTGGTTCAGCTCGAGGGTGAACTTCGGTCCCTCGGACGTGGCGCCGTCCGTTCCGGCCGCCTCAGCCACCAGCTGCTCTGCCTCTGCCACTGCGGAAGTCTCTGTCATGGCGCGCGATTCTACACGGGACCATGTCGCGTTAGACGTCGCGGAGGTCGAAGGCGCGGATGCCCTCGGGACCCTCGTCGGCGCAGTCGAAGAAGCGACGATTGACGCAATCGTAGGATTCGCCGCCGCCCTCGTAGGCCTGCTCGATCGAGAACTGGCAGTGGGGCAGCGCCTCGCCGGTCATCTTGACGCCGCCGAAGCCGCCTGGCTGCAGCACCGCGTCGAGCTCGACCTTGGCCCCGAAGACCTCCTGCATGCAGCCCACGTACTGAACGCCGTTGAGCATGTCGACGAAGCTGTAGAGGTAGCGGCAGCGCATTTCCACGCAGCCGCGCGGCTCGACCATCTTGTCGCAGAAGGAGCGGCACTGACGGCACTCCCCCACCTTGGTACGCGTCGCTGGCATGGCTGAAGTCTAGGGACGCAAGGCCCCGAAAACCACGACCCGGACTGGCTAAGCAGCCAGGGCGTCGGGTCCCAGAACGTGCCCCAGCTCGGCCATCAGCTTGCTCGAAGGCCGCACCCGGAACTCGTCGCCCAGCTTCCACTCACGCGGTTTGCCGTTGCCGTTGGGGACGGCCAGGTAGACCGGAGCGTCGCCCTTGTGGTGCTCGATCACGGCCTTCAGCTCGTCGAGGAAGTCCGGGTTGTCGAGATCGGCGGCGGCCAGGGTCAAGCGCAGCGGCCCCGCCGGGGCGCGGGCGGCGGCGCTGGCGCGGGAGACCTCCTCGGCGTCGGGTTCGAAGCGTTCCGCCTCCTGCACGACCAGCTTCGTCTCGCCGCGCTCCTTGTGGTCGATCCGGCCTCGCACGACGACGATCGCGTCGGGGGCGATGGTCGTCGCGCTCTCAGCCTGATCGGCCTTGAAGACGAGCATCTCGACCTGCCCCTCGACGTCGTCGAGGGTGGCGAACATCATCTGGTTGCCGCTCTTGGTGCGGATTTTCTTGCACTCGACGACGATCCCGCCGACTGTCACCCAGGAACCGTCCTGCTTGTTGGCGAGCTCGGCAAGACTGCAGTCGACGCGGGCGCGCAGGGCATCACGGACCTCGGAAAGCGGGTGCGAGGAGAGGTATGTGCCCAGGGTCTCCTTCTCCAGGGCCAGCAGCTCGGCGCGGTCGAACTCGGCGGCGGAGATCGGCGGCCGATGGTGGGCCTGGGAGGCCCCGCCGCCGCCTTCGGCCCCATCGCCGAAGTCGAAGATCGAGCCCTGCCCGAGCTGGGCATCCTCCTGTGCCTTCTGCCCGGCGGACTGCGCTGCCGGCAGCGCCTCCAGCATCCCCTTGCGGGTGGCGCCGGTCGAATCGAGCGCGCCGCACTTGATCAGGCATTCGATCGCTCGTTTGTTGACGGCGCGGGAGTCGACCCGCTCGCAGAAGTCCCAGATCGAGCCGATCTCGCTGTCCTTGCGGGAATGCAGAATCGCCTCTACCGCCGCGTGGCCGACGTTCTTGACCGCGTCGAGGCCGAAGCGGATCGCCTTCTCGGAGACGACGAAGTCGTGGTCGGAGGAGTTGACGTCCGGCGGCAGCACCTCGATCCCCATCTCCTCGCAGCGGTTGACGAAGAAGGGCACCTTGTCCTTGGTTTTCATCACCGAGGAGATCACCGCCGCCATGTACTCGGCCGGGTAGTTGGCCTTGAGGTAGGCGGTGCGGTAGGCGATCAGCGCGTAGCAGGCGGCGTGGGACTTGTTGAAGGAGTAGTCGGCGGCGGCCTCCATCAGCGCCCACATGTCGTTGGCGACCTTGGTCGCGGTGCCGGAGGCCTGCATCCCTTCGAGGAACTTGGCCTTCATCGTCGCCATCAGGTCGCGCTTCTTCTTGCCGATCGCCTTGCGCAGGTCGTCCGCCTCGGCGGGGCTGAAGCTCGCCATCTGCTTGGCGATCTCCATCAACTGCTCCTGGTAGAGGACGCAGCCGTAGGTCGGCTCGGTGATCGGCCGCAGGCGCTCGTCGGGGTAGGTGACCGAGGCTGGGTTGCGCTTGCCCTTGGCGTAGGCGGGGATGTAGCTCATCGCGCCGGGGCGGTAGAGCGAGACGAGGGCGACGATGTCGTCGAACTCGGTCGGCCGCACCTTCTTCATCGCCTCGCGCATGCCCTCGGACTCGAGCTGGAAGACGCCGGTGCCGTCGCCGCGGGAGAGCATCTCGAAGGTCTTGCGGTCGTCCATCGGGATCGCGCCGATGTCGAGCTCGATCCCGCGCGAGCGGTGGATGATCTCGACCGCGTCCTCGATCACGTCGAGGTTGCGCAGGCCGAGAAAGTCCATCTTCAGCAGGCCGATCTCCTCGATCGGGCCCATCGAGTACTGGGTCACGATCTTGTACTGGCGCTCGGCCTTGCCGCTTCCGTTGCCATTCGCGGCTGGGGCGCTGCGGTCCTCGGCAAGCTGCAGGGGGACGATTTCCTGCAGCGGCCGATCGGCGATCACGACCGCGGCGGCATGGATCGAGTTGTTTCGGATGATCCCCTCGAGACCCTGGGCGACGTCGATCACGCGCTTCGCGTCAGGCTCGGCGTCGTAGGTCTTGCGCAGCTCCTGACCGGGCTTCAGGCATTCCTCGAAGGATGGGTTGCGGCCGAGGATCGGCTCGGGGATCTGCTTGGCGAGGCGGTCGCCGGTGGCGTAGTCGAAGCCCAACACCCGCGCCGCGTCGCGGGTCGCCGCCCGGGGCGCCATCTTGCCGAAGGTGATGATCTGCGCCACCGACTCGCGGCCGTACTTCTCGGCGACGTAGCGGATCACCCGCTCGCGCCCGCGCACCGAGAAGTCGATGTCGATGTCCGGCATCGACTTGCGGCCGGGGTTGAGGAAGCGCTCGAAGAGCAGGTCGTTGGCGAGCGGGTCGATGTCGGTGATGCTGAGCGCGAAGGAGACGATCGAGCCCGCCGCCGAGCCGCGGCCGGGGCCGACGGCGATGCCGTTCTCCTTGGCGAAGCGGACGAAGTCCCAGACGATCAGGAAGTAGGAGGAGAAGCCCATCTCCTCGATCACCCCGAGCTCGAACTCGAGCCGCTCGATCGCCTCGGCGGGCGCCGGGTCGCCATAGCGAGCGCGCAGGCCCTCGCCGGCGATCCGCCGCAGCATCGCCTCCGGCTCCTCGCCGTCGGGAGCCGAGTAGCGCGGCAGCAGCAGCTTGCCCAGCTCGATCTCGACCTCGCAGCGCTCGGCGATCTCCAGCGTCGTCGGCACCGCCTCCGGCCACTCGGCGAAGGAGGCCGCCATTTCCTCAGAGTCCTTGAGGTAGAACTCGTTGGTGTCGAAGCTCAGCTTCGGCGCCTCCAGGGTCGACTTGGTCTGCACGCAGAGCAGCGCCGCGTGGTTGTCGAAGTCCTCGCGCCGCAGATAGTGGACGTCGGCGGTGCCGACCAGCGGCCGGCCCAGCTCGCGGGCAAAGCGAACGATCCCCTCGTTGGCCTTGTCCTGCTCGGGGATCCCGTTCTTCTGCACCTCGAAGTAGACCTGCTCGGGCCCGAAGGCCTGGATCAGGTCGTCGAGGTGGGCACGGGCGTCGTCCTCGCGCTCTTCGATCAAACGGCGGCAGAAGCGCGACTGCAGGCAGCCGGTGAGGGCGATCACCCCCTCCGCGTGGGAGGCAAGGAGGTCCATGTCGACGTTGGCCTTGCCGCGGGAGAAGCCCTCGAGGAAGCCGGCCGAGGTGAGCTTGACCAGGTTGGCGAAGCCGGTGTTGCTCTCGGCCAGCAGGGTGAGGTGGTTGCGCTCGTAGCGAACCTGCGATTTGGCAGCTTCGCGATCGTCGACGAAGTAGGCCTCAAAGCCGGCGATCGGCTTGATCCCGTGCTTCTTGCAGGATTTGTAGAGGTCGACGGCGCCGTTCATCACGCCGTGGTCGGTGAGTCCCAGAGCGGGCTGACCCATCTCGGCGGCGCGAGCCGCCATCGCATCGATCTTGCAGGCGCCGTCGAGCAGCGAGTACTCGCTGTGGGCATGCAGGTGTACGGCGGAGGAGGCGCTCACGATCGCTCGCCGATCATGCCAAGCAGGGCAGATGGAGCGGCCCGGTTCCGCGCGTCTTTCGCGCTATCTCCGCGCGTATCTGCTCAGTGCTGTGCGCTCAGCCGGCGCAGACCCAGGCGCTCGAGCCGGAGTCGGCCCAGATTTCGGCGGCGATCGCATCCTGTTCGGACTTCGGCGCGTCCTCGGGGTTGCCCTGGCCGCCGTAGAGGTCCCAGGTGGACGGCAGGATCTGGTAGGCGCCGCCGGCGCCGCTGGAGGGATTGACCGCGCTGTAGTTGCCGCCGGACTCGCACATCACGATCTCGGTCGGGATCGAGTAGGGACCGCCGAGCCAGCGTTCGACCGTGGCTTCGGCCGCCTCGTCGCTGACTCGTTCGGCTGCGGCCGCCTGCGCCGCCTCGATGTCGCTGACCCAACTGCCGATTTTGTTCTTCAGAGTGGAGAGCGAGGCAGCCCGGGCGGAGGCGACCGACTGCAGATGGACCGCAGTGGCCTCGGCGTTTTCGCGCACGGCGGAGATCTGCGAACGCGCATCGGCAAGACGGGCGTTATAAGCGTCGACCTTGTCCTTCAGTGCCTCGACCAGCTTCAGCCCACGAGCCACCGCGGCGCGGACCTGCGCGACCCGCTCTGCCAGCTCCGTGTCCGACTCCTCGATCCGCTGCAGGTAATCGGCGCGGGTAGCGAGCTCGTCGAAGTCGCTGGACCCGAGGATCACGCTGGCAGTGCTCGGAGAGCCGCTCTCGTAGATCGCCACCAGGCGCTCCGCCAGGACCTGGCGGGCGCGGCGCAGGCGCCTGCGCTCGCGGGCAAGGCGACGTTCGGTGCCGGCGACGTCGGTGGCGAGCTCCGCGGCACGCTCCTCGCCGCTTGCCAGCAGCGTGCTCAGCTGCTGCTCGCGGGCACTGGCCGCTGCGGCTTCCTGCTGCGCGACGGCGAGCTCGCCCTGAGCCGCCTGCAGCTCGCTCGCCAGCGAACCCGCCTGGCTGCGCGCGGCAGCGACCTTGGCCTGAAGGTCGTCGACTCCCGCCGGCGCCGTGGCCGGCCAGAGCAGAACGAAGCTGAGAGCGCAGGCGAGGACTCCTCCTGCCTTTGTCGCGATGGTTCGCGGCACGAAGCGCGCGAGGCTAGCGGACTTTGTTAGCGAATGCTCATGAGTTGACCATAAACCGCAATGAATCTTGCGAGGGGCTGCTTAGCCCTCGGGGACGTTGCGGCTGGCGAGGTAGCCGGCGATGCCGACCACCACTGCCGTGAGACCCATGCCGATGCGGATCTGGCGCCGATAGGCGTGGCGGATGTAGAAGATCGTCGTCCGCACCACCAGCTTGCCGATCGTCGAGTACATCAGGCTTCCTCCTCTACCCCGCGTTGACGGATCCGATGCGCCATCCGCGACTGCAGCGACCAAAGCTCGATGAAACCCGGCGACGCCCTCTGCGAGAACAGCCCACCCGACTCGGCAAAGGAGGCGAGGTCGGCGTCATAGACCGCGTTGGGCGAGCTGCGGGTCACCACCCGCACGCTCCCCTTGTAGAGCTTGAGGCCGATCGTCCCGGTGACCTGCGCGTTGACCGCCTCGACGTAGGCGTCGAGGTCGGAGCGCAGCGGCTCCCACCAGAGCCCGGCGTAGACGAGGTAGGCCCACTTGCGGTCGATCTCGGGCTTGAACTGGTTCTGGTGAATCGTGCAGACCAGCTTCTCCAGCTCCTGGTGCGCGGTGAGCAGGATCGCCGCCGCCGGCGCCTCGTAGATGTCGCGCACCTTGAGCCCGACGATGCGATCCTCGATGTGATCGACGATGCCGACGCCGTGACGGCAGCCGACCTCGGCGGCCCGTTCGAGCAGCTCGACCAGCTCGAGCCGCTCGCCGTTCAAGGCAACCGGAACGCCGGCCTCGAACTCGACGCTGACGGTCTCCGCCTCATCGGGAGCCTGCTCGGGACGGGTGACCAGGTCGAAGACGTCGTCCTCGGGCGCGTGGCCCAGGTCCTCGATCCAGCGCCCCTCCGATGAGCGCCCCCAGAGGTTGTCGTCGATCGAGTAGGGCGTGACCTCGGTCCCGCCCTTGACCGGGATGCCGTGCTCGCGGGCGTAGGCGATCTCCTCCTCGCGGCCCATCTGCCATGAGCGCACCGGCGCGATCGTCTTCAGCTCCGGAGCGAGGGTGGCGACGGTGGCCTCGATCCGGACCTGGTCGTTGCCCTTGCCGGTGCAGCCGTGGGCGATCGTGTCGCAGCCGCTGCGGCGGGCGTACTCGACCGCGAGCTGGGCGATCAGCGGCCGCCCAAGCGCGGTGAAGAGCGGATAGCCGCCGCCGTAAAGCGCGTTCGCCTTGATCGCCGGAGCGACGAACTCCCCAGCGAACTGCTCACGGGCGTCGACCACGTGGCACTCGAGCGCGCCGAGCCGCTTCGCCTTGTCCTCGATCACGGCATAGTCCTCGCCGGGCTGGCCGAGATTGACGGTGAGGCAGACGACCTCGGCCTCGTAGGAGTCTTGGATCCACTTCAGCATCACGCTGGTGTCGAGACCGCCGGAGTAGAGCAGCAGCACGCGCCGCACCTCGGCGGGGTCGGCCTCGTAGGAGGCCGTGCGGATCTGTGCGGAAGAGTCGGGCGTCACTACGGAGCGGGGATCCCGCCGCTGCCGCTTTCTTCCGTCGTCGGCGCGGTGGTGGTCGTCGTCGGCGCCGTGGTTTCGGTCGAAGTGGTCGTTTCGGTGGTCGTCGGCGTCGTCGTTTCCGTGGTCGTGTCGGTAGTGGTCGTCGGCTCGGTGGTCGATTCGGTCGTGGTCGGAACGGTCGTCACCGTCGTCGGCGCCGAGGTGGTGCCGCTGTCGCCGTCGTCGCCGGCGATGACGGCGATCGCGACGACGAGACCGACGATCACGGCAACCAGGCCGGCGACGAGCAGGCGCATGTTGCCGTGCGGACGCTGGCCTCCGTCGGGCTGATTCATCATCCGCGTCGGGTCCTCATGCATTGCCCTTCTCCTCCGGTCCAAGGATCGCGTCGAGGATCTCGCCGGTGTCCTCGATCTCGAAGCGGCTTCGCAGCCGCTGCTCGATCTCCTCTCGGCTGCTGCCCGAGACGGCCATCTGGGTGGCCAGCAGGCGCGCGCCGGACGAGCCGCTGCGAGGCCCCGCAGCGGGCTCGGGGGCAAGCTCGACCGGCTTCAGATGGGGCTCGCCGCGCTCCGCCGGCACCTGGGCCGGTGGGTCGAGCTCGTCGGCCAGAGCGCGCAGACGCTCGGCCACGATCCGGTCGGCGCGGGCGCTTGCCTGCTCGAGCCGGCGGCGGGCCTGCTCCTCGGCGTCGTCGATCACGTTCGAGGCGGCCCGCTCCGCAGCCTCGACGATCGCCGCCAGTCGCTCGGCGGCGGTGCTGGCGGTGAGGCGCGGCTCCGGGGGAAACTTCTCCGAGCTCATATAGCCGCGTAGCTTAGGAGCGCAGCGCCGATCGACGCGGTAGCGCGCTCGATCTGGGCCGGATCGACCGTCAGCGGCGGCAGGAGGCGCAACGTTCCCGGCCCGGGAACGTTGATGACCAACCCGCGCTGGAGCAGGTCGGCACCGAGCGCAGCAGCGTCGATGCCCTCCTCGAGGCCGACTCCGACCATCAGGCCGCGGCCGCGCACCTCGCGCACGCCGTCCAGCGCCAGCAGGTCGTCGCGAAGCATCGCCCCCAGCTCGCGAACGCCGCGCAGGAGCGCCGGGTCGTCGACGATCTCGAGCACAGCGAGAGCTGCGCTCGCAACCACCGGCCCGCCGGCGAAGGTCGAGCCGTGATCGCCGGGCTCGAGCACCTCGCCCGCCTCAGGGGTCGTCACACAGGCGCCGATCGGCAGGCCGCCGCCGAGCGCCTTGGCGCTGGTCAGCACGTCCGGCCGCACCGGGGTCTGCTCGTAGGCCCAGAGCGAGCCGGTCCGGCCGATCCCGGTCTGGATCTCGTCGAGAATCAAAAGCGCGCCGGCCTCATCGCAGGCCTGGCGTGCAGCGAGCAGGGCCTCATCGCCGACCGGGTGGACACCGCTCTCACCCTGGATCGGCTCGATCAGGACCGCTGCCGTGTTGTCCCCCACGGCCTCGCGCAGCGCTGCCGCGTCGTTCAGCGGCACCGAGCGGAAGCCGGGCAGCATCGGGCCGAGGTCGGGGTTCGTGGCAAGCGCCGGCGTCGCCGCGAGGGAGCCGTAGGTGCGGCCGTGGAAGTCGCGCTCGAAGCTGATGATCTCCGGTGCCTCGATCCCACGCCGGCGTGCGTGCTTGCGGGCGATCTTGATCGCGCACTCGTTCGCCTCGGTACCGGAGTTGGAGAAGAAGACGCGGCCACCGAGGCTCGACTCGGAGAGGCGCTCGGCGAGGCGGATCATCGGCTCGGTGTAGAAGAGGTTCGAGGTGTGCATCAGCTGCCCGGCCTGCTCGCGTACGGCGGCGACCACGACGGGGTTGCAGTGACCGACCGAGCAGACCGAGATGCCGGCGAGGAAGTCGAGGTACTCCTTGCCCTCCGAATCCCAGAGCAGGGTCCCCTCTCCGCGCACGAACTCGACCGGCGCGCGGCGGTAGGTCTGCATCAGGTAGCGCCCCTCGAGCGTCTGCAGGTCAGCGAGGTTCATGGCGTCACCATCGTGCCGATGCCGGCATCGGTGAAGAGCTCGAGCAGCAGCGAGTGCGGCTTGCGGCCGTCGATGATGTGAGCCGACTGGGCGCCGCCGCGGATCGCGTCGAGGCAGGCCTGCAGCTTTGGCCGCATGCCGCCGTCGATCGCGGTCAGCTTCTCCTCGACCTCGGCGACCGTCGCCTTGGATATCAGCGAGCCTGCGTCGTCGGGGTCGGCGAGCCAGCCGTCGACGTCGGTGAGGAAAACGGCCTTGTGCGCGCCGAGGGCGGCAGCGACCTTGCCCGCCGCCTCGTCGGCGTTGACGTTGTAGGACTGGCCGTCGCGGTCGGAGGCGGAAGAGGCGATGACCGGGATGTAGTCGGCGGCGATGTGGTTGAGCACGTCGACGTCGACCCGCTCGATCTTGCCGACGAAGCCGACCTGCTCGGCGTTGGCGACCGGCGCCACGTCGAACAAAGTCCCGTCCTCGCCGGAGAGCCCAACCGCGGGCTGCCCGTGCCGGTTGAGCCGCTGGACGATGTCGGAGTTGAGCTTGCCGAGCAGCACCATCTTCGCCACCTCGACCGTCTCGGCGTCGGAGACGCGCAGGCCCTCGTGGAAGCGGACCTCCATCCCGAGCCGGTCCATGTGCTGGGTGATCTCGGGGCCGCCGCCGTGAACCACCACCGGGTTGAGCCCGACGTACTTGAGCAGGACGACGTCGGTTGCGAAGGCCTCGCGCAGGTCCTCCTCCCGCATCGCCGCGCCGCCGTACTTGATCACCACCGTGCGCCCGTGGAACTCACGGATGTAGGGCAGCGCCTCGAGCAGGGTCTCGACGTTGGTGTCTCTGGCCTGGCTCATGTCGTGTACTCCGCGTTGATCCGAACGTACTCGTAGCCGAGGTCGGAGAACCAGACATGGGCGCCGTGCTCGCCGCGGTCGAGCCGGATGCCGATCTCGGCCTCCTCGACATCGGCGCCGAGCTCGGCGGCATCGATCGAGCCGGCCCCGATCTCCTCCAAGTCCTCGCCCGCCAGGGCCATCCCCGCCGCCTGTGCGATCCGGCCCCAGTTGGGGTCGCGTCCGAAGAGGGCCGTCTTGACCAGGGGAGAGTTGGCAATTGCCCGAGCCACCCGCTCGGCCTCGGCGGCCGAGGCGGCGCCCTGGACCTGAGCTTTGCCGACCCTGGAGGAGCCCTCGCCGTCGGCGACGACCTCGATCGCCAGTTGGAGCAGCACCGCCTCGAGCAGGCCCTCCGGCAGCGGCGCACCGGCGGCGCCGGTCGCCTGCAGAAGGACCGTGTCGTTGGTGCTCATCTGACCGTCGACGGTGATCCGCTCAAAAGAAGCATCGGAGGCAGAGCGCAGCGCCGCGTCGGGGTCCTCGATCACGGCGTCGGTCTGGACGAAGCAGAGCATCGTCGCCATGCCGGGCTGGATCATGCCGCCGCCCTTGGCCTGGGCCGAGAGCGTCACGCCGCCGGCCTGCAGCGAGCATCGCTTCGGCCAGCGGTCAGTGGTGAGGATCGAGTCGGAGAAGGAAACCCCGCCGGTCTCGGAGAGGCTCGCGGCGGCCTCGCCGATTCCGCCGAGGACTGCGTCGATCGGCAGGGGCACGCCGATCACGCCCGTCTCGGCGACAGCGACCGTCTCCGGCCGCAGACCCAGCTGGGTGGCCGCCTCATCGCACATCGCGACCGCGTCGGCATATCCCTGCTCGCCGGTCTCCGCGTTGGCATTGCCGGCGTTGACGACTGCGGCCCGGATCGAGCCGCGATTGCAGCGCTCCCGGCAGACCCGGACCGGCGCCGCAGAGGAAGCATTGCGGGTGAGCAGGATCGCGGAGGCAACCTCCTCGGCGTCGCAGACGACCAGACCGATGTCGGTCTTGCCGCCGCCCTTGAGGCCGCAGTGGGCGCTGCCGGCGCGAAAGCCCGGGGCGAGCTGGGAGGGGTCAAGCTCCTCGACCCCCGCCGGCGGCTCGACCCAGCGCGATCTGAAGAAGTGGCCAGCCGGCCTGCTCTGCTGCGCGTCCGCGGCCGGCCCGCTCACAGCAGCCCCTCCGTCTCCTCGAGGCCGAGCATCAGGTTGAGGTTCTGCACGCCCTGCCCGGAGGCGCCCTTCCAGAGATTGTCGATCGCCGAGAAGGCCAGCACGCGGCCGTGCTCCTCGACGGTGACGTAGACGTGGCACTCGTTGGTGCCGCGCACGTCGCGCAGGCCCGGCGGCGAGTCGACGACGTGGACGAAGGGCTCGTCCGCGTAGCGCTCGCGGTAGAGCGCCTGCACCTCCTCCTTGGCGAGCGGCTCGCTCGTCTGCGCGTAGCAGCTGGTCAACTCGCCCTGGTCGAGCGGCAGCAGGTGCGGGACGAAGGTCACCGGCGCCGGGCTGCCGAGGGCCGCCAGCTCCTGTTCGATCTCGGGGCGATGGCGATGCCCCTCGGTCTTGTAGGCGAAAGCGTTCTCGTCCATCGCCGCGTAGTGCATCGCGTCGCCGCCGCCCCGCCCGGCACCGGAGACGCCCTGCTTGGCGTCGATGACGACGTCGGCAAGCAGGCCCTTCTCTGCCAGCGGCGCAAGGGCGAGGACGCTCGCGGTGGGGTAGCAACCGGGGGTCGCCACCAGCTCCGCCTCGCGCAGCTGGTCCCGGTAGAGCTCGGTCAGCCCATAGACGGCTCCCTCGAGCAGCTCTGGCGCGCCGTGCTCCCCGTACCAGCGCTCGTAGGTCGGCAGGTCGCGGAGGCGGAAGTCCGCCGAGAGGTCGACGACCAGCACACCCAATCCCCGCAGTGCTGCCACTGTCGGCGCGGAGGCGCCGTGAGGGTAGGCGACGATCGCTGCGTCGACGCCCTCGAGCGAGTCGAGGTCGAGCTCGGTCAGCTCCAGCGAGACCCGGTAGCGCGGGTAGAGCCGATCGAGCCGAGTGCCGGCATCGCTGCGCGAGGTGACCGTGACCAGCTCCAGGTTCGGGTGGCGCCAGACGATCTGGGCTGCGAGCGCGCCGGCGAAACCGGAGGCGCCGGCAACCAGGACCCGCGCCGCGGGATCGCCGTCGAGCGGTTGTCTGCGTGCCTCAGCCACGCAACGACCCGCCGATCTTCTCCAGCTCAGCTTCGATCGAGCCGCGCAGCCGATTGACCTCCTCGTCGGTCAGGGTCCGGTCGGGCGCACGGAACTCGAGCCGCAGGGCGAGGCTCTTGCGGCCCTCCCCCAGCTGCTCGCCTTCGAAGAGATCGAAGACGGAAGCCGTGTGCAACAGCTCACCGCCGCCCGCGATGACGGCGCCGTGAACTTCCGCCGAGGAGACCCCGTCGGAGACGACGACCGCGAGGTCCTGATAGACGGCTGGGAAGGTGGTGACGTCCTCGTAGGTCTCTTCGCCGGCCGAGGCGGCTCCGACCAGCGGCGCCGCTCCGACTTCGAAGGCGACCGCGGAGTTCAGATCCCAGGCCCGGCAGACGAGTGGGTGGAGCTCACCGATCCAGCCCGCCGGAACGCCGCCCGCGATGACCGCGGCAGAGCGTCCGGGATGAAGGAACGGCTCTTCCGCCGACTCGAAGGCGAGCTCCGAGCCGAACCGCTCGGCGAGAGCTTCGAGCTCCCCCTTGAGCGAGAAGAAGTCGGCCACCTCGCGACCTCCCCGCCACGATGCCGGGGTCAGGGTCCCCACTGCTAGACAGCCGAAACGATGGGGCTCGGCCACCGGCGCCGGACGCTCACCAGGGAAGTCCCCGCCGAGCGCGCTCACAGAACGATTTTCCGCCCCATCGGCGTATTTCAGGCCCGCCGGCGGGGTGGTCAGATAGACACGGCCCGACTCGAAGAGGGCGACGCGGTCGGCGCCACGCGAGAGGTTGCGCTGAGCGACGTCGAGCAGCGAGCCGAGCAGGGTCGTGCGCATCGCCGATTGCTCCTCCGAAAGGGGATTGGCGATGACAACCCGCTCGGCGCGTGGATCGCCGGCCTCGATTCTCAGCCTGGCGGGCTCTCTGGGATCAGTGAAGCTCCAGCCGACGACCTCGTCGAAGCCGAGGTCGCGCAGGGCGTCCTCGGCGCGACGGCGCAACCGCTGCTCCCGGGTCAGGCCACCGACCTGACCGGCACCGGCGGGCAGCGTGCTCGGCAGGTGCTCGTCGAGCCCGTGCACCCGGGCCACCTCCTCGATCAGGTCGACCTCGCGGGTGACGTCGTAGTGGCGGTCGGGCGGCACCGTCACCTCGAGGTCCTCGCCCGCCACCTCGACGCCGAAGCCGAGGCGCTTCAAGTAAGCAGCCTGGTCCTCCTGGGGGATCTGCATTCCCAGCAGACCCTCGACCCGCGCCGCGCGCAGGGTGAGCTGCTGCGCCAGCGGAGCCTCGACAGCGACGTCGATCGTGCCGGGGACGAGCTTTGCCCCGCAGAGCTCGACCATCAGCCGCGAGGCAATCCGCTGCCCCCTGAGGCAGAGCTCCGGGTGAAGTTGCTTCTCGAAGCGGGAGGAGGCCTCGGAGCGCAGCCCGAGCATGCGCGAGGTGCGCAGGATGTTGGTCCCGTTCCAGTTGGCGACCTCGAGCAGGACCCGGGTCGTCTCACCCGAGACCTCGGACACTTGCCCGCCCATGATCCCGGCGATGCCCGAGGGCCCGTTGCGGTCGCAGACCAGGACCGTCTCGGCGTCGAAGGTCCGCTCGACATCGTCCAGCGTCGTCATCCGCTCGCCTTCGATCGCCGTGCGCACCACCAGCTCGCCGCCGGGGACCTTGTCGAGGTCGAAGGCGTGCAGCGGCTGGGCGGTGAGCAGCATCACGTAGTTGGTGATGTCGACGACGTTGTTAATCGGCCGCTGTCCGGCGGCGGTCAGCCGTGCCTGCAGCCACATCGGCGAGGGGCCGATGGTGACGTCGGTGAAGACGCGGGCGGTGAAACGAGGACAGAGGTCCGGCACCTCCACGCTCACCGAGGCGTAGTCGCCGGCCTCGCCCTCCCCCGTCGCCTCTGCATCCTTGGCCCAGGGCTCCGGGCCGAGCGCAGCTGCGGAGATCGCGTACACCTCGCGGGCAACGCCGTAGACGCCGAAGCAGTCGACCCGGTTCGGGGTCAGCTCCAGCTCAAGCACCGGCTCTGCGATCGGCAGCACCTCGGCGAGTGGCGTGCCGGGGGGCAGGCCATCGTCCTCGAGCACGAGGATCCCCGGCGGGCCCTCCCCCAGCTCCAGCTCCGAGGCGGCGCAGATCATCCCCATCGAGACGACGCCGCGCAGCTTCGCCTTGCCGATCTTGTGACCGCCCGGCAGCGTCGCTCCCGGCAGGGCGACCGGGACCGTCTGACCGGCCTCGACGTTGGGGGCGCCGCAGACGACGGTGCGCTCGCCGTCGCCGGTGTCGAGCGTGCAGACGCGCAGCCGGTCGGCGTTGGGGTGGGGCTCGGCCGCCAGCACCTTGCCGACGACGAACCCCTCGGACGAGGGTGGACCGATCGTGCCGACCCGCTCGACCTCGGTCCCGGTCATCGCCAGGCGCTCGGCGAGCTCCTCCGGCCCGACACCCGGGTCGCAGTACTCGCGCAGCCATGCGTAGGGCACTCTCACCGGAACTGCTCCAGGACTCGCACGTCGTTGTCGAAGAAACGACGCAGGTCGGGGACGCCGTGGCGCAGCATCGCGATCCGCTCGACGCCCATACCGAAGGCGAACCCCTGGACGCGCTCGGGGTCATAGCCGTTGCCCTCGACGAAGCCGAGCACGTTGGGGTCGACCATGCCGGCCCCACCGACCTCGATCCAGCCGATGCCCTTGCAGAGGTTGCAGCGCATACCGCTATCGAGGGCACCCGTGCCCTCGCACTGGTAGCAGGAGACGTCGAACTCGACGCTGGGCTCGGTGAAGGGGAAGAAGTGAGGGCGCATCCGGGCCTCGCGGCTGCCGCCGAAGATCGCGCTCAGCATCTCAGTGAGAGTCCCCTGCAGGTCGGCGAGGGTGATTCCCTCGCCGATCGCCAGACCCTCGACCTGGTGGAACATCGGGCTGTGGGTGGCGTCGGAGTCGCGCCGGTAGACCTTGCCCGGCATGATCACGAAGATCGGCGGGGGATCGGACTCCATCCCACGCACCTGCACCGGCGAGGTGTGGGTGCGCAGCAGGATCTCCGGGTCGGACTGGATGTAGAAGGTGTCCTGCAGCATCCGCGCCGGGTGGCCGGGTGGATGGTTGAGCGCGGTGAAGTTGTAGTAGTCGTGCTCGACCTCCGGACCCTCGATCACCCTGTAGCCGAGGCCGATCATCACGTCCTCGATCTGGCGCGTGGTGCGGGTGATCAGATGGAGATGTCCGGTGGGCTGCGCCGGGGCACCGGGCAGCGTCACGTCGATCCGGTCCTCTACCAGCTGAGACTCAACCTCGCCGGCATCGAGCACTGCGGCTCTTGTCTCGAGCAGCGACTCCAGTGCTTTGCGCGCCTGGTTGGCATCGGCCCCGACTTTGCCCCGTTCCTCTGCGGGCAGTTCGGAGATGCCGCGCAGGATCGACGTCAGCTCGGCCTTGCGGCCGAGGTAGCGCACCCGCAGCTCCTCCAGCTCGGCGGTACCGGCCGCAGCCTCGATCGCCGTGGCGGCCTCGGCCCTGATCTTCTCGATCCGCTCAAGCATCGGGCTGGGCCTCCGGCATGGCGAGCGACGATATCCGCTCGGCGCAGATCGCCGCCACGGCGGCGACGTTGAGCGACTCGGCGCCGCCGTGGCGCAGGGGAATCGTCACCCGGGTATCACAGCGGGCGAGCACCTCCTCGGGTAGGCCCTCCCGCTCGGCGCCGAGGCAAATCGTCGCGGCTCCCTCCAGGCCGCCGAGCTCCTCGCCGCCGTGCGCGACCAGAGCCGCACGCGGCTCTGGAGTCTCGTCGACGGCGCCCCGGGCGATGGCCTGGCCGAAGACCGAGCCCATGCTTGCCCGCACAGCCTTCGGCGAGAAGGGATCGGCGCAGTCAGGTCCAAGCACCAGGGTGGTGTCGAGCAGGGCGTGCGTCGTGCGCACGATCGCGCCGACGTTGCCGGGATCGGCGATCCCGTGCAGGTAGACGCAGCTCGAGCCGACCCGCTCGGACCAGCACTGCGGCCAGACCGCGATCGCCCGGGTTCCGGACCCGAGGTTCGAAACCCCGGCAAGCAGCTCCGGGTCGACCTCCTCGCCGCCGAGGCCGCTGCCCGCAGCGGTGAGCAGGAAACGCGGCTCAATACCGGCGGCGAGGCCGGCCTCGAACAGGTCCTCGCCCTCGGTGACGAACGCACCCTCGCGCTCGCGGTGCTTGCGCTCGCGCAGCTTGCGCACCAGCTTCAGCTTCTCGTTTTGGGGGCTCTCGATCATCGAGTTGGTCCTGCGGGTATGTCTTTCTGGTCCTCTGTTTCTTCTCCTGGAACAAAAAAGCGGGCCGTGAAAACGGCCCGCCCGGGAAAGTGGAGTCTGGGTTGCGGCTAGGCGGCCGCACCCTCCCGGGCTAGCTCCACAAATCGGCGAAACGCATCGCGGTCGTTGACCGCGATGTCGGCGAGCATCTTGCGGTTGACCTCGACCCCGGCCCCGTTGAGGCCGTGGATCAGTTCGGAGTAGCTCATGCCCTCCAGCCGCGCCGCAGCGTTGATACGGGTGATCCAGAGCCGGCGGAAATCGCGCTTGCGGTTGCGCCGGTCGCGGTAGGCGTACATCCCCGAGCGTTGCACCTGCTCTTTGGCGAAGCGGTAGGAGGAATGCTTGCGGCCGAAGTAGCCCTTGGCTTCTTTCAGCACCTTGCGGCGCTTCTTGCGCGCGTGAACTGAGCGCTTGACCCGGCTCACTTGCCGCCTCCGAGCAGGTTCCGCACCGACTTAGTGTCTGCCGGCGAGATCTCCACCGGCCGTGCCATCCGCCGCTTGCGCTTCGGCGACTTCTTCTCGAGGATATGGCTCGAGTAAGCCCGCCGCCCGCGCAGCTTGCCGGTGGCGGTCTTGCGAAAGCGCTTCTTGGCGCCGGAGTGTGTCTTCATCTTGGGCACGGGTTCGCTATTGAAGCAGACCGGCGCACACCGGCGCCCGCTGTCCCACGAGGTGACGGCAGAGGCGCAGGGTACTGTGGCGCCGGATGCGGATCGTCTACGTGATCGGGACCCGCCCGAACTTCGTCAAGACGGCGCCGGTGATCGGCGCCCTGCGCGAGCGCCTGCCCGACGGCCGGCACGCGGTGGTCCACACCGGACAGCACTACGACCGGCTGATGTCAGAGATCTTCCTCGAGGAGCTGGGCGTGCCGGCACCGGATCACATGCTCGAGGTCGGCTCGGGCAGCCACGCGCAGCAGACGGCGCGGGTGATCGAGCGGCTGGAGCCGGTGCTGGAGGAGGAGCGGCCGGACCTGGTCGTGGTTCCGGGCGACGTCAACTCGACCCTGGCGGCGGCGCTGACCGCGGCGAAGATGCAGATCCCGGTCGCCCACATCGAGGCCGGCCTGCGCAGCTTCGACCGCACGATGCCCGAGGAGCTGAACCGGATCGTCGTCGACCGGATCTCCGACCTCCTCTTCCTCCACAGCGACGAGGCGATCGAGAACCTGCGCGCGGAGGGGATCGCCGAGGAGCGCGTGCACCTCGTCGGCAACACGATGATCGACACCCTGGTCGCCCTGGAGGAGCGTTTTCGCGCAGCCGAAACGGCGCAGCGGCTCGGGGTCGAGCAGGGCTCCTACGTCCTGGTCACCCTGCACCGCCCCGCCCTGGTCGACGGTCCGCTGCTGGCGGAGACGATCTCCCGGCTGGCCGCGATCGCGCGCGAGATGCCGGTCGTCTTCCCGGTCCACCCGCGGACGCGCAAGATGATGGAGGCGGTCGAGTCCGACCACCCGGGCCTGCTGCTCTGCGAGCCGCTCGGCTACCTCGACTTCCTCTCCCTGCTCGCCGACGCCGGCGCCGTCCTCACCGATTCCGGCGGGGTCCAGGAGGAGACGACCTATCTCGGCATCCCCTGCTTCACCCTGCGCGACAACACCGAGCGCCCGGTGACGATCAACGCCGGCACCAACACCCTGCTCGGCCTAGACCCCACCGCGATCGCAACCATCCCATCGGCGCTCGCGGCGCGTCCCGCCAAGACGCCCGAGCCACCTCCGCTCTGGGACGGGCAGGCGGCTGAGCGAATCGCCGATGCGCTGACGAAACCAGCTGCTGCTTAAGCGGCGGCGTCGTCGGCTGGAGGTGCGTCGTCGGCTGGGGTGGCCTCCGCAGCCGCAGGAGCATCGTCAGCCGGCGTGGCCTCGGCGGCCGCAGAGGTGTCGTCAGCCGGCGCGGCCGCGACAGCCTCATCGGCCGGCTTCTCCTCACCAACCCCGGTCTCTGGAGCCTCTTTCACCTCGGACTCGGACTCGGCTTTCGCCACCTCTTTACCCGGCGCCAGCAACATGCTCATGTTGCGCCCTTCCTGCAGCGGTGCCGACTCGATCACGGCCAGCCCGTCGAGGTCCTCGAAGAGGCGCTGCAGCAGCGCCCTTCCCCGCTCCGGGTGCGCCTGCTCGCGGCCGCGGAACATGATCGTGATCTTGACCTTGTCCTGGTGGCGGAGGAAGCGCTCGACGTGGCCCTTCTTGGTTTCGTAGTCGTGATTGGCGATCTTCGGCCGCAGCTTGATCTCACGAATGTTGACCTGCTGCTGGTGCTTGCGGGCCGCCTTCTGCTTCTGCTCCTGCTCGTACTTGTACTTCGAGTAGTCGAGCAGGCGAGTCACGGGAGGTTTCGAGTTGGGCGCGACCTCGACCAGGTCGAGGTCGGCCTCCTGGGCGCGTTTCAGCGCCTCGGTGATCTCGACCACCCCGAGCTGCTCCCCCTCGGCACCGATCAGGCGAACCTGAGGAACGCGGATGCGCTCGTTTATCCGAGTCGTGTCGCGCTCTGGTGGGCGCCGATCGAACCTGCGCGGGACCGGCACTATCTAAGTGAGAGGTGGAGCTTCAAGCGGACGAGAGGTAGGGACGAAGGCACGGGTCGCTCAGCGGCGCAAGCTGTGTTGGGTGCCTTCAGTCAAGTGCTCCGCAGTATAGGCACAAGGCGGCGCTTGGCAACAGCTCGAGCTCAGGCCTGTTTGCTCTCGCCACGCACACGGGCGGCGAACTCGCTGACGGACAGCGCCCCCACCTCGCCCTCCTCGTGCGAGCGAACGGCCACCGCGCCGGCCTCCTCCTCGCGGTCGCCGACGACGAGCATGTAGGGGTAGCGGCCGAGCTCGGCGTCGCGGATCTTCTTGCCGACCGACTCCGAGCGCTCATCGACTGCGATCCGCACGCCCGCTTCGCGCAGCTCCGTCGCGACCCGCCCGGCGTACTCGTTGTGACGGTCGGAGACGGGCAGGACGATCGCCTGCACCGGGGCAAGCCAGACCGGGAAGCGGCCGGCGTGGTGCTCGATCAGGATGCCGGCGAAGCGCTCCATCGAACCGAGCAGGGCGCGGTGGATCATCACCGGGCGCTGCTGGACGTCGTCGGGGTCGGTGTAGGAGAGGTCGAAGCGCTCGGGCATGAAGAAGTCGACCTGACAGGTGCCGCACTGCCAGGAGCGACCGAGCGCGTCGGTGACGTGGAAGTCGATCTTCGGCCCGTAGAAGGCGCCATCGCCCGGGTTGAGCTGGTACTCGCGCCCCTGGCTCTCGAGGGCGCTGCGCAGCGCCGCCTCGGCCTGCTCCCACTGCTCGTCGGTGCCGATCGACTTCTCCGGCCGGGTCGAGAGCTCGACCCTGACGTCGTCGAAGCCGAAGCGGGCGTAGAGCTCGTCGATCGCAGCGCAGACCTCGGTCACCTCGTCGACGATCTGATCCGGCGTGCAGTAGATGTGGGCGTCGTCCTGGGTGAAGGCGCGCACGCGGAGGAGGCCATGGAGAACCCCCTCGCGCTCGGCGCGCGAGACCTGGCCGAACTCGGCGATGCGCAGCGGCAGCTCGCGGTAGGAGTGGCGGCCGGCGCCGAAGACGAGACAGGCGCCGGGGCAGTTCATCGGCCTGATCGCGTACTGGCGGTCGCCCGACTCGGTGAAGTACATGTTCTCGCGGTAGTTGTCCCAGTGGCCGGAGCGGTGCCAGAGCTCGACGTCCATCACGTGCGGCGTCTTGATCTCCTCGTAGCCGCGCTTGCGCAACTGGTCCTGCACCTCGGCCTCGATCAGACGCAGCAGCGTCGTCCCGTTGGCGAGCCAGAAGGGCATCCCCGGCGCCTCCTCGCGCAGCATGAAGAGGTCGAGCTGGGGGCCGAGGCGGCGGTGGTCGCGCGCCTTCGCCTGCTCGATCCGCTCCAAGTGCGCCTCGAGGTCCTTCTTGGAGAAGAAGGCGGTGCCGTAGATCCTGGTCAGCATCTGGCGCGTCTCGTCGCCGCGCCAGTAGGCGCCGGCGAGCGAGCTGAGCTTGATCGCCTTGATCCGCCCGGTCGAGGGACCGTGGGGGCCGCGGCAGAGGTCCTCGAAGGGGCCGTTGCGGTAGAGCGAGACGGTCTCGACCCCTTCGCTCTCGATCAGGTCGCGGATCAGCTCGATCTTGTAGTCCTCACCCTGACCCTCGAAGAGCTCGATCGCCTCGGCGACGGGCACGTCGCGGCGACTGAACTCCTCGTCGGCCTCGATGTGGGTGCGCATCGCCGCCTCGATCCGCTCCAGGTCGGCGTCGGTGACCTTGACGTCCTCGGGAAAGTCGAAGTCGTAGTAGAAGCCGTTTTCGATCGCCGGCCCGATCGTCACCTTGGTGCCCGGGTAGAGCTCCTGTACCGCCTCGGCCATCACGTGGGCGGCGTCGTGGCGGATCAGCTCCAGCGCCTCGGGATCGCGGTCGGTGAGGATCGAGATCTCGGCACCGTCGGGCAACGCGGCGGAAAGGTCGCGCAACTCGCCGTCGACCTCGATCGCAAGGGCGGCCTTGGCCAGGCCGGGCCCGATCGCCGCAGCCGCGTCGGCCCCCGTGGCGCCGCCGGGCAGCTCCAACGGTGTTCCATCGGGTAGTGAAACGGTGATTCTTTGCGTCGCGGCCTCGATGCGGCCATGCTACCCGCGCCCAGCGAAGCGCTTGCCAGCGGTTGCGTTCGCAGTTCTCGTCGCTATGCGGGCAAAAGTGCGAACGCAACTACCGGGGCGGGCCCTGGCGGGCCTGACGGACGGCAATCAGGGGGCAGGGACTGCGGCCCTGGAGCCGGCCGGTGCGTTCCCAGAGCACATAGGGGCCGGCGAGCCGCCGCACGCGCAAGTCCGGGAAGGGCGGCTGCGACGGATCGCCGTCGGCGATGACGAAGCGCACGCCCGGGGGTGGCTCGCCGTAGGCTTCCGGCGGCGTCTCGATGCAGACCCGGCCACCGCGCAGCTCCCAGGCCAGATACGGAACTCCATGACGTTCCGTGAGGAACTCCTCCGAAGCGAGCACGACGGTCGAACCGGAGGCGATCGCCGGCCGTAGTCCAGTCAACGCTGACGTGTAGGCGGATGGGCCGACCGGCGCATTGGCGAGGGCAAGCAGCGAACAGCCCCCGGCTGCAGCCAGGTAGAGCCAGGCGACCGGTCGGCGCAGCAGCGGCAGGACGATGACCAGCGCTGCGACGGCCGCCCCGACCTCGAGCGCCTTGGCGGCGGTGTAAGGAGTACCCCCGAGCCGAGCTGCGGCGTAGGCGAGCGCCGCCGCAAGCAGGCCGGCGACGATCACCTTCTCGCGGCCGAGCCAGCAGAGAACGAGACCGTAGACGAGCAGGATCGAGGCGAAAGCAGCCCCCAGGTAGTAGCCGAGAGCGGGAACCGCACCATCACCGGGAGCGAGACGGAAGTCACCCGACGGCCAGATTCCCAGGGCCTCGAAGGGCGAGATCTGGCCGAAGAGGTTGCCGAGGCCGGGGCCGTTGGGGTCGAAGGTCTCGAACTGCTGGAAGTCGACCATGCGGCCGACCTCGGGGGCGACCAGGACGGCGAAGACGCCGAGAGCGAGAAGCATCGGCCTCATGACGAAAGCCCGCTCCAGCAACAGCCAGATGACCAGTGCCCCACCCAGCCAGATCAAGCCCGGGAAGCTGTAGACGTAGACGCTGCCGGCGGCGAGAAGTGCGGCGGGGACGAAGCGAAGCGGAAGCTCGCGCCAAGAGGGGTTCTGCGACGCCTCCCTCAGAGCCAGGACGAAGGCGAGGAAGAAGAGTGCCTGCATCGTCTCCTTGAAAGAACCCTGGGCAAAGTAGGCGGCAACGAGGTAGGCAAGGCCGACCACGAGCGCCGCAACGGTGCGCAGGAACGGAGATTCGTCGCGGAATGCAGCTAGGGCCGTCAGGGACGCCAGCACGGCGACAGCGACCGTGAGCCCACTGAAAGCCGGAACCAGACCAACTCCGAGGCCCTTGGTCAGGGCGACGGCGATCGCGTGGGGGCCGAGCGGATAGCCCTGGTTGAGCAGCTGGGAGTCGATCCCGTGCGAGAGGCGATCGGCCGCCAGCAGATGCTGGGACATGTCGGGGTTGAAGCTGGTCCCCAGAATTCCGAAGTGACCCTCGGCGATGAACGGCAGTGCGGTGGCGAGTAGCGCGGCGAGTGCCACCGGCAGCCCGGCCCGCGCAGCCTCCCTCCCCCTCTCCAGCCGCCGGCGCAGGTAGACGACGGAGGCGACTGTCAGCGCAAGGACGACGATCGCGGAGGAGGCCCCGTCCCCTGGAAGTCGCACCGTCCCCCAGCAGACCGTACAAAGCAGTGCCAGGCCCACCGCCGGCGAGAACCACGACCATTGCCGCATCCCGCAGAGCGCAATCGCCGCCTGACCGATCGCCAGCGAGGCGCCGCAGACGGCAAGCACGGCTGCATAGGTCGCGATCACGAGGCCGCGAGCCTAGACAGCCGGATCGATGGGCGCTACTGGGCTCGAACCAGTGACCTCCAGCTTGTCGAGCTGGCGCTCTCCCAACTGAGCTAAGCGCCCGGGACGCCTGAATCTAGCAGCGCCGGGCAGGCTCGCGGCGCGACTCAAGTTTTGGCCGCAAGCGCCGATGCAAACGGTGCAACTTTTTCGCAGACGCGGTGTTTCTCTATGTGAGCGCCAAGACTTGAGGACCGACGAGCCAGGGAAACGGAATCTCGCTGGTGGCACGTCCTTCGGAAACAAGGGCCCCGCACGGGGCCCTTTTCCGTTCAGCTGAGGATTTGAACGACGACGGTCCGCTCGCGTGGCCTGTCGTCGAAATCGAGCAGGACGAGCTGCTGCCATGTACCCAGCGCCATCCTCCCGCCGGCGACCGGCACCGCTTCTGAGGCGCCGATCAACGAGGCACGCTGGTGGGCGTGCGAGTTGGTGTCGTGGTTGAGGCGGTTGTGCTCGTAGTCCCCCTGCGCAGGGATCAGGCGCTCGAGCATCTCCCGCAGGTCGTGGACGCCGCCCGGCTCGTACTCCATCGTCGTGATCGCGGCGGTCGAGCCGCGTACGAATGCCGAGACCTGGCCCTCGTCGACCCCGGCCTTCTCGACCGCCTGCTGCACCGGCGCCGTGATGTCGATCACGTCCCCGTCGCCGCGGGTCGAGAAGCGAAGCTCGCTGGTGACGAATCCCACAGACCAAAGCTACCGCTGAACCTAGACTCGCCTCCCGATGGCGCGGGACGATTTCTACGCCTCTCCCCTCGGAGCCGCCTACAGCGTCTACATGGAGCGGCCCTGGCTCAGCCGCCCGATCGGCCGCGTGATCTGGGGAGGTGACAGCAAGCGCTACTACGAGAGCATGAGCGCGGCTGGAGAGGTTGCCGAGGACGGCACGATCGTCGACTGCCCCTGCGGCGCCGGCCCCGCCCTGCGGGCCGTGCGCCCGGGCAGCGCCGTGCGTTACGTCGCGGCAGACCTCTCGCCCTCGATGATCCGCCGCGCGCGCAAGCGCGCTCAGAGGCGCGGCCTCGCCAAGGTCGAGCTGCTCGAAGCGAACGCAGCCGAGATCCCACTCCCCTCGGACAGCGCCGACCTCTTCCTCTCCTTCTGGGGCCTGCATTGCTTCGAGGATCCACAGGCCGCCGTCGACGAGGCCGCCCGCATCCTCGAGCCCGGCGGCCGCCTCGTCGGCTCGACCTTCGTCCGCGGCGACGACACCCTGCGCCAGCGCCTCCTGATCCGCCCGGGCACCGGCGACTTCGGCCCGATAGGCACCCACTCCGAGATCGAAGCCTGGCTCGCCGAAGCCGGCTTTTCCGCGCCCCGCATCGAGCGCTCCGGACCGATGCTGTTCTTCGACGGCCGCCTGGGCTAGTCCGCGCTGTCGAGCGCGAGCCTGATGTCCTTGACCAAGAGCTGCAAATTCATCGCATCGCTGGGGGAAGGTTCGAAACCAAAGTGCTCGTAGAAAGCACGGGCCTTGCCATTCAGAGCATGAACGAGCAGCAGACGCATGCCCGCCTGCTCTGCCACAGACAGAGAGCGGCTCATCGCATCTCTCAAAAGGAAGGCTCCGATTCCCTTTCCCTGGACCGCCCTGTCAACCGCCAATCGCGCCAGCAACATAGCCGGGATCGGATGCTTCGGCATGCCCTTGCGCCCCCGGTCGGTTGCCTCCGTGTGCTCGATGGACGCAAGCGATAGCGAGTGATAGCCGACGACCCGATCCTGCTCGGCATCGACGACGGCGTAGGTGCGAGCGGACCCCGCCCCTGCCGCTGCTCGGGCGTGCTTGATCAACCAGACGTCCAGCGATCCCACCCCGCAATCGAATCCGTTGATCCGGTGCTCGCCGCCGAGCGGCTGGGGGTCGAGGAAGCGTGGCACTCGGCCTATTCAGGACGAGAGCGCGAGAAAAGCCTGGAGAGCTCGGGACGAGCCTTTGCCGGTTGGTCCATCGCGGCGGCGATCTCCTGCCAGGCATCCGAGTCGACACTGAAGCTTGTCCGATCGGCGAGCAGGCGCTCGGCACGCTCTCGACCGCTCTCGACAAGAAACTGCGTCAGGGACTCGCGATGGACCAGCGCGGCCTGCTTGAAGAGCGTCTCGTCGTCCTTCTCAATGCGAAGGTTGAGCCTTTGGGTCTTCGGATTCGCCATGCGCAAGGATCGTACATACAGCGTATGTCAGGATCAAGCACAGCTCCGCTCCTGAATTTCTTCGAAGAGGCAGCGATGCCAGAGGCGCCTACCAGAATCGAACTGGTGTAAACGGCTTTGCAGGCCGCTGCGTAGCCACTCCGCCAAGGCGCCGAGGGAGACGAAGGGTAGCGGCGCCGGACTTCTAAGCCTCTATGACCTGGAAGGCGATCTCGGCGCGCTGCAGGCGAGCGAGCAGGGCGTCCCCCATCGCCTGCGCGGTCGTCACCTGTCCGGCGGTCTCGGGCAGGTCGTCGAAGGCGAGGCAGAGACTGGACTCGGCGAGCATCTTGGCGGTCTCGGTGTAGGCGGGCTCGCCACCTGAGACCTCGGTGACGACCCGCTTGTCACCGCCCTCGCCGACGAAGCGCACCTTGAACCAGCCCTTGGCGCGCTGCTCCTCGCTCGGGCCCTCGCCCTGCGCCTTGGCCTTGAGCAGAAGCTTGCGAGTCGGGGGAAGCAGCGCCAGCGGCACGGCGGCGCCAACGGCCCCAGCCGTCACAGCGACGGTGGCGAGCCGCTTGGCGACGGCGTAGTGGCCGTAGGAGAAATCCGGTCCGTAGCGCTCGAGAGCCGCAGCGGAGCGGCGAACGACCGGCCCGTCGATCGTCGGCAGCGGCACCGCCCAGCCACCGAGTTCCGGCGCGCGGCGGAGACGGTTCGACCCCGAGTGGACCTCCCGACCCGGCGGGCGCTGCTCGCGACGGCGGCGCTCTCCCGCGGCGCTGAAGGTCTGGCGCGCGCGAGCGAAGCCGTTGATCGCCGAGTGATACGTGCCACCCGACATGGTCGCCCTGATGCGAACGAAGCCGTTCACCGCCAAGGGGACACCCTCCGGCAACTGCTGGACGGTGAAGTAGGCGCCGAGGTCGTGCGGGACCGAGTCGAAGCCGCAGCAGTGGACGAGCCGGGCGCCGCTCTCGCGAGCCTGCTCGTGGTAGCCGAGCCACATGCGGTCGACGAACTCGGGCTCGCCGGTGAGGTCGGCGTAGTCGGTGCCCGCCGCGGCGCAGGCGGCAACGAGCGGCTCTCCGTACAGCGCATAGGGACCGACGGTCGTGACCACGACCCTGGTCGCTGCCGCGACTCTCGCCATCGCACCGGCATCAGCCGCATCGGCTTCCAGCAGGTCCGGCGCATCGGCCGCAGACGGGATCGCCTCGAGCTGCGAGCGGACCGCCTCGAGCTTTGCCCGGTTGCGGCCGGCGAGTGCCCAGCGCAGCCCCTCCGGGGCGTTCTCGGCGAGGTAGCGAGCGGTCAGGCCACCGGTGTAGCCGGTCGCCCCGAACAGGACCAGGTCGTATTGCCGCTCGCCCGCCACCGCGGGCATTGTGTCAGGGGTTCGACGCCGCCTACGGCCTCGCGCACATCGCGTAGGCGCGGAAGTAGAAGGTGGCGCCGGTTTCATTCCCCATCGCGACCAGCCAGCCGGTGGCCTCGCTGCCCTCGAGAGGAGGCGGGTAGACCGTCGATCCTTCGGATATGGCTTCGATGCTCGGCCGATTGGCCAGCAGCGTGTATTCGAAGTTTCCGGGCGGGGGATCGAGGAAGTCGAAACCCCCTCCCGCAACCGTCTCTCCCGAGAGACAGCTCGCAATGGATAGATCTTCTTCGTTGTTCTTGGGCTTCCCTTCGGTCCCATAGCGAACGACTACCTCGGTGGCGCCGGGCGCACCGGGCACCCCCTGCGGGCCCCGCTCTCCCGCCGACAGCTCACCGGCCTTGAAGTCACGGCGCAACAGCGATCCGTCCTTGACCTTCTCGGCGGTCACCGCGTTTTTCTTCAGCTGCCTTGCGCCGACGCTGTTTTTCGCGACCTGCGAGGCCGCATAGGCAGCGCCCCCGCCGAGGGCCAGGAACAGGGCGAGCGTGGCGATCACGTTCGCATAGGTCAGCTTGGGCCGCAGCCTCTTCATCGCAAATTCCCCGATCGGTCGTTTGATGGACGAGGCCACCTATGTCGACCGCTCGGCGGCTTGACTGAAGTCCTGAACGCTCACGAGCTCGAAGAGGGGTGGGTTTCCGGCAGGCGGGTATAAACGCCCTCCATGAGTGCTCAGCGGCCGCAGTCGCACAGGGAGGATGGGCCGCACACCACCCCGCCGGCCACCGGACAGTCCGCGCTTGACTCCCAGGTCTCCCGGAGCCGCCGCAGTCATCTGCTCAGCATCACTGACTCTGCGCTCGGGTACATGTCCCTGGAGGACATGCTCTCCGAACTGTTGGAGCGCATCCGTGACTCACTCGAAGTCGACACCGCCGCGGTGCTTCTGCTCGACGAGGACCGCGGCGTCCTCGTCGCACGCGCCGCGCGAGGGCTGGAGGAGGAGGTCCGCCAAGGCGTCCAGGTGCCGCTCGCCCGAGGCTTCGCAGGCCGCATCGCCGCCGAAGCGCAACCCATCATCATCGATCTCGACCACGCCGACGTCGTCAACCCGATCCTCCGGGAAAAGGGCATCCGCTCGATGCTGGGGGTGCCTGTCCTCGTCGAAGGCCGCGTCATTGGCGTCATGCACATCGGCACACTCTCCCGGCGCGACTTCGATGAGGATGACGTAACGCTGCTGCAGCTCGCCGCTGATCGCGCAGCGATCGCGATCGATAATGCCCGCCTCTCAGAGCAGCGTGCCGTCACCGCCATCATGCAGCGCACGCTTCTGCCCGACGCGCTGCCCGAGATACCCGGCATGCGCTTCAGCGCCAAGTACCTGCCGGCCGGCTCTGGCATCAAGATCGGCGGAGACTGGTACGACGTCTTTCAGCTCGCCGATGGCCAGCTCGCGTTCGTGATCGGAGACGTAGTCGGTCGCGGCGTGATGGCTGCCTCGGTGATGGCCGAGATCCGCACGGCCCTTCGCGCATACCTGGTGCAAGGACACAAGCTCACCGAGGTCGTCTCGATGCTGAACGAGCTGCTCATCTCGATGGGCCGCAGCCGCGGAGCCACGCTCTCGATCCTCAAGCTCGATCCCGAGGTCGAGGAGTTGGAAGCGGTCACCGCCGGGCATCTTCCGCCCCTGTTGATCGAGCCGGATGGCCGGGCTCGACTGCTCGAGCAAAGGCACGGCTTGCCGGTCGGCGTGCGTACCGGGCTCGGCTACGAGGCCTTCCACTACCCATTTCCGACAGGCAGCCGACTGCTTCTCTACACCGATGGGCTGATCGAGCGGCGCAACGAGCCGATCGACGCCGGCCTCCATCGGCTGACAACCGCTGCTCAGGCTGTCGCGCAACATCCCGACTCCCCCCTTGCCGACGGCGTGTACCGCGCGCTGCTCGACGAGACCCCGCTCGAGGACGACGTGGCGCTCCTCGCCATTGAGGCCGTGCCACTCGAGGGCACTCTCGAGATGACCTTTCCGGCACGTCCCAACGTCCTCGGCGGGCTGCGCAAGACACTCGGCCGCTGGCTCCAAGCAGCCGGCGCCAACGAAGACGAGCTGTTCGACGTCACCCTCTCAGCCTCCGAGGCTGCCGCCAATGCGATCGGGCATGCCTACGGCGCCAATGAAGCCACTTTCACGATCTGCTGCGAACGAGAAGACCAGAGGATCACAGTCACCGTCCGCGACACGGGTCGCTGGCGCACCACCCGCCCGCCCGGCGGAGGAAGGGGCCTGGAGATCATGCGCTCCCTGCTCGACGACGTGGAGATCAACGGCAACGACGAAGGTACCGTCGTGACGATGACCAAGAGACTCTCCCGTCAAGCATGAGCCCACTGCAGATGGAATGGATCGACGGAGTGCCGATCGCACACGTCAACGAAGACATCGATGCGGCGAACGTCACGGTCATCCAACAGCAGCTCGCCGACGCGCTCGGCCCCGACGCGCTGAGCCTCATCCTCGATCTCAGCGCCACCCGCTACCTCGACAGCGCAGGTATCGACATGCTGCTGCGGCTCAGCGACCGCCTCGACCACCGCCGCGCCAGGCTGATGCTCGTGGTCCCCGACGCCTCCCAGCTGAAGCGCCTGATCACGATCGTCGGCCTGTCGGAGGCAATCGCCATCCACCCCAGCCTCACGGACGCGCTACAGGAGGCGGCAAAGGCGCAAGCGCAAGCGGTCGCGCCGCGCCCCGACTCAGGCTAGAAGGCAGCTCGCTCGTCAGGCGCTGGAGACCACGGCGAGGCTTTTGGCGACCCTGGGATCGAACTGAGTGCCCGCACAGGCGCGCACCTCGGCCAGGGCCGCCTCGGCTGACATCGCCTTTCGGTAGGAGCGGGTGGTGGTCATTGCGCTGAAGGCATCGCAGCAAGCGACGATCCGTGCCTCGATCGGAATCTCCTCGCCGGCCAGACCGTCCGGGTAGCCGCTGCCGTCGTAGTGCTCGTGCGATGAGCGGACGATGCGTCCAACCTCCGAGAGCACGCCACCCACCCGGTTCAGCATCTCCTCCCCCTCGATCGTATGCCGGTACATCACCTGCCACTCCTCCGGATCGAGCGGCCCCGCCTTGTTGATGATCTCCTTCGGCACGGCGATCTTTCCGACGTCGTGCAGCAGGGCCGCGAACTCGACGTTACGGCGCTGCCTGTGGTCGAGTCCGAAGTGGTCGGAGACCGCCAGCGAGAGCTCGACTACGCCACGGCTGTGGCTGCCGGTGTAGGCGTCGTCAGCCTCGACCACGTCACCCAGCAGCATCGCCGTCCCGCGATAGGCGCTGCTCAACTCGATCGCCTGGTCGACCCGCGCCTGGCGCTCGCGGGAAAGCACGGCGAGCACCGTCGCCAGGGGGAGAATCAGGAGCGCCAGCGCCGCGCCGACCTGGATCGCCGCGAAAGCGACCAACAGCCCGATCGGAGCCAAAGCCCCATCCAGCGCATAGACCGGCGCGACGAGGCCGCTGAGGGTACGCACCGAGACGCCGTCGATTAAGCGCTCCCGGATCGCCGCCGGGACGAAGTCGAAGGCGAACTGAGCCAGCAGGGCGACCAGGTAGACCGGCCACTCGTCCCAGGAGAAGACCTGGGCGCCGGTCGCGACCAGGACCAGCGCCGGGCCGACGGCGTGCCAGCAGTCTCCCAAGGCGTGGAAGGAACGGTGGACGCTGGTGTGGCCGCTGGCATAGTCGTATCCTCGCCCCAGCAGATCGCCGCAGGCGACGGCAAGCGGCACCGCCGGGGTCGGAAGGAGGAAGAGCATCGGCACCAGGACCAGCTCGGTCGGGACCGTATGGCCGTCGGCGATGTCGAACTTCGCCCTGCTGCAGACGACGTAGGCGCCGACCAGGATCGCCAAGGTGGGCAGGTCGAGAGCACGGGGAGACGGCAGCAGCAGGGCCATCGCCACGGCGACGACGACGAATCCGAAGGCGAGAGCCGTCTCGACCCGCCGTTCGACGCCCTGCGCACGCAGCTGCACTCGCTCGCGGCCGCGAGCGAAGAGGTGCTCGACGTCTTCTATCTGCGAGACGAGTGCCATTCGATGCGGCCGGGCGTTCGCCAACCGCGCACGTTTCATCGACCGACGAGGCGGAGGGATGAGTTCCGCAAGGCGAACCGGCAATGCGTCAGGCACGAAGACCAAAGAATTCGGTAGCCGTCTGTATGAAATCTATTCCGGTCGGTGGAGTCCGAGCCGATCATCTACGCGCTGCACACATAAGTCAGCTGAATAAGGGCAAACCTGTCGCGAGGCAGGGACGCAAAGTTGGAGATCTCGGGCTCGGCTCGAGACGGCTCGACTGCCAGCTTGGTTTGACGACCAGGCTTTTTGGCCTGCGACAAGGAGGTTTGCCCATGCCCCGCCCAGTCCTCAGCTCGAGCCGCAACGGGTTCGCCACTCTGCTGATCGCCGCGCTGCCGGCGCTGGCCGTCTTCGCCGGCTCCGCCCAGGCATGCTCATACTCCGGCGCGAAAACGGTGTTCAGCCCCTGGGGAGACCAGCGCAACTACGCTCTCGCCCCAGACGGCGGCTTTGAGGCCGGCGGCTCCGGCTGGAAGTTGAGCCGCGGCGCCGCAGTTGTCGAAGGCAACGAGAGCTATTACCTCAACGATGCCGGGGACTCCAAGTCGCTATCCCTTCCCGCCGGCAGCTCGGCCGTCAGCCCACCGGTCTGCATGGCGATCGACACGCCCTCCTTCCGGTTGGTCGCCCGCAACAGCGGCAATCCGTCCTCGCAACTGCGCGTGGAGGCCGTCTACAAGCTGCTCGGCCTGGTGCGCACGAAGACGACCGGCACCCTCCGCGCCGGTTCCAGCTGGGCACCGACCCAGTCGGTTTCCACCGTGCTCACCCTTTCGACCATAGTCGGGACGCTGATTCCAAGCGCGATCGAAATCCGCTTCACCCCGCTCGACTCAAGCGGCCAGTGGCAGGTCGACGACGTCTACATCGATCCCTTCCGCCGCGGTTAGCGGCGGAAGGGGAAATCTAAACCCGGGGACGAGCCTGATTGGCAAGGCCGGGCACTCCCAGCCAGAGTGCCCGGCCACAAGGAGGCCGGCTTGATCGGCCCATCGAGCTGATCGAGCCCGTGCGGGGTCGGCCGTCCTCCGACCGCGGGCGAACCTATTGTGGCCCGCCCTTGTACGACGCCTCTCAGCACCTGATCGACGGCGGGGCGCGCGCCCGATCGCTTCCGGATTGGCCCGATGCCAGACCCCTCCGCTCGTGGCAGGAGGAGGCGACCGAAGCCGTGCGGGCGCACTCGGCCGCCAGCTTCTTGGCCTCGGCTACGCCGGCCGCGGGCAAGACCACCTTCGGCCTCCACATCGCCCACTGGATGCTGAGCGCAAAGTTCGTCTCGCGCGTCGTCGTGGCCGGCCCGACCACCCACATCTGCCGCCAGTGGGCCGCCGACGCGGCCCGCTATGGCATCGACCTCGAGCCGAACAGGCCAAACTCGGACGGGCCCGAGTCGGGCGACTTCCACGGCGTCGCCGTCACCTACCAGACAATCGCGACCGGGCCGGATACGCACCGGCTGGCCGCCGGCCGCCGGCCGACCCTGCTGATCGCCGACGAGCCGCACCACATGGGCGATCAAGCCGCCTGGGGCCTGCAGACCCGCAGGGCCTTCGACGGCGCCCGCTTCCGGCTGCTCCTCTCGGGCACGCCCTTCCGCTCCGACAACTCGGCGATTCCCTGGGTCACCTACGACGAGGACGGCCTCAGCCAGGCCGACTACGTCTACGGCTACCCACAGGCTTTGGTCGACCGGGTATGCCGCCCGATCACCTTCCTGCCGTATGACGGCGAGATGGAGTGGATCTCGGACGGCTGGCTGCGCAGCGCCGACTTCGACCTTGCCCTGCCGGCGGCGGAGTCCGCCCGGCGCCTGCGGACGGCGCTCAGTCCGGAAGGCGAGTGGATGGGCGAGGTGCTGCGCGACGGCGATGCCAAACTGAGCGAGGTGCGCGCCGACGGGCACCCTGACGCGGGCGGCCTGGTCATCGCCTCCGATCAGGATCACGCGCGTGCGATTGCCGCGCGGCTCGGGTCGGTCTCGGGGGAGCAACCCGAGCTGGTGATGAGCGACGAGCCCGGTGCCAGCCGGCGCATCGCCGATTTCGCCTCCTCCGATCGACGCTGGCTGGTCTCGGTCCTGATGGTCTCGGAGGGCGTCGACATCCCCCGCCTGCGGGTCGGCGTCTATGCGACGGCGGCCCGGACCGAGCTCTTCTTCCGCCAGGTAGTCGGCCGCTTCATCCGGACCACCCAGGGGCCGCGCCGCCAGATGAGCTACCTCTTGATGCCGGCGGACCCGCGACTGAAGGCACTCGCCCATGAGATCGAGCTGGAGCGTCGTCACGCGCTCGACCTCTCGCCGGACGCCGAGGAGGAAGAGGGCGAAGAGATGGATGACTCCGATCCGGATCAGCCCGAGCAGGGTGGCGGCTTTGCCGCCCTGAGCTCGGGCGACGCCGAACTGGACGAGGCGATCATGAGCGAGACCACACTCCAGCTCTTCCCGACCGACGACCCCAAGCAGAAAACGAAGAAGGCGACCGCCCCCGCCAGACCCAAAGCCGCGTCGAAAGACCTCGAACCCGAGCGGGAGTCGGCCTATGCGACCAGAGAGCGGCTGCGCGACGAGCGCAGGCGCCTGGTCGCCGACGTCGCCCGTCGCACCGGCAAGTCGCACCGGGAGGTCCAGGCCCGCATCAACCGCGAAACCCGGGTGCGCTCGGTCTCCAGCGCTACCATCGAGCAGCTCGAGCGCGGCAATGCGCTACTGCGCCGCGAGCTCTGGCGGTGAGATCCAGCCTCGCATGCTCGGGGTTAGAGAAAACCGGTGGGACTCCAGTTCGGTTTTCGAGCGCGAAGCAAGGGCTTCGCCGACGGGAGGTTTTCGAGCCTGAGCTAGGAGGCTACCTAGGCACCCGCACCCGGCGGCGGACGTAGCGCTCGGGTGGACCGCAGACGCGAGTTTCGCCAACCTCTCCTAGAGCTTGCCAGACGCGTGCTCGTCGAACTCACGAGCCCCGAAGATCTGGATCGCCCACAGCGGGAAGAAAACCAGATACTTCCTGGCGGAGTCCCAGTCGAAGTCATAGTGGTCGTAGACCAGATAGCAGTCGACAGTGTCCCGCGCGATCGTGAAGTGGCCGAGTGCGTAGTACATGTCAGTATCGGATGGGGCCGCCCAGCCGGACACGAATTCGCCGACGCGAAGGCTCTTTGCCTTCTGGACAAAGCTTGAGTTCCGGCTGAAGTAGCTCCAATCGATCACGACCTGGCCACCGAGACCCCCGAGGTAATAACCAAGAAGCGAGGCAGCGACGCTTCCCGAGTCGGCGATTCGAGATCCCCGGTACTGCAAGCAGGAGCCACCACCCGTACCGGCACTCCCACCCGACGGCGGCTTCGCGGGGACGACAGGGGCGGGAGCGGGAGCAGGGGGCGGAAGAGGAGGAGACGACCCACAATCCGGCACGTTGAAATCAGTGTTATGGGTATACGGCCCGTTCCAAGGGTCGCCGTTCATGAAGGTGTTGGCGGGCGAATAGTACGCGTTGTTCCAGGGGGCGCTGGCGATGCGATACCAGTAGCCGTCGGGGTTGACGCTCTGGATGTACGGGTCGTAGACCTTGCAGGACACCTGAACCCACGCACCCGGGGCGATCTTGGGGCCGAGGCCCGAGGCGTTGTGGTAATTCGTAAAGGTGTTGACCCCGTGATGACCCTGTTGCTCCGAGAAGAGCGCCTCGGACACGGTGGCCATGTCGCGGGCGGCCGATCCGCCGTGGCCGTGCTTGCACGCTCGCGCGAGATGGTGCATGAACGCCGAGGAACTCCCTACATAGCGATCGACCGCATCGCGCACCTGCGCCTCCGTCAAGCGATGTTCACGGGCGAGCAGAGCTGACCGAACGATGCTGCGAAAGGTAGCCCGCATGCGCACGGCGAGGTGGGCGGACCGCTGGGTTGGGGCGCTGGCCCTCAGCCGGGACATCCGAGCCATCGCAAGGCGGGCATCGCGACTCGCCACCGGGTCGAACGTCCGGGATCCAAGACGCGAGTCGCGCTGTAGCCCGTGGATGATGGCGTAGGACGACGTGCAGCGATTCGACTGGCTGCTCACCGACGCGCGAGGACCCGGCCCGCTGAAGGACTCTCCAGTCGACGCATAGGCAGCGAGTCCCGTCGTAGCGAGGACCAGCGCGCCGATGATGAGTAGCCCAAGTGCCTGACGCATGGCGGGCATCATGGTCTACGCATCGATTTGGGTCAAGTACGGGTGTCAATTAGGAACACAGCTGGTCCTCAGTGGACACCTCAAGCCAGGAGAACATGGGTCTGCAAGAAATTCGATTGTCATCGAACCTCGAAACGCGAAATCCCGCTCTAGGCGGGATTTCGACGGGGCCGCCGCAACAGACCGACGCCTGGCTCTCAGCAGCGGTCAGGCAATTCGGTCGCTCGACGGGCGTACGGCCATAAACCGATGCCTGCAAAGCCGTTTGCGCCGGTTCGATTCCGGCAGGCGCCTCTAGGTAACCCGAGGCTCGTACCGCATCGCCACCGCCCCTGAGGCGAACTCCTGCCGGCTCACGAGCTTCAGGTCGACATGCTTCGACAGGCCCGCGAACAACGTCGGCCCGTGCCCGCCAGCCTGGGGTGCACCACGAACTCGTACTCATCGATCAGCCCCAGCTCCGCCAACGCCAGCGGGAGCTTTACGCCTCCCACGGCCAGTCCCTCGCCCGGCTCCTGCTTCAGCCTCCGAACCGCCTCGCCGACGTCCCACGCAGCAACTCCGCGTTCCAATCGACCCGGTCCAGAGTGCTCGACACGACGTACTTCTTTGCCGCGTCGATCGTCTGGCCGAAAGGCGCCATCCAATCGAGCATCTCCTCCATCTGTCCTGGCGGCCGCCAGGCAGACTCCATCAACTCGTAGGTCACCCGGCCGAGGAGGAGAGCATTGGCCTGGGTGATGCTCTCCGTCGCGTGACGATGCATCTCCTCGTCCGTGGATATTGCACGGTGATCGCAGCACCCGTCCAAAGTGACGTTGATGGAATAGCGAAGGGCCGCATAGCCGCAAACATACCTCTCGTCGAGCAAGCGGTCGATTTGGCGGGCGCCGCTCATGCCCCTAGTGGGCCTTTCCTTAGATAACGCAGGCGGGGCATACCGACCCGAAGATGACCATGGCCTCTACCCCCCAGGTAATCGCCTCCAGGACGGATCACGGCGTGGCCCTAGATGGGAATTCCTGGACCGATCGAGTGCCATCCGAAGCGCGACCTGATCGGCGAACGGAGGGGTGTGTTGGGCCTCCTCGCTCATAGCGACGGTGGTCGGCCGGCCGTCGAGGCACCTAGAAGTGCTGTTCCGTGGAAGAGCGACCGGGCGGTGAATCGGCTGCTGGTAGATTTCCTGCCGGCATGAGCTGCAGTCACCCCGAGCTGTGCTGCGACGCCCGTGAGCAAGGCGGCAGGGAGCTGAGCGGAGGATGACCAGAATCGTCGTGTTGGGTGGTGGGGTGTGCGGGCTGGCGTCAGGGCTGATGCTGGCGCGCGACGGGCACGAGGTCACGGTGCTCGAGCGCGACGCGGATCCCGTGCCGGAGTCCATAGATGAGGCGTGGGAGAGGTGGTCGCGCGAGGGCGTGACTCAGTTCCGTATGGCTCATTTCCTGCAGCCCGCGGGTAGCGCGGTGCTGGAGCAGGAGCTCCCCGACGTGTTCGATGGGCTCGTCGCGGCGGGCGCGATGCGTCGGGACCTGCTCGGGTTGATGCCCCCCAACCTGACTGATGGCGGTCCCCAGTCAGGCGATAAGCGGTTCGTTACCTACACCGCTCGCCGCCCGGTGTTCGAGCAGGTTCTGGGAGCGGCGGCAGAGGACGAGCCCGGCGTGGAGGTGCGCCGCGGCGTGACCGTGAAGGAGCCGATCATCGAGGCCGGCAACGGGACGCCGCACGTGGCCGGCGTTCGCCTCGACTCCGGCGAGACACTGCAGGCCGATCTCGTAGTTGACGCGATGGGCCGGGGCTCGCAGCTGCCGCGCTGGTGCAGCGATGCGAACATCGGGCCTCTGCACGAGGAGTCCGAGGATTCGGGCTTCATTTACTACAGCCGGTTCTTCCGCTCAGCGGACGGCTCGACGCCACCGCCCTACGGTCCTCTGCTGGCGCCGATCGGGACCTTCTCGATCCTGACTCTCCCGTCGGACAACGGCACCTGGTCGGTAACCACCTACATCTCGAGCGGAGACCAGCCGCTGAAGCGGATGCGCGATCCCGACGCGTGGAGGGCCGTCATCGAGGCGTGCCCAGCCCACGAGCACTGGCTGGAGGGTGAGCCGATCAGCGACCTCATGGCGATGGGCGGTGTGCTCGACCGCTACCGCCGCCCGCTGTACGACGGGCGGCCCGTGCTCACCGGTATCGCCCTGCTCGGCGACGCCTGCGCATGCACCAACCCCTCGCTCGGTCGCGGCATCACCCTCGGACTGGCACACGCCCAGGCCCTACGCGAGGTCGTCAGCTCGCATTTGGAGGATCCGTTGGAGTTCGCACAGGCATGGGACGAGGCCACCGAGGCGCGGCTGACCCCCTGGTACCGGGAGACGGTCGCCGAGGATCGCAGCCGGCTGAGCGAAATCGAGGCGCTGCGCCAGGGATTGGAGCCACCGCAGCCGAGTGACCCCTCACAGGCCCTTCGAGGAGCGCTTCTCGCGGCGATGCTGCATGATCCCGACCTCTTCAAGGCCTTCCTGGAGTCCCGCTCCTGCCTGACGCCGTTGAGTGAGACCTTCGCGCAGGACGGGGTGCCCGAGCGCATTCTCGAGCTTGCCGGTCAGCACGAGCGCCTGCAGATACCAGGCCCTGACCGCGAGGAGTTGCTGCGGCTGCTCGGTTGAGATGCGGTGAATGCCGCGGCCGAAGCGATCGGATGTACGGAGGTGGCGCGCTGGACCAACACCACTTCAGATGGTTCGATTTGGTTTCGGGCTCCCGCGCCGGCCCCGACCCGCCCACGTGCAGGGGATTCGCGAAAAAGCGGCTGATGGGATTCGAACCCACGACCTTCTGCATGGCAATTAGGAAAATCATCGACAACCTATAGTCATCAATAAGCACCATTTGCAGGGATTTCTTGATTGGCGATGCTGCGTACATTCCGCATGAATATGCACGGATATGCGCCGATATGACGCGAGTCGGGCACTTCCCGCCAGGAGTGCCCGAAATCGCGGACCCTGGTTCGATTTCGCTGTCAGCGAGCGCGCCGTGGCGCAGTAGCTCCACGGTCGAAGCGATCAAGAGCTGGCGAAGGTCGAACTGCCAGCAGGAGACGAAGCGCTCACCAAGGCTGCATCAGCCTGTAGGTCAAACCCAAGCTGGGCAAAAACTCAGGTGAACTATCCGGCGTCGATCAACGGCAACTCGATCTGCACTGAGAGCCGTGCCGCGGCCTCGATCCCCACGTCGCTCAGCATTCCCTGGGCGATCGCCTCACGGGCGTGACGCAGGAACTGGATCCCGGCGATCTCCTCGATGACGAGTTCGTCATAGGCTGCAATTGCCGCCTCACCTCCGATCATCTCCATCGCGGCGCGCAGCGGCCCGATCACGTCGGGGTGCACATCACCTTCCAAGGGCTGGGCGAGGCGCAGGCAGGCAATCAGCTCGCCGATCATGCTCTCGTCGCGAACCGAACCGAGCCAACGCAGGCCTTCGCTGTAACGCTTGGCTTCGCCTCGGGCGAGCGAGCGGCGCAGCCGGCGCAGCAGCTTGCGCTGTGCCTCTAGGTCGCCGGCGGCGGCTAGATTAGGTAGCAGTCCCTCGGCAAAGCCCGAGCCGATCGCGGCGAGGCGTTGCAACGTGGCAAGGTCGCCGAGGTCGGCCAAGCGCTCGCCGAGACGAGTGAGCTTGTAGGCATCGTCAACCCGGCGAGCGTGAGTGAGCATCGCCTCGACCAACTCGCGGCTCGGCGCCTCAGGCACGACCTCAACTAGATCCGACCAGGCTGCAATCCCTATCGCCTCACAAAGCCGCGCGGCACGACGCTCTCCAGCGCGCGTGTGACGGCGGGCAAGCCACTCATGGATGTCATTGAAATTGAGACCAAAGACCGCAACCTCGGCCCAGCGCTCAGCATTCAGCGAAGCATCGATTGCCGGTCCATAGAAAAGCCATCCCGCCGCCCAATGGGACATGCTGTAGCCGTTGCGGGTGCGCCGCACCGCTTTGCGCAACTCCCCATCTCGCCACCAGCGCCCGAGGCGACGGCGCAGCCGACGGCGCCCAGACTCGCTGAGCTTCGCTGCCGCACCAGAGAGATAGCGAGCGTTGTAGAGCAGCGTGGCGTCCGACTCAGCGGCGGGCTGAGCGAGGAGCTCGACGAGCTTTGCCTCGGGTCCTGTCGCCTCGGACTCGGGCTCCGTTCCGAAGAGATGGTCGTGAGCCGGGACCGGCGCCGGAGCGTGTTCACGCATATGCACGAGGGTGGCGATCAACTCGGGATCGGCCCCGGCTTTTTGCAGCGTCGCCTCAGAAAAAGCGCCGAGGAGGCCCAGCACCTGGTACCGATAGGCATTGTCGGAATCGATGGCATCGATCACGCCAACCGCCGAGGCGGGGCGGCGGCGCAGCCACTCGACCACGCGTGGCTCCTCGATCGACCAAACGGCGGCGATGTAGCCAATGTCCTCGGCGGTCTTAGGCGAGACCCGAGCAAGTTCGGCGACGACATCGAGGAAGGTCTCTCTCAGGCTCGAGAGCGGTTCAGATTCCGTTCCGGTCAGGACGCGCAGATAGCGGACCCGCTCGGCAGCAGAGAGGCGGGAAAGCTGGCCACGGGAGAGCGCAACGTCACGGCCGCGGTCGGCGAGCGATTCGGCGAGTGCCAACAGTTCCTCGCGCGGACAGAGCGCGAGCGCAATCGAAGTCATGTCGGCGGCCTCCGTGCTCTCCTTTGGTGCCAGCGCTCGGCGGCGGATCGGCTCGAAAAGCGATGTGTACTCGCGCAGCCGGGCGACGCTTGCGGCGTGGCGGCGGACGACGAAGTCATCACAATCGACGAGGAGCCTGCGAGTTGCCGCCAAGAGGCCAGGCCAGTCGGTGAAGCCCAGCACTTCGATCGCGTTAGAGCAGATCTGTCTCTGGCGCACGGAAAGCCCGTCGATCACCTGGTCTCGAATACCGGAAAGCTCGGGATCGTTGAGCAGCTCTGCGAGTGCTTCGGAGTCTTGGCGGCGGGTGGGGTTGTTCCAGTCGTGCATCCACAGCCTCGTCTCCAGGTAGTGATCCCAGAGGGCGTTGGCGGCCCAGCGACGCTCCTCCAGATCGGCATCCCGGGGGACATGGCGGGCGACGAGGAGCGGATCGCGCTCGCGGAGGACGCGGCGCCAGTCCTCGTTGGCAGCGAGCAGCATGCCGAGCGGCACAGTCCAGACCGCGCGAGCGCCGACGACCGATCCGAGACGCGCGGTGCGATTGCGGCCAAAACCTCCTCGGTCGGACCCAGCCGCCGCAGTTCCTCCGCCGCGAGTGCCTCCTGAATCAGACGGTGCTGAAAGATGTAGTTACCCGAGGCCTCGCCGAGCAAGGAGCGGTTGATGAGGCTCTCCAGAAGCTCGTCAAGGTTGCCAACGGCGGCGGGCACATCGATCGGAAACCGTCGCAGCTCGTCGAGACTGGCGCTGGTGCGTCCGGACAACGTTAGGGCAAAGGCAACACTGCGCAGCCAGGGAATGATCTCGGCAGCCGAGAGGCGCAACAGCTCATCCTTTTCCACTCTTACCTCGGCCAGCCGAAGGATCAACTCGCGGAGGTCCGCCACGCGCTCTAGCTCGCCGGCATTGAAGAGCTCAACTAGATGGTTGATTCCACGGCGATAGCCGTGATCGAGGATTTCAATGCAGAGAGGCCGAAGTCGGCGGTGCTGAAGCAACCGTCGACCGAAAGGCCACGATGCACGCCGACCTCGACACTCTCTGCACCGTCGTTTATTGCACGGCAGACGATCTCCTGCCTGAGAAGCCCGGAAATGCCCGTCGTCGAGTCAGCGACGCTGAGATCGCGACCCTCTGCGTCGCCCAGGCGATCATGGGAATTCCCTCTGATCGACGCTTCCTCGCCGTCGCCCGCAAGCGGCTTCGTGATCTCTTCCCCGAGCTGCCCCAGCAGCCCGGCTTTCACAAGCGCAGGGCCCGCCTCGCCGAGACGATCGAGTGGCTCACCGGCGTCTTTGCCGCCGAATCTCCCGGCTTCCACGACGACGTGCTGCTCATCGATTCCACTCCTTTGGAGTGCGCTCGCTCCGTCGAGACGACCCGCCGCTCGGCCCTGGCGGATGCCGCCGACTATGGCTGGTGCGGCTCTCATTCCCGGTTCTTCTGGGGCTTTCGCCTGCACGGCCTCTTCGCGCCCGACGGCACCCCGAGAGCATTCACCCTCGCCTCTCCCAAGCGCGACGAGCGCGAGGTGGGGATCGAGCTGCTGCGGCGCGCCGAGCGGGCCGGGGGGGAGATCGTCATCGGCGACAAGGGCTACGCGGGCCGCGCCTTCGCCGCGGCTGCCCGCGAGCTCGACGCAACGATCGTCAGGCCGGCGCGAAAGAACGAGCCCGACGACGTCCTTCACCTCGCTCCGATCCGCCAGCGGATCGAGTCGATCTTTTGGACCTGCAAGGACATCCTCACCCTGGAGCGCCACGGCGCCCGCACCCTTCATAACCTGCGCGCCCGCATCGCCCAGCGCTTCCTGGCACTGGCTGCATGCGTCGCGCTCAACCACAGGCTCGGGCGTCCGAGCCGCGCCCTGGTCGACTACGTCGCCTGAGGGCGTGGAATCAACCATCTAGGGCAGCGAGGTAGAAGGGTTCGGCGAAAAGTCCACCACGGATCGAGGCCCAAGAAACGGCTTCTTGCAGGTCGTCGGCGTCAACTTCGCGGGTATGCAGGTAGTCATCGGCCCAATTCCCCCTTACACTCAGGAGGTAGCGCTGCCAGGGAGCCTCATCGAAATCTTCGAGCTCGGCGATCGGCCTCGCCGCCACTAGGTAGCGGTGCTGAGGCAACGCAACGGCAATCTCGCGCAGCCTGCGGGCAAGTTCGGCGCGGCGGTCCTTTGGCGCCTCGTCTAGGCCGTCGAAGAAGAAGTGAAAGCGGCGCGCGGCAAAGACCTCGGGGCCGAGCGGTGCCTGTTCGTCCCGTAGCACCTCACCGTGGCGGGCCCAGTCGCCGAGGACGTTCTCGGGCAGCCCGGCTGCGGGATCGAGGCTGCGCAGGGGGATGTAGATCGGAAGGTAGTCGGGGTCAGAGAGTCGGCCAAGGTGGCGCAAGAGGGTGGTCTTGCCGGTACCGGGATCTCCCTGTAGGACGCAGCGATCAACAGCGACAAGCTGCTCTTCGGTGGTCGCGTCGAGCAGACCGAGGGCGACGCCGAGCTCGACACCGATCCCCTTCTCGCCGTCCCTATCCCGTGCGGGTTGCTTGACCACCCGCTGCCTGACGTAGTGGGGAGCTGGGTCAGGACCCGGTAGCGCTGTCGCATCAACCCGCGGCGCTGGCTCGGCTCGAACGAGCCACTCAGCGAACTCATCGATCGACTCGTAGCGGCCGTCACTGAAGCCGGCTGGCAGGATGCCGTGCTCAATCGCAGTGACTTTCCCTTTTCCCTCCCCTAGCGCCTGCGCTGTGGACTGCGAGCCGATGAACACGTGACGCGGAGTCCGGGTCGCGTTCTCGCGAAAAACCGCGCCGAGGTAGGGCTCATCAAAGGAGACGCCGAGAAAGCAGGCGTGGTAATGGTTGAGGACAAGAGTGAAGAGCTTTGAGATCAGGCCGTTGTGGTGAAGCTGGTCATAGGCACCCGCGGTTAGGACGAGGCTGTCAGGCTTATCCAACGAGCCATGGAGATGGATGATTAGAAGCTCCTCGCGCTCGCCAACAATGGTTGGCAAATCGTCGCTTTGTAGCTCCTCAGCGATCAGAGACCGAAAGTCGATGCCCTCGGCCCGGGCGGCAGCCTCGAGGCCGAGGTCCCAGTTGAGCGTGAGGCAGAGTCGGCTGTCGATTCGCACTAGGGCGCGCTGGGCGACGGTCGGTGCAACTCCCGCTTCGGCTGCGCTGATGTAATCGGCTACGGCGTTGCGGATCTGCGCTTCGACGTCCACTTGGCGCCGCGCCCACTCGTCGGCGACCGCAAGGCAGTTGTTGCGGTTGGCGGCTGGCAAGCCGGAGAGGTCAACCCCGTTTTCGTTGGCCAGACGTCGAAGCTCGCCAGCGATCTCGAGTCCGTCGGGAAGCCCCATCGCCTTGCTGAGGCCAGCCCCGACAAAAGGGACGACTAGATGTGAAGGCCGCAGCAAACCGGCGGGTTCGCGGTGCAGCCATCCGAGATCGGCGACGACACTGCTCATGTTGGTGCCTCGCGCGGCATCGGCGGAGTGATCCTATGTCGCGTGAGACGCGCCCGAGGAGCTACTGCTCGCGGCGGTTCCCAGTGTGGTCGATCCACTCTTGACGTGCTTCATCCCAAAGCAGATAACCACCCTCCAAATCCTCCCAGGAATCTTCGAGCAGCTTGTCGTAGGCCTCATCTGGGAGTCCGTCTCCGAAGACGGTCCAGTTTCCCTTCGGGTCGATGATTACGACGGTACCGCTCTCTGCGGGCGCGTTCTCCCGCCCTTTGAAGAGACGCTTGACAAGGGTGCGGAACTTTTCATTGGCCTCCTCTCCCCATTTACCAACGAATCCCGCTAGCCAGTAGCCAATACCGATATTTGCGAGCTCGATGACAATGTGCCAAGACGGGGTGCCGGCCCCCCGGACACCGAAGCTGGCCTCGACATCAGCATCCAGACCAGCCTCGCGTGCAACCTCTTCGACTGCTGCCACTTCCTCGTCCCGAGCCCACTCGTCTATCGAAATCCGGATCTGCCGCTCGACCATTTGAGGTCAATCCTAAGTGTCACTCACACAATGTCGGCGCTATCAACCAACTGGACGATGAGCGGGACGGTTTGACTGAGACCTTCCTTCGTGAAACCAGGCCTCACCTGCTCCTGCTTTGTGCAGCGCGAGAGCCGTGCGAACCGTGAGCGAGAGGTCCACCTCGACTAGCAGAGTTACGTCGCCGTCGCTACTACTTCTAGCTCGCGCTCTTGCGCAGCGGCTGCGGCATATTCGAGCGCGGCGAGGACGTCCTCGCGTTCCAGGTAGGGATAGTCGGCCAGCAGCTCGTCGATGCTGGCGCCGGCGGCAAGCTGACCGAGCACCGCGCTGACGGTCACGCGGGTGTCGCGGATGCTGGGCAGGCCACGCATCCGGTTCGGGTCGACGGTGATTCGCTCCTGGGCCATAGGGCTAGGGTACCTCGCCATCCGCGCGCTACCGCGTCTCCGGGGCCAATGCAAGGCGGAATCGGCCGAAATCGCCGCTTATCCCCGCGCATCCGCGTCATCTTGGGAACTAGTTGACCTGCCCACACACCTTGTGAACAGCTGAGAGGCATCCGGGCCCTCCAAGAGGCTTGTGGTTCTGACGCCCAAGCAAGGAGGACCCGGATGAAGGTTCACGGTAACGCCGCTCTCGGACCAGCGGGACGGCTCGCTCTGGTCAAAGCGATCGAGTCGGGGATGACGTTTAGGGCGGCAGCTGCCGCCCTAAACGTGGCGCCGGCAACAGCCCATCGCTGGTGGCATCGCTGGCGCTTGGCAGAGGAAACGGAGCGAAAGTCGGGGATCTGGCTGGAAGATCGGCCCTGCACGCCCCACCGCCAGCCGAGGCGACTTTCCCCGGCCGAAGAGGAGCCGATCCTGAGGGCACGCAGACAGACCAACCTCGGTCCCGGTCGTCTGGCGGGAATCTGTCGCCGAGCTCGCTCGACGATCTGGAAGGTTCTTCACCGCCACGGTCTCTCACAGCGACGCAAGGGCGCCAGGGAGACCTACCGCCGCTATGAGTGGTCTGCGCCCGGAGCCCTGCTTCACGTCGACGTCGCCCGCCTGGCGCGCTTCAATCGCCCCGGGCATGCGGTCACCGGCGTCCGCGACCTGACCGGCGCTGAGAAGCGGGCGGGAGTCGGCTACGTCTACCTGCACTGCGTGATCGACGACCACTCCCGCTACGCCTACGTCGAGCAGCACCCAGACCAGGGAGGTGACACCGCGGCGGCGGTGTTGGAGCGGGCGTTCGAGCACTTCGCAGTGCTCGGCCTGGCGGCACCGGAAGCGGTGATGAGCGACAACGCCTTCGCCTATCGTCGCTCAAACGCCTTTCGCGACCAGCTGGCGGCCCACGGCGCCCGCCACATCCTGATTCCGCCCTATACGCCGCGCTGGAACGGGAAGGTGGAGCGCTTCATCCAGACCCTGAAGAGGGAGTGGGCTTACGCCCACTCCTGGCCCAATTCCGCCGAGCGCACCAGAGCCATGGCATCCTTCCTGCGCTACTACAACCGGCGTCGCCCGCACAGCTCATTGGGAGACCGGCCGCCGATCAGCCGTGTTCACAACGTCCGTGGGTAGGACAGCTAGTTCCCAAAATGGAGGCGATATGCGGGGATGGTTCCATTTGATTTCGGCGCCCCGCACCGAAATCAAATCGCCCACACGCAGGACATTCGCGAAAAAGCGGCTGATGGGATTCGAACCCACGACCTTCTGCATGGCAAGCAGACGCTCTAGCCAGCTGAGCTACAGCCGCATTGACGGGCGAGTATAGCCGCGCGGGATGAGGCGGTTCTTGGGACGGGGAGGTTTAGACCTACTCAGTATTTGGTATCTTGGCTTTCAGACCCTGGAAGGGCGGTCGTCGGCATAAGCGACAGGAAGGCTCACGATGAATCGAAGCAAGTGCGTAATCCTCGTCGCGTTGGTCCCGGTCCTCATCGCCGCGGCGCTCTCCCCCTCCGTTGCGTTGGCCTGGGCACCAGCAGGCCAGGCGACCGTCCATCCTGGGGTCCAAGTCTTCACCGAAGGTGCCCAGTGCACCTCCAACTTCGTCTTCCAGGACGCCTCCAGCGTCTACCTGGGCCAGGCGGCGCATTGCTCCGGCACCGGTGGGCAGACGGAAACCGATGGCTGCACGAGCGGCTCGCTGCCGCTCGGCACGCCGGTGAAAGTGACCGGCGCCGGCAATGCGGGAACGCTCGCCTACAGCTCCTGGCTGACCATGCAGGCCAAAGGGGAGACGAATCCCGACGCCTGCGCCTTCAACGACTTCGCCCTGATCAGGATCGACCCGGGCGACGTCGCCAAGGTCAATCCCTCCGTTCCGGGCTTCGGCGGGCCGACAGGGGTCGGCAGCGCCGGCGGCCTCGGCTCAACCGTCTACTCCTACGGCAACTCCGAACTGCGCGGCGGCATCACCAAGCTGAGCCCGAAGCAGGGCATAGTCGTGCAGAACGAAGGCAGCGGCTGGAGCCACAACGTGGTCACGCTCACGCCAGGCGTTCCCGGCGACTCCGGCAGCGGCTTCTTCAACGGCTCAGGCGCGGCGATCGGCGTGCTCAGCACGCTGCAGTTGGCGCCGCTGCCGGGCTCCAACGGGGTCGGCGACCTCGCCAAGGAGCTCGCCTACATGCGCGCCAACAGCCCGCTCTCCGCGGTGCAGCTGGTGCCGGGGACCGTCGCCTTCAAAGGTAACCTGCTCGGCGCGATCCTCGGCTCCTAGCCGTCCAGCTCGGCGAGCAGGTCCTGCAGGTCGAGCGGGCGCGTGTACATCTCCACCTTTTGCCCCGGCTGGGGCTGCGGCCACTGCTCCCGCGGCCGGTCCCAGTAGAGCTCGATGCCGTTGCCGTCGGGATCGCTCAGGTAGAGCGCCTCGCTGACCCCGTGATCGGAGGCGCCGCCCAGCTGCACCCCGGCCTCGGTAAGGCGGCGCAGGGCGTCCGCCAGCGAGCGCCGGGTCGGATAGCGAATCGCGAAGTGGAAGAGACCGGTGGTGCCCGGCGGCGGGGGCGAGCCGCCTTTCGAGTGCCAGGTGTTGAGGCCGATGTGATGGTGGTAGCCGCCGGCCGAAACGAAGGCGGCTTCCTCACCGTAGCGTTGCTGCAGCTCGAAGCCAAGCACGCCGCAGTAGAAGTCGAGCGCACGCTCGATGTCGGCGACCTTGAGGTGGACGTGGCCGATGTCGACGCCGGGGTCGATCGGCTCAGCCATCGTGCCCGTCCAGCGCCCGATTGACGAGGCGGTCGGCCTCGGCGTTGTGCTCGCGGCGGACGTGGCGGATCGACCAGCGCTCGAAGGGCCGCAGGGCCTGCTTCACCTCGGCGTGCAGTTTGCGCATCGTCGCGTCCTTGACCTTGTACTCGCCTTTGACCTGGCGCACGACCAGCTCCGAGTCGCCGACCAGCTCCAGTTCGCTCGCGCCCAGCGCGGCCGCCCGCTCGATGCCGAGCAGCAGGGCCTTGTACTCGGCGACGTTGTTGGTCGCCCGGCCGATCCGTTCGCCGCGCTCCTCCAGCACCTCGCCGCCGGGTCCCTGAACCACGGCCGCGATCGCCGCTGGACCGGGGTTGCCGCGGGCACCGCCGTCGACGTTGACGACGAGCCTCTGCGATGCCTCAGCCAACCGGCTCGCCGTCCCGCGGCCGCTTACCGGCCGGCGCACCCAGGGACAGCTGACCCCCGTCCGCGGCGGTCGCGTTCCACTGCCTTGCCGAGCCGTCGAGCTGGTCGATCTCGTGACCCTTGTCGAGCTCGAAGACGGGGCGCAGCTCGTCGCCGAGGTCGACCCCCCACTGATACCAGGAGAGCTCCCAGGCGACCGTGATCCGCACCTCATCCGAAGAACCGGCGGCGGCACCCACCGAGACCCAGGGCTCGCCGAGCGTGCGCATCAGCCCGGCGACGGTGCGCGCGACCTGGCTGGCGTTGAAGCGCGCGACGGCCCGGTCGAGCCGCCCCTGCGGAGACTCGCCGAGACTCGGCTCGCGGCGCCCCACGTTGGCGCCTGGCGCCGCCGGATCGACCCAGCCGAGCCGTTCGGCCTGGCCGCGGCAGAGCTCGCAGACACGCTGCGGCCCCTCCTTGGGGCTCATGTAGGTCCGGGTCCGCTCCCCCGCCAGGATCGTCCGCCCGCAGACCGCACAGCTCTCGTCGCGAGTCACTCCCTCAACTTAGATCATCGCCCGATCCGTCACGCCGCTGCGACGACCTTTGAAGCAAGGTGTGCGGGCACTTCCTCGTAGCGGTCGAACTCGAGCTCGTAGTCGGCGCGGCCGCCGCTGATCGAGCGCAGGTCAGGGGCGTAGTCGAGCACCTCGGCCATCGGCACCTCGGCCCTCACCTCGGTCATCGTGCCCTTCGGCTCCATCCCCAGCGGATGCCCGCGGCGCGAGTTGAGGTCGCCGATCACGTCGCCGACCACGTCCTCGGGACAGCTGACGACGAGACGGACGATCGGCTCGAGCAGCACCGGGTCCGCTTCTTCCATCGCCTCCTTAAAAGCCATCGCGCCGGCGATTTTGAAAGCCATCTCGGAGGAGTCGACGTCGTGGTGCTTGCCGTCGACCAGCCGCACCCGCACGCCCTTGACCGGGTAGCCGGCGACGGTCCCGTGCGCCATCGCCTCCTCGATGCCCTTCTCCACCGCCGGGATGAAGCTGCCGGGAATCGAAGCGCCCTTGATCTTGTTGACGAAGTCGAGATCGATCCCGTCCTCGGCCGGCTCGATCTCGATCTGACAGTCGGCGAACTGGCCGCGGCCGCCGGACTGCTTCTTGTAGCGGGCGCGTGCTTTCGCCGGGGCGCGGATCGACTCCTGGTAGGGGACGCGAGGCGGGTGCAGCTCGATCTCGACCCCGAAGCGCCGTTTCATCCGCTCGACGATCACCTCGACGTGGACCTGGGTGAGGCCGGCGATGATCTGCTCGCCGGTCTGCCGGTCGCGGTGGACGTCCAGCGTCGGGTCCTCCTCGGTCAGCCGCCGCACCGCCGCCGCAGCCTTGTCCTCGTCTCCCTTCGACTTCGCCTCGTAGGCGAAGGCCATCACCGGGGACGGCAGATCGAGCGGGGCAAAGGAGACCTCCTCCTGCCGCTCGCAGAGCACGTCGCCGGCGCGAGTCTCCTTCAGCTTGGCGACCGCGCCGACGTCCCCCGCACCGAGGTCGGAGACCTGGGTCAGCTCCTTGCCCAGCGGCTGGCCGATCTGGCCGATCCGCTCCTTCTCGCTCCTGGTGACGTTGACCGCCTGCGAGTCGGAGCGCAGGGTGCCGCGATAGATGCGGAAGAGGTTGACGCGGCCGGTGTAGGGATCGGCGAGGGTCTTGAAGACGTAGGCGACCAGCGGCCCCTCCTCGTCGGGCTCGAGCTCGATCGTGGCGCCGTCGGCACCGGCCGCTGCGACGGCCCCGCGCATCGCCGGCGAGGGCAGGTCCTCGACCAGCGCCTCGAGCAGGCGTCCGGTGCCGAGGTTGCGGGTCGCAGCACCGCAGGTCACCGGAAAGATCCGGCCGGCGGTGACGCCCTGCTTCAGCACCCGCACGATCTCGTCGTGGTCGATCTCCTCGCCGTCGAGGTAGCGCTCCATCAGCTCATCGGAGTTCTCGGCGACCTCGTCCATCAGCTTCTCCCTGTACTCCTCGGCCTGTCCGCGCAGCTCCTCGGGGATCTCGATCTCCTCCGCCGCACCGGGGCCCGTTCCCTCGTAGACGAAGGCCTTGAGGTCGATCAGGTCGACGACGCCGCGCAGCTCCTGCTCGACCCCGATCGGGATCTCGGTAGCGACTACGTGGGGGCCGAAGGCGCCCTTCAGCGAGTCGATCGCACGGAAGAAGTCGGCTCGCTCGCGGTCGAGCATGTTGACGAAGACCAGGCGCGCCAGACCCTCCAGGTCGGCCCGCCGCCAGAGCCGCTCGGTGTGGACCTCGACCCCCATCACGCCGTTGACGACGACGACCGCGGCGTCGACGACCCGCATCGAAGCGACCGCGTCGGCGACGAAGCTCGGCTCGCCGGGAGTGTCGATCAGGTTGATCTTGCGCCCGTCGTGCTCGAAGCAGGCGACGGTGGCGCCGATCGACATCTCCCGTTCCTGCTCGTCGGGCTCGTGGTCGGAAACGGTCGACCCATCGACCACAGAGCCGAGCCGCGTCGTCGCCCCTGCCTCGAACAGCATCGCCTCGTGCAGGCTCGTCTTGCCACAGCCCCGGTGCCCGATCAGGGCGACGTTGCGAATCCGGTCTGCGGCCTTATGTGGCACGCAATGAAGTTACACCCGGTGCGGACTAATTCAAACCTTTGGACTAAGCGGCCTGCATGCCCGACTTGAGGCGCATGACCGCCTTCGTGTGCAGCTGTGAGACGCGCGACTCGGTGACGCCGAGCACCTCGCCGATCTCGCGCAGGGTGAGGTTCTCGTAGTAGTAGAGGGCGACGACGAGCTGCTCGCGCTCCGGCAGCGAAGCGACCGCCTCTGTGAGACGGTCCTTGACCTCGCTGCTGGCAAGCGATTCCTGTGGATCCTCGGCACGAGGGTCGGAGATCGTGTCCAGCAGCGATACCTGGTCGCCGGAGGAGTCGGAGACCGTCCAGAGCTCGTCGAGGGCGTAGACGGAGGAGTTGTGGATCTCCAGCAGCGAGGTTTGCAGTTCGCCCTCGCTGATTCCCAGTTTCGCGGCCAGCTCGGCCTCGCTTGGGGCTCGCTGCAGTTCGTGCTCGAGCTTGGCCTGGGCGGCCTCGATCTCGCGGGCGCGCGAGCGGACCGAGCGCGGCACCCAGTCCAGCGAGCGCAGCTCGTCGATGATCGCGCCGCGGATTCGGGTCATCGCGAAGGTCTCGAATTTGATCCCCCGCTCCGGCTCGAAGCGCTCGATCGCCCCGATCAGACCCATCAGCCCGTAGGAGATCAGGTCGGCGTCGTCGACATGAGACGGCAGACCGGCGCCGAGACGGCCGGCGACGAACTTGACCATCGGCGAGTAGGCGACGACCAGGCGCTCGCGCGCGGAGGCGTCTCCATCCGCCTTGTAGCGACGCCACAGATCCCGCAGCTCCACCTCTTTTACGCCGGTTTCCATCGCCGCTCGCTCGATTCTACGTTTGCAGGGGATTGTTTCGCGTTATGCACACGAATTTGCGCATCTATGCACGCGGATGCGTCGCAGCGTAGGCGTCACGCAGGCGAGCCGCATCGACGCGAGTGTAGACCTGAGTGGTCGAGATTGATGCGTGCCCAAGCAACTCTTGGATCGTGCGCAGGTCCGCCCCACCTTCAAGCAGGTGTGTCGCAAAGCTGTGCCGGAGGGAATGCGGCGAGATGCCGGCGGCAAGCGCCGCCTCGCGGACCCAGAGGCCGAGCCGGCGGGTGACGTCGGAGTTGGAGAGGCGACGACCGCTCTTGGAGAGGAAGAGCGCCTGCTCGCGCGGGTCGGCGGCGAGTGCGTGGCGGGCACGCTCGTTGTAGCGCCGCAGCGCCTGCTGCGCCGGCTCCCCGACCGGCAGCAACCGCTCCTTGGAGCCCTTGCCCAGAACGCGCAACTGCTCGGTCTCGAAGTCCATGGAGCCGAGGTCGAGGTTGACGATCTCCTCGCAGCGCAATCCGCAGGAGTAAGCGAGCTCCAGCATCGCGCGGTCGCGCAGCTCCAGCGGCGTACGGGCCGGGATCCGCTCCAGCAGGGTGCGGACCTGCTCGGCGCTGAGCACCTGCGGCAGCTTCTCTTCGCGCTTCGGGCTTGAGACCAGGTCGGCGGGGTTCTGGCTCACCTGCTCGGTGCGGACGAGGAAGTCGAAGAGCCCACGGATCGCCGCCAGCTTGCGCGCCACCGTCGCCGGCGCCGCCCCATCCGCCGAGAGCGCCGCGGCATAGCGGCGCACGTCGCGGTGCCGGATCTCTCCAGGTGCCCTTTCCCCCGCCCACTCGACGAACTGCCCCAGGTCGACCCCATACGCCCGTCGCGTCCGCTCTGCGGAGCTGCGTCCCTTCAGGTCGCGGTCGTACACCGCCAGCGCTTCGTCCCAAGTCACGAGGACAGGTTCGCCGTCCCCGCCTCCACGTCCTGCGAAGGGCCTCCTAGCCGATGTAGATCGGGGTGCCTACTTCGACCCGATCGTAGAGTTCTTCCACGTCCGGGACCGCCATCCGCACGCAGCCGTGGGAGGCGGCCGTGCCCAGCGAGGAGGTTTCTTCGGTGCCGTGAATGCCGGCCCCTTCGTAGATGCCCATCCAGCGTGCCTTCAGCGGGTTGGACGGCCCAGGCGGGATCGACTGCCCGGCGAGGCTGCCTGCCCAGTCGGAATCCGGCACGTGCCAGGTCGGTTCGACCTGCTTGTCCTGCAGGTGGTAGAGACCTTCCGGAGTTTCGAGCCCTTCCTGGCCGACGGCGACCGTGTAGGTCTTCACCAGCTTCAGGTCCTCCCAAAGGCGCAGGGTGTACGTCGCGCGGTCGAGTGTCAGGTAGCTGGGGTACTCGGAGGCGACCTCTTCGCCGGTCACCGCCGGGGCGACCGAGTGAGTGCGAGCGGCGATCGTGTGATCGGCGTTGGCATTCAGCACCGCCGCGTTCAGCTGTTTGGTCAGCAGGTTGTCGCGCAGCTTGCGCCCGTACTCCGCCGCGACGATCTCGAGCGATTCGCCGCTGGCTTCGACGCCCGCGTCCTGCGGTTCGCGATTTACCTCGCCGGCGACACGGCGCACGAAGCGGTTGACCGCGGGTTGCGAGTAGGTGACGTCGGCCGCGATCCGGTCGTCGACAGAGCCGCCGCTGACGTAGCGGACGAGGCGGCCGGGGAAGCCTCCGTCGCGGCTCTCCTCGAGCGCTTCTTCGACCGCCGCATCGAGGTCCGCGTGGACCTTCAACCTCTCTCCCGGCAGCTCCCAGCGCTCGCCGTCGTAGCCGACGCGAAGCGAGTGGCGCAGGGGTCCGAGTAGCCGCCGGCTCACGGCCCGCTTCGCTTCGGCCGCGTCCATGCCGCCGACGTCGACGCCGCCGATGGTCACGCCGTCGGCAATCTCATCCTTCTGCGAGCTGTCGTATGCGTAGACGATTGCGCCGAGAATCAGGACGAGAACACCGGTGACGATCGCGATTTGAGTCTTGCGGCCCATCACCCTTTCCTCGACAAAGTCATCGACGGGACCTCGAACTGGCTTGCGAAAAGTTTAGGCATACGGATCATTCGGCCAAATTGCGTTCCTTCCCTGCAAATCTGCATGCGGCAGGGTGACGGTCGGGGCGGATATCTTTCGCGGGTGCGCTCCAAGGACGACGTGCGCAAAGAGGTCTGGAAAGCGATGGACCGCGAGGGCGTGTCCCGCTTCCCCGGGGCGGAGGGGCGGATCCCGAACTTCGCCGGCGCCAAACTCGCTGCCGAAAAGCTCGCCGGACAGCGGCTCTGGAAGCGCGCGCGGGTGATCAAGGCAAACCCGGACTCCCCCCAGACTTACGCCCGCCGCACCGCCCTCGAGGAGGGGAAGACCGTGATCATGGCCGTGCCGCGACTGCGCGATCCGCACCCCTTTCGCGTCCTCGACCCGAAGAAGCTGAGCAAAAGCGCGGTGAAGGAGGCGGCGACGATCAAGGGAGCGCTGAAGCACGGCCGGGTGATCGCCCTCGATGAGCTGCCTGAGATCGACTTCGTCCTCTGCGGCTCGGTGGCGGTGAATCTGAGCGGTGCGCGGGTCGGCAAGGGCGGTGGCTACTCCGACCTCGAGTACGGCGTACTGATCGACGCCGGCAAGATCGACGACCACACGACGGTGGCAACCACGGTTCACCCGACCCAGGTCCTGCGCCGCCATCTGATGATGACTTCGCATGACCTGCCTGTCGACGTGATCGCCACCCCGCGCGCCGTGATCGAGGTCGAGCGCCAGTACGAGCGTCCGCGCGGCATCCTCTGGGATCACCTGCAGCCCCCGCAGATACGCGAGATACCCATACTTGAACGTATGGGTTATGCCTGACGACTACGGCAATCCGGACCCCGACTGGCTGAAGCTCGACTGGCGGTCCTGCGTGCACCGGGTCGAGCTGCCGGGAGCCACGGTCAACTACGCCGAACTCGGCGAGGGCGAGCCGATCGTCTTCGTCCACGGCATCTCGGGCTGCTGGCAGAACTGGCTCGAAAACATGCCTCAGCTGAGCCGTACCCACCGGACGGTCGCCCTCGACCTGCCTGGCTTCGGCGCCAGTCCGATGCCCTCCTGGAAGATCGGCATGCACGCTTACGGGCGCCTCCTGCACGACTTCTGCGAGAAGCTCGAGATCGACCGCGGCGCGACTCTGGTCGGCAACTCGATGGGGGGCCTGGTCGCCGCCGAGGCCGCCCTCTCGGCACCGGGCCGGTTCGACCGGCTGGTGCTCGTCTCGGCGGCCGGTCTGATCAACACCTGGCTGCCGCACGAGCGCGGCCGGGCGACCTCGCACGCCTGGAATACCTTCGGCCGTCCCTTCGGCACCGCGGCGCGCTTCTTCGTCAGCCGCCGTCGCGCCCGCTACGCGATGTTCCGCTTCTTCATCCGCTACCCGGGCCGTCTGCGCAAGGAGCTGCTCTGGGAGCAGATGGCGTCGGGGGTGCCCTGCCCCGGCTTCGCCGACGCGCTCGACGCGGTGGTCGAATACGACGCCCGCGACCGCCTCGAAGAGATCGAGATCCCGACGATGATCGTCTGGGGCTTCGAGGACTGGGTGATCTCAGCGGCTGCGGCGCTCAGCTACCACCGCCGCATCCCCCGGTCCCGCCTCGAGATCTTCGAGCGCACAGGGCACGTGCCGCAGATGGAGCGGCCGGGGCGGTTCAACCGGCTGCTTGAGGAGTTCGTTGGGGGGCCGGAGGGGCCAGGGGGTTCCGCTTAACTTTTTCGGTGAAGACGCGCCGGGCTGACGCCGCAAGGAATCGCCGAAAAAGTACAAGACGCTCCACCCCTGACCCCTCCCGCCCGTCCGGCGTAGCGCTCACCCGGTGGTGACAGCGCCTGTCGAAGCTGAGGAGACGGTGGCGGCGTACTTGGCCATGACGCCACGGCCGAAAGGTGATGGCGGCGAGATGTACTCGGCGACGCGGTTGGCGATCTCCTCGTCGGAGAGGTCGACGTCGAGGCGGCGGGCGTCGATATCGACGGTGATCTCGTCACCCTCCTGGATCGCTGCGATCGGGCCGCCTCGGGCCGCCTCGGGAGCGACGTGGCCGATCATCAGGCCACGGGTGGCCCCAGAGAAGCGGCCGTCGGTCACCATCGCCACGCTCTCCCCCAGGCCCTCGCCGACGATCGCCGCCGTCACCTGGAGCATCTCGCGCATGCCGGGGCCGCCGATCGGGCCCTCGTTGCGGATCACGACGATGTCGCCGGCGTTGATCTGCCGGTCCTTGACCGCGCGGAAACACTCCTCTTCTGACTCGAACACCCTGGCCGGACCGGTCTGCTGCGTGCGCTCGGTGCCGGCGAGCTTGACCACCGCGCCGTCGGGGGCGAGGTTGCCGCGCAGGATCGCCAAGCCACCTTCGCTCTTGAGCGGATCGCCGAGCGGCCGCACGACTTCCTGGCCGGGCGCCTCGCCGGCCTCCGCGGCCACCTCGCCGATCGTCTTGCCGGTCACGGTGACCGCCTCCTCGTGCAGGGTGCCGGCCTCGGCGAGGCGCTTGAGGATCAGCGGCACGCCGCCGGCGGCGTAGAGGTCGGTGGCGACGAAGCGGCCGCCCGGCTTCAGGTCGGCGAAGAGGGGCGTGGCGCGGGATATGCGCTCGAAGTCGTCCATGGTCAGCTCGATGTCGAGCTCGTGAGCGAGCGCGATCAGGTGCAGGACGGCATTGGTCGAACCGCCGGAGGCGCAGACGCAGGCGATCGCGTTCTCCAGCGAGTCGCGGGTGATCACCTGGCTCGGCTTGATGTCGTCGGCGAGCACGCGCAGAACCAGCTCGCCGATCCTCTCGGCCACCGAGCCCTTCTCACCGTCTTCGGCAGGGACCATCGCCGAGCCGCCGGCGCTGATCCCCAACGCCTCGAAGGCACAGGCCATGGTGTTGGCGGTGAACTGGCCGCCGCAGGCGCCGGCGCCGGGACTCGCCACTCCCTCGAGCTCGTTCAGTTCCTCGTCGCTCATCTCGCCGGCTGCGTGGGCGCCGATCGCCTCGAATATGTCGAGGATGGTCACGTCGCGGCCCTGCCAGCGACCGGGCGCGATCGAGCCGCCGTAGAGAAGGACAGAGGGGACGTCGAGGCGCGCCAGAGCCATGGCGCAGCCAGGAATCGTCTTGTCGCAGGCGCAGAGGGCGACGATCGCGTCGAACTGGTAGCCGCGCGCCATCAGCTCGATCGAGTCGGCGATCACCTCGCGGCTGATCAGCGAGGCCTTCATCCCCTGGGTCCCCATCGTCACCCCGTCGGAGACGGCGACGGTGTTGAACTCCATCGGGGTGCCGCCGGCCGCGCGCACCCCCTCCTTGATGTGCTCCGCGAGCCCGCGCAGGTGGAAGTTGCAGGGCATCGCCTCGGTCCAGGTGTTGGCGATGCCGATCGTCGGCCGGCTCAACGCGTCGTCGTCGAAGCCGATGCCCTTCATGTAGGCACGCGAGTGGGCCCGGTCGGGGCCGTCGAAGACGGTGCTGGAGCGGGGACGGGGAAGTTTGGTCGAGGTGACGCCGTTCGGGCTCATTGCCCGAAATCTACTGACGTGTGGAAGAAGCCAGACCGAAGACGTCGACAGGGCCGGCCCCGGCACCGATCTCGCGCAGACCGCCTGCGACCGCGGCCGAGGCGATCTCACGCGCCCTGTGCGCCGCCTCGAGCGGCGTCTCGCCGCGGGCGAGGAAGGCGGCCAGAGCCGAGGAGTGGGTACAGCCCGAGCCGTGCGAGGCACCATCGGGGTGGCGTGGGCCGGGAATCTTAACGATCTGCTCGCCGTCGAAGAAGAGATCGACCAGCTCCTCACTGTGACCGCCGGTTACCACCACCGCCTTCGGGCCCAGCTCCAGGACTCCCCGGGCCAGTCTCTCTTGGGTAGCCTCCTTGCCAAGCCCGGTCAGCTCGCGCGCCTCGGGAATGTTGGGGGTGGCTACGGTGCAGCGCGGGAGGAGGAACTCGACGAGCGCTGTCTTCGTCTCCTCGTCGATCAGGACGGCACCGCTCTCGGCGACCATCACCGGGTCGATCACCACAGGCGCCGAGACGAGGCCCATGTAGGTGAGGCCGACCGCGACCGCGTCGATCGTCTCGGCCGAGCCAAGCATGCCGATCTTGATCGCGTCCGCACCCATGTCCTCGGCGATCGCGAGCATCTGGTTGAAGACCATCCGCGGCGAGACCGGCTCGATCACCTCTACCGCGCGAGTGTTCTGAGCGGTGATCGCGGTGATCGCCGTCATCCCATGCACGCCGCAGCGGGCGAACGCCTTCAGATCCGCCTGAATGCCCGCCCCTCCGCCAGAGTCCGAACCGGCGATCGAGAGCACCGCTGGAATGCGTCGCGAGGTCACGCCAGCAGCCTAGACAGCGGGCGCCGCCAGCATCGTGCGGGAGTACAGGCCGACCAGGGAGCAGCTGACGTAGCCGGCCGCCTCGAGGGAAGCGAGAGCCATGGCGGTCTCGGCGCCACTGAGATCGAGCGCGGCTGCGACCGCATCGCAGGTCTCCTCTCCCCTCTCCACCGCGGCCAGGACGTCGCACAAGCGCGGCTCCAGGGTCGGCCCGACCCGCTGGGCCCGACGGACCCCCGGACCCAGCATCGCGTCGAGCACGTCCTGTGCATGGCGAACCAGGCAGGCGCCACCGGCGAGTAGGTCGTTCGGACCGGCAGAGCAGCGCGAGGTGACGGGGCCCGGCACCGCACCGAGGTCACGGCCGAGGTCGGTGGCAAGGTCGGCCGTGATCAGCGAGCCGGAGCGCTGCGCCGCCTCGACCACCACGGTCATCCCGGCCAGCGCCGCCATGATCCGGTTGCGGGCTGGGAAGGTCCAGCGCCAGGCGCCGGTACCCGGCGGCAGCTCCGAGAGGACCAGGCCGTACTCGCAGATCCGTCGCCAGAGCGAGCGGTGGGATGCCGGATATGCGACGTCGGCACCGCAGCCGAGCACGGCGACGGTCTGACCGGCGTCCAGCGCCCCCCGGTGTGCGCAGGCGTCGATGCCGAAGGCCAAGCCGCTGACGACGACGAGCCCCGCCGCAGCGAGCTCACGACCGAGCTCGCGCGCCACCTCGCGCCCATACGAGCTCGCTCGCCTGGCACCGACCAGGGTCACCACACCGTCTGGATCGAGCTCCTTCAGCAGAGCTGGGTCGCCCCTGCCGACCAGTGCCCAGGGAGCGTCGGCGGCGTCGCGGAGCCCGACCGGATAGAGGGCGTCGTGACGACAGCAGGCCCAGCACCCGGCGGCGGCGAGGTCGGCGATGAGGCGCCGCTCCGAGACCGCGGCGACCTGCGCCAGCACCTGGTCCGCAACATTGGGCGCCGCGGCCGCAGCGAGATCCTCGTTGGAGAGCCGCAGCAGTTCCGGCGAGCGCGAGCCTGCGGTGCCCGTCGCGATCTTCTCGATATAGGGGGCGAGGTGGGCGAGCAGGCGCGACCGGCGCAGGCAATCGGGGCAGGCGCTGGGCTCAGTCATGTTCCCTCCGGCGCAACTGCAGGGCCTGAGCCATCTGATCGCGGTCGATCAGCGCCGCGGCTGCGAGGTCGGCGACAGTCTGGGCAAGGCGGAGAACGCGGTCATGGGCACGGCCGCTGAGCCGCTTGCGGGTGTAGGACTCGGCGAGGAGCGCCGCGGCACCCTCGCTGAGCCGGCATTCCCGCACCTCGGCCGGCGTCATCTCCGCGTTGCATCTGCCCTGACCGAGGCGGCCTTCCTGGCGCTCCCGCGCCAGCGCGACCCTTTCGCGCACCGCGGCCGAGGACTCACCGGGCGGCCCGCCGATCTCCTCCGCGCTGGGCTGGCGAATCGGAGCGAGGACGTCGATGCGATCGGCGAGGGCGCCGCTGAGACGGGCCTGATAGCTGCGGACCGCCAGCGGCGCGCAGCTGCACTCGGGATCTGCGTCGCCGCGGCCGCAGGGACAGGGGTTGGCCGCAGCGACGAGCATGAAGCGACACGGCAAGCGGCACCAAGCGCCCGAGCGAGCGATCGAGACCCACCCCGTCTCCAGCGGTCCCCGCAATGCCTCGAGGGTGTCACGGCGAAACTCGCAGAGCTCGTCGAGGAAGAGGACGCCACGGTGGGCAAGGGTGGCCTCGCCGGGGCCGGGCGGATTGCCCCCGCCGATCAGCCCGGCGGGGCTGATCGTGTGGTGGGGAGCGCGAAGCGGCCGTCCGGCGGGCGGCTGTCCATGGAGGCGTCCGCAGGCGCTGGCGATCCGTGCCACCTCCAGCGCCTCGGCGGCAGCAAGCGGTGGCAGGATCGACGGCAGCCGGCTCGCGGCCAGCGACTTGCCGGCGCCGGGCGGGCCGACCATCAGCAGGCTGTGCCCACCGGCCGCCGCCACCTCGAGGGCGTGCCGCAGGTGACGCTGCCCTCGCAAGTCGGCGAGGTCGGGACCGAAGGAATCCAGCCCCGGCACCAGATCCAGCGGCTCGGGACGCGTGGGTGTCCACTCCCCCGCCGCCAGGCTCGCGAGCTGCCCCAGACTCTCCACCCCGATCACCGCGATCTCGCCGGCCAGCGCCGCCTCGGGGCCGTTCTCAGCCGGTACCACGATCGCCTCCGCTCCCCGCTTCTGAGCCGCCTCGGCGATTGCCAGCACGCCCGCGACCGGCTGCACCGAACCATCGAGCGCCAGCTCGCCGACAAGAGCCAGCTTCGGCAAGTTTTCGAGGCCCAGCTGCCCCGAGGCCGATAGCAAGGCGGCAGCGATCGCCAGGTCCAGTCCGGGACCCGCCTTGCGCAGGCTGGCGGGCGCCAGGTTGGCGACTATTCGCTGCAAGGGAAACTCGAAGCCGCAGTTGACAAGTGCCGCGCGCACTCGCTCGCGGGCCTCCCTCACCGCCGCATCGGGAAGGCCCACCAAGGAGAAGGCGGGAAGGCCTCGGTGGACGTCGACCTCGACCCGAACCGGGCGGGCCGAGATGCCGTCGAGGGTGAAGGTCTGCGCCGTGGCGAGCACGGTCCCCACGCTAGGAGCGGCAATCCGACGAGTGGTGCGCCAGATGTCAGGAATTCGTCACGACTGAGGTGCAACTGGCGCGCCGCACCGGCCTAACGTGGATCCCGATGACCCACCAGCGGCTGAGGACCGGCAAAGCGGCGGAGGATCTGGTCGCCTGGCGGCTCGCCGCCGCCGGCTGGGAGATCCTCGAGCGCAACGCGCGCACTCGCCACGGCGAGCTCGACATCGTCGCCCTCGACGGGCGGACTCTCGTCTTCGTCGAGGTCAAGGCGGGTCGCGAGGACTCGGGCTTCGGTCCTGTGCGACCCGTCCACGCCGTCGACCGGCGCAAGCAGCTGCGCCTGCGCCGCCTCGCCACGGCCTGGATGGCGGAACGACGCGGTCTCCCTCGCTACGCCGAGATCCGCTTCGACGCAGTCGGCGTCAGCTTCGACCGCCACGGTCAGGTGGCCGACGTCGAGCACCTACGAGCAGCGTTCTAGCCCCGGGTGGCGCGGGGCCAAGCAGATCAAGGACACAGGGAGCGTGGCGTGCTCTGCACGCGAGCGACCGAGGACGCCGATATGTGCCGGCCCCGCGTCACCCGGCCAGCTCGAGCTGGGAGTAGGCCACCGACTGGAAGGAGCGGCGGTGCAGCGGCGAGATCCCGATTCGCTCGATCGCGCTGCGGTGCTCCGGGGTCGAGTAGCCGACGTGCTCCTCGAAGCCCCAGCCGGGATGGTCGCGGCCGGCCCCGTGCATGTAGCGGTCGCGGGTCACCTTGGCGAGGATGGAGGCGGCGGCGATCGCGGCGCTGGTGCCGTCTCCCTCGATCACGGCCCGGTGCGGGACGGTGCAGTCGCGCAGCGAGAACCCGTCGACCAGACAGGTCGCATCGGCGTCGGGCGCCAGCCGTTCGAGCGCGCTGGAGAGAGCCTCGATGTTGGTCACGTGCAGGCCGCGGTCGTCGATGCCCCTCACGCAGCGGACGACGACGCTGGCCCGGGTCGCTGCGCGGAGGACGCAAGGGAACAACTCCTCCCGCCGCTCCGCATTCATCTGCTTGGAGTCGTGCAGGCCGGCGAGGGCGCGGCGATCGGCGTGCGAGAGCGTCTCGTAATCGATCAGCACCGCGGCGGCAACCAGGGGCCCGGCGAGGCATCCTCGCCCCGCCTCGTCAGCGCCTGCGACGAGGCGCGTACCGAGACCGCGATCGAAGGCGAACAGCCGCCGCGTGCGGGCAAGGCGGCGCCGGTGGACCTTGCCGCCGGAGCCCCTAGAAGACGCCGATGCGGTCTGGGGGCCAGTAGGTGGCAAAGGCCTTGCCGATGATCCAGTCGCGAGGGACGGGTCCCCAGAAGCGGCTGTCGTCGCTTTCCCCACGGTTGTCGCCCATCATGAAGTAGTGGTCGGGTGGAATGGTGATCGGTTTCGGCAAATTGCAGATACTGGCGCTGCCGCAGGGCATCGTGTAGGACTCTTCGGTCTTCGCCACGCCGTTGACGACCGGGTGGCCGTCGCGGACGCTGAGGGTGTCTCCCGGCCCGGCGACGATCCGCTTGATGAAGTTCTGGTCCGACTCGGCTTCGGTCGGAGTCGAGCAGGCTTCCTGGGGGGAATGAGGAGCGCCGCACTCGGTACCGCTGTCCGCTCCTACCGGCGGGTGGAAGACGACGATGTCGCCGATCCCCGGGTCGGCGAAGTGGTAGAGAAAGCGATTGACCAGGACCCGCTGGCCGACGTCGAGCGTCGGCTCCATCGACTGAGAGGGGATCTGGTAGGGCTTGATCAACCACGCCTGAATCGCCAGTGCCAGCCCCAGTGCCAGCGCAACGATGACGACCAGCTCGATCAGCCCGCCGCCGCGAGTCTTCGGCTTCGGGATCGAAGGGTTCAGGCCGAGTCCTTGCCGGAGTCATCGGACTTCTCCTCCGACGGCTCGTCCTCGGCATCCTCAGCCGTAGCGCTGTCCTCGGTCTCCCCCGCCTCGGGCGCCTCGGCGTCCGTGCCCTTCTCAGTCTCGCTCTCGGCCTCGGCCTCCGGCTCTGCCTCTTTCTCTGCAACCGCCTCGGGCTCGGCAGCTGCCTCCGGCTCCGGCTCTGACTCCGCCGCAGCCTCGGCCTCCGAGGACTCTGCCTCGGGCGTCGACTCGTCAGCCTCGGGCGCATCCGCCCGGGCCGCGTCTTCGTCCGCCTGGCTGACGCCCTCGGAATCCACCGCTGCCGGCTCGGCTGCCGCCGGCACCGAGATCAACTCCTCGTCGATCCCCCAGCGCCGCTCGGCGACCCGTGCCGCCTTGCCGATCCGGCCGCGCAGGTAGTAGAGCTTCGCCCGGCGCACGTCGCCGCGCGCGGCGATCTCCAGCTTCTCGATCTTCGGCGAGTGCAGCGGAAAGGTCCGCTCCACGCCGACCCCGAAGGACTGCTTGCGCACGGTGAAGGTCTCGCGGACGCCGGAACCCTGCCGCCGCAGAACGATTCCCTCGAAGACCTGGGTGCGGCGGCGGCTGCCCTCGACGACCTGGAAGTGAACGCGCACGCGATCGCCAGGGTCGAAGGACGGCAGTCCTTGCCTCAGCTGGCCCCGCTCGATGCTGTCGATAACGCTGCTCATTGGCGAAAAAAGACCGCCGGGCCCAGCATGGGCTCCGCGCGGCCGCCGAATGGTAGCTACTCGGGGCGAGAATCGAGCTGCTCGGCACGAGCACGGCTCTGCTCGGCCCGCCAGAGACGCACCCGCTCGTGGTCTCCGGAGAGCAGCACCTCGGGAACCTGCCAGCCGCGATAGAGGGCCGGGCGGGTGTAGTGGGGGTACTCCGGCGCCCCCTCCAGCACCTGGCTGAAGGACTCCTCGACCGCACTGCGCTCGTGCCCGAGCGCGCCCGGAAGCTTGCGCATCACGACGTCGGCGAGAACCATCGCCGGCAGCTCCCCCCCGGCCAGGACATAGCGGCCGATCGAAACCTCGTCATCGGCGAAGTGATCGTGCACGCGCTCGTCGAACCCCTCGTAGCGACCGCAGAGCACCGTCAGGTGCGGCTCCGCTGTCAGCTCGTCGGCGAGGGCGTCGTCGAGCAGCCTGCCGGTCGGCGAGAGCAGCACGACTCGGGGCCGCTCGCCGTTGGGATAGGCGGCCTGCAGGGCGGCGTCGACCACGTCGACCCTGAGCACCATGCCGGCGCCGCCACCGTAGGGCGCGTCGTCGACCTGGCCGGCGCCAAGCGGGGTCGTATCGCGGTAGTTGAAGAGGCGCAGCTCGTTGCCTTCCCCCAGCGCGTTCTGGACCGAGCGCTGCGAGCGAAACCAGTCGAACGCCTCGGGGAAGAGGGTGAAGATGTCGAGCTTCACAGCGCCATTCTGGCGGGCGGCGGCGTCAGTCGAGGATGTCGACGATCACGCGCCGGTCGAGCCGGACCGCGGCGGCCTTGGCGACGGTGCGGATCGCATTAGCCACGCGGCCGCCTTTGCCGATCACCCGGCCGAGGTCGTCCTCGGCGACGGAGATCTCATAGACGAGGTCGCCGTTCTCTTCCAGCTCCTCGACCACGACTGCCTCGGGGTCCTCGACCAGCGCTCTGACGAGGAACTCGAGCAGATCGGTCATGCCTCAGCTGCCCGAGGCGGCAATGCCCTTGGTGCGCAGCAGGGTGGCGACCGTCTCCGACGGCTGGGCTCCGTGCTCGAGCCAGTGCCGCGCACGCTCCTCGTCGACCTCGATCGTCGAGGGCTCGGTCTGCGGGTTGTAACGACCGATGGTCTCGATCGTGCGCCCGTCGCGCGGCGAGCGCTTGTCGGCGACGACGATCCGCCAGATCGGGTTCTTCTTCGACCCGACGCGTCTGAGTCTGATTCGGACTGCCATATGGACTGCGGCAGGTTAGCGCCTACGCACCTTCGGGCGCGGTGCTCCACCCTGCATCTGGGCCAATTGCTCCGGGCTGGGCATCTTGCCGGTGGTCATTTGGCGCATCAGCTTGCGCATCTGGTCGAACTGCTTGACCAGCTGATTGACGTGCTGGACTTTCGTCCCGGAGCCGTTGGCGATCCGTTTGCGGCGCGATCCCTTGATGATCGCCGGGTTGGCGCGCTCCATCGGCGTCATCGAGAGGATGATCGCCTCGACCCGGTCGAGCTCGCCCTCGTCGACGTCGGCGTTCTTCAGCTGCTTCATCGCCCCCATCCCCGGCAGCATCCCGATCAGGCCGCTGAGCGGCCCCATCTTGCGCACCTGGCGCATCTGCTGGAGGAAGTCCTCGAGGGTGAACTGGTTCTTTTCCAGCTTCTGCTGCAGGTCGAGCGCCTGCTTCTCGTCGACCTGCTGCTCGGCTTTCTCGATCAGGCTGAGTACGTCGCCCATGCCGAGGATGCGCGAGGCCATCCGGTCCGGATGGAAGCGGTCGAAGGCCTCCAGCTTCTCGCCGGTCGAGGCGAAGAGGATCGGCTTGCCCGTCACCGCCTTGACCGAGAGCGCGGCACCGCCGCGGGCATCGCCGTCGAGCTTGGTCATCACGACGCCGTCGAACTCCGCCGCCTCGGCGAAGGACTCGGCGACCCCGACCGCGTCCTGGCCGGTCATCGCGTCGACGACGAGCAGCACGTCATGGGGGCGTACCTTCTTGCGGATCCGCGTCAGCTCGCCCATCAGGTCCTCGTCGATGTGGAGGCGGCCGGCGGTGTCGACGATCAGCACGTCGCGGCGCTCTTCGCGGGCGCGGTCGAGGGCCCAGGCGGCGATGTCGACCGGATCGCGGTCGGTGCCCTGCTCGTAGACGTGGGCGCCGGCGCGCTTGCCGACCGTGACCAGCTGATCGACGGCGGCGGGCCGGTAGACGTCGCAGGCGGCGAGGGCGACGTCCTTGCCGGACTGGCCGAGGTGACGGGCGAGCTTGGCGCAGGCGGTCGTCTTGCCCGAGCCCTGCAGACCGGCCATCAGGATCACGGTCGGACCGCTTGAGGAGAAGGCGAGATCGCGGCCACTGCCGCCCATCAGCGTGGCCAGCTCCTCGTTGACGATCTTGACGACGTGCTGGCCGGGGTCGAGGCTTTCCAGCACCTCGGCCCCGAGGCAGCGCTCCTTCAGCGTCGCGGTGAAGGACTTGACGACCTTGAAGTTGACGTCGGCCTCGAGCAGGGCGAGGCGGATCTCGCGCATCGCCGCATCGACGTCGGCCTCGCTCAGCTTGCCGCGCGAGCGGACCTCGGAAAGGGTCGCCTGAAGCCGCTCTGAAAGCTGGTCGAACACCGTCCGCGGAGCTTAAGGCAGCGGTGCGTTCGCGTTGCTAGTCGGCCAGGAGGGCGCGGGAGAAATCGGCCGGATCGAAGGGGCGCAGGTCCTCGAGCGTCTCGCCGGTGCCGATCAGCTTCACCGGGATGCCGAGCTCGTCGGCGATCGCGAGGACGATGCCGCCCTTGGCGGTCCCGTCCAGCTTGGTCAGGACGACGCCGTCGACCTCGACAGCTTCGGCGAAGACCTTGGCCTGACGCAGGCCGTTCTGACCGGTGGTCGCGTCGATCGAGAGCAGCGTCTCGTGGGGCGCCTCCGGAATCTGCTTGGCGATCACGCGGCGCACCTTGGAGAGCTCGTCCATCAGGTTGCTCTGCGTGTGCAGGCGGCCGGCGGTGTCGACGATCACCACGTCGGCGCCGCGCGCCCGGGCGGCGGCGATCGCGTCGAAGGCGACGGCGCCGGGGTCGCCGCCCTCCTCGGAGCGAACCAGTTCCGCCCCTGAGCGCTCTGCCCACTCGGCGAGCTGCTCGGCGGCGGCGGCGCGGTAGGTGTCGGCGGCGGCGAGGACGACCGAGAGCCCCAGCTCCTTGGAGAGGTGCCAGGCGATCTTGCCGATCGTCGTCGTCTTGCCGGTTCCGTTGACCCCGACCACCAGCAGGATCGCCGGCTCGCCGCTGAGGTCGATCTGCTTGCGCCCAGTCGCGGCGACCTCGGCGAGGATCTCGATCAGCCGCTCGCGCACCGCCTCGCCGTCGGCGAGAACCGTTCCCGCATCGACCTCGTGCTCCAGCCGCTCGACCACCTTCGCCGTGGTCGGAGCGCCGGCATCGGCGAGGATCAGCGCCTCCTCCAGCCGCTCCCAGGTCTCCTCGTCGATGCGCTCGAAGAGGCTGGCCGAGATCTCCTCGCTGAGCGCCTGCCTGCTCTTCGAGAGGCTCTCGCGCAGGCGGCGGAAGACACCGCGGCGCTCTCCCTCGGACTCAGCCTCGGACGAGACCTTTGGGGTCGCCCTCGACCCCAGGTCGAATATCTCCTGCCAACTGGTCGCCATCGATGCTGGAGGCTATCCCGGCAGCGTCTCGGAGCTCGTCCACGGCGGCGTCGATGTGGCGGGCGATCTGCTCGATGTCCCCCATCGCCTCGCCGTCGCCGAGCAGGCCGAAGCCGATCGCGCCGTTGTAGCTGATGATCGCCAGCGAGAGCGCGTGCCGCTTGGCGAGGAAGCCGACCGGGTAGACCTCGACCAGCTCGCGGCCGAGGACGTAGAGCGGAATCTGAGGGCCGGGGAAGTTGGTGACCAGGAGGTTGAAGAGCCTGGTCGAGAAGTTGATCTTCGAGGTCGGCGAGAGCAGCAGGGGCGGCGCGAAGTCGCGGAACCAGTCGTTGAGGGCCCAGATCGCCTCGGCCCCGAGTGGCTGCTTGGAGGCCTTCAGGTCATCCATCGCAGAGCGGACGAAGTTCAGGCGCTCGGCTGGGTCGGCGATCCCGACCGGCAGCGGGCCGCGCATCGCGGTCAGCCGGTTACCCAGCTCGCCGTGCTCGTTCTGGGTCCTGACCGAGACCGGGACCAGGGCCCGCAACTCGACGCCCTCGGTCTCGAGGCCGCGGTCCTGCATCCAGCTGCGCAGGGCGCCGGCGGCAACAGCGAGAGAGACGTCGTTAACCGTGCCGCCGAGGACGTTCTTGATCTGCTTGAACTCCTCGAGGCTGACGCGGGTGCCGCAGAAGCAGCGCTCGAGACCGAGCTCGACGTTGAGCGGCACCTTCGGCGCCGGCTTGGTCAGTGCCCAGGTGACCTCCCAGAGGCCGACAAGGCCGTCGGAGGCACGCTTGAACGCTCGTTTCGGACGGCGCAGCGCACTCCAGATCCATTTGGCGAAGCGGCGCACCGTCGCTCCGATCCCGGTGGCCGCATGACCGAGCAGGCCAAGCTTGGACGGTGGCGTGTGTGGGTGCCAGGGCTCCTCATCGCGTACGGGCTCGGTTTTCGGCGCCACGTCGAAGAGCAACGTGCCGATGTCCACCGCCGAGATCCCGTCGGCGAGGGCGTGGTGGGTCTTGTAGACGATGCCGAAGCGGTTGCCCTCGAGGCCCTCGACCAGCCACAGCTCCCAGAGCGGCCGCGAGCGGTCGAGCGGCGGCGAGAAGGTCTTGGCGACCTGCTCGCGGAACTGAGTCTCGGTCCCGGGCGCCGGCAGGCTCACCCGGCGGACGTGGTCGTGGATGTCGAAGTCCGGATAGTCGACCCAGAACGGCCGGCCCAGCTGCAGCGGCGGGAAGGCGAGGCGCTGGCGCAGACGCGGCAGGTGATGCAGACGGCTGCGCACGCTGACGAGGAAGTCCTCGTGGCTGGGCGGAGTGCCCTCGCAGACGAGCACGGCGCCAATCGCCATGTGCCCGTGGGATCTCTCGTTGGAGAGGAATGACGTGTCGAACGACGTCAGCCTGTCCATATGCCGTTGGGCCATCTTGGCCCTCCTTTCGTACCCGGCAACAGCGTAGCGCAGGGCACCCACAGGAAACGCGCGAGTTTCTTTGAGGTTTGCTTACGCGGCTTCGGCCGAGCCGGGCTGCGAGCGTGCGGGAGAGGACTCGCCGAGCAGGCCGGCCGGCGATGCGGCAACGCCCTCGTCACCAGCCTCCTCTTCGTCGGCCGTGACGCCCGCAAAGGGCGGTGGGGCAGGCTTCTCGGCCTCCACCTCAAACTCCGCCTCGCCCTCCTCGACTTCGCGCGGGAGGCGACGGGAGACGACCTTGGTCACCCCGTCGCCGCCCATCGTCACCCCATAGAGAACGTCGGCGGCGTCCATCGTCCGCTTCTGGTGGGTGACGATGACGAACTGGGCACGGTCGGAGAAGCGGCGGATCAGCTGCAGGAAGCGATCGATGTTGGCGTCGTCGAGGGCCGCCTCGACCTCGTCGAGGATGTAGAAGGGACAGGGGCGGGCGAGGAAGACGGCGAAGACGAAGGCAAGGGCGACGAGGGACTTCTCCCCGCCCGAGAGCAGTGAGAGCTTGCGGGTCGACTTGCCGGCCGGGGTGACCTCGATCTCGACCCCGAACTCGTTGCGCCCTTCTTCCTCCTCGCCCTCCTCGGCCGGCTCCTCCTCAGTGGTGGCGTCGGCGTCGCGAACTGGACGCAGATTGACCCGGCGCAGACGGCCGCGGCCGCCCGGGAAGAGGTGCTCGACCATCTCCTCGAAGTTCTTCGCAGTCGCCTCGAAGGTCTGCTCGAAGGCGCGCTCGATCTCGCGATCGATGTCGCGGATCAGCGCCTCCAGCTCGCGCATCCCGCGCTCGGTGTCCTCGCGCTGGGTCTGCAGCGACTCGACGTGCTCCCGGGCCTCCTCGTACTCGCGCTTGGCGAGCGGGTTGACCGGACCGATCTGGGCCCGCCGTCGCTCGAGGCGCTCGAGCCGCCGGTCGATGTCAGCCCGTTCCTCGTCGCTCAGGGGCTCCTCCGCCGGCTCGACCTCCTCGCCCAGCCGCTCGGAGATCGAGGCCAGCTGCTTGGCCGCTTCGGCGCGGCGGTCACCGAGATGGGCGGCCTCGACCTCGACCTCTGTCAGCCTGTCTGAGGCGGCCTTCATCTCCGCCTGCAGCTCGTACTCGCGCTGGGAGCACTGGCGCATCTCCTCGGCGATCTCATCGCCATCTCCCTCACCGCCGACGACCTTGCGCTCGATCAGCTCGACCCGGGCGCGAACCGCGGCCTCGGCACCGGCCGAGGCGGCAGCAGCGGCACGGACGTCGTCGAGCAATTCCTCGCCGGCCTGCAGGCGCTTGCGCAGCAGCTCGCGGTGGCGCTCGCCGAGCAGCGCCTCGGCTCGCCTGGCGTGGCGCACGGCCCGCTCGGCGCCGCTGCGCACCGCTCCCAGCGCCGTTGCGCGTGCGCTCTCGCTCGCCTCTCCCGAACGGGCGCGAGCGAGACCGTCGGCCGCGCCGGAAAGACCTGCCTCGACCTCCCCCAGCTCCTGCTCCAGTTTGCGGGCGCGCTCGCCGGGAGCCGCAGCGGAACCGACGTCCAGGGTCAGTGGGCCGAGCTCGGTTCGCAGCGCGTCCAGACCGGCCATCAGCTCGCCCTCGCGGTCGCCGAGGCCGGTGGCGCGGATTGCGATCCGCTGCTGCTCCCCGCGCAGCTTGGTCAGCACCCCCCACGCCTGAGTGCGCTCGCGGTCGCGGGCGGCAAAGCGCTCCTCGGCTGCCCGCCGCTGCTCGCTCACCTTGGCCAGCCGCTGCTCGATCTCCGCCCGGGCGACGCGCGCCTCGCCGGCGGCCTTCTCGGCCGCGGCGGCGCGATCGGCGCCGAAGCGCAGGTCCTCACCGACCAGACGGCCGCGCAGGCCCAGTTCCTCGCGCTCGATCCGGGCGCCCAGCTCAGCCGCTTCGGCCTGGCGCTTCAGCGGGCGCAGTCGCGTGCGCGCCTCGCGCTCGAGGTCGAGGGCGCGGTCGAGGTTGTCGCGCGCCGCGCGCAGCTTCAGCTCGGCGCGGCGGCGGCGCTTGCGGTGCTTGCCCAGCCCGGCGGCCTCCTCGACCAGCAGTCGCCGCTCGCGCGGCTTCGAGTGGACGATCGACTCGACCCGGCCCTGGCTGATCACCGAGTGCATCTCCTTGCCCAGATTGGCGTCAGACAGCACCTCGCTGACATCGACGAGGCGGCAGCGGGCGCCGTTGAGCCGGTAGGCACCGTCGCCGGAGCGGTCGAGCGTTCGCTTCACCGAGATCTCGGAGAGCTCGGTCGCGGCGCGGCCCTCGGAGTTGTCGATCACCACCTCGACCTCGGCGGCGCGGCGCTGTCCGACCCCCTTGCCCCCTGCCGAGATCACGTCCTGCATCGAGGCGCCGCGGATCGCCCCAGGGCTTTGCTCACCCAGCGCCCAGAGCACCGCGTCGGTGATGTTCGACTTGCCGGAGCCGTTGGGACCGACGATCACGCTGACGCCGGGCGAAAACTCCAGCTTCGCCCGCTCGGGGAACGACTTGAACCCCTTCATCTCTATCGATCTCAGATACATCGCTCTGTCCTCAGTCCTGAATCGCCAAGACTTGCGTTTGAGTCGGACGCGACGCCATCCCTAGCCCCCAAGCCGCTGCAGTGCCTGCTCGGCCGCGGCCTGCTCGGCCGCCTTCTTGCTCCGTCCTTCGCCTTCGCCTACCCGCTCGGAGCCGACGACCGCTGCGACCTCGAACGTGCGCTGGTGTGGAGGACCCGATTCGGCAATCACCTCGTAGCTTACGTGCGCCCGGCGGCGCGCCAACAGCTCCTGCAGCGCCGACTTGAAGTCGATCCTCGTCTCCGAGGCGTGCTCGATCCGCGGTTCGAAAGCGGCGGTGACCGCCTCCGCCGTGCGTTCGAAACCGAAGGCGAGGAAGCAGGCGCCGATCAGCGCCTCGGTCGCCTCCGGCAGCGGACGCTCGCCGCTCAGCAGCACCTCGGCCGGGATCGCCGCCAGGGCGTCCTCCGGCTCGTTCGCACGCAGCATCTCAGGCACCCCCAGCAGTCGCCCGACCGCTGCGCAGGAGACGCCGCTGACCGCCTGGTTGTGGATCTTGGTCAAGCCTCCCGCGTCTTCCTCGGGGAAGCGCTCGAGCAGGTCGCGGGCGACGGCGAGGGCGAGGACGCTGTCGCCGAGGTAGGCGAGGCGCTCGAAGGAGTCGCGCCGGTCCTCGGTCCAGGAGGAGTGGGTCAGCGCCTGGCGCCGCAGGTCCTCGGGCAGAGCCTCGACCAGATCCGCCAGCGTGCTCGGCTTCGGCTCGCTCACGCCGCCGGGGCGTGCTCGAGGACGAAGGCAACCGCGTCGCCGACCGTCTCGATCCGTGCTGCCTGCTCCTCGGAGACGGAGATCCCGTAGGTGTCCTCCAGCTCCATCACGAGCTCGTAGAGGTCGAGCGAGTCGGCGTCGAGGTCATCCTTGAAGCGGGTCTGCTCGCCGATCTTGGCGACGTCCACCTCCAGCTCCTCGGCGAGGTGCTCGCGAACCAGCTTCAGGACCTCCTCGTGGGTCATTCCCTGGTTCCTATCACGCCCGCCTCGCGTAGCAGCGCCGCAGTGCGCCCGACCGCGTCGACCTCGGCGCAACGCGCCGCCAGGCGCAGCGCGTTGGCTATACCCTCCGCTCCCGAGCTGCCATGGCCAGTGACGGCGATGCCCCTCAGGCCGAGAAGAATCGCGCCGCCGGTGGTGTCTGGGTGGAGCTCGCGCCGCAAACCGTCGAGAGCCGGGCGCATGAGAAGACCCCCAAGCGCGGCGAGCGGGTTCGAGCGGGCGGCGTCGCGGATGGCGCCGGCGACGGCACTCGCAGTGCCCTCCATCAGCTTCAGCGATACGTTGCCGGTGAAGCCGTCGGTGACCACGACGTCGGCGCTGCCCCCCGGCAGGTCGCGTCCCTCGACGTTGCCGACGAACTCGATCCCGGCAGCCCCTTTGAGGGCAGCGTTGGCGGCGACCACCTCCTCGCGCCCCTTGCCGGCCTCCTCGCCTACCGAGAGCAGCCCGACCCGGGGGCTTTTCACACCCAGCACGGCCTCGCTGAAGGCGGCGCCGAGAAAGGCGAACTGGACCAGGTGCTGGGCCCGAACCTCGGCGTTGGCGCCGACGTCGAGGAAGAGGACCTGCTTGCCCGGAACGGGGAGCTGCACGGCGAGGGCGGGGCGCCGCACCCCCTTGATCCTGCGGATGCCGAAGGTCGCCGCGGCCATCGTCGCTCCGGTGGAACCGGGGCTGACCATCGCGTCCGCGTCGCCCGCGGCGACGTCGGCGGCGGCACGAACGACCGAGGCCTCCTTGCGGGCGCGAACGGCGGGCACTGGGTCCTCGTCGTTGGCGATCCACTCCGCGGTCGGGATGACCTCGACACCGGAGACTCCCTCCAGTCCCAGCTCCTCGGCAGGGCCGAAGACGCGCACGCCGATGCCGTCGGCCGCTGCGAGCTTCGCCCCCTGCGCCGTCGCAGCGAAGCCTTGCTCGGCGCCGTAGCCGTCCAGGGCCACGGTCACGCCGCGCCCGGCCGGCATCACTCCTGCGTGTCGGAGGGGGTCGCCGAGGGCTCGGCGATCGGGTGTTTGATCACCTCGCGCCCCGCGTAAGTGCCGCAGGTGGGGCAAACGCGGTGCGGAAGCCGGGGGCTATGGCAACGCGGGCAGCGGTTCAGCCGCGCCTTGCCGGCTTTGTGCTGAGCACGCCGCTTGTCGCGCCGGGCGCTCGAGGTTCTCTTCTTAGGGACCGCCATCGGTCGCGGGATGGTAGCGGGTGACTCAGTACTCGGCCCGAACGACGGCGAGGTCGCCGGCTTCCCAGGCAACTTCGCCGCCGCACCACTCAACCAGGCGCTGCAGCTGGCCGGGCTCGAAGACATCGCCGATGACGAGGGAGCGGGAGTGCTCCCTGACGCGGCGGAAGAGGGACTGCTTCTGCTCGTCGCCGAGGTCGTTGACCGAGAGGACGGAGATGACCAGGTCCCAGGGACCGTCGGGAAGGGGGTCCTCCATGCGCGCGAGCTGGACGTCGTCGTAGGTCTGGCGGGCGCGAAAGACCATGTCGGGACTGGCGTCGAGGCCGACGACCCAGGCCTGCGGGTGGGCCTCGATCAGCCGCCGGGTCGTCTCTCCGGTCCCCATGCCGAGCTCCAGTACCCGCTCGGGGGGGAACGGGATCGCCGCGACAGCCTGCTCCTGCAACTCGTCGTAGCGGGGGATCTGGGCGCGGATCCGCTCCAGGTAGGCCTCGGGTGTCCAGTCGAATCGATCCATTCCGTAACCTCGTCGGTGGCTGCCATCGTAAGTCCCGGCCCCAGCGGAGGAGTGCTCATGGCGCAAGCGCCGACCATCGTCGATCTCGCACGGCTCTCCCTCGCCCACGGCGAGGGCAGGCGGCTGGAGCTCCCGGTTCGGCTCGACCCGCTGGAGCTGGGCGGGCAGACCTACGCGGTCAAGCCGGAATCGGTCCAGGCCAGGATCGACGTCTCCCGCCCCAGTGGGGGCTACGCGTTTCGCCTCCGCTTCCCGCTCAGGATCGAGGGTCCCTGCATGCGCTGCCTCGAGGGCTCAGCGTTCGAAACCGGAGTCGACGCCCGCGAGGTGGCACAGGAAAACACCGACGACGAGGAGCTGCTGAGCCCCTACGTCGAGGACGAGGAATTGGACCTCGGCCGCTGGGCCCATGACGCCGCCGTCCTTGCGATCCCAACCCGGTTCCTCTGCCGCGAGGACTGTGCCGGGCTCTGCCCCGTCTGCGGCGAGTCCCTGAACGACGCCGACCCCAAGGACCACGAACACGACAGCGGCCCTGACCCAAGGTGGGACAAGCTCAAGGAGCTGAAGCTGGAGTAGCGGCTAGGACTGCTGCTCGTCGAGCTCGGGCACCGGCTGCTGCTCTTCGTCGCGGCCGGCAAGCCTGTCGCGGCCGCGCTGCACGGCGGCGAGGAACTTCTGCAGGTTGACCTCGAGCGTGTTGAGGATCTCGTCGGCGTAGTCCTCGGCGCCGAGGCGGATCTCACGCTCGCGCGTGCGGGCGTCCTCGACGATCTCGTCGGCGGCCCGCTCGGCCTGCTTGGTGACCTCCTCGTCGGAGATCAGGCGGGCCTGCTGCTCACGGGCCTCGCGGACGATCCGCTCCGCCTCGCGCTTGGCCTCGGCCAGCATCTCCTGACGCTCCTTGACGATCCAGCGCGCCTGCTTGATCTCCTCGGGGATCGTCGCCCGCATCTGGTCGAGGAGGTCGTAGATCTCCTCGCGGTCCACGCGAACCTGGTCCGTCAGGGGGACGGGCCGAGCGTTGTGAACTACATCATCGAGCTTGTCTATTAGAACGAGAACGTCCATCAGCAGGTCGTAAGCCTACGTGTCCAGGGCTTTTTCGGTGAAGAAGCGGTTATTTCCTCAGCTTTTTGCAAACTCTCGCCCACGCCGGTCCGACCGGGGGAAGCCTACCTGTCGCCCAGGCGCTGCGCCATCATCGCCGCCACCGGGGTCGGAACCAGGTCGGAGACGTCGCCGCCGAAGGTCGCCATTTCCTTCACTCCGGTCGAGGAAAGGAAGCTGTATTGGGGCGAGGCGATCATGTAGATGCTCTCGACTCCGGGGTCGAGCTTGCGGTTGAGCTGCGCCATCTCGAACTCGTACTCGAAGTCGGAGATCGCCCGCAGCCCCTTGACGATCGCCTTCGCCTCCATTTCCCGCGCGAACTCGACCAGCAGGTTGGAGAAGATCCTCACCTCGACGTTGGCGAGGTCGGCGGTCGCCTCCCTGATGAAGGCCTGTCGCTCCTCGGCCGTGAACAGGGTCCTCTCCTTACGGATCGGGTTGTTGACGACGCCGACCACGACCCGCTCGAAGGCCGAGGAGGTGCGGGTGATGATGTCGAGATGACCGTTCGTCACCGGGTCGTAGCTGCCCGGGCAGACGACCGTACCGTTGCGTTGAGCCATCAGGCAGTCCGCCCGTAGAAAGCGACGTCGGCGGCGCCGTAGCGACGCTGGCGCAGGCGCTCGAGCGAATCGAGGCGCAGCGGGCTGCGCGCGCCGCTCTCGACGATCGCCCGCCCTCCCTCGGCGAGAAGGCGCGGCAGATGAGTGTCCAGTTCCTGCCCCACGGGGTCGGCGAGTTTATAGGGGGCATCGACGAAGACGAGGTCGAAGCCGGCCGCCGGCTGGTCCTCCGTTCGGCCGGCCAGCCAGCGGATCGCGTCCGAACGGACCAGCTCGACGCGCCCGCCGAGGCCGAGCCGCTCGACGTTGCCGATGGCGGCGCGGGTGTCGCGGTCGACCAGGACGGCGCGGGAGGCACCGCGCGAGAGCGCCTCGATCGCCAGCGCGCCGGTACCGCAGTAGAGGTCGAGGACGCTGGCGCCGCCGACGTCGCCGAGGGCGGAGAAGATCGCCTCGCGAACGCGGTCGGAGGTGGGCCGCACCCGCCAGCCGCGCGGCGCGACGAGGCGCTGCCCCCCGAACTCTCCGGCGATAACCCTCACACCCGGCACCTTATGGACGTGCCACCGGTTGAGCACCCATAGGGGCACATAGCCGGGGGCACGTCTAGAGCGGAATCGGGTCGGCGGCGCCGGCGCCGAAGCGGCGCTGGGCGGCGTCGAGCAGCGGACCCAGGTCCACGGCGTCGAGCGAGCCGTGGCGGCGAAGCAGGGCAAGCACCTCGTCGCGGGCGGCGACCAGGGTCGGCGTGTCGTCGGGCAGCTCGGCGATCGCAAAGCGGGGCAGGCCGTGCTGGCGGGTCCCCAGCACCTCGCCCTCGCCGCGCAGGCTGAGATCGACCTCGGCCAGCTTGAAGCCGTCGCGCTCGCGCTCGACCGCTTTCAGCCGGCGCCTGGCCATCCCGCCCGCGTCTTCGGGGAAGAGCAGGCAATGGGACTCGTGCTCTCCCCTCCCCACCCTGCCGCGCAGCTGGTGCAACTGGGAGACGCCGTAGCGCTCGGCTCCCTCGATCAGCATCACCGTTGCGTTGGGGACGTCGATGCCGACCTCGATCACCGTCGTCGCGACGAGCACGTCGGTGGCGCCCCCGGCGAACGCCTCCATCGCCCCCGCCTTGCGGGCCGAGGGCATCTGGCCATGGATGACGCCGACCGAGAACTCGCTCAGCTCGCCCGCAGCGAGGCGCTCGGCCTCGACCTCTGCCGCCCGGCCCTGCAGCTTGTCGGACTCTTCGACCAGCGGGCAGACGACGTATGCCTGCCGCCCCTCGCGCAGACAGCTGCGGATGAACTCGTAGGCGGCGGCCCGATCGGCCTCCTCGACCAGGCGGGTCTCGACCGGCTTGCGCCCAGCGGGCAGCTGGTGCAGCGAGGTCGTATCGAGATCGCCGTAGGCGGTGAGGGAGAGCGTGCGGGGAATCGGCGTCGCGGTCATGTGGAGGACGTGCGGCGCCATCCCTCCCGCACCCTTCGAGTCGAGAGTGCGGCGCTGCTCGACCCCGAAGCGGTGCTGCTCGTCGACGACGCAGAGCCCTAGCCGCGCGAACTGCACCGTGGGCTCGATCAGAGCGTGCGTGCCGACGATCAGACCCAGCTCGCCGGTGGCGAGACGCTCCAGCGCTTCGCGGCGCCGCGCTGCCGGCGTCGCCCCGGTGAGCAGCGCGAACGGAGTCGCCTCCTCCGCCAGCAGCCTGCCCAGCGTCACCGCGTGCTGCTCGGCCAGCGTCTCGGTCGGCGCCATCAGCACCGCCTGGAACCCAGCTTCCAGGGCCCGCAGCATCGAGTAGAGGGCGACCACGGTCTTGCCCGAGCCGACCTCCCCCATCAGCAGCCGCTGCATCGGCTCGCCGGAATCGAGATCTGTGTCGATCTCCTCGAACGCCTTCAGCTGGTCTCCGGTCGGCTCGAACGGCAGCGACTCGATCCAGCGCTGGACGGGTTCCCCCGGGGCGCCCAGCCGCGGCGCAGCCCTCGCCACCCGGTGAGCGCGCTTGCGTGCCGCGAGTACAGCCTGGTAGAGGAACAGCTCTTCGAAACCGAGCCTGCGCCGGGCCTCCCCCGCCTCCTCCGCCGTCTCGGGGAAGTGGACCGCCTCGATCGCGTCGGCGACGCCGGCCAGCCGCCGTCGCACCCGCAGCTCCGCCGGCAGAGGCTCGACCGCGTCGCCCACCGAGCGGATCGCCTGCTCCATCCACTGCCGGATCCGCTGCGGCTTGAGGCGCTCGGTCGCCGGATGGACGGGAACCAGCCCCTGCTTGGGATCGGTCTCGAGGAATTCGTATTCGGAGACGCGGAAGCCGCGTTTGTCGACTGAGCCGGTGAGCAGCAGGGACGCTCCCGCGGTGAGCTTGGGCACGATCCAGGGCTGGTTGAACCAGGAGGCCCTGACCGTCCCCGAGTCGTCGCCCACCTTGACCGAGGCGATGGTCAGGCCTCGCCGGCGGAAGGGGCGCCCGGCGTCAGCGAGCACCTCGACCGCGATCGTCGCCTTGGCGCCGGGCTGGAGGCCGGCAACCGGGGCGACCTGGCGATCCCGGTGCCCGTGCGGAAAGCGCAGCAGCAGATCGCCAACGGTTTGGATGCCGGCGTCGGCGGCAACCTCGGCGAGCTTGGGACCGACTCCCTCAATCGCCTGTAGGGGCAGCTCGAGCCTGCTCGGACGCGGCCAGTGGACGGGCGCTTCGCGCAGCTGCGCCGGGGTCAGCTCGGACTTGCCGGAGAAGGAGCGCACTACTGGGCGGCGAGCAGCCACCACCAGCTCGGCTGGCCGCCCTCGTGGGTCTCGATCTCGACCCCGTCCGGGACGTGCGGGTCGATCTCCGCCAGCGGGATCGGCGCCCCCTCGCCGGCGATCACGGTGACGATCTCGGCCCCACGGGCGAGGTGCTCGATCGTCGCCGCCAGGGTCGACCCGGCGCCGCCCCAGGCGACTATCTCGCCGTCGGCGAAGCCGACCGCATCCCCCTTGCGGAAGCGACCCTGGGCGTCGTCGCGGGCGGCGGAGGCGACGCCGCCGGTCGCCACCGTCTCCAGGGCGGCCCCGAGGCGTTCGGCGTTCTCCTCGCCGGAGGCTTCCGGGTCGAGCTCGACCAGAGCGAGCAGGCTCGCCTGCTGGGAGGTCGCGGATACGACCCTGGCCGGCTTCTCGGACAGCTCGCAGGCGCGCTCGGCGGCCATGATCACGTTGGAGGAGCTGGGCAGGACGAGGACTTCCTCGCTGGGGATCTCGTGGATGCCGGCGAGCAGCTCGTAGGTCGAGGGGTTGAGCGTCTCTCCTCCCGGCACGACGTGGGCGCCCAGCTCGCCGAACAGCTGCTCCAGGCCCTCGCCGGCGGCGACTGCCAGCACCCCCGTCCGCCCCGCCTCGAGCCGGGCGCGGCGCTCGGCGATCTGCTCGCGCATGTCGGCGACGTCAAGGTTGGTGACCTTGCCGGCGTCCTCGAAGAGGGCAACCGCGGCCTCGGGCTCGTCGGTGTGGACGTGGACCTTGAGCGTCACCTCGTCGCCGACGACGAGCACCGAGTCTCCGAGGCCCTCCAGCCGCGGCAGGAAGTCGCGCCCCTGCAGGCCGGTGCCGGAGACGATGAAGTTGGTGCAGTAGCGAAAGCGGCTGTCCTCGTGATGGGGGCGGCTGAGGCGCGGCGCCTCGTGGTGGGAGACCTCGGGGACGGCGGCGCCATCGCCGCGCAGGCCGGCGACGACCCCGGCGAGGATCAGCACCAGGCCGTAGCCGCCCGCGTCGACGACTCCAGACTCGCGCAGGACGTCGAGCTGCTCCGGCGTGCGCTCGACCGCACGCTGGCCGTCGGCAATCGCCCGCTCAAGCACTTCGGCGAGGACTGCATCCTGGTCCTCATCGCTGACGCCGCGGTCGAGCCGCTGCTTGTCGGCCTCGAGCCGGGAGAGCTGGCGGGCGATCGAGTGCGCCATCTCGCGGAAGACGGTCAGCATCGTCCCCTCGGCCGGCTCGCGTACCGAGTCGTAGGCCGCATCGGCGGCGCTGGCGAAGGCCGAGGCAACCAGGACCGGGTCGATCAGCTCTCCCGGCCGGCTGGCGAGCTCCTCGGCGGCGCCGCGGACGATCTGGCTGAGGATCACTCCCGAGTTGCCGCGCGCGCCCATCAGCGCGGCCCGGGCCAACGCCTGAACCAGCTCGGTGCGGCCGATCTCGTCGACCTCGAGCCCGTCGAGCCGGTCCAGCTCCTCCATCACCGCGCGCATCGTCATCGACATGTTGTCCCCCGTGTCGCCGTCGGCGACCGGGAACACGTTGAGGTCGTTGACCTCCTGCCGGCGGGCCTCCAGGTGCGCGTAGGCAGCCGTGATGACGCGCCGGAAGCGCACGATTGAGGGGTCGGGCATCGCCCGAAATCTAACCCCCGGGTCCCGCGTCACGAACTTCATCAACTTCTAGGCCCAGCAGGCCGAGAAGTTGATGCAGTCCGGGGTAGGGGAGTCGAGCGGACGGGTTCGCTACGGTGCGCCGTCGATGCGACGCCTCGCCACCTGGTGCACCGGGCACCGCAAGACCGTGATCCTCAGCTGGATCGTCGCCTTGGTCGGGGTCGGGATGATCGCCGGCTCGGTCGGCTCCGACTTCTCCGAAGACTTCAAGCTGCCGGCCTCCGACTCGACCGAGGCCTTCGACCTGCTGGAAACCAAGTTCCCGGCCCAGTCGGGCGACACGACGACGATCGTCTTCAAGGCCGACGAAGGCGTTTCCTCGTCCGCGGTCCGCAGGACCATGGAGGGGCTCTTCGCCGAAGCGAAGGCGCTGCCGCACGTGAGCGAAGTCGCCAGCCCCTATGCGGGGGACGGGGCGGCGGCGATCAGCGAGGACGGCAAGATCGCTTACGCGACCGTCCAGTACGACGTCTTCAGCAGCGAACTCGAGGAAGGCGACACGGCGAAGCTGATCGAGGAGGCGGAGGCGGCAAACGGCAACGGCCTCCAGGTCGACCTCGGCGGCCAGCCGGTCGAGGAAGCGCGGGCCGAAGAAGAAGGCGACTCCTCGTTCGCGATCGGCCTATTGGCGGCGGTGGTAATCCTCCTGCTCACCTTCGGCTCGGTCGTCGCCATGGGCCTCCCTCTGGTCACTGCGCTGTTCGCGCTCGGCGTCGGCCTCAGCCTCGTCACCCTCGGCACCCACGTCTTCGACACGGCCGAGTTCGCGCCGCAGCTGGCCGCGATGATCGGCCTCGGCGTCGGCATCGACTACGCCCTCTTCATCCTCACCCGCTTCCGCAACGGCCTCGACGAGGGTCTCGAACCGCGCGATGCGTCGATCGCCGCCGTCGACACCGCCGGCAGGGCGGTGCTCTTCGCCGGCGTGACGGTGATCATCGCCCTGATGGGGATGCTGCTGCTCGGCCTCTCCTTCCTCTACGGCGTGGCAATGGCGGCGGCCTTCGCGGTGCTGATGACGATGATCGCGGCGCTGACCCTGCTGCCGGCGCTGCTGACGATCGCCGGCCACCGAGTCGACAAGCTGCGCATCCCGGGCCTCGGCGCCCGCAAGCCCTCCACCACCGAGAACACCCGCTGGTTCCGCTGGAGCCGCGAGATCCAGCGTCGCCCCGTCGCCTCGGCCCTGCTCTCGGGCGGCCTGCTGCTCGTCCTCTGCATCCCCACTCTCTCGCTGCGCCTCGGCTCCAACGACGCCGGCACCGACCCCGCCGGGACGACGACGCGCGAGGCCTACGACCTGCTTGCCGAAGGGTTCGGGCCCGGCTTCAACGGCCCCTTCTCGATCGTCGCGGCGCTGCCGGCAAAAGGCGACGACACCGCGCTGACCGAGCTGCGCAGGGAGCTCGCCGGGTCCGAAGGGGTCGCCGAGACGACGCCGGTGATGCTCAACCCGGCGCAGAACACCGGCGTCTTCCAGCTCTACCCGACGACCTCGCCGCAGAGCGAGAAGACGACGGAGCTGCTCGACCACATCCGCGACGAGCTGATTCCGCCGGTCGAGCGGCAAACCGGCGCCCGGGTGCACGTCGGCGGCATCACGGCGATCTTCGAGGACTTCGGCACCGCGATCTCCGACAAGCTGCCGCTCTTCATCGGCGTCGTCGTCCTGCTCTCGGCCCTGCTGCTGATGGCCGTCTTCCGTTCTGTGCTGGTGCCGCTGAAGGCGATCGTGATGAACCTGCTCAGCATCGGCGCCGCCTTCGGCCTGATCGTCGCCGTCTTCCAGTGGGGCTGGGGCGGAAGCCTGATCGGGCTCGACGGCACCGGCCCGATCATCTCCTTCTTCCCGATCTTCCTCTTCGCGATCATCTTCGGCCTCTCGATGGACTACGAGGTATTCCTTATGTCGCGGATCCACGAGGAGTGGGAACGCGACCGCGACGCGACCCTCGCCGTCACCCGCGGCCTCGCCCTCACCGGTCGCGTGATCACAGCGGCGGCGGCGATCATGGTCACCGTCTTCCTCTCCTTCATGATCGGAGAAGACCGCATCATCAAGCTCTTCGGACTCGGTCTAGCGGCCGCCGTCTTCATCGACGCCGTAATCATCCGCTCCGTCCTCGTCCCGGCCCTGATGCAGCTCTTCGGCGAGCGGGCTTGGTGGCTCCCCTCCTGGCTAGACCGGATCCTGCCCCGGCTCCACGTGGAGCCTGCCGAGGGCGACCCCGCGCCAACGGGCGAGCATCCTGTTGTAACGCCAGCGGACTAACTCGCTCCGGCAGAGCCGCGCTGATCTCAGCTGCGACTGTCGAAGAGAGCCCGGTCGTCCTGCGGGGGAATGTCGCCGAAGGCGGCGATATGCAATCTGATCAATGCGCGGCGTCAGCCGCGCTCAACCTCAGTCGCTAAGCGCAAAGCGCGCGTGCGACATCAATTCACCCGCAGGACGACCGGGCTCTCCCTCCAACAACCGCGGAGAGATCAGGCGGCCTTGACGACCTTGTTGGCCTTGAGGCAGCGCGTGCAGACGTAGGTGCGCAGCTTGCGCCCGTTCTCCTGGATCCGCACCTTCTGCAGGTTCGGATCGAAGCGCCGCTTGGTCGCGACCATCGAGTGGCTGCGGGACTGGCCGAACGCCGGTCCCTTGCCGCAGTTGTGGCATACCTTGGCCATCGGGTCGGAGATGGTACAGGTCCGGCGCTAGGAGTCGCGGACCTGCCAGCGGTACGGATTGACCTCTTGTTTGAGCAAGGCCATGCGGGCGACGGTGAGGGCGGCGTTGCGGCCCTGGTCGCGCTTGCCGCCACCGGCACGTGCGAGCGCCTGCTCCATCGTGTCGCAGGTGATCACGCCGAAGGCGCAGGGAACGCCGGTTTCGAGCTGCACGTCCTGGATACCGCGGGCGGCCTCGGCGCAGACGAAGTCGTAGTGGTCGGTCTCACCGCGGATGACGACGCCAAGGCAGGCAACGCCGGAGAAGCGGCCGCTGGTGGCGTGCAGCTTGGCTGCGAAGGGCAGCTCGTAGGCGCCGGGGACCGAGACCTCGCTGATCGAGGAGGCCGGCACCCCCGCCATCTCGAAGCCTTCGCGGGCCCCGCTCAGCAGGCGTTCTGCCAGATCCTCATAGAAGCGGCCGACGCAGACGGCGAACTCCCGCCCCGCCAGTACCTCCCGCTCCTCGTCGCCGAACGCCTCGAGAAAGGCTCCCGACTCAGCCATCCGCCGCCTCGTTCCCCTCGGCGGCGTCCCGCTCCTCCTCCTCGTGGATCATCTCCTCGTCGAGGGCGAGACCCTGGTGGTGGAGGACGTGGCCGAGCTTGTCGCGCTTGGCCCGCAGGTAGGCCTCGTTGTGGGCGTTGGGGGCGTGCTCGATCGGCACCTGCTCGGCGACCGAGAGGCCGTAGCCCTCGAGACCGTGGATCTTCTTCGGGTTGTTGGTGAGGATGCGGATGCTGCTGAGGCCGAGGTCGACGAGGATCTGGGCGCCGATGCCGTAGTCGCGCAGGTCGGCAGGCAGCCCCAGCTTGAGGTTGGCCTCGACCGTGTCGAGCCCGTCCTCCTGCAGCTTGTAGGCCTTCAGCTTGTTGAGCAGGCCGATGCCGCGTCCCTCCTGTGAGAGGTAGAGGAGTACCCCCCTGCCCTCGCGCTCGATCATCGAGAGGGCCGATTCGAGCTGCTCGCCGCAGTCGCAGCGCATGCTGTGGAAGACGTCGCCGGTGAGGCACTCGCTGTGGACGCGGACGAGCACGTCCTCGATGCCGTCGACCTCGCCCTTGACCATCGCTACGTGGTGCTTGTCGTCGACCAGCGAGCGGTAGCCGACCGCGCTGAAGTCGCCGAAGGCGGTGGGCAGCGCGGTGTCGACCACCCGCTCGACCAGCTTCTCGGTGCGGCGCCGGTAGGCGATCAGGTCGGCGACGGTGATCATCTTCAAGCCGTGGCGCCGGCAGTAGGGGATCAGGTCCGGCACCCGCGCCATCGTCCCGTCCTCGTTCATCACCTCGCAGATCACCCCGGCCGGGTTGAGCCCCGCGAGCCGCGCCAGGTCGACCGCCGCCTCTGTCTGCCCGGTGCGCTCCAGCACTCCCCCCGGCTTCGCCTTGAGCGGGAAGACGTGGCCGGGCTGGACCAGGTCGCGCGGGCTCGCACCTGGGTCGACGGCGACCTGGATCGTGCGAGCGCGGTCGGCGGCGGAGATACCGGTGGTGACGCCCTCGCGGGCCTCGATCGCGACCGTGAAGGCGGTCTGCAGCGGCGTCTCGTTCTTGGCCGCCATCAGATCGAGGCCGAGCTCGTCGCAGCGCTCCGGCGTCAGCGCCAGGCAGATCAGACCGCGGGCCTCCTTTGCCATGAAGTTGATCGCCTCGGGCGTGGCGAACTGAGCGGCCATCGTCAGGTCGCCCTCGTTCTCGCGGTCCTCGTCGTCGCAAACGACGACCATGCGCCCCTGGCGGATCTCCTCGATCGCCTCCTCGATCGTCGAGAACGGGCTCTCGCCCGCCTTGCCCTCCACTCCGTCTGTCTTCTGCGCCTCGGTCATCTGACTCACGCCCGCTCCTTTCCGGCGAATGGTGCCACCAACCGCTCCACGTACTTGGCAACCACGTCGCACTCGACGTTGATCTTGCGCCCAACCGGGACCTGGCCCAGGTTGGTCCGTTCCAGCGTCTCCGGGATCAGGGAGACCTCGATCCAGCCCTCGCCCAGGCCGGCGACCGTGAGACTGACCCCGTCGAGGGCTATCGATCCCTTCTCGACCACGTAGCGAATCAGCTCCGGGCCGAGGCTCACGCGCAGGCGCCGGGCGAAACCGTCGTCCTCGACGGCGATCGCCTCGCCGACCCCGTCTGCGTGGCCTTGAATGATGTGCCCGCCGAGCCGCTCGGAGGCCTTCATCGCCAGCTCGAGGTTGACCTCCTCGCCGGCGTCGAGGCCATCCAGAGCGGTCACCTCCAGTGTCTGGTTCATCGCCTCGGTCTCGAATGCTTCCGAGCCAGTCGAAGTCGCAGTCAGGCAGACGCCGTTGACCGCGACCGAGTCGCCCGGCTCGATCTCCGGCGCCAGCCGGGTCGCGATCCGCAGGCGCGAACCGTCCCCCCCGGTCTCGACCGCCTCGACCTTGCCGACGTCCTCGATCAGCCCCGTGAACACCTCACCACTCCTTGAAGCGGGTTGCGATCAACGTGTCCTCGGCCCTTGGATCCAGGCTGGCGACGCGCTTGCCGCCGCCGAGCAAAACTGGCGCGACAAAGACACGCGCCTCGTCGATCTGGTCAGCGTCGGCAAAGGCGGCGGCAAGGGTGTGACCGCCCTCGAGGAAGAGGCTGGTGATCCCGCGGCGGCCCAGATCGGCCAGCGCGGCGTCGATGCCGTCGGCGACGAGGACCTCGGCGCCGACGTCGCGCAAGCGCGAGGCGTCGGCTTCAGGGCCAACGACGACGAGGACCGAGGAGAGGTCGAGGGTGTCGAGCAGCTTCGAGCCGAGGGGCAATCGGGCACGACGGTCGAAGACGACGCGGAGCGGCTGCCGAACCGGGTCCTCCTCGCGGGCGGTGAGCAGGGGGTCGTCGGCGAGGACGGTGCCGATGCCGACTGCGATCGCGTCCGATTCGGCCCGCCAGCGGTGGACGAGGGCGCGGCTCCCCTCGTTGGAGATCCAGGGGGAATCGCCGGGCGCGGTCGAGGTGTGACCGTCGAGCGACATCGCCAGCTTCAAGGTTAGGAGGGGCATTCCCGTGCGGGCGTGCTTGCGGAAGGGCTGGTTGAGCAACCGTGCCGCCGTCGCCTCCTCGCCGGCGGCGAACTCGACCTCGACCCCGCCGTCGCGGAGGATTCCGGGCCCCCGCCCGGCGGCCTTGTCGCTGGGATCCTCCGAGGCGACGACCACGCGGGCGATGCCGGCCTCGAGGATCGCCTCGGTACAAGGGGGCTGCCGCCCCTTGTGCGCGCAGGGCTCGAGCGTCACGTACATCGTCGACCCGGCTGGATCGTTCCCCCGCCGCCGGCAGTCCTCGAGCGCGGCGCGCTCGGCGTGCAGATCGCCCAGCTCCGCGTGGAATCCCTCGCCGATCGTCTCGCCGTCTCGTACTAGTACGGCCCCGACCAGCGGATTGGGGCTGACCCGCCCGCGACCGCCCTCAGCAAGCTCCAGCGCCCGCTTCAGATGGGCGTGGTCCACGGCTGTGAGCTGGGCATTCATGCGACCGATTGACTGGTCAATCAACAGCATTCTACTCGGGGGCCGACGTAGCCTCCGGATACCCTGGGCGCGCCGAATGAAGCTGATCATCCAGATTCCCTGTCTCAACGAGGAGGCGACGCTTCCCGCGACGCTCGCCGACCTGCCCCGCCAGATCGAGGGAATCGACGCCGTGGAGCTGCTGGTGATCGACGACGGCTCGACCGACCGCACGGTCGAGGTCGCGCGCGAGAACGGGGTCGACCACATCGTCCGGCTCACCAACAACAAGGGCCTCGCGGCAGGCTTCCAGGCCGGGCTCGACGCCTGCCTGAAGCTGGGCGCCGACGTCGTCGTCAACACCGACGCCGACAACCAGTACCGCGGCGCCGACATCCCGAAGCTGGTCGCGCCGATCCTCGCCGGCGAGGCCGACATGGTCGTCGGCGACCGCCAGGTCGGAAAGATCGAGCACTTCTCGGGCTCGAAGAAAGCGCTGCAGCGGCTCGGCAGCTGGGTCGTGCGCAGGCTCTCCGGGACGGAGATCGCCGACACGACCTCTGGCTTCCGCGCCTACAACCGCGAGGCGGCGCTCGGGCTGGTCGTAGTCGACAACTTCACCTACACGCTGGAGAGCCTGATCCAGGCCGGCAAGATGCTCGTCGCGGTCGACCAGGTCGAGATCGGCACCAACCCGCAGACGCGCGATTCGCGTCTCTTCGACTCGACCGGCGCCTATGTGCGCCGCAACGCGCTCTCGATCCTGCGCATCTATGCCCGCTACGAGCCGCTGCGGGTCTTTGCCAGTGCCGGGCTGCTGATCTTCGTCCTCGCCCTGGCCGCCTGGATGCCGTTCCTGCTCGACTGGATCCTCAACGGCGACAGCAGCGGCCACATCCAGTCGCTGATCCTCGGCGCTGTGCTCTTCATCGCCGCCGTGCAACTGCTTGCGCTGGGGGTGATCGGCGACCTGCTGGCCGGGCAGCGGGTGATGACGCAGCGGGTCTTCGAGCGGGTGCGCAAGGTCGAGCTGGCGCTCGACGTTCCCCCCTCGCACTACGAGCGCGGCGCGCCGGAGCGCTGATGGGGGTCTTCTCGAAAGCGCCCGGCGCCCGGCAAGACGCAGGCGCCAGTTCGGCGACCGCCGACTACGGCAAGACGGCGAGTTTCCTCGCGATCGGCGTCGGCCTGACCGGCGTCATCACCTACGTCTACTTCGTCGTCGCCTCCCATGTGCTCTCCAAGCCCGACTACGGGCAGATCGCGGTGCTCTGGTCGGCCGTCTTCATCACCATCTCCACCCTCTACCGGCCGGTCGAACAGCTGCTCTCGCGCCACATCTCCGAACACCTGGTCAAGGGCGAGCCGATCGGCGGCACGACCCGCAACGCAGCAACGATCCAGCTCGGCCTTGCGGCGCTGTTCACGGTCCTGGCGCTGGTCTTTCGCGGGCCGCTCCAGGACGGCCTGCTCGAGGGCAACGAAACCCTCTACTGGGTCTACTTCTCCGCCGTTCTCTTCTACGCCGTGAGCTACTTCGCTCGCGGCTTCCTCGCCGGCCAGAAGCGCTTCGGCCTCTTCACCGCGCTGATCCTCTCCGAGTCGGTCTTCCGCACTCTGTTCGCGGTCCTGGTCGCGGTCAGCCTGCTCAGCGGCCAGTCCTGGGTGGCGGTGGGGATCGTCGCCGCACCCTCGCTCTCGCTGATGGTGGTGCCGCTTGCCTTTGCCCGCGGGGCGCGCGCCGCACCGCCGCCACCGAGGACCGAAGAGGACTCCTCGGTCTCGATGGCCCACGGCACCGGCTTCGCCGCAGCCGTGCTGGTGATCATGTTCAGCGAACAGGCGTTTCTCAACGCCGGACCGCTTGTCATCCGCGGGCTCGAGGGCGCGGCGGCGGCTGGTTTCATCTTCAACGTGCTGATGCTCGCCCGTGCTCCGCTGCAGCTCTTCCAGGCGGTCTCGACCAGCATCCTCCCCCACCTGACCAGCCTCCACGCCAGCAAGGAGCCCGACAGCGAACACGAGTTCCACCGCTCGGTGCGGATGGTGCTGCTCGGAATCGGCGCCTTCACCGCCTTCACCGCGCTCGTCGTCCTGATCGCCGGGCCGCAGCTGATGCAGATCGCCTGGAGCAAGAAGTTCACCTACGACCGCGAGGGGCTGCTGCTGGTCACCGCCGGCATGGGCCTCTATCTCGCCTCGGTCACCGTCAACCAGGCCTGCGTCGCGCAGGGCCAGGTGCGGCGTGCCGCGGCTCGCTGGCTCGGCTGCGCCGTGCTCTTCATCGCCTGGAACTTCCTGCCACTGGTCGGCGACGAGTTCCGCCGGGTAGAGATCGGCTTCATGCTGACCGCGGGATTGCTGCTGGGCCTGCTCTACCTGATCTACCGCCGCCCCCACGAACGGCCCGAGGACGTGCCGGAGCCCGGCTCCCCAGAGGAACTGGAGCTGCGCCTGGCCGCGGTCGACGAGAGCACTTAGAGGCCGCTGATGGGCGGACACGACGCCGAGCTGATTCTCGTCGCCGGCGGCCTGTTGGCGGCGGGCATCGTCGGCGGCCTGCTGGCAGACCGGATGCGGATTCCGGGCCTGCTGCTCTTCCTCGGACTGGGGATGCTGGCCGGCTCGGAGGGCATCGGCGGAATCGAGTTCGACAACGCCGAGCTTGCTCGGACCCTGGGTACGATCGCCCTGGTCCTGATCGTCTTCGAGGGCGGGCTGACCGCGGGCTGGTCGGAGATCCGCCCTGTGCTGGGTACAGCAGCCTCGCTGGCGACAGTCGGCACAGTCGTCACGGCGCTGCTCGCCGGGGTGGCGGCGAAGCTGATCTTCGGCCTCAGCACCCTGGAGGGGATGCTCGTCGGCGCCGCGGTGGCCGCCACCGACTCCGCCGCGATCTTCTCCGTCCTGCGTCGTTCGCGGCTGCAGAAGCGGCTGGCCCGCTCACTGGAGGGGGAGTCGGGGATGAACGACCCGGTGGCGCTGCTGCTCGTCGTCGGCTTCATCGAATGGATCCAGCAGCCTGACTACGGGGCGCTCGACATGGCCGGGCTGCTCGCGCTGAAGCTCGCCCTCGGCGCGGCGATCGGGCTCGTTCTGGGCAAGCTGGCGCTTTCCGCGCTCAGCGCGGTCCGCCTGCCCACCGACGGCATCTATCCGGTGGCGACGATCGCGATCGCCGGCATCGCCTACGGCGCGGCGGAGGTCGCGCACGGCTCCGGGCTGCTCTCCGTCTACCTCACCGGGCTGGCGCTGGGCTCGCCGAAGATGCCGGCGCGCCGGACCGTCGCCGCCTTCCACGAGGGGGTCGGCGAGGTGGCCCAGATCGGCCTCTTCATCCTGCTCGGCCTGCTCGTCTTCCCCAGCACCCTGGGCGACGTCGCGCTCGAGGGGTTGGCGCTCTCCGCCGCGCTGATCCTCGTCGCGCGACCTGTCGCGGCCTTTGCAGCCACGGCATTCACCTCCTTCAACGCCCGCGAGCGGGCGATGCTCGGCTGGGCCGGCTTGCGCGGGGCGACGCCGATCTGGCTCGCGACCTTCCCGGTCGTCGCCGGCGTCGCCGGCGGAGAAGAGCTCTTCGCGATCGTCTTCTTCGTCGTCGTCACCTCGACCCTGATCCAGGGAGCGAGCTTCGAGCCGATCGCCCAGCGGCTTGGCCTGACCACCGACCAGCCGTCGCTGCCCAGGCGCCTGCTCGAGTCGGGGCGAATCCGTCGCCTCGGCGGCGACGTGGTCTCCTACCGGCTGCGGCCGGGATCCGCCGCAGCCGGGCACCTCGTACGAGAACTCGGGCTCCCCCGCGAGGCGCTGGTCAACGTGATCGTCCGCGAAGGCCGGGCGATCCCGCCGCGCGGCTCGACGGAGCTGCGCGAGGGAGACGAGCTGCACATCCTCGTCCGCGGCGAGCTACGGGAGGAGGTCGAGGAACTGACCCGGCGCTGGCACGGGGGGCCCGTCGGTGAGCCGCCGGTGCCGCAGCTGCCACGGCGCGGCGCCTCGCAGGTCTTCTCGGTGCGCCCCGGGGGCGACATCGAGGACCCATCGGCGCCGAGCGCCGTCAACGGGATCGCCGTCGTCACCGTGCTGCGCAGCCGCCGCGACCGCTCAACCGCCCTGGTCGCCCTCGCCGACGGCCGTTACGCGATCACCTCCGAGGAGATCGTCGCGATCGGCGGTCGCCGCGCCCTGGCGAACTGGTGCGAGCGGCGAGCGGACCGGGGCGGCGACGATCCGGCTGAAAGGGCCTGGTGGCAGGAGATAGTTGGGGCCTTGATCGCGAGGGGCTGATAGCCGGCGCATATCGGCGTCCTCGGTCGCTCGCGTGCAGAAGCACGCCACGCTCCCTGCGTCCTTGATCTGCTTGGCTTCAGCCCCTCGGGTTTACTTCAAGAAGCCTTTGCAGCACTGACGATTTCCCTGTATGCCGCAGCAGGGTCAGTGGAGCCGAAGACAGCCGAGCCGGCGACGAATAGCGACGCTCCCGCCTCGGCCACCGAGCCGGCGGTCGAGGCGTCGATGCCGCCGTCGACCTCGATCTTGGCGTCACCGGCCAGCGGCGCCAAGCGCGAGACCTTGCCGGGGGAGCCCGGGATGAACGCCTGGCCGCCCCAACCCGGGTTGACCGTCATGCAGAGGGCGATGTCGGCGTAGCCGCGCAGCTCGGTCAGCGTCTCGACCGGAGTGCCGGGGTTGATCGCGATCCCGGCCAGGCAGCCGAGCTCGCGGATCGCCGTCAGAGTGCGATTGGCATGTGGGGTCGCCTCCTCGTGGAAGGTGATCGAGTCGGCACCGGCTTCGGCGAAGGCCTCGATCTGGCGCTCGGGGGCCTCGATCATCAGGTGGACGTCGAGAACACCGCCGGTGTCGTGGACCTGATCGGCGATCGAGGAGGCGATCAGCGGCCCGATCGTGATCGGCGGGACGAAGTGCCCGTCCATAACGTCGAAGTGGATGACGCGGGCGCCGGCGTCCATCACCTCGGCCAGCTGGCCGCCGAGCTTGGAGAAGTCGGCGGAGAGGATCGACGGCGCCACCCGCGGCGAGCCGATCAGGTCCTTCATCCGCGCGCTCACACGGGCCTCAACATCGAGTCGCCGCAGATCTGGCAGGTCATGTCCTCGGTCGTGCTCATCCTGGCGATCGTCTGGTGTTCGCCGCAGTTGGGACACTGCGAGACCAGCTCGAAGCGGCGCAGACAGTACACGCAGCGGAAGCGGCCGGGGAGCTGAGTAGGCCGCAGCCACGGCTCGCCGCAGCCGGGACAGGCAGCCCGGCGCAGAGTCTCTTTCTCGTTCGCTTCACTCATCCCGAGCATCATCGCGCTTGCGGCGGCAGATGAAGAATCCGGTCGTCCTGTCGCGGTCGGGACGGAGCTGGATCCAATCGCCGCCGGCGACCTGTTTCTCGTTCTCCCTGGCGCTGATCGTGCAGGTCGAGTAGACCAGCGTCCCGCCCGGTCGCAGGGCTTCTTCGGCCCGCCGCAGGAGCTCGGCCTGCACCTCGACCAGGCGCTCGACCGTCGCCGGCGACTTGCGCCAGCGGGCATCGGGCCGGGAGGCGAGGGCGCCGAGATCCGAGCAGGGAGCGTCGAGTAGGACCCGGTCGAAGCGAGGCGCCATGGCGGGACTGGTCGCATCGGCCTCGATCACGGTGACGCTGCGCAGGCCGAGCCGGCGGGCCTGGTCGGCGACTTCGGCGGCACGACCGGGATCGCTCTCGACCGAGATCAGCTCTCCCCGATCGCCCATGCGAGCGGCGATCTGGCCCGTCTTGATCCCGGGGCCGGCACAGAGATCGAGGACGTGCTCGCCGGGTTGGGGATCGAGCATCTCCACCGCGGCAGCCGAGCCACGACTCTGCGGCGTCAGCGTGCCGTCGGCGACAAGCTCGGGCACGATCTCGCCGGTCCGCCCCTCGACGACGATCATCTCCGGCGCCGCCAGCGGCCGTTCGCCGGCAGCGGGGGCAGCGTCGACGCCGGCCTCGAGCAGCCTGGCGACCGTCGTCTCGCGATCGGCGACGAGGGTGTTGACGCGGAAGGCCACCTCCGCCGGCCGGTTACAGGCTGCGAGCAGCGAACGCGCCCCATCCGGCCCGAGCTCGCGCCACCACATCTGCGCCAGCCAGAGGGGGACCGAGTGGGCGACTGCGGCTTTCTCTGGGGTCGAATCGTCACCGAGAAGAGCCTCCGTCAGCTCGCCTCGCTCGCGCCCGGCGCGGCGCAGCACGGCATTGACGAAGCCGGCCGCATGGGCCGCCCCGGCGTGCTTGACCAGCTCAACGGTCTGGTCCACCGCCGCGTGGTCCGGCGTGGCGTCGGCGAAGAGCAGCTCGTAGAGGCCGAGGCGCAGAGCGGCGATCACCGGCGGGTCGAAGCTGCGGAGGGGGCGGTCGGCGAGACGCTCGAGAGCGGCGTCTGCGGTCCCGCGCCGCTGAACCGCGCCGAAGGCGAGACGCTGAGCCTGGGCTCGCTCGCGGCCGGAAAGGCTGCGCTCGTCCGCGGCCTGGCGGAAGGCTCGCTCGGTGTGGGCGTCCTGCTCGAAGGTCGCCCGAACCGTCTCGTAGGCGAGCTGGCGCGCAGGTGAGATCACAGTTTGGGCAGCGAGTGCCCGCGGAGGTAGGCGTCCGCCGCCATCGGCTTGCCTCCGGCCGGCTGCACGACCTCCAGGCGCAGCGCGCCCTGGCCGCAACCAAGCAGCAGTGCGCCCCACTCAGCACGGATCTCGCCTGCTTTGACGCCGACGTCGACCGCGCGGGCGCGGCGCACCCCCAGCCGCTCGCCGCCCGCTGTCTCCAGGTAGGCGCCGACGTGCGGGGTGAGAGCGCGGACGGTGCGAGCCAGCTCCCCTGCGGGTCGCGCCGGATCGAGCTTGCGCTCGGCCGGATCGATCTTCTCGGCGTAGGTCGCCTCGTCGTCGTCCTGCTCGCTGAGCTCGAGCCGCCCCTCGGCCTGCAGGTCCAGAGCCTTCCTCAGCAGCTCACCGCCAAGTGTGGCGAGACGAGCCGAGAGCGCGTCGAAATCGTCCTCGGGACCGATCGAGACCTCCTCGCGCAGTGCCACCGGGCCCGAATCGAGGCCGGCCGTCACCTCCATCACGCTGACGCCGGTGCGGTCTTCGCCCGCCATGATCGCCCGCTCGATCGGCGCGGCGCCGCGCCAGCGTGGCAGTAGCGAGGGATGGACGTTGAGCATCGGCCAGGCGGAGAGCAGCGGCTCGCGAATCAGCTGGCCGAAGGCGCAGACCGCCAACGCCTCGGGGTCGACTGCGCGGATTCGCTCGAGGATCTCGTCGTCGTTGACGCTCTCGGCCTGCAACAGCTCGATCCCCAGCTCTCCCGCGGTCTCGGCTGCCGGCGGGGCCAGCGTGCGCCGTCCCCGGCCCTTCGGCCGGTCGGGCGGGGTGACGACGAGCAGCGGACGGTGTGCGGACTCGGCCAATGACCGCAGGACGATCGCGGCGAACTCCGAGGTGCCGAGATAGACGGACCTCACGCGTCAGTGCGTGGCTCGCGGTGCTCGCTCTCGTTGCCCGCATCCTCCTCGGCAAATGACGGGCTGTAGCTGCCGCCTTCGCGCAACGCCCGCAGCGCCTGCTTGCGCTGGGAGCGCGGCGTACGGTCGAGGATCAGGACGCCGTCGAGGTGATCGATCTCGTGCTGGAGCACCCGCGCCTCGAGCCCGGATGCCTCGATCCTCACCGGCTCTCCGTCGACGTCGAGCCCTTTTACCCGGACGTGCAGCGGCCGCTCGACGTCCATCGAGACCCGCGGCAGGCTGAGGCAGCCCTCCTCGGCGACCGCGGCCTCCTCTGAGGACCACTCGACCGCCGGGTTGATCAATGCGGTCGGCTCGCTGTCGGAGCCGGCCTGAAAGACGAGTAGGCGGCGCAACACGCCGAGCTGGTTCGCGGCGAGCCCGACCCCCATCGCGCCGTGCATTATCTCGATCATCCGCTCGACCTCGCCCCGCAGCGTGGGGCCGAAGTCGCTGACCTCCGAGGCCTTGCTCTTCAGCACCGGATCGCCGAACTTGACCACCTGGGCCAGCGCCGCCTCGCGCCGCTCCAATAGCTCAGCGTCGAGCTCCTGCTCGTCGCGCTCGTCGATCTCCGTATCGGCTTTCTCCGCCACGGATCAATTCTATGGACCGGCCCGCCCGATGCCGGTCGCTCGCTACTGAGGGTCGACGTCGACGCCGATCGCAACCTCGCGCAAGGAGCGCTCGCCGGCGAGGCGCTCGACCGCGTCGCGCACGACGGCAACGGTGCCCTCGCGATCGGCAGCCTTGAGCAGGAAGCGGCGGCGGTGCCGGTTGCGGACCCTGAACATCGGCGCCGGGCCGAGCAGTTCCGTATCGTCCGGCAGGGCCGGGCCAAGGGCGGCTGCGAGCGCGGTGGCGGCAGTTTCGAGGCGCGGCTCGGACTCCGCCTTGAGCACGATCCGGGTCAGGTGGGAGAAGGGCGGATAGCGCAGCGCCCGGCGACGCTCGACCTCCTCGCCGAGGAAGGCGGCGGCATCGTGGCGGGCCGCCTGGACGATGCTGGGAGCCCCAGGCGCCAGGGTCTGGACGATCGTGCTGCCGCCGGCGGCGCCGCGGCCGCTACGACCCGCGAGCTGAGCGACCATCGCGAAGGTGCGCTCGGCGGCGCGGAAGTCGGGGAAGCGCAGGGTCGCATCGGCGTCGAGGATCGCGCTCAGGGTCACCTCGGGGAAGTCGTGCCCCTTGGCGACCATCTGCGTGCCGACCAGCACGCCACTCTCCGCCTCGCCGAAGGCAGCGAGGATGCGGGCGTGGGCGCCGCGGGCGCCGGCGGTGTCGGCATCGAGCCGGAAGACCGGCATCGGCGCCAGGCGCTCGGCCAGCAGCGACTCGACCTGCTCCGTGCCGGCGCCGGTCCTGGAGAGCGTCGTCGAGTCGCACTCGGTACAGGCCTCGGGGTGCGGCTCGGCGTGGGCGCAGTGGTGGCAGACGAGGCGGCTGGCGTGGCGGTGGACGATCAGCGAGACGTCGCAGTTGGGGCAGTTCCAGTGGCGACCGCAGGAGCGGCAGGTGAGCCAGGGGGCGAAGCCGCGCCGGTTGATCATCACGATCGCCTTCTCCCCGGCGCGGCGAACCCGCTCCAGCGCCGCCCAGGTGGCGGGATGAAGCGGGCCCGAGCGCGGGTCTGCCTCGCGCATATCGAGCACCTCGACCGGAGGCATACGGCGACCGTCGACGCGGTGTGGCAGCTCGATGCGCGGCAGCTCCAGCCATGACTCCGGGCGCGGCGTCGCGGTGCCGGCGAGCAGCACGGCGCCACTCTCGGCGGCGCGGCGGCGGGCGACAGTGCGGGCGTCGTAGCAGGGGTCCCCCTCCTGCTTGTAGGAGGCGTCGTGCTCCTCGTCGATCACGACCAGGCCGAGATCCCGCACCGGGGCGAAGACGGCGGAGCGCGGCCCGACGCAGACGCTCGCCTCGCCGCTGCGCAGGCGCCGCCACTCGTCGTAGCGCTCGCCGTCGGAAAGGGCGGAGTGGAGAACGGCGAAGCGGTCGCCGAGGCGGGCCCGGAAGCGGGCTACAGCTTGTGGCGCCAAACCAATCTCGGGGACGAGGACGATCGCGCTCTTCCTTTGTGCCAGCGCCGCCTCGACCGCCGCTAGGTAAACCTCGGTCTTGCCGGAGCCAGTCACGCCGTGCAGGAGCAGCTCGCGCGAAGCGCCCGCCTTGCCGTCGAGCGCAGCGACGATCTTCTTCACCGCCGCCGCCTGCTCCTCGACCAACTGCGGACGCCCACCCGCGGCGCCGACGTCGGGATGGGAGGAGCGGCGCCGCACCCGCGAGCTGCGGGTGGCGATCAGGCCGCGGTCCTCCAGCCGGCGCAGGACCTGGCGGTCGGCGCCGACCGCGGCGGCCAGCTCCGGCGCCGACATCTCGCCTGTCCGCAGCGCCTCCAGCACCGCGCGCTGCTTGACCCCGAGCCGCTCCCCCCCGCTCAGCGCCGCCTCGCCGGCGGCGGCGATCTCGGCCCGCAGCTCGAGCCGCGAACGAACCCGCTGGCCCCCGGCCCCGGTGCCCGGGGGCAGCACCAGTTGCAGCCCCCGTGAAGGTGTAGAGCAGTACTCGCGGGCGATCCAGAGGCCGAGTCTGACCAGCTCAGGCGGCGCGCCGGCCTCGAGCGCCTCCAGCGGCTCGGCCAGGCGCTCAAGGGGCAGCTCGGAGGCCTCGGCCAGATCGACGACGACGCCAAGCACCCGGCGACGCCCGAACGGAACGCGCACCACGGCGCCGACCTCGAGATCGGCCATCTCCTCCGGTAGGCGGTAGTCGAATGGCCCCCGCAGAGCGCGGGCGGTGGTGAGCGGCTCGACCTTCGCTATCGACACCGCGTCACCGTATGGAGGAGTACGGACGGCGCGGGTATGCTGCGCAGCGATGGGGCTCAACCTCAGTCCGGGAGAGCAGGTGATCTTCCAGGGCCACCCTTCGTGGCGGGCGATCCTGGGCTTCTACCTGAAGGGAATCGTGATCGCGGCGGTCATCGGCGCGATCGCCAAGCTGGTCGGAGCAAGCAGCGGCACCGTCTTCCTGATCGTCCTCGCGATCGTCGCCCTGACGGTCCTGATCGGCTTCGTCAAGCGCGTCGCGACCACCTACACGATCACCGACCGCCGCCTCAACATCAAGCGCGGCATCGTCTCCCGCGAGATCCAGGAGACACGGCTGGAGCGGGTGCAGAACGTCAACTACCGCCAGTCCGTCTACCAACGCCTGATGCAAATCGGCGACGTCGACTTCGACACCGCAGCCGGCGACGACTACAACTTCACCTTCGCCGGGGTCGCCGACCCGGGCGATGTCGTGCATCGGGTCGACCAGGCGACCGGTGCGAATGCCGCGGGGACGCATGGCCTGGGTGAGGCCCAGCCGCCTAGTTGATCCCTCGCACGCTTGCCTTCTTCTTCGCCATTGACGAAACCGGGCAGTTCCTTGCTCGAGGAGCGCAGGTAGACCGGGCTCCCTTGCTGATACGGGCCGCGTCTAGCGCGGCCCGTATCTCGTAATCCTCGCATCTGGTGCGATTTCTACAAATGTCTGTAGGTCAAATATGTAAAGCGTTGAAGGACTGTCCAGCCGATGGAGATTTCGCGTGGATGAATATTTCCGCCCTGCCATCTAGAAATGCGGTGTTCAAGCCGTATTTAAGGGTATCTGCGGTGTATAAGGAAAGCATCAGAGCTTCGCTCGCCGGGCGAAGTAACTGAGTCGAGGAGGCGGTTTTACAATTCCGTAAGACTCCTGCCAGAGTCTCACACTCAAATACATAGGAGCCTGTAATGCTGATTAACGGCGGTAGCGCACAGAGTTCTTCGTTATAGTGAATTTGGGTGAAGTTAGCTCCATCGTCTGGCGTTGCTAACAACTTGATTACGTTGTTATGTAAGAAAGGTAAGAGTTTAGCTTTAACTAATAAAATTTCGGGAGTGCACGCGCTTAATATATGTTTTACGAACGTATGGCATTCTAAATATAAGAGAAAGGCTAAAATATCGCCGGTGGTCCTCAGTCGGCTGTCTAACTCAACATCCATTTTTAGGCAGCGGATTTCAGTTAACAGCCCGGGAATTAAGAGTCGGGCTTCGTCATTTCCCTTGAGGTTTCCGTCGATTAAGACATCCGTGGCAATTGGTTGTGCGGCCACGTCCCATACATGGGCTGCCTGCGTTCCGGCTGCAGTGAATGCCATGAGGCCGAGTGCCGCCATCAACGACAGAGCAAAGGCCTTCAGGACTCGTCGTCCATTGCGCATTTCGAACTCCTCTCACTAGTGAGTTACGGTTTGCACAGCGCACGGAAAAGCGGGGTGCCCCGTGCGTAGCTAGACTCGCGCACCTGCCCCATGGGGGCAAGTTTTAACCAGATGGGTTTTCCATCCTGGCCTTTGTGTTCGAAGCTATCCCCTTGGAAACTTCGAGGTCTCGAGCACCACCGGGCATCCCGGCGGAGAGGACTCCCAGGAATTCCCCCTCTAGCGGCCCCGTTTCCCTTTCCCCTTGCCTTTGCCCTTCTTCGGGCAATCGGCCTTGAGCTCAGGCTTGGAGTTGAACACCTTCCCGTTCTGGCCCACCATCTTCACCTTCACCCGGTGGGTGCCCTTGCAGATGTTGGTGGAGTTCTCGAGCAGGCTCTTTTTGCCTCCCTGCATGGAGACGATCGCCTTGGTCACGGGGGCGTCGGGGACGGTTTCGAAGGTGGTGCGGATGCCGCCGTTGACCGAGTCCACGCGGCCGACCAGGTCGAAGTGGACCGGCTGGCGGGGCGGGCCTTTGAGGGCTCCGACCACGTCGGGGAGTTCGTTGGAGGAGGAGCGCAGGTAGACCGGGCCTTCGAGCGGATAGTCGACCAAGGGGCTGATGGCTTTGACGTGGCCGTAGACCGAGCCTTTGGGGCAGGCGTCGGCTGCGTATTGGACCCTGGTGCAGATGGTTCTGATGTGGGCCTGGTCGAGGAACTCCGAATGGGGCAGGGCGACGACGGTTTTGGCGATGTTGGCATCGCCTGAGCGGGCGGTGAGGATCGCCCTGAAGCGGGGGTTCGCGCCCCTGCGGGTGGGGCCGAAGAGGCGGGTGGTGAGCTTGGGCTTGAAGGGGAGGGACTGGCAGCCTCCGACCTGGAAGTGGGCTTTCAGGGGAGCGATGAGGCCCAGGGTGGAAGTGGAGGTACCGGTGAAGGCCAGGGGGTTGCAGTTGGTCGGGTTGAGGGTGAAGTTGGGCCTGGAGACGTCGACTGCGACCGAGCGCACGTCTACCGGGATCCCGTGCAGGATCCTCGGTAGTGGGTCAGAGAGGGCTTTGCCCTGTGCTGTTGCCGGATCGACGTAGAGGGCGGCTCTGACCGTGACCGTGCCGAGGTCGAAGGGACCGGCGATCGCCGGGGTGATGATCGCGATCGAGAGCGGGGCGCCCTTGTAGGGGCCGGCGAGGTAGGCGCGGCCACCGACGTAGAGGGGATTGGGGCCTGCTCCTGCTCCGACTGTGACCGTCCCCACCTGCGAGGAGGCCGGGCAGCTGGGGCTGGCCTGCTCGATCGCGCCCTGGTTGGGATTGCTTCTTGCCTGGGCCTGGGCGATCTGGGCCTCTGAGCAGTAGGGGACTCCGGCGAGCTTTGCGAGGAGGCCTTTGGGCAGGACGGTTTCCAGGGAGCTGAAGCGCTGGGAGCCGTCTTCGCGGGAGAGGCGCAGGACCATCGGGCTGAAGGCGCCGGCTTTGGGGTTGAGCGTGCCTGCTTTGAAGCTCGGTGCGTTGGGGGCGGCTGCGGGGTCGGTGGGACAGGGGCCGCCGTTTGGTGCGGCACTTGGGGTGAAGGAGTCGCTGGCAGAGACCGCTTTGCCTTCCGGGGCGCTCCAGGGGGTGAGGTTTGCGCTCGTCGTCTGCGGCGTGCAGGTGGGCGGGGTCTGAAGCGGCGCCCTCGGCCCTTCGAAGAGGTTCACCCTCAGCTCTTCGATCGGCAGTTGGGGGGCCTCTGTGACCGTGGTGGTGAGCTGGCCTGTTACGGGGTCGGGGGTGACCCTGGCGGCGAACTTGGCGACGATGCCCGATTCGGGGTCTTCGATCACCAGGTAGACCGCGGTGAGGCTGTCGAAGGGGTTGTCGAAGGGCTTGGCGACGTAGACGGCTCCGCTTACCGGGTGATCGAGCAGGGGCGAGCTTGCGCTGATCGAGCCGATCTTGGAGGCGTCGGGGCAGAGGGCCGGGGCCTTTGAGAGGCGGATCGGGGTGGCTCCTATCGGGGTCAGGAGGCCGATCTGGGAGCTGGTGCAGGCCTCAAGGCCGTTGGCCAGGGAGGCGTTGACCGACATCCCCGCTGGGAGGGTCACGCTGGTGTCTTTGACCGGGGCGGTGTAGCGGCCTTCGAACTCCAGTTCCTGGGGCTGGGTCAGGGTGAAGTCAAGGCCCGAGGAGGAGCCGATCAGGTTGGTGGTGGGTTGGGCTTTGATGCTTGGTTTGAAGCCGAGGTCACCGCAGCCTTCGATCTGGCTCGGGGGGCCTTCGTTCAGCCCGGCGCTTTCATAGAGGGCGCCGATTTCCTCTTCGGGTTCCTCCCAGCTGCGGGCCCAGGCTTCAAAGGCAAGCGGTTCTTGGGGGCAGTTTGCGGGCAGGGAGAGGAAGGCGGTGGTGTCTTCGGGGGTTTTGCAGGGGGGCGTCAGGGTGAAGAGGCAAAGGCCGCGTACCCAGTCGTGGGCGGGGTCGGTCGGTTTGCCCCACAGTTCGGCTCTGACGTCGAGGATCGGGTTGAGGCCGCGGGCGAGGATGTCTTTGGTCGTGCCCGAGGCGCCGTAGTCCTCGTCTGTCCTGAGTGAGGCGATGACGTGGGGGAAGATGCCGACGCCGAGCGCGTCGAAGCCGAAGACCGCCGGTGATCCCGGTGGGGTCTGCATGTTGTAGAGGGGGGTTGGGCTTGGGGCCGGGGAGCCGATCGAGGTGAGGATCGTCACCACGCCGACCTGGGCGGAGTCCGGGCAGCCGGGGAAGCCCTCGCTGACCAGCTCCACCTCGGTGCACTTGGTCGGGGTCGCCATCGGGTTGGCAAGTAGCCCTGGGGGGAACTCGATCCGCACTTCCTGCACGTGACCGGCCGAGGTGAGCAGGCCGCCGGGCTCCTCGGTGGGGAAGCCGAGGTCGATCGCCGCGGCGTAGGGATGAGAGCCGGCGAGGGCGGCAGCGGTGCCGTCTTCTTCGAACAGCGCCACCGAGAAGCCGGTGTCGCCTTCGAGGTATTCAAAGGGCGGTACTGAGCTTGAGATCGCGGTCAGGGTCGAGGTCTCAGCGGGCAGGGCGCCGCCGCCTTTGATCACCGCTTCGTTGGTAAGGACGGTGCCTTCGGTGGCGGAGACGTCGACGGGGATTTCAGCCCAGACCGAGTGGCCGGGGTGAACCGGGCCGGGGCTCGTGCATTTGACCGTCTGGGCGGCGGTGGTGCAGGTGAAGTCGACGGTGTCTGGGTCCTTGGAGGAGGCACCGGGTTTGACCGCGGTGAGGCCCGGGGGCAGGGTGTCTTCGATCGTGATCTCCCCGGCGCCCGTGCCTTCGGCCACTCCGCGGCCGACGTTGGTGGCAAGGAGGATGTAGCGGGCTTGGCGGGCGGCGCCGCTGGCACCTGGTTTGAAGTTCGTCGGTTGGGAAGTGACTGCGAACTTCCAGGCTGGGGCTGGGGCTGCGGAGGCAGCGCCGGGCGCAAGCAATGCAAGAGCGCAGAGGGAGGCCAGGAGAAGGCTCGTTGTGGTGCGGGCGCTCATCGTCCTGCCCTCCCTGCCTTATTGGCTTGTTTGCCGCCCTTGCCTTTACTTCCTTTGCCTTTGCCTTTGTTCTTCTTCACGCAGCGGCCTTTGGCTTTGTGCTTGCCTTTGGGGCAGCCCGCTTTGGCTTTGGGATTGCCGGGCAGGGTGTTTTCGGTGCCGGGCGGTGGGGTCGGCGGGGCCCCGATCACTTTGGGCCTGCAGCTGGCCTCGGCCTCGCAGGGGTCCTTCGGCGGCTGGTTTTGGGAGGCGAGGCCGCCGTTTACGCGGGCGGTGTAGACGTCTACGAGGGCGTCCTGGTCCTGGCCGACCAGCTTGGTCCGGGTGAAGAAGAAGACGTCGTTGCCGCTCTCTGACGTTGCGCCGATCAGGGCGGGTTCTTTGCCTACTCCGGTGGAGAGGAGGTAGAGGCAGCCGCCGTCGGCGTAGGCGAGTTTTGCCTCGCAAGTGCCGCTGCCTGCGGCCTCCCACTCATAGACGTCCATGCAGGCGGGAGTCAGGACCCTTTGGTTGAAGGAGCCGAAGGGCGGACACTCTTCCTCGCCGTTGGTGTCGCTTACGACCAAGGGCTCGGTGCTCTGGAAGAAGACCTTGTTGCCGTCGGCGGAGAGGTTTTTGGGTAGGTAGGAGGAGGGGGCTTGGGGGGTTACGCCAGGGGGGATGATTGAGCCGAAGCTCGCGGTTCCTTTTGGCGGCGCCCCTGTCGGGTTGCAGGTCACACAGCTAACCCCGGTATCTCCCACTCGGTAGCGGTAGTACTGGGGGGTGCCTTCGTTCTCATATGCCGTCAGCTGACGCTGGGAGCGGAAGAGCAGGGTTTGGCCGTCGGGGGTAGTGAGGGCGGTCTTTTGGAAGCCAACCCCGGGGAATACGTTCGTGGGAGTCGCTGCCCAGTTCGCAGCATCGGATCCGGACCCCCCACCCAGGTCTAGCCTGGCGATGAAGGTCAGCCCCGCCACCCCTTCCCGCCACAAGTAGAGATTGCAAACACCACTCCCCGAACCGAGTATCCCTTTGCAAGTGCCTGGCATCACGCTTTCACCGCGCCCGTTCGGGCTGTTGGTCACTCCCACTGGCACTCCGTTGGCAGCAAGGTAGACGCGGGAGCCGTCCCCAGACGCTCCAAGCACTCCCTGCACCTCGATCCCGTTTTTGGCCGTCCCGGCCGGAACCGGCAACACATCGGTAAGCGTGTCGGTGTCCACGTCGTAGCGATATAGGTCGTTGCCGGGATTGGGCTGGATCTGCTGGTTGGCGACCCAGTAGAGATTGGTGGCGTCCAGGGCCAAGCCCTCGGGGTTGCCGGCGCCGATGGGAACGATCTCCGTGGGGTTGGCACCATCGAGATCTGACCGCCCTATTGCCGAAACAGCAGTTTTCGTCCAGTACACGTGGGTAGGGCTGAGGGCGATTGCCGGGCCTCGAGTGTCGGGAAAGACTGTGATGTTTATAGTACTTTCGGGATCACCATCAGGCTCAGTGCGACGAATAACCCCCTCCCCTGCCGAATAGTAAGAATGATAAATATGGCTTGCACTTACCGCTACGTCGACTGTTGCACCAAAAATAAGCCTCGGATTAATACTAGCGAGAGTACCAGCGACCTCCGCACGAGCAACATAGCCAAGGCCTGCACCCACTTTAGTGTCTAGACCCCTATTAACCCAATAAATAAAGTCATCATCAACATCGATCCCCCGCGGCTGACTGACCAGCACTTTGAGGACGCCCGGGCTTCCTTCGAATTCGCCTTTGATGAATTCCTGCTGGGGGTTTTCCCCGTCGATCTCAGCCCTGCCGATTGAGCCCCCCCCCTCTTCGGGAATGTCTGGTCCCGCATTGGTCCAATAGATGAAATTGGCATCGACGGCGAGCCCTTGGGGGTTATTGGTGCTGTCGGCTTTGATGAATTCAAGGTCAATGCTGGCGGGGCTGCCATCGATGTCAGATCGAGCTATTGTCTCTTTGTCAGTAATCCAGAAGATGTGGGTGGCGTTGGCTTTAACCTCGGTGGTTTTCGCCAGTAGGAATTTCAGGTCGACCGGGTCGCCGTCATCGATCGGAGCGCTTGCGATCGCTGGCGGGTTTTCGGGTTCTGGTCCCGTATTGGCATCATTGGTCAGCTTCTCAGTGGAAGTGAAGTAAGCGACCGAGCCGTCGGGGCTGGCGCCGAGGAAAGCAGCGGGACGGGTTCCCGCGGCGTCGGTGTTATTCGGCCCTTTGCCGTTGGTCTTGCGCGAAGCCGAGATCTGGATCGTGCAAGCAAGTGCTGTGTCGATGCAATCGCCTTCCCCGTCGAGCGGGCTTTGCGGCTCAGCGGGGTTCTTGCGCAGATAGAGCTGGCCTGAGCCGGCGGCGGTGAAGTAGAGCGCTTTGCCGTCGTTTGAGATGACGTTCTGGTCGCGGGTGTAGTAGCCAGCCGAGGCACCGCCTGAGGCGAGCGTTGTCGGGGTGGTGCCCTGGACCCAGTTATAGGAACCGGCGAAGGCACCTTCTGAGGGAGCGCTGCCGTCGTTGAGGACACCGGCGAGGCTCAGCTCTTCGCTTTCGCGCTGCCAGAGGTAGACGTTTGATTTGCCCGAGACGGCTCCCGGGAGAAGCGCTGCCTGAGATTCAAAGGCAACCTCTTTGGCTTGGTCAGAGGTTCCAGCGACCTTGGGCTGCAGTTCGGTGGCGTAGTCGACGATCGTCTCGAAGGGGGCGCCAGAGCTGGGGCGGGCCATAAGGATCGTTTTGCGCGGTTCGCCCAGTTTGATCGACTGGCTGAAGACCCAAGAGAGGTCCGGGGTCCAGCCGAGCACCGAGGCGATCTGGCCGGTGTCTCCCGCCGGCAGCAGGCCCTGGGTCGACCAGCCTTCTGAGTTGCGGGAGGCGAGGTAGACGGGGACTTCTTGGGAGCCGTCGCCGCCTGGGATGCCGGCGGCAGAGGAGAAGACGATCCTGTCGCCGCTGATGGAGGCTTTGACCAGCGGCACGAAGCCCATCGCATCGCCAGCATTCTTGTTCACAGGAGACGCCTGCTCATAGACCCTGCAGTCAGGCAGGTTGGCGCTCGAGTATTCGGGTGGGGGAAAGCTCGGGTTGGCTTTGCGCAAGGCGTCGTTGGGACAGGCGCCGAAGACCTGGGGAGGCAGGTAGGTGGTGAAGGTGTCATCAGGGCTTTCGGCTTTTTCGCCCTGGGGGTTTTTGGCGAGGAGGCGGAAGTGGTAGGTGGTGCCTGGAGTGAGGCCTTTGACTTCGGCTTCGACCGTTTTCGGTTCGGTGGAGGAGGGGATCTGAGCGTCTGGGACGGGGATCGAGGTGCAGGGGTTTGCCGAGCAGTCGGCTGCGCCGTACTCGAAGTGGTAGAGGGTCGCTTTGCCTTCGGGATTGATCTCGGCTTTGAGAACCGCGGAGTCGGTCCCTACCGAGAAGCCCGTGGAGATGATTTTGGGAGGAACAGCTGTTGCTGTTGACGTCCAGAGAGCCAGGGAAAGCAGGGCCACCGCAGAGGCTGCCAGAAGGGCGGTGAGGCGATTCATCGGTGGTGGTCCTTTCGTTGGCTTTCTTTTCCTCTGGACACATCTACTGGGAACCTGCCCAGCAAAGCGCAACGCTCGCCTGACGGCGAGACGTTGATGGGAAGCTTTTGTAGGTGACGGAGGCTGCATCGTGCGCGCCAGCACCGTTGCCATGCTTTCTATTTCCCTGCTCATACTTCTTCCTGCATCCCCTTTGCCCCTGTCCCCTGCGTTCCCTTGCCCTAACTCTCCTGATCCCACCCGACGCGGACCGCGCGCTGGCGCGCGGTCCGCGTCTTGGGGTCATCACACTAAATGTGATTAGCGCTTATAGCTTGACTTGGATTAAGGTGTTAAGGCGTTGAAGGTTTTACCAAGGTTTCCACCAATAAGGAATACTTCAGCCTCGCCATGGATAGTGGCCGGATTCAGACCGTACTGCAGAGTGTCTGTTGGGAATAATGCTGCAGGCGCAGGTTTAATTAATTGACTCACCCTCGCGGTTTTACAATCCGTTGCAACTAAATTCCCATCTTCGCATTCAAAGACCACCGAACCAGTGACACTAGTTAACGGCGGCAGCGCACATGATTCTTCTAAGAAGTGGAGCGTTGTAAATATTTTTAAATCTAACGGTCTAATTAATAGATAAGTTCTGCCTCCCGTCGGATGTAAAATCGGTTCGATCTCGATTTTGACTGGTAAAATTGTTGGGTGGCAGAGAGGCTGATCGATATTATTGATTAATGTTAAGCAATTTGAATAATTGAGTGTAGCGTGAGCTTTGTTTGCAGTGTTATAAAGTAATCCTTCTGTAACTGTCACTGTTTTACAGTGGATTATGAGATTTAGTTTAGGGACTAAGAGTAAGCCTTCGGTCTTTAGTTTGCCTTCAGCTGAAGCGTGAGCCGTTATTTCTTTCCCAGCAATATCCCACGTAACTGCTTGCGCGCCCGCTGTCATAAAGACCATAAGTCCCATGATCGCGACAAGCGTCAAGCCAAAGCCCTTAAAAGCCCGCTTTGCATTGCTCATCTTTTTCCTTTCATTGAGCTACGGTTGTGCTGCAGATGCAGGAGACTAGGTCCTGCACCTAAGAGAGTCTCGCGATTCAAATGGACAGTCAAGCTTTAACCAGACAGGTTTTCCATTTTGGATGAAAGCTAGCTTCGATACCTAATAGTTATTAGGCCAAAGCCTCAGCATCCTCTAGGCAATCACAAAAGTGACCAGACGCAGCCTTGGCAGCGTTAGCGAGAATGCGACCCCCCTGCTAACAGGAATGCCCTAAGGAGCCGGACAAGACTTCGGCTTAACCTAACCCTCAACTAACTTAGTTCAGTGCCATTACTTGTCGGCACTACGAGACTGGCTAGCCTCTTTGCTATCCACCCCCAGCCAGATCACGTTTGGCTAAGTTCGACGACGTTCTGTGGCGGTTCGCTGCTCAGCAAGCGCAGCACCGCTCGCCGGCGAGCTGCCAGGAGTGGCGGTAGCGACGGGGGGGTATCGCCAGCCATGTGGGCCAGGAGGTTTGGTGTTGACAGAGCGGGTAGTTGAAAAGGCAAGGGCGTGGGGTCGGTTACGTCTAGGGCGGCGCGGAGACGTCCCTGGCCGAGCGCGCGGACCAGGGCGTCCTGGTCGACGACACGACCCCGCCCGGCTCAGGGGGTTACACCGGCGCCAGGCCGGATATACAACGAGAGCTGGAGTGCTGCGCGCTATGCAGGAGTTGCTTCGAGCCCAGCAGCCGCTTTCAGGGCGTCGGCCCTGTCCGTCTTCTCCCAGTTGAAGTCGTCGTCCTCGCGGCCGAAGTGGCCGTAGGCCGCCGTCTTGCGGAAGATCGGGCGGTGCAGGTCTAGGTAGCTGCGGAAGGCACCGGGGCGGAGGTCGAACTCGCCTTCGACCAGGCGCGAGATCTCGGCGTCCGGCAGCTTGCCGGTGCCGAAGGTCTCGACCATCAGGGAAATCGGGCGCGCGACGCCGATCGCGTAGGCGACCTGGACCTCGCAGCGCTCGGCGAGGCCGGCCGCGACGACGTTCTTGGCCACGTGGCGGGCGGCGTAGGCAGCTGAGCGGTCGACCTTGGAGGGGTCCTTGCCGGAGAAGGCGCCGCCGCCGTGGCGGGCCATGCCGCCGTAGGTGTCGACGATGATCTTGCGGCCGGTGAGGCCGGCATCGCCGACCGGACCACCGATGACGAACTTGCCGGTCGGGTTGACGAGAAAGCCGTCGCGCAGCTCGCCCTCGTCGAAGAGGTCGCCGAACTCGCCGCCCAGCACCGGCATCACCACGTGCTGCCAGAGGTCGGGCTTGATCGTCGTCTCCGACTCGACGCCCTCGGCGTGCTGGGTCGAGATCAGCAGCTTCTCGATCCGCACCGGGCGGCCGTCGGCGTAACGGACCGTGACCTGGGTCTTGCCGTCGGGCCCAAGGTAGGCGAGCGTGTCGTCCTTGCGCACCGCGCTCAGCCGCTCGGCCAGCCGGTGGGCGATCTGGATCGGCATCGGCATCAGCGTCTCGGTCTCGTCGGTCGCGTAGCCGAACATCATTCCCTGGTCGCCCGCGCCGGCGATCAGCAGCTCGTCGTCGTCGTCGCCGACCCGCGTCTCATAAGCCTTGTCGACGCCCTGAGCAATGTCGGGCGACTGCTTGTCGAGCGAGACGAGGACCGAGATGTGGTCGCAGTTGTAGCCGTAGTCGCCGTGGTCGTAGCCGATCTCGCGGATCGTCTCGCGCACCAGCTCGGGCACGTCGAGGTGGACCTCGGTCGAGATCTCGCCGGAGACGACGGCCATCCCGGTGTTGACCATGGTCTCGCAGGCAACGCGACCCTCGGGGTCCTCGGCCATCACCGCGTCGAGCACGGCGTCGGAGATCTGGTCGCAGACCTTGTCGGGGTGGCCCTCGGTAACGGACTCGGAAGTGAAGAGGTACTCGCCCTCGGCGAGCGGCTGGGTCTCAGTCATGGAGGGAAGCCTAAATGGTTGATTCGAGCAAAGAGTTTTGGCTCAGCCGCGGCGCCGGCCGGAGTGCGGGACGAAGTCGATCACCAGCGGCACCCCCTCGAGGCCGTAGGTCTCGCGCAGGCGGTTCTCGAGGTGGTAGGCCCAGTCGCGCGAGATCAGCTTGCGGTCGTTGACCTGGATCGCGATCCGCGGGGGCCGCTCGCCGACCTGGGCCGCGTAGTAGAGGCGCAGGCGCCGCCCTCGGCGGGACGGCGGCGGCGTCTTGGCGACGACCTCGGCGACGAAGCGGTTGAGCTCCGGGGTCGGGATCCGCTCCGCTGCCTGGTCGGCCAGCTGCAGCGCCTTTGGCAGCAGGTTGCCGACGTTGCGGCCGCGGGTCGCCGAGCTGGTGACCACGGCCGGCCGCAACCGCAGCTTGCGCTCGACCCGGGCGCGGGCGTCGTCGATGTCGGTGCGGGTGACGTCCCACTTGTTCAGGGCCAGCAGCGTCGCGCAGCCGGCCCGCATCGCCATCTCCGCCACCCGCAGGTCCTCCGCGGTGATCCCGTCGGACGCATCGCAGACGACCAGAGCGACGTCGGCGCGCTCGACCGCGCGTTCGGAACGCAGTTGGGCGTAGTAGTCGACCGTGCCCGCGACCTTCGAGCGCCGCCGCAGGCCGGCGGTGTCGACGAGGACGACGCGGCGCCCCTCGACCTCCAGCTCGCTGTCGATCGCATCGCGCGTGGTGCCGGCCTTGTCGGAGACGATCGTCCGCTCGCTACCGAGGAAGGCGTTGACGAGCGAGGACTTGCCGGCGTTGGGGCGACCGATCACGGCGACGCGCGTCGCCTCGCCGCGATCCTCCGACGGCGCCCGTTCGCCGAGCAGCTCGACCACGCGGTCGAGCAGGTCACCGCTGCCGAGGCCGTGACTGGCCGAGACCGGCATCGGCTCGCCGAGACCGAGCTTGTGCAGCTCGGCGGTCAGGTGCGTGTCCTCCGGCCGGTCGAGCTTGTTGGCGACGACGAGGACCGGGACCTCGGCACCGCGCAGTGTCTTCGCCAGTTCGGCGTCACCGGGGCGGATGCCGGCCCGTGCGTCGACCACCAGCATCACCAGGTCGGCCTCGGCGATCCCCAGCCGTGCCTGGCGTTGCACGTCACGGGCGAGCTCCGACTCGTCCTCGAGGTCGATCCCACCCGTGTCGAGCAGCTCGAAGGCGAGGCCGTTCCACTCGCAGGCCACCCGCTTGCGGTCGCGGGTGACCCCGGGCTCGGCATGGGTGACGGCCTCGCGCCCGCCGGCGAGCCGGTTGACCAGCGTGCTCTTGCCGACGTTGGGGAAGCCGACGACGGCGACGATCGGCAGCGCGTTCACACGAGACCCCGCTCGCTCGCCAGGTCGACGATGCGCTCGATGACCTGGTCGAGCGTCAGGCCGGTGGTGTCGATCTCCACCGCGTCGGCGGCAGCGCGCAATGCGCTGTGCTCGCGGGTCTCGTCACGCTCGTCACGCTCCGACTGCGCGGCCAGGACCGCGGCGGCCTCCTCCCCAGTCTGAGCCGCACGGCGGCGAGCCCGCTCCTCGGCCGAGGCGGTAAGAAAGACCTTGAGCGGCGAGTCGGGGCTGACCACGGTGCCGATGTCGCGCCCCTCGGCGACGTAGCGGCCGGTGGCGATCATCGCCCGCTGCTGGTCCACCATCGCCTCTCGCACCTGGGGGTGAACGGAGACTCGCGAGGAAGCATCGGTGACCTCCGGTTCGCGGATCGCCGCGCTGACATCGCGTCCATTGAGCTCAACCCGCTCTCCCTCCAACTCGATCGCCAGCGAAGCCGCGACTTCCCCGAGCATGGCACCGTCGTCGAGGTCGGTGCCCCGCTCGATCGCCACCAGCGCCACGCAGCGGTACATCGCCCCGGAGTCGAGGTAGGTGAAGCCCAGCCGCGCGGCCACCCCTCGTGCAACTGAGGACTTGCCCGCCCCGGCAGGGCCGTCGATCGCGATCACCATGAGCGCAATGTATGTGGCGGATCAGCCGCGAAGCAGAGAAGAGAGGTCCTCCGTGAAGCTCGGATAGCTGACCGCGGCGGCATCCATGCCCTCGACCTCGACTCCGTCGCGAGAGGCGACGCCCGCAACCGCGCCCAGCATCGCGATGCGGTGATCGCCGTGCGAGCGGATCGTGCCGCCGCGCAGACCGCCACTCCCCTCGATCCGCATCCCGTCGCCGGTCGGCTCGACCTCGCCGCCGAGCGCGCTGAGCGCCTCGCTCACCGTGGCGATCCGGTCGGACTCCTTGCGCCGCAGCTCCTCGGCGTCACGGATCGTGGTCGGGCCCTCGGCGAAGCAGGCGACGAGGGAGACCAGCGGCAGCTCGTCGATCGCCAGGGGGATCTCCCCACCGCCGACCTCGACCCCGCGCAGCTCCGAGGAGCGAGCGCGTATCCGTCCTGTCGGCTCTCCCCCGCGCTCTCCCTCCGGCTCGACCTCCAGCCTCGCTCCCATCCGCTCGAGGATCGTCAGCAGCCCGGTTCGGGTCGGGTTGAGCCCGACCCCCTTCAGCACGACCTCGCTGCCGGGGGCGACCAGGGCTGCAACCAGGAAGAAGGCGGCGGAGGAAAAATCGGCGGGGACGGCGATCTCGCCGGGTTCGAGGCGTTTCGCCGGGCGCACCGAGACGCTGCCATCGCCGCGCTCGATCTCGGCACCGGCGGCGGCGAGCATCCGCTCGCTGTGATCGCGGCTTGCCAGTGGCTCGACCACCCTGGTCTCACCCTCGGCGAGCAGGCCGGCGAAGAGCAGGCAGGACTTGACCTGGGCGCTCGCCACCGGCAACTCGTAGTCGATGCCCTGCAAGGGCGCGCCCTCGATCTCCAGCGGCGGCAGGCGATCCTCGCGGCAGCGCAGACTCGCACCCATCTCTCGCAGCGGCTCGGCGATGCGATCGACAGGGCGGCGCCGGATCGAGCTGTCTCCGTCGAGGGTCCAAGCTCCCAGTGGCTGCCCGGCCAGCCACCCCGGCAACAGCCGCAGCAGGGTGCCGGCGTTGCCGACGTCGATCCGGGCGGCCTCTGCAGCGTGCAGGCCGACCCCCTGGACCTGGATCGTCGGCGCAACCGCATCGGTGCCCACACCCTCGACCGTTGCTCCGAGCGCCCGTACCGCAGCCAGGGTCGAGCGGGTGTCGGCGGAGTCGAGGTAGCCCTCGATCGCGGTCTCGCCATCGGCCATCGCCGCGATCAGCGCCGCCCGGTGGGAGATCGACTTGTCGGCCGGGGGGCGCAGCGAGCCGCGCAGCGGTCCTAACGGATCGAAACGGGTCGTCGTCACCCGCCGCTACTTCCCGGAGCCGAGCACGGTGACCGTGTGTCCAAGCTCGCGAACCAGCGCCACGGCGCGCTCTGCCTGCTCGTCGCCGACGACCCAGAGCGAAACCGCGCCGGAGGTCATGTCGGGCGCTGGGTAGAGCGCCATGTCCTCGATGTTGACGCCCGCCTCGCCCAGCGCCAGCGCCAGTTCGGCGACGATCCCAGGCCGGTTGACGACTACGACACGCAGCTCCCTCAGCGCACCGCCGGCGAGCTCGGTCTCGAGCAGGCGCTGCCGGTCGGCCGCTGCCGCCGCGTGCCAGCCGGAGACGGCATCGCGGTCACCGGCCCTGATCAGCTCGGCCGCCTCACGCAAACGGGCGGAAGCCGCCTCGACCGCCTCCGCGACGGCCTCGCGGTTGCTGGCAAAGATGTCCCCCCAGATCGCCGGGTTGGCACCGGCGACGCGGGTGGTGTCGCGAAAGCTCGGCCCGACTTCCGGCATCCGCTCCGAATCGCGGGTCAGCTCCGCCGCCGCCTGACCAACCAGCACGTTGGCGACCACATGCGGCAGGTGGCTCACGGTCGCCATCAGGCGGTCGTGCGTCTCGGCGTCGATCGCCTGCGGTTTGGCGCCGAGGCCGGCAACGGTCCGCTGCAAGCGGTCGTAGAGCAAGCCGCTGGAGCGCCCTAACTGCGGCGTCAAGTACCAGCGCGCCCCCTCGAAGAGGTCGGCGCGGGCGTTCTCCACCCCCGATGTCTCCGCCCCGGCCAGGGGATGGCCGCCGATGAAGCGCTCGTCAGTGCCCAGCGCCGCGACGATGTCGCGCTTGGTCGAGCCGGCATCGGTGACGACGGTCTCGGGACCGCCGGCGGCCAGCGCAGCCTTCGCCAGCTCGACCAAGCCTGCGACCGGAGCCGCACAGAAAACGACCTCTGCCCCATCGCAAGCCTCCTCGATCGACGTGGCCGCGATCTCGACCGCGCCCTCTTCGACCGCCCGCTCGAGCGTCGTCCGGTCGGGGTCGAACCCCACCACCTCGCCTTCCAGCCGCCCCCTGGCGGCAAGCCCGATCGAGCCCCCGATCAGGCCGACCCCGAGGACGGCGATCCTCATTCGCCGCGCCGAGCCCGCACGGCCGATGCCAATTGTTCGAGCACCGCAACCGTTGCGGCCCAGTCGAGGCAGGGGTCGGTGATCGACTGGCCGTAGGTGAGGTCGCCATCGCCCAGGTCCTGGCGCCCCTCGACCAGGAAGGACTCGAGCATGACGCCGACGATGTCCGCGTTGCCGTCGGCGACCTGGTCGGCGATCTGTCCTGCGGCGAGCACCTGCAGCGCCGGGTCCTTGCTGCTGTTGTCGTGAGACGCGTCGATCACGAGGCGCTCCGGCAAGCCCGCTGCGCGCAGCCTGGTGAGCGCCGCGTCCACCCCTGCGGGGTCGTGGTTGGGAGCGCCGCGGCCACCGCGCAGGATCACGTGGCCGTCGGGGTTACCGGTCGTGTAGAGGATCGCCGGCGTGCCGGCGTCGTCGATTCCGGCGAAGGCGTGCGGGGCGGCTGCGGCCCGAACCGCATCCACCGCGACCTGGACGTCGCCGTCGGTGCGGTTCTTGAAACCGATCGGCATCGAGAGCCCGGAGCCGAGCTGGCGATGGATCTGGCTCTCGGTCGTGCGGGCGCCGATCGCGCCCCAGGACACCGCATCGGAGATGTACTGCGGGGTGATCGGGTCGAGGAACTCGCAGCCCACCGGCAAGCCGAGGTCGAGGACCTGGAGCAGCAGTGTGCGCGCCATCCGCAGGCCCGTGTTGACGTCGCCGGAGCCGTCGAGGTGCGGATCGTTGATCAGCCCCTTCCAGCCGGTCGTCGTCCGCGGCTTCTCGAAGTAGACCCGCATCGCGATCAACAGGTCGCGGTTCATCTCCTGCGCCGCTTTGGCGAGGCCACCGGCGTAGTCGAGGGCCGCCTCTGCGTCGTGCACGCTGCACGGACCGACCACCACCAGGACCCGGTCGTCGCTGCCGTCGAGGACGTTGCCGACTTCGCCGCGTCCGCGCACCACAGCCTTCTCGCGCTCCTCGCCGAGGGGCAAGTCCCCCAGCAGCCTCGCCGGCGATACCAGCTCCTCGATTCGCTCGATTCGCTGGTCGCGAACCCTGTCTTGCGCCTCTCCCTTTGTCATCCCAATCACCATTCTGCCGCCGCCTTCCAAGCTTGAAAATCCTACTTCCGGTTGTGACCTCCCGACGTGAGCCCGGAAGGACGAGAACGCAGGTCCAGCGACGCCCGGCCAATTCTGCTCTTGATGCGGCTCACGCCGCGAGGCCGGACGCCTAGCTAAATCGCCAGAAATAAGAGAAGCGGGCAGAGTCGAGCGCGGCACCGGAGGCGCGGGTGTGGCTCGTCATGTCGCCCATTCGCTTCACCCTTCCTAACTTTGTAGCAGGCAAAGCGGAGTTAGTCGAGCAACTCCGCGAGGGCGGCGAGGAAGCGCTCGTTCTCGGCCCTGGTGCCGTAGGTGACGCGAATGTGACCGGGGTCGCCGAGCGGAGTGCCGGCGCGGACGGCTATCGCCCGCTCGGCAAGGCCGGTGACGAGCTCCTGCTCGTCGGCATCGCCGAGGTCGACCCAGGAGAAGTTGGCTTGCGAGTCGGTGGTGGTCAGGCCCATCGACCGCAAGGCCTCCTCGACCCCGAGGCGCTCGGCGACGGTGCTCTCGACGCGCCGTACGACGTCGTCCTCGTGCAGGACGGCCTCCGCCCCAGCGGCCTGAGCCAGTGCGTTGACGCTGAACGGCTGGCGGACGGCGTCGATCGCGGCGCGGAACTTGGCCGAGCCGATCGCGTAGCCGACCCGCAGGCCGGCCAGCCCGTAGCACTTGCTGAAAGTGCGCAGGACGACCAGGTTGGGGAAGTCGGCGAGCAGGTCGATCGTCGTTCCGGGATCGTCGTGGGTCTGGAACTCGACGTAGGCCTCGTCGAGGATCACGGTGACGTGCTCCGGCAGGCGCTCGCAGAAGACTGCGATCTCGGCCGCCGGCAGGTGGGTCGCGGTTGGGTTGTTGGGGTTGCAGACGATGACGAGCTGAGTCGCGGCGGTCACCTCCGCTGCCATCGCGTCGAGGTCGTGGACGTCTCCCTCCGCCAGCGGGACTTTGATCTCCCGCGCATCGGTCAGTGCCGCCAAGTACGGGTACATCGAGAAGGCGGGCCAGGAGTAGAGGATCTCCGAGCCGGGCTCGCAGAGCGCCTCGGCCGCGGCGAGCAGGATCTCGCAGGAACCGTTGCCCACGGCGACCCCGGCGGGCTCGGCCTCGTGGCGCTCGGCGATGCGGCGGCGCAACAGCGTCGCGTCGGGATCGGGGTAGCGGTTCATTGCCCCGGCGGCGGCGGCGATCGCCTCGATCACCTTCGGGTGCGGCGGGAACGGCGACTCGTTCGAAGCAAGCTGGGCGATCCCGCCGGCAGCGATCGCCTCCGGCGCCTGTCCGGTAGGCACGCCGGTCTGGTAGCCCGGCATGCGGGCGAGCTTCTCGGCAAAGGTGACTGTCATTCGAAGGAGAGTTTGCCCGATAGGCCAATAACGGTGTCCGGACCAAGCGGGGCAAGGACGCAGGGAGGGCGAATAGCAGCGCTATTCGGCCGACCGAGGACACTTTCCCGTGCGTGTCCGGTGCCGTTATTGAGCGGCGTGGAGGTCGGTGCGGAGCTCTTGGGTAGCGCCTAAGTAGACGTGGGCAGGCTTGTGGCCGACCGGGGCGTAATAGTGGAGCATCGCCCGCACGACCCGCGGCATCGCCCCGGGGACGTCGATCTCGCGGGCGCAGATCAGCGGCACCGAATCGAGCCCGAGCCGGCGTGCGGCGACCGCCGGGAACTCGGCATCGAGGTCGCCGGTGGTGGTGAAGATGCAGCTCACCATCGACTCCGGCTCCAGCTCGTTGCGGTCGAGAACCTCGCGCATCAGCGCCTCGGTCGTCGCGAGAATCGCCTCGGCGTCGTTGCTCTCGGCCTGGGCGGCCCCGCGGACCGCGAACAGTCGCTCCTCCGTCACACACCCCACCTCCGCTTCGCTCCCGGCGCGAAGAGCCAGAGATGGACGCTTGGTCGCTCCGCGATCACTGCGCCGCATCTTCCCAGAGCCGGGCGATCTCATCCTCTTCGAGCCGGCGCGCCTGCCCTGAAGGGAGCGATCCCAGCTCGATCGGGCCGAAGCGAACTCGCCGCAGCGCGACCACACGGTTGCCCACCGCCTCGGCCATGCGGCGGACCTGGCGGTTGCGACCCTCGCGCAGGACGATCTCGATCTCACGCTCGCCGGTGCGGCGCACCTCCGCCGGTGCGGTGGGGCCGTCTTCGAGCTCGACCCCACGGGCGAGTCGCCGCAGGTCGGCGTCGGAGGGTGGCCGGCCCAGCTCGGCGCGATAGGCCTTCGCCACCCCGTAGCGGGGATGGGTGAGGCGATTGGCCAGCTCGCCGTCGTTGGTCAGCAGCAAGAGGCCGGTCGAGTCGGCGTCCAGGCGCCCAACCGGGTAGAGGCGCGCCTGAGAAGCAGCCAGCTCGACCACGGCAGGGCGACGACCGGGCTCGCGGGCGGTGGAGACGACACCAGCCGGCTTGTTGACCGCCCAGACCTCCCGCGGCTCCTCCCCCACCGGCTTCCCATCGACCCGCACGTCATCCCCAGCTCCCACATCCCTGGCCGGATCGGTGACGACCTCACCGCCTACCGTCACGCGACCTGAAGCGATGATCAACTCAGCCTTGCGCCGCGACGCGACTCCGCCGTGAGCGAGGAACTTGGCGAGCCTCAAGCTGCGAAAGGGTCGGGGGGAGGCCCCGCCGGAGCCTCCCCGCTGTTGCTCCGCCGGGGCCTCCCCCCGGCCCTCCCCCGCTTCAAGGCTCAGCCCGTTGCTCCCCCGCCTTCAGCAGCCGCTCGCGCAGCTCCCGCTCGTCCTCCGGAGTCGGGTCGAACTGCGAAGGGTCGGGAAGCTGGTCGAGGCCGGAAAGGCCGAAGAGCCGCTCGAACAGCTCGGTGGTCTTGAAGATCGCCGCGCCGAAGCGAGAGCGTCCCGACTCCTCGATCAGGCCGCGCTCGGCCAGGGTCTGCACCGCCGACTCCGAGGTGACGCCGCGGATCCGGGCCACCTCCGGTCGTGAGACCGGCTGCAGGTAGGCGACGATCGCCAGCGTCTCGGCTTGCGCCTGGGTCAGCGGCGGCGTCCGCGGCTTGGCGAGCAGGCGGCGCGCCGCCGCCTCGCTGGCGGGGTCGCTGGCCAGTGAGAAGCCGCCGGAGATCTCACGCAACACAACTCCGCGCTTGCCCTCGGCGAGGTCCTCGCGCAGTAGCTCAATGGCCTCCTCCACCTGACCCTCGGTCGCCTCGGTCGCCTCGGCGAGGTCTGCGGTGTCGACCGGCTGCGGTGAGAGGAAGAGCAGCGCCTCGATCGTGCGTGCCAGGTCGCTCATCCCTGAGCCTCCGCTTCGCGCTTGCGAATCTCGATCGGGCCGAACGGCTTGCTCTGCTCCCAAGTCACCTCTCCTTTGCGGTAGAGCTCCAACAGTGCGAACAAGGTCACAGCCTGGGTCAGGCGGTCCTCGTCGCCGAATTGCTCATCGAAGTCGATCGTCGAGCGCCCGGCGAGCGCGTCTCGCAACGCCCGCAGGCGCTTTTCCAGCGAAACCGTCGGCCGGATGTGCTCGAGGTTGAGCGCCGGAGGCGTCGCCAGCAAGTCGCCGAGAGCGGTGCCGAGTCGGTCTGGGTCATAGGCGGCGGTTGCGGCCTCGAGTGCCACGCGGCGCAGCTCCGGCGGCAGCGGAGCCGAGCGGTAAAGGTAGCCGCGCGCAGCCTCGAAGCGCTCTTCCAGCACCGCCGCCGCGTCGCGGTAGCGGCGGTACTCGAGCAGTCGCGCCAGCAGCTCCTCGACCGCCTCCTCCGGCGCAACCTCCTCCAGCCCCTCCTCTTCGCCCGGCAGCAGCAGTCGGGACTTCAGCTCCAACAGCGCCGCGATCAAGACGAGGAACTCGGTCGCAACCTCGAGCTCGAGCTCGTCCTCGCGCTCGAGGTGCTCGACGTAGGCGACTACGACCTCGCCGAGTTCGACCTCGAGCAGGCTGACCTCCTCGCGCAGAACGACTGCCATCAGCAGGTCGAACGGCCCGGCGAAGACGTCGAGATCGAGGTCCAGCTCGGCGACGGTCACAGGGAGACCGTAACGCCCGCGAGAGATGCCACTTAGGCCGGGCCGATGCCCATGCGGTCCCGAACTTCGGCGACCGTACCCGCAGCGATCGCACGCGCCTTCTCGGCGCCTGCGGCGAGCGTCTCCTCCAGGGCGGCCTGGTCGGGACGCAGCTCGGCGTAGCGCTCGCGGACCGGGGCGAGGAACTCGACAGTCGCCTCGGCGACAGCCTGCTTGAAGTCGCCGTAGCCGGCCTCGGCGAACTCGTGCTCTACCTCTGCCTGCTCGACCCCCCGCGCAACTGCGTAGATGTCGATCAGGTTCGTGATCCCGGGCTTGTCCTCGCCGCGCCGCACCTCGCGACCGGAATCGGTGACCGCGCTGCCGAGCTTCTTGCGAATCACATCGGGCTCCTCGAGCACGTAGACGGTGCCGGCCTCGGTGGAGCCCGTGGTCGACATCTTCCGGCTCGGGTCCTGCAGGTCCATGATCCGCGCGCCGACCGCGGGGACCTTGTGCTCGGGCTCGACCAGGCTCCCGCCGAAGCGCTCGTTGAAGCGACGGGCGATCTCGCGCGTCAGCTCGATGTGCTGGCGCTGGTCCTCGCCGACCGGCACCTCGTCAGCGCCGTAGGCGAGCACGTCGGCGGCCTGCAACACCGGATAGAGGAAGAGCGCTGCCGAAACCAGCTCGCGCTGTTTCGCCGACTTGTCCTTGAACTGGGTCATGCGGTTGAGGTCGCCGTGGGCAGTGACGGCCGAGAGCAGCCAGGTCAGCTCGCTGTGCTCGCGCACGTCGGACTGGCGGAAGAGGATGCACTGGTTGACCGGATCGAGCCCGGCGGCAAGCAGGATTGCGGTCGTGTCGTAGAGGCGCTCGCGCAGCTCGGCCGGGTCATAGGCGACCGAGATCGCGTGCAGGTCGACGATGCAGAAGATCGCCGGGTCGCCGCGGCCCTGGCACTCGACGTACTGGCGGATCGCGCCGATGTAGTTGCCGAGGTGCTTGCGGCCGGTGGGCTGGATGCCGGAGAAGACGACGGGGGCGCTCACACTGCGGAGCCTAGTCAGGGGGCCAGGACGAGTGCCCCTCGCCCGGACAAGCGTCGCCCTAATGAGGGCGACGCTTTGAGTATCCGTCCGCTCGAGGGGCACTCGTCCTGGCTCTCAAGCGGGCTGCTCTGTGGGCGCACGGTCTGCGTCAGGTCCGTGGCCGCACTCGCCCGCCGCGGCAGATCCCCGGCTGGGAATGGCTTCTATTTGTCGGCGGGGGTTTTCGATGCCTATTCCGGCGACTATGCCGCCGGTGATCATCAGTAGGCCGGCGATGCCGATGCCTAGGTGGAAGGCTGAGGTCGAGGCGTCCGTGGATGCCGAGCGCACGAAGGCGGCTTGGGCCGGGGGCAAGGAGTCGACCTCGGGCACGGCCAGTGGCTGGGCCTTGGCGTCGGACACGGTCCGCTCGGCTGATGGTGCAAGCGAACGGTCGCCGAGATTGCTGTCGAGGGTCGAGCCGAAGTAGGCCGAGATCACCGCGCCGAGGACGGCGATCGCCAGCAGGCCGGCGACCCGCGAGACGCCGTTGTTGACCCCAGAGGCGATGCCGACGTGGCGTTCCTCGACCGAGTCGAGCACCGTCGCAGTGAGCGGCGCAACCGTGGCGGAGAGACCGAGGCCGAAGACGAGGATCGCCGGCAGCACGTCGGTCAGGTAGTCGCCGCCGGCATCGACGCGCAGCAGCAGGATCAGCCCCAGCCCGCCGACTATCGGGCCCAGGCTCATCGGCAGTCGCGGACCGGTGCCGGAGGCAAGCCTGCCCCAGCGCGGCGAGAGGAAGAAGAGGATCAGCGAAATCGGCATCGTCGCCAAACCCGCTTCCAGCGCCGAGTAGCCGGCGACCTGCTGGAGGAAGAGGCCGATGAAGAAGAGGCCGCCGATCAGGCCGGCGTAGGCGGCAAGTGTGGTCAGGTTGGCGATGGCGAAGTTGCGGACCCTGAAGAGCGCCAGGTCGAGCATCGGCTGGCGGGCGCGCGCCTCGTGGAGGACGAAGAGGGCGAAGCAGACGATGCCCGCGACGAAGGGGAACCAGACCAGCGGGTCGCCCCAGCCTCGGCTCGGCTGCTCGATCAAGGCGAAGACCGGACCGCCGAGCCCGGCGGCGGAAAGCGCGATCCCAGTCCAATCGATTCCACGGAACGCCTCGGGGTCGCGGCTCTCGCGCACCGAGTGCAGGGTCAGCGCAACCGTCGCGGCGATCAAGGGCAGGTTGACCCAGAAGATCGCTCGCCAGGAGAGGATGCCGACCAGCGCCCCGCCGCCGGCGGGGCCGAACACGGTGGCGATCCCAGTCCAGGCGGTCCAGGTACCGACGGCCTTCCCGCGCGCCTCGCCCTCGAAGGTGGCCGCGACGATCGCCAGCGAGCCGGGAACCAGCAGCGCCCCGGCAATCCCCTGCAGGGCGCGAGCGCCGATCAGGAACTCATCCGAAGGAGCAACGGCGCAGAGCGCCGAGGTCGCACCAAAGGCCACCAGACCGATGACGAAGATCCGCCGTCGGCCGAACTGATCCCCGAGCGAACCGCCGACCAGCAACAGCGCGACCAGGGTCAACATGTAAGCCTCGACCACCCACTGCTGCCCCGCCAAGCCGGCATCCAGACTCTCGCTGATCGCCGGCAGCGCCACGTTGACCACGGTCCCGTCGAGGAAGACCACGGTCGAACCAAGGATCGTCGCAACCAGCGTCAGCCGCTGTTGGCGGGTCACCCGGCCGAGTCTACGCACGCGTGCCCCTCGGCCGTTCTGTCTACCTCCACAGTCCTTGGCGTGGCCGCCGACCATCAGGGCAGCCACCCCTTAAGACCATCGTTAAGTGTAATTCATGCTTGCCTCGCCACCCCCGAGCTAGGGCGTTAAGGCATTGAATTTTTTGCCGACACTAACACCCGTGAGAGAAACTTCAAACTCATGGTGAAAAATCATTTCATTGATACCGAATTTCAGTTCGTCTTTCGGAAATAATACCTGGGGGGCTGGCCTGATGAGGTGGGTTACCTTGGATTCGTCGCAATCGACCGGTTTTAAGATCGAATCTATGCATTCATACACAGTCGTGCCTGCTATTAAGAATAACGGCGCCAGCGCGCATGTTTCTTCATTGAAATGAACCAACATGTAGTGGCCCCCGACTTCTAACGGTTGGACTAACAAATACGTTCGTCCTTTTGCCGGATGTAAAATAGGTGAAATTTTGATTTTCACCGGTGATAATTGGGGGGGCACAGCCGGGCGCCTCTTTACCTCCGATGAACATTTTGCAGGCTGAATAGTTGAATATGGCATGCGCAGTGTTGTCGGTTCTGATCTGCATTTCGGTGATTGTCGCTCCCCCACAAAGGACCATCACGTTGAGTGCTGGTATTAAGAGGGTGTTACTTTCTCCTGACCTCAATTTGCCCGCCGCCGTCACGCTGGCAGGAATTTCTTTCCCTTCAACATCCCAGGTCACCGCCTGCGCACCGCCGGCCATCAGGGCGAATGCGGCCAACAGGAACGGGACGAGTGTCTTCAGCCCACGCTTTGTGTGAATCATTCTGAGTCCTCTCCATTGAGTTACGGTCATGCACGAGCACGCTCGCCTCGTGCACCGCCCAGCCTCCCCTGCCCCTCCCGAGTCGTCAAGTCTTTCGGTGCCAAGTTTCTATTTCAGATCGACTTCTCTGATTCGGGCGCGAAGGGACCTCTAGCGGCCCCTCGGCCGTATCCAGGGCATGCGCATCAGATTTCGTACGAGAAGACTGCTGGGGATTGCCTTCTCGGTCCTGGCCTGTGGCGCCATAGGGGCCCAGGGCGCCGCTGCTAAGGGCCTGGACATGGCGGCCTCCGAGGGGGTGGCCGTGCGGGGATCCGAGTATCGGTACCTGGCGATCTCTCCCGGTATCCCGGGTGCCCGCACGTATGTCGCGCGGGTGGAGCGGGATGGCGGGCGGCTCAGCCGCTACTGGTATCTGCGAGGCAGGTACCACGTGCCCGCGGTTGCCTACGACCGCAGTGCCGGAGGGCTCTCGGCGGACGGCAGGATCCTCGTCCTCGTCCGCTCCCTCACCTCGCATAGCTACCCGCCCCGAACGACCAGGCTGGCGATCATCGACACGCAGCGGTCCACCCGCTGGCGTGGCAAATGGCCGCCGCCGCGCTTTCGCCGGCTCGCTGACTTCGTCGACCTTCGCGGCCACTACAGCTTCGACGCGATCTCTCCCGACGGATCGACCGTCTACCTGATCCACCACTACCTGCCACTCAGCAGCGGCGGCTCCTACATAACCAACTACAAAGTTCGTGCGCTCGACCTGGACAGCGGCATGCTGCTGCCGAAGCCGATCGTCGATCCCGAGGAGCCGGACGAGCGGATGCAGGGCTTGCCCGTCTCGCGAGCGAGTAGCCCGGACGGGCGCTGGGCGTACACCCTTTACGACGGCGACGGGCAGGAGCCGTTCATCCACGCCCTAGACACGGTCGGGCGGCGCGCGGTCTGCATCGACCTGCCCCAGCTGAGCGACACTCGCAACCTCTTCATGCTCGGACTACACACCGAGCAGGGCGGCCGGCAGCTCGTCGTCTCGAGACGCCGCCCAGCGCTGGAAGGACCGGGCATGGCGCCGCCGTCCCCCCCATTGCTGACGGTCGACACGACCACCTTCAAGGTGCACAAGCCGAGCCCCGAGCGAATCGACAGCAGCGGCCTCCCCTGGCTTCCGATCGGAGCCGTGGCGGGAGTGCTGCTCCTTGCGGCCGCACTGTGGATCGGCAGCGGCCGCGAAGCGCCCCGGCGCGGATCGCCGGAGCAAGCGTGAATCTCCGCCGCGCCACGATCGCGGCGTTGACAGTGGCCTGCGGAAGCACCCTGCTCGTAGCTGCGGGGGCAGGCAAGGAGCCAGGTGCGAGGACCGAGGCGCACTCACGCGCGCAGGAGCCGCCACGCCAGCCCGACGGGCTGCTCGCCTTCGCCCGCACCCCCCGCCACCCCGGCAACCTGCTCGCCCGCTTCGACACGGTCGGCCGCTCTGCTGAGGGTCGGCGGATCGAGCTGCGCCAGCTCGGCGATCCCTCGATCGAGGGCGAGGTCCTCGTCTTCGGCTGCGTCCACGGAGACGAGTGCGCCGCACGCGAGCTACAGCCGCTGACCGGCGGCTGTCCCGACCCTGGCGCCGACATCCTCCTCGTCCCCAACCTCAACCCGGACGGGTTCGCGCTCGGCAGCAGGCTGAACGGCCGGGGTGTCGACCTCAACCGCAACTTCCCCTCCGGGTGGAAGCAAATCGGCCGGCGCTGGGACCCGCAGTACTCCGGCCCGCGTTCCTTCTCCGAGCCCGAAACGCGGCTCGCCGCGCGCATCGTCCACACGCTCCAACCCGAGGTGACGATCTGGTTCCACCAGCACTGGGACGCGGAGCCCCTCGTCCGCGCCTGGGGCGGCAGCGTTCCGTCCGCAAGGCGCTTCGCCGGTCTTGCCGGATTGCCCTTCCGACGGCTGCCCTGGCTGGCAGGCACGGCGCCGAACTGGCAGAACCACCGCTTCCCCGGCTCCGAATCGTTCGTGGTCGAGCTCCCACGCGGCAGGGCGTCGAACGACACCATGTCCCGGCTCGGCCGTGCCGTGGTGTTGCTGGCGCGGGAAGTAGGCGAAGATTGAGATGTCCCACGGAAGGGGTGAGGGTTGGGCGCTGAGAGCGGTGCGATCGAAGCGGTCGGCCGGCACGGAGAGCCACCGGCGGCACACGAAGAGCGGAGACTCATCCGCGACGCGCAGCAGGGCTCCCGACAAGCGCTGGCCGGTCTGTACGCGGCCCACTGGCCGAGGGCCTATCGCGCCGCCTACCTGGTCGTCCACGACAGCGCCGCAGCCGAAGACGTCGCCCAGGACGCCTTCCTCGCCGCGCTGGCCGCGCTCGACCGCTTCGACCGCCGCCGGCCCTTCGGTCCGTGGCTGCACCGGATCGTCGTCAACCGGGCGATCGACTGGGGGCGCCGAGAGGCATTGCGTCGCAAGGCCGACGACCCGGATGCGCAGGCAGATGTCGCTCCCCCGCCCGAGACGATCGGCGAGGATCTGATGGACGCTCTCGCTCAACTGCCGGTCGAGCAGCGTGCCGCGGTCGTGCTCCGCTACCTGCTCGACTACACGCCGGGCGAGGTGGCGAAGATGCTCGAGCTGCCACGGGGCACGGTCAATTCGCGGCTGCGCCGGGCCCTCGACAGGCTCGGCTCCCTGCTCGAGGAGGAGCGGTGAACGAGCAGCGTCTGAAGACGCTCCTCAGGGAGACGCCGCTACCCGGCGAGGCCGAGGCGGCAGAGCGCGGCCTGCGGGTCGTCGAGCAGGCCTTCGCCGAACACGAGCCTTCCCGGCGGCCGGCGCTTCCCCGCCTCGCCCTCGCCTTCTCGGTCGTGACTCTGCTCACCGCCCTGATCCTCTCCCCCGCCGGCGCCAAGGTCCGGAGCTGGATCGACGACGTCTTCACCGCCGGCGTTCGCAACGCGGCCCCGGCGCTGACCGAGCTGCCCGGGGGCGGCCGTCTCCTGGTCGAGTCGGCGGCGGGACCCTGGGTCGTGCAGGCGGACGGCTCTCGCCGCTTGCTTGGGCGCTACGAGGAAGCGACCTGGTCTCCCCACGGCCTCTTCGTCGCGGTGGCCTCCGGCAGCACGCTGAGCGCGGTGGACCCGGAGGGGAACCCGCGCTGGTCGGTCTCAGCCGAGGCACCGGTGAACGACCCCCGCTGGTCCCCGTCGGGGGTCCGCATCGCCTACCGGGCCGGCCGCGAGCTGCGGGTGATCGTCGCCGACGGAACCGGCGACGGCATCCTCGACCGGCGCGTGGCGCCCATGGCGCCGGCCTGGTCACCGCCCGGCGCCCACGTGCTCGCCTACCTCGATGCCGACGGCGAGCTGCGCATCGCCAACACCGACACCGGGGAGATCCTCGGCTCTGCGCAGGCCCTGCCGGGCGTGACGGCCCTGCAGTGGTCTGCGGACGGATCGACGCTGCTGGAAGCCTCGCGGCGCTCCCTGCGCCTCCGCCCGGTCGTCGCGGACAAGCTGGGTGGCCGCCTCGACCTCGGTCAGCCCCGCAACGTGGACCTCCCTGCCGGAGCAACAGTCCAGGCGGCCGCCTTCGCCCCCGGCGGGCGAACCGTCGCGGCGCTGCTCCGCCTGCCGGCCACCGGTCCACGGTCGATCCGCAGCGAAGTCGTCTCGATCGACGTGGATAGCGGGACCCGGCGGCGGCTCTTCGGCGTCTCCGGCGGCCTCTCTGGCATCGCCTGGTCCCCGCACGGCGATCGCCTGCTCCTGACTTGGCCGGATGCCGACCAATGGCTGTTCATTCCCGTCGGCGGGCGCGGGATCCGGGCAATCGACGGGATCTCCGAGGAGTTCGGCCCGGGCAAGCGCAACCCCTCCTTCCCCCGGATCGAGGGCTGGTGCTGCCCGGGGTAAGACGTGCCTGGGCGCAAGAAGCCTCCCGCCCGAGCCCGGAGCCCGCGGGTGACTGGAATCGACTGAGACAATCCGGGTAGGTGATCTGCTGATGGCAAGAGCGATCTGGAGCGGTTCGATCAGCTTCGGGCTCCTCAACGTGCCCGTGAAGCTCTACAGCGCGGTGGCCCGGCGCGGCATCAGCCTGCGCGAGATCCGCGAGTCCGACGGCGCCCGCATCCGCCACCGCCGCGTCGCCGAAGGGACCGACGAGGAGGTTCCCTACGAGAACATCGTCAAGGCCTTCGAGCTCGCCCCGGACCGCTACGTACCGCTGAGCAAAGACGAGATGGCATCGCTCGACCCGGAGAAGAGCCGCGCGATCGACGTGCTGGACTTCGTCGACCTCGACGAGATCGACCCGATCTACTTCAACAGCCCCTATTACATGGGACCCGCCGATGGCGCCGAGAAGGCCTACTCGCTGCTGGTCCAGGCAATGGAGAAATCGGGCAAGGTCGCGATCGCCCGCTTCGTCTTCCGCAACAAGGAGCACCTCGCCGCGATCCGTCCCGCCAACGGGGTGCTGACCCTGACCACGATGCGCTTCGCCGACGAGGTCGTGCCTACTTCCGAACTTGAGGACGTGCTGCCGTCCGGGAAGCCGAAAGTCGCCAAACGCGAGATCGAGATGGCCGAACAGCTGATCGACTCGCTGACCAGCCGCTTCGACCCGAGTGCCTACCGCGACGAGTACCGCGAGCAGCTGCTGGCGATGATCGAACGCAAGGCGGCGGGCGAGGAGATCGTCGCCGCGCCCAGTGAGGAGCGCGAGCCGACCAAGGCTCCCGACCTGATGGCGGCGCTGGAGGAGAGCATCGCCGCGGTCAAGGGCAAGGGCGACGGCAAGCCCGCGAAGAAGACGGCGGCGAAGAAGCCCCGGGCTGCGTCGAAGAAAGCGCCGGCGAAGAAACGCTCCGGCTCACGCGCCAAGTCGAAGTCCTCCAAGTAGAGCGGTGGCCACCAGCCGCCAGGTCGAGGTCGACGGGCGTGAGCTGAAACTCACCAACCTCGACAAGGTGCTCTACCCGGAGGCGGGCTTCACCAAGGGAGAGGTCGTCGACTACTACGCCAGGGTGGCGCCGGCGATGGTCCCGCACCTGAACGGACGCGCGGTGACGCTGCGGCGCTTCCCGGAAGGGGTCGAGGACCTTGACGCAGCCTTCTTCGAGAAGCGCTGTCCGAAGCACCGGCCGAAATGGGTGAAGACGACGAAAGTGCAGGCCGGCCCGCATGCCGGCTACATCGACTTCTGCGTCTGCGACTCGCTGCCGACCCTGATCTGGATGGCGCAGCTGGCGGCGATCGAGCTACACCCCTCGCTTTCCCTAGGCCGCAAGCACGAGCAGCCGACCGTGCTTGCCTTCGACCTCGATCCCGAGCCGCCGGCCGAAGTGCTCGCCTGCGGCCGCGTCGCGCTGCGCCTGCGCGAGCTGCTCAGCCACGTTGGACTCGAGAGCTTCGTCAAGACCTCGGGCTCGAAGGGTTTGCAGCTGTACGTGCCGCTGAACACCAAGGTCACCTACGACGAGACCCGTCCCTTCGCCCAGGCGCTCGCCCAGCTGCTGGCCAAGCAGACACCTGACGAGGTGATCGCCAAGATGGGCAAGAAGACCCTGCGCAAAGGCAAGGTCCTGATCGACTGGTACCAGAACAACGAACGCAAGACGACGATCGCCGTCTATTCCCTGCGCGCCCGCGAACACCCCACGGTCTCGACCCCTGTCACCTGGAAGGAGCTCGAACGGGCGGTCGAGAAGGACGACGCCGACTCGCTCGTCTTCGAGGCCCCAGACGCGCTGAAGCGAGTGGAGAAGCACGGCGACCTCTTTGCGCCGGTCCTGGAGCTCGAACAGGAGCTGCCGGAGCTCTAGCCGAGCGGCTGGCGGACGACCGGTTTGCGGGCTGCTTTGACCTCGTCGAGGCGGCGGACCGGGGTCGTGTAGGGCGCCTGCTTGGCGATTTCAGGGTCGCCCTCGCCCTCGGCGAGGATCATCTCGATGGCGTCGGCGAAGGCGTCGAGGCTCTCCTTGGTCTCGGTCTCGGTCGGCTCGATCATCAACGCCTCGTCGACGAGGAGGGGGAAGTAGACGGTCGGCGGGTGGAAGCTGAAATCGAGCAGGCGCTTGGCGAGGTCGAGCGTCGCCAGGCCCAGCTCGCGCTTCATCGGCTTGCCGGAGAGGACGAACTCGTGCATGCAGTGGCGGTCGAAGGCGACCGGCAGCCGCTCCCCCGCCCGCCCCTCGGCCAGCCGCGCCTTCAGGTAGTTGGCGTTCAGCACCGCGGTCTCCGAGGCCTCGGCGAGGCCGTCGGCGCCGAGGCTGAGGATGTAGGCGTAGGAGCGGACGAAGACGCCGAAGTTGCCCTGGAAGCCGCGCAGGCGGCCGATCGACTTGGGCCGCTCGAGATCGAGGTCGAAGAACGGCTTGTCGCCGGCCCCGTCATCGCGCCGCACGACCTGCGGCCGCGGCAGGAAGGGCTCGATCCGCTCCGAGACCGCGATCGGCCCCGCACCCGGTCCCCCGCCGCCGTGCGGCTGGCTGAACGACTTGTGCAGGTTGACGTGGACGATGTCGAAGCCCATGTCCCCCGGGCGCGACTGACCCATCACCGCGTTGAGGTTGGCGCCGTCGTAGTAGAGAGTGCCGCCGGCCGTATGGATCAAGGCCGCGATCTCGGCGATGTTCTCGTCGAAGAGGCCGAGCGTGTTGGGATTGGTCAGCATCAGGCAGGCGACGTCGTCGTCGACCTTGGCCCGCAGGTCGTCCATCTCGACCCCGCCGCGTTCGTTGGTCGCCACCTTGACCACCTCGTAGCCGGCCATCGTCACCGAGGCCGGGTTGGTCCCGTGCGAGGTGTCGGGTGCCAGCACCTTGGCCCGCTCTTCGCCGCGGTCGGCGTGGTAGGCGCGGGTCAGCAGTAGGCCGGCGAGCTCGCCGTGGGAGCCGGCCGAGGGTTGCAGGCTGACGTGCGGCAGGCCACAGATCTCGGCCAGCGACTCCTGCAGCAGCCACATCAGCTCCAGGGCACCCTGGGCCTGCTTCGGCTCCTGGGCAGGATGCAGGCGGGCGTGACCGGGCAGAGCGGCGACGCGCTCGTTGAGCCGGGGGTTGTGCTTCATCGTGCAGGAGCCGAGCGGGTAGAAGCCGGTGTCGAGATCGAAGTTGCGGCGCGAGAGGCGGTTGTAGTGGCGGACGATCTCCGGCTCGGAGACCTCGGGCAGGCGGGGCGGCTCGGCGCGCAGCAGCTCAGCCGGGATCAGCTCCTCGAGCGGCCGCTCCGGGACTTCGGCCCCCGGCAGGACCGCGGCGCGGCGCCCAGCCTTCGACTTCTCGAAGATCGTCTGGGCCCGTTCGCGCTGCATCGGCATCTCGGCAGCAGACATCAGATCACCTCCTGTGGCTCGTTGGTCGCACTATTTGCGACCAGCGCGCCACGCTCTGCTGCGACAGCGTCGGCAAGGACGTCAGCCAGCTCATCGATCTGGACCCGGGTGCGGCGCTCGGTGATCGCGACCAGCAGGCCGTCCTCGTACTCGGGGTAGTCGCGGCCGAGCGGGTAACCGGCGGCGATCCCGCGCTCGGCGCAGCGCTCCAGCACCGCCGGGACCGGCGCGTCGAGCCGCAGCGCGAACTCGCGCACGACGGCCGCCTCGTGCAGCAGCTCGACCCCCTCTACCGCGGTCAGCCGCTCGCGGGCATAGGCGGTGCGCTGAGCCAGCAGCTCGCCCAGCTCACGGAATCCCTCGCGGCCGAGCCAGGCGAGGTGGACCATCGCCGCCAGCGCGTTGAGCGCCTGCGCGGTGCAGATGTTGTGGGTCGCCTTCTCGCGCCGGATGTGCTGCTCGCGGGTCTGCAGGGCGAGGACGAAGCCACGGCGGCCGTCGACGTCCTCGGTTTCCCCCGCGATCCGGCCCGGCATGCGCCGGATCTGCTCCTCGGTGCAGCAGAAGAAGCCGAAGGAGGGGCCGCCGAAGTCGAGCCTATTGCCGAGCGGCTGACCCTCGCCGAGGGCGATGTCCGCCCCACACTTGCCCGGCGGCTTGAGGATGCCGAGTGCCATCGGATCGGTGGCGACGACAAGCAGCGCGCCGTGCTCCTTCGCCGTGGCGCTGAGCTCCTCGACCCGCTCGACCGCGCCGAGGAAGTTGGGACTCTGCAGGAAGACGGCAGCGGTATCGCCGTCGACCGCGGCCGCAAGCGCAGCGGGATCGGTAGCTCCCTCCTCCAATCCGACCTCGACCACCTCGGCCCCGTAGCCGACGGCGTAGGTCGCCAGCGTCTCGCGGCTGTGCGGGTGGACGCCGCGCGAGACGACGAAGCGGCGGCGGCCGGTGGCGCCCATCGCCAGGTAGCCGGCGGAGGCAACCGAGGAAGGTCCCTCGTAGAGACCTGCCCCGGAGACCGGCAGGCCGGTCAGCTCCGACATCGCGGTCTGGAACTCGAACATCACCTGCAGCCCCCCCTGGGAGATCTCCGGCTGGTAGGGCGTGTAGGGAGTGAGGAACTCGGAACGCTGCGTGATCGCATCGACGATCGCCGGCACGTAGTGGTCGTACATCCCGGCACCGACGAAGCAGACTTGCTCTTCGGCGTCGGCGTTGCTGCCGGCGAGCGCCGCGAGGCGCTCATAGACCTCCGCCTCGCTCATCCCCGGCGGCAGCTCGAGCGGGCGGCCAAGACGCAGCGGCTCGGGGATCTGCTCGAACAGATCGGCAACCGAGTCGACCCCGATCGCGGCGAGCATCTCGGCGCGATCGGTGGGAGTGGCGGAGGTGTAGCGAGTCACCGGGGAGAGTCTGCCGCAAAAGCCTCGTGTGCGGCTGGCGTGCGCCGGACCAAGCGGGACAAGGACGCAGGGAGGCCGAATAGCAGCGCTATTTGTCCGACCGAGGACGCCGTACCGCGCCGCGTCGCCGCCGCCAGGCGTGCGCGAGGATTGCAGCGGCAGACTCCTGGCTACGGAGCGCCGGCCGCCAACGCCTACGAGTTTTCCAGCAGCTTGCGGTATTCGCCGGCGTCGAGCAGCGATCCCGCCTCCTCGGGGGAGGTCAGCTTCACCTTGACCAGCCAGCCCTCGCCGTAGGGGTCGCCGTTGATCCTCTCGGGTGCGTCGGCAAGCGAGTCGTTGACCTCGACGATCTCACCGGACATCGGCGCGATCACGTCGGAAACCGCCTTCACCGACTCGACCTCGGCGTAGGAGGAGTCTTTGACGATCGCTGCGCCGACCTCGGGCGGGTCGTAGAAGACGACCTCGCCGAGGCTGTCCTGGGCGTACCAGGTGATTCCGAAGACGGCGTGGTCGTCCCCCTCCAGCCGGGCCCAGTCGTGCTGGTCGTGGTAGAGCAGCTCATCTGGGTAGTCCGCGTCGGCCACTTACTTCTCCTTCCGGTAGAGGGGCTTGGAGGCTACGCGGGCAGGTCGGACCTTGCCGCGCACGTCGATCTCGATCTCCGTCCCGGGCTCGGCGAGGTCGGAGCGGACGTAGGCCATCCCGATCCCGACGTCGAGCGAGGGCGAGAAGCTACCGGAGGTGACGACCCCAGCAGGCTCGCCCCCCGCCAGCACCGGGTTGTCTTGTCGAGGGATGCCGGACCCCTCGATCTTGAAGGGGACGAGCTTCTCCGCGGGGCCCTCGCTACGCGCCTTCGCCACCGCCTCGGCGCCGACGAAGCCCGTCTGCTCCTTGCAACACCAGCCGAGACCGGCTTCGATCGGGTTGCGCTCGGGCGTCAGGTCGTTGCCGTGCAGGTGGAAGCAGACCTCGAGCCGCAGGGTGTCGCGGGCGCCGAGCCCGCAGGGGACGACGCCGGCGTCGAGCAGCTCGGCCCAGATCGGCGTCGCCACCTCGGGGTCGACCAGCATCTCGACCCCGTCCTCGCCGGTATAGCCGGTGCCGCAGAGCAGGGCCGGCCGGTTGCCGACCCTGCTGGCGGCGATCCGCATCCGGGGCGGCAGTGTGAGGCCGAGCGCGTCGGTGAGGATCCGCCGTGCATGCGGACCCTGGACGGCGATCATCGCGTAGCGGTCAGCGACGTCGCGGACGGCGACGTCGAAGTCGCGGCTCCAGCGGCCCAGCCAGGCGAGGTCGGCCTCGTGGTTGGCCGAGTTGGTGACGATCAGGTAGCGATCGCCGCCGAGCCTGTAGGTGAAGAGGTCGTCGAGGACGCCGCCCTCCTCGCTGCAAAGACACGAGTACTGGGCGCCGCCGACCTCGATCGCGGCGACGTCGTTGGAGAGCACGCGCTGCAGAAGGGCCAGCGCCCCCGGGCCCTCGACCTCGACCTCGCCCATGTGGGAGACGTCGAACATGCCGGCGTGGGTGCGCACTCCCGAGTGCTCCTCGCGGATCCCCTCGTAGGTCACCGGCATCTCCCAGCCGGCGAACCGGACCAGCTTGGCGCCGAGCTCGGCGTGCTGCTCGTAGAGGGGTGTGCGCCGCAGCGCCGCGTCAGTCACGCGCGGCAGCGTATTGGAGAGCTGTGGCAAGCTCACCCGTGAACTTGGCTGTGAGCGATCCCACCGAGATCCGCAGGGCGACGAGCGTCGATGCCAGCGAGGCTGCGCGCCTCCTGCACGACTTCAACACCGAGTTCGGCGATCCGACCCCGGATGTCGAGACCCTCGCCGAGCGCCTGAGCGAACTGCTCCCGCGCGAGGACGTGGTGGTGCTGCTGGCAGGCGACCCGCCGCTGGGAATTGCGCTGTTCCGCATCCGCCCCTCACTCTGGTCGAAGGCGGGTGACGTCTACCTGGAAGAGCTCTACGTCATCCCCGAGCGTCGCGGCGAAGGCATCGGCGGCACGCTGCTCGACACCGCGATAGAGGCGGCAAGAGAGATCGGTGCCGACCACTTCGAGTTGACGACCGGAGAAACCGACCGGGAGGCTCGCGCTCTCTACGAGAGCCGAAGCTTCACCAACCGCGAAGGCGCCTCCGACGGCCCCCGCATGCTCTATTACGAGCTGGACCTGTGAAGGGCCGTTGTGAGGCCCTCCCGACGAACTCCCGCGAAGCGGCGGCGGGAGGGCCTCACAACGGCCCCCACTCCACGCCTATTCCTTCAGGAAGCCCGGCACGTCGATCTCGTCGTCGCTCACCCGCAGTTTGCGAATCTCGGTGTCCTCCGCCGAGACCCGCGGCTTGCTCTCGTAGCGACGGCGCACCCGCTGCGGTGAGCGGGCGAGCAGCTCGAAGCCCTCGAAGCCGGTGGCGATCACGGTGACGCGAACCTCGTCGCGCATCGACTGGTCGACCACGGAGCCGAAGATGATGTTGGCGTTGTCGTCGGCCTCGGCCTGGACCAGCTGCGCGGCCTCGTTGACCTCGAAGAGGCCGAGGTCCTCGGGGCCGGTGATGTTGAGCAGCATCCCGGTCGCCCCCTTGATCGACTCCTCGATCAGCGGTGAGGTGATCGCGGCCTTGGCGGCGTCGAGAGCGCGCGCCTCGCCGGAGGCCGAGCCGACGCCCATCAACGCCGAACCGGCGTCGCGCATGATCGTGCGCACGTCGGCGAAGTCGAGGTTGATCAGGCCCGGGATCGTGATCAGGTCGGTAATGCCCTGCACGCCCTGGCGCAGGATGTCATCGGCCTGGCGGAACGCCTCCAGCACGCTGGTGCGCCGCTCGACCGCCTGCAGCAGCTTCTCGTTGGGGACGATGATCAGGGTGTCGACGTTGTTGCGCAGCTTCTCGATGCCCTCGAGCGCTTGCTGCATCCGCCGTTTGCCCTCGAACTCGAAAGGCTTGGTGACCGCGCCCACGGTCAGGGCGCCGATCTCTTCCTTGGCGATCTCGGCGATGACCGGAGCGGAACCGGTACCGGTACCGCCGCCCTCGCCCGCGGTGACGAAGACCATGTCGGCGCCCTTCAGCGCCTCCTTGATCTCGTCGCGACTCTCCGCCGCAGCACCTGCCCCGACCTCGGGGTTACCGCCGGCACCGAGGCCGCGAGTCAGCTCCTGCCCGATCGAGAGCTTGATGTCGGCGTCGCAAGCTTGCAGCGCCTGGGCATCCGTGTTGACGGCGACGAACTCGACGCCGCGGATGCCGGCATCGACCATGCGACTGACGGCATTCGTGCCGCCACCGCCGGCGCCGACGACCTTGATCACCGCGAGGTATGTGGATTCCATCTCCCGATTTCTCCAAGCCAAGCCCCTGGGGCTGGCATTTCCCAGCCCGCCAGGACTGGATTGTGAGTTGAGCCTTTTTCTGTCCGAGGCTTCAGCAATGCTTGAAGGTTCAAGCTACCGCTTCAACTACGGAAATTGCGCTCAACGTAGGGTATTTTGGCGCCTCTGTCAAACCGCCGGTCGGCATCCTGCAAGACGAATGTCTCAAGGCTTACTTGAGGGTTGAACCAGGCTAACCCTGTGGTCGAGGGTTCAGGGAAGAGGCGGAAGCGTATGCCCAGAGCCACCCACGGAAGGCCGGCTGGGAGCTTGCACGTTTACATAATCGAATGTCGTCAGCTCGGGATTGGCGAGCATGGCCGCCGCCGCACGCCACTTCTTATCCAGCTGCGAATCGTCACCGAAGAGCAGTTCGATCCCAGAGGTGAGCTCTACGTCCACCCCACTCGTTCCATAGGAGCTGCTGTACAGGTAGGGCCGGAGTGCCGCTGGGGCCGCGCCAAGCACGCGAGCCTGTTCCAGAGCTGGGCCTCGCAGACGGGGGCCCTGCGGCGGGCTGGAGAGCGGCAACAGCGGCAGCGAGCCATTGGCAGGCGGCGGCAGCCAAAGGAGAATCGTTCCGTCGGCGGCAACGGTGACCGCGCTCTCGCCGCTGCCGATCATCGCGGTCGGCTGCGAGTTGACCAGCCGTGGCGAGACCGTCTCGTCGCGCAGCACCAGTAGGTAGACGACCCCGACCAGAGCGATGGCGGCTAGAGCGATCGCCAGGCGGCGCCTCACAGTTCCCAGTCCTCGGGCCAATCGATCCCCCCCAGCACCTGGACCTCGGGCTCGAGCACGATCCCGAAGCGATCGTGGACGCGACGGCGCCCCTCGGCCATCAGCGCCAGCACGTCGGCGCTCGTCGCCCCGGCGACGTTCTCGACGAAGTTGGCGTGCTTCTCCGAGAAGCGGGCGCCGCCCTGCCGCAGGCCGCGACAGCCGGCGGCCTCGAGCAGCTGCCCCGCGGTGCGTCCCTCGGCCCGCTCGTCCTCGGGATTTTTGAAGGTCGAGCCGAAGGTCTTGATTCCCGAGGGCTGCGCTTCGCGGCGCTTCCTGCGCATCTCGGCGAGGGTCTCGCGAATCGCCGCCGGATCGCCCGGCTCGAGCTGGAAGCAGGCACGCGAGACGACCTCCCCCGAGCCGAGGTTCGAGCTGCGGTAAGCAAACCCCAGCTGCTCAGGTGGACGGCGGTCACAGCCGGCGGGGGTACATACATCGACCCACTCCAGCACCTCCGCCAGCCGGCCCCCGTAGGCGTTGGCGTTCATCCTCACCGCACCGCCCGCCGTACCGGGGATGTTGACGCCGAACTCGAGCCCGGAGAGCCCCCAGCCGGCCGCCTTGGCCGACGCCGACGGCAACCGGGCGCCGCCACCGCAGAGCAGGCGCTCGCCGTCCCGCTCGACCCCCACCAGCTCGCCGTCGAGCTTGATCGCGAGCCCGCGGAACCCGTCGTCCGCCACCAGCAGATTCGACCCCGAGCCGACCACCTCCACCGTCAGCCCCTCCCCCGCCGCCCAGGCGAGCAGCTCAAGCAGGTCCGCCTCGGTTCCGGGACGGGCGAACCAGTCGGCAGGCCCGCCGGTGCGGACGGTGGTGAGGCGGGCGAGGGGGAAGTCCTGCAGGACGATCTCCGGTCGCGCGCTCATCTCGGCGCCTCCTCGACCAGCGCCTCTCCAAGCCGGAAGACGTCGCCGGCCCCGATCGTGACCAGCACCTGATCCCCGAGGCCGGCAGCCCGGTTGCGATCAAGAAGCGTGGGCAGCGCGCGACCGGCGGCCTCGGCGCTGGGCAACCACCAGACCCGCTTTCCCCCTATTCGCTCGGTCGCCGCCTCAGCCACCTGCAGGCCGCTGACACCGGCGAGGTCGCCGACCGGCTCCTCGCGCGCCGGATAGACGTCGAGCACCGCGACTTCGTCGGCGAGTGACAGGGCGGCGCCAAACTCCGCCGCAAACGCCTTCGTGCGTGAGTAGAGGTGGGGCTGGAAGACCGCGACCAGCCAGCCGGGTTCGAGTTCGCGCAGGGCGGAGAGCGCCGCACGCACCTCGGTCGGGTGGTGGGCGTAGTCGTCATATAGGCGCGCACCGTCGCGGTGCCCCTTCAGCTCGAGCCGGCGCCGCACTCCCGGGAAATCCGCGAGGGCCTTCGAGGTTTTTTCGCCCGCCTCGAAACCGGCCAGCTCCAGGGCCGCCAGGGCAGCGCGGGCGTTGAGCAGGTTGTGGCGACCGGGAACCGCGAGGGTAAGGTCGGCTGGACCGGGAGCCTCGGTGTCGAACCCGGCAACCGCTTGGCCGGCAATCAGCCCGGCGAGGCTTCCGTCAGAAGGAACCACGACGCCGGCGGCCGGCGCCGCGAACCGGCGGAAGGCCTCGCGCAGCTCCGCCACAGAGCCCCAGCGGTTGTGATGGTCCATCTCGATGTTGGTGACGACGGCGATCTCCGGCTTCAGCTCGAGGAAGCTGGCGTCGCTCTCATCGGCCTCGGCGACCACCCATTCCCCCTCTCCCCAGCCGGCGTTGGCGGGGTCGCCGCCCGGCCCGAGGCCCGGCACCTCGCCGCCGACGAAGAAGGCGGGATCGCCGCCGATCGCCTGCAGCGCCCAGACCGCCATCGCGGTCGTGGTCGTCTTGCCATGGGTGCCGGCAATGGCAATCAGTCTCTTCTCGGCGCAGAGCTCGGCCAGCAGGGCGCCGCGGTGGATCGGCTCGATGCCCCGCTCGCGAGCTAGGGCCAACTCCGGGTTGTCAGCGCCGATCGCAGTCGAGACGACGACCTCCGCGCCCTCGGGCAGGTTGTCGGCGCTGTGGCCCACCGCCGGATCGAGGCCGGCCGCGTGCAGGCGCTCCATATAAGAGGAGTCGGCGCGGTCGCTGCCGGTCACGGTGGCGCCAAGCTCGGCGCAAACCAGCGCCAGGCCGCTCATCCCGGCGCCGCCGATGCCGATGAAGTGGAGACGACGCCCCTGGAAGCTCATCGGGCGGCCGCCAAGACCTCGTCGGCGATTCGCCTCGCCGCGTCGGGGCGAGCGAGCGAGGCCGACGCCGCCGACATCGCGGCGAGCCGCTCCTCGTCGCCCAGAATCGACTCGACCCGAGCCGCCAGCGACTCGGGGTCGAGTGCCGCGTCCTCGATCGTCTCCGCCGCACCCGCCGCGGTCATCCAAGCGGCGTTGGCGCTCTGGTGGTCGGCCGTCGCATGCGGGTACGGGACCAGGATCGCCGGGCGGCCCGCCGCCGTGACCTCGAAGATAGAGCCGCCGGAGCGGGCGAGGACAAGATCGCAGGCGGCGAGAACGTCGCCGAGGTCGGGCTCGTAGGCGAGCAGTGTGTAGCGGTCGGAGTGCTCGGCCGTGTGCAGTTGCGATTGCAGCTCCTCGTAGTCACGCCGTCCCGCCAGGTGAAGGACGTGGAAGCCGCGGCCGCCGCGCTCGGCGAAAGCCGCGGCTGCCGCCAGATTGATCGACCGCGCCCCCTGGCTGCCGCCCATTACCAGCAGACAGCGCGCATTCGGATCGATGCCAAACCGCTTCCGGGCGTCGGCCCGGTCGGCCCGCAGCACCGCCTCCGGCACCGGCCGCCCGGTGAGCAGATAGGGCTCTCCCTCCCTGCCGGCAATCGGGAAGGCGAGGCAGACCCGCTTCGCCCGTCCGGCCAGTAGCCGGTTGGCGAGGCCGAGGTGGCTGTCTGCCTCAGTGAGCACAAGTGGGGTCCGGCTGAGGACCGCGGCCAGCCCCGCCGGGCCGGCGACGTAGCCGCCACCGCCGAGCACGACGTCGGCGCGGCGGTGCCGGATCGCCCGCCGTGCCGTCACCACCGCACCCCCCGCCTCGGCGACGGCGCGAGCGGCCCGCAGCGGATTGCCGCGGTCGATCCCGCGCACCTTCAGATAGTCGATCTCGTAGCCGGCCGCCGGCACCAGCTCGGCCTCGATCCGCTCCCGGGTGCCGAGGAAGGAGACCTCGGCGCCGCTAGCCCGAAGCTCGGCGGCGACGGCCATCGCCGGCACGACGTGGCCGGCGGTTCCCCCCGCCGCCACTACGACTATGGGCGCTTTTTCCACGGCTCGATCGGCTCCTTTGGCTCCTTTTGCGGGCCCCGGCTGTGCGCCCGCCCTCGACGACGCGCAGTTTGCCAGCGCTGGCGGTCCCCCCACGGGCGACATTGAGGATCAGCCCGACTGCGAAGAGAGTGGTCATCAGGCTGCTGTTGCCGTAAGAGACGAAGGGCAGTGGCACACCGGTCAGCGGCGCCAGGCCCATCACCGCGAAGAGGTTGATCGTCGCTTGGATCAGGACCAGCGAGGTGAGGCCGGCGACGAGCAACTTCCCGTAGCGGTCGCGCGCCCGCTGGGCGATTCGCAGCCCGGCGTAGCCGAAGAGGGCGAAGAGGCCGACGACGCCAAGGATGCCGACCATGCCCAGCTCCTCGCCGATCACCGCCGAGATCATGTCGGTGTGGGCCTCCGGCAGGTAGAAGGCCTTCTGCACCCCGTCGCCGATGCCGACGCCGAAGAGGCCGCCGGAGCCGAGGGCGATCTTCGCTTGGGCCGCCTGGAAGCCGGCGCCGGAGGCATCGGCGCCCGGATTGAGGAAGCCGGTGAGGCGGGCCATCCGGTAGGGCTCGATCACGGTCGCCAGCAGGGCGAGGAAGGCAAGGCAGAGGGCGATCAGGCCGAGATCGCGCGGCTTGGCGCCGGCGGCGATCAGCATCGCGCCGACGCTGAAGGCGACGACCATCGTCGTGCCCAGATCGGGCTCGGCGACGATCAGCATGCAAGCGAGCGCGACGACCAATAGATATGGAGCCATGTCGCGGACCGAGCGCACCAGCTTCGGTTTGCTCGCCAGCAGGTCGGCGCCGTAGAGGATCAGCGCCACCTTGGCCATCTCGGAAGGCTGGATCTGGAGGAAGCCGGAGCCGATCCAGCGGGTCGAGCCGTTGACGTTGGTGCCGATCGCCAGCACGGCGAGCAGGAGGAAGAGCGAGCCGACCAGGATGACCGGCGTGAGCCGGCGCACCGCGACCAGGCCGTGCCGGGCCACCAGGTGCATCACGATGAGGCCGACGGCGCCGAACATCAACGTCCGCTTCAGGTAGAAGGCGCTGTTGGCGAGGCTGCCGTCGCTGAGCACCTGCGTGGTCGAGCTGGCGGAGAAGACCATCACCGCCCCCAGCGCAAGCAGGCAGAGGGTCGCCGTGAGCAGCAGGTTGTACTCGGCCGAGGGAGCAGCGGCGCGCGTGCGCTTCTTGCCCTTCTTCTTCGTCTTGCCCAGCCAGGCCGGGCGCGACAGGGCGACGCTGCGGGCGCTCACGCCAGCGCCTCGACGAGCTCGCGGAAACGGTCACCGCGCCGTTCGAAGTTCTCGAAGGCGTCGAAGCTGGCGCAGGCAGGCGAGAGCAGGACGACCTCACCCGGGCGGGCCGCGGCGGCGGCGCGGCGCACCGCCTCCTCTAGATCCGCGCAGCGATGCAGCTCGACGCCGGCCTCGACGACCGGGGCCAGCTCCTCGGCGAGGCGCGAGGCCGAGGCGCCGGTCAGGTAGCAGGCGACGCAGCGCTCGCGCACCGGGTCGAGCAGCGGCGCAAAGGGCTCGCCCTTCTCGCTGCCGCCGAGGATCGCGTGGACACCGCCCTCGAAGGCGCGCAGGCCGACGCCGGCGGAAGCGACGTTGGTCGCCTTGGAGTCGTTGACGAAGCGCACCCCGCCGTACTCGGCCACCTGCTCGAGCCGGTGCGGAATGCCGGCGAAACTGCGCAATCCCTCGCGCACCGCGTCGCGATCGAGCCCCATCGAGAGAGCTGCGGCAGCGGCGGCCATCGCGTTGGCGACGTTGTGCTCGCCGAAGAGGCCGAGCTCGTCGACTGCGAGCAGCGGCTCGCCGTCGTAGAAGACCGTCCCCCCGGCGAGCGCGACCTCGCAGTCGGGCCCGGCGCCATGACAGAAGGCAATCCGGCGTGCGCAGCCGCCCAGGTCGACGTCCGCCAGGACTGGATCGTCGGCGTTGTAGATCGCCAGGTCGTCGTTCCCCTGGTTGGCGAAGATCCGCAGCTTCGCCGCCAGGTAGGCGTCGAGGTCCGCGTGGCGGTCGAGATGATCGGGGGCGAGATTCAAAAAGACGGCACACTCGGGTGCGAAGGCGACGCTGTCCTCGAGCTGAAAGCTCGAGGCCTCGCAGATCACCGTCGCGTCGGGCTCGATCCGATCGGCCAATGAAGAAAGCGGGGTACCGACGTTGCCGGCCACCGCAACCGGCTCTCCGGCGGTCCTGTAGAGGTGGCCGAGCAGCTCGACCGTGGTCGTCTTGCCGTTGGTCCCGGTCACGGCAAGGAAGCGGTTCGGGATCGCCCGCCAGGCCAGCTCGAGCTCGCCGGCCACGTCGATCCCACGCTCCAGCGCGGCAGCGATCACCGGCGCCTCCCGCGACACGCCCGGGCTCTTCACCACCGTCCGCACTCCCTCGAGGAGCGCCAATCCGTCTGCATCCAGGACGACTTCGACACCCTCCCCCCGAAGCCCTGCAGCCCCCTCCGGATGTCCCGAATCGACCCCATGGACGACGGCACCGCGCCCGGCAAGGAGTCGCGCCACGGCTTGGCCAGACCGGGCGAGCCCAACAACCAGATATGGACCCCCGGGCAGCTCTGGCCGAGGCTTCCTGGGCGGCGGCGCATTCATCGGGAATAGCTTCGCGCCCCAGCCCGTCGACCCTGTGCGCTATTCGCAGGAGGGCCGGGTGCCCCTCCCGGCGGCTTGTACTTTTTCGGCGCCCGGAGAGAGGCGCCAGCCGACACGTCTCCACCGAAAAAGTTGAGCCGGGAGGGGTACCCGGCCCTCCCCAACTAACGCCCGATCGACTGCTGATACAGCGTGAACCCAATCCCCGAACAAACCGCAGCCACGATCCAGAAGCGGAGCATGATCTTGGTCTCCGACCAGGCCATCATCTCGAAATGGTGGTGCAGCGGCGCCATCAGCAGGACCCTGCGGCGGAACGTCTTGAAGGAGAAGACCTGGATCGCCACCGAGAGCGCCTCGATGACGAAGATGCCGCCGATGATGATCAGCAGCACCTCGGTCTGGGTCATCACGGCGAGGGCGCCGATCGCGCCGCCGAGGCCGAGCGAGCCGGTGTCCCCCATGAAGATCGAGGCCGGGAAGGCGTTGAACCAGAGGAAGCCGACGCAGGCGCCGACGAGGCAGGCAGAGAGCAGGGCCAGGTTCTGCTGTTCGTTGGTGACGAAGGCGATCGCCGTGTAGGCGAGCAGGACGATCGCGCAGGAGCCGGCGGCGAGGCCGTCGAGGCCGTCGGTGAGGTTGACGCCGTTGGAGGTGCCGGCGATGACGAGGAAGACGAGGACGAAGTAGAGGACGGGGCCGAGGTCGAGGCTGGCGTCGCCGATCCGGAACTCGAGCACCGGCTCCAGCCCCACCTCGTGGCGCGCCACCCACCAGAGGGCGAGCGCGAGGAAGACCTGGAGGAGCAGCTTCCAGCGGGCAGAGAGCCCGAGCGAGCGCCGCTTGACGATCTTGATGAAGTCGTCGGCGAAACCGATTCCCGCGCAGCCGAGCGCGACGCCGAAGACCGCCAGGCTCTGCGCATCGCGGTCGGAAAGGACGAGGTAGGGGACGCAGATCGAGGCGAAGACGATCAGCCCGCCCATCGTCGGCGTCCCCGCCTTGGCGTGGTGCTCCTCCGGCCCGTCCTCGCGGATGTGCTGGCCGAACTCCTTCACCCGCAGGTACTCGATGAACTTGGGGCCGAGGAAGATGCAGATCAGCATCGCCGCCATCCCGGCGATCAGCACTTCACCCATCGAGCAGCTCCTCCAGGGTGACCGCGACGGCCTCGAGGCCGGCGGAGCGGGAGCCCTTGACCAGGATCGTGTCGCCGGCTTCGACCTGTGCGGCAAGCAGCTCCGCCGCCTCCTCGGGATCCCCGACCAGCTCGTCGGGGTCGTAGTCGCGGGCGGGCTCGCCGACCCCGATCAGCAGGTCGACGCCTTCGGCGCGAGCGCCGGCACCGATTTCTCGGTGGTACCCGGCGGCACCGGAGCCCAGCTCCGCCATCTCGCCCAAGACGGCGATCCGCCGCTCTCCATCGAGGGAGGCGAGGTGGCTGAGCGCGGCGCGCATCGAGACTGGGTTGGCGTTGTAGCAGTCGTTCACCAGGACGATCCCGTCACCCAGCTCGAGGCGCTCGCCCCGGAAGCGGGAAAAACCTATGTTTGCAGCGCGATCGGCCATCTCGGCGAGCGGCGCACCCAGCGCCACTCCGGCCGCGACCGCAGCCAGAGCGTTCTCCAGGTTGTGCGCCTCGGCGAAGGGGAAATGGAAGAGCTGGCGCCCCGCCGGGGTCGCGATCAGCGCTTCGGTGACGCCCCCCTCAACCCCGCTCTCGACCGCCTCGACGTCGCCTCCGGCGCCGAAGCGGATCAGCCGCGGCGCCTGCCCGAGATGGGGCTCCAGCTCCCCAGCCGCGACCGGGACGACAGCGGCGCCCTGCACGGGCAGCGCAGCCAGGATCTCCGCCTTTGCCGCCGCGATTGCCTCGACCGAGCCGAGCAGCTCGACGTGCACCGGGCCGACGTTGGTGATCACCGCCACCTCGGGCTCGGCGATCGCCGCCAGCTCGGCGATCTGGCCCACGCCGCGCATCGCCATCTCCAGCACCATGACCTCGGTGTCCTCCGGCGCTTCGAGAACGGTCAGCGGCAGGCCGATCTCCGTGTTGAGGTTCTCGCGGTTGGCGTGCACCTCGCCGGGCAGCAGTGCGCGAGCGATGTCCTTGACCGAGGTCTTGCCCACCGATCCCGTCACCCCGACGACCCGGGCGCCGAGAGTGCGGTGCCAAGCGCGCGCCAGGCCCTGTAGGGCGCCGAGCGAATCTGGCACGGCGAAGACCCAGGCCCCGGAGAGCCCGGCGGCATGAGCCGGACCGACCACCGCGCCCCAGGCGCCGGCCTCGATCGCCGCCGCCGCGAACTCGCCGCCGTCGACTCGCGCGCCGGGCAGGCCGAAGAAGAGGTCGCCCACCTCAACCTCCCCCGAGGCGATAACCGCCCGCCGCGGAGACCCGGACTCCCCCTCGGCGACGATCTCGGCCCCGATCGCCACCGCAATCTCCTCGGCGGTCAACCTCAAAGCCGGCGCAGCTCCTCGCGGGCGACCTCACGATCGTCGAAGGGGATCTTGCGCCCGCCCTCGAACTCCTGGCCCTGCTCGTGGCCCTTGCCGGCGATCACGACCGAGTCGCCGGGCTGTGCCTCCCTCATCGCCAGGGCGATCGCGGCGCGCCGATCCGGCTCGACCTCGACCCCGCTGTTCTCGATCCCGGCGAGGATCTCGGCGACGATCGCGTCCGGGTCCTCGGAACGCGGGTTGTCGGAGGTGACGATCGCCAGGTCCGAGTTCTCGCTGCCCGCCCGTCCCATCTTCGGCCGCTTGTCGCGGTCGCGGTCACCGCCGGCACCGAAGACGGCAATGACCCGTCCCGCCGTCAGCCGCCGGGCTGCCCGCAGCACGTTCTCCAGCGAGTCAGGGGTGTGGGCGTAGTCGACCAGGACCGCGAAGGGCTGCCCCTCGTCGATCGGCTCGAAGCGCCCCGGCACCCGCTCGGCCCGCTCCAGCGCCGCGGCGGCAACGCCCGCCTCGACCCCGAGTGCATTCGCCGTCGCAAACGCCCCCAGTGCATTGGCGACGTTGAAGTCCCCCGGCAACCGAGTCCGCACTTCCACTCTCCCGACGCTGAAATGGGCCCCTTTCGCGTCGAAGGAGACGTCCTGGGCGGCGAAGTCGGCGGCGGCACCTGCGACAGCGAACGTCAGGCAGTCGAACTCATCCGCGAGCCGGCGACCGTAGGGATCGTCGACGTTGACGATCGAGGTCGCCGGCCCCATCTCGAACAGCTTGCGCTTGGAGAGGAAGTAGTCCTCCATGTCGCCGTGGAAGTCGAGGTGGTCCTGGGTCAGGTTGGTGAAAAGAGCCGCCTCGAAGTGGATCGCGTCGCAACGGTGCAGCGCCAGCGCATGGGAGGAGACCTCCATCGCACAGGCCCGGTCCCCCGCCTCGACCATGCGGCGAAAGGTGGCCTGCAGGTCGATCGCCTCGGGCGTCGTCCGCTCGACCGGCTCCTCGCTGCCGCCGACCACCTGCGCAACCGTCCCCATCAGCCCGCACTGGATGCCGGCTGCCTCGAGGATCTCCCGCAGCAGAAAGGCGGTCGTCGTCTTCCCATTCGTGCCCGTCACCCCGACCACGCGCAGCTCGCCGGTCGGATCGCCCCAGAACCGCGCCGCCAGCGGCGCCATCGCCGCCCGCGAATCGGGCACGACCACCTGTGCCACGTCGAGATCCAGCTCCCGCTCCACCACCAACCCCACCGCTCCCGCCTCGACCGCCGCCGCAGCGAACTCATGCCCATCGACCTTCTCCCCCGGAACGCAGAAGAACAACGTCCCGGGCCCCACTTTTCGGCTGTCATAAGCGAGCGAAGCAATCTCCGCATCAACATCTCCGCGGGTCGACCTCGCCTCTACGGCGCCGATCAGATCTTTCAGCTTCACCGTGGCCGATTCTAAGAAGGGCATCGGGTGCCCCTCCCGGCGGCTTGTACTTTTTCGGCGTCTGGCAAGAGGCGCCAGCCGACGCGTCCCCACCGAAAAAGTTGAGCCGGGAGGGGTACCCGATGGCCTATTCGGGCGGAACCCCAAGGTAAGGCAAGGCAAAGTCTGCAATCTCACCGAACGCCGGTGCGGCCACCGACCCGCCGTAGATATCCCCCTGGGGCTGGTCGACGATCACCGAGACGAGCAGCTGCGGATCCTGCGCCGGGGCGAAGCCGATGAACGAGGCGACGTACTTGGTCTCCGAGTAGGTGCCGTTTTCGGCCACCTGCGCGGTGCCGGTCTTGCCGGCCAGGGTGTAACCGGGGACGCTGACCTCCGAGGCGGTGCCGCCGGGGGCGAGCACCCCCTCGAGCATCGTCCGCACCTCTTCGGCAACCGGAGCGGCGATCACGCGGTGTCCCTTCGGCATCTCCACCGGCTCGTCGCCGATCTCCTCGATCAGCTGCGGCCGTCGCAGGATGCCGCCATTGGCGATCGCCTGGTAGCCGGACATCATCTGCATCGGGGTCACCGAGAGCCCCTGGCCGAGAGGCAGGTTGCCTATCGTCGAGCCGGAGTATTCGTCCAGCGCCGGAACGATCCCCTGCTCCTCGGCCGGGAACTGAACCCCGGTCGGGCGGCCGAAGCCGAAGCGCTCGATCCAGCGGCTGAAGCGCTCGCTGCCTATCTGCTGGCCGATCGTGACTGCACCGACGTTCGAAGAGTGGGCGAGGATTTCGGCGACCGAGAGCGTTTCCGTTCCGCGCGGGTGGGACTCCTCGATGACCCGGTCCGCGACCTGGAGCGTCGGCGGTAGGGTGAAGGACGACATCGGCGTCACCAATTTGTCGTCGAGCGCCGCCGCAACGGTGAAGGCCTTGAAGGTCGAGCCGGGCTCGTAGGTAAAGCCGGTCGCGCGGTTGATCAGGTCCTCGTTGCTGGCGCTGGAGAGGTCGGATGGGTCGACCGGGGGCCAGTTCGCCATCGCCAGGATCTGCGAGGTGCGCGGGTCCATCACGATCGCGGTCGCGCCCTCAGGGGCGAAGGAACCGCCGACACCGGCGAGCACTTCCTCGGTCCTCTCCTGGATCGCCGGATCGAGGGTGAGCTGGATGTCTTCGCCGTCCTCGGCCTGGGTCACGGTTTCCAACCGGATCGGCTCGCCCAGCGCGTCCTTGACGATGCGCCGCTCGCCTTCGGTCCCGTGCAGGACGTCTTCCTCGCCTTCCTCGAGCCCGGTCAGGCCCTGGTTTTCGGAGCCGACGGCACCGATCACCTGGGCGGCGAGCTCACCCTGCGGGTAGGTCCGCCTGCTGTCGGGAAGCTTGTCGATGCCAGGCAGCTCGAGGCGGGAGATGCGGGCCGCCGTCGGTAGGTCGACTTCCTGGGCGACGTAGGAGAAACCCGAGTCCTCGGTGAGGCTCCCCAGCACGTCCTCTTTGTCCTCGTCGAGGATCGCAGCGAGTTTTTCCGCCGTCTTCACCGGATTCTTCACTTGATAGGGGGTGGCGAAGATCGTCGCGGCGTCTTCGGAGACCGCCAGCGCGTTGCCGCGGCGGTCGAGGACGCTGCCGCGCAGACCCGGGACGGTGACGACGTCGGTCTGCTGGTAGGCGGCTTCGGAGGCGAGCTTCGCGCCCTGGACCCCCTGCAGCCAGAAGGCCCTGACGACGACGACCAGGAAACAGAGGATAAAGGCGGCGAAGAGGAGGCCGATCCTTCGCTCGATCGTCCGCATCGCGGCCGGCAGCCCTAGTAGACCGAGCCGGCGGCGGCGAGGCGTTGTGCCGCGACCGCGACGTCACGCGGGCCCGCCTGGACCTGGCCGACCTGATCGGTGGTGGGGACCGTGAGACCGAGTGCCGCCGCGTCGTTTCGCACCCTTGCCGAGCCCGAGAGCTGCCAGTCGCGACCGCGCAGGAAGGAGTTCTCCTCTTCTAGCGCTTGGATGTTCTGATCGATCTGGCCGGACGTAGCAGCAAGGCTGAGCGTGACCACATTGAGCGCGACGATCCCGGCGAGCAGCACGCCGAGCACGCCGATCCAGGCGCGGCCACGGGTCATCCGCACCATCAGGCTGGAATCGGGCAGTTGGCGCACCGCGCTGGCGGTGCCGACGGCAATCGGGATCAGCTGGCCGCCCGGCCGGCGCGCGGGCGCTTTACGGCGTGCGGGCGCTTTGCGCGCAGGCGCCCTACGTGGGGCGGCCGTCTCCTTGGCGGCCACCGCTTTGCGGGCAGGCGCCGCCTTCAGCGCTGTGGCTTTTTTACGCGCCGGCGGTTTGCGCGCGGGAGCCTTGCGGGCCGGAGCGGCCTGGCGAGCTGTCGCTGCGGCAGCCATCAGGCCTCTCCCCCGGAGTCTTCAGCGATCTTCGCCGCCACTCGCAGATGAGCTGATTTCGAGCGCGGGTTCGCGGCGGTCTCCTCGGGACCGGGCGAGATCGCGCGGCGGGTCAGCAGCTCCGCTTCGGGCTCGCGCCCGCAAACGCAGACCGGCAGCTCGGGCGGGCAGACGCAGCCGCGAGCCCGCTCGGCCAGGAATTGCTTGACCGGCCTGTCCTCGAGCGAGTGAAAGGAGATCGCGCCGAGGCGCCCCTCCACCGGCAGCATCTCCCAAGCTGTGGGCAATGCGTCCTCGAGCGAGTCGAGCTCGCCGTTGACAGCGATCCGCACCGCCTGGAAAGTGCGCTTCGCAGGATGGCCACCACCGAAGCGGGCCGAAGCCGGGATCCCCGCCTTGACCGCGGAAACTAGGTCTGAGGTCGTGCTGAGCGGCCGGCGCCGGATGATCTCGCGCGCTATCCCCCCGGCATAGCGCTCCTCGCCGAAACGACGCAGCACTTGAGCCAGTCGCGACTCGGGCCACTCGTTGAGCAGGTCGGCAGCGTCGAGCTGCTGGCGGGTGTCCATGCGCATGTCGAGGGGGGCGTCGTAGGAATAGGAGAAGCCCCGCTCCCAGGCATCTACCTGCATCGAGGACATCCCAAGGTCCATGTAGACCATCTCTGGGCGGAGCCCTTCGCCGCGCAGGGTGCGAAGACCTGCTGCGAAGTCGGTTCCGAGAAAGCGTGTTTTGCAGGCAACTTCTGCCGCGAACGACTCGAAGCGCTCCTCCGCGGCGGGGTCGCGATCGATGCAGATGAGCGTCCCGGCCGGTCCGATCGCGGCGGCGATCCGGCGCGCGTGGCCGCCACCGCCGAAGGTGCAGTCGACCGCGGTCTCCCCTGCCCTGGGGGCGAGCAGCGCGGTCAGCTCGGGAGCGAGAACGGGTTTGTGCTCGATTGGCATATGAAGAAGGTTTGCGCTCGGCAGCGGCCGGCTCTGGCTGTTGACTCGTTCGGCAGGGCTCTGCATCTCACTCCGCCCCTCCGCTTGCGGCGAGACCCTCGGCGATCTGGGGAGCGCTTGCGTCGAGCTCCTCCTCCTGCTTGGCCCAGGCCTCGGCATTCCAGATCTCCAGGTACTCCCCCGCCCCGATCACGACGCAGGGCCCGCTCAGCCCGGCGTGCTCGATCAGCGGCTTGGGGACGCGGATGCGGCCGGCCGAGTCGAGCGTCTCGTCGAAGGAGCCGCCGTGGAAGCGGCGGCGCAGGCTGCGGGCGTCGCTGCCGAAGGGGCTGTGCGGCGAGAGGAAACGCTCGGAGAGCTGCTCGAACTCATCGGTCGTGTGCACCCAAACGCAGGGGTCGAAGCCCTTGGAGAGAACGATGCCGTCAGCGAGAGCCGCCCGGAACCTGGAGGGAACGGTGAGGCGATCCTTGGAATCGAGACTGTGCTCGTAGAGGCCCCGAAATGCCACCACTCGTTCCTTTCTGTGCGGGCGGACCGGAAAGAGTTAGGACCGAGGTGATGAGGTGGGAGGAGCCTCACCACCCCGGTCCTGGGCTTCAACTCGCGGCCACAGTACCCCACTTTCCCCCACTTTGCAACACAGCCCCATCATGCAAGCCCATTTGCATCCCCCGCCAACCCCGAACCGCATCAACTTCTCTACCTGAGAGATCGTGAAATTGATGCAGTTCGGGGGACAGAGGTCTGCGCTAGGTTGCGGCCGTGAGCGCGCCCGATGACGCCAACGACCTGCGGGGATTCCACTTCGGGCAGCTGATCCGCAAGCCCCTGACCTGGGTCTTGGTCGGGATCGCAACGGTCGCGGCGGGGGTCGCAGGAGCGGTCTTCGTCGGAGCGGTCATCGGGGCCGCCGCTGCCGGCGCGATCTTCCTGCTGTCGCTGCTGATCGTCTTCGGCATCGCCGACTCGCGCGCCGAAGACGCCTTCTTCGAGGCCTACGCCGGCCAGCGCGGGATGTCGCTCTCCGAAGAAAGGACCCCGCTGCCACCCGCGACCCCGCTGCTGCGCAAGGGCGACGAGCGCTACGCCGAGCGTGCCCTCGCCGGCCCGCTCGCCGACGGCATCGACGGAGTCCTCGCCCTCTACACCTACGAGGACGAGACCACCGACAGCAATGGGAACCGGCAGACCAACTACTACCGCTACACGGTCGGCATGGTCGACGTGCCCGAGTGCGTCGGTCTGATCCCGGAGCTGTATTGCCAGCGCAAGTTCGGGCTACGAGCGCTGGAGAAGTTCGAGGACGCTTTCCGCGGCTCGAAGACGCGGGTGAAGCTCGAGAGCGAAGCACTCGACGAGCGCTACGAGATCTTCGCCCACGAGGGTCAGGACCAGGTCTGGCTGCGCCGACTCTTCTCCCCCACCTTCATCGTCTGGCTCAGCGACTCGGCCCCGGAGAAGTTTGCCTTCGAGCTGGTCGGCGGAACGCTCTGCTGCTACGTCAGCGATCACCGCAAGACCGCCGCCGAGCTCGACACGATCCGCGCCGCCTCGGCCGCAGTCGCCACCCGCCTGCGCGAGGAGTCGGCCGAAGCCGGCTGACCAGCCCCTCCTAAAAGCCGGCGAGCAGCGTGTCGGCGTTGGCGATCAAGCCGGCGGCGATCATCAGCAGGACGGACGGAACCAGCACCAGGGCGACGACCAGCTGGATCTTCGGCGCCGCCCGTGCGGCGCGCTCCTCCACCAGGCGGCGCTGATCTCGACGCAGCGCGCTTGCTTGGCGGCGCAGCTGGTCGGCCAGCGGAGAGCCAAGGCGACGCGAGCGCTCAATTGCGGCGCAGAGGGTTGCCATCTCGCTGCCCGGCACACGCTCACGAAGCGAGCCCAGAGCCTCGGAAAGCGGCCGGCCACATGAGATCTCGGCGACGCTCATGCGCAGCTCCTCGGCAAGCGGACCGTCGCCGGCCCGCGAGAGCTCGGCGAAGCCGGTGGCGACGCTGCGGCCCGAGGTCGCCCCGACCGCGAGCAGGTCGAGAGCATCGGGGAGGGCGGCGACCAGGCGGCGACGGCGCCGGCGCGCCTCTCGCTCCAACCAAGCGTCGGGCAGCATGAAGCCCGCCCCCGGCAACCCCAGCGCGACGAGCAGCGAAAGCCTGCCCGGCGCTGCTGGGCTTGCCGCCAGCGCCGCCAGACCGCCGCTCGCCGCCCCGGCCAGCTTGGCAAGCAGCACTGCCGGCAGCGGAACCCGGGTGGCAAGACCGGCGGCGGCTAGGCGCCCGGGGATTCCGAGGCGGAGGGCGGCAACTGCCAAGCTCCCGCCTCTGCCGAAATCGATTCCACGGACCCGGCCGGCGCCGGCAGTGGCAAGAAGCTCGCGGCCCGCGGCAAACGCCAGCAGCATCGCGACCGCCGCAAGCAGACCGGCGAGGCTCATTCCACCACCCGCGAGAGATGACGGATCGCAACGAAACCGGCGACCTGAAGCGCGGCCGCGAGGACGAGGAGAACAGCCGCCGCCGGGGCGCCGATCACGCCGGTGAGAAACCCTGGCTGGATCAGCTCGGCGAAGAGGGCCCCGCCAGTCGGCATCGCGACCACCAGAAGGCCGGTGAAACGTGCCTGCGAGGTCGCCGCCTTCGCGTCCTCGGCTACCCGGTCGCGCTCCGCCGCTCCCTCCGCGAAGCGGCGCAATAGCCCGGCCAGATCTCCACCCGCCGTCCGCTGGCTCAGCAGAGCCGCCGCGAAGGCGTCGATCCGGGCCGAGCGCATGCGGCGGCGCCATCCCTCGACCGCGTTCGCGGTCGCGGCGCCAAGATCCAGCTCAGCGCCGAGACGAGCCAGCTCGACCGCCGGCGGCCCGTCGAGGGAAGCCGCTGCAGCCGGGAGCGACGCTCGCAGCGAACGCCCGGCGCTGAGCGAGTCGGCAACCGCGAGGGCGACGTTCGGCAAGGCGCTCTCGACCGCGGCCCGATAGCGGCTGCGGCGACTTGCAACCGCCCAGGCAGCAAGAGCCGGTCCAGCGACGGCAAGCGGCAGCGCAATGGTGATCCCCACCAGGAACCAGACGCCAAGCACCGTCGCGGCGGCGCCGAGAAGCGCCAGGCGGCGGCGCTCCGGAATCGACGGCGAATATCCCTCGCGCCCTGCTCGCCGGAGCGGCTCGAGCGTCGCCCTCACCCAGCGCACAGCGGCAGGGCTGGCGAGCACGGCCTCACGAGCCGCCAGCGCAGCAAGACCCCCTGCCGCCGCTCCAGCCATCGTCAGGAGGAGCCCCGGGCCATCGCTCATCGCGCCGGCAGCGTGCCGAGGGAGCGAACGGCGGTAGCGCCGGCTGCCCGCACGACCTCGGCGATCTCAGTCACGCAGCGGCTGCCCCCAGGACGCCGCTCCAGATGGACGACCAGGTCGATGCCCCGCTGCACCTGCTCGGCGATCGCCGCGTGAGGAAGGCCGAGGCCGGCCATCAGCGCCAGCGTCTCCAGGCGGCTCAGAGCGTCGGCAGGGGAATTGGCATGAACGGTCGAGAGCGCGCCGTCGTGGCCCGTGTTGAGCGCCGTGAGCAGGTCCAGTGCCTCCGAACCCCGGACCTCTCCGATCACGATCCGGTCGGGACGCATGCGCAGGGCGTTTCGCAGCAGGTCGCGAACGGTCACTTCTCCCCTGCCCTCGACGCCGGCGGGCCGGCTCTCCAGGCGCACGACGTGGGGCTGCTGCAGGCGCAGCTCGGCCGCGTCCTCGATCGTCACCACCCGCTCCTCGGTGGAGATGAAGCTGGACAAGGCGTTGAGCAAGGTGGTCTTGCCGGAACCGGTGCCGCCGCTGACCAGGACGCTGCGCCGCCCCGCCACCGCCGCCTCCAGGAGCTCGTGCTGATCGGCCGTCAGGGTGCCGAGGTCGACCAGCTCCCCAGGCGTCGGCCGCTGGGCGCCAAAGCGGCGGATCGAAAGCACAGGCCCGTCCACGGCAAGCGGGGGGATCACGACGTTGACCCGAGAGCCATCCGCGAGACGGGCGTCGACCATCGGGCTCAGCTCGTCGATGCGACGACCGAGCGGCGCAAGGATTCGCTCGATCGCGTTGCGCAGTTCGTCCTCGCCGGCAAAGGAGATGCCGGTGGCCTCGATCCGGCCACGGCGCTCGACGTATATGCATGCCGGCCCGTTGACCATCACCTCCTCGACCGAAGGGTCGGCAAGCAGATCCTCGAGCGGACCGAGACCGACTGTGTCCCGCACGACGCGAGCCTCAACCGCCTCACGGTCCCGCTCGGAAAGCAGCGCCGCCTCCTCTTCGACCAGCCGGCGCACCTCTTCCGGCAGGTCACCGCTGGAGGTCTCACCGGCTGCTGCGCCGGCACGGCGGCGCTCGATCAGCCGGGAGCGGAGCGAGTCGGCAAGGGTCTCGATGTACAGCTGCCTGCTCGCCACCACTCAGCCTTCCGGCAGCAGGGTCAGCTTGCGGGCGAAGCTTTCGGCGGCGATCAAACGCAGCGCTTGGCGCTTCGTCAACCCCAGCGTCGCAGCCGAGAGCCCACCCAGCCCAGGGCCATCGGCGCCTGGGCCAAGCGCGAGCAAAGGCACCCCCGCTGCGGCGACATAAGTGCGGCCGGAGCCGGAGCCGGAGGGTTCGGTCGTCACGACGATGTCGACCTTCGCTCCCGCCGGTGCCGGTCCGGCCGCCAGCAGCGCCTCGGCACCGCTGACAGACACCTCAACCGGCCGCCGGCCGCCTCCCAGCCCTGCGTCGCCCGAGCCACGACGCCGCGGCGGCCGCAGCTGCGCCGCGAGTAGGTAGGAGCCCGCTGGGATCGTGGTGACCGGCTCAAGCCCAAGCGCTTCCTCGGGCGCCATCAGTGCTCCGGGCGGAACGAAACGCGAGGGGATGCGACGAACCGCCAGAGCCGCCGCCTCGCTGGGTCCGATCGGCTCTCCCGCCCCGAGATCCTGCGCCAGCACCACCGCTTGGCGGAGCGGGCCGTAACCGCGGGCGACGCTCGACCCGTATCCGTTTGCAATCGCCGCGGCAAGCACCGCTGCGAGCATCGCCAGCAGGAAGAGAACGCCGGCGCGAACGCGCCTGTTCATGCGGCCCGTTCGTCGTCGAGGGCGAGCGGCAACTCGAGCACGGCGAGCGAGCCGCGCTCCGAATGCCGCAGCGCGAAACGCCCATTGTGCGTGGCGACGATCCGTCGCACGATCTTCAGCCCGTGTCCACTCCGCCGCTTGCCGGATAGACGGGCGATCGTCTCGGCCGGGCTCTCCCGACGAGACCTGGGACGTGACCGGCGACCGGAGTCGACGACCGCGACGCGCAGCATGCCGTTCCGCACGCGGGCAGCGACGACGATCGACGGTCCGCCGTGCTCGATCGCGTTGACGATCAGGTTGTCGAGCGCCTGCGCCAGCGCCCAGCGGTCTCCTTCGACGAGGGCACCGCCGGCATCCCAGCGCAGCTCCAGGGAACCTTCTGCAAGAGCAGTCCTTGCCTTCCAGCGCCCAACCGCTGCCTCGAGCAGAGGGCGACAGGCGACAGACCCCCGCGAGGAGGCCTGAAAGCCGCCATTGATCTCGCGCTCGAGTCGCTCCAGGGCCGCCGCAACGAGCTGGATCGGGCTCTCGGCACCGCGCGAGGCAGGAACCTCGTATCCCCCCGCAAGCGCAAGAGCCTGCAGCGGCCGGCGTACCTCATGCAGCGCCTCGTTTAGAGCGACGCGCCGCCGACCCGCCCGCAAACCCTGCACCGCTACGGCCGCCGCCATCGACGCCGCAAGCGGCCAGCCGACGAAGACCTGGACCAGCTCGCTCATCCCTCTACCAGCCGATAGCCGTAGCCCCAGCAATTCACCACATAGCGCCCGTGCTCGGGGTCGAGTTTGCGGCGCAGCCTGCTGGCATGGGAGTCGAGCGTTCGGGTACGCGCAGGCGTGCGGTAGCCCCATACTCCCTCGAGTAGTTCACGCTTCGAGAACACCCGGGATGGGTCCGATGCAAGCGCCCGCAACAGGCCGAACTCCTTGTTCGAGAGCGTGACTTCCCGCTCCCCTACCCACACCTTCCGCTGAGCCGGGTCGACGACTATCTCCCCCACCCGGCACGGTCCCTCCGGCTGCTCGCCCCCACGCCGCAACACGGCGCTGATCCGCGCCCTCAGCTCCTGATAGTGAAACGGCTTGACGACATAGTCGTCGGCACCGAAATCGAGGCCGCGAACACGATCGGTATCGGCACCGCGGCCGGTGAGGACGATCACCGGCAGACGTGGATCGAAACGGGAACTGACACCGTCCGATTCGCGAATCTCCCGTAGTACGTCGAGGCCCAAAGCATCTGGAAGGGTCAGGTCCAGCAGGAGGAGGTCGGGATGGTTGTAGCGGCAAAGCCGCAGCGCATCGGAGGCGCTCGGTGCCGGCAGCACTCCGAACTGGTCTGCAGCGAGGTGATCGCAGAGCATCTCCAGCGTCGGCGTGTCGTCCTCGCAGACGACCAGGGTGGCGATCTCTCTCCGCTGGGGCAGCACTGAGCCGTCCAAGAGAGAGGCGAGGGAAACTCTCCCCCGCCTGCAAGAGGAAGCAAGCCTTACAGCTCGGGGCTAGGCGCTGGCGGCGTCGCCGTCGCTCTCACGTGAAGAATCCAGCGCCGCTCGCACCCAATCGACCTGTCCGTCGAGCGCAAGGCGATAGAGATGTTCGGTTGCGCCACGAACTGTCCTGGTTTCCGTCAACTCCAGCGTTTTTGTGTTGGCGAGAACCGTGACGTGATAGTTGACCTTGCTCAACGGCAGGTCCAAAGCGCCCGCAAATTGGATCGGGCTAGCAAGGCGGTTGTGATCATTCTCATACGTCCGGAGAATGCGACGCCTTACGACATGGCTCAAGGCGGTGAACAATTCAGGGGAATCTTTGGTCATGCGCCACCATCGACCTGGGACGAGATTCACAACAAGCTTTAACTAAAAACCCACTTTAGAGTATATATGCTCTAACGATAAATGCGCGAGTTCGGCAGTGTGCGCGACCCATGCCGCCCCGCCGGAAGGCTCAACCGCGTTCACCCGAGCATGCTGCGCTTGGGGAAGCGATAAAAAAGCTTCGTGAGGAAGCGGGCTTAAGCCAGGAGGCGCTGGCTGACGCCTCGGACCTCCACCTGACCCATATCGGCGGCATGGAGCGAGGCGTCCGCAATCCGAGCTACGCGACGCTACTGAGGCTCGCAGCGGCCCTTGACGTCCGCCTCGGCCGCCTGGCAACCCTCGCCGACCGCATTCAAGACCGCTCCGGCTAGTTCTGGCTCTTCCAGAGAGGAGGCCGCGCTCGGCAGCTCGAGCACGGCCCTGGCGCCGGCGCCGAAAAGAACCCGGCGGGGAGCGACCCGATGACGGGCCGCAATGACGGCACCGTTGCCGTCGAGAAAGAGGACGTCGAGCGGGAAGCGCATGCCGAAGGTGTGGACGCTCGCACAGCGGGGAATCAGCAGCCCGGCTCCTGCCTCCTCCGGATCGAGAAGGGCGAGGCCGAGCAGCCGCGAACGCCGGCCCGCTGCTTCTCGCACCTCGAAACCGAGAACGATCACGGACGGCAGGCGGGCGAGGCGCGGTGCAAGTGAAGCGTTCTCCATTCGCCTCTCAAGCCGAGGGCCGAGGCCACTCTCCCCCGCCGCCAAACGGTCTTTCGGTGCAAACCCTCGTTCAGGCATGGGCACGCACGGCAGCGGATTACGATGATCGGCATGATCCAGCACCTGCTCCCGCTGGGCTTGCGAGAGCCGATGGGCTTCAACCGTGGATAAGAAAACGACCCGCAGAGGGAACTACGAGTCTGGCTCCGATTACGTGCTCGAGTACGGGGAGCTTCGCTTCGCCTTCAACGAGGAGGACTTCGGCCAGCGCGTCGAGCAGGCCGCGGTCAAGCTCGGCTTCGTCGACCAGGGCCTGAGCCAGGAGGAGCTGGACGACCTGCTCGATCTGGCCGTCAGCGGCGAGATCGCCGAGCCCAGCTCACGCCTCGGCGAGCACATCAACGAGAACTGGGATGACCTGGTCGGCCCTGCCAACCGCAGCCTCGTCCACTGGCTGCGCCGTCTCGTCTTCCGCGGTGCCTGGCTTGACCAGCGCGTCATGGAGGGCGAGCTCGACATCGTCTTCGACGAGAGCACCCAGACCTTCGGCTACGTCCAGCCGGACCGCAGCTCAGAGCTGATCGAGCTCTCCAAAGAGCCCTCCTGGCGCCGCATCGCCTACCGCCGCTAGGCGGTCGCTACTGAGACTGCTGCTCGAGCGCCCCTACCACGGTCAGCGAACCGCTGCCCGCGCCCGCCGGCCCAAGACCGGCGTCGAAGAGCTTCTTGGCGGCGTCCGCATCGCTGAAGGCCTCCTCAAAGCGGCTCAGCGAGTCGACCAGCAGGATCACGTCGTCGCCCCCCTCGGCACGGCGGGCCGCCTGCTCCAGCGCGTCGCTGGCATGGCGTGCCTGGCCGGCGGCGACGATCTCCGCCTGTGGCGCCTCTCGCTTCCAGTCCGCCAGCTCCTCGGGGCTGGGGTCGACGAGCAGCGCAATCGGGTCGGGACCGTTGGCAGCGCCCGCCAGCTCCCCCGCCAGCTCGCGCAGCAGCGCGGTGCAGGCCTCTCGGCTCTCGCCGTAGACCAGTGCCTGGCGCGAGCGAGGCGGCAGCAGCAGGTCGTGCACGCGCAGACCCTTGCCCTTGCGGCCGAAACGACGGCGGCGACGGCGGCGCCGAGGCCGCTCCGGCTCCGCTTGGGACTCAGCCGTGGCAGGCTCGGGCGCTGAAGGGGTGGGCTCAGGGGCCGCGGGTCGGGACTCGCGCTCCGACTCCCGCGCCTTGGGCTTCGCGGTCTCCCGCGCTGGGCGCTCGCGACGGCGGCGCGGCGGCCGCTCGCGCTTTGGCGCCGGCTCCCCACCGCCTCCGTCGAGCAGCTTCTCGATCAGCTCCTCGCGACGCAGCATTCGGTACCGCGGTACCCCAGCCTCGGCGGCGAGAGCGTGCAGTTCGGACAGGTGCTTGGACTCCAGCTCGGTTTTGGTCATCGAGGCGGCAGGTTATTCAACCGGCGGGATCGACTCCGGCCTCAGCCGCAGCCGCAGGCCAAGCCTCGGCCTCGCGCTTGATCTGTCGACGCGACCAGCCCAGCTCGGCTCCCATCGCCTCGGCCACCGCCCGCACCGAGTCGGCAGTACGCAGTTGCGGGGCAGCGAGGATCCCGAGCCGGGTACGCCGCAGGAGGACATCGGCGACGCTGCGCGCCTGCTCGAGCCTGGCCGCAATAGCCGCCTCGGCCAGCAGGTCGAGACGGCCGGGCACGATGGGGGTCGCCAGTTTCGGGTTCTCTGCCGCGAGAGCGAGCACCGCCCTGGTGGCGTGTCCGTAGCGAAAGGCGAGCTGGGCGACCGAGTCCTCCCCCACCCCGTCGGGTGCATGCAGGTCCTCCGGCCTGGCCTCCATCCCGAGCGGGATCTCGGCTGTGTGGCAGGGAGCCTCGCGGCCCTCGCGCTCGACCAGGCGATCGACCGTCTGCTTTGCCATCCGCCGCCAGGTCGTCAGCTTGCCGCCGGTGATCGTCAGCATCCCGGAGGAAGTCTCATACAGCTCCGCCTTGCGCGAAATATCGACTGACTTCTTCGGGTCGCCGGTGGAGATCAGCGGCCGGACACCGGCGTAGGCGCCGACCAGATCGGACCTTCCCAGCGAGGCGCCGAAGAACTCGTTGACCGCGTCGAGCAGATACTCGATGTCGTCGTCGCCGGGATGGGGGTGGTCGATGTCCCCGTCGAAATCGTTGTCGGTGGTGCCGACCAGGGTGCGGCCGTACCAGGGCAGGGCGAATATCGCCCGCCCCTCCCCAGCCGGGACGATGCAGGCGGCGCTGCCGGTGGAGAGGTCGGCGCGGTCGATCAGTACGTGCGTGCCGCGGCTGGGAGAGATCCGTGGCGCGTCCTCCTCCTCGACCACCTCCTCGGGGCGGATGCGATCGGCCCAGACACCGGTCGCGTTGATGACGTTCTCCGCCTCGACCTCGTGGCGTTCGCCAGACTCCGCCTCGACAAAGGCGACGCCCGCAGCGCGACCGTTCCGCCCCAGCACCTCGGTCACCTCGGCCCCGTTCAGCATCACGGCGCCGAAGCGTTCGGCCTCGCCGAGCACCGTGAGGACGAGGCGAACGTCGTCGGTCTGGCAGTCATAGAAGAGGTAGGCCGCCTTGGGATCGCGCGGCTCCAGCGCCGGCACCATCTCCAGCACCTCGTCGCGGTCGATCGTGCGGTGGCGGTCCGGCGACCAGTAGAAGTCCTGGTCCTCTTCCTTCGAGGAGCGCATCTCGCGACGGCTGCGGCCGACCCGCGTCGTCGCCATCACGTCGTACATGTTGAGGCCGATGCCGACGCGGCGGTCGCGGCGCTCCTCGCCCAGCGCCGGGACCAGGAACGGGGTCGGGTAGACCAGGTGCGGTGCCAGCTGGACCATCAGCTGGCGCTCGAGCAGCGCCTCGCGGACCAGGCCCAGGTCGAGGTTCTGCAGGTAGCGCAGGCCACCGTGGACCATCTTCGAGGAACGGCTCGAAGTGCCGATCGCGTAGTCGTCGCGCTCCAGCAGCGCCACCGAGTAGCCGCGCGCGGCGGCGTCGAGCGCCACCCCGGCACCGGTAATCCCCCCGCCGATCACCACGACCTCGAAGCGCTGGCCGGAAATCGACTCGATGGCGGCGTTGCGGGAAAGCATCAGTCGAGGAAGACCGTTGCCTGCTCGACCGGGGGACGTGGCGGCGGTGTCTGCTCCTGGCGCGGCCGGCCGAGGTACAACAGGCCGACGAAACGCTCCTCAGCCGGCAGGCTCACCGCCTCGCGGCCCGCCTCCTCTCGCAGCAGTGCGGGCGTGCGCCAGTAGCCGGCGAGCCCTCGGGCGTGAGCGGCCAGCAGCACGATGTAGGAAGCGACGGCGGTGGCGTGCAGGTCCTCCTCGTCCTGGACCGGGTCACCGCCAAGCAGACAGGAGGCAACGATCAGGGTCGGGGCACGGTCGAGCTTGGCGGCGCCCTCCGGCCCCGCCGCCTTCAGCCGCTCCAACGCTGCAGGCCCGACGACTCGGAAGCGCCAAGGTGCGGTGAGGTGGTGATTGGGCGCCCAGCGCGCCAGCTCGAGCAGGTCGACGATCTCCTCGTGCCCAAGCCGCTCCGGGCCGAAGGCCTTGTGCGTGCGGCGGGTCCTGATCGCGGTCTCTACGTCCACGCGGAGAACATAGCCCGCTGGGGCTACCAGCCGAAACGGCGGCCGAGCAGGACGACGCCGCCGAGGGCGAGGCCGCCACTGGCGAGGCCGACGCCGAGCGGAGCCAGGGGCGAAGAGCCTTCGTCGTCGTCTGCACTTGCGAGCGGCAAGGGATCGGTCGCCGGCGGAGCAGTCGAGGATGCGTCGGGAGCGGCCTCTCCGCCCGTCCCGCCCGCCGCCGAGGGCGGGGTCGCGGGGGCGCCCAGCGCCGGTGGAGACGACGGAGCGGTGGGCTGCGGAGGGGATTCGAGACCTCCGGCGGACGGCGGTGCGGGAGAGGTTTCTGGGGGAGTCGTCGATTCCGGCGTCACCGCTTCGCTGCCGTCCACTTTGGGCGGGTTCGGATCCTGCGGAGGCGTGGCGACCGGAAAAGTCTTGCCGGCGACAGCAACCATCACTTGCCCGGTCACCCAAACCGGGGTCTGGTCGCTGGAGGAGGAGTAGGTGTAGTGACCGTCCCCATCCTGGTGCTGGGCGAGGTAGTCGAGGGCGCTCTTGCCCCCGGCGCGCACAGAGCCGGGATCGGCTCCCGCGGCGAGGATCCCCTGGACCGCCCAGGCGGTCGACTGGGTGTTGACGCCGCCGGAGCCGCCGAGGGCGAAGCCACCTCCGGGCCGCTGGCTCTTGCGCAAGAAAGCGAGTCCGCGCGCAGCGGCTTTCGATCCTGCCAACGCCTGCATCGCCGCCCCCGTCACATCGGCGTTGCTGGAAGCGCCAGGGGTGTCCCCCCAGCCGCCGTCCTCGTTCTGCGCCTCGCGGAGCCAGGACAGAGTCTTGTCGAGTCCGCCAGTGGCCCCGGCGGCGCGCAGGGCGAGCACTGCGAACGACGTCGTGCCGGGCCAGCCCTCGAAGGAACCATCTTTGCGGCGGCGTTTGAGCAGGTCGGCGACGAGATTGCGGCCGGAGAAAGAGCGCGGATCGACCCCGGTTCCTTCGAGCGCGACGATGGTGCGGGCGATGTCTCCCGCGCTACTCACTTCGCCGACGCTGGCGCGAAGGAAGTCGACCGGCGTTTTGCCGAAGCGGGCGACGTCGAGCGGGTTGCGGTTGGTCGCCTCCAGCCCCAGCATCGCCCAGCCGGTCATCGCGGCACTCGAGTCGTCTCCCGAAGACGTTCCAAAGCCGCCATCCTCGTTCTGCACCGATTCCAGCCAGCTCGCCGCGCGATCCGTCGCCGCCGCTCCGGCAGGCGCCGGTACGAACGCCGGCAGCACGAAGGCAAGGAGCATCGCGGCCGCGACGGCAGGCGTGCGCCATTCGAAGCGCTCGCGGAAGCGAGTCAGCATCCGCACCATCGCCGGGCCCGCGACCAGGGCGAGGACGACGTTGCCGATCGCGTGCGCAGCGTCGAAGGGCAGAGCGCGGGACTGCAGCACCAGGAAGCGCTCAAGCGAGAGATCCCCACCGTAGGTCGCCATCAGAGAGAAGTTCAGCAGGACTCCGTACGCAATGCCAGCGAAGCCGCAAGTTGCCGCAAGGGTCAGCCGGCCGGCGTTGCGCCAGCCCAGCGCCAGCAGGGCGCCTAGAACCCCGCAGAGGCCCCAGCCGGCCATCTGCCAGGGAGTCCACGGTCCCTGGCCGAACCAGAAGTTGGAGACGAGGGCGGTCAGAGCCCCGACCGCGAAGCCGGGAGCCGCGCCGAGTGCGAAGCCGGCGAAGACGACGATGTCGGTGGTCGGCTTGACGTTGGGGAAGGCGGCGAAGGCGATGCGGCCGGCGATCGCCAGGGCGGCGAGCGCGGCCACCAGCGCCACCACCTGCGACGGCGGCCGTGAGCGCTCGTACCAGGCGAAGCCGCCGAGCAGGACGGCGCCGAGGATGAGGAAGCTGGCCACCTCCCAGCTCATCTGGCCTCCTCCCCCGCACTCCGGAGCAGCGCAGCACCCTGCTCCGGCGTGACGATGCCGGGCCGATCGAGCACGCGGGCGACCTCGGTGGCGAAGTACCAGCCGCCCGAGAGCACCTCGGCCGAAGGCCCGTCGGCGATGACCACGCCGTCTCCGAGCAGCACGACCCTCTCGGCAAAACCCGCGGCGAACTCGACGTCATGCGTAGCAACCACGACACCGGCTCCCTTCTCAGCGAGCCCACCAACCAGCTCGACTAGATCGCCCTTGAGGGCACGATCCATCCCCCGAGTCGGCTCATCCAGGGCAATTAGCCCCGGCGGCTCCTCACCGTCCATCCTTCCCGCCAGGGCAATCGCCAGCGCCAGCCGCTGCCTCTCCCCTCCCGAGAGATCTCGTGGATCGGCGTCTACCGCGTGCTCGAGCCCTACGACCCGTAGTGCCGCCAGCCCCTCATCGCCCGGCAGCTCGTCGCCGACCCGCTCCCTCACCAGGTAGTCGCTCGGGTTCTGCGTCAGCAACGCGATCTCCCCTGGTGTTTCGATCTTGCCCCGCACCGGATCCACCAGCCCCGCAGCTGCTCGCAGCAGGGTGCTCTTGCCGGCGCCGTTGCGGCCCATCAGGGCGACTCTCTCTCCGCGCTCAACCTTGAGCTCTACTCCCCGGAGAACATCGCTCACGGCCTCGTCCCTAGCCAGCTCTACCCACAAACCCTTCGCGTCGACCACCGCGGCGACGGGGGAGCGGGACCCCCTCCGAACGGCTTGTACTTTTTCGGCGTTCCCTCCACTGCCAGCCGCCGACTCTCCACCGAAAAAGTTGAGAGAGGAGGGGGTTCCGCTCCCCCTGCTCCCATGCTCGGCAGCCACGAGCGTTCGGCGAGCATCGCGAACTCCGACGGGGAGAGGGTCGATGCCGGCCAGGGAGAAGAGGCGGGCCGCTGGAGTCTCCAGAGCGATGTCGTGGTCTTTTGCCCAGGCGAGGAAATCGCGGGGGGCGCCATCGAAGGAGATCGAGGCCGAGGCCATCGCAATGACGCGATCGGCTGCGGCGAGGCAGCGCTCGAGACGATGCTCGGCAAGCAGGATCGTGACGCCCCACTCCTCGTTAAGGCGACGGAGGAGCCAGACCAACTCGTCGCCCGCCACTGGGTCGAGCTGAGAGGTCGGCTCGTCGAGAAGGACTAGCTGCGGGCGGGTGACTAGGGCGGCAGCCAAGGCAACACGCTGCAACTCGCCACCGGAGAGAGTGTCGACGGTTCGGTCCAGCAGCTGCGGGATGGCGAGCGCAAGTGCCACCTCCTCGACTGCGCGAGCGCGTGATGAAGGTGGGTCTCCGCGCATCTCCAAAGGGAGCTCTATCTCCGCCGCGACGGTGGTTGAGACGACTTGAGTCTCGGGGTCTTGGGCTACGTATCCGACGACGGCTGCCAAGTCGCCCGGGCCTGAAGAGATCGCGTTTAGGCCAGCCACCTCAACCGTGCCGGAGATCTCGCCGCCGTGGAAGTGTGGGACCAGGCCGCAGGCGGCGCGGAGGAGGGTCGACTTGCCGCAGGCGGAGCGGCCGGCCAGGAGGGCGAACTCGCCGGGGGCGAGTTGCACGGAGACGTCGGCGAGAGCGGGTTGTGAAGCGTTGGGGTAGCTGTAGGTCAGCCCCTCGATTGCTAGAGCAGGCGCGGTTCGAGACGAGGTCGCCAGGTCAGACATGTCTCGGCTCCGTTCGGATGGAGGTGCGACGGGCTTTTGGTCGCAGCGGGACGAAGCCGCCGAGGGCGATCAGGGCGGCGACCAGCAGCGTCTCGGCACCGGTGTCGACGGTGACCGATGGGTAGGCATCGAAACCGCCGGCGCCGAGCGCCAGGCCGACGATTGCGACGGCGAGGAGGAGGGCACCGGCCAGGTAGAAGCGCTCGTCGTAGCGGGAACGTGAGCGGCGGCGGCGCAACCGGGGCGCGTCAAGCGAGTAGCCGCGCAGCTCCAGGGTCGCAGCGGCGTCGACGGCGCGGTCGAGCGAGCCGGCCAGGAGGCGTCGGGCCAGGGGTGCTCGCCCGACCGGAGCGGCGGCCGGCCCCCGCAGGCGGGCCGCGTCGCGCAGGCGGGCGGCATCAGCCGCAGTCACCGGAACGAGCCGGGAGACCAGCGTCGCGGTCAGCGCCGAGCGTCCGGCGAAGGGCCGCAGGGCGCGGAGGACTCGGTCGGGATCGACGCAGGCGGAGTAGACGCCGAAGGCGATCATCACGACGACAGCGCGCAGGCCGAAGACGGCACCGTCGGCGATCGCCTCCGCGGTCACTTCGACCTGGCCCAGCAGCGGCCAGTCGCCGAGCCGAGCCAGCACCGTTTCGCCGCGGCTGACGACGAGGGCGTTGACGACGACGATCGGCAGCGCGATGAGAAGACCGAGCTTGATCGAGGCGCGGACCGCCTTCCCAGCTCCCGCCAGTCCTCCCGCGAGCGCAGCCGCGACCCCGGCCGCCGCAAGGACGATGGGGCTCGAGTAGGCGAACCCGACGAACGCGATCGCGCCGAGATATGCGACAGCCGCAGCCGGCGATGCCCCCTGCAGGGGCCCTGGCCTCGGGGTGTAGGCGAACGGGGACCTCATCGGACCGGCAGGGGCGTCTCCTTTCCGCCTTCGACGGCAACCGCATAGCGGTCGCGCAGATGCGCGCGGTCAAGCAGGCCGGCCGCTGCCTCGACGCCGGCCGCGGTGGCCCCGGTGACAAGCCAGACCGGCGGCTCGTCGAAGCGGCGCGTCGCTGCCACCAGGCCCGCCTCGGGGCCGAACCTCCGGTTTGCCTCGCCGTCTTCCCCCAGTCCTTCGAGCACGTAGCCATCTCCGCGCTGCTCGAACTCGGCGAAGACGCCGCTCTCCTCCAGCCCGCCCTCGACCTGAGCGGCTGCAGGATCCTCGCGGACCCTCGCCCAGCGCCCGACGAGCACCCTGATTGCGTCATCCGGTGACCCCGAAGCCAATTGCACCCCTGCCCGGCGCAGGCTGGAACCGGCACTCGCGCAGGCCGAGCCGCCACCACGGCACTCGACGACGACCGGGTGCCGACGCCCGTCGTAGCCGTCGAGGAACGGCTGCGGCCAGGAACCGACTACCGCCGGCACCCGCATCGCCGCGCTCCAGTCGCGGTAGTCCCACCAAATCGCCTCGCCGCCGTGCAGTCGGTAGTCGGCTGCGCCCACGGTCGCCTCCACCCCGTTGACGTAGAAGAGCCAGTCGGAGGAGCGGCCGAAGCGCTCTTCCGCCTCAACGCCGTCGATCGCCTGCACGAAGCCGCCGCCGTAACGGGTCGAGATATCGGCGCTGCGTTCGAGCACCCGCATCACCGTGTCGGACTCCGAGGCGTCGTCGATCGTGCGGTCGAGCATCGGCACCGCCCCGTACTCCCGCGTCACGGTCAGCTCGACGCTGCCGACGTCCTCGCCCGGGCCAAGGCCGCAGCCGGCGGCTGCGAACGCCACTGCAAGCAGCGCGATCGCAACCGCCGTGCCGCGGCAGCGCCTCATGTAACCGGACACTTACCCCCGACGCAGAGGGTGACGAACTCACTATCGGGGATGTCCTTGCCGCGCTTCGCCGTCAGATCCGCCACCGTCGGCACCGGCCCGCCAAGGGTGACCGTTGCGTGACCGCTCGCATCGGTCGGTCCGGAGGCGCCCGTCACGGTCACACCCGAGGCCGGCTTCCGCCTGCCTTTGTCGTCGTAGGCGAAGACGGTGACCTGGAAGGGCTGACCGGCGTCCACCCTCGCCGGCGAGCTCAGCGACAGCTCCTTCGGATAGGGGAACCCCGCCAGAGCCCAGAGCACCTCGTCGCCGGGACGGACCTTCACCATTTCGCCGCCGAGTTCGGGGTTCTTGTGGTTCACCTTCAGATACCAGGAGGCGGCCTTACCGGCGATCGAGCCACCCACCCCGCAGATGCCCAAGCCGAAGTCGAAGGCGTCGGTGATCAGCAGCGGCCGCAGGGCCGCCGTCGATTTTGCGGCTTGACCGAGCAGCCCCAGCGCGGTCGCACCTTTGATCGCCACCGATTTGCCGCTACCCCCGGTACCTGCTCCGAAGCAGTTGGCTTTGGGGCTGGTCTTGAGCGAGGTGGTGCCGGTGCTGAGCGTCTGTTCGGAGAGGATCTTGCCCCCTTTGCCGACGACCCGAAGGTCGGCGGAGACGCCTTTGGCCGCCGCACTCGCGGCAAACGAGACCGAGAGGGCGAAAACCAGCGCGCACGCAGTGACCAGCCGGGATGAAACGAGTCTTGGCATTGAAGCCACCCTTTCCTCGAGGGTTGTCATGGCTGGCCGGGGACAGGTCTCCTGGCTTCCGGGGTGGTCAGCCGCACCTTCCCGGAGGGTCTGTGTCGCCCCCAGTGGCTGGCGCGTCAGGCGCCGGCGGCTTCTCGTCCCGGTCACAGTGGCGGGACCGCGCCGGTTCTTCACCGGACTTCCCTTGACCACCGACCGTATTAACGCGCGAGTCTATCCGCTGCCGCCTCCGCCCGGTCATAGCTCTCCGAGTTGCGAACCCGACTGTGTACTTTCGTCCACACTGCTTTGCCGCCCAGAAGGCCGAGGCTAGGCTCGCCGCCGCAACGCTCGTCCTATCGGGAGGGAGAAAAGATGAGGCAGGGAATCCGGTGGCCGTCCCCAGCGCTCGTACTTGCGACGGCAGCGCTGTTCATCGCGCTCGGCGGCACGGTGTACGCAGCGAAGAAGATCAACGGCAAGGCGATCAAGGTGAAGTCGCTGCCGGGCAACAGGCTGAAGGTCGGCTCGGTCCCGGCCAACCGCTTGAAGCCCGGCGCGTTGCAGGTGGCGACGCAGTCGGCCGGTCCGATCACCGGCGCTGAAATCGACGAGCTGAGCCTGGGCCAGGTCCCCCACGCTGCCCACGCCGAAAGCGCCGATACGGCCAGGACCGCGGTCGACGCACAGACGGCGCTGAATGCCGTCAACGCGGTCAATGCCGCCAAAGTCAACGGCCACAGCGCCGGCTGCCTGCCGGGTACCCAGCTCTTCGCCGGCGCCTGCTGGCAGAGCTCGGCAAACGAAACGGCGCTGACCGCGTCGGCTTCCGCCGCCTCGTGCGCGGTACAGGGCGGGACCCTGCCCGAGGCGCTTCAGCTCGCTGCCTTCTCGCAGCTACCGAGCGTGACCCTCGCCGGAGGAGATGAGTGGTCGAGTGATGTCACAAACATGACCGCAGTCGATGCTTTTGCTGTTGTGACTGTCTCCTCTGCTGGAAACGTCAACTTTGTTGGCTCATCCAGCACCAGAAAATTCCGCTGCGTGATCCCGATCGTTACCTGAAGCTCGCCGCTGGATAGCGGCAGCTCTGTCTAAACCTCGACCAAGCCGCACTCGAGCGCGTACTGCACGAGTTCGGCGCGGCTCGAGAGTCCCAGCTTCTGCTGGATGTGCGCACGGTGGCTCTCCACCGTGCGCACGCTGATGAAGAGCTGTTCGGCTGCCTCTGCGTTGGTGTACCCGAGCGCGATCAGGCGCAGGACACTCTGCTCGCGCTCGCTCAGCTCGTCCGCCGAGCGCGACTTGGCGCCGGCCGCGAGCCGGGCACCCAGTGCCGGCTGCAGGTAGATCGCCCCCGCCGCCGCGCTGCGCACCGCCTGCACCAGCTCGGCGTCGGCGGCGTCCTTCAGCACGTACCCGCGCACTCCCGCCTGCAGCGCGCGCCGGGCAAAGGCGGGCTCGTTCTGCATCGTCAGGACAACGATCTCGGTGTCCGGCGAGGCCTCGCGGATATCCGGGATCGCGTCGAGGCTGGAGCGTCCCGGCATGTTGAGGTCGAGGATCAGCACGGTCGGCTTGTGCCCTCGGGCGAAGCGAACCGCCGCGTCGGCGTCGCCGGCCTCGGCCACCACGTCGAAGCCCGGCTCCGAGTCGAGCAGCATCCGCAGGGCGCTGCGCACCACCGTGTGATCGTCGACGAGAACGATCGTCGTCTCCCGGTCCTCGGGTGAGGCTGTGGCTGACGAAGCGGCCTGTGGACTCGTACGCGCGGAGCTGCCAAGCGAGCTCATGACACTCATCTAACCCTCTCCGTGGCCTTTCGCCATCGGTGTTTTCCCGCGACCTTCATTACATCAGTGAAGTTTGAGCATCGGGTATGCAAAGGGTAGGATTACTCAGGCGGATTGCTCGGAGGTGGAGAACGTGGCACAGGCGTACGAAAGCGGTGCCCTGGACGAACCCCGCCTGCGGGAGATGATCGAGATCGGCCGCAGCCTCGTCGCCGAGCTCGACCCCGAGATCGTCTTCCGTCGCGTGCTGGAGATCTCCTGTGACCTGATCGGCGCCCGCTACGCCGCGATCGGTGTGCTCGACGAAGACCGCCACGAGATCGAGCGCTTCATTCCCTTCGGCATCGACGAGGAGACCAAACAGGCGATCGGCAACCTGCCCCGGGGACGCGGGGTCCTCGCCCTGCCGATCGAGAACCCGGAGCCGCTGCGGCTGACCGACATCAGCGCCCACCCCCGCTCCTACGGCTTCCCCTCCGGTCACCCGCAGATGACCAATTTCCTCGCGGTGCCGATCATGATCCGCGGCGAGGCCTGGGGCAACCTCTATCTGACCGATAAGCGCGAGGGCGACTTCGATGAAGCCGACGAGCAGTCGGCGGCGATCCTCACCGAGATAACGGCGATCGCGGTCGAGAACGCCTGCCTCTACCAAAGCGTCGAGAACCAGCGGGACGAGCTGGAGCGCGTCGTCCACCGGCTCGAAGCGACGGCGGAGATCGCCCGCGCGGTCGGCGGCGAGACCGACCTCGACCGCATTCTCGAGATCGTCGTCAAGCGTGCCCGGGCGCTGGTCGAAGCTCGCACGCTGCTGATCCTGCTCAGGGACGGGAGTGAGCTGCGGGTCGTCTCGATCGCCGGCGAGCGCGACGGCGGGATGGCGGCGATGCGCATCTCGATTGAGGGCTCGATCCCCGGCCAGGTGCTCGAAGGCCATCGGCCACGGCGCATCGGCGACCTCCACCCCAGCCTGATGGCGCAGCCGCGCGACCGCACGTCCGGGGTGACGGCGCTGCTGGTACCGCTCCTCTTCCGCGGCCAGGCGCTGGGCACGCTGGTCGCGCTCGACCCCCTGGGCAGGGAGGCCGGCTTCAGCGATGAGGACGAGCGGGTGCTCCTCTCATTTGCGGCCAGCGCTGCGACCGCGGTCGCCACCGCCCAATCGGTTGCCGAAAGCAGAGCACGGGACAGCATCGCGGCCGCCGAGCGCGAGCGTGGGCGCTGGGCCCGGGAGCTCCACGACGACGCGCTGCAGAGCATGGCCAGCCTGCGTGTCCTGCTCTCCGCCGCCCGGCGCAGCGATCCGGATGAGACCAACAGCCTGCTCTCTCAAGCGACCGAGCAGGTCGATGGCGCGATCGCCGAGATGCGCCGCCTGATCGCCGACCTACGGCCGACCACCCTCGACGAGCTCGGTCTCGGCGCCGCCTTGGAGGCGCTCGACGAACGCCTGGCGCGCGGCGGTGGAATCGGAGTCGATCTGGATCTCGACCTCGCCTTCCCCAACGGCCCCGCCTCCACCAGGCTGATCAGGGAGATCGAGGACACGGTCTACCGGCTGGTCCAGGAGGGACTCAACAACGTCGCGCGGCATGCGTCCACCGATCGGGCCACGGTCGAAGTGAAAGAGGCCGACGAGAGTCTCTGGGTGAGAATCGCCGATGCCGGCTGTGGCTTCGATCCCAGCACCACGGCCCAGGGGTTCGGTCTGCTGGGAATGCGCGAGCGCGTCGCCCTCGCGGGTGGGTCGCTGGACGTGAAGAGCTCTCCGGGCGAGGGAACGTCGATCGTCGCGGTGCTCCCGGCCCGGCACCGCAGCGGGAAGGGCGACTGACTCAGACGCCGAGCAGGTCGCGGTAGAAGCGGTAGTCGCGACGGTCGGGCCGCAGGTTCGAGGCGAGCGCCAGGTGGTGCCTGGCACGCTCGGTCTGGCCGGTCTTGGCCAGGGCGCGACCGAGGCAGAAGTGGGCGTAGTCGTTGACCTGGTGCATCTCGACCACCGCCCCGAACTCCACCGCGGCGGCGGCGAAACGCCCGGAGCGAAAGTAGGCACGTCCCAGCGCCTCGCGCACCGAGGACTTCTCCGGCGCCCGCTGCGCGGCGGCCTCCAGGGGAACGGCAGCCTCCTTGAAGTCTTCGTCCTCGAGCAACTCGATCCCACGCCGGTAGAGGGTGAAGGTCGAATCGTGAGACTCGATGGGCATTGCTCAAGTGTAGGAGGCGACCTGACTCGTTTTGGCGAAGCGCGTTAGGCTTCCGTCCGTTCGTGGGGGGAGCCAAGTGAAACTCGTCATTGGCATCGTGCGTCCGGAGAAGGCGAACGACGTGCTGGAGGCCCTCTACAGAGCCGAGGTGCGAGGGGTCTCGCTCAGCCGCGTGCAGGGTCACGGCGGCGAGCTGGAGCGGGTCGAGACCTACCGCGGCACCACGGTGAAGATGGGACTCGCCGAGAAGGTGCGCTTCGAGGTCGCGGTCTCCGATGAGTTCGTCGAGCCGACGATCGAGGCCCTCTGCGAGGGAGCGCGGACCGGCGAGGTCGGCGACGGCAAGATCTTCGTCCTTCCCCTCGAGCGCGCCGTCCGCATCCGCACAGGCGAGACCGACCATGGCGCCGTGACGCCGGTGGCCAAGCAATGAGCCTTCCGCTTGCAGCAGCCGCCCAGGTGGACACGGGCGATACCGCTTGGATGCTGATCGCGACCGCCCTCGTGCTGCTGATGACGCCGGCGCTGGGCCTCTTCTACGCCGGCCTGGTGCGCTCGAAGAACACCCTCAACACCTTCATGATGTGCATCGCCGCGATCGCGGTCGCGATGGTCACCTGGGCGCTGGTCGGTTACTCGCTCGCCTTCGACGGCGAAGGCGACCTGATCGGCGGCCTCGGCTACTTCGCCCTGCAGGGAGTCGACTTCGTCCCGCGCGAAGGGACGACGATCCCGCACCTGGTCTTCATGGCCTTCCAGGCCACCTTCTGCATCATCACCGTCGCCCTGGTCTCGGGCGCGGTGGTCGAGCGGATGCGCTTCAGCGCCTTTCTCGTCTTTGCCGCGCTCTGGTCGGTGCTCGTCTACTCGGTACTCGCCCACTGGGCCTTCGGCGGCGGCTGGCTGATCTCCGGCGGCACGCTCGACTTCGCCGGCGGTGTACCGGTCGAGATGGGCTCCGGCTTCTCCGCCCTCGCGGCGGCGCTCGTCGTCGGCGCCCGCAAGGACTACGGCCGCCAGGCGCTCCTTCCCCATAACGCCGTCTACGTCGTGCTCGGAGCCGGCCTGCTCTGGTTCGGCTGGTTCGGCTTCAACGGCGGCAGCGGCTTCTCGACCGGGGACGCCAGCGTGCTCGCCTTCACCAACACCCTGCTGACTCCGGCATGCGCCCTGGTCACCTGGTTCGCGCTCGACCTGATCCGCGGCCGCAAGGTGACCGCGATCGGCGCCGCGACCGCGATCATCGTCGGCTGCGTGCTGATCACCCCCGCCGGCGGCTACATCAGCCCGGGCTGGGCGATGGCGCTCGGCTTCCTCGGGGCCCTGCCCTGCTACGCGATGATCGTCTGGCGGCCGCGGACGCGAGTCGACGAGACACTCGACGTGCTCGCCGCTCACGGCGTCGCCGGTTTCACCGGCATCCTCTTCATCGGCCTCGTCGCCCAGGTGGGTTGGAACGGAGTCTCCGACGGACTCTTCTACGGCAACGCCGCCCAGCTCGGCGACCAGGCCCTGGCGGCGCTCGCCGCCCCGGCCTATGCCTTCGGCATGACCTTCCTGCTGCTGAAGCTGATCGGTCTCGTCATCCCCCTCCGCGCGAGCGAGCGCGAGGAGGCGCTGGGCATGGACGTCGTCCAGCACGGCGAGGAGGCGTACGTCACCGGCGAGGGCGCGATCCTCGTCGCCCCCGAGGACGGCGGCAAAGCGCCGGTCCCGGTCGCCGACCCCGGCTAAGCCTGCACCGCACTCGCCTCTACCGCAGCGGCTTTGCCGTGGCGGATCAGGTCGGCGGCGCGCTCGGCGATCGCGATCGTCGGGGCGTTGGTGTTGCCGCGCGGGACGGTCGGCATCACCGAAGCGTCGACGACGCGTAGGGCCTCGAGCCCGTTGACGCGCAGGTCGTTGTCGACAACCGAGCCGATCGAGCAGGTACCGACCGGATGGTAGATCGGGAACGTCGTCTGCGCGATATGAGCGCGTAGGGAATCGCTTGAATCGTCATCCGGAGTCGTGAACGGCTCGACGCAGTAGGGCCGGAGAGACGGCTGGGTGCAGATCTCTCGCGTCAGCCGTATCGCCTCGACCATGCGCGACATGTCCGCCTCGGCGTCGTAGAAGGAGTTGCGGACGACCGGCTTCGCGGTCGGGTCTTTCGAGGCGAGCCTGACAGAGCCACGGCTGTGCGGCGTGAGCAGGCACGGTGAGACGAAGACCCCGTGAGCCTCCGGATCACTCATGTCCTCGTCGACGATCTGGAGGGGGACGAAATGGAACTGGATGTCCGGCGCCGATGCGCCGGACTCGACTCGAGCAAAGCCGCCGGCCTCGGCGAAGTTGGAGGCGAAGGGACCAGTTTGCGAGGTCTCGAACCGCTCCGCAGCAGCCGGCTCCAGCGCAAGCAGCAGGCTCTCGGGCTCCGGCGTCGTCCAGACCTCGTAGGCAGCCGCGTGGTCGCTGAGGTTCTCCCCAACCGCCGGCTGGTCGAGCAGCACCTCGATCTCGCGCATCGCCAGGTGCTCGGCCGGGCCGACACCCGAGAGCATCAGCAGCTGCGGCGAGTTGTAGGAGCCACCGCAGAGGATCGTCTCGCGCTCTGCCCGGAACTCCTGGAGCTGGCCGAGCTGCGTCGCCTCTACCCCGACGGCGCGGGCCCCCTCGAACAGCACGCGATTGACGTGCATGTAGGGCATCACGGTCAGGTTCGGCCGCTCCATCGCCGGGTGCAGGTAGGCGACGGAGGCGCTTGCCCTCATGCCGCCGCGCTGGGTCACCTGGTACATACCGACGCCATCCTGCTCGGCACCGTTGAAGTCGTCGTTGCGCACCAGCCCCGCTTCCACCCCCGCCTCGACGAAGGCGGGAGAAATCGCGTTTCCGGAGCGCTGGTCGGAGACCGGCAGCGGGCCACCCACCCCATGCCACTCGGAAGCGCCGCGCTCGTTGTCCTCGGCCTTGAGGAAGTAGGGGAAGAGGTCGTCCCAGGCCCAGCCCTCCACGCCCCACTCGTCGTAGTCGCTGTGGTTGCCGCGGATGTAGACCATCGCGTTGATCGAGGAGGAGCCACCGAGCGTCTTGCCGCGAGGCAGCGAGATCCGCCGACCGTTGCAGTTTGGCTCCGGCGCCGAGTCGTAGTCCCAATCGACCTCGGTGCGCGCGAGCTGCAGATAACCGAGCGGGACGTGGATGTTCTGGTTGACGTCAGGCGGCCCGGCCTCCAGCAGCAGCACTTTCACATCCGGGTCTTCGGAGAGCCGCGCCGCAAGCACGCACCCCGCAGAGCCCGCACCGACGATCAGGTAGTCGTACATCAACCGCTCCTTCCCTTTTGGTTGCCGGCACCCAATTCCGGCTGGGTCGAGTGTACGGCTGCTACGGTATTTGGGTCGGGCTTGGCGCAACCGCCACCCGAGAGGTTCCGTTTCCTCCGTGCGCTCCTGAGCGTTTTGGGGCCGCTGGATCTCCCCTGAATCGCTCAAAAGGAGCTCACAACATCGTGTCATTTGCCGATCTCGGCATCTCAAAACCTGTCGTATCCGCGCTCGCGCAGCGTGGCATCACCCAACCCTTCCCGGTCCAGCAGCTGGTCGTCAGCGATGCGCTCGCCGGTCATGACCTGCTCGTCCAGTCGCCGACCGGCTCGGGCAAGACGCTCGCCTTCGGCATCCCGCTGGTGGACCGCATCGAGCCCGGCTGCGGGCAGCCGGGCGCCCTCGTGCTCGCACCGACCCGCGAGCTGGCCAGCCAGATCGTCGACGAGTTGAAGAGCATCGCCGCCGCCCGCCGGTTGCGAATCGCCGCCGTCTACGGCGGTGTCGGCTTCGGCCCGCAGATCGACGCCACCCGCCGCGCCGACATCGTCGTCGCCACCCCCGGACGGCTGGAGGACCTGCTCGCACGCGGCGTCGTCTCCCTGAAGCGCATTCGCGTCCTCGTCCTCGACGAGGCCGACCGCATGCTGGACATGGGGTTCAAGCCGGCTGTCGACCGGATCGTCTCGCAGACGCCCCGGGAGCGCCAAACCCTCTTCTTCTCCGCCACTTTGGAGGGCGCCACCGGCAGGCTGGCGGCCGCCTACACCCGCAATGCCCGCCGCCATACCCAGGCCGCGCCCAAGCAGCGCCGAGCCGACATCGAGCACCGCTTCGTCCACGTCGATTCCCAGAGCGCCAAGATCGACCACCTGACAGGACAGCTGCGTGAGGGGGAACCCGGTCGCACTCTCGTCTTCGTCCGCACCAAGCGCGGCGCCGATCGCCTCGTCAAGCGGCTACGCAGTCGCGAGTTGGAGGCGGCCGCGATGCACGGCGACAAGACCCAGGGACAACGCGAAAGGGCCCTCGCCCGCTTCGAGCGTGGCGACGTCAACGTCCTGATCGCCACCGACGTCGCCGCCCGCGGCATCGACGTCGCCGACATCGCCCACGTGATCAATTTCGACATCCCGGACGACCGCGATTCCTACGTACACAGGATCGGCCGCACCGGCCGGGCGGGTCGCCGCGGCGCGGGAACCAGCTTCATCCTCGCCGACCAGGCAGTCGAGATGCGCAGGATGGCCTCTGCCCTCGGCCTCTCCCACGAGTTCGACCGGGGCCTCGGCAGCGCCGGCGCTCAGAAGCCAAGCGGTGGCCCCGGCACCAGCCAGAGCGCCCATCGCCGCCGGCGCCGGCGCAAGCGGGTCCCCGCATGAACCGCGGCCCCGAGCGGGCGAGGAAGTGGACCTGCGACAAATGCGGCGTCTCCGCAGGTCGGATCGACGGCGAGCCGACACCGCTTCCCACCGCCTGGACGAGCTCGAGCGAGGGCCGGTTCTGCCTCGTCTGCAGGCGTGAGCGGGCGGGGGACGCAGCCCTGGAGTCGGCTCCGAGCGACAGCCCTCGCGAGACTCGCGTGCGGCTTCGCCGGGCGGCGCTGATCGAGTTCGAGGTAAGCCGCACGCCCGACCAGACCGACGGAGCGATCGCCAAGGCCTGTCGCTCCTCGGTATCGGCGGTCTCCCAGGCACGAGGTCGCCTCGCGTGCAGGTAGGGATCGGCCTGGCCGTCGCCGCGGGGTTCCTGACGAACCTCGCCTCGCTGCTCAAGCATCGCGGCTGCCACCGGGCCGACCCGGTCTCCATCCGCCGGCCGTTGCGCAGCGCGCGCCGGCTGGCCGCCTCCCCCTGGTTCGCGGCCGGCTGGGGACTCGCCGCGGTGGCCTGGCTGGTTCACGTCGCTGCTCTCTCGATGGCGCCGATCTCGATCGTCCAAGCGGTTCTTGCGGGTGGCGCCGTCACCCTCGCCGTGATGTCCCAAAGCCTCTTCGGCCACCCGGTCGAGCGGCGCCAGTGGTTCGCGTTGCTGCTGGGCGGAGCCGGCCTCGCCCTGCTCGTGCTGACGGTTCCGCAATTCAGCGGCAGCCACTCGGGCTTCTCGGCTCCCACCATCCTCGGCTTCGAGGGCGGGCTGGCGCTGCTCGCCGTCGGCCTCCTCCTCGGGCACCGCTCCGAGCGCCTCGCCGAGCACGGCAACATCCTGCTCGCAGCGATAGCCGGAACCCTCTTCGCTCTGGCCGGGATCGCGATCAAGGGGCTGACCGGTGCCGGGGAGCTCTCGCTCGCCGTGCTCGTGCCCTGGATCCTGCTGACGGTCTTCGCGGGAGTGCTCGCCCAGTACGCGGCGGCAGCGGCACTTCAGCGTGGCGGTGCGATCGAGACGATCGGCCTGATGGGCCTCGTCGCCAACGCCGCGCAGATCGCCGGCGGGATCCTCGTCTTCGGCGACCCGCTCTCGACCGAGCCGCTGGGCCTCGCGCTGCAGGCCACCGCCTTCGTCATGGTTTGCGGCTCGGCGCTGCTGATCCCGGCGCGGCGGACCGTGAGCGCTCCGTCGTTAGTCACAGCCTGAAGGACGGGCCCACGCGGCGGGCCGGCTAGTGACCCGCCGCGTCGGCCCGTCCAACTCTCGCTAGCCGCAGCCGTCCACCCGCAACCGCAGGCGGTTGTTGCGGACGCGCTTGCCGTTCTGCGCCTTCAGGTTCATCACCGAGAAGGACGGCCTCGCGCAGAGGTTGCGCGAGTTTTCCAGCAGGCCCCGCTCGCCACCCTTCATCTTCAGGATGAACTTGCTCACCGGAACGTCGGGTGTGTTGTTGAACACCGTCTTGATTCCGCCCCGGACGGAGCTGATCACTCCGTACAGCTGGATTTTCACCTGACCGCGCAGGTCGGCAACCAGGTCGGGTAGTTCGTGATTGGACGAGGTCAGGTAGACCGGCCCCTTCAGCTGTTTGCTGAGCAGCGGGCTCTTCGCTTCGGCGTGGCCGTAGATCGCCGCCTTCGGACAGGTCTGCGAGGCAAGCTGCGGCCGCGTGCAGATCGTCCTTATGTGCGACTGGTCGAGGAACAGCGAGTGCGGCAGCGAGAGAGCGCTGCGCAGCACGTTGGCATCGCCTTCACGAGCCTGGAGGACCGCCCGGAACTGTGGGTTCTGGCCGCGCTGGGTTGATTTCTTGCCGCCGAAGAGGCGGGTGAAGAGGCGCGGCTTGAACTTCAGTTTGTTGCACTGGGTGGCTTTGTAGGCGGCCGAGACCTGGTATGTGCTGAATGTTGCCGGGTCGGCCGGATTGGCGCCGCCGCCGCTGAGGAAGCCGCTGGTGGCGGAGGTGGCACAGTTGGTCGGGTTGTGCATGAACTTGTTGCGATCGACGTCGACGTCGATCGAGCGCAGGCCCAGCTTCACTCCGCCGAACACGTCGGGGATCGTGTCGGAGACCGCGTGCACTCGGGCGGTCCTCGGATCGACGAACAGCGCGACCCTGACCACAACCGTGCCGAGGTCGAACGGGCCGGCCACCGCCGGCGTGATCACCGCGAGAGACAGCGGCGCGCCCTTGTAGGGGCCGGCGAGGAAAGCCTTGCCGGCGATCTTGATCGGGCTGGGTCCGGTCCCGGACTCGGTGGAGGCGGTGCCGATCATGCTCTCGGCGGAGCAGCTGGAGCTCGCCTGCTCGGCGAGGCCGGCGCTTGCCGCAGCGGCCACGAGCGCCTCCTCGGAGCAGTACGGGATTCCCGCCAGCTTGCCGCTGAGGCCGGGCGGCAGGGTGACGTCGACGACCTTCAGCTCCTGCTCGCCGTCGGGCCTACCTATGTGGACCCGGAAGGGGCTGTAGGCCCCTGCTTTGGTGCTGTCGGATTTCGCCGTGTAGGCGGGTGCGAAGGGACGAGCGGCCATGGTCGTCGGGCAGGTGCCCCCTCCCGGTGCGGTCGAAGGGGTGAAGCCGCTCGACGGGTTCTTGGTCGATTTCGGCGTCGACCACGGTTCCATCGTGCTGGTGGTGGTCGCCGGCGAGCAGGTCGGCGGGCTGCTCAACACGCCTCTTGCGTCGCTGAGGTGAACCTTCACCGAGGTGAACGGCACCTGCGGGTTCTCGGCGAACGTGGTGGTCAGCTGACCGGTGACCGGGTTGGCCGCGGTGTTGCCGATCAGCCGTGCGGAGATTCCGTACTGCGCCGACTCGGCGGCGACGAAGATGCGGAACTCCTGACCAGACGTGGGATCGCGGCTGAGCTGCTGGCCGAGGTAGACGTCGCCTTTCAGCGCGCCGGCCGGCAGCGGCGGCGTCTCCACTTCGGCGGTGCCGATCTTCGAGCCGGCGGGGCAGGCGATCGGGTTGCGCGTGCCCTTGCCGAACTGCGCGTCGGTGCACGACTGCAGCCCGTTGGCCGCCGACGGGTTCAGGCCCATGCCCTGCGGCAGGGTGATGCTCGCGTTGCGCAGGTGGGACTGGCTCTGGGTCCCGCCACCGGTGACGAACGGCAGCGTCGTCTCGATCGTCGGCGTCGCCGGCGAGTCGACCTGTGCCGTGCCGGGCGTGAGGATGAGCCCTGGGTCGAATGGCACGGAGGCGCAGCCTGTCTGGGTCAGGCCCTCCGGGAGGGAGAGATCCGACCCGAAAGGCGTCGCACTGGCAGGGAAGTCAGCTTCCGGTTCGGCAACCGACTCGGCCCGGAGGAAGGTCGTGTAGATGCCCTCGTAGGGGGGCAGCTGGGCACTGAAGCAGGTGGTCGGATTGGTGATGTAGGTCCCGTCGCCGACGGTTCCGACGTTTACCAGCCGGCTTTTCCAGCTCAGCGAGCCGGGTGACGGCGTCGGGATTTTGATCCTGAAGCTCTCGTGGTAATCGCTCTCCCAGGCGACTTCGGTTTCGAGGAAGACACTCCGCTTGCTGCCGGGCGCACCGATTTTGAAGCCGAATTTCGCCGGTTCTCCGAAGTCGGGCTCGAGGTTGTAGAGCGGGACTTTGGTAACACCCGGGATCGGCGCGACCGCTTCGCCTTTGGTCGGACCGGCAACCACCTTGAGCGTCAGCTGCTCTTCACCCACCTGGCTCGATTCTGGGCAGCCGGGAAGTTCGAATGGGGGCAGAGGCGTGTTGAACTGCGCCATCGTGCAGCGAGTTTCGGTCGCCTGCGGATTAACCGTCAGACCGGCAGGCAGATCGACGCGAATCGTTTTCACCGGCCCCACTGGGACGAATTTGCCGGGTTCGAATTCTTCCTGTCTGACGGTGTACTGGGTGAAGCCGATCGGGGCGTGGCCGGCGGCCGTCCGGAAGAACTGCGAGATCGGCGATTCCGGCGTGCAGGGCGGCGTGTCGGTGGTGCATGTCCCCGCCTGCCAGCCATCTTCGGCCGTGGCCGGAGTGTGTTGTTCTTCGATGATGTCGCCCGTATCGGCTTGAGCCACGGGAGCCACAAGTGCGACACCTAGAACCACCGCCACCAGAACCATCAAGCGCCTAGCCATTTTCTCTCCTCATTACGCATTGACGTGCATATCGTCCCTGCGCATGGCGCTTGTACCTCTCCCGTCCTTACACGGTACCCCCCAACGCAAGCCCGAAACAGGGTCTGACCGCAGTTACCCGGTTTCGGACCTGCTTAGACAAGCTAAATCGCTCTGCGGGTACCGACTAATCGCCCGCCTGCTTTGCCAGCAGCTCGTCGAGGCGTTCAAAGGTCTCGTTCATGCCCTTCTCCATGCCGGACTCGAGCATCCCGTCCCGTTCCTCCGCAGCGTAGAAGATCGTCGTCGAGACGACCTTGGTCTGCTCGCCGAGGTCCTCGAACGTCGCCGAGTCGACCGAGACGTAGCCCGGCATCCCGTCCCATTCGAACGTCTGCACGATCCGCTCGGGCGGCGTGACCTCGCGGAAGATGCCGCGGAAGACGATCCTGCTGCCGTCTGGGTTCTCGCTGACGAAGCGCCACGCTCCACCCGTCCTCGCGTCCAGCTCCTCGACGATGGTGGTCGTGCCGTGCGGACCCCACCATTGCGGGATCAACTCGGGATCGGTGTGGGCCGCGAACACCCGCTCGCGCGGCGAGTCGAAGACCCTCTCGACGTGGATTTCGCGGTCGCCGGGAGTCGTCAGAATCGACTGTCCAGCAGCTTGCTCACTCATGATGCATCTCCTTTCGTTCGCTCGAGCAGCTCCTCGAGCCGATCGAACCGCTCCTCTACCACTGCCCGGTACGAGTCGATCCAAGCCTGCAGGTCCTCGAGCCGCTTCGGCCCGAGACTGCAACGACGGGTCCGTCCCACCTTCTCGGTGGTCACCAGCTCAGCCCCCTCGAGCACCCTCAGGTGCTTCTTCATCCCGGTCAGGGACATCTCGGCCGGCCCGGCGAGCTCGCTGACGGTGGCGACGCCCTGGCGGCCGAGCCTCTCGAGGATGCCCCTCCGGGTCGGATCCGCCAGTGCGGCGAGCGTTCGATCTATAGATTGATACTGAACCATATGGTTCAGTATAGCAGCGAGCTCGCCTCACGGCTCTGGAGTCCCGCGAAAGGCGCTCGACTAGCATTTGGCGATGCCCGAGATGCCCCTCTTCGGCCCAGAGCACGTCGAGCGCTACCGCGCGACCGACGGCGAGGAAGGCCACGACTGGCAGGGCACCCAGACGCTGCTGCTGACGACGACCGGCCGCAAGTCGGGCGAGCCGCGCACCCACCCGCTGATCTACGCTCCCTACGGCGACGGCTACACGATCGTCGCCTCCAAGGGCGGTTACGACAAGCACCCCGTCTGGTACCTCAACCTCTCCGAGAACCCCGAGGTCGAAGTCCAGGTCAAAGGCGACCGCTTCAAAGCCCGCGCCCGCACCGCCACCCCCGAGGAGAAGCAACAGATCTGGCCCACCATGACCTCAGAGTGGCCCTACTACGACGACTACCAGCGCAACACCACCCGCGAGATCCCCGTCGTGATCTTGGAGCGCGTCTAAAGAGGACTCCGCCCCCTCGGCTACGCCGATCCAGTTGTTAGACAACCCTTATGGCGGGGGAACCCGATGGGACGCTCTTCGACTGGGCGGATATCGCCACCTCACACAGGTGGGACACCCTGCTGCTCGGCAACGGCATGAGCATCAACGTCTGGGAGCCGTTCGGCTATCGCAATCTGTATGACCGCGCGAGACTCAGCGGCCTTTCAGCGCGGGGTCACAAGCTGTTCTCGTCCACACCGAACTTCGAGCGAGTCCTGGCCGACCTCCTCACCGCGATAAGGGTGAACGACGCCGTAGGTCTCGATACGCGACCCCTGCTCAAGTGCTATCGCAACATCCAGAAAGCATTGATCCAGGCGGTGCGTGGAGTTCACCTCAAGCTCGGTCAGGTTCCTCCCTCGACCCGCAGGACGATCAGCGACACGATGGAGCGATTCGAGTGGGTCTTCACCACGAGCTACGATCTGCTCGTTTACTGGGCGATTGCGAACGGGGGATTCGAGCCTTTCATGGATCACTTCCGCTACGGAGGGCGGTGCGAATTCGATCCCGCCAGGGCAAGCGTCCCCGCCGACAGAAACCCCGTCTACTTCCTCCACGGAGCCCTCCATCTGGTAACAGGCGACTCAGGCGCCACCTGGAAGCTGAGGCAAACCGACCTCGACTCCATCCTCGGGCAATTCGGCAAACCGATCAAGGGTGACCCCAGGGCACGACCCCTGCTCGTCACCGAGGGCTCCACCGCGGACAAGCTCACCGCGATCGAAGACAACGTCTACCTGTCCCACGCCCTCGAGCGCCTACGTGGACGAGACCTCCCGGTCGTCGTCTTCGGCAGCAGCCTCAGCGAGCACGATTCCCACCTGACCGAGGCCCTAAGCGAGCACCCCGACCGACCTATCGCGATCTCGATGGTCTCCGGAACCCGAAAGGAGCTCCTAGCGAAGCAAGTCGATATCTCGGGCCGCCTGGAGGCAGACACCTTGCTCTTCTTCGATGCAGCAACGCATCCGCTGGGAGATTCAACCCTCGCGGTCGCTGCAAACGACTAGGAGCTACGCCGCGACTCGCTTCTTCGGTCTTGCGACTTTGCTCGCATTGACGACCTTGCCCGTGCGGTTCAGGATTCGAATCTCCCCTCCGCCTTCCTGACGGGTCAGCTCGCGAGCAGCCTTGACCGCGTCCGCCTTCGTGGCACCATGCGCCGTCGCACGCCGGTGGCCCTCCTTGACCACATCCCAGCCTTTCCCACTGGCCTTTTTCACGTAGCGCGTGTTCGCCATCTGGATCTCCGTACGGGCCATTCGCTCTAGTGACCCTACGTTAGCCACCGGCGGATCCAACCGACCAGCTCGAGAGATACCGCTACAACGATTCGTCCTTAGTGGAGAGATCGTTGTACCGGTCGAATGTGCCGTGGATTTGGCTCCACGAGAGAGAAAGCGGCAACGCGGATGAACCGGCTCGGCAAATGAGGTGCGAGGAGAGTTTCCTCCGACGACGACCGCACGCGCTACCGTTCCCGCATGGCTGCATCCGTCGACTTCACGATTTCCTTCGACAGCCCCGATGAGGAGGGCTGGATCGTCGCGCGTCCTGGAGGTCCCGGGCGCGATGAGCCAGGGCCGGACCCGCGAGGAGGCACGCGAGAACGCCCTCGACGCCCTTCGCACGGTGCTGACACCCGACGAGGAGCTCGCCGGCCAGGCGCCGGAGTCCGACCGCGAGCATCTGCGGTTCACTGCCGCGGCGTGAAGCGCCCACGCTCTCGAAAGGCTTCTTCGAGCCCATGGATGCCGAGAGGCTGGCGGCTCGAAGCATGCGAAGTGGCGTGGCGTCCCAGCCCCTCCCAACCCCGCTAGGCGACCGACCGCTTGAAGAAGCAGGTCGTCAGCTCGCCCTTGACCGAGCCGGTTATCCCACCCTTCAAGGTAATCTCAGCCTGGGTGACCAGCTCCCACCCTTCCGCGCCGATCGCGTTAAGACGTCCGATGAACTTCTGAATCTCCTCTGCTTGACGCCGCGAACTCCATCGTTCCGTCAGATTGAAGGTCTCGACGTAGTACTCCCACTTCGCTGCCTGCATGGATACCCCCGTCGTCGAAGATGAGCGGAGACAATACCCAGACGTACCAAAGTCGAGAGAGCTACGGATGAAGCAATGGGAACTCGCCCTAGACCATGGCAAAGCCGCGATCATCCGCTGGTGAAGTGGATCATCACATTGGAAGCTGCGGAAGCCGACGTTGATCGGCTGATCCACGCAGGCATCGGTGGAATAGGTCTGGTCGACGGGGATCCGAGTCGATTGCTGCTCACCCATATCCAGCCTGATGGAGCGACTCCGGAGGAGGAACCCCACATCGTCCAGGACGAGGTTGAGACATTCGTGAACCGGTTGAACGGCGTTGGGCGGGTCCGCTGGGGCAAGATCTTCGAAGGCGTCTCGATTCACTCCTGGCACACGGTCGATGCCGGCGGCGAGATCACGGAGACGATCTTTCTAGACTCGGCCACAGGCCACTTACCCCCCAAAGAGTTCGCCGACTTCGTTGAGTCGCTGGGATACGAGCGCCCATCACCGCCAGATGGACTGGAGCACATCGATGGCTTGGATCTTGACGCAGCACTGGAAACTACTGGGACGAATCCGGCAGCTGGTCGGGTGGTCCAACTGATCGATCTCATGCTTAAGGACGAGGAGTTCAATTGGTCTGCTGCCTATGCCGCGCTTGAGACCGTCGAACACGAGCTGAAGCGGCAGGGCGTTGACGGCAGGGCACTCGGGTGGTGGACGAAAGGCGAGCGATCAGATTTCAGAGCAACGGCGAACAGCCCCGAGGCTTTGGGAGTGAGAGCGCGACATGGCAAGCCAACCGGCCTGCCTGAAGGCCGCATGTCAAGCCACGACGCGAATTGGCTTGTGCGCAGAGTCGCCGCGCTCTGGCTCTCGAGTTCTTATGGGAGCGATGAGCCCGATGAAACCATGGATTTGGAGGAAGCGGCGCACGACACGGTCCCGAAAGACCCAACCTCGCCCTAGAGGCAGGGGGCGCGTAGGACCGCTACGGGGATTCTCGGTGGAGAGATCGTTATGCCAGTTGAATCCGCCCTGGACCTGCTCCGGGCGAGGGTAATGGCGAGGCCACGGCTTGAACTTCAGTCATGACCTGAACTCCTCATCACGCGCTTCGGCGGCCAAGCGCTCAGCCCGCACCGCTGGCGGCTCTGGCGGGTGGGTCTCTACATACTCCTCAACGGCATCGATGACTTTGCGAAAGTCTGAGAGCTCGTTTCCCGAAAGGCCGCGTGCAGTGACTTTTTGAGGTCGATAACTCCCTCTCGAATGTCATACACCTGCCGTAGCTGGTTTGCCGGTTTGGTAGCCATCGGGAGCCGCCGCTAGCGAAGGTCTTTGACTTTGCAGGGAAGATCCCCCACCCGGTCGACGATCTCGGGGTCTCCGGTCATGAGAACAGCCCCATCCTCCTCTGCGAGAGCGATGGCGAAGCAATCCGCCAGCGCAATGGGGTGCTCCGCCTTCAGGCCCGCGACCGCGCGCATCGCTGACACACCGGGTAGATCCTCGTTGATCTGCGAGCGCAAATCGGAAATAGCTCGCTCGGCCTCGTCCCTGCCGTGATCTCGGGTCAAGCGATAACTGACCTCGACCAAGTTGATCCAGCTCATCGCGGGTCGTTCGCGCGCTAGGGCTTTGGCCACCGCGGCCGCCGCTGGTTCGTCACCGTCCAGCCACGCCAACACGGCCCGCGAGTCCAGACAGGTCTTCACCTACGGACGCTCGCGACGGCGATCCTCGACCAACCGCGCAGCCATGCCGCTGCCGGCGAACCTTCCTCGCAGCGTTGCGCCGTCATCTGCTCGCCTCACCACGATGCCATCGGCCACAGGCTCGAACGAGACGCCAGCGCCCGGCCCAAGCCCTGCTCGCTCACGAAGATCCTTGGGGATCACAACTTGACCCTTGGCACCCATTCGCTGAGTCATACCTGCCGAGTATAACGCAAATTGCAGGACTCGAAGAACTCCCAGAGCTGCCTGGGCTTCTCCATTAAGCCATACCGCTACGGGGATTCGAACCCCGGTTTCCGGACTGAGAATCCGGCGTCCTAGTCCCCTAGACGATAGCGGCGAGGACGGGGCATTCTAGCGGGCGTGGGAGATGGGTCGTGTCGTCGTGGCGGGCTCGGGATGGAGCGCCGACCAGGTAAATTGCCTGCCCCCGCGGCTGTGGCGGAACTGGTAGACGCGCACGGTTCAGGTCCGTGTGGAGGAAACTCCGTGGAGGTTCGACTCCTCTCAGCCGCATCTTGGCGTGGCCCTTCGGGGGCCACGCTCGCATCGGGGCGAGATCAGGCGGGTTGCTTGGCCCTGGCGCGCCAGCCGGTCCGAGAGGCGGTGTCGGCGATCTCGTCGACGAAGATCGGCCAGACGGTACGGGGCAGGTCGTGACCCATGCCCTCGATCATGCGCAGGCGCGCGCCGGGGATCGCCCTGGCGGTGGCACGGCCGCCGCTCGGTCGGATCAGCGCGTCGCGGGTGCCGTGAATCACGGTCACCGGCAGGGTCAGTTGGCGCAGCGCTCGGGTCCGGTCGCCGGACGCTGCGATCGCATGCAACTGCCGCAGGACCCCCCTTGGATTGTGCGAGCGGTCATACATCCGCCCCGCGACGTGGCGCAGCCGCGGCTCATCCATCGGGAAGGCGGGCGAGCCGATCACCTTGAAGGTCTTGACGATCTGCTCGACATAAGCATCGCGTCCGTGGGGCGGGCGAGCGAAAAGAAGGCCGTAGGCCTTTAGCGTCGGCGAGCCGACGCGGCGACTGCCGGTCGTCGACATGATCGAAACCAGCGACTTGACTCGCTCAGGGTGCTCGAGAGCCAGCGTCTGGCCGATCATCCCCCCCATCGAGACGCCGGCCACGTGTGCCGACTCGATCCCAAGGTGGTCCATCAGGCCGATCGCGTCAGAAGCCATGTCGGACAGCAGGTAGACGGAGTTCTTACGCCCGAGGAAGACGTCCGCCCGCTTCGGCATACCCGCCGCATCGAGCATCGTCGAGTGGCCGATGTCGCGGTTGTCGAAGCGGACCACCCGGAATCCGCGCTCTGCCAGCAAACCGCAGAGCTCCTCGTCCCAACCGAGCATCTGCGTCCCCAGCCCCATCACCAGCAGCAGTGGCTCGCCATCCGGGTCGCCGACCTCCTGGTAGGCGATCTCGACGCCGTTGACGGGCGCCAGGCGCTCCTCGCTGAGCTCGAGCATGCTCGGAAGTCTAGCCGGGAAACTGGCTGTGCAGCCAGTCATTCCTTGCTGGTGCAACGCGTTTTCCGGCTATGTCCCGGTAAAACGCGTTACACCAGGGACGAACGGCTAGGTTGACCCGATGCGCACCGCGATCGTCTCCGACCTCCACCTCGGCACCGCCAAGGGCGAGGACCTGGCGCGGGATTCCGAGATCCGCCGCATCCTGCTGGAGGAGATCAGCAGCGCCGACCGGCTCGTCCTGCTCGGCGACGCCCTCGAGCTGCGCGAGCTTCCCCTGGCCCAGGTGCTGCGAGCCGTACAGCCTTTCTTCGAGGAGCTGGGCGAGGCGATGGCCGGGCGCCGCATCGTGCTCGTCCCCGGCAACCACGACCACCGCCTGACCGAGCCGCTGCTGGAGGAGCTGGCGATCGGCGGCGGCACTCTCGGCCTCGAGCACCGCGCCCTGCCGGCGGGGGAGGCCGCGACGCGGATCGCAGGGTGGCTGGGCGAGGCCGAGCTGAGCATCTCCTACCCCGGCGTCTGGCTGCGCGACGACGTCTACGCCACCCACGGCCATTACATGGACTGCCACATGTCGCTGCCGCGCATGGAGTGCCTGGTCGCCGCGGCGATCATGCGGGCCGGCAACCGTCCCCCGGACCCGTCCACCCCAGCTGACTACGAGCGCGTACTGCGCCCCATATATGGACTGTCCTTCGGCCTTGCCGAGGCGGGCATCGCCTTCGCCGCCACCCGTCCCTCCGAACGGGCCTGGCGCTCGATCTCCGGCCGCCGCCGCAACGGCGGACGCGTCCGCCAGAAAGCGACCGCTGCCGCGGTGGCAGCGGCGGTCCCGAGCAGTGTCTGGCTCCTCAACCGTCTCCTGCACGCCGACTTCGACCCCGACCTCTCCCCTATCTCGATCACCCGCAGCGGGATCGAGGCCGCCACCGAGATGGCCCGGCACCTGCAGATCGACGCTGCACACACGATCACCGGCCACACCCACCGCGGCGGCCCCGAAGCAGGCGACGCGGACTGGGCGCTGCCCAGCGGCGGCCGCCTCCACAACACAGGCAGCTGGGTCTTCGCCGATGCCTTCCACCATCCGGGTCTCCCACCTGGCCCCTACTGGCCGGGAACGGTGACCTGGGTGGAGGACGACGGCCCTCCCCGCCGCGTGCGCCTGCTGCTCGACCACCCGCACGAGACGATGCGGGCGGCGGTCAGCCGTACCGCCTCAGCAGCAACCGCGGCCGGCTAGACCCTCCTAGAGCCACTCGGCGATGATCCGGCCGATCTCCTCCCCCGCGTCCTCCTGGAGGAAGTGGGAGGCGTTCTCGATCGGCCGCGGCGCCGGGAAGTTGAGCTCCGTCGAGACCCGTTCGCCGACCGAGAAGGGAAGGATCGGGTCCGAGTCGGCCCAGAGCACCAGCGTCGGCCGGTCGTCCTCGCGCAGCGCGTCCGCGACCCGCTTGCCCTCGACCGCCCCGGGCGCGTCGGGCTCGGTTGGCAGGATCAGCGGAAAGGCACGGGGCCCGGCCTTCGACTCGGGGCTCGGGTAGGGGGCTTCGTAGGCGGCGATCACCTCGTCCCCGGGGTCGTCCTTGCAGCCGCCGCGGACCAGCATCCCGACCGGCACGTCGGCGTTCTCGCGGACGAACTCGCGGAAACTGAGCCAGACGTCGCTCATCCGCTGGTGCCCGGTGAAGGGGCCGGTCTCCATGATCACCATCCGGGAGAAGCGGTCCGGGTGCTCGACCGCGAGGCGCAATCCGATCGGCCCGCCCCAGTCGTGGACGACGGCGGTGGCGTCGCGCACGTCGAGCTCCTCGAGCAGTCTCGACATCAGGTCGACGTGGCGGTCGTAGGTGTACCAGTCGAGGTCCGTGGGCTTGTCTGAGCGGCCGAAGCCGGCGTAGTCGGGAGCGATGCAGCGATAGCCGGCATCGCGCACCGGAGGAATCACCTTGCGCCAGAGGAACGACCAGGTCGGCTCGCCGTGGAAGAAGACGACTGGCTTGCCCTCACCCTCGTCCAGATAGGCCAGCCGCAGTCCATCGATCTCGCGGTAGCTCGATTCGAAGGGGAAATCGGGCAGCCCCTTCAGGCTCTCCTCCGGCGTTCGCACGACGTCCACGCTGTCTCCCCTCTGCTGGCGCATGGGTCGCATATATCGCGACTAAGGCGCCAATTGACTCCGATTCCGTAGGTCGACGGAGTTTATTGCCGGAATCCAGATCCGATTTAAGACTTTTCTGATCAACATTGTGCTACCGTGCCTTCCTCTTTTAGACCTAAGTCAGTCAAAAAACTAAATCAGTCAACAAAGAGAGGATTCCTTTTCTATGCGGAACGCTCGCAAGGTAACCCGGCGGCGCAGCGTCAACGTCGGCCTCCTGGCCGCTCTGTTTGCGCTCGCCACAGCGATTCTCGTCGCCGGCTGCGGTGGCAGCGACGACGACTCAGCCACCGGCTCATCCGGCGGCAAGCTCGACATCGTCGGCTACTCCACCCCGGAGGCCGTCTACGAGGAAGCGCTCGAGCCCGGATTCGAGGAAACCTCCGCCGGCACCGACGTCAGCTTCAGCAACTCCTTCGGCGCGTCCGGCGACCAGAGCCGCGCGGTCGAGGCCGGTCAGCCCGCTTCCGTCGTCCACTTCGCCCAGGGCGGCGACATGATCCGCCTGGTCGAATCGGGCCAGGTCGCACCCGACTGGGACAAGAACAAGTACAACGGGATCGCCCAGGACTCGGTCGTCGTGATGACCGTCCGCAAAGGCAACCCCGAGGGCCTCGAGTCGTTCGACGACCTGCTGACCAAGGACGTCGAGATCGTCACCCCCAACCCGTTCAGCTCCGGCGCCGCCCGCTGGAACATCATGGCCATCTACGGCTCACAGCTGCACGAGGGTAAATCCCCGCAGCAGGCGCTCGACGCGGTCAAGACCGTGCTGGAAAAGACGGTGGTGCAGCCCGGCAGCGCCCGCGATGCGCTCGCGGCGTTCACCCAGGGCCAGGGCGACGTGCTACTCGGCTACGAGAACGAGGCGATCAAGGCGCAGGACGAGGGCGAAGACGTCGACTACGTCATCCCGCCCAGCACGATCCTGATCGAGACCCCGATCGCGGTCACCAAAGACGCACCGGAGGCCGCCCAGGCATTCCTCGACTACATCTGGTCCGACGCGGGCCAAAAACTGTGGGCTGAGAACGGCTACCGGCCGGCCAACAAGGACCTGGTCGACCCGAAGCAGTTCCCGACACCCGAGGACCTCTTCACCATTGACGAGTTCGGCGGGTGGGAAAAAGTCAACGACGAGTTCTTCGATGACGAAACCGGCTCCGTAGCCGGTATCGAGAAGGAACTCGGAGTCTCAACGAGCGGCTGATGCCAGCTCACCCGGCAGCCCTTACAACCAGACCATCGGCCCGGGCAGGCATTCGCCTGCCCGGGCTCGGCGCCGGCCTCAGCCGGGGCATGGTCATCCTCTATCTGTCGCTGATGGTGCTGTTGCCCTTGGCGGCAGTGGTGGACGAGTCGCTCTCCAAAGGCCCCGACGCCTTCTGGAATGCCGTCACCGGCGACCAGGCAATGGCAGCGCTGAAGCTGACCGTCGTCTCCTCGCTGATCGTGGTTGCAATTAACGCTTTCTTCGGCACGGTGATCGCTTGGGTCTTGGTCCGCGACGAGTTTCCCGGCAAGGGAGCGGTCAACGCGCTGATCGACCTCCCCTTTGCCCTGCCGACGATCGTCGCCGGTCTCACCCTGCTCACTCTCTATGGCCCAAAAAGCCCAATTGGTCTCGACGTGGCCGGAACGAGAGTGGCGATCGTCGTGGCGCTGTGCTTCATCACCCTCCCCTTCGTCGTCCGCGCAGTGCAACCCCTGTTGATGGAGATGGACCGCGAGATGGAGGAGGCATCGACCTCGCTCGGCGCCGGCGGTTTCACCACCTTCCGCCGCATCATCTTCCCCAACCTGCTGCCGGGGATCATCGCCGGCATCATGCTCGCCTTCGCGCGGGCACTGGGTGAGTACGGCTCGCTGATCCTGATCACCGGGAATATCCCTTTCGACACCGAGGTCTCCTCGGTCTTCATCCGTAGCCAGATCGAGTCGGGCAACACCGCCGGTGCCTCTGCCGTCTCAGTGGTGCTGCTGGCGCTCTCGGTGCTGATGCTGGTGCTGGTGAGCTTGTTCGCCCGTTCGGGAGTTCACGGCGAGAAGCGCGGGGTCCTCACCCGCACGATCAGCCGCGTCATAGGTCGCTCCCAGGTCGGAGGTGGAGCATGACCCCCACAGCCCCCGCCAAGTGGGGCCTGCGCAGCTTGGCCTTTGGCTATCTCGGCCTGCTTCTCCTGGCCCCCGTCGGAATGATCTTCTACAAGACGTTCGAGCACGGCCTCGGCCCGCCGGTCGAAGCGATGACCTCGCCGGAGGCGCTTCACGCGATCCAGCTCACCCTGTTGATGGTCGCCGTCGCAGTGCCGCTGAACACCGTCTTCGGCATCGGCTGTGCGCTGCTGCTGGTTCGTCGCCGCTGGTGGGGCAACTCGATCGTCGACGGGATCATCAACCTCCCCTTCGCCGTTTCGCCGATCGTCGTCGGCCTCTCGCTCTACCTGCTCTACGGCAACAGCGGTTGGTTCGGCCCGACTCTGGCCGAATGGGGCTTCGAGGTGCTCTTCTCTTGGCCGGGGATGGTGCTCGCCAGCATCTTCGTCTCGCTCCCGTTCGTGGTGCGCGAGACGGTGCCGGTGCTGCAGGAGATCGGCACCGAGCAGGAGCAGGCGGCATCGACGCTCGGCGCCAACGGCTGGCAGACCTTCTGGCGGGTCACCCTGCCGGCGATCCGCTGGGGCGTCGCCTATGGCGTCGTCCTCACCACTGCCCGGGTGCTCGGTGAGTTCGGCGCGGTGACGATCGTCTCCGGCTCGATCTCGGGCGAGACCGAAACCCTGCCGCTCTTCGTCGCCAAGGCCTTCGAGCAGTTCCAAGAAGAGGCCGCGTATGCGGGCGCGATCGTGCTCGCCCTGCTCGCACTCACGACGCTGTTGCTGATGAGCGTCGGCGGGCGCAAGGCAAAGGCGGGGTCGCACAGCCAGATCGCGGTTGTGCCCAATGCCTCAATTTCCAACACGAAGGAGGGTTCCTGATGGGAATCGCAGTCGAGGGAGCGTTCAAGCGCTTCGGTGACTTTCAGGCTCTCGACGACGTCTCGATCGACGTGCCGGACGGCTCGTTGACGGCGTTGCTCGGGCCAAGCGGCAGCGGCAAGTCGACGCTGCTGCGAGCGATCGCCGGGCTCGAGGAGCTCGATGCCGGCCAGGTCGTGATCAACGGCAACGACGCCACCGAAACCCCGGCGCAGAAGCGCGAGGTCGGCTTCGTCTTCCAGCACTACGCCGCCTTCAAGCACATGACCGTGTTCGGGAACGTCGCTTTCGGGCTGAAGATCCGCAAGTGGTCGAAGCCCCAGATCAGCGACCGCGTGCACGAGCTGCTGCGCCTGGTCCAGCTCGACGGCCTCGCCGAGCGCTACCCCGACCAGCTCTCCGGCGGCCAGCGCCAGCGCATGGCCCTGGCCCGGGCGCTGGCGGTGGAACCGCAGGTGCTGCTGCTCGACGAGCCCTTCGGGGCCCTCGACGCCAAGGTCCGCAAGGACCTGCGCACCTGGCTGCGTCGCCTCCACGACGAGATGCACGTGACGACGATCTTCGTCACCCACGACCAGGAGGAGGCGATGGACGTCGCCGAGCAGCTGGTGGTGATGAACCAGGGCCGGGTCGAGCAGTCCGGAACCGCCGACGACCTCTACGACCACCCCGCCAACGAGTTCGTGATGAGCTTCGTCGGCGAGGTCAACCGGCTTGGCGAGGACTTCGTCCGCCCGCACGACATGGACGTCGTGCTCGACCCGGACGAGCGCACGGAAGAGGCCCTGGTCAAACGGATCGTCGCGCTTGGCTTCGAGATCCGGGTCGAGTTCACGCTCGGCGACGGGACCGAGGTCTGGGCACAGCTGACCCGCTCCGAGCTCCAGAAGCTCGAGCTGCGGGAAGGCCAGATCGTCTACCTGCGACCTGGCCAGACAAAGAGCTTCAGCGGTGATTCGCCGTCCGACAGCCACGGGGCCTCGACTCCCCGTGGCGAGCAGGGCGGCGATGACGCAGAAATATCTGCAGCCGTCTGAAGGGGCGAGGGACGGGGCGCGCTTTGCCGGGTGGCGCCCCGTCCCACTTCGCCATCGCCGTCACACCAGACGGCGCTCGAAAGTCTTATCGAGTTTTCGCTCGTCCTCATCGCCACGGACCGTCTTGTCGAGCCGGGCCGTCGCCTTGCGCCCGTCGAGCCGCAGCGTCGCGACCTGGTTGTCGAAGTACGGGCCCTCGACCAGGCGCCAGCCGATGACGGGGTCGGGCGCGCCGGCAAGCCGCGCCAGGCCGCGGGCGAGCCAGTGGGCGGGCCGCGAGAAGCCAGCGCGCACCACCCTCCGCTCGCGCTCGTCCAGCGGGTTGCGGTAGGGCGAGCAGACCGCCTGAAAGACGCGGCTGCTCGCCTGCGAGTCCCGGGGGAAGTCGACCTCGCAGAGATAGGCGTGGTGGACGTCGCCGGAGAGGACGACGATCGACGCCGGCGGGCTGCCACGGCGCCCGGAGGCGACCTCCTCCAGGAGCCGCCGAAAGCGGTCGAAGGAGAACTGGAAGGCGGCCCAGTGGTCGAAGTCGAGCGCGCGGCGTAGCTTCTCGCTGCCGCGGGCGACGAGTGAGCCCCAGGCGCCGTCGGCGAGGCGCTCGTTCCAGGCCTCGAGATGGTGAAACGAGGGCGAGAGCAGGTAAGGAACCGTGGTCGAGATCAGCAGGTGGTCGAAGTCGCCACTGGCATGCTCGACGATCCAGTCCCACTCCTCATCGTCGAAGATCGAGCGCCGGTCCTCCTCCAGGACCCGCCCCGCGCGTGAGTCCATGAAGATCGCCCGCACGCCGCCGAAGTCGCGGCAGAAGCTCCAGCGCGTGCCCGACTCGGTCGACGCGATCCCCTCGGCCCACTCGCGCAACTCGTCGCCGGCGTGCTGGTTCCCACGAATCCGGCGGTAGAGGTCGTTGTCATCGAGCTCCCGCGGCGAGAGGTTGCCGAGGTGCTGATGGATCCAGTAGCTCATGATCCCGCCGATCGCGCGCATATGCCACCACGGCTTGGCTTGCCTCTCCTGAACCCAGGAGCGGGAGATGTTCCAGTCATCGCTCATGTCGTGGTCGTCCCAGACCATCGACGAAGAGACGGTCGAGAGGAGCCAGCGGATCAGCGGGTCCTCCCACGTCTCCCGGTAGAGCCAGGTGTACTCCTCGAAGTCCAGCACCTCTGCGCCCGGCGGTTCGTCGATGCCGCGCCGTTCCCGGATTCGCTGCCGTGCCGCCGGCGAGGCCTCGTCGACGTAGACCTGGTCACCGAGCAGGAAGAGCAGCTCCGGCCAGTTGTCGCGCTCGGAACGGCGCATCTGCCGGGCGAGCACCCGCAGCGCATCGAGCTCATGACCGTCTTCGTGGCGGTCCTTGCTGAGGATGTAGGGCTCCTCGTGCGGCAGCGCCACCCGGCAAGAGCCGAAGCAGATGTCGAGCGGCTTCTCCTCGCCAAAGGTCCGGACGACGCTCGGCGGCAGGTCGGCATCGGCAGGAGGCCAGCAGGGCTCCCCGTCGAGAGAGACGCCGTACTCGTAGAACCCTCCCGGATCGAGCCCCTCGATACGAACCAGCGCGTAGTGATGCCCCTCGACCCGAAACGTCGGCTCCCGATGCCCGAGCACCTCGACCTCACAGGCCTCGCTCGCCTCGACCCAGACAGTCGCCTCAGTCTCCGAGACGTAGCGCAGCAGCGGCCCAAGCACGAGATCCGGCATGGGATCTCCACTTCCCTGCTGGGCGCTGGTCAAACGCCCGCCTCGATGACGAAAGCTCATTAGAAGATAGAAATCGGCAAAAACCAACCGCCGTAACCCTCGCCCCAGCCTGGGGCTGCGAACGCTCCAACCAGGAAGCCTTAGCAAGAGACCTACCGTTCACATGCACCCGGAATGTCTAACTGATACCCAGTAATCTAACCCGATGAGCGAAACCTCTCTCCCCGGAAAACTTACCCTTAGATTTCCGTGCCAATGAGGGATACGCCAGCAAGCACCTATCCGGCCCTGCCCAGTAAAGGGCCAAGGCGGGTCTACTGTCGCGATATTTCCTGAATCTACCGAGAGCGTGTTTCTTGAGCCACGTGTAGCTACAACTCTCTTTATCAACAGGCCTGATTTCCGCTCAAGAGTGAAAGCGACATAAGGAACAGCCTTCTCAGCAATTGCTTTCAAACCCAGCGGTACGTCCCATCGCGACTCCCAAACGTGCGCTTCGGTCAAAGCTCCCCTGCCACCATAGAACCATACGAAATCTCCAGCGGTTAGCGTGAACCCTCGAAGCCTATACGGACTATTTGACTCGGATTCTGGAAGAACTTCTTTTGACTCCGAACCAGGACATTGCTCGCCATCCTCTTCACTCTCCAACAAGAGGTAACCATTTGCACGGCCAGCGCTAACCCTTACATATCCTGCCTCGCCTTCGAAGGCTATTTCCCCGGTGAACAATCCGGGACGCACGGCTCTACGCATCCGACAACCCAGTTCACCTCGCGAGTGTGACTTCCCAAGGTTTTGGCGGTATCGGACTCGAACCCTCCCGAATCGTCTAAAATTTGCCTTAAAACGGTTGCCATTAATACTCGAAGAACCCGTGCTATAAACCGCTGCCGCGTGACCCTTGGAAACCACTATTGAAGCGGCCTTTGACCAGATCACAATCTTCAGCCGGTGCGCACCTGAGCCTTTCAGCTTAAGCACAGCCCTTGGGTGCCCGAAATTTCCTCCGTGAGCCCGATCCTCAGAACCATAATAAGCTGACCCCAGGCAAAATAGGAAAACTCCGAGCGCAATAAGGCGGAGTTTGATAACTCGCCCCCGTGTATTCATTGATCTCTTAACGTCTAAGCTCCACTCAAGAAGTAATCGATGTTCCCGTTAAAGCGATCTATATTTCCGGTGGACATTTCCCACGAGGCTTTAGTTCCGCCCCAGAAGAAAACCGTTTTCTACCGGTAAGCAGCACTTTCCCCTTCCCAGGCAAGACGACACTCAAGGACCCTTGCCATTCAAATCGAGGGGGACCACATCCACGGTATTCAGCAGACCCCGAGAAAGGTGGGGGGGAGATACCGTGGCAACCGTGAAGTCTTTGTCAACGCGGAAGCTGCCTGGTTCCCCCTTTGCGACAACGTAGCGCAGTATCAATAGTCCTCCACGATTCTCGAGACTTCCCGCTCGGAAGGGGACACCGCGGCTAGGGAGGTCAGACAAGCCCAATGGCACACCGCCCCGAACCAACGATGCAATCTCTGATATCGCTCCGCTGCCCGCAGAAAACGACACAAAGTCTGGATCCCCAATTGCGGAAAGGTTAATTTTGCCTTTTTCAGGACTTTTCTGGCTAGATGGTGTCTTCCTTAAAAAACAACGCCAGAGCCGTTGTGCGCCTGTAGTACCCCTCGCTCGACGTTGATTTACTTCGGTGAATTTCAGCTCACCACGGAAAACGATATGTCCGACGAAGATTCCACGGTAATCAACGGCGCCATGGGGTGGCCGACAAGAGCCTCCGGTTCCTGAAAGTGGCTCCACGGGAATACTTCCGTCGGAGCTGAATTTAACTGAAATTTCACCCAGTTTCCCGAAATCTCCTTGAATTCCGTGCTCATTGCCATGACCCTCTTGATCTAGGTACACAACGGCTGAGTGCCCTCGGGATGCAACGAGCCTGACGGCATTAGGAGTTGCCCTTACAAGAATCTTGTAGCCGTTTTTCCCTCGAACAGTAAAGTCGGCCTGGGGAGATTCAAGGACTAAGCGATGCTTGCCAGACGACTGTTTCCTTGGCTGGGAAGCCTGCGTCGCAATCGCGCTTGCCCCCATAAGAAAAACGGCCAACCCGACAAGGAACAGGACAACAGCACTCTTCCATCCCCATAATCGCCCCTGCAAATTACTCACTAAGTGTTTAAAATGCTGATCTTGGTAGGGAGTTAGCGGTTTCATTCGGTCTCACTTTGAACTTTGTCGAAATCTTCATTACCTTCAGCTACGCCTTCGTAATAGGCCATATTTTCTATTACCTTTACACACGCCTTTACAGCTCGGTGAAATCTCACTATGGGCTTTGATTCAGTGTTGCTATGCAGCGCTGAGTTGTAAGCCTGTCGACAGGCTCCCCCCCACCCTGGGTTACGGCGAAACTCATCGGCCGCCCTCCGAAACCCATCTTGAGCCACACGACGCAGCTTGCGAACTGTTTCGGGTCTACTGCGACTGCTTTTTGCAGCTTGGGTCATCTGTCGTTTGATCTGGTTTCGAACCCGTTTCAAACGATCTAGATCGCGTACTCTTCGGATTTGTTTCTTAACGGAAAGGCCGGAAATATCGACGTTATTGATCGGGTCCGCAAAACTACAGTCGTAAGCATTCGCTGACCCGCCAATCACCGGATCCACCGACAAGAACCGCCCTATCGCCGGCACATAGCTTCTGGCCCCCATCTGGATCACCCCCAACGGAAGTTCGGTCCGCCTCTGCTTGCCGCCGAGCCAGCCGAATCTCGGGGTCCCGGCCTGCCTCGGGTTGCCGAACTCGTCGAACTCGAAGGTCGCGGTCGGTTTGGTCGCCGAGTGGCTGAGGCTTGCCGTTGCGACGACGTCGCCGTGCAGGTTGGTGAGCTGCAGGGCAGTGCCTGTAGCGCTGTCCTTGATCGCAGCCAGTTCGCCGCCGATGCCGGTGATGTTGCGGGTCCAGGTCCCGGCTCGTTCTGTCCAGGCCGGTGAGTCGGAGCTGCCGGCGTAGTGGAAGATTTCGGTTCCGCTGACTCCCCCTGTTTGGATTCTTTGGCGCTGGCGCAGCATCGCGTCGAGCTGGAAGGTGTTGGTGATGCCGCCCTGGGACTGGGTGGCGACCATGTCGTTTGAGAAGTAGGTCGTGCTCAGCGTGCTGCCGCCGGCGTAGCTAGCGGGCAGGCTGGTGGTCCTGCCCCAGCTGTCGTAGGTAAGGCCGGTGGCGAGCAGACGATCGCCGGCGTCATAGCTATAGCCCTGTTCCGTGCCGGCGGATTTGGTGTCGCAGACTCCGCCGATGCCCGGAGCGCGGGTGATCAAGCCCATGCGGTTGGAGTTGGCGTCATATTCATAAGAACGGGTGGTGCAAGAGCCGCCTTTCGGCGTGTCCTTTACCTGGGCGAGGCGGCCCGCTCCGTCATAGGAGAACTGCTGGGAAGACAGCGTTGAGGTTTGGGCTAGTACCTGGCCCGTGATCGAGCGTTCTGCGTCGAAGTCGAGCCAGGTGCATTCGACCGAACAGGAGGTCGTCTTCAGGTAGCTCAGATGAGTCGGCTGGCCGGCCTCGTCGTAGGTCGTGGTGGCGAGCAGGCCGTTGGGAAGGGTCTGTTTGACCAGGTTGCCGTCGGCATCGTAGGCGGCGGTGAATTCGCCTGCCTGGGAGTCATAGAGTTCGACCAGAAGGCCAGAGGTGGGGTCGTAGTTGCGTTCCTGGGCGCCCTTGCCGTCGTTGGTGATGATCGGCCGCGAGAGCAGGTCATAGACCGTGGTTGCGGTATTGCCGTCGGCGTCTTTGTAGGCGGTTACGCGGCCGAGTTTGTCGTAGGTGGTCGTCAGGGCCTGGTCGTCGAAGCCTTCGCATTTGGCTTCGCAGACGAAGCGCTGGGTCAGGGGGCGGCCGGTGGTTGTGCTGTAGGTGGTTTCGGTCGGCAGGATCGGGGTGCCGGCGCCTTCCACTTTGTTTTTGGTTTCGCGCCCGGCGGCGTCGTAGGCCATCGTCATTTTCCTAACGTTCTGCGCCGAGCCGCCGGGGCTTTCAATCACTTCGGTCGGCTGGCCGAGCGGCGAGTAGGAGACGTACTTGGTGACCAGGAGATCGGGCTGTCCTGAGGTGCCGGGCTGTTTGGCCGGCTTTACTTCGCAGGGCAGTCCGGCGAATGCTTCTGACTTGCATTCGGCAAGCGAGGGCTCTCCGGACTGGTAGTAGCGCGTGACCGTCGAGCGCGCGTCGCCGCCTTCGGGGTTGGCGGGCAAGCGCCGTTCTGTGGGCAGACCGAGGTCGGGGTCATACTCGGTATGGGTGCGCAGGTTGAGATGGCCGTTGCCGGCGTCGACGATCGTGTCGGTCGGTAGGCGAAGCGTCCAGTTGTATTTGGTTTCGGTGATCTTCACCTCGACGTCTTCGGATTTGCCTTTGACCCGCGCGCCGACCCTTTCTTCTGTGGGCAGGTGGGGTTTCGGCGTCCCGCTGGGTGGAGTGGGCGCACCCTGGTCATAGGCGACGGTTCTGTGCATACGGGCTTCGACCAGCGAGCCGGATTCCAGGCGCACCTCGTGCAGGGGACCCCACGCCTCTTTCAGCTCGGTACCGTCAGCCGAATAGACGCGTTTGGTGTCGAGTTCTTCGGAGCGAGCTGCCGAGCCCGATCCCGCGGCAAGCGCTCGCAGGCGGTTCTGCGCGCTCAGCTCCCTCACCACGTTCCCGTGTTCATCAGTCTCGGTCGTGGTGATCGAGGGGGCCGTGGTTCCCGCGCCCGATGGAGTGGCGACGTTGACCAGGAAGCCGTCTGGATCCATGTAGTGAACGGTGGCCCTGGAGTAGCTGGTGGGCGGACTGGCGGGGATCTGATCGGGCGGGAAGATCGCCGTCGCATCGGATGGAGCCTCTTTTTGACCCCAGGTTGCGACCGTTGCGGGACTGAGGTCATAGGGGGCTTTCGCACCGCTGAGCGGCACCCCGTAGGCGATCGTCGTCTGAGCTGTGGTCGGGCTGGCAAGCAGGCTCGCGCGCTTGACTCTGAGTAGCCGCCCACCCTGGGCCTCGGCTTTACTTTCGTCGTACTCGAGCGTCCAGGGTTCCTCCCCGGGAGGGGTGATTTTGCGCAGGATGCCGTCGCTGGTGCCGTAGGCGTAGATCTCTTTGAGGCCCGAGAGCCGCGGGTCCCAGGCTTCGATCAGGCGGCCTTGGGAGTCGTATTTGTAGCGGGCCACTTCGAATTCGACCATCGCTCCGGCGGCATTGGCGCCGAAGAAGGTGATCTCGAAGAGACGGTCGCCGAAGTTTTCGGGAGCGCCCCATTCGCTGGCGCTCTTATAGGTGAATTCAAGGGTGCGACAACCGACGGTCGAGTTGGCATAGGTATCTGTGCAGGTGATTTGAGGTGCCGAGGGGGCGATGATCTTCCACAGGCGCCATTTACCGTCGGGGGCGAGCTCGTAGGCCATCCGTGTCTTGTTGCCTGCTCCCCCGGTCTGGGAGACAGAGGTCGGCACGTAGACGGAGCTGCCCGAGTGGGTGAAGGTGGTGCGGTTGGCGTCGGGGTCGGTGAGCATGAAGGTCGATTCTTTTTTGACCAGGACCCAGCCGCTCATCTCCGGCGGGGTGATGAAGGCTTCGCCTTGGACTTCGAAGGCGTATTCGTAGCCTTCGAGGTCTGTCAACAGCGCGTAGTCTCCGAAGCCTTCTTCTTTTTCTTCTGCCGAGGCGCTGAAATAGCGCACGCTCTGCCAATCGGCGCCTGCCGCTTCGACCGGGGCGGTCGGTTGCCAGCCCCTACCGAGGATCGAGGTGTCGGGCGAGGGGCCGGGGTCGCGCGAGCTGGAGGAGCGCGAGAATTCGAGCGAGGAGCCGAAAGCTGGGATCGAGACGTCAGTCCTCGTTACGGTGAAGTTGCCGGTGAGCAGGTTGACCGTGCCCGGACCGACAGGAGCGGTGGCATCGCGCGTGCCGCCGGCGAAGGGGTCGAGCTTGACATTGACCGGAGTGCTGTAGCCGACTGTGCCGGCGGGGCCCTCGAAGAGGGTGCGGAGCTGCAGATCACCGCCTTGGTACTGCAGCTGTTTGCTTGCACCTGCGGCGTCGAAGTAGACCGGGGTGCTTTCGGTTCCTTTGACCGCTAGGGGCCAGGAGACTTCCTGGCCCTGGCCGTTCTTGACCAGCGATGGGGAGATCGTCTGGAAGCGCCCTGCTTTGCCTTCCCGGAACTGGAAGCTGACGCCGGTCGTGGCAGATTCTTTGTCCCAGGCCGCTTTCAGGGCAAAGTGGCGGGCGCTGCGGGTCCCATCGCTCGGCGAGACGATCTTGCTGGTCGCCGGAGCAGGCGGGTAATAGGAGACCGAGAGGTAGGGGCGAAGGGCGGGGTTTGGCGTCGCGCTGGTGTTGAAGACGGCCCAGCGCTGCGTGCAGGAGGTGGGGCCGCATTCGCGGAGCTGATCGTCGATCAGCTTGACGATCAGCCCGTCGTTGGGAATGGCTTTGGAGACCCAGTCTTCGACCAACTGCGCCATCCCGCCTGTGAAGTTCCACCAGCCGGCCTGGTTTCCTCTGTCTTTGGTCAGCACTTCTGCCCCCTCAGAGGAGAAATCGCCGCCCTCAGCGCTCCATTTGTTTTCGCTGTCGTAGGTGGCCCAGTTGACCTTGTCGCTCCAGGGCTTGAGCGCCCGGCGCACCTCCACTCCGCTGGTAAAGCCTGCGGCTGCTGGGTCATAGAGACCTACTGTTGCAGCGGAAACGTAGGCCTCAGGCGGAATCGAGGAAAGTGAGAAACGAATATACGAGCGCCGCCAGGAGTCCGCTTTGGAGACGTAGGGCAGATACATCGCTTCGAGCAGCTGGGTGCCGCTTGCGGCGCAGGCGCCAAAGCCCGTTGTTCCTTTTGAGCCAGAGGTCGTGCACTCCATGCTCGGAGCAGCGGTGACGATGGTGGGATCGATCCTGACGGGCCAGACCCGCTCTGGTTGCTCCAGCCACTCGCGCTCTGCCTCGACCGTCAATCGCCAGCGATCCTCTCCTTGAGGCTCCAATGCGTAGTGGACCGCGTGGGAGATGGCAGAAGGCATGGCGCTGTCTGACATCACCGGCGTCGGTAGAGACGCCAGCGCCTTGCCGTCCTCGTCGCGGAAGTGGATCGCACCGTCTTGCTCGAGGGTCGGCGTGAGACCGCTGGAGGCGCTCAGCTCGAAGACAAAGCTGGAGGGCTCAAAGGCATCCGCGATCTCGATGTCCTCCTTGACGCCGTTGGCGAGGCCGATCAGATCGAAGGAGACATCGGCGTGGGTTGCCTCGTAGCTGGCCGTCTCGCCTTCTAGCTGCACTGCTTCCGTGTTGGTGCCGAGCAGCCGGCTCGAGACCCACTCCTCGCCGATCGTGAGGCGCATCGGGTCTGAGTCGATCTGCTCTGGAAGGGTGAGGTCGAAGCGGTTGGGGCCGTTTTCGATCGTCTCGTCCTCTGTTTCCTCGAGACCGGTGTCGATCGACTGCCACTCGCCCTCTTCGTCTCGGTAGTGGATCGGGCTCTCGTAGATCCTCGCTTCCAGGGAGCCGTCGGGTGGGCGGAAGGTCTTAGAGGCGGCGGTTCGTCTCGAGGGAAGCTCGGTGCCTGCAGAGGGCTGCGGAGGGGCGCTTGCGGTGGGGTCGGTCGGGTCGGCCTCCTCTGCCAACCCACCCTGGGCACCCAACCCGATGCAAACCAGCATCGGCAAAACAGCAAGCGCCACCCAAACCAATTTGGTTGCCCGCATCCTCCACTCTCTCCCGCCCCGCCCCTAAACACGACGGGAGACGAGCTCCCATCGCGCCAGGTTTTGTCAGTACAGGGCGATCCTTACCGAGCACGACCAAGATTGCAAGCAAAATATTTGAGTTTTAGATCTGCCTTTATCAAACGGTGCGAAGACAGACACCGGACAGAAAACGCCTTCCGGTGCTCTCCGAGATGCTCCCGAGGCCCCTTCGAGACGGATCTTTGCTATTCTTGATTTAGATACTCAACAAACTACGAAAGGAGAGCCGGTGAGTTCCCCTCCCTCCACCACCAGATTCGTCTCGCGCGGCAGGCTCAATGGCGTCGTGCGGCAGCGACCGACCGGAGGCGGGCCGGCGGAAGGCGTCAACACCCAGCCCGGGCGCGAGCGGAACGGGCTGGACGATCTGGACACCCAGGCCTTCGAAGCCCTCTACTACCGGGCGCGGCTGATCCTCGGCGAGCCCCTCCCCCGCCCTGGCCGCTTCCAACTTCGCAGGCACTAGTCAGGGATTGTCCGTGGAGCGATCCCTACGGGAGGCCCCTGAGGAAGTGGCCGACCCCCGGTCCGAAGTAGGGCGAGTAGATGCGGCCGAAGCGGCTTCGGTAGCCGTAGCTGGTGACACCGGCGACGTACTGGCCGTCGACGATCCAGGCGCCGCCGCTGGCGCCGCCCGCCATGTCGCAGCGGCCGGGCAGGGTCGGTGGGCCCGGTAGGCGATTGGCGCGGAAGTCGCTGCCCAAACCCTTGGTGGTGCAGCTGCGCAGCTCTTCTCCCTGCAGGGCGCCGGCCGGGTAGCCGAAGATCTGGAACGAGGAGAAGCGGGACCTGCCGATCACCCAGCCTCGCCCTCCGACGACGTCGGCCAGCGGGCCCAGCTGGTTCGGCTTCACGACGATCGCGCCGACGTCGAAGTCAGGGTTTTCCAGCTTCCGCCACTGAGGCATCGCACGCAGGCTGCGCGCGACGAAGGTCCCGAAGGGCCGCGCCCCATGGTCGTAGGCGGGGACGAAGACCACGTTGCGGGCCCAGACCCCTTCGACACGCACACAGTGGCCCGCCGTGAGAACGACCGAACGACTGGGAGTGTCGAGGGCCGTACCCGAGCAGCTGTAACGCCCGTGCCCTGGGTAGTAGCCGAAGATCCGCCCGTTGGTGCGTGTTTCGACGGCGGCCGAGTCAGCGATGTGGAGGCTGCTGGCCGTTGCGCCGCCGGCTGCGCCGGGGGCGGTCGGCACGAAAAGCAACAGCGCCGCCAAGGTGGCGAGCACAAATAGGACCAAGCCACCTTGCGGCCGCGACATGTACAGATCGTGGCACAGCCCACCTGGGCGCCCATACGGGCAGGCAGAATTTCGCTCTAGAAGAGGAAAACGCCCAGGTTGCAGGAATAAGCTGGACGGCACTGTTCCTGCCCCTAACTGCGGACGAAAGGGTTACGCAATGAACGACGAGAGCTTGATCAGCGGCTGGTGGGTCTTCGCCGGCGTCCTGCTGCTGGTCGCCGGCATCCTCAACATCATCTACGGCATCGCTGCGATCGGCGACTCGAAGTTCTTCACCGAGAACGCCACCTACATCCTCAGTGGTCTCAACACCTGGGGCTGGATCCTCCTGATCGTCGGCGTGCTCGAGCTCGTCGCCGCCTTCTCGCTTTTCTCGGGCGGCGAATTCGGTCGCTGGTTCGGCATCTTCATCGCCTCGCTGAATGCGATCGGCGCGCTGCTCTCGATCCCGGCCTACCCGTTCTGGTCGCTGGCGATCTTCGCCCTGGCGATCATCATCATCTACAAGCTGGCCGAGGGCCCCGAAGGGTCGACTACTTAAGCGTCGGACCCGCAACCTGCTGTGGCCGAAGGCCCCGGGATCCCGGGGCCTTCGTCGTTACAGGGGCCTCAGACGACGCGGTGGAGGGCGCGTCCAGCCTCGACCAGGGCGCCGGCGTGCGCTCGTCCTCCTCGTAGAGGACGTCGACGCCGCTGAGCCGGTCGTCCCAGGCACGCCGCCGCTCGTCGAAGAGGATGCCGAGGAAGCCGAGCCCGAATGGGATCGCTGCCAGCGTCATCCCGAGCAGCCGCTTCAGCGAACGCCGCAGCGGCAGGCCGCGCCCTTCGACCCCGAGCCTGATCCGGACGAAGCGCATTCCCGGCGTCTGCCCGGCAAGAGACCAGAAGGTGACGAGGTAAAAGCCGCCCAGCGCAAACCACAGGGTGGTGCCGGCGGCAAGCGCAGCGCCGGAGATCCCGTTGCTGTCGCCGGTGAAGGCGGATGCGATCAGCGCCGCGATCGCGGCCAGGCCGGAGAAGCCGAGGTTGACGATCAGCATGTCGAGCCCGATGGCGAGCCCACGGGTGACCGCGCCGGCACGGTCGGTCGGCTCGCCGCGGCGCTTGCGGAAGAAGAGACGGCGGGCGAACCGCTCGACGACGGCGTCCAAGCGGCGGGTGCCGTTGCCGATCGTGTGGCCGACGTCCTCGATCAAGCCGACGCTCTGGGCGCTGATCGCGGCGCGTATCTCCGGCGCCTCGGCGATCCGCTCGACCAGGCGCTGCGCCTCGTCGCTGGCAAGCAGCCGCCGCCAGACCTCGTCGACCAGCTCGCTGTCGAGCGCCTCGATCAGGGCTCGCTTGACCGTGTCGCTCTCCAGCGCGTTGTTCATCGCCTCCTCGACCACGGGGCCGCGCAGCACCCGTGCAACCGCCCGTTCGACCGCCTCGCTCTCGATCGCGGCGACGATCGCCTCCTCGGCCGCGGTCTCGACCGCGCGATCGATGCCGGTCGCCTTGCCGACGCTGCGTGCGCTTCGCACCCCCGCCTCGAGCAGGCGAACGGAGAGCGGCAGCGGCCTGCCCGAGGGGCCGTCGCCGGGCGGGGAAGACTGCTGAGGGTCGGGCGCCATCTTGCTACGGCAGCTCCGCGTCGGCGGGATCGAGCGGGTGAAGCTCGCCCTTGGCCAGCGCCTCGGTCCGCAGATGGCCGATCGCCTGGTACTCGGGCGAGCCGATCATGTCGAGGAAGGCTTTGCGGGTCGGGTATTCGACCAGGGCGACCATGTCCCAGGAGCCCTCACCGAGCAGCGCGGTCGCGGGCTGGCCGAGGAAGGAGATGCGGCCGCCGATCTTCTCCAGCAGGGGAGCGACGGCGGCGCCGTACTCCTCGTAGCGCTCGCGGCCGCCGTCAGGCTTGAAGGAGAGCAGGTTGAGCATCACCACCGGCGAGGTCTCCTCCGCGCGCCCGGCGAAAGCCGCGAATCCCTCCTGGTTCAGGAGCTCGGGTTCGGCCGGTGCGCTCACGAAGCGAGTATACGTTCGGACCGCTCACACACCGGTCGGCCTGAGATGGTCAGACAGCCGGTCGAGAAAGGGGTCCTGAGCGGGGAGGATCTTCTCCCTCGCCTCCTTCCATCCGAACCAGCCGGCCCGGTCCACCTCGGGAAACTCGCGCTCCACGCCCGAGCGCGGCGGCCACTCGAGCGTGAAGGTGTTGCTCTCCAGCGCGGCGGGGTCGAACTCGCCCTCCGCGGCCCAGCAGTGAACGACCTTGCCGCTCTTCTGGCGAACGCTCCCCAGCTCAATCAGAGCGGCGGGCGGGAAGTCGAAGCCGGCTCCCAGCTCCTCCTCCAGCTCGCGCAGGGCGCAGTCCCGCAAGTCCTCCCCCTCCTCGCATTCCCCCTTTGGGATCGACCACGCCCCAGCATCTTTCTTCGTCCAGAACGGGCCGCCGGGATGCACGAGCAGCACCTCGGCCGCCTCACCGGCGCTTCGGAAGAGGAGGACTCCGGCGCTCTGCTTCGGGGCCACTGCACGAGGCTAGATGGTTGATTCCACGGCGATAGCCGTGATCGAGGATTTCAATGCAGAGAGGCCGAAGTCGGCGGTGCTGAAGCAACCGTCGACCGAAAGGCCACGATGCACGCCGACCTCGACACTCTCTGCACCGTCGTTTATTGCACGGCAGACGATCTCCTGCCTGAGAAGCCCGGAAATGCCCGTCGTCGAGTCAGCGACGCTGAGATCGCGACCCTCTGCGTCGCCCAGGCGATCATGGGAATTCCCTCTGATCGACGCTTCCTCGCCGTCGCCCGCAAGCGGCTTCGTGATCTCTTCCCCGAGCTGCCCCAGCAGCCCGGCTTTCACAAGCGCAGGGCCCGCCTCGCCGAGACGATCGAGTGGCTCACCGGCGTCTTTGCCGCCGAATCTCCCGGCTTCCACGACGACGTGCTGCTCATCGATTCCACTCCTTTGGAGTGCGCTCGCTCCGTCGAGACGACCCGCCGCTCGGCCCTGGCGGATGCCGCCGACTATGGCTGGTGCGGCTCTCATTCCCGGTTCTTCTGGGGCTTTCGCCTGCACGGCCTCTTCGCGCCCGACGGCACCCCGAGAGCATTCACCCTCGCCTCTCCCAAGCGCGACGAGCGCGAGGTGGGGATCGAGCTGCTGCGGCGCGCCGAGCGGGCCGGGGGGGAGATCGTCATCGGCGACAAGGGCTACGCGGGCCGCGCCTTCGCCGCGGCTGCCCGCGAGCTCGACGCAACGATCGTCAGGCCGGCGCGAAAGAACGAGCCCGACGACGTCCTTCACCTCGCTCCGATCCGCCAGCGGATCGAGTCGATCTTTTGGACCTGCAAGGACATCCTCACCCTGGAGCGCCACGGCGCCCGCACCCTTCATAACCTGCGCGCCCGCATCGCCCAGCGCTTCCTGGCACTGGCTGCATGCGTCGCGCTCAACCACAGGCTCGGGCGTCCGAGCCGCGCCCTGGTCGACTACGTCGCCTGAGGGCGTGGAATCAACCATCTAGCTCGGCGAAGCATTGAGCACCCCAGGGCGGGCAAAAAGCTTCATCGAAGCAGGGGGCCGGCGCGCTCTGTGAGCTGGACGATCGGGATCGTCCGGTTCGCCTTCGCCGCCTCGCGGCGATAGGCGGCATAGGGCGCGAAGACGCGGTCGGCGAGCGCCCAGAGCCTCTGGCGCTCGGCCTCGTCAGCGACCACAGCCGCCCGCATCGGAACACCGCCGAAGGTGACATCGGGACGGGCCTGCAGGTTGAGGAACCAAGCCGGGTGCTGGGCCATGCCGAGTTTCGAGGCGACGATCGTGACCCGCTCCCCGTCGTGGAAGTAGATGACGACGTTGCGCCGCACCACCCCGCTCTTCGCCCCCCGGGTTTCGAGCAGGGCGGTGGGCATGACGAGCCCCATCCCGATCCGCCCCCCACTCGCCCGCATCAAGAACGGATCGACCTTCCAGACGAGGTGCCTCGAGAGGAACCTGCCCAGCCGGGTGTTGGCAAGGGCTGCGTAGGCACGACTGAGCAGGCTCGGCGTGCGGTTGGGGTCGACGTACTTGAGGCGTACCGGCACGCGCTGAGGATATGGGCAGAAGATCGCCGCCCTACATCACCTCGAAGGTCTCATACACCTCGACGCTGCCGCCGACGGCGAAGACCGGGCAGCCCTTCGCCAGCTGGGTCGCCGTGTCGAGACTCTCGGCCGAGATCACGGAGTAGCCCGTGATACCGGACGGGGCGCCATCGCTTACCGCGCCACCATCCGAGACGAGCTTCGAGGGCCCGACCGGGTTGCCGCCGTCGACGACGGCCTCGCCGAGATCCTGAAACCACTTCCCCCACGCGGCCATCTGCACGTCGCGCTCCGTGTCGGACTCGGACACGCCTCCGCCCTTATATGCCAGCAGGTAATTAGCCATTCCTTCTCCTTGTCGTGTTGATCAGTCGGCCTCGGCCGATGCTTTTTCTGCCCAGGGATCCGGCCCCGGGTCCTCGCCCCCACCCGCAATCCGGAGCCGGTCCAGGTAGTGATCCCAGCCCTCTGAGTGCGAGTCGGCCGAGCCCTCGCTCGGCAGGTCGCGGTGGACGAGCCGAACGACCGTGTCCTCGCCGTCGGGCGAGAGAGTCACCTCAACCGTCGAGGTGCCCGGCCGGACAGGGCTCTCTTCGGACTCCCAGCCCCAGGTGAAGACAACGCGCTCCGGCGGCGAGACCTCGACGAACTCCCCGCTGGCGATATGCCTGCCGTTGATGTCGACGCGACAGACGCCGCCGGGCCTCGGATCGAGCTCGGCAGAGCCGCCCATCCAGCGGACCATCAGCTCGGGGTCGGTGAAGAAGGGGAAGACGGTCTCCGGTCGTGCGCGAATGCGGATCTCGCGCTCCACGGCCTTCGTCCCGGTCGGGCTCATCGCTTTCTCCTCATCTTCGTCGTCTCCGCCTCCTCGGCAGCTGCCTTGAGTTGATCCAGGCGAGCAGTCCAGAAGCCCTCGAGGAAGCCGCGCAGATCCGTCAACCCCTCTGGCCGCACCCGGTAGAGGCGCCGCGTTCCCTCACGGCGCTCGCTGAGCAGGCCGGCGCTCTTGAGCACGGTCAGGTGCTGGGAGATCGCGGGACGGGTGATGTCGAAATGCGCGGCGATCTCCCCTGCGCTCAGCTCGTCCTCGCTGACGAGCCGCAAGATCTCGCGGCGGTGGTGCTCGGAAAGGGCGCGCAGCACGGCTTCCACGAGAACAAAGATAAGTGATAACTAACGTAAGTGCTTTCTGACGGATGATCCTTCCTCTATTTGACCGGCGGCGGCGCTCCTTGGGCGCTTGCCGCGAGCGTCTCGTCCCAGCCACAGACGAGACAGGCGTGCTGGAACACCGAGCGGGCGAACCCGAGCGCGAAGGCATGAGGATCGTCGCTCGCGCGCACGTCGTCCCAGTCGAGGACGTACAGGCCGAGCTCGTCGTTCCAATGTGCGGGCGCCGGGGAGATGGCGCCGTCGGCGAAGCCCTCCGGCGCCGGGTGGGCGTAGGCATAGAACGCGGCCTTTCCCAGTTTTGGGTCCCCGGGCCACCACCCCACCGCCACCTCTTGGGAGTCCATCGAGTTGCGCATGATGAAGTCCTCCGAGGGAGGGTCGGCCGGGAGACCGGAGTAGAGGTTCACGGCGAGGTCGAACGATCCCCACCAGGCGTTGACCGGAGAGGATCGGCCGCGGAACGGCGCTCTGAAATCAGCCAGGACAAGAGCGGCTTGGGTCGCGGCGGTGAAGTAGGCAGCGACCCTGTCGGGGTCATAGCTCGCATGTTCGTCGTCCTCATCGAGCGGGACGCTCCATGAGACCTCCTGCGGCGTGGGATCGATCTCGACGGCGCCGACCAGGCGGGCCACAGCCTCCAGGAGCTCGCGAGCGACCGACCCCACCGAGCGGTTCGGGGTCAGCGCGACCTTCGCGACTCGGCCGTCGCTGTGCTCGATCACGGCCTCATGCGAGTGCAGGTCCAGCGAGACGACGAACGCTCCCGAGCCGTCTGGCGCCGGCAGCGGACCGGTCTCCCAGCCGCGCGCGGTCAGGCGCAGCGCGGCGTGCTGAAGCTGCGGCTCAGGTGGCGCAAGAGTGGCGGCGAGCTTTCCCAACACCTGGGTATGACCGTGAAGCGTGTCGCAGGTCTCGCTCCAGTCCTCATAGGAGACCGAGGGCCATGGATCGGTAGGTGCCATCGATCCACGGTAGCGCTCCGCCGTTCCGGCACACGGAGGGCCACTGCGGGCGCGCGATTCGGCGGTGCGGCCGCGGTCGAGGGGTCAGACCCGGTCGCGCGGATGGAGTTGCTCCGCCTCGAAGAGCTCATGGATGAGCTTGATCGCGATCGAGCCCTCGCCGACCGCGGAGGCGACGCGGTTCATCGACCCGTGGCGGACGTCCCCCGCGGCGAAGACGCCGGGCATGCTCGTCTCCAGGGAGAACGGGCTGCGCTCGAGCGGCCAGGTCCCATCGCGCTCGACATCCACTCCGGTGCGAACGAACCCGTCACCGCCCTGCACGAGCTCCGCCGGCAGCCAGTCGGTGTTCGGATGGGCGCCGATCATCAGGAAGAGCGCGTCGGCTCTTACGGTCTCGGTTGCTCCGTCGGTATGACGAAGGACCAGGCGCTCCAGCCAGCCGTCTCCCTCCCCGCCGACGACTTCGGTCCCAAGGCGCACCTCGACGTTGTGCGCCCCGCCGATCTGCTGCTCAAGGTAGTGCGACATCCCGGTCTCAAGCGACTCCCCACGCACCACCAGCGTCACCCGCTCGGCGTATTCGGCCAGGTGCAGCGCCGCCTGAGCCGCTGAGTTCGCACCGCCGAGCACATACACCTCTCTGCCGGCCATCGCGGGTGCCTCGGAGGCGGGGCCGCCGTAGAAGACACCGGCCCCGACCAGCGCCTCGATCTCGGCGACCCCGAGCCGGCGATAGGTGGCGCCCGTCGCAAGGACGACAGCGCGGGCACTCACCTCGCTGCCGTCGGAGAGGCTGACGTGGAGATGGTCTCCCTCGCGCCGAATGGCGGTCGCATCGTGCATGAAGGCGAACTTTGCCCCGAAGACCCACGCCTGCTCGTAAGCACGCTCCGCAAGCCGGCGGCCGCTGACGCCACGCGGAAAGCCGAGGTAGTTGCGGATCAGCGAGCTGGAGGTTGCCTGCCCACCGATCCCTCCGTCGTCGACGACCAGCGTCCGGAAGCCCTCCGAAGCGCCGTAGACCGCTGCCGACAGACCGGCCGGCCCGGCGCCGACGATGATGACGTCGAACTCACGCCGCTGGGGATCGATCGTGGCGCCGGTGGCCTTCGCCAGCTCCAGGTTGGTCGGGTCCGCGAGAACGATGCCGTTCGGGAAGACCACCAGGGGGAGCGACCCCCCATCGCTCGTCTCCGCGACCAGCGCACGGCCGTCGGGCGAATCGGCGAGGAGGAACGCATGCGGTACCGCGCAGCGCCCCAAGACCTCTCTCAGTTCGTGAGCCCTGCCGGTCCACGACTCCCCGACGATGTGGACGGTATGCGGGGATACGCGACGTGCGTGGGCCCACTCGAGCAGAAAGGTCGAGATGGACTGATGAAACAGCTCGTCGGGCGTTCGCGACGGCCGAATCACGTAGTACTCGATCTGCCGCCGTGCCATCGCCTCGAAGATCGCCTCACCCGTCCGGCCGTCGCCCCAGGTGCCCCAATCGATCAGCAGCCCCCGCTGGGCGTGCGGGTGGAGCGCGCGCACCTTGCTCAGCAGCTCGCTCCCCGTCGTCTGGCTGAGCCACTGCGCGGCGAGGACAAGTGCGACGTCTTCGCTGGCGGCCGCCAGCGCCTCGAGCTCCGCACTTGCCTCCTCTGCCGAAGATACGCAGACGACGCGGTAGCTACGCGAATACCGATCGACCAGCTCACGCTCGATCGCATTCAGCGAATGCGCATCGTCGTCAACGGCGAAAAGAACGGGAACGGCCACGATTGCGAAAATTTACCGCCCCGCGAAGGACCGATGAGGCATCCTCGCTCTGTTGGCCCGCTCGACCAACCTCTTGGCCTCGACCACAATAGAAAACCTCAACGAGAAATTCTTGCTGTCCAAGGGGCTCAGTGGGAATCTATAAATGCGCAAGAGAACTGTCTTGCCTAACCGTAAACTCTAGAGGAGAGTCGAAATGACTCAAGCAGCGCGTAGACCGAGAGCTCTTAGCCTCATGCTTCTATCTATGATGGGATCGATGGTCTTGGTAGTTGCTGATGCCAAAGCAATAACCTGGGACTCGGGCGGCAGTGAACTCACAGGCAACGCCACAGTACTGGGAGAAACCATTGGGTTCAGCTCGATGTTAGTTCCCGCGCAGAACCTAGTCGTGCAATGCGCTTTTGGCCCGGTTACAGGCTTCCTTTTTACCAACAATACTGCGCACGTTACGTTCACACCCTTAGGATGTAAGGCCTTTATTAAAGGTGTAGAAAACAAAAATTGTGCGCCCAATATCTTATTTGTTAACGCTAAAGTTAAACCTATCTTACACAGCGGAACGGTTTATCTATTAGCTGAAGCGTTAACCGCAGGAACACCGCTTACCATCTTTCATTACAACGAAGAAACGTGCGCACTACCGGTATTACCGGCAGTTAAAGGAACTGTAGTCCTCGAATGCTATACCGGTGCATTAGTGAAAGCCGACTGCAAAACTGTTAGAGTTAAACAGTTGCTCAGGCCGGTCTCTGAAGGCTTATTCTTCGATGGACTGGTCTATGGCCTAAACCCAGCTACTGTTCATGGCGAGGGGGAAGCGTACCTCGGTGGCCCTGAGTTCGGGAAAACATGGAATGCCTTAATCTAGTGAGGCATTAAAGACGTCGATATTCATTAAGGTGCGGGCCGCTCCGTGTGGCCCGCACCAGAGATGAAGCAGGCAGTCATGCCCTCCTGACCCCCTTTGGAGGGGCTCCAACGCTCGGTGAGGTCTTCTAGTCGGGGAGACAGGATTTGAACCTGCGACCGCTCGGCCCCCAGCCGAGTGCGCTACCAGACTGCGCCACTCCCCGTGGCTGCTTGCATTTTGACGCATCGACGCTTGGGCAGCTTCGTGGGAGGCCGTACCGGCTCTCTTGATGCACCGGGCTCAATGGGAACGTCTGTTCGGGTACATAGGCTGGGTCGATGCGGAGATGCGGGCGATGTGGATGCGACAAGGCCCTTGAGGATTTCGCTTGGCGCAGAAAGACCAGAGGCCAGCGAGACAACTACTGCCGACCTTGTCGCGCCGAGTACAAGCAAAAGCACTACGCCGCCAATCGTCAGCGCTATATCGACTCAGCCAAACAGCGAAGGCAAGCTGCGGTCGCTGAGCGCGTTGCCTATTTGGTCGCTTATCTACGAGAGCATCCCTGCATCGACTGCGGCGAGACCGATCCGGTCGTCTTGGAGTTCGACCATCTTCGGGACAAGAAGTTCGGCATCGGGAACGGCCTCAGGGACCGTGCGTGGCAGAGCGTCCTCGACGAGATGGCAAAGTGCGAGGTGGTTTGTGCAAACTGTCACCGACGCCGCACCGCAAAGCGGGGCGGTTTCGCTCGTGCGGTGGTAGCTCAACGGTAGAGCCTCGCCCTTCCAAGGCGATGATGCGGGTTCGATTCCCGTCCGCCGCTTGAGTTCGAGGCGTTCGATGAAGGATTGTGCCCGCGCCCAGGGGCACAATCCTTCAATCGCTCTCATGGTCCTCGCCGTTCGCGTCGATGCAAGGCGTCGATGCGGATTGGATTCGGGAGACGGGGTGCGCTTGTTCTGCTAGCCGTGCTGGCGGGCGTTCTCTTCGCCCTGGGCGGCTGCGGCGACTCTGGGAGCGGCGACGGGGCGACGGCGAGCTCCGCCGAAGCAGGCTTGGTCGACTGGCCGCTCTTCGGGCGGGTGCCTGAGCGGACCCATTACCTGCCGGCGCGCAGGCGGGCGCTCGATCCGCCGCTGCGGGAAGCCTGGTCGATCAACACGCATGCGCTGATCGAGTTCCCGCCTGCGGTCGCCGATGGGATCGCCTATGTCGTCAACAAGTACGGCAACGCCAAAGCGGTGCGGCTGCGGGACCGGAAGGTGCTCTGGGAACGGGTCACCGACCCGAAGGACTCCGGCAAGCCGACCGACGTCACCGCGCCCGTCCACCACCAGGGCAAGGTCTTCTTCGCCTACGTCGACGGCAACCTGGTCGCGGTCGACGCCGCCACCGGCAAGCAGGCCTGGAAGCGCAACCTGCACTCGCACCTCGAATCCTCGCCGATGGCGACCGGCGGCATGCTCTACATCGGCTCCGACAAGACCAACGTGATCGCCCTGCGCGCCTCCGACGGCGCGATCCGCTGGCAGTTCAACTCGCCCGGGCCGATCCGAGCCAGCCCGACCTACCACGACGGCCGCGTCTACGTCGCCGACTACGAGGGAGCGATGTTCTGCCTCGACGCCGGGACCGGCAAGCCGGTCTGGCGCACCAACACGACCAGGGTGCGGCCGTTCGGCAAGGGCGGCTTCTACTCCTCCCCCGCCGTCGGCTTCGGCCGCGTCTTCGCCGGGCGCGACGACGGCACCGTCTTCGCCTTCGACGAAGACACCGGCAAGGTCGAGTGGTCCTTCCCCACCGACAACTACCTCTACGGCTCCCCCTCTCTGGCCCGTGTCCCGGGCACGCCGCCGACCGTCTACATCGGCTCCTACGACGAGCACTTCTACGCGCTCAACGCGCTGAGCGGCAAGCAGGAGTGGCGCTTTCCCGTCGGCGGGCCGGTGCCGGGCACGGCAACCGTGATCGGCCACACCGTCTACACCTCGAGTTTCAAGACGCGCGAGGCGATCGGCATCGACGTCCACACCCGGCGCAAGACCTTCGAGCTGCGCCAGGCCGGCTACACCCCGGTGGTCTCCGACGGCCGCCGCCTCTTCCTGATCGGCTACTACGAGCTGATCGGACTGGAACCGAAGCAACGGCAGAGGTGAATGCAAACGAGACTCATTCTCGTTAGACTCGCCGCCGTTGCTCGAGCCCTTTGAACTTCCCTTCGTCCAGCGCGGCCTGATCGAGATCCTCATCCTCGCGGTACCCGCCGGGTTGCTCGGCACCTGGATCGTGCTGCGGGGTCTCGCCTTCTTCTCGCACGCGGTCGGCACGGCGACCTTCCCCGGCCTGGTTCTCGCCGACGGGCTCGGCTTCGCCGCCCCACTCGGCGCCTTCGGCGCTGCCCTCGTCTTCGCCGCGGGAACCTCGCTGCTGCGCGGCAAGCGCAACGACCAGGACGCCGTCGTGGCGCTGGTCCTCGTCGCCTGCCTCGCCGGGGGAGTGATCCTCGCCAGCGACGTCTTCGGCTCCGGCGCGAACGTCGAGACGCTGCTCTTCGGCAGCCTGCTGCTGGTCGACTCCGGCGACCTTGCGCTCGCCGGGGGCGCGGCGGCGGCGACTCTGCTCGCCACCGTCCTGATCGGCCAGCACTGGCTCCGCGCGGGCTTCGATCCGACGACAGCCGATGCCCCCGGTGCCGACCCGCGCCTCTTCGACGCGGCGCTTCTCGGCCTGGTCGCGCTGGCGACAACCGCGGCGCTGACCGTGGTCGGGGCGCTGCTGGTAGCGGCTCTCTTCGTCGTCCCCGCCGTCACCGCCCGCCTCCTCACCGAGAGGCTGCTCAGCTGGCAGCTGCTCAGCATCGGGCTGGTGGCGCTCGAGGGCACAGCCGGGCTTTGGCTCTCGGTCAAGACCAACGCGCCCCCCGGGGCGACGATCGCCTGCGTCGCCGGTGCCGTCTTCGTCGCGGTCGCAGCAGCCCGCGCCCTGGCACGGGCGCCGCGCGGGGCGGTGGTCACCGGCGTCCTCATGGCACTCGCCCTCTTCGCGGCCGGCTGCAGCACCGGATCCAGCGACGACGACGGCAAGCTCGACGTGGTCGCGACCACGACCCAGATCGGCGATTTCGCGCGCGAGGTCGGCGGCGAAGCGGTCGAGGTCGACCAGATCCTGCAACCGAATACCGATCCGCACGACTACGAGCCGCGCCCCTCCGACGTCGAAGGCGCCGCCGGAGCGGAGCTGATCTTCGCCAGCGGCGACGGCCTCGACGAGTGGATCGGAGAGGTCGTCTCCGACAGCGGCAGCGACGCCGAAGTCATCGACCTCGGCGCAACCGCTCCGGTCCGCCTCGCGGGAGAGACCGAGGGTGAGGAGGCGTCCGAGTACGACCCGCACTGGTGGCATGACCCCCGCAACGCCGAGGCGGCGGTGCGGAGGATCGAACGAGCACTGATCGCCGCATACCCCTCGCACGCAGCCACCTTCCGGCGCAACGCCGACGCCTACCTGGCCGAGTTGCAAGCACTCGACGCCGGCATCGCCCGCTGCATCGACTCGGTCCCCCCCGCTCAGCGCAAGCTGGTCACCGACCACGACGCTCTCGGCTACTTCGACAACCGCTACGGGATCGAGGTCGTCGGCGCGGTGATCCCCTCCCAGACCACCCAAGCGCAGACCTCCGCGAAGGACCTGAGCGAGCTGGCGAAGACGATCGAAGCCGAGGACGTGAAGGCCGTCTTCTCGGAGAGCTCGCTCAGCGCCAAGACCAGCGAGGCGATCGCACGCCAGACCGGTGCCTCCTCCAGCTACACCCTCTACGGCGACACGCTGGGCGCGGAAGACTCCAGCGGCGCCACCTACCTGGCGATGGAGGCGGCCAACGCCGACGCAATGGTGCGCGGGTTCACCGACGGAGCGCGGGGATGCCCGATCGCGCCCTGATCGAGGCCGGCGGCCTGGCCGTCGGCTACGGCGCCGAGCCGGCGATCTCCGGCGTCTCCTTCTCCCTGCGGCCAGGGGAGCGAATGGCGCTGCTCGGACCAAACGGCGGCGGCAAGACGACGCTCCTGCGCGCCCTGCTCGGCGAGCTCCCCCCGCTCGCGGGAAGCCTCAGCGTCACCGCGCGCTGTGCCAGCGTCCCCCAGACCGAGCGCTCCCAGCTCGACTACCCCGTCTCGGCCCTCGACGTTGCCGCGATGGGAGCGCTCTCCCGCCTTCCCTGGTGGCGCCGGCCCGGACGGGGCGAGCGCGAGGCCGCCCGCGAGGCGCTGCGCCGGGTCGGCCTCGAGGACCTCGCCGGCGAGACCTTCGGCAAGGTCTCCGGCGGCCAGCGCCAGCGCGTCCTGATCGCCCGCAGCCTCGTCCAGGAGGCTCGCATCCTGCTCCTCGACGAGCCCTTCTCCGGTCTCGACCGGCCCAGCTCCGAACGCCTGGAAGCGCTGATTGGGGCGCTCGCCGCCGAAAGCCATGCCGTCGTCGTCGCCACCCACGACCTCGAACAGGCACGGCGCTGGGACAGCGTCCTCTGCATCAACGGCAGCCAGATCGCGATCGGGCCGCCCGACGAGGCGCTCGACCTGGCCGTCCTCGAGGCCACCTACGGCGGCGCGATCGTCGAGCTGCCGGGCTCGGACTCCCGCGCGATCCTCCCTCCCCACCATCATCACCACCACTGACGATGCTCGAGCCCCTGCAGGACGAATTCATGCGCCGCGCCATCGCCGAGATGACCCTGATCGGGATCGCCGGCGGCGCCCTGGGCTGCTGGGTCGTCCTCTACAAGCTCTCCTATGCGGCCGAGTCGCTCGCCCACTCGATCTTCCCCGGCCTGGTCATCGCCTCGCTCGCCGGCCTGCCGCTGCTCGTCGGCGGCATTCCCGGCGCCGCCGTCGCCGCGCTGGCAATCGTCGCCGTCTCGCGCGTGCCGGGAATCGGCCGCGAGGTCGCGATCGGGGTCGTCGTCACGACCTTCTTCGGACTCGGCGTCCTCTTGGCCCTCTCACCGGATTCGCCGCCCGGCATCGGCGAGATTCTCTTCGGCGACATCCTCGGCCCCACCGACGGCGACCTGGCGGCAGCGGGCGCGCTCGCCCTCCTCGTCGGCGCCGGGCTCCTGCTCCTTCACGGCCGCCTGCTGGCCGGCGGCTTCGACCGCGGCGCCGCCCGCTCGCTCGGTGCCTCGCCGGCAGCGACCGAAGTGGCCCTGCTCGTCCTCCTCGCCGCCTCCGTAGTCGTCGCCATCCAGGGCCTCGGCAACCTGCTCGTCGTCGCTGTCTTCGTCGGGCCTGCCGCAGCCGCGCGCCAGCTCAGCGACCGGATCGTGCCGATGATCGCGCTCGCCGTCGCGATCGCGGTGCTGGCCGGACTCGCCGGCCTCTACCTCTCCTACTACGCGGGCACGGCGGGAGGGGCCTCCGTCGCGCTGGCGATAGTCGCCGCCTACCTGGTCTCGCTTCCGGCCGGCCGGCTCGCCTCGCTGCGAAGCGAAAAGCGGGGCCCAGCGGAGGCTACGATCGGCTGAGATGGCAACCAAGGCCGACACCGACTGGGCGAAGCACGCGATGGAGGCGCTCGGCGCGGCGGGCTACCGGCGCGGCGGCGCCCGCACCGCGGTGGTCGAGGCGCTCGCCCGCCACGACTGCGCAGTCACCGCGCTGGAGCTGGAGGAGGAGCTGCGCCGCGGCAAAGCATCGGTCGGACGGGCCAGCGTCTACCGCGCCCTCGACAGCCTCGAGGAGCTGCAACTGGTGCAGCGCTTCGAGGCCGAGCGAGGCATCGCCAGCTACGAGCGGATCGACCCCAGCGGCCACCATCACCATCACGCGATCTGCCGGCGCTGCGGCAGGCTGGAGCCCTTCGAGGACCGCGGCCTCGAGCAGGCGATCGAGCAGGTATCCCGGCAGGTCCCCTTCGAGATCGCCGAGCACGACGTGGTTCTGCGCGGGCTCTGCGAGCGCTGCGCGAGCTGAGGCCAGCCGGGATTCGGCCCCTCAGGAGGCGAGTCCGAGCGGGATGCTCGCTTGGTCCCAGCTCGCCACGATTCTCTGCGCGGCTGCGTGCTCGTCGCTGAGAATCCGCTCGGCCATCCTGGCCGTGTCCTCGTCTCCCGCCCGTCGCGCCACTCGCTCGAGCAGCTCGTAGGCAGCGATCTCCAGATGCTCGAAGGCGAAGGCAAAGCCGGCGAGCTTCGTCGTCGTGTCCGGCTGGGCAGCGAAGAAGGCGCCGAGGTTCATCCCGCCGAACCGCAGCACGGTGTCCTTCAGCGACGACGGGCTCGCCTGGCGGGCCTCCAGCCTCTCCTCGACCAAGCTGAGATGCCTGCGCGTCTCGACCAGGTGCTCGCGGAAGAGTCGCGCCAATTCCTCGTCGTCGACCAGCTTCGGTCCCGATTCGAGCAGCTGGATCGCCTGCCGCTCGAGCGCATGCGCGTCGGCCAGGTACTTGCCGAGCTGCTCGTCCAGTTCGCCGGGCTCGACCCCGGCCAACGACGCCTCAACCGCGATGTCGAAGGAGTCCGCGAGGCGGTCCGCCATCGCCTGCTCCTCGGAACCGATCTCGATGGCCATCCGCAGCGTCTCCTTGTCGCCGACGCGCTGCGCCAACCGCTCGAGCAGCCCGTAGGCCGCTATCTCCATGTGCTCATAGGAGAAGGCGTGCATGGTCAGCTTGCCTGGGGTGTCGGGCTGCGCGCCCGCAAAGAGGAGCATGGCGGGCCCCCCAGCCTTGCCGGCAAGGTCCTTGAACCCGGATGGACCGGCACCGAGCGCCTCGAGGCGCTCGCGGACCTGCCGCTCCTGGAACTCCGTCTCGGTCAGGTGCTGCTTGAAGATCTCGGCCAGGCGCTGGTCTCCGGCGATCCCTGGAGCGGCGCGCATCTGGACCAGGGCCTGCTCCTCGATCGAGTGAATGTCGGCGAGGTACTTGACCAGCTGCTCGTCGTGATCGCGAAGCCACTGGCGGCCCCCAACCCCGGTCCGCACCTCGTCCAGCCTCCCCTTCGCGCCGGCCTCTTCGAGCGGCGGCGTCGGGTACCCCTGGCCGTGCCGCAGGCCCTCCAGCACCTCTTCCACCGCCTCGATCGCGGTCCGCTCCGGCTCCCAGCCGAGCTCGTCCCGGGCCCGGTCGGTGGACATCAGCGGCACGTTGAGGGCCATGTCGAGCCAACCCGGCGGAGTGGGCTGCAGGCGCAGGCGCCAGCTCAGATCGGCGAGGCGGCGGACGACTCCCGCCGGAACCGGAAAGGTTCGCGCGTCGAGGACCTCGGCCAATGCAGAGGAGTCCAGCGGAGAGTCGGCAGCGATGTTGAACTCCCCCTCGACGTCGGCGACGACGGCACGCAGATACGCCTCTCCGATGTCGTCGGAGTGGACACCCTGAATGCGGAGCCCGGGAACTCGCGGCAACGCCGGGATCAGGTTGGAGCGGACCAGGAAGCCCGGCAGGAATGGTCCGACGAAGAGACGGCGGATCTCCGTGGCCGCCTCGCCCTTGAAGATCAGTGCCGGCCGCAGGCGCACGACCTTCGTCTCCGGGTTTCGCTCCTCGAAGTCGTCGAGCAGTCGCTCGACCGCGACCTTGTGACGCGAGTAGAAGGAACTCGGGGTTCCCTCCGTGGGCCAGCTCTCGGCGACCTCGCGTCCCTTCGGTCCCGGCGAGTAGACCCCTACGGACGATGCGTAGACAAGCTTTGGAACCCCGGCGGCTGCGACGGCGGCGAAGACCCGCCTGCTGCCGTCGACGTTGATTCGCTCCAGCGTCTCCCCGTCATGAGACGGCTGGATCGCCCAGGCGAGATGGACGACCGCGTCCGCGCCCCGGAAGACCGCCTCCAGGTCTGAGCTGACGACGTCGGCCTCGATCCAGCTCGTCTTGGCAGGTTTCCAATCTGGCCTGCGACGAGCCAAGCCCACTACCTCGTCGATCTCTGAGGACTGGCTGAACGACCGGACAGCGCTGGTTCCGACGTTGCCGGTCGCGCCGGTGACAACGATTTTCATTCGCTATGGCCCTACCCCGAGACAGGGGTAGCGGAAACAGGCTCGTCCCCCCGGTGCCCGGATATGAACACCTTGATCTCGGTCCCGCACCAGGCTCCGCTCGAGATCTTGAATCTGCTGGAGAGTGCGGCAATCAAGGGCAGGCCGAGGTGCAAGCTCGCCCTCCCTGCATCGATTCGGGGACGCATCCCAGTGCCGAAATCCCGTATGCATACGGCGATCCCCCCGTCCTCCGGCAACGCTTCCACCTGCAAAAGCCCGATCCTCGTGCCATAGGCGTGAAGGGCAGCGTTCATGCAGGCCTCGGTGACCACGGTCTTCAAATCCCCGATGCCCCGCGCGCCCAGGCCAAGCTGCTCGCCCAAATCGGCCACGGCGTGGCGCACGAGCGAGACGTTCTCCGGCTTGGCCGGAAGCGTGATCAAGAGGCCGGATCGATCGCTGCTCATCGCTGCACGTCTTTCGTTGCCGCCGCGGCGCCGCGGAGAGCGTCTCTTCAGCCGGGCGCTTGTCGGTTACCCGTCGTCTCTAGGGCAAAACGCCACTGACACATGTAGCAATCGATTGTGAGTAGCATTTGGTCGAAGTTCGTTGATGGCGATGGAAAGAGTCGGCGAACGGGTGGCGGCAGACTGCGAGGCGATCGAGGCGCCTGGGCAGGTCTCTTTCCAAGAACAGCCAGGACCCCTATGCCCAAGAACCAGCGCAACATCTCCGACGGGACGCTTGTGGTGCGTTGTGTGCGAGACGGCGACACCCAGGTCATCTCACTCTGCGGAGAGCTCGACTTGGCCAATTGCACGACAGCAGAAGCAGAGCTGCACGAGGCGCTGGACAGTGGGACCGAGGTAGTGGTCGACATGCGTGAGCTCGAGTTCCTCGACTCGACCGGCATCGCCCTGCTGGTCGCCGCCCTGCGGCGCAATGGAGACGCAACACGACTGCGCTTCATTCCCAGTCAGTTTCCGGCTGTGACTCGTGTCCTGCAGGTAACCGGCATCGCGGAGCGGCTGCCGTTCGCCGAGCCTTCACCCGGCGATTGAAGCGGCGGATGCGCGACTACTGCGCGGAAACCACCGAAAAGCGCAGGGCCGCTTCCTCGGGATCGGCGAAGACCTCGCCGCGAACGAAGCGACCTTCACGGATCTGCCAAATCCAGGCCACGGGAATGTCCCTGATGCCCAGCTCCTTGCTGCGCGCGTAGACGCGGCCCCTGACCAGGAGGCGGTCGCCGTGGCGCTCTATCTCCATCGGCGTGATCAGCAGCTCTTCCCACAGCTCCGCCACGTCGGCGAGGTAATCGTGCAGCCCAGCCGGACCGACGTAGGGATCGGTGCGTCCGGCTTGCTCCGCGGTGACCGAGAAAAACTCCATGCGCTCGTCGCAGACGGCGACTATCCCCACCGAATCGCGGCGGTTGAAGGCGTTGAAGAGGCGCTCGACCAGCACCTTGTGCTCAGCCACCCTCGCCTCCCAGGGCGGGAGTGGCAAGCATGCGCTCACTCGATACGCCCGTGAGGTCGGTGGCCTGGCGGCGTACGGTCGGGGCAAGCGCGAGGATCGCCGCATCGTCGTCGAGCCGGCCCTCGGTGAAGGAGTGCAATGCCCCCTCGAGCCGCTGCACGGCGAGGACGGGGCTTGGCGTTCCGGACAGCTCGTCGCGGAGACGCTCCTCGCCAAAGCGCCCGGCCGGCCCGCAGGCCTCGGTTATCCCGTCGGTGACGATCACCACCTGCTGGCCAGGCCTGAGGACACGGCGCTCGACAGTCCACTGCGCATCGGCGAAAGCCCCGAGAACGGGACCTGCCGCCGTCGACTCCGCCACCTCCGTGCCATCGACGTGGAGGGGCGGCGGGTGCCCGGCGACGGCAAGGCTGACGGGCTCCTCGGGATCCTCGCTGACGGCGATCGCGGCGACGCTGCAGAGCGCCGAATCCCTGCGCGCGAGGAGGGCACGGTTGAGGGTCGCAAGGGCGACGAGCGGATCGCCCGTGAGCAGCGCGGCGGCGCGCAGGGTGTAGCGGGCCTGCGCCGTGATCGAGGCAGCCTGGGCGCCGCGCCCCGTTACGTCGCCGATCACCAGCATCCAGCCTTCCGGGATCGGGAAGGCATCGTAGAAGTCGCCCCCGATCTCGTTCTCGGCCCCAGCGGGACGGTAGACGGCCGCCGCAGACCAGCCCGGGATGTGGGGCAAGGGCGGAGGCAGGAGGCCCCGCTGCAGCGTTTCGGCGATCTCAGCCCGGGCGCGCTCCGCCTGCTCCAGCTCTGAGGAGAGGCCCGCGTTGTCCAGGGCCAGAGCGACGCGACCGGAGAGGATCCAGGCGAACTCGGCGTCGTCGCGCCGGTAGCGCCGGCCGGACCACGCGACACTCATGGTCAGGGCGCCGGTCACCTGACCGCGGGCCCGCAGCGCAACGGTCACCGCCGAACGTACGCCGAGGCTTTCGAGGAACTCGAGGTCCTCGCCGTCGTCGTGGGCGATCTCGCGCAGGTCCTCCTTGGTCATCCGTTCGTAGAAGCGCGGCCGCAGAGACGCGCCGGAGTCTTCGACCATTCGGTCCGGTACGGACGGTTTGCGTTCGGCCAGGCGCTGCGCGCAGCCGGCGTATTGCTCCGGCGCGGCGCGAGTGGCGGCACGACGCGCCCGACCCTCACTGACGATGTCGATCATGCAGAAGTCGGCGAACTCGGGGACGAGAATGTCGCAGATCGCGTCGAGCGTCTCCGGCAGGGAGCTGGCTTCATCGGAAACCCGGGCGATACGGCCGAGAAGCCTGAACCGCCGCCGCGTACGGGCCAGCGAAATCCCCAGCGCAGAGGCAAAAGCGACAAGCGCAGCGACAAGCGCAGCGATCACGATCAGGTCGACCGTCGAGTTCACCGCCGGCGCTCCTCCTTCCCCTCGCGACAAGATGACTTACTGAAAACACAGTATTGCGCCTCAGGGGAGCAATGCGCAAATTCTTTGATGCCTGAGTGGCCAAAACTCATGCTTTACGACCGCTATCCCATGCTCATCCGCAACCGGACCACGGTCGACCCCCGGCGGGAGCGAATCTGCACCAGATCGCACAGCTGGTTGGCGAGCCAGAGGCCGCGGCCGCCCTCCTGGGTTGGGGAGGGACGGCGGCGCCCGGCCAACGGCTCCTCGATCCAGCCGAGATCCCCGACCTCGACCACGAGGTCGCTCGCATCCCGCCAGAAACTCAAGGTTCCGCCCCCTCCCCCGTGCAGGACGCTGTTCGCGGCCAGCTCGCTGACCGAGGTGACCAAGTCATCTGTGCGGCCGGCGGAGAGGCCGGCGGTTTGGGCTGCGCCGGCCGCACGCTCCCGCACCCGGTGCAGGCTGTCGCGATCGAATGCGAGCAGCTCAGCCTCAGCCGGAGGGGGAGGAAGCGCACCCGCGAAAGGACCTGGAGACGAATCGGCCTCCACGCAGGCCGGGTTCTCGCGGCTCTCCCCCTCGTAGGCGACGAATGGGTGGCAGCCGCGAGCAGCCTCGAGAACGTCGTCTGCAAGACGGCCGCTGTCATAGGGACAAAGCAACGACAAAACAGGGGTCTCGCCGAAAGCGGCGTTCAGCAGCGACTCGTGCCGCTGGCACTCGTCGATCTCCACCGCCCTCCGCCCCGGCCAGATCGGCTCCCCGATACCCCGCACCGCACGGCCGGGCCCACCATGCTCGTCGAGGAACTCGCGCCAGACAGGGATGAGGCGAGCGGGATTGCGCCCCAGCTCCTCCATGTCGGCAAAGCGAACCTGAGCCGCATCGCCGCCCAGCTCGGCCGTCAGCAGCCGGATCTTTTCCTTCCCCAACGCGACCATCGCGGGTTCCGCTGCCTCGAGAGCGTCGCGGACGAAGGGCACCGTCCCGGCCAGAAACTCATCGGCGTCGTCATAGAACAACACCTGATGACAAAACTCTGACTGGCTCACCCAGTGCACCTACCCATCTAGAACATCTTTGCAACCGGCCGCAGCGCCAGAGCAATCAGGAGACTCCTCCCCGCCGGGGATCACGGCGTCCGCCTCCGCGATGATCTTCGTGTGGCGGCGAAAGCAGGAAAGAAAAAGAGGGTGGGCAAGCGGACCGAGTACGAGCGCAAGCGCGACTTTGCCGCCACCCCCGAGCCGGTGGCGAAGAAACGCGCCAGGCGAAAGGGCAAGCCCCGCTTCGTCGTCCAGGAGCACAGCGCCCGCCGCCTGCACTGGGACCTGCGGCTAGAGCACGAGGGCGCGGCGGTCTCCTGGGCGATCCCCAACGGCATTCCGCAGGATCCGAGCGAGAACCGCAAGGCGGTCCACACCGAGGACCACCCGCTGGAGTACCTCGACTTCGAGGGTGAGATCCCGGCCGGCGAGTATGGCGCCGGAACGATGAAGATCTGGGACCGCGGCACCTACGAGTGCGAGAAGTGGCAGGAGAACAAAATCATCGTCAGCTTCGCCGGCGAGCGGCTCAGCGGCCGTTACGCGCTTTTCCGTGCCGGTGGTGAGAAGGACTGGATGATCCACCGGATGGATCCGCCCGAGGAGGCGCGCGATCCCTTCCCCGAATCAGTCGTGCCGATGCTGGCGAAGCTGTCCAAGCTGCCGGCGAAGGACAGTGACTGGGCGGTGGAGGTGAAGTGGGACGGCGTGCGGGCGATCGCCTACTGCCGCCCCGGCCGGCTGGCGCTGCAGAGCCGCAACCTCAGGGACATCACAGCGCAGTACCCCGAGGTGCGGCGCCTCTCGCGCCGGCTCGGTGCCCGCGACGTCGTCCTCGACGGCGAGCTGGTCGCCTTCGACGAGGAGGGGCGGCCGAGCTTCGAGCGCCTGCAGCAGCGCATCCACCAGACCGCCGAGAGCGTCGTGCGAAGGCGGATGAAAACCCACCCGGTCACCTACGTGGTCTTCGACCTGCTCCACCTCGATGGCCGCGACCTCTTCGACGAGCCGTTTCAACGCCGCCGCGAGCTGCTCGAGGAGCTTGAGCTATCCGGACCGAGCTGGCAGACGCCGGGCTATTCCAAGGGCCGGGCGAAGGAGCTGCTCGAGGCAAGCGCCAGGCAGGGCCTGGAGGGAGTGGTGCTGAAGCGGCTCGACAGCCCCTATGCGCCCGGCAAGCGGACCGGCGCCTGGCTGAAGGTGAAGAACACGATGCGCCAGGAGCTCGTGATCGGCGGCTGGGAGGAGGGAGAGGGCCGGCGGCAGGGCGGGATCGGGGCGCTGCTGATGGGCCACTTCGAGGAGGACGGCGGCAAACGGCGGCTTCGTTACGCGGGCAAGGTCGGGACCGGATTCTCGGAACGGGACCTGGCGATGCTGGCGGAGCGGTTCGCCCCGCTCGAGCGCAGGACAAGTCCCTTCACCGGTGGCAAAGTCCCGAAAAAGGGCGTGCACTTCGTCAAGCCGGAGCTGGTCGCCGAGATCGAGTTCCGCGAGCTGACCGCCGAGGGCATGGTGCGCCACGGCTCCTTCAAGGGCCTGCGCGCCGACAAGGCCGCAACCGAGGTCGAGCTCGAGGACGCAGACAGGGTCCTCTACCCGAAGACCGGCTTCACCAAGGGCGAGCTGACCGACTGGTACGCGCTGATGACCGACGTCCTCTTCCCCCACCTGCGTGGCCGGTCGCTGACGGTGAAGTGCTACCCGGACGGTGTCGACGCCGGCGAAAAGGTCGAGCACTGCCTGGCCGACGAGCCCTCGGATCTGATCTGGGCAGCGAGCCGGGCCGGGGTCGAGCTGCACGCTCCGCTCTCGCCGGCAGCGGAGCCGGAGCGCCCGACCGCGATGGTCTTCGATCTCGATCCGGGCGCGCCGGCCGGCATCCTCGACTGCGCCCAGGTGGCGGTCTGGATCAGGGGGATGCTCGAGCAGCTCGGGCTGACCTCTTACCCGAAGACCTCCGGCTCGGGTGGAATGCAGCTTTACGTACCGCTCAACACCGAGACGACCTATGAAGAGGCCAAGCCTTTCGCCAAAGCCGTCGCCGAGACGCTGGAGAGCAAGTTCCCCGAGCGGGTCTCCTCGCGAAAGGCAAAGGGCCGCCCCCGGGGCCGGGTCCTGGTTGACTGGAGTCAGAACGACCCCAGCCGTACGACGGCGTGCGTTTACTCGCTGCGGGCAACGGAGCGGCCGCTGGTCTCGACGCCACTGGAGTGGGATGAGGTGGAGTCGGCACTCGCCGAGGAGGACGGCAGCCGGCTCTGCTTCGAACCCGCCGCCGTCCTCGAGCGGATCGAGCAAAAGGGAGACCTCTTCGCGCCGCTGCTGAGCGAACGGCAGAGCCTCCCCGGCTGAAGGCCGTTACATCCAGAGCCCCAAGAGGAGTGAGACGGCGATCGCGGTCGGGGTTCCGAAGAGGCTGAGCCGGGCGAAGAAGCGGCTCCACATCCCCTGGTAGCCGACGCTCTGGAAGAGAACGAGGCCGACCACGTGGGCCAGGTTGATCAGCGCCATCCCGGTCGCAATCAAGATGCGTGCGGCGCAGGCACCGCCGAGCCGGCCTTCCTCGAAGTCGCTGAAGCCGTTGGAGTCGCCGACGCACTCTGCGGCGAGGATGCCGAGCAGCAGGGTGCCGACGATGGCGACGACGATCCCGGCCAGGTCGCGGCGTGAGAGCGGCGGCAGGTTGGCAGAGGGGCGCCAACCTTTGCGCCGCCCGGCGACAGGGTCGGTTTCCTTGACGTCGAGCACGCGTGGGGGCTCCTCGCGGTCTTCGGCACGGTCGACGACCAGCTCGAGCACGGGCAGGTCGAGGTCCCGTTGCGCTTGCTCGAGTAGGCCTTTCTCGGCAAACGCCCCTTCCTCGTCGCGGTGCGCGACCACCAGCACACGGTCGGGGTGAATCTTGTGGATCTCATCCTGGATCGCCTGGATCGGCTCTGAGTCGCCGACCTCTCCCTTGGCCTCGATCCCGGCTTTGCGCAGCTCCTCGAGCGTCTTGCGCAGCCTCTCTTCAGCCGGCCCGATCGCAGCGTCCACGTCCCCCATCGTGTGCTTCAGCGCCGAGTCGGCCAGGGCGGGAGCCACCACGAAGACTTCGCCACGATCCTTCCCGAGGTGCTTGATGAGGCTCTCACGGAGCTCAGGCCCGGTGACCGCCTCATCCACCACGACGAGGACTCGCTGGCCGCCTCCGTTCGTCCCCATGTCCCGCTGGATACCCGGCGGGGCGCCGCGAAAACGGCTATACCCCGCCGCCGCCGGGGGAGTGGCGACGACGGGGCTTCGCGGCAATGGCTCAGCTGTGCTGGGCTTTCCGCAACTTTGCCGCGGCTTTCACGCATCGGGAGAATGGGGTCCCTTTCTGACCTTTGACGTGTTTCTTGCTCATTCCCTTGCAGGCTTGGCCGGGGCTCAAGTCTTTGTTGGAAGCGGCTTTAGCCATCGCAGTCACGCACTGACTGAACGGCGTTCCTTTCTCACCTTTGACGTGTTTCTTGCTCTGTCCCTGGCAATAGACGCCGTAGGCCTTCGCCTTTTCCGGCAGCTCGGCACCTGGCCCCGGTGTTTCTTCGCCGGGGGTGTAAATCGGGCCGTGGCCTTTGCCGTGCGTCTGACCGTTGGGCGAGGGATCCCCGAAAGCGGTAGCGGGCGCCGCCGCGAGGGCCAGCACGCCTACGGCCAAAGCGATCCTCAAGTGGAGCTTCATCGTGCCTCCTTCGATTCCGGCCCCTGTCTCGAGGGGCTCGAATTGCGTTCGAGTCGACGCTGAAACGCAACAGCCCAGGGTTCGTCAGCCCAAACCCGTCGAGGATCTCAGGGGTTTTTCGCTGCAGCCGGCGCCTCGGCCGGGGGCGGCTTTTCGCCGGCAGCCGGTGGCTTTTCGTGTCCAGGCCCCATCGCCTGTGGAGGCGGCTCTTTCGGCTGCTTTGCACCGTTGCCGACGGATTTGACTGATTGGGGCGGCTTCGAAGAGTGGGCCGAACCCGCGCCACCGTCGTGCCCTTTGCCTTGATGACCTCGGGCCTTGCCGTTGCCTTTGTGCGCGGTGGCTGTTTGCTGTCCGTGGGCCGACGCTGCAGGAAGCTCTTTCTCGTGGTCGCGGCCACGACCCTGGCTCTCCGACGAGTCTCCCGGCGACTGCAGCACTGGTGCTGCATCATCGGCCCGTTGCCCAATCGGTCCAGTCGGGGCGTCGACCGCCTCGGTGGCCGCCGGCTGGGAGGAGCTCAGGCCTGTATTACGGCCGGAAACCCCTCCAGCGGATCTCCCATTCTTTCCCGGATCGTCGGCAGCGGGTAGCGGTGAAGCCGGCGGCGGGATAGCCCCATCGACCGGCTGGGCCTCCTGGCGGCTCGACGACTCGCCGCCGCCGGGAAGCCCGACGTCGACGAGATCGCCGCGAGTGGCCGAGAAGCCGACCGCGGCCACGACCGCAACCGTGGCTGCCGACTTGACGGCGATGGAAGTGCCGGCCGCTTTGGCCGCCCCACCTCCTAGCACGGCTGACAACCCGCCACCGGCAGACCCTCCGTTGCCGCCGAGGATCCCACTCAGCAACGCGGCGGCAGCGGTAGCCGGCAGCGGCGAGAGGGCGGCGAAGTCTCCTCGCCGCTCCTCCAGCTCCTCACGGAAGCGGCAGCAGCTCGCACAGGTGCGCAGGTGGGCACGGATCTCGCGCCGGCGCGCGGTGCGGCCATCGGCGTCCGAAAGCGCCTTCGTCACCGCCGCGCAGCTCATCTCACGCCCCGCATCCATCTGATGCAGGCTCAGGCGCGCCTCGTAGAGAGTCTGGCGCGCGGTCGCCGGCGAAGTGCCAAGCGCCGCACCGATCTCGGCGAAGTCCAGGCCCGCCAGCTCTCGCATCACCAGGGTCGCCCGCTGGCGCTCGGGAAGCTCCTCCAGATCCGAGAACAGGCGGCGCAGCCGCTCCCGCGAGGCAACATCCTCCGCCAAGTCGGATCCCTGGCCTACCAGCTCTAGATCGAGCTCCTCCGTTCCCCGTCGCCGACGCAGCAGCTCGACCGACTCGTTGTGGGCGATGCGGTAGAGCCAGGGCTTGAGGCGGATCTGCCGCTTCTCGCCCGGCAGCGCCCGCAGCACCTTGACCATCGTGTTCTGGAGCGCGTCCTGGGCGTCCTGCGAATTGCCGACGATCGCCAGGCAGAAACGGTAGAGGCGCTCGTTGTAGCGGTTGTAGATAGCGGCGAAGGCGCGCTGGTCCCCTTCGCTCGCGCGCTGCGCGAGACGGTCTGCCGCTGCTTCGCTCATCTGCCGCTCTCGCTTGCACCGAAAGCCATCCGTTCAAGAGTAGGACCGACTTACTCCTTTCTTCAAACGGACCGACGCGCGCGTCGTCAGGCGGGTCGTGGCAAGCGAACGACTGACGGCGGACGCTACCCTCCCATCCGTGCGGTTCGCCAATCGCTTCACAGCCCAAGGTGCCCTGGTCATCACCCTCTGCTGGGCGGTCGCCCTCGCCGCCAGCGGCTCGACCGACGTCCTGCTCTTCCTGGCGCCCGCCCTGCTGATCTTCATACCGCTGCTCGGCGGCCGCTACGTCGGCGAGGAGCTGATCGCACGATTCGCCGCACGGCGTGCAGGGGTGCGCCCACGCGCGAGCCTCAGGCACTCGCCAGTTCCGTCGATCGGCGAGAGCTGGGCACCGCGCGGTGCCCGCCTGATCGCCTTCTCGCTGGCGAAGCGCCCGCCGCCGCCGGCCCTGCTCCCGCAGAACTAGCGCCGGCGAGTCGCACGGTCCGAGCGGACCCTTCGATCGCGCCGCGCGCGCGACCGAAAGGACCCCCGTGCGCAAGCACTGGGCGGCACTGGCCGCCACGACAACGTTGCTCAGCCTGCTCATTGCCACTCCAGCCCTGAGCCATGAAGGCAACCCCCACTACCGCTCCACGATCGACTCGGTAAAGCCGAGCGTGCCTGGGATCAGCTTCCAGGTACTCGACTACGACAGTCACATGGAGGCGGTGGTCCGCGAGGGCCACGAAGTGACGATCTACGGCTACGAGGGGGAGCCGTACGCGCGCATCCTGCGCGACGGAACCGTGCAGGTGAACAAGCGTTCGCCGGCGACCTACCTCAACGCAGATCGCTTCGGCGAATCCTCGGTTCCAGCGATCGCGGACCCCGAGGCCCCACCGGCCTGGAAGACAGTGGGCGACTCGGGCACCCTGAGCTGGCACGACCACCGGATGCACTACATGTCGCCGGGTACCCCGCCGGCCGTCCGCGACGAGAGCCGGCGCACCAAGGTCTTCGACTACGAGATCCCGCTGCAGATCGACGGCCGCAAAGGAGCGATCGACGGCACCCTCTTCTGGGTCGGCCCGGCCGACACTTCGAAGACGCCCTTCCTGGTGGCCGGCGCCGCGATCGTCCTGCTCGGCGGCGTGACGGTCCTCATGGTTCGGCGCCGCCGCGCCGCTGCGGAGAGCGAACCCCCGTCCAAGGAAGCCTGGTAGTGCCACGCCGCTCTCACCGGTTGTTCGTCGTGCTCGCCGCGCTGACGATCGCGCTGCTCTGTGCCCCCAGCGGAGCGCTCGCCCACGCCGTCCTCGAGGGCTCCACGCCAGCCAGGGGAGCGACCGTGGAGGCGCAGCCGCAGTCAGTGGTCTTCCGCTTCAGCGAGCCGGTCGAGGGCAATTTCGGCGCGGTCCGGATCTATGACGCTGAGGGGCAGCGGGTCGATGTGGGAGAGGCCTTCCATCCGGGCAGCGATGGCTCGAAGCTCGGCGTCCAGCTCAAGCCCGGCCTGCCGGACGGCAGCTACACCGCCACCTACCGCGTCGTCTCCGCCGACGGGCACGTCGTCTCCGGGGGCTACGTCTTCTCGATCGGCAAGGCGGGCCGGGCGCCGGACGAGACCGTCGCCGAGCTTCTGGCGGACCGGGATTCAGGGACCTTCACGGACGTCGGCCTGGCGACGGCCCGCGGTGTCCAGTACGCGGCACTGGCGCTCGCGCTGGGCGCCCTCGCCTTTCTTCTGCTGGCCTGGCGGCCCGCGCTTCAGCGGGTGTCCAGGCGAAGCGAGAGCTGGAAGCGGGCATCCGCCGCCTTCGAGGACCGCCTGCGCATCGTGTTGCTCGCCGCCGCGGTGGCCGGAGCGCTCAGCGCCATGGGCGCGATCGTCTTCGAGGCGGCGAAGGCGGCCGGGGTCCCGGCTTCGTCGGCCCTGGACCCGGAGATCCTGCGCGAGGAGCTCGGTACCCGCTTCGGCGCCGTCTGGGGGATCGCCGTCCTCGCCTGGATCGCCCTCGGGGTGGCTTCGGTACCGGTCCTTCGCGGGCCCAGCCGGCAACGTGTCGGCCTCCTCTTCATCCCGCTCGCCTTCCTCGCCTTGGAGCCCGCGCTCTCAGGGCACCCGAGCACCCAGTCGCCGGTCGCGCTGCTTTTCCCGGCGAACGTCCTGCACGTAGTCGCGATGGCCATCTGGGTCGGCGGCCTGGCATCGCTCGTCCTGATCCTTCCCGCCGCAACCCGTGAGCTGGAGCCTCCAGAGCGCAGCCGCCTGCTCGCCGCGACGCTGGCCCGCTTTTCGCCGCCGGCGCTGCTCTGCGTGGCGGCGATCCTGCTGACCGGCGTCGGACAGGCGTACGCCTACGTGCGCGATCTGGACAACCTGCTCGACACCGCCTACGGGCGCGCGGTCCTGATCAAGCTGATGCTGCTGGTCGGCTTGCTGATCCCGCTCGGCGCCTACAACCGCTACCGCTCGGTCCCAAGGCTGGAGCGGATCGCGGCCGGCGGCGAGGCGCCCAGCCGGACCGGCGTCCTGCTGCGCCGCAGCCTCCGCGGCGAGGTGGCCCTGCTCCTCGCCGTCCTCGGCGTCACCGCCGCCCTGGCCGGCTATGCGCCGGCGACGGCGGTGCAGCCGGGGCCGTTCTCGGCCACCGCTCCACTCGGGCCCGCCGAGCTCGAGGTGACCGTCGATCCGGCGCGGGTCGGCTCCAACCAGGTCCACCTCTACCTCTTCGACGCCGTCGACGGCAAGCCGTTCGACCGCGTCAAGGAGCTGCGCGCGGCGGCGACGCTGCCCGAGAAGTCGATCGGGCCGCTGCAGCTCGAACCGCGACGCGCCGGTCCGGCTCACTACGTCGTCCAGGGCGCCCCGCTGAACGTGGCGGGCGACTGGACGCTCGAGGTGACGGCACGCGTCTCCGCCTTCGACCAGTACACGACCCGCTTCGAGGTCCCCATCCGGTGAATCACCGCAAAACGAAAGGAAACAAATGAAGTTCAGAACAGCCATCGCGCTGACAGCCGTGTTCGTCCTCGCAGTGCCGGCCGGTGCCGGAGCACACGTAACCCTGCAACCGGAGGAAGCGACGGCCGGTGACTTCACCGTCCTCGACGTTCGCGTGCCCAACGAGCGCGACGACGCGTCCACGGCCAAAGTTGACGTGCAGCTCCCCCCCGGCTTCCCCTTTGCCTCCTACCAGCCTGTGCCGGGCTGGTCGGTGAAAGTGAGGATGGAGAAACTGACCAAGCCGCTCACCAGCCACGGCGAGAAGATCACCGAACAGGTGAGTCAGATGACCTGGACTGCCGACGGCAGCGCTTCCGGCATCCAGCCCGGGCAGTTCCAGGACTTCCCGATCTCGGTCCAGATCCCCGACGAGCCCGGAAGCACCCTCACCTTCAAGGCCCTGCAGACCTATGACGACGGCGAGGTCGTCCGCTGGATCGGCGCCCCGGAATCCGACGAACCCGCGCCCCAGGTCGCCGTCACCGAGGGCAGCGAGGGCCACCACGGCGCAGCCGCCGAGACCGACGACGAGTCAGCCGACGACTCCGACCACGACAGCCACGGACTGGCCATCGCAGCCCTGATCGTCGGCGCCCTCGGCCTGCTGGCCGGCGGTGCCGCGCTCCTGCGCTCCCGCAAGTCGGCCTAGTCACATTGCCCCTGTCACGTCGAGCGGAGCCGTCCGCTCGACGTGACAGTGGGCGGCAACGGCCTCAGCGGCTCGGCGCGAAAGACTCGGAACGCAGCAGCAGCAACGATGGGCGCGCGGGATCGTGCATGCGCAGGTAGAAGTAGGCGGCACCGGCACGGCCGACCATCAGGCTGTCGGTCTGCCCCTCGAAGACGCCGAGCGGCCAGGGGGTGTCCGTCCCGAGGTAGCGCTCGATCCCGGCATCCGCAACCTCGTGGGCGAGCTCGGTGTCGTCTGCCCCGAGCAGATCGACCCCCTCGGCCAGGACCTCAGCGTTGCCGGCAACCCCATGGCAGAGCGAGTAGTTGCCTGTGGAGAGCTGCGCACGAACCGCGGTGGCGGTGGTCTCAAGCGCAAGTTGTGCTTCCTCGGCGCAGCCGTTGCTGTCCCCTAGCTCGCAGGCACGCAGCCGCGAGAGCGCGATCCCTGGGGCGCCGTGACACCAGAGGGTCGCGCAGGGGGGCGTCGCCTCCTTCGGCCAGTCACGCAGTGCGTATTCGCGCAGATCCGGCCAGTTGCGCGCCTGGGCGTCGTAGAGCGCCCGCTCGTAGGCGAATCCCGCCTCGGCAGCAGCGCGGAAGCCGGCCTCGCCGCTCGCGCGGTGCAGCTCCAGCAGCGCGACGGCTACGCCCGCCGCACCGTGCGACAGACCGGTCAGGTTGCGCTGCTCTGGAAAGGCGGGCGATGCCCAGGACAAACCCGATTCGTCGCGATCAGCGGCGGCGAGGAGATCGTGGCCGAGCGCGACCGCCCGCTCGAGGGTGCCGCTGGTGGCACCGAGCTGATCCAGGGACAAAAGCGCCAGGATGCCGCCGGCGCGGCCGGCGATGAGGTCGTTCTCGAACGGTCCCGTGTCGTAGTCGAGCTCCTTGGTGAGCTCATCCGCGCGCTCGGTCAGAGTCGGCTCGTCCAGCATCGCCCCGCCTCGCGCGGCGGAGAGCGCCACTCCCAGCTGGCCCGAGTAGGCCCCGAGGCGCGCGGAGGTCGCCAGCTCATGCGCTCGGGTGAGCGCGTGCTCGAACGCCCCCAGCGCCGTCCGCCGCAACTCGGGCTCGGCCTTGCCGCCGGCGTCGTAGAGCTCCGCGAGCACGAAACCGACGCCCGCCGTACCGCCGTAGAAATCCGGTCCGAAGGTGGCGTAATTCATCACGATCCCACCGGGCCCTTCATCCGGCGTCCCACCGACCCAGGTGCAGCGCCGGTCGCTCCAGATCGCCTTCGCGGCGATCTCGGCACCCAGCTGCAGCGCGGCATCGAGGTAGGTGCCTTCGCTCACGACACAAGCTCGTAGTCGTCGACCGATCCAGCGTTGAGGTAAGGGCGATCGAGGGAGATGCCCTGCTCCTCGAAGCTCTGCTCGACCAGGGCAAGCCGCTCCGAGGCGGCCTCGATTCCGAGCTCGAAGGCCCGAACCATCGCCTCTGCGAGCAGCTCGCAGCGATGTGTGCCGAAGCTCTCGGTGCCAGGCGGGCTCTCGGCGACAGCGAGGCCGTCGGCCAAGGGCTTGGTGAAGGCCGGCGTGCCCGGCCGCAGGTGCTCTGCGACGCCCGCCAGCAACAAGGGGAGAAGGCTCGCCACCTCCGTCCGCAGTCCGCGCGGGGTGTAGAGCACCCCGGCATCGCAGCGGGAGTAGCCGGCCGGATCGACCAGGACCTTGAGCCGAAAAGGCAGCCTCTCCTCGTTGAGCGCGCGCGTGGCCGCCGCGACCAGCGCCGCCCCACCGCTGCTGCTCAAATGCCAGTAGTGACGGACGATGGGTTCACCGACAACCAGCTCCTCGTCGCCGAGCGCCATGTAGAAGCCGGGCGAGAGACGCAGCAACTCCGGCGGAAGAGCCACGCTCACCTTGCTGCCGGGGCTCGTGTCCGTGCCCAGGACCTCGTCGGAGCGCGCCCAGAGACTGAGGCCCTCCCGGCGCACCACGAGCCGGCCGTCCTCCTCGGTCCGGACGACCGTCCAGCCCGATTCGCGGCTGCCTGTTCCGCAGTTGGCGCGCGACAGCGAGTCGATGAAGAAGGAGGCGCCGCGTGGCTGCTCCGCCATTCTCAGCGAGGACCGCGGGACGGCTTGCCCGGCGCAGTAGAAACTGGAATAGAAACGATCCTGCAGCCCGTGGCAGAGATAGGTGCGAGCGGTGTCCGCGCCCATCTCCTCGATCACGTCGGCGGGCAGCGGCGCACTGGGTTCCCCGTACCAGGAGAAGCTGGTCGGGGACTCGATGCGCACCGCATCGAGGGCAGCTGCGACCGCTTCTCGGTAGGCGTTCATCCTGGCGCGGCCGCTGTCAGTCCCAGCAACTGCGCCGCCGCGTCGTCGGGCCGCTCGATCAGGTTCGCGCCCAGCTGCAGGTGCAGGATCGCGGCGCTGCCGAGCCGCTGGTCGAACTGCGACACCTCGAAGGCACCCTGGATCAATCGCGCTCCGGTGTAGGCGACCGTACGCTGCAACGGCTCCCCGACCAGCGCCGGTAAGCCGTTGCCGGCGCCCGCGTACCCCCTGCAGCAGGCTCGCAGCGCGTCCTTCATCGTGTCCAGCGGATAGCGCGCGAGCGCCGGAAAGCGTGCCGTCGGCTCGCTACCCGTAACCGGAATGGAGAACAGCCAGAAACCGAGGTACTGGCTCAGCGCCGAGCCGAGATCCCAATAAGGGTCTCCGGCGACGGCCACCTCCCAATCGATCAGGCGCAAGTCGTCCTCGCCCGCGACCAAGCAGTTGTCCCACTTGACGTCCTGGTGAATCAGCGTCTCGACGCGCCAGCCGGCACGCAGCTCGTCGAGGCGCTTGCCGAGACCCTCGGCGCCCTGGACGATCTTGATCAGCTCGATGTTCGCCGCGCTGAGGTCGCGGAACACACCGGTGTCGGGCCGGTGCATCGAAAGCACCCACGGCAGCGAGGCCTCGGAGCGGGTTTCCCGCATCTCGCGATGGACCGTCCCGAGAGCGGCTCCGAGTGCCTCGCCGAGGGCGGCCGGGAAGGCCTCGATGCGCAGGTGGCGAGCACGCAGGTCCTCGGCGTCGCGCAGCAGCTCGAGCGCCAGCACCCCTTCGTCGGGGTCATAGCCGACGTAGCCCGCCAGCCGGGAGCGCAGCTTGTCTCCCTTGTCCACGAGCTGCTCGTAGATGTCTGCTTCGCGGGCCACCGTCAGAGCGCCCTTGGCGGCGCGTCCCTGCTTCAGTAGATAAGACGGGCCGGTGGTCGTCTCCACCGCGAAATTGCGGTTGCGGCTGGAGACCTCACGGATGAGGAGGTCGCCGCCGACGACCGCCTCAGGCGTCAGTAATCCTCGGCGCAACAGGTACTCGGTGACCTCCTCCTGCTTCAGCATCCAGCCGGCTGAAGCGCGGACCGGCGAGAGCTCACCGGCAGGGAACGTCGGCGCTTGACCGGCAGACAGAGGGATCGGTGCTGGGCGGACAGGTGAGGTCGGGTGTCCGTTCTGCGCAGTGGAACACCGGGGTGATGCAGTCGTCTTCCCAGGTGTGACATAGGACGGGGTCACCTGTCATCGGCTTCAAACAGGGCGGCCCAACGGGGCTGACGACCTGACGCTTGAATGCCGCCATCTCGATCGAACCCGGGGGTGGCACCGCAGCAGCGAGATTGCGTTCGGCGATCGAGCCGCCGAGGAAGTCCGCCTGAACCTCGTGTGACTGGATGCTGGAGTAAGTCAGCGTGGCCGCAGGGTCGACCCAGAGAATCGTTCCCCGGTCGTCTACCAGCGTCTGGCTGTGCTTGATCGCGTCGTTGGGAACGTCGACGTAGCCGGTCAGATCCGCGTCCAGCCAGAGCCGCGTCGAGCTCGCGTCAGCAGCGGGCCCCGGGAAGCCAAACAGTCTCTTCGCCCGCTCCGGAGGCTTGTTCGGGTCCGAGGCCAGCGCCTCGACCAAGGGGTGATACGGCACACCTTTTCCGCGCCCAGAACGTTGCTGCTTGGCCATTCGAAACCTCCAGTTCCGCAGATAAGGAGCCGATCGGGCGCAAGCCTATGCCGACGAAAACATATAAGTCAAGTTTCTTTTAAATACTTGAAAGTTGTACGAAACTAAACTGCTTTCGGCAGAGGCGCATGGGGGGCTCTGCCGCTCATGGCATCGAGACACGAATTGCAATACTCGAGAGGTGGCGGGCGCCAACGGCAATCGCTCGGTGGGCAGGCTGGTCCTTGCGAAGGATCAATCGTTTCGGAGTGGGCGCGAGATCTCCGGGACACCCGCGTGGATCTCGGCCTCTGAGCATCTGAGCGCCGCCTTCTATTTGGCGGCAAGAGCTCACGGCTCCGAACGTCGTCCGTCCGACGGACGCTTCTTTCTCGAACACGTCAGCGAGGTAGCCGGCTTGCTGCATCGGCTCGAATTCGACGAAGAGCTGATCGCCGTGGGACTGCTCCACGACTCCGTCGAGCGGGGAAGTCTCAGGGAACCCGAGCTGAGAAACGAGATGGGCGACTCGATCGCGTGGCTCGTGATGATCCTCAGCGAGGATCCGACGATCAAGTCCTTCGAGGGACGCAAGACCGCCCTGCGGGCTCAGGTCGCCGCCGCCGGGGCGCGAGCCGTAACCGTGTTTGCCGCCGACAAGCTCTCCGATATTGCCGGGCTTCGCCGCGGGATCGAGGCGTCGCGGAAAGCGGCAGAAGAGCGGATGGGCACCAGCATCGCAAGCATGGCCGACCACTATCGCGACTCGGTGGAGATGATCGCCAAGGTCAGGCCGGGTTCGGCCTTTCTCTCAGCACTCAGGCTGGAGCTGGATCGGCTCGACTCGGTAGCGGCGTAGCTGTCTGGTGTCGATCGAGATCGAGCGCAAGTCGAGAGCCCGATCGATGCCGACATGGGCAAGTCATAGAGGGCCATAGGATCGCAGCGATGAGGATCGCCGTTTCGCGGGCGCCCGGCGAGGAGCGCGCCGTCACCCCGATCGAGCTGTTCTTCGACCTCGTCTACGTCTTCGCGATCGGGCAGCTCTCGCACCACCTGCTCGAACACGTCGACCTGCGGACCGGCGCGGAGACGGTGATCCTGGCGCTCGCGGTGATCTATGCCTGGTCGGCGACCGCCTGGGGAGCGAACTGGCTCGACCCCGAGCGGCCGCCGGTCAAGTTGCTGCTGGTCGGACTGATGTTCGCCAGCCTGCTCATGTCGGTGGCGATCCCCGACGCCTTCGGGGACCGCGCCTGGCTCTTCGTCACCGGCTACCTGCTCCTCATGCTCGGCCGAGCGGCATTCCTGATCGTGGCCCTCCGCGGAAGGGCGCAGGGCGAGCACTTCGTCAACGACCTCGTTTGGGGGCTGCTGACCGGCTGTCTCTGGATCGCCGGCGCAATCGTCGACGGCGACGCGCGCCTGGTGCTCTGGGGGCTTGCGATTGTGACCACCCAGGCCGGGGCCTGGGCGCTGCACTGGCTACCGGGTCGTGGCCGCCGCATCGACCTCGACAACACCGACGTCTCGGGGGAACATCTTCTGGAGCGCTTCCGGCTCTTCTTTCTGATCGCCCTCGGCGAGACCGTGCTGACGACGGGCGCCGCGTTCGTCAGCGAGCCATTCGAGGTCGAGCGCCTGCTTACGCTGGTAGTCAGCTTCGCCGGGACCGTCGCGCTTTGGTGGTGTTATTTCGAGAGCGCCGAGCCAGCGGGAGAAGAAGCAGCAGAGCGCTCCCGAGACGCCGGCAGCATCGGCTGGCTGGGCACCTGGACGCTGACGCTGGTGGTCCTCGCTCTGATTGCGATCGCGGTTGGAGACGAGCTCGCGATCGCGCATCCGAGCGACTCTCCGACACTCGGCTTCACGATCCTCGCCTTTGGTGGACCCGCGCTCTTCCTCCTTGCCCAGCTCTTCGTCTTCCGTGAGACGCTCGACCGAATTCCGCGCTCACGCCCGCTGGCGCTGGGAGCGCTGGCGATCCTGGCGGTTGCAACCGCGCCGCTGACGCAGTTCGCCGCGATCGCAGCCTCGACCGCCGTCCTCGTCGCGGTGGCAATCGCAGATACGGCTCGCGAGGACGATCGACCGCCCGAGTGAGCGTGATCGACCGCTCAGAGCCACCGCTAGGGCTTGGTTGGCGCCTGGAGAAATGCTCCGTGCCGGTGCCTCACCGTGCCGGCAAGCGTCCCACGCCGGGAACGAAACGCCCGACTTGAGCTGCGTAGGCGGCATAGGTGCTGCCGTGCACTTGCAAGAGGTAGGGCTCCTCGACGACTCGCACTTGCAGCTCAAGCGCGAGGACCAGACCGAGGAGCCCGGCGATCGCCACCCAGCTCGGAACGAGCAGGGTGAGCCCGAGCGCGGTCGGCAGCATCGCGGCGAAGATCGGGTTGCGAACGAGGGTGAAGGGACCGGTGGTGACGAGCTGCGTTCGCTCGGCGGGATCGACACCGATTCGCCAGCTCGCCCCCATCGCAACCTGCGCGTAGAAGGTGAGGCCGATACCGCCGACGGCGAGGAGAAGTCCGGCAATGTGAGCAGTCGTGGTGTCGAGGACGGCGATCGGCTCGACCAGATCGAGCAGGGCAAGCACCGGAGCGGCTGCGCCGACGAGCAACGCCACCGTGAAGCCGACCCCGGCGGTCCACTCGGCCGAGCCGGGACGACCACCCAGGCCGTGGAAGCCGGTCGAGCCGGTGCGGCGAAGTTGGATCAGCGTGCGAAGGCCGAAGGCTAGGACCAGGTAGAGCCCGTAGAGGATGAGAGCGAGGGTGGCCATCGGCTAGTCGGTCTGCACGCAGCAGCTCACGCCGCGATCCCCTGCGCAGCGACCGCAGCCAGCAGCGCATGACCGCGCTCGGTGAGCTCGTACATGACCATCTTCCCGTCGCGCTCCGAGCGGGCGAGCCCAGCGGTTCGGAGCAGCCGGACGTGATGGGAGACCAGCCGCTCGTCGCGGCCGACGATCCACGCGAGGTCGCAGACGCAGGCCGTCTCCCCCGCCTCCAGGGCCAGAGCGACAGCGAGGCGGGTCGGGTCCCCCAGCGCCTTCGCTCCGGCGGCAAGCAGGTCCAGGTCGTCGGCCGCCGGGAGGTTCTTGCGAACGCGCTCGGCCTTCGGCAGGTCGAGGCAGAGCAGATCGCAGGTGTCGGCGTCCTTGGTCACGACGCTCATCCTACTAACATTCGTATAGACGTACGAATGATGGATGCAAGAAATCCCCGGGTCGGGCTCCGCACCGCCCCCAGACACGACCGCGATTGACAATCAGGTCGCCTACAGCCAGCCGGCTCGCCTGAAACGTCGGTACAGCACCGTGCAGATCACGAGGATCAGCAGCAAGACGGACGGGTAGCCGAAGCGCCACTCCAGCTCCGGCATGTGCTCGAAGTTCATCCCGTAGATGCCGGCGACCATCGTCGGCACGGCGATGATCGCCACCCAGGCGGAGATCTTCCGCATGTCTTCGTTCTGGCGAACCGAGACCTGGGTCAGGTTGGCGTGCAGGGCGCTGCCGAGCAGCTCGCGAAAGGCGGCGATCCGCCCCTCGACTCGGCGCAGGTGGTCATGGACGTCGCGGAAGTACTCGTGCAGATCGTCGGGGACGACCTCGAAGTGGCCGCGGACGATCTCGTCGACGGCCGCCGAGAGCGGTGCGGCCGCCCCATAGAAGTCGAGCACCTCGCGCTCCAGCTTGTAGATCCGCTCGGCCGGGTTGTCGCGGTCCTCGGAGAAGACCTGGCGCTCGACCTCCTGCACGTCGACGTCGACGCCGCCGGCGGCCACTTCGTAGTTGTCGACGACGTGGTCGAGGATCGCGTAGAGGGCCATGCCGGGCCCATGGCGGAGCAGCTCCGGACGGTGCTCGATCCGCTCCCTGACCGAGCGCAGGTCGCCATCGCCGTGGCGCACGGTGATGATGAAGCTGGGGTTGACGAAGATCATCAGCTCACCGATCTCGATCACCTCCTCGGGATCGACGTAGTTCGCGGTCTTGACGACGACGAAGAGGGTGTCGCCATAGAGCTCGACCTTGGGGCGCTGGTGGGCGTTGATCGCGTCCTCGACGGCGAGCTCGTGCAGGTCGAACTCGCGCGCGATTGCCTCGAACTCTTCCTCCGTCGGCTCGTAGAGGCCGAGCCAGGCGAAGGTGCCGTCGTTGCGGGCAGCCTCGACTGCCTGCCTGAAGTCGAGGCCCTCGCCACAGCGAAGCCCGTTTTCGTAGGCGGCGCAGTTGACGATCATCCGCGCAGTATCCCCCGTCTGTCCTCCGGCCCCGGTCGCAGGATCAGCACCTCGGCCGGAGCCTTTGCCAGCAGCCAGACGAGGTCGTCGCCGGAAAAACCGGCACCGGCCTGCGCGGTCGCCGGGACGACGACTCGGTCGAAAGTCTCGCGGCCGAGCAACCGCTCCAGGGCGTGGCGGTAAGAGCGCCCGCGCTCGATCCGCGAGTCGACGGGCACTCCCTGCCCGGCGGCGCGCTGCTCTATCGCCTCCAGCATCGGCATCGCCTTGGCCGCTTCGGCCGGCATCGCGCAGTCGAGCGGCAGCCGCTTCGAGACGGTCGCCAGGTACGCGGGCATCAGCGTCGCGTCCTCCGCCTTGGCGAGTCGCAGCGCCGCGTCGACAGCCCGGCGGGAGATCTCGGTCCCGGTAAACGGCAGGAGGATCTGATGCACGGTCTCCGGTGCTTCGGAGCGCCGGCCGCTCCATCGCGAGCGCGCGATCAGGTAGCCCCCTACCAGCCCCAGAATCAATGCGACGCCGATCAGCACACGCTCGACGCTCACTCGTCCTCCCTCGAACCACGGCGCGCGATGATCCTCACGTCCACACCCGAGGGTGTCGCCGCCATCAGGCGCTGCGGCAGCGGCTCACGCAGCCGGGCCAGCCCACGACGCGGTTCCGACTCGCCGACCATGATGTAGGTGGAGCCGCGCTCGCGAACGACCTCGGCGGTTCCCTTCACCAGGTCGTCGCTCTCCTCGATCAGAAAATTCGCACCGAGCACCGAGGCGAGGTGGCGCAGCGCGGTCACCTGCCGCTCCACCTCTCCCTCGACCGGCTGGTTGGGGGGCTTCACCCAGAGCAGGTCGAGGTCGGTGCCGAGCCGCTGTGCCGAGCGCCAGGCGCGGCGCACCAGGCGCTGCGAGGAGGGCTGGGGCCGGACCAGCGCCAGCAGCCGCTCGCCGACGGCTTTCGGCACCTCGGCGGCGACCCGCTCCTCGCGGGTGCCGAGCGGCGGCTCGACCACCAGCCGCTTCGCCTCGACCTCCTGGGCGACCTGGCGCAGCGCCACCTCGCGCAGCGCCAGCAGGTTCTTCACCGCGAAGAAGTTGTTCAGCGCCGGCTCGATCGCCTCGCCGGGGTAGATCTTGCCGGCCCGCAGCCGGGCGATCAGCGCCTCCGGAGTCAGGTCTATGAGAACCACCTCGTCGGCCTCTCCCAGCACCGCGTCGGGGATCGTCTCCCGCACGCGCGTCCCGGTCAGCTCGGCGACCTGGTCGTTCAGCGACTCCAGGTGCTGCACGTTGACGGTGGAGAAGACGTCGACCCCGGCGGCGAGCACGTCGCGCACGTCTTCGTAGCGCTTTTCGTGCTCGATGCCGGGCGCGTTGGTGTGGGCCAGCTCGTCGATCAGCGCCAGCTCGGGGACGCGGGAGAGGAGTGCCGGCAGGTCCATCTCCTCCAGGTCGGTCTCCCTGTAGGTGACCCGGCGCCGCGGAACCGTCTCCAAGCCCTCGGCCAGAGCTGAGGTCTCGGGCCGTTTGTGCGGCTCCATGTAGCCGATCGCCACGTCGCGCCCGGCCTCCTGCTCGGCATGTCCCTCCTGCAGCATCCGGTAGGTCTTGCCGACCCCGGCGGCCATCCCGATGAAGACCTTGAGGCGGCCTGCCATCGGCTCATGCTCCAAGCAAGTTGTGGATCATCAGGTCTAGGAGCTTGATGCCGAGGAAGGGCACGATCAAGCCGCCGAGGCCGTAGATCAGCATGTTGCGGCGCAGCAGCGCCGTGGCGCCGATCGGCCGGTAGCGGACGCCGCGCAGGGCGAGCGGCACCAGCAGCGGGATGATCAGCGCGTTGAAGACGATCGCCGAGAGGATCGCCGAGAGCGGAGTGCCGAGCGACATGATGTTGAGGTCGTCCAGCGGTCCCCGTTCGCCCGGATTGGCGGCGTAGGTGAAAGCGAAGATCGCCGGCAGGATCGCAAAGTACTTGGCGACGTCGTTGGCGATCGAGAACGTGGTCAAGGCGCCGCGGGTGATGAGGAGCTGCTTGCCGATCTCCACGATCTCTATGAGCTTGGTCGGATTGGAGTCGAGGTCGACCATGTTGCCGGCCTCACGCGCCGCCTGAGTACCGGTGTTCATCGCCACGCCGACGTCGGACTGAGCGAGCGCGGGGGCGTCGTTGGTGCCGTCGCCGGCCATCGCGACCATCCGGCCTTCCGCCTGATGGCTGCGGATCAGCTCAAGCTTCTGCTCGGGCGTCGCTTCGGGCAGGAAGTCGTCCACCCCGGACTCCTCGGCGATCTTCGCCGCGGTCAGCTTGTTGTCGCCGGTCACCATCACCGTGCTGATCCCCATCCGCCGCAGCTCGTCGAAGCGGGCGCTCATCCCCTCCTTGACGATGTCCTTCAGGTAGACGACCCCGAGCACGTGGTTGTCGCGGCAGACGGCCAGCGGCGTCCCCCCGTCTCGTCCGATCAGGTCGAGCTGTTCCTGAAGCTCAGCCGGAGGCCTGCCACCGGCCTCTGCGACGAACTTGACGATCGCGTCACCGGCACCCTTTCGGTACTGGTTGCCGTTGACATCGACGCCGCTCATCCGGGTCTCGGCGGAGAAGGGAACGAAGGTCGCCTCGTGGGAGCGCAGCTCGCGCTCTCGGATTCCGTACTCCTTGGCGAGGACGACGATCGAGCGGCCCTCCGGCGTCTCGTCGGCGAGCGAGGAGAGCTGGGCCGCTTCGGCCAGCTCCTTCTCCTCGATCCCCGGCATCGGGATGAACCGAGTCGCCTCGCGGTTGCCGAGCGTGATCGTGCCGGTCTTGTCCAAGAGCAGCACGTCGACGTCGCCGCTGGCCTCGACCGAGCGCCCGGACAGGGCAAGGACGTTGTGGCGGACGAGGCGGTCCATGCCGGCGATTCCGATCGCTGAGAGGAGGGCGCCGATCGTGGTCGGAATCAGCGCCACCAGTAGGGCGATCAGGGTTACTACGGAGGCATCGGTGCCTGAGAACTCAGCGAAGGGACGCAGCGCGACGACGACGGTGAGGAAGACCAGGGTGAGGCCGGCGAGGAGGATGTTGAGGGCGATCTCGTTCGGGGTCTTGCGCCGCTCGGCCCCCTCGACCAAGGCGATCATCTTGTCGAGGAAGCTCTGGCCGGGCTCCTGCGTGATTTCGACGACGATCCGGTCTGAGAGCACGCGGGTGCCGCCGGTGACGGCGCTGCGGTCGCCGCCGGACTCGCGGACCACGGGTGCCGACTCGCCGGTGATCGCCGACTCATCGACGAAGGCGATGCCTTCGATCACGGTGCCGTCGCCGGGGATCGCCTCCTCGGCCTCGACCACGACCACATCTCCGCGGCGCAGCTCCGAGGCCGGTTTCTCGCCCCCGTCGCGAAGCCGGGCGACGGTCTCGGTGCGCATCGAGCGCAGCGCGTCGGCCTGTGCCTTGCCGCGACCCTCGGCCAGAGCCTCGGCGAAATTGGCGAAGACGACGGTGAGCCAGAGCCAGGCGCCGATCGAGAAGGCGAACCAAGCCGGCTCGTCGCCGCCGCCCAGCGGCGGGCCGCCGAAGACCTGAATCAGCCAGCCACCGGTGCTGATGACGGCGCCGATCTCGACCACGAACATCACCGGGTTGCGGATCTGGTGGCGGGGGTCGAGCTTGATCAGCGAGTCGATCACCGCCCGAAGCATGATCGCGCGGTCGAACAGGGAGCGGGGACGGTTGCGCAGGGTCTCGTCGGTCATCGGGGCGCTTCCTTGTCGATGGAGAGATTGAGCTGGAGCACGTTGACGCCGGGCTCGCCGAAGAGGCCGAGGAAGCGGCCGTCGGTGTGCTCGTCGATCAGCTCGAGCACTCGATCGAGCGGCAGCTCGCGAACCGCCGCCACCCGGTGCGCCTGAATGCGGGCGTTGGCCTCGGAGATGTGTGGGTCGACCCCGGAGGCCGAGGTGGTGACGGCGTCGACCGGCACCCCGGCGGCGGTGAGGCCTGGGTCGTAGCGGCGCTCGCGCGCCAGGTAGGTCTTCAGTTCTTCCCCGAAGAATTCGGAGAGCTCCCTGTTGTTGGGCCCGAGGTTGTTGAAGTAGGTGACGTTGGCGCTGTAACCGGTGACCGAGGGACGGCCCTGGAAGTAGCGGGGCAGGCCACGGAAGTCCTGCCCGATCAGCTTCGAGCCGACGAGCTTGCCGTCGAGCTCGATCCTGCTGCCGTTCGAGGCATTCGGGAAAAGCACCTGCGAGATGCCGGTGGTGAGGAGCGGATAGGCGATGCCGAGCGTCAGGGAGAAGAGGACGATCGCGATCGTCGCGGTGATCAGGTCTTTTCGCAGGTGGTTCATCTCAGAAGAGCTGGTCGGTGAGTCCCTGCACGATCGGGCCGAGCAGGAAGGCGGGGAAGAAGGTCAGGGCGGCGACGATCACGACGACGCCGATCAGCAGGATCACGAAGGTCGGCGAGTCGGCGCGAAAGGTGCCGGCGCCGGCCGGGGCGACTCGCTTGCCGGCCAGCGAGCCCGCCACCGCCAGCGCCGCGATCATCGGCAGGAAGCGAGAAAGGAGCATCGTCAGGCCGCCGAGCAGGTTGGCGAAGCTGAACGCTTCCGAGTTGACGTTGCCGGGTGCATTCGGCTGTAGGAAGCCGATGTAGCCGGCAAAGGCGGAGCCGTTGTTGTTCGCCTGCGACATGTAGGCGTAGATCGACTCCGAGAAGCCCTGCGGTCCCGAGTTGTAGATCGACTGGGTGCCATCCGGGCTCGCCACCGCCCAGGCTGTCGCGAAGAGGACGAGCAGCGGCGTAACGAGGACGCCGACCAAGACCAGCTTCACCTCCCGCGACTCGATCTTCTTGCCGAGGAACTCGGGCGTGCGGCCGACCATCAGGCCGGCGATGAAGACGGTCAAAAGGACGAAGAGCAGCATGTAGTAGAGGCCCGAGCCGACCCCGCCGAAGACCACCTCGCCGGTGCCCATGCTGGCCAGCGGCACTAGACCGCCGATCCCGGTGAGCGAGTCCATCGCGCCGTTGACGGCGCCGCAGGAAGTGACCGTGGTGATCGCCGCCCAGAGCGAGGTCTCAGAGATGCCGAAGCGCTGCTCCTTGCCCTCCATGTTGCCGCCGGTCGAGCCGTCGAAGGCCGAGGTGAGGACGCCGGCGTGGTGCTGGGCCGGGGAGCCATGCTGCTCGGCGGTGTAGACGACGGCGACGGCGACGATGAACATCGCCATCATCGCCCCGTAGAGCGCCCAGCCCTGGCGGCGGTTGCCGATCATGCGACCGAACGTGTAGGTGAGGCTGGCAGGGACGATCAGGATCAGCATCAGCTCGACGAAGTTGGTCAGGCCGTTGGCGTTCTCGAACGGCATTGCGCTGTTGACGTTGAAGAAGCCACCGCCGTTGGTGCCGAGCTCCTTGATCGCCTCCTGTGAGGCGACCGGGCCGAGCGCCAGCGTCTGGGACCCGCCGGCGATCGTGTCGAAGACCTGTGAGCCGTCGAGGGTCTGGATCACCCCCTGGGAGACGAGGACGAGGGCAGCGACGAGGGAGATCGGCAGCAGGATGTAGAGGCTGATCCTGACCAGGTCGGACCAGAAGTTGCCGAGCGCCGCACCTGAGCGGGCGGCGAAGCCGCGGATCACCGCGGCGAGCGCGGCAATCCCCACCGCGGCGGAGACGAAGTTCTGCACCGTCAGCCCCGCCATCTGGGCGAAGTAGGTGAGCGTCGTCTCCCCCCCGTAGTACTGCCAGTTGGTATTGGTGACGAAAGAGGAGGCGGTGTTGAAGCTGAGGTTCCAGGGGCCGGAGTCGAAGCCCTCGGGGTTGAACGGCTGAATGCTCTGCGTGCGGAGGATCAAGTAGAGGACCAGCCAGGAGACGACGCTGAAGACGACGATCGAGCGGGCGTAGCCCTTCCAGTCCTGCCCCTCCTCGGGCCGCACACGCAGCACTCGGTAGGCGAAGCGCTCGATTGGCCCGAAGAGAGGGGACAGGAAGACTCGTTCGCCCTGGAAGACCTTGGCGATGTAGCCGCCGAGCAGCGGCACCAAGGCTGTGAGGACAATCAGGAAGACAATGATCTGCACCCAGCCCTGGACCACCTAGAGCTTCTCCCCACGCAACAGCGCGTAGCAGAGGTAGCCGAAGACGACGGCCGAGACGAGCAGACCAAACAGCTCGGCGGCGCTCATACGCGGTCGAGCGCTCCGATCGCGGCGTAGAGAAGCGCGAAGGCGATCAGGGCCAGGGCGATCGAGACGAGGTCCACATTTCGATCATGGACCGGACCGCATCAAGGCCGCATAAAGGAAACGGCCCTCCGTATACAGATTTCGTAAAGGCTCTTGCGCTCGTCAGAAAGAATCGTGGATGACGTTCTCGATCGCGGCGACCACGGTGTCGGGGGCCTTGTTGAGGATCTGCGTGTGGTTGTGGGGCGAGGTCGCGAATACGGACACGCGCTTGCTGCTCTCCTCGGCGTCGGCGACAGCAGCGCGCACCGTACGCATCTCGTCCTCGGTGGCGCCCGAGTGGGCTCCGGTGCCCACCACGAAGACGGTCGGGCATTCCAGCGCCACGAAGTCGGGTCCGAGCTCGCCGTTGACGGCGTCCATCTCGATCACGACGTCCGCGGACTCGGCGGGAGACATCCGGGCTGAGCGGCCGAGCGCTGCCAGGATGCGCATGATCCAGCCCAGCCGACGGAACTGGGCGCGGACCTTCTGCTTTCCGGCCTCGTCGAACATGGCGATCGGGTAGGCGCCATCGATGAGCACGAGCCCGCCGACCCGCCCGGGGTGCTGAGCCGCGTATCGCACCGCGATCGTGGCGCCGTGAGACCACCCGACGAGGATCGGCCGGTCGATACCGGTCGCGTCGATGACCCGTCCGTTGTCGTCGACGGCCGCCTCCACGGAGTAGTCGGCCGATCTGCCCGACTTCCCGCGTGCCCGCGCGTCGAACCGCACCGTGCGGTACTTCCCGTCCAGACGACGGATGACACGGCTCCAGTTCTGCACGGTCCCGAAGCCGCCACTGAGGAAGAGCAGGGAAGGCATGCCGCCTGGGGCGTCGACGGCATGGAGCCGCGTGTCTGCGGCAGGAATCATAAGTTGTCGTGACATCGCGGTCGACCTTTCAGGCTGAGAAGCGGTAGCCGACGCCGGGATCTGTGCGGATATAGCGGGGGCCGTCGGCGGGCTCGATCTTGCGGCGTAGGTTGGCGATGTGGGCCCGCAGCACCTGCACGTCGTCTTCGTACTCCACGCCCCAGACCTCAATCAGCAAGGAGCGGTGCGTCATCAGGCGGCCGCGATTCTGCGCCAGAACCCGCAGCAGCTCGAACTCGGTCGGGGTCAGGTGCGCCTCCTCCCCGTCACGCCTCACGGCTCGGGCAACGAGGTCAATCTCCAAACCGTCGGCGCCGATTACCGGCTCCGATGCTTCGGGCTTCGCCCGGCGCAGCACCGCCTCGAGCCGCGCCACCAGCTCCGGCGGTCCGAACGGCTTGGTCACGTAGTCGTCGGCACCGGCCGCCAGCGCGCGCACCTTCGTCTCCTCCTCCCCGACCGCAGAGAGGACGATGATCGGAATCTCGCTCCACTCGCGCAAGCGCTTAGTCACCTCGACGCCGTCTATGTCGGGGAGCATCAGGTCGAGGATCGCGGCCACCGGTGGCTTCACCGAGGCGCGGTCCAGCGCCTCCTCACCGGTGGAGGCGGGGACCGCCTCATAGCCGGCGTCGCGCAGAATCACCCGCAGCGCTCGGAGGATCTGCACCTCGTCGTCGCAAACCAGGACTCGGGTCGCCTCGTTCATGCCGAGGCTCCCGCCTGCGACGGCAGGGTGACGATGAAGCTGGTGCCCTGTCCCGGCAGCGACTCGATCCCGATCTCTCCCCCGTTGGCCTCGACGAATCCCTTGACGATCGCCAGACCGAGACCCGAGCCGGCGTTGGCGGCATCGCCGCGCTGAAATGGCTCGAAGATCCGTTTCCACTCGCTCTCGGGTATCCCCGGCCCCTGGTCAACCACGCGGACGACGATATTGCCGTCGATCAGCCGCGACCTGACCGACACGGGCCGCCCGTCTCCATAGCGGACGCCGTTCTCCAGCAGGTTGGCGAAGGCGCGCTCGAGCTGGGCGGCGTCGGCGTCGACCATCGGGAGGTCGGGGTCGACGGCGAGGCGAATCGACTCCGATCCGGCAACCCCTTCCCGGGCCGCGTCCAGTACGTCTGTGAGGTCGACCGGCTCTCGGTGCGGCTCTGCCTTGCCGGCCTCCAGCCGCGACATGTCGAGCAGGTTCTCGACCAGGCGGGAGAGGCGGTTGCCCTCACCGACTATCGCGGCGCTCAGCTCAGCGCGCTCCTCCTTGGTCAACGTCTCCGACCCGAGCGCAGAGCCCCCGGCGATGATCGAGGTCAGGGGCGTCCGCAAGTCATGGGAGATGGATCGCAGCAACGCGGTCTTCAGCTCATCGCTGCGCCGCAGCGCCTCGGCCTCGACCGCCCCCGCCTGCATCCGGTCGCGCTCACGGGTCAGAGCCTCCAGCTCGGCAAGCGCCTGATCGGCTTCCTCGCGACGGCGCTCGGCTTCGACCGCGCGGGCGCGGGCAAGTCCGGCGACGGTGCTGCTGATGATCGCCGCAATCGCAAACGCAGCCAGAGCGACCCAGTTCTCCTCCTCGGCGATCGTGAAGCGGTGCAGCGGCGGGATCTGGAAGAAGTTGAAGGCGGCGGCGCTGACGATCGACGCGAGCAGCCCGAGACGCAGCCCCCACACGGTCGAGATAAGCAGGATCGCCGGCAGATAGACGACCCCGAGGGAGACGACCGGCGCCACCGACTTGAGCGGATAGACGAGGAGCGTTCCCGCCGCAACCGCGGCGAGCGCCGCCACTACCCCCAGCCACGCGGGAGGCGGCTCGCCACTTAGGCCATTGGGAATCTGCCACCTGCGCATTTCGTCAGCGTATGCCTGCGGCCACCGAGGCACCTGGCGACAGCCAGGCTCACAACCGGAGAGGATGGGTGGATGCCCCCGCCCCGCCGCCCGAAAAAGCAGACCGACCCTGTCGACTACGGCTGGGTGATCTCATTCGGCTGCAAGCCGGCCGGCAAGCTCCGGCGCCTCAAGGTCAAGACCGACCCGGCCAGCGACACGCGACCGATCGAGGTCCCTTGCGTCTGCGGTGAGGTCCACCGCGTAACCGTCTCCCCCTACCGGCGCCGGCGCTCCGCCGATGAACCCTTCGACTTGGAGGTCACATCGCTCGACGAGCTGCGCTGATCGGCCCGAGAGAAGGCGGGGCAGCCTAGCTTCCGGGCGATACCTCGATTGGAGCAGCTTCGAATCGGCGGACGAACAGAGCGCAGCTCTCCAGGGAGTCGCAGCCACAGTCGCTCGCCGTCGTTAGCCATTCGCGCATCGCCTGCGCCCGCGCGATCAGGGCATCGACCTCGGGTAGCTTGCGGACGGCAAGCGCGCGTAGTTGCTCGTAGGCGGGCGCTCCGTCGTCTATCGAGGTGAGCAGGATGCCGACCTCCTCCAACGAGAAGCCGGCCTGCTTTGCCACGTCGATGGCCCCCAGTCGCTGCACCGTCTCCCCGGGGAAGCGGCGCTGGCCGCTGACCCTTTCGGCCTCGGGCAAGAGCCCTTCGCGCTCGTAGAAGCGGATCGCCGAGACGCTGGACCCGGCCCTCTGCGCGACCTCGCCGATGCTGAGCGTTGCTTCTGCCATCTCGATTCTCCTTGACCTAAACCCAGGTTCAGGTTCAACACTAGCGACGCGACCGACCCCCACCCAAGGAGCTGGAAATGACCGAAGCACTATCGATCGCCTGCTCGCTCAGCGCGGACGACCTCAAACAGCGGCTCGCCGCGATCGCCAAGATCGGCGAGGAGAGCCTGATCGACCGCGCGACCGAAGACGGGCGCCAGGTCCTGCGCTTTCGCTCCGATGCCGGGACGCGAAAGCGGCTGGGGGAAATCGTCGCGGCCGAGGCGGAGTGCTGCTCGTTCCTAGACCTCTCTCTAGAGGAGCGCGGCCGCGAGTTGATCCTCTCGGTCGCGGCGCCACAGAACGGACAGGCGGTGGCCGATGAGCTGGCGGCTGCCTTCGCCGGGGCGTCGGCGTGAGCGACGGCGAGCAGTCCTCGGGTCGCGCAGCGCTGCTGGGCGGCGGCGCGTCCGTCCTGACGGCACTCTGCTGTTTCGCCGGGCCCGCGATCCTCGGCGCGGTTGCCGGCGCGACGATCAGCAGGACCCTCGGGATCGTCGCCGCGATGGTCGCGCGGCAGCGGTTGCCGTCGCCGTCGCCCTTTTGCTGCGCCGACGAAGCCGGAATGCCGGGTGCTGAGACGCGCCGCGGTGAGGAACCTTTGCTCCTGCGGTACCCCTAAAGACCCGGCTTGTACAAGCGGAATTCGCTGCCTGATCGGGAGTCCTACGAGCGGGGCAGCCAGGACTCGAACCCGGGATCGCCGGGTTTGGAAACCGGTGAGGCGATCGCTCGCCGCTACCTTTAGAGCCAAATCGTTAGTCGGGGGAAAACCAGGGGAAAAGTCATTGAACCTCCCCGGAGTCGTCGAGTCACGTCGCATAGGTGTGTCGGCACTCCTGCAAGTTGATCGGCATCAGCAGATCGGGCTCGTGCCTCTCTTTGCGAACCTTTCTTGCGCTCCTCTGCGTTCGCCTTCTCCCAAGCTTCCCGGCAGCGGCGAAGGTGGGGGCACAAACGCCGAGAAAAACCGAATCTGGTTCCGCATGGCCGTACGGCCGGTCCAGCGCACCTGCCCAAGTCGGCGTCCTGCGGACCAGGCACTATCAATGACATGTGGCAAGCCCTACTCGTCTGCTCCAACTGCGCCGAGGAAACCGAGGTCGTTGTTGAAAATCTCGATGACGTCGAGCAGGAGGCCTGCTCGTGCGGCTATAGCTACGTCGTGCTTTCGGTCGCGACCTTCGAGCCGGTGTACTCCGAGCGGGCAAAGCTCATCGAGCTGGCCCCGCGCAGACCGCTGCCGCTCGCTGCCTGAAGCCTCCGAGCCTCGAATCGACCTCCTGCGGGTAGGGAGGCGCCGTGGGCGCAGACGGCGAGGGCACGATCGGGGTGGACGGGACGATCGAGTGGCGTGATGCGGAGGGCGAGCTGCATCGCGTCGGCGGTCCCGCTCGCGTCTTTCCCAGTGGCCGTCAGGAGTGGTTTCGCCACGGCCGCCTTCACCGCGAGGACGGCCCCGCCGTAGAACATGCCAACGGCTCGGTCAAGTACTACGTCGACGGCGTCCGCCACCGAGAAGGGGCACCGGCCTGCGTCTATGTCAACGGGACCGAGAAGTGGTACCGCAAAGGCCTGCGCCACCGTGACCAGGGGCCGGCCGCGACCTACCCCGATGGGCGGAAGGTCTGGTTCGTAGAGGGCGTAAAGATGCGCGAAGAGCGGTAGGGGAATACAGCGATCACCGCCGCCTCACGGCGTCTCAGGATGCCCGCGAAAGGCACGGAGCACCCGCCAGCCCTCGCTGGTCAAGGCCAGATAGGTCCGTCCGTCCAGGCCGCGGCGCTCGAGGAGAAGGCCTCGGCGCAAACTGCGCTTTCGAAGTCGCACGATCTCTCGGTGGCTCAGCTTGGGGAAATCGGAGGCCAGCGAGGAGACCGGGTAGAAGCCGTCCTCGACCGACTCGGCGATCGCCGACAGCAATTGCTCGGGCTCGACCTTCGACTTTCTCATCGAAGTGGTTTGGGCGCGACCCCCAGTGGGGTAGGCAGGAAGCCATGCTCAAGGAGCCGACGCCTCAACGACCACTGCCAGTCCGACGTTCGGCGCCATCCCTTGCTCGCACCATCCAGGCAATGCGGATGATCCACGGTCGCCGGGCATCAACTCGGTTTGAGGCCCGGGTCATCGCCCTGCGCGGTGGTCGGCAGCTCCCCTGACGGCTCCGACCCTTCGTCGTTCCCGCAGGAACGAAGACATCCTTGCGGTTATTCAGATGCTCATCTGCAGCCGAACACGGCTGCCGGCGCCGTTGGATCTGTTCTGCACCAGATCGCAGAGCTGATTGGCGAACCAAAGCCCCGACCGCTACCTGAGTGCTGTTAGGCCAACGACGGCCCACGAGGGAGTCGTCGATCTTCCCCGAGTCACGAAAGTCGCAGACAAGCGCGTTACCTGTCCTCCTCCATATTGCGATGGTGCCGCTTCCGCCCCTGCTGCTCGACTAGCTGGACTTCTTGCCGCCCTCGCGGCCGGCGGCGCGCTTCTGGGACTTGCTGCCCCCCTTGCCCTTCCCGCTCTTTTCCCCGCCCTTTTTCGAGGATTCCGAGGAGTTGGCGATCGAGGCGGCGCGCTGCTTGCTCATCCCCTTCTTGCGCAGCCCTTCGTACTGCTTGTCGTTCTTGACGCTCGAGCCGTGATCTTTCGCCATGCGTCCTCCTCTATCGCGTGACCCTGGAACTGAGACTGCTGCTGTTCGAGCTACCCCCGAGAGTGCGGCGTCAAAACCGCGACAGATTCGGTTTGCCGGCGGCTCGCCCAGGGGAACAGAGCGAAGTATCCGATCAAGACGAGGCTAGGAGGAACGATGGCAACTGCACGAGAGATCATGACCGGCGGCGCCGAGTGCGTCGGGGAGAACGAATCCCTGGCTGAGGCCGCGCAGAAGATGCGGGAGCTGGACGTCGGCGCGCTGCCGATCTGCGGCGAGGACAACCGCCTGAAGGGCATGCTCACCGACCGTGACATCGTCGTGAAGGCCATCGCAGAGGGGAAGTCGGCTGAGGAGACGAAGGCCAGCGAGCTGGGCGAGGGCAAGCCGGTGACGATCGGCGCCGACGACTCGGCCGAGGCGGCGCTGCAGACGATGACCGAGCACAAGGTTCGCCGCCTGCCGGTGATCGACGGCCATGACCTGATCGGCATCGTCAGTCAGGCCGACGTCGCCACCAACCTCTCCGACGACCAGACCGGCGCCTTGGTGGAGGCGATCTCCGCAGCTCCGTGAGTGGCGATGGCCGAGGAAGGCGGCAGGACGTTCTTCCATAGCTGCGAGGTCGACGCCGACCTGCAGCGCCTGCCTCGGCAACGGTCGGATCGATCACACGGTCAGGCACGGCATCGCCGCCTTTCCCACGCGAGAGGGTCTCTCTACCGCTACCTCGCCGGCAGACCGGATGCGCAGATCGACGGGAAAGTCTTGGTCGAGCTGGAAGGACCGATCAGCGAGGAGCGGGATCTCGACGCGGATGACGGGGCCCTACTCGTCTGCCCGGAGCGGATCGTCTCGGTGACCCCCCTGGACCCCTCAGTAGTCGAGACAATCCGCGCCCGCGATGCTGATCGCTCAGCGGAGTGCAGCTTGAAGGCCTTTCCCGCAACGCCCCGAAGCAAGTAGCCATGCGCGCGATGGCTCTGATCTGGGCGGTGATCCTGATCGGCGGGATCGCCTACTTCTCGGTCATCGGTCTCACCCATCACTGAGGGCCATGAAGCGATTCGTCCGCGACAACTCGCTGTCGCTCTTCTTCTTGACCATCTTCCTGCTGGCCTTGGTCGGCCAGGCAATCAGCGGCCACAACCTCTACAACGAGGAGGCGCTTGCCCACGGCGAGGCGCCGATCGGCATCTGGCGCTACCTCAGCTCCTCCAGCTTCGGCCAGGCGGTAATGGAGAACTGGCAGTCGGAGTATCTGCAGTTCCTGCTCTTCGCGCTGGCCACGGTCTGGCTGTTGCAAAAGGGCTCGCCGGAGTCGAAGGAACTCGACCAGGCGGGGACGGAGTCCGACAAGGAGCAGATGGTCGGCCGCCACGCCCGCGAAGACTCGCCGCGCTGGTCGAAGCACGGCGACTGGCGCACGGCGATCTACTCGAACAGCCTGATTATCGTCATGGCTCTGATCTTCTTCGGCTCCTGGTTTGCCCAGTCGGTCACCGGAATGACCGCTTATAACCAAGAACAGCACGACCACGGCGAACCGAGGCTCTCCTGGCTCAGCTACATCGGCAGCTCGGAGTTCTGGGAGTCGACCTTCCAGAACTGGCAGTCGGAGTTCCTCGCGGTCGGCTCGTTCGCGATCCTCGCGGTCTATCTCCGCCAACGAGGATCTCCGGAGTCCAAGCCGGTCGGAGCACCGACCGAAGACGCCACCGGGGAAGAGGGCTAGCGAGCGCTTTTCCCCGTCGTCTCTACAGGAGAGGCGCCCCGAGAGAACGAGGTTCCGCTGTCTTAGAACGGGTAGCCATGCCCCATGCGCCTCCGGGTCGATGAGCTGCACCGAGTCCAGGTCGTCTCTCTCAAAAGATCGACCAGCAAGGCGGGAAGGTCTGGGGCGTCACGCCCCGGGAGGCTTTGCAGCGCGCCTGCGAAGGCGCTGCGGCCGATCATCTCCCCCGCAGTTGATCTGCGCCCACCGATAGTCGTCACCAAGAAGTGGTGCCGCGCTTTCGGGCGGAGCGTGGGGTGGGTTGCGGTACTGAGGCTTCGGGTAGACGGCCTGAGACCGCGCATCAAAGACCCAACCTTCGGGAGCCCCCCATGATCATGCGACTCGATCGGCTCATCGCCGAGCTACCTCCGCCCTCAGACCCCGATCCGAACGGCGCCTCTGTCGTTCAGGAGCTGCTCGGCGGCAAGTTCGGCGAGATGTCGACCTTCATGAACTACACCTACCAGTCGTTCAACTTCCGCAACCGCCAGGGCGCCCGGCCCTTCTACGATCTGGTCGCCAGCATCGCGGCGGAGGAGTTCGCCCACATCGAGCTGGTCTCGACCGCGATCAACACGATGCTGACCGGGGCCGCAAAGAAAAAAGCGGGCAAAAAAGGCTCGCTCAAAGGCCTCTCCGACGTCCGTAACACCCAGGAGTTTCTCGCCGGCGGCGCCTCGGCGATGGTTCAAGACTCGATGGGCAAGCCCTGGAACGGCGACTACGTCAACGCCACCGGTGACTTGATCGGCGATCTCACCCACAACTTCTTCCTCGAGACCGGGGCACGGAACAACAAGCTCAAGGTCTACGAGGCCGTCGACCATCCGGCGGCCCGTGCCCTCACCGGCTACCTGCTGGTCCGCGGCGGCGTCCATCAGGTCGCCTACGCGCGGGCCTTGGAGAACCTGACTGGCGCCGACATGCAGAAACTGTTCCCCTCGCCGCGCATCCCGACCGACAAAATCCCCGAGTGCAAACCCCACATCAAACGCGGCGAACATCTCAAGCTCTACCGCTGGTCGCCGGACGACTTCCACGAGCTGGCGGCGGTCTTCAACGGACCGCATCCCGAAACCGGCGAGGAGCTCGAAGTGGCCGAGGAGCTGCACCCCGAAGGGGCGCTCGCCTACGACCTGCCGGAGCAGCCGGCGGTTTTCGCGCCCGGCCCCGAGGCGGGCGAAATCGAGGAGATCGCGCAGAAACTGCGTGAAGCGGCCGGGCTGCCGAAAGAGCCGACCGGAGAGGTCGCCGACAAATAGCCCCCGGACCGTCGCTAAGCGACCAGGCCAAAAGGCAAACCAAGGAGATCAAATGTACGTCGTCCCAATCGTCGTCCTTTTTGTAGTAATCGCGATCGCTGCCGTGTGGACGCCGGTCTTCGCGCTGGTCATCGCTATACCGTTGTTCTTGCTCTTCCTCGCTTACGTGGGCTTCAGCCGCCGCGCCGACCAGAAGGTGACGCCATCAAGTGGAGAGCCAGCATCTGGGGAGGGAGAGGCCAACGGCGGCATCTGGGGCGAGAAGAAGGCCTGAGGGCAAAAGGCGTGGCCGCCCAGGAGACGAAGATCACCCCCTACCGCGACGGTCCGTATCTGGTGCGCGGGCCGTTCTCGATCGTCGACCAGAACGGCAAAGAGATCGAGATCAAGCGCCGGATCGTTGCTCTCTGCCGCTGTGGACGCTCACAGATGCGGCCTTTTTGCGACGGCACTCACAAGGCGATCGGGTTTCGGGCCGAGAGCGGGCTCCCCGCATCGGCGGCCGACCTCGAGGCGTAGCGCCGCCGCAGGACGCGGGAGGACGTCGCCGAGCGGCTCAGGCGAACCTCGCCGTAGCGGACGCCGCCACGCAGTCGGGCCGCGAGGGCGAGCCAGGCGCAGAGCGAGCGTTCAGCCACCCAGGCCGGGGCGAGCAGGGCAGAGCTGGCCGGGAAGTGGCTGCTGCCGCCCGCACGGCGGCGGCCGCCCTCGGCGGCGAGGATCAGTGCCAGCGCGGCCGCTCCGAGGTTGCGGCTTGCCACGGGGCGGCGTGGGATCGCCGCGGCCTCGGCGAGTGCCAGCGGCAGCGCCGCCAGGAAGAAAGCGATCCGAGCCGGAATCGCGAAGTCGTCGTACGCCTGGCGCACGCGCTGGGAGCGGAAATGCGCCGTACTGGGCGGCCGGCGGGCGACGTAGAGGTCAAGCAGAGTCAGCGCCACTCCCCCAGTGGCACGGATCGTCCGCATCAACTCCAGGTTCTCGAAGAGCACGTCGCCGTCGTAGCCGTCAGTGGCCAGGAAGGCGGAGCGGCGAACGGCGAGAGTGCCTGGAAAGTCGCCGACCGGGAACTCGGAGTCGCCGGTGAAGACGCGGTTGAGCAGCGTGCGAGCGGTGTCCCAGCGAGCGTGCCAGGGCAGCTCGTCGAAGTAGTTCTGCGGGCGCACGAGGTGTGCCCCGTCGAGTAGACCGGCGACGCGGCGGAGCGCCGCTGCGTCGTAGCGAACGTCGTCGTCGGCAAGAACGACACGCTCGCAGGAACACTCGCGCACGCCCGTGACGACCCCATTCACCTTCCCCATCTGAAAGCACAGGTCCGGGTGTGGTTGCAGATGCCGAGCGACGTCGCGCAGGGCTTCTGCGTGCCGACCGAAGAGCGGCTGGGGCGAGCCGTCTATTACGAGGATCTCCTTGACCTCGCCGGCGATGCCGCGCAGGTAATCCGCCAACTCCCCGATCGGCCCCGGCTCGGTCCAGCGAAGCGGCAGGACGTAGGCGATGCCGGCGCTCACCGCAGCGAGCTTTCGCCGTCCCGCCACGAGTCGAGCAGATGCTGGGCGAAGCGGGCCTCGAGCAGGAGCAGCGCACGGGCGCCGAAGACGATGTCGGGCGCCAGCTCCGGCTCCTGCCGCGCCAGGCCCCCGGCGAGGTCATAGGCAGCGATGTTCTCGTGGACGGCGTCGGCCTCGACGTGCTCGTCGTAGAAGTCGGTCGCCTCTGCATCGAGGCCGAGGCGACGCAGGCCGTTGCCGTAGCGACGGTTGGGAATCGAGGAGGTCATCTCGAACATCGCCAGGTGGCCGACGATGGCGCCGCGCCGACTCCGTCGCAGGCCGGTCGCCGACATCAGGTTCACCGTCGCCAGGGTCGTCCCCGGGACGCGGCCGAGGTAGGCGTTCTCGCGATCGTCGAGGTCGAGGGCCCGCATCGTCTTGGCGAAGAGCCGCGAGTGCATTCGCTCCGGCCGCCCGCCTCCGTACTCATCCGCCTGCACCTCCAGCAGCGCCGTCTTCGCCGGACCGTCGAGACGGGGAATCGCCCAGCTGTGCGGATCGGACTCCTTCAGCTGGTAGAGAGAGCGGTGGATGACGAACTCGCGGAACTGCTTGATGTCAGCCTTGCGCTCCAGGTAGGGCGAAAGAGAGGGGCCGTCGTCCTCGGCCTCGATCCGGAAGAGCAGCTCGCCCACCTCAGCGGGACCGACTGCCTCGAGCGGTCCGACCGCCTCCGTGAGCGCCGCGAAGAAAGCGGCCTCCAGCGCGTTGCGAACCGCGATCAGCCTTGGACTCCACTCCCACTCCGGGTCGACGCCAGGGAAGGAGCGGTAATGCAGCTCGAAACAGAGGTACAGGGCCAGCTGGAGGTCGTCGTCGCCGAGAGGAGCGTCGACGGCGGCGGCGAGACGCGCCGCCTCTGCAGCGGCCTCGACTGAAAAATCCGGATCGGCCTGCGGAGCCGAGAGCATCCCGACCACCAAATCGCAGATCGGACCCGCTGAGGCCAGCGCCTTGCTCGATGCGCTTCCCTTCTCCGCCACAGTCGTCATCTTGCTCATCTCCCCCAGGCGGCTCTTCGGGAAACCAGGGCCTGGCCTCTGGACTCCTCAGTCACCGCGTGCGCTCTGCGAGGTGATTCAGCAGGCCCTCCATCCCGGCCTCCCGGTGAGGATCGCGCCGATGCGATCGCGGCGTCGCCCCTCGCCCGAGGCCCAGCCGCCGATCACGAACTCCTGGCGACCGACGGTCTTCATCTTCAGCCAGGTGCCGCCGCGCTTGCCGGGCACGTAGCGGCTGTCGAGGCGGCGACGCCGTCATGCTCGAGCCGCAGGTCCCAGTGCAGGCGACGGGCGCTGTGTTCCTGGACGACGAAGCGCGGCGGGGCCCTCTTGCGCCGCCGCCGTTTCGGCGCCGGCTCCGGCGTCGCCTCGAAGTCGCGCTTGCGCTCGTACTCGCTCAGCTCGCCGCGCTTGCCGCCCTTTTCGACCGCGTCGCCATCAAAATCGACTCACAGTTTGATCGCCGTCATTGCAGATACCCACATGCCGAAGGGCAATCGCTGTCTTCCGGAGCGCTGCCTCGAGCTGATCGGCGCGGCCGAGGCGACGATCCACGCCGGCGACTTCTTCGCCGCCTCGGTGCTGGCGGACCTGCGAGCGCTCTGCCCAGTGGTGTTGGCCGTACACGGCAACATTGACGAGCCGGCGCTGCGGCATGAGCTCCCGGGGGAGCTGGAGGTCGAGCTCAGTGGCCGCAGGTTGGCGCTGGTCCACGACGCGGGGCGGGCCAAGGGCCGCCTCGCCCGCATGCGCCGTCGCTTCCCCGAAGCCGACGCCGTGGTCTTCGGCCACAGCCACCTCCCCCTGCATGAGGAGGAAGGCGGCTTTCAAATCTTCAACCCGGGCAGCCCGACCGAGCGGCGGCGAGCGCCACGCGCCTCGATGGGACTCCTCGGCAGCGCAGGCGGACGGCTGACCTTCCAGCACGTCTGGCTTTAGTTGGCGCGGTCGGCAAGATTCCCGACCCCCTCCTGGGCGCAATGGGCGCAGCAGAAGATTTGGCCGTGGGCCTCGACCCCATGGCCGACGATGCGGCACTCGCAGTAGGGCACAGGTCAGAGCGAGCGCATGGATCGCGCATAGTCGGTCTCAGTGAGGAGGGGGAAACCGTCAGCTCGGCTTCTGATGCCGCGAGGCCGGGGCGCGACCGCTGCGCCGCAAGATCAGGTTGGCCAGCAGGAGGACGATGACGACACCGATCAGGGCGCTTAGCACGCCGCCCCAGTCGAACATCTCCTCATCGCCGATCCCGAGACCAGCCGTAAAGATCGCCCAGCCGAGCGCCGCTCCGATCAGGCCGAGGACGATCGAAGCCAGCCACGAGCGCGGACCGCGCATTCCCTCGAAGGCGTCGTTTGGAACGATCGCCCTACCGACCGCGCCGGCAAACAATCCGAGGATGAGAGCGCCGATCATGGTCTCCCTATACCCACATGGCGCGGATTGACTCCCGCCGTCAGGGGGTAAACGCCTCACTCGTGACCACGTCCGCCTCCGAGCAGGCCAAGAGCGACAGCGAAAAGCTGCCGAAGGCGGTGCGAGGGTACGCGCCGCCGTCCGAGCGGCCGCCGCTGCTTTCCTACGCGGGCCTGATGCTCCTCTTCGGCGCCTTCTTCGGTGGGGGCCTGCTGACGGCGAGGAGGCAGGGCCGCGAGCTGCCGGAGCGGGTCGCCCTCGCGGACCTGATCCTGATCGGCGTCGCGTCGCACAAGCTCAGTCGGCTGATCGGCAAGGACAAGGTGACGAGCCCCCTGCGGGCACCGTTCACCGAACTCGAAGAAGCCGGGGGTCCCTCGGAGCTGGAGGAGCACTCGCGCGGGAGCGGCGCTCGCCGGGCAATCGGCGAGTTGCTGATCTGCCCCTACTGCCTCGGCCTATGGGTCGTCGCCGGCTTCGCCCTCAGCCTGCTCTTCGCTCCCAGGCTGACGCGGTTCATGGCTGCGGTCTTTACGGCCCTGACCCTCTCCGACTTCCTCCAGATCGCCTACAAGGCCGCCGAGGAAAAAGGGCTCGGTTGATTCTCTGATGCCGGTGCCGCTCGAGCAGGCGGTGGTCGTGATCACCGGGGCCTCGAGCGGAATCGGGCGCGCGGCAGCGCTGCGGATCGCCCATCGCGGCGCCTCCCTTGCCCTCTGCAGCCGCTCCTCCGAGCCGCTCCTCGATGTCGTGCGTCAGTGCGAGGCGGCCGGAGCGGCGGTCCACGCCGAAGCGCTGGACGTCTCCGACGAAGCCGCCGTCGATGCATTCGCGGCCGCCGCTGTCGAGCGCTTCGGCCGCATCGACGTTTGGGTCAACAGCGCCGGGGTGATCGCTTACGGCGAGTTCCTCGAGATCCCGCCGGATGTCTTCAGACAGGTGGTCGAGACCAACCTGATGGGACAGGTCCACGGCGCCCGCGCGGCCCTGCGGCACTTTCGCGAACGCGGCTGCGACGTGCTGATCACCATGTCCTCGGTCTGGGGCCGGGTCAGCTCACCGCAGGTCGCTCCCTACATCGTCAGCAAGAGCGCGGTCCGCGCTCTCGCCGAGTGCCTGCGTGGCGAGCTCGCCGGCGAGCCCGAGATCCACGTCACCACGATGTCCCCGCAGGCCGTCGACACGCCGATCTTCGAGCACGGCGCTAACTACTCCGGGCGAGGGATCAGGCCGATCCCGCCGCTGCTGTCGACGGAGGAGATCGCCGCCGGCATCGAGGCCTGCGCCGAGAACCCGAAGCGCGAAGTCAACTACGGCAGGGCCGGGCGGCTGCTGGAGGTTCTCTACGCACTCGCCCCCGTCCTCTTCCGCCGCCTCGCCCATCCGGCCTTCGTCCGCGGAACCTTCGCCGCCCGTCCTGTCGCGTCCTCTGCCGGCAACGTGCTCGAGGCGACCGCCCCGCACGCGGTGGACGGGGGCTGGCGACGACAGCGCCCCAACAGCCTTAGGCGAGCCCTCGGCGCTGCGACGGCGGGCGCCCTCGGCGGCATCGCCCGGCGCGAGTGATGAGCTCGACGATCGCGCTCGGCGGCCACCCAGTCCTGCCACCGGGGCCATCCAACAATGTGCTCGCCCAGACCCTCGGTTTCCATCGCGATCCACTCGGCTATCTGCGCTCCTGCCGGGAAGCATTTGGCGATGTCTTCACCCTGCGGCTGCTGACCGTGCGGCCGACCGTGGTCGTCGCTGACCCGCAGGCAGTGCTCCCACTGCAGGACGCCGACCCCGCGGCCGCTCGGGCGGGGGCGGCAAGGCGCGAGGTTCTGCCGTTCGCCCCGGCCCCGTCGGTGTTCGCGGGCGATGGCAAGGGTCATGCCGGACCACAGCGCCGCATCGCCCCCGCCCTCACCGCCGAGGCAATGGCGGCGCGGCGTCCCGCGATGGCCGAGATCGCCGCCCGGCACGGCACGCAGTGGCCGCGGGGGCGGCCCTTCCAGCTGCTGCCGCGGCTGCGCGCGGTGACCGACGAGATCTTCGTCCGGCTCGTCCTTGGCGTGCGGGAGGAGGAGATCGTGACAGCCTTGACCGGCTCGATCCAGCGGATGCTGCGGACCCCCGGGAACCCGCCCTCGACTCTGCCGGGGGAGGGCGATGGTCTGGTCGGCGCCCTCGGACAACGCATCTTCAGATGGCGTGCCGATCCGCTCGAGCGCAACCTCGCTCGCGCGGTCGAGGCGCGGCGCCTGGAGCCCGAAGGCGAGCAGCCGGACGTGCTCGGCTGCATGATCGGGGCCGGACCACCGCTGGGGACACCGGCGATCGTCGCCGAGCTGCTTTCCCTGCTGATGGCAGCGCAGGAGCCACCGGCGACCGCTCTCGCCTGGATCCTCGACCGGCTCGTCCGCGAGGGCGAGAACGACGTCACCGAGCCGCTCGTCGAGGAGACCCTGCGCCTGCAGCCCCCCGCCTCGGCTTCGTTGCGCAAGCTGACCTCGCCGTTCAAGGCCGGCGGCCACCGAATTCCGGCGGGGGTCGGCACGATGATCCCGAGCCTCCTGCTGCAGCGCGACCCCCGCGCCTACGAGGAGCCTGACGCGTTCCGCTCCGAGCGCGACCGCGGCACCGCCCCGAATCCCCATTACTTCCCCTTCGGCGGCGGCGGGCGGCGCTGCGTCGGCGAGCCGCTGGCAAGAGCCGAGATCGCCGCGGTGCCGCGGCCGATCCTGGAGAACGTCCGGTTGACCATCCTCGCCCCCGAGCCGGAACCGATGGTCCAGCGAGCGACGGTCCTCGTGCCGAAGCGGGGTCTTCTCGTCGAAGCCGCTGCATAGTCAAGCCCACCGGGCGTTTCAGCACACCCTCTGCGGGGAACTCGAACGAAGAGAGATGGCAACGGAAAAGCAGAAACGGGCAGCGCGGGAAAACGTCAAAAAAGCTCAGTCGGGTGCGCGCAAGAAGCAGACCCTGAGGAAGTTGCCGAGCAAGACGAAGACCGCGCTGGGCAAAGAGGCGAACAAGGTGCGCAAGGGCGAAGCCAAGACGCGCAAGGAACTGAACGAAGAGGCGGGGCGGCTCGAAATCAAAGGGCGCTCGAAGATGGGCAAGGACGAGCTGCGGCGAGCGATCGCGCGGGCTCGTTGAGATGGGGATCGTCGAGTCAGCGCGCGGGGTGCTCTGGGCGCGGAAGCGCCAGCCGGAGCAGATCGCCTACCTGGCGGCGCTGGCGCACGAGCGGTTCACGCCGCCGGAGCTGATCGAGCAGGCCAAGGCCGCCGAGGCAGCCGGCTTCGAGGGCATCTGCTGCAGCGACCACCTGGCGCCTTGGTGGGCACCGGGCGATCCCGCTCCCGCGCAGTCCGGCAATGCCTGGGTCTGGCTCGGGGCGGCGGCGATGGTCACTCGCGAGGCATCGCTTGGCCCAGCTGTCACCGCGATCACCTACCGCTACAACCCGGTCGTCGTCGCTCAGCAGATCGCAACTTTGGAGACGCTGGCCCCCGGCCGCGCCTTCCTCGGCGTCGGCAGCGGCGAGGCGATGAACGAGGTGCCGGCTGGCATGGACTGGCCGGACCCCGGCGAGAACCTGCGGCGCTTGGAGGAGGCGCTCACCATCATCAACCGCCTGCTCGACGGCGAGACCGTCACCTTCGCAGGTGAGTTCTTCCAGACCCGCGACGCCCGCCTCTACACCCTTCCGGCGCGCCGGCCGCCGATCTACCTCTCCGCCTTCGGCGAGGAAGCCGCGGAGATCGCCGGCCGCCTCTCCGACGGCGTCTGGACCCTGGCCGACCCACAGACGGCGCCGGCCGTGATCGCCGCCTACCGGCGCTCCTGCGAAGAGGCCGGTCGCGAGGCCGGCGAGATCATCCTGCAGGCGCCGATCGCCTGGGCTGAGTCAGACGAGGAGGCCCTGCGCGGCGCCCAAGAGTGGAAGGCGACGATGGTCGACGAGCACTACACCGAGCCGATCCACGACCCCGCGGAGATCCAGCGCAACGGCCGTGAGATCTCCGACACGAAGTTCAAGGCGATGTCGCTGATCTCCGCCGACGCCGGCACCCACCTGACGAAGATCGAGATTCTCGAACAGCTTGGCCCCACCGCGATCGTCTTCATGAATATCTCGGGCGCAGATCCGCTCGGCACGCTGCGGCTCTACGGCGAAGAGGTGCTGCCGCGGTTGCGGTCTGAGTAGACGCGCCTCATAGCTCACCACGGCGCGCCGGCCATGCCATGCGATACCGGATTAGACCGGAGAGCCGAAGGCCGAAAGAGCTTCCTCAGCGCCCTCGAAAACCATGCCGTTGGAAGTCAAACCGGTCACCGAGAGGACACGAAGAACCTGGTCCGTCGGCGCGTAGACCGCGACTCGTCCTCCCCGCTTGGCGAACTCGTTGTAAGCGTGGACGATCGCCGCAATCCCGGTCGAGTCGATGAACTCGCAGCTCTCCAGGCTGATCAGGAGATGCCGGCACTCTGACCCGGCACGAGTGAGTCCGTCCACGAGCTGATCGGCAACAGCCAGGTCAAGCTCACCTTCCACCTGGATCTCCCGGCACCCAGGCCGAAGTTCCCGTTCGATGAGTTTGAAAGTTGGCAGATGAGACATCTGACGCCTCCGAAGTCGGTCTGTTCGGTCGGAGTCACAGACTGGCCTTCCAGCCGGGCTGCGTGTCTCTCTCTATGAGTCAACGCCTCGGCGCCACGCCCCGGTGCGTCGCCGTAATCCTAGCGCCGAATTCAATCGCGCGCAAAGCTCAGCCTGGTCCTCGGGCTCGGTCAGTTCTCCAGGTAGAAAAGCTCAGCCGACACGTCGCTGTCGGTGTCCAAGCCGCTGACGAATGCCCGCACCTTGCGCCCCAGGACACGTTCGATGATCTCGCAGAACTGCTCCTCGGTCGCATGCTGGAAGTACAGGCGGAGGTCGCGCAAGCGCTGGTGCTCACCCATCTCGGCCATCCTCTTCTCCGCCGGGGTCAGACTGTCTTCGAGGGTGCAGACGATGAGGTCAGGGCCGGCGAAGTCCGACCTCGCCCTGGTCGGCCCACGGCCGAATTGACTCTTGTAGAGGCGCACCATCTCGCGCGAGATCTCCGCGAGCTTCGAGATCTGGGCCTCCGTGCTCGCGCCGGACTGCTCTGCCTGCTCGAAATCCCCCACGCCGTCGACTCCTCCTCTGGAAGTCGCCGCACGAGGCCCCGGCCTTCCCGATACATGTTTGGAGAAGTCCGCAGGCCGAGCGCCGCTCGTACCACGTGCCTCTATTCGAGAAGGGCAACGCCTTGGCGCGAAGTCCGAGACGTCGAGGCGATCCTATCGCGGCGCGGCCTCCAGGTAGAAAACCTCGGCCGAGACGTCCTGTGCGGTGTCGATGCCGCTGACGAAGGCGCGCACCTCGCGCTTCAGCAGACGCTCGATCACGGCGCAGAAGTCCTTCTCCGTGGCGTGCTGGAAGAAGGTGCGCGTGTCGCGCAGGCGCTGATCCTCTCCCATCTCCGCCATGCGCCGCTCGGCGGGCGTGAGGCTGTCCTCGAGGGTCGAGATCACGATGTCCGGCCCGGCGAACTCCGTCCGGGCCCTGGTCGGCCCGCGGCCGAACTGTTCCTTGTAGAGGCGAACCATCTCGCGGGAGATCTCCGCCCGCACGGAATAGGTGGAGTCCACGGCCTCACCGGTCGCGGTCCTTCGCTCGTCATTCATCTTTCGCTGCTAACCCCCCCTCTGGGGTCGAGCCGCGCGCAAGGAAGAGGAGGATGAGCCCCGACGTACGGGAACTGAGCTCGTTCAAGCGTAGTCGACAGTTCAGGCCGTCTCGAACGCAATCATCGCTCTCAGCTCGGTGCCGCCCCCACGGGCACTGTGCAGCTGAAAGCTGGATGCCATGGCACCTACGAGCAGGAGACCCAAGCGCAGGCTCGAGGGCTTTGGGTCCGGCCGGGCGCTCACGCCCTGTCCGCGGTCACGAACGATGACCTCGATGGCCTCTCCCTGTCGAGTCATTTCGACTTCCAACGGCTTATCCGCCTCATCGTCGGCATAGGCATGCAACACGACGTTTGCGCACGCCTCCGAGACAAGGGTCTTGAGGTCGTTTCGAGCCTCCTCTTTCATTCCAAAGTCGCGAGCAGCCCGATCGACCGCCTCGCGCACGGCGCCGATGTTCTCGCGCTCAGCCGAGAGGCTGAGGAACAGCCGGTCCTGTTCGATCGTTTCGGTCATGTCATTCATCCCGGCCGCGTCAGGGTAGAGGTCTTAAGCCTTCTCAAGCCGACTCCACGCCGCCACGCCCGCCTACGTCGGGACCGCGGCCCACGACGGTGGCAAGCTCCGGGCCGGAGCCATCCCTACGCGGTGGCGGAAGCGCTCTCGCGCTGCCCCTCGTGAACACCCTCGGCGAACTCCTCGACGATCTTCGCGTTGAACGCAGCGAGGTCCTCGGGCTTACGGCTGCTGACCAGGCCCTGGTCGACATGGACTTCCTCGTCGACCCACTCGGCCCCGGCGTTGCGCAGGTCGGTCTGCAGGCTCGGCCAAGAGGTGAGCGTGCGTCCGTCGACGACGTCGGCGTTGATCAGGGTCCAAGGCGCGTGGCAGATCGCTCCCACCGGCTTGCCGGCCTCGAAGAAGGAACGGACGAACTGAACCGCGTCGGTGTCGGTGCGTAGCTGGTCGGGATTGGCGACGCCGCCGGGCAGCACGAGGCCGTCATAGCTGTCGGGGTCCGCCTCGCCGACCGCTCCGTCCGGGGTGAAGATCTCGCCCTTGTCGAGGTGGTTGAACGCTTGGATCTCGTCGTCTTCGGGCGCGAGCAGATCGATCTCTGCCCCCGCCTCGCGCAGCGCGTCGCGCGGGCTGGTCAGCTCGACCTCCTCGACCCCCTCGTTGGCGACGAGAATCGCGATCTTCTTGCCCTGCAACTGGTCTGGCATCGGGGTCTCCTTGGTCGAATTGAGCGGGATGCCACCCGCCCTGCTCCGTTACCCGCAGGCAGCGCAAAGCAAGCCTTTACGGGCGCGGCGCATTGATTGCGACGACGTTCGCCGAGGTAGGGGACGGCGGAAAGACTTCGCAAAGGAGGCCGCCGTGTTGCCGGCTCGCTCGACTCAAGGCTTAAGGACGACCTTGATCGCCCCCGTCTTCCTTCTTCTGGAACATCTCGTAGGCGTTCGGCGCCTCGGAGAGGGGCAGCTTGGTGGGTGGTGAGGTCGTCGACGCCGAGCGGGTCATCGTCGCCTTCCAGCAGCGGCAGGATCTCGTCGGTCCAACGCCGCACATGGGCCTGGCCCATGCGGACCTGCACGCCCTTGTCGAAGAGCTGGAACATCGGCATCGGGTCGGGCCGACCTCCTCGATGATTCCTATCGGCTCGTGGCCGAGGATGTCGCCCTCGTCGATGAACATCCCCAGCACCTCGTAGAGGTGCAGGTCAGAGCCGCAGATCGCGGTCGAGGTGATGCGGACGATCGCGTCAGTCGGGTCCTGGATCGAGGGGTCGGGGACCTCGTCGACCCGCACGTCACGTTTGCCGTGGAAAGTAAGCGCCTTCATCGGTCATCCTCCTCGGCCGACCCCGGTTCGGCCATCCCGCGGTGTTTCTCGGCCTTGACGCGGTCGGGAATGAGCCGGCCCGCGGCGACCTGAACTTTGTTCTTGAAGGCGCCGGCGACGACCTTCTCCTTGCCTGCCATCAGGGCATCGAAGCCCTGACGTGCGACTTCGGCGGGGTCGTCCTTCTCGCCGGCGCCCACTTCGGTGTCCTCCATGTCGGCGCGCTCGAAGAACTCGGTCTCCGTCGCCCCCGGCATCAACGAGGTGACCGTGATGCCAGTGTCCTTCAGCTCGTTGCGAAGCGCGAGCGCGAAGGACTGCACGAAGGACTTGGAAGCGTTGTAGACGGCCTGGAACGCGCCCGGCATCGTCGCGGCGATCGAGGAGGTGAAGAGAATCCGCCCCTCGTCGTGCTCGACCATGTCGGCGACCACGAGCTTGCAGAGATGAACCGTGCCGCGGACGTTGAGGTCGATCAGCTTCAGCTCGTCGGCCAGGTCAGTTTCGGTGGCAAACGCCCCGCCGGCCCCGATCCCGGCGTTCAGGGCCACTGCGTCAACCGGGCCGCTGCCCTGGATGTGGCGGTAGAGCTCGATCACTCCGGCCTCGGTGGCGAGGTCGACGCGGTGAGCTTCGGCGCTGGCGCCGGCACCCTTCAGCTCCTCCAGCGCGGTGGTGAGCTCGCCGTCCTCGGCCGCGATCAACAGGTCGAAGCCCTCCGCGGCGAAGACTTTTGCCAGCTCGAAGCCGATTCCGCTGGACGCACCCGTAATCACCGCGAGTCGCCTGTCCTGTTCAGCCTCCATCGGGTTCCTTCCTGCTCGTCGTTTTTCGGTTTTCAAGACGCCATCCCGAGCGGTACGTCGGGGCGGTTCCAGCTCTCGGCGACCCGCTCAGCCGCTCGGCGCTCCTCGGCGAGGATCTCCTCCGCCGTCGCCACCACTCCCTCGTCGCCGACCCGAGCCGCGACCCGCTGCAGAAGTTCGTAGGCAGCGACCTCGAGATGCTCGAAGGCAAACGCGAAGCCGGCGAGCTTGGTGGTCGAGTCCGGCTGGGCGCCGAAGAAGGCGGAGAGGTTGAGCCCGCCGGCCTTCAGCATCGCGTCCTTGACCAACGAGGGACTGGCATCACGCTCATCCAGCAGGCCCTCGATCCGCTCTCGGTGGCCCCGGGTCTCCTTGAGGTGATCGCGAAAGGCCGCCTTCAAGTGCTCGTCGTCGACCCGCTCCGCACCGGCCTCCAGCAGTTTTTCCGCCTGCGCCTCGAGGGCATGGACGTCGCGTAGATAGGCAAGCAGTGCCGAGTCGAGCTGATCCGGATCGAGTCCCGCCAGGGAGGCCTCGACCGCCGTGTCGAAGGACTGCTCAAGGCGCTCGGCCATCCGCCTCTCCTCCGCGGCGATGTCGGCCGCCATCCTCGCGGTCTCCTCGTCGCCGGCGCGCTCGGCCAGTCGCTTCAGCAGCTCATAGGCGGCGAGCTCCATGTGCTCGTAGGAGTAAGCGTGCATCGTCAGCTTCCCCGGCGTGTCGGGCTGGGAGGCCGCGAAAGCGACCATCCCCCAGCCGCCGGCCGTCCCGGCCGCGTCCTTCAGCTTCGAGGGCTTACCGCCCAGCGCTTCCAAGCGCTCGCGCACCCGTCTCTCCTGGTCTTCGGTCTCGACCAAGTGCTGCTCGAACGCCGCGTGCAGGCGCTCGTCGCCGGCGATCTCCGGCGCCGCACGAAGCTGCGCCAGCGCCTGCAGCTCGATCGAGTGCAGGTCCGCCAGATACTTGATGATCTGCTCGTCGCGGTCGCGATTCCACTGGCGCGCTCCGACGCCGGTCTTGAGGTCGTCGAGCCGTACGCCCGCGCTGTCGGGCTCGAGCGGCGGGGTCGCGGCGCCGTGACCCCCGCGCATTCCCGCCAGCAGCTCTTCGAGGGCGTCGACGCCGCTGTGGCGCGGCTCCCAGCCAAGCTCCTCGCGGGCGCGGTCAGAGGACATCAGCGGCACGTTCAGCGCCATGTCCAGCCAGCCCGGCGGCGTCGGCTGCAGGTGCGCCTTCCAGCTCAGGTCGGCAAGGCGCCGCACGATCCGCGGCGGCACCGGGAAGGTGCGCACGCCGATCCGCTCGGCCATCTCCTCGGAACTGAGCGGCGGCTCGGCGGCGATGTTGAAGGCGCCGTCCACGTCCTTGAGCACGGCCTGCAAGTAGGCCTGGCCGACGTCCTCGGAGTGGACCGCCTGGAAGCGCAGGCGGTCGACTCGGGGCAGCGCCGGGAGCAGGCCGCGGCGGAGGAGGAAGTTGGGGAGGAACGGCCCGACGAAGAGGCGGCGGATCTCGGTCGCGGCCTCGTCCTTGAAGATCAGCGCGGGCCGCAGCCGCACGACCCGCACCTCGGGATTGTCAACTTCGAAACGGTCCAGCTCGCGCTCCACCGCGACCTTGTGACGCGAGTAGAACGAGGTGGGGGTGCCCTCGGTGGGCCAGTCCTCATCGACCTCGCGGTCCTTGGGGCCGCGCGAGTAGGCACCGACCGAGGAGGCGTGAACCAGCTTCGGCACACCGGCGGCGGCGACGGCCTCGAAGACGCGCCGGCTGCCCTCGACGTTGATCCGCTCCAGCGTCACCGCGTCCCGGGAGGGCTGAATCGCCCAAGCCAGGTGGATGACCGCGTCGACGCCTTCGAAGATCGTGCCGAGGTCAGCCGTGAGGACGTTCGCCTCCACCCAGGTCGTCTTCGGCTGCTCCAAGCTGGGCTTGCGGCGCGCCAAGCCGACGATCTCGTCGATCTCCGAACTCTCGCTGAGCGCCAAGATGGCGCTGGTGCCGACGTTTCCCGTCGCGCCAGTGACGACTACCTTCATTTCGCCTTCCGAAAAAGATTGGGGGTGAGACGGCGAGGAGTGAGCGAAGCGACCGCTCCCGTAGGCCTCGCGGTCTCTTTACCCACGCCACTACGGAGGAAACTCTGCGCCGATGGTCGCCCCGGCCAAGTGATCGTTGAGGTAGATGTCGAGAGCTTCCTCACGACGCCGAGTGCCCCTGCTACTGCGACCCTGGGCAACGCCTCCTTGTCCGCATAACGCTCCCCACTACTAGGACTCTTCGTAGGGGTCCTTTTCCCCAGCCAGCTTCAGCGAGCCGTCCTTCACGTCGGCGAAATGACGTTCCTGGATCGGCAGCGCCCACTCGACCAACTCGGAGATCTCGCTCTCCTGCGCGGACTCGTTGAGCTTGCCAAGCACCGCCCAGTGGCCGACCTCGCCGGCCTCGGCCATCGTCAGGAACTCGAAGCCGTCGAGCCCGTCGGACTCGCCGCCGAGGTAGGTCGACATCATCTCGGTCGCCTCGGTCTTCGTTTCCTGGGCCTTTTCGAGGATCGCGGTCTTCTTGCCGTTGCGATTGTCGGCCACCTCGGTGCAGCGGCGCTCGGTCTCCTCGGCCTCGTTGCGCATCCGCTCCAGGGTGGCGACGATCTCGTCGTCCTCGACAGCCCCGCTCCCATACCCAGGTTCGCGAGGCGCGGAGCCCTCGGGCGTGACCCGTTCCCCAGCGGGTATCCCACCGCATGGCTTCTCAGCGGGTACGGATCGGCTGCTCGGGCTGGAGCTACGACGACTGGCGCGGCGGCCTCTACCCCGAGGGCTTGCCGCAGCGGCGCTGGCTGGAGCGCTACGCGGAGGTCTTCGACACGGTCGAGGTCAACGCAACCTTCTACCGGCTGCCGAAGCGCTCGACGGTCGAAGGCTGGATCGAGCAGGTCCCCGGTGACTTTCTCTTCGCGGTGAAGGCGAGTCGCTACATGACTCACATGAAGCGCCTGCGTGAGATCGCCGACGCGGTCGCGCGCTTCTGGGAGCCGCTCGAGCCATTGCGGCGCGGGCGGCGCCTGGGTCCGGTGCTCTGGCAGCTACCAGAGAACTTCCACCGTGATGACGACCTGCTCGCCTCGGCGCTCGACGAGCTGCCCCGGGCCAGGCACTGCTTCGAGTTCCGACACCCGAGCTGGTTCGTAACGCCGGTCCGGGAGCTGCTGGAGGAGCGAGGCGCTTCGCTGGCGATCGGCGACGACAAGCGCCGGTCGCTGCCACAGGTAAAGCCGGTCGGCGCGATCGCCTACCTGCGCCTGCACTACGGCCACCGTGGTCGCGACGGCAACTACTCCGAAGTAGAGCTCGACGGCTGGCGCCGCCGGATCGCCGCCTGGCGCTCGCGCCGGCCTGTGTTCGTCTACCTCAACAACGACTGGAAGGGCTACGCGCCCGCCAATGCCCGCTCCCTGAAGCAGGGCTTGTCCATGGGCGAAGAGGGGTAGCCAGGGACATGGCCGCCGAGGCGGACAGTGCCGCCGAGTTCGTTCCCGCCAGCCGCTCGCTGACGAAGCTGCCGGGCCGCCGACTGTCACGGCTGTCCGTGGTGGAGGGACGCGACGCAGACGGTCTTCGGCACCGCCCGAAGAAGGCAGAGCTGATGCTGGTCGGCGAGCAGCCCGGCGACCAGGAGGCCGCGGTGTTCAGCTACCGGCGATCCGGGGTACCGGGAGCGCCGTGAGCGGTTATTCCATCGTTCGAGCCGATGACGTCGAGGACGCCTACGCTGACAGCGAGGTCCCCGGCGAGTTCCGCAGCCTCAAGGAGGCCCTCGGGGCGGAGCAGGTCGCGGTGACCCTGATCCGGGTGCCGCCTCACTCCGACTTCGAGCAGGGGAGCGGCCACTTCCACGAGAGGGTGGAGGAGATCTACATCGTCACCGGCGGGACGCTGACGATGCGCTTCGAGGACGAGGTCGTGAAGGTGGAGGCGGGCTCGGTCGTGCGGGTAGCGCCCGGCACCACCCGTTCGCACCGCAACGAGAGTTCTGAGCCGATCGAGATCTGGGCGGTGTCGCGCAAGATCGAGGAAGGCGATGCGACCAAGGTCGAGGACTTCTGGGAGCCCTCGGAGAGCGCTGCCCGACAGGCTGAGCCAAATGGTTGAGGCTGCGCCCGGTCTTCGTCAGCTTTCCGCACCCGCAACGGCGCCGAAGCTGAGACTTGCTCATCTTCGACCGCCCCTCGATTCTCGATGAGCTTGGCACTGAAGGCATCCAGGCCCTAACCAGCCAGCCCGAGCAGCGCCCGGCGATCGTCGCGCAGCTCGGCGATCGACCTCACCACCTCGGCGGCTCCGGCCTCCAGCAGCTCGTCCTCGGAGAAGCCACCGCTGAGCACAGCGAGGGTGGGAATGCGGACCGCCTCGGCAGCCTTCACATCCCAGGTGGAGTCGCCGACCAGCACCGCCGCACCCTCACCCCCCGCCTTCTCCAGAGCCGTGCGAATGAGATCGGGGTGAGGCTTGGTCCGCTCGACGTCGGCCGCGGTGGTCCAGCCGTCGACCAGATCGCGGGCGTCGAGCAAATCGAGGTAGTGATCCACCTCCTCCTCCTTGGCCGAGCTGGCGAGGATCACGCGCGAGCCGTCCTCACGCAGATCTTCGATCAGGCCGCGAGCGCCATCCATGGGCTCGACTTCGCCGATCAGCTCGCCGTAGGCATCGCCCTCGGCGGCACGGATCTCGTCCCCGGCGGTCTCCTCACCTTCCTCGCCGATCAACGCCTTGACGATCTGATCGCCGCCCATGCCGATGTGGCGGTGGATCTTCCATAGCTGGACCGTGTAGTCGTAGCGGCGCAGAGCCCGGTACCAAGCGATCGCGTGCTGGTAGTTGGTGTCGACCAGGGTCCCGTCGATGTCGAGAATGACCGTGATCGACTCTTTCCTGCTCGGCGCGATGGCTTCCCGCTACCCGCGATTCAGCCAGGATCAAACGGGTGGCCAAGCCGATGAGCAGCCAGGCGATGGCATCCTCTGCCTCGGCCCCGAAACGAAGAGCGCCGATATCGGTCGTGGGCTTCCCGTCGAACGAGACGATCTTCTCGATCAGCTGTCTGGCTCCGCTCGGCTCTTCGTCTCCGAATTCGGTCAGCTTCACGCCCAGCGACTGGGCCTCGAGCCCCTTGAGACTGGCGGCTGCGACCGAGTACTGCAGCGCGGATCGGTACTGCTGAGCCAACGCCTTGTTCAGGCGCTTGATCGCCTCCGCCTCGCGAGCCTCTCTTCAGATGGCAATCGAAAATCCTAGTTTCGCCTTCTACTCGAGCGAGCACTCAGAGGCGTCGCACAGTTCGGCTGAGAGGTTCCGCTCCATCATCTCCAGCGCGGCCTCAGCGAGATGCTGGTAGATCGCTGCCACGCCGTCAGTCGGTATGGCGAGCTTGAAATGACGCACATGGGCATCGAGGGCGCTGTAGAAGATGCACTGCTCAGTGACCTGCCCACAAAGGACGAGGCGATCGACCCCCATCTGGTCGAGCAGATACTCGAGCGGGGTCCCATAGAAGACGCTGTGGCGCGCCTTGATCACGAAGGAGTGCCTATCAGGCGGAAGCACCGGCTCTACAAGCTCCGGATGGGCACCGCTCAAGGCATTCTCAGTCAGCTCCTCGGCCGAGGAGTTCCAGTCTCCGTAGTTGTCGTTGACGTAGACAACCGGCAGGTCGACCTCCGCTGCTTTTGAGAGCAGCGTCTGGATGCCCGGCAGCGCGTCGCCGACCCGGGCGGCAAGACGCTCTGCCTCGGAGTGGCGGTAGGGGTTGAGCATGTCCACCACGATCAGAGCCGTCCTCACGGACCCGGTCCGATGCCGCTCGTACCTGCGGCCCCGGAAGCTCTGCTCAGATTCCCCTGCCATCTCCGCGTTCCTACCCAGCCTTCAAGCTGGTCGAACCCGTCGCCGGTCGCAAGGGCGACAACGAGGCAAGGGTCGCCGAAACAGATCCCCGACCGGACGCTTGCTCCTCTCTGCGGGTAGAGAAAGACCTCTTGAACCGCCGCCTAGTCGGGAGCCAACCATGATCATGCGACTCGATCGGCTGATTGCCGAAATCCCGCCCCCTTCCGACCCCGACCCCAATTGGCGCTTCTGTCGTTCAGGAGCTGCTCGGCGGCAAGTTCGGCGAGATGTCGACCTTCATGAATTTCACCTACCGGCGACGCGCCCCTCGGCCATCCATGGGACTACTCAACTGCGGGAAGACCGCGCTGGTTTTCGGGCACGTTTGGCTTTAGCGGGACGCCGGTGTTGAGCTTTGGGCACCTCCTCGGTGACGACGGCGCCGGTCAATGACTTGATCTGCCCCTCCAGGAACTTCGCCATCCGTTCCTCCTCGCGGCGGATCTCTTTTGCGAGTTTCGCCGTCTCCCGGTCGCCGACTTTCTCGGCAAGGGTCTCGATTGCCAGGTAGGTGGCGATCTCCTCGTGCTCGTTGAAGTACTCGGTCTTGGCGTTCTTCAGCATCTTCTCCTGCTCGCCGCTGCCCCGGACCATGTGCAGCGGCCCCTTCGCTGCGGCCATCGCCTTGCCGACCGCGGTCTGGGTCAGCTGCCCGCCGCCACCGAGTTTCTTGATCCGGCGCTCGAGGGCCTTAGCGTGGGCTTTCGTCTCTTTGAGGTGGGCTTTGAGGCGATTTTTGTAGGGCGCCTTGGTGGTCATCGCGATATGTGCCTCGAGGCTGGTCTCCAGTTCCTTCTCCTTGCCGAATGCCTCGCTCAGGTACTGGACCAGCTTCGTGTCGCGCTCGTTCAGATCTGCCATTTCGCTCCCTTGCTCGGTGTTCGTCACGAGCTACCCCGGTGAACAAGCCGAGAAACGGGGAGACGAGTTGCCGCTTTGGACTAGCCGATCGCCAGGCAAACTGCGGTCGCATCATCGGAAAGCTCTCTTCCGCGCTTGGCGACTACCGCACGATGTACCTCACGCACAGTGTCGGCCGCCGATCCGCGCTGAGAGCGGAGCGCCGCTTCGGCGATGCCCTCCATGCCCAGGCCGCCCTGCCCCTCTCCCTCTTCGACCACGCCGTCGGAAACCATCAGCAAGCGATCCCCGGCATTGAGAGTGTTGGAGTGCTCGCTTGGCTTGGGGGTCGCACGGCCGCCGAGCCCGTGAGCCGAGGGCATCCGGAGGGGCTCGGTCGTCCCGTCCTCACGCAGAATCAGTGGCGCGACGTGAGCGCAGTTGGCGATCTCCAGCCGATGCGTGGTCGGATCCCAGTGAGCGACGATCGCCGCCATCTCGGCCCGTGGCCCCGGCATCTCGCGAAGCGTCTGATGGATGACCATGAGCGCCTCGCCGATGGTGGCCCCGCTGCGCCTGCTCGCCCGCAGGGCACCGAGAGCGACCGCGCTGCTGGCGGCGGCGCGCGTGCTTTCGCCAAGCCCATCGGCGAGCGTTATCCAGACTCCGTCGTGATTCTCGACGACGTCGAACCAATCGCCGGCCACCTCATAGGTCGGGAGGACGTTGCCGGCGACTTCTGCGCCGGTTACACGGGAGATGCGCGGCGGCAGCAGGCTCTGCTGGATCTCCGCAGCCGCCTTCGGCTGCTTTCCCCTCTGAGCACTTGCGAATGCGTCGGTGTAGCGATCGGCGAGGGTCACTGCCGCAGCCGCCTGACGCGCGAGCTCGGTCAGGGGCTCACGCGGATGACCGAAGGCGATCAAAGCGCCGATCGCACGGCCGCGAAGCCACAGCGCAAACAGCTCGACCCCTCGAAACTCGGCGAGCTCGTTGCGGAGGGTGGCAATACCGTCCGCATCGAGCTCTGGGCCGATCGCGAAGGGAGCCTCCAGCTCTTCGCCCAGCCGCGTGGACCCCGCCATGTGGAGAAGGTGGCTGCCGTCGATGTCGAGGACATAGAGAGCGACTGGCACCTCGGCGATGCGCTGTGCCTCGGCCACGAGCTGCTCCGGAAGCAAGGCGGGCGGCACCACGTCGAAGACCTGGATCGCGTCCAGTGCCAGGGAGCGCTGTCGGCCCAGGTGGCCGGCCGGAAGCGGCCCCTCCCCACCCTCGGCGAGCTGAACGGCACCGTCTTGGGGGCGCGAGTCGAGCTTCGCGATCAGTGCGTCCCTGTCGGGAAAGCGTCGGTAGAGCGTCGAGCGCGAGACGCCTGCCGCGATGGCGATGTCGGAGAGGGTCGCCGAGGGGGACTGCTCGAGGAGACGCTTCGCTGCCTCCAGGATGCGCTCGTCGTTGCGCAGGGCGTCGGCTCGACGCAGATCCGTCTGCTTGCTTTCTTGTGCCTGCCTTGCCATCGGACTCTTCTGTTCCTTGTCAACGTAGGAGTGGCTCCAACGCTCGCCCCAGCCGCTAAGGCGAAGTGGAACACCTTGTCCTCCAAGAGTGTGCCATTTGAACCAAATTGCGCGACCTCGACGATTCGATCTCGTCAAGGTGGGCAAAGAGATCTGCGACAGGTCAGATAGCCGATTCCGCGACCCGAAGGAGCATCGAATGGCTCAAACCGACACGAGCTTCATCCGTAGGACGGGTAACCGTTCCGAGGCCGAGGAGCGCTCGGTCTCAGAGCTCTTGCAACAGCTGACCGAGCAGACGACCAGGCTTGCCCAGAAGGAGATCGAGCTCGCTAAGGCCGAGATGGCCGTCAAGGGCAAGCGACTCGGGATCGGCGCGGGCGCCTTCAGCGCCGCGGGGCTGATCGCCCTTTTCGCGTTGGGCGCTGCAACCGCGGCGGCGATCCTTGGACTGGCGACTGCGCTCGAGGGGTGGGTCGCCGCCCTGATCGTGGCGGTCGTCTATCTGATGCTCGCCGGGGGGTTGGCCCTCGTCGGCCGCTCCAGAGTTCAGGCCGCGACGCCGCCTGTACCCGAGCAGACCGCCGAAAGCATCAAGGAAGACGTGGAGTCGACTAAGGAAAAGGCCAAGGAGGGAAGAGCATGAGCGCTTCAGAGAAAGGGAAATCTTCGACCGCGACGGGCGCCAACGAGTCGCGCGAGCCGGGGGAGATTCGCGAGGACATCGAGCAGACCCGTGAGGAGCTGGGCGACACCGTAGCCGCGATGGCCGAGAAGACCGATGTGAAACAGCAGGCGCAGGCGAAGACCGAGGAGCTGAAGGGACAGGCCGGCGCAAAGGCGAGAGAGCTAAGCGGCAAGGCAAAGGAAGTCGCTCCCGACTCCGCCACAGAAGGCGTGCTGCAGGCACAGCGGCTCGCCAAAGAGAACCCCGTGCCGTTGGCCTTCGTCGGTGTCTTTGTGGCCGGCGTCGTCTTCGGCAGGCTGCTGTCGCGATGAACGGCGCCGGATCGCCACGTGCACGCGGCGAGCAGACGGCCGGAGATGCCGGCCGGCGCCAAGAGGACGGAGTTCGCCGCGACTATCGCCCCGAGGGCACGGGGGCCGATGCCGGCATCTTCGCGACCCTCAAACGCACCGCGACCGAGTTCATGGAGGACAACCTCACCGACTGGGCCGCCGCCCTCACCTACTACGGCCTGCTTGCCCTCTTCCCCGCCCTGATCGCGATGGTCTCCCTGATCGGGCTGGTCGGAGACCCGAAAAGCACGACCGAGAGCCTGACCGAAATCGTCACTGAAATCGGGCCCGCATCGGCGGCAGAGACTTTCTCCGGGCCGATCGAATCGATCGCCTCCAACCAGAGCGCCGCGGGTTTTGCCTTCATCGCAGGCCTGGCGGTGGCGCTTTGGTCGGCCTCGGGCTACGTCGGCGCGTTTATGCGCGCCTCGAACGTCATCTACGAGACGCCCGAGGGACGGCCGTTCTGGAAGCTGCGCCCGCTGCAGCTCGCCGTGACCCTGGTGATGGTCGTCCTGATGGCGGTTCTCGCCTTGGCCCTGGTCATGACCGGGCCGGTGGTGGAGGCGGTGGCAGGGCCGATCGGCCTTGGCGACACCGCGGTCAGCGTCTGGAACATTGCCAAGTGGCCGGCGATGGTGGCGATCTTCCTCTTCATGGTCGCGCTTCTCTACTACGCATCGCCGAACGTAAAGCTGCGCGGTTTCAAGTGGGTCACACCTGGAAGCCTCGTGGCAATCGTCGTCTGGGCACTCGCCTCGGCAGCCTTCGCCTTTTATGTCGCCAACTTCGGCTCCTACGACAAGACCTATGGCACGCTCGGTGGCCTCGTCGCCCTGCTGGTCTGGTTCTGGATCAGCAACCTGGCGATCCTCTTCGGCCACCAGCTGAACGCCGAGCGCGAGCGCAGCCTCGAGATCGAAGAGGGACGCCCGAGGGCAGAGCGCGAGATCCAGCTCGAGCCACGCAGCGAACCCAAGGAACAGAAGACCACCTGACCGGAAGGAAGCCCAGATGCCTGCAACCGACACGGCCTCCCGCCTCACCCCGTATATCGAGGAGCTTCTCGAGAACGAGCACGCCCGGGAGAACCTCCGCGAAGGCGCCAGCCAGCTTCGCGCGGCCTACGAACGCTCGAAGAAGCGGCGGATCAAGGCCGCGGGGGACCGCAAGCTCCACCGCCAGCTGGAGAGCGCGGCGACCGCACTTGGGGCAGGAGCCAAGGCGCTCGCGAGCGGACGTCGCAAGCCGGCAAGGTGGCGCGGGCGCCGACTCGTGTGGCTTCTGGGGATCGGCATTTTCGGTGCCGGCTTGGCGCTGGCCGCGAGCGAGGATCTCCGCTCCTCGCTCTTCGGATCGAGCTCGTACCCCGGCCAACCCGCGGAAAGGAGCTGAGGATGAAGTTCGTATTCACGCCGATCAGCATCGCCCTCGGGTTGGTCGCCGGACTCGCAGGAAAGAAGATCTTCGAACGACTCTGGAGCCTGGTGGACGACGAGGAGCCACCGCGGTCCGAGCACCGGGAGTTCTCCTGGCCAAAGCTGATCGCGGCGCTGCTCTTCGAGGGCGCGATCTTCCGTTTGGTCAAAGGTCTCACCGACCACGGTGCCAGGCGCGCCTTCGCAAGCGCTACCGGGGCCTGGCCGGGCGAGGAAGCGCCTCACGCGGAGTAGCTCAAGCCACGGGTAGCCGACAGTCGACGGGTTCGGCAAAACCTGGCGAGGGGGTGAAATCCTGGTCGTCGTTCCTGCGCTGCCATCCCGGATGGCCTGGCTGGCCTCGGCCACCGACCGCCCGCGTCAAGGCTGACGAACGTTGCTGGGAACTACACCTAGAACGGCAGTTTGAAGCGTGCACGCTTTCCGGCCGAGTGACTCTTGTCGGCGGCGCTCCGTGATTTGCCAAAGGACTTGCTCAAGAGGCGTCCGATAGGCCCTGGCGCCTTGCTGCCGGCACGCTGACCGGCCGAGAACCCCTTGTCCGCCCCGCCCCGCGCGTGATTGGAAAGCCTTGGCAGGAGGAATCCCAGGATCGCGAGGATCAGGCAGATCGCGATCACCGCTCCGATCAGCATCCGTCTCCCCCACCGTTGAGCTGGGCATGGGACTTCAAAGTTTCTCCTCCAGCTCGGCCGCTTGCTCGTCGTGGCGGCCTGCGGATTTTCCCTCTCTGGAGGCCCGCTCAGCTGCCTGGTCGGATTCCGCTGCCAGCTCGTCCGCTCGGGCTTTGTGCTCCTCTGCGAGACGGGCGTGCCGATCAGCCACGTCGGCCTGCTCGGCGGCCTCCGCACGCTTCTGCTGCTGCTCGGAGGAGAGGTCCGAAGCCTTCGAAGCGTGAAGCTCTGCCTCCTGGCGGTGACCGCCGGCTTCTTGTTCGGCGAGCCGTTGGCGCTCCAGCTCGCGCCGAGCGTGCGCTCGGCGCACGAGAACCAACGCAAACAGGACGAGTGCGGCGGCCAGGACGATGACGATCAGCAGCGCGGTCGACATTTCGACTCCTCTAGTAGGGCGGCGGATCGCGGGGGTCGCGACGTTCTTCGACGACGACGTCCCGCCGGGAGCGCCTCGACCACATTGACTGTTGGAGGAAGCCCAGCACCAGCCCTGCGGCTCCAGCGATCATCAGGATCAGGCCGACGATGTCGATGTTGACGTGGGCGACGTGCAGGTTGGTGGCGAAGTAGAGAATCGCCCCGACTGCGATCAGGAATATCGATCCTCCGATCGTCACTAGATCCTCCCTCTCCACTCTTCGGTTCCGCGGCTCTCGCTTTGGGAATGTCTCCGCTGACTCGGTTGCGGAGATACCCGCGGAACCTTCAGAGAAACCCCGAGCCGGATTTGTGGAGGACCAGATCGTCACTTGATCCTCCCCAGCAGGAGCAGGATCAACAGGATGATCGCGATCAGGCCGAGGATTCCTCCGGCTACTGCGACCTTGAGCAGGACGAGGACGATCGCAACGACGACCAGGAGCGCAACTACCGCTCCAGCTATTGGCTTCCTCTCCACAGCTCTCGCGGGCATTGGAATTGGAACGGCGCCCAATGGGTTTTGTCAGGGCCTACGAGCACCAAGGAGGAAGGCAGACGAAGCTGCGAAGAGGTGATCGCAGGGGAATGCAAGGCGTCGCAAACAGCCTTTTCTGACCTCCGCGACCTCAGGGCCCATTCGACCCGGCGCCGCCGCAATTCCGCATTCAGGGCGGGGATGCGGATTCCAGAGCCAAGCGAAGAGCGGGGCAGCCAGGACTCGAACCTGGAATCGCCGGTTTTGGAGACCGGTGCCTTAGCCAGTTGGGCCACTGCCCCGAGACGAGCCATGCTAGCCGGGCCGAGACGCGGTTCGCGGCGCGGCGGGCCAGCTGGATATCTCAGTGCGGGCGGAGGGATTTGAACCCCCACGGGCCGAAGCCCACCAGGACCTAAACCTGGCGCGTATGCCAATTCCGCCACGCCCGCGTGGCTGCCCGACTTGCGGGCTTAACGCGCGACCAATGCCGCAGCGTCGCGCTTAGATTCTATGATCCTGCCGTGGCAGTTGGAGAGGTGAGGCCCGGCTACGAACTGTGGCGGCCGAATCGGGAAAAAGCCGAGACGATCACGACCCGGTTCGTGCTCGTCTTCCTGCTCGCCGCGACCTCGGCGATCGCCTTCCTGATCACGATCACCGGCTTCTCTCTGCTCACCGGCGGCGGCGGGATGGGCATCTTCTGCCTGATCTACGCGGCGCTCTACGCGTTCTTCGCTTTCCTCGTCTTCCGCTGGAGCCGCGGCATCCTGCCGGTTGCCGCCGCACTCTCGATCATCCTCGCGATCTTCTGCGCCACCGGGGCCAACAGCTGGTTCGCCCGGGACAAGGCAGGCTTCGAGGAGGCCCTGATCCCGGTGCCGCTGATCGGACTGCTCGTCGTCATCCTCGCCATCCTGCAGCTGATCGTCTGCGCGGTCGCGCTCTATGCCTTCAACCAGGACTGGCATGTCGAGGAGGAGCGCCCGATCGGCTCGGGCGAGGACTACGGCGCCGGCGCCCCGCCCGACCAGAGCGCCCCGCAGCCCGCCTGATCACAGCTGCGCTGATACCGGAGGTGGGACTCGAACCCACAAGCCCGTGAGGGCAATCGATTTTGAGTCGATCGCGTATGCCATTCCGCCACTCCGGCCCGAAGGCGAACGATAAACAGAATAAGACCGATCGTCGCCGATCCACTCTCCGAGCCCTTTCGCCAATAGACTCTCGCGGCGGCATGCGCGTCCATCACCTCAACTGCGGATCGCTCTGCCCACATGGGAGGCGGCTGATCAACGGGGACGGAGGCCTGCTCGAGCAGGGGTCGGTGGTCTGCCACTGCCTACTGATCGAGGCCGGCGACGGGCTGGTGCTCATCGACACCGGCTTCGGCATGGAGGACGCCGCAAACCCGCGGCAGCTCGGCGCTCTCTTCAGCGTTCTGATGCGCCCCCGCCCCAAGGTCGAGACGACGGCGCTGAAGCAAATCGAGGCGCTGGGCTTCGCCGCCACTGACGTCAAGCACATCGTCACCACCCATCTCGACCTCGACCATGCCGGTGGCCTGCCCGACTTCCCTCACGCCGAGGTCCATCTGCTCGGAGCCGAGCTGGAGGCGGCGCTGAACCCCAAGCTGGACGAGCGGCTGCGCTACATCGGCGACACCCACTGGAAGCACAATCCCCGCTGGGTCACCCACGATGCCGGCGGCGACGACTGGTTCGGCTTCAGCAGCTTGCGGATCCTCCCCGACCTCGACGCCGAGGTGGCGCTGGTGCCGCTGCTCGGCCACTCGCGCGGGCACACCGGGGTGGCGATCAACACCCCCGACGGCTGGCTGCTGCACTGCGGCGATGCCTACTTCCACCACGGCGAGGTCGCGACCCCGCCGAGCTGTCCCCCGATGCTGCGCTTCTTCCAGATCGTGACCGGCTCCGACACCAAGACCCGTAAGGCCAACCAGGAGCGCCTGCGGGAGCTGGCGAGGAACCACGGCGAGGACGTCAAGCTCTTCTGCTCGCACGACCCGCGCGAGCTCGAGCTGGCGCAGGCAAAGGCTGCCGGCGCCGCTGCGGCGTGAACCAGTCCGCAGCGGAGAAGCTCTGGGAACCGTCTGCCGAGCTGGTCGAGCGCTCGCGCCTGAGCGAGTACATGCGCTGGCTCGAGGCCGAGCGCGGGCTCAGCTTCGACGGCTACGACGAGCTCTGGCGCTGGTCGGTCGACGACCTCGAGGCATTCTGGTCCTCGATCTGGGACTTCTTCGGGGTGCAGGCCGACGGCGAGTACGAGCAAGCGCTCGGCAGCAGTGAGATGCCGGGCGCCGAGTGGTTCGCCGGCTCCCGCCTCAACTACGCCGAGCACGTCTTCGCCGGCAAGGACGACACCGAGACGGCAATTCTGCACGCGTCGGAGCTGCGCGAGCTGGACGAGCTGAGCTGGGGCGAGCTGCGGACTCAGGTTGCCGCCGTTGCCGCCGGCCTGCGCGCGCTCGGGGTCGAGCGGGGCGACCGCGTCGCCGCCTACATGCCGAACATCCCGGAGGCGATCGTCGCCTTCCTCGCCAGCGCGGGCATCGGCGCGATCTGGTCGAGCTGCTCGCCCGACTTCGGCCCGGCCAGCGTCGTCGACCGCTTCGCCCAGATCGAGCCCAAGGTCCTCTTCGCGGTCGACGGCTACCGCTACGGCGGCAAGGACTTCGACCGCCGCGAGACGCTGGCCCGCCTCCAGGCCGAGATGCCGAGCCTCGAGCGCACCGTCGTCCTCCCCTACCTCGACCCCGATCCCGACCTCTCCCCCCTGCGCGATGCGATGCGCTGGGACGAGCTGCTCGCCTCCGGCGAGGGCGCCGAGCTCGTCTTCGACCGCGTCCCCTTCGACCACCCGCTCTGGGTCCTCTACTCCTCCGGCACCACCGGCCTGCCGAAGGCGATCGTCCAGGGCCAGGGCGGCATCCTGCTCGAGCACCTGAAGAAGCTCCATCTCCACGTCGACGCCCACCCCGGCGACCGCCTCTTCTGGTTCACGACCACCGGCTGGATGATGTGGAACTTCCTCGTCTCCGGCCTGCTGACCCGGGCGGCGATCGTCCTCTACGACGGCAACCCCGGCCACCCGGACATGGGCGTGCTCTGGGACCTCGCCGAGCGCGCCGGGGTGACGATGTTCGGCACCAGCGCCTCCTACATCGCCGCCTGCATGAAGGCCGGCGTCGAGCCCGGGGCCGGCCGCGACCTCAGCCGCCTCGGCGCGGTCGGGTCAACCGGCTCCCCCCTCTCCCCCGAGGGCTTCGACTGGATCTACGAGCACCTCGGCGAGGACACCTGGCTCTTCTCGACCAGCGGCGGCACCGACCTCTGCACCGCCTTCGTCGGCGGCTGCGCCCTGCTCCCGGTCTACCGTGGCGAGCTGCAGGCGCGCGCGCTCGGCGCCGCGGTCGAGGCCTGGGACGAGGAGGGCAAGCCGCTGACCGGAGAGGTAGGCGAGCTGGTCGTCACCGAGCCGATGCCCTCGATGCCGGTCTTCTTCTGGAACGACCCCGACGGCGAGCGTTACCGCGCCAGCTACTTCGAGCACTACCCAGGCGTCTGGCGCCACGGCGACTGGATCGAGATCACCGAGCGCGGCACCGCGATCATCTACGGGCGCTCGGACTCGACGATCAACCGCTCCGGCATCCGTATGGGGACGAGCGAGATATACCGCGCCGTGCTCGGCGTCGAGGCGATCGTCGACGCCCTCGTCGTCGACGTTCCCCGCCCCGGGACCGAGGGCTGGATGCCGCTCTTCGTCGTCCTGCGCGAGGGCGCCGAGCTGGACGACGAGCTGCGGCGCGAGATCGCCCGCCGCGTGCGCGAGCAGTGCTCCCCGCGTCACGTCCCCGACGAGGTCCTCGAGATCGCCGAGGTGCCACGCACCCTCAGCGGCAAGGTGCTCGAGGTGCCGGTGAAGCGGATCCTGATGGGCACCCCTCCCGAGCAAGCCGCCAGCCGCGACTCACTTGCCAACCCCTCAGCTCTGGACTACTTCGTCGAGCTTTCTGACTCGCTTGATTAGGCCCATCCCGGTAGGGGTGGAACGTCTTGTACTTTTTCGGCGATCCAGTCTCGGACGGCCTCAACCGTTCCGCCGAAAAAGTTAAGTGAAACCCCTACCGGGATGGGCCTACGCAGGCGTAATCGGGTTGCGCCGCTCGGCGAAGTCCCGCCGCTTGGCGGCGGTCATCGCGAAGCGGCGGACCAGGTCGGCGCGCAGGTCCTGCGGCTCGACCACGGCGTCGACGACCAGCTCGGAGGCGAGGTGGAGGAGGTCGATGTCCTCGGCGTATTCCTCGCGCTTCTGGGCGACGAAGGCCTCGCGCTCGGCCTCGTCCTCGATCGCCTGGATCTGGTTGTAGAAGACGGCGTTGACCGCCGCCTGCGGGCCCATCACGGCGATCGAGGCGCTGGGCAGGGCGATGCAGCAGTCCGGCTCGAAGGCCGGCCCGGCCATCGCGTAGAGACCGGCGCCGTAGGCCTTGCGCACGACCACCGAGATCTTCGGCACGGTCGCTTCGGAGACGGCGCTGATCATCTTGGCGCCGTGGCGGATGATCCCCTGGCGCTCGACCGCGGTGCCGATCATGAAGCCCGGCACGTCGGCGAGGAAGAGCAGCGGCAGGTTGAAGGCGTTGCAGGTCTGGATGAAGCGCGCCGCCTTGTCGGCCGAGTCGACGAAGAGGACGCCACCGGTGTACTTCGGCTGGTTGGCGACGACGCCGATCGCGCGGCCGTCGAGCCGCCCGTAGCCGACGATCAGCTCCTTGGCCCAGCGTTTGTGGACAGGCAGGAAGCTGTCGGCGTCGAGCAGCGAGTCGAGCAGCAGCTGCATGTCGAAGGGACGGTTCTCGTCGGCGGGGACGATCTCGGCGATCGGCGTCTGCGAGGCCGGCTCCGCCGGGGGTGCCGACGGCGGCTCCTCGCGCCAATTGCCCGGCATGTAGGAGAGGTAACGCTGGGCGAGGTCGATCGCCTCCTCGTCGCTCTTGACCAGGAAGTGGCCGCAGCCGGAGACCCCGGTGTGCATCTTCGCCCCGCCCATCTCCTCCAGGCTCACCGTTTCGCCGATCACCATCTCCGCCATCCGCGGCGAGCCCAGGTACATCGAGGCGTTGCCGTCGCGCATGATCACCACGTCGCAGAAGGCCGGGATGTAGGCGCCGCCGGCGGCGCTCGGCCCGAAGAGCAGGCAGACCTGCGGCACCTGGCCGGAGAGTCGCACCTCGTTGTGAAAGATCCGCCCGGCGCCGCGGCGGCCGGGGAACATCTGCACCTGGTCGGTGATCCGCGCCCCGGCCGAGTCGACCAGGTAGACCATCGGCACCTGCAGGCTCAGCGCCCGCTCCTGGATGCGGAGGATCTTCTCCACCGTCTTCGGACCCCAGGAGCCGGCCTTGACGGTTGGGTCGTTGGCCATCAGGGCGACGCGGCGGCCACCGATCGTCGCCAGGCCGGTGACGACGCCGTCGGCGCCGAGGCCTTCCTTCTCCCAGTTGGCGAGCGCAGCTTCCTCGGCGAAGGAGCCGGAGTCGACGAGCCGCTCGACCCGCTCGCGCACGGGCAGCTTGCCCTGCTCCTCGGTCTTCTCGTGGTGGCGCTGGGGGCCGCCGGAGAGGGCGGCCTCCAGGGCCTTTGCGAAGTCGCTCACGGCCGAGAGCCTAGTCGGACTGGCCGCCGAGCCAGTCGACCGGACCGGCTCGCAATACATGTGCCCCGAGCGGGCGGCCGAGCACCTCTTGCGCGGCGCGCGAGGCCTCGATCAGCGCCGGCAGGTCGATCCCGGTCTCGACGCCCATCTCGTGCAGCATCGAGACCACGTCCTCGCTGGAGACGTTGCCGGTGGCGCCGGCCGGCACCGGGCAGCCGCCGAGCTCGCCGAAGCTCGCCTCGAAGGACTCGACCCCCTCCTCGAGGGCGGCGAGGACGTTGGCCAGCCCCTGGCCGCGGGTGTTGTGGAAGTGGGCGGTCAGCTCGACCCCGCCGAGGCGCTCGCGCGCAGCGGCGAAGAACTCGTGCACCTGGCGAGGATTGGCCATCCCGGTCGTGTCGCCGAAGCCGACCTCGGCGCAGCCGGCCGTCGCCAGCCGCGCGGCGATCTCGAAGACCCGCTCCTGCGGCACCTCGCCCTCATACGGGCAGCCGAAGGAGGTCGAGATCACCCCCTCGCAGCGCAGCCCCGCCTCGCGGGCACCGGCGAGGGTCCGCCCCAGCCCCTCGAGCGACTCCTCGATCGAGCGGTTGACGTTCTTGCGGTTGTGGGTCTCCGACGCGGAGAGGAAGACGTTGATCTCATCGAAGCGGTCGCGCTGGGCGAGCGCCCGCTCGAGCCCGCGCTCGTTCGGGATCAGAACCGAGAAGGCGACCCCCTCGCGCCGCTCGACCCCCGCCAGCACCTCCTCGGCATCGGAGAGCTGGGGGATCACGTCGGCGCGAACGAAGGAGGTCACCTCCAGCCGCTGCAACCCGGTGGCCGAGAGCAGGTCGATCAGCCGGATCTTCTCGGCGGTCGGGATCGTCTCCGGCTCGTTCTGGAAGCCGTCGCGAGGTCCGACCTCGCGGATGCGGACCTTGCTCGGCAGCGCGCTCATCGGGATTCGAGCCTACGCAGTCGGCGGACCGGCCTGGCCGACGACGCGCCGCTCGTGGGTGCCGACGCCGATAGTGCGCTCGCCTTCGGTCACCTCGACCTCGAAGCGCAGCTTGCGCCCTTCGACGACCTCGCGCAGCGTCGCTCGCGTCCGGCAGGTCGCCCCCTCCGCTGCCGCCGCAACGTGCTTGATGCAGACCTCGAAGCCGACCGTCGCCTGTCCCTCGGGCAGGTGCTCGAAGGCAAGCATCGAGGCGCTGCCCTCCATCATCCCGATCATCCCCGGCGTCGAGAGCACGCCGGTGCCGATCGTGCCGCCGACATTGGTGACCAGCGGCGGCGCGACCGTGAACTCGTCGCTGCGCTCGATCCCCGGGACAAGCCCCTGCTCCAGCTCGGCCATCAGACCATCCCCAGACCGCCGCTGACGCCGAGGGTCTCGCCGGTGACATAGATGGCGTCGTCGGAGACAAGGAAGGCGGCTGCGGCTGCGACCTCCTCGGGCTGACCGAGACGATGCATCTGGGTCGCCGCCTTCATCGTCTCGATCACTTTCTCGCCGATCTCGCCGAACTCCTTGGCGCCCATCAGCAGCGGTGTCTCGATCGGGCCGGGAGCGATCGAGTTGGCGGTGATGCCGTAGCGCGCGTTCTCGCGCGCGATCGCCTTCATGAAGGCGACGATGCCGCCCTTTGCCGCCGAGTAGACGGCGGAGCCCTTGGAGCCGACCCGCCCCGCCTCCGAGGAGATGCTGAGGATGCGGCCGTACTTCGCCTCCTGCATTCCGGGCAGGGCGGCGAAGGTGCAGTTGAGGACGCCGACGAGGTTGATCCCGATCACCCGCTGCCACTGCTCGGGCGAGGTGTAGGTGAAGAAGCCGAACTCGTCGGTGCCGGCGTTGTTGACGAGGACGTCTAGCGTGCCGGTCGCCTCCAGCGCAGCCTGGGCGGAGGCGAGATCGGTGACGTCGAGCTCGAGCGCGTGCCCGGCGATCTCGCCCGCGACCCTCTCGGCGCCCCCGGTGTCGATGTCGCCCACCCACACCTCGGCGCCCTCGGCGGCGAGGCGAGCGGCGATCGCAGCGCCAATCCCGCTGGCGCCGCCGGTAACCAGAGCCTTTCGTCCCTCCAGCCTCACAGGGCGAGCAGCATAGACTGGCGCGTCCGTGGCGGACCTGCCCACCATCCCGATCCTCGGCGGCACCGGCGCCCTCGGTGCGGGCCTGGCTCTGCGCTGGGCCAAGGCGGGGGCGCCGATCGCGATCGGCTCGCGCTCGGCCGAGCGGGCCGAGGAGGCGGCGGCGAAGCTACGAGACGCCGTCCCGGGCGCCGAGGTCGAGGGCCTGACCAACGACGAGGCCGCGCGTCGCGCCGAGATCGTCTTCCTCACCGTCCCCTTCCGCAACCAATCGGAGAACCTCAACAACCTGCGCGAGGTGCTGCAGCCGGGACAGATCCTGGTCGACTGCACCGTCCCGCTCGCCGCCGCGGTCAGCGGCAAGGCGACCCGCTCGCTCGGCGTCTGGCAGGGCTCCGCCGCCCAGCAGGCGCAGGAGATGGTCCCCGACGGCGTCACCGTGATCGCCGCGCTGCACACCGTCGGCGCCCCGACCCTCTCCGACCCTGCGGCCGAGCTCGGCGAGGACGTCCTCGTCTGCGGCGACCGCAAGGCCGACAAGGCGCGGGTGGCGCAGCTGATCGAGCTGATCCCGGGCCTGCGGGCGGTCAACGCCGGCCCGCTCGAGATGGCCCGCATCGTCGAGCAGCTCACTCCACTGCTGATCTCGGTCAACGTCCGTTACAAGGCCCACGCCGGCATCCAGCTGACCGGCCTGCCGGACGGCGATCACTGGGCCTAGATGCGCGTCGTCCTGCTCGCCGGCGGCACCGGCGGCGCCAAGCTCGCCGCCGGGATGCAGGAGGAGATCGGCTCCGACCTCTCGGTGGTCGCCAACACCGGCGATGACATCGAGACGCTCGGCGTCCACGTCTCCCCCGACCCCGACCTGGTCACCTACTGGCTGAGCGGGGAAATCGACGAGGAGCGCGGCTGGGGCCTGCGCAACGACAGCTTCACCGTCTTCGAGCGGCTGACAAAGCTCGGGGCACCCAGCTGGTTCGGGCTCTCCGACCGCGACCTCGCCGCCTGCCTCTACCGCCGCCAGTTCCTCGGCGAGGGCGGGCGGCTGACCGACGCCCAGGCGCAGATCGCCCGCGGGCTCGGGGTCGAGGCCCGGGTTCTGCCGATGTGCGAGACACCGGTCCGGACCAAGGTGCTGACCGCGGCCGGCACGCGCGGGCTGCAGGAGTACCTGATCGTCGACCGCGGTGAGCCGCAGGTCCACGGCGTCGAGCTGGAGGGCATCGAGGCGGCCGAGCCGAGTGCCGAGGTGCTGGAGGCGCTGCGCTGGGCCGAGGCGATCGTGATCGGCCCCTCCAACCCGGTGATCAGCATCGGACCGATCCTCGCCGTGCCGGGAATGACCGAGGCGATCGCCGCCTCGGAGGCGCCGGTGGTCGCGGTCAGCCCCTTCGTCGCCGGCGAGGTCGTCAAGGGCCCGACCGAGCGCTTCATGCAGGCCCTCGGCCGCCCCTCGACCGCGGCCGGAGTCGCCTCCCTTTACACCGGCCTGATCGACGCGATGGTCGTCGACGAGGACGACCCGGACCCGCCGCCGGCCGAGATCCCGACCCTGGCGGCGCCGACCCTGATGGGGGGCGCGCCCGGGCGCGCCCGCGTGGCGCGCATCGTCCTCGACTACGCCGCTAGCCTCGCTTCGGCTTGAAGGCGACCGCGGTACTCCCCGTAAAGCGCTTCGACGTGGCGAAGCAGCGCCTCGCCGCGGGCATGGACGCCGGGCGGCGCACAGCTCTCGTCCTGGCGATGCTCGGCGACGTGCTGGAGGCGATCGGAGCCTCGCGCTCGATCGAGCGCACGATCGTCGTCACCGACGAGCCGCGCGCAGCCGAGATCGCCGTGGCGACCGGAGCGGAGGTCCTGCCCGACAGCACGGACAGCGGCCACTCCGACGCCACGCTGACGGGCATCGCCCGCGCCGCGGAGCTCGGCGCAAGCTGTGTCGTCCTGCTTCCCAGCGACTGCCCCCTGCTCGAGCCGCGCGAGCTCGACCGCCTGCTTACGGGGATGCCTCAGCGCTTCGTCGCGGTCGTCCCCGACCGCCACGGCGAGGGCACCAACGCGCTGGCGCTGGCGCCGCCGGACGCGATCCGGCCCGCCTTCGGCGAGGGAAGCCGCGCCCGCCACGTCGCCGCCGCGCGCGAGGCGGGGATTCCCTTCGGCGTCGAAGAGCTGCCCTCGCTGGCGCTCGACCTCGACACCCCGGCCGACGTTGTCGCCCTGACCCGCGAGCTGGAGACGCGCCCGGGACGGGGGAAGCGAACCGCGAAGGCGCTCGGGCTATGAACGAGGCAGGCGAGCTGCGCGTACTGCCGGTCACGGGCCTGCCCGAGATCGGCGAAGGCGCGGCGCTGGGCGAACTGATCGCGGCCCAGGTGGAGCTGAGCGACGGCGACGTCGTCGTCGTCTCGCAGAAGGTCGTCTCCAAGGCTGAGGGCCGCATCCGCCGCCTCTCCTCCGTCAGCCCCGGCGAAGAGGCGCGCCGTCTCGCTGCCGAGCTCGACAAGGACCCCGCCCTGGTCGAGTTGATCCTCGGGGAGAGCCGTGAGGTACTCCGCGCCGAGCGCGGAGTCCTCATCGTCGAGACCCACCACGGCCTCGTCTGCGCCAACGCCGGCATCGACAGCTCGAACCTCCCCGACCCGGGCACCGTCTGCCTGCTCCCCGAGGACCCCGACGCCGCAGCACGAAAGCTCAGAGCTGAATTCGCCCACGCAATCGCAGTGGTGATCAGCGACAGCTTCGGTCGTGCCTGGCGGCTTGGTCAGGCAGAGGTTGCGATCGGCTGCGCCGGCCTCATCCCCCTCGACGACTGGCGTGGGCGCCGCGACGCCGGGGGCCGGGAGCTGGAGGCGACCCAGATCGCGATCGCCGATCAAGCAGCAGCCGCAGCCGACCTCGTCCGCGACAAGGCAAGCGGCGTCCCCGTCGCGGTGATCCGTGGCCTCAGCCACTACGTCACCCCCGACGACGGCCCCGGCGCCGCAGCCCTTCGCCGCCCCCCTGCGGAGGACCTCTTCCGCTAGCCCGCAACGCGAAGAACGGCAGCCCCATGGAGGCTGCCGCTTCGGATGGCATCGAGAGCCTCATTGGCTGATGCGAGCGGGAAGGCCTCGACCTCGGTTCGCACCGGCACCAGCGGCACCAGCTGGAGGAACTCCTCGCCGTCGCGCCTGGTCAGGTTGGCGACGGAGCCGAGGGTCCGCTCGCCCCAGAGCTGTTCGTAGGGAAACGTCGGGATGTCGCTCATGTGGATGCCGGCGCTGACGATGCGAGCTCCCTTGGCGCTGGCCCGCAGCGCCGAGACCATCAGCGCACCGACAGGGGCGAAGACGATCGCTCCGTCGAGCTGCTCCGGCGGCTGTTCGTCAGAAGAGCCCGCCCACTCGGCTCCCAGCTTGCGCGCGAACGCCTGCCCCTCGGCGTCGCCCTCACGGGTGAAGGCGAAGACCCGCCGCCCCTGGTGGGCAGCGACCTGGCAGAGGATGTGGGCCGAGGCGCCAAAGCCGTAGAAGCCGATCCGTTCGGCGCCGCCGACGAGGCGCAGTGCCCGGAAGCCGATCAGGCCGGCGCAGAGCAACGGTGCTGCCTGCTCGTCGGGGTACCCATCCGGGATCGGGAAGCAGTAGCGCTCGTCGGCCACGGCCAGCTCGGCGTAGCCGCCGTCGAGGTCATAGCCGGTGAAGCGGGCCCTGTCGCAGAGGTTCTCCCTATCGCTCGTGCAGTAGCGGCACTCGCCGCAGGTCCAGCCCAGCCAGGGAACCCCTACCCGCTCGCCAGGCGAGAAGCGCTCCGCCCCCAGCCCCGCCTCGACCACGGTGCCGACGATCTGGTGGCCCGGCACGAGCGGCAGCTTCGGCTTGGTCAGCTCGCCGTCGACGATGTGCAGATCGGTGCGGCAAACCCCGCAGGCCGAAACCGAGATCAGTAGCTGGTTCGCCCGAAGGCCCGGGTCCGGCAGCTCGGCCGCGCGCAGTGGCTCGCGCTGCCGCTCCAGGACCATCGCCCGCATCTACTCAGGGTATGACCGGCTCCAGGGCAGGGTCCTCTTCCTCCGGGGAACCCGCGGGCGTTTCTTCGCCGATCGGCTCGAACTCGACTATCACGCAGCTCTCTTCCGAGACAAGCCGTTCGATCAGCTCGCGAGCGTCGGCCCAGATCCCCTCGAGTTCGATCTCGCTTTCGCTGCCGTCGCTCGCGACCTGCCGGATCACGACTTCGACCTCGTCTTCCTCCGTGAGCGTCTCCGACTCGAAACGAACGGTGACCTCGTACTCGTCGCCTACACAAGCGGGATCGGGATCTGGTTCCACCCCAGGCACTCCCGCGGGGATTCCGCCGCCGGAGCCACCGCCGGCGAAGGTCGGCGGCGCCGTGGGTGCGGGCGCCGGCGCGGGTGTGGCGACGGGCGTCTGCACGGGCGCAGGTGCTGGTGCAGGCTGAGGCGCTGCCGGGGGCGGCGGTGTCGGCACGGGCGCCGGCGCGGCGGCCAACGCCACCTCAGCAGCGGAGATGCCGAGCTGCGACGCTGCCGAACCCTCGGGAGCCACCACCCGGGCAACGGCGACGGTCGGACCACCGGACCCGGCGACGTCGGCGACGTCGACCCGAACCTGCGGCGGCGAAACGACCGCAACCGCGTCGTCGAGGGCCACCTCGAGCCCAGGTTCGATCCTCAGGTCGGGCGCAATCACGTCTGCGTCCCACGGTTTCAAAGCGACCAGCGCGGCCGCCGTGAGCGCGAGCAGCAAAAGGAGCAGTGCAAAGACTGCGATACCCGGAAACTCCCCCCTTACAGCTGACGCTTGCGAAGCGATAAACGGACGATACCTCAAACTCAGTAGGTCTCAACGATCTCGTAGAGCGTCGTGCGCTGGGCCGGCTCGCGACCCGCGGCCCGGGCGGCCTCGATCAGCTGCTCGGGGTCGAGCCGGACGCCGTGCTGGGAGCCGGCCATCCGCGAGATGTTCTCCTCCATCAGCGTGCCGCCGAGGTCGTTGACCCCCCAGCGCAGGGCCTCGGTGGCAGCGTCGAGGCCCATCTTCACCCAGCTCGCCTGCAGGTTGGGGATCGTCCTGCCGAGGGCGAGGCGGAAAGCGGCCGTGTGCTTGAGGTTCTCGGGGGCCGAGATCTCCTCGATCCCGTGGGTACGGCCGAGCATCGTGTTGAAGGGGATGAAGCTGAGCGGGACGAACTCGGTGATCCCGCCGGTTCGCTCCTGCAGCGCCCTGATCACCCGCATGTGGCGAGCCAGCTCGCGCGGCTCCTCGATGTGGCCGAACATCACGGTCGAGGTCGAACGCAGGCCGGCCCGGTGCGAGGCCTCGATGATCTCGATCCAGCGTTCGACCGGCAGCTTGTTGGGCGAGATCCGCTGGCGAACGCCGTCGTCGAGGACCTCCGCCGCGGTGCCCGGGGTCGAGCCCAGCCCGCACTCGATCAGGTACTCGAACACCTCGTCGGGCCTCTTGGCGGAGCGCTCGCACATGTAGTGGACCTCCATCGGCGAGTAGGCGTGCAGGTGCAGCTCGGGTGCCACATCCTTCGCCAGCCGCAGCCACTTGCCGTACTCCTCCAGGGTCAGATCCGGGTGGATCCCGCCCTGCATGCACAGCTCCGTCGCCCCGAACTCGATCGCCTCGCGAATCCGCTCGGCGAACTCCTGCTCGGACACTTCGTAGGCGTCCGGCGAGCGCCGCCCCTGCCCGAACCCGCAGAAGGCGCAGCCGACGACGCAGACGTTGGTGAAGTTAATGTTGCGGTTGACGACGAAGGTCACCCGCTCCCCCGCCAGCTCCACCCGCAGCTCGTCCGCCGCGACCCGCATCTCCTCGACCACCTCCGGCCGCGTCTCCGCGAACAGGGCCGTCAGCTCGTCCTCGCTCAGCTCCCTACCCTCACGTCCCTTCGCAATCGCTTCCGGAGCAAGCTTCCCGTCGATCGTCTCTTCACTCCGCCGCCCCGACCCTCTGCGCGGAATGAAGCTCCAGTACTTGAGCTTGATCACGTCAAGGACCCCTTGCTCCATCCACTCGGAGTCCATGTACTGCGGATAGACGCACAACCGCTCCGTCAGCGCGAATCCCTTCGGCGCCAGCTCCTTCCGCACTTGATGCGGGCTCGGAAACGCCTGCTCGGGCGAGATGTGATCCCCGTTCGCCGACAGCCCGCCCAGATCGGTCGCCCCCGCCTCAACCAGCTCGCCCCAGCTATCCGACAGGTTCGGCGGCACCTGGACCCCCACGTCCGGCATCAGTCGCTTGCACTCTCGAATCAACCGCTTGATGTCCTCCAACGACACCTCGCTTGCCCAGTCGGGGTAGGGAGCCTGGGCACCCTCCGCCGGAGCAACAGCCTGGGAGGCTCCGTCGGAAGGCACCCCGGCTCCCTCCTCGGCTACGAAGGTCGATGCGGCCCCCTCTGGCGGAGCCTCCACAGCTGTTGCTCCGCCAGAGGGGGCCGCATCGGCCCACCGCTGTCGGGAAGCAAGATCGGCGATGTCGGCCACTTCCTGGCCGTAGTACTTCGGGTGCGGCACGAAGTTCTGGAGGATCACCTCTTGCAGATGGCCATAACGCTTGTGCAGATCCGCGAGAGCTTCAAGCGACTCGAGCTGCTCTTGCTCGGTCTCTCCGATGCCGACCAGGATGCCACTCGTAAAGGGGATCTTCAGCTCTCCAGCGGCTTCGATGGTTGCCAGGCGCTGAGCCGGGTGCTTGGTCGGGGAGCCGGCGTGGACGGTGTCCATCAGGCGCTCCGAGACGGACTCCAGCATCAGGCCCTGGGAGGCAGTGACCTCGCGCAGTCGGCTCAAGTCGTCGTGATCGAGGACGCCGATGTTGGTGTGCGGCAGCAGGCCGCGCTCAAGCGCTCGTTCGCAGGACCAGACGACATACGAGGTGAAGTCGTCGTGGCCCCACTCGGTCAGTTTGGCCGCAACGATCGGATTGACCTCGGGGCGCTCGCCCGTCAGGACCAGGAGCTCCTTGGCGTTGCGCTTCAGCGCCTCGTCGAGAAGGCGCTCGACCTCGTCCGGGTCGCGGATGTGCGCCTGGTGCGTGGCGAAGGCGCAGTACTTGCAGTAGCACTGGCAGGTGCGCGAAAGAGAGAGCGTGTAGTTCCGCGAGAAGGTGACCCGGCGCACGCCGCTCAAGCTACTGCAAAAGACGCCGGGCCCCGGTGGGGCCCGGCGTTACGACTCAGCCCGCTTTGGCAGCGCGCTCTGAGTACTTTTCGACCGGCGGCCGCACCGGCTCGGCAGGCTCGGTCGGCGGCAGGCCGCCCCTTTCGAGCACGAACTTGAAGACGACCGCTGCCAGCACCGCGCCGATGATCGGGCCGAGCAGGTAGGGCCAGACATCGCCCCACTCGTTGGCGACCAGGGCGGGGCCGAACCAGCGGGCCGGGTTGAAGGAGCCGCCCGTGAGCGGACCGCCGACCATCACGATGAAGCCAAGCGTCGTGCCGATTGCCAGCGGCGCCCACTCCTTGAAGCTCTTGCGGGAGAAGACGGCGGCGAGGATCACCAGGACGAGGCAGAAGGTGCCGATCGCCTCGATGATCATCCCGTCCAGGTTGCCGCCGAGGATGCCGCTCACCGTCGCGGCGCCGTAATTGGTGGCGCGACCCTCGTCCTCCAGCAGGCTCTTGCAGAGAAGGGCGCCGAGGACGCCGCCGGAAAGCTGGGCCAGCATGTAGATGACCCCGTCGAGCGCGGAGATCCGCCGGATCACCATCGCCGCGAGAGTCACCGCGGGGTTGAAATGCCCGCCGCTGACGACGCCGAACATCACGATCAGGCCGAAAAGGAGAAAGGCGTGGACGAGGCCGATTACGGCGAAGTCCGAACCGAACGAGGCCTGTTCGCCCGTGGAGACGAATAGCACCACGACGGTGCAGACGAAGAACACCAACAAGAAGGTGCCGATCAGCTCAGCAAGGTATGCGGCAATTCCTCGTTCCTGCACTCTCTCCTCCTAAATCCCGTGGTCGACTGGCCGGGCGGCAGTCTACCCAGATTGAGCGAACGATTTAAGCTCCGCCGTCGAATGAGAGTGGTTGCCGCGCTGCTGGCGGCCGCCCTTCTGCTTGCCGGCCCTGCCGGCTGCGGTGAGGACGGCGCTGAACCGGGCGCGCCTGAGGGCGTGGCGATCGTGCTCGACTTCAGGCCCAACGCCGTCCATTCCGGCATCTACGCCGCTCAGCGCCAAGGCTTTTACAGCGATGCAGGGGTGGAGATGACGATCCGCCAGCCCGGCGAATCGACCGATGCGCCGAAGCTGCTCCAGAGCGGGCGCACCGATTTCGCGATCCTCGACATTCACGACCTCGGGCTTGCCCGCGAGCGCGGCCTCGACCTCGTCGGCGTGATGCCGCTGGTGCAGCGGCCGCTGGCCTCGGTGATCGCCAGGCGCGACAGCCCGGTCCGGCGGCCCCGCGACCTCGAGGGCCACACGGTCGGGGTCACCGGCCTGCCCTCCGACGAAGCCGTGGTCGACTCTGAGGTAAGCGCCGACGGCGGCGACCCCGCTCAGGTCGAGCGAGTCACGATCGGCTTCAACGCGATCTCCTCGCTGGCCGCGGAGCGGGTCGACGCCGCGACCGGCTTCTGGAACGCCGAGGGGGTCGCGCTGCGGCGCCAGGGCGTGCCGGTCCGCATCTTCAAGGTCGACCGCTTCGGCGCGCCGCCCTATCCGGAGCTGGTCCTGACCGCGTCCCGCAGCACGCTCGAGCAGGACCCGGATCTGGTGCGGGCGGTGGTCGACGCCACCACACGCGGCTACGAGCTCACGGTTCGCGACTCCGAGCAGGCGCTCGACGACCTCCTCGCCGCCGTTCCCAGCCTCGACCGCGCCGACCAGGATGCACAGCTCGAGGTCCTCCTGCCCGACCTCCGCCCCGCTCCCTTCGACCCCGCCGTCCTGCGCAGCTGGGCGAGCTGGGACGTCGAGCACCGGCTGCTCGAGCGGCCGCTCGACGTCGAAGCCGCTTTCCAGCTCAGCCGCTGAGCAGCCCCTCGACCAGCTGGGGAAGTTCGCGTGCCATCCGCGAGCGAGGTACGACGAGGTCGAGCCCAGCCCTTTCGCCCACTCGCTTGGTCTCGACGTCGACGTGCGAGTAGAAGCCGAGCGCGGGGACGCCTGCAGCCGCAACCGCGGCAGCGTCGATGGAGTCGAGATCGCAGACGATCGCATCGGCCTCAACCGGGTCCGGCACGTTCGGGGCCACGACGACCTCGTGACCGGCCGCACGCAGACCCTCCTGCACCCGGCTGGACAGCATCAGGTCCGGGACGAGAGCGAGGACCCTGGCCACTAGAGCGAACGGCGTTCGCGGAACTCCTCGCGAACGCTCTCCGGGCGGCCCCACATCTGTACGACCTCGGCGCGGCCCTCGCGCACCTCGCGCACCGCCAGCTCGCCGCTGACGCCTTCCGCGTCGAGCTTGGCCAGAACGCCCTTGACCGTCTCCGCGGCCGCCGCGTGGCCGAAGCTGTGGGCGACCAAGAGGCGCCAGTGCCAATCCGCCTGCGAGTAGGGCTGGGCGTTGACCTGGCTCAGCGCCACCGCGCTGTCGACGTAGCGGCTCTCGTCGTCGACCCGCAGGTCGAGCTCGAGATCCGTCCAGTCGGGCGGCATCGCATCGAGCACCTGCTGGAAGTCATCGGCAAGCGGCACTGCCGGCAAGCCTAGTCGCTGGGCGGGGCGATTGCCTCGCCTTCGAAGTGGCGCTGCAGCTGCCGGTGGCGGTGGCGAAACATCGCCCGGAAAAGCGGCCGCAGCAGCCTGCCCGGCAACGGCAGGCGCGGCTCCCAGGCGACGCGATCTTCGATCGTGCAGGCCCCGTCCTCGATCGGCTCGATCGTCCGCTCGTGCTCCCAGAGCCGCTGCGAGAGCATCGTCGAGCGCTCGAGGAAGCCACGGCCCCGGTCGATCCGCTCCAGCCCGATGTCGTCGTAGTCGAAGGGGATCAGCCCGAACAGCAGCACCCAGCTGCGCCCGATCGGGCCCGGCTCGACCGTCTGCAGGTCGAGGTTCTCCACCCCCCGCGGGACGGTCATCCGCATCCAGGGACCGAGCTCGGCGTTGATCCCCTCCTCGCTCATCGCCCGCTCCCAGACGGCTCCCGAATCGGCACTCAGCCGCGAACGGACGCGGATCTCTGCGCGCCGCTGCATCAGCGCGCCTCCTCGACCGGCGGAAGCAGGTCGGGGCCCGGGATCGGCGTCCCGTGCGGGTCGTGGCTGGGCTCGCCCAGCTTGGCGGCGATCAGCAGCTCCAGCTCCTCGGATATGTAGTGCTCCAGCACCTCGGCCTCCTCGTGGACACGGTCGTCGGGCATTCCGAGGGCCTCGGAGAGGTAGGCCTCGATCAGGCGGTGGTGGCGGATCACCTCCAGCGCCACCTTCTCCCCCGCCGGCGTCAGCGTCACGCCCTTGTAAGGGAGATAGTCGACGAGCCCGAGCCCGGCGAGGCGCTTCAGCATCGAGGTCGCGGTCGCCGGCGTAACCCTGAGGCGCTCGGCGACCTCGCCGTTCAGGACCGGCCCCTCGCGATCGTGCGAAATCGCGTAGATCGCCTTCGCGTAGTCCTCGATCGCCTCCGTGCCTGCCACTCCCCTGGCGCTGCCCCCGCGCATTGCCATCAGACGCTCACCAGCAGGCCGGTCAGGTAGAGGGCGAGGATGCCGACGAGCATGCCGGCCACAGAAAGCGGATGCAGGTAGCGGCCCTCCTCGTCGCGCATCGTCGGCGCGATCTGCACGATCACCCTGGCGATTGCGCCGACCCCGATGCCGAAGAGCAGCGCCGCCAGGCTCGGGTTGAAGGCGGAGGCGCCGATCCAGGCGCCGAGGATCGCCGGCCCACCGGCGATCAGCCCCAGCGCCGCCAGCTTGCCCAGGCCGGGGCGCGCGGCCGCCTCGCCCGGCTCGCCGCGCAGCGGCGCGACGATCGCCAGTCCCTCGGTCGTGTTGTGGATGGCGAAGCCGACGACCAGGAAGGCACCCAGAGCCAGTGCCCCCGTCGCATATGAGGAGCCGATCGCCAGGCCCTCGCCGAGGTTGTGCAGGCCGATCCCGATCGCGACCAGCAGCGCCAGGTAGAGGCCGCCCTGCCCAGCGGCACCATCGGCGCGCTTGTCGCGACGGGACGCCAGGTGCGCGTCGACCGCGGCGAGGATGAGGTAGGCGATCAGCCCTCCGGCGAAGACGAGGCTGGCACCGCCGAAGGCGCTCGGAGCCTCGCCGGCGATCTCCAGGCCCTCGAGGCCCGCGTCGATCGCGAGAAAGGCCAACAGACCGACCGTGAAGGCGATCAGCGCCCCGATCCAGCGCTCGCCGATGCGGCGCGCGAAGGGCAGCCAGAGCATGCCGAGGCTGACCGGGATCACACCCACGTAGATGCCGAGCAGCGCCATCAGGCCATAGAAGCTGAGGTCCGCCTCGGGGGTCTCGGTGGCGACCGGGATCGCGGCGTCGATCGTGCCGCCAGAGGAGGTGAGGATGAAGATCTCGTATGCCTCCCCTTCGATCCAGGGGTAGTCGATCCGCAATGTGGTCGAGCCGAGCCGATCGATCTCCCGCCCATCGCTCGTCGCGAATGGCGCGTAGGCATCGTTGACCGCCACCTGTGCCACTTCGACCGGATCCGGGCCGTCGTTGCGCAGGGTCAGCTCGATCTCGCCCGGGCGCAGCACCGTCCGTTCGACCGCGACCTCCTCGACCGGCGGGCCGGTCCGCTCGCCCAGCCCCGGACCCCCGAGCAGGGCGAAGCTGCCGATCGCAACCGCGATCAGCACGAGTGGAATCAGCCCCAGCGCCCAGGCCGGCAGCCCCCCACCGGACGTGCCACCTGTTGTGTGCCCATATGGGTGCTTAACTTGCGGCACGTCCCCGGTGCGGGTCCCGGCCTCCATCAGGCGGGCCTCTTGTCGCCGCCCCAGGGCAGCTCGCAGTAGGCGGCAGCCGCGGCGGCCGGAGTGAGCAGTGAGGGCCTGCCGACGCGGAAGAACCCGGTCCAGCCAAGCTCGGCGAACTCGCTGACGTGGGCATGGAACATGTAGTCGCCGTCGAAGGGGAACTTCATCTCGAGGATCGAGCGCTGACCCTGGCCCTGGACGACCGTGTCGGTGAACTCGGTCGGCTCCAGCGAGGTCCCGGTCGGGTAGTGCTGGAAGAAGTTGGCGTGGACGTGGAAGGAGTTGAGCGGGTCGTACTCGAGCACGTTGACGAGGTAGATCCGCACCAGCTCGTCGCGCTTCACCTGGATCGGCTCGTTGATGTAGTGGAAGCCGACCGTGTTGACCGCGTAGACCTCGTTGGCGAGGTCGAAGTTGGTGTCGAAGCCGTTCATCACCATCACCATCTCGTCGGCTTCGGGCCGGCCCTGCTTGGGATCGATGATGAAAGCGCCGTAGAGACCGCGGGCGATGTGCGCCGCCAGCGGTGCCACGTGGCAGTGGTAGAGGTGGATGCCGAACGGGTCGGCGTCGAATTCGTAGGAGAACGACTCGCCGGGCTCGATCTGGCCGGCCCCCTGGCGCTCCCCAATCCCCGGCATGCCGTCCATCAGCGCCGGGTGGATGCCGTGGAAGTGCATCGTGTGGGGGTGTTCGGAGGCGTTGACGAAGCGGATCCGCAGCTTCTCCCCCTCGCGGGCGCGCAGAGTGGGACCGGGGACGCGGCCGTTGTAGGTCCAGGCTTCGTACTTGACCCCGGGCGCGACTTCGATCTCCTTGTCCTGGGCGACGATCTCCCATTCGCGCAGCAGCCCGCCGCTGGCGAGGCGCCGCGTTTTGCCGTAGTCGAAGTCGCGCAGCAGCTCGCTGGGGTCGAAGCCGTTGGCCCGGTGATCGACGCTTCGCCCCTTGGCAAAGGTCGCGTGGGCGAAGTCGTCGTGACCGGTGTGGCCCATCTGCCCGTTCGCGGAGCCGGCCGCGCCGGCGGAGCCGTGCCCTCCGTGCCCGGCGGAGTCGGCCAGGGCGCTGCCCCGCTCGACCAGCGAGCCCAGCCCGACAGCCGCGGGAACCGTTGCCGCAGCACCGAGCAGCCGGCGCCGGCTGATCTTGTGGCCTTCGCTCACGATGCTCTTGGACGGGGGCAGGGAGATTTCGACACGTCTAAATCAGATTTTGACACATCTAAAAGACGGCGTGTCAGGCAACGGGGATGACCCCCTCCCTCGCAACAGCGGGGAGGCTCGTCCGGGGGTCACCCCCGTTGCCCCCCGAAGCGCTTTCTTAGAATCAAAGGATGACCGAGACCTTGACTGTTGAGCTTGATGCTCAGTACCGTCAGCTGCGCGAGGAATGCGGCCTGCTCGACCGCTCGGGGCGGGGCAAGCTCCTCTTCAGCGGTCCCGATGCCGCCGAGTACCTGCAGGGCCAGCTCACCAACGACATCGAGGCTCTGGAGGTCGGCGAGGGCTGCTACGCGGCGCTGCTCGACCGCAAGGGGCACATGCAGGCGGACATGCGGGTGCTGCGACCGACGGAGCAGGAGCTGTGGGTCGACACCGAGCCGGAGGCGTTCGCCGCTGCGCGCCGTCATCTCGAGATGTACAAGATCGGGCGCGAGGTGGAGATGGAGGACCTGACCGAGACGCGAGCGATCCTCTCGCTGATCGGTCCGCGCAGCGCCGAGATAGCCGGTTCTCCCCCACTCCCCGAGCACGCTTGCGAATCGCTCTCGGTGGCCGGAGTCGACTGCCTGGCCAGCGGCACCATCGCGGGTATCGACCTGATCGCCGACGCCGCCGAGCGGCTGCGCGCCGCGCTGACCGAGGCCGGCGCGGTCGAGGTCGGCGCCGACGCAGCGGAGATCCTCCGGATCGAGGCCGGCACTCCCCGCTTCGGTGCCGAGATGGGACCCGAGACGATGCCCGCCGAGGCCGGCATCGTCGATGACGCCGTCAGCTTCACCAAGGGCTGTTACATCGGGCAGGAGACGGTTGCCCGCCTCCACTACAAGGGCAAGCCGAACCGCCACCTGCGCGGCCTGCGCCTCAGTGCGCCCGCTTCCCCCGGCGCGTCGCTGACGCTGGGCGAGAAGGAGGTCGGCCGGATCGGCGGCAGTTGCATCTCCCCCGCCTTCGGCGCGATCGCGCTGGCGATCCTGCGCCGCGAGGCAGAGCCTGATGCGGAGCTGACCGTAGGTGAAGATGGCGTTACGGCTCGCGTAGTCGACTTGCCCTTCGGCTAGATTCCGCCCCGATGGGTCGTGGGAGAGGCAGAGTCGTCGCAGCGTTCTGCGGTCTCGGCGTGCTGGCGCTGCTCGCGGGCGGCTGCGGCGCCGAGGAGCACGCCAACGAACCGCGGGCGCAGCCGCCGACCCGCGTCGCCGCCACGATCACCGAGGACACGATCACCCTGCAGCCCTCGCGAATCGCGGTCGGCCCCGAACCGACTCAGCAGATCCCGCAGAACCAGAACGTCGAGCAGCCGCCGATCCGCTCGAACGCTCCGCTCGATGTCGTCATCGTCGCGGCCAACCTGACCGACATCGACTCGAAACTAAGGATCCGCGGCCCCAAGGACGTCGTTACCGGCCCCCTCGTCGCCAACGGCAACGGTTCGCTGCTGTTCAGCCTGCCGACCGGCGTATATACGGTCAGCGCCGCCGGCATGCCGAACGCCAAACCGGCCCGCCTCTCGGTCGGCCCGGTCCGCACCTCGTCTCAGAACGACCTGCTGTTGCCGTAGAAGCTTCGTACCGCCCATAGGGGGCACAAAGCTTCAGCGAACGGCCCTGCGGTCCCGTCTGGCCGGACCGTCACCATCGTTGGGTGACTGTCGTTCTCGCCATCGCCGTGCTCGCGCTCGCCGCGGCCCTCGTCTTCGTCGTCGCCTCGCGGCGGGAGCAGCCGCAACCCCAGCCCGATCTCGGCCCGGCGATCCACGAGGCCACCTCGCAGGCCGTCGCCGAGCTGCTGCAGATGAACGAGGAGTCGCGCAAGCTCGATACCCAGGCGGCGGAGGCGACGCTCGACAAGCGCCAGGCGGAGATCAAGGCGCTGGCCGAGCGGATCGCCAAGGGTCAGGAGAAGATCGAGCAGGAAGTGCGGCGGCGCGGGGAAACGGACCTGCAGACGCGCACCCTGGTCGAGCAGGTGGGCCAGACCGTCGGCAACCTCAACGCCGAGACGGCCGGCCTGAAGAAGGCCCTGCGCCAACCCCAGACCCGCGGCCAGTGGGGCGAGCTACAGCTGCGCCGCTGCGTCGAGATCGCCGGCATGACCGAGCACGTCGACTTCGAGCTGCAGGAGACGATCCACAGCGAAGACGGGCGGCTGCGGCCCGACGCCCGCTTCCTGCTGCCGGAGGGGCGCAGCTTCGTCGCCGATTCCAAGGTGCCGCTCGACGCCTTCCTCGACGCCCAGGAGGCCGAGGTCGAGTCGGAGCGGCGCGACCAGCTCGAACGGCATGCGCGACAGGCCCGCGAGCACGTCCGCGCACTCAGCTCGAAGGACTACCAGGGCCAGTTCAAGGCGGGCGAGACGCCCGACCTGGTGATCTGCTTCATCCCCAACGAGCCGGCCCTGCACGCAGCCTTCGCCGCCGACCCGACCCTCTTCGATTACGCGCTGGAGCGCAACGTGCTCGTCGTCAGCCCGACTTCTCTTGTCGGCCTACTGCGGACGATGGAGCTGGGCTGGCGCCAGGAGCGGATGGTCGCCGAGGCGGCAGAGATCGCCGACGCCGCCGGCACCCTGCACGCCCGCTTCGCCAAGTTCCTCACCGACTTCAACAAGGTCGGCAAGGGCCTGACCACGGCCGCCTCCGCCTACGACTCCGCCGTCGGCTCGATGGAGCGCAGGCTGCTGCCGCAGCTGCGTAAGGTCGAGGGGCTAGGCGTCGCCCCCGGCAAGGAGATCGAGCCGCCGGAACCGGCCGAGATCACGGTCCGCGCGATCACGGCACCGGAGCTGCGCGAGGCCCAGAGCGACGCCGCCTGAGCGGCGTTAGGATTCGCCGCCCGTCACCAAACGACCCGCGGAGGATCCCAGTTGGCCGTTGACACGAGCGCAGTCGCGAAGTTGGACGTCGAGCCCGGAACGCTGCCCGAGGCGATGGCAGCCTGGGTGATCCGCCAGGAGCGCGAGGGAGAGCCCACCGACGCCTTCCAGCTGGAGCAGATCGAGGTTCCCGAGCCCGGCGCCTTCGAGGTGGTCGTCCGCGTGATGGCGGCCGGGGTGAACTTCAACAACGTCTGGGCGGCGCTCGGCAAGCCGGTCTCGGTCTTCGGCTACGGCGACCATCCCGAGTACGGCCACCACATCGGTGGCTCCGACGCCTCGGGGATCGTCTGGAAGGTCGGCGAGGGCGTCAGCCGCTGGAAGCCGGGCGACGAGGTCGTCGTCCACTGCAACCAGGCCTCCTACGAGGACGTCGAGGTGCACGGGCTCGATCCGCTGGCGGCGCCGAGCCAGAGGATCTGGGGCTACGAGACCACCTGGGGCTCCTTCGCCCAGTTCACCAAGGTGCAGGCGCAGCAACTGCTGCCCCGCCCCCAGAACCTCTCCTGGGCCGATTCATCCGCTTACGGCCTCACCTACTTCACCGCCTACCGGATGCTGATCGACCAGTGCAAGCTGCAGCCCGGCCACAACGTCCTGATCTGGGGCGCGGCCGGCGGTCTCGGCGTCTTCGCCGTGCAGCTCTGTAAGGCGGCGGGCGCCAACGCGGTCGGCGTCGTCTCCTCCGACGAGAAGGGCGAGCTGATCAAGCAGCTGGGCGCGGTCGACTACATCAACCGCTCCGAGTTCGGCGAGATGATGCGTACCCCGGAGAACCTCGCCGATCCGGCAAAGGACAAGGAGCGCTTCAAGGCCTCGCGAGGCTTCGCCAAGCGGGTCAAGGAGATCCTCGGCGACGCTCCCGACATCGTCTTCGAGCACGTCGGCCAGGCGACCTTCCCGACCTCCGTCTTCGTCGTCAAGCCGTTCGGCAAAGTCGTCATCTGCGGAGCCACCTCAGGCTTCCAGCTCGACTTCGACGTGCGCTACCTGTGGATGCGCCAGAAGCAGATCATCGGCTCGCACTTCGCCAACGCCTATGAGTGCATGCGGGCCAACCAGCTGATGGCCGAGGGCAAGGTCAGGCCCGTGATCTGGCAGACGATGGGCTTCGACGGCGTCGCCGAGGCACACCAGCTGCTGCACGAAAACAAGCACCTGGGCAAGATCTCGATTCTGGTCGGGGCCGAGTCCGAGGACGAGGGCAAGAACGAGGACGGCCCGGGCGCGATCCGGGCGGAGGTGGGAGCCTGATGAGCGAGGTCTGCGTACTCGACTGGCACATCGCCCCCTTCCGGGCGGACCGCTGGCTCGACCTCTGGGAGCCGGCGGCGGCGCGGATGCCGGCCTTCGGCGCCAAGAGCTGGTCGCTGACCCGCTCGCTCGACGATCCGCTCTCCTTCCAGCAGACCTCGATCTGGGAGAGCCGCACCGATTTCGAGCGCTACTGGTATTCGGATGAGATCGAGGCGGCTCGCGCCGGCGTCATCGACCTCTACGACATCCCGCTGCTCCCCACCTGGCACACGCTGGTCGCCGCCGAGTAGATCCGGCGCGACGGATCGTCGCGCCTACTCGAGCACCCTCCATCTGAAGACCCGCTGAGTCGAGTCCGCCCTGCCGCCCTGGTCGACCGCGACGACGCGGAAGACGTGCCGGCCCGGCTCGAGGTTGCGGTAGACGCGCGGCGAGTCGCAGGGGCCGAAGGGCCGCTGGTCGAGCTTGCAGCGAAAGCCTGCCTGCGGACCGCCGGCGTGAAAGGCGAAGCGCGCGCTGCGACTGCTCGTCCGCTTGCGCGGGTGCTTGTCGAGGATCGTCTGCACCCGGGTCGCCTCGGCGGGTGCCGAGAACAAGGACGAAGAGGAACTCTGGACTCCCACCTGCGAAAGAGCTTCATAGGAGGCCACGTACTCGGCCGCTGCGTCAGCGACCACGGTGTGGACGCGGGCACCGCCGTCGGACCAGCCCCTCCAGGCAAAGGCAGCGCCGCCGAGCGTCGTGGTCTGGGGCGCGGAGAGGGTCAAGTGGGAACCCTCGATAGCGGTCAGTGAGAACGGCGCCGGCTCCGTGCGCAGGCCGGCCGTGAGGGTCACCCCGGCGGGCTGCGAGCCGATCTCGACCTCGACGGTGCGCGGATCCAGTTTGACCGAGTGCGTCGCCGCCAGGCCCCGTTTGTCGGTGGCCTCGAGGGTCAGTTCGATGTAGGAGGGAAAGTCGTGGTCAGGCGCAACCAGGGTGCCGGTGTCGAGCGAGGGAAAGGCCTGCAGCGGGTGCGCATGGCAAGAGCTGGGCCCGCCGGGGCAGTGGTAGAGACGAGAGCTCCAGTCGAGGCTGGTCGCGGCCAGCGTGCCGTCCTCTGCGTCGGTGGCCTCGCCTTCGAACTCGATCGGCTGGCCCACGCCCCAGGTCGCGCTCGCAACGGGGGCATCTATTTCCGGATCCGGCGGGGTGTCCCCCGGGTAGACGGTGACCCGCGCGACGCTGCCGGCTCCCTGCTCGTCGATCGCCCGAACCGCGACCACGTGGTTTTTCGAGTCGGCGAACTGGAGGCTTTTGGTGCCGGTGGTGGTCGCGGCTTCGTAGCTGCCGTCCCCTTGAGGGTCCCATTCGTACTCGACCTGTTCACCGTCAGCATCGGTGGAATCGGTGGCGTCGAAGGTGACGTCGAGCGGCGAGGAGCCCCACAGCTGAGAGCCGGCGAGGCGCGCCACCGGGGGATGGTTGCCGGAGAAGTAGGAGATGCGATGCACCTCGCCGTCCTCGAACCCGTCGCTGAAGAGGCTGACGTAGTAGAGGTCGCCTTCCGGGCCGATCTCGATGTCGACGCCCGGATAGAGACCACCGTCGGTGAGGAAGGGGGTGGTCGTCGAGGGATCCGGACGGCCGTCCTCGCCGGAGAACATCACGTAGATGCAGCGCCGGACCGAGTCGGCGAAAAAGAGGGCGCCGTCGTAGGACTCTGGAAAGGCGCTGCCCTCGTAGAAGGCCGAGCCCGAGAGCGCCGAGCCGAAGAAGGTCGGGCAGTCGTCTTCGGGAGTCACCGGTTTCCCGTGCAGGTAGGAGAAGAAAGGCGAAGAGGTAGAGCCCGGCTCGTCGTAGAGCCCTTCGCAGAGATCCAGGCCGAGATCGAAGAAGCCCGGATTCACTCCCGTCGCTTCGAGGCAGGGCCAGCCCGAGTTGTAAGCGGTTGCCGGCGCTGTCGAGAAGCGATCGATCTCCTCCGCCGTTCCGTTGCCGACGTTGCCGACGTAGACCTCGCTCGTCTCGGCGTCGATCGCAAAGCGGTACGGGTTGCGGAAGCCGAAGGCGACGATGCGACGCGCGTTGGCGTCGGAGCTCGAAGCGAGCGGGTTTCCGGGCAGACCGGCGCCGGTCTGCGAGTCGATGCGGATGACGCTGCCGTCGAGCCCGGTCGGGTCGGCGAGGGTGAGCAGGTCCTGCGAGCGCAGCGAGCCTCCTTCCGCCTCGGGCGGCTCAAGGGCTTCGCCGACGCTGCCGGGCGGGTCCCCGCACTGGTTCTTCTGCGGCCAGCCGAACTGGCCGAAGTCGGAGGAGAGGAAGCTGGCTCCGTCGCCACCGCTGGCGAACAGCGCCCCTTCGGGACCGAACTCCAGGTCCCCGGTCGAGTGCGAGGAGGTCTGCTGGCACCAATCTTCGACCAGCACCGTTTCGCCGACCGCGTGGTTGCCTGCGGCGGTGAGGCGGAGGAGGCGGCCGCTGACCGGGCAGGCGTCGACGTCGGCACCGGGTGGCTTCGGGCAGGGGTCGCCGCTGTAGGTCGGGGGCTGTCCCCAGCGCGGGTACTCGCCAGGGTCGTCTTCGCCAAGCACGTGATCGAAGCTGAAGAGCGCGTAGACGTAGGGCTGTGCGGGGAAGTCGGGGTCCAGGGCCACCCCGAGCAGGCCGCGGTCGCCGCTGTCATAGACCTGGGCGCGCAGGTCGGCGAATGTCGTCGGCACGTCGTCGCCGAGGCCGTCGTAGACGAGGATCGTCCCCTCCTTCTCGGCGACGAAGACCCTGCCGTCGGAGGAGAAGCGCAGGGCCGTCGGTTCCTCGAGATCGTCGATGACGACGCTCTCCTGGAAGCCGGCCGGCAGATCGGCGCCCCGGGCAAGAGCCGGCAATGCGAGGAGCAGGCAGACGAGGGCGAAGGCCAGCCTGGCAGTAGTGCGCGCAGCGGAGGGCGCCGTCACGCGCGCTCGAGCGGCGCCATCGTCAGCCCTGCCGCCTTGAGCTGCTGCCAGTAGTGCTCAGCCGGCTCCCGCGGCCCGGACCAGACGATCGCCTGGCCGCTGCTGTGGATGCTGTCGGCGAGCTGGTGTCCCTTGTCGAGGCTGACGCCGGGAAGGACGCGCGCCAGCGTCTCGGCGACGTGGTCGAAGGTGTTGTGGTTGTCGTTGCGGACGATCACGCGCCAGTCCCCTCCCAAGTCCGATCCGGGTCCCGCGCTGCGCGGCCGCTCCACAGTGGTCGTCGACATCGCTTCGCATTATGCGAGAAGTCCGATGATCCGGAGAGCCGATGGACGTACTGGTTTAAAGTTTACTTAACTACTCAGATTAGTTTCTACCCTAGGCTGACGACAAGAGCGACCATCGGAGGCTTTGGAGAGTTGGCCGAGCAACGCCCAGCGGCGATCGATCAGCAGCGCCTCGCCAAGGCGTATGTGCATCCCCTGCGCGCGAGGGCGTTGAGCCTGATCGCGGAAGGGGTCGCCAGCCCCAAGCAGATCGCCGAGAAGCTCGGGCTCGACGTCAGCAAGGTCGCTTACCACGTCAGGGTGCTGAGGGAGCTCGGTTGCATAGAACTGGCGGAAACGCGGCAGCGGCGGGGCGCGGTCGAGCACCTCTACCGGGTAACCGACCAGGTCCTGCAGGGCCGGCTCTAGCGCTTCGAGCCCGATCCAGCGCTAGAACGGGCTGGGAACGCGCACGACGACGTCGTCGAAACTGACCTGCGCCCCCTTGGCGTTTTTGGCCGCGCCGACCGAGAAGCCGGAGGCACGACCGGTGAGGTCCCCCCCGTTGATGTCGGTTACGTCTACCACCAGCCTGCCGCCGACGAAGGCGAGGATGTGGCACTGGCCTTTTTCGGGACCGCTGGTGACGTTGAATGCGCGCAGACGAAGCACGTTGGCCATGTCGACGCCCTTGACCCCGGGCACGTCTTTCTCGATCGCCAGGTACTCGATCGATCCGTCGGGGAAGACCTTGCGCACCTGGACCTTTTTCTGCAGTGGGTAGGAAGCAAGCTGGTAGTGCCCGCCGCCGCCGGACCGCAGGTTCAGGGCCAGGAAAGCAGATCGCTGCACTGCTTTCGGGGTGCCGCTGAGAAGTCGCGCAGTGGCGGCCACCTCGAGGTCCCGGCCGAGGACCGGCGTGCGGTAGGCGCACTCCTTGGTCGCTTTGCCGACGACGATTCGCAGCGCGGTATCCGAGCCGCCCCGCCCGCAACGCTCGCCAGACAGCTTCACTGCCTGGGCTCGCAGCCCGGTGCTGTCCATGTTGTTGCGGTAGATGCCGACCAGAGCGGCACTGGAGCTCGCCGCGAAGATCAGCACCGAGGCGAGAATCGCCCCCGCTGCGGCTGTAAAGCGCAATCGCATCGCGGAAAGCCTAAACACAGCCAAGGGGGAAAGATGCGGCCCGCGAGGACCTGAACGGGGGATTTCGGCGCCAGCCAAATATCATCTGGGATGTGAGCGAGCACCGTCTTCCCCAGCGCGACCGCCCCTGGGTGATGCGCACCTACGCCGGGCACTCCGATGCCAGGCGCTCGAACGAGCTCTATAGGCGCAATCTTGAAAAGGGCCAGACCGGCCTTTCGGTTGCCTTCGACCTGCCGACCCAGACGGGCTATGACCCCGACCACGTCCTCGCCCGCGGCGAGGTCGGCAAGGTCGGCGTCTCGATCGCCCACAAGGGCGACATGCACCAGCTCTTCGACGGCATCCCGCTCGACGAGATGAACACCTCGATGACGATCAACGCCACCGCCGCCTGGCTGCTCGGCCTCTATGTGACGGTCGCGGAGGAGAACGGGGTCGGGCGCGCGCAGCTGAAGGGGACGACCCAGAACGACATCATCAAGGAGTACCTCTCGCGCGGCACCTACGCCTTCCCGCCGGAGCCCTCGATGCGGCTGATCGCCGACATGGTCGCCTTCACCGTCAACGAGGTGCCGGACTGGAACCCGACCAACATCTGCAGCTACCACCTGCAGGAGGCGGGAGCGACGCCGGTGCAGGAGATCGCCTTCGCCCTCTCCACCGGGATCGCCGTGCTCGACGAGGTCAAAGCCCGCGGCCAGGTCGCCGAGGCGGACTTCCCCAGGGTCTTCGGCCGCATCTCCTTCTTCGTCAACGCCGGCATCCGGCTGGTCGAGGAGATCGCCAAGCTGCGCACCATGGGCCGGCTCTGGAACGAGATCGGCCGCGAGCGCTATGGCGTCACCGACGAGAAGATGCTGCGCTTTCGCTACGGCGTCCAGGTCAACTCGCTCGGCCTGACCGAGGCCCAGCCGGAGAACAACATCCAGCGGATCGTGCTCGAGGCGCTTGCCGTCACCCTCAGCCGCGACGCCCGCGCCCGCGCGATCCAGCTGCCGGCCTGGAACGAGGCGATGGGTCTCCCCCGCCCCTGGGACCAGCAGTGGAGCCTGCGGATCCAGCAGGTGCTGGCGCACGAGACCGACCTGCTCGAGTACCCCGACATCTTCGAAGGCTCGAAGGTGATGGACGGACTGGTCGAGGAGCTGACCGAGGGCGCCCGCGCCGAGATGGCCGTGGTCGAGGAGCACGGTGGCGCCGTCGCCGCTGTCCCCTACATGAAGGCTCGCCTGGTCGAGTCGCACCGCGAGCGGGTCGGCCGGATCGAGAGCGGCGAGCAGAAAGTGATCGGCCAGAACAGCTTCGTCGAGAGCGAGGACTCGCCGCTTACCGCGGGTGCCGACGGCGGCATCCTCACCCCGGACCCCGAGGTCGAGCGCGAACGGGTCGAGGCGCTGGAGCAATGGAAGGCCGAGCGCGACGAGAGCGCTGTGCAGGCGGCGCTCGGTGAGCTGGCGCGGACCGCGGCCGCTGAGGACGAGAACATCATGCCGGCGACGATCGCCGCCGCCAAAGCGGGTGCCACCACCGGCGAGTGGGCGGCGGTCCTGCGCGAGGCCTTCGGCGCCTACCGCGCCCCCACCGGCGTGGACGGGGCGGCACCGCCGGCAGAGCGCGACCAGCTGGAGGAGATCCGGGCAAAGGTCGACGAGACCTCCGAGCGGATCGGTCACCGGATCAAGATCCTCGTCGGCAAGCCCGGGCTCGACGGGCACTCCAACGGCTCCGAGCAGGTCGCCCTGCGCGCCCGCGACGTCGGCATGGAGGTGATCTACCAGGGGATCCGGCTCACGCCGGAGGAGATCGCCGAGTCGGCGCTGCAGGAGGACGTCGACGTGGTCGGCCTCTCGATCCTCTCCGGGTCCCACCTCGAGCTGATTCCCGAGGTGGTCCGGATGCTGCGTGACGAGGGCGTCGACGTGCCGGTCGTCGTCGGCGGCATCATCCCCGTCGCCCACGCCGAGCGCCTGCGCGAGGCCGGCGTCGCCGGCGTCTACACGCCGAAGGACTTCGACATCAACCGGATCATGGGCGAGATCGTCGATCTCGTCGCCCAGCGCGCCGCAAAAGCCCGCGCCACGGCCTGACCGAATCAGGCAACGCCGACATCGACTTGACCGATCGGCTATGGCGTCGGAGTGGCGTACACGCGACAATGGACCGATGAGCGAGCTGAATGGGGACCGCTCGGCCTGGCTGCGCTGCTACCGCTGCTGGTCCCAGAACCTCGAGATCCAGATCCACTACGACGCGATCCGCCGCGTCGACCCCGACAACGGTGCTCTCACCGAGGGAGTCGACGAGGTCCAGGAGGCGCTGGTGCAGTGCGTCGACTGCATGCACGACCAGCCCCACCTCGCCTTCCAGGACAACCACGTCGTCCCGATCGAGGACCGCTGGGAACGGATGGTCGCCGGGACCCCCTGGGTCGCCTCCTGCACCGTCACGGTCGACCAGGACCGGGTCGAGACCTGCTCCGGCCCGGAAGCGACCGAGTTCCTCACCTACGGCGCCTTCGGCGAGTCGGGCATACGCGAGTTCTTCGCCCACGTCCGCTTCCACAAGCACAACGAAGAGCAGATCGTCGTCCACATGCTGGTCGAGCTCTACGCCCGCTCCGCCGAAGAGGCAACCGAAGTCCTAGAGGCCGCCGCCCACGGCCAGCTCGAGATCACCTCACTGGCGGAGGAGTCGAGGCCGCCTGCGCATGCCAGCGACGAGGCTCACTAAGGCCGGCTGGCCAAGCAGGCCAAGGACGCAGGGAGCGTGGCGTGCTCTGCACGCGAGAGCGACCGAGGACGCCGGTATGCGCAGGCCAGGCGGCCTTAGGCGGGGTTCTTGCGGGGGACGAGGACCAAGCGCTTGAACTCCGCGACTAGGACACCGTCTTGGTTGAGGACGCGGGTGTGGACCTTGACCACGCCGCGGTCGGGCTTCGATTTCGAGGGCTTGACCTCGAGCACCTCGGTCTCGCAGAAGAGAGTGTCGCCGTGGAAGACCGGGTTGGGGTGGCTGAGGTCTTCGGTCGCCAGGTTGGCGATCGCCTTGCCGGAGACGTCTGAGACCGACATCCCGAGGGCGAGCGAGTAGACGAGCGGCCCGACGACGACGTTGCGGCCCTGCTGGGAACCCTTGGCGTAGACGTCGTTGAGATGCAGCGGATGGTGGTTCATCGTGATCAGGCAGAAGAGGTGATCGTCGGCCTCGGTCACGGTCTTCGCCGGCCAGTGCTTGTAGATGGCGCCGACCTCGAACTCCTCGAGGTAGCGGCCGTAGCTGTGCGCGCCGGATGCCTCGCGCTCGGCCTGGTCGGTGGTCAACTCGTACGTCTGGTCACTCATCTCTCGCAGGTTCTCCTCTGGTTTCTTGGACGGCGCGGGATGCTATCCGCGCGCGGAAGTCGGGTGGCGGCGCTCAGTGGGCCTTCTTCAGCCGGGAGCGTTCCTCCTGGCGTTCCACGACCTGGCCGATCAGCTTCTTCACGTTCGAGTCGCCGGTCGCCTTGATGTGACCGGTCTCGTAAGCCCGGCGGTAGCTCTTCAGCGTGCCGTTCTCAGCCAGCTCGTTGAACTGGGGACGGTCGATCTGGACCAGCACCCGCTCGTCCTGGGCGAGGTCCTTGCTGATCTTCGGCCCCGGCACCTCTACGCGGTAGAGCTGGATGTCGTGTTTGGCCTTCAGTTCCAGGCCGAAGACCAGTTTCAGTTTTTGCAGCGCGGGGACCTCGGCTTGGAAGCGGGTCACCGCAGTCTCGATCAGGGCTTTCGTGTCGGCCACGGGCGCTCGATGCTAGCCGAGAGCGGCCGGCCCCTACCCTTGCGGGTGTGAGCGAGCACGCGAGCTGGGGCTTCCAGGAAGGCGACGAGATCGCCTCCGGCAGGGTCGTCCTCGAGACGATCGGGGGCGGCAACCGCTACGAGGTCTGCCTGGTCTGGGACGACCGGCTGTTCGCGCTGGGCGTGGCGAAGATCCTCCGCCCCGACCAGGCCGAAGACGAGAAGGCGCTGCGCGATCTCGGCTACGAGGTCGAGGCGCTGAACTCCCTGGCACATCCCAGCCTCGTGCGCTGCTTCGACGCCGACCTGGAGGGGCCCTACCCGCACGTGCTGATCGAGCACCTCGAGGGGCCGTCTCTGCGCCGTCTGCTCAAGCGCGACGGCGCGATCCCGCTGGCCCAGCTGCTGCCGCTCGCCGCCCATGTCGCGGGCGCCCTCCAGTACATGGCGCAGGCGGGCTACGTCCACCTCGACGTCAAGCCGGACAACATCGTCATGGGCGTGCCGCCGCGCCTGCTCGACCTCAGCATCGCCCGCACGCTTGAGCGGGCGGAGAAGACCGTTGGACCGATCGGCACCGACGCCTACATGGCCCCCGAGCAGTGCATTGACACCGCCGAGATGGGGATCATCGGCCCCGCAACGGACTCATGGGGGCTGGGAGCAACCCTCTTCCACGCTCTCGCCGGCGAGAAGCCCTTCCTTGAAGGATGGGGAGACGAGGGACCCGAGCGCTTCCCCCAGCTCAGCGAGGAGCCGCTTTCCCTCCCCGCAGCGACTCCGGAGTCGCTGCGGGCGCTGATCTATGGGCTGCTCGACCGCGATCCCAGTCGGCGACCGAGCTGCGGCGAGGCGGTCGAAAGGCTGGAGCCGTTGATCGCCGAGCTGCCGCGCAAGATCAAGTTGACGCGGCGCGGCGCAGTCGGAATCTGATCCGCGCGTGATCTTGGCCGGCCGCCGGGGTTACAGCGACAACCGACGGGTAATCCCCGGCAAAGCCGAAAGAGGAGGAACGATGCCTACGCGAACCAGAGGGACACAGAGAACCGTGTCGCCTGCGGCACGCGTCTTCACCAATCTCGAAGCCGACGACGCCCTGCTACCCGGTCATGCGTCGGCTCTGCGGAGATCCGGAGCGCTCTTCCTGGCGCTGATGGTGCTCGGCGCCGTTCCGCTCTTCTGGGCGGCCAACGCGGCCGGCCTGATCGGCGACCTGCCGGTAGCAGTGGCCAAGGGCAGCAACAGCGGGCCAGGAGGCGGCGGGGACGACGATGACAACAGCGGCCCCGGCAGCGGCGACGATGACGACACTGGGCACTCCGGTCCAGGCGCGCGACACGGAACCAATGACACCAGCGCCAACGGCCACTCGACGCGAGGAACCACGAACGACAACGACACCAACACCCGCACCGGGACCAACACGAGGACCGGCAGGGCCGGCGGAACCAACGACACCAGCGCCAACGGTCACTCGACCCGGGGCACGACCAACGACAACGACACCCGCACCGGTACGGGCACCGGCACGCAGACCCGGACTCGCACCGGGTCCAGCTGACCGGCTGACCAACCGAGGTGAGTGAGCAGGGGCCGCCGAACGGCGGCCCCTTTTACTGCCTAGATCTTGTGGCGCTGCAGCAGCTTCTTGCCGATCACCATGCGCTGGATCTCGGAGGTGCCCTCGCCGATCAGCAGCAGCGGCGCATCGCGGTAGAGGCGCTCGATCTCGTACTCCTTCGAGTAGCCGTAGCCGCCGTGGATGCGGAAGCACTCCTCGACGCACTCCTTGCCGGTCTCCGAGGCGAGCAGCTTCGCCATCCCGGCCTCGAGGTCGGAGCGCTCGCCGGCGTCCTTCATCCGCGCCGCCTTGCGGGTGACGAGGCGGGCGGCCTCGACCTTGGTCGCCATGTCGGCGAGCTTGAACTGGATCGCCTGGTGCTGGGCAATCGGCTTGCCGAAGGTCTTGCGCTCCTGGCTGTAGCGGAGAGCCAGCTCCAGGGCACGCTGGGCGATGCCGACGCCGCGGGCGGCGACGTTGACCCGGCCCACCTCGAGCGCGTCCATCATCTGCACGAAGCCCTGGCCGACCCCTGCCTCCTCGCCGCCGAGCACCCGCTCGGGCGGGCAGCGATAGCCGTCGTAGACGAGCTCGGTCGACTCGACGCCCTTGTAGCCCATCTTCTTGATCTTGGGCGGGACGATCAGCCCCTCGTACTCGCCTGAGTTGGTTTCCGCCCAAGGCTTCTTCTCAGTGATGAAGCAGGTCATCCCCTTGTAGGCCGGTTCGGCCTTCGGGTCGGTCTTCATCAGGACGAAGACGACGCTGGAGCCAAGGCCATTGGTGACCCACATCTTCTGGCCGTTCAGCTCCCACTTGCCGTCGTCGCCCTTCTTCGCCGTCGCCTTGATCCCCTGCACGTCGGAGCCGACCTCGGGCTCCGACAGCGAGAAGGCGGCGCGGATCTCGCCCGTCGCCATCTTCGGCAGGAAGTACTCCTTCTGCTCGTCGGTGCCGAACTTCATCAAGAGGTAGGAGCCGATGAAGTGGGTGTTGACGACGCCTGAGATCGAGATCCAGCCGCGCGAGAGCTCTTCGACGATCATCGCGTAGGTCGTCAGATCGAGACCCATGCCGCCGTACTCTTCGGGAATCGTCACCCCGAAGAGGCCGAGCTCCTTCATTTCCTCGACGATCGGCTCCGGGAAGGAGTCCTCGTGGTCGTAGTGCTCGGCGTTGGGGATGATCTTCTCGTCGGCAAACTGGCGCACCATTTCGGTGATCGCCTGCTGCTCATCGGTCTGCTCGCGGAAGGCGGCGGTCTCTACGGCCATGGCTCCTAGTCTCGGTCGGGGACGGAAAGCAAGGTTATCGCCGGACCTCGCATTCCAGCCTCGACGTGCTTCCCGCCGGCCTGCCGCCATCCCTGCGATCGATCGCCGCCAGCATCCCTCGAATTTCACCCTCCCTCATTCGAATTTCACCCGGCATGTCATACATCCGTCCGCCTCCGTACGCTGCCTCACGAGACCGTGGAGGAGGTTGGCGACAGAGGAGGCGTGACGCGCACCTTCTCGCTCGTGGTTGCCCTCGTCTCGCTACTCGGCCTGACCGCCACCCCGGCCGCCCTCGCCGCTATCGACATCCACGACAGGCATGCGATGGCGCAGCCCCAGCGGCCGGCACCGACCAGCCCCCTGATCGCTCCCCCCGCGGCCTGTCCCGGCCAGGGCAATCTGGCGGCTCCGGCCCAGGCGCAGGAACAGACGATGCGCTGCATGACCGACTTCGCCCGCCGGCGGGCCGGCCTTTCCGGCCTCGCCGACGCCGAAGCGCTGGATGTCTCGGCTCGCGAGAAGACCCTCGACATCCTTCGCTGCGACAGCTTCAGCCACTTCGCCTGTGGCCGCGAGTTCACCTACTGGATGAAGGAGACCGGCTATATCGCGACGGCCTGCTGGCGAGCGGGCGAGAACCTCGCCTGGGGAACCGGCGACGAGGGCACGGTGCGCGCGATCTTCCGCGCCTGGATGCGCTCCCCCAGCCACCGTAAAAACATCCTTGGCAGCTACAGCCAGCTCGGCGTCGGGCTCGAGGTCGGCACCCTCTCCGGCCGTCCCAGCACTTACGTCTGGACCCAGCACTTCGGCTCTCACTGCGACGCCCCGGCGCAGGTTTAGAGCCAGGGAGCGGCGAAGAGTACGCCCGAACCGTGGGAGAACCTTCGCTTGCGCATGGCTCAACACGGTGACTTCGCAACAGCAAGGAAAGGCAAGATGGACAAACCGAAAGCTGGCGGCGACAGCGCGAAGAAGGGCAGCAACCTTCGGCTCCGCCTCGCGGTGGCCGCGGTGCTCGCGGTCGGACTGATCCTCTGGATGGTGCTCCGCAACGACGATGGCGGCGACTCGGACAGCAGCTCTAACGGAGCGGAGATAGTCAGCGTGGACTCGCTGCGCGATACCGCCGCCGAAGAGGAGACGCCGATCTACTGGGCCGGAGAGCAGGAGGGGGCCGAACTGGAGCTGAGCCAGCCGGATGAGGAACGCACTTACGTGCGTTACCTGACCGACGGCGCGGAGGCTGGCGATCCACAGCCCAACTTCCTCACCATCGGCACCTACGACAACCCGAAAGCGGTGGCGGCGCTGACGCGCCAAGGCAAGGAACCCGGTGGGGTGCTCGCCGAAGCCCCCGGCGGCGCGACGGTCTACTTCAGCCGCAACCAGCCGGAGAGCGTCTATCTCGCCTACCCGGGGGTCGACGTCGAAATCGAGGTCTACGACCCCGACTTCAAGCGAGCCCTACAGCTGGTCAACTCGGGGCAGATCGTCGCCGCGGGATGACACAGGACTGACTTGGCACTAAAACGCCGCCGCCCACCCCGTGAGGGATGGGCGGCGGCGGTCCAACTTTTCCTTTTTCGAGCTACGGCTGGTAGTCGAGGCGGAAGAACATGGAGCGACTGGTGGGATTGCCGCCGTCGACGGCCATCACCGAGATCGCATCCCCCGCAGAGAACGTCTGCGAGTTGACTTTGTCTTCGCACACAGTGCCGCTACCCGAGATCGTGCAGGTGACACCGGTGCTGACAGGCACAGCCGCGCCCGCGGGATCCCTGCGAACGGTGAACACATAGGAGTCACCGGTGCCGGGGTCGCCGCTGAGGACGATCCGCAGGTTGCTGACTTTGCCGCCGGTCGGCAGCACTTCCTGAATTGTGGTCTCGGTCCCGTTCAGGTCGATCGACGGTCCGAAGAACCGAGTCGAATCGTTCTGGACAGTGGAGCTTCCACCGCCACCCCGGATCTCACGAGATGCGGCTGACCCTGTCGGACCTTTTTCGCCGACGGGACCCTGTGCACCCTGCGAACCTTTTTCGCCGGCGGGACCTTGGTCGCCGGTCGGGCCTTTCTCGCCCTGCGGACCTTTCTCACCAGCTGGGCCCTGCTCGCCTACGGGGCCCTGCTCGCCCTGGGGGCCTTTCTCACCCACGGGGCCCTGCTCGCCAACTGGGCCTTGCGGACCGGCGGGACCTTGCTCGCCAACTGGGCCTTTCTCGCCCTGCTCGCCTTGAGGACCTTTCTCACCGACGGGGCCCTGCGGACCCTGCTCGCCGATCGGACCCTGCGGGCCGGCGGGACCTTGCTCGCCTTTCTCGCCCACGGGACCCTGGTCGCCTAGCGGACCTTTCTCACCCTGGGAGCCAACTGGGCCCTGCTCACCTACTGGACCCTGCTCGCCCTGTGGGCCTTTCTCACCAGCGGGACCCTGCTCACCAGCGGGGCCTTGCTCACCTACGGGACCTTTCTCACCCTGCTCGCCTACGGGGCCTTTCTCGCCAGCAGGTCCCTGCTCGCCGTTCGGGCCTTTCTCGCCCTGGGGGCCAACTGGACCCTGCTCGCCGATCGGACCTTTCTCACCAGCCGGGCCTTTCTCGCCCTGCTCGCCTTGCAGTCCTTTCTCACCCTGAGGGCCTTGCTCGCCTACGGGGCCTTTCTCGCCGGCAGGTCCCTGCTCACCGATCGGACCTTTCTCTCCGGCGGGGCCTTGCTCGCCCTGGGCGCCTTTCTCACCAGCGGGACCCTGCTCACCAGCGGGGCCTTGCTCGCCCTGTGGGCCTTGCTCGCCGTTCGGGCCTTGCTCGCCGACAGGACCTTGCTCGCCCTGCAGACCTTTCTCACCAGCCGGGCCTTTCTCGCCCTGCTCGCCTTGCAGTCCTTTCTCACCCTGAGGGCCTTGCTCGCCCTGGGGTCCTTTCTCACCAGCGGGACCCTGCTCACCAGCGGGGCCTTGCTCGCCCTGCTCACCTACTGGGCCTTTCTCACCGGCAGGTCCCTGCTCGCCGTTCGGGCCTTTCTCGCCCTGGGGGCCCTGCGGACCCTGCTCGCCGACAGGTCCTTGCTCACCGATCGGACCTTTCTCGCCAGCGGGACCCTGGTCACCCACTGGGCCCTGCTCGCCCTGTGGGCCTTTCTCACCCTGGGGACCCTGCTCACCGATCGGACCCTGCGGGCCGGCGGGACCTTTCTCGCCAACGAGACCCTGGTCGCCTACTGGACCTTTCTCGCCAGCAGGTCCCTGCTCGCCGTTCGGACCTTTCTCACCCTGGGGGCCAACGGGGCCCTGCTCACCTACTGGACCCTGCTCGCCCTGTGGGCCTTTCTCACCAGCGGGACCCTGCTCACCAGCGGGGCCTTGCTCGCCTACGGGACCCTGGGGGCCGGCGGGACCCTGCTCACCAGCGGAGCCTTGCTCGCCGGCAGGACCTTTCTCGCCAGCAGGTCCCTGCTCGCCGATCGGACCTTTCTCGCCCTGCTCACCCTGAGGGCCTTGCTCACCTACGGGGCCTTGCTCGCCGTTAGGGCCTTTCTCTCCGGCGGGGCCTTGCTCGCCGTTCGGGCCTTGCTCGCCGACAGGACCTTGCTCGCCCTGCAGACCTTTCTCACCAGCCGGGCCTTTCTCGCCCTGCTCGCCTTGCAGTCCTTTCTCACCCTGAGGGCCTTGCTCGCCGACAGGACCTTGCTCGCCGGCAGGTCCCTGCTCGCCATTAGGGCCTTTCTCGCCTACAGGTCCCTGATCACCAGCCGGACCTTTCTCGCCAGCGGGGCCCTGCTCACCGGTCGGGCCTTTCTCGCCGACTGGACCCTGGGGGCCAGCCGGACCCGCCGGACCTACCGGGCCCTGCTCGCCTTTCGAACCTTTGTCACCAGGCGCACCTTTTTCGCCTTTGTCGCCTTTTTCACCGGGCGTGCCTTTTTCACCTGGGGCGCCTTTGTCTCCCGGCGCACCTTTTTCGCCGGGGGTGCTACCGGCTTCGATGCCGAGCACGCCCTGATCGCTTGAGCCGGTGACGATCGTGACGCCGCGCTCGGTTTTCTTGCAGCGCGCATTCGCCGAGACGAGGCGAATCGTGCCCTTGCCGGTGCCGCTCCTCTTGATGCAGAGGTTCACCGTGCTGAACGTCCCCGTCGCCGCCTGGGCGGACGAGGCGGCAGACAGGCCAGCGAAGACCAGGCACATCGCGAAGGCGAATGCCAGGTAACGCCAGCGGGAAGATGTGAACGATTGAACAGTCATTTCCGGTGAATCTCCTTGCAGTCGAGCCACACTTGGCTGGGGAACGGCCTTTCGGAGGACGTTCGAAGGCGCATCACCGGCTTAACGGACTAGCACTCTGCTTCTTTTCCGCCTTTAGTCAAACACTTGTCCAAATCAAGCCTTTTCGCTTAAGTCTTGACTGAAAAGTGAGGGTTCGCGCACCGGAGCGAACATGGCGGCGGAAATCGGGGCGCGTGCCTTCAGCAGCATCTCCTCGAGCTCCGCCTCGGGGTCGGAGTCGACGACGATCGCACCACCGGCGCCGACGCTGGTCGAGCGGCCGTCGACCACGAGCGTCCTGATCGCGACGCTGAGGTCGCAGCCGCCGCCAAACCCCAGGTAGCCGATCGCCCCCGAATAGACCCCTCGTGCCTCGCCCTCCAGCTCGTCGAGGATCTCCATCGTCCGCTTCTTCGGAGCGCCGGTCATCGACCCCGGCGGGAAGCAGGCGCGGATGGCGCCCGCCAGGCCGACGTCCTCGCGTAAGCGGCCCCGCACGCTGGAGACCAGCTGGTGCACCGTCTCGTAGGTCTCGACCTCGAACAGCGACGGCGTCTGCACGGAGCCGACCTCACACACCGAGCCCAGGTCGTTGCGCAGCAGGTCGACGATGGTCGCGTTCTCGGCACGGCTCTTCTCGTCGGCGCGCAGGCGCGCAGCCAGGCGCGCGTCCTCTGCCGGGTCCTGCCCACGGCGGCTCGTTCCCTTGATCGGCCTCGCCTCGACGTGACGATCGCGGCCGATGCGGAGGAAGCGCTCAGGCGAAGAGCTCAGCACGGCGAGGTCGCCGAAACGCAGGAAGGCGGAGAACGGCGCCGGGTTGAGGCGGCGAAGCGAGCGGTAGGTGGCAAGCGGATCCGCCGCCCCCTGGGCGACGAGCTTGTTGGTGAGGCAGATCTCGTAGCTGTGGCCCTCAGTCAGGTGGCGCTTGCAGGCAGCTATGTCCTCCCTGTAGCGCGCCGGCGAGCGACGCAGCTGAAAATCGCCAGACTCACCCTCGACTTGAGGCTTAGGAACAGCTGTGGCGAGTCGCTTGCTCGTCTCTCCCAACCAGCGCTCAGCCTCTTCCTCCAGGCCAGGCTCGACGAGGCTGAGGAGATAGGTGTGGCGCCGATCGTGGTCGAAGGCGATCAGGCGGTCAGCGAGGACGAAGGCAGCGTCGGGAGTGACAGCCTGGTGGCGAGCGTCGCCGTCGCAGTCCGCCTTCAGCTCGTAGCCGAAGTAGCCGACATAGCCGCAGCCGAAGTCGAAAGGGAGGTCGGCGGAGAGATGGCGCGACCGGGAGAGCTCGCGGTCCAGGTAGTCGAAGATCGTCTCCTCGAGGAGATCCACCTCTCCGCCGCGCTCGACCCGGACCTGTCTCGCGCCGACGTCATAGGTGGTCAGCGCCCCAAGCGGGCCGGCGGCGTCGCCGAGGAAGGAGAAGCGGCCACGCTCGCCCCCGGCGGCGCTGCTGTCCAGCCAGAAGGCGTTCGGGCTGGCGCCGTAGAGGTTCGAGAAAGTGCTCTCCGCGTCGTACAGATCGTCGAGCCGCTTCATGCGCAGGTCCATCGCGTCAAACTATCCCCAGAGATGCTCTCGGCCTCCCGCCCCGATCCGAGCATGGGCGTCTTCGAGACGATGCTTGTCCTCGACGGCGTTCCGATCGAGCTCGACGCACACCTCGAGCGGCTGGCCGCCAGCCTCGAGCTCCTCTTCGAGCTCTCACCGCCGCACTCGATAACCACCTCGGTCCTAGACCGAGCCAGGGAGATCGGCCTCGGCAGGCTGCGAGTCGCCCTCGCTCCCACCACGGGCGACGACACAGAGATCGCGATCTCAACCGCAGAGATCGAGGCGGCCGCCGTCTTCCCGCTGAGAAACCGAACCGTTGCCATGCGCAGCGTCGTCGTCGCAGGCGGACTGGGTGCCCATAAGTGGACCGACCGCGGCCTGCTCGAGCAGGCCGGAGCCGAAGCCGCCGCCGTACCGCTGCTCCTCGACCACGACGGAACGGTGCTCGAGGCAGCGAAAGGGAACCTCTTCGCCGTTCATGACGGCAGGCTGACGACCCCGCCTACCGATGGCCGCATCCTTCCCGGCGTCACCCGGCGCCGCGCGCTCGAGCTGGCCCACGAGGCCGGCATGGAAGCGATAGAGGAAGAGATGAAGCTCGGCGACCTGGTTCGCGCCGACGAGGTGTTCTTAACCGGCTCGGTGGGCGGCGTCGAGCCGGTGCACTTCCTCGACGGAATGGACCTGGCCGGCAGCGGTGAGATCAGTGAGCGGATTGCGGCAGACCTGCGGAACCTCTGGCTGGCGGAATCCGGACCGGCGGCCGCTGCAGTTCTCGCAACCGCGCCACCACCCGGTCTGCCCGTTCGCTGAAGTCGCGCAGGCTGTCGTCCTCCGCTGCCGGTGCGCTCTTGACCGAGGCAACCCGTTCCTGTGCGCTCACTGCCGCGGCGCTGGCACGCTCCGCCAGCCGCGCTGCCCGCCGCGCCTGCTCGGCTGCGTCGAGGGCAGCCGCACCGATCGTCATCAAGCCCGTCTCGGAAGCGCGCGCGATGGCCATCGCCTCGTCGATTCGCAGTTCCAGCTCACTCAGCAGAGGCGGCTTGGAATGCGTAGGCAAGAGCCAGTCCTGAGTGCTGTCACGCTCGACCGTCGCCATCTCTCCAAGGTACGTCGGCGAGTGGCGATCTCCTCTGCCGCTGCCCCGAACGACAGTTCGATTAGATTTCGGCCGACTGAGCGAACCGAACCGAGGAGCAGCGTGAGAAACCCCAGAGACTTCTTCCAGCCGCAGGCGATCGGCGCCCCCGAGCCGCTGCGCGAGATCCCCGTGAAGCCCTCGCGGATGATCCACTTCCTCGACTTCTCCAACGAGAAGATGGTCGCCAAGGCGGCCGCCATCGCCGAAAAAACAGACATCCTGCTCGGCAACCTCGAGGACGCGATCCCGGTCGATCGCAAGGAGGCGGCCCGCGCCGGCCTGATCCAGGCCGCCCGCGAGTCGGACTTCGGCCAGACCTCGCTCTGGACCCGGGTCAACTCGCTGGAGAGCCCCTGGGTTCTCGACGACCTCACCACTCTCGTCACCGAGATCGGCGACAAGCTCGAGGTGGTGATGGTGCCGAAGGTCGAGGGCGCCTGGGACATCCACTATGTGGACCGCCTGCTCGCCCAGCTCGAGGCGAAGGCCAAACTCGACCGCCCGATCCTGATCCACGCGATCCTCGAGACGGCGCAGGGCGTCGTCAACCTGGAGGAGATCGCCGCCGCCAGCCCGCGCATGCAGGGCATGAGCTTCGGCCCGGCCGACCTCGCCGCCTCGCGACGGATGAAGACGACCCGTGTCGGTGGCGGCCATCCCGGCTACCGGGTGATGGAGGATCCCGCCGACCCCGAGAACCCCGAGGCCGACCGGGTCAGCGCCCAACAGGACCTCTGGCACTACTCGATCGCCCGTATGGTCGATGCCTGTGCCTCGACCGGCATCCTTCCCTTCTATGGACCGTTCGGCGACATCAAGGACACGGCAGGTTGCGAGACCCAGTTCCGCGCCGCCTTCCTGATGGGCTGCGTCGGCGCCTGGTCGCTGCATCCGGTCCAGATCGACATCGCCAAGAAGGTCTTCAGCCCGCCTCCGGAGGAGGTCAAGTTTGCGAAGAAGGTCCTGGAGGCGATTCCGGACGGCCGCGGCGTCCACATGATCGACGGCAAGATGCAGGACGACGCCACCTGGAAGCAGTGCAAGGTGATGGTCGAGCTGGCCGAGATGCTGGCCGCCAAGGACCCCGAATTGGCCGCGACTTACGGGTTCTAGAACCGTTCAAGTATTAAGCACCGGTTCATCCAGGAAGTAACCGTTTCTTTTGGTTAACCCCTGCACGTATTTCCAGGTAAGGCAAGTTTCCGCTCAGTTTCGTTTACCGCTAACGTGATCGCGAGCGGCTGCCGATTAGGGGGAAGAGCAAATCGGCATCTTCAAAAGATGCGAAATATTCGACTAACTCCTATTGAGGCCCCTTCCCCCAAATGCACAGCTCGACCGATCTCCCACTAGACCGTAGGTTCCCCTCCAGCGAGCCTCGTCGAGGCGCCCTCGTCCAGGACCGCCCGACCCTTGGCAGCCTGCCGCGCGCCCGGCGCAGCCTCGGTTGGTGGCTCCCCCCTCTCGTCGACCTGATCTCCTCTTCGGTCGCGCTTGTAATCGTCGCCGCCGTGGCCGGCACTCACGTCTTCCCGGCGCTGCCCGTCGCATCGCTGCTCTTCGTCCTCGTCAACGGCGTGCTCGGCGTCTACGGCGCCAACCCCTCGCGGGGCGGGCTCGACAGCGACGAGGGCATGGCCTGGCCGGTGCTGCGCCTGCTGATGGCAGCGGTCTTCGCTTGGGCCGCCTCGCTCCTCGTCCCGCTCAGCGCCGGCGCCCAGCTCGCGCTCTGGGTGACCTTCGCCCTGCTCGACACCGCCGGCCGCAGCCTCAGCGCGCCGCTCCTCGGCCGCCTCGACAACACCGAGCGCTGGGTGTTGGTCGGCGACGAGACCACCTCCGAGCGGCTCAAGGCCTACACGCCGCTGCGCAAGTACGCCAGCATCGTCTGCACCGTCGCACCCTTCGAGGACCGTTCCAACCCAGCCGACCGGGTGGCCGCGCTGGAGATCGTCGACCGCTACCGGGCCGACCGGGTCGTGATCGGCTCCCAGCACGCCGACGACGAGAGCCTGCTCGACCTGGTCCGTGCCTTCAAGTCGATCGGCGTGCCGGTCAGCCTGCTGCCCCGGCCGCTCGACCTGCTCGAGGCGCCGGCAGCCAACCCGAGCCGGGTCGGCGGCGTGCCGCTGATCGAGGTCGAGGCGCTCGCCGCTCGCCACTCGACTCCGTACACCGGTCCGGACCGCCGCAGCACCCGCAAAACCAAGGTGAGCGTGGTCGTGCCGGCGATGAACGAGGCCAAAAACATCGGCCTGGTGCTGAAACAGCTTCCCGGGGACCTGCACGAGGTGATCCTGGTCGACGGCAACTCCAAGGACGACACGATCGAGGCGGCCCGTGCGGCCCACCCCGACATCCGCGTGCTCGTCCAGAGCGGTCGCGGCAAGGGCGATGCGCTGCGCACCGGCTTCGCCGCGGTCACCGGCAACCTCGTCGTCATGCTCGACGCCGACGGCTCTGCCGACCCGGCCGAGATCCCACGCTTCGTCGAAGCGCTGGAGGAAGGTGCCGACTTCGCCAAGGGCTCGCGCTTCCTCGAGGGCGGCGGCAGCACCGACATCACCGGCACCCGCCGGCTCGGCAACGCCTTCCTCAGCGGCACCGCCAACCTCCTGCACGGCACCCACTTCACCGACCTCTGTTACGGCTACAACGCCTTCTGGGCACGCTGCCTACCCTTCATCTCGCTCGACGTGCCGGGCTTCGAGGTCGAGACCCTGATCAACCTGCGCATCGCCTCCGCCGGGATGAAGATCACCGAGGTACCGAGCTACGAGCTCGACCGGATCTACGGCGAGAGCAACCTCAACACCTTCCGCGACGGATTCCGCGTGCTCGGAACGATCCTGAGCGAGGGCCGGCGGCGGCGCAGCATCCACCGCGAGCGGCCCGCGATCGAGCCCGAGGCGCAGAAGGCCAAAGCGGCCGCTACAGCCGCCTAACGCCGGGGGTTCGACCGCATGACAGACGGGGCTGGTCGATCCGCCAGCAGCGGTAGCGTGGGCGCCATGCCGGCCCCTTCGGCGCGGCGTTCCCGCGCCGCCAAAAAGAGCGCGCCCAAGCGCGAAACGCCCGCCCGCCCGAAGCCGTCGCTGGGCGCGATCGGGCCCCTGCCGCCGATCGTCCTCGCGGCCGGCGTCGGCCTGCTGATCTGCTCGCTGGCAAACGCACTCTCGCGGGCGGCCCTCGCCCCCTCGCCCGCGATCTGTTGGCTGGGCGTCCTCGTCGTCGCCGTGCCGGTCTTCTACCGGCTGACCTCGCGCGAGGCCTCGCCGGGCGAGCGCCTCTTCCTCGTCTGCCTGTTCGGCCTCTCGCTCTACGCGGTCAAGGTGATGAGAGACGCACCTCTCTACACCTTCTCCGACGAGATGATCCACGCCTTCAACGCGGACCAGATCGTCGACCACAACACTCTCTTCCGCGCCAACCCGATCCTCGACGTGACGCCCTACTACCCGGGCCTCGAGGGCGCGACGTCGGCGCTGATGAAGCTCACCGGACTCTCCAGCTACACCGCGGGAGTGATCCTGGTCGGGGTCGCGCGCCTCGTCCTGATCGCCTCGCTCTTCCTGCTCTTCCAGAGGGTCGGCGGCTCGGCCCGCATCGCCGGCCTCGGCGTCGCGATCTACGCCGGCAACTTCAACTTCCTCTACTGGGGGGCGCAGTTCTCTTACGAGTCGCTCTCCCTGCCGCTGCTGCTGCTGGTGATGATGGCCCTGGCCGAGCGAGAAGCCGCCCCCAAGGTGGCCTGGAAAGCCTGGGCCGTGCCGGTGCTGCTGGCGATGGCGGCGATCGTCGTCACCCACCACCTCACCTCCTATGCGCTGAGCGCCCTGCTCGTCGGCCTCTCGCTCGCCTACTGGTACGTCCACCGCAACTGGCGGCCGCCGAACCCGTGGCCGTTCGCGGTCTTCGGCGCCGTCCTTGCGCTCGCCTGGCTGCTCGTCGTCGCCAGCGAGACCGTCGGCTACCTGACGCCGGTGCTGAGCAACGCGTTCGAGTCGATCGGCAGCACGATCGGCGGCGAAGACCCCCCGCGCGGCCTCTTCCAGAGCGACAGCGACGTCGTCACCCCCGCCCCCTTCCTGGCCCGGTCGGTCGCGGTGCTCGCGATCCTGCTCTTGGTCGCCGGCCTGCCCTTCGGCCTGCGCCAGCTCTGGCGCAACCACATGAAGAAGCCCTTCGCCCTGATCTTCGGGCTCTCCGCCCTCGGCTTCTTCGGCGCCCTCGCCCTGCGGCTGGCGCCGCCGGCCTGGGAGACGGGCAACCGGGCCAGCGAGTTCCTCTTCATCGGCCTCGCCTTCGTCCTCGCCTGCGCCTGCATCGAGGCCCTGCAGCGCTGGCGCAGCGGCCGGCGGGTGCGGGCGCTGCTCAGCGGCGCGATCGGGATCGTCCTGGTGGGCGGCGCGATCGGCGGCTGGCCCTGGGACTCGCAGCTGGCGCAGCCGCTGCGCATCTCGAGCGACGGGCGCACAATCCCCTCGCCGCCGCTTGCGGTGGCCGAATGGGCCGACGAGCGGATCCCCGGCGGGCGCTTCGCCGCCAGCACGGCCGACGCCGGCCTGCTGCTGACCCCGGGCGGCAAGGTGGCTAAGGCCGGGTCCGCACCCGACATCGAAGACATCATCGACGAGGAAAGCCTCTCCGGCTGGGAGCTGCCGCTGCTGCGCCGCCACAACCTCCGCTACGTCGTCGCCGACCGGCGTGCCGGCCGCGAGGACAGCCTGCGCGGCTACTACTTCGTGCGCGAGGGCACGGCGGCGGCCGAGCTCCTGCCGAAGAGCGTCGTCTCGAAGTTCAGCGACATACCTGAGGCAGCGCGGATCTACACCAACGGCGCGATCACCGTCTTCGACCTGGAGGCAAGGCGATGAAGGGTCACGCCGATCTGCGGGTCGCTGTCTGGGCCGCACTGCTCTGCGGGCTGCTGGCGCTGGTGCTGCCGTTCGGCCCCCTGCGGCTCGTCTTCGCCGCGCCGCTGACTCTCTTCCTGCCCGGCTACGCGATCGTCGTCGCCGTCTTCGCCCGGCGCCGGCTGGACCGCCTCGGGCTGGGGCTGCTGAGCGTCGGCCTCAGCCTCGCGGTGCTGGCGCTGGGCTCACTGGTGCTCAACTACATGCCTGGGGGGATCCGCTCCGGCTCCTGGGCCCTGCTGCTCTTCCTGGTCGTGCTCGGCGCCTGCCGCGCCGCCGCCCTGACCCGTCCGGCGCGGGAAGCTCCCAAACTCGACCGGCCACGGTTCTCACCGAGTCGCAGCGAGGCGGGGCTGCTCGCCGCCGGCGTGGTGGCGGGCATCGTTGCGATGGTCGTCGCCTTCCTGCCGATGTCGGCCGGCAACGCGGTCGGCTACAGCGAGATGTGGATCCAGCCCCTCGACACCCGCCGCGCCGCGGGGGTCGAAATCGGGGTCGGCAACCGCACCCACGGGCGCAGCAACTACGAGCTGCGGGTCCGCTTCGGTGGCAGGACGCCGACAACGGTGCGGGAGTTCGCCCTCGATCCCGGCGAGGACGAGCTGCTGCGCCTCTTCTCGGCCGCACCGATGCCGGGCAGGCCGCTGCCGGTAGCCGCGACCCTCTTCCGGCAGAGCAAACCCGATCGTCCCTACCGCCGGGTCTCGGCCTGGATCGCCCCCATCGAGGAAGCGGGATGACGGTGGCGACGTCCGAGCTCGCCGTCGACATCGTGATCGACAACTTCAACTACGGCAGGTTCCTGCCGGACGCGATCGAGAGCGCCTGCGCCCAGACCCACGAGCGGGTGAAGGTGATCGTCGTCGACGATGGCTCCACCGACGAGTCGCGGGCGCTGCTGGGCGACTACGAGGACAGGGTCGAGGTGGTGCTGAAGGAGAACGGCGGCCAGGCGTCCGCCTTCAACGTCGGCGCCGCGCGCTGCGAGGGAGACGTCCTGATGTTCCTCGACGCCGACGACACTCTGCGGCCGGACGCCGCCGCACGCGTCGCCGCCGTCTTCGCCGCCGACGAGGATGTGGTCAAGGTGCAGTTCCGCACCGACGTGATCGACGCCGACGGCAACCCGACCGGGGCGGTGAAGCCCGCAGAGCACCTGCCGATGCCCAACGGCGACGTCGGCGAGGACGAGCTCGCCCAGCCCTACGACCTGGTCTGGATGGCGACCAGTGCCAACGCCTTCCGCACCGATGCGCTGCGCCGCATCCTGCCGATTCCCGAGGAGGCGTTTCGGACCTGCGCCGACTGGTACCTCGTCCACCTCACCGCCCTGCTCGGCCGGGTCGTGTCGCTGGACGAGATCTCGGGCTCCTACAGGCTGCACGGCGCCAACAGCTACGAGCCCCAGAGACCCGAGGTCGACCTCGGGCACCTGCGCGAGACGATCCGCTTCTCGCTCGCCACCTCGGCTCAACTGCTCCAGCTCGCCGACCGCCTGCAGCGCCCCCGCCCCGATCGCATCCTCTCCCTCGCCGACCTCGCCAACCGGATGATCTCCCTGCGCCTGGACCCCGGCCGGCACCCGATCGAGGCCGATACCCGCCGGGGGCTGATCCGCGGCGCGGTCCGCGCCGCCCGCCGCCGCTCCAACGTCTCGGCCGCGATGAAGCTGATCTTCGTCTCCTGGTTCGCGCTGATGGCGGTCGCTCCCCGCCCCCTCGCCCGTTCCCTCGCGAGGTTCTTCCTCTTCCCGCAGAGCCGCAGCGCCCTGAACCGCATCCTCGGCCGCCTCCAGCGTCCCGGCGCAGAGGCGGCAGCGCCCAGCTGAGGATGCGCATCCTGCTCGTCACCTCGATGGTGCCCGACGCGGAGGGCATCGGCGCGATGCCGAAGCTCTTCGAGGCGCAGTTGCGCGGTCTGAGCGAGCGCCACGAGGTGACCCTGGTCAGCACCTTCGGCGAAGACCCGGGGCAGGCCGAGGCGGCGGAGCGGCTGCTGCGCTCCGATCTCGACGCGCACATCGTCGACCGGCGGCGCTCCACCTCGGCGCTGCGCCGCGCCCGGGTTCGGGCTGAGCTGGCGAGCGCCTGGGCGACGAAGGGATGGCCATGGCGGGTCGTCTGCGGCGCCGGCGGCGTGCAGCAGCTGATCGACCGCGTCGCCGCCGAGCGAAGCTTCGACGTGGTCGCGGTCGAGGACAACCCGATGGCGGTGCTGCGCTTCCCGCCAGGCGTACCGATGGCGCTGACCGAGCACGAGGCGGTGCGGGCGCCGGCAACGGAATGGCGGGCGGCGCGTCTCTCCGAGCGCCCCCAGCAGACACTGCGCAGCTTCGACTGGCGCCGCTGGGACCGCTTCCTGCCGAGCGCCTGGCAGCGATTCGACCTGGTCCAGGTCTACTGCGAGGGCGACGCGGAGGCAATTCGCCGCCGTGCCCCCGAGCTCGCCGGCCGGGTTCGCATCAACCCCTACGGGATGATCCTGCCCCCCGCGCTCGACCCGGCCGGGGAGCAGCCGGGCACGATCCTCTTCAGCGGCACCTTCGCCCACCTGCCCAATCGCGACGCCGCCCGCTGGCTTGCCAACGAGATCATGCCGGCGGTCCGCGCCCGTCACCCACAGGCACGGCTGCGCCTGGTCGGCAGCGCCCCGCCGCGCGAGGTGCTCGACCTGGCGGGCCCCGGCATCGAGGTGATCGCCGACGCGCCCAGCATGCAGCCCCACCTCGAAGCCGCTGCGGTCGTGCTGGCGCCGGTGCGCAGCGGCGGCGGCATGAGGATGAAGGTGCTGGAGGCGCTGGCGCGGCAGAAGGCGGTGGTGACGACGAGTCTCGGGGCGGAAGGGTTCACCGGCTTCGAGCCCGAGCTCCCCTTCGTCGTCGCCGACGACAGCGAGGCGATCGCCACCGCCACCGCCGACCTGCTGGCCGACGATGGCCGGCGGCAGGAGCTTGCCCGTCGGGCCCGCGGCTTCGCCGAGCGCCATCACAGCCCCGAGGCCTGGGCGACCCGGCTCGAGACCGTCTACGAGGAAGCCCGTGCCGCCTGAGGAGCAGCGGCTCAACCGGCTGCTGCGCCAGGTCGACTGGAGATTCCTGCTGCGCCGGCGGGAGGCTCCCCGCATCCTCGACCTGACAGAGGGCCGGCTCTCGGAGTCGCTGGCGCTGATCGGCCAGGACGCAAGCGGGCCGGAGCCGGCGGACCTCGTCGTGCTCGGGTTCCCCACCAGTGCCAGGTGCCGCTCCGCCCGCAAAGCTCTGCGGCAGGGCGGCGAGGCAGCGTGCGTCTGGACGCGACCGCGGCCCGGCGCGATGCGGCGGGCCCGGAGGGAGCTGGAGGGTGCGGGGTTCGCCGACGTCCGCTTCTACCGACCCGGGCCGGGACCGAGCGAGGCAGAGCTCTGGCTCCCCCTCGAGGCGCCGGCGGTTGCCGCCCGCGCTCTCTCGACGAAGCCTCCGCGCTCGCGGCAGGACGCAATCCGGCGCCGGGCCTGGCGGGTGCTGGGGCCGGTCTGCGCTATCGCCCGCACAGCGGAGGGTGCCGAGGATGACGACGATGGCCTGCCCGACCCCGATGCCTGGGTCCTGCTGACCGGGGGACCCGAAAGCGACGCCAAGGTCGTCGGCCTCCCCTTCTCCCGCGACGGCGCCGGCCCGGACCAGGTCGTCAAGTTTGCCCGCACCGGCAAGGCCGATGCGGCGCTCGAAAAGGAAGCGGCGCACCTGCGCGACCTCGAGCGGGAGCGCCCCAGCCTCGCTGGAGTCCCTCGCCTGCGGGCGAGCGGGCGACGCGCCGGTCAGGTCGCGATCGCCCAGGACGCGGTTCGGGGCAAGGAGCTGAGCACGATGATGAGCCCGGCCGGGTTCGCCGACTTCGCCCCGAAGGTGACGCGCTGGCTCATCGCTCTTGCTGGGGACCCGAACCCCCGCCCAGCCACAAGCTGGGAGGAGCGCCTCGTCCTCGCGCCGGTCGAGGAGCTGGAGCGAGACTTCGCCGAACTGACCCCAACCGACTTCGGCGAGCGGGCGCGGCGCGCGCTGACCGGCTTCGGTGACCTGCCGCTGACCTGGGAGCACCGCGACTTCGGCCCCTGGAACGTCGTGCTCGAGCAGAGCGACCAGCCTGCGGCGATCGACTGGGAGGACGCCGAGCCGCAGGGCCTACCCGGTCTCGACCTCGTCTACTTCCTCGCCGGCGCGGCCTTCGCGATCGACGCCGTCCCGGACGGGCCGCAAAGGATCGAGCAGGCGCTCGAGAGCAACCGGCGCCTGCTCGATCCCGGCACCGAGCTGGGAGCCGTGGCCACGGCCTGCGTCGAGGAGTACCGAGCCAAGCTCGGCATCGGCGAGGAGGACTTCCGCCGCCTGCGCCTGCTCTGCTGGATCGTCCAGTCGCTGATCGCCTGCCGCCGCCTGCGCGGCGCGGCCGCGGGCGCCGTTCCGGCGGCAGCCGACGCCGATCTCTTCCTCCGTCTCGCCGAGGACGAGCTGCAAGCGCTCGAGGGAACACGTTGACCGCGAGGCCGGCACCCGAGCTCAGCGTCGTCATCGCCAGCCACAACCGTCGCGAGTTGCTGCGCCGCTGCCTCGACTCTCTGCTCGAGCAGACCGCAGACCCGGATTCCTTCGAGGTGCTCGTCGCCGACGACGGCTCCGGCGACGACACCGCGGCGATGGTCGAGAGCTTCGAGGCCCCCTTCCGGCTGCGCCTGCTGCGGCTCGAGCAGGGTGGCAAGTCTGCAGCGCTCAATGCCGCGGTGCAAGCGGTCGATGGCGCCGTATGTCTCTTCCTCGACGACGACATCGTCGCCTCGCCAGAGCTGGTCGGCGGGCACATCGCCGCCCACCGGCGCGACCCGACGACGCTCGGCATCGGCGGCATCACGCAGCAGCCGATCGACGCCGACGACTGGTACGCACGCGCCTTCGCCCAGGGCTGGAACGAGCACTACGAGGACAAATCAATCGAGCGAATCGGCTGGATCGACTGCTACGGCGCCAACTTCTCCGCCCCCAGCGCGACGCTGCGCGAGGTCGGCGGCTTCAAGCAGATCCCCACCGCCGAGGACATCGAGATGGGGTTCCGGCTGGAAAACGCAGGCTGCACGCCGACCTTCCTGCCGCTTGCCCACGGCGTCCACGACGACCAGAAGAGCGGTCGCCGCATGCTCGCCGACCAGCGCCGCCAGGGCAGGGTTCACGTCGAGCTCTCCGAGCGCTACCCCGCGATGAGGGCGCAGCTGCTTCCGTGGGGCGAGACTGTCGTTCCCCGCGAGCTGGGGCTGCGCAAGGCATTGATCGCGCTGCGCGTCCCGCCCCGGGCGCTCGCCTCGCTGGGCCGCTGGCTGCCGGGGGACGGACGCAGGATGCTCTGGCTCCACATCGTCCGGCGCTTCGCCTTCTGGCGCTCGGTGCGGGAAAGCGTCAGCCGGGCCGAGTGGAAGTCGATGACCGGCGGGGCGAGGTGAGCACGTGAGCGCAGCCAAGCCCGAGCTCAGCGTCGTCATCGCCAGCCACAACCGTCGCGAGTTGCTGCGCCGCTGCCTCGACTCTCTGCTCGAGCAGACCGCAGACCCGGATTCTTTCGAGGTGCTCGTCGCCGACGACGGCTCCGGCGACGACACCGCGGCGATGGTCGAGGGCTTCGAGGCTCCCTTCCGGCTGCGGTTGCTGCGGCTCGAGCAGGGCGGGCAGCCCACCGCCCAGAACGCCGCGATCGAGGTCGCCGGCGGCGCCGTCTGCCTCTTCCTCGACGACGACATGATCGCCTCGCCGGAGCTGGTCGCCGAGCACGTCGCCGCCCACCGGCGCCACCCGGCGACGCTGGCGGTGGGGAAGCTGACCCAGGAGCCGGTCAGCGGCAACGACCCTTACGCGCACGTCTTCGCCCGGCGCTGGAACGCCCGCTACGACGAGCTGGCGCAGCGCGATCTGAACTGGGCCGACTGCTACGGCGGCAACCTCTCCGCCCCGCGCGAGACGCTGCAGGCGATCGGCGGCTTCGCCACCGACCTGCCCTCCTCCGAAGACCTCGAGATCTCCCTGCGCCTCACCCGCGCCGGCTGCACGCCCCGCTACCTACCCGCTGCTCACGCGATCCATGACGACCAGAAGCCAGGCAAGACGATCCTCGCCCACGAACTGCGCTTCGGCGCCTTCTGCGCCTGGTTCGTCAAGCGCCGACCCGACACGCGGCGCAGGCTGATCGGCTGGTTCGACCAGACGACCATGCGCGAGATCGCCCTGCGGCGTCTCCTCCTCGCCCTGCGCATCCCCCCGTCCTGGCTGGCGGCTGCGGGCCGCGCCATTCCGCGCCGGGGAACGCGCGAGGTCTGGTTCGGATTCGTCTCGCGCTACGCCTTCTGGCGCGGGCTGCGCGGCGGGATGTCCCGCGAGGAGTGGTGGCAGACGACGCGCGGCGTGCCGGTGCTGATGTACCACGCTTTCAGCGACAGCGGCGAGCGCGACCGCTACATCCTGGCCAAGCGCTCCTTCTCTCGCCAGATGCGACTGCTCTCCCTCCTGCGCTACCGCCCGATCGGCTTCGACCGCCTCGCCGAGGCGCTGCGCAACCGCGAGCCGCTGCCGCGCCGGTCCGTCGTGGTCACGATCGACGACGGCTACCGCGACAACTTCGATGTTGCGGGGCCGATCCTCAGCCGGCACCGCGTCCCAGCGACGATCTTCCTCGTCAGCCGGCGGATCGGCGGCAACAACGACTGGGGCGACAAGGGCGCGGTCAACGGGCGTCCTCTGCTCACCCTCGAGCAGATCGAGTCGCTGCGCGCGGACGGGATCGTCATCGGCGCCCACACCCGCAGCCACTGCCGCCTCTCCGAGGCAGGCGAGGACGAGATCCGCGACCAGGTCGGCGGCTCGCGCCGGGACCTCACCGAGACGCTGGAGGAACCGATCGACACCTTCGCCTACCCCTACGGGCTCTACGACGACCGCGTCGTGCAGGCAACCGGCGAAGCTGGATTCCTCGCCGCCTGCACGACCTGGGCCAGGCCGGCCCGAGCGGGCGACGACCCGCTGAGGATCCCGCGGATCGAGGTCAAAGGCTCCGACTCGGCCCTCCGCTTCCTGCGCAAGCTGCTGCTGGACGGCAAGTAGGCTGGCAGCGGTGAGCGATCGGCCGGCAATCCTCGGCGGCACGCCCATCCGGGCCGGTAAGTCCTGGCCGAGCTGGCCGCAGTGGGACGAGGGCGAGCGCCAGTCGCTCGCCCAGGTGCTCGAGTCCGGCGCCTGGTCGAGCGCGCGCGGCGAGCAGGCGAGCAGCTGGGCTGCCGAGTTCGCCGCCTTCCAGGGAGCTCGCCACGGGCTGCCGGTCACCAACGGCACCCACACGATGGAAGCGGCGCTGGCGGCCTGCGGGGTCGGTGAGGGAGACGAGGTGATCGTCCCGGCGATCACCTTCGTCGCCACCGCCTCGGTGGTGCTCGCCGTCAACGCCACCCCGGTCATCGTCGACGTCGACCCCGACACGCTCTGCATCGACGTCGCGGCCGCCGAAGCGGCGGTCACCGAGCGCACCCGGGCGGTCATGCCTGTCCACATCGCCGGCGCCAGCTGCGACATGGACGCCCTCGCCGAGCTCTGCAAGCGGCACGACCTGGCGATGATCGAGGACTGCGCCCACGCTCCCGGCACCCGCTGGCGGGGACGCGGGGTCGGCAGCTTCGGCAGCTTCGGCAGCTTCTCCTTCGAGGCGCACAAGCTGATCACCGCCGGCGAGGGCGGGGCGCTGATCACCGATGACGACGGCCTGCGCGCCCGCGCCTGGAGCTACGTCAACTGCGGCAGGGTCGAGGGCGAGCACTGGTACCACCACGCCGGCTACGGCTCCAACCTGCGGATGACCGAGTGGCAGGGAGCGGTTCTGCGCGCCCAGTTGCAGCGCTACCCGGAGCACCACCGGATCCGCGAGGAGCGCGCCGCGCTGCTCGACGCGGAGCTGGCGAAGATCCCCGGCCTGCGCCCCCAGGGCGGCGATTCGCGCATGGACAGCCGTGCCTACTACGCCTACGTCCTCCACTACGACGCGAACGAGTTCGCCGGTATGCCCTTGGACGGGCTCGAAGCCGCCCTCGCCGCCGAGGAACTCGACTTCGGCGATTCCTACCCGAGCCTCAACACGCTGGAGCTGTTCCGCCAGGGCAACTTCGCCCCGCGCCTGCGCACCGGCGCCCCGCAACTCGACTACGCGGAGCTGAGCATGCCCCGGGCCGAACACGCCGCCGCCAACACGATCTGGCTCTCGCACCGGATGCTGCTGGCCGGCAGCGAGGACGTGCTCGACATCGCCCGTGCCCTGGCGCGGGTCCAGGCGAACGCCGCCGAGGTGGCACGGCGGGCTCGGCGGTCGAACATGCTCGGCGGCCGGATCGCCGGCGCCGCTCGCCGCCTTGCCGGCGGCCTCAGAGCTCGCCCGTCCTGAGCCGCTCGGCCGCGTAGTCGCAGGCCCGGGCGGTGATCGCCATCATCGTCAGGGTCGGGTTCTGGAAGGCGCTGGAGACGAAGCAGGAGCCGTCGGTGACGAAAAGGTTGGCAACGTCCCAGGACTGCGCGTAGCCGTTGAGCACGGAGCTGCCGGGGTCGGCGCCCATGCGTGCGGTCCCCATCTCGTGGATCGAGAGGCCGGGGGGCGCCAGCTCACCGCGCTCCTTCTCGATCGCGAAGCCTGCGGCCTCGGCCATCTCCCGCATGCGGTCCAGCTGGTCGACCGCCATCCGTTCCTCGTTCTCGCCGTAGCTGTACTCGATACGGGCCACGGGAACCCCCCAGGCATCGGTCCGCTCGCCGTCGAGCGTGACCCGGTTCTCGAAGCGGGGCAGGACCTCTCCGAAGCTGCTCATCCAGAACTGTCCGGGGAGCTCGCGCCGGCCCGCCCGCAGGCGCCCCAGCCGGCCGGCAACCGGGGTATGCACCTGCAGCTCGATCCCGTACTCGCGGGCGAAGTCGACGTCGTTCTCGGTGACGTTGCGAAAGGACGGGATCGCGCAGCCGTAGAGCGTCGAGGAACCCGGCGCGTGGACCCGCTGCATCGCGACCCCCTCGATGCCGATGCCGTAGGTGTGGTCCATCAAGTAGCGGCCGAGGGTGCCGGAGGAGTTGCCGAGCCCCTGCGGGTGATCTGGGCCAGCGGAGTTGAGCAGCACCCTTGTCGACTCGATCGTCGAAGCGCAGAGGACGACGATGCGGCCCTCCAGCTCCCGCTCCTCGCCCGTCGTTCGCTCGACATAGCGGACCCCCCGCGCCTTACCCCCCGCGCCCATGAGCACGTGGGTGACAACCGAGTCGGGGCAAAGCGTCAGGCGACCGGTCTTCGTCGCCGCGGCCAGCATCGCGCCGGGCGGGGCGAGGGCGATACGTGCGCCGGTAACCCGGCGAGTGCTCCAGCGATCCTCGACTGCCTGCTTGAAGGCAAGCTCACCGACCGAGAGGTGGGGAGCCTTGGCGAACGGCCCATCCGGCAGTTGCGGCAGGCCCTCCGGCGTCCCACACACCTTCATATAGGCCTCGACCCGGTCGTAGTAGGGCTCGAGGTCGGCGTAGGCGATCGGCCAGTCGATGCCGATGCCGTCGCGGCCGGCCGCCTTCAGCTCCCAGTCGGACATGCGCAGGCACATCCGGCCCCACGTATGCAGACGACCACCGACGACGCGGCTGCGGATCCAGTCGAACGGCTTGTCCTCCGGATAGGAGTAGGGGTTGTCGACGTCATCGACAAAGAGGTGGGCGGTCTTGCTGCCGTAGGCGTAGCAGCGCGCCTGCACCTCCTGGCGGTCCGCCGCGGGCGCGGCATCCGGCGGGCCCGGCGCGGCTGATTGAAGGATTTGACCCCCTATAAGGGGATCAATCTCACTTCCAGCGAATGGGACGGCGGGCCCGGCCTCCAACAGTGCGACGCTCAGCCCCTTCTCGGTCAGTTCCTTTGCCGCACAGCCGCCGGTGGCGCCTGAGCCGACCACGATCGCGTCGAAGGTCTCGGCCATCGTCGCGGCGCCTAGATGAGTAGTTCCACGGCCCTGTGTGACCGGGGGCGAACGTGGCCAAGCAGATCAAGGACGCAGGGCGCAGCCTTTGGTGGTGCCAAAGGCAAGCCCGAGGACGCAGAGATGCGAAGCGCCATGTGCGCCATCCGGGTGGGCGGGGTCGTGGAACTACTCATCTAACTAAGTAGGCAGTCGCCAGGTGTGCGAGAGGACGATGTCGCCGTCGGCGCCCACCGTGTGCATCGGCCGGCCGTCGAGCCCGCCTGGCTCGACGTCGAAGTAGGCGGCGCCCTCGAGGCCGTCCTGGACCTCTTCGCCCGAGTTGACCCGGATGTCGAGCCGGTAGCGGCCTGGCATCAGCGGCAGCGGGTCGATATCGCACTCGATCGTCGTCCCCAGCGCATCGTCCCTGACGTCCGTAGGCGAAGCGACGGAGCTGTCGAGCCGGGTGATCGGGATGCCGAGGCTGTTGATGACCAGGATCCGGCACTCCATCCCCGGGACGGGCTCGGTCACCTCCACCGTGATCTTGGATGGACGGCCGCCGACGACGACGTCGCGCTGGCTGCTGACCAGGTCGGTGATCGCGACGGCGCGAATCCTCGTCGCCCCCTTGCTGCGCGAGTCGCGGTCGGTGCGCTCCAGCAGGTCGTCGGAGGCGGCCCGCTCGAGCAGCTGCAGGTACTCGTCGATCGCCTCGCCGACCGGGCCGTCGGCGACCACGGTGCCCCGCTCGAGCAGGATGCCGCGCTTGCAGAGTGTGCGGATCGTCCCCAGGTTGTGCGAGACGAAGATCACGGTCCGGCCTTCCCTCGCCACCTCGGCCATCTTCGCCATCGAGCGCCGCTGGAAGGAGGCGTCGCCGACCGAGAGCACCTCGTCGACGAGCAGGATCTCGGGTTCGAGGTGAGCCGCGACGGCGAAGGCGAGGCGAACGGACATGCCGCTCGAGTAGCGCTTGACCGGCGTGTCGAGGAAGCGTTCGACCTCGGCGAACTCGACGATCTCGTCGAACCGCCGCCTGATCTCCTCGCGCCGCATGCCGAGGATGGCGCCGTTGAGGAAGATGTTCTCGCGGCCGGTCAGCTCGGGATGGAAGCCGGTCCCCACCTCGAGCAGCGAACCGACCCGGCCGGTGACCTCGGCCCAGCCGGTGCTCGGCTCGGTGATCCGCGAGAGCACCTTGAGGATGGTGCTCTTGCCGGCGCCGTTGTGGCCGATCAGGCCGACGACCTCGCCGTCGTTGATCGTCATCGAGACGTCTTTCAGCGCCCAGAGGATGTCCGGATCGCGCGCGGCCCGGCGGCGGCGCAGCATCTCCAGCGGCTTGCGCGCCGCGGCGGAGAGCGTCTCGCGCAGGTTGCCCTGCTGGTGCAGGCCGAGTTCGTAGTTCTTACCGAGCTCGTGGGTCTTGATCGCGACGTGGCTCATGCTCAGATGAGGTCGGCGAAGGCGCGCTCGACCCGGTCGAAGTAGGCCAGGCCGGCGACCAGGAGCGCCGCTGCGGAGACCGCCGAGATCGCCATCAGATCGAGCGGGGCGTTGCCGGTGTCCAGCACCGCCCAGCGGAAGCCTTCGACGATGCCGGCCATCGGGTTGATCGCCGAGAGCAATCGCCAGGGCTCGCTGAGGTCGTTGCTCGAGTAGACGACGGGGGTGAGGAAGAGCCACATCTGGATCGCGAAGGGGACGACGTAGCGCACGTCGCGGTAGCGGACGTTGATCGCCGAGAGGGCCGCGCCGGCCCCAAGCGCGGTGGCCGCGACCATCACGACCAGCAGGGGCAGGGCGAGGATCGCCAGTGAGGGGACGAAGCCCCAGGCGAGGACGATGACGAGCAGGATCAGGATCGAGATCGCGATGTCGACGAAGCCCGCCCCGATCACGCCGGCGGGGACGAAGATGCGGGGAAAGTAGATCTTCGAGACCAGTTGCTGGTTTACGACGAGGCTTTCAGAGGAGAGCAGCAGCGTGTTGGCAAAGAAGGTCCAGGGGACCAGCGCCGCGAGGCTGAACAGCGGGTAGGGAAGCCCGTCCGAGGAGACGCCCGCCACCTTGCCGAAGAAGAGCGAGAAGACGACCATGAAGGCGAGCGGCTGCATGATCGCCCAGGCCGCACCGAAAGCAGTCTGGCGGTAGCGCACGGTGATGTCGCGCAGGACGATCTGCAGGGCGAGGTCGCGGTAGCGCCAGAGTTCGCGAGGCGAGAGGACGCGGCTGAAGCCGCGAGTCTGCTGCAGCCGGATCGTCTCCGGCGGCGGCGCGGGATCGGCCTGCACGGCAGGCTGGGTGGCGGTCATCTGCTCCATCGTGAGAATAGGTTCTTCGCCCCGGGCGAAGCCCCTGTCCGAACCTGCATCGACTGCCGCACGCCCCGCCTTAACGCTGACTCCCGAACTGCATCGACTTCTCTACCCACCAGGACGAGAAGTCGATGCAGTTCGAGATGGGCGCCGTCAGCGCCGCGTCTCGCCGTGCAGCTCGCGCAGGTGTTCGCGCAGGCCGATCCCAAATGGGGTCGGGGTACCGCCGTAGTCGCTGATCAGCGTCGGGCCGCTGTAGCAGTCGGTGTCGTCGGCGGTGTACCAGGCCCAGCCGAGGTAGGAGATGCCTTGGCGGTCGGCCCAGCGCATGTAGGGGTCGATGTAGTCGTGGTTGCAGTCGCCCTCCCCCACCTCGCCGGTGACGACCGGGAAGCGTTTGGCAATACGGACGAGGGCCGCTTTGCATGCCCGGTAGCAGGCGTTGAAGTCATAGGTGTGGTTGGAGGCGACGAGAGCCCGCGCCGGGTCGGTGGGCAGGTAGTCGAGCCAGCCGCTGAGGTCGCGCGCCCAGTCGAGCCCGCCGAGCAGCAGCGGCTGCTGGGCCCCGGTGGAGCGCACGGCATCGACCAGCTGCTGCATGCCGGTGGCGCGGTAGCCGCCGAACCAGTTGTCGGCGGCCTCGCAGCCGGACTCCCAGCATTCCCAGCTGATGTCGTGGGGCTCGTTGTAGAGGTCGAACATGACGCTGCGGTCGTCGCGGTATTCGGTCGCGACACTGCGCCAGAAGTCCGGAGCGTGGTCGGCGTCCGCCATCGGCGGCAGCCCGGTCGCGGTGTGATCCCCCGGCGCGACCCAGTGCAGGTCGAGGATCACGTAGAGCCCAGCCCGCTCGAGCCGCTGCACGTATTCGCGGATCGCGGCCCGGTAGGCCTCGCCGCTGTACCGCGGCTCGATCCAGCCCTGGCTCAGCCAGCAGCTCTCGTTGAGCGGCACCCTGACGACGTTGACGTGCCAGCTCTTGATCGCCCTGATCGATGCCGCGTCGCTCGGCCCCTCGAAGAATTCGTCGCCCTCGACGCAGCGGTACTCGGTGCCGGGCCGGTTGACCCCGAGCAGGCGGATCGTCCGCCCCGACCTATCGACCAGCCGGTTGCCCTTCACTCCCACCCAGGGCAGGCGGGAGCCTTTGCCGGTGGCGGAGTCGCTGGCCCCATCATGCGACGCGAGCGCGACGACGACGGGAATGGCGAGAAGCAGCGCGGCAACTACGACGAGCAGAGCTTTGACACGCGGGCCGAATGACCTGATCAGACTTTCATCGTACTAGGGGCCCCGCGCTGCTCCAGGGCGGCGCGGTAGGCCTCCTCGAACTGAGGCACGACCGCCGTCGCGCTGAAGAGCTCCCCTGCCCGCCGTGCCGCCGCCTCGCCCATTCGCGTCCGCAGTCCATCGTCGTCACAGAGCCTTTGCAGAGCGCTGCGAAGAGCCGCGCCGTCGCCGGCCGGCACCAGCAGGCCGGTCTCGCCGCCGGCGACGATGTCGCTGAGGCCGCCGATGTCGGAGACGATCGCCGGCTTGGCCGCCGCCGCAGCCTCGAGCGCGACGATCCCGAACGACTCGGGCAGGAGCGAGGGCGCAACGGCGAAGAGCGAGCGCCGCAACGCCTCGATCGCCAGCACATGCGGCAACGGTCCGAGCTCGTGGACGCCGGCGACCTCCGGCATCGAGTCGACCCGCCGCCCGATCAGCACCAGCGGCGGCGGCGTCTCCAGACCCGCATAGGCCTCGACCAGCAGGCGCACCCCCTTGTCCTCGGCGACGTCGCCGAAATACATCAGGAACGGCTCGCCCGGCAGGGCATCGAGGCGGTCGTCGGGGGACGGCGACGGCGGCAGCTCGCCGATGAAGTTGGGGATGACCCGGTGCGGATCGCCGGCGCCGATCCCGCTCAGATCGCGCACCGCCTCGCTCACCGGCAGGAACATGTCGACGCGCTTGCGCAGGCGCGACTCGCCGAGGCGAGTGCCGGCGGCGACCATCGTCCCCTTGGCTGCGCCGTAGTGCTCGATCGCGTGGGAAAGGCACTTGCGCGCTGCCGGTCCGCTGCAGACCCCGCCGCGGTAGAAGAAGCGCTTGGTCGCACAGACGAGGCTGTAGTCGTGCAGGGAGAGGACGAAAGCGGCAGCGGAGCCGCGGTCGAGCGGCAAGTAGGAACGGGCGAGCCAGTTGTGGGCATGGACGACGTCGGGCTGCTGCTCACGGATGACGCGGCGCAGGTCGCGGACCGCGAGCGGGTCGGGACCGGGCGGCGCGTAGCGGCGCTCCTCGTCGACCGGCACGCCGGGAATGCGATGCATCGTGCTTTCGAGCAGGTGCAGCTCGACGCCGTCGTCTCGCGCGGGCGGCTCGCCGATCGGCTGGCGCAGCGTCGCCACCCCCACCTCGTGCCCGCGACGGGCCAGCTCCGAGCTGAGGTCCTCGACGATCCGCTCCTCGCCGCCGACGACCGGCGAGAACGACTGGGCCAGCATCAGAATGCGCATTTGTGGCCCCCTCTCATCCCGTCCCAACGTTATGGGACGACGAAGCCGGCAAGACCGCTGGATGTAAATCACAAAATCGGGTAGAACATTTGTCCAATGGGAGGTACGACAACACGGGGTCGCTCCGTGATCGCCTATCTGGTCCTTGCGATCGGGCTGCTGGCCGTGGCGGCGGGCATCGTCTCGGCCGAAGAGAGCCTGCGCCAGAACCGGCTCGCCGGCGAGCTTCAGGTAGACGACGCGACCTGCCGGGGAAGCGGCCCGGAGGCGCAGCGGCTGCGGCGCGTCTGCGACCGCGCCAGGATCGCCCAACCCCGCAAGCGCTGGCGTCGGGGCGTCCGTCCTCGTGTCGCGCTGACTCCCCCCTCCCGGCCACCGAACTCCGGCGGGACCCCTGCAGCGCCCACACCTATTCCGGTCTCCACCCCCACGACGCCGGCAGGTTCGGTGCCGGTGAGCCCACCCGGCCCACTGCCGGCCGCCCCATCCCCACCGGCGAATCCCGCCCCCGCGCCGCCGGCGAACCCACCGAGCCAGCCGCCGGCCAAACCTCCCGGCGCCGGACCGGCCCCCTCACCCGGACCGACGCCCACCCCAACGCCGACACCTGAACCTACTCCCGGCCCGAAACCGATCCCTTCCGCCCCCCAGCCCTCTCCTGCTCCCGGCTCGATCTACTGGGGCGCCTGGATCGGTGACCACCTCACCGGCACCGAGGCACCCTGGGACATGGGCGCCGTCGCGAAACTGGAGGCGATGACCGGCAAGGGCATGTCGATCGTCAACTTCTCCTCCCCCTTCGCCAACTGCTCTTCGGGCAACTGCACTTACTACAACTTCCCGGCCGGTGAGTTCGACAGCATCCGCGCACACGGCTCGATTCCCTTCTTCAGCTGGGGCTCGCAGTCGATCCCGGTCGCCTCCAACCTGAGCCAGCCGAACTTCCAGCTCTCCGACGTGATCGCCGGTGCCCACGACGCCTACATCCGCAGCTGGGCCACGGCGGCGAGGAACTGGGGTAGGCCGTTCTTCCTTCGCTTCAACTGGGAGATGAACGGCGGCTGGTTCGCCTGGGCCGAGGGAGTCAATGGGAATCAGGCGGGTGAGTTCGTCGCCGCCTGGCGTCACGTGCACGACATCTTCACCGAGGTCGGCGCTACCAACGCGACCTGGGTCTGGTGCCCCAACGTCGACCCGGACGACAATTTCCAGGACCTTGCGCCGCTCTATCCCGGTGACGCCTATGTCGACTGGACCGGCCTCGACGGCTACAACTGGGGCACCAATCCGGCACGGCCCGACAAATGGCGCACGTTCGACCAGCTCTACCGCTCCACCTACGATGAGATCGTCGCGACCATCGCCCCCTCCAAGCCGATGATCGTCAGCGAGATCGGCGCGACCGAGCACGGCGGCGCGAAGGCGACCTGGATCGGGGAAATGCTGAAACGGATCCCGGCTGCCTATCCGAAGATCCGCGGTCTCCTCTATTTCGAGAAGTACGACGACGGCATGGACTGGCCGATCGGCACCTCGAGCAGCGCCACCAGCGCCTTCGCCGGCGGCATCCAAAACCCCGCATACACGAGCAACCAGTTCGGCACACTCGCCTCCGGCAAGGTCCAGCCCGCCGGCTAGGGCTGACAGAATCGGCGCGTGCCGACCATCTCGGTCCTGATCTGCGCCTACACCCCGGAGCGGCTCGAGGTGATCGCCGAGGCGATCGAGTCGATCCGCTCGCAGACCTTTGCGGCACACGAGATCGTCCTCGTCATCGACCACTCGCCCGAGCTCGAAGCGGTATGCAAGGAACGCTGGCCCGAGATCAGGGTGGTGCCGAACCGCGAGCAACAGGGTCTCTCCGGCGCCCGCAATACCGGCGTCGCCGAGTGCAGCGGCGAGGTCGTGGCCTTCCTCGACGACGACGCCGTCGCGGCGCCCGACTGGCTGCAACACCTCGGCGACGCCTACGCCGACCCGCAGGTGATGGGCGCCGGCGGCGCGATCCATCCCGCCTGGGCGGAGGGCAAACCGAGCTGGTTCCCGGCTGAGTTCGACTGGGTCGTCGGCTGCACCCACTCCGGCATGCCGCGCGAGCGCTCGCCGGTTCGCAACCTGGTCGGCGCCAACATGTCGTTCCGGCGCCAGGTGCTGACCGAGGTCGGCGGCTTCCGCCACGAGCTGGGGAGGATCGGAACGATCCCGGCCGGCTGCGAGGAGACCGACCTCTGCATCCGCGTCGGCGAACGCTGGCCGGAAGGTCAGATCCTCTACGACCCCGCCGCCTCGGTCGACCACCACGTGCCGGCTGCCCGCGGCAAGCTCAGCTACTTCACCTCCCGCTGCCGCGGCGAGGGACAGTCGAAGGCGATCCTCTCCGGCCTCGTCGGCAGCCAGTCCGGCCTCGAGGCGGAGCGCGCCTACGTGCGGCGCACCCTCCCACTCGGCTTCCTGCGCGGCCTCGGCGAGACGCTGCGCGGCCGCCCCAGCGGCGCTGCCCGTTCGGCGATGCTCGTCGTCGGACTGCTGACGACGACGCGCGGCTACCTCGCCGGCGGGGGCGAGCGGCGGCGACTGGAACGGCTGCGCAAGGAGGGGGAGCCCGAGCAGGACGGGACTCCGCGCGTGCTCATGGTCACCCCCCGCAGTCCGCTCTCCCAGGGTGGCGTCGAGCGGCACGTGATGGAAGTGAGCAAGCGCATCGCCGCAACAGGAGCCGAGGTGGAGGTGCTCTGCACCGAGCCCGGCGGGCCGCCGCTGCAAGAGGAGAAGCGCGACGGGGTGACGATCCGCACCGTGCGCGCCTGGCCGGCCAACCGCGACTGGTGCCTGGCGCCGCGGATCTGGCGCGAGATGGCGCGCAAGCCGTGGGACGTCGTCCACGTCCAGTCCTACCACACGTTCGTCGCCCCGCTGGCGATGCTGCGGGCGCGCACGCTCGGCATCCCCTACGTCGTCACCTTCCACGGCGGCGGCCACTCATCCGAGGCGCGCAACCGGGTTCGCGGCCTGCAGCGCCGGCTGCTGCGGCCGCTGCTGAAGCGAGCCGAGCGGCTGGTGGCGGTGGCTCGCTTCGAGATCGAGCAGTACGGCGGCGAACTCGGCCTGCCGCCGGAGAAGTTCGTCCTCATCCCCAACGGGACCGACCTCGCCTTCTCCGCTGCCGGCAGCTCGAACGGCCAGCCCAGCGGCCCGCCGGCGATCGCGTCGATCGGCAGGCTCGAGCGCTACAAGGGCCATCACCGGGTGATCGAAGCTTTCCCCCACGTGCTCGAGCAGGAACCGGAGGCGCGACTGGTGATCGTCGGCACCGGGCCCTACGAAGCGGACCTGCGCGAGCAGGCGGCCCAGCTCGGAATCGACGGCAAGGTCGAGTTCACCAGCACGCCGCCGGACCAGCCGACGGCGATGGCCGAGCTGCTGCAGCGAATCTCGCTGGTGGTCCTGCTCAGCGACTTCGAGACCCACCCCCTGGTCGCGCTCGAGGCAGCCGCCGCCGGGCGCCGCCTGCTCGTCGCCGACGCCAGCGGCCTGGCGGAGCTCGCCTCAGACGGGGTCGCCCGCGCGATCCCACTCGACGAAAGCGCCGAGGGAGTCGGCCGCGCGGTGATCGAGGAGCTGGCCAAGCCCCCACCCAGCGCCCGTCCCAGCCTGACCTCGTGGGACGAGTGCGCAGGCGAGCTGCTCGAGCTGTACCGCGGCCTCGCCTAAGCGGGGACAAACGTCCAGACCCCTTGAAGGCCCGGATCGGGAGGTCGATGACCGTCGTGCATGGCGGCCCGCATCCCCACCCGGCTCCTCTTTCTCTGCCTCGTCGCGCTGCTCGCAATCGCAGCGGTTCCGGCTGCCGCCGCTTCAGCCACCCCGTCCACCCAGGTCAAGCCCGGCACCTGCGCCGCCAAGCAGCGCGAGGTCTGCACGAGAGCCACGACTTCGCGGGCACAGCGCAACAACCGGCGCCGCGGCCGCAATCGCTACCAATCCGCCCCCGCCGCGAGCTCGCAGCCGGCGTCGCAGTCGAGCTCGCAGCCGGCCTCTTCTCCCGCATCGCAGTCCACTCCGACTCCCGCTCCAACGCCCGCACCGGCACCGGCACCTGCCCCCGAGACGGCACCCCCTCCGCAGCCGGATCCCCCTCCACCAGCCTCCGGCGCCCCGATCTACTGGGGCGCCTGGATCGGCAACCACCTCACCGGCGACGAGGCTCCGTGGGACATGGGCGCGGTGGCGAAACTGGAGGCGATGACCGGCAAGGGCATGTCGATCGTCAACTTCTCCTCGCCCTTCGCCAACTGTTCCTCCTCGAAATGCAGCTACTACAACTTCCCGGCCGGCGAGTTCGACAACATCCGCTCGCACGGCTCGATCCCCTTCTTCAGCTGGGGCTCGCAGTCGATCCCGGTCGCCTCCAACCTGAGCCAGCCGAACTTCCAGCTCTCCGACGTGATCGCCGGTGCCCACGACGCCTACATCCGCAGCTGGGCCACGGCGGCGAAGAAATGGGGCAAGCCCTTCTTCCTCCGTTTCAACTGGGAGATGAACGGCGGCTGGTTCGCCTGGGCCGAGGGCGTCAACGGCAACAGGAAAGGCGAGTACGTCGCCGCCTGGCGCCACGTCCACGACATCTTCACCGAAGTCGGCGCCACCAACGCGACCTGGGTCTGGTGCCCCAACGTCGATCCGGACAACCGCCTGCAGGATCTCGCGCAGCTCTACCCTGGCGACGAGTACGTCGACTGGACCGGCCTCGACGGCTACAACTGGGGCACCAACCCCGTCCGGCCCGACAAATGGCGCAGCTTCGACCAGCTCTACCGCTCGACCTACACCGAGATCACCGAGACGATCGCGCCCTCCAAGCCACTGATCGTCAGTGAGGTCGGCTCGACCGAGCACGGCGGCTCGAAGGCGACCTGGATCAAAGACATGCTGAGGACCATTCCCGCCGGCTACCCGAAGATCCGCGGCCTGCTCTGGTTCGAGAAGTACGACGACGGCATGGACTGGCCGCTTGCGACCTCGAGCAGCGCCGCCGGCGCCTTCGCCGGCGGAATCCAGAGCGACACTTACAAGAGCAACGAATTCGGCTCCCTGAGCGGCGGCTCGGTGCAGCCGGTTAGCTGAGCCGCAACCCTCCTGTCAAGTCCCACTAGAACAAACGTCCAGTTCGCAAATGGACGTTTGAAGCGGGGCGCGAGACCGCCGATGGGCCTGCATGCCCCGCAAGCCCATCCTGCCGCTCGTCCCGGTCCTCGCCCTTGCCGCTCTCTTTCTCGGCGCGGGCAACAGCGCCGTCGTCGCCGAGGCGCAGGGGGCGCAACAGGGGGAGGCTCGGATCGCAAAGCTCGGCCAGGCCAAGAAGCTGGGCCGGGGCAATTCATGCCGGCGCCCGCCGGCCGCCCGTGCAAGCCGTCTCAGCGCCCGCCAGCGCCAGCGCCGCGCCCGTCGCGCCGCCCGCGGCTGCCAGCGCCCCGCGACTGCATCGCGCGGCGCTCCCACCACACTCTTCTGGGGTGGCTGGATCGGCAGCCAGCTCACCGGCGACGAGGCGCCCTGGGACATGAACGCGGTCGCCGAGTTCGAGGGCATGGCGAGCAAGGGGATGTCGGTGGTCAACTTCTCCTCGCCCTTCGCCAACTGCTCCTCTTCGAAGTGCTCCTTCTACGAGTTCCCGACGGAGCCGATGGAAAGCATCCGCGAGCACGGCGCGATCCCCTTCTTCAGCTGGGGCTCGCAAGCGTTGCCGGCCAGTCTCAACCAGCCCAACTTCCAGCTCGCCGACGTGATCGCCGGCACCTACGACTCCTACATCCGCCAGTTCGCCGAAGAAGCGCGGGACTGGGGAAATCCCTTCTTCCTCCGTTTCAACTGGGAGATGAACGGCAACTGGTTCGCCTGGACCGAGGGCGCCAACGGCAACCAGCCCGGTGAGTCCGCTGCCGCCTGGCGCCACGTCCACGACATCTTCACCTCGGTCGGCGCCACCAACGCGACCTGGGTCTGGTGCCCCAACGTCGACCCCGACAACCGCCTGCAGGACCTCGCCTCGCTCTACCCCGGCGACGAGTACGTCGACTGGACCGGCCTCGACGGCTACAACTGGGGCACCAACCCGGTGCGACCCGACAAGTGGCGCACGTTCGACCAGCTCTACCGCTCGACCTACACCGAGATCACCGAGACGATCGCGCCCTCCAAGCCACTGATCGTCAGTGAGGTCGGCTCGACCGAGCACGGCGGCTCGAAGGCGACCTGGATCCGGGAAATGCTGGCCACGGTGCCGGTCGACTACCCCCAGATCCGCGGCCTGCTCTGGTTCGAGAAGTTCGACGACGGCATGGACTGGCCGATCGAGACCTCGAGCAGCTCCGCCGGCGCTTTCGCCGAAGGAATCCAGGCGCCCTCTTACCGGACCAACTCCTACGCGAGCATCGGCGCCGGGCCGATTGCGCCGCCCAGCTGAGCCTGATTTTCAGGCCCGACCACGACCCTGCCCTAGACTTGCCCGCCGACTCACCGGGAGGATTGCCAGCTTGAAAGCCAGACTTCGCACATCGCGAGTGGGCGCGGTGCTTGCCGCGTGCGCGCTCGTTCTCTCCTGCTTCGCGCTGCCCGCGGCGGCGGATGCGGCCAAGAAGAAGCAGCGCCCGCTCTACTGGGGCGCCTGGATCGGCAACCAGCTGACCGGCACCCAGCCACCCTGGGACATGTCGGCGGTGGCCAAGTTCGAGCAGGTGACCGGCAAGGGCCTCTCGCTGCTCCAGTTCGCCGCGCCGTTCGCCGACTGCAGCGTCACGCCCTGCCGCTTCTCCCGCTTCCCGGCCGCCGAGATGACCTCGATCCGCAACTACGGCGCGATCCCCTTCTTCAGCTGGGGCTCCCAGTCGACCCCGCTGCCGTCCGACGTCAACCTGCCGGACTTCCAGCTCACCGACATCATGCATGGCACCTACGACTCCTACATCCGCCAGTTCGCCGAAGAAGCGCGCAACTGGGGGCACCCCTTCTTCCTCCGCTTCAACTGGGAGATGAACGGCAACTGGTTCGCCTGGGGAGAAGGCATCAACGGAAACCTGCCCGGTCAGTTCATCGTCGCCTGGCAGCGCGTGCATGACATCTTCACCTCGGTCGGGGCGACCAACGTCAGCTGGACCTGGTGCCCCTTCGCCGACCCCACTCGCAGGTTCGGGCACACGGGACGCTTCTACCCCGGCGACACCTACGTCGACTGGACCTGCATGGACGGCTACAACTGGGGCGCCAACCCGACCAACCCGCACCCCTGGCGCAGTTTCGACACGATCTTCCGCGCGACCTACCGCGAAATCACCAAGCACATCGCGCCGACGAAGCCGATTGTCCTCGCCGAGATCGCCTCCACGGGGCGCCCCCGCGCCAAGGCCGCCTGGATCCGCAACATGTTCGAGATGCTCGAAACCAAATACCGCCGGATCCGCGCCCTGATCTGGTTCGACCAGATCGACCGTGCCATCGACTGGCCCCTGGAGACCTCGCCCCTGGCGGCGCGCGCCTTCGCCCGGGGTATCGCCAAGCGCGCGTTCAAATCCAACGTCCACGCCACGATCTCGACCAGTCCGATCCAGCCGCCGAGTTGATCCGATTTACGTCCTTCCAACGAAGGAAGGCAATGGCCCGCTCGTTGCATAGAGCAGGCTTCGCAGCAAAGCCTGGCCACAGGGGTTAGAAGTCGAGCCAGGCCAGATCACCCGGATGAGCCCTCGGAGACCACACCAGCGCACCGCCAGGACCAGCGTCTTCGTCGCTGGGCTGATGCTGGTGCTCGCCGGCGCGCTCCTCGTTCAGCCGGCCGCGGCAGCGAAGAAAAAGCAACCCCCCGCGCCGCTCTACTGGGGGGCGGTAATCGGAAAACAGCTCACCGGCGAAGCCCCGCCCTGGGACATGAACGCGCTTACCGCGTTCGAGGGGCTGGCGAAAAAGGGTGCTTCGATCCTCTCCTTCTCCTCCCCCTTCGCCGACTGCAGCACGCGCCCCTGTTCCCAGCTTCCCTTCCCGACCGCGGCGATGGAGAGCCTGCGCGTTCGCGGCACGATTCCCCTCCTCACCTGGGCTTCCCAGTCGATCCCCGTGCCGGCCAGCCTCAGGGAGCCGAACTACCAGCTCACCGACGTCGCCCGCGGCCGCCATGACGCCTACATCCGCGCCTTCGCCGAACAGGCGCGCGCATGGGACGAGCCCTTCTTCCTCCGCTTCGACCAGGAGATGAACGGCTTCTGGTTCCCCTGGGGCGAGGGGGTCAACGGTAACCCGCCAGGCAGCTTCGTCAAGGCCTGGCGCCACGTGCACGACATCTTCACCGAAGTGGGCGCGACCAAGGCAACCTGGGTCTGGTGCCCGAACGTCGACTTCACCCGCAAGCTGACCCCGCTGCACTCGCTCTACCCCGGCGGCCGCTACGTCGACTGGACCTGCCTCGACGGCTTCAACTGGGGAGACACCCCCAACTCAGGCGGCTGGATGAGCTTCTCGCGGGTCTTCGGCTCCACCTACAAGCGCATCCTGAAAATCGCCCCGCGCAAGCCGATGATGATCGGCGAGATCGCCTCCGAAGAGCGTGGCGGCTCGAAGCCGAAGTGGATCCGCAACACGCTGCAGAAGATCCCGGCCAAGTACCCCAAGGTGAGGGCGATGGTCTGGTTCGAGCAGAACGACCGCGGCATGCGCTGGCCGATCGAGAGCTCGAAAGCCTCCCGCAAGGCCTTCGCCAAGACGATCCAGAAGACGGTCTACCGGCCGAACGAGTTCCAGCACCTCGAGGCGAGCCCGATCCCGCCGCCTTCTTGGACCCCACCACCCCCCTGAAGGGGGCTTCTTTCAGCCGAGGCGCTCTTCGAGAGCTTCCAGCTGGCGGCTGATCTCGACTGGCAGCTTGTCGCCGAACTGGGCCAGGTGCTCTTGCAGCTGCGGCAGCTGCTGGCGTACTAGGTCCTCATCGACGGAGAGCAGCTCGCGCATCGCCTCAGCGGAGATGTTGAGCCCCTCGGTGTTGATGTCGCCCTCGGCCGGAAGCAGCCCGATCGGCGTCTCGACCGCGTCGGCGTTGCCCTCGCAGCGGCGGAAGACCCACTCGAGCACGCGGCTGTTCTCGCCGAAGCCGGGCCAGAGGAACTTGCCGTCGGCGTCTTTGCGGAACCAGTTGACGTAGAAGATGCGCGGCAGCTGGGCGCCCTCGCGCCGGCCGGCCTTCAGCCAGTGGGCGAGGTAATCGCCCATGTTGTAGCCGCAGAAGGGCAGCATCGCCATCGGGTCGAAGCGCAGTTCGCCGACGTTGCCGGCGGCGGCAGCGGTCTTCTCGGAGGACATCGTCGCCCCGAGGAAGACGCCGTGCTCCCAGTCGAAGGCCTCGTGCACGAGCGGCACGACGCTGCCGCGGCGGCCACCGAAGAGGAAGGCGTCGATCGGCACGCCGGCGGGGTCTTCCCACTCGGAGGCGATCGTCGGGCACTGCGACGCGGGCGTCGTGAAGCGCGCATTGGGATGGGATGAGGGCGTCTCGGAGTCCGGCGTCCAGTCGTTGCCGTGCCAGTCGATCAGGTGCTCGGGTGGCTCGGTCGTCATCCCCTCCCACCAAACGTCGCCGTCGTCCGTTTTGGCGCAGTTGGTGAAGATCGAGTTGCTTTCGATCGTCCGCATCGCGTTGGGGTTGGTTGCCTCGCCCGTCCCGGGTGCGACGCCGAAGAAGCCGGCCTCGGGATTGACCGCGTAGAGGCGGCCGTCCTCGCCGAACTTCATCCAGGCGATGTCGTCGCCGACCGTCTCGACTTTCCAGCCGGGCAGGGTCGGGATCAGCATCGCCAGGTTGGTCTTGCCGCAGGCCGAGGGGAAGGCGCCGGTCACGTACTTGACCCCGCCCTCGGGCGAGGTGAGCTTGAGGATCAGCATGTGCTCGGCGAGCCAGCCCTCGTCGCGGGCCATCGCCGAGGCGATCCGCAGCGCGAAGCACTTCTTGCCGAGCAGCGCATTGCCGCCGTAGCCGGAGCCGAAAGACCAGATCTCGCGCGTCTCGGGGTAGTGGACGATGTACTTGTTGTCCTCGTTGCAGGGCCAGGAGACGTCCTCGGCCCCGTCCTCGAGCGGCATTCCAACCGAGTGCACGCAGGGGACGAACTCGCCGTCGGAGCCGAGCACGTCGAGCGCGCCTTTGCCCATGCGGGTCATGATCCGCATGCTCACGGCGACGTAGGGCGAGTCGGTCAGCTGCACGCCGATGTGGGCGATCGGCGAACCGAGCGGACCCATCGAAAAGGGGACCACATACATGGTGCGCCCCTTCATGCAGCCCTCGAAGAGGTCGTTCAGGGTGGCGCGCATCTCAGCCGGACGGCGCCAGTTGTTGGTCGGGCCGGCGTCGGCCTCGTTCTCGGAGCAGATGAAGGTTCTGTCTTCGACCCGAGCCACGTCAGCGGGGTCGGAAAGCGCCAGGTAGGAGTTGGGCCGCTTGGCGTCGGAGAGACGCTCGAAGGTCCCGGCGTCGATCAGAGTCTGCGCGAGGGAGTCGTACTCCTCGGCGGAGCCGTCGCACCAGTGGACGGCGTCGGGCTGGGTCAGATCGGCGATCTCACCGACCCAGTCAAGGAGCTTTGCGTGCGTGGTCGGCGCTTCGGCCGCGATGGTTTGGCTCATTCGGGGCACTCTATTCATTGGGGCTGAGGTCAATAACGCTGAGATCGGCGTCCTCATTGCGGATCTTCAGAGTCGCCGTTTCCTCTTTTCCGCCAGCCAGATTTACCTGGCAAGTAAACGTTGCGCCGGCTTCAACCTTTTGGTCGGATGGACAATCGACCGAGGAAACTTTCTTTTTCAGCGACGTTTCGATGTCCTGCTGGAGCGTCTCCTCGGTTCCGGCGGTATCGAGAATCGTGTCTCCGCAGCCGCTCACGGCAAGGGCGGCGGCGAGCGCCAAGATCGCGACGAGGCGAGCCATCCGGGAAGTATCCCAAGGGCCGACTAGATAGGGTTCCCCGCCGCTGATGCGCTTCTACGAGTACGAGGCACGCAAGATCGTCGAGCTGGCGGGAATTCCCGTCACCAAGTACGGCTTCTGCACGACCGCCGAGGAGGCCCATGCCGCCGCCGAGGAGATCGGCGGCTCGGTCGTGATCAAGTCGCAGGTGCTGAGCGGTGGCCGGATGAAGGCCGGCGGCGTCAAGTTCGCCGATACGCCGGAGGAGGCCGCCGAGCACGCCGAGACGATCCTCAAGCTGGAGATCAACGGCCACATGCCGCGCGGCGTCCTCGTCGACCCGAAAGCCGAGGTCAAGCAGGAGTACTACGCCAGCGTCGTCTGGGACGGGACCGCGAAGCGGCCGCTGATGCTCTTCAGCGACATGGGCGGCATCGACATCGAGGAGGTCGCCGAGACCCATCCCGGCCACGTCGGCCGCGGCCACCTCTCCAACCTGCTGCCGATCGCCGACTTCGAGGCCAAGCAGGTCGTCGCGGCGACCGGAGTGACCGGCTCGCAGCTGAACCGGGCGACCCCCGTCCTTGCCCGCCTCGCCCGCCTCTTCCGCGACTACGACATGACCCTGGCCGAGATCAACCCCCTCGCCGAGCTGACCGACGGCAGCTTCGTCGCCCTCGACGCCCACATGGAGATGGAGAACGAGGCGGTCGGCCGCCAAAAGGCTTTGCTGCGCAAGCGGCTCGAGATCGCCGAGGACGACACCCGCGAGACCTACGAACCATCCGACTTCGAGCGCAACGTGGCGGCGATCGACGCCGCCGACCACCGTGGCGTGATCCAGGGCAAGGACCACGGCTTCGTCGGCAACCTCGGCCTCGTGATCGGCGCCGGCGGCGGCTCGCTGACGCTGACCGACGCGGTTCGCAGCCAGGGCGGCAAGCCGGCCAACTACTCCGAGATCGGCGGCAACCCCTCGGTCGCCAAGGCCTGCGGCCTGGCCAAGGAGGTGCTGGAAAAGGACGGCGTCGAGAAGATCGCCGTGATGATGTCGATCGTCTCCAATACCCGCGTCGACATCGTCGCCCGCGGCGTGATCAAGGCCTGCCTCGAGCTCGGCAAGGACCCCGGCGAGACGATCGCCATCTTCCGCATCCCCGGCGCCTGGGAGGACGAGGGCTTCAGGATCCTCGAGCACTACGGGGTCGAGTACTGCGACCGCTCCATCTCGATGTGGGAGGCCGCCGGCCGTGCCGTCTCGAAGATCCAGGGAGCTCCGGCATGAGCATCCTGCTCAACAAGGAGACGACCTTCATCGTCCAGGGCATCACCGGGCGCGAGGCGGTCAACCTGACCAGGGAGTGCCTCGACTACGGCTCCAAGGTGGTCGGCGGTGTTACGCCCGGCCGCAAGGGCCGCGAGGTGCACGGCGTGCCGGTCTTCGACACCGTCGCCCAAGCGGTCGAGAACCACGGCGGGCCGATCGACGGCTCGGTCGTCACCGTCCCCCCCGCCTTCACCAAGGACGCCGTGCTGGAGGCGATCGAGAACGGGATCAAGCTGATCGTCATCGTCACCGAGCGCATCCCGCGCCGCGACGTCGCCCAGATGGTCGAGCTGGCCGACATGCGGGGCGCTCGCATCATCGGACCCAACTGCCTCGGCCTGATCGTGCCCGAGGTCTGCAAGATGGGCGGCATCGGCGGCCCGGCCAAGGACGCGGCCAAGGCCTATGCGCCCGGCCCGGTCGGCGTGATGAGCCGCTCCGGCGGGATGACGACCGAGATCTCCTCTTCGCTGACCCAGGCCGGCCTCGGCGTCTCCACCGCGGTCTCGATCGGCGGCGACGCAATCATCGGCTCCACCTACGCCGAGCTGATGCCCCACTTCGAGGCCGACGAGCAGACGCAGGCGATCGTCATCTACACCGAGCCCGGCGGCCGCATGGAGGCACAGCTCTCCGAATGGGTGAAGGAGAACGACAGCCGCCTGCCGATCGTCGCCTTCATGGCCGGCAAGTTCATGGACGACGAGGAGATGAAGGGAATGAGCTTCGGCCACGCCGGCACGATCGTCGAGGGCAAGGAGGACACCGCGACGGAGAAGATCGCCCGCCTCGAAGCGGCCGGGATTCGCGTGGTCGAGCGGATCGACGAGATCCCCGATGCGGTCAAGGAGAAGCTGGGGGTGACGGCATGAGCCAGACGCTGCACAAGGTCTTCATCGACGTCGAGGTCGACTCCTCGGTCGCCGGCGACGCGGCGCTCGCCGCCAAGCTGGAGGAAGTCTGCCCGGTCGACATCTTCAAGGCGAATGACAGCGGGGTCGAGGTGGTCGAGGAGAACCTCGACGAGTGCGTCCTCTGCGGCCTCTGCATCGAGGCGGCCCCACCCGGCACGGTCCGGGTCAAGAAGCTCTACGACGGCACCGAGCTCTCTTAGGCTCAGACGGCCGGCGCTTGGGCCAGCGCTTCCTCGCGCAGGCGGTCCGGGATGACCACCATTTCACGCAGCGCCTCGAGGGCACCGCGATCGCCCTCGATCTCGACCCCGTTCTCGCCGGCGTCGCCTGCGACCAGAGCGGCGACCGCGTCGATCGGCGCACCGGTGACCGAGATGACCAGGTCCGGACCGACGGCGGCACCGCGAGAGGCGGCGATCCAGCCGTCCTTGAAGCTCAGCGCGTAGGCCTGGCCGTCGCACTCGAGACCAAGCGAGAGGACGAAGCCGGCGGGAGGGTCGAGGATCACTCGCAGCGCATTGGGCAGCGAGGTGACCGTCAGGCCGATCACGTCGCCGAGCGTCTGCAGCTCCATTCCCCACCGTCCCAGCTCGATCATCGGGCCCTCGAGGCCGCGGCCGAGCTCGGTCAGCTCATAGACAGAGGCGGAGGCGGGCGGGTCGAGCTCGCGCCGCTGCACCAGGCCGTGCTGCTCGAGCTCGCGCAGGCGCTTGGTGAGAACGTCGGTCGGCGCTCCCCCGACCGAGCGCACCAGGTCGGAGAAGCGCAGCGGCCCGAGCGAGAGCTCGCGCACGATCAGCAGCGTCCAGCGCTCGCCGATATGGTCGAGCGCGCAGGCGAGACTGCACGACTGGCCGTATTCCCTGGGCGCCACGTGACGATGGTAGCAACGTTTTAATTTGAAATTCAAAGTATCCACTTTGAGTTCTGGTAGTGTCGCTCGCCGTGTCCGTCTCACGTTCCTCCCGGGTCCCGCGTTGAGCCTTCGATGACCCGAATCGCCGACCTGACCTGGAAGCACCCGAAGCTCGTCCTCGCTGCGGTTGCGGCCTTCGTGCTGATCGCCGGCGCAGTCGGCCGCGACGTCGAGAGCCACCTGAAGGCAGCCGGTTTCACCGATTCGGCCTCGGAGAGCGAGCAGGCGACACGGCTGCTGCGCGACTCGCTCGGCTACGACCCGAACCCGGCGATCGTCCTGGTCGTCCGTCAGCCCGGCGGTGGGCAGCTCGATCCAGAGAATCCGGCTGTGCGCCGCGAGGTCGGCCGGCTCAGCCGCGAGATGGCCCAGGTCGAATACGTCGGCCGGGTCGTCAACCCGCTGCGCGACCGGGCCGCCGCCACCCGCCTGATCGCCAAGGACGGGGAATCGCTGGCGATCACCGCCCACCTCACCACCGAGGACATCGAGGACGCCGGTGGCGTCGCCGCCGAAGGCGTCGAGCCGCTGGCTGCCTCGAGCTCGCTCGAGGTCGCGATGGGAGGCTTCGCCCCGGGCTTCAACGAGACCAACGATCAGACCCGGAAGGACCTGACCAAGGCGGAGCTGATCGCCTTCCCGCTGCTGGCGCTGTTCCTCCTCTTCGTCTTCCGTGGCGTCATAGCCGCCTCGATCCCCCTGCTGCTCGGCGTGATCTCGATCATCGGCACGCTGCTCGTGCTGCGGGTGATGTCGACCTTCACCGACACCTCGCTCTTCGCCCTCAACATCGCCACCGGCCTCAGCCTCGGCCTCGCGGTCGACTACGCGCTGCTGATGGTCTCGCGCTATCGGGAGGAACTGGCCCGGGACGGGGCAACGCGAGAGGCCCACCTGCGCACCGTGCGCACCGCGGGCCGCACCGCGCTCTTCTCCGGCCTCACCGTCGCCGCTGCGATGGCGGCGCTGATCGTGATGCCACAGCGGTTTCTCTACTCGATGGCCGTCGCCGGCGCCACGGTCTCATTGCTCTCGGCCGTGATGGCGGTCCTCGTCGTTCCCTCCTTGCTGCGGCTGCTCGGCACCCGCATCGACGCGCTCTCGATCCGCCGCGGGCCGGCCGTTTCCGATACCTCCGACGGCTGGTACTGGCTGGCCCGCGGCGTGATGAAGCGCCCCGTTGCCGTGGCGCTTGCCAGCTCCGCCCTCCTGCTCGCAGCGGCAGCTCCCCTGCTCTGGACGACGCTGACCGGCCCCAGCGCCGAAGCCGTTCCGCCGGGCCAGCCCTCTTACGACGCCTACAAGTACCTCGAAGCGCACTATCCCCGCGACGTCACCGAGGCGGTCACCGTCGCCGTCGACGGCCGTGCCGGGAATGCCCAGCTGGCCGGCTACCAGCGCCGGATCGAAGCGGTCGACGGCGTCGTCCGCGGCGCTCCCTTCCTCAATGCCGAGGGAGAGGTCGCCTACGCCAACTTCGCCCTCTCCAAACCGGCGCTCAGCGGCGACTCGCAGGACACCCTGCATGAGATCCGCGGGCTGAGCCCGCCCGGCGAGACGACCGTGCTCGTCTCCGGCAACACCGCTCGCTTCATCGACCAGAAGCAGAGTCTGGTCGACCACGCGCCGCTGGTCGTCGCGATCATCGCCATCACCACCCTGGTCCTGCTCTTCCTGCTCACCGGCTCGGTCCTGCTGCCGATCAAGACCCTGGTGATGAACGCTCTGACCCTGGGAGCGACGCTGGGCATCCTCGTCCTCGCCTTCCAGGAGGGCTGGCTGAAGAGCCCGCTCGACTACACCGGCCCGGCCGCGATCGAGGTGACCAGCCTCGTCTTCCTCTTCGCCATCATCTTCGGCCTCGCCACCGACTACGCGGTGCTGGTGATGGCGCGGATCAAGGAACGGCACGACCTCGGCGACACCAACGAGGAGGCGGTCGCTACGGGAATCGCCCGCACCGGTCGCGTGATCACCGCCGCCGCCGTGGCGATCGCCCTCGTCTTCCTCGCCTTCGGCGTCAGCTCGGTCTTCTTCGTCAAGCAGATCGCGATCGGGATGGCGGTCGGCGTGATGATCGACGCGACGATTGTCCGCGCCCTCCTCGTTCCCTCCCTGATGCGCCTCTTCGGCGAGTGGAACTGGTGGGCCCCCAAACCCCTGCGCCGCATCTACCTCCGCCTCGGCTTCTCCGAGGCCTGAACCCCCACCGGCCACCGGCACCATCGGCCCTCCCCACGAGGATCGATTTCCACTGCAACGCTTTCGCCGGTACATGACCGGCAACGCGTTGCACCTCGGGAATGCCCAAGCCGGCCTGTGAGTTGGGTCACACTTACGTGTATATAAATTTATATCCGGGTAACGTTGACACGGATGGCTGCAGCATCCACACGTTCCCGCCTTTCGCGCAGCGACCGCATGGAGCAGACGCTGGCGGCGGCGCACGACCTCTTCGCCGAGCGCGGCTACGCGGCGGTGACGATGGAGGAGGTCGCGGCAGCTGTCGGCGTGACCAAGCCACTGCTCTACAACTACTTCGGCAACAAGGAGCGCCTCTACATCGCCTGCATGGAGCGCGCCGGCGACGCCCTGCTGGCGACGGTCGCCGAGACCGTCGGCGCCACCGCGAGCCCTGAGGACACCCTGGCCGCCGGCACCCGTGCCTTCTTCGCCTTCCTCGACAGCGACCGCGCCGCCTGGGCCGTGCTCTTCGACGAGACGCTGCCCAGCGGCGGCGAGGTCGGCGAGCGTGTCGCCGACTACCGCGGCCGCATCCTCGAGCTCGTCTCGGCCTCTATCCTGGCCCAGCTTCCCGCCCGGCGCAGCCGGGCGACCCAGGTCGAAGTCGAGGCGCTATCGACCGCGCTGCTGGGCGCGGCGGAGGCGCTGGCGCGCTGGTGGCTGCGCACCGAGGCGATCCCGGCCGATGCCGCCGCCGAGCTGCTGATCTCGACCGTCCAGCCCGGCCTCCGCGCTCGCACGGTCCTCCACCCAACTTCCCGGAAACCCAAAGGAGAGAAGAACCCCAGATGAACAGCACTACCCGCCGGGTCGCCGTCGTCGGCGCCAACCGGATCCCCTTCGCGCGCTCCAACAGCACCTACTCGCATGCCTCCAACCAGGACATGCTGACCGCCGCCCTCGATGGCCTGGTCGACCGCTTCGGCCTGCAGGGCGAGCGGATCGGCGAGGTCGCCGGCGGCGCCGTGCTCAAGCACTCGCGCGACCGCGACCTCGCCCGCGAGAGCGTGCTCAGCACCCGGCTCGCCCCCGAGACGCCCGCCTACGACGTGCAGCAGGCCTGCGGCACCGGGCTGGAGACGACGATCCTCGTCGCCAACAAGATCGCCCTCGGCCAGATCGACTCCGGCATCGCCTGCGGCGCCGACACCACCTCCGACGCGCCGATCGCGCTCAACGAGCAGCTGCGCGAGACGCTGCTGGAGGCGAACCGGCAGAAGTCGACGGCCGGCAAGCTGCGGACCCTGACGCGGGTCCGGCCCGGGCACGTCGTGCCGGCGATTCCGCGCAACGAGGAGCCGCGCACCGGTCTCTCGATGGGCGAGCACTGCGCGATCATGGCCACCGACTGGGGAATCGGCCGCGAGGCGCAGGACGAGCTCACGGTCGCGAGCCACGCGAACCTCGCCGCCGCCTACGAGCGCGGCTTCCTCGACGATCTGCTCACTCCCTACCTCGGTCTCGAGCGCGACCAGAACCTGCGGGCCGACTCCAGCGCCGAGAAGCTGGCGAAGCTGAAACCAGTCTTCGGCGGCCCGGAGGGGACGATGACCGCTGCCAACTCGACCCCGCTCAGCGACGGCGCCTCGGCGGTGCTGCTCGCCTCCGAGGAGTGGGCGAAGGAGCGCGACCTGCCGATCCTCGCCTACTTCGCCGAGGCCCAGACCGCGGCCGTCGACCACGTGCACAAGCGCGAAGGGCTGCTGATGGCCCCCGCCTACGCGATGCCGGCGATGCTCGACCGCGCCGGCCTCTCGCTGCAGGACTTCGGCTACTACGAGATCCACGAGGCCTTCGCCGCCCAGGTGCTCTGCACGCTGGCGGCCTGGGAGGACGCGGAGTTCTGCAAGGAGAAGCTCGGCCTAAAGGAGCCGCTGGGCTCGATCGACCGCACCAAGCTCAATGTCAACGGCGGCTCGCTGGCCGCCGCGCATCCCTTCGCCGCAACCGGCGGACGCATCGTCGCCGGCCTCGCCAAGCAGCTGCACGAGGACGGCAAGGGCCGCGGCGTGATCAGCATCTGCGCCGCCGGCGGCCAGGGCGTCGTCGCCATCCTCGAGAGCGCTGGAGGTGCGTCGTGAGCGACCGTTACTCGCAGATCGTCAACGCGCCCGTCGTTTCCTCGGTCGCCCGTCAGCTCGGGCTGCCGCAACCGGTCAGCCTCGACCGGTACGAGGCGGGAGCGCCGGTCGTCTCGGGCCGGGTGCTCTCCGGCGCGGCCCCCGACGGCAGGCTCGGCAAGGCGCTGTCGGCCTTCCTCGACCAGATCAAAGCCGAACGCGCCGGCGGCGAGGGGCCGGCCAAGGCGCTCGTCTTCGACGCCACCGGGATCGCCGACTCGACCGAGCTGGTCGAGCTGCAGCGTTTCTTCTACCCGGCTGTCGGCCGCCTGCAGCGCAACGGCCGCGTGGTCGTGTTGGGGACGCCCCCGGCCGAGGCGGGGTCGACCCGGGCCGCCACCGCGCAGCGGGCACTGGAGGGCTTCGTCCGCTCGCTCGCCAAGGAGATCGGCAGCAAGGGCGCCACGGCGCAGCTGGTGCTCGTCTCTCCGGGCGGCGAGGACCAGCTCGCCTCGACCCTGCGCTTCCTGCTCTCGCCGCGCTCGACCTACGTCTCGGGCCAGGTCGTCCACGTCGGCGCGGGGGTGACGGCGACTCCCGAGATCGACTGGGATCGACCGCTGGCGGGCAAGACGGCGCTCGTCACCGGCGCCTCGCGAGGCATCGGCGAGGCGATCGCGACGACGCTGCGTCGCGACGGAGCGAAGCTCGTCCTGCTCGACGTCCCGGCCCTCTCCGCCGATCTGGCCGAAGTCGCGAAGCGGCTCGAGGCGGAGACGATCGAGCTCGACATCGCCGAAGAGGAGGCACCGGCGAAGATCGCCGCGCAGCTCTCCGGTGGCGTCGACGTCGTCGTCCACAACGCCGGTGTCACCAAGGACCGCACGATCGCCAAGATGCCGGAAGAGCGCTGGTCTCAGCTGATGGAGATCAACCTCTCCAGCGAGGAGCGGATCAACGACGCGCTGCTCGACGGCGGCCTGCTTGCAGACAACGGGCGGATCGTCTGCGTCTCCTCGATATCGGGGATCGCCGGCAACTCGGGCCAGACCAACTACGCGGCCTCGAAGGCGGGCGTGATCGGGATGGTCGAAGCGCTGGCGCCTGAACTGGCCAAGCGCGGGGCGACGATCAACGCGGTCGCGCCGGGCTTCATCGAGACGAAAATGACGGCGGCGATGCCGATCGGTCCGCGCGAAGCGGGCCGTCGGCTGAGCAGCCTCTCGCAGGGCGGCCTGCCGGTCGACGTGGCCGAGACGATCGCCTGGTTCGCCAGCCCGGCCTCGACCGGCGTCAACGGCAACACGGTCCGCGTCTGCGGCCAGAGCCTGCTGGGGGCGTAGGCGATGCCGAGCCGAACACTGGCCAGCGCGCCGAGCATCCTGCCGCTCTACGCCCGCGCCGCGGCGCCGATGGTGCCCGGCGCATCGCTGCTGCCCTTCATCCCAGGTGGCGGCGGGGAGATCCCAGACCTCGACCTGAGACTGGAGGGCGTCCGGGCGGAGGCCGAGCAGGTCGCCGCCTACGCCAAGGTCTGCGGCTTCGCCCTGCGCGACCACCTCCCCCCCACCTACCCCCACGTGCTCGCCTTCCCGCTGCACATGGCGGTGATGGCGGACGGTGGCTTCCCCTTCGGCGCGGTCGGCCTCGTCCACGTCGAGAACCGCGTAGAGCAGTACCGCCCGATCGGCCTCGACGAGGAGCTGGCGATCCGCGTGCAGCCGACCAAGCTGCAGCCACACCCCAAGGGCCGCACCTTCTCGCTCCTCACCGAGGTCACCGTCGGCGATGAGGTCGCCTGGGAGAGCACCAGCACCATGCTCCGCCGCGGCAAGAGCCCCGACTCCCCCGACGCGAATCAAGTTTCCAAGCAAATGGATGGAGAACTTGATTCGCGCGGAAGCTCTGACGCTGAGGAGCAGCCGGCGGCGAACGCCGAGTGGCGGTTGGCGGGCGACCTGGGGCGGCGCTATGCGGCGGTATCGGGGGATCGCAACCCGATCCACATGCACTCGCTGACGGCGAAGCCGCTCGGTTTCCCCGCCGCGATCGCCCATGGCATGTGGACCAAGGCACGAGCGCTGGCGCTGCTCGAGTCCCGCCTGCCGGAGAGCTTTGCCGTCGACGTCCGCTTCCGCAAGCCGATTCTGCTGCCGGGGCGAGTCGAGTTCGCCAGCACCGGCGAGGGCAAGGAGATCGCCTTCTCAGTGCGCGACGCCAAGAAGCAAACACCTCATCTCGACGGTCGCGTGCGGCCGCTCGACACAAAACTGAAAGCCACCGACGGGAGGAAGCCGAAGTGACCCCCACCCAGACGACAGACAAGGGGATGGCAGAGCGCAGCATGGGCTTCGGCCTGCGTGCGCTCAACCGCCTCGCCGGGTCCGACCTGCTCGACCGGATCCGCATGCGCAAGCAGGTCGAGCGATTCCTATTCCAGGGGACCAAGAACGGGTTCCGCTCCGCCACCGTCGCCGGCCGCACCTTCAAGGCAGCCCAGCAGCTGGGCAAACCGGCGCGCCAGGCAAAGAGCAAGTCGAAGGGCCTCTTCGACGTCACGCCCGACGACGAGCAGCAGATGTTCCAGGAGGGCGGCCGCGCCTTCGCCGAGGAGAAGATCCGCCCGGCGGCGCTCGACGCGGACGCCGCTTGCGAGACCCCGAAGGAGCTACTCGACCAAGCCGCAGAGCTGGGAATCGACATGCTCGGCGTGCCCGAGGAGCTCGGCGGTGTCATGCACGAGCAGTCGGCGGTGACCAGTGTGCTGATCGGCGAAGCGCTCGCCCATGGGGACATGGGGATCGCCTACGCCGCGCTCTCCCCCGGCGCCGTCGCCACCGCGATCGGCCTCTGGGGCAGCGCCGAGCAGGAGGCGACCTACCTGCCCGCCTTCACCGGTGAGGACGTGCCGGCCTCGGCGCTGGCGATCCTCGAGCCGCGGCCGCTCTTCGACCCGCTGCAGCTGGAGACGAAGGCGCGCAAGGACGGCGAGGAGTGGGTCCTCGACGGGACCAAGTCGCTGCTCGCCCGGGCCAAAGAGTGCGAGCTGTTCGTGATCGCGGCCGAGGCCGAGGGCATCGGTCCCGCGCTCTTCATAGTCGAGCCGGGGACCAAAGGGCTCTCGGTCGAAGCCGAGCCGGCGATGGGCCTGCGGCCCGCCGCCACCGGCCGCCTCCTGATCGAGGGCGCCCGCCTGCCGGCCACTGCCCTGCTGGGCGAGGGCAAGCCGGAGGACTACGTCGAGTGCATCAACCGCTCGCGGGTCGCCTGGTGCGGGCTCGCGGTCGGTACCTCACAGGCTGTACTCGACTACGTCAAGACCTACGTCAACGAGCGCACCGCCTTCGGCGAACCGATTTCCAACCGCCAGGCGGTCGCTTTCGCCGTCTCCGACATCGGCATCGAGACCGACGGGATGCGGCTGGCGACCTACCGGGCGGCGAGCCGTGCCGACCGCGGCGAGGACTTCGCCCGCGAGGCGGGGATCGCCCGCCGGCTCTGCGCCGCCAAGGGGATGCAGATCGGCTCCGAAGGAGTGCAGCTGCTCGGCGGCCATGGCTTCGTCAAGGAGCACCCGGTCGAGCGCTGGTACCGAGACCTCCGAGCTGCGGGCGTGATGGAGGGCGCCCTGCTCGTCTAGGCGGCCCTCCGCCCGAGCGAAAGGCAACCATGATCAACCTCGAGATACCGAAGAAGTTCAAGCCACTGGCCACCCAGGCCAACCAGGTCGCGACGGAGGTCTTCCGGCCGATCTCGCGCAAGTACGACGAAGCCGAGCACTCCTATCCCAAGGAGCTCGACATGCTCGCTTCGCTGATCGACGGGATGAACGAGGGCTCCGAGAGCGGCGCCGGCGCCGCCGGCGTGCGCCGCGAGAAGAGCGACGACGGCGAGAACCGCAACGGCTCCAATCTCTCCACCGTGCTCGGCATCATCGAGCTCTGCTGGGGCGACGTCGGCCTGCTGCTCTCGATGCCGCGCCAGGGCCTCGGCAACTCGGCGATCGCCTCGGTGGCGACCGAGGAGCAGCTCGAGCGCTACGGGGGCAAGTGGGCAGCGATGGCGATCACCGAGCCGGAAGCCGGCTCGGACTCGGCCGCGATCCGCACCACCGCCGAGCTCGACGGCGACGAGTACGTGCTCAACGGCGAGAAGATCTTCGTCACCTCGGGCGACCGCGCCGACCTGATCGTGGTCTGGGCGAGCCTCGACCGCTCGAAAGGCCGGGCGGCGATCAAGTCGTTCATCGTCGAGCGCGACAACCCGGGGCTGAAGCTCGACCGGCTCGAGCACAAGCTCGGGATCCGTGCCTCCGACACCGCCAACTTCACCCTGCAGGACTGCCGGGTGCCGAAGGAGGCGCTGCTCGGCGATCCGGAGGTGAAGGAGAAGGGCTTCGCCGGCGTGATGGAAACCTTCGACAACACGCGGCCGCTGGTCGCCGCAATGGCGGTCGGTGTCGCCCGCGCCTCGCTGGAAGAGACGCGCAAGCGGCTCGCCGAGGCCGGGGTCGAGGTCGACTACTCCGTCCCCGCCCTCTCCCAGCACGCCGCGGCGGCGCGATTCCTCGAAATGGAGGCCGACTACGAGGCCTCCTGGCTGCTGACCCTGCAGGCCGCCTGGATGGCCGACAACAGCAAGCCCAACTCGCTGCAGGCCTCGATGGCGAAGGCGAAGGCGGGACGAACCTGCGTCGACGTCGCCCTCGGCTGCGTCGAGCTCTGCGGCAGCGTCGGCTACGGCGAGAATGAGCTGCTCGAGAAGTGGGCGCGCGACGCCAAGATCCTCGACATCTTCGAGGGGACGCAGCAGATTCAGCTGCTGATCGTGGCGCGGCAGTTGCTGGGGAAGAACTCCTCTGAACTGAGGTAGGAGGCGGCGGGGGTGCCCCTCTCCCGGAGGCCGTCGCGCAGCTGGGGCGGCCGCTTGGGCTCTGGCCTTGGCGCAGAGCCTCCTGGAGAGGGTCACCCCCGCCACTTCGAACGCGTTCGGGGAGAGCTTCCGGGAAGAGCCGCTCCACTTGCTCCCTGAGCTTCTTTCTCTCTTCCGGCAGACTGGCGCGCGTGAACTTCATTGAGGACGTGGTCGAAGGGTTTCCGTTTGCGCGGCCGGCGTTGATCGAGGTGGATGCCAATGGCGAGCGGCGGGTGCATCACTTCGGGGAGCTGTTCGCTCGCTCGGCGGGGCTCTCCGGCGCCTTTGCTGCGCGTGGCGTGAAGCGCGGGGACGTGGTGATGACTCTGGTCGGGAGCAGGGTCGAGTGGGTGCTTTCGATGCTGGCCTGCTGGCGGATGGGGGCGGTCGTGCTGCCCTGCAATACGCAGCTGCGGCGCAAGGATCTCGAGCTGCGCGCGGCAGCGGCGGATCCGAAGCTCGTCGTCGGGGAGGCGCGCTACCTGGGTGAGCTGCCTGACGGCCTCCCTTATATGGACATGGACGACCTGGCGCGGGTCTTCGACGAGGACTTGGCCCAGGAGACGCCGGCGTCGGTCGAGGACCTCGGCCCAGGCGACCCCGCCGCGATCGTCTTCACCTCGGGCACGACCGGCGAGCCGCGCGGCGTCGTCTACCCGCAGCGCTACCTGCTCGGCCAGCGCCTGCAGGCCGAGCACTGGTTCGGCGCCCGCGAGGGCGACGTCGCCTGGTGCACGGCTGCCCCCGGCTGGGCCAAGTCGGCCCGCAACGCCTTCATCGCTCCCTGGCTGTGCGGGGCTGTCGCCGTCCTCCACGACGGACGCTTCGACCCGGCCGAGCGCCTGCGCCTCTGTGAGGAGCTCGGCGTAAACGTGCTCTGCCAGGCGCCGACCGAGTACCGGATACTGGCCAAGCGGACCGAGCTGGCGCCGATCCCCTCGCTGCGGCGCCTGGTTTCCGCCGGCGAGCCGATGGAGCCGGAGGCGATCCGCCTCTTCAGGGAACACATGGGCCTGCCGATCGGCGACGGCTACGGCCAGACCGAGACCGGCGCCGTCTGCGGCATGCGCCCCGACGAGGACGACCCCGCACGCGACGGCTCGATGGGCAAACCGCTGCCCGGCCTCGAGACCCGGATCGCCGACGGCGAACTGCAGCTCCACACAGCCTCCTCCCCCACCTTCTTCGACCGCTATCTCGACGGCGAGCGCTTCGCGGGCGAGTGGTGGCCGACAGGAGACCGCGTGCGCGAGGGCGAGGACGGCTACCTCTGGTTCGAGGGGCGCTCCGACGACCTGATCCTCTCCTCCGGCTACCGGATCGGCCCCTTCGAGGTGGAGTCGGCGCTAGTCTCGCACCCGGCGGTCGCCGAGGCGGCGGCGGTCGCCGCCCCGGACCCCGAGCGCGGCGCCGTCGTCCGCGCGATCGTCGTCCTGCGCGACGACAGCGACCCCTCAGAGCAGCTCGCCCGAGAGCTGCAGGAGCACGTCAAGGCCCAAACGGCGCCCTACAAGTACCCGCGCATAGTCGAGTTCGCCGCCGAGTTGCCGAAGACGACCAGCGGCAAGATCAGGCGCGCCCAGCTGCGGCAGGGGTAACCTGACGTCATGGCCACTCAGAGCGAGGTCACCGACGTCGCAGCTGTCGCCCGTGCCTACTTCGAAACGGTCGCCAGGCGCGACCTCGATGCGATGACCGAGTTCTACGAGCCGGGCGGGATCGGCGAGATCCACGGCCTGGTCAGCCTGCAGGTGCCGGACAGCTACAGGCAGTGGTTCGGGGCGCTCTTCGCCGCCTTCCCCGACTTCCGCTTCGAGATCCTCGACGTGATGGCAAACGACGAGAAGGCGGCGGTGCGCTGGCGCGCCACCGGCACCTTCAGCGGCTCGGCCCGCTTCGAAGGCCTGGATCCCAACGGCGCCAAGGTCGACGTCCAGGGCTGCGACGTGCTGACCATCCGCAGCGGCCGCATCCAGCACAACGACGCCTACATGAACGGGGCCGAGATGGCACGGCAGCTCGGTGCCCTGCCGCCGAGCGGCTCCGCAGCCGAACGAGCCACCACCGCCGCCCTCAACCTGAAGACTCGCTTGACGAAGGCGATCCGCCGCTAGGCTTGCCCTGGTGGAGCAGATCGACCGCAAGCGAGTAGCGGCGCTGACAGAGGCACAGCAGGAGCTCCACCGCAACCGCACCGGCGAGTCGGCCAAGACCTACGAGCGGGCGGTGAAGGTGATGCCGAACGGCGTCCCCTCCTCCTTCCAGGTCAACGACCCCTGGCCCGTCTACATCGAGCGCGGCCAGGGCAGCCATGTCTGGGACGTCGACGGCAACGAGTACGTCGACTTCCACAACGGCTTCGGCGTGATGTGCATCGGCCACGCCAATCCCGAGGTCGGCGCCGCGGTCAAGGCCAGGATCGACGAAGGCACTCATTTCGCCGCCCCCACCGATGGCTCGATCGCCGTCGCCGAGGAGCTGACACGGCGCTTCGGCCTGACCCAGTGGCGCTTCACCAACTCCGGCACCGAGTCGACGATGGATGCCGTCCACCTCGCCCGCGGCGCCACCGGCCGCGACACGATCCTCAAGATCGAGGGCTCCTACCACGGCCATCACGACAGCGTCATGGTCTCCGTCTACCCGCCGCTGGAGGCGCTCGGCGCCCGCGACGACCCGGTCAGCGTTCCCTACGGCGCCGGTACCCCGCGAGCGCTGACGGAACTGACCCGCGCCGTCCCCTTCAACGACGCGGGCGCTCTGGAGAGCGTGCTGGAGAAGATCGGCGAGCAGGTCGCCGGGCTGATCATGGAGCCGGCGATGATGAACATCAACATCATCCCGCCGCGCGAGGGCTACCTGGAGCGCGTCCGCGAGCTCACCGCTCGCCACGGCGTCAAGCTGATCTTCGACGAGGTGAAGACCGGCTGCACGATCTCCGCCGGCGGCGCCACCGCCCGCTTCGGCGTCGTCCCCGACGTGATCACCCTGGCCAAGGCCAGCTGCGGCGGCTACCCCGGCGGGGCGATCGGCATGAGCGAGGAGCTGGCGGCGATCGTCGCCGACGGCACGGTGAAGCAGTACGGGACCTTCAACGGCAACCCGCTGGTGATGGCCGCGGCCGAGGCGACCCTCACCGAGGTCCTCACCGACGACGCCTACGAACGCTTCGAGGCGACCAACCGGCGCCTGCTCGACGGCTGCCGGCAGATCATCGACTCCTACGGCCTGCCCGCCTACACCGAGGGTCTGGGCGCCAAGGGCTGCGTGATCTTCTCTCCGCAGCGGATGTACGAGTACCGCGACTACCTGACCGAGGTCGACGAAGAGCTCTCCACCCTCGCCTGGCTCTACCACATGAACCACGGCATCTTCATGACGCCGGGCGTGGAGGAGGAGTGGACCCTCTCGATCGCCCACTCCGACGAGGACCTGCGGCGCTACCTGGACGCATTCGAGACCTTCGCCCGCGACATCACCGCGGGCTAGACGTGCCTCTTTTTAAGCACCCATAGGGGCACATAACCAACGGCACGTCACGCCAGCCGGCGGCGGGAGTCAGGCCGCGAGCGCCTCGGCGACCGCTACCGGCTTGCCCAGGTGGTAGCCCTGGGCGAGGTCGACGCCGTACTCGCGCAGCATCTGCGCGGTGATGTCGTCCTGGACGTACTCGGCGATCGTCGTCTTGCCCAGGCCGCGAGCGATCTGGACGATCGCCTGCACTGTGAGCTGGTCGGCGTCGCTGTTCGGCATGTCGCGAATGAAGGCACCGTCGATCTTGATCAGGTCGAAGGGGATCTTGCGCAGGTAGTGGAAGGGCCCGAAGCCGGCGCCGTAGTCGTCGATCGCAACCTGGCAGCCGAATTCGGTCAAGCGGTCGGCGAAACCAGCCGCCGCGTCGTAGTCGTTGACCCGGGCAGACTCGGTGATCTCGAAGGTGCAGCGCGAGGGATCTGCCTCGCCCTCGTCGAGGCGTCGCTCGATGAACTCGATCACCGAGACGTCGATGAGCGAAGCGCCGGAGAGGTTTACGTGCAGCGAGACAGGCTTGCCGCTGCGCTCGCGCTCCGCAAGCAGCTCCAGCGCCTGCGCCACGACCCAGCGGTCAAGCTCCTGCACCATCCCGGAACGCTCGGCGACCTCGATGAAGGAGGCGGCCGGCAGCAACTCGCCGTCGTCGCCGGTCATCCGCAGCAGCAGCTCGTAGCGCTCGATCCCGCCGGAGGCGAGGCTGCGGATCGGCTGTGTGTGAAGACTGAGGCGGTCGTTGGTGAGCGCGTCGCGAATCCGTGCGGCGGTGGTCAGCTGGCGATGCTGGCGATGGCTGGGCTGATCGGGATCCCGGAAGAGCGCGATCTGGTTGCGCCCCTCTTCCTTCGCCCGGTACATCGCCTGGTCGGCGGCGACGAGCACCGCCTCGCTGCCGATGTCCCGCTCGCTGCCGAACATCGTGATGCCGACGCTGATCGTCGCCCCCTCTGCATCTGGGACCGGAGCCGCTCTCTCGGCGACCTCGGCGCGCAGGTCCTCTCCCAGCTGCAGGGCACCGGCGGTGTCGGTTTGCGGCATCAGCACCGCGAACTCGTCACCGGAGAGGCGGGCAACGATGTCGGTGGCCCGCACGCGCTCGCGCAGGATTCCCGCAACCTGGCGCAGCAGGTTGTCGCCGGCGTGATGGCCAAGCGAATCGTTGATTCCCTTGAGGCCGTCGATGTCGATGATCATCACCGCGCCCTGACCGCCGTAACGGGCACTGAATGAGACGTACTGGTCGAGCTCGGCGCGGAAGCGACGGCGGTCGAGCAGCCCGGTCAGCGAGTCGTGGTCGGCGAGGTAGCGCAGCTCGGCCTCGGTCTTCTCGGCCCTGAGAAGAGCAGCCAAGATGACCTCGCGGTCCTCGGAATCGAGTTTCCCGAGCACCGTTTCGAGGGCAGGATCATGCTGTGAGAGAGACTTCTCGATTGCCACCACGGTGAAGGTAAACCTTTCCGCTACCAACCGGATCGCGGCTCAGGCGTGAGGGCCAGATTGCATCCGAATATCAGTCACACGGCCCTCCCGAAAAGTGAGCGTCCAAGTGTCCGCGGGTAGTGTCAGGCCATGTCCAACCGTCTGGCGCAGGAGACCAGCCCCTACCTGCTCCAGCACCGCGACAACCCGGTGGACTGGTACCCGTGGGGCGAGGAGGCGTTTGCCCGGGCGCGCGGGGAGGACCTCCCGGTCCTGCTCTCGGTCGGCTACTCGGCCTGCCACTGGTGCCATGTGATGGAGCGCGAGTCCTTCGAGGACGCCGAGACGGCCACCTACATGAACGAGCACTTCGTCAACGTCAAGGTCGACCGCGAGGAGCGCCCGGACGTCGACGCTCTCTATATGGAGGCGGTGCAGACGATCAGCGGCCAGGGCGGCTGGCCGATGACGGTCTTCCTCGACCCGGAGGGGGTCCCCTTCTACGGCGGCACCTACTTCCCGCCCGACGAGGGCCGCGGGATGCCGAGCTTCCGCATGGTGATGGAAGCGGTCGTCGATGCCTTCGAGCGCAAACGCGACGAGATCCAGGCACGGGGACCGGAGATGCGGACGCGGCTGGGAGCCGTCGGTCAGATCGAGCCCGCTGAGCCGCCCGAGGCCGAGCTGCTCGAGCAGGCCGTCGAGGGGCTGCTGGCCAGTGCCGACCGCGCCCGCGGCGGCTTCGGCGGCGCGCCCAAGTTCCCACCGGCCTCGGCACTGGAGCTGCTGCTCGCCCGCGGCGAGCGCGAGGTCGTCGAGAAGACACTCGACGCGATGCTCGCCGGCGGCATCTACGACCAGATCGGCGGTGGCTTCGCCCGCTACTCGGTCGACGCGGTCTGGCTCGTCCCCCACTTCGAGAAGATGCTCTACGACAACGCCCTGCTCGCCCGCGCCTACCTGCACGGCCGGCAGGCGCTCGGGCACGAGCGCTACCGGCGTGTCTGCGAAGAGACGCTCGACTGGGCGCTGCGCGAGATGCGCGGCCCAGAGGGTGGCTTCTACTCGGCGCTCGACGCCGACTCCGAGGGCGAGGAGGGCCGCTTCTACGTCTGGACCCCAGAGGAGATCCGCGAGGTCCTGTCGTCCACTTCGGCGAACCGCATCGACTTCTCGCCCCAGCAGATCGAGAAGTTGATGCAGTTCTACGGGGTCAGCGAGGGTGGCAACTTCGAGGGACGCAGCATCTTGCACCTGGCCGAGGGGGCGGAGGCGGCGGAGCCGGAGGGGCTCGCCGAGGCTCGTAAAGCTCTCTACGAGGCACGCTCGAAGCGCGTCTGGCCCGGGCTCGACGACAAGCGGCTCACCTCCTGGAACGCCCTGATGATCGCCGCCCTTGCCGAGGCCGGCGCAGTCTTGGAGCGCGACGACTACCTCGATGCCGCCCGCGCCTGCGCCGACTTCATCCTCGAGCAGCTGCACGACGAGGACGGTCACCTCCTGCGCACCTACAAGGACGGCCGCGCCCACCTCAGGGCCTATCTGGAGGACCACGCCTTCCTGCTCGAGGCCCTGCTGGCCCTCTACGAAGCGACCTTCGAGCAGCGCTGGTTCGATCGCGCCCGCGCCCTTGCCGAGACCCTGATCGCCCACTTCGGCGACCCCGAGCGGGGCGGCTTCTTCTCCACCTCCGATGACCACGAAGCCCTGATCGCCCGCCGCAAGGAGATCGGCGACCACCCGATTCCCTCCGGCAACTCCTCGGCCGCAATGGGGCTCCTCCGCCTCGCCGCTCTGACGGGCGAGCACCGCTACGAGCAGCAGGCCGAGTCCGTCTTCCGGCTCTTCGCCGTACCTGCCGGCCGGCACCCGGAGGCATTCGCCCACCTGCTCCGCGCGATCGACTTCCACCTCTCGCCCACCAGAGAGGTCGCTCTCGTCGGCAACGACCTGACGAGCCTGGCCAGGGTCGTTCGCGCCGAGCACCGCCCCCATCTCGTCCTCGCCGGCGGACCGGAGGGCAGCGAGAGCCCGGAGCTCCTTCGCGACCGGACGACGGTCGGCGGCTCCCCGGCCGCCTACGTCTGCGAGCACTTCAGCTGCCGGCAGCCGGTCGCCTCCGCGGCGGAGCTGACCGACCTGCTAAGGATGCAGGACCAGTGAGGGGCTCCCTCTTTACCTTCCCCGCAGGTCGTCGCTCCAAGTGGATCGTCTTCGCGATCTGGTTCGTGGCGATCTTCATCGCAGCCGGCCCGGCCAACCTGCCGGGCAAGTTCGAAGACGCCGAAAACAACGAGGCGACCTCCTACCTGCCCGGCGACGCTGAGTCCACCCACGCGCTCGACGCCACCGAGGCCCTGCAGAAGGGCGAAATCGCGCCCGCCGTCATTGTCTACCGGCGCGAGTCCGGCCTCACCGCGGCCGATCAGCAGACAATCGTCGAAGACATCGGCCGGATGACCGAGGAGCGCTTCCGGGGGGTCATCCCCGATGGCGAAACAGCCGCGTCCGGCGGCAAAGCGACGGCCTCCGCCGAATCGCAGGCCGCGCCCAAAGGCCTACCACCGGGCTGCGCCGCCGAAGGCACCGCGGTGGAAGGCCAGCCCGCCGGCTACGCCCCCTTCGTCGGCCCGGTCTGCTCGCCTGACGGCAAGGCGGCGATCGTCACCGCCTACATCAACGCCGAAGGCGAGGGCGAGCGGATAGTCGACCCGGTCAAGGACTGGCGCGACCAGATCACCGACGAAAGCGGCGGGCTGGAAGCGAAGATCACCGGCGGCGCCGGCTTCTCGGCCGACGCGATCGAAGTCTTCGAAGGGATCAACGGCACGCTGCTGCTGGCCGCGGTCAGCCTCGTGATCTTCCTCTTGATCGTCATCTACCGCTCGCCGATGTTCTGGCTGATCCCGCTGATCGCGGTGATGTTCGCCGAGACCCTCTCGCGCTCGCTCGGTTATGGGATCTCGGAGCTCGGGGTGACGATCAACGGCCAGTCGAGCTCGATCATGTCCGTCCTGGTGCTGGGGGCGGGGACCGACTACGCCCTGCTGCTCGTCTCCCGCTACCGCGAGGAGCTGCACCGCACCACCGACAAGCACGAGGCGATGAAGACCGCGCTCGCCTCTGCCGGCCCGGCGATCTTCGCCTCGGCGCTCACCGTGATCGCCGCCCTGCTCTGTCTGCTGCTCGCCAAGGTGAACGGCACCGCCGGGCTGGGACCGATCGCGGCAATGGGGATCGCCTGCGCGGCGCTCTCGATGCTGACCCTGCTCCCCGCCCTGCTGACGATCTTCGGCCGCCGCGCCTTCTGGCCGTTCGTCCCGCACACACCCGAGACCGCGCCCGCCGCGACCGACGTCTCCGAGAACGCCCGCCGGCGGATCGTCGAGGGCTCCGGGTTCGGCGCCATCTTCCGTGTCGTCCTCGCCTGCCTCCTGGTCCTGATCCTGCTGCCGTTCGTCCTGATCAACTGGCTGCTGCGCATCCTCAGCGGACGCAGGATCCCCTCGCTGATCGTCGGACCGCTCGACCGCGCCGTCTTCAAGCCCTACGAGATACGGCGCCACAAGCTCGAGCACGCCGTCGACGCGACCCACGGCTTCTGGAAGCGGGTCGGCGACCGCGTCGCCGTCTCCCCACGCCGCGTCATGGTCGGATCGACCGCGGTCCTGCTGATCTTCTGCGCCGGCTTTGCCTTCTTCTCGACCGAACTGACCAGCGAAGACAGCTATCGGACCGAGGTCGAATCGGTCGAAGGCCAAGACCTGCTCGACAAGAGCCTTCCCTCGGGCACGACCGCACCCACCGACATCGTCGTCCCCAACTCCGCCGACGTCCAGTCCGTGCGCCAATCGGTGGCCGCGGTCGACGGCGTCGACAAGGTCTCCCAGCCCGTCGCCGAAGGGCCGCCGGGCACCCTGGTTCAAGCGACGCTCGTGCCGAACCCCTACTCGACCACGGCCTTCGACCTGATCGAACCGATCCGCGATGCGGCCGATGAAGCCGCTCCGGGAACCCTCGTCGGCGGCCCCAGCGCGGTCGAATTCGACGTGCGCGACGCCGCCGCCTGGGACTCGATCGTGATCCCGCCGATCATCCTGCTCGTCGTCTTCCTGATCCTGATCGCGCTGCTGCGGGCGATAACCGCGCCGTTGGTCCTGATCGGCACCGTGATCATCAGCTTCCTCGCCGCCCTCGGCCTCGGCTACTTCGTCTTCGACGTGATCTTCGGCTTCCCGGGCTCCGACCCCTCGCTACCGCTCTTCGCCTTCGTCTTCCTGGTCGCGCTGGGGGTCGACTACAACATCTTCCTGATCGCGAGGGCCCGCGAGGAGACGCTCAAACACGGCTCCGAACAGGGCATTCTGCGCTCGCTGGCCGTCACCGGCACGGTCATCACCAGCGCCGGGATCGTCCTCGCCGGCACCTTCTCCGTCCTCGCCGTCCTGCCACTCACCTTCCTCACCGAGCTCGGCTTCGTCGTCGCCTTCGGCGTCCTGCTGGACACCTTCCTCGTCCGCAGCGTCCTCGTCCCCTCGATCGCCCTCACCCTGGGCGACAAGTTCTGGTGGCCCTCGTCGCTCTCGAAACCATCTGATGACGATCGAGAGGCAAGCCTGGCTAAGACGCAGGAAGGCCGGCAAGAGGAGCGCACTCCAAGTGCGTGACTCGTAGGCGGCCGACCGAGGACACCGCCAGGTGCCGCCTATCGGTCGTCAGAGAACCGGTAGGAACTGCTCAATCTCATACGGAGTGACCTGGACGCGGTAGTCGTCCCACTCCTGCCGCTTGATCTCGACGAAGCGGCGGAAGGTGTGCTCGCCGAGGGTGCGCAGCACCAGCTCCGACTCGGCAGCGACCTCGATCGCCTCGCCCAGGGTCGAGGGCAACTGCTCGATTCCCTGGTGCGATAGCTCCTCCTGCGAGAGGTGGTAGAGGTTCTGCTCCATCGGCTCGGGCAACTCGTAGCCCTTCTCGATCCCTTCCAGTCCGGCCTGCAGCATGCCGGCGAAGCAGAGATATGGGTTGCAGGCGGGATCGGGGCAGCGCAGCTCGGCCCGCGTCGCCCCCTCCTTGCCGGGGTGGTAGAGCGGCACCCGGATCAGCGCCGAGCGGTTGCGCCGCGACCAGGCGAGGTAAACGGGCGCCTCGTAGCCGGGGACGAGGCGCTTGTACGAGTTGACCCACTGAGCGAAGAGCGGCGAGATCTCGCGCGCGTGCTTGAGCTGGCCGGCGATGAAGGCCTTCGCCGTGGCGGAGAGGAAGTACTGGTCGTCCTCGTCGAAGAAGGCGTTTTTGCCGCCTTTGGTCAGCGACTGGTGGACGTGCATGCCGGAGCCGTTCTCGCCGAAGAGCGGCTTCGGCATGAAGGTCGCGTGCCAGCCGTATTTCATCGCGTACTCCTTGACGACGATGCGGTAGGTCATGCAGTCGTCGGCCATCGCCAGCGCGTCCTTGTAACGCATGTCGACCTCGTGCTGGGAGGGCCCGACCTCGTGGTGGGTGTACTCGACGTGGATGCCCATCTTCTCCAGCGCCAGCACCGTCTCGCGGCGCACGTCGGAGCCGGCGTCGAGCGTGGTCAGGTCGAAGTAGCCGCCCTCGTCGAGCACCTCGGGCACGCCGTTCTCGGGCTTGGCCGAGCGGAAGTAGAAGTACTCCAGCTCCGGACCGACGTTGTAGGCGTCGAAGCCCAGCTCCTCGGCCCGTTTGAGGGCGCGACGCAGGATCCAGCGCGGATCGCCCTCGTAGGGCTCGCCGCCCGGCACCTTGATATCGCAGAACATGCGCGCGACCGCGTTCTCTTCCTCCGGTCGCCAGGGAACCAGGGCGAAGGTAGAGGGATCGGGCATCGCGATCATGTCCGACTCCTCGATCGGGTTGAAGCCGGTGATCGAGGAACCGTCGAACCCCATGCCTCCGTCGAAGGCGTCCTCCAGCTCGGCGGCGTTGATCGAGAAGCTCTTCAGCTGCCCGAGCACGTCGGTGAACCAAAGGCGGACGAAGCGGACGTCGCTTTCCTTGACGATCTGGGCGACGTCAGCGGCACTCTTGGGTTGCTCTGCCATTCCGGCCTCCTTGGCTCACGCTTGTCCGCTCGGGGTCGCGCAACGATAGGCGAAAGGCGGCAGCTGTGAACCGCTGGGGTAGAGCCGGCCGTATTCGGGTAGAAGGACAGCGTGCCCGAGGGGGCCGAATCCGTGTCTCAGAGCAATGGCGCGCCTGCCACCGGGTTGCAGGCGAACTTGAAAGCAGGTATAACTTACTCCAGGTAAGTAATCGGCTAAAAGTAAAGTAAAGGCCAGGTAAAGGCTCTGTAAAGCGGAATTCCCGGAACGGAGTCGGAGGCGGATGCACGTGACAGTCAAAACAGATGTGAGCAGATTCCAGATCCACGACGAGTTGACGGCGCCCGATGAGAGCGCCCCCCTGATCAAGACAATCCAGGCCACGGGCGGCGCCGTGACCAAGTTCGTCGGCGTCCTCGCCGGTGCGCCCGCGGTGCTGCGTGCCTACACGCGGATGCGCTCAGAGCTGCGTAGCGGCGTGCTGCCACAGGCGACGCGTGAGCGGATCGCCCTGGCGGTCGCCGAGTACCGCGACGACACCTACAGCATCGCTCAGCACGCGAAGTCGGCGCGCCGGGCCGGCCTCGGCCTCGACGAGGTCTCGCGGGCTCGCAGCTTCACCTCCGGAGATCCGAAGGAGGCAGCGCTGCTCGCCTACCTCAAGGCGGCGCTGGAGGAAAACGCCCACCCGCCCCTCTACCTACATGAGGAGGCGCGTGAGATCGGCTGGACAGACGAGGAGCTGCTCGAGGCAGTGGCTCACCTTGCCCTGAACGAGTTCCAGAGCCTGATCGCCGGCGCCGCGTCGCTGCCGAAAGACCAGGCGACCCCGAAAATCCTGCCGACCGTGGCTTGATTCAGCTGACGCGTCTGGCGCAAGCAGGCCAAGGACGCAGGGAGCGAAGCGTGCTCTGCACGTGAGCGACCGAGGACAAAGGCCAGCGCCGCGCCAGGCGCGTCAGTCCTCTACGACTGTGACGGTGTAGAGGAGCCGGGCGGTCGTGTAGCGGCAGCCGTAGGTGGCGTGCCGGCCCACTTTCTGCTGCGCTTCGCCCTGGCGAACGTCGGTGGAGTTGATGCATTTGCCCGGTTCGCGGCTGGCGCGCCAGGCGTTGGTGGCGGGCAGACCCTGGGCGAAGGCAGGTGCCCAGGTCGGCACGGTGACGCCGACGATGTCGTCTTTTTCGACTTTCAGCGAGGCGCTGAACCTGACCGTCTGCCCCAGGTAGGGAGTGAGGACGTGGATCGAGCCCTGGCTGCGCAGGCTGTAGCGAGGCGGGTTGGTGCCCGGAATGCGTCGCAGCACCGCCAGCCGCGCCTGCGGCGGGGTGCCGAAGAAGCTGTTGAAGAAGGAGCGCTGTTTGCTGGTCGGCTGGGAGAGGGTGAGAGTCCAGGACTTGATTTTCCCGTCCCTCGGCACTCTGAAGGGGAGCTGGCCCTGGCTCGTGCTGACCTGGAAGCCGGTGACGCTGCCGATCGCCTGGCACGGCGACTCGGGACAGGAGGGATCGGGGATCGAAGCGGTGCCGCCGAGGACGACGGTGGTTCCCGAGCTGGTGGCAGCGCCCGCGTTTGCCACGAGAGCGGCGACGAGGGCGAGACAGGCCGCAATCGCCACGCCAAGCGCCAGGCGACCTCGCAATCCAGCCGAATCGGCGCTGACAGCTCCGTGCGAAGACCTCGACATGCCCTTGCTCCTCTCGTTGAAAGTCCAGCTTGTTAGCGGGGCAGATTAGCCGTCCGGTCGGCCGATCCTGCTCGTTCGGATGCTGCTTGGCTAGTGGCGGGCGTACTGAAGCGCGACCGCGTAACGCAGCTTGTCCACGCCAGGGAAGCCGAGCAGGGACCGGGCGCCGCTGGTGAGGTCGAAGGCGTTGCCGCGCGTATAGGGCCCACGGTCGATGACCCTGGTGACCAGGAAACGGCCACGGTAGGCGAACTTGACCGCGGTGCCGCAGGGCAGGCTGCGATGGGCGACGCCGATCGTCTCCGGCTGCAGGGTCTGACCGCAGGCCGTGCGGTTGCCATAGAGGCCCGGTCCGTACCAGGTCGCGCCTGCCGTCCGCATCGGGCTGAAGGCGATCCCTTCGCCGACCGGCGTCGTCCCCGCTGGATCGAACACACCGGCGCCGCCTGTCTGTGCCGGAGCGGCCGCACCGCCCAGAGCCGGCAGAGCAAAGAAGGCAACCAAGGCTGCCCAAAGGAGGGAGCGGCCTCCGCGCCTGGCAAGCGCACGCGCTCGCACCAAATCGTCTTTCCGCTCGTGGCGGTCTCTACCTGTCTTCATGGCTCTTTACGACGCTTACGGGGTTAGCTGACGGGCTCGCGCCTAAAGAGCTGCGCTACGCCGGCCGACGCCGGCGATTCGCCCCAACCAATGGGTCCCCCGCTTCCCGCGATATGTAGGCGGGAACTCAGCGGAAGTCGCGGCAGATTAGCAAATGCTAAGACATGAAAACGTGCAGAGATGGGAAAGGCCCCCTAACGGGAGCCTTTCCTTTAGCGGGCCTATAAGCCGGATCCTGTCTCGAGCGACCATCTGTCTCGCCGGGACTGGAGTCCCGAGGGCCGCCGAAGCGGCCTGCGGCCTACCTGGACCTCGCCGGGCAGGGTCGACGGTCCTGCTTGGCCTTGCACCGGGCGGGGTTTGCCTGGCCGCCGCGTCACCGCGGCGCCGGTGCGCTCTTACCGCACCATTTCACCTTTGCCTGTACGCGACTCACGTGTGGCCGCGCCATCGGCCGTATGTTTCTGTGGCACTGTCCCGCGGGTTTCCCCGGGTGGGCGTTACCCACCGCCTCGCCCTGTGGTGTCCGGACTTTCCTCGAAGGGTTTTCTCTCCCCCCGCAGTCGCTCGGCCCGCTACTCGATGGTAGCGCTCGCCCTCGGGCTCGCAACGATTGCATCGAATATCCTGCGCGCCGATGCCGGTAGCCGTTGTAACCGGGGCAGGTGGCGGGCTCGGCCGCGCGATCGCTCTCGAGCTGGCCGACCGCGGGTTCCTCGTTCAGGTCACAGACATCGACCCTGACGCCGCGGCCCGCACGGCGTCGGAGATCGGCACCGGCGCGCGAGCCTCGGCTTTGGACGTACGAGACGAGGCAGCTTGCAGGGCTGTCGCAACCGAAGCCGCGACACGCAGTGGATCGCTCGACCTCTGGGTCAACAACGCCGGCGTGCTGTCCACGGGCCCGGCCTGGACCCAGGATGAGCCGACCCGCAGAACGATGCTCGAGGTCAACGTGCTGGGCACGATGAACGGCACGATCGCCGCCCTCGACAAGATGATCCCCGCCGGTCGCGGTCACGTGATCAATGTGATCTCGCTGGCAGGGATCGTCGCCGCCCCCGGCGAGGTCAACTACTCGGCGAGCAAGCACGCGGCGATGGCCTTCACCCTGGGCACGCTCTTCGACCTGCGCCGCGAAGGCATCAAGGGCATCGAGCTCTCGGCCGTCTGCCCCGACGGGATCTGGACCCCGATGCTCGAAGACCGGCTCGACGACCTCGATGCGGCGGGGTCGTTTTCCGGCGACCTGCTCACCCCCGAGCGCGTGGCGACCGAGGTCGGCAAGCTGATCGAGCGCCCTCGCCCGATCCTGATCGTCCCCCGCTGGCGCGGCCTCCAGCTGCGCCTCCTCGATCTCTTCCCCCGACTCGCCGTGCGCCTGCTGCCGCTGGCGCTGAGAGACGCCCGGCGCAAACAGCGCCGCTACAAGCGACTTATCGAGTCGGGGCGCTGGCCACGATGACCGTCATCAGATCTTGCGGAAGACGCCGACCACTTTGCCGAGGACGGTTGCCTCGGTCGTTCGGATCGGCTCCATCGTCTCGTTCTCAGGCTGCAGGCGGATGTGGTCGGATTCGCGGAAGAAGCGCTTGACCGTCGCCTCCTCGCCGATCAGGGCAACGACGATCTCGCCGTTGGCCGCATCGCTGGCCGGGCGCACGACCACGTAGTCGCCTTCGAAGATGCCGGCGTCCTTCATGCTCTCTCCCCGCACCCGGAGGATGTAGTCGCCGTCCTCGCCACCGATCACATCGGGGACCTCGATGTACTCCTCGACGTTCTCCTCAGCGAGGATCGGCTCACCCGCTGCGACCTGGCCCACTAGGGGCAACCCGTTGCCCGGCCTGATCGTCCGCTTGGCCTTGTCGAAGAGCAGCTCGATCGCCCGCGGCTTCGAAGGGTCCCGGCGCAGCAGCCCGATCTTCTCCAGGTTGGACAGATGCGCATGAACCGTCGAGGAAGAGTGCAGGCCAACCGCCTTACCGATCTCGCGCACCGTGGGCGGGTAACCGGTCTTGGCTGCATAACGGCTGATGAAGTCGAAGATCTCCTTCTGCCTCTTGGTCAGGTCCAGGTCCACGCTCGCTCCCCTTCGGCTTGCCGGGCATCAATTCGTTCGAACACTTGTTCGCAAGCGTACCGCTACCGACGGATACTCGCAAGGGGCCCCGCCCCAAGCGCTCGAACATCTAGAATCGACGCCCCCGCGGCTGTGGCGGAACTGGTAGACGCGCAAGGTTGAGGGCCTTGTGCCCCTTACGGGGCGTGATGGTTCGACTCCATTCAGCCGCATGAGAAAACCCCCGCTCAGCGGGGGTTTTCGCTTTGTTAGGCGGCTGAGCCCGGAGTCGTCGAAGCGGTTCGTGCGCCAGTCGGTGCGCCAGTCAGACGGCGGTCGTGCAAAACGGAGAGACGCAAGCCGCCCTCAGCGCCGCGATGACGCTGGGGCACTGGCGCTACTGATCTGCCAGCGGACACCGGGGCCGAACTCCAGCACAACTCCGCCGGGGGTAATCAACTCCCAATTGGGGGGGTCGTCGCTCGCTCCCTGCGCAGCGGGCTTCACGTCGAGCAAGGAGCCATTGGAGAGCTTGCAGCGCAGCTCGCCGGTGTCCTCGTCGATCTCGGCACCCTCGATCGCATTGCCGACCAACTCAGCGGGGTCAGATGGCGACCACTCCGCATCCTGGGTCGCAAGTCGCCACAGCTCCCCAGACGAGTCCCGAACCTCGACGTGCAGCACATCTGGATAGGCCAAGCGGGCATCGACAATCTCCCCGCGCATCGAGCGCAGGACGTTTGCAGGCGAAGCATCTAGGGCTACGACGGTTGCCATTAGCGCTGCTTCCATTGTCGCAGCCAAGCCAGCAGCTCGCCATAGCTCATGTGCGCCTGCACGCCGGATGACTCCTTCTCGGTATGCAGCGCCTCGCTGGCCGCATAGCGCTCCTGGATGGTCAGCCCAGCCTCTTTGCAGGCTTGCCGGAACTGCTTGATGTCGCGCTTCCGGGTCATCGACAGGCGGCGAGTCTATGGAGCAGCTCCAACGGGCCGTGTCAGAACCCTTGGTGCGCCAATCAGGCTCCACTCACGCAGCAGCGGCGTCCATGTTGAGGGCCTTGTGGCCCCTTACGGAGCGTGATGGTTCGACTCCATTCAGCCAGTTTGAAAGCCTCCGACAGGGGCGCGGCGTCGTGCATATGTCCTCTCAAGACTCGGACGAAGATCCGAGTCGCCTCAAGGTTCCGGCTTCGCATCCGATAGCTCCGTTAGAAAGTGAACCGGGTTTACGAAAGGGCGATGGATCAATGACCATGCTTGTCGTTCTGGCAGCACTCACGGTCGTCTGGGCCGTAGCGGTCCTGTTCTTGGTCGCCCTCTGCTTGATGGCAGCGCGCGCCGATGCTGTCGCGACGGGAACCGCGGATCAGAGCCCGCGGCGCCCGAGCACGTGGGGCACCGTCCGCAAGAGGATCTTCGCGTCGCCCCAGAGCGACCAGTTGGCGACGTACAAGTAGTCGATCGCCACCATCTCCTGCAGCGGCACCCGCGAGGGACCGAGGATCTGCCAGGGGCCGGTCATCCCCGGCATCAGCTCGAGCCGGCGCCGGAACCAGCCCTTCACGTGCTCGTCCTCGTCGACAACCAGCGGGCGCGGGCCGACCAGGCTCATCTCGCCGCGGACGATGTTGATCAGCTGCGGCAGCTCGTCGAGAGCCGTCTTCCTCAGCAGCCGCCCGACTCTGGTCACGCGTGGGTCGTCGGCGATCTTGAACAGCCCTTCTGATTCGTTGCGGTGCCGCAGCGAGTCCTTCAGCCGATCGGCGTCGGGAACCATCGTTCGGAACTTGTAGAGGTCGAAGTGCTCACCGTGTTTGCCGACCCGGCGCTGGCGAAAGAAGACCTGCCCTCGACCTCGCGATTCGAGCTTGACCGCGAGCGAGATCGTCAGCATCAGGGGGGCCGCAGCGAGCAGGCCCAGCAGCGCTACGACGAGGTCGAAGGCGCGCTTGACGAAAGCGGAGGAGCGAGTGAGCGCGAAATGGCGGACACCCATCACGTTCAACCCATCGAGATCGTCGAACTCGACCGACGAGCCCACCACCTGAAGCAGTCGCGGCAGCACGCTGACCTTGACGTCGACCGCCTCCAGCGTGCAGATCAAGTTCAGCATCGCCTCCGGCTCCATGCTGTCGGGAGCGACGATCGCTCGCTGGACGTCAAGCGAGCGGGCCAGATGGCGGATCTCCGGCAAGCGCGGCGCCGAGAGGGTGTCGGTCGACCAGGCGGGGACCTCACCCGGGTCTATCGAGCCCACCAGTTCCGCCTTGAATCCCTGGTGCCCCGTCAGCTTCGACTCGATCGCCGCCGCCGTGACGGCGTCGCCGATGAAGAAGCAGCGCTCGGGCGGCACCGCCCGCAGCGCCAATGCGCGGGCGCTGGCCCGCGCAAGCACGAGGAACACCAGGAGGGAGAGCCAGAGGACCAAGACTTCCTCGCGGCCAAGGCCGCCCGATGCCACGAAGCCCCCGGCCAGCCAGGCGCAGAGGGCGGTGAGGGTGGCGATCTGAAACAGCTTCGGCGCCTCGTCGAGAGTGGTCTTGTGGAGCACCGTCTGGTCGCGGTCGTAAAGGCCGATCACCTTTGCCACGACGAGCAGCCCGGCGAACCCGGTCAAGCTCAGCAAGCTGAACCTGAGCGAGCTCTCGAAGACAACCTCGAGCACTGCGCAGGAGAGCAGGAAAGAGGCAAGGTCGGCGGCTGCGAGCGAGCGCCGGAAAATCATGTCGCGACGCAGATTGACCCCGCCCGTGCTCTGGGCCGGCGTCACCTGGGGCCGGCTGCCAAGCCGTCCTGCGACCTCGCCTTGGGGCTGGGCCGGACTCACCGCGTCGCGGCCTCACTTCGGAGTTCCCCCAACCGGTAGCCAAAGACATCCATATCGCGACAGAACCTCCCCACTTTGAGCAGTCCGATCCCCACTGGGGCCACCCTCCAGCATCGGATCCGCCGCGGGAGTGTAGCCCTTCCCGACCGCCAAAACGGGGAAAGTTCCGCTTCTGGGTGCGAAATTTGGACAGCTTCCAGCTCAGCCGTGGTCAGGCCTCCCCCGCCCCGGGAACCTCACCTCTCGGCTGCACCCCCGATACGAGCGCGAGAGGGCGCGCCGCTGCGCGAGGACGGTGATCGCGATCACCCGCACCTCGAAGCTGCCGGCCGGCAGCCGGTCGAAAACGAGCCGCCGGCGAAGCCGTTTGACGCCCTTGACGTCGGCGACCTTGAGGCCGTCGAACTTGACGATCAGCCGTTTCAGCGGGTCGTACTCGAGCTTGCGGGGGAGGATCGTCAATGAGCGGCGGCACGAGCCAGTCCCTGCCGCTGCCGGGGGCAGCCGGATCAAATCCTCGAAGGCGACGGCGCCTTCGCTCCCCGGGACGGAGGCCAGCGGGGCGGATTCGACGCAGCCGTAGGTCGCGTCGGCGACCTTGCCATCGGGGGCGATCTTGGGCTGTTTCCGTTCTCCCGGGTCGCTCAGGCAGGCAATCAGAACCACCGAGCCTGTCGCCGTCTGCATCACGCGCCAGGCGGCCAGCCCGGGACGGGGGTCGAGCGCGCAGTTGCTGCCGCGGTACCACTGATGCCGGCCCCAGTAGGAGCCGTTGGGCCGTTCCTTCATCTCGGTCCACATCACCTGGCCGACCGGGTGCGGGCAGACGGCGAGCGTGGTCGGCTGGACCACCGTCCCCTGCAAGATGCCCGCCTCCGCGCCGGTGACGGCGACGGCACCGCCCCCGAAGGACCAGATCCCCTCGATCGGTTGCGTCGCGGCTGCCGTGCTCGAGAACAGACCCGAGAGCGCAAGGGGGGCAACCAGCGCCAGGAGCAGCGACCTCGGTGAGATTCCACGAATGCGCAAGAGCGGCAGGATAGTCAGGCACCCGAGATTTTCGATACCTCAGCCCCCAAACGTCGCCGAAATTCATCCACCGAGAAGCGTTCGGCATTCGCAACCGCTTTCTCCGGCTCGAAGGGAAGCGAGTCGACCCGCCGCATCGCCGCGGCGAAGGAGTCGGGGTCGTCGAGCGTCGCCAGGCAGCCGGTCTCGCCGTCGAGGACCGTCTCCAGCGCCCCTCCGGTGGCGGCGGCGACTACGGGTCGGCCGGCCGCCTGGGCCTCGACCGCGGTGATCCCGAACTCCTCGCGACTGGGAACGACTACGGCGCGGGCCGTGGCGTAGAGCTCGACCAGCTCGACGTCGGATACCCGCCCGAGGAACTCCGCCTCCGGGTAGGCCTCGCCCAGAGCTGCTCGATCGGGACCGCTGCCGACGATCCCGATCGGGAGGCCCGCCCGCCGCGCACCCTCGAGGGCGACGTGGACGCGCTTGTGACGGACGACCTCCGAGACGACCAGCAGGGACTCTCCGGGGGTCCCAGGGCGGAAGCGCTTGATCTCGACCGGCGGGTGGACGACCACCGAGTCGCGACCGTAGCAGCGCTTCAGCCGTTCCCGGGTCAGCTCCGAGTTCGCTATGTAGTGGTCGACGCGAGTGCTGGCGCGCCGGTCCCAACGCCGCATCCAGCGAAGCTGCAGCGCCAGGGGCGGCCGCAGCGGCGCCGGCACCTCGCTGAGGGCGCGCTCCTGCTCGTACCAGGCGTAGCGGAACGGCGTGTGCGAGTAGCAGATGTGCACCGCCCCCGCGGGCGCTCGGATGCCATGGCCGAAGGCGCTGCTGCTGGTCAAGAGGATCTCGGCGCCGTCGCCGCTGAGCCGCTCGGCGGCCCACGGGTAAAGCGGCAGCAGGCGGCGGAACGAGCTCTGGTCGACCGGCAGCCGCTGTAGTGGCGAGGTCCGGATCGTGCGGCCGGCGAAGCGGCCATCCGTCCCGTCCTCGTCGTAGAGCAGGGTGAGAATCGGCGCGTCGGGATAGAGATCGGCGATCGCGGCGAAGGTCCGCTCCGCTCCCCGCATCACCAGCAGATAGTCGTGACCGATTGCGATCCGCGGTTGCGGGGTCAAGGAACCGACACCTCCTCGACCGCGGTCCCGGTGAGGCCGTTGTCGTTCGTCACGTAGAGGACGATCGGGTGGACGCCGGGGCGCAGGTCGACGCGGATCTTCCTGCCGTGACGCTGCGGTCCCGGACCCAGGGCCCAGGCGAAGTCGACGAGCCGCCCGCCCATCGGGTCGAACGACCTCGATGCGTCGAGCTCGACCAGCCACCCCCGGGTTCCCCGGCCGATCGCCTCGGCGACCAGGACGGGAGTCGGGGTGGGGCAGTTGCGGTTGAGGAGGTAGCGATCGCGGGAGCCCGGCCCATGGTAGGCGCGGGGAAGGCAGCCGGGCGCGTCGAAGGTCTTTTGCCCGCTTCCCGGCGCGGTCCCCGCGTCCGTGGCGACCGCGACGACGACGACCCCGGCGACGCCCACGGCGGCTATCGCAAAGCTGAGCAGGACGGAAGGCGAAGGCCTCAAGACGATTCGCATCCTGACGCAAGCAGCGAGGGATGCGCCGGTAGCCTGGCGGCCGATGAGCGCAAGCGGCCTGGCTCTCGAGGGGAAGATGCGGCACGTCTGCCTGGCCGGACTGCTGGCGCTGCCGCCGGCGCTGACCGTCTTCCTCGCCTTCAACTCGGGTGGCATGTTCGAGGCGACCACCGCCTTCGCGGCCCTGCTCGTTCTCGCCGTCACCGGCCTCGCCGTCGCGGGGGCCCGCAGGCCCCTGGCGGGCCTCTCGGGGCTGGGGGCCAGCGCTCTCGCCCTGCTTGCCCTGCTTGCCGCCCTGACCCTGCTGTCGGCCGGGTGGTCGGGAGCCGAGGGCCGTGCCCTGATCGGGTACGACCGGGTCGTGCTCTACCTCGCAGTCTTCGGCCTCTTCGCCTGCCTGCCGCGTTCGCAGGAGCGCTTTCGCTGGCTGCTGCGCGGCCTGTTGGCAGCCATCGCGGGGATTGCGCTCGCGGGGCTGATCAGCCGCCTGCTGCCAGACCTGTGGCCCACGACCACCGGCCTCGTCGCCGACCGCCTCAGCTTTCCGATCACCTACTGGAACACCTTCGGGCTGCTGACCGGGACGGGTTGCGTCTTGGCCGTTCACCACACCTGCGACGCGCGCGAGCCGCCGGCGGTCCGGGTCGCCGCCGCGGCACTGCTGCCGCTACTCGCCGCGGCACTGCTGCTGACCTTCTCCCGGGGGGCGATCGCGGCGACGGTCGTTGGGGGCGCCGTCTATCTCCTGGTGGCCCGTCCCGCCGGTGCGCTCGGCGGTATCGTCGCTGCGGCGCCGGCGGTCGTCCTCGCCCTCACCCAGACCTATGCGGCGGAGCAGATCCACGAGGGACTGCCGTTGACACCGGATGCCATCGCCGAGGGCGAACACTTGGCGCTGGTCCTGGCGCTGTGCGCGGCCGGCGCCGCCGCACTCCGCGTCCTCGGCCTGGCCATCGACGCGAGGGTCGCCCAGCTGCCGCTCGCCTCCCCCGGCTGGCACCGCGGCACCCGGATCGCGGCGGTAGCCGCAGGGGCGCTGGCGCTGGCGGCCTTCGTCGCCACCGACGGTCCCGGCACGCTGCAGCGGCAGTTCGACAGGTTCGTGGACAACACCCACGAATCGGCCCCGACCGGCGGCCAACGCGAACGGCTGCTGGAGATCGGAAACGACGGCCGGCGGCCGCTCTGGGAGGTCGCCGACGGCAGCTTTCGAGAGCAGCCACTGCGAGGAAGCGGCGCCGGGACCTTCCAGCTGGAATGGGAACGACACCGGACGGATGGCCCGCCACGGCTCTACGCCTATTCGCTCTACTTCGAAACCCTTGCCGAGCTCGGCCTGGTGGGCGTCGTGCTGCTGGTCGGGGCCCTGCTGACGATCCTCGTCGGCATCGCCCTCAATGCCCGCGGATCGGCCCGGCCGGCGTACGCAGCCGCCCTGGCGGTGGTGCTTTGCTGGGTCCTGCACGCCGGCGTCGACATCGACTGGCAAACCCCGGCCCTGGGCGTTCCCGTCTTCGCCATCGCGGGCTTCGCCCTGGCCCGACCGCGCGAGCGACTCAAATACGACGCCTCTCGCCGCGGCCCCGCCGCCCGCCTCGTTCGCCTTACTGCGGGAGGCGGCAGGCCGGCGCTGGCCCTGATCTGCCTGGCGCTGGCCGTCGTCCCCGCCCTGATGACCGTGGCCCACGCACGCCTGCGCGACAGCATCGAGGCGCTCGGTGCCGACGCATGCGGGCGAGCCCGTGACGAGGCCCAGGCATCGATCGACGCAATCGATGCCGGGCCAAGGCCCTACGAGGTGCTGGCGATGTGTGCCGCCCGGGCCGGAGAAGCGGTGGCCTCGGTCGAGTTGGCACGGGCCGCAGTAGCGCACGATCCCAGCTCCTGGGAGCCCCACTACGCACTTGCCCTTGCACAGGGCGCGGCGGGGCGCGACCCGCGCCGGCAAATCGCGGTCGCGGCCAGGTTGAACCCGCAGAGCCCCCTGCTGGAGGAAGCCGCCGCCACAGTCCAGGGCGGCGGCCCCGAGCGCTGGCACCGGGTTGCCCTGTCACTCCCTTTCGCGCTGGAATGAGCCTCGTCTAACGCTTGATCGCGGCCTTCAGCGCGGCCTTGACCCGGCCCCACAGCCTGGTCCCCCGCTCGAGCCAAGGCGCGAATCCGAGGCGGCAGAGGCCGATGCGCAGGCGCAGGCGCGGCCCGTCTCCAAGCTGCTTGAGCAGGGAGACCAGCTGCGCGCGCTCCTCCGGTGTGTACTGGGGTCCAAAGCAGTGGGCGCAGTGATGGGCGGCAAACCGGGCCCGCTGGCGCCTCACCGCCCTCAAGTCCCAGCCCCGCCGCCGCCAAGCTGGTTCGAAGACCTCCGTGAAGATGCGGATGTAGCCTCTGAGTTGCAGCCCCTTGCGGCGCGAGCGCGTCCCTCCTTGGTCCTCCCAAACGCGGTACCGGGCCAGGGGCTCGTCGAGGTAGACGTTTCCGTAGCCGACGTCGGCCATCCGCACCGAGAGGTCGTAGTCCTCGACGAACTCGGGCCGGCCGGAGTAGTAGTCGAGCTCGCGCAGCGCCTCATCGCGGAAGATCAGGACATTGGCAACCGTGCGGTAACCCGAGAGCGAAGCGCGCAGGGCCTCCTCCGCCGGCTGGAAGCCGGTGGAGCGAGCGAGGCGGCGCTCGCTCGTGGGGTGTCCCGCGGCATCGATCTCGGTGACGCCCGAGTGGCCGTATCCGGCCTCCGGGTGCGCCTGCATGAGGTCGACGAGGCGGCTGAGGAAACCCGGAGCAAGTTCGTCGTCGGAGTCGAGCCGGACCAGCAGCTCGCATCGCGGTGCCCGCAGCAGCGCCGAGACGTTGGCGGCGATTCCGACGTTGGCAGGCTGACGGATCACCGCGATCGCCGGATCCCGCCGCTCCAGCTCGTTCAGCAGCTCGGCGGTGCCGTCGGTGCTGGCGTCGTCGGCGACCCAGACCTCGGACGGCCCTTGGTAGTCCTGCCGCAGCGCCGACTCGATCGCCCGCCCCAGGAACCCCGCTTGGTTGTAGGTGGGTATGCAGATCGCCACGCTCGGCAGGGGACCGCTTGGCATCGGGGAGACCTTAGCTCGCGCGGCTATCCTGCCGTGCTCCGTTCGCGGGCTTCTATGCGGATAGCCATGTACCACTTCAGCCTGCCGCGGCCGGGACGTAAGCCGGGTGGCGTCGAGGTCTTCGTCGATCGCCTCGCCAGGGCGATGAGCGGACGCGGACACGAGGTCGTCGTCTTCACTTACTCGCCGGCTCCGGCCGAAGCGGTCTACGAGGTCAAGCGGCTGCGTCCGCACGCGACCGAGCATCTTCGCCTGCTGCGTCAATACGGCTCCCCATGGCTGCTCAATTTCCAATCGTTCGACGGCTTCGACGTAGCCCACTTCCACGGCGACGACTGGTTCTTCTTCCGCCGCCGGCTGCCGGTGGTCCGCACGTTCCATGGGTCCGCCCTGCTCGAGGCGACCAGCGCGACGTCGATCAAGCGCCGAATCGACAAGGGTCTGATCTTCCCGTTGGAGCTTCTCGCCGGCCACTTGGCGACCGCCAGCTATGGCGTCGGGGTCGACTCGGAAGCGATCTACCGGACCTCCGGCCTGCTCAACCTCGGCATCGACCGCGCGGCTACGGCCCCCCGCCCCTCCCCGCGTCCATCGATCCTCTTCGTCGGCACCTGGCAGGGGCGCAAGCGCGGCGCTTTTCTCCGCGACGTCTTCCGGCGCGAGGTCCTGCCCGCCCTCCCCGAGGCAGAGCTATGGATGGTCTCTGACTTCTGCGAGGAGTCCGAGGGCGTGCGCTGGATCCAGGCCCCTAGCGACGCCGAGCTGAGCGAGTTGATGTCGCAAGCCTGGGTCTTCTGCCTGCCGAGCAGCTACGAGGGCTTCGGCATTCCCTATCTCGAAGCGATGGCGCACGGAGTGCCGGCGATCGGCTCGCCCAACCCCGGCGCCCGCATGCTGCTCGCCGACGGCTGCGGGATCCTCGCCGAGGACTCCGAGCTGGGCCGACGCCTGGTCGACGTCCTGGGCGACCGGGAGCTGCGGACCGCGCTGGCGACCCGGGGGGGCGATCGGGCGCAGGAATACTCATGGGACCGGATGGGCGAGCGCCACGAAGATGCCTACCGGCAGGCGATCGAGAGCTGGAGTGCTCGCCGGGCCGGGAACCTCAGCGACTGACCCGCTCGATCACTGTCTCCAGACGCCCGCGCATCTTTTCCGCATCGAACTTTTCGGCGGCGATCCGCAGCGCCAGGCGGCGGCGCTCCGGCTCGCCCGCGGGGTCGAGGCGCCAGGCTTCGATCGCCGCCGCCAGGCGCCCCGGGTAAGAACGGTCGACGACACCGGTGTAGCTCTGGGTCCAGCCGTGCGGGCCCAGCAGAGCTGCCCCTTCGCCGACGTGGGTTGCGATCACCGGGCAGCCGCAACTGAGGTAGAGCGGCAGCTTGCCGGTAGTCCTGACCCTGCCGACGATGTCGTTGGTCTGGGTCGAGATCGCGGCGTTCATCAGGCTCACGTAAGCGTTGACCCGCTCCGGGGGGACCCGACCGACGAAGCGGCAGCGCGCGGCGACGCCGAGAGCCTCCGCGCGCCGGCGCAGTGGCTCCAAGCCGCTGCCGTCGCCGACGATCAGGGCGGCCACCGAGCGGTCCGTCAGGGGCAGAGCCTCGATCAGGTCCCAGCCATAGCTGATGCCGTGCCGGGGAGAGGCGATCAGGCTTCCCACCAGGCCGACGACGAACGCCCCGTCCAGCTCCAGCTCGCCGCCGAGCTCGGCGGCCTGGACCGGCTTGGCCTGGACCGGCGCCAGGTCGGGGATGTGGGTGGCCGGTCGGGGCACGTGGGCGGCGTGAAGGCGGCCGCGGACGACGACCTCGTCGGCGCAGCGCAAGGCGAGCTGTTCACCGGCCCCGACCAGCGCCAGGCCGGCGAAGCCGCGCTCGCCCAGGGACCGGGCGAGGGCGTAACCGGCATCGCCCGTGTCGACGACGATCCGGCGGCGGCTGAGCCGGCCGGCGACCGCCGCGACCGTGGTCGCCTTGCCGACGTCGACCAGATAGATCACGTCGGCCTCGGTCGTGAGGACAGAGCGCGCCGCCGCCAGCGCCCCCCGCAGTCCAGGCGCCGCAGCGATCACCGCTGTCTCCCCAGCCCCGTCCCGCAGCCGCCTGGCCCGCTCGGCGCCCGCGGTCGACTGGCAGACGCTCAGCACCCGGACCGGGCGGCTCCCCGGCTTGACTTTCCGGCCCTGATGCGACCGGCGGAGGGTGCCGAGTGCCCACAGCCGGCCGGACACGTTGCCACGGAGAAGATCCCACCTCCACCCTCCGCCGGTGACCGCGTTCGCAATCGCAGCGACGAAGCCCGGCGAAGCGCGCGTGCCGACCCCGAGCGCCCAGGCGAGATGGGCGACCCTGCCGGCGGGCGACAGGTGCTCCAGCATCGCCAGGGTCTCGTTGTGGGCGGCATCTGCGAGGTGGCGCTCGCGGCGCTGCCGGTCTTCGGCAACCCGCGGCTGCGGCCGGTGGTCGACGGCGATAGCGGGGTCGTAGACGACCCGGCAGCCCCGCCGGCGCAGTGCCAGGCACAACCCCAACTCCGAGTGGTGCTCGGTGGTGACCGCGCGCAGGCGGCGGTCGAACCCGATCTCGCGGGCGAGATCGCCGCGGATACTCAAGTTGACCCCCTTGAGGACGTCGACGTCCCGCGCCGGGCCGCTGCCGAGGTGGTGGTTGCCGGTGGTGCGCCCGAACCAGCTGATCAGGCCCACCCGGCTCTCCGCCCCCTGCTCCAGGCGCTCTCCGTGAAAGACCCAGTCCCGACCGCCGACGGCTCCGACGCGCGGATCGAGCCCGAAGACCCGCTCGATCCGCGCGATCCAGTCCGGGCGGGCTTCGGCGTCGTCGTCGGTGAGGCAGATGACCTCGCCCGTGGCGGCGGCGACGCCTGCGTTCAGCGCCATCACCACCCCCGGGGAACCGGTCGGAACGTCGATCGTGACGATGCGAGCAAGCGGAGCGTGGGCGCGTGCGACGCGGTGGCTTGCCTCGTCCTCGCGGCGGGCGACGACTATTACCTCGTCGGGCGCTCTATCCTGCCGCTCTAGAGCCGAAAGACAGCGGCCCAAGACCTGAGGGCGGCGGTAGGTGGGGACGACGACCGAAATGCGCATCGCAACATCGTTGCACTGGGTCAGATTGTCCAACGAGAAGCTAACGTCTCTCAGCCATGTTCCTTTGACAGCAATCCCGGCCATGGATGGAGCGCCAAGCAAGTGAACGAGACCTCAGACGCCATCGAGATCTTCGCCCCCCTTTGGAAGCGCAAGTGGCTGATCCTCCTCGTCGGGGTCCTGGTCGGGGTCGCAACCTACCTCTACTACGACCACGAGCCCAAGGTCTACGGAGCCTCGACCGGCGTCTACCTGGGCAGCGGCTCCGAAGTCCAGGCGCTGCTCGGCAACGGCCAGGCCACCGCCACCGAGAACGACCGCAGCATCACCAACCAGGTAGTGCTGATCAACTCCAGCGTCGTCGGAGCCGCCGTGCAGCGGCGCCTGCTCGAGGAAGGGAATACCGAGGCGGCCGGCGGCACCGTCACGGCCACCGCCGCCAAAGGCAGCGACTTCATCTTGATCTCGACCACCGCCGGCACCGGCCAGGCCGCCGCGGACCTCGCGAACACCTACGTCGAGGTCTATCTGCGCCTGCGCGAAGCGAGTTACCGGAAAAACATCGAGATCGCTCTCGCCAGCACCAACGAGCAGCTGCGGGCGACCGAAGAAACAGTCACCCCGACCGCGTCGGAAACCCTGCAGATTCAGAACCTGGTGGATCGCATCAACCAGCTGCGTTCGCAGCTCTCACTTGGCGACGCCGGCAACCGGCAGATCAACCCCGCCGTCGCCAGCTCCGTGCCGCTCTCACCCAAGCCGAGGAGAAACGCGATCTTCGGCTTCGCCCTCGGCCTCGTCCTCGCAGCCATCGGCGCCTACGTCCTCAGCCGCTTCGACCGCCGCCTGCGTTCCCTGGCCGACATCGAGGAGACCTTGCAGGCCCCGGTGCTGACCACGGTCCCGTCGGTCCGGCGTCCGATCGTCAACCAGCAGGGAGAGGTGCTGCCGGCGGCGGCGCTGCGCGAGCCCCTGCGCCGGCTGCACACGACCCTGCAGTTGCGCAACATGGCGGATCTCGACCGGGGCTCGGCGCCGCGCTCGCTGCTCTTCGTCAGCGCCGACGCCGGCGACGGCAAGTCAACGCTGCTGGCCAGCCTGGCCATGGTGCAGCGCGAGGCCGGCGAACGGGTCGTGATCCTCGAGTCCGATCTGCGGCGTCCGATTCAGGCGGATCTGTTCGGCATCGACGGCTCGCAGGGGTTGACCGAGATCTTGGCGGGAGCGATCCCGGTTCAACACGCGACCCATATCGTCGGGGCCCCCCCTTCCGCAAACCCTGCGAATCCCGTCGATCAGCGCGAGGCGGTCGCGACGGCAGAGGAACAGCGGGCCGGCGGCTCCCTTTCGATCGTGCCGAGCGGCGGCGCAGTGGCCAATCCCCCAGCGCTGCTCGCCGGCCGAGCGATGCCGATGCTGCTCGACTCGCTCGGTGACGAATTCGACTACGTCCTGGTCGATGCCCCACCCCCGCTCGAGGTCAGCGACGTCCTGCCGCTGCTGACAATGGTCGATGCGATCGTGATCGTCGCTCGGGTCGGTCATACCGGCGAGACGTCAGCACAGCGCCTTGTCGACCTGCTCGCGCGCGCTCCCCATGCACCGGTGCTGGGGGTGATCGCCAACGACGCGTCGGAGTCGGACATGGAGACCTTCGGGCTCTCCTTGACGGATTACGGGCGCGGCGCCAGCTTCCGGTGAGAATGGGGCTTTCACTTGCTGGGGCTCCGGCGGCCCCTTGGAAGAGTCATCCCGCAATTCTCGGCCGCCGCCGACAGGAGCTGCTGGCCAGCTTCCTCGCCGCGGCGATTCCTCTTTTCCTCGCCCTGGCGATCGCGGTGAGGGTGCCAGACCCGAACTTCTTCCTCGCCGCCGGAATCATCTTCGTGATGCTGGCGCTGGTGGCCTTTGCCGCCAGCACCCGCTATGAGGTGACCCTGACCATCCTCGTCCTCTACTTCGGGCTCGTCGACGGCGTGATCAAGCTGGAGACCGCGAACCAGCTGGTCTCCAGCTTGCGCGACCTGATGATCGCCGCGCTCTGCGTCGGCGTCCTGGCGCGGTTCGCGATCCGTCGAGAGAGGATCGAGCTGCCGCCCCTGTCGGGCTGGGTGATCGCCTTCGTCGTCCTGGTCTTGGTCGAGGCCGCCAATCCCCACACCCTCGGGGTCCTCAAGGTCGTTGGCGGCTTTCGCCAGCACCTGGAGTGGATTCCATTCTTCTTCGTCGGCTACTACCTGATGCGGTCCAAGCATCGCTTTCGCAACCTCTTCCTGCTGCTCGGCGTGATCGCGCTCGCCAATGGCGTGGTAAGCACGATCCAGACCCAGCTCACCCCCGAACAGCTCGCCGCGTGGGGGCCTGGGTATGAGGAACGAATCACCGGCTCCGGCGACGTTTCCGGTCGCGTCTACTCCGACAACGAAGGCACCGAGCGAGTGCGACCCCCGGCCCTGGGCTCCGATCTCGGCTTCGGCGGCTTCGTCGGCGTCCTCGCCCTACCGGGCCTGCTGGCCCTGTTGGGGACACGGGGAATGCGACAGCAACCCTTGGTGGTGCTGCTCTGCCTCGGCTCGCTGCTTGCCGTTGCAACTTCGCTGCAACGGCAGGCGGTACTGGGGGCGGTGATCGCCGCGATCGCGCTGGTAATGCTCTCGGCCAGCGCCGGGCGGCGGGCGACCAACGTTCTGGCCGGCCTGCTGGTGATCGCGACGCTCGGCTTCTTCCTCGCTTCGGCCCTGGCACCCAGCGCCGGCAAGGGAGTCTTCTCACGCTACGAAAGCATCACCCCCGACAAGGCGGCCACCACCTCGGTCGAGTACCGCCAGGCGACGATCGCCCAGATCCCGGCGGTGGTCGAGGAGTATCCGCTGGGCGCCGGCCTCGCGATCGCCGGGGCAGGCAAGAGCTTCGGCGGCACCAGCACGCCAATCATCGATGGTCGCACTGCCAGTGCCGAGTCCCAGTACAACTACGTGACCCTTGAACTCGGCCTGCCGGGATTGATCCTCTGGGTCGCGCTCTCGGTCGCCTTGATCGCCTTGGCCATAACCGGGCTGAGGCGGATCGGCGACCTCGAGCTGCGCCTCTTCCTGGCTGGAGTCTTCGCCGCTGTGATCGCCTTCACGATCATGGGCTTCGTCGGACCGACGATGTCGAACCTTCCGTTCGGGCCGTACTTCTGGTTTGCCCTCGGCGTTGCCGCCTACTGGTTCAAGACCAGACCGGCGCAGGGACGCCTCGCACCGCGATGAGTATCCTCGCCACCGACTCGAGGACGCTCGGCGTCTCGGTCTGCATCTGCACGCGCAACCGCCCCGCCGAGCTGCGCCGCGCCCTCGACAGCGTCGCCGCCTCGAGCCTGCGGCCGAGCCAGGTGATCGTCTCCGACGACGGTGACGAAGACGGCACCGCCGCCCTAGTTGCCGCCCATCCGCTTCCGATCCTCTACACGAAGGGCCCTCGCTCCGGCCTCGGCGCGAATCGAAATCACGCGATCTCGGTCGCAACCGGGGACTACCTCCTGTTCCTCGACGACGACGGCACCCTCGGCGAGACCTTCCTGGAACAGGTCGGATGCTTGCTGGGCGGGCTGGATCCCGAGGCTCGCGCCCGCGCCATCGTCACCGGCGCCGACATCGAGGACGGGCGCCTCGTCGTCCCCAGCGACCAGGGGCTGCTGGGCTTCCAGTCGCGGCCCTACGAGCCGGGGGCGCCCCTGCACACCGTCGTCATCAACGCCGCGCTCTTCCCGCGCCGGCTCTTCGAGAATGTGGGCTTCGACCCCAACCTCAAATACGGCTTCGACGAGGTCGACGTCACCACCCGGGCCGTGGCCATGGGCTTCACCATCGTCCCCTGCTTCGACGCCGTCAACTACCACTTCCCGTCGCCCGTCGGCCGTGGCGAGTACCGCGACCAGGCCAGCGCCTCACGGCTCTACGTGACGCTGAAGCGAAGGCGCTGGACCGAAGGCTCGCGACTGCGCGGCTGGTCCGGCTTCGGCCTCGCAGTCGCGCATCTGTTCGCCGCCTCGGTCAAGCGCCGTGGCCGTGCGGGAATCGGCGAGGCTTGGCGGACGGTCGGCCTGGCCCGCGCCAATTACGCGGCTTTTCTCGCCGCCGGGGACAGCGTGGAGCGGTGATCGGCTCCGCCCGCAAGGCCGGCGGCGGCTCGTCCGGGTCGGCCTCCCTGCGGCAGGTGCAGCCGCTGGTCGGCAGCCGCCGCGGGCCGATCGTGACCCTGGCGGCGGTCTCGGTCCTCTCGGGCCTGACCGAAGCCGTGATCCTCGCCGTCATCGCCCAGGTCGCCGCCAGTCTCGTCACCGGCGACTCCGCCGTGGACGTCAGCATCGGAGCCCTCGACGTCCACACTACCGTCGACGCCCTGCTGATCGCAGCGGGCGCGCTGTCCCTGGCGCGCCTCGCGCTGCAGGTGCCGATCGCCTGGCTGCCGGCACGGATCGCCGCCGACGTCCAGGCTGGGCTGCGCCGGGACCTCTTCAACGCCTTCACCCGCGCCTCCTGGGGTGTGCAATCGGACGATCGCGAGGGTCACCTGCAGGAGATGTTGACCAGCCAAGTGGTGCAGGCGACCCAGGGCGCCCAGCAGGTCACGATCTTCCTGACCGCGCTGCTCTCCTTCCTGGTCCTGATCGTCTCCGCCCTGGCACTCAACTTCGTCGCGGCGATCGTCGTCCTCGGTGCCGCGGTGGGGCTGTTCGCCCTGCTGCGACCGATGAACAAGCTCGGGCACCAACGCTCGCATGCCCTCTCTCAGGCTCAGATGGACTATGCGAGCGGGGTCGGCGAGGCGGTTCGGGTCGCGGAAGAGACCCACGTCTTCGGCGTCGCCGGGGCCCAGCGCGACCGCATCGGCGACCTGATCGCGACCTCGCAGAACCTCTTCTTCCGGACCCAGTTCTTCGCCCGGCTGGCGCCCGGGCTCTACCAGAGCCTGATCTTCCTCGTAATCGTGATTGGCCTGGCCGGCCTCTACGCAGCCGGCATCGGACAGGTGGCCTCACTCGGGGCGGTGGTCCTGCTGTTGGTCCGCGCCGGCTCCTACGGTCAACAGCTGCAGAGTTCCTACCAGCTGACGCGCCAGGCACTGCCGTTTATCGAACGCCTGCAGGAAGCGGAGCGGCAGTACGGCGAGAGCGACCTGCCGGGGGGCGATCGACCGATGGCGGCGCTGCGGACCCTGAGCCTGGAGCGGGTCTCGTTCGGCTACCGACCGGCCCAGCCGGTGCTTTCAGAGGTCAGCTTCGAGGTCCGAGGGGGGGAAGCGGTCGGGGTCGTCGGTCCTTCCGGAGCGGGCAAGTCGACATTGGTGCAGCTGCTGCTGCAATTGCGGGCGCCCGACAGCGGTAACTATCTGCTCAACGGAGTCGCGGCCGGCGAGCTCACCCGCGAAGACTGGCACCGCAAGGTGGCGTACGTGCCGCAGGAACCGCGGCTCTTGCATGCCTCGGTGACCGAGAACATCCGCTTCTTCCGCTCGCTCGACCAGGCAGCGGTGGAAGCGGCGGCGCGGATGGCCCGGATTCACGACGACATCCTCAGCTGGGACGACGGCTATGACACGGTCATCGGCCCCCGCGCCAACGCCGTCTCCGGCGGCCAGCAGCAGCGCATCTGCCTGGCCCGGGCCCTCGTAGCGAAGCCGCAGATCCTCGTGCTCGACGAGCCGACCAGCGCCCTCGACCCGCGCTCGGAGGCACTGATCCAGGAGTCGCTGCTCGGTCTCAAGGGCGAGCTGACGATCTTTGCCATCGCCCACCGGATCTCGACCCTCGACATGTGCGACCGGGTGATCGTCATCGTCGACGGCCGCGTCGACGCCTTCGACACCACCGCCGGCCTGCTGCAAAGCAATCCCTATTACCGCTCTGCCTCCGGCCTCAGCGAGAGCGCCTCCGGGAAGGCCACACCTTGAGCATGCCCGACCGCAAGATGACCATCAGGCGGGCCGGCAGGGCAGTCCGACGCCGAGCCCGGCGGCTGTCCGGGACGGCGCGGAGGCGGCTGCCCTTCGGGGATCGCTTCCGTCTGGCCCTCGAGGATCCCAAGGCCCCTCTCTGCAGCGACGTGAAGGTCGATTCGAGCACTCTGCTGCTCGCCTTCGGAGGAATGAAGGGAAAACTCGACATACCTCCATTCGAGTTCTTCGGGCTGACGGGCGAGATGCCGATCAATCGCCTCTTCGTGAGAGATCTGAAGCAGGCTTGGTATCACCGTGGCGTGCGGCGCCACGGCTCGACGATCCCGGAGGTCGCCAAGCATCTCGACCGGATCATCGCCCGCCAGCAGATCGAGCGGCTCGTCGTGGTCGGCACCTCGGCGGGAGGATACGCGGCGTTGATCTTCGGTTCGCTGCTGGGAGCCGACCGGGTGCTCTGCTGGGGACCGCAAACCAGCCTCGACCTGGAGGAGTTGGATCAGATGGGCGACCACCGCTGGGACGAAAGGATCGCTGGCCTCACGTCCAGCAACGCCTTGGACGAGGACTGGATCGATCTACGTCGTGCCCTTCCCGGGGCTCGCATCGCCCAGACCCAGTATGAGCTCTTCTTCGACGACGCCTACCTGCTCGACCGCCTGCACGCCGAGCGACTCAGCGGCGTCGAGGGAGTGCGGCTGCGGCCAGTCGCCGGCGGGGAGCACGAGGTGGCCCGCCAGATGCGCAAGACCGGTGAGCTGGAGCAGGTACTACGGAGCGCACTCGGTGTCTGACGGCCCGGACTTCTTCATCGTCGGTCACCCGAAGTGCGGCACCACCGCCCTCTTCGAGATGCTGCGGACCCACCCTCAGATCTACATGCCGGACTGCAAGGAGACCCAGTTCTTCGCCACCGAGCTCGGCAGCCGGCCCGGGACCGAAGGACGCACGTTGGCTCAGTACCTCGACCTGTTCGCCGCCGCCGGGCCAGGCCAGCAGGTCGGCGAGGCATCGGTGTCCCACCTCTGGTCCCGCACCGCCGCGGCCGGCATCGCCGAGCTGCGGCCCGACGCCAAGATCATCGCGATCCTGCGCGAGCCGGCGAGCTTCCTGCGCTCGCTGCATCTGCAGTTCGTGCAGACGCGGGTCGAGTCGGAGAGTGAATTCCGAAAGGCGCTGGCGCTGGAGGACATGAGGCGAAAGGGACGCGAGCTGCCGGCTTCCTCGGCGCACTGGCCCCTGAAGCTTCTCTACTCCGATTACATCCGCTACGTCGAGCAGCTGCGCCGCTACGAGGACTGCTTCCCGGCCGAGAACATCCTGGTCCTGATCTACGACGACTTTCGCCGCGACAACGAGGAGACCGTGCGCCAGGTGCTGCGCTTCCTCGAAGTCGAGGACTCGGTGGCGATCGCCGCAAGCGATGCCAACCCATCCGTGCGGGTGCGCTCAACCCGCGTCAACGACACCCTGCAGGCAATGATGATGGGTCAGGGCCCGGTCTCCGGCGCGATCAAGGCCGTGGTCAAGGCGGCGACGCCGAGAGCTGCACGGCTGCGAGCCTTCGAGGCCTTCCGCCAGCGCTTCGTCTACGCCAAGCCGGCGCCGGAGGATGAGCGACTGACCGGCGAGCTTCGACGGCGATTCGAGCCCGAGGTCGTGGCGGCGGCCGAGCATCTCGGCCGTGACCTCATCACTCTCTGGGGATACGACCACCATGCCTGAGAACGCTCCCACCGGCCCCTTGCGACGACCCCTCGCCCAGCCGCTGCTGCGTGCGGTCCCGGCCGGCCTTGGGCGGGTGCGCCTGGCCAACTACTGCTATCGCCTTCGCTTCCGCGGTCGCGCGAGCGGCGCTCGCCGCTCCACCCAACTCCGGGACCACTCCAGGTTCGAGCTGGAGCTGGGCGACTGGCCCCAGGCCAGAGCCTTCCTCCTCGGCGAATATGACCCGGATACCGTTCGGTTCATCGGTGCCGCCCTGCCCCAGAAGGGCGTGTTCTTCGACGTCGGTGCGCACGTCGGCCTGATCTCTTTTCAGGTCCTGCGGCACCGTCCTTCCGCTCGGATCCACGCCTTCGAGCCGCACCCGGATCGCAATGCGCAGTACCGCCGCCACCGGCAGCTCAACGGCGCCGAGAACCAGGTGGAGATCAACGAGATGGCGCTCTCCGATGCCGTCGGAGAGGTCGGCTTCGACTTCGATCGCCACTCGATCGGGGAGCGGGGAACCTCGGTCCCGACCACGACGCTCGACCTCTACGCCGACGCCGCCGGGGTCGAGCGAATCGACGTGCTGAAGCTCGACGTGGAGGGCCACGAGCTGAGTGCGCTGCGGGGGGCCGAGCAGATGCTGAGCGAGGGCCGGATCGGGAAGATCACCCTGGAGGCAATGGACGACCACGGGGACACGACCGAGGCGGCGGCGCTCCTGGAGAGCCATGGCTATCGCTTGGTGGACCTGCCGAGCTCGCCCGCGACGGCACTGCGGAGGATGCTGCGGGCGGCGCGTCCACCTGCGAACGCCGCCTACGAGCTCCCGTGACCGCACGGGGGAGGATGCCGGACTTCTTCGTTGTCGGCCATGCGAAGTGCGGCACGACGGCACTGTATGAAGCGCTGAAGCCACATCCCGAAATCTTCCTGCCGGAGCTGAAGGAGCCCTACTTCTTCATCCCCGAAGTGCGCCGCGAAGATCGCTGGACGCTGTTCGGCGCTCCGCGCACGCTCGAGGAGTATCTCGCCCTCTTCGCCCCCGCCGCGGAGGACCAGCGCGTCGGGGAGATCTCACCGCATTACATCTGGTCGGACACCGCCGCGCCAGGCATCGCCGCGGCGCAGCCCGATGCCCGCATCATCGCGATCCTGCGCGAGCCGGCGAGCTTCCTGCGCTCGCTGCATATCCACCTGCTCAAATCCCACATCGAGACCGAGAAGAGCCTACGCCGGGCACTTGACCTGGAGGATTCCCGGCGCGAGGGCCGGTCGATCCCCAACTCCTCCCGCTGGCCGCGCCTGCTCCTCTACTCCGAGCACGTGCGATACGCGACCCAGCTGCGGCGCTTCTACGACCTCTTTCCGCCCGAGCGAATTCTGGTTCTTATCTACGAGGACTTTCGTCACGACAACCGTGCGACCCTGGCTGTCGTGCAGCGTTTCCTGGAGGTGGACGAGGACCCGGCGCTGGCGATACCGGAGTCGAACACAACCGCGCAACAGGTGCGCCGACCCGGCCTCTACAGCGCCCTGCACCGGCTCTCGATGGGACACGGCAGGGGCGGCGGCGCCCTGCGGGGCGCGATCAAGGCGCTCACGCCCCAGGGCCTGCGCCGGCGCACGCTGGAGTCGGCGCGGCACCGGTTGACGATGGGGGACCCCGAGCGTCCCGACGAGGAGCTGGCGGCCGAGCTGCGCCGACGCTTCAAGCCCGAGGTGGCCGCCGTCAGCGAGCTGCTCGGGCGCGACCTCGTCGCCCGCTGGGGGTATGAGGACATCGGTTGAGCACGGATCACCCGCGGAGCACGAGACCCGTACCGGCGGCCAGCAGATCCTTGACCAGGGCCTTCCTGCCCAAGGAGCCCGCGGCACGATCGGAGTAACCCTTGGCCCGGATTGCCCGTACCAGACAGCGCGACCTGGCAATCGCCGAGGCCCCGGGACGGTACACCCCTGCCCGCTGTTCGAGCAGGGCGGCGAAGCGAAGATGGGTTTTTTCGAGTACGCGCAGGGCTGCTCGCTGACGCTCGTCCAGGCGGTCTCCCGCTGCGAGCCAGCGCAGCACCGCTGCCTTGTCCTCGACGGCAGCCTTCGTCTCCAAAAGGCGATCGAGGTCGGATTGGCGGCGGCCTCGCAATGTTCTCGACCTTGGACCCTGTTCATACCCACTGACGTTGCCGCCATGCCGGCGGTACAACGCCAGCGGCTCATCGAGCAGAAAGATGCCGTTGTCCGCCCCGGCCAGGAGCACGAGCAACGTGTCGTGCCCGTACTCCAGGGCTGTCTCGGCCGGCAGCGGTGGGTCGCGCAGATAGTCGAGCAGCCTGCGCTCGAAGCACATCGCGAATCCCGGGCCACCGACGAACGTGGGGTAGTCCCGCGGCCGCAGCCTCTGCTCGTGGCGAATGTTCGGGTGCAGGGTCCCGGTCGGCATCAACCCCTCATCGACGACCCTGGCGGCGTGCATGACCAGGCTGGGCCGATCTCCAGAGGCGAGAATCGCCTCGCAGCGGGCCAACTTCCCGGGCAGCCAGACATCGTCCTGGTCGCAGAACGCGATCAGGTCTCCATCGCACCTGGAGCCTGCCTGCAGGAAGTTGGCAAACCAGCCGAGCCGCAATTCGTTGCGGTAGATCCGGACCGCAAAGGGAGCCGACTCGGCAAAGCCGGCAAGGATGTCGAGCGTGTGGTCTGAGGAGCGGTCGTCGCAGACCACCAACTCATCCGGCAACCTGCTCTGAGCCAGGATCGAGTCGAGTTGCTCAGCGAGGAAACGTCCCCCGTTGAACGTGCCCATTGCGATTGAGATGGTCCTGCTCATCGAGGGAAGCAAGCCAGTGTATGCCTCGCCCTGCCTTCAGTCCCCCGAATAATCGATCGTCAGCAGCCGCGGGTAATTCGTCGCGGCGACTTCGAAGACGGCTCGGTCACCCCAGCGGGAAACCAACCGAGCTGGGGTCTCGCTGTCGCGCATCGGGTCGTAGGCCGCCACCGTCGGCGGCTGCGCCGTCGTCGGCAGGTTGCCCAGGGTGATGCGGAACCTCTCGTCGGGCAGGTCGAAGCGGCTGCCGGGTCCGCCGTAGACCGTGGTCAGGTTCGGCGTCATCACGTAGACGGGGACCACGAAACGGGTCGGTGAGAACTGAAATGGGAAGACGGCGAGCAGATCGCGGTCGTAGAGGTCGGGGTGGGCGGCGCTGCCGTCGCCGCTGAACTGGGCATGGTTTCCCTCTTGGGCGATCGAGCGCAGTTCAAGCTGGCGGATTTGGTCCGACGGGCCGGAGCCCTCGAAGCGAGACAGCAGGTTGCGGACCGCGTCGGTCGTGTATCCCCCTGCCTGGTCGCCAGGATAGGCGGTCGGCGAGGCACTCAGCGTGTCCATGAAGCGGTCGCTGATCAGGCTGTAGCCCTCCGAATGGGCGGCCGCGTAGAAATAGATTCGGGACATTCCCTTGGCGGTCATCGAGACCAGGCTGCGCAGAACGACGATGGCCTGCAGCCGTTCCTTCTCTTCGGCCGAAGCGACGCCTATGTATCGGTCGGGTTCGTCCTCGTCCAGCGGGAAGAGGGTGTTGGTGTTGAGGTTGTACTCAGTCATCCAGGTTTTCGGTGGGATGCCTCCCACCGGGCCGACGGCACGACCGTGGGGAGTGCCGTAGATAGAGGTCGTCATGGGTGCCAGGTCGCGGATCACCGTCTCGGTCTGGGTCGCGGTGAGGAAATACTCGGGCAGCGCCGATGTGAAGTCGGGCGTGAAACGCGGTGCAAAGGGCGCTTTTCCAGTGGTCGAGCCGGAGCCCCCCAAGGCGTTGAGCGGCATGATCGAGTTGACAACGTCGTTGCGGGGGAAGTACCGCGGCCCCCGGTAGAGGTGCTTGCTGAGGGCGGTGGTTCCGGCCGGCACCGAGCCACCGGAGGCGAAGGGGGTCTGGCTGGCAAAGCCGTTGCTGATCCCCACTCCGTCGGCGACGCCGCCGCTGCCGCGCAGGTGGGCGACCGTCGCGCGCAGCAGCTCCCTGGTCACCGAGCCCGAGCCCGCGACCCGCGGAGGCGAGTAGTAGCTCGCTTCGTCGAGGAACTGAGAGCCGAAGCTGAGCTCGTTCCACACCTCGAGGTCGTAGCCGGTGGCGCCGAACACAGAAGTCGCCTCCCGGCAAACAGCATCGACATAATCGAGCCAACCGGCCAAGGTTCGCTGGAACTCCGGATTGGAACCGCCGTCGGCGAGCTTCGGCGGTCCAAAGGGCCCATAGCGCAGGGTGCTGCCGGCATGTGGCCCCGCCTCGAGGCTCGCCGGCAACGGGCGAGACAGAGTCGCCTCGCCGTCGGAATCGACCGCGGTGATGAAGATGTCGGGATTGCCCCCGAAGGAGAGGCCCGCGAAGCCGGTTCTGTCAGGCACGACCGCTGCAGCGGAATCCGGATCCAACCGCACCGTGCGGGCGCCGGAGGGCGCCGCGGCAACCGTGGTCAAAGTTTGCGGCCTGGCGGGGGCGGGGCCGCCGCTGTTGGCATTGAGCAGGATCAACGGGCGCAGTCCGTGCTCGCGCAAAGCCAGCAGCCTCTCCCGCAGGCTCGCCTCGTTGACGAACTCGTCAGGGTCCGCGTAGGAGAGCTGGTTCCAGCTGATCTCCACCCGTGCCAGCCGAAAGCCGCTCGAAGCCAGTAGGCGTGCCGTTCCGTCGGCCTCCGTCGAGGTGACGTTGAAATTGATCCCAAGCGCCTCACGGAGACGGTTCGCGGGCCAGGTGTCCAGATAGGAGCGCCAGGGCTGCAGCCAGAACGAGCGGCGACCGAAGGGGACCAGGGTGAGGTAGCTCGGGTCGATCGGGTCGGTGACCACCCCTCCCGCACTGGGCATCGCGGGCGCAACGTCGAAGGTCTCGCTGCCGGCGGCGGTCGGGCAGCGAACCTCAGCCGGCATCGATCCGCCCGGCACGAGCTCGAGGCGGACCCCTCCCAGCTCGGAGCCCGAGCCGAAGCCGCCGAACGGTTTCGTCGCACCGGAGCTCGAGATCCCCACGCACCCCTCCGCCAGGCCCAGGTCGACGTCCGCCGCCGGAGCCAGCAGCACGGCAGCCGGGGCCCCGGCGAAGCCCACGCCCTGCGCGAGGGCGCCAACCCCTCCTTTCGGCCCTTCGGGTGCTGGCGGCCCATTCTCTTCGGACCCGCCTGCCTGGAGCGCGGGCCCGGCGACGGCCACCGGCGAGACGGCCTCGGGCGCCACCGGCGCCTCGGGCTTGGGACCCACCACGCCCGCCTGCCGTAGCCCTCGCAGCTTGCGCGCACAGCGAGGGGCGCCGCGCCGGTCGCGGATGCCGCCGGCGCGCGCCTTTTTCGTCTTCGGCCCACAGATCTTGTGCGAGCGCGCGAGCTCAGTCAGCGGCGGACGCGCCACGGCGGTCCCCCCGACGAGGAGCGTGCAGATGACGATCAGGAGCCAGATGGATCTCGGCAGCCACAACATGGCCCTCTCTGTATCGACCTCGGCGGCCTCAGATGAAGCGGCCGCAAGAAATTGGCCATTTGGGCGACGCTCCCGTACCTTTTCCCAACCGTCGATGGTCATGCCTTGCACTACGGTTTCCCGAATGTGCGGGATTGCAGGCATGACCGATGACCCCGAGGGTCGCGCAACGCGGTCGATGCTGGTCCGGCTGCGGCACCGCGGCCCGGACGACGATGGCGTCCACGCCGATCCCCGCAGCGGCGTCAGCATCGGTGCGCGGCGACTGGCGATCCTCGACCTCGAGGGTGGCCACCAGCCACTCGCAAACGAGGACGGCTCGATCTGGGTCGCTTTCAACGGGGAGATCTACAACTTCGCCCGCCTTCGGGAGCAGCTGCGCGAACGGGGTCATGACTTCGCCACCGATTGCGATACCGAGGTCCTCGTCCACCTCTACGAGGAGTACGGCGAGGAGATGGTCCACGCGCTCGAGGGCATGTTCGCCTTCGCGCTCTGGGACGAACGTCGCAGTCGGCTCCTGCTCGCTCGCGACCGGTTCGGCGAGAAGCCGCTGTTCGTGCACGAGCACGGCGGCGAGATCGCCTTCGCCTCCGAGCTGACAGCCCTGCTCGAGGGCAAGCCGCAGCTGCGCGAGCTCTGCCCCGAAGCCGTCGATGCCCTCTTCGTCTTCGGCTATGTGCCGGGACCGGAGACGATCGTGCGCGGCGTGCGCCAGCTTTCTCCCGGCTCGCTGCTGACCTGGGAGCGCGAGAGCCGCCGCATCGAGGAGCGCCGCTGGTGGGCGCCGCCGCAGATGCCCGGCCGGCTGAACGAGCCGCGCGCCGCCCTCGTCGCCGAGGCGACCCGGCTCTTCACCGAGTCGGTTCGCAGCCGGATGATCGCCGACGTCCCGATCGGGGTCTTCCTTTCCGGCGGCATCGACTCGACCCTCGTCGCCAGCGCCGCCGCCGCGTCCTCCTCACAGCCGATCAAGACGTTCACCGTCGGCTACGACGTCGGCCCCTTCGACGAGACCGCGCGAGCCCGCAGCGTGGCCCGGCGGCTCGAGACCGAGCACCACCAGGTGATCCTCACCCAGGACGAGGTGCGGAGCCGAGGGCCGAAGCTGCTGGCCGATATGGATCAGCCGCTCGCCGACCAGGCGCTGGTCTCGCTGCATGCTCTCTCGGACTTCGCCCGGCCCCTGGTCACCGTCGCTCTCGGCGGGGAGGGCGCCGACGAGTTGTTCGGCGGCTACCCCCGCTACCGCTGGGTCGAGCGGCTCGGCCGCGCCCATGCAACGGTCCCGGTGGCGCTATCGTCGCGACTCCAGCGTCGCCTCTCGGGCTGGGGCCCGGCACGAAGGCTGATCGAACGCGGCGGTCCGGCCCCCACCCTCGAGCGGCACCTCGACTGGGTGACGAGCGGCAGGCGCCATCGTCGCGGGGGCCTATATGGGCCGCGCCTGGTCGGAGTCCCCGGCGACCGGGTCGTCTCGCACCTTGCCTCCCGCGGCGACGACCTCGAGGGCAGCTCGACCGGCAGGCAGCTGATGGGGCTCGACCAGATCGATTACCTGCCGGACGACGTGCTCGTCAAGACCGACCGCGCCGGGATGCTGGTCTCGATGGAGATCCGCACCGTCTACCTGCAACGGGAGCTGGCCGAGTTCGCCGCCTCGGTCGACACCTCGCTCCACCTCGGTGGGCGCGGCAAGTCGCTGCTGCACGCGATGCTGCCCCCCGGGATGGACACCCGTGGGCCCAAGCGTTTTCGCAAGGCGGCCTTCAACGCCCCGGCGGCAGAGTGGCTGCGAGGGGCGCTGGCCCCGACGCTGCGCCGCCAGGTCGACTCGGGGACGATCTACGAGGAGGGGTGGTTCGACCGGGCCGCAGCCAGGCGGCTGGCCGGGGAGCACCTGGCCGGCTCCCACGACCACAGCGACGTGCTCTGGGGGCTGCTCGCCTTCGGCCTCTGGAGCGACCGCCTGTTTGGACTCGATGCCGCCTAAGCCGCGGCTGCTGGTCGTCACTCCCGACTTCCCTCCCGCCCGAGGTGGGATCCAGGTGCTCTCCCACAGGATCGCGGACGGGATCAAGGGATTCGAGACCCGCGTCGTCGCCGGCGACGCTCCCGGCGCCGAGAGCTTCGACCGCGACGCCGGTCTCTCCGTTCGCAGGGTCAAAACGGATCCCCGCCTCGGCGCTGCCCGCAACATCCCGCTCAACGCGGTCACGGTCGCGATGGCGATGCGATTCCGCCCCGCGGTGACACTCAGCGCCCACATCGTCACCAGCCCGGCCGCAGCGGTGATATCCCGCCTGACCGGCGCCCCGACGGCGCAGTACTTCCACGCCAAGGAGATCGGCGCCAAACCGAAGCTGGCGGCCTTTGCCGCCTCGCGGGCGCGGACGGCGATAGCGGTCAGCCGATACACCTCCGGCTTGATCGCAGCGACCGGCGTCGCCCCGGCGGCGACCAAGCTGATCTCGCCCGGCGTCGATCTTCCCGACGATCCCTCCCCCCTGCCCGAGCCCCGGCCGACGCTACTGACCATCGCCCGGCTCGAGGATCGCTACAAGGGCCACGACGTGATCGTCCGCTCGCTGCCGCTCTTGCGCGCCACCATCCCCGACGCACAATGGGTGGTGATCGGCGACGGGCCGCTGCGACCCGGCCTGGAACAGCTGGTGGCGGCGCACGGGGTCGCCGACACGGTCCGCTTCCTCGGTGCTGTGCCCGACCGGGTCCGGGACGAATGGCTGCGGCGGGCGAGCGCGCTGGCGATGCCGAGCAGGCTGCCGGACGGAGGCTACGCCGGCGAGGGCTTCGGAATCGTCTACCTCGAAGCCGGGGCCTTCGGCAAGCCGGTCCTGGCCGGCAACGTCGCCGGTGCCCTCGACGCCGTCGTAGACGGCGAGACCGGCCTGCTGGTCGACCCCACCGACCACATCGCGGTGGCGCGAGCGGCAACCGAGCTCCTGGGCGATGCGGCGCTGGCGCGCCGGCTAGGCGAGAACGGAGCTCGAAGAGCACGGGACTTAACCTGGCCGCGGATCTGCGAGCGGGTGGAAGCCACCCTCTTCGAGTGCCTCGAAGGGGGACGCACGTGAAGGTTCTCTACGTCAATCACACCGCCGAGATCGGCGGCGGGGAGCGGTCGCTGCTTTCGCTGCTGGGTACCGGCCCCGGCGAGGTCGAGATGCACCTGGCGGCGCCCCCCGGCCGCCTCAGCGAGGAGGCCGCCGCGCTCGGCATCCCGGTCGAGCCGATCCCGGGCACCGCCGGCAGCCTGCGCCTCCACCCCGTCCACACCCCCCGGGCGATGATGGAGATGGCGGCCGCGGGTCGCGCAACCCAACGAATCGCGCGGGCAAACGGCACCGACCTGGTCCACGCCAATTCGATTCGCGCCGGCCTGATCCTCGGCGCAGCCCGGACCGGCAAGCCAAGCGTCGTCCATGTCCGCGACGTCCTTCCCCCCGGTGCTGCGAGCGTGGCGACGATGCGGATGATCGCCGCCACGGCGACGGTGATCGTCGCCAACTCCGACTACACCGCAGAGTCGGTGCGGCGATTGGCGCCGCGAGCCACGGTCGAGGCGATCCCCAATCCGGTCGATCTGGTCCACTGGGACCCGGTGCGCGTAGACCGAGTGCATGCGCGCGCATCGCTGCGGGGGGTGCGCCCGCGCGCGCTGCTGCTCGGCGTGGTCGCCCAGCTCACGCCGTGGAAGGGGCAGGACACCGCGATCGAGGTGCTGAGGCTGCTGCGCAACCAGGGCGTCGATGCGCACCTGCTGCTGATCGGGTCGGCCAAGTTCGTCGCCGCCTCGACCCGCCTCGACAACCGGGCCTACGTGGAGCGGCTGAAATCGCGGGTCGCGGAGCTGCGGCTCGAGGATCGGGTCTCCTGGATGGGGGAGCGCGACGACGTGCCGGAGCTGATGAGCGCCCTCGACGTGCTGCTGCTGCCGTCGCACGAGGAGCCGTTCGGGCGAGTTCTGATCGAGGCGATGGCGATGCGCGTTCCCGTCGTCGCGACCAATGTCGGCGGCCCGCCGGAGATCGTCACCGACGGCGTCGGCGGCTTCCTCGTCGATCCCGGCGATCCCGCCGCCTGGGCGCGGGCGGTCAGGCACTTCGCCGACCACCCAGACCTGGGCCGCGAGATGGGTCTCGCCGGCCGCCATCACGTCGAGCGCAGGTTCGGCACCGAGCAGCACCTGGCCGCGATGCTCGACGTGTACGAGCGGGCGACCGAGCGCGCCCGGAGCGCCGAGGGATGACCCGCGAGGCGCTGCCCCGGGACTACGTCACGGAGATGCTGGCGCTGCGCAACCTCGCCATCGATCGCCTCGCCGCCGAGACCGCCGCCGCCTTCGCCAGGGAGGGAATCGAGAGCATCGTGCTGAAGGGACCGGTCCTGGCGGCCTGGCTCTACCCGGGGGAGGTTCGGCCCTACGGCGATGCCGATCTACTGGTCCCGCCGCAGAGCTGGGAGGACGCGGTCGCGATTCTCAACCGCCTCGGCTTCTCCGACCATCTCGGGCCGATGGCCCATCCGCGGATGGAGTCCTTCAACTCGACGGCCTTCCTGCGAGGCGAGGAGAACCTCGACCTGCATTGCGCGATACATGGCCTCGGCGCGGACCCGGAGGCGATCTGGAGAGCCTTCTCCGCCGGCGCCGTCAGCCAGTCGATCGGTGGCGCAACGCTGCAGGTCCCTGGGCGCTCCGCGCTGCTCCTGCACGTCGCCCTCCACGCCGCCCACCACACCGAGGCAAAGCCGCTCGAGGACCTTCGCCGGGCACTCGTCGTCGCTGACGAGGAGGCCTGGGCCGCGGCGTGGGACCTCGCCGAGGAGCTCGCCGGCTGCCCGGTCTTCGCGACCGGCCTGCGCCGCGTGCCCGAGGGGGCCGAGCTGGCGGCACGGCTCGGGATCGATCCGGATGTGCGCTCCCCCCGTCACGACATCCGTCACGACGGGATACCCACCGCCGAGGGGATCGACGAGCTGCTCTCCCCAGGACTCGGCCTCGGGGAGCGGGCGCGCATGGTCGGCCGCGAGCTGTTCCCGCGGCCCGAGTTCATGCGCTGGTGGCTGCCCCTGGCACGCCGCGGCCGGCTCGGGCTCCTTGCCGGCTACGCCTGGCGCTGGATCTGGCTCGCCTGGCATGCCCCCCGAGGGCTCCTCGCCGCCAGGCGGCGGCGCGCCTGATGACGATCAGCCGATCTCGGGAAGGGCCTCGTCCGGGGAGATGCGCAGGATCCCCGGTCCGAGGCCGCTCTCGCCGTCGAGGATCAGCTCGGCGGCGGCGCTGCGGGACTTGACGCCCAGCTTGGCGAACGCAGACGACAGGTGGTTCTTGACGTTGCTTTCGCTGAGGAAGAGCTTCTGCGCTATCTCGGCGTTGGAGAAGTCCATCACCACCATCGCCAGGATCTGGCGCTCACGGGGGGAAAGCGGCGGCCGGTCGACGATCTGGCGCAGGGAGTGGGGAATGACGCATTGCCCGGCGGCGACGGCGTCGAGGGTGGGCAACAGCGCCTGGGCGAGGTCGGCGGCGAGGACCGCACCCTCGAGGCGGGCGGCCAGGGCGCGGGCGCCGCGGGCGCCGGGCGGCTCGGCGATCACGGCCACCATCGGACCGGAATGCCGCTCGCGAAGCTCTGGCAGCCGCGCGATCTCGGAACGCTTCGCAGCGACCCAGCCGACGATCCCGATCGTGCAGGTCGCCGCCTCGCCGTCCGGCGGCAGCTCCGCCTCGACCCGAGACCACAGCGAGGCCGTGTCGTCGAGGAGTGAGACGGCATAGGGCTTGGCTTTGGGCATCGACAAATCTAAGCCTAAGACGACAATTCGCCGGCCATCCCGATCGGGATGGCCGGCGAATGTCAAAGCTGCTCCGAAGAGCTACGGCGTGGTCAGCGTGATGTCTTCGAACGGCGTGCCGACCGGGAAAGTGTCGTCCAGGTTAGAGCCCGTTGTTTTGCCGGCGGTGAGCTCGGTGAGGTCGCCATGGTCCTCGATCTTCGGTGTCACGTAATCGGTGATCTTCTCCATTTGATGCCTCCTTTCCACGCGAGAAGGATATGGCTGAGCGAGCAGGCCGCAAGCCCTGAAAAAGTACTGCCGCCCCTCAGCGGCCCTCCAGCGAGCGCAACCAGAGATCGGCGATCCCGATCCGCCAGAGCCGCAGCTGGGGCGCACCGGAGCCGCGGTAGGGATCGGCGAGAAGCCGGTCGAGCGCCGACCCCGAAACATAGGCGCGAACGGGCGCCCCCCGCTCGGCGAGCGCGGCGAGCATGCGCTTGCCCTCTGCCCCGGCCAGGGCTTCGGCCGGCAGGGGGTTGAAGCGGGCCTTGACGGTGCGGCGCCGAACTGCCTCGGGCACGTAACCCGCCAGCGCGTCGCGCAGGAGCGGACGGTCGCGGACCGGGTCGAAGCCGAGCTCCGGCGGCAGGCGCAGCACCGTTTCGACCAGCTCGAGGTCGAAGAGGAAGGGGTGCCGGCATTCGATCCCGCCGTCGACCTCCTTGCGGCGCAGCTGTGCGGCCACGTCGAGCGCATCGGCATCCGTCAGCGCGGCGAGGAGGCCTCGCCACCAGAGCGGCCCGTCGGGGGGACGCCACTCGCGCTCGAGCTCCGCCTGCTCGATCCTGTCCGCTTCGGCGAGCAGCGACCCCGCGCCCTCGTTCCGGGCCCGGCGGATGCGGCGGATGCGGCGGATCCTCTCGGGAATGAGGGGAGAGAGCCCGAAGCGCCGCAGCGCCCGCAGGCGCAGCCTCCGACCGGGCTCGACGCCGACGCCCGGGATGCGACCGCAAAGCTCCCAGGCGCCGGCGACGCGGCCGCGGCGCAGCTTCTCCGCGATCAGGTCCGGGGCGGTCCCGAAGAGCTCGTCCCCTCCCTCCCCGTCGAGCATCCTCACCACCCCCGCCTCGCGGGCGCGCGCCATCAGCGGCTCCCAGAGGAAGAGGTTGGGGCTGGCGGGTGGCAGTCGCCAGCGCTCGATGTGACGCCGCACCGCCGGCAGCAGATCACTGCCGGAGACGAATGGGACCTGCTCCACGGCGAGGCCGACGTGCGCGCCGGTCGCCTCGATCAGCTCTCGCTCATCGGTCTCGGGGTGATCGGGAAAGACGAGCGAGAGACCCAGCGCCGAATCGCCGGCCTGTGAGCGCACCCGCAGCCCGGCGGCCACCGCCGCCGAGTCGAGCCCGCCGCTGAGGCGAACCGCCGTGACCCCCCGGTCGGTCACGGCGCGGGCAACGGCGGCGAACACCTCCCCGCGCAGCCAATCGACCAGCTCGTCGCGCCCCCCCGAGACGGTCCCGGCGAAGCGGGGCTGCCAGTGGCGCTCGAGCGAGACCGTGCCGTCGGCCTCGATCAGCCTGCAGCCCGGGGGAACGCGGTGAATTCCCCCGTAGAGGGTGCGCCCCAACGGCAGGGTCCCGTGCTCGAGCCAGGACCGAAGCGCCGGCGGGTCGGGCGCCGGCGTCGCGGGCAGGCGGGCCACTATTTCGTGCTCATGCTCGGCCCAGACGACGCCGCTTCCGAGCCTCGCGTAGACCAGCGGACGACGGCCGAGCGGGTCGCGGCGGACGAGCTCGGTCACTCAGATCTCCAACAGGCGCTCGTAGCCGGGGTCGGCATCGGAGAGGACGGCCTGGCCCTCGACCTCGACCCAGGCATGGGCGGCAAACGGTCGCGGCCGCACCGCGATCACCAGCCGCTGGGGGATTCCCCGTCGCTCGAGCATCGAGATCAGGGTCAGGGAGCGGAACAAGCAGCGGGTGTCGCTGGGCAGGACGAGGAGCACCCTCCGCGTCGCCCGCGCCAGCCTCCAGGCAGCGACCAGCCCTTCGCCTTTGGCGTCGAACTCGACCGGGTAGCTGCCGGCGCGCGCGCGAACCCGCCGCACCGCCTCCTCGGCGTCGTCGCCGCGCATCGCCCAGCGAACCCGCAGGTAGGTGGAGAACACCTCCAGACTCAGTCGTGCCTTCGCCCAGGGCGAGAGGCGATCGAGATCCGTCGGGGTCATGACCCTCATCCGAGCACCTCGGTCAGGTAGCTGCCCACAGCCTTCGCCGAGCCGGTGGCGTCCTCACCGGGATGAATGCGAAGCCGGTGGACGAAGCCACTCTCGGCCAGGGCTCCGACGAAATCGAGCTGACGAATCAGGCGCTCGGGCGTGCGGACGGAGAGGTTGAAGGTCGCGGCGAGGAGCTCGAAGGGGTCGACCCGTTCCAGCTGCTCTACGGCTGGACCCCCCTCGGCGCGCTCGAGCAGGAACAGCGCCGTGAGCGGCGCCGGCGCACTCGTCGGCGTCGCATAGCGCTCGCGCCCGGCGAACGGAGTCGCTGGGCCGAGACGCTCGCGCTCCGCTGCGGAGAGCCGATCGCGCTCGGCTGCGCGCAGGTAGAGGGAGCCGGCGCCCGGATGCGCGAGCAGGGCCCCCCCTCTCTCGCGCAGCGCGATCGCGTCGTCGCCGAGCAGGCCGGCTCCCTCCCTAACCAGCGCCGCGGCGAGCGAGGACTTGCCGGCGCCGGGATCGCCGGCGAAGAGGACGGCGGCGCCGTCGAGGACCACGCCGGAGGCGTGGAGCACCTCGAAGCCCCGCAGGGTCGCGGCGAGCGGCAGGGCTTGGGCGGAGAGGACGAATGCCCAGTCGGGACGCCCGGGGCGGGGATCGCAGAGAACCTCCTCTCCCGTGGCGGAGATGAGCACCCGAGCCTCCCCCGTCGCCGTGAGCAGGTATCCCGCCGGCTCCGCGAAATCGACGCTCAGCAGGGTCATTCCCCCTGCGGCCAGCTCCCGCATCCGCCGGGCCGAGCCGGCGAAAGGCGCCCAGCGCCGCTCAAGCTCTACGGCGTCGAGGCGTACTCGCGTTGGCTTCCCCGCCTGCCCCCGCCCTCTCGCCCCACCGATTCCCGGCACCTCGATCGGGGGCTCGATCTCCAGCGCCAGCCCGAAGGCGGACTCAGTCGGCGGCATCCTCGATCTCGATCAGGCCGCGCTCGAGCAGGCCGCGGCAGAGGGCGAGGAGATCGGTTCGAATCTGTTCCTCCTCCACCCCGAACTCCGCCGCCAAGCCCGGGATGGGGTCGGCAACCGTATCCGCCGCTTCAAGCGCCTCGAGCATCTTGCCCGCGGTTACGTTGAGGCCGTGGTACTTGCCGGTTCTGAGGTTCAGCACCACGGTCTCGGCGACGAAGCTGCGGTGGACGACGTGCTGCGGCAACCGCGCCCTGGCGGCCAGCAGCGTCTGATCGGTTGGCGATGTCATGCGGAGAGCCCGTCCCGGCCTTCGTATCAGTACTCGGCGATCGTCCCGGTGCGCTGACCGTACCGGATCGAGGCCCGCAGGCAGGCGATCGACACCGGAGTGAGGACCATCGTGAAGGCGACGAGCTTGCCCAGGTCCAGCGCCGCCGAGTGCTGCAGGGGGGTGTCGACCAGCAGGTGGCGGAGCAGGTCGGCGGCGGGGGTAAGCGGCTGCACTTCCCCGGCCCACTCGATCCAGTCCGGCAGCAGCGCGATCGGAAAGTAGAGACCGCCGACGATGGCCACGGCGGTGACGATGAACTGGGAGGCGCTGGAGACCTGCTTGAAGGCGATCACCATCGCGACGAGGATCAGCGCGAAGGGCATGAAGGCGAAGGTGCCAAGCAGGGCGACGGGAATTGCGAGCACGGCCGTTCCCGCCAGCGGTAGGCCGAAGATGACAGCGGCGAACACCAGCAGCAGCGTGCCGCTGAAGAGCGCGTTGACGAGCGGGAAGAGCATCGTCCCGAAGATCCCGTTGATGGGGCCGTGGGCGCTGACGAGGAAGCGCTCGATCGTGCCGGAGACGAGTTCCTGGCGAACCGTCATCGGCATCACCCCGAGGGAGATCGTGAGGATCTGGATGATCGCCAGCCCGATCACGACGTAGCCGAAGTAGCCGCCGGGACTTTCCAGGGTGTTGTCGGTCAGCAGCCTGCTGATGTAGTAGAAGACGACCAGCGAGAAGAGTGGGCCGAGGATCTGCGAGACGAACTGGGTGCGGTAGGAGACGAAGAGGATCGCGTCGCGGCGCATGATCCCCCACATCGCGTCGAGCCAGTTCCTCATCCGACCGGAACCAGCTTTCCGTCCTCGAGCGAGTAGCTCGCGTCGCACTCGATCACCCGGTCCTCGCCTCGCGGCGAGCACCAGAGGATCGTCGCGCCGCGAGCCGCGGCGAGCTCGCTCTGCGCGGCCAGCAGCGCGTAGCCCTCGTCGTCGAGGGAGTTGCGCGGCTCGTCGAGCAGGACCACCTGCGGCTCGTGCAGGAAGGCCATCGCCAGGCGGATCCGCTGCCGCTGCCCCATCGACATCCGGTCGACGCGGCGCTCGGCGAATTCGACCAACCCGAACCTCTCCAGGTTGAGCGCCACCAGCTCGGCGCGGCGCTTACGCTCGACGTAGGCCAGCCTCGCCCAGTAGTCAAGCTGCTGTCGGACGCGCATCCTCGCCTGCAGGCTGCGGTCGCCGGCCGAGAGGAAGCCGATCCGGCGCTGGTAGCTGCCGCGCTGGTCCGAGGGGAGATTGCCGATGCGAACGCTGCCTCGCTGCGGCAGGAGGATGCCCGCCGCCAGCCTCAGAAGGGTCGTCTTGCCGACGCCGTTGCGACCGCCGATCCAGGTCACCTCGCCCTTGCCCAGCGTCAGGTCGACGCCGTCCAGCACGGGCGGCTTGGACCCCTTCCAGCGGTGGTACAGGTCCTCGATCTTCAGCAGCGGGTGGCTCAAGTTCGGCCCAGGTTAGTGGCGGCTCGGCCGCTTTTGGAGCTCGGGTGTCACGAGCAGCTCGGCCAGGGCGGCGGGCGGAACGGTCGGCTCGGCCCGCAGCTCCCAGACCGGCACCCTCGTTGCGATCGCCGCGGCAAGCTCGAAACGAGACCGCTCGCGATCAGGGGTGCGCGGGAAGCGCAACATCATCGCGAGCAGCGGAAACAGCGGTTTGGACAGGGGACGGAGCGCTGTCGCCGCGCCCGGGCGGCGATTCAGCAGCACCACGGCCGCGAGCGGCCGCGGCTCGGGGCTGACCGGCGTCGCGAGCCAGCGCTCCGCGCCGATTGCCGCCAGCTCCTCGCCCGGAAGCGATGGAGCCGCTGCCGGCACGGTCATCAACGGGGGCCCGGGGTGGGCAAGGATCCGCTCGCCATCGGTCTCGAGTGCGACGACATCGTCGGCGAGCAGCTCGAAGCCGCCGGCAAGAAGCGAGGTCAGCAGCGTGCTCTTGCCGCCTCCCGTGGCGGCGGCGATCGCGATCGCTCCCCCACCGCTCACCACCGCGCCGGCGTGGAGCGCCTCAAGCCCTTGCAGCAAGGCGACGCTGAAGATCACGGAGTCGAGCACTGTCCGCCAGCTCGAAACCGCATCCTCGCCGGCCGCGGCATGGAGCAGCGTCGCGCCCTCGGGATCGAGATGGCAGGAAACTCCAGGCCCGTGCTGGAAGCGGTGGTCGCCGCTGGCGCCCCGCTCCACGACGAAGGGAAGTCCGTCTATTCGGGCCTCCCAGCCAAGCGACTCGTGGCCGGACCAGGCGGCCTCGATCGCGCTCCTCGACGCCGCCCGCACCACGACTTCCCGCCGCCCGCCCGCCCGGGGCGCCCAGGCCCCCGGCGGTGTCTCACCGTCAAAGCGGAGGGAAAGTCCAAAGGCGCAGGACCGCACCCTTTCAGTCTCCCCGATCGTCGGGTTTTCGCGTTTATGCTCCCCTCTTGACCGGGACGGGAATCGAGGTGCGCCGGTGCGAGCGGCGCGACGTGGCGGAAGTCTTGGCGCTGTGGGCGCAGGCGCGCAGCGCGCATGCGAGCACTGCGGATCGGGCCGAGGACGTGGAACGGCTGGTCGGGGATTCTCCGGCTGCGCTGCTCGTTGCGGAGCGGGATGGCGAGGTCGTCGGGGCGCTGATTGCGGCTTGGGACGGGTGGCGAGGGAACATGTACCGGCTCGCGGTTCGCGACGATCACCGGCGGGAGGGGATCGGCGTCATGCTGGTCCGAGCCGGAGAGGAGTACCTGCGCCGATGCGGGGTCAGGCGAGTGACTGCCCTGGTCGCCTTCGACGGCGAGGTTGCAGGGGCTTTCTGGGAGTCCGCCGGCTATCCGCAGGATCCCGCGATCAGCCGCCGGGTTCGCAATCTCTAGGTTTCGAGCTTTCGGTGCAAGAGATCCGGCTTCTCATGCGTTTACATAGCGTGGACGCGGCCCAGAGGCAGAGGAATTTCGTCGGGCTCCCCTACGCCCAGACACAAGAGCCGACCACGAGCGCTCCAAGCGAAAGCGCTCGGGACAGACGCTGGGACCTGAAGCGAATTTCGCTCCCCAAGCCGACCTTGGCGCCGCTACTCGACAAATCGGTGCGGGAAGAGCGGGCGCAGGAGAAGGAACGGCAGAGGGAGCTGGAGGCGATCGAGGCCGCAAAGCAGGCCTTCTTCGAAACCCCGGCTGGGAAAGCCCGCCTCGCCTACAAACGAGGGCATCGCCTCTTCCAGTTCGAACTCGAGATCGGCGAGCTGCAGCCATTGGTCATTCCAGGGCTGTTCGGCGCTCCGTCTCGGCAGACCACCGATCCGGTGGACGTGCTCAACTCTGTGACTGTCGAGGGCTGGAAGCTGGTCACCGGAAAGTTCATCCACTCCGAGATGCGCGGAATGGTTGGCTGCTACCTCTTCAAGCGTTCGCAGAAAAGGCACCTGCGGACGAGCAACCCCTGGCAGTCCTAAGCAGGCTCGGCCACCTCAATCGTCACCCCCGCCCTCGGTAGATCCGCCAGGAAGGCGGTCCCGAGCGCGCTTGCCGGCGTCAACACGCCGAAGTTCTGTGGCAGCCCCTGGTCGCGAGCCAGTGCGATCCCGGCCTCGGCGAGGATGTTCGGCGCCGAGCGGTAGCCGGGATTGCCCTTGCCTTCCACCTGGGCCGCGGCCCGCAGCCCGCTGCTCGAGCGGGCGCGCATCTCGATCCGGTAGTCGAGCTGATCTAGCATCTCCAGCGAAGGCCCGCTGCCCGGCTTGGGGGAGATCGCGCGCAGTGTGGCCAGCGTCAGCCGATCCGCGAGCGTCCGCCTCCCCCCGGCCATCGCCACGATCCGGCGCGAGAGGCCGCTGAATGCCTTGGCATTGACGGCCCCAAGCGCCTTGGACCCCATGCTCGCGGTCATGTTCGTCGACTCGCGGTAGACGAAATCCGGCGAGTAGCCGCCGCCCGGCCCTTCGGCGAGGAGCGCGCTGCTGAGGTGGACGACCGGTGGGTTGAGGAACGGAGTCGGCATCAAGGGGGCGAGCCAGTCTCCGTTCGCCGCACGGTGGGCGGTGAGATCGAGGCCGTTCGCGGCACGCTCGCGCGGATCGATCTCGGCTCCGTCGAGAAGGAAGAAGGGATCGGCGACGTCATTCATCTCGATCAGCCTCTGGATCGTCGTCATGGTTCCGCCGCTGCTGCCGTGACCAAGGCGGAGCGGGTGGCGGTGAAGGACGAAGCTCGCCTCGGCGTCGAGCTGCTTGAGTCGCGACTCGTCGGCCTCGACGAAAGCCTCGTGAAGACCCAAAGCGCCCAGGTCGAAGGGCACGGACTCATACCCACAGGCTGGGATCAGCTTGACCTCGGCCGCCCGAGCGGGACCGTGCAGCCGGGCGATGCGGGCGGCGATCACGTCGTTCTCGCCACAGAGGTCCGCGTAGTGGGCGCCGGCTGCAACGCACTGATCCGGCAGCTCGTCGCCGACTGGGCCGAAGGGCCCGATCAGGCTGACCACCGCGGCAGTCCTGCCCGCAAGCTCGAGAAGCGCCGCCGGATCGCGAACGTCGGCGACGACGACGTCGGGTCGTGGCTCGGGGAGGGTCGCGGCCAGCTCCTCCAGCTTCGTCCGGTCGCGCCCTGCGATTGCCCAGCGCAGACCGGCCTCCGCCGCGCGAGAGCCCAGATAGGCGACCGCCTGGCGACCGGAGAACCCAGTCGCCCCATAGACGACGACCTCGTAGGGACGCTCGGCCTGTCCGGTAGTCGAGTTCACAGCCACGCTAGGTGACCATAGAGAGACGCGCTTCGACGCCGCGGCCGGTCCCTCTCGGCGCGATCCGGCCCTCGGCGATGAAGACGGCCCGGTTCACCCAGGCGTAGCGCTCGTCGCCGGCCTCCAAGCGCATCGCCGACCGGTAGTACTGGTCCTCGAACCCGGTCTCCTCACCGGCGGCGATCGCCGCGAGCACCTGCTTGTTCAGCTCGACGACGCCCTGAGCCGAGGCGTAGACGAGCGCCTCGTCGTCCATCCGTAACTGCATCCGCACGTCCAGCCGGCCCCAGCCATCGGGACCGAGCAGCATCCAATCCGCGCCGCCAGGCAGGACAACTCCCTGCAGCCGCTCGCCGCGGACCGTACCGCCCGCGATCTCGAGGATCCGCCGGTGGCCGAGCGGCCCCGCACCCACCTCCTGTGCCTGCGCCGCCAGGTCGACCTGGATCGTGCAGATCTCCTTCAGCCCCACTGCCACGCCGAGCGACCCTATCCCGCTCTCCCGCCATGCGCAAATCCCTACGCGGACTTGGTCGCGGCAAGCAGCGCCAGCTCCAGCCACTTGAAGTGGCAGTCGACGCCGGAGAAGCCCGCCTCGCGGAGCCACGTCATCTGATCGGCCAGATCGGCAAGGCGATCGCTGGGATCGTCCTCGACCCGTCCGATCTCGCGGCGGAAGCGCTCGTGCAAGCCGGGAGTGGCCGATCGAACCAGGTCGAGGTCGGCGAACACCCCGCCCGGCGCAAGCAGCTCGTGAACCTCGCCGAAGAGCTGCCGCTTGCGCTCGTCCTCGAGGTGGTGGATCGCCAGTCCGGAGACGACCGCGTCGAAGCGGCCCGACTCGTCCAGCGGCTCGCTCAGGTCGTGCGAACGCAGCTCGATCTCCGCGCGACCGGCAAAGCGCTCGGCGGCTCGCTCCAGCATCGGAGCCGACGAGTCGAGCCCGATGCCTTCAACGCCGGAGAAGCGATCGGCGACAAGGCTCAGCAGCCGCCCATCCCCCGTGCCCAGATCCAAGACGCGTTCGGTTGCCGTCGGCAAGGCGGCCAGCAGCATCTCCTCGGCGGTAGCGCGGTGGAGTATCTCGCGCGAGAGATACTCGGATACCCGCCCCGGCTCAGACCACTCGCCTTCGCTCACACGGCCACGCTACAGCGCCGGCGCCACGCCTCGTGCGTGTAGCTTGAGCGGCGTGAGAGCGCTTGTCCAGCGGGTCAGCGAGGCCTCGGTCGAAGTCGAGGGCAAGCGGGTCGCGGAGATCGGCCCGGGGATGCTGATCCTTCTCGGCGTGGCCGACGGCGACGACGTGCCCCAGGCCGACCGGCTGGCGGAGAAGGTGCGGGCGCTGCGCATCTTCGACGACGCGGAAGGGCGGATGAACGAGCCGCTCGGCGAGCGCGAGGTGCTCTGCGTGAGTCAGTTCACCCTCTACGGGGACACCCGCAAGGGCAACCGCCCCAGCTACATGCAGGCGGCGCGTCCGGAGATGGCCGAGCCGCTCTATGAACGCTTCTGCGCGAACCTCGGCGCAGAGAAGGGCGTCTTCGGCGCCTCGATGCGAGTGGCCCTGGTCAACGACGGACCGGTCACGCTGCTGCTCGAGACCTGAAAGAGGGCCGGGCCCTTGCGAGCCCGGCCCCGTTGCGCTTGCCGCCGTTTCAGGTGCCTCGCGGGTGCGGCGAGTGACCGCCGATGTGCAAGCTGTCGAGCAGCCTCGGGATGTAGACGAGGCCGCAGACGCCGACGACTACGTAGACCACGTCGGTGAGCGTCCCGCTCCCGAGCACGTCCGAGATCACGTTCGTGTCGAACAGCCCGACCATCCCCCAGTTGAGAGCGCCGAGGATCATCACCAACAGCGCAACCGGCTCCAACCGTCTGATCGTCTCCATCTCTCTTCACCCTCCTGTTAGGGCTAATGCGGATAGTTACGAACTAACTACACCGTAGAGGGGCCTCGAGTTACCGCCTGCCACCCTCGTCCCGTGACGAAGCGTGCTCGAGCCTGCACCACATCTAGGGGGCCAGTCGCGACTCGCGCCATGACTCTCCATCCGCTTGGTAGAGGAAGCGGTCGTGGAGCCGGTCGGCTCCTTCCGTCCAGAGCTCGACGCTCTGCGGATGGATCCGGACCGCGCCCCAGTCCTCCGGGCAGGGAATCGGCCCCTCCGCCATCTCGTCTTCGAGCTCGCCGAGCCGGGAGCGCAGGGGGTCGAGCTCGTCGATCGATTCGCCTTGCCGGGAGACGAGCGCCTGCAGCCGGTGGCCGCGCGGACGGCCGACCCACAGCTCCTCGGCCAGCTCGCGCCCGGCGATCTCCGCCCGGCCCTCGACTCGTGCCTGCCGCCCCAGCGATGGCCAGTGGAAGACCGCAGCGACTCGCGGGTTGCGGCGCAGCTCGTCGGCCTTTCGCGTCCAGAGCGAGGTGGTGAAGACGAGAGCGTCCGCCTCCAGCCGCTTGAGCGAGACGACGCGCGCGGACGGGTAGCCGTCGCCGGTGGCGGTCACCAGGATCATCGCCGCCGGGGCAGCGACCTCCGCCTCGCGAGCCTGCTCGAGCCAGGTCCCCAGGACCTGAAGAGGATCGGTGGTCGCATCGCCGGTCATCCGCACACTGGATTATAATCACAATTCGAATTGGATTTACAATCTGAATGACTCCGAAGCCGAAAAGGGAAACCCGTGCCGAGAAGCAGGCCCGGACCCGCACCGAGCTGCTTTCGACCGCCGCCCGGGTCTTCGCCCGCCGCGGCTACAACGGCGCCTCCGTCGAGGAGATCGCCGAGGAGGCCGGCTACTCGCACGGCGCGGTCTACTCCAACTTCGAGAGCAAGGCGGACCTCTTCCTCGCCGTGCTCGAGGACTACATGGCCGAGCGCGCCGAGGAGCTGGCGGAGACTCAGCTGGAGCTCGGCGAGGACGCTCCGCTCGAGGCCCGCGCCCGGGCCCTCGCCGACCAGTGGATGGAGCGCTTCGCCAAGGACCGCGAGTCCTTCCTCCTCCACATGGAGTTCATCGCCAACGCGGGCCGGGACCCGGCGACGGCGGAACGCTTCGGCTCCCGCTCGGCCGCCCTGCGCGAAACGATCTCCCGCTACATCTCGCACTACGCGGAGGAAGAGGGAGGAGGACTCGCGCTTCCCGCCGACGATCTCGCCCTGGTTCTGCGGTCACTCGGCATCGGTCTCGCGGTGGAAGCGCTGGTCAGCCCGGCCGCGGTGCGCGACGAGGTCTACGGCGACTTCGTCGAGCTGCTGGTGAAGCTCTTGCGCGAGCATGCCGGCAAAGCCGAGCTGTGACCGACCGTGGCGTTTCGATCCGCGCTGCGATCGCGAGCGATGCCGACGCCGTCGTGGCGCTCTGGACCGAGGCCTACGTCATGCCGGGCGGCGGCCGCACCGAGCCGTACGTCCCAGCCGACTTCTTCGCGACCGCCCGTAACGGCGAGCTCTTCGTCGCGGAGCAAGAGGGCACCATCGTCGGCGTAGTCGCCCTGCTTGCCCCGGGAGCGCCAGGACGTGCGGTGAGCCAAGCCGGCGAGGCAGAGCTCTCGCGCCTGGCGGTCGCCGGGGCTGCCCGTGGCCTGGGGATCGGCCGGGCACTGGCGCAGCGTTGCGAGCAGCGGGCACGGGCCGAGGGCTGGCAGGCGATCGCGCTCTGGAGCCGCCGCTACCAGACTGCGGCCCACCGTCTCTACGAGTCGCTCGGCTACGAGCGCGCGCCGCAGCGCGACACGGTCGACGAGACCGGACACGAGCGGCTCGTCTTCAGGCTCGTGCTTGCTTGAATGGCCGCTGTGGAGAACCTCACCACTCGCCTCGAAGGATCGATCGTCGTGCTCGAGCCGCTCGGCGAGGAGCATGCCGACGAGCTCTGGGAAGTAGCGCAGGCACCCGAGATCTGGGCCTGGCTCGCCCACGTCGGCAGCAGCCGCGAGTATTTCGACAGGTGGATGGAGCTGACGCTGGACGCCGCCCGCACCGGCAGCGAGGGCCCCTTCGTCACCCGCGAGCTGGCCGGCGGCCGGGCGGTCGGCAGCAGCCGCTACCTCAACGTGCGCCCTGCCGACCGGGCGATGGAGATCGGCTGGACCTGGCTGCACCCGAGCGCCTGGCGCACCGGCGCCAACGTCGAGGCGAAGCTGCTGATGCTCGGGCACGCCTTCGAGACGCTCGAGTGCGTCCGGGTCGAGTTCAAGACCGACGCCCGCAACGAGCGCTCCCGCGCCGCCCTCGCCGCCCTGCCGGCGCAGTTCGAGGGCGTCATGCGCAACCACATGATCGTCCCCGACGTCGGCCGGCGCGACTCGGCCTACTACAGCGTGATCGACTCCGAGTGGCCCGAGGTCAAGGCCAACCTGCAGCGCCGCCTACGAGGCTGACTCGATTCCCAGCGCCCGGTCGATGAAGGGGCCGAGCAGCTCGCGGGCCTGAGCCGCGGTGGTCTCCGGCGAGCCGCCGGGGGCGGTGATGTAGCTGATCGCGAGGCGAACGAGCGACTCGGCCAGGAGCGTCGTCTTCTCGGTCGGTGCCTGGGGCCAGCCCTCCTGAATGACCCCGGCAAGCCGGGCGGTTGCCCACTGCACGACGGGCATCCCCTGGGTGGTGACGAAGGGCAGCATGCCGCGGGTACCGTCGTCGCTGAGCAGGATGTGGACGAGCGGGTCCTCGCCGGCGCTGCGCAGGAAGGTGTCGAGCGCGGCGCCGACCGCGGCGTGGGGATCGTCGAGGTGCTCGCGAACCGCCGCCTCGACCACGTCCAGGAAGCGTTCGCCCTCGTGGATGACGAAGGCTTGGCCGAACTCGTCGCGGCTGCCGAACTCCTTGTAGAGGGTCTGGCGGCTGACGCCGGCGCTGCCGGCTATGTTCGACATCGTGATCTCCGACCAGGCGCGGCTCTGCAGCTCGTCGCGGGCCGCGCCGAAGAGGGTCTCACGCAGCAGCTGGCGCGCGGCTTGCGGATAGGGCGTGCGAGGCGTGGCCACCGCGCCCATCGTGGCAGCGGGCGCGGTCACTCGCCCTCGCCATCGGGCTCGAAGTCGACCTTGTCGCGCACGCCGCAGTCGGGGCAGGCCCAGTCGTCGGGGACCTCGCTCCATGGCGTGCCGGCCGGGAAGCCCTCGCGCGGATGACCCTCCTGCTCGTCGTAGACGTAGCCGCAGCCCGGGCAGCGCCAGCGGCTCATGCCCCGGCCCCGTAGCGGGCGAGAATCCGCTTCCGCTTCCGCGGCTGGATGTTGGCGCGGCTGAGGTCGCCGCCGTAGTGCTCGACCAGACGAGGGTCCATCACCCGGCTCCAGAGCGGCGGGACCCAGGCGAGCACGATCATCCCCGCGTAACCGGTGGGCAGTTGCGGAGCCTCGTCGACGTGGCGCAGCGCCTGATAGCGCCGGGTCGGGTTGGCGTGATGATCGCTGTGCCGTTGCAGGTGGTAGAGCAGGACGTTGGAGGCGACGTTGTTGCTGTTCCAGCTGTGCTCGGGACGGCAGCGCTCGTAGCGTCCGTCCTCCTTCTTCTGGCGCAGCAGGCCGTAGTGCTCGAGATAGTTGACGACCTCCAGGAGGGAGAAGCCGAGCACCGCCTGGATCAGCAGGTAGGGCAGGACGACCGGGCCGAAGACGATCGTCAACGCCGCGAACAGCGCCACGGTCATCGCCCAGGCGCCGAGGATGTCGTTGCGCAGGGTCCACGGCGACTTGCCCATGCGATCGAGACGGGCGCGCTCGATCCCCCAGGCCGAGCTGAGGCTGCCGGCGACGGTTCGCGGCAGGAAGGCCCAGAAGCTCTCCCCCAGTCGCGAGCTGGCGGGGTCCTCGGGGGTGGCGACGCGGACATGGTGGCCGCGGTTGTGCTCGATGAAGAAGTGGCCGTAGCCGGTCTGCGCCAGTGCGATCCGGCTCAGCCAGCGCTCCCCGCTGTCGCGCTTGTGGCCGAGCTCGTGCGCAGTGTTGATCGCAATGCCGCCGACGACCCCCATCGTCACCGCCAGGCCAAGGCTCTCGATGACCGAGAGGCCGCCGTTCGACCAGAGCCAGCAGGCGAAGACGAGGCCGGCGTACTGGACCGGGATGAAGAGGTAAGTGCACCAGCGGTAGTAGCGGTCCTGCTCGAGCCACTTGAGAATGCTGTCGGGCGGATTGGTCGGGTCGACCCCGATCGCGATGTCGAGCAGGGGGAAGACGACGAAGACGAGCAGCGGGCCGAAGAAGTAGAAGAACTGAAAGCCGGTGATCTCGACACTGGCCCAGGCGATGAAGGGTGCGAAGGGAATGACCAAGCCAAGCAGCCAGGCGTAGCGCTTGGCATCGCGCCAGGTGGCCGGGTTGAGCTCTATCGCCGGCCCGTGGTCATGCGTATGCGAATGCGCCTCCATGCCGCTCCTCCTTGTCAAATCCAGCTTTTCCGTCCTTGCAGTTGACAAACTAGCCTAGTTTGTCCAAAAAGGCAACATCTTTTTCTAATTCGTCAATAACCGCCCGCGAAAACCAAGCAGGTCAAGGACGCAGGGAGCGTGGCGGGCTCTGCACGCGAGCGACCGAGGACACCGAGATGCGCCGGTTTGCAGCGGACCGACAACGGCTACACTCCCCAACCGTGTACACGCTGCTCAGCATCGTCCAAGTGATCATCTCCGGCGTACTGATCTTCCTGATCCTGCTCCACTCCGGAAAAGACGCCGGCCTTTCCGGCGCCTTCGGCATCGGCGGCGGCGGAAGCTCCTTCGGCGGCGGCTCGATGGTCGAGCGCAACCTGGATCGCGCCACGGTCTTCTTCGCGGTCCTCTTCGTGCTCAACACCCTCGTGTTGCTGAAGATCTAACGCGGCTCAGCTGCGAGCGCGATCCTTGACGTGCCCATCGGCGCGGCTCTTTGCGTGGCCGTTGGCACCGTCGAGAATCTCGACTGCTTCCCGGCGCAGCTCGGCATCGAGCAGGGCGTAGTCCTCATCGGAGAGCTTGCCCGCCGCGTGGTCGAGTTCGGCGTCGCGGATCTCGCGGTACTTGGCTTCCTTCAGCGCCTCCAGCTCGGGGTCGGCGCCGATGGTCCGGCGCGTGAGGCGCCGTGGCCAGATGCCGATCAGCGCACCGGTCAGCGCGATCAAGCCGCCGATCCACATCCAGGTGACCAGCGGGTCGACGATGACGCGGAAGGTGGCGGTGGCGTCGTCGGCCAGATAGCTCCTCGCGATCCGCTCGGCCGTCGCCGCCTGCAGGGCATCGATCTGGGCGAGGGCGACGGGTTGCAGACTGGGATCCACCGCTGCCGCCCGCATCAGCCGCGAGACGGCGCGGCACTGCGGCGGCGTTCCCGGAGCGCCGCTCACACAGGCGCGAAAACCACGGTCGGCGGCGCGGGCGGCGCGCTGCACCGCGGCGACGTCGGGCTGCACCGCGACCCAGAAATCACTGCCGGCGCCCGCTTTCAGGCCCACCTCGCTGGTCGCCTCGCCATCGAAGAAGCTGCCGATCGTTCCCGTTTCCATCCCGGTCGGGCGGAAGTAGCGCCGGCTCGGGTTCAGGCTGAAGCTCTTGCCGTCCTGCTCGACGGCGAGCAGGGCACCGAATCCGAGCGCCTCGTCCTCGATCTCGACCGTGGGACGCTCATAGGTGACGGTGCGACCGTTGACGGAAGCGCTCTCCCCCGGCCTCAGCTCGACGTCGCGGTTGGTCTGGAAGCTGGAGGAGGCGGCGATCCCGATCAGCAGGACGACGATCCCGACGTGGACGATGTAGCCGCCGTAGCGGCGGCGGTTGCGGGAGACGATCGCGACCAGCGCAGCCGGCATCGAGCCGCCGGAGAGCGAACGCCGGGCAGCCGCTCCACGCCAGAACTCCTGGGCCAGGCCGGTCAAAGCGAAGGCGGCGAAGACGAAGAGTGCGAAGGCCCAGGGCTCCCCCGCCGCATCGGTGAACAGCGCAAGGAGGACGGCGGCCACGAGCGCAGCCACGAGCGGCACGAGGAAGATCCGCTTTGCGGAGGCCCAGCTGACCCGGCGCCAGGCGAGCAGCGGTCCGATCCCGGTGAAGAGGACGAGCAGGATCGCCAGCGGCGTCGTGTAGCGGTCGAACCAGGGAGCCGCCAGCGAAGACTTCTCCCCTGTGAACAGCTCCGAGATCAACGGGAAGAAGGTGCCCCAGAAGACGATCGCCGTGATGCCGACCAGCAGCAGGTTGTTGACCAGGAAGACGGCCTCGCGCGAGGCGAGCGAGTCGATCTGCTTCTGCGAGCGCAGGTCGTCGAGGCGGGAGACGATCAGCGCCGTCGAGCCGATCAGAACCACCGCGATCAGGCCGAGGATGTAGGGGCCGACGGTGCTGTCGCCGAAGGCGTGGATCGACTGCAGGACACCGGAGCGGACGAGGAAGGTGCCGAGCAGCGCCAGTGAGAAGGTGGCGACGATCAGGCCAGCGTTCCAGACCTTCAGCATGCCGCGCTTCTCCTGGACCATGATCGAGTGCAGGAAGGCGGTGCCGACCAGCCAGGGCATCAGCGCCGCGTTCTCGACCGGGTCCCAGGCCCAGTAGCCGCCCCAGCCGAGCTCGGTGTAGGACCAGCGGGCGCCGAGCAGCAGGCCGAAGCCGAGCAGCGCCCAGGCGATCAGGGCGAAGCGGCGGGTGGCGCGGATCCAGGCGGCGTCGAGGCGGCGGGTGGCGAGGGCGCCGATAGCGAAGGCAAAGGGGATCGTGAAGGCGACGTACCCCGAGTAGAGCATCGGCGGGTGGATCATCATGCTCGGGTGCTGCAGCAGCGGGTTGAGGCCGACGCCGTTGGCCGGCGCCGGGTCCAGCGTGGCGAAGGGATCGACCCCGCCGGCGAAGAGCATCAACCCGGTGAAGAAGCCGGCGACGCCGGCCATCACGGCGGTCGCGTAGGGGACGAGCTCACGCAACTTGTTGCGGGTCGCGTAGAGCGCCGCGCTGGAGGCGATCGAGAGGACCCAGGCCCAGAGCAGCAGCGAACCCTCCTGGCTCGACCACATCGCCGCCAGCTTGTAGAAGGGGGGGGTCTCGATCGAGGAGTGCTGCTGGACGAGCTCGAGCGAGAAGTCGTCGCCGGCGAAGGCGATCTCGACCAGGACGACGCAGAGCGTGAGCAGAGCGAAGAGGCCGTAGACGGCGCGGCGCGAGGCGTCGATCCAGCGCCGGTCTCCGTTGCGGCCGAGAAGGGCCGCGACCGCGGCGAAGACCGCGGTGAGGAAAGCCAGCGCCAGCGCGGCGCTACCGAGGCTAGCTGTCATTCGAGGTCGTGAACTTCGACGGGCACTTGGTCACCAGGGTGTCCCGCTCCCCGACGAAGGTCCCGTCTGTCACTTCCCCGGTGAGGATGATCTCGCGGCCGCCCCGGAAGGGGTCGGGGACGACGCCGCTGTAGGTGACCGGGATGCTCTCCCCCCCACCGTCGCGATCGGCGACGCGAAAGCGCAGCCCGTCGCCCTCGCGCTGGACCGAGCCCTTGACCACGCGGCCGGTGAGGTCGTAGCTGGTGCCGGGCACCGCCGCGAGCAGCTGCGAGGGCTCCTTCGCCTCGGTCGAGGCGCTGAAGGACGTGTAGACGAGCGCCACCGCCAAGAGGACGGCGACGCTGAGGGCGACTACGAGCCGGATCTTCCGCTTGCGCTGGGGATCCACGGGGCGGATTATCGCAATCCAGGTTGGGGAGCGAGCGTGTGGGGGTTGGCGGACGCGCTTCGCGCTTGAGTGTCCGCCAACCCCCACACGCTCGCTCTAGACAAGCCGAGCTGAGAGAATCGGCCGGTGGCCGGCAACGCAAGCGATCCAGTCCTGCTTATCACCGGAGCTTCCAGTGGGATCGGGGCTGCTACGGCGCGGGCTGCGGCTGGTAGTTACAGGCTGGTGCTTGCTGCGCGGCGGCTGGAGCCGTTGGAGGAGCTGGTCGCAGAGTTGGGTGGTGAGGAGCGGGCGCTGGCGGTGCGCTGCGACGTCACCGAGTGGGACCAGGTCGAGGCGATGGCGGCAAGCGCCCACGAGCATTTCGGTCGCATCGACTCGGTCTTCGCCAATGCCGGCTTCGGCGCCTCGCGGGGCTTCCTCGAGGAGTCGGTCGAGCACTGGCGCTCGATGGTGCTGACCAACGTCTACGGCGTCGCGCTGACGATCCGGGCCACTCTCCCCCACCTGCTCGAGCGCGGCGACGGCCACGTGATCATCACCAGCTCGGTCGCCGGCCGCCGGGCGCTGCCGGGCTCGCTCTACTCGGCGACCAAGTGGGCGGCGACGGCGATCGGCGAGGCGCTGCGCGCCGAGCTGCGCCAGATGCACGAGAACCGCGACATCCGCGTCACCCTGATCGAGCCGGGGATGACCGACACCCCCTTCTTCGACAACCGGCCGGGCGACTGGGCGCTGCGCGACGACGACATCGCCAAAGCGGTGATCTTCGCCCTCGAACAGCGCCCCGGCGTCGACGTCAACGAGATCCTGATCCGTCCGACCAGCCAGCCGACCTAGCTGGACGGGGGAACACCGGCGCGAGGCCGAGGGCTCAGCCTCCAGCGCCGGTGCGACGCCCCCGTTTTCCTTTTTTCTTCTTGCAAGGCGCCCGCAGCTTCGGCCGCTGGTTGGCCTTCTTGCCGTTCTGTCCTTTGAACCTCGCGATCACCTTGTATTTGCGGGCGCAGAGGTTGCGGGAGTTGACTAGCAGCCCTTTTCCTTTCTTGCCCCCCCGCATCGTCAGCACGAACTTGGAGACCGGCACGTCGGGGATCACGTCGAAGGTGTTGCGGATCTTGCCTTTGACGGCGTCGATGCGTCCGGCCAGGTCGATCTCGACCTGGCCTCTCAGGGCAGCAACCAGGTCGGGAAGCTGGTTGTCGGAGGAGCGCAGGTAGACCGGCCCTTTCAGGGGCCCGTCGAGGAGCGGCGTCTCGGCCATCGCGTGGCCGTAGATGGAGTCCTTCGGGCAGTCGTGAGCGGCGAACTGGACGCGGGTGCAGATGTTGGCGAGGCTGGCCTGTTCGAGGATCAGCGCCTTCGGCAGGGTGACTGCGGCGCGACCGATGTTGGCGTCGCCATCGCGGGCCTGGAGGACCGCGCGCAGCTTCGGGATCTTCCCGCGCTTTGTCCCGCCGAACAGGCGGATGAAGAGTTTCGGTTTGAAGCCAAGGGACTCGCAGCCTTTGACCTGGAAGGGCACCGCGACCGGCAGGGCGCTGAAGGCAGCCGGATCGAGTGGGTTGGCGCCGCCGCCGCGCAGCGTTCCGCTGACCGTCTTCGGGTCGCAGTTGGTCGGGTTGATCGAGAATTTCGGCCGGTCGACCTTGACCGAGACCGAGCGGATGTCGAGCAGGGCGCCGCCGTAGACGTGCGGGATCGGATCGGAGACGGCGTGGATCTGTGCCGTCGCCGGATCGACGAACAGCGCCACCCTCACCACGACCGAGCCGAGATCGAAAGGCCCGGCCGTGGCGGGGGTGATCACTACCAGGGAAAGAGGGGCCCCTTGGTAGGGACCTGCGAGGAAGGCTTTGCCGCCGATTTGCAGGGGTGTCGGCCCGGTGCCGGCTGCAACGCCGGCACTGCCGATCAAGCTGGAATCGGGGCAACTGGAGGAGGCCGCCTCAGCTGCGCCGCTGTTTGCTGCCGCAGCCGAGATCGCCGCCTCGGGGCAATAGCGGACGCCGGCCAGCTTCGCGGTCAGACCCGGCGGCAGGAACAGGTCGACTCCCTTCAGCTCCTGGTTGCCGTCGGAGCGGGCGATGTCGACCTCGAAGTGAGTGTGCGCACCGCCTTTGGGGTTCGTCGTCCTGGCGCCGAAGCCGAGCGCGAAAGGACGAGCCGCCATGGTTTTCGCGCAGGCGCCTCCGCCAGGTGCTGAGGTCAGCGTAAAGGAGCCGCTCGGCGTGGCGGGCGGGTTGCCGGTCCAGGGCGACATCAGCGTCGTTGTCGTGTTCGGCCCGCAGGTGGGCGGGCTGGTCAGCGGCGCTTTCGGACCGCCGTCGATCTGGACCCGGAAGGAGTCGAACGGCACCTGCGGGTTGTCGGTGAAGACCGCCGTCAGCCGTCCGGTCTGCGGGTCGGCGCTGACGTTGCCGATCAGCCGTACCGAGATCCCGTAGCGGGCCGACCCGGCGACGACGAAGATCCGGTAGAGCTGGCCAGAAGCGGGGTCGCGGCTCAGCTGCTGCCCGAGGTAGACGTTGCCTGTCAGTGAGCCATCGGGGAGCGGCGGCGTGTCGATCGCCACCGTGCCGATCTTCGACTCATTCGGACAGGCGACGGGGTTGCGGGTGCCCTTGCCGAGCTGGGCGTCGGTGCAGGCTTTCAGGGCGGGGGCGGCGGAGGGATTGAGGCCCATGCCCTGCGGCAGGCTGACCCTGGCGGTCCTCAGGTTGGAGTTGTAGATCGGCTCCGAAGGCTCGAAGGGGACTTTGACCTCGGTGGTCGCCCCAGCCGGCGAATCGGTTTGACCGGTTCCCGGAGCTACCGCGACCGAGGGATCGAACGGCACTTTGTCGCAGCCTTCGGCTTTGGCGCCTTTGGGAATCGGCGAGAGGACTTGCTGGGAGCCGGCGACGAAGGCGGCGCTGGGCGGCGCTGGGGCAGCGACGTCGTATTCGTTTCCTGGCGCTTCTTCCTCGAAGGAGTCCGCGTGGAGGAAGGTCGTGTACTGCCGCTTGAACGGTTCGACCTGGGGGTCGTTGCAGGTGCTCGGAAGGGTGATGAAGGCGCCGCCCGAACCCAACTGGCCGATCGTGCCGTCGAAGACGAGGCGGTTCTTGAGGATCCGCGCCAGTTCCAGACCGGGGCCGAGTTTGAGCGCCGTGGCGTGGATCGTGAAGTACTCGTGGTAGTCGCTCTCCCAGGCGATGCCGGCGTTGAGGAAGATGTCGTTGCCGAGGATGCTGAAGCCGAAGCGGGCCGGTTCGCCCTGGCGCGGCTCGATGTTGAAGACGTCCGCCGTAATCGGCAGCGTCAGCCCGGTTGTCGGGTTGACCGCGGTAACAGTGCTGGCGCCGACTTTGGTCGTGATCGGACAGGTCGCCGGACTGGCGCCTTCCGCCAGTTTGCACTGCGGCGTCGCCTGGGGGTTGACGCTGAGCCCAGACGGGAGGTCGACGAGCACCGTCTTCAGGTTGCCGACCGGGATTTCGCTGCCCAGCGGGCCCGGGGTGTGCTTGACGATGATCTGGGTGAAGCCGGCGGGCGGGTGCCCCGCGGCCTGGGTGAAGAACTGCGCGGGTGTTTTCGCCGTGCACTCGGGGACATCCGTTTTACAGGTGCCCGCCTGCCAGCCGGCTTTCGCCGTTTCGGGCAGCCCTTCGGGTTCCTGGCTTTCGATGATGTCGACAGCGAAGGCCGGGGATGCGAACGCCAGTCCCAGCACCATTGCAACCAGAACGGCAACCGTGCCGCGAATCCCCTCTCCCACGCCCATTCGCAATCTCCTTCTGAGGTCCTTAATAAAAGTTAATCACTTCTCTACCCGTTTTTAGGTATTTAAACTATTATTTTTAGGTATCAGTCCTTAGACAAAATGGAGGATCTCGTGAACTGGCAGCTGCTCGCTCGGGCCAATACCCACCCGCTTCGGATCTCAATCCTCGAAGTCCTGGCCCTTGACGGGGGCCGCACCCTCTCCCCCAGCGACCTCAGCTACGAGCTGAGCATGCCGCTGAGCAACGTCAACTACCACGTGACCGAGCTGGCCCGCACCGGCCTGCTCGACCTGGCCGGAGAACGGCGGGTTCGCGGCGCGACCGAGCACTTCTACTGCCTGGCGGATTGCTCAGAACCGGCCGACGGACACGCGGTCTACAAGAAGAGACGCAGGCGGCTGGCGACTGCCCGCCTCGAACCGGCGGCGGGAACCTAGACCCGCGCCGGAAAACCCAAAAAGCGGACGACGGGTCTCGAACCCGCGACCTCGAGCTTGGGAAGCTCGCGCTCTACCAGCTGAGCTACGTCCGCGTGCTTGGAATTCCTGATTCCAAAGCCATTCTAGGTGACGCTACTCGCAAGAGTGCGAGAGGACCAGCAAGCGCCTGACCCGGCCACCCCCCGGTAGCTGCGATGACGCTGGGAGACCGAGCAGCTGCGCAGTCGCTGAAGTGCTGGGAGAGAACGTAGCCCCTGGTGCGGCAACGGCGGATGCTGCACGGCCGCACGCTCTCTGCGGCCGCCTTGCGAGCCGGCCCGCCTGGTCGCACCCCGCTCGGAGTGTGCCAGCGAGCTCCCTTGAGGATCGCCCAGATGAATCGCCCGGAGTAGCAGGGATCGTCAGTGGGTTCGATCGTACCCAGCGTCACCGTAAGGCCGATCGAGCTCCAGTGCTTGACACAGCTGAAGGGGCTCTCGCGCTTCCGTTTCGAGGGTGGACCGAAGTACCTCTCGAGGCTGTCGCCGTCGTACTCGCCAGACTCGACGAAAGCGCCGAATGCGGCGGCTTTGGATCGCGTCTTGACGGAATACCCGGGGGTCGGACAAGACGATGAGAAAGTGAACGGCTCGGAAGGACCGGGAGCTTGACCAGCCTCGTTTTCGGGCGGATAGGTGACGATCAGCGAGAACTGGGTGTAGTAGCTCTGCGGGCCCAGCGGAGAGGCGCATCGCTTGATCTGCTCGATCCGGAGCTCTACGGGGTAATCGAAGATGCTCCCCCGAGCGCAGCTGGGGCTGCAGTCGTTGTGGTGGATGATTCCCGTCGCCGTGGCCAGCGGGGCGCCCCAACCCTGCCAGCTCAGCTGATCGAGGTTCGCGCTCCCGCCAAGGCATCCTGAGCTCCACGCGACGGGCGCCGCCTTGCCGCCGTAGTAGACGCTGCCGCAATCCGGCAGCAGCACTTCGCCCGTGGCGGCCTTGGGCTTTGCCACAAAAGCCGGCAGCACCAGAGCCGCCAGAGCGAGGCAAGCGGTCAGCGTCAACACCGCGCCGCGACGGCTCGCTCGGTGCGTCAACATGCGGGCAGCCCCAGCCCACCCCGGTCCGCAGCGCGAATCCAGACCTCGCTGACGTAGCCGAAGGTGCCGTTGGACAGAGCGACTCCGTAGTAGCGGCTCGATTCGAAGCGCTCGGGATTGCCGTCGTCGGCGGCGTCGTGATCGTTGCCGTTGGTCGTCCGCTCGCCATTTGTCTGACAGACAGCCGCGTCATAGCTACCGCCACTGGAGCGCTCGGTGCCGTTGATATTGCAGCCACGACTCGTGCAGAAGGTCCACGGCTGGGTCGTCAAGCGCACGGGTGTGGAGTCCTCGCGCATCCCCAACCCGTTGGTGACGCGGTTGTCAACGACAAGCAGGCGGCGAAGCGGTCCAGGCGGCACAACACCAGGCGTGCCGGGAGCGCCGGCCCCGCCCTGAGGTGGTGCGCCGACTTCCGTCGTTCCGGCCGGTGCCCCGGGAGCGACCGAGCGCACTTGGATGCTCGCGTCGACCGGGATCGGGAGAGCTGTAGCGCCGAACTGAACGACGAGTTTGTCGGCCCCTGCCGGCCGTTGGACGGTGACCGTCTCAAAAGTCTCGCCCTCGACCCGGCTGACAACGAGCTTGGCACGACGCTTTTTTGTCCCTTTGATCTTGCGGCGGCCGGCCAGGTCAGCAATCACCCTCCCACGCCCATTGCGCGCCGCCGCGAAGGTGAGGTCGAGATTCGTCCCCAGGCTGGGCCAGGATGCGACGACCTCGAGCGCCCTGCGATTCCGGAATCTGGCCACGATCGGGGCCCCGCGCTGACCGACCGAGGTAAAGCTCTGCTGCTGCTGAACTTGGATCCTCTGGCAGCTGACGAGAGCATCGATCTCGTTCAGTGCCGGCTGCAGCCTCGAAAGCTGGATCGCAGTGCTGTCTCCCGCGCTTTGGACGAGCGGGAAATAGCGGCCCTGTGTGTCGAAGGCAATCCTGCTGAGCAGGTCTGCTTCTTCGTTGCCCTCCCCGCCGGGACCGATGTTGAGACCGATCACGTAGGTCGGTGGACCACCGAGGTGGCGGTCTTCATAAGAGCCTTCATTGTGACCGCCATCGGTGAGAAAGATGCGGGCGCCGGCCTGTGGCTGCACGGCGCCACTGGCTGCAAAGGCGGCGTTGTAGTTGGTGGTTTCCCCGCCATCGGCAGCGCCGTCGTTGGCAAGATCGTTCAGAGCGGCCAGCATGCTCTGCCTCGCCGTCGAGACTACGGCGGGAGGAAAAAGACCCGCAGCACTGCTTCCAAACTCAACCGCACCAAACTCCCTGCCTTGCGAGCTGGGCTTGGTGATCAGCAGTTCAAGCGCCGCACGACGGATCGCTGCGGGGTCGTTGCCGGCCATGGAGCCCGAATCGTCGATGATTGCCGAGATGCTGCCGGCCGGCCGGCAGGGGCGCGGAACAGGCCAAGCCAGTCGGCGACCTTGACCGCCGCGCCGGTCGTCATCTCCGGTGCGTAGTGCTTGTGCCCCTCTGTCCGGTTTGGGAACCCCTCACAGATCAGGTCGCCATCCCGGCAATAAGTGACGACGTGACTGAAGACGGCCGGAAAGTCGGCCTCCGGCAAACCGAGCACACCGTGCCGCTTCGGGCTATAGGTGCCCCCCTTGTCGGCGCGGGTATTGGGATCGAATTGAGGATCGCCAAACAAGACCACGGCGCCGATGCGATCAGCCAGGCGCTTTAGGTGGGGCAAAGCTTTGCGGACAACTTCAGCCCCCTGCGAGTAGCCGGAGAGCACCAGCTTCTGTTTATCGCAGCCTTTCGCACGATTTACGACCGTTTTGATCAGACTTGCCACCCCGCCCGTGACGCTCACCTTGTATTCAAGGGCCTTGGTATTTGCACCGGCGGCGAGCCTCCAGTCGAGGATGCCCACCGCCTGATACTCGAGGCCCTCGCTGCCGACCGCCCCGCGACCCGCGATGTGCTTGAGCTTCTCGATGAACGGCCCCACGGTGTTACCGGGATCCCCGTTCGGCTTTTCTCCCGAACCCCGGGCGCCGATCACCCATACACCTGGCTTGCAATCCAAACTTCCGGCCGCTTCGGCCGGGACAGCACGGCCGGCGCAACCCAGGATCACACAGACCGCAAATGCGGCCAAGCCCTTCTCGATCACGAGCCGGGGCAGACTCTGATCGCTTGCGCACGGGCATTGCGGAGCTTGCGCTTGACACGGGCCGCACGCCGATGGAGGGAAACGCGAGTCCCGCCACGAGCGTGGCGCTCGTGGCGGCGGAGGCGCTGGTGCTGCCTCTTGAGGGACAGCACGCGGCGCTCCGCCAGGAAGCAGGGAGACTGGGGCGTGGCCTTTGGCCTCGTTACCCGCGCTCGAAGCCTGATGCTGGACACGTCCTGATAGGCCCCATCCAATGGGTGCGAGGCAACGAAGGTTGCCGTCTCGTCAAAGGCGGTTTCCGGGAGCGCAAGCTGGAAACCAACCGTGCCCCCACTGCTGACCGCGGAGTAGCCGGCGCTGCCACCCCCAGGCCAGGTCACCGACAGATTGAAGGGAAGGCCGTCGGGAGCGGGCAGGCCGTTAGCCAGATTAGCCGTGGCGTAGAGAACGCCCGTGGCGCTTACGCGTTTCACTTTGCGTATGGCCACACCGAGATAGTGCAGGGGAGGTTGAACCGTGAAGTCGTAGGGGAAGGTTTCGAATTGAGCGGGGCTCGTTCGGGTGGCGCTGGTGAAAAACTCGAGATAGGAAGCATTGGCGTCGGTTGCCTGGACCGTGATCGCCGTACGCGCAGTGCCGCTCCCCGAAAGCGAGTAGACGGGACCGCGGCCGTCTTCGCATTCATATCCCGTCGCGTCGTCGAAGACGCTTCCCCAGTTGTAGTCATCGATTCCCTGGGCGAAGACCATGCAGACCGGGAAATACCCGGGAGAACCCGTGGAGGGGACACTGTGCCAGTCAACGTAGATCACGTCGCGCGTGGTAACCGGTGGCAGGCGCCAGATTGCGACCTGGACAGAACCGGCGAAATTGGCCTCTTCCCGGTGATTGTTCAGCTGGCCGTTGTAGTGCTGACCCACCGCGATCAAGGGCGCCTCGCTTGGCTTTCGGCCACCGCCTTCAAAGGCGGCGGCGGGGGCAGCAACTCCCAGCGCCGTGATTGAGATCATCGCCACCGCAGCAGTAAAAGCCCTCATTAACCCCGCCCTCTGATTTCACACTGTGCCGTCGTAGACCGCGCAGACTACTATTAGCGCTCAGCTATAGTCGTGCGGTGGCGGAGATCGAGGTCACTGTTGAATTCCCTGCGGACCGCGGGACCTTTCTAGAACGCGAAGTCGAGGCGCCGAAGCCCATAGGAGAACGCGCTGCTCCTGAACGGACACTGGAGCGTGGACGGGACGTGGGGTCGGCTGACGCCATGGGGATCAGCCTGCGCCTGCGCCGCACAGTTCACTCTCTGGGCGACTGCGCCGGCGCACTTCAAGAGACCAAACGCGAGATGCATGAGCTCCCGGAATCGATTCGCGAGCTGGCCGGAGTAGACCACACGCTCGCGGTGCTTGGGCGGCAGATACTGACACCAAGACCCTTTCGCTTCTTCGGCAAGTGAGAGTGTTGTGCCCACGAAGGACTGGGAAGGTGACGCAAGAGCCTTTTACCTTCAGGAGTACAGACTGGCAGGCGAGGCACTTGCCCAGGCCACCGGACCAGACCGGTTGAAGCGCTGGGCCCTACGGCTGCCGATCCCCTCAGACCGAAAACCCCCACCCTCTCGCGAGCTGGAAAGCGTGCTGGCTACAGCTGTGCATGCTTTCCGCTCTGACGCACGCTCGCTCCTGAGCGATCTGGAGCTTGAGATCTCCCGCAACCACGTCACGCTCAGGGTGGAGAACCGGACCGACGAGGAAGCAATTCGGATCGCCGAGCAGCTGATCAGTCTGCTCGAACGCCTCCCGCATGCCCGGACTGGCTCCGCGTTGCGACGCCGGCCCTGGGTGCTCGGGACGCTGCTCGTAGCGCTGGCCACCGTCGGCCTGTCCTTCTGCTCGATCTCGGCGGTCGCGCTTGTGGCACTCGGCATCGCCACGGCAGCAACCACCGTGGTCGCGGTCGGTTACGCGGCGTGGCGGCATGCCGAAGGGGTCTCCACCGCCCTGAAGATGATGCCTGTGGTCCTGATGGTGGGGTTTGCCCTCATCTACGGCGCCGCAGGCACCGGCGACCATCTCCGCGATCCGCTGATCCTTTCGCTGCAGGCGATGGTCACCGGCGGCTTCGGAGACATCGAGACATTCGGCTGGACGAGAAGCATCGTCTATCTCGAGATGCTGTTGCTTTGGGTGGGCGTCACGGTCGCCATCGTCGCGGTGGCTCGTCGCTTCGAGCGCATCGACGTGGCGCTCGCCGACGAGCCCCCCAAAGAGCCGGAGGCAAGCGCGATTTAGAGTCTCAGCTGTGAGCGCGCGCTCTTTTGTCGCCTTCCTCGCCGTGCTGGCCGTCGTCGGCCTGCTCGGCTTTGGCCTGCTGAGCAAGGGAAATGCCGAGATCTCGGTCGGCGAGCCCGTCCCCGACAAGGTGCTGCCCAAACTGCCGGGTCCAGGCCAGGGATCGGTCGCCGGCTACCGCGGCGACTGGGTACTGGTCAACCTCTGGGCCTCCTGGTGTGAGCCATGCCGTGAAGAGGCGCCGGCGCTGGAGCGCTTCCAGGGTCACTTCAGCGATCGCAACGTGACGGTGCTCGGCGTCAACGTCCAGGACAATCGCGACGACGCCCTGGCCTTCCTGCGCGACTACCGGACGACTTACCCGCAGCTGCGCTCGGTGGGCGACGAGCGCAGCGCGGCGTTCGGCTCCACCGGCGTGCCGGAGAACTTCCTCGTCGACCCCGAGGGGCGGCTCGCGCTGATCTGGCGGGGACCGGTCGATGACGAGTTCCTCGCCGAGAACGTCGTCCCCCTCCTCAAAAGGCAGCAGTGATGCGCGTCTGGCTGCTTGCCGCGATCGGTGCCGCCATCCTGGCGCTCGCCGCCCCTGTCGCCGCCGCGCCAACCGCTGCATCCCCAGAGCCGAAAACCACCCTCAGCGACGTCGAAGACGAGGTGATGTGCCCGATCTGCGGCACCCTGCTCGAGCTGGCGGACTCGCCGCAGGCACGCCGGCAGAAGGTCTACATCGCCAAGCTGATCGCGGCAGGCAAGACGAAGGACCAGATCGAGGACGCCCTCGTCGCCCAATACGGACGAGCCGTCCTGGCCCAGCCGAAGGGGTCGGGCTTCGACCTATCCGCCTACCTGGTGCCGGCGGTAGCCCTCCTCGTCGCGCTCGTCGCCCTGGCGTTCGGCATCGCCCGCTGGCGACGGGACGGCGACGCAGCGGGGGCGAAGGCTGCGAGCAGAGCCGGCCCGCAAGGCGAGGACGCACAGCGACTCGAGGCCGACCTCGAGCGCTATGACCTCTAGCGCGAATCCAGCGCCCTACTCCTGAACGACGAGGCCGGTCAGCTGCGCTGCCGGCCGCCGGGGGACTTCGCTGCGGGGGCCGCAAGCGAGAATCGCCTCGGCCCACTGCGCGACCGCCATCAGCGCCTCCTCATCGCCCTGCAGCGGCGGACCGTCGATCACCAACAGGTCGTAAGCGCGCCCCAGCTTCTCAGTCGCGTGGCGGAAATCGTCCGAACCGAGCAGCGTCGCCATGGATGAAGTGGGATCGCCCGCAACGATGCAGACGAGGGGCTCCGTAGCCCGCCCCGATGCCGGGCCGGCGAGGATGAGCGACTGAAGGATCTGCGCCGCCTCAGCCTCGCCACGCAGGTACTCGTGCAGCCCAGGACCTGGAGCCAGCTCGAGCGTGGTGGCAAGCACCGGGGTCGCGAGGTCGCACTCGAGCAGAGCAACCCGCTTACCCTCGGCGGCGGCCGCCGTGGCAAGCCCGAGGGCGACCGTCGTCGAAGCGGCGCCGCTGGTCATCACCGGCGAGGCGCCGGCGAGGGTCTTGGAGAGACCGGCGAAGGCGTCGAGAGTCCCGCGGCCGAGCGAGCCGAGCCGCTCAGACCCATTCCGCGCAGCCGGGATCTCAGCGAGCACCGGCGGCTGCTTACGGCGACGCAGCATCACATTCGCTCGGGAGCGGAAATGCCGAGCAGGCTGAGGGCGCCCGCGATCGTCTCCTTCGCGAGTAGCGCCAGGGCGAGGCGCGAGCGCTCGACTCCCTCGCCCTCTGCTCCGACGACCTGGCAGTCGCGGTAGAAGGCGTGGAAGTCCGCCGCCACGGCGGTCGAGTAGGCGCAGACCCGGTGCGGGGCACGTCGCGCGGCCGCCTCGCGAACCTCGCCCGGGAACTCGAGCAGGCGCTTGACCAGATCCTTCTCGGCCGGCTCGAGCGGAGTCTCCGGCGTGGGAATGCCGGCTCCTTCGGCTGCTTGCCCACTTTCCATGCCGGCTTTGCGCAGGATGCTGGCGATGCGAGCGTGGGCGTACTGGACGTAGTAGACGGGGTTGTCGTTGGACTGCCGTCGCGCCAGCTCCAGGTCGAGGTCGACCGTGGTGTCATGGCTGCGCCAGAGCATGAACCAGCGGGTCGCGTCGACTCCGATGTCGTCGAGCAGCTCGTCGAGCGAGACGAAGTCGCCGCTGCGCTTCGACATCTGCGCCCGCTCGCCGCTTTCGACGATGTGCACCAGACGCATGATCAGCACCTCGAGCTTCTCGGGATCTGCATCCAACCCGGCGACGACCGCCTTCAGCCGGGCGACGTAGCCATGGTGGTCGGCGCCGAAAACGTCGATCAACCGCCCGAACCCCCGCTCGAGCTTGTCCCGGTGGTAGGCCACATCGGCGGCAAGATAGGTCGGCTCTCCATCGGCCCGGATCAGCACCCGATCCTTGTCGTCGCCGAAGGTCGTCGTCCGCAGCCAGAGCGCGTCTTCGCTGCGGTAGGTGTGGCCGCTCTGCTCGAGCCGCTCCAGCGCCGACTCGACCTCCCCGCGGGCGTAGAGGTCGCGCTCGGAGAACCAGGTGTCGAAGCGGACGCCGAAGCGATCGAGGGTGCCGCGCACCTGCTCGAGGACCAGCTCGACGCCTCGCGCTCCGACTGCCTTGGCATCGCTGGGGTCGATCCCCTCGGAGCGAATGCGCTCGGCCAGCTCGCCGACATAGGCGCCCTCGTAGCCTTCCTCCGGTACCTCCTCGCCGCGCATGCGAGCCGCGATCGAAGCGGCGAAGCGGGTGATCTGCCCACCGGCGTCGTTGACGTAGAACTCGCGCTGCACCTCGTGCCCGACCGCCTCGAGCAGGCGGACCAGGGCGTCGCCGTAAGCCGCGTGACGGCCGCCGCCGACGTGCAGCGGACCGGTGGGGTTGGCGGAGACGAACTCGACCAGGATGCGTTCGGGCGAGTCGGTCGGCGCCGGGCCCAGTTGCTCGCCCTCTGCCAGGCCGGCCATCGCGCGCCGGTACCAGGCGTCGGCAAGAAAGAGGTTGACGAAGCCGGGACCGGCAACCTCGATGCGGTCGACGGTGTCGCCCAGCTGGTTTGCGAGCTCGGCACTGAAGCGGGCGGCGACGTCGCGCGGGTTTTCGCCCAGCGGCGCGGCGAGCAGCATCGCCGCGTTGGAGCTGTAGTCGCCCAGCTCCGGCTTGGGAGGCCGGTCGAGCGTCGGCTCGGGCCCTGCCGTCTCCCCATCGCGCAGAGCGCGGGCGGCGCGGTCGACCGCCGAGCGCAGCTCGGCGACGGGATCGGTTGCGGCAGTCGTCATCGAGCGCATCGTATGGAGGGGCGGGGGACCAGGGTACGCTGGCCGCCGTGCGCGTTGCTGCGATCACTGACATCCACGCCAACCTGCCCGCCCTCGAGGCGGTGCTCGGGGCGATCGACGCAGCTGAGGTCGAGGAGATCTGGTGTCTAGGCGACGTGCTCGGCTACGGGGTCGAGCCGGACGCCTGCGCCGCCCTGGTGCGGGAACGCTGCAACCTCTGTCTGGTCGGCAACCACGACCTGGCGGTGCTCGGCGGCCTCGACATCTCCTCTTTCTCCGAGGCTGCAGCGGATGCGGTCGAGTGGACCCGGGACAACGTCAGCGAGGACACTCTCGAGTTCCTGCGCGGGCTGGCGCCAAGCGGAGAGCGGACGGGCCTCGGCCTCTTCCATGCCTCCCCTCGCGATCCGATCTGGGAGTACGTGCTCTCGCTCGAGCAGGCGGGCGACTGCATGGACGTCCAGTCGGAGCGGATCGCCCTGATCGGACATTCCCATGTGGCGCTGTTCTTCACCCGGCCAGGTGGAAGCCAGGACGGCGAGGTTCGCGGCAGCCAGGCCAGCGACGGTGCCCTGCTCGACCTCGGTGAGGGGGGCTGGCTGCTCAACCCGGGCAGCGTCGGCCAGCCCCGCGACGGCGATCCGCGCGCAGCCTGGCTCGAGCTGAATACGGAGGAGGAAACGGCACGCTTCCACCGGGTCCCCTACGAGATCGAGCGCGCCGCCTCGCCGATCCGCGCCGCCGGACTCCCCGCCCGCCTCGCAGACCGGCTCTACACCGGCCAGTGACGGACGATTGCAGGGAAAATCTGGGCCCAAAGGCGTTGTCTAGACTCGCTACGGTGCGTCAAGCGACCGCATCCTTGCTTGCCCTCATGCTCGGCGCTGCCGCCGCCGTGGCCCTCGTCTCCTGCGGCAGTGGCGAGGATGCCCAGCTGCTGCCGGGCGAAACGGCGCGTGAGATAACCGCGAACCTCGACACAGTCCGACAGCTCGCTGACGAAGGCGAATGCGTCGGCGCCGGCGACGCGGCGGAGGAAGTCAGCGCCCAGGTGGACACGCTGACGGAGGTAGACCCGAAGCTCAAGCAGGCGCTCGAACGCGGTGCGGTTCGCCTCAACGAAGTGGTCGCCTCCTGCGAAGAAGAAACGACCGAAGCGGTGGAACCGCCCAGTGTCCCGTCGACGGAAGAGACCGAGGAAGAACCACCGGGCCAGCAGAAGAAGCAGGAAAAGGAAGAAGAGAAGGAAGAAAAGGAAGCGGAGAAAGAAGAAAAAGAACCGCCGGGCACCCCGACGGAAACCACGCCCACCACTCCGCCGAGCGAAAGCGGCGGCACCGGCGCGCCTGGCGGCATCAGCCCGGCCAGCCCGGCAGGGGAAGGCGAATGATGGAGGCGGGCACACTCTCAGGGCGATACGAGATCGGCGAGCGGCTCGGCTCGGGCGGGATGTCGAGCGTCCACCAGGCGACCGATCGCATCCTCGAGCGCACGGTCGCGGTCAAGATCCTCGCCGAGCACCTTTCCGACGACGAGCGCTTCGTCGCCCGCTTCCGCCGCGAGGCGCTCGCGGTCGCCAAGCTGATCCACCCCAACATCGTCCAGGTCTACGACACCGGGGTCGACGAGGGGCGCCACTACATCGTGATGGAGTACGTCCAGGGCCGTTCTGGGGCCCAGATCCTGCAGCGCCAGGGCCCACTTGATGCTGAGACGACCGCCGAGATCGGTGCCCAGGCCTGCTCCGGGCTCGACTACGCGCACCGGCGCGGGATCATCCACCGCGACGTCAAGCCGGGCAACCTGATGGTTGTCGGCGGCCCGGTGGGCGGCGGCGAGATGACGGTCAAGCTGACCGATTTCGGCATCGCTCGGGCAGTCGAACAAACCAGGATCACCCAGGTCGGCTCGGTAGTCGGCACCGCCGCCTACCTCTCCCCCGAGCAGGTGCGCGGCGAGGAGGCGACCCCCGCCACCGACGTCTACGCGCTCGGCGTCGTGCTCTACCAGTTCCTCACCGGGCGGCTGCCATACGAGGGTTCGACCCTGGCCGAGCTGGCCGTGCGCCAGCAGAACGAGCGGCCGCTGCCGCCCAGCACCTACAACGACGAGGTGCCAGAGACCTTGGGCGCCGCCGTCCTCAGAGCCCTGGAGGGGGATCCGTCCCGCCGCTACGCCAGCGCCGGCGAGCTCGCCGGCGGTTTGCAGCTGGGTCTACAGGGGGAGGACGTGACCCTGCCGCTCGGCGACGACACCTCACCGACCCGCGTCCTGGGCGGAGAGACCGCCACCCGTCGCCTCGACCGCACCGCCCAGACCGAGTACCGTCCGGCGCCCTCGCCGACCCGGCGACCGGCGGCTCGTGCGCAGCAGCCCCCACCCGTCGCCCCTCCGCCGTCGGCGCAGAAGAAGCGGAGCGCCTTCTCCCGCTTCGCCAGGTTCGTGCTGGCCCTCGTCGCGCTCGTCCTGATCGCCGCCGCGGTTGCGGCGGCGGTGATCTACACCACCGACAAGGCCTCTGGAGTCAAGGCGAGCGAAGTCGCCGGCGACAGCGTCGACCGGGTCGTCGAAGAGTTCAAGGAACTGGTTCAGAAGAACACTGAATGAGCGGCTGAACTCCTTCTCCAGATCAATCAGTTAAATTCTTCCAGCTGCGGGATCAACGCTATGGGAGAGGCTGACCATGAGAAGGCGAAACTGGCTTGTGGGTGCCTGCGTGCTGGTCCTGCTGCTCCTTACGAGCACAGCTCAGGCTGAGGAAAGCCCACCGCTCTCCCCGCCGCTCACAGCCATCCCTCCGAGCGTGGCGCTGGAACCCGATGGGACCGGCAGCCTCACGGTTCTAAACGAAACCGCCGTCGAACTGAAACTGAGCCTCTCGCTTGCTAGCGAAGATGGAGAAGAAGACCGCACAGGGTTCATCGGAACAGGGACCGAAATGAACATCGAACCCGGCGAAAGAGCCCCGATCAGGGTGACCTCGTACATCCGGCCCGAGGCATTCCTGGACATCGTGGCCGAGCCGGCGTCGGGACTTCCGCACGGCGCGGTGCTACGGGTACCCCTGCACGAAGGAGCACCGGTCAAACCTGCTGTCTCCGAATGGGTATTCGTTAATACGTTCGAGGGCGGTGAGTCCGGCACGCAATTGCCCTTGACTGGGCCCTGCGTGAACCTTCATCTCACCGACCCCAACCATTTCACCGACCCCACGAAGATCGGGACAGTGCAAGTGGCTGGCAAGCAGGCGACCGTTTCGGGTTCGTGCAGCGACACCAAATCGGAATCGCTCGAGCTGACCACCTCCGCAGGCGAAGCGAGTGGGCACACCTACAAAGGCAAGATCACGGTAGGAGAGGGCGAGCTCGATCTCGCTGTTGAAGAAAAGTTCTCCGGGGTCCTGACCGCACTTTTGATTCTCCTCGGCATCGCCGTCGCGATCAGGGTCAGCAGCTGGCGAGGCTGGGGACGGTCGAAGGAAGATCTGCGGCGCGAAATACGTGTCGTCGAAGAGATGGCCGCCGGCGAGAACGCAGCGAACATCGACAGCGGGTTCAAAAAAGCGGCAGCCGAGCTCAAACTGCCCGCGAACGTGCAGGAGTGGACGACCGCGGAGGCGGTACGGCATGAGCTCGCTGAGCTGCGACGGCCGCTGCGCCTTTTCCCCAGCGAGGAGCAGCTGAAAAAAACACGAGAAGCCCTCGCGAAGCTCGAGCTCGAGCTTCGCGCCTGGCCCGATGTTGCAAACCGGCTGGGAGAGCTGCAGCAGCGAAACGAGCAGCTGGCAGTGCTCGACAAGTACCGGCAGAGCGTCCTGGACCGAACGCTGGCGCGCGTGGGCCCCCTCGATCTCAAAGCCATGCGCGAGGTGAAGGCGGCTGCAGACGAGGCGGTGACGCTGGCCGGCGACTGGCCCGCCAGGGCGATCGAGGATGCCATCGCAATGGCGGAGAACCTCCCAGACGGGGTTTCACCCCCGGCCGGCTTCGACGCGGTGATTCAGCGTTTCCGCGAAGCGACGAGCGTCGCCGGGGCAAAGGAGGCGCTCGCCGCGTTCTGGCCCGCTGAAGTCAAGCTGCGCAAGGTCGCGGCAGACGCCGAACTCGACGAGAGATTCATCGCAGCCGCCACGCCAGAGCCGACCGTGCCCTTCGAGCCGGTCGAAACCGTGGATCCCGGTCCCTCGGCCCACGAGCTGGCCGTGAAGGTCTTCGCCGTCGACACCGTCGTGCTGGGCCTGCTGCTACTCGTTGCTCTTGTTGCGGGAATGCAGGAGCTCTGGGTGGACAAGAGCTTCGGAGGTGCGTGGGACGTGGCGGCAGCGCTTGCCTGGGGCTTTGGAGCCGGAGCGGTCGGCCCACCGCTGATCTCGGCCCTGGGCGACCTCGGCCGGTCGTGGACCGTCGCGAACACCAAGGCTTGAGCCGGGTCAGCCGGCGGACCACGGCGCTCTGCCGGCGCCGGCATCCGCGGCGTATGAGGAGAACCCCCCTGCCGCGATGGCCTCGCGAGCGCGACTGACGAGCTCCTGCACGTAGGTGAGGTTGTGGAGGCAGATGAGGCGAATTGCGGTCAGCTCCTCGGCGCGCGAGAGGTAGCTGAGGTAGTCGCGGTCGTGGCGTCGGCAGGCAGGGCAGGGACAACCGTCGACGATCGGGTTGCGGTTCCCCTCGAAGCCCGACTTGCGCAGGTCGAGGCGAAAGCGCGACTCCGGGTCGGGGACGAGGGCGACGCCGTGACGTGCGAGCCGGGTGGGAACGGCGCAGTCGAAGACGTCGAGGCCGAGAGCGATGCCGGTGAGCAGGTCGTCGACCTCGCCGATGCCGAGCAGGTGCTTGGGCGCCTCCTCCGGCAGCAGGGGCGCTGTCATCGCCAGCACCTCCCGCATCTCCTCCTTGTCGCGGCCGAGGGTGCCGCCGATCGCCAGACCGTCGACCCCGGCGGCGGAGACGTACTCGGCCGACTCGCGCCGCAGGTCCTCGTGGACTCCTCCCTGGACGATCCCGAACACCGCCTGCCTCGCGGGTCCCTCTTGCTCGTGCCACCGAAGGCAGCGGTCGAGCCAGCGGTGGGTCCGCTCGGTCGAGCGCGCCGTGTAGTCGCGGTCGGCGTGAAAGGGCGTGCACTCGTCGAAAACCAGGGCGATGTCCGAGCCGAGGGCGGCCTGCACCTGCATCGAGACCTCGGGCGAGATGAAGAGCTCGGCGCCGTCGCGATAGGAGCGGAATCGCACCCCCTCCTCGGCGATCGAGAGCACCGAGCCGTGCTCGCCCCCCGGCCTCCCGGAGCCCTTGACCTCGTTGGCGACGCCTCCGTGCGCCAGCGAGAAGACCTGGAAGCCACCGGAGTCGGTGATCAGCGCCCGCTCCCAGCCCATGAAGCCGTGCAGGCCCCCCGCCTTCGCGATCCGCTCCGGCCCCGGTGAGACGAACAGGTGATAGGTGTTGCCGAGGATCAGCTGGTAGCCGAGCTCCGCCACCTCCGCCGACTCGAGCCCTCGCACCGTGCCCTTTGTCGCGAGCGGGATGAAGGCAGGCGTCTGGACCGGGCCGTGAGCGGTATGCAGCACGCCCGCGCGCGCAGCCCCGTCACGCGCCTCGATCTCGAACCTCAGCCTTTCCGGCTCAGCTCTCATCTCTTCGATGAAGGCTTTTGCACCCCATGGGGTGTCGAATCCTTCACTCGCCCGTGCTGATCAGAGAGCGGCCGGTCATCGCCTCTGGCTGCGGGACGCCGAGCAGCTCGAGCGCGGTGGGAGCGACGTCGGCGAGGATGCCGCCGCCGCGCAGGGCGAGGCCGTCGGCGGTGACGACCAGCGGCACCGGGTTGAGCGAGTGCGCGGTGTTCGGCGAGCCGTCCGGCTCGAGCATGTGATCGCAGTTGCCGTGGTCGGCGGTGACGATGCAGGCGCCGCCCTTCGCCTGCACGACGTCGGCTACATCGCCGAGGCAGGCGTCGACCGCCTCGACGGCGGCGACCGCAGCGGGAATCACGCCGGTGTGACCGACCATGTCGGGATTGGCGAAGTTGATGATGCCGAAGCGGTAGTCGCCCTCGGACCAGTGGCTGGCGAAGGCATCGGCCGCGGCGCGGGCGCTCATCTCGGGCTTGTGGTCGTAGGTCGGCACGTCGCGGGGCGAGTCGACCAGGTGGCGCTCTTCTCCCTCCCACTCCTGCTCGCGACCGCCGTTGAAGAAGTAGGTGACGTGGGCGTACTTCTCGGTCTCGGCGACGTGCAGCTGCTGCCCGCCGGCAGCGGCGATCGTCTCGGCCAGGGTGGTCTTGGGCCGTTCCTCCGGGAAGGCGACCGGGTAGGGCCAGCCCTTGCGGTACTCGGTCATCGTGGTCAAATCGAGCAGCGGCCCCCCGGCGCGCGAGAACTCCTCGAAGCCCGGCTCGGCCAGGGCCCGAGTCAGCTCCCGTGCCCGGTCGGGACGGAAGTTGATGAAAACCCCCACGTCGCCATCGGCGACGCCGTCGTAGTCGCCGATCACGGTCGGCTTGACGAACTCGTCGGTCTCCTCACGCTCGTAGGCGGCAGCGATGGCCTCCTCGGCACCGGCGACGTGCAGGCCCCGGGCATGGACGATTGCGTCATAGGCGAGCTTGATCCGCTCCCAGCGCGTGTCGCGGTCCATCGCGTAGTAGCGCCCGCTGACCGTCGCCACCCGGCCGGCGTGGCGCAGCCAGCGCTCCAGCTCGTGCAGGTAACCGCGGCCGCCGTGCGGCAGGGTGTCGCGGCCGTCGGTGAAGGCGTGGAAGACGACGTCGGTGACGCCCTCGTGGGAGGCGAGCTCGATCGCCGCCTCGATGTGCTCCCAGCCGGAGTGGACGCCCCCGTCGGAGACGAGGCCGAGCAGGTGCAGGCGCCCGCGGGGGCTGTTACGGGCACGCTCGCAGGCCGCCAGCAGCACCTCGTTTTCGAAGAAGCTGCCGTCGGCGATCGCGTCGTCGATCCGGGTCAGGTCCTGTTTGACGATCGCCCCCGCGCCGAGATTGAGGTGGCCGACCTCGGAGTTGCCCATCTGTCCGTCGGGGAGGCCGACGTCGCGCCCCTGGGCGGAGAGCTGCGTATGGGGGAAGCCACCCCAAAGCCGGTCGAAGACCGGCGTCTCGGCCAGCGAGATCGCGTTGCCAGGACCGGGCTCCGCCAGCCCCCAGCCGTCGAGGATGACCAGGGCCAGCGAAGAGACCGGAACGGTCATGACGAGACCCAGGCGCCGCCAGACAAGGACGCAGGGAGGCCGAATAGCAGCGCTATTTGGCCAACCGAGGACGCCGTATCGCGGCGATCCGGGGCCGTCATCACTCAGTCGCTTTCACGATCGCGGCGAAGTCTGCGGGGTCGAGGCTCGCACCCCCCACCAGCGCCCCGTCGATGTCGGGCTGAGCCATCAGTTCCGCCGCGTTGCCTGGCTTGACCGAGCCGCCGTAGAGGATCCGGACCTGGTCCGCAGCGGCGCCGCGCTCGCGCAGCAGGTCGCGGATGAAGGCGATCGTCTCCTGGGCCTGCTCTGAAGTCGCAGTGCGACCGGTGCCGATCGCCCAGATCGGCTCGTAGGCGATCACCACCTGGCTCAGCTTGCCGCCCTCCAGCGCGGCGAGGTCGGCCTGCAGCTGGCGCTCCAGCACGGCCTCGGTCTGGCCGCCGTCACGTGCCTCCTCGCTCTCGCCGACGCAGAGGATCGGCTCGAGGCCGGCTGCAAGCGCAGCGGGGACCTTGCGCGCCAGCGCCTCGTCGGTCTCACCGAAGAACTGCCGGCGCTCGGAGTGGCCGAGGATGACGGCTTCGACGTCGAGCTCGACCAGCATCGCCGCCGAGACCTCGCCGGTGAAGGCGCCCGAGTCCTCCTCGTGCATGTTCTGAGCCGCAACCTTGACGGCGGTGCCGTAGCGACGCTCGACGACGGCGCTCAGTGCCGTGAAGGGCGGGCAGATCACAACGTCGCTCTGCGTCGCGGCTATCTGCGGCAGCAGCGCATCGACGAACTCCCCCGCTTCGGCAACGGTCTTGTGCATCTTCCAGTTGGCGGCGATGTACGGGGTTCGATCAGGCATCGAGCAGCGCCTCCACTCCGGGCAGTTTCTTTCCCTCCAAGAGCTCCAACGATGCTCCTCCTCCGGTCGAGAGCCAGTCCACCTTCTCACCGAGCCCGAACTGCTGCAGCGCGGCGACCGAATCGCCGCCGCCGACCACGGTAGTGCCGGGCGCCGCGGCGACGGCCTCGGCGACGGCGCGGGTGCCCGCCGCAAAGGGCTCGAGCTCGAAAGCGCCCATCGGCCCGTTCCACAGAACGGTGCCGGCCGCGGCGATCGCCTCCGAGTACGCCTGCGCCGTGCGGGGACCGATGTCGAGACCCATCCAGCCGTCCGGCACCTCCACCCCATCGCTCTCGCGCGGCTCGGCGTCGGCGGCAAAGCGCTCGCCGAGCACGAGGTCGACCGGCAGGCGCAGCTCGCAGTCCGAGCTCTGCGCCCGCTCCAGCGCCCGGGCGGCGAGCTGCACGCCCTCCTCCTCGACCAGCGAGTCGCCGGTGGCGATCCCCTGGGCGCGGAAGAAGCTGAAGCACATCGCGCCGCCGATCAGGATCTCGTCGGCGATCTCGAGGAAGCGGTCGATGACACCGACCTTGTCGGAGACCTTGGCGCCGCCGAGGACGACGGTCAGCGGACGCCGCGGCGACTCGACCACGGCGGTCAGCTCGGTCACCTCGCGCTCCAGCAGCAGGCCGGCGTAGCCTGGAAGCCGCTCGGCGACACCGACGGTGCTGGCGTGGGCGCGATGGGCCGCGCCGAAGGCGTCGTTGACGTAGAGATCGGCGAGCCCGGCCAAAGTGCCGGCCAGCGCCGGGTCGTTCTCGGTCTCACCGGGCTCGAAGCGGACGTTCTCGAGCAGCAGCACTTCGCCGAGGCCGAGGCCGGCAGCCATCGTCTCGACGTCGCCACCGACGACGGCGGCAGCCTGGTGCACCTCGGTCTCGAACAGCTCGGCCAGCCGCTCGGCCACCGGGCGCAGCGAGAGCTCCGGCTTCACCTCGCCCTTGGGGCGGCCGAGATGCGAGACCAGCACCAGCGCCGCCCCCCGCTCGCGCAGCAGTTCGATCGTCGGCAGCGCCGCCCGGATGCGAGTGTCGTCGGCGACCCCGCCGCCGTCCAGCGGCACGTTGAAGTCGACCCTGACCAGCACCCGCCGGCCGGAGACCTCGGCATCGCGGACGCTCTTCTTGGAGAAACTCACAGCCCCGACCCGAGCCGGATCAGAGGACCTTGCCGACCAGCTCGACACAGCGGTTGGAGTAGCCCCACTCGTTGTCGTACCAGGAGACCGCCTTGACCATGCGGCCGTCGCCGATCGTCATCGTCTGGCCGGCGTCGAAGATCGAGGAGTGCGGGTCCTGGACGATGTCGGTGGAGACGATCGGGTCCTCGGTGTAGGAGAGGATGCCCTTCAGCGGCCCCTCAGCTGCCGCCTTGACCGCTGCGTTCACCCGATCGACGGTCAGCGGCTCCGGCGTCGTGAAGACGAGGTCGACCACAGAGCCCGTTGCCACCGGAGCCCTCATCGCAAGGCCGTTCAGCTTGCCGTTCAGCTCCGGCAGGACGAGGCCGACTGCCTTGGCGGCGCCGGTCGTCGTCGGGATCAGGTTGAGCGCCGCCGCCCGCGCCCGGCGCAGGTCCTTGTGGGGCATGTCCTGCAGGCGCTGGTCCGCGGTGTAGGCGTGGATCGTCGTCATCAGCCCCTGCTCGATCCCGAACTCGTCGTTCAGCACCTTCGCCAGCGGCGCCAGGCAGTTGGTCGTGCAGGAGGCGTTGGAGATGATCTGGTGCTTGTCCCTGTCGTAATCGCTGTCGAAGTTGACGCCGAGAGCCACGGTCACGTCGGGTTCCTTGGCGGGAGCCGAGATGATCACCTTCCTGGCGCCGGCAGAGAGGTGCTTTGCCGCGTCGTCGCGGGCGGTGAAGAAGCCGGTCGACTCGATCACCACATCGGCGCCGAGGTCGGCCCAGGGAAGCGCTGCGGGATCGCGCTCGGAGAGGACCTTGATCGGGGTCCCGTCGACGACGATCGCGTCACCGTCGACGGCGACCTCGCCCGGGAAACGACCCAGGATCGAGTCGTACTTGAGCAGGTGGGCCAGCGTCGCGGGATCGGTGAGGTCATTGACGGCGACGAACTCGAGATCGGCTTTGGCCGCGTGCGCCGCCCTGAAGACGTTGCGTCCGATCCGCCCGAAGCCGTTGATGCCGACCTTCACAGCCATTGAGTCAAGCCTCCTGGAGTCGTTTTGGAGATATCTCGATGTTATGGGCCGGCGTGCTTCGCCAACCGTCAGTCGGACCCGATCGTGATCTCGATCTCATACCCGTCGGGGTCCTTGAGAAAAGCCGAGTAGGAGCCGGAACCGTAGGAGCGACGCTCGCCGGGCTCGGCAACGCTGGTGCCGCCGGCTCCCATCCCCCCTTCCCAGGCCGCCTTGACGGCGACGATTCCAAGTCCGGAAAAGCTGACCAGTCCGAAGCCGGCCTGCGGCTCATGATGGGCCGCAATGAAAAAGACGGGTTTGGCGATGCCCCAGCCGATCGTCTTGTCCTCCTCGAAATGGCGCCGCCAGCCCAGGGGGGCAAGCAGCGCGTCGTAGAAGGACGCACTCCGCTCGAGGTCCTCGACCTCCAGAAGAACGTGGTGAAGCATCGTGGCGGCAGGCTATACGGGCGGGCGGATCAGCCGCCGCGTGGGGTCCAGCGGAAAAAGCGGATTGCGAGGAGCAAGCCGGCAACGCCCCAGATCGCGACGACGGCCAGATCGCCCCAGTTGAGGGCGGATCCGCCCCCCGCCGGGACGTAGGCATCGAAGAACGCCTGGAAGAAGTCGCGGACGGGGAAGTGGTTGGCGAAGCTGATCACGCCGTCCGGAAGCTCGTCGTCGGGGATGAAGACTCCGGAGAGGAAGTAGAGCGGCAGCAGCAGCGCGTTGACGATCGGGGCCGCTGCGTCCTGCGAGGGAATCGCAGCCGTGAGGGCGATGCCGAGACAGCAGAAGGACGCCGCGCCGACGACGAGGACGACGAGGATCTCCGGCAGCTGCCCCCAGGGAATCGCAACGCCGTAGAGGAGGCGGCCGAGCACGGCGATCAACGCCAGCATCATCAGCGCGACGACGATCGAGTTGCCGATCCGCCCGGCGATGAAGACCCAGGCGGGCATCGGCGTGCCGCGGCCGCGCTTCAGCCGCCCGTCCTCGCGAGCGATGACGAGCGTCATCGCCAGGTTCTGCATCGTCGCCGAGATCACCGCGAGGGTGATGATCGCCGGCACGTAGTAGGTAGTGGTCTCGATGCCGCCCCGCACCTCGATCGTCTGGCCGCCGAAGACCGTGGCGAAGATCAGCAGCAGAATCACCGGGAAGCCGACGGTGAAGAAGACCGCAGCGGGGTTGCGCCAGAAGGCCTTCTGGTCGTAGCGGAACTGATGCGCAACGAGGGCCGGGCCGCTCACTCGGTCAGCTCCAGGTAGATGTCCTCCAGGGTCGGCCGGGTCACCTCGAGCCCCTCGAGCTCGACGTCCCGCGCCAGCGCCCAGCCGGTCAGCTCGTTCAGCAGCCCGACCGGGCTCGTCGTGTTGAGCGAGATCTCGCCGTCCTCCCCCACCGCCCCGTCTCCGGGCACTTCGCCCGCGTCGACCCCGTGCGGCAGGCGGAAGCTGATCTTCGCCGGCTGGCTCTCGCGGTCACCGAGGTCCTCGGGAGTGCCGGTGGCGACGATCTCGCCGCGGGCGATGATCGTCACCCGGTCGGCGAGCCGCTGCGCCTCGTCCATGTAGTGGGTGGTGAGGAAGACCGTCTTGCCGAGGTCGCGCAGACCGGCGATCACGTCCCAGGCCTGGCGCCGGGCCGAGGGATCGAAGCCGGTGGTCGGCTCGTCGAGGAAGAGCAGATCGGGGTCGCCGACCAGGGCCATGCCGACGTCGAGGCGGCGCTGCTGGCCGCCGGAGAGGCTCCTCGCCCGGGCGTCGGCCTTGCCCTCCAGCCCGACCAGCTCGATCACCTCGTCGACAGGTCGTGGCGCCGTGTAATAGCCGGCGTAGAGGCCGAGCGACTCGCGCACGGTCAGGTAAGGGTCGAGATTGCAGCTCTGCAACACGATCCCGATCCGCTCGCGCCAGGCCCGGCCGGCGCTCTCCGGGTCCTCGCCGAGCACTCTCACCTCTCCCCCGCTGCGCTTGCGATAGCCCTCGAGGATCTCGACCGTGGTCGTCTTGCCGGCCCCGTTTGGCCCGAGGAAGGCGAAGATCTCCCCCGCGCGCACGTCGAGTTCGATCCCGCGCACGGCATCGAACTCGCCATAGCTCTTGCGCAGGCCGCGGATTGAGATCACAGGATCGGGCAAGGCGCGCGATTCTATGGACGAGCGGCCGTGACGAGACTCAGGCGCCGCCAGGCAAGGACGCAGGGAGCGAAGCGTGCTCTGCACGTGAGCGACCGAGGACGCTGCCTGGCGGCGCCTGAGTCCGTCAGTCGAGTTCGGCGTCGCGGTGCTTGACCCGAATAACGACGTCGTCGCGGCTCTCGAGGTCGCGGCGGATCCGGTCGGCGACGGTGATCGAGCGGTGGCGACCCCCGGTGCAGCCGATGGCGATCGTCAGGTGGCTCTTGCCCTCGGCCACATAGGCCGGGACGAGGAACTCGAGCAGCGGCAGCAGGCGGCCGTAGAACTCACCTGCCTGGGTGCCGGACTCGACGTACTCGCGGACCTCGAGGTCGAGACCGGTCATCGGCCGCAGCGAGTCGACGTAGTGGGGGTTGGGCAGGAAGCGCACGTCGAGGGTGAGGTCGGCATCGCGCGGCGGTCCGTTCTTGAAGCCGAAGGTGAGCAGGGTCAGCGCCAGCTTGCCGCTCTCGTTTCGGCCCAGCATCTCCTCGGCGATGCGGCGGCGCAGCATGCCGCTGGTCAGGTCACCGGTCTCCATCACGACGTCGGCCCGCTCGCGCAGCGGCGCCAGCAGCTCGCGCTCGGCCCGGATGCCGTCGACGATCCTTCCTTCCGGCGCCATCGGGTGGCGGCGGCGCGTCTCCTTGTAGCGGTCGAGCAGGGTCTCCTCATCCGCCTCGAGGAAGAGCAGCTTCGGTTTCAGCCCGTCGGTGTCGAGGTCGTCGAGAACCTGGATCAGGTCCTCGAAATAGTCGCCGCCGCGCACGTCGGAGACGACCGCGGCGCGCTCGACGCCGCTGCCCTCATGGCGGAAGAGCTCACCGAGGCTGCCGATCATCTTCGGCGGCAGGTTGTCGACACAGAAGTAGCCGCCATCCTCGAAGGCGGCGATCGCCTCCGACTTGCCGGCACCGGAGTGGCCGGTGATGATCACCAGCGTGACCTCACGGCGGGGACCCTCGCCGTCGCGATCCTGCTTGCGCTCCACCATGTCCTCTGCGCTTGCCATCAGCCGGTCCTGTTGAGCTGCTCGTGGATCTCACGAGCTACTTTGCCAGGCATGCCGGGCACCGCCTCGAGCTCCTCGCGGCTGGCGGCGAGAAACCGCTCCGGAGAGCCGAAATGCTGCAGCAGCGCCCGCTTGCGGACCGGCCCGACACCCTTCAGCTCGTCGAGCACGGAGCCGGTCATCGCCTGGTCGCGGCGGCCGCGATGGTGTTCGATCGCGAAGCGGTGCGCCTCGTCGCGAACCCGTTGCAGCAGCTTCGAGGCCTCCGAGTCGGCGGGCAGGTCGATCGGAGCCGGGCGCTCCGGCACGTAGACCTCCTCCTGCCGCTTGGCGAGACCGACCACGGTGACGCCGCGCTCGGTGAAGGGGCGCAGCGCCCGCATCCCAGCCCCAAGCTGCCCCTTGCCGCCATCGATCACGATCAACGAGGGCAGCGAGGCGAAGCTTCCGTCGCGTTTGCCGTCGTGCGGCGAGAGGTCGACCTGCTCGAGGTAGCGATTCATCCGCCGGCCGAGGATCTCCTCCATCGCGGCGAAGTCGTCAGGACCGCCGTTGCTGCGGGTCTCGTCCCTCTTCTCGCCCCTGACCCGGAAGCGCCGGTAGTCGGACTTCTTCGTCGCCCCGCCCTCGAAGACGACCATCGAGGCGACGGTGTGATCGCCGCCGAGATTGGAGATGTCGAAGCCCTCGATCCGCACCGGCAGCTCCTGCATGTTCAGCGCCTCGCGCAGGTCGGCCAGCGACTCGACCCGGCGCTGGCGGCGGTGCTCGCGGCGCAGCCGGTCCTGGTCGAGGGCAAGGCGGGCGTTGCGCTCGGCCAGCTCGCGCAGGCGCCGCTTGTCGCCGCGCTCGGCGACGCGCACCTCGACGGCGCTTCCTCGCTGCTCGCTGAGCGCCGCTGCCAGCAGCTCGGCGCGGTCGCGCAGGTAGGGGCCGACGATGATCGTGCGCGGCATCGCCGGCGAGGCCGAGTAGTACTGGCCGATGAACTCCTCGGCGACCTCGGCCAGGTCGCGTTCAGCCTGGTTGTCGAGGTAGAAGCTCTGCCGCTCGGCGAGGATGCCGTCGCGGACCTGGAAGACCTGAGCGTTGGCGTCGGCGCCCTCGGCGGCAACGCCGATCAGGTCAGCAGTGCCGACCGAGCCGCCGGCGACGCGCTGGCGCTCGAACAGCGACTGGATCGCCTTCAGCCGGTCGCGGTGCAAGGCGGCGCGCTCGAACTCCTGCGCCGCTGCCGCCTCGCTCATTTTGGCCAGCTCGTCGGCCTCGACCTGGCGGTAGCGGCCGGAGAGGAAGTCGACGATCGCGTCGATGTTGCGGCGGTACTCCTCGCGGCTGACATAGCCGACACAGGGCGCCCCGCAGCGCTTGATGTAGTAATCGAGGCAGGGACTGCCGGAACGGCGGCCGGGTTCGGCTCCCTCGCAGGTCCGGAACTGGAAGAGCTTGCCGAGCAGGTCAAGCGTCTCGCGCACCCGCTTCGCGCTTGAGAAGGGGCCGAAGTAGGCGCGGCCGGCGCGGTGTTTCTCGCGGGTGAAGTAGACCCGCGGGTACTCCTCGTCGAGGCTGACACAGACGTACGGATACGACTTGTCGTCGCGGAGGCGGATGTTGAAACGCGGCCGGTGGCGCTTGATGAAGCTCTGCTCGGCGAGCAGAGCCTCCGCCTCGGTCGAGGTGACGAGGAACTCGATCCCCTCCACTCGCGAGGTGAGACGGGGCTCGCCGCCGGAAAAGTGGGAGGCAACCCGCTTGCGGATCGAGCGGGCCTTGCCCACGTAGAGGATCTCGCCACCGCTGCCGTGGAAGAGGTAGACGCCGGGGGAATCGGGCAGCTCGCGTCGCTGCTGCGCAACCGCTTCGGCCCGCGAGAGACCTGTCTTGTCGTCCCTTTCGCTCACGGGTCAAAGAGTAGGCTCCTGGCCACCCGGCCAAATTCACCCGGTCCACTTCACCCATACGGAGAGCGAGATGACCACCCAGACCCTTAGCAGCAGCCCGCCTGAGCTGAACACACTGAGCATCGAGATCGACGGTGAGATCGGCACCCTCACCCTCAACCGGCCCGACGCCTTCAACGCGATGAGCCCAGAGATGATCGGCGAGCTGGCGGTGGCCTTCGCCTGGCTCGCGGACCGGGCCCCGCTGCGGGCGCTGATCATCACCGGCGCCGGCAAGGCGTTCTGCGCCGGCGGCGACGTCACCTGGTTCCAGAAAGGGGTCGAGTCGGAGGAGATCGACCTGCCCTCCGAAGTGCGGCGCGGAGCCGAGGCCCTGCACGTGGCGATCGTCGACCTGCGCCGGATCCCCTACCCGGTGATCGCAGCGGTCAACGGTCCCGCTGCGGGGGCGGGCTTCTCGCTGGCACTGGCCTGCGACATCCGGATCTCCTCCGAGGCGGCCTTCTTCGCCTGCGCCTACGGACGCATAGGCGCCTCTCCCGACGGCGGCATGACCTACTTCCTGCCCCGCGTCGTCGGGCCCAGCCGAGCGCTGGAAATCCTCCTCGAGGACCCCGACATGACGGCCGAGAGCGCCCTTGCCGAGGGGCTCGTCACAGAGGTCGTCGCTCCCGACCAACTGATGGAGCGGGCGCGGGAGAAGGCGGAGAAGCTCGCCGCCAAGGCACCCCATTACGTGCGGATGTCGAAGCTCCTCTGCGGCCAGAGCATCGAGAACAGCCTCACCGAGCACCTCCAACTCGAGCGCCACGGGATCGCCGACAGCATGGCGACCGAGGACCTGCGAGCGGGCGTGGAGGCATTCTTCGGAGGCGGCGGCAAGCCTGAGTTCAAGGGCCGCTGAACGCCGCTCGCGGAGCGGCCGTATCCAGTTACAGTTTTCCTAGTCCCTCTTCTCTCCAGGAAAGGATCCCCCCACATGAAGAAGGTCACCGCCCTACTCGTTCTCGCCCTCGCCTCGCTGGCGCTGGTCGCCTGCGGTGGCGACGACGACTCGGACACGACCAGCACGGCGACGAGCACGAACGGAAGCGAAACCTCCGGTGGGGAAGCTGGAGGCGGGCAGACCGGCGGCGGCGGCGGGAGTGGCTCCACCGTCGAGTTCGTGGCCGACCCGAGCGGCTCGCTCGCCTACACCACCACCCAGGCCTCGGCCAAAGCGGGTGAGGTGACGATCGACTTCGACAACCCGCAGTCGCTCACCCACGACGTCGCGATCGAAGACTCGGGCGGCAAAGAGGTCGGCGCCACCGAACTGATCACCGACAGCTCGACCTCGACCACGATCGACCTCAAACCGGGCACCTACACCTTCTTCTGCTCGGTACCGGGCCATCGCGAAGGCGGGATGGAAGGAACCCTGACCGTCAAATAGCCGGTCGGAGGACGCGGCGCCCGTCGAAGGGCGGGCGCCGTTCACAGTGTCTTGGCGAAGTCGATGAAGAGAAACCGGTCGGTGCGGCGGCGGCCGGTCTCGCGGTAGCCGGCGCTTTCGTAGAGCCGCCGCGCCGCCATCTGACCGTCAGTGGTGTCGAGGCGCGCGACGCGGAAGCCAAGCGTCCGAGCCCGCTCCTCCAGCGCGAGGAGGATTCGACGGCCGCGACCCCGGCGCTGAAAGTCCGGATGCACCCGCATGCGCTTGATCTCGCACTCCTCTGAGGAGAGCCGCTGAAGCCCTCCCATCCCGATCACCTCGCCGTCGCATATGCCGACGAGGAAATCGCCGCCGGCATCGAGGTAGCTGCCGCGCACATCACGTAGGTCGTCCTCCCCGGGCCCATGGCCTCCGTGGACCCCGGCGTGCTCGAGTGCTGTGTCGTGCAGGGCCCAGACCGCCTCCGCATCCTCGTCCCGGAACGAGCGCAGCTCGAACGCATCCGGCGCCGACGCCTGCTCAGATCGCAAGGAGCCCATCGTCCAGTTGCTGCGAAAGCAGATCCGCAGCTTCCTCGGGGTCCCTGCCCCCCACGTCGATGGCGTTTCGCTCGAACTCGCCGAGATCCTCGAAGCTCCGCCAAAGCTGCTCGATGGCACCTGCATCGATAGGCGGCTCGCCTTCCCTGCTCTGCACCCGCTCCATGCAAACGGAGAGGGGAGCTCGGAGTACGGCATACGCAGCGGCGTATCCGGCCTTCTTCAGAGCGTCCCTCAGAGGTTTCAAGAACCAAGCGGGAATGACGATCCCGTCGACGATGGTCAAGTAACCGGCGGCCGCATAGTTGCTAACCGCGCTGGCAACGGCCCGCATGACGATCTCGTTCTGCGCGTGCGACTCGGGCTTCCAGGGCTCGACGTATCCAGAGCGAATAAAACGGAAGAACGCATCCGCTTCCAGGTGAACCGCCTGCTCGGCACGCGCCGCGAGGATCCCAGCCGCCGTGGTCTTCCCCACCCCAGGAGGTCCGGTGACGATCAGGACGGGCTCGACGCGAGACGACATGACGCGGACGAGCCTACCCCGCCAAACTGGCTTCGTGAGCGAGGCTACATACGATCGGATCGGGATCGGCTACGCCCAAGCTCGCCGCGCCGATCCTAGGATCGCAGCGAAGATCGTCGCAGCGCTCGGCGATGCGCGCAGCGTCCTCAACGTCGGGGCCGGCACCGGCTCCTACGAGCCGGCCGGCCGCGAGGTGACAGCTGTCGAGCCCTCCGCCGAGATGATCGCCCAGCGGCCCGTCGGCGCAGCGCCGGTCGTGCAGGCGAGCGCCGAATCCCTGCCCTTCGAGGACGACAGCTTCGACGTCGCAATAGCGATCAACTCCGACCACCATTGGCACAACCGGGAGAGGGGCCTGCGCGAAATGACTCGCGTCGCACGCCACCGCGTTCTTCTCCTCAACGCCGACCCGAGCCGCGCTCTGGAGTTCTGGCTGACGCGGGACTACCTTCCGGGCTTCGCTGACCTGATCCCGGAGCCGTACCGGCGCGAAGGTCACTGGTGCGCGGAGCTCGAACGCATTCTGGGGGAGGTCGAAGCGCAGCCTGTTCCCATCCCGCACGACTGCCTCGACGGTTTCTACCAGGCGTACTGGCGCCGCCCGAGCGCCTACTGCGACGAGCGAGTCAGGCGCGGCATCTCGGTCTTCCATCGCCTGCCCGAGGACGAAGTCGCCGACGCAATGGAACGACTCCGGCAAGACCTCGATAATGGAACGTGGAACGAGCGGAACGAGCGGCTGCTCGGCCTATCCGAGCTGGACATCGGCCTGTGCGTGGTGACCGCCGAAGCCAGCGGATGAGGCGACGTCAGTCGGCGGGAGCCATCACGCGGGTGACCGCTGTCACCCACGAAGCACGGCTTCTCGTTGCCCTCGACCTCGAGGGTGAAGCGGGTGACGACCTCGTACCAGCCGCCGCCCTTGTCGTCCAGCGAGCGACCTCGGCGCGGCCGCGGACGCGAGAGTCGACGGGCACCGGAGCCGGGAATAGAATCTTGTTGTCGTTGTATGAATTGTCCGAGGATGCCCAACAGGGCCGTTCCAAGGGCCTTTCGTCGTTATGTGAATTGTTCGGTCTAATCCTTGTCCGAGATGAGTGAGAAACGCTGCGGTCGCCAGCAGGGATCGAGCCATCGGCCATCGGATAGCATTCTGCATCTGGCGGTTGGAGTAGGTCCTGCCGGTTCACAGCCGGGAACTGCCTTCGAAAGGGTCGACCCGGGTTCGAGTCCCGGCCGGCATTGCCGGTAGCTCAATAGGAAGAGCCCCCTCTCGCCTTACTCTGGCAGTTGTGCCTCAATCTCCTCATCGGTGAGCTTCAGGGGCCCATACAGCGCCTTTGCAAACCCTCTGATCCGCCGCGCTCGAGCATGCCGCTCGCCAAAGCGCTGCGGAAACTGAGTGCGGTAGTCCTGAATCAGGATCTCCACCCAATACTCACGGCTCAACGCCTCCTCAAGGGCTTCATTAACCGTATGCGCAAGACCACGACTGAAGGCCAGTGCAGCGATCAACTCTCCTTCGCCAAGGCGGAGTCGACCCGAATCCACGGACAGCGGTCGACCGCTGAGCTTTTCCCAGCTCTCCTTGACTGTCGCGGACAACTGCCGAAATTCGCTGAGCAAATGAGAGCCGGGGGTACCGGCGCCATGAATGATCCGGTTACGAATCTTCCTGGACAGATGAAAGAGTTCAAGAAGGTCTGCGGGCAGTTCTACGCCAGCTCGTTCCTCGAAGTACTCGTTGACTTGAGCTAGATCGAGGGTGTACGGATCGGGGGCCCACGGAATTGTCCAATCGCCCCCGACAGAATCCCTGCCATCCGCGCGAAGCATCTCGATCACGGAGCCGATGAAGGCACCATGAGTGCTTAGGGCATAGGGAATGCCCATAGAAGCTAGGTGATGCTCAGAGGCGGAAAGCAGGTCAGCAGCATCTGCCGCAGTCCTGTTTAGCCGCTCGATTCCGTCGATCCCGCCGAAGAGCTGCGGAAGGAGCGCATCGGGGCTCGCCGGCGAGGTCGAGAGGGAGTGCTGGCCGAGTCGCGCCCCGATCATGAGCGCCATCATGGCGTCGTTGGCCGCAATCAGATTCTCCTTATAGAGGCGATAGGCAGGGAATCGAACGTGCATGCGAGGAACCTTTCTTCCGACACTGCGGAAGATTCAGGAATGATCGCTCAGCTAGCGGGGGCCATCACGCGGGTGACGCTGTCACCCACGAAGCACGGCTTCTCGTCGCCCTCGACCTCGAGGGTGAAGCGGGTGACGACCTCGTGCCAGCCGCCGCCCTTGTCGTCCAGCGAGACGACCTCGGCGCGACCGCGGACGCGAGAATCGACAGGCACCGGGGCGGGAAAGCGGATCTTGTTCCAGCCGTAGTTGACGCCCAGAGCGAAGCCGCTGGAGGAGATCATTTCCTTGCGAAAGCCATCGACGAGCGAGAGGGTGAGGTTGCCGTGGGCGATCGTCGTCCCGAATGGGCTCTCGTCCTTCGCCCGCTCGACGTCGACGTGAATCCACTGGTCGTCGCCGGAAAGCTCGGCAAAGGTGTTGATGTCCTCCTGAGTGACGGTTCGCCACTCGCTCGGCCCGATCTCCTGCCCGAGCAGCGCCTGCATCCCCTCGACCCCTTGCACATCCACCGTTGCCATCGCGCCGCAGTCTAAACGGGAGGTGGCGGCCACTGCTCCACGCGCAGCTCCGGCATCGGAAAGTCCTTGACGTTGCCCGTCAGCAGAGGAAGACCGCGAATTACAGCGGCCGCTGCGATTGCGAGGTCCTGAAAGCCCAGCGTCGTTCCCTTGGATCGATAGTCCCTCCACCATGCGCCGGTCAGCTCTGCCTCCAAGGGGCTGAAGGGAAGAGTTACGAAGCTCGAGAGCATCGCATCGGTCACCTCCTCCTCTCCAGGTCGCATGCCGGAGTAGACCTCGTGAATCGTCACCGTGGAGATCATCAGAGGCTCGCGAGCCGGTTCGAGCAGCGCTACCCCCTCCTGGCTTCCGCGCAGCAGGTCGATTACAACCGACGTATCCAGCACCAGCCCCACGCGCTTAGCTCTCTCGGGCCCATATCTTCCTGAGCTTCTCGTCCCGCGCCAGACTTTCTCGCTTGCGGCCTTCGCTGATCCGCTCGGGCGTCATCCCGGGGGCGAAATCGGGAATCGAGCCGAACGCCCGCCGGCGCGCGGCGAGGCGCCGATCGACGTCCAGCTTTGCCTCGATGGCCTCGCGAATGTACTTGCTGCGACCGCGCGCACCGGCGATCTCGTCGATTTCGCTCGCGATTTCGTCATCCAGTGTTATGTGCATACGCATACCCACATCATAGCCCACACTCATGCGACAAGCCTGACTTCGAAGCTGGGAACGACGAGGGCGGCGGCGCCGTCGAGCAGGGCGAGGATGCGGCTGACGTAGGCCTGGGTCTCGGGGTAGGCGGGAATGCAGTTGCAGGCTTCGACCGGGGCGGGGCCGGCGTTGTAGGCGGCCAGGGCGAGGGTGGGGTCGCCGAGCTGGCGGAGCAGGTCTGACATCAGGTGGGCCTGGGCGTCGATCGCTTCCTCGGGGTCGAAGGGGTTGGCGAGACCGTAGGCGGCCGCAGTTGATGGGATGAACTGGGCTATGCCCTGTGCTCCGGCCGGCGAGCCCGCGTAGGGATTGAAGTTCGACTCGGCCATCAGCTGAGCCGCGAGGAGGGCGGCCGAAACGTTCCAGCGGGTCGCGGCGCGTAGCAGCGGTGCGCGGTAGCGAGCCGGAACGAACGATGGCAGCCCGCCCGCGCCCGCCACGACCCCGTCTCCCCCGCTCGCGCCCACGGCGTTGCCGGCCGCCGAGCAGGGCGGCGGCCCCGTCGCCAGGCCGAAGTGCCAGGGCTCCCACGAGTAGCGCTGTTCGAAGCCGAAACGGGCCGCGTTGGCCGCCAGCCAGGCGTAGGCGGAGTCGGGCCCGAGGTCCAGCTCGGTCGCGCAGCGGTGCAGCGACTGGCCCGGCGGCGCGACCCAGCGCGGATCCGGGTGGGCGGCGAAGAGCGCGGCCTGTTCGGCATCCGAGCGAAAGCCGGAGACGACGACGAGCGAGACGCCATCGGCTGCGGCGGCCGCCGCCATACGGTCGAAGGCTGCGGCCACGTCGAGCCTCATCCCCTCCCCCTGGCGATGAACGAGCGGGCCGCTGTATCCACCACCGGTCGCCATCGCCGCCGGCCCCCCGCCGCCCGTCGCAGGCGCGCCCGCTTCGGCGACGGCCGATGCCTCCACCTCCAGCTTGGGGCCGCCGCCCTCGAGCTGGGCTGTCACAGACGCCTTCGCCCGCACCGGCGCGAACGCGGAGGAGTCAGGAAACGTCAACCGCAGCCGGTCGGGCGAGACGCCGTTGGCCCGGGCGGATTCGGCGGCCGCCGTCTTCGCTCTCGCCAGGTAGGTGACCTTCTCCATGTGACGAGGGTTGGACCGGCCATCGGGCAGGGTGGGCGGCGAAAGCAGTCGAGGCAGGTCGTCTCGCATCGACCGCACAGCCGAGATCGCGGCGAGGTCCGCCGCCCGCTGTGCCCGACCCTTGCCGGTCACCGCGCCGGCGATGGCAACCAGGGCCAAGGCGGCCGCGATCAGCGCAAAGGCGCCGCCGATCGCCAGCGGCAGAGCCTGCCCGTCTTCCCTCGCCCCAGACATGCGCGCACCTTGGACCGTCCACACGCACGCGTGGTGCGCTCAATCGAACGATTCCGTGTCTTCGCGCAGTCAGCGCGCTCGCACGGCGGCAATCGCCTGCCGCAGGGTTCCGCGAGCGTCGTGGTGCGGCATCCAGTGCAGCTTCCTGCGCACCCTCGTCGTGTCCATCAGGACGGGGCGGCGGATGGCCTCGATCCAGGCAGCCTCGTCGGGCAGGAACGGCATCAGTGCCACCGCCTCGGCAGCGGCGCCGACAGCGAGCTGGGGTGCCGGGACCGAGTGCCAGCCAAGCTCCTGAGCAAGATCGGAGATGGTCAGCTCGCCCGGGCCGGCGAGGTTGTACACACCGGGAACGCCATGGCCGAGGACGGCGGCGCAGAGCGCCGTCGCCACGTCGTCGTGGTGGACGAGCTGGAACGGCACTCCGGGATCGGGCAGGACGGGCCGCAGCTCCGGCACCTTGCCGAGCGCCCAGCGCAGCGGACCCGGCATCCGCTGCCCGACCGCAAGCAGCGGGATCAGGTCCAGCAGCATCGTCGCTTCCGGCCCGGCGACGATGCAGGGGCGAAAGACGTAGGCATCGGTGGCCGAGCCGTCGAGTGCCTCGGCCAGCTCCTGCTCCACCGCGGCCTTGTGGGCGGAGTAGGGATGGCGCGCCGCCCCCTGCACCGGCTCGTCCTCGTCGATCAGAGCCGGCATGCCGCGACGAAAGCCGTAGGCGGCGACCGAAGAGGTGTAGACGAGGCGCTTGGCGCCTGCTTCCGCGGCCGCCTCGAAGACGTTGTGGGAACCCGTCAGGTTGACGTCGCGGCTGTCGCTGTCGCCGGCGACGATGACGAAGGCGAGGTGAACGACGACGTCGGCATCGGCCACCAGCCCCTCGACCGCCTCGCGGTCGAGGACGTCTCCGCGCCGGTACTCGGTCTTCTCCCAGCCCTGCCCGGCGAGGTCGAAGGGTCGGCGCGCCATGCCGATCACACGCTCCACCTCGGGCATCCGCTCCAGGGCGGAGATGAACGGCTTGCCTATCTCCCCGGTGGGGCCGGTCACTGCGACGGTCAGCACGCGGCGATTCTCGCGCAACGGAAGGATCGAGGCAGACCCGGCCGGCAAGCGCGTCCGCTCAGGCGCTGACGTCGACGATCTCGATCAGGCCTTCGAGACCGTGCAGGTCCCTGGCGTTGCCCGTGTACAAAGGGAGGTCGTGAGCGAGCGCCGTCGCGGCGATCATCAGGTCGACGGCGCGTGCGCCGCGCGCCTTGCGGCCGACCCCAGCGACAGCCGCGTAAATGGGGCCGTACGCCCGCGCACAGCGCGAGTCGAACGGGAGCGGTTCGACGCTCCCCTCCACGTACTGAAGGTGCTGCTGGCGCCTGGCGCGCTCGAGCTCGTTCTTGGTCCCATGAGGTCCGATCACCAGCTCGGCGAGGGTCAAAGCCGAGATCGCCACTATTGCCGGCAGGCGGAGTCGATCGATCACAACCAGGTCGACCGCAACCGAGGTGTCGATCAGACCGCGGTCCTGAGGCAACTCAGTAGCGAGGCGTAGGGTCCTGATCGACGTAACGGTCGATGTCCGCTCGAAGCTCCTCGTAGTCGATTCGAGGAGCTCCCTTGAAGGCGGCAAGCAGGACATCTCTCGGGACGAACTGACGAGGCCTGTACGGCCGCAACTCCCCGACGGGCTTGCCGTTGCGGGTGACGATGAAGTCCTCGCCCTCGTCGAGAGCGCGCATGACCTCACCGCTGTTGTTGCGCAGTTGGCGCTGTGTCAATTTTTTCGTCATCCGTCCCAGCGTAGCACTGGTGCTCCATTCGATTTTCACGCACCGGAACGGCAGGTTCGAGCAGTGTCCGAGTCAGACGAGGAGGCAAGCCCCCCTGCCCATCGCGAGGGAGAACGCCGAAGAGAGCACGTCGCGACGGGACCCAGGCGAGAGGGTGCTTGAGCACCGCCACCCGCAGGCCGCGTTCGACCAGGTCGCGGACGGCAAGTGCGGTTAGAGCGCGGTCATCGGCGAAGTCGGCGCGGAGCAGTGCGCCGGAGACCCCGAGGCCAGCCTCCCCCAGCGTGACCTGGGCGAGTGTCTGGGGCAAGTGAAGGACGGCGACGGACTCACGCACCAACGGCAGCGCAGCGCAAACCGACTCGAAGGCGGTTGAGTCGCCGGGAACCGCGAGGTGGCAGGTCTGCCCGCGCGAGGCGGCGCGCAGCTGCGGTAGGTGGACGGCGAGCCTCTCCTCCAGCTCGCGCGCAGCGCTGGACGCGATCAGCGTCGGCCGCGGTACGCGGCCGCCGACGTCGATCAACAGACCGGGCCGGTCCGGCTCCGAGCCGGCGCAGACGAGCGCCGCGGCGGCCGCCTTCGATCCGCTTGCGGCGCCCACGGCGGACGCCAGGACCACAGTCCCGTTCATCGCGCGACCCGGGCGAAAGCGGAGCTGGTCACGGCGAGGCGATCGGCGACCGCGGCGAACGGCGATGGAGGACGCAGGGTCACCGTGACCCGGCCGCCGTCGATCGCGATTGCCACGTCGTCTTTCGCCCAGCCGGGCAGCGACTCCCGCGCGGCCTCCGCAGCCGGCCGTCCCGAAGCCAGGGCAAGCGCTCCCGCCTCGGCAGCGCCATCGGCAAGGGTCAGGGCATAGCCGGCGACCATAAGCTGAAGCGCAATCAGGCCGGCCAGCAACAACGCCGGCAGGGCCGCGACCAGCTCTACGGTCGCCTGTCCCGATTCCCTACCCATCGCCGGGCTCCAGCCCCGCCTCCGCCTCGACGTTCAGCGCCGGCAGCCCGGGGACGAGACGTGGGATCGGCACCCGCACCGAAACCGGTCCGGAGTCGGCCACCTTTGCTTCTGAGCGCAGCGACGGCGGCAGCGCCCGCCGCGCCGCCGCCGTCGCATCTCTTCCGACCAGCGCTGCGCGAGCGCCGGCCCGCGCGGCCACACCGGCCGACCACAGGGCATGGCCGGTGAGCCCGATCTGCGCCGCAACGAGAACCGCCAGCAGCAGAAACGGGACCGTCGCGATCAGCTCGACCGAGGCGGTCCCTGCCTCCCTGTGGCGTGTGCTGCCGGCGGTCCGTTGCGACACGCCGGCCAACCTCCCAGCCGGGAGCGCACGCGTGTCGCGCTCAAGCGAACGATTCAGTCACGGAAGATGCGCCGCGGGATCAGTAGGTGTTGGCCTCGATCCAAATCCGCCAGATCGCGGCGACCGAGGCGCCGAGCAGGAGGATCCAGACGAGGGTGCCGCTGCCGGTCGAGAAGAGCTCGTCGCTTCCTGCAATCAGCAGGGCGATCATTCCCAGCGCGCCGTAGAGGATCGCTCGCCGTGCATCCGTGAGCGTCGCCAAGGTGAGTTGGTTCTGGCGGCTGAGAACGAAGAGCATCCAGGCGATTCCAGCCAGGAACCCCATCGTGATCGCCGTGAGAACCGCTTCGGCGACGTTGCCACCGGAGGGCAGGAAGGCAATCCCGAATGCCAGCAGCATGATGATTGCGACATTGCGCAGTGTGCGCATAAAAGAATTGTACGTCGGGCTACTTGCTCGTCATCACGATCATGCCGAAAACGACGCTGGCGAGCGTCACCGCCAGAGCCAGCCCGGCCAGCGTCGCCGCAGCGCCGGCGGCAAGGGGGCGTTCGTTACGGCTCAGATCGACAAAGCGGGCGACGCCCCAGATCGCCACCGAGAAGACAACGGTTACCCCCACCCCCGCGACCACCGAGGCGATTACCGTCTCCAGCAGCTCCTTGGTTTCGACAACGACCGCCACCCGATTCAGCTCACCGGGACGGGGGCACCACGCTGCGAGCGCCGCGCGAAGGCGAAGGCGATCAGCGATAGGGCCGCCAGCGTCACCAGCACCGGCCCCAGCGCGCCGTCGCCGAAGATCGCGGTGACCCCGTAAGTGATCGCCCCGATCGCGGCCGCAGCCGGCAGGGTGAGGAGCCAGGCGACGAGGATGTTGCCGGCCACCCCCCAGCGTACGGCCGAGAGTCGCTTCGCCGCGCCGGAGCCCATGATGCCGCCGTTGATCACATGCGTGGTCGAGAGCGGGAAGCCGAAATGGGTCGAAGCGAGAATCACGGCCGAGCCCGCCCCCTGCGCCGAGAAGCCCTGCGCCGCGTCCATCTTGATGATGCGGGTGCCGGTGGTGCGGATGATCCGCCAGCCGCCGCTGTAGGTCCCGAGGGCGATCGCCGTCGCCGCCGAAGCGATGACCCAGAAGGGCGGGTCGGCATCGGCGCCGAGAGTTCCGTTGGCGACCAGGGCAAGAGTGATCACGCCCATCGTCTTCTGAGCATCGTTTGTCCCGTGGGCGAGAGCGAGCAGGCCCCCCGAGACGATCTGCCCATAGCGAAAGCCCCGCGTAACGGTCCCGGGCCGCTGCCGGCCGACCACGCGGTAGATCAGCGCGATCGCGATGCCGGCGGTGACGAAGGCGAGAATCGGCGCGACCACCGCCGGGACGAGCACCTTGCCGACCAGGCCGTCGGCCAGCACGGCGTCGAATCCCACTGCCGCCACGGCCGAGCCGACCACCCCCCCAATCAGTGCGTGGGAGGAGCTGGACGGCAAGCCGAAGTACCAGGTGATCAGGTTCCAGGCGATCGCCCCGATCAAACCGGCGAAGACGATCGTCGGCGTGATCACCCCGGCGTCGACGACGTCGTTGGCGACGGTCGCGGCCACCGAGATCGAGATGAAGGCGCCGGCGAAGTTGAGCAGAGAGGCCATCCCGATCGCCACCTGTGGCCGCGCAGCGCCGGTCGAGATCGAAGTCGCGACGACGTTCGCCGTGTCGTGAAACCCGTTGGTGAAGTCGAAGGCGAGCGCCGTGCAGACGACGATGACCAAAATCACATCGGAGCTCACGCCTCAGGACCTCCCCAGGTTTGAGCGAGGGTGACGGGGCTCAGACGTTGCCAGGCAAGGACGCAGGGAGCGAAGCGTGCACCGCACGTGAGCGACCGAGGACGCAGCATGGCGACGTCTGAGCCCCGTCACGAGTTCTTGATGACTATGCCCTCGAGTATCTGGGCGGCGGTCTCGGTCGCGTCGATCGCGTTCTCGAGCACGGCGAACATGTCCTTCCAGCGGATCACGACCATCGGGTCGATGCCGTTGGAGAAGAGCGAGGCGACCGCGTCACGCGAGATCCGGTCGCCCTCGTTCTCGAGCCGGTGGATCTCGATCCAGTACTGGTCGAGCCCCTTGAACTCCCGTAGGTGCGCCAGTCCTTCGGCGAGCTGCTCGCAGGCCTGGACCAGGACCTTGGTCAGCGCCTGCGCCTGCGCCATCGGCGCTTCGATCTTGTAGAGGCCGAGCAGGTCGGCGGCTTCCTCGGTGTAGTCGACGATGTCGTCCATCTGGGTCGCCAGCCCATAGATGTCCTCGCGGTCGATCGGGGTGACGAAGGTCGAGTTGAGCCGCCGGATGATGTCGTGGGTGATCCGGTCCCCCTCCTGCTCGGCCTTGAGGATCTCCCGCGAGAGCCCGCTGTCGTCGGGCCAGGTGCTCATCATCTGATCGAGCAATCCGGCGGCGTGAACGGTGTTCCGGCCTGCCTCGGTGAAGAGATCGAAGAAAGTGCCGTCGCGAGGCAGGAGAGAGAGACGCGCCACCAGGCAATCCTATTGGTAGCGCCGGGCGCGCCCGCCTCAGCTCGCCGTGGCGGCGAGCTGCTCGGCCGCTCGCGCGGCGTGCCGCTCGCGCAGCTCCTCCTGCACGCTGCGGCGCTCGCTCTCGGAAGCGGCAAGTCGCGACCAAACCCCGTTCGAATCGAGCTCCCAGGCGTTGGCGTTCTCGGCGAAGCAGCGCTCGAGCACGTCGAGCAGCTCGTCTCGCAACGCCGGTGACTCGACCGGCGTGACCAGCTCGACGCGGCTGTCGAGGTTGCGTGGCATCAGGTCAGCCGAGCCCATCAGCACCCGCGTCTCCTCGCCGCGCTGGAAGGCGTAGACGCGCGAGTGCTCGAGGAAGCGGCCGACTATCGAGATCACGCGGATGTTCTCCGAGACCCCCGGCACCCCCGGCCGCAGGCAGCAGATGCCGCGCACGTTGAGGTCCACTTTCACCCCTGCCCGCGACGCCTCGTACAGCGCCCGGATGCAGGCCGCGTCGACCAGCGAGTTCATCTTCAGTGCGATCCGCGCCTCTTCGCCGGCACGGTGGGTCTCGACCGTCTTCTCGATCTCCTCGACGATGCGATCTCGCATCGTCGTCGGCGAGACGAGCACCTTGCGGTACTCGGCCGGGCGCCCGTAGCCGGTGAGGAAGTTGAACATCTCGGCGACATCGGCGCCGATCTCCGGATCGGCGGTGAAGAGGCCGAAATCCGTGTAGAGGCGGGCGGTCTTCGGGTGGTAGTTGCCTGTCCCGATGTGGACGTACTCGCGCACCCTGTCGCCCTCGCGGCGGGCCACGACGATCGCCTTCACATGGGTCTTCAGGCCGGGGATGCCGTAGACGACGTGCACGCCCGACTCCTCCAGCGACTTGGCCCAGTGGATGTTCGCCTCCTCGTCGAAACGGGCCTTCAGCTCGACCATGCAGACCGCCTGCTTGCCGCGTTCGGAAGCGCGGATCAGCGAGGGGACGAGGGGCGAGTCGTCGCTGGTCCGGTAGACCGTCTGCTTGATCGCCAGCACGTCGGGGTCGGCGACAGCCTGCTCGACGAAGCGTTCGACCGAGGTGGCAAACGAGTCATAGGGATGGTGGACGACGATGTCGTCCTGGCGGATCGCGGCGAAGATGTCGACTGGCTCGTCGTCCTCCCCCTGCAAGCGTGGCTGCGTCACCGGCATCCAGGGCGGGAAGCGCAGCTCTGCGTGTCCCGAGATGTCCGCGATCGCGGTCAGGTCGGCGAGGTCGATCAGTCCGTCGACGTCATAGACCTCGCGATCCTCGAGCCGCAGCGCGTCGATCAGCTGCTGGCGCAGCTTGGGGTTCATCCCGGAAGCGATCTCCAGCCGCACCACCTCGCCGAAGCGGCGGCGGCGGATCTCGTCCTGCACGGCCTGCAGCAGGTCGTCGGCCTCGTCGGAGACGGTGAAGTCGGCGTCGCGGGTGACGCGGAAGTAGCCGTGGTCGACGACCTCAGTACCTGGGAAGAGAACGTCCAGGTTGGCGGCGATCGCCTCCTCGAGCGGGACGAAGGCCTTGCCGTCCTCGCCGACCGGCAGGAAACGGCCGAGCAGCTCCTTCGGCACCTTGACGCGGGCGATGATCTCGTTGCCGCTCTCGGGATCGCGCAGCAGCACGCCGAGGCTCAGCGAGAGGTTGGAGATGTAGGGGAAGGGACGGCCGAGGCCGATCACCAGCGGTGTCAGCGCCGGGAAGACCTGCTCGTGGAAACGGGTGTCGATCTCGCGGCGCTCGGCCTCGCTCGCGGAGTCGAGCGAAACGATGCGGATGCCGTGCTGCTCGAGCTCAGGACGGATCCTGCCGTTGAAGCAGTCGTGCAGGCGGCGGTCCAGCTCCAGCACCCGTGCCTGGATCGCATCGATCTGCTCGCCTGGTGCGAGGCCATCAGGGCCGCGTGCGTCGATTCCAGCGTCGAGCTGGTCGAAGAGACCGGCGACGCGGACCATGAAGAACTCGTCCAAGTTGTTGGCGTAGATCGAGCAGAAGCGGACCTGCTCCAGCAGCGGCACTTCGGGGTCCTCGGCCAGCTCCAGAACCCGCTGGTTGAAGTCGAGCCAGGAGAGCTCGCGGTTGAAATAAAGAGCGGGATCGTCGATCGGCTCATCGTACTGGCGCCGTGCCGGCGCCAGTTCCAGTTCAGGCGGCGCGGGCAGGGGCTTGCTCGACGGTTCCGGGAAGGGGACCGAGGGCGCGGCGATAACCGCCTGCCAGCTGCTCGAGTGCCCGCTCCCAGGAGCGGGAGCGGACCGATCGAACCGCCGAAGAACCGAGGTGCCGGCGCAGCAGGGGCGAGGCGGCGAGCCGAAGGACCGTGCCGGCGAGGTGATCCGGGTCCGGCCGGCAGAGCATCCCGGTGTGGCGGTTCTCGACCAGGGAAGCGGGGCCGCCCTCCGCGACGGCGACGACGGGGAGCCCGCTGGCGCCCGCCTCGAGCACGACCTGGCCGTAGGTGTCGGTGGTGGAGCAGAAGAGGAAGACGTCGGCGCTGGCATAGACACGGGCCAGCTCCTCTCCCTGCAACCAGCCGAGAAAGGTTGCGTGCTCGCCCAACTTCGTCCGCAGCTCTCCTTCCTCGGGCCCGCCGCCGGCGAGCAGCAGGTGCAGACGCGGGTCGGCAGCACGCGCGCGCAGAAAGCTCTCGGCGAGCAGGTCGACGCCCTTCTCGCGGGTGAGCCGGCCCGCGTAGAGGACCTTCACCTCGCCGGGATAGGCGTCGCGCGCTGCCTTGGCGGGATCGAAGCGGGAGAGGTCGACGCCCCGCTCCCAGCGGCCGAGCCGGGACGGATCGATGCCAAGCTCGAGCAGCGACCGGTCCGCTGCCGGGCTCGGCGAGAGGACGAGGGAGGGAGCGCCGTAGAAGGCGCCGAGCGCCGCCCGCGCCATCCCCTCGAGCCCGCCGTCGCCGCTGCGCAGGCCGGCGTAAGCGACGAGCTCTGTGTGGTAGCTGCCGACCAGCGGCACCCCGGTGACCCGGTTGAGCAGGGTCGCGGCGATCCCGGCCGGTCCCGGCGCGGTTACGTGCACGGCGTCGTAGCGGCCCTCGGCGAGGGTCTCAACCAGGTCGGGAAGACCGGGCACGCCCAGCTTCATCCCCTCGTAGAACGGGACCTCCAGCTCGGCCGCCGCCGGCAGACGCCGGTCGACGCCGGCGTCTGTGCCGACGACCTCGACCTCGAAGCCCGGTACGCCGCGCTCACGGATCTGGGCGATCGTGGCGGTGACGCCGTGCATCGAATCGATCCCATCGGCGATCAGCGCCACCCGTGGCCGCTCACCGCCGCGCGAGGCGAGCTTCGCCTTCTCAGCGCCCAGGAAGGCGGTCGAGGGCGCGTACGGCACCGCGGGAACCAGGGCCTCGAAGAGGCTCCCCATCGCCGACAGCACGTCGCCCCGGCCGGCGGCGGCGACGCCCTGCTCGACCGCGGCCCGAAGGCGCCGGTCGTGGATGCGGCGGGCGCGGCGGTAGAGGTCAGCGTGGGAGAACTCGTCGGACTGGAGATAGGCAAGTAGATCGCGCCCTCGCAGGTCGAGCTCGATCGACCGCAGCCAGGCCTCCAGCAGGGCGCGGGCGTCGTCGGGCCCGATATCAGCGGCGACCTTGCCCTCGCGGGCAGCGCCCTCGCGGATCGCCCGCTGGGCGATCTTCAGCACGACCGAAGGATCGGGCTGGGCGTCGCCATCCCCTTTGCCGTCGAGGGCGAGCGCGCGAGTTGCGAGTGCCATTGCCGTGTGCGCCCACTTGGCGGCGCTGCCCTGCTCACCACCGGCGGCAGCGTCGCCACTGCGCAGGCGACGGAGAAACTCTTCCGGCGTGGAGGCGACCGCCGTCTCGGTAAACGTGCGGCCGATGTCCACGCCGGCATGATCGTCGGAGCCGCCGATGCCGGTGCCGCCGTGGGTCTCGATGTAGACGGCGGCGGGCATGTTCAGCTCCGCGGCCCGCGACCCGTTGCGCACCTCCCAGACCGGGAAGAGATCGGCGAGACGCCGGCGATGACGGGGGGTGAGCGGGGCGTCGACGTTGTAGAAAGGATGCGCCAGGGCGCAGGCGATCTCGTTCTCGTCAAGGTAGGCGGCGCAGGCGGCGACGTCGCCGGAGTGTGCCTGCAGCCACTCGTGGTCTCCGGGAGTGATCCCGTAACAGAGGACGTGAACCGCCTGAGGCTCGCCGGCAAAGCGGGCGGTCAGCTCCTCGGAGACGAAGCAATCGGGACGGTCGGCCAGCTCCAGGCAACCGTCGATCGTGTCGTGGTCGGTGATCGTGACGAAGTCCATCCCCCGGCGCTTGGCCAGCTCATAGACCTCCTCGGGAGGGGTCGCGCACTCGGGAAGGCCGAGCGAACGCTGGACCCCGAGCCGCGAGAGCTGCGAGGCGGTGGAATGGCAGTGCATGTCTACTCGGGAAGTCATCGGCGTCTCCCTGCTCTAGTCGTTCTGTTCACCACCAGAGTTCGCTATTAGCAGGGAAAACATGTGAACCGGTTGGGAACCGGCGGTGAAGAACCTGTGACCGGTCGAGCCCCCCTTTTCCCATCTCAGAGATGGTGAAGGGGGGCCCTCGCCTACAGCTCGGCTTCGAGCGCCGCCCAGGTCCCTTTGCTCGCCTCGACTTGGCAAAGGTCGTGGAAGCGCCGGAAGAGCAGCTCCCGCCGGGCGCGCAACAGAGTCGTCAGGGACTCGATCCGCTCCGCTCGCGGCAGCATCACGTCACAGTCGTGGATCTCGCCGAGGACCTGCTGCAGCTCCTTGGCCGCGTCGCGAGCTGCCTTGGCCTCGGGGCCGAAGCACTCGCCGACGATCTCGAGCACGTAGCGCAGCCGCTTGGCGGCGATTCGCATGTCGTGCTGTGCCTCGGCGGCGTCCGGAGCGAGTGCCCCCTCCGTGAACGAGCGCAGCTCGTCGAGCCGCATCCGGACGATGCGGGCCGCGTTCGGTCGCAACGGTTTGCCTGGATCCAGCTCCTTGACCTGGCGTGCCTTCACCGCTTCGCCTCCTTCGCCAGCTTGGCCAGGCGCTTGCGGAGCTTCCTCAGCTGCTTCTTGGCGACGAAGGGCTCGAGCTCCTCGTTTGCCTGCCGCTGCTCGTCGTGCAGCTCCGCGACGAGCCTCTCCAGCTCCTCGCGATCCGCGTCCGGCGCCTCCTCGCCGAACTCCGCCAGGAACTCGAGCGTCACGTCGCGATCCCGGCGCTCACCGAGCGCGTCGGCCAGCTTCTTCACCCGCTTCAGCGCCTTGCGCCACCGCTTCGCCGGAAAGCAGGGCTCGAAGAGCTCGAGCGCGGCACGCAGCCGTCGCGTTGCCACGCGCATGTCGTGGACCCGCTCGATGTCACCGAGGTCGAGGACCCCGTGCGAGTGCTCGAAGACCTCGGCCGCCCGCACCTCGACGACGCGAACGGCAGCCTGCGCAAAGCGCTCGTCGCAATCGAGCTCCACCTGGCGCGCACGTGCCACAGGCGGAGGCTAGCGCCGCCCCGAACTGGACGTGCCGTCAGTTAGGCACCCATATGGGCACATAACAGGCGGCACGTCCAGGTGGGTCAGGCAGCCAGGCGAACCGGCGAACCGTTGGCGCTGCCGTTGAGCAGGTCGAGGACGATGCCCTCGCGCAGGCCACCCTTGCCGATCTGCAGCGGCTGGCCGAGCAGCTCGGAGACCTTCTCCAGCAGGAGCACCCCGGTGGCGAGGATGCGCACCCGTTCCGGGTCCAGCTCGAAGCGCCGCGCCACCTCGGCCGCCGGATCCCCGCAGAGGACCCGGATCGCCCGCTCCAGCGTCTCGTACTCCAGCACCGCCCCGACCAGGCGCCGCAGCGAGGTGGCACTGCCGCCGACGGCGACGGCCTGGGCCGGACGGTCGATCTCCACCCCCGCGAAGATGTCATCGATCCGGTCGCGGACCTTGCGGATCTCCGCCGCCGAGGGTGGGTCGGAGGCGAGCAGCTCGTCCGCCAGCACGCCGGAGCCGACCCGCCAGGAGCGAACCTCCTCGGCGCCACCGGGAACGGTGCCGAGGATCACCTCGGTCGAGCCGCCGCCGACGTCGACAACCCCGACCTTGCCGGTCACCGGGTGTCCAAGCGTCTTGGTAGCGCCGATGAAGGAGAGCCGTCCCTCCTCCTCGTCGCTGAGGACGTCGACTGGAACTCCGGCCGCCTCGCCGATCTCCAGCGCCACCGCCTCGCCGTTCGCAGCCTCGCGCACCGCCGCCGTGGCGACGGCGCGGATCTCCTCCGCGCCCAGCTCGCGAGCGAGCCTGACCTGGGTTGCGACGACCTCGCAGACCTCCTCGACCTTGGCGGACAGGATCGAGCCGTTGCCATCGAGCGCCTTGTTGATCCGGGTATAGGCGCGCTGCTCCATCACCTTCTTCAACTGCCCGTCCACCGGCTCGGCGACGAGCACTCGCGTGGTGTTGGACCCGATATCTATGGCAGCGCAGAGCGTCACCGGCAGTCTTCAATGTTCCCAAACGCGGCGGATCTCAATCCCGCACGGTCGTCGTGAGAGGACGCTTGCTAGGCGGGGTGCGAGGCGTCCTCGAACTCACGGAAGAGCCCGGTGACGACGAAGGCGACCTGCTCGCCGATGTCCACCGCGTTATCGGCGATCCGCTCGATCGCCCGCGCGCCCAGCAGCATCGTCATCGCCCACTCGCGCTTGTCGGCGTCGTCGCCGATCTCCAGCGCCAGGTGGAAGCACTCGCGGTTGAGGTTGTCGACGACGTCGTCCTGGCGGACCAGGTCGCGCGCCATCTCCACGTCGCGCTCCTGGAAAGCGCGCTTTGCCTGCACGATCAGGGTCCGGGTCTGACGACCCATGGTCAGGATTCGCTGCAGCATTTCCCGGTCCGCCGGCGGTTCGTTGCCGGTCAACGGGATCATCTTGCAGATGTTCACGCACTGGTCGCCCATCCGCTCGACGCTCTTCAGCACGTGCAGGAGCGCCGAGATCAGGCGCAAGTCCGTCGCCACCGGCGACTGCGTCGCCAGCAGCGTGATCAGCGCCTGGTGCACCTCGAGGTAGCGCCCGTCGATGCGGTCGTCGTCGGCAACGACCAGCTGGGCGAGCTCGACGTCCTGGTGCTCTACCGCCTCGAGCGTTCGCTCCAGCGCCGAGTTGACGAGGTCGAGCCCGCCCAGCGCGCTCGCCTCCAGCCGCTCCAGGTCCTCCTGGTACTGGACTCGGACCCCCTCGACCATCGCCGCGTTCAGCCGACCTTCCCGGACACGTAGTCCTCGGTCCGCTTGTCCCTGGGATTGGTGAAGATCTTCTCGGTCTCGTCGAACTCGACCAGACGCCCCCAGCGGTTGTCCTCGTCGGCGTCGAGCTCGACCATGAGGAAGGCGGTGCGATCGGAGACGCGCGCCGCCTGCTGCATGTTGTGGGTGACGATGACGATCGAGTACTCCTCCTTCAGTTCGACCATCAGATCCTCGATCTTTCCGGTGGAGATCGGGTCGAGCGCCGAACAGGGCTCGTCCATCAGGATCACATCCGGTTCGACTGCGATGCAGCGGGCGATGCAGAGGCGCTGCTGCTGGCCGCCGGAGAGACCGAAGGCGTTGGAGTCGAGGCGGTCCTTGACCTCCTCCCAGAGCGCCGCGCCGCGCAGGGCCTTCTCGACCGTCGCGTCGAGGTCGTCCTTGCGACCGAGGATGCGGGGGCCGAAGGCGACGTTGTCGTAGATCGACTTCGGGAACGGGTTCGGCTTCTGGAAGACCATGCCGATCAGCTTGCGCACCTGCACCGGGTCGACCTCGGGGCCGTAGAGATCCTCGCCGTGGTAAAGCAACTCGCCACGAACCTCCGCCCCCGGGATCAGATCGTTCATCCGGTTGAGGCAACGCAACAGCGTGCTCTTGCCACAGCCCGAGGGGCCGATCAGCGCCGTGACGTCCTTGCGGTGCACGTCCAGGCTGATGCTCTTGACCGCGGCGACGCCGCCGTAGAGCACGTCGACGCCCTTCAGCTCGAAGACCTTTTCCTTGCTGCCGAGCCCGCCGGCTCGCTGGAATTCCTCGGGCCGGACGGCGATCGCCGCGCGCTCCGCCGCAGCTTCGCGCGCCTCGCGCCCGGTTTCAGTCCTGCGCTCGTCTTGTGCCATCTTCTCGCTCACAGTAGACCACCTACCACCTCTGCTCGTAACGATTTCGTAGCCAGATCGCGAATGAGTTCATAACCAGCAGGACGACCAGCAGGACGACGATCCCGGCGAAGGCAAGCGCCTGGAACTCGTCCTGGGGACGCACCGCGTAGTTGAAGATCTGCACCGGCATCGCCGAGTAGCCGTCGGGAGAGAACGGCGTCGGGTCGAAGGTGACGAAGACCGTCGCGCCGACCAGCAGCAGCGGCGCCGTCTCGCCCAGCGCCCGCGAGACGGCGAGGATGACGCCGGTGGCGATTCCCGGAATCGAAGCAGGCAGCACCTGGCGACGGATCGTCTGCCACTTGGTCGCTCCCAGCGCCAGCGAACCCTGGCGGATCGAGTCGGGCACGGCCTTGATCGCCTCGCGGGCGACGATGATCACCATCGGCAGCACCAGCAGCGCCAGGGTCAGCGAGCCGGCGACGAGGATGAAGCCGAGGTCGAGCGGGCCGCGGACGATGAAGGCGAGGCCGAGGATTCCGTAGATGATCGAGGGAACGGCCGCCAGGTTCTGGATGTTGACCTCGATCAGGCGGTTCCACCAGCGAGTGTTGTCGGCGTACTCCTCGAGGTAGATCGCGGCGCCGATCCCGACCGGGACGACGAAAACGATCACGCCGGCGATCAGCTCGAGCGAGCCGAGGATCGCCGTTCGGAAGCCCGCTTTCTCGGGGAAGATGGTCGAGGGGGGGTTGGTGAAGAGGTCGGTGCTGAACGCCGGAGCGCCCTTGACGAAGGCCTGGACGATCAGAGCGAGGAGCCCGGCGAGGGCGATCGTGACCGCGACCAGCAACAGTCCGGCGAAGATGGCGTTGCGGATCACATCTCTGCGCGGCTGGTTGCCCAGCATCGCCGCGGTGGTCGCGCGGGCGCCCGCGACCGCGAGGCGGTTGCGCGGAGAGACCGCCCCGGGCCCGTTCACTCGTAGACCTCGCGGTACCTGCGCGTCAGCCTGATGCTGATCGCGTTCATCGCCAGGGTGAGGAAGAAGAGCACCGTGCCGACCGCGAAGACCGAGTCGTAGTCGATCGAGCCGACGGCGATGTCGCCCGTCGCCGTGGTGGCGATGTAGGCGGTCATCGTTTGAATCGATTCGACTGGGTTGAGGGTGAAGTTGGGCGTCGAGCCGGCGGCGATGAGGACGATCATCGTCTCGCCGAGAGCACGCGAGATCGCCAGCACGATCGAGGCGACGATGCCGGAGAGCGCGGCCGGGAAGATCACGCGCACGGCCACCTTTGCCTTCGTCGCGCCGAGCGCGTAGGCGCCCTCGCGCAACCCCTGCGGCACCGCCGACATCGCGTCGTCGGAGATCGAGGCGATGATCGGCACGACCATCAGGCCGAGGCCGAGGCTGGCCGCCAGCGCCATGAAGGGCTTGCCCTCGGCGCCGCCGAGGAACTCGCCCGGCCAGAGCGGCTGGATGAGCTCGGGCAGGATGAAGGTGAGAGCGAAGATGCCGATCGCCACGGTGGGAATGCCGGAGAGGATCTCGAGGACCGGCTTGACGGTCTTGCGCACGCGCGGGCTCGCGTACTCGCTCAGGTAGACGGCGGCGCCGAGGCCGATCGGGATCGCGAACAGCATCGCCCAGAGGGTGACGTTGAGCGTGCCGGCGACGATCGCCAGGACGCCGAAGCTGGGTGGCTCGAACTGCGGCGTCCAATCGATCTCGAAGAAGAATTCTCGCGCTTCGACGATCTCGAAGAAGCCGATCGTCGGCCCGATCAGCGAGAAGACGATCGCGGTCGTGGTGAGGACGGAGAGGGCGCCGCAGGCGGCGAGAAGGCCATGGATGACCTTCTCGCCGTAGCGGGGGCTGGAGGCCTGCAACCGGCGGGGGGGTCCCCCCGCCGGCCCATTGACTCCTGCTGATGCCCCCGACTCCACCGCGACGTCGCTCCGATTCCTAGCCGAGTTTTGCCGCAGCGTCCTTGGACGTCTGCAGTTGCTCTTCGGTCAGCGGGATGAAGCCGACCGCTTCGGCGACTTCGTTGACGTTGTCGAGGTAGTAGTCGACGAACGCCTTCACCTCGGGCTTTTTCAGCGCTTCGGCGCTCGGGTAGATGAGCAGCGGACGGCTCAGCGGCACGTAGGTGTCGTCCTGAGCGGTTTCGGCCGAAGGGGCGACGCAGCCTTTGCCTCCGTCGACTTCGAGTGCCTTCAGCGCGTCTTCGTTCTCCGTGTAGAAGGAGTAGCCGAAGTAACCCATGCCGCCGGGAGCGCCCTCGACGCCGGTGACCGTGGCGTTGTCGTTCTCGCCGACGTTGTTGTAGTCCTTGCGGGAGGCGCCCTCCTCACCGTTGATTTCCTCGGTGAAGTAGTCGAAGGTGCCGGAGTCGGTGCCGGGACCGAAGAGCGCCAGGTCCTCGTCGAAGTCCTCTTTGAGACCGGGGACTTCGCTCCAGTTCGAGATCTTCGAGTCCGGGCCCCAGATGGCGCCGAGCTGATCGACCGTGAGGCAGTTGACCGGGTTCTCCGGATTGACGACGACTGTGAGCGCGTCGGTGGCCACACGGACCTCCTCGAACTCGATGCCCTCTTTCTCGCAGGCTTCGATCTCTTCGGGCTCGATCGCGCGGGAGGCGTCGGAGATGGAGGTCTCGCCAGCGCAGAACTTTTCGAACCCACCGCCGGTGCCGGATGTGCCGACCGTGACCCTGACGCCGGAGTTTTCGGCTTCGAACTGCTCAGCTATCGCCTCGGTCAGCGGCGCCACCGTGCTCGAGCCGTCGATGCGGATCGATCCCGAGAGGTCACCGCCTCCGCTGGCGCTCGACGAATCGTCGTCGCTTCCACAAGCCGTCACGCCGACTGCCAGGACGGCAGCAGAGGCGACGGCGACAAGCCACTTAGAGCTGGGCACAAGGTCTCCTTTGGTCGATTCAGCTTCTGTCCGCCGGTCCAGAAGGACCGACCCTCGGCGCCACACTCTCAGCGGCCCACAAGCAGCTTGTTACCTGCCTGTATCGGGGATGTGAAAAAGATGTAAAAGAACCGCGAGGTAGGTGCGGGCTCTCCATCAGCCGTCCGGTGAGAAGCGGTAGCCGATCCCGTTGTGGGTGTGGATCAGGCAGAGCTCGGGCAGCGCGTCGCCGAGCTTCGAGCGCAGGCGGCTGACGTAGACGTCAACCGATCGGTCCGCGTTGCGCGGCTGGCGCCCCCAGACCTCGGCGTAGAGTTCGTCGCGGGTCATGATCCGCTGCGGATGAGCCGCCAGCGTCGTCAGCAGTTGCAGCTCCCTCTTGGTGAGGCTGAGCGGGCGCCCGTCAACCAGCGCAGCGTTCTCCTCAGGGCGGATTTCCAGCGCCATGGGGAGCGAGGATTGCCGCCCTCGGCGGGCGCTCGGTTACGCGGCCGTGAAGCTGCTGTGAACGACTTGTGAATCCACGGGCGCTTTCGAGGCCACCGGCTCCTCGATAACGAGGTCTGCCCCACCGCCCACCGACTCTGGATCGAAGCGATAGCCGACACCGAAGTGGGTGTGGATGTAGCTCCAGCCGGGAGAGCGTTTCTCCAGCTTCTGGCGCAGCTTGCGAATGAAGACGTCAACCGAGCGGTCGCCGTGGGCCATCGCGTACCCCCAGACCCGTTGGTAGATCGCCTCGCGCTCGAGCACCTGGCCCTTCGCCTCGGCAAGTAGCTGCAGCAGCTCGAACTCGCGCCGGGTCAGATCGAGGCTTTCGCCGCCGACGAAGGCCTGGAACTGATCCGCCCGGATCTCCATCTCGCCGGCGACCAGAGGTCCGGACTCCTCGTGCGAGCGGCTGCGACGACGGCGCCGCGAGACCGCCTCGATTCGCGCCATCACCTCCTCGGGGTGGCAGGGCTTGGCGATCCAGTCGTCGACGCCGAGACGGAGGCCGCGTACGCGCTGGGCCACCGTGGAGCGACCGGTGCAGACGATGACGCCCAGATCGGGCAGCATTCCGCAGACACGCTCCAGGTAGTCCCAGCCTTCCTCGCCCAGCACCGCTGGGTCGAGCAGCAGGGCGTTCAACTTCATCGCCACCAGCTCCTCGGGTGGGATCGCGCTGCTCAACACCCGCTGCTGCCAGCCTGCGGCGTCGGTGCGCTTCGACAGGACGGTGACGAAACCGCTGTCGTCGTCGATTACCGCGAGCCTGATCGTCTGTTGTGGATTCAAGTAACCGGCGCTGGGCCTAGAGAGAGTGCCTTGCTTGATGAAGACATTGCGATTGTATGCATCTTCAACGACGATCCTGCAGCTGAAATCCCTGCGTTTACAGGATTTTCACAGCTGAAAAAGCCCTAATTGCGGCAACAGCCCCGAGTTTCAGCTCATGCGGGCCCCCAAAAAGGGCGAACGGCCCGGGGCAGTGGGCCGTTCGCGGTGACGAGAGAGGAGTCTCGTGAGGTTTTGAGTGTGGAGCCGTGCGAGCGCCCTGCGGTGAACATTCGGAGAAGGCTTCCTAAAGAATGTCTGCCGTGCTCGATCGGCGGGGGTTCTAGGTGGCCTGGTGGGAAGCGATCCTGCTCGGCGCCGTCGAGGGGTTCACCGAGTTCCTGCCGGTCTCCAGCACCGGGCACCTGACGATCCTCGAGAGCGTCCTCGGCCACTCGACCGACGACCCCGACATCACCGCCTTCACGGCGATCATCCAGGTCGGCGCCGTCGCCGCGACGATCTACTACCTGCGCCACGACATCGTCCGCATCCTTCGCGCCTGGTTCCACGGGCTGGCGCACAGGGCTGAGCGCGGGGACGCCGACTACCGCTTCGGCTGGGCGGTGATCCTCGGCTCGCTGCCGATCGCCGTGGTCGGCCTCGCTTTCAAGGACGAGATCGAGACGACTCTGCGCAGCCTCTGGTTCGTCGCCGGCGCTCTGATCCTCTGGAGCGGCGTGATGTGGTTCGCCGACAGCCGCGCGACCCTACGGCGCCACGAGTCCGACGTCACCTGGCGCGACACCCTGATCATCGGCATCGTCCAGTGCCTGGCGCTGATCCCCGGCGTCTCGCGCTCGGGAGCGACGATGTCGGCCGGCCTGCTGCGCGGGATCGACCGTGTGGCCGTCACCCGGCTCGCCTTCTTCCTCTCGATTCCGGCGCTGACCGGCGCCGGAATCCTGCAGACGATCGACGAGTTCGATCGCATCTCCAGCGGCGTCGGCTGGGGACCGACCCTGCTCGCCACAGCGGTCAGCTTCGTCGTCGCGCTCGCTGCGGTCTCCTGGCTGCTGCGCTACATCGCCCGTCACACCTACTCGGTCTTCATCGTCTATCGCGTCGCCCTGGGCACCCTGGTCTTGATCCTGCTCACGACCGGGGTCGTTTCACCGACCTGAGCCTGCCGCATAGCGGTCGGGACCGGGCATCGACATCGCCCGGTTGCGCTAGATTCCCCAGCGTGAAGGTCATCTCGCGCCGCAGCCGGATTGCGATGGTCGTTTTCGCGGCCCTTCTCTCGATGCTCGTCGCCGCCCCGGCAGCGATGGCCGAGAACGGCGTCGGCCTGGCAGGGCCGGTGACCGACAAGACGGTCACCTTCTTCTGCTTCGGCGTGATCGCCTTCTTCGCCCTGTTGCCGATCGTCCTCTCGATCGTGCAGGCGCGGCTGGAGAAGCGCAAGGAAACGCGCCGCTACGACCTGGATAGATTCGGCTGAGCCTCAGTCGAGCCTGAAGCCGGTCAGCAGGCGCTTCTCGGACTCGCCCTCGATCTTGGCGGCGACTTCGACCTTGCCCTCGAGCGGGGTGCCGCGAATCTTCGTCGCCAGCAGGTCGTCGACCTGGAAGATGCCGGCTGAGTTGTTGAGCTCGATCTCGATCCTCACCGGCCGCTCCTCGCCGGCCTCGATCCGCACCTCGTCGATCGCCGCGGCGGAGATCGAGTGGATTCCCTCCTTACCGGCCTCCATCGGGATCCGGGTGCGACCCTGGGCCATGTCGAGCGCGTCAGCGACCCTCACCACCCCCGCCTCAAGCGTGTAGGGCTCGCCGCGGCGGCGGTGGCCGATGATCGCGTGCAGGATCTCGGCGGCGACGATCGTCCGCTGCGGCTCCCGGTAGCAGTCCGCCAACAGCCGTTCGAGCGCGCCGTTGGCGAGAAAGAGACTGTAGGCCTCGTGATCGGCGCGGTGGATCGACATGCCGACGTCGTGCAGGAGGGCGCCGCCGGCGACGACCACCTCCGCGTCTCGCGGCGACATCCCGTGGTCGGCGACAACGGCCGGCTCGACGCCGGCCTTGACCAGCAGGCGCAGCAGCCGCAGGGAGATGTTGAGGACGATCTGGGTGTGGACCCAGGAGTGGTCGGACATCCCCAGCCGCTCTGCATGGACCTGCGCCATGTACCACCAGGCGCGCACCTGCTCGTCCCCGTTGACCGCATCCAAGAAGCTCTCCAGCTTGCGGTTGCCTCTTGTAGGCGCCCGAACCTTCGCCTCAGCTATCGCCTCCCGCGGCGGCTTGCGGATGGGTCCCTGCGGGTCCGGGGCTGGGACGGCCTCGCTCATCGCCGTGATCGTAGGGAAGGGTTCGGGTGCCCCTCTCGGCGGCTTGTACTTTTTCGGCGATTCAAACGCGGACAGCCGACCACGATCCACCGAAAAAGTTGAGCCGGGAGGGGTACCCGAACCCTTCGCCGCTTATCCGCAGACGGGCCAAGGGCTGGAGCCCGACTGCGCGTAGAGAAGAGCTGCTCGGTAGTCCTGCTCCTGCTCGGAAGCGGCGGCGGGGTCGCCGCTTCCGCCGACGGAGGCCCAGGTTTCGAAGGAGAACTGGTACTTGCCGCGGTAGCTGCCGTCCGAGGAGACGATGGTCGGATCGCCGCCGGACTCGCAAGCGGCTATTGCGTCGAGGGTCGATTGCGAGACACCTCCTGGGAGCGATGCGTAGAGCTCACGGCGTTCGCGGCGCAGCTTGGCGCGGCGGGCCGCCTCGATCCGGGCGAGGGTGACCCGAATCGTCTTGCGAAAGCTCGCGACCGGCCTGTGCAGAACTGCGATCCGGGCCGGCTCCGCGTCGGAGAGACCGATGCGTGGCGTCGGCGAGCTCTCGCCCGCAGCCGCAAGGGCGGCCGCCGGGAAGGCGATGCAGAGAAGAAGGACAGGAACGATGTATGTGCGTTTTGTGAGCAAGACGCGGAACCGTGTCGAGGTTCCGGCGGCCACAACGTGATCGCGATCACACATATCCCTTCAAAGTATGTAATCTGCACCCCGCATGGCAAGCAGACTTTTACGTTAATTTGACCGGTCCAATACGCCTTGACCGGTTTAAGTAGAATCAAAATGGCAGTACAAAGCAGCGGACCTGGGCTTGCAAAGCCGCATCAAGGTCGAGAGAGACTTCCCCGGTAGCGAAACCGAAGAAATCAAGCCCCCGTGTAGGGCTTGTGGCGACTCTCGAATCTTGGTGCATCCACCTCTCGGTGGATCAGGTCCGCTGCAGCGTAGGATAGAGGGAAGTGGACTCCAGGCGTACCCAGAAGACCCAGCCCAAAAAGGGCAAGCCCATTGAGGTCCCGGTCCTCAAACGCAGCGAGCTAGACGCGGTGCTAAAGCGCGCTGCGAAGCCAGAGAAGCGCTAGAAGCAGTAGGGCTCGCTAGTGCCCCTCAGCACGATTCGCCCGGTGTAGCTATTCACGCCCCAGTGGAGCAGCGTGTGGCATTCGGATTCTTCGGTTTCGAATGAAGGCCACGGCTTCAGGAACGCATAGCGATGGATCATCACGCAACTGAAACCGCTTGGACTCCGACGACGGCATGGCCCTGACGCCGAGCGGATGCAGTTCCCACGGCACAATTCAGCCGCGTAGTCGTTGGTTTCGGCCTTCGCTTGCCGGTAGGTCATGTAGTAGCTGGCCTTAGCGCCAACAGTCCACACGGCCAGGAACGCAAAAAGTACGAGCAGGGAACCGGTCAATCTCCTAAACATGGCGCGGCAGCCTAGCTGAAAACTTGACGATATGTCTCTTGGCGGGAGCAGTCGGAACGTAAAGGCTTCCCGCCGTGGACCCGCTGGAGCGCTTCGCGCTCAACATGAAGGAGCTGCGCAAAGAGCGCGGCTGGTCCCAAGAGGATCTATCGCGCGAATCGGGCCTGCATTACACCGCGATCTCGAAGATGGAGCGAGGGGCACGCTCGCCGCGCTTTCAGACGGTCGTCAAACTGGCAACTACGTTCAAGGTCCCAGCGGGGAGGCTGTGGGAAGGCATCCCGTAGCGACTTCTCTCAGTGCTTCAATGGCCAGCGATGCGAATCACGTCTGATGAAGCGATCGCACTATGCGCCACCGAGGGCATCGACCTTCGCGGTGAGGTCCGCCACCGCTTTTTGAAGCTCATCCACTTTGACCGAGATCTCCATCAACCGTCTGGAAAACCCCGGTTGATCCAGAGCGTCGATGACATTCTCTTCCTCGGCAGGCTGCTTGCTTTCGAGAGCGACGTGGACATCATTCAGGAGGTCATCGGAGACACCACGCTCGCGCAACTTCGCAATGATCTCGCCAGCTCGGTCGGCCATTCAGAAAGCCTAGAAGAAGTCTCAGCCCAAAGCAGCGCGCTTCAATAGCTGCTCGAACAGCGCCGTGCCCTCGCGTTTGGCATTGTGCCGCCACGCGTACTCGTCCAGGTAGGACTGCAGCCACTTCGCCGAAACCTTCTTGTAGGCCCCGCGCATCCCGGTCTTCAAGTTGCCGAAGAAGCCCTCGATGGTGTTCGTGTAGATGTCGCCATCGACGTAGGAGCCCGCAGAGTGGTTGATCACCTTGTGGTCAAGGAACTCCCGACGCAGGGGCCGGTAAGGCCGCCAGTCGTCGGTGAAGATGATCGCTTGCGGGTTGACGTTCGCCAGGACTTCTCGACTAAGCGCAGGCCCACGCCGTGACGCGATCACTCGCAGCCGCACCTTGCCGCCACGCTCGACCATGCCCAGAACCGTCGTCTTCGCTTCGCGGAACTGCGCGGATTCAGAGCGGGTTTTCAGCGTGTGCCGGGGCTTCCCGCCCCAGGAAGTCTCATCGATCTCCACGTCGCCCGAGAGCAACTCGCCGTTGTCTTTCATCAAGTGATTGCGGATTTTGTTGAACATGCGCCAAGCAGTCTTGTAGGTCACTCCCAGCTCGCGCTCTAGTTGCTTGGCAGAGATCCCGCAGCGAGTGCTAGCCATGAGGTACATCGCATAGAACCAGAGCTGCAGCGAAGTCGTGGAGCGCTCGAAGATCGTCCCCTTCATCGGGTGCAGGTGCTTGCCGCAGGAGTCGCAGGTGTAGGAGGCTCGAGATTTCGTGCGGTGGAACTTGCGCTCTCGTTTGCAGACCGGACATTGAGCGTGATGCCCATCGGGTGCGTATCGCTCGCGCCAGAGCCGATCTAGGCAAGCCGCGTCATCGGGGAACGCTTGCATGAACTCGATAAGGGAAACCTCCGAATCGGAGGACTCAGCGCGCTGGGGGTTGTTGCGGTCGTTGGCGGCCATGCCAACATTATACATACCTTGGAGGTATAAGTGTGATCGCGATCACATATAGACCCCTGAAAGAGTCAATCGCTACGAGCTCAGGCGTGAATGTCCTGCTGCCGAAGGAAGATGAATCGCATCTTGCGCCCGTTCGGGCGCCCTCAGACGGCCTTGGCGCTGACCATCGCCAGGTTCGGCAGGGTGCGAAAGGTGTCCTTCCGGGCGGGGCCGAAGCCCGATTCGGCGAGCCAGGCCGAAACCTGATCGACCGTGTAGGTGTCGGCACCGGAGGTGAGATGGAAGAAGAGGCCGAGGATCGAGCCCGAGTTCGGCTTCTGGCCCTCGGGGCGGTCGTAGAGCTCGAGGATGCAGAGCGGCGCCCCGGGCCGCAGCACGGCGCGGATGCGGGCGAAGAGCTCGCGAGCTTGGTCCGGAGTCAGGTGGTGGACGATGTTGAAGCAGAGGGCGCCGTCGTGATGGCCGCCGAGATCGGCCTCGAACATGTCGCCCTCGACGTGGTGGACGCGGTCGTCCATACCGGCCCCGGAGACGATCTCGCGACCGATGCGGGCGCTGCCGGGGAGATCGACGATGGTCGCCTTGAGACCGGGGTGGCGGCGGCAAAGCGCCATCGAGAACTCACCGTGACCACCGGCGACGTCGAGCAGCGAGTGGGCGTTGCGGGGCAGCGGCACCGCCTTGGCGACCTCGTCGCTGGAGAGGCGGGCGATCTGGTGCTGGCCGCGGATGTAGGAGCGCCAGTAGGGATCGTCGGCGGGCCGGTCGTGCAGCTCGGCGTGGCGGCCGTCCCGAACCAGGTCCTCGAGCCCCTCCCACCACTGCCAGTATTCGCCGGTGTCGGCGAGGAAGTCACCAACGTAGCGATCCGAGTGCGGGTCGAGCCAGCGGCGGGCGCGGGAGGTCATCTCGTAGCGGCCGTCGGGGCGCAGCTCGACGTGGCCGAGTGAGGCGATCACGTCCAGCAACAGCTCGGTCCCCTGCGGTTTCAGGCCGAGATGCTCGGCCAGCTCGGCGGGCTCGCGCGGGCCCTCGGCAAGCGCCTCGAGGATCCCGGTGCGCTGGGCGACCTGCAGCGAGCGCGCCACCGGCATCCCGAACATCGCCTCACCGACCGGGGTCGGCAGCAGGTTGAGCATCAGGCCAATGCGCTCGGTCAGACCGTCGGGAGCAGCGGTGATCCGCATCGTGCATGCAGAGTAGAGAAGCGCGGCATGATTCCGGCATCGCCGAGACCCCGACAACACGGCTGCTGCTCGCCTGCCCTGACCGGCCGGGGCTGATCGCCGCGGTCAGTGGCTTCCTCGCCGATGCGGGGCTCAACATCGTCGACGCCGACCAGCACTCGAGCGACGAGGGCCGCTTCTTCATGCGGATGGCCTTCGACGCAATTCCAGCCAAAGAGCGCGACGAGATCCACCGCCGCTTCGAGGCCGAGATCGCGACGCCGTTCGAGATGGAGCACCGCTTCGCCGAGTCGAGCGAGCGCAAGCGGGTGGCGATCATGGTCTCACGCGAAGATCACTGCCTCTCAGACCTGCTCTGGCGCTGGCGCAGCGGCGAGCTGGGCGGTGAGGTCGTCGCCGTGGTCTCCAACCACCCCGACCATGCCGCACAGGTCGAATCGCTCGGACTCCCCTTCCACCACGTGCCGGTCGAGCCCGGAGCGCGGGAGACAGCGGAGAAGCGGGCGCTGGAGCTACTGGCCGACGTCGACCTGCTCGTCCTCGCTCGCTACATGCAGGTCCTCTCGGCCGCCTTCCTACTGGAGCTGGATGCGCCGGCGATCAACATCCACCACAGCTTCCTGCCCGCCTTCGTCGGCGCCGATCCCTACCGCCGCGCCCACGAGCGCGGCGTCAAGCTGATCGGCGCCACCGCCCACTACGTGACCGAGGAGCTCGACGCCGGGCCGATCATCGACCAGGACGTGACCAGGGTCAGCCACCGCGACGAGGTCGGCGACCTGATGCGAATCGGCCGCGACATCGAGCGCCTCGTCCTGGCCCGCGCCGTCATGGCCCACCTCGACGACCGCGTCCTCCTCGACGGCGACCGCACGATCGTCTTCTAGCGGCCCCGGCCTTTGCCCCGTTTGCCTTTGCCGCCTTTGCCCCTCCCCTTCTTCGGGCAATCGGCCTTGAGCTCGGGGCTGGAGTTGAAGAGCTTCCCGTTCTGGCCCACCATCTTCACCTTCACCCGGTGGGTGCCCTTGCAGATGTTGGTGGAGTTCTCGAGCAGGCTCTTTTTGCCTCCCTGCATGGAGACGATCGCCTTGGTCACGGGGGCGTCGGGGACGGTTTCGAAGGTGGTGCGGATGCCGCCGTTGACCGAGTCCACGCGGCCGACCAGGTCGAAGTGGACCGGCTGGCGGGGCGGGCCTTTGAGGGCTCCGACCACGTCGGGGAGTTCGTTGGAGGAGGAGCGCAGGTAGACCGGGCCTTCGAGCGGATAGTCGACCAAGGGGCTGATGGCTTTGACGTGGCCGTAGACCGAGCCTTTGGGGCAGGCGTCGGCTGCGTATTGGACCCTGGTGCAGATGGTTCTGATGTGGGCCTGGTCGAGGAACTCCGAATGGGGCAGGGCGACGACTGTTTTGGCGATGTTGGCATCGCCTGAGCGGGCGGTGAGGATCGCCCTGAAGCGGGGGTTCGCGCCCCTGCGGGTGGGGCCGAAGAGGCGGGTGGTGAGCTTGGGCTTGAAGGGGAGGGACTGGCAGCCTCCGACCTGGAAGTGGGCTTTCAGCGGAGCGATGAGGCCCAGGGTCGAGGTCGAGGTGCCGGTGAAGGCCAGGGGGTTGCAGTTGGTCGGGTTGAGGGTGAAGCCCGGACGGGAGACGTCGACCGTGACAGAGCGCACGTCGACGGGGATCCCGTGCAGGATCCTCGGTAGGGGATCGGAGAGGGCTTTGCCTTGGGCTGTGGCGGGATCGACGTGCAGGGCCGCTCTGACCGTGACCGTGCCGAGATCGAAGGGCCCGGCGATCGCCGGGGTGATGATCGCGATCGAGAGCGGCGCGCCCTTGTAGGGGCCGGCTAGGTAGGCGCGGCCCGAGACGTGCAGGGGGCTGGGGCCCGCTCCGGCTCCGACGTTTACGGTTCCGACTTCACTTGAGGCCGGGCAGCTGGGGTTGGCCTGCTCTATCGCGCCCTGGTTGGGTTGGCTTCTTGCCTGGGCCTGGGCGATCTGGGCCTCTGAGCAGTAGGGGACGCCGGCGAGCTTTGCCAGGAGGCCTTTGGGCAGGACGGTTTCCAGGGAGCTGAAGCGCTGGGAGCCGTCTTCGCGGGAGAGGCGCAGGACCATCGGGCTGAAGGCACCGGCTTTGGGGTTGAGCGTGCCTGCTTTGAAGCTCGGTGCGTTGGGAGCGGCGGCGGGGTCGGTGGGACAGGGGCCGCCGCCCGGAGCAGCGCTCGGGGTGAAGGAGTCGCTTGCAACTACCGCTTTGCCTTCCGGGGCGCTCCAGGGGGTGAGGTTTGCGCTCGTCGTCTGCGGCGTGCAGGTGGGCGGGGTCTGAAGCGGCGCCCTCGGGCCTTCGAAGAGGTTCACCCTCAGCTCTTCGATCGGCAGCTGGGGGGCTTCGGTGACCGTGGTCGTCAGCTGGCCTGTTACGGGGTCGGGGGTGACCCTGGCGGCGAACTTGGCGACGATGCCAGAGGCTTCGTCTTCGATCACCAGGTAGACCGCGGTGAGGGAGTCGAAGGGGTTGTCGAAGGGCTTGGCGACGTAGACGGCTCCCTGCACCGGGTGATCGAGCAGGGGCGAGCTTGCGCTGATCGAGCCGATCTTGGAGGCGTCGGGGCAGAGGGCCGGGGCCTTTGAGAGGCGGATCGGGGTGGCTCCGATCGGGGTCAGGAGGCCGATCTGGGAGCTGGTGCAGGCTTGTCTTTGATTCGCGAAGGAAGCGTTGACCGACATCCCCGCGGGGAAGGTGACGCTCGTGTCCTTGACCGGGGCCGTATAGCGGCCCGACAGCTCCAGTTCCTGGGGCTGGGTCAGGGTGAAGTTAAGGCCCGAGGAGGAGCCGATCAGATTGGTCGTGGGTTGGGCTTTTACTTTCGGTTTGAACTCCAGTTTGCTGCAGTCGTCGATCTCGGTCATCGGACCTTCGTTCAGCCCGGCGCTCTCATAGCTCGCTTCCCTGACGACCTCCGGTTCCTCCCAGCTCCGCGCCTCGGCCCGGAAGCCGAGCCGCGCTCCCGGGCAGTCTCCAGGCAGCGTCAGGAAGGCCAGTTTGCTTGCTTCCGTTTTGCAGGGGGGCGTTTTGCCGAAGAGGCAGAGGCCGCGCGCGAAGTCGTGGGCCGGATCGGTCGGACTCCCCCACAGCTCCGCCCGCACGTCGAAAATCGGGTTCAGGCCTCTTGCCAAGATGTCGTTCGTCGCCCCCGAGGCACCGTAATCCCCATCGGTTCGCACCAAGGCCACCACGTGCGGGAAGATCCCCACCCCCAGCGCGTCGAAGCCGAACACTGCGGGGCTTCCCGGTGGGGGGAGCATGTTGTAGAGGGGGGTTGGGCTGGAGGTGATCCCTCCTCCGACGACGGTAAGAATCGTCACCACGCCTACTTGCGCAGAGACCGGACAGTCTTCGCTGGTCAGCTCGGCCTCCGTGCAGCGGGTCGGCGTCGCCAGTGGGTTGGCCAGCATCCCGCGTGGGAAGTCGATCCTCACGTCACGCAGGTGTCCCGCCGAGGTAAGCAGGCCACCGGGTTCCTCGGTCGGGAAGCCGAGATCCACGATCGCTCCGTAGGGGTGAGAGCCTGCTTCGGTCGCCGCCGAACCGTCTTCTTCGACCACCGGCGCCGAGAAGCCGGGATCGCCTTCGAGGAATTCGAAGGGCGGTACGGAGGCGGAGATCGCGGTCAGGGTGGTTGCTTTGGCTGGCAGGGCTACTCCACCTTCGATCATGGCCTCACTTTTGAGGGTCGAGCCCGCCGGAGCGCTGATATCCACCGCGACATCCACCCAGAGCAAATGACCGGCGTGGATCGGGCCGGGACCGGTGCATTTGACTTCACGGTCCACGACGGGTGCGCAGACGAGGGGGGCGGCCCCCGGATCCGTAGAGCGGGCGCTGGGGTTGACCGGATTAAGGCCTTCGGGCAACGTCGCCTCAATCGTGATCTCGCCGCTGGCGGTGCCCGCGCCGACGTTGGCGGCGAGGAGCAGGTAATGGGCTTGGCCGCTGGAGCCAGGTATGAAATTGGATGGCTGGGAGACGATCGTGAACTTCCACGCGGGTGAAGGAGCCGCGCTGGCCACCGTAGGCAGTAGCGCAGCCAGGGCGCAGAGCGCCACTGCGGTGAGAATTGCGAAGGCGGGATTGCGGTGGCTCATCGCTCCACCCTCCGGTGGGTGCTGGATCGGTGCTTGGCCCCTCTGCGCTGCTTGGCTTTGCCTTTGCGCTTCTTCTTGATGCAGCGGCCTTTGACCCGGTGCTTGCCTTTGGGGCAGGATGGCTTGGCTTGCAGGTTGCCGGGAAGAGCAGCTTCGGTATTGGGTGTTTGGACCGCTGACGAAGCAGGCGGAGGCGATAGACATGAGTCCTCGCTTCCGCACAGGATTCTCGGTGGCTCGTTCTGCGAGGCGAGACCGCCGTTTACCGAAGCATCGTAGACGTCGAACAGGCCGTCTAGGTCTTGGCCGACAAGACGGGCACGAGTAAAGAAGAAGATGTCCTCGCCGCTGGCCGAGACGTCGCCTATCAGGGCCGGTTCTTTGCCCTGGCCCGTTGAAATCAGGTAGAGACAGCCACTATCCGCCGTTGCCTGGACTGCTTCGCAGCTGCCGCTTCCCACTGCCTCCCACTCATAGACGTCCAGGCAGGAGGGAAAGTTCTGGCTGAAGGAGGCGACCGCCTGACATTCATTCTCGCCGTTGACGTCCTCCGCCGACAGGGCGTCGATGGTTTGAAAGAAGACTCGATTGCCGTCAGCGGAAAGATTATGTGAAAGCGCCCGAGCGGGTGGCACAGGGATGAGCGTTGGGGCGGTGATGCTGCCAAAAGGGTTAACGAGAACTACACCCGGTGGGGCGCTAGGGGGCGCCCCGGTCGGGGTGCAGCTGACACAGCTCGGACCGCCATCGCCGGCTTCGTAGCGGTAGAGCTGCGGTACTTCTTCGTTGTCGTAGTCGGTTAGCTGACGCTGGGAGCGGAAGAGCAGCGTGCTGCCATCCGGAGTGACGCGTGCAGTCATTTGAAACTCACCAGGAAACACGTTTGCCGGTGTCAGGGCCCAGTTCGCCGCATCGGTTGTTTCAGCAGAAAGTCCGGCACCGACATCAAGTCGAGCGATGAAGGTTAGGCCCGCCACCCCCTCGCGCCAAAGGTAAAGATTGCAGGTGCCGCTAGCCGAGCCTAGAACGCCTTTGCAATTGCCCGGCGTCGCGCTTTCGCCACTTGCGTTTGGGCTGTTGGTCGTCGCTCCCGCAGGCACTCCGTTGGCTGCGAGGTAGACGTGGGAGCCGTCATCTGAGGCGCCGAGCACGCCCTGCACTTCGATCCCGTTTTTTGCTGTGGCCGCGGGGACCGGGATCAGGTCGGTGAGTGTGTCGGTATCTGCGTCATAGCGGTAGAGGTCTGTTCCCGGGTTGGGCTGGATCTGCTGGTTGGCTGTCCAGTAGAGGTCGCTTGCGTCTAGAGCAACCCCCTCGGGGTTGCCGGCGTCTTTGATGTGCTCTTTGGGTTCGCTGCCGTCGAGGTTGGCGCGGCCGATCGCGCTGTCTGCGGTTTTAGTCCAGTAGACGTGGGAGGCGTCGAGGGCGACTGCTGGGCCGCGGGTGTCGGGGAAATCCACAACGCCTTCGAAGCTGCCGCTGCCGTCGAGTTTGGTGCGGCGCACAACGGCAGAACCCGTTGAGTAATAGGAATAGTAAACATGGCTCGAGTTGACCGCCACATCGACGCTCGCAAACCGAATGAATTCAGGCTCGACGCTTGCCGGGTCGCCATCGAGTTTCGCTCTGGCAGCGAAGCCAACGCCGGGATCGATCCCCGCATCCAACCCCCTATTCACCCAATAGATGAAGTTGGCGTCCACGGCGATCCCCCGCGGCTGGCTGACGAGGACATCGCTGTCGATCGGATCAACCCCGGGAATGAAGTCCTCGTTGGGGTTTTCCCCGTCGATCTCCGCTCTGCCGATCGAGCCTCCCCCCTCGCCAGCGATGTCCGCTCCGGCATTGGTCCAGTAGATGAAGTTGGCATCTACAGTGAGGCCTTGGGGGTTGTCGGTGAATTCGGCTTTGATGAATTCTTTGTCTATCCCGGTGCCGTCGATGTTGGCGCGGCCAATCGTTTCCAGGACGGGATCGATCCAGAAGATGTGGGTGGGGCTGACTTCGACCTCACGGGCGCCGGTCGGCAGGAATTTGAAGTCGATCGGATCGCCATCGTCCTTAGGCGCCTGGGCGATCGCCGGCGGGTTTTCGGGTTCGGGCCCGGTGTTAGCGTCGTTGGTCAGCTTCTCGGTGGAGGTGAAGTAGGAGACCGAGCCGTCGGGACTCGCGCCGAGGAAGGCGGCGGGACGGGTGCCTGCAGCATCTCTTTTTTCAGCACCTTTGCCGTTGGTCTTGCGCGAGGCCGAGATCTGGATCGTGCAGGCAAGCGCTGCGTCGGTGCATTTGCCTTGCCCGTCGAGCGGGCTCTGGGGCTGGGTTGGGTTCTTTCGCAAGTAGAGCTGGCCCGTGATGGCGGCGGTGAAGTAGAGGGCTTTGCCGTCGTCTGAGATGACGTGCTGGTCGCGGGTGTAGTAGCCGGCGGCTGCTCCGCCTCTTGCGAGGTTTTCGACTTTGGTTCCCTGCACCCAGTCATAGGAGCCGGCGAAGGCGCCCTGCGAGGGGGCGCTGCCGTCGTTGAGGACGCCGGCGAGGCTGAGCGCCTCGCTCCCGCGCTGCCAGAGATAGACGTTGGATTTGCCCGATACGGCTCCCGGCAGGAGCGCTATCTCCGATTCGAAGACCACCTCTTTGGCCTGGGAGGAGCTACCGGCGAACTCGGGCTGCAGTTCGGTTGTGTAGTCGACCATCGTCTCGAAGGGGGTACCGTCGCTGGGGCGGGCCATGAGGACCGTTTTACGCGGTTCGCCCAGTTTGATCGACTGGTTGAAGACCCACTCCAGGTCTGGGGTCCAGCCGAGCACCGAGGCGATCTGGCCGGTGTCGCCGGGGGGAAGCAGGCCCTGGGTGGACCAGCCGCTATCGCTGCGGGTGGCGAGGTAGACCGGGAATTCCTGGGAGCCGGTGCCGCCCGGCGCTCCACTGGCGCTCACGTAGATGAACCTGTCCCCGGCGAGAGAGGCACGAATGTAGGCGACGGTGCCCGTCACATCGCCGGCGTTCTTGTTGACCGGCGATACCTGCTCATAGACCCTGCAGTCCGGCAGGTTGGCGCTCGAGTACTCCGGCGAGGGAAAACTCGGATTGGCTTTGCGCAGGGCGTCGTTGGGGCAGGCTCCAAACTGCTGGGGCGGCACGTAGGTGGTGAAGGTGTCGTCTGGACTCTCGGCTTTTTCGCCTTGCGGGTTTTTGGCGAGGAGGCGGAAGTGGTAGGTCGTGCCTGGGCTTAGGCCTTTGACTTCGACTTCGACCGTTTTCGCTTCCGTGGAAGAGGGGATCTGGGCGTCTGGGACGGGGACGGAGGTGCAGGGGTTTGAAGAGCAGTCCTCAGCGCCGTACTCGAAGTGGTAGAGGGTCGCTTTGCCTTCGGGGTTGATTTCGGCTTCGAGGACCGCTGAGTCGGTCCCTGCCGAGAAGCTCGTGGAGATGATTTTGGGCGGGACGGCTGCGGCTGTGGCCGTCCAGAGGGCCAGGGAAAGCAGTGCCACCGCAGAGGCTGTGAGGGAGGCGGTGAGGCGATTCATCTTGCGGTGGTCCTTTCCTTGGCTTCTCATGTGCTCTGAGGCGCTAGCCCGGGCGGCTTTCGGCCGCCCGGGCCTTCAAAGCCTTTGCTCATAGGCTCAGGCGGGGCATTTGTTCGGGTCACCTTCGGGGAGTTTGGTGCTGCAACCGGTAACCGCGAAGGTTCCGGATGCACCTCCAGCTGCGCTCATCGTGAAGCCGAGCAGCGCACCGGCCCTGCTGGCGCCTTTGATGCCGGCGTTGCCGAAGAGGTTGAAGATCCCCGTCGAGGTGGCGTTCGCGTTCACGGTCTCATAGACGCAAAGCTCGCCCGGGGCGGCGCTGGGGAGGTTGTGATTGACCGCGGGACACGCCGTAGTCGGAGGGTCTGCAAGCGCTAGGTAGTGGACGTGGGTTTCGCCTAGGGCTGGTTTTTCCAGCAGGATCGGGAAGGAGATCGCCGTGGAGACTTCGCCGTCGGCAGGAGCCCCGGCGACGGTCCAAGCGCCGACCTCGGTGGCGCCTACTGTCCAGGGCGAGCCCTCTTTGCCCGGTTCGCCTTCTCCTCCCGTGCAGACTTCGACTTTGGGGCCGCCGTCTTCCTCTTCGACGAAGGCACCGCCTTGTTCGGCGCATTCGGCCCCGCCGGCTGCGATCAGGGTTACTAGGATGCTTTTGCCGTTGGTACCTGAGGTGCCGGGAGTGCCCGGGTCGCCTTTGGCGCCTGGGTCTCCCTTGGCTCCCGAAGCGCCCTGGGGCCCTTGTGGGCCCGCGGGACTTGACTTTCCTTGCTTGCCGCGAGGACTACGAGGAAGTGGCCGGCGAATCCGCGGAGGCCGATGGATTTGCTCCAAGGCGCCGGGAACCCACCCGGCAAAAGCGCTGAGGCTCGCCTTGGCGAGCCGGCGATGCGAAGTCTTTCCCTGCTCCATTTGTCCCTTGTCCCTTCTCCCAGTCCCTGTGTTCCTTGCTTGAACTCTCCTGGCCCCGTTCGATGCGGACCGCGCACCTGCGCGGTCCGCATCTTTGGGGTCATCACACTAGGTGTGATTGGTAATTCTTACTTCATGCTCTTGGAGTTAGATTAAGGCGGCGAAGGTCTTTCCTGCTTCTGCGCCAGTCAGGAACACTTCTGCCTCGCCTTTGAGTAATGCAACATTAAGGCCATATTTAAGTACATCTGTCGGGTATAACGATAATTGCGTCGCGTGTGTCACCGGACGGATTAACTGTTTAATGGCTGCAAAGGCGCAGGTTCGTAAGGCTAAGACGTTGTCTTCGCACTCGAAGACAACAGAGCCTAGGACTTTGGAAGTTGGCGGAAGCGAGCAGACTTCTTCATCGAAATGGACTTCGGTGAACACGCCGCCTGCGCCTGTTTCAGGTTCAGCTAAGAGCTTGACAACATTGTTGTGTAAGAACGGCCTAATTTTAGCTTTTACTAATAAGACATCTGGTATACATTTTGGTAATAGTTCGCCAGTGGAGTGTTTGTATGAGGTACAGCCTAAGTACAGGAGGAAGGCAAGGGCGTCGTTATTGGGTAATGGCCTGATCCTGCTGTCTACCTCCACATCCACGCTGGTGCAGCGGATTTCGAGGTTCACACCCACCGCAGGTACTAAGAGTTTGGCTGTTTCCTTCAGAGCGCCGCCAACTAACTTCTCGCCTGTGATTTGACTTCCAGCTATGTCCCAGCCAGCCTGAGCGCCTGCGGCCATGAAGGCCATCAGACCAAATGTGGCAAGAAGGGAGAGGCCGAGGCCTCGAATTGTGCGTTTCATCTGGTTCTCCTCAGTGAGTTACGGTTAGCGCAAGGACCTCGATAGTCCCCGCGCATTAGCCAGTCTGCTCGCCGCTCGGCCGGGCGTCAACCTTTAGCCAGATTGGTTTTCTATTCCGGTAAAGCTCTTCGGCCGTCGCATATCAGCCGCCATCAACCCCACATTGCCCGAGATGTCCACCACCTCTTTGCGCAGAACGAGCGGGTCGAAGCCAGGCTTCGCGTTGAGAGAAGCGGGCAGCGCATAGAGCGCGAAGATGTAGGTTTCGGCTTTGCCCTTGGGGCAGATCGAGTAGCCGCTCTTGCCGAAGCCGTTCGCCCTTGGATCGCACCTCGAGGAAGGCGGCCTTCCTCGAGCTCTTCGAAGCTCGGGTCGATGTCTGCCACCGCCAGTCGAAGAAGAGCTCTTCGTTCACCGGAACCAGGTTCATGATGAAAAGGACGAGTTCTTGGGTGCCGGCGGGAACGCCCGACCAGCGCAGCGGCGGGATGTGTCCTTGCCGTTGTAGGTGTAGGGAAGGGTTTCGGTCAATTCGGCAATCGGCTGTGCGATGGTCACTGGGCTTTCCAGTTTCATGCTGGCGACCGTCGCCTGGGCGCGCTGCTGAGGCGTGGGTTCGGGCTCCTCGGCCCTTGGGCACGGCGATCGGCGCGCCCTGCTTGCCCTTGGCCTGATTCGGCTGTGACTCACCCTGGGCAGAACCCGCAGAGCTATTGCCCTTCGCCGCGGCTTGCTTGGCCGCGGTCTTTGAAGTCTTATCGGCGGTCGTTTCCGCTCCAGCGCTCTGCTCAGAGCGCGGTGTGCTTTAAGCGCTTTGCCTCTCAGAGCTATCGGAGTCTCCCCCGCACCCGAGACGCCGAGCAAAAGCGCAACGCAAGGGACGCAAGGAAACGCTTAGCGAGTCGACCGTGCAGTATTTGCTGCTCGTGGTGCAGTTGAACAGCGGCAGTTCGGTGACGCTTCCTTTACCGGTTCCTGCGCTGTTTTCAATCGTCACTTTGTAGAGGAAGTTGGCCTTTCCGAGCTTGGTGGATTACTGGCTGTCTGGCCAGTCAATGTCGTAAGGTGCTGGGAATGGAGCAGGCGACGATCCCCCGCCCCCGGTCTCGCAGCGCGCCGGCCAGCTTGCGGCCGCCGGGGTCGAGGGCGCCTGCGGTGGTGCAGGCGATGCGGTATGTGCGCGATCCGCTTGGGTTTCTGATCGCTTCGCAGCGGCGTTATGGGGATGTCTTCAGGATCTCTTTTCCCTACTTCGGGCAGGCGGTGTATGTCGCCAGTCCGGAGCTAGTCAAGGCGCTGTTCACCGGTTCTCCGGCTCAGTTCCATGCGGGGGAGGCGAATGCGACGGTGCTCGAGCCGGCGCTGGGGCCGAATTCGGTGCTTACGCTTGACGACGCCCCTCATATGCAGCAACGGAAGCTGCTGTTGCCGCCCTTCCACGGTGAGCAGATCCGCCGCTACGGGGAGCTGATGCGGGAGATCACGCTGCAGGAGATGGAGAGCTGGCCGGTCGGCGAGCCGTTCGCGCTGCGGCCTCATACGCAGCGGATCACGCTGGCGGTGATCATGCGCGCCGTCTTCGGCGTCCACGACGAGGAGCGCCTGACCCGCTTCGGGCGGCTGATCGAGGAGTTCTCCAAGCGGGTCAACCTGGTCATCGCCTTCCCGGCGCTGCGTCGCGACCTCGGCCGATGGAGCCCGTGGTCTCGCTTCCTGCGCTCGCGCGAAGCCCTCGACGAGTTCATCTACGAGGAGATCGAGATCCGCCGCGCCGAGGCGGCGTCTGACGACGAGGAGCACGACGACGTGCTCTCGCTGCTGCTGCAGGCCCGCCACGACGACGGCAGCCCGATGAGCGACGAGGAGTTGCGCGACGAGCTGGTCACCGTCCTCGGCGCAGGCCACGAGACGACGGCGACGGCGCTGGCCTGGGCGATGGAGAGGCTGCTGCGCACGCCGCGGGTGCTGGAGCGGCTGCGCGAGTCGCTCGCCGCGGGCGAGGACGACTACCTCGACGCGACGGTGAAGGAGACGCTGCGGGCGCGGCCGGTGATCCTCGACGTGGCACGCAAGCTGACCTCACCGGCCGAGATCGGGGGCTACCAGCTGGGGGAGGGAACTTTCGTGATGGCGGCGATCGCCGCCCTGCACTACCGCGAGGACCTCTTCCCGCAACCGCAGGAGTTCCGCCCCGAGCGCTTCCTCGAGGGCAAGGCCGACACCTACGCCTGGATCCCGTTCGGGGGTGGGGTGCGGCGCTGCATCGGCGCCTCCTTCGCCGAGTACGAGATGCGGGTGATCCTGCGCGCGATCCTCGAGCGGGCCGACCTCAGTGCCCCCGACCCCAAACCAGAGCGGGTCAAGGTACGCAACATCACCCTCGCTCCCGGCCAGGGAACACGGGTCACCCTGGATCGCCCGCTGCGCTGATGGCCTGCTCGGCCACCTCCCACTGCTCGTAGAGCTCGGCCAGTTTGCTCTTCGCCTCCTCGTGCCGCTCTCCGGCCTTCTCCGCCTTGCCAGGCGTCGCCCACGCTGCTGGATCTGAAAGCTCCTCCTCGAGCTTGCGCAGCTCAGCCTCGGCGATCTCGATCCGCTCCGCAAGGCGACTCGCCTTGCGGGCGGCGCTCTTCACCGCCCCACCGGAGCGGCGCCGCTTGCCACTGTTGTTGGAGCGCTTCGCCGCCGCGGCTGCAGCGGAGGCTGCCGCCTCGCGTTCGTCGCGCTCGCGCTGGTAGGCCGCCCAGCCGCTGGGGTGACTGGACAGCTCGCCCCCTTCGCAGACGAGCGTGCGACTGCCGACGGCCTCGAGCAGCGCGCGGTCGTGGGAGACGAGGATCACCGCCCCTTCGAAGGCCGAGAGGGCGTCCTCGAGCGCCTCGCGACTCTCTACGTCGAGGTGGTTGGTCGGCTCGTCGAGGATCAGCACGTTGGCGCCGGAGGCAACGAGGATCGCCAGAGAAAGGCGGCGCTGCTCACCGCCGGAGATGTCTCCAAGTGACTTCTCCACGTCGGCGCCGGAGAAGAGGAAGCCACCGAGCAGGTCGCGTGCTTTCTGGCCGGTGAGACCGGTCTGCCGCTGGGCGGCTTCGAGCACGGACCCCTCCCCCGCCGCCGTGTCGGCGTGCTGCGAGAGGTAGCCGAGCTTGACGTTGTGGCCGGTGCGGACCGAACCCGCCGCCGGCTGCCGGCGTCCCGCCAAGGTCTCGATCAGGGTCGTCTTGCCGGCGCCATTGGGACCAACGAGGACGACGTGCTCGCCGCGTTCGACTTCGAGGTTCGCCTCGGCGAGCAGGGTCCGGCCCGGCACCTCAAGCTTCCCGTTGACCAGTTTCAGCACGACCCGCCCCGGGCGCTCCGGGGTGACGAAGGAAAAGCGCAGGTTGCGGCGGTCTCGCTGCTCGGCCTCGACTCCGTCGCGCTTGATCCGCTCTATCTGCTTCAGCTTCGACTGCGCCTGTTTCGCCTTCGTCGCCTTGTAGCGGAAGCGCTCGACGAAGCGCTCCATACGCTCGATCTCGGCCTCTTGACGCTCGATCGCCTTGCCGCGGGCGATCTCGCGCGCGGCCTGTTCCTTGCGCCAGGCATGCCAGGGGCCGGAGAAGAAGCGCCCCCGCTGCGCCTCGATCTCCAGCACCGAGGTGCCAACCGCCTCCAGGAACCAGCGGTCGTGGGCGACGAGGACGACGGCGGCGTCGAGCTCGCAGAGGTATTTCTCCAGCCACTCGAGCGAGGGAATGTCGAGGTGGTTTGTCGGCTCGTCGAGCAGCAGCAGGTCGGGCCGGGTCGCCAGGGCGCGGGCGAGCGAGGCGCGGGTCAGCTCGCCACCGGAGAAGGTCGAGAGGTGCCGCTCTGCCGCCTCGGCGTCGAAGCCGAGACCGGCGAGCACGGCGAGGACGTCGTCGCGCCAGCGGTAACCGCCCCCCGCTTCGAGCTGCTGCTGGGCAGCGGCGTAGGCGCGCATCGTCTCCTCGCCGGGCTCGCCCGCCATCTCGCCCTCGAGGCGGGCCAGCTCGGCCTCGGTCTCGAGCATGTCGGTGCGGCCGGAGAAGACGTACTCGCCCAGCGAGACGCTGGATTCGCGCGGTGGGCGCTGGTCGTGCAGGGCGACGCGGGCGCCTTTCTGGACGACGAGGCTGCCGCCGTCGGGGGCGCGTTCCCCGGCCAGGATCCGCAACAGCGTCGACTTGCCGGCGCCGTTGCGACCAGAGAGGGTCATCCGCTCGCGCGGCTCGAGCTTGAAGGAGACGCCGGCAAAGAGCAGCCTGCCGCCGGCATGCACGTCCAGAGTCGTCGCGGTCGCGATCGCCATGGCCCTGACACTACGTCGTCCCCTCCCTTGCGGGCGTAACCTCCCCTCCGTGGAACGAGAGGAGCTGCGGGCGATCCAAACGCCGCTGAAGGAGCGCTACCAGGAGGAGCCCGGCGCTGCCCTGGTGACGCTAGCGGCCAGCGGCGAGCTCGGCGAGGGCGTCTCCTGCTCGGTGCAGACCGGAAGCGCACTTGCCGCGGCCGGCCTGCACCCGGCCTCCGGCGGCGACGGCTCGCTGCTCTGTTCGGGCGACATGCTGCTCGAGGCGCTGGTCGCCTGCGCCGGCGTAACGCTGCGCGCGGTCGCGACGTCGCTGGGAATCTCGGTGCAGACGGGACGGGTGCGGGCCGAGGGAGACCTCGATTTCCGCGGCACCCTCGCGGTCGACCGAGACGCGCCGGTCGGCTTCTCCGCGATCCGCCTCTTCTTCGAGCTGGAGACGGACGCCGACGAGGAGCAGCTGGAGACTCTGCTGAAGCTGACCGAGCGTTACTGCGTCGTCTTCCAGACCCTGGCCGGCTCACCACGGCTAGTGGCGAGTCTCGAGACCGCCTAGGTGGCGGGCCCGCTACGACACCTGGGGGAGCTCGCCAAGGCGAGGGCGACGCGGCGCTCCAGCGAACGCGACGACAGCCAAACGCTGGGCGCGCTGGAGATGAAGGAGCTGCCCCTCCCGGCGGGCCTCGAGCTCGAATGGCTCGGCGTCTCCGGCTACCGGCTCAGCTACGAAGGCCGCACGCTCTTCGTCGACCCCTACTTCTCTCGCGTCCCCTTCAGCAGCCTGCTGCGACGCCGGCCCTCCCTGCCCGACCCTGCCGCCCTCGACCGCTTCGTCCACGCGCCCGGAAAAGTCGTCGGGGTTCTGGTCGGACACACCCACTTCGACCACGCGGTCGACGCACCTGCGATCGCCCGCCGTTTCGATTGCAGGGCCTACGGCTCAGACTCCCTGGTCGCGCTGATGGACCTGCACGGCCTCGCTGAGCGCGCGGTCGAAGTCGAGCCATACCTCACCTACGACCTCGGTCCTTTCGAGGTCAGCTTCACCCCGAGCGCCCACTCGAAGCTACTGCTGGGCCGCGCCGTCCCCTACGACGGCGACCTCACCTGCGAGCATCTCGATTCCCTCTCCCCCGCGGCCTACCGCTGCGGCCAGGTGTGGGCGATCTCGATCAAGGTCGCCGGGCTGCACATCTACCACCAGGGCAGCGCGAACCTGATCGACCTCGCCATCCGCGAGGGCGGCGTCGACGTCTTCCTCGCCGGTGTCGCCGGCCGCAACTTCACCCGCGACTACTGGAAGCGGATCATTCCCCGCCTCGATCCGGCGATCGTCGTCCCCACCCACTACGACAACTTCTTCCGCCCGCTCGGCCAGCGGATGGAGTTCGTCTCCAACGTCAAGCTCTCCGCCCTGCCCGACGAGATCGGCGCGATCAGCGCCGACGCCGAGATCGCCGCCCTCCCCCGCGCCGACCTCTAGGCGAAATATTTGGCGGCGATCTGGTCGATCGTGCTCTTGGTCCTTATCGTCATCAGTCCCAGCGCAGCGCCGATCGCGTTGAGATCGAGCTCCGATTCCGACATTCCGCCGCTGGGCAGCCAGTAGAGCTCGCGGCCCTCGATCGCAAGCTGGTCCTCATCACCGGCCAGGTCGAGTACCTGCTTGCGCTCCCTCTTCTTTGGCGGCGCAAGCAGGAACGCCACCTGGAGCTTCCCCTTCGAGGCGGCCAGGAGCGCAGAGTCGAACGGCTCGTGGGCCGCAATCGCCTGCAGCTCGGCGGCGCTGCGCAGGAAGACCGGGACCTCATAGCCGAGCGCCTTGCCGAGGCCGGTTTCGATCCTGGCGGCCAGCTTCTTCTCGCCTCTCTCGCCGGCGGCGAAGATCACGTTGCCGCTGGCGCGGAAGCAGGAAACCTCCTCCAGGCCAAGCTCCTCGAAGCAGCGTTTCAGCTCGTCGTTCTTGATCCGGCGGCCACCGATGTTCATCCCGCGCAGGAAAGCGACGTACCGGTTCATGCACGCACCCTATGAGCCCGACCGCGAGACCTCCTGCGACGATGGCTCCGATGAGCGCCGACTACTCCCAACTGCCCGCAAACCTGCCGGTCCCCGAGGACGACGGAGCAGCCGATCACCTGCCTGGCCTCGAGGTTCCCACCTTGCGGCTGCCGTCGACCAGGGGTGAGCCCATGGAGCTCGCCGACCTGGCCGAGGGTCTCCTGGTCGCCTATCTCTACCCCCGCACCGGAGTGCCCGGCCGGCCGTTGCCGGAAGGGTGGGACGACATTCCCGGCGCTCGCGGCTGCACACCGCAGAGCTGCGCCTTCCGGGACAGTCTCGCCGAGCTCTCCTCGCTCGGCGCCTCGGTGGTCGGGATCAGCGCCCAGGAACCCGCCGAGCAGCGAGAGTTCGCCGAGCGCGAGCACATCCCCTTTCCCCTGCTCAGCGACCCGGATCTGCAGCTGGCGGGCGCGCTGAGCCTGCCCACCTTCGTGGTGGAGGGCATGACCCTCTATCGCCGCCTCACTCTCGTCGCCGAGGCGGGCCGCATCGTCAAGGCGTTCTACCCGGTCTTCCCGCCCGACCGCAACGCCGCCGAGGTGCTCGCTTGGCTGGGTGGCCAAGCGAGCTGACGGTCGAGGATCAGTGGAGGCGGCCGGAATTGAACCGGCGTCCGAGGCCGTAGTGCAAAGGTTTCTACAGGCTTAGCCGGCGCTTGGTTCTCGTCTCCCGGGGTCCGCGCCGGCGGGCACTGCGGGAGACAAAGCCCTCTGAGTTGTCCCCTTGCAGACGGGGCGATCTGCCTGGGTAAGCCCGCAGTTTGAAGCCGGTGACCCTCCCCGCGGGCGGAGGAGGACCGACTCTCATCGCCTAGGTTCTAGCTAGGCAGCGAGGGCGAACTCATGGTCCGCACGTATTGGTTGGTGCCGGTGTTTAACGAGGCCTCCGGCAACCTCGACCTGCAACCGTTCGCACGGACCGACCACGTCGAAGCCTGTCGCCCCCGCGCTATGTCTGGACCGATTGTAGGGAGTCAGGTAGGAATACCTGTATGGCCGAGCGAGCATTCGACGCGATCGTGCTTGGGGCGGGGGCGCCGGGAGAGGTCTGCGCCGGGCGACTTGCTGACGGTGGGCTGACGGTGGCGATCGTCGAGCAGCACCTGGTCGGCGGCGAGTGCTCCTACTACGCCTGCATGCCTTCGAAGGCGCTTCTGCGCCCTGCCGACCTGCTCGGCGAGGCGCAGCGAGTGCCGGGCGTTGCCGAGGCGGTGACCGGCCGCCTCGATCCCCAGGCCATCCTCGCCCGCCGCGACGAAGTCGTCCATGACCTCGACGATTCCTCGCAGCTCCCCTGGCTGGAGGAGCGTGGGATCGAACTTTTCCGCGGCGAGGGCAGGCTCGACGGCGAGCGCCGGGTGGTCGTCGGCGACGAGGTCCTGATCGCGCGCCGCATCGTCGTCGTCGCGACCGGGAGCGGGGCGGCGATGCCACCGATCGAGGGGCTCGACTCGGTGCGGGCCTGGAACAACCGCGACGGAACGACTGCCAAGCAGGCGCCGGAGAGCATGGTCGTTCTCGGCGGCGGCCCGGTCGGCTCCGAGCTCGCGCAGGCCTGGTCGAGCCTTGGCACCGCCGTCACCCTGATCGAGGGGGCTGAGCGGCTGCTGCCACGAGAGGAGCCCTTCGCGGGCGAGCAGGTCGCCGATGCGCTGCGTGAGCGGCACGGCGTCGATGTGCGGACGGGGGTGCTCGCCGAGCGGATCGCGTCGGGAGGCCCCAGCGTCACCGTCGAGCTGAACGACGGCAGCCGGGCCGAGGCGGCTGAGCTGCTCGTCGCGGTCGGGCGCAAGCCGCGCAGCGCCGAGATCGGGCTCGAGTCGGTCGGCGTCGAGCCTGGCAAAGGGGGCTTCCTGGAGACGGACGAGCGGCTGCGGGTCGGCGGGCGCGACTGGCTCTACGCGGTCGGCGACGTCAACGGCCGCGCCCTCTTCACCCACATGGGCAAGTACCAGGCCTGGGTCGCGGCCGAGAACGCGCTCGGGCGCGAGGTCGAGGTCGAGTCCGAAGGCATCGGCGCGCCCCGCGTCACCTTCACCGACCCTCAGGTCGCCGCGGTCGGCAAGACCCTGGAGCAAGCGCAGGAAGCGGGTATCGACGCCAAAGCAGTCGACGTGCCGACCGATGGCACGGCAGGCGCCAGCTTCCAGGGAAAGGAAACCGGTGGCACCTCGCGGATCGTCGTCGACGAGGCGCGCAAGACGATCGTCGGCGCCACCTTCACCGGCTTCGAGACGGCCGACTTCCTCCATGCCGCAACGGTCGCAATCGTCGGCGAGGTCCCCCTCCCCCGCCTCCGCCACGCAGTAGCCGCCTACCCCAGCCGCAGCGAGATCTGGCTCAAGCTCCTAGAGGCCTACGGCCTTTAGCTGACCGTCAGACGGTAGAGCGGCGCTTCAAATCAGCAAGCACATCCACCGGGAACCCCGGCACCTGATCCAGCTCGTCGACCGACCCGAAGCGTCCTAGCCGCTCGCGGTGTGCGAGCAGGCGGGTCGCCTGCGTGACCGAGAGGTCTTCGGCACGGAGCTGCTCGAAGGTGACCGTGTTGAGGTCGATCGCGCCCCCGGTCTGCGCCGCAGCGGGCGGCGGGGTCGGAGCCGGGGGCTCTGGCGGGAGCGGTGGCCCCGGTGGAGTGGCAGGCGGTTCGGGTGACGGCGGCTGCGGAGACGGCGGCGGGGTTGGGGGCACCGGTTCCGGGGCAGGAGGTGGCGGCACGGGTGAAGGTGGCGGTGGCTGCGGGGCGGGCGGCGGCGTCGGCTGAGGAGCCATGGTGCCGCCCTGTCCCTGTACGGACTGGACCACGGCCTGCTCCGCTTCGATCGCGCGGCGCTCGGCTTCGCGAGCCCGCTCCTCCGCCTGCGAGACGCTTTCGCGGATCTCGCTGAGGCGGCGCTCGCGCTCCTCCTCCTCGGCCTTCAGTTTGGCCAGGCGCTCCGCCTCGGCTGCGCGCTGCTCTGCGGCCTTGGTCCGCTCTTCGATCTGGCGCAGGCGCTCCTGGGCATCGGCCATCGCCCGCTCCTGCGCTTCGCGTTCCTGCTGCAACTGGTGTTCGGCGGTCTGCAGGTCCGAAGCGGGGCCTGGGACCGGGGGCGTCGGCGCGAGTTGCGGCGGCGAGGACACCGAAGCAGCCTGCGGCGGAGGTACCGCCTCCATGCTCTGGGTGACCTGCCCGGCCTGAGCCTGGGCGGCGCGCTGCTCGGCTTCCCGCTGCAGCCGCTCGGCCTCCTGGATACGGCGGTCTGCCTCAGCCCGGATCCGCTCCTCCTCACGCTGGATCTCCTCGACCTTGGCGCGCACCCGCTGTTCGGCTATCGCCGGGTCCTCGTAGCCGACGGGCGGGGTCGCTGCTCCCAGCGGGGGCACCGAGGCCGCGGGCGGAACAGGAGGTGGAGGCGGCATGGCCGGCACATCCGGAGGTGGCGACATGGGCTGTACGGCAGCGGGCGGCGGGGTAGGAGCCTGAGGCGGCAACGGCGGCACGGGCGGCTGCCCCACGCCGGCCGGCTGGCCGCTCTGCTCGAGCAGCTGGCGCTCGTGCGCAGCCCGCGCTTCGGCGAGCTGGCGCTCGGCTTTCGCCGCTTCCTTCTTCGCCCGGCGCCCGCCGCGGGCACCGCCCGGCTTGTGGCGCGCCGCAGCGCGTTTGGCTGCGCGCTCTTCCTTGCGCCGTTTCACCTCGGCCTGACGCCGTTTGCGGTGCTCGACCCGAGCCGCCCGCTGCTGTTCGCGGGCCTGCTTGCGCTTGTCCTTCGCGTTGAGAGGCTGGCCGGTGGCCGGCGGGGGTGGCGCAACTGGGGGCACTCCAACGGGCGCTCCCGGAGGCGGCGTGGCTGGAAGCTCGGCGGTCTGCGTGGTCGCGGCCGCGACAGGGGGCGGCGCCGACGGACCCGGCGGCGGCGTCGAAGCGCCCGCCTTGCCCTTTCCCTTCTCGGCCTTCTCCTTGCTGCGGCGCTGGGTAACGCTGACCACGAGCAGGAGCAGAAGGATCGCGGCCACGAGGCCGGCGACGAAGTACTGGATGTTGTCGCTGACGAAGTCCCCGGCTTCGCTCGGGAAGGAGTCGGCCAAGAGCAGGGCAAATTGGTGACCCATAAGACTCGAAGCTACCTCATCCGTCCCTTGAATTCGCGCTCGACCTCGCGGCGCACGTCGCGCTCCGCGATCTCGCGCCGCCGGTCGCGCCCCTCCTTGCCCCGGGCCAAGGCCAGCTCGACCTTGGCGCGGGCGTCCTTGAAGTAGATCCGGGTGGGAATCAGGGTCAGGCCCTTCTCCGCGGTCTTGCCGACCAGGCGCTCGATCTCGGCCCGGTGGAGCAGCAGCTTGCGCGGCCGCTCGGGCTCGTGATTCTCGCGGCTGGCCGGCTCGTAGGGGGGGATGTGCAGGTTGCGAAGCCAAACCTCGCCCTTGTCGACCACCGCGTAGGCGTCGGACATCTGCGCCTTGCCGTTGCGCAGAGACTTGACCTCGGAGCCGCGCAGGACGATCCCCGCCTCCATCCGCTCGACCGCTTCGAACTTGTGCCGAGCACGGCGATTGGTGGCCACGTCGCCGGACACCGGCGCGCGCTGCTTCTTGCCCTTCTTAGCCACTTGCCGGCTCCAAATCGACCCGTCCCCGCGGAGTATCGATGCCCGCGACGCGGACGGATATCGGATCGCCGAGCCGGACCGCGCGCCCCGACTCGCCGCCCACCATCGCGGTCTCGGCCTCGTTCAGCTCGAAGCGCTCGTCCCCCATCGTGCGGGCCGGGAGGAAACCCTCATAGACGTCGCCCAGCTCGCCGCCGAAGCCGACGAAGACACCGGCGCGGATCGCCCCGGAGACCTCTCCCTCGAACTCCGCCTCGGCGCCACGCTCCGCCAGCTCCCGCTCGAGCAGGTAGGCCGCGCAGACGTCGTCGGCATCGCGCTCGATCTTCGCCGACTCGCGCTCCTGCTCGCTGCAGTGCCAGGCGACCTCGCGTGCTTCCGCCGCTCGCGGTGCCTGCTCGCCCTCACCCAGAGTCGCCAGCAACGCTCGGTGGACGAGAAGGTCGGGGTAACGGCGAATCGGCGAGGTGAAGTGACAGTAGGCAGGGCTGCCGAGGCCGGCGTGGCCGCTGTTTCGATCGCTGTATTGAGCCTGCATCAGGGAACGAAGCACGAGCGATGTATACGCCTCACGGCCGTGCCCGCGCCGCTTCGCCTCCTCGATCGCCAGCCTGCTCGCCCCGGCGGCGACCTCTGCCGCCTGGGCGGGCGCCAGGCCCTGGCCCAGCGGCGGCGTGGGAATGCCGAGCGCGTGCAGCTGCTCGACCAGGCGCGTGACCCGACCTGGATCGGGCTGGGCATGGACCCGGTAGACCGCGGGCACGCGCTTGCGCTCCAGCAGCTGCGCGACCTGCTCGTTGGCGAGGATCATCAACCGCTCGATCAGCCGGTGCGACTCGGTCTGCTCGACGGCGCGAGCGCCGACGACGTTGCCCCCTGCGTCGAAGCGGAATTCGGGCTCGAGGGACTCGACGTCGAGGCTGCCGGCGCTGCGACGCTTCCCCAGCGAGGCAGCGGCCTCGCGGGCGAGTGCGAGTGGCTCGGCGACCTGCTCGGGAGCTGCGGCGCTACCGGCGAAGACGAGGTCGAGCTCGTCGTAGTCGAGCCGGACGTCGGAGCGGATGCGGCTGCGGTAGAAGCCGGCGGAAAGCGGACTCCCCCCAGGGCCCAGCTCGATCTCTGCGGTGACCGCGAGCCGCTCCACCCCCGGCGCCAGGCTGCACGCCTCCTCGCTCAGCGCCCTGGGCAGCATCGGCTCGACCGCGCCCGGGACGTAGGTGCTGTTGGCGCGCCGGCGTGCCTCCTGATCGAGCGGCGATCCCGGCTTGACGTGGGCGGCGACGTCTGCGATGTGGATCCAGAGGCGCAAGCCCTCCCCCTCGCGCTGCGCCGAAACGGCGTCGTCGAAGTCGCGTGCCGTCGCCGGATCGACGGTGAAGGTGGGCAACTCGGTCAGGTCCTGCCGCCTGCCTGGATTGTCTTCGGCAGCGTCAGCAGCACGGCCCGCTTCGAGCTCGAGCGCTGCGGCGAAGCCACGCCCGCCGAGCCGCTCGGCCAGCAACGCCTCGACCGCCTCCCGCGCGTTCCGCGGCCTGGCCTGCTCCCGCTCCCGGCTGCGAGAACGCTGGCGCGCCCGGTAGTAACGCCAGTCGCGCCTGCTCACTGCGCTTCCTGTGCCGCCAGCACCTCCAGGGCGCGGTCGACCGCCTCGTCGGGCGCCGTCCTCGGCAGGTCGCGTGCCTTGACGTCCGGCTCGATCCCGCGTCCGGCCAGGTTGTCGCCATCGGGAGTGAAGTACTCGCCGATCGTCAGCTTCAGGGCACCGCCGTTGGAGAGGCCGACCTCCTGCTGGAAGACGCCCTTGCCGTAGGAGCGGGTGCCGACCACCTTGGCGCCGGCATTGTCAGCCAGAGCCGCAGTGAGGATCTCGGCCGCCGAGGCGGTGTTGCGGTCGATCAGGACCACGATCGGCCGGGCCGGCAGGTTCTCGCCGACGGTCTTGTAGACGGTGTGGCCCTGGGTGCGCGAGTCGGTCGTCACCACGACCTCGTCCTCACGCAGGAAGACGCTCGCGGTCAGCACCGCCTCCTGCAGCAGGCCTCCGCCGTTGGCGCGCAGGTCGAGCACGATCCCCTCTGCCCCTTCCCGCTCGACCTTCTCGACGGCGCGGCGCAGGAAGGCATGAGCCCCTTCGCTGAAGGTGACGAGACGGACGTGGCCGACCTTGCGGCCGTCCACGGTCTCGACTTTGGTGCTGACGATCGGCAACGCCACCTCGGCCCGGGTAATGCGGAGCCGGCGGACCTTCCCCGCCGGCGGTGTCCGCAACCCGATCGTCACATCGGTCCCCTCCGGGCCCTTGATCTTCGCGGTCGAGATCTCGCTGTTCTCGCCGGCGATCGACTCGCCGTCAACGGAGACGATCAGGTCGCCGACCTCGATCCCGGCCCCCGCCGCCGGCGAGCCGTGAAAGACCCTGGAAACGCGCAGCCCGGGCGCGACTTCCGTAACGGTAAGGCCGATCCCCGAGAAGCGGCCGGAGATCGCTTCGTTGAAGTGCGCCAGCGCCGCCGGCGAGAAGTAGTCGCTGAAGCGGTCGCTGTATTGCCGCCGCAAGCCCCGGACCATGCCCTGCAGCGAAGAGTCGGTCAGCTCCCCGGCGTCGACCTCGCGGTAGTAGTTGTCTTCGATCAGCTCGGTCGCTTCGAGGTTGAGACCGGCGGTGCTGTCGACGAAGGGATCGCGGAGGAATTCGGGCAGCTTCGCCGGGTGCCCGCCGAGCCAGATCCCGGCGCAGAGCACGGCGACCAGGGCAACCACCAGGGCCGCGATACGGCTTGCCCTCACCAGGAGGACCTCAGATCTAAACCTTGAGGAAGCGGCGCAGGGTGACGCCTGAGCCGATCGCCGAGACCAGCACGGCGGCCCCGAAGAGGATCGCCACCAGCGCCGGGAAGGAGAGCGTGCTGTTGTTCTGCGCCGCCAGGAAGGAGAAGGTGCTGCTCAGCGGGTCGACGATCGTGATCTTGCCCAGCCACAGGATCAGTATGGCCACCACGCCTCCCGCGAAGCCGACCACGACCCCCTCGATCATGAACGGCCAGCGAATGAACCAGCGGGTGGCGCCGACCAGGCGCATCACCTCCACCTCGCGGCGGCGGGTGTAGATCGAGAGGCGGATCGTGTTGCCGACCAGCATCAGCGAGGCGACGATCAGCAGCGCTGTGATCACGGTCAGCACGATCTTCAGCGCGCTGGTCACCTGCTCGATCTGCTGCGACTCCTGCTGGCGGTCGAAGACGTCCTGGATGATCGGCGAGATCGGCTGCGGCTTGCCGTTCGGGCCGGGCGGGGTGACCGCCGCACGGACCGCTTCGAGATGGGCAGCGTCGTCAGCCTTGATTTCGAAGTTGGCGGGCAACGGGTTGTCGTGCAGCTGCGCCAGCAGGTCTTCGCTCTTCGCCTTGCCGAGGTCGTCTTCGAGTTCTTTCAGCGCCGCCGCCTTGGTGATGAAGTTGACCGAGGAGACGTTGGGGATTTCCTCCAGCTCGCGCCCGAGGGCGGCGATTTCGCCTTTGGTCGCGTCGTCGTAGATCGCGACGCGGAACTCGAGGCTTTCGCGCACCTGGTCGCTCTTCGCCTGGGTCGTCTGGAAGATCGGGATCAGCACGCCGAGCAGGATCACGGTGGTGACCGTGGTGACGATCGCCGCCATGCTCGGCGCCGCGTTGCGGCGCAGCGCCCGGAATGCCTCCTGGATGAAGAAGAAGAGTCGTGACATCTAGAAGAGTGAGTCGTGGGCGTCGTGGCCGTTGGTCTGGCCCTCGGGGCCGACGCCCATCTCGGCCCGCATGCGGACGCCGAACTCGGTCGTCGACTCCTCGGTGTAGCCGCCGCTGACCTCGTCGCGGACGACGCGACCCTCGTATAGCTCGATCACGCGGCGGCGCATGTTGTCGACCATCTCCCGGTCATGGGTGACGACGACGACCGTCGTGCCGGTCTTGTTGATCCGGTAGAGCAGCTGCATCACGCCGATCGAGGTGACCGGGTCGAGGTTGCCGCTGGGCTCGTCGGCGAGCAGCAACGGCGGGTGGTTGACGAAAGCGCGGGCGATCGAGACGCGCTGCTGCTCACCGCCGGAAAGCTGGTCGGGATAGCTGTGCAGCTTGGTCGAGAGACCGACCAGGCGCAGCGTCTCCGGCACCTGGGTGCGAATCTGGGCACGGCTGGCACCGATCACCTGCAGCGCGTAGGCAACGTTGTCGTAGACGGTGCGGTCAGGCAGCAGCTTGAAGTCCTGGAAGACGGTGCCGATGTTGCGCCGCAGCTGCGGAATTTTCTTCTCGGGCAGGGCGCCGATGTCGCGGCCGGCGATGCGAACCGCGCCTTCGGTCGCCTCCAGCTCGCGGATCAAGAGCTTGATCAGGGTCGACTTGCCGCACCCGGTCGGGCCGACCAGGAAGGCGAACTCGCCGCGGTTGATCGCCAGCGAGACCCGGTCGAGCGCCATGTGGCCGCCGGGGTAGACCTTGGTCGCATCGCGCAGCTCGATGATCGGCCGCCCACCGGGGCGCCGCTGCTGCGGCTCCTCGCCGCCCTTCTTCTTTCTCGCTCTAGCCATGCCGCGGGTCCTTCTCCGGATACAGGGTGACTCCTGCGCACCATGGAGCGCGCAATTCCCCGCCCAGCTCGAAGGTGAGCGGCAGCTTAGCAAGTTATTAGCAGTCCCTTATATCTCTCAAGGTCAAGGCACGTGCCACCTCTTATGCACCCATAGGGGCACACAAGAGGTGCACGTCCAGGGGAAGTGGATCAGCCGCGCGCCTTGCAGTTGCGGCTGAGGATCGAGACGAGCGTCATCCCTCCGGCGAAGTCGAAGCTCGTGCGGGCGAGGGGGAAGACGACGCTGGGGAAGCCGGGAGGCGCCGGGCAGCCCGCGCTGAGGTAGCTGCGCCTCTTGCCGTTGGCGCTGAAGCGCCGTCGCAGGTTCATCCGCAACCCGGTGACGTAGCCCCAGTTGCCGGTGGCCTGCGGCAGCGAGGCCTCGAGCACGGTGCCGTAGGTGCCGCGGGACTCGCTGATCAGGAAGGGGAGCACGTAGGAGGTCGGCACCGGCTGAGTCCCGTAGATGTGGGCGAGGATGACCTGCCTGCCCTGCATGCGGCCGTTGAAGGCGAGGACCTTCCCCTCGGAGGGGAAGGGCGACTGCTCCGGCAGCTTGACGTTTGCCGAGAAGTGACCTTCGCCGACGAGCGAGTCGCGACAGGCCTCCAGTGCGTTGACGGTGGTCGAGGGCTGGATGTCCCGCAGGCGGCAGCGGGGCAATCCGGCCGAGTCGAAGTGACCGTGGCGGTTGATCGCGATCGCGATCCGCCGCAGCTGCGGCGGATCGCCGCCGTCGGTGGAGATGATCTCGGCGTCGACGGCGATCCCCACCGGCGCCGCGCCGTGACGCGGCAATGCTCGTGGCGTCAGCTTGCCGTCGAAGCGCACCCTGACGTTCCGGCGCTGGACGATCTCCGAGGCCGAGGCGGCGGGACCCCCGCCCGACCTCGCGGCGGCCGTGAGAGGCGCGGTTCCGGAGTCCCCGGCCGGAGCCGGTGGCGCTTTGCAGGGCGGGGCCGGCACCGGTCCGGTCGTGTACGGACCGTAGGCGAAGACGTTCGACCGTTCGGTGTTGCCGGTCGTCACGTAGAGGTTCCCCGTGCCGGGTTGGACGGCCAGACCGGAGGGCTCGCCGTGGATCGGCGCGCAGGGCAGCCGCGAGAGAAATTTGCCTTCTGCGTCGAACTCATAGATCGCCGCTTCCGGTTTTTCATAGCCGGGTTTGAGGTTGTCGGCGATCAGCAGGTGCTCGTTGTTCGGGTCGACGGTCAGGCCGGCATTGGCGAGCGAGACGAATTTGCCGGCGGTGGAGCCTTTGATCGTGCGCGCCGGCTGCAGCGGGTCGCTCGCCGGTTCGTAGACCTTGACGGTGTCATCGACAGCGTCCGGCACGTAGACCTTTTTGCCTGCCGGGTCGACCGCGACGCCGTAGCCGTCGACGAGGCTGCCGAGACCGATCTGAAGGACCGGCGTTCCGGACGGTTCGTAGACGGCGACGTAGGTGCGGCGGTTGACGTAGACCCTGCCGGCGGCGTCGACCGCCACTCCCGTGGCATTGCCGGGATCGAACAACTGAATGGTTGGCCGCAGCCGCACGACCCCCTGATGCCAGAAGCTGGCGTAGAGGTTGCCGGCGGAGTCGTGAGCGAGGGCGCAGGGACCTTCCGGCGGCACGTTCGGTGCGGCCGCAGCGGCGTTGATCGACGGCGGAAAGTACATGCCGGTTTCAGGCGAGAAGCGGTGGACTTCGTGGTGGTAGTAGTCGGAGACGAAGAGCGTGCCGGCGCCGATGGCGAGGCCGCAGGCTCCTTCGACCTGCCCTTCCGCGTTGCCGGGAGGGATCAGGTTCCCCGGCGCCTCGCTGGTCTGCAGGAGCGCTGTTTTGAGCAGGGCCCTCTCCGCCTGCGCAGGAGCAACGCCGAGCGTGAGCGCCGTCGTCGCCACCAGGAGCAGGCAACCCAGCCTCCTCGCCTTCGCCGTCATCTCCTCCCCCCTTTCTTCTTTCCGCAGCGCGCTTTCAGGGTGGGATGAGCGCGCCAGCCGCGATTGCTGTGCCCGAGCAGCCTCGCATTGCCAGGCAACGGGTTGCGGCAGAGGTTCTCCGCATTGACGAGGATGCCGCGTTTGCCGGCGTTCATCGCCAGCACGAACCTGGTCACCGGCGCGTCCGGAAGCGTCGGGAAGGTGCCGCGAATCCCGCCTTTGACCGAGTCGATTTTGCCCACGAGGTCGATCTCGATGCCCTGGCCACGCAGGGCGAAGACGAGATCGGGAAGGGTGTTGTCGGAGGAACGCAGGTAGGCCGGTCCGGTCATCGGCGCATCGAGCAGCGGCGTGTCGACCCGGACGTGGCCGTAGACCGAGGCCCGCGGGCAGTTGTCGGCGGCGAACTGCGGTTTCGTGCAGATCGTGCCGATGTGATCCTGTTCGAGGAAGAGCGACGGCGGCAGCGTCACCTGCGCGGCGGCGATGTTGGCGTTGCGCTGCCGCGGTCGCACCACCACCCGCAGCGACGGGTAATCGCCGCGCCTGGTTCCTCCCTTGGCCCGCAGCGAGATCCTCGGCTTGAAGCCGAGCGCCGAGCAGTTGAAGGCCTGGAAGGGAGCGGTGGCGGTGGCGAGGGTGTCGTCGCTGCGGTCGTCGTAGCGCTGGCCGGCGCCGTTCAGAGCCGAGACGATCGAGAAGGGAGCGCAACTGGTCGGGTTGATCGTGACGTTCGGCCTGTCGATGTAGACACGCACGTCACGCAGGTGAATCGGGATGCCGTCGACGATGTGGGGGATCGGATCGGTGCCGGTGGCGTCGATCGAGACCTGCGCGGTCTGGGGGTCGACGCGAATCGCCGAACGGACGATCACCACCCCGAGGTCGAAGGGACCGACGAGAGCGGAGTTGACCGCGACGACAGAGAAGGAGGAGCCCCGGTAGGGACCGGCCAGGTAGAGCTTGCCCGGGGCATAGGAGAGCACCGAGCCGACGCCGTAGCCGGAGAAGGTGCGGCCGATCAGGCTCGCTGCCGGACAGGAGGGATTGTCGCGCTCGGCAACGCCCGAGCGGCTCCGCGCCGCCTCGATCGCGGCGTCCGGGCAGTAGGGGATGCCGGCGATCTTGCCGAGCAGGCCCGGGGGCAATTGAGCCGAGTAGGAGACGATCTCCTGCTCGGTGACCTGCCTGGTCAGATGCAGGTAGAAGGGCGTAAAGGCGCCGGCTTGCGAGCTTATGCCGCCACCCTTCGCCTGCGGGGCGAAGGGGGCGAGACCGGAGGGACACGGCCCGCCGCCCGCCCCCGCCGTTATCGAGAGTGGCAGCGAAGCGTGCTCGACCACGCCGGGGTCGTGCCAGGGGGTGAAATCGGCCTGGGTCGAGAAGGCGCCGCAGGAAGTCGGAGTGGCCAGAGGGCTGCGCTGGCCTTCGCGGAAACTGATGCTGAGGTCGGAGTAGGGGAGCTGAGGCAGCCTGTCGAAGATCGCGGTCAGCCTGCCCGTTTTCGGATCCGGCCGCAGCTCGCCGGCCACCTTGACCAGGATGCCCCGGTCGATCGACTTCGCGACCAGGTAGATCGCGAGCAGGCTGCCGAAGGGGTTGTCGCGCGGCGCGGCGAGGAAGATCGCACCTTCGACCCGTTTGGCGATGATCGGGCTCTCGACGATGAAGTCGCCGATCTTCGATTCGTTCGGACAACCCGCTCCCGGCGGAGAGGAAGGGGTCTCCGCCGCGTACTGAGCCGGGTTACAGACCCCCAGGCCGGCGCCGACGGAAGGGTTGATGGTCACCCCGTCGGGCAGGGTGACCACTGCCTTGCGCACCGGCGAGGGCGCGGATGCCTGCGGTTCGGTGACCCCCCGGGTGTCGACGACGATGGCGAACCGGTAACCCGAGGGGGACGAGGCCCGAGGATCGCTGAGCAGAGCGAGCGCGTGCGGTTCGAAGGGCAGTTTTTCGCAATCGAGGGCGGGCTTCTGGACGGTTCTGGTCACGGCGCCGGGCTGCTGCCAGGCACTTGCGGTGGCGGTAAAGCTCAGCGAGCTGTCGCACGAGGTGGGAAGAGTGAGGTAGGCGAGGGGGGTGTTTTCCCTTCGCAGCGGCCTGCCGACCGAGCATTTGGACCAACCGAAGGCCGGCTCCACCTCGTTGAGGCAGTCGCCGCGCTGATCGTTGTGGAGGACCGACCACGGCGTGCCCCAGATGGTCAGAGCCAGCCCCTCGATGTCGACCAGCTGCGAGACGTTCGTCATCCTCAGGGTGATGCCGTACTCGCCATCGGCCTGGCGAATCGACGGAACCATGACGATCGGGGCGCCGAAGGGATTGAAGCCGAGCTCCGACGGAGCCCCCGGAGGCGGCTGCAGGTTGAATATGCCGAAGGTGCGCGTCGTCCCACCGCCGAACGAGGAGCGCACGGTTGCGATCCCGACCTGACTCGAATCGGGACAGTCCTCGCCGGAGAGGCTTTCTTCGAAGGGCGAGGAGCGCGGGGTGTGGAAATCCGCCTGCGAGCACTCTTCGATCGCGGTCGGGTTTTCGATCAGCCCCGGCGGCAACTCGACGCTGAGGTCGCGTAGGTCTCCGGCGCTGAACGGACCACCGCCTTCGGCCTCAAAGCCGACCTCGATCTCGAGCGCAACAGGATGGGAACCGGCTTCTGTGGCGGGTAACACACCCTCGGCGCGGACGTCGACGTCGAACCCTTCGTTGCCGGGGAGGAAGTCGAATGCCCCCGCAGTCGCGGGGGTGACCAGCACCGCCCCGCAGAGAGCGAGCAGGGCAACCCAAAGGAGCCACCCCCTCATCGCGCCCGGACCCCCTGGGGCTTGCCGTGGCCTTTATCCCGCCCTCTCCGGCGGTGCTTTCTGCGCTTTTGGCGCTGCTGTTCCTTCGCCTGCTTGCTGCGCTTGGGCCCGAAGAATTTCTTCGGCGGGTTGCCGGAGCTGGGCGTGAGGGTGCCGGGGGATGGATCGTCGGGGGGAGAGGGCAGCGCCTGGCAGGCATCGCCGATGCAGGCGATCGGCTGCTGCACTTCAGCGAAGCCACCGCCGATGCGGGCGTCGTAGACGTCGATCGAGCCGGGATCGGCGCCGACCAGCGACTCCTCCGTGATGAAGAAGACGTCGGAGCCGGCGGCGGTCGCGTCGAGGAACCTGGCGCCACCGGGGCTGCGACCGCTGGAGATCAGCCTGACGCAGCCCGGCGCACGGTTGCAGTCCCCGACCCCGATCGCCTCCCACTGGTACACGTCGGGACGGGAATTCGTGTCGTGCGCGACCAGCGCGTCCTCGGAATCGAAGAAGACGCGCGCACCCGCGGCCGTCAGCGCGCGAGGCTTGTAGGCCTTGGTGGTCCCGTTGGCCTGGACACCGGGAATCGTCGAGGGCCCTCGTGGACGTTCGCCGCTCGGGTTGCACGAGATGCAGACCAGCGACGCACCTCCCGCGACAGGCGACCGGTAGAGGTAGACCTCGAGATCGGGTTGCTTGGTCTCGGCATCGAGGTTGTCGTAGCCGGTCAGTTCGACGGCGGAGAGGAAGAGGAGATGCGTACCGTCATCGCCGACCCGGGCGGTGCCCGTGGCTGGGGGGTAGTTGCTCGGTGCTGCCGCCAGGGCCCCGCCGGCCACCGTCGCGACCGTCCCGTTGTGCCATTGCCGCAAGGCGGTGGCGTCTTGGTAGTAGACGTAGTCGCCGCCGGCAGAGGCGCCGAGCACACCGACGACGCCTCCTGCCGGGGTGATGTCCGTGGCGGTTTTCGTCGCCGCCTCGAAGCGGTACAGGTGGCCCCCTTTTGTGAAGAAGGCGACTGCACCATCCGGCGTCGCCGCCTGGAAGGTCCCCCCTCCCCCCTGCGCTTGGTCGACCTGATGGGTCTGGGCTGCTTCGCGCAGGTAGAGATTTCCCCCGTGGGTCCAGTAGATGCGCGAGCCATCGCTCGACACGGCTCCGTTGGGAGCGGCGATCGAGGCGCCGGGAGAGGCAGTGGTGGCGCCGGGCAGCAGGTTCACAGTCCGCAGCCCGCTCGCTGACCAGGCGTAGAGATTCGTAGCTGCGGGATCGCAGCGCCCGGGGGGGCCCGGAACTTCGCTGGAATCGGCGGTCAGCGACGCGCAGCTGGAGAGCACCACGTGACCCAGATCGGGGCCGGCGGCGGCGAAGGACACTTCGAGCGCCTGCGGCGCGAGGGCGCTGTGTTTGACGTCAGCCAGGCTGAGCAGCGAGGACAACGTCCCGCCCGCGCTGTCGCGCAGGTAGTAGGCCATGTACCCAGCCGGTGCGCCGCTGCCCGGCAGCGGCGGGTTCGGCGATGGGCAGCCTGCGAGCTCGCCGCGGCAGGGAAAGCCGCCGAAGAGCAGGGCTCGCGAGAGATCGGTGGAGAAGAGGCGATAGGGGGTGCCGTCGGGCCGATCGCCATAGGCGGCGGAGTCGAGTGGGGTCGAGACGTTCTCGGTGCTCCAGCCCGCTGCGGATCGCCGCGAGAGGTACTGGCTGCCCGGCGGTGCCGACTCGGCGTCGCCGAAGGCGGTGCCGGCGCCGTAGGTGGCGATCGGAGCGCTTGGATTTGCGGGCGCAACAGCGGCAGCCTGGATGTCCCCGCCCCCGAAGAGCGCTTCCGGAGCGGCAATCGCACCGCCTCCCTTGTCCACCGGGGAGACCATCTCCCAGCCGCGACCGTCGGGGAGGCGAAAGCTTTCAGGTTCCGCCTCCATCGTCAGCAGGCTGTGCTCGGGACCTTCGACGGTGTCGGCGGAGTTGGTTGCCACCACCCTGTAGCGGTAGACGGTCGCCGGGGTCAGCCTGCCGTTCAGGACCCCGAACACCTCCAGGGGTTCGGATATTTTCGCCGCTTCCGGTGCCACCCCGGCACCGAAGAACCCTTCCCGCGAAGCCGCCAGATTGGCCTGGTATGCAGCTTCGCTGATGTATTCGAAGCGGTATCCGGTGCTGAGTTCGTTCGGGTCTATCTCGGCGTGAAGGAGCGCCCCTTTGGTCGAGACGCCGGTCACCCAGGTGGCTTTGATCAGCGGCGGTCCGGCCGCCGACGCAACCTGGGGTCCGAGAAGAGCGGCCACACAGACGACGAAGGCCACCAGCGCCGAGTGGGCCGCACGACCTCGCAGGCACCCGACAGCCGAGCCTGTGTATGACGATGCCTGCTCTAGGCGTCCCACGTAAGTCTTTCTCCGCCCCCTGAAACCCACTTCGGCGGTGCTGCCGCCGAGGTCCGATTCCCCTTGCTCGATCCCGAGGAACTTCAATGCCCGGACCCACCCGAGCCGAGAAGAACCTTACGGTACCGCTAGGGGCTTATCAAGAAACGCGCTAAGGCCCCGAAGGGAGCGCTTTCTCGACCGCGGAGACGATGTGAGCGGCGTCGATTCCAGCCGCAGCCAGCAGTGCTTGCGGGGGGCCGCTACCTGGCCGCCCGGAGACGGCGAGGCGGATCAGCGGCGTGCCGGCGCCGGCCTCGGCGAGAACCCCGGCGACGACCTCGCCGATCCCACCCTCGGGCCAGTGGTCCTCCACGGTCACCAAGACCTGCGTCTCCTCCGCCGCTGCAAGCAGCGTGGCGGAGTCGACGGGCTTGACCGAGTAGAGGTCGATCACCCGTGCCGAGACCCCACGTCCGGCAAGCTCTTCGGCGGCCGCGAGGCATTCGTGCAGGGTGATCCCGGCACCGATCAGGGTGACGGCATCCTCGCCGCTGGAGCGCAGCGTATGGCTGCCACCGATCCGGAAACTCTCATCCGGGCCATAGAGCACCGGCGTCGCTTCGCGGGTCGTGCGCATGTAGCTGAAGCCACGGTGCCGGCGCATCGCGTCGAGCAGCTGCACCGTCTGGTTGGCATCGCCGGGATAGAGGACGACGCTGTCGAAGACGGCCCGGAACGAGGCGATGTCCTCGAGCGCCATCTGCGAGGGCCCGTCGGGGCCGATCGAGACGCCGACGTGAGAGCCGCAGAGCTTCAGGTCGGCGGCGGAGATCGCGCCCATGCGGATGAAGTCGTAGGCGCGGCTGAGGAAGGCGCCGAAGGAAGAGGCGAACGGCTTCCAGCCGCGGGTCTGCATGCCGATCGCAGAAGCGACCATCTGCTGCTCGGCGATGTACATCTCGAAGAAGCGATCCGGGTGCTTGGCGGCGAAGCGTTCGGCGTAGGTCGAGTTGCCGACCTCGCCGTCGAGCGCCACGACCTTCTCGTCGATCGAGCCGAGCCAGGCGAGAGCGTCGCCGTAGGCGCCGCGCGTCGCGACCTTCTCGCCGACCTCATAGCTGGGCCGCTCGACCTCCGCCCGCTCGACCTCGAACGGCTTCGCCTGCGACGGAGGCTGCACCTCGACGCCGATCTCACGGATGCCGCCCAGCTCCTCGATCGCGGCCTCGGGGTCGGCCAGCGGCTTGCCGTGCTGGTTTTCCTTGTCCTCCACCGCGGAGACGCCCGATCCCTTCTTGGTGCGGGCGAAGATCACCGCCGGCAGGTCGACCTCGAGCGCGGCCGCGTAGGCGGCGTCGATCGCGTCGAAGTCGTGGCCGTCGATCTCCTGCACGTGCCAACCGCAGGCTTGCGCCCGCGCCGCCAGCGAGGAGGTGTCCCACTCGTGCATGGTCGGGCCGCGCTGGCCGAGCCGGTTGACGTCGACGACCGCGATCAGGTTGCTCAGCTTGGCGTGGCCGGCGTGCTCGAAGGCCTCCCACATCGATCCCTCCGCCAGCTCGGAGTCGCCGCAGAGCACCCAGACACGCAGGTCGGATGACTCCAGACGAGAGGCGGCCGTGGCGATGCCGACCGAGATCGGCAGACCCTGCCCGAGCGAGCCGGTGGCAACGTCGACCCAGGGGATTTCCGGCGTCGGGTGCCCCTGCAGGCGGGAACCGAACTCGCGGAAGGTCAGCAGCTCCTCGTCGTCGATCGCGCCCGCCGCCTTGTAGAGCGCGTAGAGAAGCGGCGAGGCGTGGCCCTTGGAGAAGACGAGGTGGTCGTTGGCGGGGTTCTCGGGAGCGTCGAAGTCGTAGCGAAGGTGACCGGAGAAGAGCACGGCCATCAGATCGGCTGCCGACATCGACGAGGTCGGATGACCCGAGCCGGCCGCGGCGCTGGAGCGCACCGCGTCGACGCGAAGCTGCTGGGCAAGCTCACGCAGCTGCTCGCGGCTCGCGCTGTCCTGGGATATGACCTGGTTCAAGACGTAGCCCTCTTCCTCGTGCCGACCGGAAGGCGGACTTTATCTCGCGCTAACCGATCGCGACCATCCGCTCGATCGGGATCCGGGCCCGCTCGGCGATCTCGGCCGGAACGCTGACCTCGAAGCGCATATCGCGCAGGCTGTCGCGCAGCTTCGGCAGCGTGATCATCTTCATGTACTTGCAGAAGGCCATTCGGTTTGCCTCGACCAGATTGGCTCGCGGCGCGGCCTGCTGGAGCGGATAGAGCATCCCGTTCTCGGTGGCGACGACGAAGCTGCCATCCGGGTTGGCTTCGACGTGCTTCAGCATCCCCGAGGTCGAGAGCATGTGAACGCCCTCGGCCTCGATGTCTCCCGAAGCGACGTACTCCATCGCCTGGGTCGAGCAACCGCACTCGGGGTGGATCAGGAACTCCGCCTCGGGGTTCTCGGCCCGGGTCCGGGCGATGTCGCCGGGCCTGATCCCGGCGTGGACGTGGCACTCGCCGTCCCAGATATGGAAACGGCCACGGCGCTCCGTGTCCTCGATCAGACCGGTCTCGCGCTCGACGAAAGCGCCCAGCCACATGTCGGGACCGAAGAGGATCTCGGTCTCCGGGCCGTGCTCCGCCCAGATGTGCTCGACCACCTGCACCGCGTTGGACGAGGTGCAGCAGTAGTCGGTCTCCGCCTTCACCTCGGCAGAGGTGTTGACGTACATGACGACCAGCGCACCGGGATACTCGGCCTTCCAGGCGCGCAACTGGTCGGCATCGATCGAGTCGGCCAGCGAGCAGCCGGCGTCGAGGTCGGGGATCAGCACCGTCTTCTCCGGCGAGAGGATCGAGGCCGTCTCGGCCATGAAGTGGACGCCGCAGAAAGCGATCGCGTCGGCATCTGTCTCAGCCGCCTGGCGCGAGAGCCCGAGCGAGTCGCCCATGTGGTGGGCGACGTCCTGGATCTCGGGCAGCTGGTAGTTGTGAGCGAGAATGACCGCATTGCGCTCGGCGGCGAGCGCACGCACCTCATCGCTCAGAGCAGCGATCTCTTCGGGCGAGAGAGCGTCCGGTGAAGTGGGTTGGATCGTCGGGAGCTCTTGCACGAGCCCTTCCTTTCCTGATGTTCGCTGGCCCGGCAGTCGCCTTCAACCAGTCGAATGAACGTTGTTCAAGTCTACCCTCTCGGCATGCCCGAGTTGCCCGAGGTGGAGATCGCCGCAAGGCGGCTGAACGCCGCTCTGGCCGGTGCCGAGGTCGAATCGGTCCTGGCGCCGGGGATGAACGTGATGAAGACCTTCGAGCCGCCGCTCGAAGCGCTGGCCGGGCGTGAGCTGAGCGCCGTGCGCCGGATCGGCAAGATGCCGGTGGTCGAGTTCGGCGATCTGGCTTTGCTGATCCACCTGATGTCGGCGGGGCGGCTGCGCCTCTTCGACAAGAGAGCGTCGCTGAAAGACCGGGCCTCGCGGGTACTGATCCGGCTCGGCGACGGCCGCGAGCTGCGCCTGCGGGAGTTCGGCACCAAGCAGCGCGCCTGGGCGAAGCTGCTGCCCGCCGGAGCGGTCGGCGAGGACGAAGCAGTCGCAAGGCTCGGGCCGGAGGCCTGGCCCCCTCCTCCGCTCGAGGCCTTCGCCACGCTGATCGACCAGCCCCGTCACCTGCATCCGCTGCTCCGCCACCAAGGCGACATCGCCGGCATCGGCCGCTCCTGGGTAGACGAGATCCTCTGGGAGGCGCGGCTCTCGCCCTTCAAGAAGGGATCGGAGCTCGACGAGGAGGAGGTGGAACGCCTGCACGCGGCACTCCATGTGCTGGGAGATGCGATCGACCATTACGAGGAAACGATCGGCGAGCAACTACCCGACAAGGTGCCGATGCCATTGAAGGTCCACAAGCGCGAGGGCGAGCCATGCCCGCGCTGCGGCACCACGATCGAGGCGGTCTTCTTCTCAGAGCACCAGACGAACTACTGCCCAGCAGAGCAGACGGGCGGCCGCGTCCTAAAGGACCGCCGCCTCTCCCGCCTACTGAAGTGAGCGCCGCTAGGAGAGCTCGATGAGCAGGCTGAAGTCGAGAGTTGGGGCGGAGTGGGTCAGGGCGCCGACGGAGATCAGGTCGACGCCGGTTTCGGCGATTCCCCGCACGGTCTCCAGGTTGACGCCGCCCGAGGCCTCCAGCGAGGCTCCGGTTCCGGAGCCGGAGCCGGAGTTTTCGTCGCGTAGCTTCACCGCCCCGCGCAGGGTCTCCGGGTCCATGTTGTCGAGCAGCAGCAGGTCGGCGCCGGTCCCCAGCGCGTAAGCGACCTCGTCGAGGTTGCGGCACTCGACCTCGACCGCCAGGTCCGGATAGGAGCTGCGGGCGGCGTGAACCGCCTTCGCGAGGCTGCCGGCGAGGGCGATGTGGTTCTCCTTGATCAGGATCGCGTCGTAGAGCCCCATGCGGTGGTTGCGACCGCCGCCGGCGACGACCGCCGCCTTCTCCAGCTCGCGCAGGCCTGGTGTCGTCTTGCGCGTGTCGAGGATCGCGGCCCCGGTGCCCGCGACCGCCTCGACGAAACGCGCCGTCAGCGTCGCCACGCCGGAGAGGTGGCCGAGCAGGTTGAGCGCCGTCCGCTCCGCCGCGAGCAACCCCGCGGCGGAACCGCTCGCCAACAGGATCTCGGCGGGCACCTCCTCACGCCACTGCCCCTCGACGACGAGGTTGTCGACGTCCTCGACCCCGCACTGGCGCATCGTCTCGGCGACGGCAGCGAGCCCGAAGACCACCCCCGGCTGCTTCTGCACGATGCGAGCCCGCCCGCGAGCGCCCTCCGGCACGGTCGCCGCCGAAGTCACGTCCCCCGCACCGACGTCCTCCGCCAGCGCCCGTGCCACGATCTTCCGCAACGACTCAGCCATCCGCGGCAGCCTAGATCAGCCATTACCGGGACGTCTCACGTTCGCGCTCGATGAGGCGTTTAATCCATGACTTGACCGCACTCCCCCCGTTCCAGACCCTGATCGACGAGCACGCGACCGTAGTGATGGGCGTGCTGAGGGGCGCGGTCGGCCGCGGCGAGGCCGACGACTGCTTCCAGGAGACGTTCCTCGCGGCGCTGCGCGCCTACCCGAAGCTGGACAACACCGACAACCTGCGCGGCTGGCTGCTGACGATCGCCCACCGCAAGGCGATCGACCACCACCGCGCCAACGGGCGGCGGCCGGTCCCGGTGGCGGAGGTCGCCGAGATCCCGGTCAGCGACCCGGAGCCGAACGGGGACATCTGGGGCGTGGTGAGAAAGCTGCCGCCGAAGCAGCGCGCAGCGGTGGCACTGCGCTTCGGCTCCGACCTGCCCCATGCCGAGATCGCCGCTGCCCTCGGCTGCTCGCCGGAGGCGGCACGCCGCAGTCTCCACGAGGGAATCAAGCGACTGAGAAAGGAGTTGGCATGAAGTCATTGCTGAAAGACCTCAGCGAGCGCGCTGCGGCCGAGGGGCTGCTCGACGTCGCCTATGCGACGACCGATTCGCCCTTCGGCCCGCTCCTGCTCGCAACGACGCCACGCGGCCTGGTCAAGGTGAGCCTGCCCGGCCACGATCCAGGCGAGGCGCTGGAGGATCTCGCCACGCGCATCTCCCCCCGGGTGCTCGAGGCCCCGGCCCGGCTCGACCGAGTCCGCCACGAGCTCGACCTCTACTTCGAGGGCAAGCTGACGGAGTTCGACCTGCCGCTCGACTGGCAGCTCAGCCGGGACTTCCGGCGCCGGGCGCTGCGTGCGATCGATCGCATCCCCTACGGCCAGACCCGCAGCTACACGCAGATCGCCCGCAGCGCCGGCAACGAGCGGGCCGTACGCGCCGCCGGCACCGCCTGCGGCTCCAACCCGATCCCGATCGTCGTCCCCTGCCACCGCGTTCTGCGCAGCGGCGGAACCCTCGGCGGCTACGGCGGCGGCCTGCCGATGAAGGAAGCGCTGCTGAAGCTGGAGGGAAGCCTCTAGCTCGGCACCGCGACCGGGCCGAACAGCTCGCGGGCCCGCTCGATCACCACGTCGGGCCGCTCCTCGGCGACGAAGTGGCCACAGCGCTCGAGGATCTCGACGCTCATGTCCTCGGCATATGGCTCGTAGCCGCCGAGGACGTCCTCTCGCACCACCGGGTCGGCCTCTCCGGCGAGGATCCGGATCGGCACCGAGCTGCGCTGGGAGCGGTAATGGCCTGCGTAAAGGCGAGGCAGCTCGAAGGCGAGAAAGCTGCGATACACGCGCGAAGCCGCCAGCGCGTGATCGGGTGGGCGGAACGACTCCGCGTAGCAGTCGAGCTCCTCCTCCGTCCACTGCATATCCGGGTTAGCGCCGCGCCGCAGCGCCAATCTGACCAAGCCCGGTGCATGGCGCATGATGCCCGCGCCTAGAAAGGGGCTGGCGAGGAGGAACTGGTAGCCGATCCGCTGCAGGGAGCCAGGCGTCGGCATCGGCGGCTCGAACCACGGATGCGCGACCCCCAGGGCGAGGTAGTGACGGATGCGCTCGGGCGCATCGAGGCAGAGGAGGAAGCCGGCGTAGCCGCCCCAGTCGTGGCCGATCAGCTCGACCTGGTCCAGCTCCAGCTCGTCGAGCAGCCTCAGGGTGTCCTGGGCGAACGTCTTCGGTTCGTAGCGGCCCGGCGGTGCCTCGCTCCAGCCGAAGCCGCGCAGGTCGGGGCAGATCACCCGGCGTTCCCCGGCCAGGGCCGGAATCACCTTGCGCCAGATCCACCAGTGCTGCGGCCAGCCGTGTAGGAGGACCACCGGCGGCCCCTCCCCCGCTTCGGCGACGTGGAAGCGCACCCCACCCGCCTCCACGTAGCGGTGGGTCACGCCGTCAAGAGCCGGGGGCACGGTAGGCATGGCGAGGAATCTACAAAGGGGGCGTCCACTCTGGCTGCCCAGCGCTCAAGCTCGTAGCGCTTGCGGCCGATCTAGCGCGGGATGGCGTTCCGGCTCGACTCCCTTCGCGCGAAAGCATGGATGAGGGGCTGCTTCCTGGCAGTGGTCTCCATCGCCACCTTTTTCCTCGCTGCGGTCGCCGTCCAACCCGCCGGCGCGCACCCACGAGCCGTCCTCTCCACGATCGTTCTCGTCCCGGAAGGCGACGACTTCGAAGCCGAGATCAGCGACGAGGAATTCGAGGAAGGCGATGAATGGGAAGGCGAAGAGGAAGAAGTCGAAGAACTCGAAGCGGACGACTCCCGGGGGCTGCCTCCCGAGTGCGTGCTCTCCACCGCCACCGCCCGGGTCGTCGCCTCCGACAAGGGCAACACCGTGCGGCTCTCGATCCACTACGCCTCCAGCGAACCGGTGAGGACGACCGTCGACTACTGGCTGAAGGGCGGCCAGGGATCGCTCCAGCTGAAAGCCTCGAAGCGCTTCATGGCGCGACGGGGGCACCTCAGCAGCACCGAACGCCTCAGCGACCGGGCGATGGAGAAGGTGCGGGCGGCGCGGGTCTTCATCGTCCACATCGACCCGGTGGCGACGCCGTCCTACTGTGACCGCTACTCGACCTTGCGCCTCACCGCCAAACGCACCGCCGGCACGCAGACGAGCTGGTCGCAGCCCGCCGCCGACGGCTAGCGCCTCAGGGGATCGCCTGTCCCAGCCAGTGCCCCGCAGCATCGAGGTGCGCGGGGTCGATCTGGTGGGCCACATCGGACTCGTGGTACTCGACCTCCAGCCCACCGGCTTCGAGCTGCGCCCGGGCGCGATGGGCAAAGCCGATCTCGATGATCGGGTCCTGCCGGCCATGGGCGATGAAGGCACGGGTCCCCTGCCGGTCATCGAAGCTCGGCTGCCAGTCCTCCACAACGGGGACGAACCCGCTGAAGGCGAGGATTCCAGCGACAGCGGGACGCTCCGCGCTCAGGCCCATCGAATAGCTCATCACCGCGCCCATCGAGAAGCCACCGAGCACCGTGCGATCGGGCTCGATCCCGGTCTCCTTCCAGAGCCGATCGTGCAGCTCCCCCAGGGCGCTCCGGGCCACATGGAAGGTGTCGTGATCGGGATATCCCACCCTGGGGACCACGTACCAGTGATACCCCGGCGATCCCGGAAGCACCAGCGGCGCCCGCGGCGTGACCACCTGCAAACGCCGCTCCGGATCGAGCGCGTCGGCAAGCCCAAGCAGATCCCGCTCCTCGGTCCCCCGCCCGTGATGCAGCACCAGCAACCCCTCCGGATCACCCGAAGCCGGTCGCTCCCGGTACACAAGCGCCTCCATGCGGCGACCTTACCCGCAGCACTCCCTGCCGCGGGGCCCTGTCCACCCGTGGAGGAGAGCTTCGCGCCGGAAGCTCGGCTGCTCAAACCGAAGACGCCTCTCGCGGGGGGTGGTGCCGAATGGGGGGACCACCCCGAGGAAGCTTTAGCTACCGGAGGGGTGGTGGGTCCCCATTCGGTGACAGGACCCGCCGCGCCAGAAACGTCAGCTGTTAGTTCGCTGACGAAGCTGCGGTTTTGTTCAGGTAGTCCCGAATGAAGTCGTCGAGGTCGCCGTCGAGGACTCGCTGGGCGTCGCCCACCTCGTGCCCCGTGCGGTGGTCCTTGACCCGCTGGTCGGGATGGAGGAAGTAGCTGCGGATCTGCGATCCCCAGGCGACGTCCTTGACCTCGCCGCGCTCCTTGGCCAGTTCTTCAGCCCGTTTGCGCTCCTCCAGCTCGATCAGCTTCGAACGCAGGAACTGCATCGCCACTGTCTTGTTCTGTGTCTGGGAGCGCTCGTTCTGGCACTGGACGACGACGCCGGTGGGGATGTGGGTGATCCGCACCGCCGAGTCGGTCTTGTTGACGTGCTGGCCGCCGGCACCCGAGGCCCGGTAGGTGTCGACTCGCAGGTCGGCGTCGTCGATCTCGACCTCGACCCCCTCGTCGACCAGCGGGCCGACGTCGAGCTGGGCGAAGCTGGTGTGGCGGCGGGCGGAAGAATCGAAGGGGGAGATCCGCACCAGGCGATGGACACCACGCTCGGCAGAGAAGAGGCCGTAGGCATTCTCTCCGCCGGCGATGAAGGTCGCTGACTTGAGGCCGGCCTCCTCGCCCGGTGAGGCCTCCTTCATCTCGACCTCGAAGCCACGACCCTCGGCCCAGCGCAGGTACATGCGCAGCAGCATCTCGGCCCAGTCCTGGGAATCGGTGCCGCCGGCGCCGGCGTGGACCGTGACCACGGCATCGCCCGCGTCGTACTCGCCGCTGAACAGGCGCGCCTCTTCCAGCTCGGCGAGATTGCCCTCGACCGAGGCAAGCTGAGCGCTCAGCTCGGCCGCCATTTCCTCGTCCTCACTCGCCATCTCCGCCAGCTCGCCGAGGTCGCCGACCTCGGCCTCGAGCTCGCGAAAGGTCTTCAGCTTGCCCTGGGCCCGGGCGTGCGCGGCCGAGGTGCGGGCGGCGGCGTCCTGGTCGTCCCAAAAACCAGGCCGCTGCATCTCCGCCTCCAGCCGCTCGACCTCTATCTGCAGCGAAGCGGGGTCAAAGGTAGTCCGAGAGCAGGGACAGCTGCTCTCGGACGTTGGCGATGCGCGGAGCGACGGACTCTGTCGGCGTTGCGTCGGCCATGGCCGCAGCCTACCCGGCGCCGACCCCGTGCTCGAAGCCGCCGGCGCGCAGCGCCTCCGCCCGGTCCTCGAACGGCCGCCAGCCGCGGACCTTGTGACCGCGAAGCTCGAAGAGCCAGGCCATCTCGTCCACCCCCGCCTCAGAGCCGTCCTCGTCCCAGCGCCAGCGCCGCACGATCAGTGCGACAGCCGACCCGCCGCCGGATTCGGTCCCGTCCTCATAAAGCTGCTCCAGCTCGATCGTCTGCTGCACGCCTCCCGGCGGCCTCGTAGCCCACACCCGCGCCGCCTCCTTGCCCTTGCGCAGCCCCCGCATCGCATGGAGCTCGACCTCCGGATCGAGAACCTCGACAAACGCATCGAGGTCCCGCTCGTTGAAGGCCCGAATGAACTCTCTAACCGGGTTAACCATGTGAGGGCGTCGTAGACCAAGCAGGTCGGGAGACGCAGGAAAGTGAGGTGAGGGGAGCGCACATTAAGTGCGTGACCCGAACCGAGCGACCGAGGACCCCGAGATGCGCCGGTCTACGACGCCCTCACACGCCGTGGCACTTCTTGAACTTTTTGCCGGACCCACACCAGCAGGGGTCGTTGCGGCCGACGTTCTCGCGCTCGTCCTTGACCACGGTCTCGACCACGCCAGGCGCGCCGTCGTCGCCCCCGACCGCCTGCGCGGCAACTATCTCCGCCGCTCCCGCTGAACCTCCCGCAGCGACCTGCTGCAGGGCCGAGGGCTGGCCCTCGGAGGTGCCCCCCGAGTAGTCGAGAGCCGCCGGCTGATTGCCCCCATTGGAGCCGAAAGCCTGTTTGGCTTGGGCGGGATCGATCTCCACCTCGACGTGGAAGATCAGCTTGCTGAACTCCTCCCAGATCGAGTGCATCAGCTCCTCGAACATCGAGAAGCCTTCGTTCTTGTAGGCGACCAGGGGGTCGATCTGGGCGAAGCCGCGCAGATGGATGCCCTCGCGCAGGTAGTCCATGTCGTAGAGATGCTCGCGCCAGCGGTTGTCGATCACCTGCAGCAGGATCGAGCGCTCCAGGTAACGCATCAGTTCCTCGCCGAAGCCCTGCTCGCGCTCGTCGTAGGCGTTCATCGCGTCGTCGTCGAGGGCGTCCTTGAGCTTCTCGCGGTCGACCTGCTCGGGAGCCATCGAGGCGACGTCGACGCCGAGCGGCCAGATTTGGCGCAGCTGCGTCTCCAGCTCCGGCATATCCCACTCGTCGAGTTCGTCCCCGGGGGTGTACTCGTCGACGAGGCGCTCGATCACCCCCTCGATCTCGTCGCGCGCGACCTCCGACATGTCGCGTCCCTCGAGGATCTCGCGGCGGTACTTGTAGACGATGCGGCGCTGCTCGTTCATCACGTCGTCGTACTCGAGCACGCGCTTGCGGATCAGGAAGTTCTGCTCCTCGACCTTCTTCTGGGCGTTCTCGACGGTTTTCGTCAGCATCTTCGCCTCTAGCGGCATCTCGCCGCCATCGTCGTCGACCGGGCCGAGCCGGTCGAGGATCTTGTAGATGCGGTCGCCGGCGAAGAGGCGGATCACGTCGTCTTCGGCGGAAAGGTAGAAGCGCGTCTCGCCCGGGTCGCCCTGCCGGCCGGAGCGGCCGCGCAGCTGGTTGTCGATGCGGCGCGACTCGTGGCGCTCGGTGCCGCAGATGAAGAGCCCGCCCAGCTCGCGCACCTCCTCGGCCTCCGCCGAACACCGCGGCTCCAGCTCGGCCACCTTGGCCTCGAGCGCCTCCTCGAAGCCCCCTTCGCCCGGTGCGATTCCTTTCTTCTTCAGCTCGTGGACCGCCAGCTGCTCAGGATCGCCGCCGAGCTTGATGTCGACGCCGCGGCCGGCCATGTTGGTCGCAATCATCACCGCGCCTTTGCGGCCCGCTTGGGCGATCCGCTCGCCCTCTCGCTCGGCGTGCTCGGGCTTTGCGTTGAGCACGGCGTGCTCGACGCCCTGGCGCTTCAGCTCGCCCGAGATCATCTCTGAGACCTCGACCGAGACGGTGCCGACCAGGATCGGTTGGCCCTTCTCGTGGCGAGCGACGATCTCTTCCAACACGGCTTTCCACTTGCCGTCCTTGGTCTTGAAGATCTGGTCGTTCTGGTCGGCTCGGACCATCGTCCGGTGGGTCGGGATCTCGACCACGGGGACTTTGTAGATCTTCATGAACTCGGTGGCCTCGGTCAGGGCCGTACCGGTCATGCCGGAGAGCTTGTCGTAGAGCCGGAAGTAGTTCTGCAGGGTGATCGTCGCCAGGGTCTGGTTCTCCTCCCCGATCGCGACCCCCTCCTTCGCCTCGACCGCCTGGTGCAGGCCCTCCGACCAGCGCCTTCCCTCGAGGATGCGGCCGGTGAACTCGTCGATGATCATCACCTGGCCGTCGACCACGGCGTAGTCCTTGTCCTTCTTGTAGAGGGACTCCGCCTTCAGCGCCTGGACGAGGTGGTTGACGAGGCTGCCGTGCTCGCCGAGGTAGAGGTTGTCGACGCCGATGAATTCCTCGGCCCGTTTGACGCCACGCTCGGTCGGCGCGACGGTCTTGTGCTTTTCGTCGTACTCGTAGTCGTGCTCGGCCTCGGAGGTGTCCTTCGACTCGCCCATCGAGCGCAGCTTGTCTTTCGCCGGCGCGCCGTTCATCTGCTTGGCCAGGCGGGCGAAGGTGTAGTAGGTCTGGGCAGCCTGCTCAGGCGCGCCGGAGATGATCAGCGGCGTGCGCGCCTCGTCGATCAGGATGTTGTCGACCTCGTCGACGATCGCAAACGGGTGACCGGGCTGCACGCACTGCTCCAGAGTCGGCGACATGTTGTCGCGCAGGTAGTCGAAGCCGAACTCGGAGTTGGTCCCGTAGACGACGTCGCAGGAGTACTTTTTCTGCCTCGTCTCGTGATCGTCGCCCTCCTGGATCGAGGCGACGCTGACGCCGAGCGCGTCGTAGATCGGCTTCATCCATTCGGCGTCGCGGCGGGCGAGGTAGTCGTTGACGGTGACGAGGTGGACGCTGTCGCCGGCCAAGGTGTTGAGGAAGACGGCGAGGGTCGCTGTCAGGGTCTTGCCCTCGCCGGTCTTCATCTCGGCGATCGACCCCTCGTGCAGGACCATCCCGCCGATCAGCTGCACGTCGTAGTGGCGCTGGCCGATCGCTCGCCGGGAGGCCTCACGGGTCAGGGCAAACGCCTCGGGAAGGAGGTCGTCGAGCGACTCTCCGTCGGCGGCTCGTTTGCGCAGCGCATCGGCCTCGTCGCGCAGCTCGGAGTCCTCGAGCAGCTCCATCTCGGGCTCGATCTCGTTGATCGCCTCGGCGCGCTTCTCGAAGGACTTGAATTTGCGCCCCTCCCCGACGCGCAGCGCGCGCGTGACCATGTCCCTTGCAGCGGGCATCGCTCAAGGGTAGCGGTGTGCCGGGGAGTCCAGCCGGGCCCTAGTTGACCTGCCCACACACCTTGTGAACAGCTGAGAGGCATCCGGGCCCTCCAAGAGGCTTGTGGTTCTGACGCCCAAGCAAGGAGGACCCGGATGAAGGTTCACGGTAACGCCGCTCTCGGACCAGCGGGACGGCTCGCTCTGGTCAAAGCGATCGAGTCGGGGATGACGTTTAGGGCGGCAGCTGCCGCCCTAAACGTGGCGCCGGCAACAGCCCATCGCTGGTGGCATCGCTGGCGCTTGGCAGAGGAAACGGAGCGAAAGTCGGGGATCTGGCTGGAAGATCGGCCCTGCACGCCCCACCGCCAGCCGAGGCGACTTTCCCCGGCCGAAGAGGAGCCGATCCTGAGGGCACGCAGACAGACCAACCTCGGTCCCGGTCGTCTGGCGGGAATCTGTCGCCGAGCTCGCTCGACGATCTGGAAGGTTCTTCACCGCCACGGTCTCTCACAGCGACGCAAGGGCGCCAGGGAGACCTACCGCCGCTATGAGTGGTCTGCGCCCGGAGCCCTGCTTCACGTCGACGTCGCCCGCCTGGCGCGCTTCAATCGCCCCGGGCATGCGGTCACCGGCGTCCGCGACCTGACCGGCGCTGAGAAGCGGGCGGGAGTCGGCTACGTCTACCTGCACTGCGTGATCGACGACCACTCCCGCTACGCCTACGTCGAGCAGCACCCAGACCAGGGAGGTGACACCGCGGCGGCGGTGTTGGAGCGGGCGTTCGAGCACTTCGCAGTGCTCGGCCTGGCGGCACCGGAAGCGGTGATGAGCGACAACGCCTTCGCCTATCGTCGCTCAAACGCCTTTCGCGACCAGCTGGCGGCCCACGGCGCCCGCCACATCCTGATTCCGCCCTATACGCCGCGCTGGAACGGGAAGGTGGAGCGCTTCATCCAGACCCTGAAGAGGGAGTGGGCTTACGCCCACTCCTGGCCCAATTCCGCCGAGCGCACCAGAGCCATGGCATCCTTCCTGCGCTACTACAACCGGCGTCGCCCGCACAGCTCATTGGGAGACCGGCCGCCGATCAGCCGTGTTCACAACGTCCGTGGGTAGGACACCTAGGCCCTCCCTAAGCGGTGCGCCCGCGCATGCGGGCGACGGCGCGGCGGGTCTGGGTCCGCTTGCGACGCAGCTCGCGGTGCTTCTTGACCTGACGGCGAATGTCCTCGGCCAGCTCGTGGATCGTGTGGGCGATCTCAGGCGAGGCCTCCTTGGCGCGCAGCGTCACGCCCTTCAGGCGCAGGGTCGCCTCGGCGACCTGGCTGTCGGCGATCGACGGGTTGCGCTCCTCGTAGACCTCGACGTCAAGGGTCGCCAGCTCGGACACCTGCTTGCCGACCCGGCGAAATCGCTTGATCACATGCTCCCGCAGCTCGTCAGTCACCTCGACGTTGCGTCCACGTATCTCGATCCGCATGTTCGCCTCCTTGGGGTCTGTTCACCGATGCTACGCCGTCAGAGCCACTCTGCAAACCCCCCGTGTGCGGCTGGCGAGCGTAGGTGCGCCGCCGCCAGGCGTGCGTGGGGGGTTTGCAGAGTGGCTCATAGCCGGCGGGTAAAGGTGATCGCAGCTACCCGGATCGCGCCGGCGCTACGCAGGGCCCGCGAGCAGGCGGCGAGGGTGGCACCCGTTGTCAGCACGTCGTCGACGAGAAGAACGCTGCGCGGCGCCTCGCCCTTGACTTGGATGTGGGGTGGATGGCCGACGCGCTCTCGCCGTGGCTTGCCGACCTGACGCCCACCTCCACGCCGGATCAGGCAGGCGGAAAGCGGCAGGCCGGTCCGCCCTCTCAGCGAAGCGGCGATCTCGGCGGCGGGATCGAAGCCGCGGCCCAGCGATCGCAACGGCGCCGTCGGCACCGGCACGATCGTGCCACTGAGCAGGCTGCCTGGAGCCAGCCAGTGCATGCGCTCGGCGACCAGGTCCGCAACCGGCAGCAGGCGACGGAACTTCAGTGCGACGACGAGGTCCCGTGCCACCCCCTCATGCGGAGCGGACGACCAAGCGTTGTCCAGCCCAGCCGTGCCCCGGGTGGACAGGGGCGCAGCAGCGGCAAGTCTGCGACTACACCGGGTGCAGACGACAGCACCGGACCGGCAGGAACGTCCGCAGGCCGCGCAGAGCGACGGGACGAGACCCTCGGCGACAGCGTGGAGGAACTTCATCGCTCCACCCTGCGGGCCGGTGGCGCGCGTGTTGCGCGCTGAAGGTCAGATCTTCGTCAAGAGTTTGCGACCCGGCCCGCAATGCCGCCGATCGCCATCGCGCGCGGCGGCAGCTCCGTCCCCGCCAGCAGGATCGAGTCGCGAATCCAGGCACCGGCGCCGATCCGGCAGCCGTCGCCGACGATTGCCGGGCCTTGAATCCGGACGCCTTCGCGGATCTCCACCTCAGCGCCGACCAGCACCGGGCCCTCGACCTCCACCCCCTCCAGTGAGCTCGCAGCGCGAACGCCGTCGGCAACCTCGGGGGCTCCGGGCTCCACCGCGACTGCCCCATGCAGGGCGTCGAGATTCCCCGACCGCAGCTCGTCGAGGTTGCCGATGTCGTTCCAGTAGGCATCGATCTCGTGCGAGTAGAAGGGAACGTCGCCCTCCAGCAGTGCCGGGAACACGTCCATCGCCCAGTCGGCAAACCCCGCCGGGTCATCCCGGCCGGCCGCCTTGCTGGTGCCCGGCTCGGGGAAGAAGTCGAAGATCGAGGAGCGGAACATGTAGATCCCGCAGTTGGCCAGGTCGGAGAGGGCTTCGGCGGGATCGGGCTTCTCCTGGAAGCCCTGGATGCGGCCGTCGCTGCCGGTGATCGCGACGCCGAACTGACTGGTGTCCTGGACCCGCTTCGTCGCCAGCGTCGCGACGCCGTCGTGGGAATCGTGGAACTCGCGCATTGCGACGAGATCGATGTCGGTCAGCGCATCGCCGGAGATGACCAGGAAGGAGTCGCCAAGGAAGCCGGCGGCATTGCGCACCCCGCCCGAGGTCCCCAGCAGCTGCTCCTCGCGGCTGTAGGAGAGCTCGAGGCCGAAGGCGGAACCGCTGCCGAAATGAGCCTCGATCGTCTCCGGGAACCAGTGCAGGTTGGCGATCGCCTCGCTGAAGCCGTGACGGGCAAGCAGGCGCACGATGTGCTCCATCACCGGCCGGTTCAGCACCGGCACCATCGGCTTTGGCATCCCATAGGTGATCGGGCGCAGACGCGTGCCGAGTCCGGCGGCCAGGACCATCGCTTTCATACGTCGTCTCCAGGACGCCCGAGCGCTGCCTTGAAGCCCTCGATCGCCTCCACCGGCAGCGGGTCGACGCCCCGTGCCTCGGCCAGCTCGACCGAGACGAGGTCACCGAGCATCGTCGCCCAGAGCAGACGGGCGACACGGGTCTCGCCCTCGGTCTCTATTCGGACGATCTCGGCGCCGCCGGCGGCGATCGCCTCGGCGGTGAGCTCGAAGCGGCGGCGCTCACGTGGGTGCTGGTCGGAGTCCTCGAGCATCACCGCCGAGAGCCTGGCGCCGGTGGCAGCCGCGCCGTCCCAACCGCAGAGCTCGTTGTGGTCGGCCTCCGGCAACTCGGAGAAGGTAGCGGGAAGCTTGGCGTTCTCGTTGACCTGTGCCTTCCAGCGGCGGGCCACCGGAGCCGTCAGGTCAGCCCCGTGAACGACAGGCAGGCTGCCGTTCAGCCTGCCGGCAATGTCCGCCGCGCGAGCCCGCAGGTCATCCGTGCGCTCCGCCAGGAAGGCAGCCGCGGCGTCGATCTCGGTGTGGATGCGGGGGGCGACGCCGGCCAGGGCCGCGACCTCGGCGACGACGGTGAGCATGTAGGCGACGGCGGCGCGCGGCTGCAGGATCCCCGGCAGGCCGACCACGGGCAGGCCGGCCTCCCGTGCACCCTCAACCAGCTCGCCGCCGGTGCTGACGACGATGCGGCGGGCGCCCAGCGCCTCAGCGGCGGCGAAGCAGGCCAGCGTCTCCTCGGTGTTGCCCGAGTAGCTCGAGCAGAGGACTGTCCACTCCGGCGTCACCCAGCTCGGCAGCTCATAGCGACGGACGACGATCAGCGGCCGGGTGAGGCGATCCCCCAGCGCAGCGGCAGCGAGGTCGCCACCGATCGCCGAGCCGCCCATGCCGCAGACCATCAGCCCCGCGGCCTCGGCCGGCTCCAGCCGCGCCGATTCGACCCGCCAGAGGGCGTCGCGAAGGTGATCGGGAATGGCGAGAACGTCATCGAGCATCGTCACGCCGGCACCCTTTCATTCATGCCGACCACGGCGTCAACGAGAGTCGCGCCGGGCTCCACCTCCACCTGTGCCGAGAGGACCGAGCCAAGGACCTTGGCGCCCTCACCGACGACACAGCCGTCGAGCAGGACCGACTCGCGCACCTCCACCCCCTCGCCGATTCGGCAGTCGCGACCGAGCACGACCCGTGGCCCGATCTTCGCCCCCGGGTCCACCTCGGCTCCTTCGCCGACGAGCATTCCCGGCGCTGTCGGCTCGACCCGCGTAGCGACCCGCCGCTCGAGAATGTCCCAACTTGCCTGCCGGTAGCGCTCCGGGGTGCCGATGTCCATCCAGTAGCCATCGAGCCGGAGGCCATAGAGGCCCTCGCCGACCAGGCGCGGGAAGACGTCGCGCTCGATCGAGACCTCGGTGCCGGGCGGGATCAGGTCGAGCACCGAGCGCTCGAGCACGTACATCCCGGCATTGATCTCGCCCGGCACCTGCTCGCCGGTCTTCTCGAGGAACTCGAGCACCTCCCCTCCCTCTCCACAGCTGACCAGGCCATAGGCGGAGGAGTCCTCGACCGGGTGCAGGCCCAGGGTCGCGCGGGCGCCGCGCTGCTCGTGCGCACGCAGCAGCGCGGTCAGGTCGAGGTCGGTGAGAACGTCGCCGTTGAGAGCGAGGAAACGATCGTCGAGATCGCCGCCCAGCTCGTCGGCGGCGAAGCGGATCGCGCCGGCGGTACCACGGCGCTCGGGCTCGACCACGTAACGGATGACGACGCCGGCCCGCTCCTCCTCCCCCTCGAGCGCCTCGCGCAGCACGTCCGGCAGGAAGCCACAGGCAAGTACCACCTCGGTGACGCCGTGGCCGGCGAGCCACTCGATCATGTAGGCGAGGAAGGGCCGGTCAACCAGCGTCAGCGCCGGCTTCGGCACCGACTCGGTCAGCGGCCGCAGCCGCGTCCCCTCGCCCCCCACCAAGACGATGGCTTGCATCTACTCGGTAGTCGCCGGGGAGACGGAGTTTGCGATGCCCCTGCCGATGCCCTCATACTCGAAGCCCGCTTCGAGCAGAGCGTTGGCGTCGAGGAAGTTGCGGCCATCGACAAGCAGCGGCCGCGCCATCCGCTCGGCCGCGGCCGCCCAGTCGAGCTCGGCGAACTCGGGCCACTCGGTGACCAGCACAGCCGCATCGGCACCGTCGAGGGCATCGAGGGCCGAGGGAAGCAGCTCGACCGAGTCGAGCAGCGCGCGGGCGGGCTCGGCGGCGATCGGGTCGTAGGCGACGACCTCGGCCCCCTCCCCCTGCAAGCGGGCGGAGAGGACCAGGCTCGACGCCTCGCGCATGTCGTCAGTGTCGGGCTTGAAGGCAAGCCCGAGCAGGGCGATGCGCTTGCCGAGCAGCGACCCGAGGTGCCGCTGCAGCTTGCCCACGACCCGCCGCTTCTGCAGCTCGTTCACCTCGATTACGGCGTTGAGCAGTTGGAAGTGGTAGCCGCTGTTCCCCGCCAGCATCTTCAGCGCGCTCACGTCCTTCGGGAAGCACGACCCGCCGTAGCCGATCCCAGCTCGCAGGAAGGATGAGCCGATCCGCTCGTCCAGCCCCATCCCGCGGGCCACTTCGGCGACGTCGGCGCCGACCTCCTCGCAGACGTTGGCGATCTCGTTGATGAAAGAGATCTTCGTCGCCAGGAAGGCGTTGGAGGCGAGCTTGATCATCTCGGCGCTGGAGACGTCGGTACGAACGATCTCTCCCCCAAGTGGCTCGTAGATCCGTGCCACCGACTCGCCGGCGGACTCGTCACCGGGATCGACGCCGACCACGACCCGGTCGGGGTGCATGAAGTCCTCCACCGCCGAGCCCTCCTTGAGGAACTCGGGACAGGAGACGTAGGGGATACCCGGGATCTCGCGCCGGATCGAGTCGCCGGTCCCAGCTGGAACCGTGCTCTTCATCACCAGCACGTGACCGGCGTCCGTAGGCAGATCCTCCACCACGGAACGGACCCGCGAGAGGTCCGCGTCGCCGGAGCGGGTCGGTGGCGTATCGACGCAGACGAAGAGGATCTTCGCCGCTTCGAGCAGCTCCGACATATCGGTCGTGAAGGTCAGCCGCTCCGCATTTCGCGCAACCAGATCCATGAGCCCGGGCTCATGGATCGTCGTCTCGCCACGCGAAAGGGCTTCGACCTTCTCGGGCACGATGTCGCGGGCGACCACGCGGTGGCCCAACTCGGCGAAGCAGGCTGCGGTGACCAGGCCGACCCAGCCGACCCCGATCACGCCAATTGGCTCCTTGCCCCCTGTCATCGCTGCTGCCTCCTCTTCGGCTTCTCGTTGGGGATGATCACCTGTGCCGAGCGCGCCATCCCGATCATCTGGTCGTTGGTCAAGACTCGCAGGAGACTGTTCGCCACCCAGTAGGTGTTGTCCCCCCGGTGCCAGGCGATCAGCTTTACCCGGTCGCCGTCGAGGAAGATCTCGTACTCGCGATCGCGGATCGTCTGGGTGATGCTGGGCCCGCTGAGGATCGGCGGATCGCCCCAGCCCCGGATCCCCTGCATGCCGAAATAGTGCGTGCCGTCCGGCAGGTCCAGAGTGATCACCATGCGATAGGCACCGTGGCGGTTGCCGTCAGTGTCCTTGAAGTGGTAGACGCGCGGATCTTGAATGTGCAGTTCGGCATTGCTTTCCTCGTAAGCCCCCCCTGGCGGTAGCCGGCTCGGGTAGAAAACGGGGAAGCCGTGGTTGACCTTGCGCGCCACGACCTTCGCCTCCGCCCTACCGGCATCGCCCGCAGCGACCAGCCCATCGCTGCCAGGGGGCTTGGCCCTGACCTTGGGCTTCGGCTTTTTCTTCGCTTTCTTTTGCTTGCTCTTCTTCTTGCCCGACGACTGAGCTTCCTCGTCGAGCGAGCCACGCGGCCCACCGCTCGCTTCGATGCCGAGGAACTTGTCGACCGCCCCCTGGATCTGTTCAGGCGAGGAGTAGACGAAGCTCGGCCCCAGTTCGGCCGGGAAGTCGACCTCGTTGATCGTTGCGTTGCGCGAGGCGATAAACAGCTGCAACACCTCGAGCATCGCCTTGGTATCGCTGATGTCCGAGGTCGTGTACTGGGTGAAGACGTCGATCAGTTCGTTGCTGCCGAGGACGAGGTCCTTGATCGGCACCCGCTGGCGGGCGGCGCTGAGGAAGTCCTGCTGGCGGGCGGCTCGGACCAGGTCGGTATCGGTGTGGCGGAAGCGCACGTACTCCAGTGCCCTTTTCCCGCACATCAGCTGGTAGCCCGGCTGCACGTTGATCTCGGCGTATTCTTCGGCGGATTCCTCGTTGGAGTGGTAGTAGCGGCGGTCGATGTCGACGTAGACGCAGCCGATCGCGTAGACGGCACGGACAAAGCCGAGGTAGTCGACGTTGACGACGTGGTTGATCGGCAGGCCGGTGATTTCCTTGACCACCTGCAGGGTCAGCTTCGGGCCGCCGTAGGCGAACGCCGCAGAGAACTTGTCGGTGCCGACGCCGGGGATTTCGACCTCTAGATCGCGCGGGATCGACATCAGGGCGATCGCGTCGTTGTCGGGGTCGAGGCGGAGCAGCATCGTCGTGTCCGAGCGGCCCGGGTCTTCCGGTTCGCTGGCCCGCTTGTCGGAGCCGATGATGAGGATGTTCTGCGGCTCCCCGCCCTCGGTCTGAGCGAGGACGCGCTGGACTTTGTTCTTCAGCACATTGTTGTGCGAGAGCGCATCGGCGATGCTGCCGATGTAGAGCAGGATGCTTGCGGCGGTGGCGGCGCCGACCGCAATGACGATCACCAGTGAGCCGGCGGTGAAGCGCCACCAGTAGCGCTTCCGCTTCGGCGCCGGCTCGTGGTCGCCCGAGGGCGGCGGCTTGCTCGAGACCGTCTCAGTCATCGCCCCTCAGCCGTCCAGGCGGTCGGGGAGCAGGCGCAAGAACGTGTCGAGCGTCTGCCCGTAGGTCTGCAGCGAGGAGATCGAGACCCACTCTTCGGGCCCGTGATGGCCTTCGCCCAGTGGGCCGAACTCGACCGCCGGCACCCCCACCCGCAGGAAGGAGACCGCGTCGGAGGCGCCATCGCGGCCGACGCTCATCGGCTCGCCGTCGTGATGCGTGGTGGTCGCCTCGCGCAGCGCCCGCACAAAGGCCAGATTGCGGTCGACGACCGCCGGCGGGCGGGCGAACAGCGTCTCCACCTCGGCGCCCCGGATGCCCCGCACCTGCTCGAGCACGGTGGCGGAGTCCTGGTCGGGCAGGTAGCGGATGTCGACGTCGATCGCGCATCGGTCGGGCACCTTGTTGAGCGCGTCCCCGCCCAGGATCCGGCCGAGGTTGATCGAGGGGCGGTCGAACAGCTCCGAGCTGTGCCTGGCGAACGGTAGCGACTCGATACTGCGGAAAACGTCGAGTGCGCGCAGAACGGCGTTGTCGCCCAGCCACGGAGTGGCGCCGTGAGCGGCGACGCCGCTCACCTGCAGGCGCAGCGCCAGCACCCCCTTCGCCTCGACGCCGATGTGGAGATCGGTCGGCTCGCCGGTGATCGCGAAATCGCCGGTGAAGCCGCTGTCGACGAGATGGTCGCTGCCCCGCTCGGCCTCCTCCTCGGACTCCTCGTCGCCGACGATCCCCAGCCGCACCCGCACCCGGTCCTGGTCGCGCATCGCCGCCGTGGTCAAGAGCATCGCCGCGATCGCCCCCTTCATGTCATAGGCGCCGCGACCGTAGAGCCGGTCCCCCTCGACCTTCGGCTCGAACTGCCCCGGCAGCGCCGGCACCACGTCGATGTGCCCGTGCAGGACGACGGTCGGCGCATCTGCCGGGCCGACTTCGGCGCACAGCACCGGTAGCCCCCGCACCTCGTCGCTCTCGACCCCGATCCCCCGCGCGTCCAGCCACCCTTCGATGAACCCGGCCGCTTCCAGCACCCCATCCGCCTCCGAGGTGTCATAGCTCACCAACCGAGTAGCAAGCGCAAGCAACTCGTCGCTCATCGGAGCGCCTTTCGTGCGTCCGAATCTCGCGCATCGGAGATTGACCCCACCAGAGCGGGGTCAATATCGGATGCGCGTCTGTGGGGGTGCGAGGGGCGGGTCAGTCGCCCCTCTCGCGGAGGCTCAAGGGCCAACAACTCAAATCGGCGCAGGCGATCTGCTGCGCAACGGCCTCCGCGAGAGGGGCGACTGACCCGCCTCACCCCTCAGCGATAGCGAGAAATGCTTCGGCCCTGTCTCGGTCCTTCTGCGCCCGCGACCTGGCACCGCTGCCCTCCTCGGACTCGCCCAGCCGCTGCTCGGCATCGGCCAGCTGCTCTTTCAGCCTGCCCGTATCGAGGTCCTCGGGCGCAATCGCCTCCTCGACCAGCAGCTTGGCGTGGTTGCCGAACACCTGCAGCCAACCGTGTGCCTGCGCGTAGCGCTTCGTCTCCGAGTCGGTCACGTGCAGCCGCAGCTCCGCCGGCTGCAGCGCCGCCAGCAGCGGCGCGTGGTTGGCGAGGATGCCGACCTCGCCGACCGCGGTGCGGGTCGAGACCTGGCGCACCTCGCCGCTGAAGACCTCCCCCTCCGGGGTGAGGACTTCGACCTCGAATCGGTTGTCTCCGGCCAAGGCGAGCTCCTTAGGCGGCCGCGGCCGCTCCGCTGTCGGCGGTCACCTGGTCGATTCCGCCCTTCATGTAGAAGGCACCCTCGGAGAGCTCGTCGTGCTCGCCGTCGAGGATCTCGCGGAAGCCGCGGACGGTATCCGCCACCGGCACGTACTCGCCGCTGCGGCCGGTGAACTGCTCGGCGACGAAGAACGGCTGCGAGAGGAAGCGCTCGATCTTGCGCGCGCGCGTGACCGTCTGCTTGTCCTCGTCGGAGAGCTCGTCGATGCCGAGGATGGCGATGATGTCCTGCAGCTCCTTGTAGCGCTGCAGCACCTCCTGCACGTCGGTCGCGGTCCGGTAGTGCTCCTCGCCGACTATGTCGGGCTTGAGGATCGTCGAGGTCGAGTCGAGCGGATCGACCGCCGGGTAGATCCCCTTCTCCGAGATCGCTCGCGAGAGCGTCGTGGTGGCGTTGAGGTGGGCGAAGACCGAGGCCGGAGCCGGATCGGTGAGGTCGTCGGCGGGGACGTAGATCGCCTGCACCGAGGTGACCGAGCCGCGCTCGGTCGAGGTGATCCGCTCCTGCAGTTCGCCCATCTCGGTCTCCAGCGTCGGCTGGTAGCCGACCGCGGAGGGCATGCGCCCGAGCAGGGCCGAGACCTCGGAGCCCGCCTGGACGAAGCGGAAGATGTTGTCGATGAAGAGCAGCACGTCCTGGCCGCCCTGCTCGCGGAAGTATTCGGCCATCGTCAGGCCCGAGAGCGCGACGCGCAGACGGGCGCCGGGGGGCTCGTTCATCTGGCCGAAGACGAGCATCGTCTTGTCGATGACGCCCGACTCCTTCATCTCGAGCCAGAGGTCGTTGCCCTCGCGTGAGCGCTCGCCGACACCGCAGAAGGCGGAGAGGCCTTCGTGCTCCTCGCCGATCGAGCGGATCAGCTCCTGGATCAAGACGGTCTTGCCGACGCCGGCGCCGCCGAAGAGGCCGACCTTGCCGCCCTTGGCGTAGGGCGCGAGCAGGTCGATGACCTTGATCCCGGTCTCGAGGATCTCCTGGGTCGGAGCGAGGTCGGAAGCTTCGGGCGCTGGGCGGTGGATCGGCCAGCGCTCCTCGGTCTGCACCGGCTCGCCGAGGTCGATCGGCTCGCCGAGCAGGTTGAAGATGCGGCCCAGGGTGCCCTCTCCCACCGGAACCGAGATCGGCGCTCCGGTGTCGATCACCTTGTCGCCGCGCTGCAGGCCGTCGGTGGCGTCCATCGCCACCGTGCGCACCCGGTCGTCGCCGAGGTGCTGCTGTACCTCGCAGACCAGCTCGGTTGCCTCGCGGTCCTCGTCGCCGGACATCTCGATCTTCACCGCCGAGTAGATCTCCGGCAGCTTCTCGGAGAAGACCGCGTCGACGACCACGCCGGTGACCTGCTCGACGCGCCCTACGTTGGTTCCGTTGTTCTCAGCCATTGGTTCCTTTTCTCGATTCTCAGCTTTATCCAAGCGCCTCGGCGCCGGCGACGACCTCGAGGATCTCCTGGGTGATCTCGGCCTGCCTGACCCGGTTCATTTCCAGGGTCAGGTCGCCCATCATTTCCTCCGCGTTCTCGGCGGCACTGCGCATCGCGGTCATCCGCGCTCCAAGCTCGGAAGCGGCCGACTCGAGCAGCGCCCGGTAGACCGAGATGTTCACGTACTCCGGGATCAGCTGGCCGAGCAGCTCCTCGGCCTCGGGCTCGTACTCCCAGATCGAGTGGCTGTGCGCCTTCTCGATCTCGGTTTCCTCGCCCTCCTCTTCCTCCTCCGAAACTCCCTCGCCGATCACGTCGGCCTGCTGCAGGGGCAGCAGCGTTTGCCGCCAGACGTGCTGGGTCAGCGGCGAGACGTAGCGGTTGTAGATCAGCTCGACCCGGTCGAGCTCGCCGTCGACGTAGCTCGAGGTCAGCTCCTCGCCGATCTCGCGCGCGTTGGCGAAACCGGGCCGGTCGGTGAAACCGATGTAGGAGGTGCGGGGCTCCTCTTTGCGGAAGGTGAGCGCCGAGACGCCCTTGCGGCCGATCGCAGAGAAGACGGCCTCCTTGCCTTCCTCGCGCAGCTCGCCGCGGAGCCGCAGGCCGTCGCGAATGATGTTCGTGTTGAAGGCGCCGGCCAGGCCGCGGTCGCCGGTGACCAGGACTACGCCGACGCGCTTCTCGTCCTCGCGCTGCTCGAGCACCGGCACGCGCGGGATCCCGCCTGCCTGCTCGGCCGCGCGACGGGTGAGCTTGCGCATCCCCTGCGCGTAGGGCCGCAGCTGGTCGATCCGCTGCTCGGCGCGACGCAGCCGCGCCGCCGCGACCATCTCCATCGCCCGCGTGATCTTGTTGATGTTCTTGATCGACGCGATGCGATTCTTGACGTCCTTCTGGGTGGCCATAGGCAGGTACCGGCGCTACCGCTAGGCCGGGGTCGCCTCCTTCTCGGCCTCCTCGGCCTCGGCGGTACGGCCCGGCTTGGCCCGCTCCTCCTCGGAATGGATGCGGTCGGACTCGCCGGCCTCGAGCGGGTCGCCGTGCTCGTCGAAATCAGGACCGAAATCGTCGACGAACTCGGCGATCGCCTTGCCCAGCTCCTCCTCGTCGGCCTCCTCCAGCTTGCCGGTATCGCTGACCCTCTGCAGCAGCTCGGCCTTCTCGGAGTGCAGGCGGATGCGCAGGTCGCTGAGGAACTCGCCCACGCGCTCGGTCTTGATCCGGTCCAGGTAGCCGCCCGTGCCGGAGTAGATCGCCGCCACCTGGTCCGCCACCTCGAGCGGTTCGCGCTCCTTCTGCTTCAGCAGCTCGACCAGCCGTTCGCCGCGGTTCAGCGTCTTCTGGGTCTCGGGATCGAGCTCGGAGCCGAACTGGGCGAACGCCTCCAGGTCGCGGTACTGGGAGAGGTCGAGGCGCAGCTTGCCGGCGACCTTCTTCATCGCCTTCGTCTGCGCGTTGCCGCCCACCCTTGAGACCGAGATGCCGACGTTGATCGCCGGACGGACGCCCGAGTAGAAGAGATCGGACTCGAGGAAGATCTGACCGTCGGTGATCGAGATCACGTTGGTCGGGATGTAGGCGGAGACGTCGGAGGCCTGGGTCTCGATGATCGGCAGCGCCGTCAGCGAGCCGCCGCCGAGGTCGTCGTTGAGCTTGACCGCCCGCTCGAGCAGGCGCGAGTGCAGGTAGAAGACGTCGCCCGGGTATGCCTCGCGTCCGGGGGGACGCCGCAGCAGCAGTGACATCTGCCGGTAGGCGTAGGCGTGCTTGGTGAGGTCGTCGTAGACGCAGAGCGCCGCTTTGCCGTTGTAGAGGAAGTGCTCGCCCATCGCGCAGCCCGCGTAGGGGGCGATGAACTTGATCGGCGCCGCCTCGTCGGCAGGGGCGGCGACGATGATCGTGTTCTCCATCGCGCCGTTCTCCTCCAGCACCTGCTTCAGCTGGACGACCGTCGACATCTTCTGGCCGATCGCGACGTAGATGCAGACCATGTCCTTGTCGCGGTTGTTGATGATCGTGTCGATCGCGATCGCCGTCTTGCCCGTCTGGCGGTCGCCGATGATCAGCTCTCGCTGGCCGCGCCCGATCGGGATCATCCCGTCGATCGACATCAGCCCGGTCTGAACCGGTTCGGTCACCGGCTGGCGCTGGACCACGCCGGGGGCCTTGAACTCGGCCGGGCGGGTCTGCGTAGTCGCCACCTCGCCGGCGTCGTCGAGCGGGCGCCCGAGCGGGTCGACCATGCGGCCGAGCAGCTCGTCGCCGACCGGAATCCGCAGCAGGTGGCCGGTGCGCTTGACCGTGTCGCCCTCGACGATCTTGTCCCACTCGCCGAAGAGGACGGCACCGACGTTGTCCTCCTCCAGATTGAGGGCGAGGCCGGTGACGCCGTGCGGCAGGTCGAGCATCTCCAGCGCCATCGCGTTGTCGAGGCCGTGGATGCGGGCGATCCCGTCCGCGACCGAGAGGACGGTGCCGACCTCGGCGAGGTCGGCGCTGCCGGTGTCCAGTCCCTCGATCCGCTCGCGCAGAATACTTGCGATCTCGTCTGGCTTTATCTCCATGGGGATGCTCTATGCCTCCTTACGCCGCCTGGGCGACGCTCTTTCGAAGTTTCTCCAAGCGACTGCGGATGCTCGCGTCGAGGACCTTGTTGCCGACCTGCAAAACGATGCCGCCGAGGATCTCGTCGTCGACGCGGCTCGACAGCTCGACCTTCTGGCCGGTCTGCCGCTCGATCTCCTCGCCCACCTTCTCTACCACCGACGGCGCCAGCTCAACCGCGCTGGTCACCGTCACCTCGATCCGCTTGTTCTCCTGCTTCCAGAGCTCCTCGAAGTGACGCCGGATGCGGAACAGCTCCGTCATCCGCTGCTTCTCGATCAGCAGCTCGAGGAAGTTGACCAGCTCGTCGTCGGCAGCGCTGACGGCGCGCTTCAACCCGTCCACCTTCTCCGCCGAGGAGAAGTAAGGGCTGAAGAAGAAGACCTGCAGCTCGCGGTTGCGGTCGACTGCATCCGCGAACTGGGCAAGCTGGTCGCGAATCGCATCGAGCTTGCCTTTCTCCTTGGCGACGTCGAACAACGCCTCCGCATATACGCGAGCGGCCTCAGCCATCAGTTGTTGGAGCCCTCCGCTCCCGAGAGGGCCGAGAAGTCGACCTCGCTCAGCGCCTCCTCGACGAGGCGGCGCTGGTCTTCCTCGGTCAGCGACTTGCGGGTGACCTTCTCGGTCGCCAGCACGGTGAGGTCGGCGACCTCCTTGCGGATCTGGTCGAGCGAGCGCCGGGTCTCGGCTTCGATGTCCCGGGTGGCGGCGGCTACCAGCTCCTCGCGCTTCTCCTTGCCGGCCGCGGTGGCCTCGGTTTCAGCCGTCTCGGCCGCCTTGCGGGCACGGGCCATGATGTCGTCGGCCTGCTCGCGGGCCTCGGTGAGACGCTTGCGGTACTCGTCGAGCAGCTCGTCGGACTCCTTGCGCTGCCGTTCCGCCGCCTCGATCGACTCGGCGATCGTCTTGGCGCGCTTGTCGAGCGCCTCCTGGATCTTCGGGAAGGCGACCTTGCTCAGCACCCACATCGTGAAGAGGAAGAGCACCAGCGTCCAGATCATCAGCCCGAGACCGGGCGAGACGAGGAAGCTGCCTCCTTCTTCGGAGCCGTGAGCCGCCTCTGTCGCGAGGGGGATCAGAGCCGCTATTTGGCCAAAGAGCTCCACGCGATCGACCTAGAGGAAGAAGGCGATCAGGCCGAAGATGAAGGTGTAGAAGGCCACGGCCTCGGTCAGTGCGAAGCCGAGCCAGCGGATGCTCTGGAGCTCGTCTTTCATCTCGGGCTGGCGGGCGACCGACTCGATCTCCTTGCCGAAGATGATGCCAATGCCGATGCCGGCTCCAATCGAGCCGAGGCCGGCGCCGACGCCGAGGGCGATCGCCTTGCCGGCCGATTCGATCCCTTCGTCTGAGATCGCGGCGACAACTGGGGACAGGTCCATTGAACAGCGCTCCTTTTCTAGTGACTTGCGGAGGTGGCTCCGCCGATGTAGATCGCGGTGAGGGTCGAGAAGATAAACGCCTGCAGCGTCGCGACCAGACCCACCTCGAAGATGAAGAATGCGAACGCCATCGGGAACGTCAGTGCCCCGAGAGCGGCGATACCGAGCAGCACGGCGAGCCCGCCGCCCATGAAGAGCAGCAGCAGGTGGCCCGCCAGGATGTTGGCGAAGAGACGTACGGAGAGGGAGATCAGCCGCACGAAATGCGAGATCACCTCGATCGTGAAGATCGCTGCCTTGCCGAAGGGGTTCATCTCCTCCAGGCCCGGCGGCAGCCAGCTCGCCAGATAGGGAATGAAGCCCTTGGCCCGCACGCCCTCGACGTGATAGGAGACCCAGACGACCAGGGTCAGCACCAGCGGGATCGAGATGTTGGCGGTGGCGGCGTAGATCGCGAAGGCCGGGATCTCCAGGCCGAAGATGCTGACCTCGTGCTCGGTGTTGGTCGGCAGCGGCAGGAAGCCGATGATGTTCGAGAACCAGATCCAGAAGAAGAGCGCGGCGAGGAAGGGGAACCAGCGGGCAGCCAGCTTCGGGTCGAGGTTGCCGCCGGTGATGTTGTTCTTGGTCAGGTCGTAGGCGACCTCGATCGCGGTCTGGACCCGGTTCGGCTTCTGCTCCATGCGGCGGCTGATCCAGACCATCACGAAGATGGTCAGGGCGCTCGCCAGCACCAGGTAGAGAACCGCCTTGTTGATGCTGAGGTCGACGCCGCCGAGGCTCAGCGAGACCCACGGTTCGAGTTTGAACTCGTTCTGCGGTTCGAACGATTCGTTTTTGCCGTCGTTGCCGAAGATCAGCAGCATCAGGATCGCGATCGAGAAGTAGACCCCCAGCCCGATCAGCACCTTGACCTTGGTGCTCATGCCTTCCTTGGTGGTGCTCATGCCTTGCCCGCCTCCGGTTCACCGAAGAGGTGGGCGATGCCCTGGGCAGCGAAGGAGACGGTGAAGAGAACGACGACGAGAAGAGCCGCGGCGAGCCCGGCCTCCCTTTCGGCGAGGCCGACGAGCAGCACCGCAGTGGCCATCAGCCAGACACGGCCCAAGCCGGTCGTCGCAACCGTCGCCATCGCCCGCTGGCGATTGCCGGCGGCGAGTTCCCGGTTCGCACGTCGTGAAGCCAACATCTGGATGCCGCGCTGGGCGAGCCAGGCCGCCGCGCCCACGGCGTAGCCCAGCATCGAAAAACCGCCGAGCAGAAAAACTGCGAGGGAGGCGGCAAGGACCAAAAGGTCGACGTACTTGAGAGGAGACATAAGAAACGCCCAGGCCTTGTCGGCGGGCGATTTCGACTATATCCGAAAGGTCAGATATCCGCTTTCTAGAGCCACTTCGTGAGGCTTGTCACAACCTGTCACTAACTCCCTACGTCCCTGGCGGGACCGCTTCGAACTCGCCTGTTTCCGGATCGATCGCCGGGAAGGTCCCGGTCTCCAGCTCCTGCTCGACAGCACGATCGACCTCGGTCTCCACCGGCGGTGGGCCGTGGGCGCGGTCGCGGACTCCTGCCACCTGCCGCAGCCGCACCCGGCGCAGTTTGAGGATCTCCAGCACCTCCACCAAGTAGACGCTGGCGGCCAGCGCCAGGGCACCGAAGAAGATCATCACCGCCGACCAGAGGAGGTCGAAGTTGCCGTGGTCGTCGCTGTAGGGGACGAAGCGCAGCGCCAGCGCAAGCGCCGCCATCACCAGGGTCCAGCCGTAGAGGTAGGCCAGCGTGCGCCGCTGCGAGAAACCGATGTTCGCCATGCGGTGGTGGAAGTGCCAGCGGTCGGCCCGGTAGATCGGCCGCCGGTACTTGAGCCGCTTGGCGACGACGAAGCCGGTGTCGAGGATCGGCACCGTGAGGATGATCAGCGGCAGGAAGAGGGCGATCACGGCGTTCGTCTTCAGCGCCCCCTGGACGGCGACCACCCCGAGCAGGTAGCCGAGCAGGTTCGAGCCGGTGTCTCCCATGAATGTCCGTGCCGGCGGAAAGCCGTGACGAAGGAAGCCGAGCGAGGCGCCGGCGGTGAGGGCGGCGAGGACGCCGGCGGCATTGCGGTCCAGCGACAGGGCGATCACGGCCAGGGCCAGGGCCGAGATCGTGCAGACCCCCGCCGCCAGCCCGTCGACCCCGTCGATCAGGTTGATCACGTTGATCACGGCGACGATCCCGATCACCGTGCCGACGTCGCCGAGGTCGACCGCGCCGCCCCCCGGCAGGTCGAACAGTTCGACCGAGCCGGGCTGCAGGGCGCCGAGGAAAGGAAGCGTGAAGCTCGTCACCTCGACCCCGGCGGCGACGGGGACGATCACCGCGACCGTCTGACCCAGCAGCTTCGCCGCGGCACCGAGCTCGAGCGTGTCGTCGAGGAAGCCGACCGCGGCGATCAAGAGGGCGCCGCAGAGGATCGCCCGCGTTTCCCCGTCCCAGGGCAGGAAGACCAGCCCCGCCACGACGGCTCCCGCGAGGATCGCCAGGCCGCCCAGGCGCGGCGTCGGCGCTTCGTGCATCGAGCGCTGGTTGGGCCGGTCGATCGCGCCGACCCGCCGCGCGAGACGATCGGTGAGCGGCACCACCAGCAGCGCAACGATCCCGGCAAGCAGGAAGGCGAGCAAGGCATCGAGCGAATCCGGCATCGATCCAGGCTAGTTCGCGTACCTGTCGAACCAAAGCGTGAAGGCCATCAGGCCCCAGAGCTGGCGGCTGAGGTCGTCGCGCCCGGCGCAGTGCGCGTCGATCAAAGGCGTGACGGCGGCCGGATCGAGGCAGCCCTGGCGCTCCAGGGTGGCGGAGGAGAGGACTTCGCGCGCAAACGGCTCGAGCGGTCCGCGCAGCCAGGCGGCGAGCGGGATCGAGAACCCCCGCTTCGGCCCGCGCAGGATCTCGGCGGGGAGCAGCGGTGCCAGGGCCTGCCGCAGCAGCCGCTTCTTCGCCGTGCCGCGCACTTTCAGCGGCGTCGCCAGACCGAAGGCGAAATCGGCGACCCGCTGGTCGAGGAACGGAACCCGCAGCTCCAGCGAGTGGGCCATGCTCGAGCGGTCCGTCTTCACCAGCAGGTCGTCGACGAGGTAGATGCCGAGGTCGACGTCCTGCAGGCGGGCGAGCGGCTCGGCTCCCGCTGTTTCCGCATAGCGCTCGCGGTAGAGGTCGACCGGGTCCCAGCCGGAGTCCATCCCTCCCAGGACCGAGTGGCGCTGCTCGGGGGAGAAGATCTCCTTCCACGCGTGGTGGCGCTCCAGCGGCGGCAGATGGGCGGCGCGGACGAAGCGCTTCGCCTTGTAGTCGAAGCTGACCCTGGCGCTGGAGCTGGGCAGCGCCTCGACCAGCGGCGAGGCGATCCGGGCCAGCGGGCCCAGGCGCGGTGCCAGCAGGTCGGCCACATAGGTGTAGTAACCGCCGAAGAGCTCGTCGCCGCCCTCGCCGGAGAGCGCCACCTTTACCTCGCCGGCGGCGAGCTGGGAGACGAGGTAGGTGGGCACCGCGGAGGAGTCGCCGAAGGGCTCGTCGAAGGCCTCGACCAGCTTCGGCAGCAGCTCGACGGCATCCGGACGGAGGACCAGCTCGTGGTGGTCGGTGCCGTAGCGCTCGGCGACCAGGCGCGCCCGCGAGAGCTCGTCGAAGCTCTCCTCCTCGAAGCCGATCGAGAAGGTCTTCACCCCCTCCCCCGCCTCGCCGGCGGCGAGCGCTGTCAACCCGGCCGAGTCGACGCCGCCGGAGAGCAACACGCCGACGGGAACGTCGGCGACGAGGTGGGCGCGCACCGAGTCGCGCAGGGTCTCGCGCAGCTCCTCGGCCAGATCGCCGGCAGGCCCCTTGCGCACGCGCTCGGCCGCAGCCGGCGTCGGCCGTGCGTAGCGAGTCTGCTGAAACTCACCCCCCCGCCATACGAGGGAGTGGCCCGGCGGCAGCTTGCGCGCCTCGGCGAAAATCGTCAGCGGCGCCGGGATCGAGTTGAAGGCGAGGTAGGCGGAGACCGCACGGCGATCGATCTCGCGCGAGAAGCCCGGCACCTCGAGCATCGCCTTCAGCTCCGAGGCGAAGGAGATCGAGCCGCCGGCGACCCGGTAGTAGAGCGGCTTGATCCCGAAGCGGTCGCGGGCCAGCAGTAGCCGCTTCTCGCGCGAGTCCCAGAGCGCCAGGGCGAACATCCCGCGCAGCCGCTCGATGAAGGCGTCGCCGTGCTGCTCGTATAGGTGGACCAGGACCTCGGTGTCCGAGGCGGTGCTGAAACGATGGCCCTGGCTCTCGAGCTCGCGGCGCAGCTCGCGGTGGTTGTAGATCTCCCCGTTCTGGACGACGACGACGCTGCCGTCCTCGTTGGCGATCGGCTGCCGCCCCCCGTCGAGGTCGATGATCGAGAGCCGCCGCGCGGCGAGCACCGCCTCTCTTCCGTCGAAGAGCCCGTCGCTGTCTGGCCCCCGATGCACGAGCCGCCGGCTCATCCTCGCCACGACCTCAGGATCCGGAGCCGCAGCGCGATCGGCGCCGGCCATGCCGCATATGCCACACACGCGCCGCAGTCTGTCAACCCGCCCCGAAGCCAAGCGGACGTGCCCTCGCTTATGTGCCCCTATGGGTGCTTAAGAGAGGGCACGTCCCAAGTGGCGACGGGGGTGAGATTCGTCAGGATCGCTTTTTCCCGACCGCGACCAGGAACTCCATCCCGAAGCGAGCGTCCTCGGCGCTGCCGCGGTTCTGCTCCTCGAAATAGCGGTCCAGCGCCTGCTCGAACTCAGGCTCGCGCTCGTTACGGCGGGCATTCGCCTGGGCCGCGATGGTGGGGCCGTAGCGCTGCTTGAAGTGCTCGGCAAAGTCGGCGGGCCGCTCGAAGGCGGTCACCTCGAGCTCGTCGCGCTCCAGCTTCTCGAGCTCGACCCGGTCGCCCAGCAGCTCACGCAGGTGCTCCTCGCCACCCCAGAGCGGCGGCGGCTGCGCACCCGGCGGCGGCGCGGGGGCAAACGGCCCGATGGTGCGGAAGAGGCCGCCGATCATTCCCTCCGGCGTCCAGCTCAGCAGCCCGATCGTCCCACCCGGGCGGCAGACCCGCACGAGCTCGTCAGCGGCCGCCTGGTGGTAGGGCGCGAACATCACCCCGATCGAGGAGATGACGGCGTCGAAGCTCGAGTCCTCGAAGGGCAGATTCTCGGCATCGGCCTCGGCCCACTCGAGCTCCACCCCCTCCGCCTCGGCGCGAGCACGGCCGGCCTCGAACAGCTCCGGCGTCAGATCGCTTGCGACGACCGTCGCCCCTTGGGCGGCCGCCGGAATCGCCGCATTGCCGGTGCCGGCGGCGACGTCGAGGACGCGCATCCCGGGCCCGATCTCAACCGCCTCGACGAGGCGCGGTCCGAGGGGCAGCAAGAAAGTCTCGACCATCGAGGGGTAGTCACCGGACGCCCACATCGATCGGTGGCGGGCCTTGAGCTCGCCGTTCGCATCCTTCGTTTTCTCCGCAATGTCGTTCACTGGATCTCCTTCTCGCGTGTGCTGTTGACAACGGTCTACGGCGAGTCGGGTCAGGAATCAACTTCAAGATCTGCAGTTGGGCACGTACACTCGGATCGAGGCCGTGCCAGAGAGCTACGGACAGTTTTGCCCGGTTGCACAGGCGGCAGAGGTTCTGACCGAGCGCTGGACGCTGCTCGTCGTCCGCGAGCTGTTGATGGGGAGCACGCGCTTCAACGAGCTCCAGCGCGGTGTCCCGCGCATGTCCTCGTCCCTGCTCAGCAAGCGCCTCAAGGAGCTGGAGCGCGCGAGCCTGATCACCAGGCACCCGCTGAAAGGCGAGCGCGGGCACGAATACCGGATGACGCCTGCCTGCGAAGCACTCGGGCCCCTCGTCGTCGGGCTCGGGACCTGGAGCCGGGACCACCTGAAGCGGGAGATAACCGCCGAGGAGGCGGACCCGGCGCTGCTGATGTGGGACATGGGGCGGAGCCTTCGCCTCGACCGGCTCCCGGCGGAGCGGGTCGTGACCTTCTTTCGCTACCGCGACGCCGAGGACGGCAAGCGAGCCTGGTGGCTGGTGGCAGAGGGATCGGGCACCGACGTCTGCTTCTCGGACCCGGGTTTCTCGATCGACCTGCAAGTCGACGCCGAGGCGCGGGCGATGGCCGAGGTGTGGGTGGGGCAGCTCGAACTGGGGGCGGCGATGCGCTCCGGACGGGTGAAGATCACCGGGCCGGAGGACCTGGTGCGCAGCGTCCCGGACTGGCTGGGGCTGAGCACGTTCGCCTATGCGGACCCGGCAGCCGAGTTTGCCGAACGGAGCTGACGCCCAGGCGGACTCGAGCGTCTAGCCCTGTGGGGAATCGGCGGCGCGTGCGGCGGGACCGCGGCCGACGACCTTGGCGACGGTGGCGAAGAGAACGCGGAGGTAGAGGCCGACGGAGCGGTCGGCAATGTACTCCATGTCGTGGGCGAGCTTGTTGGCCCAGGACTCCTCGCGGGTGACGCGGGTCTGGGCGAAGCCGGTGACGCCGGGGCGGACGACGAGGCGCTGCCAGTACTGCGGGATCTCCTCGCAGAGCTCGGTGAAGAAGGCGGGACGGATCGGCCGCGGGCCGACGACAGCCATGTCGCCGCGCAGGACGTTCCAGAGCTGAGGGACCTCGTCGAGGTGGGTGGCGCGCAGCGCCTTGCCGATCCGCGTCACCTCGTCTTCGGTCCGCCGCGAGAGCTCCTCCCCCAGATAAGGACCAAGCCGGTCCTCGGCATCGGGCGCCAGGGTGCGGAACTTGTACATGAGGAAGATCTGGCCGGCCCGGCCGACGCGGGCGCCGTGGTAGAGCACCGGCCGGCCCGAGGTGAGCGCAATCGCTGCGGCGACGAGCGCCAGCACCGGCGCCAGGATCACGAGGATCGACGCCGCGATCAGGATGTCGAGACAGCGCAGGACCGCGTCGACGGGACGGGGCTCGCCATCGCCGGCAAGCGCGATGAAGTGGTCCAGCTCGGCCCGGACCGCGTCCGCCTCGGCCAGGGGATCAGGTTGCGATGTGGGTCTCCGCGGGATGGGAGCCTCCGACGGTAGCGAGGATCGTCTCGACCAAAAGCTCCGGGTCCCTTCTCGTCGGCGTCGCGTCGCCCCCCCGCTTCTCCAGCTCGATCGCGCGCGGATCGGTGAGCGGCCGCAGCCGGCCCGAGCGAATCAGCGCTTCGTCGACGCCGCCGAGACGCCCGCCGTAGGTCGTGTAGACGGGCACGCCGAGCGCCGCCGCCTCGCGGTTCATCGTGCCGCCGGCGGAGACGACCAGGTCCGCCAGCGCGACCAGGCTCTGCGCCTCGACCGCACCTGGGGGGACTATCAGCGAGGGCAGCGCGAGGCTCTCGATGAACTCGCGCTGGTCCTGGGTGCGTGGCAGCACCACGGCGTGCACACCTTCATCCTGGCCGAGGCGGGCGAGGACCTTGGGGAAGAGCGGGTTCGACTTGCGGTGATAGAGAGAGACGTCGGGGGGCGGGCGCACGATCACGACGACGCGGGCGGCATCGACCCCGAGACTCGAGAGCGCATCGCGATCGGGCTCGAAGTCGAAGAGGTAGTACTCCTCCTTCAGGCCCGGATAGGGAAAGAACTTCTCCGGAGTGACGCCGAAGCGCCGCAATCGCTCGAGCGGCACCGAGTCCGGAAACATCACCCGTTTGGCGAGACGGCAGCCGATGCGATGCTGGGTGACGGCGAACTCGTAGTCGTGCATGTTCGCCTCGGGGATGCCGAGCAGGCGGGCGGCGATCGCCAGGTCGTTCGAACCGTGGGCGAGGGCCAAATCGAAGGAGCGGCCGCGGCCGAAACGGAGCATCGCGGCGGAACGGGCGCCGAGCCGGTACCCCTTGCGCAGGCGTGAGGCACCGCCGTGGCGGCCGATCGGCGTGTGCTCCATCCCGTGCAGGTCGAGCAGCGCCTGTGTCTGCGCGTAGTCGCGGGAGGTGATCTCGACCGTATGGCCCTGGGCCCGCAGCCGCTCGATGATCGGTCGCAGCACCAGCACGTGCGCCGGCGCCGACATATCAACCCAAATCCTCATGTCCTCGAAGACCCGGTCCCGCGACCGGTCTTAGGCGACGGCAGGGACGAGATGGGAATAGAGGGGATAACGGTCCATCAGCGCCTTTGTCTGCTCGGAGAGCTTGTCCTTCTGCGACTCGAAGTCGCCGGAGAGGGCGGTGGCGATCACGGAGGCGATCTCGGTCATGTCCTCCTCGACCAAGCCGCGGGTGGTGAGGGCAGGAGTGCCGATGCGCAGGCCGGATGGGTTCATCGGCGGACGCTCGTCGAAGGGGATCGCGTTGCGGTTGACCGTGATCCCGACCTGCTCCAGGCGGTCCTCCGCCGTCTTGCCGTCGAGGCCGCTGGGAGTCAGATCGACGAGGACCAGATGCACGTCGGTGCCGCCGGTGAGAACCGGCACGCCGTTGTCTTCGAGCCCCGCCGCGAACGCCTTCGCGTTGGCGATCGTCTGGCGCTGGCGGGCGCGGAACTGCTCGCCGGCCGCGATCCGCAGCGCCACCGCCTTGGCGGCGATCGTGTGCATCAGCGGCCCGCCCTGCTGTCCGGGGAAGATCGCTTTGTCGATCGCTTTCGCGTGTTCGGAGCGGCAGAGGATCATGCCGCTGCGCGGCCCGCAGAGCGTCTTGTGGATCGTCGTCGTGACGACGTCGGCGTGCTCGACGGGGTTGGGGTGCTCACCGGCGGCGACGAGACCGGCGAAGTGAGCCATGTCGACCATCAGCTTGGCCCCGACCGAGTCGGCGATCGCGCGGAAGGCAGCGAAGTCGAGCTGGCGCGGGTAGGCGGACCAGCCGGCGACGATCAGCTTCGGCCGGTGCTCGTTGGCCAGGCGCTCCACCTCCTCCATGTCGACCCGCAGGTCCTCGGGGCTGACGTGGTAGGCGACGACCTCGTAAAGCTTGCCCGAGACGTTCAGTTTCATCCCGTGGGTGAGGTGGCCGCCGTGATCGAGCGCCATCCCCATGATCGTGTCGCCGGGTTCGATCAGCCCCATGTAAGCGGCGTTGTTGGCCTGGGCGCCGGCGTGGGGCTGAACGTTGGCGTGTTCGGCACCGAACAGCTCCTTTGCCCGGTCGATCGCCAGCTGCTCGGCGACGTCGACCTCCTCGCAGCCGCCGTAGTAGCGGCGACCCGGGTAACCCTCGGCGTACTTGTTGGTCAGCACCGAGCCGACCGCATCGAGCACAGCCTGCGGGACGAAGTTCTCCGAGGCGATCATCTCCAGGGTTCCCTGCTGGCGCCGCAGCTCGCCCTCGAGGACCGCGGCAATCTCCGGATCGACCTCGGTCAGGGGGGCGGATTGGATGTTCTCCGGCAGCTCGCTCGTCACTCCGTGCGACCTTACCAACGGCTCGGGATAGCCCTCGCCTATCGAGGAGGGTCGGCCATCGCATAGAGCGCGATCGCCGGAGTGACGAGCGCGCCGAGGCAGACGGCGAAGGCGGTCTGGCAGGTGATGAACTGCCCTGCGGTCAGCTCGGGAAAGCTCGAGACGAGGAGCACCAGGATCAGAGGCGGGCCCAGGACGGCCACCGCAACGCCACCGAATACTGCCCCCCGGCGCAGGCTGGACCGGGGCAGCGCGGCGAGCCAGGGGTGAACCGGGCGAAGCCGGCTCACCGAGTCCAGCGATCCCAGCTTGACGTCTCGACGCACCGCAGCCGTGGTCAGCAGGCAGGTGATCAGCGGCAGCAGGAAGAGCGTGCCGGCCACGTTCCAAAAGATGCTGGTCTCCGCGAGCGGAACGCCCCACAACTGCACCGTCTCCTGGCCCCTGACGCCGAGCCATGCGATCGCTGCGTTGACGAGCGCGTTGATCGCCGCCGTCGCGAGGAGGGCCCTGCTGAGGATCCAGAGCCGATGCGGCGCCGGCAGTTCTCTCCAAAGGGAAGCGATCGCCAAGGTCGGGCGACCCTACCGGCGCCATGGTTAGGCTGGGGCCGGTGAGATCCCGCTTCCTGCTGTGCGCCGCCGGCACGCTCCTGGCGCTGGCCGCGATTCCCTCCGGCATCGCAGTCGCCGCCGAAAATCCCTGCGAAGGCCCCGGTGCGGGGGAGCTGCTCTGCCCGGACCTGAAGGTCGGTCCTGCCGCGGACCTGTATGTCGAGCGCAGCGGGGGCAGCTATGGCTACGGCGGCGGGGCGCTACTGCATGCCGGCAACGACATCCGCTCCCGCGGCCGCGGTCCGATGGAGCTGCGCGGGCAGCGTTACAAGCGCAACTGGATGCGGGCCAACCAGGCGATCTACCGGGTCGGCGGCGGCGTCACCATCTTCCGCACCGAGGCCAAGCTCCACTTCTACAGCGTCGGCTACGAGTGGGGAGGCTCCTACTGGAAGGTGCACGACCCGCTCAGCATGGAGATCTGGAGCCTCGACGAGAACCGCAGGCCGCTGGAGCGCGTGCGCAAGGGTCCGAAGGTCTTCTACTGCTTCCGCGACCTCGAGCGCACCCGCGCGATGAAACGCTCGCCCGGGCACCGCGTCTACCCCGCCTGCAGCCAGGACCCATCTCGCAAGCGGGTCCGGCTCGGCACCTCGGTCGGCTGGTCGGACATCTACCCCTCCGAATACGACCGCCAGTGGGTCAACGTCAGCGGCCTGCGCGGCTGCTTCGCCTTCGTCATGCGGGTCGACCCGGAAAACCTGCTCTTCGAGGAAAACGAGCGCAACAACCGCTCAACCAGGATCGTCCGGCTTCCCTATCGGGACGGGGCGCAGAACTGCTGATGTATCCGGCGGAGGCCGGCGGGCAGCCCCGTTCGAAGCACCCAAGCTCTAGACGACCCCAGCTGAGGCGCCGATTCGGGGCTCAGAGCTCCTTTGGAAGCTTGGAGCTTGGAGCCGCTTCGCGGGTTCAGCTTGCCCGAGCCGCTCAGCCGCCGATCGGGGCGCGTGGGTTGGCGCCCCAGAAGACGACCGTGCCCAGCATCCCGATGATGTGGACGAGGATGATGTTGACGACCATCGACTGCGCTGTCGCGGTGCCGACTCCGACCGGCCCGCCGGACGCGGTGTAGCCGTAGTAGCAGCCGACCAGAACGATCGCCGTCGCCATCACCATCCCCTTGGTCAGGCTGAAGACGACGTCGAGGGGGTCCTGGAACATCCAGAAGATCAGCAGGTACCCGCCGGAGGAGACGTCGCCGACCTGCTGCACGACGGCGATGTAGCTGGCGAGGTAGGCAACCCCGATCCCGACCAGATAGAGGAAGGGGATCGCAATCCAGGCGCCGAGCAGGCGCGTCGCGGCGAGGAAGGTCACCGGCGGGATCCCCATCACCTCGAGCGCGTCGATCTCGTCGGAGATCCGCATCGCACCCAGCTCGGCGACGATCCCCGTGCCGACCTTGGCGGAGAGGATGTAGCCGAAGGCGTAGGGCAAGCCCTCGCGCAGGTCGCAGTAAGCGGAGAAGAGACCGGCAAGCGAGGGAGCGCCGATCGAGCGGTTGAAGTAGGCGCCGATCACCCCGCACTGGAGGCCGAGGATGAAGACGAAGACCCAGATGATCACCGCTGAGCCGAGGATCAGGATGCCGGCCTGACGCATGCTCTCGCCGAAGAAGCGCAGGACGCGGCCGGAGAAGACGAGGCCGGCGACACGCGAGCCGAAGGCGACGACCTCGCCGAAGGCATCGAACCAGCCGCGCGGTGCGTCGAGCCAGCCGTTCACCGAATCGACTGCAGTTCGGGGTTGGAGGCGAGCAGGATCGTGGTGAAGCAGTAGAGGAAGAAGAAGACCCCGACGAAGGCGATCACCACCGCCTGGTTGACGGCGCGGCCGACCCCCTCCGGCCCACCCGAGGCAGTCATCCCCTTGTAGCAGCAGACGACGGAGATGATCCCGCCGAAGAGGGTGCACATGAGCACCGAGCCCCAGACGTCGGTAATCAGGGCGTTGGAAAAGAGGGTCGAGAAGAAGCCGCCGAGCGGCTGCTGGTAGAGCAGCGAGGCGGCGATGCCGGCGGTGAGCCCGAAGATGATCGCGAAGACGTCGAGCAGGGCGGTGATCACCATCAGGGCGAGGAAGCGCGGCACGACCAGGTTCTTGATCGGGTCGACGCCGAGCACCTGCAGGGCATCGAGCTCCTCGCGGATCTTGCGGGCGCCGAGATCGGCGGTGATCGCGGTGCCGGCGACGCCGCCGACGACTACCGCGGTGACGATCGGGCCGATGAAGCGAACCGCGGTGACGACGAAGAAGCCGCCGAGCCGGTCGAGGGCGCCGAAGAGGTCGAGGACCCCAGCCGCCTGCAACCCCGGCCCGCCGAGGCAGAGGGCGAAGGTCGAGATCGTCATCGGAAACCAGGAGAGCTTGAGGACGAAGAGGAACTGGCCGACCAGCTCCTCGCCGTAGGGATAGGGAGGCCGCACCGCGGAGACCAGCGTCTTCGCTGTGAGGAGAACCATCTCCCCGATCTGGTCGAGGACGGACTTGACGGGCAGGTAGGCCCGCGTCAGGACTTGGTCCGCCACCAGCTCATCGCCTTGCCGAGCGGGCCGCTGCCGGACCGGTCCGGGCGGTCGGGCTCGACCTTGCCGAGCATCGCTTTGCGGTGAGCGCGGGCCTCGTCCTCCCGCCTGGCGCGATGCTCGGCGGCGCGCTGCGCCTCCGAGAGTTGCGCGATCAGCGTATCCCGGGTGCGCTCGAGCTCTTCGACGCCGGCGACGTGGGCCTCGGCGAGGTGCCAGCCGGTCGGCATGTCTCCCGGCAGGTCACGAGTGTAGGTGGCAAGCTCGACCTCGAGCCTGGCGATCTGGCGGCGCAGCTCATGCCGCACCTCGATCGCCTCGCCCTCCTCGGTCAGGTCGGGCAGGTCCTCACGCAGCGGCGGTGGCGGCTCTTCCGCCCCCGGCATGCTCGCGCAGGCGGTCGCGACGACGATCAGGTCGGAGGGACTGAGGCCCGCCTCACGCGTCCGGCGCAGGGCGTCGCTGGCGATCTCCTCCAGTTCCGGGGCGGGCGCGATCCCCTCGGCAACGAAGGTTCCCCGCCCCTGCCGGCTGATCACCAAACCCTCTTTCTCGAGGCTGGCGTACACGGCGCGCACCGTGTTGACGTTGACTCCCGCCCACTCGGCGAGGCGGCGGAAGCTGGGAAGCTTTTCGCCCGCCGCGAGCTGTCCAGTAGCGATTAGCGCCCGCAGGCGCCAGGAGAGTTGAATGCCGACTGGCAGCTCGGCGGCGGGGTCGGTTGAAAAGGGCGTGGCTTCGCGTTCTGCGGTCCGCTGTGCCATCAGACCACACAGTAGCACATCTACTGTTCTATTTGGCTAGAGCAGTGGCTTAGAGCTCGCCAATGGCCGCAGCCAGATCACCCGACGAAAGCCCCCCCTCGCGCAGGACCTTCCAGTCACCCTCGACATCGAACGCTGTCAGATCGACGACGGTCGACGGCAAGCCTGTCAGCTCTCCCCCGTCGATCGCCAGGTCGGCGCCTTCGACGATTGCGGTCGGGATCTCGGCAAAAGCGGCGGGGGCCGGCTCGCCGCTGTGGTTGGCGGAGGTCTGGAAGACGGGACACATCGCCCCCTCCAACGGCCCGCCGATCAGCCGCACCCCGAGCTTGCCGGGATCCTCCCGGCAGGCGAGGGGATAGCGGTGGCCTGGGTTGGCGACGACGAGGGTGACGGGACCGGGAAGAAGCGCAGCGGCTGCGTCGCGGGTGCGTGGGCTCAAACCCTCGACCAGCTCGCGCAGCGCCAGCGGCGAGAAATAGAGGACCGCCGAGGGCTTGCCATCGTCGCGACCCTTGAGCCGGTGGATGCGCTCGATCGTCACCGGATCCAGTGGGTCGCAGGCGAGGCCGTAGAGGCCGTCGGCGGGAAAGACGGCGATGCCGGCAGCAGCGATGCACCGCTCCAGCGCGTCGCGGGCTTCGGCCGGACCGTCGCGCTCGATCGAGACGACCTCGGTCAACGAACACCCCAAACGACACGCTCGATCCCGGCCAAGTCGCGCCGGGTCTGGGTCTCGCCGAAGCCCGCTTGAGCCAGCAGCGCCGCGACGACCTCGGCCTGTCCCGCTCCCACCTCGAGAGCCAGCGTCCCAGCGTCGATCTTCGGAACCAGCTCTCGGATCGCATCGAGGCCGTCGGCTCCCGCCAGCAGCGCCTCGCGGGGCTCCCACTCGGTCACCTCGGGCTGCAGCGAGGGCCAGTCGGCCTCGGCCACATAGGGCAGGTTGGCGAGGATCAGGTCGAACTCCTCACCGGGGGGAACGGAGCCCTCAAGAAAGCGAACGCGCCTGTCGAGATCGAGGCGCCCGGCATTGGCGCGGGCAACCTCGAGCGCCGCCGGCGAGGTGTCGGTGGCGGTCACCTCGCAGCCCGGCAGCTCGCCGGCAACGGCCAGAGCGATGGCCCCCGAGCCGGTGCCGACGTCGAGAACGGCGCGAGGCTGCAACTCCAATGCCAGCTCGACCAGCAGCTCGGTCTCCGGGCGCGGGATCAGCACCCTGCGGTCGACCGCGAGGTCGAGGTGGCGAAAGCCCTTGTCGCCGAGGATGTAGGCGACCGGCTCGCGACGCAGGCGCCGCCTCACCATCTCACCGAAACGCCGCGCCGCCGAGGGGGGAATATCCGCCTCCGGACTGGCCGCCAAAGCGGCGCGGTCCCAGCCGGTCGCAGCCGCGAGCAGCAGTTCGGCGTCGAGGCGCGGCTCTTGCACCCCTGCCGCCCGCAAGGCGTCGGTCGACGCCGTCAGCGCTTCACGCGTCACCCGACCGCTGCTGCCTCGAGGCGCTGTCGCTTCTCCTCCGCAGCCAGTGCCTCGGTGAACTCGGAGAGCTCCCCGGCAAGGACGCCGTCGAGGTTGTGCGAGGTGTGCTTGATCCGGTGGTCGGTGACACGCCCCTGGGGAAAGTTGTAGGTGCGGACCTTCTCGGAGCGCTCGCCGCTGCCCACCTGGGCCTTGCGCTCGGAAGCGATCTTCGCCTGCTGTTCGGCCAGCTCGCGCTCGTAGAGGCGGGCGCGGAGCACCCGCATCGCCCGCTCCTTGTTCTGCAGCTGTGACTTCTCGTCTTGCATCGAGACGACGATCCCGCTCGGTTTGTGGGTGATCCGCACCGCCGAGTCGGTCGTGTTGACCGACTGGCCGCCCGGCCCGGAGGAGCGGTAGACGTCGATCTGCAGGTCGTTCTGGTCGATCTGAACCTCGACCTCCTCCGCCTCGGGCAGCACCGCCACAGTCGCCGTGGAGGTGTGGATGCGGCCCTGGGACTCGGTCTCCGGCACCCGTTGCACCCGGTGCGTGCCGCCCTCGTACTTGAAGACCGAGTAGGCCCCCTCGCCCTTGATCGCGAAGGTCACCTCCTTGAAGCCACCGACGTCGGCCGCCGATTGCGACAGCGCCTCGGTCGAGAAGCCGCTCTCCTCGGCGTAGCGGCTGAGCATCTTGTAGAGGTCGCCGGCGAAGAGCGCCGCCTCGTCCCCCCCGGTCCCGGCCCGGATCTCCACCAGCACGTTCTTGGAGTCGTTGGGGTCGCGCTCGACCATCGCCAAGCGGATCTCCTCTTCGAGGCCCTCGAGCTTCGCCGGCGCCTCCTCGACCATCTCGCGCAGCTCCGGATCGTCGCCATCCTCTGCCAGCAGCTCGCGCGCCCCTTCCAGGTCGTCCTTCAGCGTGCGGTACTCGGCCGCCAGCTCGTGAGCCGGCTGCAGCTCGCGGTACTCCCGCCCAACTCCCGCGTAGCGCTCGCGGTCGCCGATCACCGCGGGGTCGGCCATCTGGGCCTCCAGCTCGGAGAACCGCGCTTCGATCTGCTCGACCAGTGAATCGATCACTGCTGGGAAACATAGACACAGCGGCCCTTTTCATCCGCGTGCAGCTGTGCTATATATCTATCACAGTTTGAGTATCACTGTGCTAGTGGATCAGTCCAATGTATTTAGAGACCGCACCGACCAAACACGCCGAACCCCCCGAAAGGACCGCTCCGGCCTCCCCTCCCCGCCTCGCCTGCCTCTCCTTCCCCAAGCTGCTCAGCTCGGGGGACCTGGAGGGAGCAACGGCGTGCCTGGCCAGGAAAGCCTGCCTGATCACCCCGGACGCGACCGCCGTCTACAGCCGCGACCGCATCCGCCCCCTGCTCGCGCAGCTGATCGCGCGGGGAGTGCAGATCGACGTCGAGGTCAGCAACGTCCTCCCCGCCGGAGACGTCGCCTTCGTCCGCGAGCGCTGGAAGATCCGCTCGGACGGCGTCGAAGGCTCGTCCTTCGAGCAGACCACCTGCCCGGCGATGGTCCTGCACCAGATCGAAGGACGCTGGAAGCTGGCGATCGTCGCTCCGTGGGGTCGGGGCAACGGCCTGATCCCCTGACCTCCCGGTCTTCCGACCGGTCCGGCTAGGCGACGATCTCGATCGGCGACTCTTCCGACTCGCCCGGTTTTTCCACTGCGAGCACTGCCTCCAGCGCCGCGATCGCCACGGCCAGCTCTTCCTCGTCGGGCTCGCGCGTGGTCAGGTTCTGCAGCATCAGGCCGGGCCACATCAGGCCTCGTACCCAGCGCTTGCGGCGGTTCTTGCCGGCCCACTTGATCACCTCGTAGGAGAGACCGGCGATCAGCGGGATGCCGAGGATGCGCGAGGCCAGCAGCCAGTACCAAGCCGGCAGGCCGATCGGGGCGAAGACGAAGATCGCCAGCACCATCACGATCAGCAGGAAGCTGGTGCCGCAGCGCGGGTGCAGGCGCGAGTAGAGCTTGGCCCGCGACGGGACCAGTTCGTCTTCGGCCTCATAGCAGGAGATCGTCTTGTGCTCGGCGCCGTGGTACTCGAAGACGCGGCGCAGGTCGCGCAAGCGGCTGATCGCGACGATGTAGCCGATGAAGATCGCCGTCCGCAGGATCCCCTCGACCAGCCAGAAGAGAAGCGAGGAGCCGAGCTCATCCTTGATCAGGCTGGTCAGCCCCACCGGAATGACGAAGAAGAGGCCGACGGAGAGCGCCAAGGAGAGGACGATCGTCAGGCCCCAGATCCAGCCGCCGATCTCTTCCTTCTCGCCCTCCTCGTCCTCCTCCATCTGGGCGTTGGCGGAGATGCCCAGCGCCCGGAAGCCGATCTTCAGCGACTCGCCAAGGGCGACGACGCCACGCAGCACGGGGATCCGCCAGATCCGGTGCCGGCTCGCCCAGGGAACCAGCCGATCGGTGGTGATCTCGATCTCTCCCTCGGGGTTGCGCACCGCCACGGCCCAGGTCGAGACCCCGCGCATCATCACCCCCTCCAGCACTGCCTGCCCCCCCAGCGGCGCGTCGCGCTTCGCGACCAGGGCGCCGTCGGGCATGCGCAGCGGATCGGCCCCGTTGGAGGAGGCCACCTCAGCTTCCGGTAAGCCCACCTCTGGGCTCATGGACTACCTACCGGCCTTGGCGTGCTTGGCGGCGCGACGCTGGAACCGCTCGACCCGGCCACCGGTGTCGACCAGCTTCTGCTTGCCGGTGTAGAACGGGTGGCACTCCGAGCAGAGCTCGACGTGGAGATCGGCGCTGGTCGAGCGCGTGTAGAACTGGTTCCCGCAGGAGCAGTGTACGTTCGCGAGCGTGTATTCGGGGTGGATTCCTGCCTTCATCGCCACTCAGTTTAGATGAAGCGCGAAACCGACCCGTTTAGGGGTTGTGGATTCGCGCCGGGCTGCCGATAGCTGATCAATGGCAGCGAGCGAAACGAGCACCGGCGGCAACGGACGGGCGCGTCTTTTGCGCCGGGCCCTTGCCGTGCTCCTGCTCGGCGGCACCGCCCTCGTCGTCCTGCACGACTGGTTCGGGATCGGCAGCAACTTCGAATACGCGATCGGCGGCGTCCTCTATGACGCCGTCGTGGTCGGAGCCGGCATTGCCTGCCTGGTCCGGGCAGCGGCCTACGAGCGCGAGCGCGCGGCCTGGCGCCTGATCGGGCTCGCGATCCTCTCCTGGGGCGCCGCAGAGGTCTACTGGACCGCCTTCATCGAGGACAACGCATCGGCTCCCTACCCCTCTCCCGCCGATATCGGTTACCTCGCCTTCTACCCGCTTGCCTACGCCGGCTTGGCGATGCTGGTCCGCGCCAGGGCCCACGAGATGAACTGGCGACTCTGGATGGACGGGGCGATCGCCGCACTCGGCACCGCCGCGCTGGGAGCCGCCTTCGTTTTCGACTTCGTCGCCGAGAAGGCGACCGGATCGCCGCTGGAAGTGGCGACCACGCTCGCCTATCCGCTCGGCGACATCGCGATGGTCTCGATGGTGGTCGGGGTCGTCGCTCTGACCGGTTGGCGGCCGGGGCGAACCTGGTCGCTACTCCTCGCAGGGCTCGCGGCGCTGGTGGTCGCCGACATCGCCTTCACGCTGCAGGAAACCGACGCGACGCTGCCCGCAGGCGACTGGATCGATCCGATCTACCTGATCGCCGCCGTCTGCCTCGGCGCAACCGTCTGGCAGCCGACCGCGGCGGCGGGCATCACCTCGCCCGCCCGCGGCGACGCCCGGCGCGAGGCGATCGTCCCCGCGCTCTTCGCCGGAGTGATGATCGGCCTCTTCGCGATGCAGTACTTCAGCGCAACCAGCGGCCTCTCGACGATCCTCTGGGCATCGACGATGACCGCCGTGATCGTCCGCCTGGCGATGAGCGACCGCGAGAACAAGCACCTGCTCGAGCAGGTGCGCACCGACGAGCTGACCGGCCTCAGCAACCGCGGCCGCATGCAGGTGGACCTGGAGGAGAGGTGCAAGCGGGTCAGCGAGGAGGAGCCGGCGATGCTCTTCCTCTTCGACCTCAACGGCTTCAAGCGCTACAACGACACCTTCGGCCACCCGGCGGGAGACGAGCTGCTGACCCGGCTGGGGCTGGCGCTGCGCTCCGCCGTCGGCAAGGACGGCACCGCCTACCGGATCGGCGGCGACGAGTTCTGCCTGCTGTTGAACTGCGCCCGAGACCGTTTCGACACCGTCGCGCGGGAGGCGGCGAAGGCGCTGAGCGCAAGCGAGAAGGGCGTCGAGGTGAGTGCCTCCTGGGGCGGGGCGATGATCCCGCAGGAGGCCGGGGATCCGCGAGCGGCGCTGCAGCTGGCCGACGTGCGGATGTACGCGCAGAAGGAGTCGCGCCGGGTGGCCCAGGGCAGTCCGATCGAGATGCCCGAGGCGCCCGCCCCCAGCCCTAGTCGCGCCGGCTGAGCGCGTCGAGCAGCGAGTCGAGGGTGCGGCCCACTTCCGCCTGCATCCTCTCCGGATCCTCGGCACGGGCGACGAGCATCGCCGCCTCGTCCAGGGCACCCATCAGGACGTGGGCCAGCGGGCGCACCGGCTGCGGAGCGATCGCGTCGGCGTCGATGGCGGCCTGCAGGCTGGCTTCGATCAGGCCGAGGCCGTACTCGGCGGCGATCTCGCGCCAGCGATCCCAGCCGAGCACCGACGGGCCGTCGAGCAGGACGATCCGCTGCGCCTCCGGCTCCGTGCAGGCCTCGAGGAACATCTGTGCCCCAACCCGCATCGCCTCCATCGGCGATTCGGCGTTCGCCGCCAGCGCCCCCGCCGCGATCCGCTCGGCAAGCTCGACCTCGATCCGTTCGTAAACGGCTTCGAAGAGCTCGCGCTTGCCGTCGAAGTGGTGGTACAGGGCTCCCCGGGTCACCCCCGCGGCACGAACGATCTCCTCCGTACCGACCCCGGCGTAGCCGCGCTCGGCGAAGAGCGCGCGGCCGGCCTCGACCAGCGCCGCTCGGGTCGATTCCGAGCGCTCCGCCTGAGTGCGCCGCGCCGGCGTCTCCACCGGCAGGTCATTCTCTCGATTGACATTCATACAGTTTGTATCTATCTTACCCGTCGCTTCCGCGCAACCTACGCCCCGAGGAGGGTGCAATGCCCCAGTCAGACGATTGCCATGAAATAGAGCTTCCGGCCGGCCGCATCCGCTATCGCGAGGCAGGCGAGGGCAAAGCGGTCGTCTTCGTCCACGGCTACCTGGTCGACGGGCGCCTCTGGGGCGGGGTCGTGGACCGGCTCTCCGATCGCTGCCGCTGCATTGCACCCGACTGGCCGATCGGGTCCCAGAAGGTGGCGATGAACGCCGACGCCGACCTGACGCCCTACGGGATCGCCGCGACGATCGCGAGCTTCCTCGAGGCACTCGACCTCGATGACGTGACGATCGTCGGCAACGACTCCGGCGGGGCGATGTCGCAGGTTCTGGTCACCCGCCACCCGGAGCGAATCGGCCGCCTCGTCCTGACCAACTGCGACACCCACGAGAACTTCCCCCCAGGGATCTTCAAGACGATGCCGCCCCTCGCGAAGCTGCCGGGCGGGATGGCGGTCCTCGCTGCGCCGTTTCGGATCCCCGCCGTCGCTCGCGCCGCATTCCGCCCCTTCACGAAGGATCCGATGTCGCCCGAGCTGATCGCCTCCTGGATGGAACCCGGCCTGCACGACGCCGCCGTCAAGCGAGACCTCAAGAAGGTGACGGTCGGCATGAACAAGCGCTACACGCTGGAGGCGGCCCAAAAGCTGCGCGACTCCAAGTTGCCGATCCTGCTCACCTGGGCACCGGGGGATCGTCTCTTCCCGCTCAAGTACGCCGAGCGCCTGGCCGCCGAGACACCCAACGCCCGCATCGTCCAGATCCCCGATTCGCGAACCTTCGTCCCGATCGACCAGCCTCAGCGTCTCGCCGACGAGATTGCGACATTCGTCGAAGCAAAGTGAGATGAAACACGCAAGATGCGCGTTCTTTTTCGCAATGTGCATGTTTTTCGTCTGACCGAGGGGCCATTCTTCCCCAACGTCACCTACAGGACGGAGAGCCATGCCCAAGGAGATCTTCGACCAGGACCGGCCCAAGAGCACGATGGCAAGGCGCCTCGACGAGGCGTTTGCCGGCTGCGACCAGTGGACGCTCGCTCCGCCCTCTCAGCGGCGCAGCGAAGTCGTTTTCAGCCCGCGGCTATCGAGCTCCCCGAGGATGAGCGGCAGCGCCGCCACCGTGCGCACCCAGGAGCCCGGCACGCTGTAGTAGTCGGCGTCATGAAGGAGGGCGATGTCGCCGGCGCGGATGCCGGTTGTCGTCTCTTTGGCGATTGAACGCGCGGTCGCGTGCCGGGTCCAGTCCCGGCCCCAGCGCGACCAGAGCACCGGTCGCCAGCCCCGGCGTCGCACGGCGCGCAGTCCGGCACCGCTGAAGATGCCGTAGGGCGGGCGGAAGTCGGATACAGCCTGTCCGCTCGCCTCCTCGATCGCTGCCCGGGCGCACTCGGCGTCGTCGAGGAACTGCCTGGTGGTGAGGCGCAGCAGGTTGCGATGCCTGTGGCAGTGCAGCTCGACCCGGTGGCCTGCGGCGGCGATCTCGGCGACCAGGGCCGGGCGCCGGACGACCTGCTCGCCGACAAGGAAGAAGGTCGCGACCGCGTCTGCCTCGCGCAGGATCTCCAACACCGCCGGCGTCCCCTCTGGGTGCGGCCCGTCGTCGAATGTGAGCGCTACGCCCTCGTCGCCTTGCAAGCGATGCGTAATCCCCAGGGCGGGCCCGATACCCGGGACGATCGGGGCCAGGGCTGGGCCGGCGTGCAAAACCGCGGCGGCCGAAGCGCCGGCGCCGAGCAGCGCTCCGATCAATGGTCTTCTTCGGCGGCGGCGCGGCTCGACCCGGCGGCCCTCGACGGCGCAACCGCGGGCTTGGAGGCGACCGGGGTCGGCTCCTCTTCCTTGCCGATGTGGATCCGGCTCTCAAGCGGGTTGGCGATCACCCGGTACGGGGTCTCGCGGTTGATCACGGCAAGCAGCATCACGGCGGCGATCGCAACGAGGCTGACGGCCGTGGCAACTCGTCCCATCCGCAAGCGCCATACCGGCTGGGGGCGCACCCTCGGCCGCACAGAGAGAGCCCGCGAGGCAATCGAAGGCAACGAAGCGAAGGACGAATCCGGCGAACGCCGCTCGCGGGTGAGGTGGCGGAGGACCGACTCGAGCTCGTGCTCGGAACGCGCCACCTCGGCCAGGCCAAAGTGCTCGAAGGCGGCGTTGTTGGCCCGCAGGTGCCCGGCGGAGAAGCCGAAGGAGACGACCGGGCAGCCACGGATGTGGGCCTCGAGCACGGTCAGGCCGGCGGTCGAGTGGACCATCGCGTCAGCGGCGGCCATCCAGTCGCTCATCTGCTCGGTGAAGCCGAGGATCCTCACCCGCTCGTTGTCGCCGAAGCGCTGCTCGAGCTTCTCGCGGGCGATCTCGTTGCGACCCGTGATGCAGACGACGATGGTGTCGTCCCCGGAGAGCGAGGAGCGGATCGCGCCCTCGAGATCGCCCACCCCCCAGCCGCCGCCGGAGACGAGGACGACGCGAGCGTGGTCGGGCACGTCGAGGGCCCGACGCGCGTCGACGCGCGTCCGCGGCATGAGGAAGTCGCGGGAGATCGGCGGCCGCGTCCACTCCACGCTCCCGGGCCCCGCCAGCTTCTCGACTTCCTCGATCGACTCCGGGTGGGTGACGAAGTGGAGGTCGACTCCCGGATGCGCCCAGTAGCGCAGGCCGGCGAGATCGGTGATCGCCGACTGGACCGGGATCAGCAGCCGCCGGTTCTCGCGCAGCATGCCGAGCACGGCTGTGACGCCGGGATAGGTGGAGATGACCACGTCGGGCTCGTACTTGCCGATCAGCCTCATCAGGCCTCCCGCCCCGAAGGCGTAGTTCAGGTGGTGGGCCAGCCAGCGGGTCGGCGCGAACCTGGTGATCAGCCAGTACTGGACGTCGAACAGCCATGGCATCCAGCGGAAGGTGAGCTTGGAGCCACCGCGGATGACCCAGGAGAGCAAGCGACCCATCGCCTCCAGGCCGTCGGCTATCTCGACTTTGGCGCCGGGGATCTCCTCTTCGACGTCGGCCTTGATGATGCGGGCGGGAAGGTCGTGGCCCTCGCCGATATTGGCGGTGAGCACGAGCACGCGAGGATCTCGCTCCTCGAACCGCGAGGCTCCCGACAGCAGCGCGCCGGCGGCGCTTCCGTTGCCGTTGAGCGAAGGCCGCTTGCCCGGAGTCGGATCGGGAGGACGGATGCTGCCGCGAACCCATTCGACGTACTTGCGGACCCCTTCCTTGAAGCTCGTCTCTGCTTTCCAGTCGAGCTCGTCGAGCGCGCGCTCGTTGGAGATCTCCTTGCCTGGGAAATCTCCAGGGCGCGGCGGGGTGTGGACGATCTCGCAGTTGTCGGTGTTTTCCTGCACTCGCTCGGCGATTTCGAGGATCGTCACCACCTCGTCGCCGGAGAGGTTGTAGGTGCGGCCGGCTGCCTTGAGCGCCAGCGCCGCGACGATCCCGTCGGCAAGGTCCTCGACGTAGATGAAGCTGCGGGTCGTGCTGCCGTCGCCGGCGATCGTCAGCGCCTTGCCTTCGAAGGCGAGATCGGTGAACTTGGCGACGACCCCGGCGGCACGGGCCCGCGGCCCGTAGGGAATGCCGAAACGCAGCACCGTGCTCTCGAGGTCATAGAGCTCGGCGTAGCCGGCGCAGTAGGTCTCGCCCGCCAGCTTGGTCGCGGTGTAGAGGTGGCGCGGCGCCGGGATCGGCGTCTCCTCGTCGACCTCCTGCTCGACGCAGTCGCTGTAGACCCAGGTGGTCGAGCCGTAGACGACGCGGCCCACCTTCGCCCGGCAGGCTGCCTCGAGCACGTTGAGCGTGCCGCGCGTATTCACCTCCTCGGCCAGGACCGGATCGGCGAGAACGTGGCCGACGTCGGCCACCGCGGCGAGGTGGACGACCGCGTCGCAGTCGCGCATCGCCAGGTCGAGGTTGGCCGGATCGGTGATGCTGCCGGTGAAGGTCTCGACTTCGAGCGGCGAGTGGTAGGGCGAGGCGCTGAGGTCGAAGATGCGCGGCGTAATCCCGCGCTCGATCAGCTTGTCGACCACGTGGGAGCCGATGAAGCCACCGCCGCCGGTCACCAGGACCCTCTTCACTCCTCCTCCACTTCCAGCGCTTCAGCGCGGCTCTCGGGGCGGTAATAGAGCGGCACGCACCAGTGGTTCTCGGCCACCCAGTCCGTGTTCGGCAACTCGTCGGGGCGCCCCATTATGCGATGGCATGGCTGCTCGTAGACGCGCCCGGTCGACTTCTCGATCTCCTCGAAGACGAGGTACTTGTAGAGGCCCGAGGTCATCCCCTCCGGAAGCTCGAGCCGGGATGGGTGCAGCGGGTCGAGATGCTCGCGCGCGTAGGCGTTCTTCCACTCGACGATCTCCTCCATCCGCTCCGCCTGGACCAGGCCCAGTGCCGCAGCGAACTCGCTCATGCGGAAATTGAGTCCGTCGACCTCGTGCTCGAACTTGCCGTAGTTGCGGAACTTGCGCGCGAACTCGATCAGCTCCGGACGCGAGGAGACGAGCACGCCGCCCTCTCCCGTCGAGATCGTCTTGGTGGCGTAGAGCGAGTAGACGCCGGCATCGCCGAAGGCGCCGGGCTTGCGTCCGCTCCAGTCGGCGCCGTGCGCGTGGGCGCAATCCTCGAGCAGGAAGATCCCGTTCTCCCTGCAGTACGCGACGATGCGCTCGGCATCGAAGGCGATGTGGCCGCCGATGTGGACGAGGACCGCCGCCTTCGGCTTGTGGCGCTCGGCCTTCGCCTCGAAGTCCTCGAAGGACATGCAGAGGTCGCCGCGGTTGCAGTCGACGAACTCGACCTCGGCGCCGGCCTTGACCGCAGCCAGCGGCGTCGCCATGAAGGTGTTCGAGGGGCAGAGGACGGTGGCGCCGCGCACCTCGGCGAACTCGAGTGCGGCCAGCGCCCCACCGGCCCAGCTCGAGAGTCCGAGGCTGGGCAGGCCGTTCCACTGGGCCCAGCGCTGCTCGAAGGCCTCCAGCATCTTGCCCTCCGACCATTGCTCGGAATCGAGAATCTGCTCCCAGAGCCCGAACAGCTTCGCCCGGTCGCGGTGGTCGAACCCGATCGCGAACCGGCCGGCGTCTAAGACTGGTGATCGGGACGAGAGGGGGGGCAAAGGCCGGCGCAGGCTAACAGCGAGAGCGGACTTGACACTTCGCATATCTGCGTCCTCAAGTCGCTTGCGTGCAGGGAGCACGCGGCGCTCCCTGCGTCCTTGATCTGCTCGGTCAAGTCCGCTCTCGAGCTGTGTCGATTACCGCCCCGACCGACGACGATCCGGCAAGGAGGACGGTGCCGGAGACCGCAAGCGTCATCGCAGCAACCAAGACGGCGCCGTCAAGCGGGGTCGACCCCCACGACTCGCCGAAGATCAGCGGCGCCAGGAGCACCGGAACCAGTACCTGGACGGCGAACATCACCGGCGCCACGTGAGTGGCGGGGCGGCGCTGCAACGCGCTCATCTCGCTCAGCAGCGCCAGGCCCTCCGAGGCGGCGGCAGTGGCAAGCCAGGCGATCGCGACCAACAGCGCCCCCGCCGCCAGCTCATCGGTGAGCAGCTTGCTGGCGATCGCCGTCCAGGCGTAGCCACAGCCGGCGCTGACCACCGCAAGCGTTCCGAGCATGGCTCCGCTTCCGACATTGACCTCACCTGAGCGTGGTGAATATCGGAAGCGCAGCACGTAGGGGGCCGCGATGGGAATCGCCACGAGCGCCAAGGCCAGCGCGATCGCGCTGGTGCTCGCGTGGTCGGTCGTCCGCTCCGGCGCCGCCAACGCCACCCCCGCCACGCCACCGACGATCGCGGCAACCGCCAGCCACTCTCGTCGCCCCGGCGTCTCCCCCAGCCTCGACGCCCCCAGCCAGAGCAGCAGGATCAGCCCGCTCGCCAAGCACGGCTGCACCACCGTGAGCGGCGCCAGCAACAGCGCCACGATCTCCAGCGGCCATCCGATCAACCCCAGCGCCGTCGCCCCCAACCAGCGCCGGTTCCGCAGCAGCCTCCCGATCAAGGAAACCCGCAGCGAGTGCTCCCCCGGCACCTCCCGCACCTCCAGCGCCTGCAACGCAATCGAGGCGTTGTAGAGCAACGAAGCCCCCACCGCCGCAGCTATCCCCAGCGCCAGCACGGCGCGACCATATCCGCCCCGCTCGACTGTTCAGCGAGGCCGCTCGTCCGGCGGCGTAAACCGCATCAGGACCATGGAGAGAACGAATCCGCCGAAACCGGCCAGGATCATCGTCGCCACACCCCAGGCAGTTCCATCGGCATTAAGGGCGCCGAGGACAAAGCAGGTCGCCACGGTCAGCGCCGTCAAACCCGCGAACGTCAGAGCGACTGCCTTTATTTCCGCCTTGGTCATCGCGAGTCAATGATTGCAGACAAAACAACTACAAAGATCGCGCCGGCGATGCCCCACAGTCCCCCTATCACCGTTACTTTGCGTAGCCTCGTCTCGCTCTGGCCAACAAGCGCCGGACCAGCGTGGGCGAGAAACCCGCCAACCGCAATTGCGGCAGCCATCAGTCCAGCGACAGTGGCGGATCTATCCAGAAGCGTTGCGACGACCATGTCGCAACGCTAAGAGCCTCGCTGCTACGCGTGGCACTCCAAATGCGCCGAATCTGAACCGGCTTCTCTACGTCTCTTGGTACAGAGGCCCGTCGCCGCCCTCGGGCAGCGTCAGGCGGCCCCCCTTGGCGGTGATTGCGCCGCACTGGACGCAGTTGGAGGCGGTGACGTGGACGTCGACCTCGGCAGCGCCGTTCTCGAGCTGCTCGTCGGGGATCTCGTAGACCTGCGCCGGGCACATCGAGACCCAGGTCTGGGCGATCTCGCGCGGCACCTTGGTCTGGATGCGGACGTGGTTGGGCGCGTCGTCGCGGGTCGCATTGCCGGAGAGGAAGACCGAGTCGAGCTTGGCGAAGGTGAGCTCGTTGTCGGGCTTGACGTACATGTCGCTCGCCTTGCCCAGATCCATCTCGACCTCGGAGTCGTGCTCCTGCTTCCAGTGCCCGCCGGGAAAGTTGCCTTTGGTGATCGTCATCGCCGAGGCGAATGCACCGCCGAGGAAGAACCCCTTCGAGAAGGGCTGGCGCATGTTGCGCGATTCGTAGAGGTCCTTCTCGATCAGCGAGTTGTGGACCTTCTCGTCGTAGGCCTCGAAGTTGACCGAGTCCTGCTTCAGCGACTCGACGATCGTCTCCGCCGCGTACATGCCCGCGTGCATCGCGTAATGGACGCCCTTCAGCGTCGGCACGTTGACCATGCTGGCGGCGTCGCCGGCGACGACCATGCCCGGCACCGCCAGGCGCTTGGGCATCGCGAAGTAGCCGCCCGAGGGAATCGTCTTGGCGCCCCAGGCAACCCGCTTGCCGCCCTCGAGCAGGCCCTTGATGAAGGGGTGCGTCTTGATCAGCTGCAGGGCGTCGTGGACGCTGAAGGTGGCGTCGGTGTAGTCGAGCCCGGCGACGAGACCGATGCAGAGCTTGTCCTCTCCCATCGGATAGATGAAGGTGCCGCCGAACTCGTTGTACTTCGGCGACTTGCGCAGCGGCCAGCCCATCGTGTGGATCACCCGGTCGAGCGGCTTGGGAACCTCCCAGACCTCCTTGACCCCGAGCTCCCAGCGCATCGGGTCGGCGCCGTGCATGTCGAAGTAGTCGTAGGCGGCGTAGGTGAGGTGGCCGACCGTGCCCTCGGCGAGGACGGTCGCCTTGGCGACGACGTCGGACCCGGGCTCGAAGTTGCCTAGCTCTTCGCCCTCCCTGCCGCGCCCGCGGTCGCCGGAACGGACGCCCTTGACCACACGGTCCTCGACCAGGAGCTTGGTCGCGGCGGTCTCGGAGAGGATGTAGACACCGGCTTCCTCGGCTTTATCGGCCAGGAAACGGCCCAGCTTCGAGACCGAGGTGACGTAGTTGCCATGGTTGCGAAAGTTGGGCGGCATCGGCTTCAGAGGAAGCGCTGCCTTCGAGGTCAGCAGGTAGACGGCGTCCTTGGTGACCTCCTGGAAGACCGGCCACTCCGACCTGGGCAGGTCGGGGAACAGCTCTTCCATGGCCGAGGGCTTCATGTTGGCCCCGGAAAGCAGGTGCGCGCCGGCGACCTTGCCCTTCTCGATCACCGCAACCGGCACTTCGCCCAGCTTCTCGGTCAGCTCCGGCTCGTTCTCGAGCAGTTGCATGACCTTGTTGGCACAGGCGAGCCCGGCGGGCCCCCCGCCGACGATCGCGATGCCGACCTCGATTCGCTCGTCCTCGGGGTCCGTCGGCGGGCCGATCACGTCGGCCGAGTCGAACGGCGGCGGGAACTCGCTTGGTGCTACTGCCGGCATCGCTTACTCCAATCGTCGTCAGGTGAACAGCGTCCGGGGGGCCGAAGCCCCCCGGGGTACCTCAGCCCTTCTTCGCCTTGATCGCCTCGGTCAGCTTGGGGACGATCTTGTGCAGGTCGCCCACCACGCCGAGGTCCGAGAACTCGAAGATCGGCGCGTTCTGGTCCTTGTTGATCGCGAGGATGTTCTCCGAGCTCTGCATCCCGACCTTGTGCTGGATCGCGCCGGAGATGCCGGCGGCCAGGTAGAGCTTCGGCGCGACCGTCTTGCCGGTCTGGCCGATCTGGGCCGCATACGGGTACCAGCCGGCGTCGACCACGGCGCGGGTCGCGGCAACCGCCCCGCCCATCGCCTCGGCCAGTTCCTCACACTGCTTGAAGCCCTCCGCGGCACCGAGGCCACGGCCGCCTCCGACCAGGATCTCGGCGTCCTCGATGTTGACGTCGGCGCCACGCTGCTCGCCGCGCTGCACCATCTTCGCCTTGGTCGACCAGGGCGAGAGCTCGACCTGGACGTCGATGACCTCGGCCGTCCCGCCGCTCTCGTTGGCGTCGAAGGCGTTGAGGCGGCCGATTATGATCCCCGGCTCGGCGACGTAGCCGACGTCGGCGATCTGGGAGTCCTGCAGGATCGGGCGCTCGGCGACCAGCTTGCCGTCCTGCACCTTGACCTCGGTCACCTCCATCGTCACGCCCGCGTTGAGGCGTGCGGTGAGGCCGGCGCCGATCTCGAAGCCGAGCAGGCCACCGCCGAAGAGGGCGTAGCTGAAGCCCTCGTCCTGGATCACCTTGGCCATCGCGTCGACGATCGGCTGGGCGAGGCCCTCGGGAACGTCCTTGGCCCGGTAGACCTTGGTCGCGCCCCAGTTGCCTAGCGCGGCGCAGGCGTCGTCGGCGATGTCGCCGATGACCATCACGCCGGCCTCGCCGCCGATCTGGCCCGCCAGCTTGGCCGCCTCGGAGATCGCTCCGAGCGAGTTCTTGTTGAAGTTGCCCTCGTCGTCGTGGAGGGCGTAGGTCAGGATGCCTGCCATCTAGATCAGCTTCCTCTCGTCGAGCCAGGCGACGATCTTTTCGACCGTCTCGTTGGTGTCCTCGTCCTCGATGATCTCGCCGGCCTGCTTGGCGGGAGGCGGGTTCAGCTCGAGGACCGCCGTCTTGGAACCGCTCTCGCCGACCATGCTGCCGTCGATGCCGACGTCGCCGGTCGCCTTGGCGTCGAGGGGCTTCTTCTTCGCCCCCATGATCGCCTTCAGGCTGGGGTAGCGCGGCTCGTTGATCGCGTCGCCGACGCTGATCACGGCAGGCAGCTCGATCTCGACCGTGTCGTAGCCGTACTCGGCCTGGCGCTCGCAGCGCAGCTTGCCGTCGGTGACGTCGATCTTGATCACCTGCGTCAGCGAAGGCATCTGCAGGTGGTCGGCGACGACGGCACCGATCGTGTAGCACTCGCCGTCATCGGACTGCTGGCCGAGCAGGACCAGGTCAGGGCTCTCGGACTCAAGCACCTTGGCCAGCGAGTAGCCGGTGGCGCAGACGTCGGAGCCGGACAGCGCATCGTCGGAGAGGTGCACCGAGCGGTCGGCGCCAAGGGCGACGGCCTTGTGCAGGGCGCGCACCGCGGAATCGGGGCCCATCGTCACCGCGACGACCTCCTCGACCGGGATCGCGCCACCCTCCTTGATCTGCATGGCGGCCTCGATTGCATGGGTGTCGAAGGGGTTCAGGTTCTTCTCGCCGCTGCGGTCCAGGCGCTTCGAGTTCGGGTCGATGCGCTTCTGAACGGCGGCGTCCGGAACCTCCTTGACCAGGACGCAGATCTTCAAGTTGAAGCCTCCTTGGCTTAGTTCTCGAGCTGGTTGACTGACCAGTCAATCAGTCTATATATACATCGGACGGTGTGCTGTTGAAAGTGCGCTAGATCACGCTTCGTGGCGCTCTGTGGCGCCCTCGCGGATGAACTCGACGATGTCGTCGGTCCCCGCTCCGGGAGTGAAGACGGCAGCCACCCCGAGCTTCTTCAGCTCGGGGATGTCCTCGGCTGGAATCGTGCCGCCGACTGTGACCAGGACGTCGTCGACGCCCTGCTCGGCGAGCAGCTCGACCACCCGCGGCACCAGGGTCATGTGGGCGCCGGAGAGAATCGAGAGGCCGACCGCGTCGGCGTCCTCCTGGATCACCGTCTCGGCGATCTGCTCCGGGGTCTGGTGAAGGCCGGTGTAGATCACCTCCATGCCGGCGTCGCGCAGGGCGCGGGCGATGATCTTGGCGCCGCGATCGTGCCCGTCCAAGCCGGGCTTGGCGACGACGACGCGGATCTTTCTGGCTGTTGCGGCCTCAGTCATGAATCACGCTCCGCACTCACGGCGGCGGCGAAGCTTAGAAGACGGGTGACTCTGTGTAGGTGCCGAAGACCTCCTGCATCGCCGCGATCATCTCGCCCTCGGTGGCGCGGGCGCGGGCGGCGGCGATGATCGGCGGCATCAGGTTCTCCTCGGTGGCGGCGGCGCGCTTGAGCTCGGCGAGGGCGCTTTCGGCTGCGGCGGAGTCGCGGCGGGCCCGGGTCGACTGCAGGCGCTCGACCTGCTTGCGCTCCAGCGCCGGGTCGATGCGCAGGATCGGCGTCGGCTCTTCGCCGTCCTGGGTGAAGTCGTTGACGCCGACGACGATCCGCTTGCGCTGGTCAACCTCGCGCTGGTAGGTGAAGGCGGCATCGGCGATCTCGCGCTGGGGGAAGTTGCGGCGAATCGCCTCGACCATCCCCCCCAGCTCGTCGATCCGGGCGAAGTACCCATAAGCCGCCTGCTCCATCTCGTCGGTCAGCTTCTCGACGAACCAGGAACCGCCGAGCGGGTCGGCGGTGCTGGTCACGCCGGACTCGGTGGCGATGATCTGCTGGGTGCGCAGCGCCACTCGCACCGCCTCCTCGGTCGGCAGCGCCAACGCCTCGTCGAAGGAGTTGGTGTGTAGCGACTGGGTGCCGCCGAGCACCGCCGCGAGCGCCTCCAGCGAGGTGCGGACGACGTTGTTGAGCGGCTGCTGCGCGGTCAGCGAGACGCCGGCGGTCTGGGCGTGGAAGCGCAGCCGCATCGACTCCTCGCGCTTGGCGCCGTAGGTCTCCTTCATCTCCCGCGCCCAGATCCGCCGCGCGGCGCGGTACTTGGCGATCTCCTCGAAGAAGTCGATGTGGGCGTTGAAGAAGAAGGAGAGACGAGGCGCGAAGTCGTCGACGTCCAGGCCGCGCTCGAGCGCCCGCTCGACATAGGTGAAGCCGTCCTTGAGCGTGAAGGCGAGCTCCTGCTGAGCGGTCGAGCCGGCCTCGCGGATGTGGTAGCCGGAGATCGAGACCGGGTGCCAGCGCGGCATGTTCTGCGAGCACCACTCGATCATGTCGGTGACGAGGCGCATCGCCGGCTCGATCGGGAAGCACCACTCCTTCTGAGCGATGTACTCCTTGAGGATGTCGGTCTGGATCGTGCCGCCGAGCTTCTCCGGCGGCACTCCCTGCTCCTCGCCGACGAGGACGTAAAAGGCGAGTAGGATCGCCGCCGGTGCGTTGATCGTCATCGAGGTGGTGACGCCGCCGAGCGGTATGCCGGCGAAGAGCTGCTCCATGTCGTCGAGGCTGTCGACAGCGACGCCCTCGCGGCCGACCTCGCCGAGGCTGCGGGCGTGGTCGGAGTCGTAGCCCATCAGGGTCGGCATGTCGAAGGCGGTGGAAAGCCCGGTCTGGCCGTGGTCGAGCAGATAGTGGAAGCGCTCGTTGGTCTCCTCGACCGTGCCGAAGCCGGCGAACTGGCGCATCGTCCAGAGCCGTCCCCGGTACATCGAGGGGTAAGGACCGCGGGTGAACGGGTACTCGCCCGGGTCGCCGATCGTCGCGTCGGGATCGGCGGGGCCTTCCTCCGGGCCATAGAGCGGCTCGATCGGGTGCCCCGACATCGTCGAGAACTCAGCATCGCGCTGTTTGAACTCAGGCTTCTCCCGTGGCTCGATCGCCATTGACATCAGTCTAGATGCGCCCATCGGGAGACGTGCCACTTGTTAGGCACCCATACGGGCACATAACTAGTGGCACGTCCCCAGGGGAGCTAGCGGCGGGCGGCGAAGCGCCGGGGTGGCGGCTTGCGGCGGGCGGCGATGCGGGAGCCGCCGAAACCGGCGATCGTCGCCAGCAGGGTGACCGCGACGGCGACGAGGCGGCGGCCGAGCCGCTCGAAGCGCATCGTCTGCCAACCTTCATCGCGCGCGAGCTGCGCCAGCGGCGGATCCGGATTGACCACCACGGGGTGGCCGACAGCGCGCAGCATCGGCAGGTCGGAAAGCGAGTCGGAGTAGGCGTAGGAGTCGGCGAGGTCGATGCCGTGCTCAGCGGCGAAGGCCTCCATCGCCTCCACCTTGCCCGACCCGTAGACGAAGGGGCCGTCGAAGCGGCCGGTGAAGCTTCCCTCTGCATCGACCTCATAACGGGTGCCGATGCCACCATCCATCCCCAGGACGCGGGCCAGCGCTTCGACGACGCCATTGCCGGCAGCGCTGACGATGAAGGTGACACGGCCGGCGTCCTGATGGGCGTAGATCTCATCGAGCATCTGCGGGAAGACACGGGGCAGGATCTCCGCCATCACCTCGGGGCCCATGCGATCGATGGTCTTCGCCGGCATGCCGGCGATCAGCTCGCGCGCCACCCGCAGAACCTCGGCGGTGCGCTCGTCGGTGGTGCCCCGCAGCCGGTAGCGCAGATGCTCGACGGCCCAGCTCGCCAGCTGGCGCCGCTGCACGATCCCCTGCCTGGTTGCGACACGGGCGAACTGCATCCCTGATGAACCGGCCATCAGGGTCTTGTCGAGGTCGAAGAAAGCCGCAGCGCGGCTCACGGCTACGACCCGTCGACCTCGATCACGATTGCGTCCCCCTGGCCACCGCCCGAGCAGATCGCGGCGACGCCCAGACCGCCGCCGCCGCGGCCCAGCTCATGCACGAGGGAGCCGACGATGCGAGCGCCGGAGGCGCCGATCGGGTGACCGAGCGCGATCGCACCACCGTTGACATTGACCTTGTCCTCGTCGACACCCAGCATCCGCACCGAGTTGAGCGCAACCGAAGCGAAGGCCTCGTTGATCTCCCAAAGGTCCACGTCCTCGGGGCTCTTGCCGATCTTCTCCAGCGCCTGCTTGGCGGCGTTAGCCGGAGTTTTGGCCAGGTAGGGGAAGTCGTCGGCGACCGTGCCGTAGGAGAGAACTCGGGCAAGGACCGTGCGGCCTTCCCTGTCCGCCCACTCCTCGGAGGCGACGACGATCGCACCGGCGCCGTCGTTTACGCCGGGGGCGTTGCCGGCCGTGTGGGTGGCATCTTCGCCGCCGATCGCCCGCAGCCCAGCGAGCGTCTCGACCGTGGTCTCGGCGCGGATCGCCTCGTCGACCTCGATCGTGCTCTCGCCCTTGCGCGACTTGACCGTGACGCCGGAGATCTCGTCGGCCAGACGGCCGGCATCGGTGGCCTCAGCGGCCAGCCGGTGCGAGCGCTCGGCGAAGCGGTCCATGTCGGCACGAGTGATCTCCAGCTCGTTGGAGACCTCGCTCGCCTCGTCGATCATCTGCTTCTCGGTAAAGGGGTTGGTGAGGCCGTCGTGGACCATCGCGTCGATCGTCTCGACGTGGCCCATCCGGTAACCGAAGCGTGCGCCCGGCAGGAGGTGCGGCGCCTGGCTCATCGACTCCATGCCGCCGGTCACGACGACGTCGGTGTCGCCGGCGCGAATCGCCAGGTCGGCAATGCCGACCGAGCGCATGCCCGAGGCGCAGACCTTGTTGATCGTCTCCGAGGGCACCTCCTTCGGAATGCCGCCCTTGATCTGGGCCTGGCGCGAGGGAATCTGCCCCTGGCCGGCCTGCAGGACCTGGCCGAAGACGACCTGCTCGACCTGCTCGGGGTCGACGCCGGAGCGCTCAAGCGCCGCTGAGATCGCGTGACCGCCAAGGTCGGTCGCGTCGAGGGAGGAGAGCGTTCCACCCATCTTGCCGAAGGGCGTGCGTGCAGTACCGAGGATGACTGTGCTGGGCATGGCTGCCTTTCTTCTAGTGGTTATGCCGGGTCTCGGCTCGATAGAGGAGGGCCGCCTGGCCCAGGGAGAAGATAGCGCGCCGATCCACCCAATCGCTGTGCGCAAGGTCATAGACTCGGCGACCCGATGCAAGTCACGGTCAGCCAAATCGAGATCCCGCAAATCGACGCTGAGCTGCTCGCGGTCGGGCTTTGCGAGGGCGAGGAGCTGCCCGCCGAGCTCGCCTCCGCCCCCGGTGCCGCCGACGCCAAGGGCGCTTACAAGAGGCTGGCGATGCTGCACCCCGAGCGTCCCGAGCGCGTTTTGGTCGTCGGCCTCGGCAGACGCGACGACCTCGACGCCGAGCGGGCCCGCGTCGCCGCCGCCCTCGTCGCGAAAGAGGCCGGCAGACTGGCCGTCGCCTCGCTCGCCTGGGCCCTGCCAGAGGCCGGGGACGCCGACGCACTCGTCGAGGGCCTCGTCACCGGCACGATCCTCGGCGCCTACCGCTTCGACCGCTTCCAGAGCAAGGACCCTGACGAGCCCACTTCGCCGGCACTCGAGTCGCTGACGCTGCTGGCACCCGACAGCAGCGCCGCAGCAGCCGAGGCGGCACGGATCTGCGCCGAGGCCCAGAACCGGGCCCGCGACCTGCAGAGCCTTCCTTCCAACGTCGCCACGCCATCCTTCCTTGGGCGCAGAGCGCGAAGCATCGCCTCCGCCCACCCGGCGGTCACCACCGACGTGCTCGGCAGAGACGAGATCGCGGCAAAGGAGATGGGCGGGCTGGTTGCGGTCAGCCAGGGGACCAGCGAGGAGCCGCAGCTGATCGTCATGCGCTACGCGGGCGGCGGTTCCGGCGAGACCCTGGGGCTGGTCGGCAAGGGAGTCACCTTCGACACCGGCGGCATCTCGATCAAGCCCTCCGCCGGCATGCAGGAGATGAAGATGGACATGTCGGGCGCGGCCGCGGTGATCGAGACCGTCGGCGCGATCGCCGAGCTGGGCCTGGAGATCGACCTGATCGCCGTCGTCCCCTCGACCGAGAACATGCCCTCGGGGACCGCGATCAAGCCGGGCGACATCATCACCCAGTACAACGGCAAGACGGTCGAGGTCAACAACACCGACGCCGAGGGCCGCCTGATCCTCGCCGACGCCCTCGCCTACGCGGTCGAGCTGGGGGCGAAGCGGATCGTCGACATCGCCACCCTGACCGGCGCCGTGATGATCGCCCTCGGATCCACCTACGCCGCGGTGATCGCAAACGACGACGAGCTGGCGGACGAGGTCGAACGAGCGGGCGAGGAGACCGGCGAGCTGGTCTGGCGCCTGCCGCTCCACCCCGAGTACAAGCAGCTGACCAAGGGCAGCGTGGCCGACCTCACCAATGCCTCGGCCAAGCGCAAGGCCGGCACGATCTACGCCGGCTCCTTCCTCGAGGAGTTCGTCGGCGACACCCCCTGGGCCCACGTCGACATCGCCGGCACCGCCTGGGACGTCGGCCGCGAGTACACCGGCAGCGACGGCAGCGGCTACGGCGTCCGCCTGCTCACCGCCCTGGCGCGCCGGCTGTCGGCCTAGCCGGCGACGCGGCTGCTCACACCCTCACGCTTCGCCGAGGATCATCAGCGTGGCGACCGCGTGGGCAAGCAGCTTGCCGCTGTCGGCAGCGGTGAGCTTCGCCTCGGCGGTTGCCTGGCGGCGGCCCCGGTAGAGGACGTTCGCCTCGCAGAGGACGCGGCCGGTGTCGCGGCTGATCGGGCGCACGTACTTGGCCTCGAGGCCGAGCGAGGTGTAGCCGACGCCGGCGGGAAGGGTGGTGTGTACGGCGCAGCCGAGGGCCGAATCGAGCAGCGTCGCGGCATAGCCACCGTGGACGACGCCGATCGGGTTGTAGTGCTCCTCGCCGGGTTCGCCCTCGAAGACGGCGCGGCCCTCACCGATCTCGATCGGCCCCATCCTCATCGTCACCGCGATCGGCGGCGGGGGCATCTCGCCGGCGACGATCGCCCGCATGTACTCAATGCCGGTCATCGTCGCCCCGGCCGCTGCGGTCGGCACCGGATCCTGCCAGACGAGGGTGCGGTTGCGGGTGTTCTCGGGGCTGGACTCGGCGAACGCCAAGGCCGCGTCGACAGCGTTGCCCCCCTCCGCCGCGATGCCCTCCGCACTCACCGGGGCGTCCTGCGGCTGCTTGTCTGGACCCGCGCCCGAGATGCATGCGGAGTCGCCGGATAGAGCAGATCGGCGGTGATCTCCGCCTGGCTTATGGCGATCCGCGGGGCCTTGGAGCGGTCGTGGTATCGAGATTTCGGGATCAGCCTCATCGCATTGCCTCCGTGGGTTGCTTGATGAAACTGGACCCTAGCTCAGTTAGTTGCGTGATGCAACTCAGTGTGCCAAGATCACGTTGTGCTGCGCAACGACTATCCAGGCCAGATCTGCTCGATCGCAAGGTCGCTGGAGGTCGTCGGCGAGCGCTGGTCGCTGCTGATCGTGCGCGACGTAATGAACGGACGGCGCCGCTTCGACGAGCTGCAGAAGGGCCTGGGCGTCGCCCGCAACGTGCTCTCGGCTCGGCTGCAGCGGCTGGTCGAGGAGGACATCCTCGAGCGGCGTCCCTACCAGAGCAATCCCGAGCGCTACGAGTACTTCCTCACCGAGAAGGGCCTCGACCTCTGGCCGGCTCTGGTGGCGCTGCTGCGCTGGGGCGACCGCCACTCCCCCAGCCCTCACGGCCCGCCGATGCTGATCGTCCACAAGGAGTGCGGCGGTCCGGTCAGCGACCGCGGCATCTGCGAGCGCTGCGGTGAGGTCCTCCACGCCCGCGATGCCCGCGCCCTGCCCGGCCCCGGTCTCGAGCCGGCGCTCGAAGACGCCGAGATCGCGGCTGCGCGCTAGCTTTGGCTGTGCGGCCAAACGACCAGGCGACCAGCGAGGAGAGACGGATGGCAACTGCGGCGGAGGTTCAGGCGAAGGACAAGATCTTCATCGGCGGCGAGTGGGTCGACCCGGAGAGCGCGGAGACGCTCGATGTCGTCAACTCCACCACCGAGGAGACGATGGGGACGATCCCGGCCTGCACTCCCGGCGACGCCGACCGGGCCGTAGCCGCCGCCCGCGACGCCTTCGACTCCTGGTCGCAGACGAGCCGCGAGGAGCGCGCCGGCTACCTGAGCGCGATCGCGGCTGGGCTCGGCGAGCGCTCGGAGGAGATCGCAGCGACGATCGCCCAGGAGCTGGGCATGCCGCTGAGGCTGAGCCAGATCATCCAGGCCGGCCTGCCGACCGGGCAGTTCGCGGCGATGCCGGGGCTGATGGAGGAAGTCGCCTGGGAAGAGGAGATCGGCAACTCGCGGGTGCTGCGCGAGCCGGTCGGCGTGCTGGGCGCGATCACCCCCTGGAACTACCCGCTGAACCAGATCGCCGCCAAGGTCGCGCCCGCCCTCGCCGCCGGCTGCACCGTGGTGCTGAAGCCGAGCGAGGTCGTGCCGCTCAACGCCTTCATCCTCGCCGAGGTGATCGAGGCCGCCGGTCTCCCCGCCGGCGTCTTCAACCTCGTCACCGGCACCGGACCGGTGGTCGGTGAGGCAATCGCGGGCCATCCCGGCGTCGACATGGTCTCCTTCACCGGCTCGACCCGCGCCGGCCGCCGCGTCTCCGAGCTGGCCTCGGCGACGGTGAAGCCGGTGGCGATGGAGCTCGGCGGCAAGTCGCCCAACGTGATCCTCGATGACGCCGACCTGGCGAAAGCGGTGCCGGACGGCGTCGCCAAATGCTATCTCAACTCGGGCCAGACCTGCAGCGCACTGACCCGGATGCTGGTCCCGCGCGAGAAGCTCGCCGAAGCCGAGCAGATCGCCGCCCAGACCGCCGCGGCCTTCGCCCCCGGCGACCCGTTCGAGGATTCGACCCGACTCGGTCCGCTTGTCTCCGACGTCCAGCGCGAGCGCGTTCGCGGCTACATCGAGAAGGGCGAGGCCGAAGGGGCGAAGCTTGTCGCCGGCGGGGCCGCCCCTCCCGAGGGCCTCGAGCGCGGCTACTTCGTCCGCCCCACCGTCTTCTCCGAGGTGACGCCGGAGATGACGATCGCCCAGGAGGAGATCTTCGGCCCGGTGCTCGCGATCCAGCCCTACGACGGCGAGGACGACGCGGTGCGGATCGCCAACGACACCGTCTACGGGCTCGCCGGCGGGGTCTGGTCGGGCGACCAGGATCGCGCCATCGCCGTCGCCAAGCGGCTGCGCACCGGCCAGATCGAGATCAACGGGGGCGCCTTCAATCCGCTGGCGCCGTTCGGCGGCTACAAGCAGTCCGGTCACGGGCGCGAGAACGGCCGCTTCGCGATCGAGGAGCTGCTGCAGGTCAAGAGCCTGCAGCTCTAGGCGCTCACATAGGCTCCCCGCCGTGAATTTCGAGCTCAGCGACGAGCAGAGGCTGCTGCGCGACACCGTGCGCGAGTTCGCGCTGGCGGAGGTCAAGCCCGTCGCCGAGGAGCTCGACCGGGAGAAGCGGTTCCCATACGAGATCGTCGCGAAGCTCGGCGGGCTCGGGCTGATGGGAATCCCGTTCCCGCAGGAGTACGGCGGCGGCGGCGCGGACACGCTCTCCTACGTGCTCGCGGTGGAAGAGCTGGCGCGGATCGACTCCTCGGTCTGCATCACGATGGCGGCGCACACCTCGCTGGGGACGATGCCGATCTACCTCTGGGGGACGGACGAGCAGAAGGACGAGTGGCTGCCACGGCTCTGCAGCGGCGAGCGGCTCGCCTCCTTCGGGCTGACCGAGCCGGAGGCCGGCTCCGACGCCGGCAACGTACGGACGGCGGCGAAGCTCGATGACGGCGAGTGGGTCGTCAACGGGGCGAAGCAGTTCATCACCAACTCGGGGACGGACATCTCCGGTTGCGTCTCGATCACCGCTGTCACCGGCGAGACCAACGGGCGTAAGGAGATCTCCAACCTGATCGTGCCGAACGGGACGCCCGGCTATGAGATCGGCGAGGCCTACCGCAAGATGGGCTGGAACGCCTCCGACACCCGCCCGCTCTCCTTCGAGGACTGCCGGCTGCCGGAGGGCAACCTGCTCGGCCGCCGCGGCGAGGGCTTCAAGAACTTCCTCCACATCTTGGATGGCGGCCGCATCGGCGTCGCGGCAATGGGGGTCGGCCTCGCCCAGGGCGCGCTCGACGAGGCCATCGCCTACGCCAAGGAGCGCCAGGCCTTCGGCCAGCCGATCGCCAAGTTCCAGTCGATCCAGGCGAAGATCGCCGACCTTTCGGCGCAGATCGAGGCGGCCCGCCTGCTCACCTGGCGGGCGGCGCTGGAGAAGGACGCCGGCAAGTCGTTCACCCTCACTGCCGCCCAAGCGAAGCTGATCACCGGCCGCCTCGCGGTCAGGGCGACCGAGGAGGCGGTACAGATCCACGGTGGCTATGGCTATATCGAGGAGTACCCGGTCTGCCGCTTCTACCGCGACGCGAAGATCCTCACCATCGGCGAGGGCACCGACGAGGTGCAGCAGATGGTGATCGCCCGCCAACTCGGCTGCTGAGAGGGCGGAACGCAGGACGTGCCACCGTTTAGGTGCCCCTATGGGTGCCTAAACGGTGGCGCCTCACTAGGTCGGCTTGGAGGTCGCGCCCTCTGCCCGGCCCACGACCTCAGCCGCGCGCCCCACCGCCTCGCCGATCCCGTAGTGGGCGCAGATCGTCAGCTCGTGCTCGCGCAGCAGAGGGCGGGTGGGGTCGACCACCGGTGCCCGGCGGATCGTCTCGCGGCCATGCGCCACCCAGACGCGCCCGCCGCCGGCCGCACAGTCCCGCAGCGGGACCGCAACCAGCACGCCGCGGCGCCGGCCCACCCTGGCGATCAGCCAGGTCGGCGCACCGCCGTCGGCGTCGACGAAGAAGCCATACACCTGGCCGAGCTCCTTGCCACCGATCTCGTCGATCCGGAGGCCAATCCATCCCCTCGCCTCCTCGAGCGTGTTGGGTGGGGGAGCGGCCGGAGCGTCAGTCATCGGCCTGCCGTTCGAGCAGGATCGAGGCGGCGCTGGCGGGGTCGAGCTCGCGTCTCACCACCCGCTCCAGCAACCCGGCGGTCTCGGGGTCGCTCGCAGCCGTCGCCTCCATGCGGCGGCGCATGCGCGAGGTCGCGATCCCCAGCACCTCGTTGCGCAGGTTGCGAGCGCGGCGCTCCTCCAGCGTCCCCGCCGCCTCGATGTGAGCGCGGTGCTCGTCGATCGCGGTGGCGAGCTCAGCGACCCCCTCCCCCCTTGCCGCCTCGGTGCGCAGGATCGGCACCTGCCAGCCCTCGGGATCGTGCGAGAGGGCGAGCACGCCGCGCACCTCGCGCACCATCGTGTCAGTCATCGGGTGGTCGGACTTATTGACGACGATCACGTCCGGAATCTCCATCACCCCGGCCTTCAGCGCCTGGATCGAGTCGCCCGAGCCGGGCATCAAAGCCAGCACGATCGTATCGGCGTGATCGACGATGTCGATCTCGGCCTGGCCGACGCCGACGGTCTCGATCAGCACGTCGTCCTTGCCGGCAGCGTCCATCGCCAGGGCAACTTGCAGGGCCGCCTCTGAGAGCCCGCCCAGGGCTCCGCGCGAAGCCATCGAGCGGATGAAGACACCCGGATCGAGGAAGTGGTCGGAGAGGCGGATCCTGTCGCCCAGCAGAGCACCCCTGGTGAAGGGGCTGGATGGGTCGATCGAGAGCACCGCCACCTGGCGCTCGCTCTTGCGCAGCTCCGCGGTGAGAGCGCCGATCAAAGTGCTCTTGCCCACCCCCGGCGGCCCGGTGAAGCCGACGATGCGCGCCTTGCCGGTGCGCGGGTAAACCTCCCGCACCAGCTCCCAGCCGGCCGGATCGTCGGACTCGATCAGCGTGATCGCTCGTGCCAGCGCGCGCTTGTCGCCGGCGATCAGGCGCTCGGAGAGAGAGGCTGTCTTGGCTGTGTCGGTCAAGGCTGGGCCAGTCTAGAGTCCCGGCCGTCGTGATCCGGACGATCCGCTTCCTCGCCCGCAACGGGATGCTCAACCACCGCTACGGGAGGCTGCTCTGGCGTTATCTATGGCGGCGTTTCCTGACCCACGCTGGGCGCCGCTGGCGCTCCAACGGGCTGTTCTTCTTCGGCCGCGGACTGGAACTGGAGGTCGGGCGCAAGGGCCGGCTCGAGTTCGGGCGCTTCGTCTGGATCGGTGACAACACCAAGATCCGCTGCCACGAGGGGGTGGTCGAGATCGGTGAGAAGACCGTGATGGGCCAGGAGTGCACGATCTCCGCCTACCAGCGGGTGAAGATCGGCGCCGAGTGCGTGATCGCCGACCGGGCGATGTTCATCGACTTCGACCACGGCGTCGTCGAGGTCGAGCGGCCGATCCGCCTGCAGGGCATCTACAAGCGCGACGTCGAGGTCGGCTCCAACGTCTGGATCGGCTACGGCGCCTGCATCCTGCGCGGCGTCCGCGTCGGCGACAACTCGATCGTCGGCACCAACTCGATCGTGACCAAGGACGTCCCGGCCAACGCGGTGGTGGCCGGGATTCCCGCCCGGGTGATCCGGATGCGCGAGGAGCCGGAGAGGCTGAGCTGGCCGGACCCGGTCGAGCCCGACCCGGCCGCCTGGACGACGCTCAGCCCGCCAGACTCAGACGGCTGAGTCGCCGCCGAGCTCGGTCTCGAGACGCAGGGTCAAGCGCCCGCGCCCACCGAGATCTCCGATCGACTCCCGCCGCAGCCGATCGAGCTCTCTGCGCGCAGCCTGTCTCACCGCACCGGTCTTGGTGTTACCCGTGAGGATCGCCAGTTCCGCAACCAGACGCTCGGCTTCTGGGTTCTTGATGTTCAGTGTCATTTAAGAAAGTGTAACAACGACTGGAATGTTTTGTCTGGTGTTGCTTAGGGTGCAACCTATAACGCAGTTGCTACCTGTCTGACAGACAAAAGAATGCATCTGATATGGACGTCGCCGCACGCTTTGGGGAGAATCTCGCACGCTGCCGCAAGGCCGCCAAGCTGTCGCAGGAAGAGCTGGGCTTTCGCGCCTCGCTCCACCGCACCGAGATCGGGCAGCTCGAGCGCGGCGTGCGACTCGCCCGCATCGACACGCTGGTCAAGCTCGCGGGCTCGCTTGGGGTCCCACCGAGCGAGCTGCTCGAAGGGATGAGCTGGAGCACCGGCGGCACCCGGCTCGGCGAGTTCGAGGTCGCGCCGCGAGCGAAAGCGGGCTCGGCCTAGGCGGGACTTGTCTCGCCGACCAGGTCAGCGTAGATGGCGGCGGTCTGCTCGGCGACGTCGCCCCAATCGAAGCGGCGCAGGTGCTCGTAGGCTTCGGCGACCAGGCTGCGGCCGAGCTCGTCGTCGGAGAGGACACGAATCGCCACCTCGGCGAGAGCCTCCGGGTCGTGGGCGCGGAAGCGCAGGCCGACCTCATCGTGGGGGACCACCTCGCGCAGGCCGCCGGTGTCGGCGACGATGCAGGGACAGCCGGAGGCCATCGCCTCCAGCGCGACCAGCCCGAAGGGCTCGTAGATCGACGGCACCACGGTCAGGTCGGCGATCCTGTAGAGCGAGTGCAGGACGTCGTCGCCGATCCAGCCGAGGAAGGTGCCGTGCTCCATCAAGCCCAACTCCTCGGCCTGCTTGTGCAGTTCAGCCTCGTGTGTGCCCGAGCCGGCGATCAGAAACCGCGTCCCCGGGACCTCTTCGATCAGCCGCGGCATCGCCTCCAGCGCCAGCTGGAACCCCTTCTCGTAGACGAGCCGGCCGATCAGCAGGACCAGCTTCTCCTCCGGCGCGGCAAACTCGGACCGCAGGCGGGTCAGCTCGTCCGCGTCCTGTGGCTGCAGATCGTCGGGGTCGATACCGTTCGGTATGACGCTTACCCGGCCCTCCTCGACCCCGAAGATGTCGGCTATCTGCTCGCGCATGTAATGGGAGCAGGCGATCACCCGGTCCGAGCGGTTGGTGATCCAGCGCTCGACTCCGTGGATGTAGGTCTGGGGGTGCTTGTCGACCCAGCCCTGATGGCGGCCGTGCTCGGTGGCGTGGATCGTCGTGATCAGCGGCGCCTTGTAGCGCTTGGCGAGGTGATCGCAGGCGTTGGCGACCAGCCAGTCGTGGCCGTGGACGAGGTCGAAGTCGTAGCGGTCGCCGAGCTCGACCCCGGCCGCGAGCATGTCCGAGTTCATCCGCTCGACCCACGCCACGAACTCGCCGAGGTCGGTGGGGCGCTTGGGCTCGCGGATGCGGTGGATGGTGACGCCGACGCGGCGCTCTTCCGCCGGCGACTCCTCTCCGCCGCGGGTGAGGACGTGGACCTCGACGTCGCGCTCGACCAGCGCCTCGGAGAGCTTGCGCACGTGACGGGCGAGGCCGCCCTCGATCAGCGGCGGGTACTCCCAGGAGAGGATGAGCACGCGGGTCACGGCTGCAGAAGCGGGGAAAGGCTCAGGTCCGGAGCGAGGGCACGCATACAAGGGTCGGCGATGGCCGGGGAGTCTATGGCCTCCAGGGCGGCGTGGGAGTGGGAAATCGCTCGCTGGAAGGCGTAATCGCCCGCTTGGCCGCGTTTGTCGAGGAAGGCCCAGTCGCTCGCTTGCACGGCGAGCAGCTCGCGGGCGGCGCGTTCCGCAGCGCCACGGGGAAGGCCGGCCGAGAGCGCTCGCAGCAGCCGCATCTCCAGGCGGCGGGCGCCCCAGGCGAGGTCGGCGACGGCTGGCGAGTCCCAGGTCGTGAAGTCCTTGTCCTCGCCCCAGGTCGAGGCGTGCAGCGATTGCTCCACGGGCTCGTGCTCGGCGAGGGCCTCCGGCACGGTGAGTAGGCGCACCCCGGCCTCCTCCGCGCCGGCCAAGACCTCGCGCAGCCAGATCGCCCCCTCCGACCACCAGTGGCCGAGCAGCTCGGTGTCGATCGCGAAGACGAGCAGGCCGCGACGACCGTGCGAGACGGCGAACTCCTGCAGGCGCCCGCGCACCGCGGCGAGGAACTCCCCGGCCTGCCTGCCGGCGGCCTGTTCGGCCGCGGCGGGGTCGTACCCCCCACCGCCGACTTTCCAGATCCGCATCCCCCTCAGGGACTCGCCGGCGAACTGGGCGTGAGCCGGATCGGAGGGATAGCCGTCAAGCGACCAGAGCCAGCGGATCGCCTCCCAGTCGATCGGCAGCGCCACCGGTCCCGGCTCGGTCGCCACCGGCGCCAGCGCCTCGAGCGAATCCCGGTGGGCACTCTGGTCGACGCAGAACCAGCGAACTCCCTGCTCCGCCAGGCGCCACTCGAGCCCGGGCGAGTAGGCGCACTCGGGCAGCCAGAAGCCGCCGTCCCAGCCGAAGCGGCGACGGTGCGAGCGGATGCCGGCATCGAGCTGCAGGCGCACGCCCTCGCTGGTGGCCAGCAGCGGCAGCACCGCGTGCGTCGCCGCCGAAGTGGCGAGCGTGACCCGGCCCGATTCCTGCGCTTGGCGAAAGGCACGCAGCGGGTCGCCGCCGACGTCGTCGAGAAGCTCCAGCGCTCGCCGGTAACGAGCCAGCTCCGCCTCGCAGGCATCGCGGCATTCCTCCGGCACTTCGTCGAGGTCCGCCTCGGCGGCCTCGACCCGCCAGTGCACGAGGAAGTCCCGCAGGCGCTCCTGGGTTGCAGCGTCCTCGAGCTGATCGGCGAGGACGGGCGTGATCGTCATCGTCAGCCGCTCGGCAACCTCGAGCACGGGCAGGTAGGAGCGAATCACCGCGTCGAACAGCCACTCCTCGCCGAACGGGTAGGTCCCGAACCCCTCGACGTAGGGCATGTGGGAGTGGAGGACGATCGCGAGGTCGCCGGCGGTCTCCTCAGGAGACATGACAAACGGCGAGAAAATCCAGCGCCCGGTCGAGGTCTCCGGTCCGCAGGGCGAAGTCAGAGGCGGAGATTGCGGGCGTGAAGCGGTCGTAGAAAGGCTTGGTCAGGCCCAGCCGCTTGTGCACCGGGTCCCAGCCGAGCTTGATCGCCACCTCGTGCAGACGCAGCTTGCGCGCGTGGTAGAGGCCGAGCAGCTCGACCCGCGGGAAGTGCTCCTCGCAGAGCGCCCGGTACTCGGCCGCCCGGTACTCGTGCACGTGCCAAGGGTTGTCGGACTTCTCCGCCCCCGGCGGTGCCAGGGTGAGCAGGTTGGGGGTCGAGACGTAGGCGACTCCACCAGGCTCCAGCATCGACTTGAAGTGCTCGAGGATCGCGCCGGCGTCCTGTACGTGCTCGATCGTCTGCAGGAAGACGACCGCGTCGCAGGGCTCGGAGAAGCTCTCGACCAGGTCGCGCTCGAAGCGCAGGTTGGGGCGGACGTAGCGCAGCCGTGCGTGCTCGTGAGCCTCCGGGTTTGCGTCGACTCCGACCACGCTCGCCGCGCCACCCGCCAAGACGTCGGAGCCGTAGCCCTCGCCGCAGGCCATGTCGACCACTCGTTTGCCCGTGACCTGAGCGGCAATCCATTCGTAGACGACCAGGTGTCGCCGGTACCAGTAGTTCTCCTCGGGAACGTCGGGAAGCGTCCGCTCGCCGGTGAGGGGCAGCGGCGGCACGCCGGGCGGCTGGTTTTCCTGCAGGTACTCGCGCATCGTGAGGCGGGACCGTATAGCCGCTCGTCGTGACGTGCCGTGTGTTGTGCGCCCATATAGGTGCCTAACTCACGGCACGTCTCCCGGCATGTACGGTTCCGGGCCGCATGCCGGCCTCCCCCACCGCAACTCCGGAGCACATCAAGGACGTCAACACCCGTTACCACGACGCGGCGGCGGACGAGTACGACGCCAAGTGGGGCATCGACTTCGGCGAGACCGGTCAGGAGCAAGTTCGGCTGAAGCTGGTCAAGGCGTTGGGCGGACTCGACGGACGCAGCTTCGGCGACGGGCTCGAGATCGGCTCGGGCACGGGCTACTTCTCGCTCAACCTGCTGCAGCTCGGTGTGATCGAACGGCTCACCGCGACCGATATCTCCCCCGGCATGCTGAAGCGCCTCTCGACCACAGCCGAGGCGCTGGGCCTGGAGGCCCGCACGGTCGAGACCGAGGCCGAGGCGCTGCCCTTCGAGGACGAGAGCTTCGACATCGTCTTCGGCCACGCCGTCCTTCATCACATCCCCGACCTCGCCAAGGCCTTCGCCGAATTCCGCCGCGTCTTGCGCCCCGGCGGTGTGATCGCCTTCGGAGGCGAGCCATCACGCTACGGCGACCAGCTGGCGGCTGTGCCGAAGCGGACGGCGCTTGCGGTCGCTCCTGCCTGGAGGCGGCTGGTCCGGGCGCAGCCGCGTGCCGTCGCCGAGTCCGAGCAGTCATGCAGCCACGCCCTGGAGGGCGAGGTCGACGTCCACGCCTTCGCCCCTGCCGACCTGCGCCGCCTGCTGCGCGACGCCGGCTTCGAGGATCGCCGCGTCGGCGGCGAGGAGCTCCTTTCCAACTTCTGGGGCTGGGGCCTACGCACGGTCGAGTCGACCGCCGAGCCCGAATCGGTCTCCTGGACCTGGCGCAAGTTCGCCTTTCGCAGCTACATCGCCCTGCAGAAGGTCGACACCCGTCTCCTCGAGCCCCACCTCCCCGCCGAGCTCTTCTACAACCTGCTCGTCTCCGGCCGCAAGCGCGCCTGAAACTTTCGATGAAGCTTTGTGCCCCCTATGAGGGCAACAATGCTTCATCGAGCTTGGGCGAGACGGATAGCCACCGAGGACAGAGTCGCCTTCACCCCGTCGGGTTCGAAACGGATTTGGGCTTCGGCGAAGCGCAACGTCGTCAATCCGGCGGCGGTTTGCGCTTGATCCCGGCGATGATCGGCTGCCTGCTGACCCGGCGTCCGGTGATAACGCAGGCCATCGGTCTCAACCACCAAGCCGAGCCGGGGCCAGTAGAAGTCGACCCGGAATCCGTGAACCCAGGCTTGCGTGACTGGACGCGGCAAGCCCGCCGCGCGAGCCAGCGGCAAGAACCGGCGCTCGAGACCTGAGTCGGTGAACGTCTGCCGATCAAGAAGTCGGCGCAGTGGAGCCAAGCCAGGCCGTCGGGTCATGGCATCGACCGCGATGCGCAACTCCTCCGGGTCAGTCAAACCAAGCCGATCTGCCTCGTTGATCGCCCGTTCGAGCTGGCTCTCCGACACGCACGAAGCAAGGTCGACCAAGGTTGCCACTGGATCGGTCACCGGGATTTGGTGCACCAGCCGCCGTTCCGCCATCTGTAGTCCAGCCCGTCGGTGAACCTCGATACCTGGCCGGTGACGGCAGACCTCGGCCGGCACCACCACTTCCAGCACATTCGACTGCCCCGACATGCCCCACAGCGCAGCCGCGCTCCGGTGGCTGAGCAATGCGTGCGGTCCGCAGCTCAACACTGCAGCCATCCAGTACCCACGCTGGCCCACGTCCGGCCTGCCGACCGCGTAGATGCCTCGCCAGAGCGGATGCAGACGCCCCGTCGCGATCCGGTGGGCAATCGCCTTGGCGCCGAAGCCGAGCGCCATCAGCTGCGACCGCGTGATGACTCCGTGCTGAACCCCCACCAGGCCCCAGAAGCCGCCTCGCCGCTGAAGCCTTGTGTCCCTCACAGGGGGTACAAGGCTTCAGCCAGGCGGATACGCCCCTATTTCGAGCCGTCGCGACGGGCGCGGTAGAGCTTGACGCCGGAATCGATGCCCTTGAGGCGCCGCTCGCCGGCGAAGGAGTAGGAGAAGCCGCCGTCCGCGGCTTCCTTCGTCGCCGCGTCGACCAGCACGCTGCCGGGCCTGGCCATGGCGGTGATACGGCTCGCCAGATTGACCGAGCGGCCGTAGTAGTCACCCGACTGGGCGAGGGTGGGCCCGTAGGCGAGGCCGGCGCGCAGGAAGGGGAACTCCTCCCCTTCCCCCTCCGCCGCCTCGATCAACCTCAGCGCCGCCCCCAGCGTCGCCTCCGCGTCGGTGGAGACGAGCATCGCCGCGTCGCCGATCATCTTCACCAGCCGCACCGGCGGCTCGGCGACAGCCGCCGCCATTTCCTCGAAGCGGCCCGCAACCATGCCCAGCTCCTCCGGCGCGATCTCCTCGCCGAGGCGGGTGAACTCGACCAGGTCGGCGAAGCAGACGGAGACGTCGACGGCGCCGCGGATCTCCCCTGAGGCGAGGTCGGCGATGCCGATCACGTCGCGGCGGATCTGCTCCAGCATGTGGGCCTGCAGCGCGTAGACCAGCGTCGGGCCGACCAGCGGCATCATGTGCTCGGCGGCGGCGGCGAAGCGCTCGGCCAGGTCTCGCTCGGTATCGCCCGGCTGCATCAGCGTGCGCACGACCAGCTCGCGGTTGGCGGCGGCGATACGGGCCGTTCCCATCCCGATCGTCCTCGCCACCTGGAGCATCCCGTCCTCGGGCAGGCCGGCGTCGCGGAACGCCTTCATGTTTCGCGCCGCCTCCACGTCGGCCTCGGTCGCCCTCCGTTCGTCGGGGTCGGTGTAGGGCACGCCGAGGGCGGCGCTGAAGCGCTGCAGGAGCTCGAGGTCGACGCCCGATATCTCTGCCACCTCACGCGGCGTGTAGCGGGGGCCGGGGCCTGCCAGGGAACGCTCCACCGGCAGCAGCGTGAGCCGACCGGCGGCGACCGCTTCGCGCAGCTCCTCGACCTCGACGCCATCCGCGGCCAGCTCTTCGAGCAGTTGCAGTCGTGCCGGTCGAGCGTTGCCTTCGATGCCCTCCAGCAGACCCTCTGCCTCGAAATCGATCGTCATGCGACCGCCACGCTACCGCCCCGGCGCGGATCGCCGCCGCCACTGAAGGCGCCGGTCTCCGGATCGCAGGCGACCGCCTGCACCCCGCCGAAGAAGAGGTTGATTTGCGGCCAGCGAACGATCTGCGTTCCGGCCGCTTCGATCCTCGCCAATGCCTCCTCGTCGATCCCCGGCTCGGCCTGGACGATCCCCTGCTCGAAGTGCAGGCGCGGCGCCCGCACGGCATCGCCGGCACCCATCTCCTGCTCGACCGCACGCACGATCGTCTGCAGGATCGCCGAGCGGATCCGGTTGGAACCGGCGCTGCCGAGCCCGAGCTCGATCTGGCCGTCGCGAAGGACCACGGTCGGAGCCATCATCGAAGGCACCCGCCGGCCTGGTGCGATCGCATGGAAGCCGAGTGGGTTGAGGTCCTCCTCGCCCAGCATGTTGTTGAGGATCACGCCGGTCCCCGGGACCAGGACGCCGGAGCCGGAGCCGTTGGAGCAGGTGACACTGGCGCACATCCCGTCGCGGTCGAGTACCGAGATATGGGTGGTCGAGCCGAGCAGGTCGCCGGCAGAGAGATCGAGCGCCGCGGGATCGAGCAGGCTTGCCTCCAGGCCCACGCCGTAGAGGGCCTCCGCAAAGGCCTCTCCCCTCGCCTCGTTGGCGGCCCCCATCGCTGCGACCAGTTGCTCGGGGCTGCTGCTCTCCCCCAGCCGCTCCAGCAGCCCGAGGCAGTAGGCGATCAGGATGCCGCCGGAGGAGGGAGGCGGGTTGGTCAGCACCTCGGCGCCGCGGAAGTCCGTGCGAATGGGCCGGCGCTCGACCGCCTCGTAGCCGGCGAGGTCGGAGGAGCCGAGCGTTCCGCCGTTCGCGACCACGTGCTCGCTCAGCGCTGCCGCGACCTCGCCGCGGTAGAAGGGCTCCGCACCCTCGGCACCGAAGCGTTCGAGCGCCTCGGCGAGCTCAGGGAAACGCAACAGCTCGCCCGCCTGCAGCGTTCGCCCCGCGGGGGCGTAGAGCTCGCGCGTGCCCTCGAGCCGGACGTGGATCGGCGCGAGGATGTCGAGGATGTAGGCCTGCTCTGCATTGACCGGCGCACCGTCCCGGGCGAGCCGGATGCCGGGCTTGACCAGCTCCGAAAGCGACACCGAACCGAAGCGGTCAAGAGCGGCCTCCAGCCCGGCCGCAGTACCGGGAACCCCGCAGGAGGCCGGGCCGACATAGAACGTCTGCACGGTCTCGGTGTCGAAATGGATCGGCACGGGGACGAGGTCGGCGCCGCGCTCGATCCCGTCCTTACCCGGGGCTGCGACGAAGAAGTCGAGCAATACCGTCTCCCGCTCGCGGTGAACCATCATGAAGCCGCCGGCCCCGAAGCCGGTCAGCGGGCTCTCAACCGCGAAAGAGGCCAACACCGCACAGACTGCTGCATCGACCGCGTTGCCGCCCTCGCGCAGGACCCGGGCACCGGCCTCGGCGGTCAGTGGGTGGCCAGCGGCGACGACCCCGCTCATGGGTGGCCGGTCAGCCGGGCAGGAACTCGGGGACGTCGATGCCGAGCTCTCCTCCGCGCTCGCCGCGGCGCTGCGAGCGGGGGGCGTCGGCGGTGCGCCGGATCATCGGCTCGACCGCGCGGCGCGGTGCGGCGCGACCGTCGAAGCGGGTGGCGACGACGGTCACCCAGACCTGGTCGCTGAGCTCCTCGTCGACGTTGGCGCCGAAGATGATGTTCGCGTCGGGATGGGCAGCCTCGCCGACCAGCTTGGCCGCCTCGCTGACCTCGACCAGGGAAAGATCGGAGCCGCCGGTGATCGAAAGCAGGATCGCGCGGGCGCCCTCCATCGAGGTCTCCAACAGCGGCGAAGAGATCGCTTTTTCGGCGGCGAGCACCGCCCGGCCCTCGCCGTGGCCCATGCCGATCCCGAGCAGGGCGCGGCCGGCCTCGGACATGATCGTCCGCACATCGGCGAAGTCGAGGTTGATCACGGCGGGGAGCGTGACCAGGTCGGAGATTCCCTGGACGCCCTGGCGCAGCACGTCGTCGGCGACCTGGAAGGCCTCGACCATCGACGTCTGCTGGTCGAGGACCTCGAGCAGGCGGTCGTTGGGGACGACGATCAGGGTGTCGACCTCGGCGGCGAGCTCCTCGATGCCCTTGTTCGCCTGGTTGCCGCGGCGACTGCCCTCGAAGCTGAACGGCTTGGTGACGATGCCGACCGTAAGCGCGCCGACCTCGCGAGCGAGGCGGGCGATCACCGGGGCGGCCCCCGTTCCCGTGCCGCCGCCTGCACCGGCGGCGACGAAGACCATGTCGGAGCCCTTCAGCAGGCGCTTGATCTTGTCCTGCTCCTCGAAGGCTGAGCGATGCCCCAGCTCCGGATCGGCGCCGGCACCGAGGCCGCGCGTCTGCTCTTCGCCGATGTGGACAGTGACGTCCGCCATGCAGAGCTGCAGCGACTGAAGGTCTGTGTTGACAGCCATGAACTCGACCCCGGGAATCCGCGCCTCGACCATCCGGTTGACGGCGTTGACGCCGCCGCCACCCACACCGACGACCCGAATCACGGGCTGGTGCGGCTCACCGCTCCCAGGCGGCTCGTACTCCGGCTCCTCACGCCCGTACCGCGGCGCTTCCACGATCGGCTCGACCTCGCGCCGCTGCCGCGGCTCCTCGGAGAACACCCTTTTCAGCCGCTCGGGGGGAGTCTCTTCGTGAGCCGTATTGGCCGGCGCCGAAGACTCAAACGTCTCTTCCACGGGTGGCGTCGAGGGTGCGCCCTCCGGGGTGTTCGCCGGAGGGTCACCCTCGGCGGCAGGACCCGTGGCCGAGGCGCTTGAGCCCTCATCAGTCGTCGACCGGAAAAGATCCGAGAGAGGCCCCTCTCTCATGCTGGCGCGCTTGTCACGACGACTCATGGGCAAGGACCTCCTTCGCCAGCTCCCGGTAGTAGTTCGCGGCGCTGCTGCCGGAATCGTACTTGAGCACGCTGGCTCCCTTGACCGGAGCCTCGGCGAACTTGATCGCCTTGCGGATGCGGGACTTGAAGACGAGCTCGCCGAAGTTCTCCTCGAGGATTTCGACCGCCTCCTTGGCGTGGACGGTGCGCGAGTCGAGCATCGTCGGCAGGATGCCCTCGATCTTGACGTCGGGATTGAGGTTCTCCTGGATCATCTTCAGCGTGTTCTGGAGCTGGACCAGTCCGCGCATCGACAGATACTCGCACTGGACCGGAACGATCACCTTGTTCGCAGCGGTCAGCGCATTGATCGTCAGCAGGCCGAGGCTGGGCGGCGTGTCTATGCAGACGAAGTCGTAGTAGCCGGTGACCTCTTTCAACGCCTTCTCCAGCGAGCGCTCGCGACCGATCTTGGTGCTCATCGCGATCTCGGCGCCGGCCAGATCTATCGAGGAGACGGCGATGTCGATCTCCCGCTCCTGCACGATCTCGCTGATAGGCATGTCGTTGACGAGCACGTCGTAGAGGCTCTTCTCGACCTTGTCCGGGTCGATCCCCTGGCTCATCGTCAGGTTCCCCTGCGGATCGAGGTCGACGCAGAGGACCTTGTATCCGGACTCGGCGAAGGCGACGGCGAGGTTGAGGGTCGTGGTGGTCTTCGCCACCCCACCCTTCTGGTTCGCGAACGCAATCACCTCAGCGTGCTTGGTCGGCGCCTCGGCCTCCGGCTCCGCGACCGCAACCTCATGCCGCGAAGGCGCCAGAAGATCCCGGGGCAAGAACCGCTCGGGCCCCTCGTCACCCTCCTCAGCTTCAGCTGCCGGAGCCGCCGGTGCCTCATTCCGCTCGGCAGTCACCCAAACTGCCGGCTCCTCGGCGTCTTCCTCATAGGTCTCCTCCGCGGGTGGCGCCGAGGATGCGCCCTCCGGGGTGTTCGCCGGAGGGCCATCCTCGGCGACAGGACCCGCGGCCGGAGAGCCTTGCGCGAAATCACCGTCGACCGACTGCTCGAAGTCTTGGTTGGCAACTCGCTCGGAGTAATCGTCGACCGGCCGCTCAGGCACTGCCTCCTCCATGCGCTCCAGCTCCTCGACGATCGGGTGCGCCTCGTCGACGGCAACCCGCTTGGACTTGTTCTTGCGGCTGAGGAATCCCATTGCGCGGGTATTCGCATGGCCATCCGCTTTTCCTGCCGGCTCCCGAAATTGCTAGGAATCAACCGTTAACGATCTCCTCGACAAGCGACTGGTCTTCGTCACCGGCAAGGGCGGTGTCGGGAAGACCACGGTCGCGGTTGCGCTGGGCTTGCGCGCCGCCGCCGAAGGCAAGCGGACGATCGTCTGCGAGGTCTCCGCGCAGGAGAACGCCTCGCGGTTCTTCGACCACACCGAGGTCGGCTTCCACGAGGTCGAGATGGCCGAGAACCTCTGGTCGATCTCGATCGACCCCGACGAGTCGATGCGCGAGTACGTCCTGCTCCAGCTGAAGGTGCGGGCGATGCGCGACATGCTCTTCCGCAGCCGCATCTTCAGCTACCTGGCTGCCGCGACCCCCGGGCTCAAGGAGCTGGTGACGATCGGCAAGATCTGGGAGCTGGCCCAGCTCGACCGCAAGGTGAAGCAGGGCCGTAAGTACGACCTGGTGATCGTCGACGCACCCGCCACCGGCCACGGCATCGGCTTCCTGCAGACGCCGCGCACCTTCGCCGCGATCGCCCGGGTCGGCCCGATCCACTCGCAGGCGCAGCAGCTCGACCGCCTGATCACCGACCAGGAGCACACCGGCACCGCGATCGTCGCCCTGCCGGAGGAGATGCCGGTCAACGAGTCCGCAACGCTCGAGCACGACCTTCGTACCGAGGTCGGCGTCGCCGTCGACCGCATCTACATGAACGGTCTCTATCCCGAGCGCTTCTCCAAAGAGGAGAGCGAGCGGATCGCGGAGCTGGCCGGCGGCGAGAACGGCGTTGTGCGCGCGGCCGCCCGGGCCGCTCTCTCCGAGCACAACCGCGCGAAATCCCAGCGGGCGCAGCTCGCCCGCCTGCGCCGCCGGGTCGAGGCCCCAGTCAAGACCCTCCCCTTCCTCTTCGAGCCCGAGCTGGGAGTCGAGGCAGCACAGAAACTGGCACGGAGGCTCGGCTGATGCCGGCGGTCGGCGACATCCTCGAGGGCAAGGACATCTGCATCTGCGCCGGGTCGGGTGGGGTCGGCAAGACCACTACCTCGGCTGCGATCGCCACCGGGATGGCGGCGCGAGGCCTGAAGGTCTGCGTGCTGACGATCGACCCGGCGAAGCGGCTGGCCGACTCCCTCGGACTGAAGGAGCTCGGCAATGAGGCCAAGCAGGTGGACCCGCAGCTGTTCGCCGAGCAGGGGATCGAGATGGAGGGCGAGCTGTGGGCGATGATGCTCGACGCGAAGGCGACCTTCGACGAGCTGGTCGCCCGCCAGGCGCCGGACGAGGAGTCGCGCGACCGCGTCCTCGACAACCGCATCTACCAGCAGATCTCCAACGCACTTGCCGGCTCGCAGGAGTACATGGCGATGGAGAAGCTCTTCGAGCTGCACACCGAAGGCCGCTTCGACCTGCTCGTGCTCGACACGCCGCCGACCCGCAACGCGCTCGACTTCCTCGACGCGCCGCGCCGGCTCACCCAGTTCATCGAAGGCCGCTCGCTGCGTGTCTTCATGCGGCCGACCGGCATCGCGGCAAGGGTCGCCGGCCGTGGTGCCTCCGTCGCTCTCTCGGTCTTCAAGCGGATCGTCGGCTTTGACCTGCTCGCCGACCTGGCCGAGTTCTTCAATGCCTTCAGCGGCATGGTCGACGGCTTCCAGGCTCGCGCCAAGCGGGTCAACGGGCTGCTCGCCGATCCTCGCACTTGCTTCCTCGTCGTCTGCGGCCCCCAGGGTGAGCCGATCGACGAGGCGGTCTACTTCCACCGCAAGCTGGTCGAGGCGAAACTGCCCTTCGGCGGGGTCGTCGTCAACAAGGTCCACTATCCCGCCGAGCGGCTGCGCGGCGACGTCTCCGACCTGCCGGGCGCCCTGCGCGACGGGCTGGGCGACGAGGACCTGGCGGAGCGAGTGGCCGAGAACTTCGCCGACTACCAGGCGCTGGCGGAGCGCGACGCCCGCAACATCGAGCGCCTCGCGACCGAGCTGCGGACGAAGGGAGTGATCCGCGTCCCCTACCTGGACGAGGACGTCCACGACCTCGCCGGCCTCACCGAGATCAACCGCTACCTCTTCGCCAGCAGCGAGGAACGGATCGAGCTGGCAGCAGGCCGCGCCTAGCCGGCGTGATAGTGGTCGTAATTGAGCTCGCGCACTTCCCAGTCCGCGTCCTCGGGTACCGGGAAGAGGTGGCGGACGCGGGGGGTGTCGATCCGCTCGCGATGCGTGACGTCTCCTTCGATCGCGGGGAAGTCGAGGGTGCTCTCCTCGACCTCGACCTCGTCGAGCCAGTTGGTCGCGACGATCCGGATCTCGTCCTCTGCCGGGACCGGCTCGAGGATGCGGGTTTCTTGGCTCATCTCTTCCTCCTGTGAAAAATCGACGTGGTCAGCTTGGCTCTCGCTGGGTTCGCTGCTCTCGTGTACGGCGACCGCGATCTCGACGTCTCCGGCCTCGAGCCCAGTGGCGATCAAGGTCTCGTCGGCGGCCGCGTTGAGGTCCGCCCCAAGCTTGCCGAGCGCGGCGTCGCGCAGGATCCGGCGGACCCCCTCCTCGATCCAGGCGGCCAGGGCAAGGCCCGGGATGGAAGGGGACCCGTTCATCAGCGAACGCTCCAGCTCGAGCGCATGCTCGATCTGCTCGCGTGCCTCGATCCGGTCGTAAGTCTCGTCGGCGATCAGGGCCGAGGCACGCATAGGCAGCGAGGCGCCGACAGGGCCCTGCCCCTCGAGCACCGAGCGCAGCGCCAGCAGGTGGTCGCTGAGGCCCTGAAGCGCGCTCTCCCGTCCGCAGCCCATCTCGAAGCGACCGACCGCCCAGGCAAGTGCACCGTCGGGGTCCGGTCGCGCCTCCAGCGTCTGGGCAAAATCGGTGAGCTCCGCCGCCTCGCCCTTGCTCAGTGAGTAGCCGCCGGGGCGAGTCGCCGGGGCGCCGGTGGCGATGCGGCGCCACTGGCCGTCGCCGGTCGGCGCGAAGGCGTAGGGACCGAGTCCGACGGCCCCCGCCTTGAAGAGGTGCATGACGCTGATCAGCTCGCACAGCTGGTGCAGTGCCGACTCGGCGCTGTCGGTCTCATCCTCCTGCTCGGCCAGGGCAAGGAACTGCGGCTCCCAGGCGGCGCGGCCCATTCCCTCGCTGCGCATCGCCTCGATCGGGGCCTCGATCGCATCCACCCGGACCACCTGCACGCCGTGCGGCAACTGCAGGCGAGCCACGGCCATTCGCAGGCCGACCAGGGGAACGATCAACACGTCCGCCTCGCTCGCGTCGCGAGTCTCGGCGTCGAGCGCCGTCAGGGCGGCATCGAGGCGGGTGCGGTCGAGGGCAAATTCGGTGCAGCCGTCCCAGAGTGCGGCGATGAAAACCACGAGCATTCTCGCCGCCCGCTCGTCTGGCTCGGTCGAAACCGCCTCGCCGCGGGACTCGAGGTACGACGCGGCGAGGTCGGCCTGGGCGACCGCCTCGCGCGCCGGCTCGAAGCTTGCGAGCGCACGCAGGTCTGCCTCGTGGTGGAAGACATAGCGGCCGGTCAGCGGTACGTAGCTGTGAAAGAGGGAGTCGGGCCCGTCCTGCTCGGCGACGTCGAAGGGAATCTGATCGCCGCCGGCGACGAGCGTGCTGAGACGCGTCGCCGCCTCGGCGGCGAATTGCTTCAGTGCCTGATTGAGCAGGAGGTCACGCACGGTCCCCCAGGCTTCCCGTCCCTGCCTGGCGCTCCTGCGCCTGCACGCCCGCTTGCAGACGTGCCACTTGTTAGGCACCCATATGGGCACCTAACAAGTGGCACGTCCTCAGGCGGCGGCGGGCTGGCGCTCGTCAGATAGCCAGCGCCTGCCGTACTGGCGCATGTCCTCGATCAGGGGCACCAGCGCCTCCCCCTTTTCAGTCAGCGCGTACTCGACCCTCGGCGGCACCTCTGGGAAGGTGTGCCGCTCGACGACACCCTCCTCTTCCAGAGCCCGGAGGCGCAGCGACAGCGTGCGGGGGCTGATTCCCTCCAGCGAGCGCTCCAGCTCACAAAATCGACTAGACCCCTCGGCCAGGTCGCGGATCAGCAGGAGAGTCCACTTGCCGCACACCACCTCGGCCGTGCGGCAGACGGGACATCGGGAGTTGGAGGCTGCACTCATCGCGAAAACGAGGCGGTAGGTCCGATTGCCTCGCTTCAGCAAGTGTAGCGCTATAGCTTCACTTACTGAAGTTTTGGCCGATCCGGGATAGAATGCCGCCTTGGAGCCGCTCGGCCGGCTCAAGGCGAGGTCCGGCACGACCGATGCAATGGGTCATGTTGCCATCCAGGCGAAGGACGCCGCCCGCCGAGGGTGGCTTTGTGCTGATCGAGATCCTGGTCAGCGCGCTGGTCCTTGCGATCGTCGCCGGCGCGGTCCTCGCCTTGATGCAAACGAGCGCCCGCTCCGCCGCCGACCAGCGCCGGCACGCCACTGCAATTGCGATTGCCCAAGAGGACCAGGCGCGCCTGCGCTCGACCCGGATCTCCTCCCTCAACAGGCTGAAACAGGTCCAACCGGTGACCATCGACGGCAGCAAATTCACGCTCGAATCGACCGGCGTCTTCGTCAACAACTCGAGCGGCACGGATGCCTCCTGCGTGAGCGGGAAAAGCTCGGCCGACTACGTCCGGGTCACCTCCCGGGTGTCCTGGCCCGGGCTGGGCAGCCGCCCCCCCGTGGTGATCCAGAGCATCGTCTCGCCGTCCAACGGATCGCTCGATGCCAGCCACGGCACCCTGGCGATCACCGTGCTGAACGCCAACAACGTGCCGCTCACGGGCGTCTCACTCAAAGGCACCGGCGAAGCGGGCGGCACGTTCACCGCCACGAGCGACTCGACCGGCTGCGCCAACGTCGCAGACCTGCCCACCGACAACTACGGCGTGACCACGACGACGTCAGGCCTCGTCGACAAGACCGGCTCCTCGCCACCGGAAGCAACCAAAGTGGGCGTCAGCCCAAGCAACACCGTGGGGATGACCCTCTACTACGACCACCCGGGCTCCATACCGGTCGAATTCAAATACCGGGAAGGCAGCACGACGAACTTCAAAGCCTCGAAAATGGACTCGGTCGTCGTCTACAACGCCGAAACCGGGAAAACGGCGAAAGCGTATCCCAGTCTGAGCGGTTCTCGGGAAACGAAAGTCACCGCCGCCAACCTCTTCCCCTTCTCCAAACCGGACACCGTCTACGCCGGCTACTGCGAAAAAAACAACCCCAACCCCAACAACGAACTCAATCCTCCGGGAGCCCTGGCCATGGGCAGCGTCATCGTCCCAGCCGGCGGCACCACCCCAACGGTGATGCTGCAGCTGCCCGCGCTCAACCTGGTCGTCAAAAAAGGCAGCACCCTTCTGGTGGGGGCGACGGTCAAGATCACCGACACCGGCTGCAACGTCAGCCGCACCTTCACGACGACGACTGGTGGCGTCTTGCCCGACCCGGGGATGCCATGGGGAACCTTCAACATCTGCGCCCAGTCGGGGGGCGTTCGCAAGACCGTCACCGGGCAGAAAATCCAGTCCCTCACCTCCGCCACGGCCGTGACGATCGACCTGGCATCCGGGACCTCGAACGGTAACTGCCCGTGACGCGGCTCGACCGGATCCGAGATGAACAGGGGACCACCCTGGTCGAGGTGATCGTCGGAACTGCCGTCGGCATGGTTGTCCTCTACGCGCTGACGATGGTGATCCTCACCACGATCCACGGCAGCGCCAGAGTCAGCGCTCGCGTCCACGCAACCCAAAACGCCCGCGTTGCGCTCACCAACCTGATGGAAGAACTCCACTCTGCCTGCCTGGCTCCGAAGATCGCGCCCGTGCAAGCCGGCAGCACCGGCACTTCGCTCGACTTCGTCCACGGCTCACCCACCGAAGGGTCCGCCGCGGCGCCCAAGCCCGTCCGCACGGTGGTCACATTGACCGATGGGACGCTCTCGAAGTCCGACTACGCGTGGGCCAGTGGGGCCACGCCGCAGGAATGGACCTTTTCCGCCACGCCGGCGATCCGCCAGCTGGCGACCAACGTCGGCCCGGTGTCCCCGAGCAGCTCGATCTTCACCTACTACTTCTACGAAAAAGGAAGCCTTGTGCCAGTCCCGCAGGGCACCACGCTCACTGCCGAAAACGCGGCGAGCACCGTGCAGGTGCGCGTTGCCTTGGCGGTATCGCCATCCAGCACCCCGATCGACGACGAGAACGCTCCCGCCGCGATCCAGAACAGCGCCACGCTGCGCCTGACGCCCCCTTCCTTCAATGAAAGCGCACCCAGCCCGCCATGTCAGTGAATCGCCGCGACAACGAGGCTGGGTTCACGATGATCATGACGACCATCGGCCTCTCGCTGATGTCCGTGCTGGTTCTGGTCGCCGTAACCGCGGTCAACGGCGACACTCACCTCACCCGGCACGATTCCGATCGCAAGCGGGCCTACGAGGCGGCCAAGGCGGGAATCGACAACTACGCCTACCACCTCCACATCGACAACGGCTACTGGGCCAAATGCACGACCGTGTCGAAACCGCATGCGGTAAACGAACAAGGGAAAACCAGCAACCGGCTGCCGGTTCCCGGTACCACCGGCGCGGAATACGCGCTCGAGCTGATCCCGGCCACCGGCCGCGAAAAATGCGACCCGACGAACATCACCACGGCGACAATCAGCATGCTCGAGTCGCTCGGTTCGATGAAGGGAACGTTCCGGATCCGCTCAACCGGCTACGCGGGCGGCTCGGAGGTCTCCGTAACCGCCACCTTCAAGCCCGCCAGCTTCCTCGACTACGTCTACTTCACGCAGCGCGAGACGTCTGACCCAATCACCTACGGGCCAAACGAAGAAGACATCGACGGCGCGGAGATCCAGTGCGCCAAGACCCTGAAAGAAGGGCGGAACGACCTTCCGATCAGGGCGGGATCGAGCACCTACTGCCGAGTGATCTCCTTCGTCCACGGCGACTCCCTCAATGGTCCGGTCCACACCAACGACGCCTTCGTGATCTGCAACGACCCGGTCTTCGGCCGCGACGCCGCCGACTCGATCGAGGTCAGCGCCTCGGCGCCGGGGTGGTACTCGACCGACGACGTTCCCAACAACTCGTCGAACTGCCAGGGGGACCCGACCTTCGAAGGCACCTACCGGACCAACGCACCGGTCCTCGTGCCCCCGACGACGAACGCACAGCTCGCCGAAATCGCCGAACCCGGATACAGGTACAAAGGCCAGGTCCACATCTGCCTCAGCGGAGAAACGATAACCGTGGCGAGCGGTGGGACCCCGGGGGACAACTGCGAAACCGGTGAATCGCGTCCCTTCCCGTCAAACGGCGTCGTCTATGTCGAAAGCGGCGAATGCTCGGGCGCCTATACGCCATTCAACGTCACCTACCCGGCAGCTTCGGAATGCGGCAACGTCTACGTGCACGGCAGCTATTCGGGACAGCTGACGATCGCCGCGGGGAACGACATCATCGTCGACCAGGACCTGATCAGCAGCAGCGACGACGGAATCCTCGGACTGATCGCCAACAACTTCATCCGCATCTACCACCCCTATGAAATGGTGACGGTGGAAGAAGTCGTCACAAACAAATGGGGCAAAAAAGAAACCATCAAAAAAACGACCTGCGAGAACGCGACCGGTTCGGTCCCTGACATCGAGGTCGACGCCGCGATCCTGGCGATCAACCACTCCTTCATCGTCGACAACTATGACTGCGGCGACCCGCTGGGGACCCTGAACATCCACGGCGCGATCTCGCAGAAGTTCCGCGGCGCAGTCGGAACCACAGGTGTGGGCACCGGCTATCTGAAGAGCTACAACTACGACGACCGCCTGCACACGATCACCCCTCCCAGCTTCATCGAGCCGGTCCAATCTGACTGGGTGATCGGCCGCATGACGGTCGGATGATTCGAGCTTTTTTTAATTTTCAGTAGGCCGAGGGCAAAGGTTCACGGACTTTTGGCCGATTCAACTTCTGGCAGTTGCGCCTCCATGCCGTCACTCCTCCCCCAAATGCCCCCAGCGCTGAAACTGACAAGGAACCGCAAGAAGGAGAGTTCCCTGGTCGGCCTCGAGATCGAAGCCGGCAGCGTCGGCGCGGCCGAGGTGCGGCTCAACGACGAGGCGCACGTCACGGCGACAGCCACGCGACCGCTTCCCCCCGAGGCCTTTCAGGACGGCGAGGTCGCCGATCCCGAAGCACTGACTGAGGCGCTGCGCGAACTCTTCGCCGAGCACAAGCTCTCGAAGAAGGTCCGTCTCGGCATTGCCAATCAGCGTGTAGTCGTCAGAACCCTGCGCCTGCCGGCGATCGACGATCCGAACGAGCTCTCCGCCGCAGTCCGCTTTGCCGCCCAGGAGCAGATCGCGATGCCACTCGAGCAGGCGGTCATCGACCATCGAGTGGTGGGAGGGATCGGCGCTGTCGAGGGCGCCGCCCCCCAGATCGACGTGATCGTGGTGGCCGCCCGCCGCGACATGATCGCCGCCTCGCTCAAGCCCCTGCGCGACGCCGGCTTGGAACCGGTCGGCGTCGACCTCTCCGCCTTCGGCATGATCCGCGCACTCGGCGAACGGCAGCCGATGGCAGCGGAGGCCGATACCGAACCCACCTCTTCTGCGGTCCTCTACTGCAACTTCGGCGACGTCACCAACCTGGCCGTCGCCAAGAACCGCTCGTGTCTCTTCACGCGCGTCTCGCCGGCCGGCCTCGAGGACATCGCCGGAGGTTTTGCCTCGTCCACAGGACTCTCGCCCGAGCACGCCCGGCAGTGGCTCGAATACGTCGGTCTGGAGAGGCCCACCACTGAAATCGAGGGCGACCCGGCCATCGTGGAAAAAGCTCGTACTGCGGTGGAGAACGGCGCCTCGGCGCTGCTCGACGAGCTGCGCCTCTCGCTCGACTTCTACGGCGCCCAGGAAGGCGCGGTGCCGGTCGAGCATGTCGTCCTCTGCGGCCCCGGCAGCACGATCCCCGGACTCACCGCACAGATGGAACCGATCCTCGGCCTGCCGATGGAGATCCGCGCGCCCGAGGCGCTCGCCGATCTCGACCCGGCCTCCGCTGCGCGCCTCTCCCTGCCCTTCGGCCTCGCCCTGGAGCGCTAGCAGTGCGCCCGGTAAATCTGATCCCATCCGAGGAACGGCCCGGCGAGCGCCGGCCGATGCGCGGCGGCCCGCTCGCCTACATCGTGGTCGGCGCTCTGGCCGCCGCCGTAATCGGAGTCGCCGTGCTTGCGGTCACCGACAACCAGATTGCCGGCAGCAAGGCGGAGATCGCAACACTCGAAGACGAACGGGCGACCGTCGAAGCTCGCGCCCAGGCCCTCGCCTCCTACACGCAGTTCCACACCCTGCAGGAACAGCGCGTCGCCACCGTGGCAAGCCTCGCCGACAGCCGCTTCGACTGGCAGCGGGTGATGCGCGAGCTGGCGCTGATCCTGCCCAGCGACGTCTGGCTGACCAACCTGACCGGGACCGCCACCTCGGGAGCTTCGGTCGAGGGAGCCGGCAGCGTCGCCCTGCGCAGCTCGATTCCCGGCCCGGCCTTGGAGCTGATCGGCTGCGCGCGCAGCCAGGATGCCGTGGCGGGCTTCGTCCAGGCACTGAAGGAGATCGACGGGGTGACCCGGGTCGGCATGCAATCGTCGGTGGTCGGCTCAGCCGCAGGAAGCGCGGCCTCGTCTGCCAGCGTCAGCGGGAACTGCCAGACACGCGACTTCATCGCCCAGTTCCAGATGGTCGCCGCCTTCGATGCGGCGCCAATCCGTGTCGAAACGTCCGAAAGCGAAGTCGCAGCCACACCTGAAGCCGCTGCCACCCCGACCGAAACGGCGAGCGAATGAGCTCCTCCAACCGGCTGATCGTCGCGATCCTGCTCGTCGCTGCGCTCGCAGCCGCTTTCTGGATGCTGCTGCTCGGTCCAAAGCGCGAGGAAGCGAGCGAGCTCTCCTCCCAGGCCGCGGAACTGCGCGTCGCCGTAAGCGAAGCCCGGGGCACTGTCGCCGAAGCCGTCGCCGCTCGCCGGGAGTTTCCGGAGGACTACGAGCAGCTCGTCGTGCTCGGCCAGGCGGTGCCCGCCGGCGACGAAACCGCCTCGCTGCTGGTTGAGCTGAACGAGGTTGCCACCAAGGCCAAGGTCAAATTCGAGAGCATCCAGCTCAGTGGCGCGGGCGAAGCCGCGCCACCCCCGGAAGCAGCAGCGGCGGCGGCCCCACCCACCGGCAGCGCCCCATCCGGCGCGACGCCGGCCGCTGCGACCGTCCCGCCAACCGAGGCGGCGGCTTCGGTGATGCCGCTTGGGGCCACGGTCGGCCCCGCCGGGCTCGCCAAGATGCCGTACAACCTCACCTTCTCGGGCGACTTCTTCCGCTTCGCCGATTTCATCGAGGGGATCGACTCGCTCGTCGACACCGGCAAGGGGAACATCGCGGTCGACGGCCGCCTGGTGACTCTCGACGGCTTTGCCCTCAACCCCGGACCCAAGGGCGGCTTCCCACAGCTCAGCGCCACCTTCGCCGTGACCACGTACGTGGTCCCCCCTGGCCAGGGCATCACCGCCGGCGCGACTCCAGCCGCACCGGCACCTTCGATCGCCACCCCTGCCGCCACCGCACCCGAAGGGGAAGCAGCTACCGAAGCGACCCCGGTGAGTGAGGCGCAATGAACATGCTGAAGAAAGGGCCCGAGCTGAAACTGCCGGAGATCAAGGTCCCCGGCTTCCTGCTCGACGTCTACTACGACCTGCGTGAGCGCCATCTGTTGCCGCTGGTCGCGATCCTGCTCGTCGCGGTCGTCGCCCTGCCCATCGCACTCAGCGGCGGTTCCTCGGAATCCGAATCGCCCGAAGCCGCCATTGCCACGCCCAGCGCAGCCGTGCCGACGTCGGGCCTGGTAGTCGCCAAAGCCGCGCCGGGCCTACGTGACTACCGCCGCCGCCTCGAGGACAGGGCGCCCCGGGATCCCTTCGTGCAGCAGTACACGGGCGAAGGGAGCGGCGATGCGGCGGCCGCAGGTGATGACACGTCCGGGGATGCCTCGAGCAGCGTCGAAAGCGCCGCCGCACCGAGCGAACCAGCCTCCACCGAACCAAGCAGTTCGCCCGAGCCGCCGAGCTCGATCCCCGTCGGCGAGGACGGCGACCCAGCGGCCGATGGGGTGCTCCAGTACTACTCCTTCGCGATCGACGTACGTGTCGTGCCGGTCTCCGAATCCGGCGAAAGCAAGGCCAAACCCACCGTCCGCCGCGATCTCCCGGAGCTGACGATGCTGCCCAGCCGCGACATCCCGGCACTCACCTTCATGAGCGTGAGCAAGGACGAAAAGAAGGTGCTGATGCTGGTCAGCGACAACGTCCGAGGCCTCTTCGGCGATGGCATCTGCGTCGTCGGCAGCGACAGCTGCCAGCTGCTCGCCCTGGAACCCGGCATCCCCGAGACCGTGGTCTACGGCGGCGACGAACGCACCTACCGGATCGAAATCATCAAACTCCATGCAGTCACCACCGACAGCCTTGACAAGGCCCCCCTCGGCAAGCAAAAGCAGAAGAAGCAACAGGCGAGCGGCCGAGTCAACGTGGCCGGCGCCCCGGCTCAGCCGAGGTAGAGAAAGTCTCGAGCGCCATCGGGCGCGTCTACTGGTCAGGTGCGATCCGTGACCAGGCGATGACGCGACTCCCTGAGCCAATGTAGTCCTTGATGCCGATAGTTCGTCGTAGGCTGATGACGACGATGAGCCTCCCGATGGATCCCGCCGAATTTCTCGGCCTTGACGCCGAGCAGCAGGCGGACCTTCTGCTGGCCGGTTTGGGCAATTGCCGGGAGAACGAGTGCGGACGCAACTTTCTGATCTTCCAGCTTCATGAGTGGTTCCCTGAAGGCATCTATGGCTCTGTCGTGCGGCAATCCGGAGCAAGAGCCTCGGTACGCCGGGAGGATGCCGAGGACGCACTCGACGACGCCTATGCGCGCCTTGAGAGGCAGGGCTTTATACGAGCCAATCCCCGTGCCGGAACCACATTCTGCAAGCTGACCGATGAGGGCCGGGCCCACCTCGAAGCCCCAATGCAACCGGATGCGGCCAGGGTTGCTTTCGCTCACAGGGTGTTGGAAGCGATCGTGCTCCATCCTGCCCTCGAAAGTCGCCAGGTCGGAGCTCATTTCCGCCAAGGAAAGTTCGAGACCGCCCTTCGCGACGGCTCGACCTTCTTGGAGGACTCGATTCGAAACCTGAGCAGCCTCGATCCGAGACTTGTCGGGGTTGGCCTTGCATCAAAGGCTTTCGCCCAATCGGGTCCACTCGCAGATCCAAGTCTTCAAGCATCCGAGCAATCAGGTCTTCAACAGCTGTATGTGGGCTACTTCGGAATGGTTCGCAACCGGGTCTCCCACAGGGACTTCAAGTATGCAGAGCCCAAGGAGGCCTTTCAGGCGCTCATGCAGCTCGATTACCTGACGGAGAAGCTGAGCCTTGTAGCCCAGAAGCACGGTAAGCAGCTCACCTAGGTCGATCGACTATTCGGCACGGATGGCTTCGTCAAAACGACTCTTCAAGCTCCTGGCTGAGGTGAAGGTGCTCGCACGCGAGTACTACGAGATGACCGAAAAGCCTCTTGGAGTCACAGGGGAGGTCGCGGAGTACGAGGCCGCCCAGATTCTGAATGTCGAGCTGGCGCCTGTGCGGCAATCAGGGTACGACGCGATACGCAGGACGCCGGATGGAGATCAGCTTCTGCAAATCAAGGGGCGTCGCTTCACTCCCTCCTCCAAGCCGAGCCAGCGAGTAGGAAGCATCAACCTAGAGAAGGAGTGGGATGCAGTCCTCCTGGTACTTCTGGATGAGCATTTCGACCCGACGGCAATCTATGAAGCCGATCGCCCGGCCATCAAGGATGCCCTCACGGCACCTGGATCCAAGGCCCGAAACGAGCGGGGGCAGATGTCGGTTAGCAAGTTCAAATCTATTGGCCAAGAGATCTGGGCAAGATGAGATCTCCGCTCGGCCGCCGCGCGACCTAGGCGGGTTCAGCTCTAGGCCCAATAGAGGTCGATCAGGTCGTCGCCGACCAACAGGGCGACGACACCGCCGAGGGCGAGGAAGGGGCCGAAGGGGATCGCCATCTTGCGGGCGCGGGAGCCGTGGCGGGCGATCAGGGCCACTCCGACGATGCTGCCGGCGAGCAGGGCGATGAGGATGGCCGGGGCAACCCCGCGGCCGAGGAACAGCCCCATCGTCGCCGCCAGCTTGACGTCGCCGAGACCCATTCCGGCGGGGTAGGCGAAAACCACAGCGAAAAGGATGCCCCCGGCAGCCGCAGCGGCGATCAACCGCTCGGGAAGACCATCCGGATCCGCCGGGACCGCGATCGCCAGGCAGAGCACCGCACCCACGATCAGGACCTTGTTGGGGATGATCCGCCGCTCGAGGTCGGTCAGGGTGACGACCGCCAGCATGGTCACGAAGACGAGCCCGATCGCCGCCTCCGCGGCATCGTCGCGATAGACGAGCACGGTGGCGACGAAGAGCGCTCCGACGATCGCCTCGGTCAGCGGATAGCGAGGGGAAATATGGGCTCCGCAACAGCGTGCCCTGCCGCGCAGCAGCAGCCAGGAGAAAAGCGGCACGTTGTCGTACGCGGCGATCTGAGCGCCGCAGGCGGGGCACTGGGAACGGGAGCGCCCTACGACGGAGATGCCCCGTGGGACGCGGTGAGCGACCGCAGTGGCGAAGCTCCCGGCCGCGAGGCCGCCCACGAACGCGATCAGGACGATGCCGACCATCGGGCGCGAGTTCTATCCGAGCCGGCGGCTGCCGCTGGTGCCGCCACCAAGGGCCTATGGCGCGCGGACGACCTTGAAGCTGCGCTTTGCGGGCTTCGTCTCGGCGTTACCGGCGAGATCGACGGCACGCACTCGGAGCGAGTGACGCCGGAAGCCGAGGCTGCGGACCTTGAAGGGGGATGTGCACGGCTTCCACTTCTTGCGGTCGACCTTGCAGAGGAATGTGGCGCCGGGGGGATCGCCACTGATGTCGGCGAAGCGGAAGATGGCCTTGCGGCGGCGGGTCTTTACACCCGGGCCCATGGTGATCCGGGTACGTGGTGCGGCTGAGTCCTCGATGTAGGTGACGGTCGTCGAGCAAGGGGACTGCTCGCCACCGGCAAGCGCGACCGCCGAGAAGCTGGTGGTGGAATTGTCGGCAACCTGGACCGGCACGCCGGCGGCGAGCTCGGCCGGTGAGACCTTCGCCAGCGGCGAACCGTTGCAGCCGGGACCCGCGAAGAGCCTGACCGCGTCGGCGCCAGGAGCGGTGCCCGTCAGTCGGGGAGCGTTCTGATTGGCGCGAGCGCCGGGGACGAGGCGCAGATGTGGCGGACCCGGTCGCACAGGGGGGCTTCCTGGTTGGGGCCCAGGCCCACCGGGCGGTGGGTCGGTGGGCCCACCGCCGCCCGGAGTTTCTTCTTCGGGTGGGGGATCGCCTTGCCAGTATTTGAGTGGCGCAGAGCAGGTGGAGGGATGGGTCGGATCGCCGGGGTCGATCTGCCTCGCCGAGAAGACGGACATCTGGTCTTCGGCAGCGATAGCCGGAATGCCGGGGCTTTCGAGCTCGCCCGCATTGCCGGTTTTCATTGGTGACCCCTGGCACGAGCCGTTGGCGAAGATCTCGATTTCGTACTCGGGGTGTTTGGTCGCCGAGGTCCGCGGCCCAAAGACACGCGGTATGCCCTGGGTGATTATCGTCGCTTCCCCTTCGCCGAGGATCAGGGGTTCGGTCGATTCGGCAGGAGAGGCCGAGCTCGACTCCGGATCGGTGCCGGTCAGCAGGGGCGTGGGGACCGCCTGCGCCGCTGAAGCGACAAAGGCGAGGGCGGCCGCAAAGAAAAGAAGGACGAGAAGAAAACACAGCGAGGGGCGGGCCAGGATGGCCCGCCCCTCGCGAGTGCTTACGGCTGGCTTAGGCATAGCTAAGCGATACGGCTAGTGGGATCAGCCGCCCCAGCCGCCGATTGGTTTTTCTTCGCCGCCGACTTCTTTACCAACAACCGGACACCCGCCTTTACCGGCCACGGTGCACGGGAAGGTAAGCGCGCCGTTTTCGTTTTTGACGGTGAACGTCTGGGTGGTTTTGCTGCCGGTCATGATGATCGTGTAGCCCGTCGCGCTGGCTGCAGCGACTTTGTTTTCTTTGAAGGGAGCGCTGGCAAGGGTCGGCTCGATCGCGATCAGAGCGTCCCGGTCAGCACCTTCGTAGCTGCCGTTGTGGTCGGTGGCGTAGGTCTCCATCGCGACCTGTGCGGAGTGTGCGTACTCCTTGGCCTTGGCGTCGCCGGCCTTGTCCTTCTGGTTGAAGAATGCGGGCAGCGCGATCGCGGCCAGGATTCCGAGGATGAGCATGACGACGAGAAGCTCGATCAGCGTGAAGCCGCTCTCGCTGTCGCCGTTGAGCCGGGCGCCAACCTTGGCCCGGAGATTCTGGAGAAACATCAGGGACCTCCTAGGTTCCTATCGATTTCGCCAGAGCCCCGTCGCGTTGCAGCCACGTGGTGTCTGTCGACCCCGGTGGTAGCCCGGCCGGCTCCCCGCAGAGAGCTCCGTTGGCTTTGCGCCCCCGCCTCGCAGCGGGTTTGCCTTTTGCACCAAGGCACTGGCAGATTCATCACCCCCTCCTAATCGACAGCGCCCCCGAACTCTTAATCCTCGAAAGTTGGGCTTCGTCGCGCAAAAAGTCGGGCTTTTTACCCACTGTTGACCTAATAACAAGTAAACCGGCGGACCTCAGCGGTCTGATGACGCCGGCCGTAGCATCCAGGAGGTGGTTTCGTTACGTTCGGGGTGGCAGCCGGGGGCAGGTACGACGGTCACGTCCTGCCCGAGAACGAAGACGTCGACGCGGCGGTTGCGAGCGCGTCGCCCCCCTCGTCGGTCGGCGGGGCAGGTCTCGCCGTAGGCGAGCGTGGTGACCGGCACATTCCGCTTCGCTGCTTTCGCCACATCGACAGATGGAGACAGCAGCGCTTCGCGCATGTGCCGGGCACGGGCCAGCGAGAGACCGAGGTTGTAGGAGGGGGTTCCAACGTCGTCGGCGTGGCCGTCGAGCTCGATCGCCTCCGGAGGCGCATCTTGGACGGCCTCGGCCAGCGTATGGCGGGCTCTCTCGACCTGCTCGGGATGCAGTGGCTGGTCATTGCCGAATGCAAACGAAGAGGCGGGCAGGCGAAGGAGGTGGAGCTCTGCCGTGTCCGTTTCCTTGTTCGCAGCGGTCACGGTGAGCCGCACCGAGTAGGCGCCGAGCCGGGGCTTGAGATCTGCCACCGCTTGCACACCGTGGCTCTCGGGCGCTCCCTCGATCTGCCAGCTGCGACTGACGATCTCGTCGTCGGCACTGGAGCGGCGGCTGTTGAAGAGCACTTTTTCCGAACCCGCCAGCATGTGCACGGAGATGCGTGCCGTCGGTTCTTCAGCGACCCTGAGCAGCGGCTGACCCGCCAGCTGGCCGCACTCGACCGTGACCACCCCGGAGGCGCCGTTGGCCGGCACGCGAAACTTGATTTCATCCTCGTCCCAGCTCTGCCGCTGGAGCCCGTACCTGAGCGGAAGCCGCTCGCCTCCGGACATCATCACGGCGGGACGCTTTTCTTCGGGGGCCAGATTCTCGGCATCCGTCTCCTTCGGCGCCAGCAACGGGCCGTTCAGAGGCAGCCACAGTTCCCCCGTTTCCGGGTTCCCGTCGTCCACAGCTTCCACGGATCCCGGCTCAAGGGCGATGTAGCGGTCACCTTCTTTGCGGTGGATACCTTCCTTGTCCAGCGGCAGCACCATGCCCGAGAGCGTTTCCACGAATTCGCCTTCGAAGGGGCTGAGGACGGGTTCGCGGAGGATGCTCAGCGACACCCCGTTGAGCCGAAGCGTGTGCCCGGAGCGGGAGGCGCCGAAACCTTCCACATCCGGATCGGGGGTGTTCATTTTCAACGTCACAGTGTCGCCCGGGGAAGCAGTTTCCGGAGTCAGGCTGAGACCGGAGCCGAAGTCCGGGCGAACCGCCGGCCCGGCGTTTTCGAGCCGCTGCCCGTCATCTGGCTCAACCCTCCTCGCTTCGCTCGTCTTGGAGCGTTTCTCTGCGACGGTGAGCGTGACGTGATTTCCGGCCGGGGTCTCGACCGCCGGCGTCAGGGCGTAGGACATTTCGAGCGCCGACTCGGCCGCGTCGTCGAGGTCCTGAAGCGGCCCGATCGACATCGCCACCACTTCGGACTCGGGCACCCAGAGGAGCCTGCCGCTGTCGCTGGAAACCGTGCCGTGGCAGCCCTCGGTTCCCACGTTCGCGAAGTAGACACGGTTCGAAGTCTCTGTCACGTAGAGACCCTGGATCGCTTCGTCGGGACCATCGGTTTCGCGGATCATCGCCATCGGCTGAACCTGCGGATCGGCGAGATTGCGCACCATCCAGGTCACCGTGCCGAGCAGCGGCACCGAGATGAACACGGCCAGCCCGTACCAGAGGAATGTCGCGTCGGAGAGATAGGCGACCCGCCACAGACCGGCGACGAGAATCGTCGCCGCGGCCAGCGATGCGGCCACCCACCACTGCCACATGATCAGCGAGGGCCCAACGGCGGCCAGGGCGATCGCCGGGACGACCAGCATCTTTCCGGGGCTGGCCAGTTCAAGCCGCATCGGCTTCGTATCCCCATTCTCTTTCGACTCCTCTTTGTCGTTGTCGAGCCGGTCGACTCTCGAGTCATGGGTTGCCCAGACGTAGGCCACGATGACGAGCAGGGCAACGCCCACCGCACCGACTCCCGTCAGTACCACAACCCAGGTGGACCACCCGCAGACGGACATCGCGATCCCGGCGGCGACCGCGCCTATCCACAGAGCTACGGCGAAGGCCCCGAGCATCTGGTCCCGCTCAAAGGGCGTTTCTTTATTGGCCAGACGAAAGAGGCCGGTGTCTTCCTCGGACTTCGGTTCCTCACCGTTTTTCCTCTTGCGATTGGGCAGATCGTCCTCGAATTCGACGAGCGAGCCGACGTGGGTCGCCCAGAGGGCGACCCCGACCAGAAGCACGAAGACCTCGGCAGCGGCAATCCTCCTCTCCAGGGGAAGCCCTTGTTCGACAGCCAGGATCACCGCCACCCCCTCGGCCATCAGGATCAGCAGCAGACCGCGGCTCATCCCGGGGGTCGCCCTGCCGCCACGATCGATCAGGAACACGGCGATCAGCGCCATCGCGGCGAAGAAACCGAAGAGGAGGAGCGGCGAGGCACCAGTGGAGACCAGCTCGTCGCGAGGGATCACGTTGACCGCCTGGTCCGCCGGCACGTTTGCAGCGGAGAAGCGTGTCCAGACGATCACGCCCCCGGCGAAGGCGACGAAACCGACCAGGCTGCCGGCGGTGATCAGCACCGGCACGATCTTTTCGCCGAGCGTCGTCAGCAGACCGATCCAGGCGGACCCCTGTTTCTTCTCTTTCCCAAGTGGCTCCCTCGGCCCGTCGGGCGTCCAGAGCGTCTCGCCTTCCGCCACCTCACACACCTCCCGCGGCCCGCAGACAGCCTTAGTGTGCGGAAAAACCTACTTACTCAGATATTTATTTGCAACTCAGCGAATCTTTTCGAAGATGCTGAACATCGGCAGGTACATTGCAATCACGATGAAGCCGACGATGCCGCCGACGAAGACGATCATCAGGGGCTCGATGAGGGCGGTGAGCGCCTTCACCTTGGCGTCGACCTCGGTTTCGTAGAAGTCGGCGACCTTGCCCAGCATGTGCTCGAGCTGACCGGTTTCCTCCCCGACGGCGATCATGTGACCGACCATCGGCGGGAAGATCGGGTTCCCCTCGATCGGCTCGGCGATGGAGCCACCGCTCTTGACCGAGGCGTAGACGTCGTCCATCGCCTGCTCGACGACGACGTTGCCGGCGGTTTCACCGGTCAGTTTGATCGCCTGCAGCATCGGCACACCGGATGACACCGCGCCGGAGAAGGTCCGCGACCAGCGGGCCAGGGCGACCTTCTGGATCACGTCGCCGATCTTTGCCGGCAGCTTCAGCTTGAAGCGGTCCCACATTTCGTGCCCGCGCTCGGTTTTCTTCCATTTGAAGAAGGCGACGCACGAGAGGACCAGCGCCGGGATGATGATGTACCAGTAACCCGTCAGGGCTTCGGAAGCGGTGACACAGAGCTGGGTCGGCATCGGCAATCCCCCGGCTTCTTCCGGGTTTTCTTCCGCCAGCTCTTCGAAGATGCCGGCAAAGGTGGGGATCACGAAGGCGACGATCGCGACCAGGACGACGATCGCGAAGCCGAAGACCAGCGTCGGGTACATCATCGCCGATTTGACCTGCCGCCTCAGCGCGTCGGCCTTCTCGACCTGGAAGGCGATTCGGTCCATCGCCTCCTCGAGGCGACCGGACTGCTCGCCGGAGCGGACCATCGCCCGGAAGAGGCGATCGAAGACCTTCGGGTGGCGCTCCATTGCCTGCTCCAGCGAGCTGCCGGCCTCGACGTCGGCGCGTACGCCGGCGATCGCCTCCTTGATCTGCTCGTCCTGAGTCTGCTCTTCCAGCGTGTGCAGGGTGCGCAGCATCGGCATCCCCGAGGCGATCAGGGTGGCGAACTGGCGGGAAAAGACCGCCAGCTCGCGCATGTCGACGCCCTGCCAGCGCTTGAAGAGATCCTCGATCTTGAACGGTTCGTTCTTCTCGGTGACGTCGAGGACGATCAGCCCGCGCTGGCGCAGTTGCTCGGTGACGGCGGCCTTCGATTCGCCGTCGACCTCGCCGGCCGAAGCGGCACCGGCCACGTCCATGGCGCGAAAGGCAAACGTGGTGGCTCCGGCCATGGCTCGTTAGACCCCTGGGGTGTAGGCGGGCGCTGCGGCAGGCGGAGCCGCCGGAGGTGGACTCGGATTGGAAGGGCGCGCGGCGGGGGGTTCCATTGCCGGCATCACCGCCGGCGCCCCGCCCAGGAGACGTTTCAGCTCCTCGGGCACCGATGCCCGCTGTTCGGCGAGGGAGCGGGTGACCTGACCGGCCCGCACGAGGCGCGCCAGGTCGGCGTCCATCGTCTGCATCCCGACCGCACCGGAGGTCTGCACGGCCGCGTAGATCTGATGCGTCTTGCCCTCCCGGATCAGGTTGCGGATCGCCGGGGTCGGCACCAGCACCTCGGTGGCGACCACGCGCCCCCTTCCGTCCGCCGTCGGCAACAGCTGCTGGGTGACGATCCCCTGCAGGGCGATCGAGAGCTGCGTCCGCACCTGGCCCTGCTGCTCGGGCGGGAAGACGTCGATGATGCGGTCGACGGTCTGTGCCGTCGATTGCGTGTGCAGGGTGGCGAAGACGAGGTGGCCGGTCTCGGCGGCGGTAAGCGCAGTCGAGATCGTCTCCAGGTCGCGCATCTCGCCGACCAGGATCACGTCGGGGTCCTCTCGCAGAGCGGCCCGCAGGCCGAGCGAGAAGTCCTCTGCGTCGGAGCCGATCTCGCGCTGGTTGACGATCGAGCTCTTGTGGTTGTGCAGGAACTCGATCGGATCCTCGATCGTGAGGATGTGGTCCTCGCGCTCGGAGTTGATCACGTCGATCATCGCCGCCAGGGTCGTGCTCTTGCCCGAGCCGGTAGGCCCGGTGACGAGGACGAAGCCGCGTGGTTTCGCCGCCAGCTCGCGCAGCACCTGCGGCACGCCGAGCGTGTCGAGCGCGGGTATGTCCTGGGGAACGAGGCGGAAGGCAGCGCTGACCGAGCCGCGCTGGAAGAAGCAGTTGACGCGGAAGCGGGCGACGCCGGGGATCGCGTAGGCGAAGTCGAGCTGCTTGTCGTTCTCGAAGCGCTTGCGCTGGTCGTCGTTGAGGATGCTGTAGACGACCTCGCGCGTCTGCTGCCCGGTGAGCACCGAGAAGCCCTCCATCGGCTTGATCTTGCCCTTTTCGCGGATCGCCGGAGCGAAGCCCGCGGTGATGTGGACATCGGACGCACGCGCCTCGACCATGCGGCGCAGCACCTCGGAGAAGTCGAACTCATGCTGTGACACGAAGCACCTCCTCGAGGCTCGTAACCCCGGCTCTGATCTTGACCACGCCGTCCTCGCGCAAGGTGAGCATCCCCTCCTCGCGGGCAACAGCGGCTATTTCCGGCTCGGCGGCGCGAGCGATCGTCATTTCCTTCAAGCGTTCGCTGAGCTTCATCACCGAATAGATGCCGACCCGGCCGCGGTAGCCGCTGTTGTTGCAGCGCGAGCAGCCCGCAGGCTCGTAGGCCTCGACCTCGGTGCCGACCTTGATCCCGGCCTCGTGCAGGGCTGAGACGGGAATGATCGTTCGCTTCTTGCAGTTCGGGCAGAGTTTGCGGGCAAGGCGCTGGGCGACGACGCAATCGACGGCAGAAGCGGTGAGGAAGGTCTCGATCCCCATCTCATTGAGACGGGCGATCGCCCCCGGTGCGTCGTTCGTGTGCAGCGTCGTCAGCATCATGTGGCCGGTGAGCGCGGCCTCGATCGCGATCCGTGCCGTCTCGGCGTCGCGGATCTCGCCGACCATGACGATGTCGGGGTCGGCGCGGAGGATCGAACGCAGCCCCCTGGCGAAGTCGAGCCCCGCCTTGCGGTTGACGTTCATCTGGTTGACGCCTTCGATCCGGTACTCGACCGGGTCCTCGATCGTGATGATCTTCTTCTCGACCGCGTTCAGCTCCGCCAGTGCCGCGTAGAGCGTGGTGCTCTTGCCCGAGCCGGTCGGGCCGGTGACAAGCACGGCGCCGTAGGCCTGGCGGAAGGAGTGCTCGAACGTGGCCCGCGCCGAGCCGTCCATGCCGAGGTCATCGAGCGTTCGCTGGGCGTTGCTTTCGTCGAGGATGCGGATCGTCGCCCCCTCGCCGCGCTGGGTCGGCAGAGTGGTGACACGAAGGTCGATGCGACGGTCCTCGACCGAGACGCTGACCCGCCCGTCCTGAGGGATTCGCTTCTCGGCGATGTCCAGCTCGCTCATGATCTTCAGCCGCGAGATCACCGCGCTGATCATCCGCTTCGGCACGTGCGCCGCTTCCTTCAGCACGCCGTCGACGCGGAAGCGAATCCGCAAGTCCCCCTCCTCGGGCTCGAGGTGGATATCCGAGGCGCCCTCCCCCACCGCCTGCGCGAGGATGCTGTAGACGAGCTTGATCACCGGCGCGTCCTCGGCGCTCGCCTGCATGTCGCTGACGGGGGCAAGGGCTTCGCCTTCTTCGGCGGCTTCCTCTTCGGCCTCATCCTCGATGATCGCCTCGGCGGCGGCGCTCTGCAGCGTGCCCAGTCGCGCCAGCAGAGCCTCGACGTCGTCTTCTGCGGCAACTGCGATCCGGCAGTCGAGGCCGGTGGCGATCTGGATGTCGTCGGCGGCAAGCACGTTGGCGGGATCCACAGCCGCAACCAGCAGCGTTTTGGGATCGACGAAGCCGACCGGGACGGCTTTGTAACGGCGCGCCATCGTCACCGGGAAGAGCGCGGCTGCAGCGACGTCGACCTGGTATGCGGAGAGATCGACGTGGTCGAGCCCGTAGCGCTCAGCTGTTGCGCGAGAGAGCTGTTCGGAATCGATCGCGCCACGCTCGAGCAACAGCGCCTCGGGCGGGCGGCCCGCGGTGCGCGCTTCCTCGACCGCTGCCTGCACGGTCTCGACGGGGACGAAGCCGAGCTCGACCAGCACGTCGGTGATGAAGCCGCGCGAGTGGCCGCGGTGCAGGGGCGGGGTCAGGCCGGGCGTGCCGCCGGGCTCCTGGTCCAGGACCGGGGCAGCCGAGCCCCCCGACTCGGGGACCGGGCGCAGGTGCATCGGGTACGGGGGTCTCTCGCCGCTCATCGCCCGCTCAGTTCGGGTGATAGGTGGCTTCCGGGCCGTCATAGGAAGCGTCGAGGACCGCCTGGACGATGCCCTGCGGCGTCTGGAAGCCATAGTCGACGCTGGCCTGTGGCGTCCCGCCGCTGAGGCTCTTCGGTTTCATCACGACCAGAGCCGGCACGCGGTTGACGTCGAGGCCCACGGTGACCGACGCGTAGCGGGCTATCCGCTCTGCCGGCACGACGAAGAGGGCGACGTCGGGATGAGCCTCCAACAGCCGGGAGGAGCGAGTAACGAGCGCATCGTCGATGCCTCCCCGATGAACGACCAGGAGGACAACGGTCTTGTCGGCATCGTAGGCAAGGGCAAGTGGCCTCGGGGGCGGAACGGTCGGCATCGGGCCGGCCGCAGCAGAAACCGCTGCGGTTTCGCCGGCGGCTTCGAGCGCACCTTCGACGGCGCCTTCGACCGCTTCTCCGGGAGTCGCCGCGGTGGCGGTCCCCGTGGCTTCGGTGCCGGCCACGGCCACGGTCGCTTCGGTTGCGGCTACTTCTTCGCCTTCTTCTTCCCCGCCCCCTTTGAGCAGCATGAAGGCCGCCGCGACCACGAGCAGGACGACGAGGCCGACCTGGGCCTTGGGATCGCTGTTCAGCTTCTCCCTCATGGCGCCACCGGCTCCCCGCTCAGCTGCTCGATGCCGCTCGCCCGCCGGCCCCCCGCCGCGAGCATCAGCTTGAAGTCGTGCGGGCTTGAGGCGTAGTCGAGCGCCACCTCCTCGGTCACCTTGCCCGCCATCACGTAGCGCAGCAGCGACTGGTCGAAGGTCGACATCCCGTAGTACTCGCCTTCGGAGATGACCTCGGTGATCTTGCCCGTTTCCTCGGGGTTGAGGATCAGGTCCTGGACGCGGCCGGTGACGACCATCACCTCGGCCGCCGCGACCCGGCCGTCGCCGGTGACGTCGGGGACGAGGCGCTGGGCGATCGCGCCCTTCAGGGTCGAGGAGAGCATCACCCGCGCCTGCTGCTGCAGGTGGGGCGGGAAAAAGTCGATGATCCGGTTGATCGTCTCGGTGGCGTCCAGGGTGTGGACCGTGGAGAGGACGAGGTGGCCGGTCTCGGCCGCGGACAGCGCCGTGCGCACGGTCTCCTCGTCGCGCATCTCGCCGATCAGGATCACGTCGGGGTCCTGGCGCAGCACCCGCCGCATCGCCCGACCGAAGCTGTGGGTATCGGAGCCGACTTCGCGCTGGTTGACGATCGAGCGTTTGTCCTGGTGCAGGTACTCGATCGGGTCCTCGAGCGTGACGATGTGCCGAGGGCGGGTCTGGTTGATGTGGTCGATCATCGCCGCCAGCGTCGTGCTCTTGCCCGAGCCGGTGGTGCCGGTGACGAGGACGATCCCGCGGGCCTCCTCGGCCAGGGAGCGGACCACGTCCGGTAGGCCGAGCTGCTCGATGGAGCGGATCTCGAAGGGAATCGCGCGACAGACGATCGAGATCGAGCCGCGCTGTTTGAAGGCGTTGACGCGGAAGCGAGCGAGGCCGGAGATCGCGTAGGCGAAGTCGGCCTCGCCGTCCTCCTCGAACTCGTTCAGCGAACGCGGCTCGGCGATGTCCCGGAGGGCTTTTTCGGTGTCCTCGCCGGTTAGCGGCTGGTAGCCCTCGAGGTGTGCCAGTTCGCCGTGCAGACGCACGATCGGCGGCGCATTGACCTTGATGTGAAGGTCAGAACCCTCCCGCTCTATGAGGGTACGCAGGGCTGAATCGATGTCGAACATCCCGACATCTATCGGCCGGGACCAGCCAATGCCTTAACCGCTTGGGCGAAGGATTGTGCCCACCCTAGGGGGCACAATCCTTCAGCGAGCGATCAGGTGACCTCGCGCAGCTTTTGGGCTTCTCCCAATTGCTGCAGCTTCTTCAGCGATTGGTTCTCGATCTGGCGGATCCGCTCGCGGGTGACGTTGAAGGTCCGCCCCACCTCGTCAAGCGTGCGTGGGTGCTCGCCGCCGAGCCCGTAGCGCAGCTCGAGTACGCGACGCTCGCGGTAGGAGAGGTTCTCCAGCGCCTCCTTCAGCGCCTCTTTGGTCAGCAGGTCGGCTGCACGGTCGAATGGGGACTCGGCCTTCTCGTCGGCGATGAACTGGCCGAACTCCGACTCCTCCTCGTCGCCGACCGGCTTCTCCAGCGAAACCGGTGCCTGGGCGGAGCGCTTGATCGAGTCGACCTCCTCGGGATCGATCCCCGTCACCTCGGCGATCTCCTCCGGCGTCGGCTCGCGGCCCAGCTCGGTGACCAGCTTGCGCTCGGCACGGCCGATCTTGTTCAGCTTCTCGACCACGTGCACCGGGATCCGGATCGTGCGTGCCTTGTCGGCGAGCGCACGGGCGATCGCCTGGCGGATCCACCAGGTGGCGTAGGTCGAAAACTTGAATCCCTTGCGGTAGTCGAACTTCTCCGCCGCGCGGACCAGACCCAGCGTTCCCTCCTGGATCAGGTCGAGGAAGGGCAGGCCCTGGTTGCGGTAGTTCTTCGCGATCGAGACGACCAGGCGCAGGTTGGACTCGACCATTTTCTGCTTCGCGTCGAGGTCGCCACGCTCGATCCGCTTGGCGAGTTCGACCTCCTCCTGGGCTGTCAGCAGCCGCACCTTGCCGATGTCCTTGAGGAACAGCTGGAGGCTGTCCGTGGTCATGTCCGGTTTCAGGTCGAGCGCCTGTTTCTGGCGACGCCGGCCTTTTTTCCCGTCCGCAACCGGCATGGCTTCCGCAGCGGCTTTCTGCGCCGGATCCATGTCCTCTACAAGCTCGATTCCCGACTTCTCGAGGTGCCCGTAAAGGTCCTCGACGTCGGACTCGTCCAGATCGACCTCCGACACCGCCGAGGCGATGTCGCCAAACGTCAGCACGCCAAGCTGCTGCCCTCTCGAAATGAGGCCTTTGACCTCCTCCAACTCCTGAAGCTCTGCTACCAGCATCCGTCTCTACCCATTTCCTTGCGCTAGGTGGTTAAGTCCCGTTGATTGAAATGCCGTCGCGGGCCAAAAGTCGCGAAAAAACGGACCGGCGATCCGGTCCGTGTGGCTAACTAGTCTGCGCTGCAGTGGCCCTGGATGGGCGTTTCGATCCTCTCAAACGTCTGTTCGCATCTTAGTCGCTTCAGTTTCTGAAGTCAATGCTAAACGCACTGCGTCATCCCCGACCTTGGCTGCGCGCCTTCTGGCAGCGCGCCTATCGCGAGAACGTAACCGGGCTCTCGGCGATGGTCGCCTACAACCTGATGCTGGCGGTTTTCCCCTTCGCCCTGCTGGTCCTCTTCGTCTTCGGGCAGGTGCTGAAGATCGGCGGCGTCGAGGCCGGCGTGCTCGACGATCTGCAGCGGCTTTTCCCCAACGTAGAGCAGGAAACGCTGGCCGACGTGCTCGACCGGATCGAGCAGAACTCGACCACGATCGGGATCGCCGCCTTCGCCGGCTCGCTCTGGATCGGCGCCTCCTTCTGGGGGGCGATGGACACCGCCTTCTGCCGCATCTACCACGTCGAGTGCCGCGGCTGGGTCGAACAGAAGCGCTTCTCCTTCGCGATGTTGCTCGTCGTCGTCCTCTTCATCGCTGCCAGCATCTTCCTGCCGACGATCGAGGCGGCGCTCGTCTCCAGCACCGACAGGCTCCCCTTCGGCCTCTCCGGCATCAAGGCGATCGACACGCTGCTGCTGCTCGGCGCCGCGGTGCTGATCGTCTTCGCGATCTGCTGCGTGATCTTCTGGGCAGTGCCCAAGGGACACATGCCGTGGCGAGCGGTCTGGCCGGGGGCGATCTTCGTCACGATCGCCGCCGGAGTCGCCAACTGGGCATTCCCCTTCTACCTCTCGAACGTCTCCAGCCTCTCGCGCTTCGGCTCGACAGTCGGCTTCGTCCTCATCGCCCTGCTCTGGTTCTATCTGCTCAGCCTCGCCCTGCTGGCGGGCGCAGTGATCAACTCGCTGCGCCACGAGCTGCACGACACCGGCGAGATGCCCTACGCAGTGGCAGCGCCGGTAGCCGAGGAGCGAGCCGACTCGCCCTGCGGCTGCGAGTAGAAACGCCAGCTACTCGTCGGGGCGACGACGAAAGCCCACGTGGCGCAGCTCGTCCCCCACGCGAGGGTTCTTCAGGTCCGTTCCCAGGAGGAAGAACAGCGCGATCGCCTCCAGGCCATAAATAACCAGATAGGCGACAACCGCTCCAGGAGCGGCGAGCTCGATGACAAGCGCCGCCAGAACCGCTGCCATGCACAAACCCAGATGACGTTGAAGACAGAACGTTTCATCTGGCATTTCACTATAGCTGTGCGGCTAGAGATACCGCGTACAAGAGAGAACCAAAGACACACGTAGCGCGCACCAAGTGACAAAAGTGACAACTATGTGACGGATTGGAAACGGCTCTAGGCCGTGGCCACCGGGGAGGTGGGTGGCTGACCCTGCGGCTGCGAGTAGAAGGCGAGGACGTAAGCGATCAGATCGGGGAGTAGATCTGACAGTTGGTCTGCCCTCTCCTCGAGCACCGCACCGGCGATTCGCGAGGCGATGCCGCCGGCGATGACCTGCTCGGCTGGGCGAGGCGGCAAGGTGACGTCTGGGGCGTCGACGGCGGCGAGCCGGAGAAGGGAGCCATAGCGGGCCAGCCACTCGTGATGCCGCTTGGCAATCTCGGCGCCTGCGCCAGGCGCCTCGACGGCAAGCAGGCGAGCGAGGGCAGGCTCAGAAGCAAGCAGGGAGATGCCAGCCGTGAGCGAGCCCTCCACTCGCTCGGACAAGTTGGCGCGGGAGTAACAGGGAAGGGTGAGGACGCCGAACAGTCGCTCCAGGCCTTCCTCGTGAGCAGCCGAGAAGCAGTCCCGCCTGTTGCGGAACTGCTTGTAGAAGGCGCCGCGAGCGACCCCCGCCTTGGCCACTATCTGCGCCACGGTCGCGCCGTCATATCCATGCTCTGCGACGACTGCGGGGAGTGCCTCGAGGATGCGCCTGCGCTGGTCTGCGCCGACCCGGTCAGGGGGTAGCGCATTGATGCCGCGCGGTAGCGGCCGAGAGGCTTTGGAAGCCCCTTGGCGCCGCGAATCTGGTCTTGCCCCTGCTGGACTCAATACTAAATGCGAACGATTTGGTTCCTTTAACGAACAGTATAGTTCCTTACTAGCTACACCGTGGTACGCCAAAGGTCCCACCGGCCTGACACAATCGTCTTGGATGGGGAACGAGACTGGTTTTTTCAGAGACGGCGGGCCGCTAGCTTCAACCGTTCCGCACGACATCGCAACCCGCACCCAAAGACAGCGAATTCTCGACGCGATGGCGGAGAGCTGCGCCGAGAAGACCTTCGCAGCGACGACGATCGCCGACGTCGTCGGCCGTGCCGGAGTTTCGCGGGCGACCTTCTACAAGCACTTCGAGAACAAGCGCGATTGCTTCGACGCCGCGATCGACTTCTACGTCGAGCAGGTGCAGGCGGTGGGTGCGGCCGCGCATTCGGAGGCCGACTCCGGGCCGGAAAAGGTTCGCAAGGCAACCGCCGCGACGCTCGAGCAACTGGCTGCCGATCCCGCCTACTCGAGGCTGCTGATCGTCGAGGCGATCTCGGTCGATCCGACCCTGATCGACCGCTACCGCTCGATCCTGATCGAGGCGCTGCGTGTCCTGACAGACCACGACGCCGCAGCCCAACCCGGGGCGAGCGAGACCCGGCGGGCCTATGGCCAGGCTCAGGTGCTGGTCGCAAACCAGATCCTCAACGGCCAGACGAGCGAGCTCCCCAAACTGCTCCCGGACCTCGTCTACATCGCGCTTCTGCCCTTCGTCGGCCAAGAGGAAGCACTGAAGCAAGCCCAGACAGCTCGATGAGCGAGCCGGCGGAACGTCCTTGGCGCCTTCCCCGTGGCCGCCATGGCCTCCCTCGTGAGCTGGTCCAGCGATCCCAGCGCGAGCGCCTGATCGCAGCGATGGTCCGCGTCACCGCCGAGAAGGGCTACGAAGCCACCTCCGTAGCGGACATCCTCAAAGCCTCAGGAGTTGGGCGAGAGACGTTCTACGAGCTGTTCGCCGACAAGCAGGACTGCTTCGTCGCCGCCCAGCGGATCCTGTTCGAAGACATCCTCGACAGGATCACCAAAGCCTACAAACGTCCGGGGCCATGGCCGGAGCGAGCACGAAGGGGCCTGGCAGTGCTGCTCGACCGGCTCGCCATGGATCCCACCGCGACCAAGTTCCTCTTCATCGAGATGGGCGCCGTGGGGACTGTGGCCCACGAGATCTTTGCCGAGGACTTCTCCCACTTCGTCAGCCTGCTCGACGAGGGGCGCGAGGAGAGCGAGCTTGCCCGCACCCTCCCCAACGTCTCCGGCATCGCCGCGGGCGCCGTCTACGCCCACATCTACGAAGAGATCCTCCTCGGCCGGACCGCGGAGCTCCCGCAGCTCCTCCCCCAGCTCACCTACGAGCTGCTGCTCCCGTTCCTGGGTGAGGAGGCGGCGCGGGAGGAGCAGCGGAAGGTGGCCGGCTAGGAGACGCGAGCGGCTATCGCCCGCGCCCTTTCCCTTTCCGCCCGCTCGCCCCGCACGAGGTCCCCATCTTCGGCCGGCTCTTCGAGACCTTGCCGTTTTGGCCGACGAACTTGACGTCGGCTCGGGAGGTGACCTTGCAGAGGTCGAGGTGGTTTACCAGGAGGCCCTTTTTGCCACCCTGCATCTGCAGCGTGAACTTGGTCACCGGAGCGTCAGGGATCACGTCGAAGGTGTTGCGCACCCTGCCTTTGACCGAGTCGATGAAGCCGGCGAGGACGACGTCGATCTTGCCGCCGAGAGAGACGACGAGATCCGGCAGGAGTCTTTCGCCTCCGTTGGAGCGCAGGTAGACCGGGCCTTCGAGGGCTTCGTCGAAGAGCGGCGAGGTAGCTCGGGCCTTGCCGTAGATCGAGCCGGGGGGGCACTGGTTGGCGGCGAACTGCACGCGGGTGCAGACCGTCCTGATGTGGCCCTGTTCGATGAACTCCGAACGGGGCAGGACGACCGTTGAGCGGGCGATGTTTGCGTCACCCGGTCTTGCCCTCAGGGTCGCTTCGAGGGCCGGGAAGTCGCCTCGCTTGGTGCCACCCTTGAGCTTGAAGCTGAGATTTGGCTTGAAGGGAAGGGCCTGGCAGTTGGCCGCCTGAAAGCGCGAGGCAAGGTCGACCGCGGTGTCATCTGCGGTCGTATTGACGTCGCCGCCGGTGCCGGTGACGCGGGCGGTGACCGCCATCGGGTCACAGCTGGTCGGGTTGACGATCGTGCCGGGACGGTTGGCGTTGACCCTGATGTCGCGGATCCGCACCGGGATGCCCTTGAAGATCTGAGGGAAGGGATCGGTGGCGATCGTCGCCTGGGCTGTTTGGGGATTGACCTTGATCGCAGACCTGATCGCGATCGTGCCGAGGTCATAGGGCCCGGCCAGGATCGGGGTGATCACGACCATGCTCAGGGGGGCGCCCTTGTAGGGGCCGGCGAGGTAGGCCTTGCCGGGGATGTAGGTGAGCACCTGGCCGACTCCTGAGCCGACATCGGTGGTGCCGATCTGGCTCGAGGCCGGACAGGAGGGGAAGAGGGCCTCTGCGTTTCCAGTCCTGCCCGGCGTCGAGGCCTGGGTGATGCCGGCCCCTGAGCACTCGGTCAACTTGGAGATGTTGGCCAGGACCCCGGGGGGCAGCGTGGTCGAGAGCTGGCTGAACTCCTGGTCGTCGTCGGTGCGCTGGAGGCGGAAGACGAAGGGGGAGTAGCTGCCGGCAGAGGGGCTGACCGTGCCCGCTTCGAGGCTTGGGCGAAACGGCCTCTCTGCGAGGTTGTTGACACAGGGACTGCCATCGGGCTTCTGGGTCACGTCATAGCTGTCGGTCACCACCTTCGGCGTGTCCGGATCAGACCAGGAGAAGAATTCGGCCTTGATCGTCTTCGTGCCGCAGGTCGTCGGATTGACCAGCGCCGCCCTGACGCCGCCCTTGAAGTTGAGCTGCATGTCCGCGATTGGGAACTGAGGCAGATCGTCGAAGGTCGTCTTGATCTGTCCCGTCACCGGATCCAACTCGATATGTCCGGGCAGCTTCACCCGCAGCCCTCTGTCCGAATCCTCGATCACGAAGTACATCGCGAGGAAGTCGTTGAACGGGTTGTCGTTCTGCTTGGCGATGAAGATCTGCCCGCGCATCGGCTCGTCTTTGGGCAGCAGCGGCGTGTGCAGGGTCAGCGTCCCGTACTGAGAGCTGTCCGGGCAGGTGACCGGGTTGTTGTTGCCCAACCCAATTTGCTCTGGGCTGCAATTGCCCAGCCCCTGTGCAGCGGAGGTCGAGATCGTCATCCCCTCCGGGAAGGTGACCACAGCCTTCTTCATGATCGAGGTCGGCATCGCCTGGATGTCGCCATTCTGCTCATAGAGTTCCTGGGCGTCGGTAACCGTGTCGTCGCGCTGGGGGACCTTGAGGTCGACCTGTAGACCGGTGGGCCCTCCTGCGGACCGCGAAGTCGGCTGCAGCTCGACGGCCGGGTCGAAGCGAATCCTCGGATCATCACAGCCGCTTGGCTCTATTCCCCCAGGAGGAGAGAAGAATGGAGGCAAGAAAGTTCCGACATTCTGCCAAGACTCGGGTGAGATATCGAAGGTGTCCTCAGCCCCCTGACTACCGCACTCCATCGGGACAGAGAGGAAGGGCTTGATGTCGGCGTTGCTTGAGGCTCCGTATCCAGTGAACTGAGAGGGATCTGCACGAAGGGCATCGTGAGCTGGATCCGCAGGAACTCCCCAAATCGTGACTTTGGCGCTGCGTACTTGCAAGACACTGCTGATGTAGGCGGTGAGTGTTTTGATTCGATAGTGGTCGCTCGGGTCGAGCGACGGGTAGATATGCCCTCGATAGTCCGCGATGTTGAAACCGAGGTCGGCAACCTGCCCTCTTGGAGGAATGAGGTTGTAGATCGCAACTCTCTTTAGAACCGACGGAAGACCGAAGAACTGTGATCCCTGACTTGTCAGATCTGGGTCGATCGTCCCTATCTGAGTCTCAGGCGGGCAACCCGTTGTGACTGTTCCCGTATTTTGGAAAAAATCGTCGAGACTGCACTTAGGAGTAGCCTCCGGGTTGCCGATTATTCCTCGCGGCAGCGATACCTCGACGGATCTAACTCGATCAATTGGCGTTAGAACCGTACCGCCTGCGAATTTGTTCTGGAATGTTTCGAGGTTGAGATCAAAATCGGTGCGCATCTCATACGGGTGCGCGCCAGCCTGCTCGACGTTTTTTCCTGCGGGATACTTTGCATCGAAAATGCCCGACCTGAAGCTACCGGGCGTGACTCCAAACTCGGCAGAATCGTTGTCGATCATTACGTCATCTTCATCAACTCCGGGGGTAGATGCGCCCCCTCCCGTGACCATGGTGCTCGTCGGGTGAGTACCGACTTCGGCACCTGGATCAACCGCGACATTGATCAGCAGTGCTTCTGCGTAGAAGGAGGCGAAAATACCTCCTGCTGTTGCCGGAACTCCTACCGGCATGGGATTCATGCATGTAACCGTAGTAACGCCTGCACAACTCCATTCCGGCGAGCGCCCAAGACCTGTCATGGATACGCCCGCCGGCAAGCTCACGGTTGTCGTGATCGTCCCCGAGCTGGGCGAAGTACCGACATTGCGGATCAGGAACTCGAACTGGCCCTCTCCTCCAGGTTGCAGATGAGTGGGCCCCCAGCGGGTGTGAACGTCCCAGGCCGGCTCTGCAATTGCCGAAGAGGCGTTCGTGAGCGCGACGCTACTGGCCAGCATTGCGACAAAAGTGGCTACACCCAACTTGGTGCGAATTCGCATTTTTCCATCCCCTGCGCGTCGGTTCAAATTTCGTCGCGTGAAGCCGAGCATTATTTGCCTCCCCCCTTGGCGCCGCCTCTTTTGCAGTTGCCTTTCCTTCCCCTGACCGTCCCTGGTCGCTTCCTGTGGCGGCTGCACCTCCTGGCTTGTCTCCGAGGCTCCGCCCTATCCGTCCGATTTCCAATGCCCCTGAGCGTCCCGCTCCCTGCTGCCGCCACATCCGGAGGGGAGACAAGTGGGCCCTGACAGGAGTCCTCCACGCACGCCGGCGGCGGGACGGGAGGTGGGGCAAAACCTCCTCCCATACGAGCGTCATAGAGTTGAGGCGCCTCCTCAACCTCGTGCCCGGTCAGCTTTGCCCCCAGGCGGAAGATGATGTCTTTCCCGTCCGCTGAAATGCCGACGATCTTGGGTCCTCCTGGGCTCTCTGGAGAGCCATACTCCGATACCCCGTCGGTGATCAGCCGGTTTCGGCCTTTATGCCATTCATAGACATCGAAGTCCCCATTGACGTCATCGGGGACCAGCGCGGCCGATGAAGTAAAGGCAAAGGTTTGTCCATCTTCGCTCAGGCCAGTGCTTTCCATCCTGTTCATATAGACCCCCTCTATGCTGTACGCATCGCCAGTAGCCTTCCCCGGCAATGGACAGGTGATGCACTCCAATGAACGCGTCGAAAGCTCGAAGCGATAGAAGTTCGCACAGGCTGGGGGCTCTCCGGGGAACCTCGTGCATCTGCCGTTGCTTGGAATGACAGCGTCCGGGGTTGCTAGCACTTCTGACCGATACACCAAGGTCCCTCCATCCGGGGTAACAGTGGACCCTCCGGACCAATCGAGTCCATTGGTTTGAACGGGAGACGACGGACCTACGTACTCAATTTGCCCATCGTGCCACACATAAAGGGCATATCCCGGAACTGCTGGTTGAGAAGCGGTGAGGACGTTGCTTGATATGAAATAGAAGCGTTTCAAGTCAACCGATGACAGGACGGATCTCAGGAACGACTGATCCTGCGCAAAGACGTCGGCGTTGGCCACAACGCATGTCAAGCAGTCGAGCCCGTTTTGTTCCGACCAGAGGTAGACATCCTTGCCAGCTGGACCGTAGAGCTGAGGTTCCGTATCGGTGTCCTCGGCAACCAGATTTGACGTACTAGTGAACAACGCTTCGGTGCCTTGAGGATTTGCCCTTACGAAAAAGGAATTTCCCTCTGGACCCGACATGGGAGGTGTTGAAATAAGTGTAGTTGTGTCGGTCTCAACGTTTCGCACGTAGAGACGATCGGGGTCGACAGAGGAATCACAGCTATCTCCCCGGGAACTAAAGAAGACCCTAGATCCATCACGAGAATGGAACCTGTAGGGATCAGTCGATGGCTGGAAGGATCCGGAGTTTGATAGGGAAAGTCCGCAAGCGGGCACCGACCCATCGGGAAGGCGACTGACAAGCTCAGGAGTACCGCTTCCGAAATCATAGAGCTGTTCCCCGGGCTGATGATTTGGATCTATTGGCTGAATAGTGTTGATGAACACATGCTCGAGGTCGTCGCTGCTCGTAATGGAGGTGACGTTGCTTATCGACCCCTCAGGAAAGAGGTGGAGAACCTCTTGATTGCCATCGGCATCGATTCTCACTATGCGTCGATCACTCTGGGAGCCAACCAAGGTTCCTCCGACCTCGAAGATGAAGCTGGACCTATCACTGGAAATACGTCTCAGTTGGTAGGCTTCGTCTCCGCCCCCGATCATTTCGCTTATGGGTGGCTCTAGCCCACTGGTTTTCCAGCCGGCAGCGGTTCTCTCCGAGGAGTAGGTACCTCCAGCGCCGCTAGAGGAGTTGGGCGACCCACTTAGGGTTTGCCAGATGACCTCGTCACCCTCAGGCATTAGCAGGGGAAACTGTGGGTTTTGATTTGCCTTTTCTGGGGGATTGACCAGCTCCAGCCCGCGTGGCGCCAGTGCAGCCGCAGCCGAGGTGAGGGTGGTGAAAGCACTGTCGTCTCCCCCGCCTGACCCGAAACTATTCTCAGCGACGAGCCGGTAATGGTAAGTGGCATTCGGCACCAACCCGGTGATCTCCGCGGCTACCGGGATAGGTTCCCCCCCTCCACCGGCACTGGTGCTAACCACAGGTACTTTCAAGCCATAGGCTGCAGTTGATCCATATTCGAAGAAATATGTGGTCGGATCGTTGTTTGGATCCACTACTCCTCGGAGGATCGCTGTAGAGTCGGTAACGACTCCTGCTGATCGCGTTTTTACGTCGGGGGGAAGCGGAGCAGTGGTGAAATTTTGCTCAGGGGCAGCCTGAAACGCTTCACTGAAGCGCTTTCGATAGCGAAGCCGATAGCGGTATTCGATATTTGGCTCCAGACCCTGTACCGGCTCTGAAACTGAGATAGGCGAGTTGCCTTTGCCACCATCCAACGGGGAGCTTGGCGTCGCCGTCCAATTCGAGCCGTCGGTCGAGTAGTCGAAATAATATTCAGCTCCTGGAGGGCCGTTGGGATCCAGCGTCCCGTTCAGAGTTGCGCTGGTGTCAGTGATATCTGTCGCTGAACTTGTGGAGCCCTCAGGGGCGGGGTTCGTCTCATCGATAATGAAGACGCGCTGGTATTCGCCTACATAGATCCTTTCGCTAGTTGAGTTGACCGCGAGTCTGTAGCCACTTACCGCTTGGTGGGTGTCGGCGATCACCCCAGACGAGTCAAGCTCGACTACGACATAGCTGGAAAAGTCGGGTGTGTTCTGGTTGACGAAAACATGATCGCTGGAAGGATCGACCGTCATCGCCCTGGGCGAGTACGCGAGCTCCGATGGAGCGAAAACGACCTCGAAAGTCCCAGCCGAATCGAAGCGTTGCACTCGGATGAACGGCTCAAGCACATAAACATCTCCGGTTGAGTCGACGGCGATATCCGTCGGGCCACTGAACTGTCCGTCATCCGATCCCTGAGAACCGAACTGGCCGATATAGCTGCCAGTTGAATCGAACTTCTGGACTCGGTTGTTCCCGGTATCCGCCACGTAAACCTCACCACTGGAAGGATCGACAGCGACGCCCCGGGGACCGTTGAGCTCGCCGCTTCCCGCTCCAGCGCTTCCGAAAGCAAGCGAGAAAGATCCTCCAGCTGTGAACTTCTGGATGCGGTTGTTGCCGGCGTCAGCCACATATACAGACCCATCCGAGCTGTCGATAGCTATCCCGCTGGGGCTAGATGCAAAATCGAATTGACCGTCGGCGGCTCCCGGAGTGCCGAATGCCGAAAGGAAGTTGCCGTCGGCATCGAAGCGCTCGACCCGTGCGTTTTCGACATCGACGACATAGACGTCTCCACTTGCCGGGTTGACGGCGATGCCAGCGGCATAGGACGAGAATTGACCCGGGCCGCTTCCGAACGAACCGAAGACGTCGTAGATCCCCTTCGAAGCTTGCACGGCGGGTGCTAGGGCGGCAAGAGAAACCAAGCAGACGAGGAAGCCGAGAACTCCCGTACGCGGCTTCATGAAGGATGACCTCTTCGAGCGTCTCACGAACTCTCTCCTTGTCCCGTGAGCCCCTCTGCCGGCCGCTTCCCTTGGCGGCCCCCGTGGGCTCGGTTTCCCTGTGTTCCCTGCCCGTCCATCTGACGGGATCGCGTTTTAGAAAAGCAGATGTCTGCCCGAGAGTCAAGTGAGTTTTTTTGAAGAGAGTGAGATAATTTCTGAAATACCGTGCGTCTTGATTGGGTACGAGCAGCAATCCGGCTCTAGGAGTGGTTTTCGGCCGATTGGACGGCGAGCTGCCTGGCCGTCTCGGAACCGAGATAGGGAGAGAGAACGAAGTCAACTAGATCGGGCAGCAGGTTTTCCAGCGAGTCGCCGTTGCCGGCGAGAATCGCGCGGGAGGTGAGCGCGATGAGGCCGCCGAGCAGCGAGTCCTCGGTCGAGTCTGGCAGCTCCTCGGCATCTGGGCGCTCGAGGCGCCCTGGCTTCAGGGCCTGTGACTTCTCGACCACGACGTCGCGGAAGTGGGTAGCGATGGCCGGGGTCGCCGTAACCGGCTCGACCAGGCAGAGACGGGCAAGATCCGGCTCTTCCGTGAAGAAGCGGAGCGCCGCGCGCAGCCCGGCGATCACCTGGTGCGCCCAGTCGGCTTCGCTTCGCATCTCCCCCGCGACCAGGTCCTCCAGATGTGTGACGACCGCGTCGAACGCCTCAAGGAAGCATTCCTCCTTGCTCTCGAAGAGTTCGTAGAAGGCGCGGCTGGAAACCGACGCGGCCTTGACGATCTGGGTGATCGTCGTCGCCCGGTAGCCGTTCGCGGCAACCGCCTGCGCGATGCCTGCCAGCAGTCGCTCGCGCTGCGACTCGGTGACCTGCTCGCGGGAGAGGCCGTGGTGCCCACCTGGCAGAGGGCCGAGCTCGGGGGTATCCGCCTGCCCGCGATCAGGCCGTTGTGCAGCCACGGATCAAGCGTATCCGGCGCCCCCGATCAGGATGCTGCCGAGGCGACTTCCTTCTCTTCCTCGGGCCTTTCCTCTGCCCACTTTGCCCATCTCGCCGCTTCTTCCTCACCTACGTAAGGGCGCAAAACGAAGATGACGGCGTCGGGCAGCAGTGTCTCGAGCCGGTCGACCTCGCCGACGATGAGGCGCTGGTAGGCCGACCACAGCAAGCCGCCGGCGAGCGTGTCCTCCAGGGTGGGTGCCAGGTCGTCGGCGCTGGAATTGAGCTCTCGACCGCGACGCAGCAACGGCGTCAGGCCGCTCATGGCTTTCTGATAGCGGTCGATCATCACGGGCCCCACGGTCGGCGCGTCGACGATCGAGGCGCGAGCGATCAGTGGGTCGGCGAGCAATACGTCGAAGAGCGCCCCCAGGGCAGCGGCGACTTGCTGCGCCCAGGGCGCGTCCCTCTCGCGCTCTTGCTCGACCGCCGCCTCCATGCGTTCGCCGGCTTCGGCCATCACGGCTTCGAACAGCTCGACGAAGCACTCCTCCTTGTTGGAGAAATGGCTGTAGAAGGTCTTGAAGCCGACCCGGGCATGCCGGACGATCATCTCGACCGTGACCGCGTGGTAGCCGTGTTCGCCGACCAGTTCGCCGGTCGCCCGCAAAATACGCTGGCGCTGATTCTCTCCGGTTGTCGCGCGGGTTATGCCAGTCGGCAATGAAGCTCGCGATGCTCGACCCGGCAGTGCCCGCATGGCGCTGAGGATACTCCGTGCCAAAGGTTTCACCGAAACGTTTCCGTCTTCGGAAAAGCACCGCCTCGTACCTTCAGACCCGGCTGGATTAGCTGCTGTCAGCTACCCGCTTCGCTGCGGCAGCGCCCAAATAAGGCGTCAGGGTGAGCTCGACCAGTTGCGGGGCCAACTCGGGTAGCCGCTCTGCTCCGCCACTGGCGATGCGACTGGAGACGATTGCCGTGACGGCGCCGATAACCGACTTCTCAGTCAGATCCGGCAGCGCAGACGTCTCCTCACTGAGCGTCCGGCCGCGGCTGAGCAGCGCCGCCAGGTGATCGGTGGAGGCGAGCACCTGCTGCGCCATCTCTATGTCAGCCGAAAGCGCGTCCAGCGTGAGGAGGCCTGCCTGCGCCGGCTCCGCAGCGGCAAAGTCGAGTGCCGCCTCGATCACCGCCTTGACCTTGAAGGGCCACTCCGAGGCCGCATTGCACGCACGGAAGACAAGGCCCAAGAAGCGCTCGAAGATGACCTCGTGAGCAGCGGAGACGGCTTCGTCCGTGTTCTCGAAGTTTTTGTAGAAAGTGGTCCGCGAGACCCCCGCAGCCGCGATCACGTGCTTGACCGTGAGCTTGCGGTAGCCATGCTTTGCGATCGCAGTGGCAGTACCGGCGATCAGCCTGTCCCGCTGATGCTGCTCCTTTACCTCCCGCGGCAACCCATGACGCCCCCGCGGCAGCTCCCAGCTCGGCTCTAGATGTCCTACCCACGGACGTTGTGAACACGGCTGATCGGCGGCCGGTCTCCCAATGAGCTGTGCGGGCGACGCCGGTTGTAGTAGCGCAGGAAGGATGCCATGGCTCTGGTGCGCTCGGCGGAATTGGGCCAGGAGTGGGCGTAAGCCCACTCCCTCTTCAGGGTCTGGATGAAGCGCTCCACCTTCCCGTTCCAGCGCGGCGTATAGGGCGGAATCAGGATGTGGCGGGCGCCGTGGGCCGCCAGCTGGTCGCGAAAGGCGTTTGAGCGACGATAGGCGAAGGCGTTGTCGCTCATCACCGCTTCCGGTGCCGCCAGGCCGAGCACTGCGAAGTGCTCGAACGCCCGCTCCAACACCGCCGCCGCGGTGTCACCTCCCTGGTCTGGGTGCTGCTCGACGTAGGCGTAGCGGGAGTGGTCGTCGATCACGCAGTGCAGGTAGACGTAGCCGACTCCCGCCCGCTTCTCAGCGCCGGTCAGGTCGCGGACGCCGGTGACCGCATGCCCGGGGCGATTGAAGCGCGCCAGGCGGGCGACGTCGACGTGAAGCAGGGCTCCGGGCGCAGACCACTCATAGCGGCGGTAGGTCTCCCTGGCGCCCTTGCGTCGCTGTGAGAGACCGTGGCGGTGAAGAACCTTCCAGATCGTCGAGCGAGCTCGGCGACAGATTCCCGCCAGACGACCGGGACCGAGGTTGGTCTGTCTGCGTGCCCTCAGGATCGGCTCCTCTTCGGCCGGGGAAAGTCGCCTCGGCTGGCGGTGGGGCGTGCAGGGCCGATCTTCCAGCCAGATCCCCGACTTTCGCTCCGTTTCCTCTGCCAAGCGCCAGCGATGCCACCAGCGATGGGCTGTTGCCGGCGCCACGTTTAGGGCGGCAGCTGCCGCCCTAAACGTCATCCCCGACTCGATCGCTTTGACCAGAGCGAGCCGTCCCGCTGGTCCGAGAGCGGCGTTACCGTGAACCTTCATCCGGGTCCTCCTTGCTTGGGCGTCAGAACCACAAGCCTCTTGGAGGGCCCGGATGCCTCTCAGCTGTTCACAAGGTGTGTGGGCAGGTCATCTAGAGCCTGGACTTGCGCTGCACGCGGGTGGGGCGTCATGAATACGCCTCAGCCGGGGCGAAGTCGACAGATGCAAGGCGAGAGCGAGACATTTTTTAGAAATATAGCTGTCTTTTCGCCGCCTGGCAAGGAAACATCTCCGCCGAGGCGTCAGCGATGTGTCGACCTCGCAATCCGAGGGTCGTGGATCTAGCGTGCCCGCGTCAACGCGAACGCAGGGCAGGCTTAACGCGACCTACCCTCGCGCCCTCTCCCCTTGCGCCCCTTCCCGCACGAGGTCCCCATCTTCGGCCTCGTCTCGACCACCTTGCCGTTTTGGCCGATCAGCTTCACGTCGGCCCTCGAGGTGACCTCGCATAGATCGAGGTGGTTGACCAAGAGGCCCCGTTTGCCGCCCTGCATGTTGAGGACGAACTTGGTCACCGGGGCGTCTGGGATGACCGCGAAGCGGTTTCTGACCCTGCCTTTGACCGAGTCGACGAAGCCGGTGAGGGCGACGTCGATCTCTCCGTTGAGGGAGACGACGAGATCGGGGAGGAGCCTTTCGCCTCCGTTGGACCTGAGGTAGACCGGTCCTTCGAGCGGTTTGTCGAAGAGCGGGGTCGTCGCTTTGGCGTGGCCGTAGATCGATCCGGGTGGGCACTGGTTGGCTGCGAACTGCACTCTCGTGCAGACGGTTCTGATGTGGCCCTGTTCGATGAACTCCGACCTTGGCAGGACGACCGTGGAGCCGGCGATGTTGGCGTCGCCCGGTCTTGCCTTCAGCACCGCCTGGAAGGCGGGGAACTGGCCGCGTTTGGTTCCTCCCTTGAGCTTGAAGGAGAGATTGGGCTTGAAGGGAAGGGCGGCGCAGTTGGCGGCCTGGAAGCGGCTGCTTAGATCCGCTGCGGTGTCATCGGCATCAGAGTTGACGTCGCCACCAGTGCCAGTCACATGAGCCTCGACACTGGTCGGGGCGCAGCTGGTCGGGTTGATGATCGTCTCCGGACGGTCGACCTTGACCCTGATATCCCTGATTCGCACTGGAATTCCCTTGAAGATCTGTGGGAAGGGGTCGGTGAAGACCTTGACCTGAGCTGTTTCGCGGTTGACGTCGATTGCCGATCGCACCGCAATCACCCCGAGGTCATAAGGACCGACCATGGCCGGAGTTATGACCACCATCGAGAGTGGTGATCCCCCGTAGGGACCCGCCAGGAAGATCTTGCCTGGCACATAAGTAAGCGGCACACCAACACCTGCCCCGACCTCGGTCGTACCGATCTGGCTGGAAGCCGGGCAGCTGGGAACAGCAGCCTCTTCGGCACCCGTACGAAGGGGGGCTGATACCTGGGCAATCCCGGCCTCCGGGCATTTAGAGAGACCCGAGATCTTCGCCAGGAGACCCGGGGGCATCGTAACCCCAAGTCGGCTGAACTCCTGATCGTCGTCAGAGCGAGTCAAGCGGAAGAAAAAGGGTGAGTAACTGCCTGCGGATGGATTGACTGTTCCCGCAGCCAACTCTGGCTTGAAGGGGCGATCGCTCAACTTGGTGACGCAGGGTGAGCCGTCTGGCTTCTGGGTCACATCGTAGGAGCTTGACTGAGTGACCGGCGTGCCGGGATCAGCCCACGAGAAGAATTCAGCCGTGATTGTCTTCGTACCACAGGTGGACGGGTTAACCAGGGCCGCCCGCACCCCTCCCTTGAAGTTGAGCTGCATGTCGGAGACCGGAAACTGCGGCAAGTCATCAAAGGTCGTCCTGATCTGACCGGTGACAGGATCCAGATCGACCTTGCCAGGAATCTTGATCAAGAGACCCCTGCCGGGATCCTGAATTACTAGATAGAGCGCAAGAAAACTGCTGAACGGATTGTCGTTTTGCTTGGCGATGTAGATCTGGCCCTGCATTGGTTCATCGGGCGGCAGGATAGGTGTATGCAGCGTGAGAGTGCCGTACTGCGAATTGTCCGGACAGGTCACCGGATCGTTCGTTCCCAGACCGAGCTGGGCTGATGAACAACTGCCAAGACCCTGCGCCGCCGATGGTGAGATCGTCATCCCCTCTGGGAAGGTGACCACTGCCTTTTTCATCGGCGGAGTCGGAATCGCCTTAACGTCCCCGCTCTGCGGGTAAAGGGCGTCAGCATTGGACACTGTGTCCTCGCGCTGAGGAACAACGAGGTCTACCTGGAGACCAGTCGGACCGCCTGCCTCACGACTGGTTGGCTGCAAGTCCACCTCGGGGTTGAAGCGAATTCGCGGATCATTGCATCCGGTTACTTCCAGAGAAGCGCTAGACGTAGCCCTTGCCGGAAGATCCTCGGGATTGTCATTTTCGCTCTTCCATACTGGCTGCTGCCAGGAATCGGCCCCGAATCGGATCGAACCCCTATCCCCACACTGCATTGGCAAAGTGAGGAATGGCTTGATGGGTGCGGTAAACGGCTCATTATAACCCCGATAGTCTGGGGCAGTGAAAACACTGCCTGCGTTTGGGTTTGCACGATATGCGTCGTGTGCCGGATCGCCAGGCACTCCCCACATTGTGAAATTTACAGACCGCACCCAATAGAAATCACTCACATACGGAGAGGTGGCCTTGATCGCATAGCCGTGTCCTGGGTCAAGCGTGGCAGTGATATGACCTACATAATCTCCCACTGTGAACCCAAAGTCAGCTGCTGAACCCTTCTTGGGCTCAAGGTTATACACCGCTACGCGCGAAGTAAACTGGGGAAAGAACTCCTGCCCAAACAGCTCTCGAGTTGCATTCAAGTCGAGCCTTAGAGTACCGACCTGAGTGTTAGCTGGACAGCTCGTTGTGGCAATGGAAACCGGCCTGAAAAAGTCTTTGGCCGCACACTTGGGAACTGCCTCGGGATTGCCGATCATGCCTCTAGGCAATGCTGTGACAACAGTTCGGGCGTGCTCATCTGGCTCAGCGTACTCGCCATCTGGAACAAAGCCGGGAAACGGAGATTCCAGCATGCCCTTGCGTGTATTGAAGTCGAAATTTACCCTCAGCTCGAACGGGTGCGCCCCGGCTTGGTGCTCGGCACTATTGCCCGGCCGGGCACTTGCGAAGACGTCCGCGTTGAAGCTCCCCTGGATCAGACCAAACCCAGCCCGATCGTTGCTGATGGTTATGGCGTCTATATCTGTTGCAGCTTTTTTGGCCCCGCCCCCCGAGATTTTTGCCAAATTAGGATGGGTACCGGAGGCATCTGGATCGACCGCAACCCGAATTAGCAATGAGTCGATGATGCTACGCAGCGGCTGTAGCGCTTTTCCACTATCGGGCCCATCGGTAATGCAAGTCACAGTGTCAATTCCTGCGTTCAATGTGTCGCTGCAATTCCATCCGGAGCCTGGCGCCTCCCAGTCCCAGAACAACGCATCGAATTGATTCGCCGGCGGCACACGCTTCACCCCGGGTGGCAGCTGGACCTCAATGGTGACCGGACCATTAGTGACTGAACTCCCAAGATTAGTCGCCTCAATCTCGAAGATCCCTGTCTCACCAGGGATGAGATGTGTCGGACCCCACTGCGTATTGATATCCCATACCGGTTCTGCTTTAGCTGAAACTGGCAGAGTCCCAAGGCACGCTGCGCTTATCGCAAGAGCGGCCAGGCCAATGCTGAATGCCCTCAGCTTGTGCGCCCAGACAGTGAATAGGCGACTCATCCTCGTCATCTCCTTCTTGGTCGTCATCTCAGCCTCGGGCGCTTCGGTGTGAGCGCTTTCCATGTTGGGATTTCCTATGACCCCGATTGCGGCGATGCTTGCGTTTGCGATGTTTCTTGGCTTTCTTCTCGACCCGATTTGCCGCTCCGTGGAGCGTCAGACTTCCTGGAGCCTGTAGCAGTGGAGCGGAAGTAAGAGGTCCCTGACAGGAATCCTCGACGCAGGGAGCCGGCGCCGAAGGTGGCGGGGAAAATCCGCCATCGATTCGAGCGTCGAAGACCTGGGGCGTGTTCTCTATCTCATGACCGGTGAGCTGAGCCGCCAGTTTGAAAACAAGATCCTTCCCATCGGGGGAAATACCAACGATGACGGGGCCTGTCGTCACTCCGGTGGGATCGGCTCTCACATCGTCATATGCAGTAACTCCATCGGTAATAAGACGATAGCTTCCATCATGCCATTCATACAGATCTCGATTTCGATTTACGTCCTCTGGAACAAATGGTCTGAGACTGGTAAACACAAAGGTATTTCCGTCAGCCGTGAGACTAGACGCTGGAAAATAGCGTGTGCCGGTAATTTCCGATTCAGTCGTTACCGCGCCCCTCGTATCTGTTCCATCAAACTGAGGTTGTATGTACTCAGCTCCAACACGTGGGCAAGTCAAGCACTCAACTTGCCCCGTTGCATCCTCATAGCGATAGTACTGTGAACAGTTTGCTTTTAGTTCGTCAGGCTGATCTGTACATATGCCTGGACTATCGGTGGTGATGCCTTTTAGGCTGGACTTGAAGACCATGACGTCTCCAGTCAGAGTGATATCGGTGCTGCCATCCACAAAGCTAATCGAAGGAGCTATACGACCATCATTTCCATCAATCCTTGACACAAACTTGATTTGCCCATCGTGCCATAGATACAGATAGTAGTCGGATCCCGATGGCCCTCCCTGGCTTGGTACCAATTGATTGGACGAAACAAAGTACACTCGGTCCAGGCTGGCGGCTACGACAACCGACCTAGCGCCTGCCGCCGCATCGCCGAGTACGTTTGCCTCCACAGGCGCAGCACAGGTTAGACATTGAACCCCTTTCCCTTCTCGCCACTCATAAACATCCATCCCCATTGAGGTTCTGGGGTTGAGATCGATCGGGTCTGTGTCATCCCCGTCAGGATCGAGATTTGTCTTGGTGGTGAAAATTGCATGCGATCCGTCTAGGCTTGACCTAATGAAGTGGTCACCCATCTCAGCCCCTGAGACCGGCTGTCCCGCCAAGGCGATGGTTGTATCTGTGGCCAAATCTCGACGATAGACATGAGAGGGAGTAGCCCCTGCTTCGAAAGGATTTCCGCAGCTTTGACTGCCTTGCGTTTCGAAAAAGACACGCTCATCGGATTTAGAACCAGAGGAGGTCCAACGATACGAATCTCGCTCGGTTTCAAAACCAGCGTGGATCTGAAGAGTCCAAATTCCGCAGGTTGGCACAGAGTTATCCGGGAGCCGGCTAACCAAATTGGGGGTACCGTCGCCCACGTCGTAGATCTGAGTAGCCCCGGATTGATGCTCCGGATTGATTGGCATTTCCGTCGTGACATAGACATGCTTCAGATCTGCTGAAGCCGCGCGCCCTGGCGGTGGTGGCCATATCGGGTGGGTGAAAAGTAGATCTTGGCTAAGGTCTGGATTGACCCTAACGATGTAAGACTTTCCCCTAATACCTTCGCTTGCTACATACAGTGCGGATTGTGTATCCGAACTTGTCTGTACAAGTTTGTACTTGAACCCCCCTTCACCAGCTGTTTCTTCAACTGGCGGGATCAGGCTTCTGGTCTTCCAACCCGTCGGCGTACGGTCCGATGCAAACTGCCCTCCTGAGCCAATCGGTGAACCCGGAGCGCCAGTGCGAGTGGTCCATAGAACGTGATCACCTTGTGGGGCTAGAGCCACGCTGCTGGGGATCTGTTGGCCCTTGTCCGGTGGGGTGACTAGCTCGAGCCTTCGATCCGGAAATACGGATGCTGTGGTCTCGTCTCTCGTCACGAAAACCGCGTCGTCGCCCTCTGCCGTTCCTGCGGCATTTTCGACGACTATCCGGTAATGGTAGGTGGTAGCCGGCTGAAGGCCCTCAATGAGGAGGCCAACGGCGATGGGCTCTCCCGCCGCCCCCGCGTCCGCATCGGGGATCGGGACCGTGGTCCCATAGCTCACATCGAGCCCGTATTCAAAGCGATAAATGGTGGATGCGTTGTTAGCGTCTACGACCCCCCGGAGGCGGGCTGAGGTGTCATAAACTGGGTATGGCTCTCTCGTCGTCGCTTGCGGGGCGATAGCGATCGTTTTGAAGGTCTCTTGCTCGGAGACGGTGTCGCTTCCCGCGTTAGAGGCAGCCAGCCGGACGTGATATTGCACATTGGGCTCAAGTTCACTGACGTCGGCAGAGACGGATACACCGGAACTACCTGAACCCGCGCTTTCACTGGAAAGTGCTTCCCAGTTTGTGCCATCTGTCGAGTATTCGAACTGCCATGACGTATCGATTCCACGAGGATTTACGGTTCCTTCAAAATGTGCGCCGGTTGCGGAGATATCCGTGGGGGGTGCAATCGTTGGTGGGGGTACCGTCTCGGTGGTAAAGCTGCGGATGCCTGATCGAATCGGAGCACCGGCGTCAGTATTGATTGCTACCAAGCGTGCCTGATAGGAAGTGTCGTGTCGCAATCCAGCAATGCTCGCCGCTACACCCAAACTTCCCGGGCTTGAGCCGGCGTCCTGTTTCTCTGTTTTGGTCCACGTCAAGGCACCTTTAGCTCTGTATTCGAAGTGATAAGTCGTCGGAACACCCTGAGGGTTAAGAGTCCCGGCCAGGGTGGCATCGAAATAACTGAGCGCTGAGGGTGAACCTATTGACACGTCCGGAACCGTGACGGAAGCGGGGGTTCCAAAGATGTGTACGTTGTGGGTAGAGGTATCGGAAACAAGCACGTGATCCGATGAAGCCTCGACCTCTACCCCACGAGAATTGCCAATGAAGCCAGCTCCAAACTCAGCGAGCGGTGAACCAGCGGCGTTGTATTCGACGATGGTGCTGCCGCCGTCTGCGCCGTGGTCGACGAAAAGACGATCGTTGCTCGGATCCACGGCTATTGCCGTTGCGGGGCCGGGATCGACCACCGATTCGAATTGACCAGAGGAATCGTACTTCTCAACGTTTCCGCCCAAGCCAAAACCGTGGATGCTGTTGACGTAGAGATTGTCGTTGGAGTCGATGGCCAGTCCACAAGGGCTTCCTGGCCTACCTGTCCGGGTAATCACGGAAAGGAGCGTGAGAGAAGTCTCCGACACATGGAACTTGTAGATGCGGCCCTCGGCACGACCGTACCCTGATGCGTTGAGACCACCGTCCGCAACGTAGAGATCGCCGTTCGAATCTACCGCGACGCCGCAAGGGAACTCAAGAGATCCTAGTGCGGTTTCCTTTACCCGGAAGAGGAATTCCCCAGAGGAATCGAAAATAAACAGTGCATTAGGAGCCGTTGAAGATCTGTAATTTTCGCCGCCATTGGCAATGTAGATGTTGCCATCATTGACCCCGCCTGTTTGATCAACTGCAACGTCGACGCCCTTTTGATCATCGAGGGAAAGTGATCCTTCTGGCGTGGCACTTCCATCGAGCATTGGGAATCCAAGGCTGGGATAGTTCTGGGGCGCTCCCGCGGTGTCGAGCTTGTGGAGCACATTGAAGGGACGGTCGAGGAGGTAGAGACTCGAGTCGGCTTGGTCGAAGGCCATCCCTTGAGGGCTGCCAAAGGCGCCATTTGGAGTTGCAGATCCATCGAAGCTGTAGAGGAGAGGGCGAGTCGCTGCGGTACCCGCCCACGCCCGAGCGCTCGCGAAAGCCAAAACGAAGATGAGAGCTGCAGTAACGGCAAGAACGAGATGCCGACGATTTCCCATGCTGAACGTGGGGAGGCCAACTGAACGTGCCGTTACCTTCACGATCTCTCCTTGTCCCGTGAGCCCCTCTACCGGCCGCTTCCCTGGCGGCCCCCGTGGGCTCGGTTTCCCTGTTGTGCTTCGTGCTTCCCTATTGCGAACAAGGGCGTTCAGATTCCGAACGTTCTCGTCTTGAATAGGAACAGCAGCGTAAACAAACGAGTATGTAGATGTCAAGAGAAGTCTTGGAGATTCCGGGGAAACGGCTCTGCAAAAGGATTTCCGGCGATCCACAAACGCCCGGTTCCCGGCTAGGAGGCCCTGTCAGGGGTGCAGGAGGCTCTAAGCCAGAGCGTCGTGCAGGGCGGTCGCCAGGGGCGTCCGCTCGACGGCGAAGAGGGCCATGCCGGTCGGGTCCGTGACCACGGTTTCTGTTGCCAGGCCCTCGATTAGAGGGCGGGCGACACCCGCGTCGACCGGCGTGACCAGGCCGATCCAGAGAGACGAGAGGTACGGGGTGAGGACGGGGAGGGTGATCCGAAGCGGTGGGCGGCGATCCATCGCCCTGGCCAGCCCGTCGATCATCCCTCCATAGGTGGTCACGTCGGGTCCGCCGAGCTGGATCTCGCGGTCGAGCTCGGCGTCGAGATCGGAGGCCGCGGCGAGGTAGGCGAGGACATCGCCCACCGCAATCGGCTGGGTACGGGTGGTCACCCACCTCGGCGTGATCATGACCGGCAGCCGGCGCACCAGGTAGAGGACGGTCCTGAACGACTCGCTGCCGGCGCCGATCACCGCCGCCGCGCGGAAGTAGGTGACGGGAACCTCGCCCGCCCGAAGGATCTGGGCGGCGGCATGGCGGCTGTCGAGATGCTCGGACCCCTCCCCCAGCCCGCCCAGATAGACGATCCGCTTGACCCCAAACGCTGCTGCCGCCGCTGCGAAGTTCTTGGCTCCCTGCCGGTCGCGATCGGCGAAGTCCCCATCGGCACCTCGGCCCATCGAGTGGACGAGGTAGTAGGCGACATCTATCCCCTCCAGCGCCGGGTCGAGGGATGTCCGCTCGAGTACGTCCGCTCGCCGCACCTCACAGCCGAGCCGGGAGAGCCGCTTGGCACGCCCCGGCTTTCGCGCCAGAGCTCTCACCTCGCGACCCTCCTCACACAGGCGCATGCAGAGCAAGCCGCCGATATAGCCGGTCGCGCCGGCAACCGCGATCACCCGACTACGGTAGCCCGCGGTGAGCTTGGAGATCAGCCGTAGCGCTCGCCGGTGATGGCTCGCAACTTCGAGCGATCGTGGCGGGCGTGGACGCGCCGGACGGTGCCGGAGCGGGAGCGCATCACGAGGGACTCGGTGGTGGCGCCGTTGCCGCGGTAGCGGACGCCCTGGAGGACGTCGCCGTCGGTGACGCCGGTGGCGGAGAAGAAGACGTCGTCACCCGAGCAGAGGTCGTTGGCGGTAAGGACGCGGTCGAGGTCGTAGCCGGCGTCGAGGGCGGCGCTGCGCTCCTCGTCGTTGCGCGGCCAGAGGCGGCCGATCAGCTCGCCGCCCATCGACTTCAGCGCCGCCGCCGAGAGCACGCCCTCCGGGGTGCCGCCGATGCCCCAGAGCAGGTCGACCGGGGAGCGGTCGCTTACCGCGAGCAGGGCCGCGGAGACGTCGCCGTCGGTGATCAGGCGGATACGGCCACCGGCCTCGCGCACTTCGCGCATCGCGTCCTCGTGGCGGGGCCGGTCGAGCATGACGACGGTGACGTCGCCGACACTGCCGCCCTTGCGCTCGGCGATCAGCTTCAAGGTCTCGGGAAGGGACCGGTCGAGGTCGAGCAGATCGGCGATCTCCTCCCCCCCGGCCATCTTTTCCATATAGACGCAGGGTCCGGGGTCGAACATCGTGCCGCGCTCGGCGAGCGCGATCACGGCAAGGGCGCTGGGCATGCCGAGCGCGCAGAGCCGCGTCCCCTCTAGCGGATCGACGGCGATGTCGACCACCGGCGGGCTGCCGTCGCCGATCTGCTCGCCGTTGTAGAGCATCGGCGCCTCGTCCTTCTCGCCCTCGCCGATGACGACGACGCCGTCCATCGAGACCGAGTCGAGGACGAAGCGCATCGCGTCGACGGCCGCCTGATCGGCGGCGATCTTGTCGCCACGCCCAACCCAGCGCGCCGCGGCGAGCGCCGCGGCCTCGGTCACGCGCACCAGCTCGAGCGCGAGGTTGCGATCCGGCTTTGCCTGAGAGGTCTCCCCCATGCGCGCTCAGGCTATCCGCCTGCAAGAAAGCGCGCTTTGAAGAACGCCTTAGGCAGCAGCCATGCGAACACCGACATCGAGCGTGATCGGACGATCCGGGGCGGCAAGAGCCGCCTGGGCGGCTGCGATCAAGGCCTCGGCGTCGAGGTCGTAGCGCTCCGCGGCGGCACGCAGCGGCTGATCCACGCCGCTTTGTCGCGCTCCGATGACATCAACGTAGACGGGCCGCCCTTCGAGGATGCCCACGACCGCTCCAGTGTCGTAGTCCCCATAGTCGAGACGGTCAACCGGCCCTAGCTCGATTTGAATCGTGTCACCCTGGCTGTCGTAGTCGGCACGCATCAAGGCTCCAAATCGAAGACAGTAATGATGGTACTCAGGTCGTCACGCGCGAGAATGATGCAGGGCCGAATGCCGCGAATCTCACCGACGTAGAGTGGGTTGCCATACCTGTCGGCTCCACGTTGATTGCGAGGCACCACGAGATCGCGAACCTCGAGCGGTATGACCTTGCATTGCCGCATCCGGTTCTTGGCATGGCGGCTGAAGCGCACAAGCGTCAAGCCGCTAGGTGACCTGCCCACACACCTTGTGAACAGCTGAGAGGCATCCGGGCCCTCCAAGAGGCTTGTGGTTCTGACGCCCAAGCAAGGAGGACCCGGATGAAGGTTCACGGTAACGCCGCTCTCGGACCAGCGGGACGGCTCGCTCTGGTCAAAGCGATCGAGTCGGGGATGACGTTTAGGGCGGCAGCTGCCGCCCTAAACGTGGCGCCGGCAACAGCCCATCGCTGGTGGCATCGCTGGCGCTTGGCAGAGGAAACGGAGCGAAAGTCGGGGATCTGGCTGGAAGATCGGCCCTGCACGCCCCACCGCCAGCCGAGGCGACTTTCCCCGGCCGAAGAGGAGCCGATCCTGAGGGCACGCAGACAGACCAACCTCGGTCCCGGTCGTCTGGCGGGAATCTGTCGCCGAGCTCGCTCGACGATCTGGAAGGTTCTTCACCGCCACGGTCTCTCACAGCGACGCAAGGGCGCCAGGGAGACCTACCGCCGCTATGAGTGGTCTGCGCCCGGAGCCCTGCTTCACGTCGACGTCGCCCGCCTGGCGCGCTTCAATCGCCCCGGGCATGCGGTCACCGGCGTCCGCGACCTGACCGGCGCTGAGAAGCGGGCGGGAGTCGGCTACGTCTACCTGCACTGCGTGATCGACGACCACTCCCGCTACGCCTACGTCGAGCAGCACCCAGACCAGGGAGGTGACACCGCGGCGGCGGTGTTGGAGCGGGCGTTCGAGCACTTCGCAGTGCTCGGCCTGGCGGCACCGGAAGCGGTGATGAGCGACAACGCCTTCGCCTATCGTCGCTCAAACGCCTTTCGCGACCAGCTGGCGGCCCACGGCGCCCGCCACATCCTGATTCCGCCCTATACGCCGCGCTGGAACGGGAAGGTGGAGCGCTTCATCCAGACCCTGAAGAGGGAGTGGGCTTACGCCCACTCCTGGCCCAATTCCGCCGAGCGCACCAGAGCCATGGCATCCTTCCTGCGCTACTACAACCGGCGTCGCCCGCACAGCTCATTGGGAGACCGGCCGCCGATCAGCCGTGTTCACAACGTCCGTGGGTAGGACAGCTAGTGCATGAAGTTCTCCCCTTGTAGGGTCGTCGGTTAATGGCCCGACGCTGGGGACTGACACTGCCGCTGCCGGGGCTCTCGCTTGCCGATCACGAGGATCTGGTCAAGCGGGCGGAGGCCGCCGGCTACACCGACCTCTGGAGCGGCGAGACGAACGGGCCGGACGGGTTCACCCCGCTGGCGCTGAGCGCCGCCTGGACCGAGCGGGCGCGGTTGGGGACCGGGATCGTCGGCGTATTCCAGCGCGGGCCGGCGCTGCTGGCCCAGGAGGCGGCGGCGCTGGCGAGCGGCTCGGGAGATCGCTTCGTGCTCGGCATCGGTTCCTCCTCGGACCGGATCGTCGAAGGCTGGAACGGCATCCCCTTCGAACGGCCGCTGAGCAAGGTGCGCGAGACGCTCGACTTCCTCCGCACCGCCCTCGACGGCGAGCGCACCTCGACCGGCTTCAAGCTGGAGACGGCGCCGGCGCAGCGGGTGCCGATCGTGCTGGCGGCGCTGCGCGGCAAGATGCTGGAGCTTGCGGTGGAGCGCGCCGACGGAGCCTTCACCAACTTCCTGCCGCTCAGCGGGCTGCCCAAGGTGACGGCGCAGATCGACGGCGCCCCGGAGGGCTTCGAGCTGCTCTGCCGCTTCTTCTGCCTGCCAGGCGAGCGCGAGGCGGTCGAGCCGCTGGCACGCTTCATGTTCTCCTCCTACATCACGGTGCCGGTCTACGCAGCCTTCTACCGCTGGATGGGCTACGGCGACGAGATCGACGCGATGATCGCGGCCTGGGAGGGCGGCGATCGCCAGGCCGCCGCAGCGGCGGCGCCCTGGAACCTGATCGAGGAGATGTTCATCTTCGGCTCCGCCGAGCAGATGAAGGAGCGGATCGGCGCCTTCGTCGAGGGTGGCATCACGCTGCCGATCCTGACCCCGATCACGACGCCGGACAGGATGGGCGAGCTGATCGAGGCGCTGGCTCCCTAAGCGGGGCGAGCGAGCGACAGCGCGTAGTCGCCGGCATCGTCGGTGAACCAGCCGCTCATCTCGAGGCCGGCCTCCCCGTAGATCGCCTCGAGCCGCTCGCGGCTGAACTTGGCGGAGATCTCGGTTCGCATCTCCTCGTCGAGAGCGAACTCGACCTCCATGCCGAGACCGTCGAGGCGAACGGTCTGGTCGGCGAGAGAGCGCAGGCGGATGTCCATGCGCGCCTCCTCGGCGTCATAGCGGGCGACGTGCTCGAAGGTGTTGATGTCGAAGTCGGCGCCCAGCTCGCGGTTGAGCACGTGCAGGACGTTCTTGTTGAACTCGGCCGTGACGCCGCTGGCATCGTCGTAGGCCGCCTCCAGCCGGGCCGTCTCCTTGACCAGGTCGGTGCCGAGCAGGAGCCGGTCCTCCGGCCCCATTAACTCCGCAAGGCGGGAGAGGAACTCGCGGCGGGCCGCAGGATAGAGATTGCCGATCGTGCCGCCGAGGAAGGCGACGAGGCGGCTGCTGCCGCCATTGGGAATCCGCTCCAAGTCCTGCTCGAAGTCGCAGACCATGCCGCGGATGACGAGCCCCGGGTACTCGTCGATCAGGCACTCGGCGGTCTCGTGGGTGATCTCCTCGGAGATGTCGACCGGGACGTAGGTGTCGAGGCAGCCGGCGTCCTGCATGGCGCTGAGCAGGTGGCGCGTCTTCGAGGCCGAGCCCGAGCCGAGCTCGACCAGGGTCTGTGGCTCGCCGGCGGCAGCGACGATCTCGGCCGAGCTGGCGGTGAGGATCGAGCGCTCGGTGCGGGTCGGGTAGTACTCGGGCAGCTCGGTGATCTGCTCGAAGAGCTGCGAGCCGCGCTCGTCGTAGAAGTACTTCGGCGCCAGCTCCTTGGGGTCGGTGGAGAGGCCGGCGCGGACGTCGTGCGCCATCGCGGCCGCGGCATCGGCGGCGAGGTGAACCTCGATCGTGATCATGCTTCCCTCGCACAGCGGATGCCGGAAAAGATCTGGCGGCGCTGCGGCAGGTCCCAGTTGCGGAAGCTGGGCCGCATGACGCTGCGATGAGTCGGCCAGGAGCCGCCGCGCAGGACCTTGTACTCGTCGCCGAAGAAGACCTCCGAGTACTCGCGGTAGGGGAAAGCTCGAAAGCCGGGATAGGCGAGGAAGTCCGATGACGTCCACTCCCAGACCTGGCCGATCCCCTGTAGGTCGACGCTGGCCGCCTCCCACTCCTGCTCCGTCGGCAGGCGCTTGCCGGCCCAGCGGGCAAAGGCGTCGGCCTCGTGCCAGGAGACGTGGACGACGGGGTCGGCAGGGCCGATCGGCTGCCGGCGGCCCATCGCCGTGTCGATCCACCCGTGCTCGCCGTTGCGCTCCCAGTACATCGGCGGCTCGGCGCCGGTCTCCTCGACGAACCGGATGTAGGCCCCGTTGGTGACGGGCAGGCGATCGATCTCGAACGGCGCCAGCTCGACCGTGTGCTGGGGACGCTCGTTGTCGTAGGCGAAGCCCTTGGGGGGTGCGCCGATCGTGTGCTCTCCGCCGTCGACTTCGATCATCTCGGCGCTGGACTGGTCTGGAGCGGCGTGGGGACCGGGATCGATCCGCACGGGCTCGTAGCCATCGACCATCTGCAGCAGTTGCAGCATCGTCTCGTTGTGCTGGAGCTCGTGGGCGAGCAGCATCTCGTAGACGAAGCCGTCGCGGAGCAGCGGGTCTTCGACGTCGGGGCCGATGTCGACCTCGCCGAGAACCTCGAGCGTTCGCTCGCGGACGTCACCGAGGTATGCGCGCAGCTCCGCGTCACGCAGGATCGGCAGCGCGCCACGGGTCTTGCGCGGGTTCTCGATCGCGTCGTAGAAGCGGCCGAGCTCGCCGTTGAGCGGCTCGCGATCGCCGATCGTCTGCACCAGCCAGAGCTCCTCGAAGTTGGCGATGTGGCCCAGGTCCCAGGCCAGCGGGCTCAGCAGCGGCGAGTAGACACGGTTGAGCTGCTCGTCGTCGAGCGGTTGAATCAGTTCCAGGGTGCGCCGGCGCGCCTCGGCGAGACGTTCCTCGATCGCTTCCTTGGAGCTTGCCGTCACCTCGGTGGCGATGCGAAAACCCTAGCGGGTTAAGCTGGCGCGCCTGTGAAGATCGATGGCACAAGCGCGCTGGTCGCCGGAGGAGCCTCCGGGCTCGGCGAGGCGACCTCGCGGGCGCTCGTCGATGCGGGCGCCCAGGTGGTCATTGCCGACCTCAATGCCGAGAAGGGCGAGGCTCTGGCGGCCGAGTTGGGCGCAAGCGCCGGCTTCGTCGAGGCCGACGTGACCGACGAGGCCGCGGTGTCTGCCGCAGTTGAGCAGGCAGCGTCGGTTGCCGGCGGTCTGCGGGTCTCGGTCTGCTGCGCGGGGATCGGCTGGGCGGAGCGGGTCGCGCACAAAGGCGGACCACACAACCTGGAGCTCTTCACCACAGTGATCAAGGTCAACCTGATCGGCACCTTCAACGTGCTGCGCCTGGCCGCGGCCTCGATGAGCGAGAACGAGCCCAACGAGGAGGGCGAGCGCGGCGTCTGCGTCAACACGGCCTCGATCGCCGCCTTCGACGGTCAGATCGGCCAGATCGCCTACTCGGCGTCGAAGGGCGGAATCGTCGGCATGACCCTGCCGGCTGCCCGCGACATGGCGCCGCGCGGCGTTCGCGTGGTCACGATCGCCCCGGGCCTCTTCGACACGCCGCTGCTCGCCGCCCTGCCGGAGGAGGCACGCCAGGCGCTAGGCGGCGGCATCCCCTTCCCCGCGCGACTCGGGCGCCCCGAGGAGTACGCGCGCCTCGTCGGCGAGATCGTCGCCAACCCGATGCTCAACGGCGAGACGATCCGCCTCGACGGCGCCCTGCGGATGCCGCCGAAGTAGGGCGCCTGGCGATGTCGCTTCGCGTGTGGTGAGCTCGCCGCTCCGCGGCATCTAGTTTTCGTCCTCGACCTCGTCGAGGATCTCCGTGCGTTTGGTCCTGCGCCCGCGGTTGACGTCCCAGTGCGCGAGCACACAAACGACAGCCAGAGCTGCACTGGCCGCTGCCACCACCCAGGAGAGGGGCACCTCGGGCACCGAGCCCTCCGATGCGGCGATCGCGGTCAGGGTAGCCCCCGCGGTGATGCTGAAGAACACGCCCCCGGCCCCCCGCCAAATCGTCGAGGGCTCCGGTCGCTCTCGCTCCACTCGCGTAATTCGTCGTAAGCGGCGCGACTGGTCCCGATCCGACCGTTTCTCGGCCCCGGAGCGCTCACGCGCATCTATGTCCTTTTGCGCCCGTGGGCGCACTGGTCCCTGCATTTGCTTTCCTTGCCACTGCCGTTCTCGCTCTGCCGAGAGAGGCGACGCGACAAGGGCTGCAGAAACCCCAATCGCTAGGGCACCCTGAGCCAGGGATTCCAAGCAGAGCTCTTAGTCAGAATCTGTTCGCGTAGGGCCACCACTACACGGTATTTACCCGCCTAGGTTTCTACCCCCACCAGCGACCTCCCATGTCGCTGGCTCTGACTGGAGCGGGCTGTCTTCCACTTTATGAACTGCATAAGTTCCTGTCAAGGTACGCATCAGTTCAGCTCGTATGCTCGGCCTCGGGGTCGCGCCAAACGTGCTTGCGCCAGGGTGGGGAGACAGCGAAGCGGGCGGTGCTGGTGGCGGCGACCGGCTCGAGGGGAATGAGGTGAACTCGGTGGCCGAGGGTAAGACGATCGATCCGTGGGATGCCGCCGGCGTTGCCGGCGTGGCTGCCGCCCGAGACGAGCAGCAGGCCGGTCTCCGGGCCCCAGCCGTTGTGAGCGCGAGCGCCGACGGCCTCGGCCACATCCTTCAGCGGATCGATGCCGGCATCTGAGCCCCAGTTGGCCACATCCTGGCCATGGTTGTAGCCGGTGTGAGAGGAGGCGCGCTGGTCGACCTTGCCATCGGGCCCGATCCGGAACTGGACGGACTCCCAGTCGTCCCGGTGATAGCCGGCATCGCCTACGACCGGCACACCACGCAGAGTGGCGGAGTCCGCGTAGTAGAGCCAGTACTGGATGTAGAGGTTGCCTGCTCGATGCCCGGAGCAATCGGCGCCTTCGGCCTCCGTCCCCTCGGCCTCACCAGGCCGGCAGTCGATGACGTGGACGAAAGTGGAGACGGGTAGACCGGCGTCGGAACGACGAATGAGCCCATACGCCGGCCCGTCTCCGCACTCGGGATCGCGGCAACGACGGAAGTCAACCGGTACCGCCCGTGAGCCCCGCTCGAAGAGGATCGTCGGCATGTGCCTACGCACCAGCTTGCCGACCTCCGTTCCGTAGGCCGCGATCAGCACCGGTTCGTCGCCGCAGCTTTCCGCAAGAGCGGCAGCGCAGAGGATGCGCGAAGCGATCGCCTGGGCCAGCGCCGCCCCGGGAACCCGTACGCCGGCTGCGAGCAGGGAGGCGAAGAGCAGAGCAACGACCGCCAGCAATGCCACCCCCTCGACCGTCCCCTGCCCTCTCTCCGACCCCATCCCAGAGGACGTGCCACCTCTTAAGCACCCATATGGGCACCTAAGAGGTGGCACGTCCCTGATCCGCCTCGAGGAGGCGGTGGAGATCAGTAGCCACCGCTTCTGGTTCCCGCTCCAGACGGCGGTGCGTAACGCGGATGACGCGGTATCCCGCCGCCTGCATCGCCGCGTCGCGGGCCCGGTCGCGCTCGAAGGCGGCCCGGTGCCGGTGAAACGACCAACCGTCCACCTCCACGATCAGTCGGGGCTTTGGCCAGAAAGCGTCAACCTCTCGATTCAGGACCAGGACATTCGTCTGCGGCGTGGGCAGGTCGTGGTCGCGGCAGAAGACGAGGAAGCGCGCCTTGAGTGAAGAGCGGGCCGGTTCCGGAAACCTCGCGGCGTCGATCAGGCGGCGGACCCGGGGAAGGGCGTGGCGCCCTTGTCCGCGAGCGCAGACCTCCTCCAGCGCTCGTAGTTCGAGGAGGCCGAGTCGGTCCGCCTCCTCGAACGCCGCATCGAGGCGGTGTTCGTCAACCACCTCTGCGAGATCGAACAGCGAGCGGGCGACCGAGGTCACCGGGATGCGGTTGACGATAGCCCGGTCCTCCCTGGGGACTCCGCACTCGTGCACGGCGATACCGGGTCTCGTCCGCCCTCTGGGCGCGGAGACTTCGACGTCGCCGTGAGGCGTTCCGCAAAGGCCCCAGAGTGCCGCAGCGCTTCTGTGGCTGAGAAGCGCACCGTCGCCGCAGGCCAGAACGGCGGCCATCAGCTTTCCGCGAGGCGTCACCTCGCCGCGCCCGAACGCATAGACGCCGCGATGCAGCCGATACAGGCGACCCGCCTCGACGCGGCGGGCGATCGTGCGACGTCCGAGCCCCGCGACCACGAGCTGCTGCCGGGAGAGGACGCCGTGCTGCTTGTGGGCCAATGCGGCCAGTCGGCGCTCCCGTTTTGCCAGCGCACGCCGGGATCCTTGACGTTCCGTCAGTTGAGCACCCATACGGGCACATAAGAGGTGGCACGTCCTGGTTCGCCCCCAGGGGGCGGGGGCTAGAGCTGCTGGATCTCGGCGGCGATGTCGGCCGCGGCCTGCTTGGCGTCGGCGAAGAGCATCGAGGTGTTGGGCTCGTAGAAGAGGTCGTTGTCGATGCCGGCGAAGCCGGGGCTGAGCGAGCGCTTGATCACGATCACCTGCTGGGCCTCGTCGACCTCGATGATCGGCATGCCGGCGATCGGGCTGTCGGGGTCGTTCTTGGCCGCCGGGTTGGTGACGTCGTTGGCCCCGACGACGACCGCGACGTCGGTGCGCGGCATCTCCGGGTTGATCTCCTCCATCTCCTTCAACTGCTCGTAGGGCACGTCGGCCTCGGCGAGGAGGACGTTCATGTGGCCCGGCATGCGGCCCGCGACCGGGTGGATCGCGTAGCTGACGGTGACGCCGCGCTTCTCGAGCTCATCGCCGACCTCCTTGATCGCGTGCTGAGCCTGGGCGACGGCGAGACCGTAGCCGGGCACGATCACGACCGAGTCGGCGTAGGCGAGCTTGATCGCCGCATCCTGGGCGCCGATCGAGGTGTGGGGGCGCTCCTCGCCGCTGCCTCCGCCGCCGCCCGCGGGCGCGCCGCCGAAGCCGGCGAAGAGGACGTTGGCGACCGAGCGATTCATCGCCGTCGCCATCTCCATCGTCAGGATCGTTCCCGAGGAGCCGACCAGGGTGCCGGCGACGATCAGAGCGACGTTGTCGAGGGCGAAGCCCGCCGCCGCGGCTGAGAGGCCGGTGAAGGCGTTGAGCAGCGAGATCACGACCGGCATGTCGGCGCCGCCGATCGGCAGCACGACGAGGTTGCCGAGCAGCCCGGCGGCGATCAGGATCGCAATGAAGGTGAGCTGCGAGGGATCGTCGTTGTTGACCGCGATGTTGACGCAGGCAGCGAGGATGCCGATCAGCAGCAGGGCGTTGATCACCTGCTGGCCGGGGACCGCGAGCGGCCGGGTCGGGATCAGGTCCTGGAGCTTGGCGAAGGCGATGTTCGAGCCCCAGAAGGAGACCGAGCCGACGACGGCGGCGAAGAGGATCGGGATCAGCTCGTCGAGCGGCATCTCGTGGCCGAGCGAGATCCCGTGGCGGATCTCCGACCAGGCGATCAGCGCGACCGCGCCGCCGCCGACGCCGTTGTAGAGGGCGACCATCTGCGGCATCTCGGTCATCTGCACGCGAATCGAGGCGATCACGCCGACGGCGGTGCCGATCCCGAGGCCGAGCGCGATCAGGCCCCAGTTGCCGACGCCGTCGAGCAGCAGCGTCGTCACCACGGCGACCGCCATACCGACTGCGGCGACCAGGTTGCCCTGCTTGGCGGTGGTCGGGTGGGTGCCGCGGCGGACGCCGATGATGAAGAGCGAGAAGGCGACGATGTAGAGCGCCGTGGCGGCATCGCCACCCGGCTCGAAGACGGCCAGCGGGGTCACGAGCCGCCCTTCCCGTCAGCGTCGGCCTTGGGTTTCGGCTTTTTGGAGAACATGCCGAGCATGCGGTCGGTGACCATGAAGCCACCGACGATGTTGATCGCACCGAAGGCGATCGCGATCGTGCCGATCGTGTACTCGAGCGAGTCGTCGGCGTAACCGACGACGATCAGCCCGCCCAGCATGACGATGCCGTGGATCGCGTTGGTCTGCGACATCAGCGGGGTGTGCAGGGTGGTCGGGACCTTCGAGATCACCTCGAAGCCGACGAAGGCGGCGAGGACGAAGATCGTGATCTCGGTCATCAAGCTCACTTGGCGGCCCTCTCGTTCTTGATCTCGCCGCCCTGCGTGATGCAGGCGGCGGCGACGATGTCGTCTTCGAAATCGACTTTCAGCTCGCCCTCCTCGGTGATCAGCAGCCCGAGCAGGTTCTCCAGGTTCTTGGCATAGAGCTGAGATGCCGGCGCCGGCATCTCGCTGGCGAGGTTGCGCGGGCCGACCACCTTGACGCCGTTCTCGACCACCGTCTCCCCCGCCTGGGTCAGCTCGCAGTTGCCGCCGCTCTCGGCAGCGAGGTCGACGATCACCGAGCCGGGCTGCATGCCGCGCACCGCGTCGGCGGTGATCAGCAGCGGCGCCGGGCGGCCGGGAATCGCGGCCGTGGTGACGATCAGGTCCTGCTTGGCGGCGTTCTCGCCGAGCGCGTCGCGCACCTGCGCGTTCTCCTCCTCGGTGAGCGGGCGGGCGTAACCGCCCTCGCCCTCGGCGTCGGGGATGAAGTCCAGTTCCAGTGGGCGGCCGCCGAGCGAGGCGATCTGCTCCCAGGCGGCGCGGCGGATGTCGAAGCCGGTGACGATCGCGCCGAGGCGCTTCGCCGTCGCCACCGCCTGCAGGCCGGCGACGCCGGCGCCGAGGACGAGAACCTTGGCCGGCGGCACGGTGCCGGCGGCGGTGGTCATCATGCCGAAGAAGCGGCCCGACTCGCGGGCGCCGATCAGGGTCGCGGCGTAGCCGGCGGCGGCGGCCTGGGAGGAGAGCGCGTCCATCGCCTGGGCGCGGGTCGTGCGCGGGATCGCCTCCATCGCGAAGCTGGTGACACCGGCCTGGGCCAGGGCCTTGTTGGTCTCGGCCGCGGTCCAGGGAGCGAGGTGGCCGATGAAGAGCTGGTTGGAGTTGAGGCGACCGATCTCGGCGGCGGAAGGGGCGGCGACGCGAAGGACCACGTCGGCGCCCCACGTAACCTCGCCCTCGACTACGTCGGCCCCGGCCTCCGTGTACTGGGAGTCGGGATGCCCGGCGGCGTCGCCGGCGCCGGACTCGACCAGCACCTCGACCTTCTCGTTCTTCTTCAGCGACTTGACAACGTCAGGGACGAGCGCGACACGGCGCTCCCCCTCGGCGGTCTCTTTCGGCACTCCGATCTTCATGAATACGCGGCGGGGGAGACTATGCGATCAGGTCAGGCCGGCGTCTGGACGCCCGCGATGTCGGCGAGGCGCTCGAGCGTGTGCAGCTGCTGGGCCCGGTCGACGTGGACCGGCGAGACGATCAGGCGGTCGATGCCGGCACCGCGGAAACGCTCAACCCGCTCCGCCACCTCGTCCTCGGTGCCGACCAGCGAGGTTGCCTCAACGACCTCGTCGGGCACCGCCTCGAAGGCGCCGCCGCGGTCGCCATCCTGGAAGCGGCGCTGCACCTCGTCGGCGACCTCGCCGAAGCCGAAGCGGTGGGCGAGGTCGACGTAGAAGTTGGTCTTGCGGCTGCCCATGCCGCCGAAGTAGAGGACGAGGCCGGCCTTGACCACGCTCTTCGCCGCCTCCAGATCGCCGTCGATCGCGACCTGCAGCGATGGCGAGACCTCGAGATCGGAGCGCTGGCGCCCACCCTTGGCGAAGCCGGCCTCCAGGTGCTCGCCCCAGGTCTCCTGGAAAGCGTCGACACTGAAGAAGATCGGGATCCAGCCATCGGCGATCTCCGCCGCCATCTCGACCGATTTGCGCCCGATCGCGCCGACGAAGACGGGGATCTGGTTGCGGTCGGGGTGGAAGTTGAGCTTCAGCGCCTTACCCTCGCCATCCGGGAGCGGCAGCGTGTAGTGCGTGCCCTGATGGTCAACGGGTCCTTCGCGGGCGACGATCTCACGCACGACTTCGATGTACTCGCGGGTACGCCCCCAGGGCTTCGCGTAGGGGACGCCGTACCAGCCTTCGGAGACCTGCGGACCGGAGGGTCCGAAGCCGAAGATGAAGCGGCCGCCGGAGAGCTTGTCGATCGTCGCGCCGGCCATCGCGGCGGCAGCGGGCGGGCGGGCCGGGACCTGCATGATCGCGGCGCCGAGTTTGAGCGTCTTCGTCTGGGGAACCAGCCAAGCGAGCACGCTGACCACATCCGACCCGTAGGACTCTGCCACCCAGACCGACTCGAAACCGTTGTCCTCGGCCGCCTTGACCACCTCGATCGCGTCCTCGCCGGCCGGGCCGATGCCCCAGTAGCCAAGGTTTAGTCCGAGCTTCAGCGCCATCCGACTCGCACCCTATTGAATACTCGCAATGGCCGACGCGGCGACAGAACGAGGTCTGACCGGCTCCGAGGCCGCCGCCCGCCTGCGCAAGCTGGGATCGCCGCCGGAGACCTCCTCGCGCTCGACCGCGAGCATCGTCGCCGGCAACGTCTTCACCCTCTTCAACGCGATCATCGGCGTCTTCTTCGTCCTCATCCTCTCGCTGGGGCTGTTCGCCGACGCCGTCTTCGGCCTGATCGCGATCGTCAACTCCTACATCGGCATCCGCCAGGAGCTGAAGGCGAAGCGGACGCTGGACGAGCTGGCGGTGCTGGTCGCCCCCCACGCGAGGGTCGTGCGCGACGGCGCTGTGGTCGAGCTGCTCGCCGCGGAAGTTGTGCCGGGTGATCTCGTCGAAGTCGGCCCGGGCGACCAGCTGGTCGCCGACGGGGTGGTCGTCTCCAGCCGCGGGCTGACCCTGGACGAGTCGCTGCTGACCGGCGAGGCGGACGGCGTGCGAAAGGAAGCCGGCGACCGGGTGCTGTCGGGCTCCTTCGGCATCTCCGGCTCGGGCGCCTACGAGGTTGACGCGGTGCGCGAGGACAGCTACGCCGGAAAACTCGCCGGAGAGGCGAAGGCGTTTCGCCATCCCCCCTCGCCGCTGCAGAACGAGGTCAACCGGGTGATCGTCGCCTGCACCTACGGGATGGCGCCGCTGGCGGTGATCCTGCTCATCACCTTCCAGTTGCGCAGCGTCGACCTGGTCGAGGCGGCGCAGACCGCGACCGCCGGCCTCGTGACCCTGATCCCGGAGGGCCTGGTCCTGCTGATGAGCGTCACCTTCGCGGTGGCGGCGGTGCGCCTGGCCGGCAAGCAGACGCTGGTCCAGCAGATGAGCGCGACCGAGAGCCTCGCCGCGGTCGACACGATCTGCGTCGACAAGACCGGCACGCTCACCGACGGAGAGCTGCGCCTGCTCGGGGCCGAGGTGGCGGAGGGGATCGACGCCGCGGCGGCCCATGCGGCGCTCGGCCGTTTCGCCGCCAGCGCCGGCGACCGCAACCGCACGCTTGAGACGGTTGCCGAGCGCTTCCCCGGCAAAGCCGGCAAGGTCGATTCCGAGGTCCCCTTCTCCTCCGAGTGGAAGTGGAGCGGCCTGCGGATCGGCTCGACCAGCTACGTGCTCGGCGCCCCGGACGTACTGAACGAGGCCGGTGCGCTGACACTGCCGCCCGGGCTCGCCGCCAAGCTCGAACAGGAGACAGCGAAGGGACGGCGGGTCGTCGCCTTCGGCGAATCGAGCGAGCCGCTGCCGGCCGATCCGGCCAAGCAGGCACCGCCGCGGATCGCGCCGGTCGCACTCGTCGTGCTGGAGGAGACGCTGCGGCCGGACGCGGCGGAGACGGTCGCCTTCATGAGAGAACAGAACGTCGACCTGAAGCTGATCTCCGGCGATGCGAAGGCAACGGTGACGGCGGTCGCCAGCGCGGTCGGGGTGCCGCCGGATGCGGGGGTGATCGAGGGGCCCGACCTGCCCGAGGACGGTGAGGCGCTGGCGGAGGCGGCCCAGCGCAATACGGTCTTCTGCCGGATCAAGCCGGAGCAGAAGAAGGCGCTGGTCGGAGCGCTCGCCGCCTCGGGGCGCTACGCGGCGATGATCGGCGACGGGGTCAACGACGTGCCGGCGCTGAAGCAGGCGCGGATGGCGGTGGCAATGGGCTCCGGCGCCCAGGTGACCAAGGGCGTCGCCGACGTGGTGCTGCTCAAAGACGAATTCGGCCGGCTGCCGCAGGCGGTGGCCGAGGGCCGCAGGATCGCCCGCAACATCCACCGCCTCGGCCGCCTCTACCTGACCAAGTCGGTCTACGCGGCGGTGTTGATCCTGCTCGTCGCCGTCCCCGGCTGGGTCTTCCCTTTCCTGCCCCGCCACCTGACCCTGGCGGTCATGCTGACGATCGGCATCCCCTCCTTCGTGCTGGCGCTGGCACCCTCTGACGGGCCGCTGTACCGGGGGCGGCTGCTGCGCGCCCTCGCTGCCTTCGCGATCCCCGCCGGCGTTGCCACCGCCCTCGGCTCGATCCTCTCCTTCTTCCTCGTCGACACCGTCTTCGGCGGCAGCCTCGAGGCGGGGCGCACCGCGGCGACGACGACCCTGATCGTCCTCGGGCTCAGCTTCGTGCTGCTGCTGGAGCGAGGCCGGGGGCGCGAGCACATCGCGATCCAGAGCTACATGCTGGGCATGGTGGTCGGCCTCGGCGGCCTCTACGCCGGCATCCTCGCGATCGGGCCCCTGCGCCACTTCTTCGAGATGGACCTGATCAGCTCGGCCCAGTGGTTCCTCGCGCTCGCCTCGGCCGCCGTCGGGCTGGCGATTGCCAGCGTGCTCTGGCGGTTGCCCCAGATCGAAGCCTGGGAAGCCCCAGCCGACGCCTGACCGGCGCGCATCTGCGTCCTCGGTCGCTCGCGTGCAGAGCACGCCGCGCTCCCTGCGTCCTTGATTCGCTTGGTCAGTCGCCGGCTGGCGGAAGGACGAACTGGGAGACGATCAAGTTCGCTGCGAGGCGCGACTCGCCGTTGCGGACGCGGTCGATCTTGACCTCGATCACGACGGTGCTCTTGCCGGCGTGGAGGGGCTTGCCCACGGCGACAATCTCGTCGCCGAGCAGGCCGGCGGCAAAGACGTTGAGCTTGAGCTCGATCGTGGTGAAGTTGTGCTTCGGCGGGATGCTGCGGAAGGTCGCCCAGGCGGCGACGGTGTCGCCGAGCGCGGTCCAGACCCCACCGTGGACGTAGCCGCCGGGGTGCAGGTGGCGTTTGTCGACGACGATCCTGCCGCTTGCGAACTCGTCCTCGATCTCGATCGGCTCGATCCCGAGGTCGCCGGGGAAGCTGCCACCGATGAAGGCGCGTACGTGCTCCGGGCGCAGCGGGGTGTGGTCCTCAGTGGCCGTGGACTCGCTCATCGCGAAGCAGCCTATCTACGGCTATGCGGGCACGGCGACGCTGCCGAGCTCGTAGGCGCCGGGGGCGAGCTGGGCGGTGCGGCGGCGGTAGGTGCGCCAGAGCCACGGCCAGTTGCTGGGGTCGTTCCCGTTCTCGTCGACGTACCAGTTGGTGCAGCCGCTGTGCCACACGGTCTTCCCCAGGGCGGTGCGCAGTTCGCGGTCGAACTCCTCCGCCGCCTCACGGCGCACCTCGATCCGGTCTGCGCCGGCCGCTTCCATCTCACGCAGCGCGGCGACCACATGGCCGATGCCGCACTCGATCGTGTTGACGACCGAGCCGCTGCCGCCGTTGGTGTTGGGCCCGTAGAGGAGGAACATGTTGGGGAAGCCCGGCACGGTGAGGCCGAGGTAGGCGCGGGCCACCCCTGCCCACTCCTCGTCGAGGGTGCGACGGCCGCTGCCGGCGATCTCCATCGGAGCGACGAAGTCGTGGCTGGCGAAGCCGGTGGCGAGGACGACGACGTCGGCGGGCCGCTCGCCGGCGGCTGTGCGTATGCCGGCGGCGGTAACCGCCTCGATCCGGTCGGTCACAACCTCGACGTTGGGCTGGGCGAGAGCCGGATACCAGTCGTCGGTGAGCATGATCCTCTTGCAGCCGATCTCGTCGCTCGGGGTCAGCTTGCGGCGCAGCTCGGGATCGGCGATCGCCGAGTCGATCTGGCGTTTGGCGATCGCGCGCAGCACGGGACGCAGCCAAGGCTGGCTGGTCATCGACGCCGCCGCGATCTCCTGGAAGGCCTGGATCGAGGCACGGTCGAGCCGGCGCAGAGCCGGCAGCCGCCTGAAGAGAGCGCGCGCCAGCGGCGAATACTCGAAGTCCTGCTTGGGCAGGGTCCAGCCGGGCGAGCGCTGGTAGACGTCGAGCTGGGCGACCTCGGGCTGGATCGCCGGCACGACCTGGATCGCGCTGCAGCCGGTTCCGACCACGGCCACCCGCTTGCCGGCGAGGTCGACGTCGTGCCGCCACTCGGCGGAGTGGAAGGCGGGGCCGTCGAAGCCCTCCAGGCCCGGTATGGGCGGGACCTGGGGAACGGAGAGCTGGCCGCAGGCGGTGAGCAGGACATCGGCCTCGTGCGGCCCGGCGCTGGTCTCGAGCACCCACTTGCCGCGCTCCTTGTCCCAGCGGGCACTTGTCACCTCGGTGTTCGTCCGCACCCTGTCCAGCACGCCGAAGTGCCGCGCGACTCCTTCCACGTAGGCCTGGATCTCCACCTGCGGCGCGTAACGGCGGGACCACCGATTCGGCGCGAAGGAATACTCGTAGAGGTGCGAGGGGATGTCGCAGGCGGCGCCGGGATAGGTGTTGTGGTGCCAGACGCCGCCGACCCGCTCTGACTTCTCGAAGACCGTGACGTCCTCGTAGCCCTCGCGGCGCAGCATCGTCGCCGCACCGACGCCGCCGAAGCCGCCGCCGACGATTGCGATCGAGCGCGAGCGCCCGGGCTGCACGCCGTTGCTAGACACCGAAGCCCTCCAGCCCGTGATCGCCGAAGGGCTCGTCGCGATCGCGCACGGCCTCCTTGAAGCCCGATTCGGCGGCGCGGCGGACGAAGCCGTGGCCCTCCTCGGTGTGACGGGCGATCCCGTCGAAGAACGTCCCCAGCACCTGGGTCTGGTGCAAACCCTGGGCGTAGAGGCTCTGGTTGACCAGCATCTTCATCATCACCAGCTGGTTGATCGGCATCCGGGCGACGCGCTCGAGCAGGCGCTCGAAGCGCTCGTCGAGCTCCGCGACCGGTGCCGCCTCCGTCGCCAGGCCCCACTCGACCGCCTGCTCGCCGGTGAGCGAGTCGCCGGTGAGAAGCAGGCGCTTGGCCCGCATCGGTCCGACGCGAGAGGCCCAGAGCGCTGTGGTCGGCGAGCCCCAGACACGCGCCGGCGGATAGCCGATCTTCGCCTCGGCGTCGATCACCAGCAGGTCCGAGCAGAGCGCCATGTCGGTGCCGCCGGCGACGCAGTAGCCATGCACCTTGCAGAGCACCGGCTTCTCCGAATGGAAGAGGCTCATGAAGCCGCGCACGTTGCGCCACATGAACTGGAAGTCGGTGACCGGGTCCCAGTTGGACTGCGGCATGTGGTTGGCGCCGATCGTCGCCGGGTCAAGCGGCGACCCAGGCGGCGCCTCGACCCCGCCCAGCTCGCTCATGTCGCCCTCAGCCGAGGCGACCAGGTCGTAACCGCCGCAGAACCCCGTGCCGTTGCCGGCCAGGGCGATGACGTGGATGGCCGGATCGAGATTCGCCCGCTCGACGCACTCGGCGATCTCCGCCGGCATCCGCGCCGTAATCCCATTCCCCCGCTCGGGTCTATTAAGCGTTATCCGAGCAACGCGGCCATCGATCTCATAGAGCAGCGTGTCCACCGGAGCGGACCTTAGAGCCTGACCCGATAAAGCGAACCTTAGAGCCAGGCTCCGGGAGGGGGGAAGCGTCTTGTACTTTTTCGCCGCCGCTCAATCTCGGACGGCCTCCGCCGCTCTCGAAAAAGTTAAGCGGAATCCCCTCCCGGAGCCTGGCTCCTAGACCCGCTCGACGATCATCGCCTTCCCTTGGCCGCCGGCGACGCACATCGTCTCGATCCCGACCTGGTGGTCGTCGGTCTCCATCACGTTGAGCAGGGTGCCCATGATGCGGGCGCCGGTCATGCCGAACGGGTGGCCGAGGGCGATCGCGCCGCCGTGCGTGTTGAGCTTCTCCAGCGCGATGTCGCACTCGTCCATGATCGGGATCACCTGGGCGGCGAAGGCCTCGTTGAGCTCGACCGCGTCGACGTCGTCGATCGTCATCCCGGCCCGGTCGAGAACCTTCTTGATCGCGCCGATCGGGGCGACGCCCATGTACTCGGGCTCGTTGCCCCAGGTGGCGGCGGTGACGATGCGGGCGCGCGGAGTCAGGCCGAGCTCCTTGGCCTTGGTGTCGCTCATCAGCAGCACCGCGGCGGCGCCGTCGTTGAGCGGGCAGGAGTTGCCGGCGGTGACGCCGCCGCCGCCGAAGGCTTCGGGGAGTTCGGAGAGCTTCTCCAGGGTCGAGGAGGCGCGCGGGCCGTCGTCCTTGGCGACCTCGGTGCCGTCCGGCAGCGTCACCGGGACGATTTCGCGGTCGAAGAAGCCGTCTTCCTGCGACTTCACCGCCAGTTCCTGGGAGCGCTGCGCGTACTTGTCCATGTCGGCGCGGCTGACCTCGTACCTTTCGGCGACGTTGACCGCGGTGAGACCCATGTCGATGTAGGCGTTGGGCTGGCCGTTCTCGCCGATCAGGTTCGGGTTGCGGTCGTCGGCCCCAGCCGGCTCGGTGCGCTCGTTGAAGCGGCTCACCCACTCCACTCCGGCGGCGATGTAGACGTCGCCCTCGCCGGCCTTGATCGCGTTGCCGGCGTGGCGGATCGCGTCGAGGCTGGAGGAGCAGTAGCGCGAGACAGTCACCCCGTTGACCTCCTGCGGCAGCTTCTCGGAGAGCAGCGAGATGATCCGGCCGATGTTGAAGGCCTGCAGCCCCTGCGGCATGCCGACGCCGCAGAAGACGTCCTCGACCAGAGCGGGGTCGACGCCGGGGTTGCGCTCGAGCAGCTGGTCGACCACGAAGGCGCCCGTCTCCTCTGGGCGAAGCTGGGCGAGAGAGCCCTTGAAGGCACGGCCGATCGGCGTGCGGATTGTGTCGACGATTACTGCGTCGGGCATGCGGTCATCTCCTTGGAAGCTCGATGGCGGAAGTGCGGGCCGCAGGGTAGTGGATCGGCGCAGGGCTCCGGACCAGGAGGACCTAGGTCCTCCCCAGGCACTAAGTTAGGGGCCGATGTCGCTCGACGGGCTGCGAGCATGGATCGGCGAGGTTGAGCGCAAGCTCAGGATGCGCACGCGCGTCTTCCTCGTCCTCACCGCGATCGCGGTCGGAGGCGCGGGCGCCGGCATCTATCTCGCACTCGACGCTCAGAACGACCAGGTCTCAGAAGGCGACCTGCGGGCAGTGCAGGAGGACCTCCAGGCGCAGATCGACGCGGGGACGGGCGAACCGGGCGAAGGCGCAACCAACCCTGAAGTCGAAGCGCTCCAGAGCCAAGTCGGCGAACTGCAGTCGCGGATCGAAGCGCTCGAGAACGAAGCAACCGGCTCCGGTTCGGGCTCTGGCTCGAGCTCCGGGTCGAACTCAGATTCTGGCTCAGGCACCAGCCCAGGACCTGGTGCAAGCAACCGCGAACCCGAAGCCCAAACCAGAGGCGGGACCAGCAGCAAGGCCGCTGCCGAGAGCGAAGCGGCGAGCGAAAGCGCCACCGCTGGAGAAACCCAGAAGAAGTAACACTTTGTGATGAAACGCACTTGATTGCGGGTCATCGTCCCCTCACTGCGTTACATTCGCCGCAATTCGACCTCGCGAGTAATGCGAGCTCTGTCGTTTCGGCGACAGCGAAAGGAGGCCCCTGATGCCCGAGGGCTACTGCGTCAAGGAGCGTAAGAAGGTCGAGATCAAAGACGCCAAACAGGTGACGATGAAGAACGGTCGCCCGGCGATCCAGGGTGTGTGCCCCGACTGCGGCACCAAGATCTTCAAGATCGGCAAACTGGAGTAGCGGCGAGCCGCATCCGGTCTGAACTCGCGTCGGCGGCTGTTCGTATGCCTGGACAGTCGTGGTGTTTTTTTGCTCTGAGACCGATCTGAAATGACCCCCGGCGCGCTGAGCGGGGAGAGAGACGTGCGCGAGGCATACGCCGCGCACGCAGCTGAGCTGTATGGGTTCGCGGTTCGTTCGTTGGGTGACCCCGGCCTCGCCGAGGAGGCTGTGCAGGAGACGTTCCTGCGGGCCTGGCGCGCCGGCGACCGCTTCGACCCACAGATCGGCTCGCTGCGTACCTGGCTGTTCGCGATCCTCCGCAATGTCGTGATCGACCTCGGCCGCGCCCGCGCGGCGCGGCCGGTCAGCGCCGAGGGCGTGCCCGAACCCGCGGTCGAGCCGCTGGATGACGCGCTTCTCTCCTGGCAGATCGAGGAGGCGATGCGCCGGATCGGCGAGCAGCACCGCCGGGTCCTGGTCGAGACCTACTATCGCGGCCGGCCCTACGCCGACGTGGCCGAGGAACTGGGCGTGCCAGAGGGAACGGTGAAGAGCCGCGTCTACTACGGGCTGAGGGCGCTGCGGGTAGTCCTGGAGGAGATGGGCTATGAAGACTGAGAGTTGCCGCGAGTGGCGGGAGTCGCTGGGGGCCTACGCGCTGAACCAGCTTCCGCCCGAAGAGGAGGCAGGGCTCGAGGCTCATCTGGAGGGATGCCCCGGCTGCCGGGCCGAGACCGACTCGCTGCTTTCCGTGTCGCGGCTCCTGCCGCACGCCGACCCCGAGCGCTTCGGCCCGGCGCCACTCCCCCCGGCGGGGCTCGGCAAGCGAATCGAGGCCAAAATCGGCGCCGAACGGCGAACGAGCCGGCGACGGCGCTTGCGCTTCGGTCTGGCGCTCGGCGGCGCCGCGGCGACGGCAGCAGCAGTCCTGATGATCTTCGCCTTCGACGGCGGCACCGGCTCCTCCCCTGAGCAGCACGTGCAGTTCGGTGCCCTGCCGGGCGGGGTGAAAATCGGCGCGACGCTCGAGCCCCACGCTTACGGCACCGAGATCCACATGTACGTGAAGGGCGTCCGCTCGGGCACGCTCTGCCGGGTCTTCCTAATCGGCGCCAACGGCGCCCGAATGCCGGCCGGCACCTTCCGCTACCGCTGGGGCGATGACGCCAACGCCGTGCTCAGCTCCGCTCTCGACCTCTCGCGGACGAAGGCGATCGGCGTCCACGCCGGCGGCCGCACCTTCATCGCTCCGGTCGGCGGAGGACGGGCCTAGCTCAAGCGCTTTGGCGGCCCGGACCGGCCGGCGGGACGAGCGCCCGGATCTCGGCCAGAAGCCGAGCCGCGATCTCGCCCGGCTGCTCGTCGGGTCGAGCCTGGCCGCCGGCGGGCTCGAAGAAGCGGGTGCTCACCCGCGGGCGGTGCGGGAACCTCGTGAAGCCGGTAGTGCCCTCGACCGCAACGCAGACGAGCTTCGCCTCCGGAACCTCGAGTGCGAGGCGGCCGAGCCCGCTGCGCGCTCGCAGCACCTTGCCCTTCGAGCGGGTTCCTTCGGGAAAGACGCCGATGCAGGCACCGTGTCGCAGCTCCTCGATCGCCCGCGTCAACGCCCCGGCGTCTCCGGCGCCCCGTTCGATCGGGATCTGCCCCATGCCGTTCAGGACCGGGGCAAGACCGCGTATGTCCCACAGTTCCGACTTGGCCAGCGCCTTGATCTGGCGGCGGCGGATCGCCGCGACCCCGACCGTCACCGAGTCCCAGTGGCTGTCGTGGTTGCCGACCACTAGCACCGGCCCGCTCTCGGGCAGCGCCTCGAGCCCCTCGACCTTCAGCCGCCCCCAGATCATCGCCGGCCGGCAGACCGCCATCGCCGTCCTGTACATCGGGCTCGGCTCCTTCATCGGTCCGGCCGCCAGGGCGTCGCGATCCTGCGGTTCGGTCGAAGTCTCCATCGCGGGGACGGTATTCGATCTACATCCCTCACAGCGGAATACCAATACGTGACCAAGATCACGCAACCGGGTAGGCAGGGGTTCGAAGGTACTCGTCTCGCTTCTGCGGAGCGGTCTCGTCCACTTCCCCTTTGGCTGTGCGAATCCCAACTATCTAAAGTGTCATCTGTGACGCAGAGGCCCCTAGAGCTGATCCTGGCTCGTAACCTGATGTCGGCGCTCTCGACCCCGGCCTTCCTGGTCGACGAGGGCGGCGTCCTCGTCTTCTACAACGAGGCCGCCGGGATGCTGCTCGGCAAGCGCTTCGAGGAGCTGGGGACGGTCGGCGCCGCCGAGTGGGGAGCGCTGTTCGGGCCCTTCGACAACCACGGCGAGCCGATCCCCTACGACGACCTCCCCCTTGTGGTCGCCGTGCGCAACGGGCGCCCGGCCCATGCGGACTTCGAGATCAGCTCTGCCGACGGCGCCCGCCACCAGGTCGAGGTCTCCGCGTTCCCGATCCTCACCCCGCACGGCTCGCAGGGCGCGATCGCGGTCTTCTGGCCGAGCGCGTCCACCAACGGGACCGGACGCTGAGATGAAGGTCAAGCTCTGGGGCACCCGTGGTTCGATCCCCTCCCCAGGGCCGGAGACGATCCGCTACGGCGGCAACACCTCGTGCGTCGGCGTGACGCTCTCCGACGGGTCGCTGCTGGCACTCGACGCCGGCACCGGCATCCGCAGCCTCGGCCTCGCTCTCGCCGCCGAGCCGACCCGCCTGCACATCCTCCTCACCCACCTTCACCTCGATCACATCCAGGGACTCGTCTTCTTCGCCCCCGCCTTCCGCTCCCAGACCGAGATCGTGATCTGGGGCCCGGCCTCGCCGGAGGCCTCCCTGCGGGATCGCATCGCCCGCTACATCTCGGCGCCGCTCTCGCCGGTCGAGGTGCGCGAGCTTCCCTGCGACGTCTCCTTCCGCCACTGCCCGGAGACCGAGTGGGAGATCGGCCCGGCGCGGATCCGCGCCGCCTCGGTCGCCCACCGTGGCCCGACGCTCGGCTACCGGATCGACGACGGTGGCTCCTCGCTCGCCTACATCCCCGACCACGAGCCCGCCCTCGGCGCCGACATCGATGCGCTCGACGAGGACTGGATCTCGGGCTTCGCCCTGGCCAAGGACGCCTCGATGCTGATCCACGACGGCCAGTACGCGGACGCCGAGTACCCCGACCACATCGGCTGGGGGCACTCCTCCCTCTCCCACTCGCTCGCCTTCGCGCGCCGCACCGGTGCCGAGCGCACCGTCCTCTTCCACCACGATCCGATGCATTCCGACGAGCGCCTCGACCTTCTCGGCGAGGAAGCGCGACAGCGCTGGCGCGACATAGGAGGAGCCGAAGGCACGATCGAGCTCGGGGTCGAGCGGGCCGAGTACGAGCTGCCGGCGCGCGTCGGCGTGCGTGCAAGTAATTAGTTGAGTTAAACACCATGGTTCATGAGCCCTCGAGGCCCGCTACCCTGCGGATCGATGTCATTTACTCCTGGCATCGATGCTGCGATTGAGCGTTCGGAGCTGATCAGGGAAGCGCTGGAAACGGCGCGGCAGGCGCATGCCGGCCAGACCCGTCGCGGCAGCGCCGACGGCGTCCCCTACATCAACCATCCGCTGGCGGTCGCCGAGCACCTGGCCGAACATCACTTCACCGAGGAGGTGCTGGCCGCAGCGCTTCTGCACGACGTGGTCGAGAAGAGCGACACCCAGGTCGGCGAGGTGCGCGAGCGGTTCGGCGAGCCCGTGGCGAGCCTGGTCGACGCGATGACCGAAGACGAGACGATCGAGCCCTACGAGGAGCGCAAGGAGGAGCATCGCTGGCGGGTCGCAGAGGCGGGACCGGCAGCGCTGGCGATCTTCGCCGCCGACAAACTGACCAACGTCGCGATGCTGCGCGACGCCTATGCCCTGATCGGGGAGGGCGTCAGCGACGAACTCAAGGTCTCGCTCGACCTCAAGATCTACGTCTGGGAGGCGGACCTCGAAATGCTCTTCAAGGAGGCACCCAGCATGCCGCTCACCAACGAGTTCGCCGACGAGATGGTCGAGCTCTGGGGCGACCGCTTCAAAGACGTCACGTCTTCCCCTGGGTGAACCTGCGTCGTAGCGGCAGCGCGTACCAGAGCGAGACGAAGACCGCGAGCGAGGCGGCACTGAAGAAGATGGTCGCCGTGGTGCCGAAGAGGACGTCGGTGATCAGCATGATCGCGCCGGTCATCGCCAGGGCGAGGCAACCGAGGCCAGCGATCGCAAGCTTGTTGGCGAGGAAGATGAGGTGGTCCTTCTGCTGCATGCGGAAGGTCATCCGGTGGTACGCCGAGGGGGAGATCAGCAGCGCAGCCGAGAGCGCCGTCAGCAGCAGCGTCGCGAAGTAGACCCGCTCCTGGAAAGGAGTGATTTCCGAGAAGTTCTGCTGGAACGGGACCGCGAGCAGGAAGGCGAAGAGCACCTGGACTCCCGGCAGGGCGACCCGCAGCTCCTGAAGGAGCTCGTTGAGGTTGCGGTCGAGCCTCTCCCCCTCGCTCTCTTCCCTCCCCGACTGGCTGTCCGACATGCCATCACCATATGCGAAGTGAAGACCGCGATCGTTCTCTTCAACCGCGATCTCCGTGTGCGGGACCACCCTGCGCTTGGCGCCGCGGCGAAGGCGGAGCGGGTCGTGCCACTGTTCGTCTTCGACGAGGCGCTGCTCGGCTCGCGTTTCGCCGCCCCGAACCGCGTCGCCTTCATGCTGGAGTCGCTGCGCGATCTCGACGAGGCGCTGCGACAACGAGGTGCGCGCCTCTGCGTGAGGCGCGGGGACCCGGTCGAAGAGACGATTGCCGTGGCGAAGGAAATGCGATGCGGGCGAGCTGCACGTCAGCGCCGACTGGAGCGCCTACGCGCGGCGGCGGGAGCGGCGCCTGCGCCATGCCTGCGAGGAGCAGCGGGTCGCCTTCGATGCGCACCCCGGCATCGCGATCGTGCCGCCGGGCGTCGTGACCCCAACCGGCGGCGATCATTTCAAGGTCTTCACACCGTTCCATCGCGGTTGGGAGAAGGTGTCGTTGCGGCCGAAGCTGACGGCGCCGCGCCGGCTCGCGACCCCACCGCGGCTGCGAGCCGGGCGGCTGCCGGCCGCGTCCTCCCTGCCCGGCGCAGAGGCCTCGCCGGAGCGCACGCCTGGCGGGGAGACGGAGGGCCCGGCGCCTGATGCGGACCTTCCTGCGCAGCGGTCTCGCCTCTTACCCGGACCGGCACGACGACCTGGCGGGCGATGCGACCTCAAGCCTCAGCCCGTACCTCCGCTTCGGCTGCCTCTCGCCGCTGGAGCTGCTCGAGGCTGCCCGCGACCGCCGCGGCGGCGCAGCGTTTGCCAGACAGCTCTGCTGGCGCGACTTCCACCACCAGGTACTGGCCGCCTTCCCCTCCCTGCCCCGTCGCGACTACCGTCCGCGCGGCGATCGCTGGTCGCGCTCCAAGCGTGCCTTCGAGGCCTGGCAGGCGGGGCACACCGGCTACCCGATCGTCGACGCCGGGATGCGCCAGCTCACCCGTGAGGGCCGGATGCACAACCGGGCGCGACTGATCGTCGCCTCCTTCCTGACCAAGGACCTCTACCTGGACTGGCGCTGGGGAGCGCGCCACTTCTGGGACCTGCTCAGCGACGGCGAGATAGCCAACAACGCCGGCAACTGGCAATGGGTCGCCGGTACCGGCAACGACACCCGCCCAAACCGCGTCTTCAACCCGATCCGCCAAGCGCATCGCTTCGACCCCAAGGGGAATTACGTGCGCCGCTACCTGCCCGAGCTCGAAGACGTCGAGGGTGCAGCAGTGCACGAGCCGTGGAGGCTGGTTGCGGCGACGCGCCGCAACCTCGACTACCCGGAGCCGATCGTCGACCACGACGACGCCGCGGCGGACTTCCTGGCCAGGCGCGGAGCGGGCCAATAGAGGCGTTCGCAGTTTTGATCGCTATGCGGCCAAAACTGCGAACGGAATCGCGGGACGCCTAGGATCGCAAGCATGGGGCGGCTCGCAGTCATGCTCGGCAGCAACGCACTCGGGCCCGGCGGCGAGACCATCGCCGCTGCGGCGGCTGAGCACGGAGCGGCGATCGTGCAGCGCCACGACGACGATCTCTACCGCCTGCCGCACGAAATCGATCACGCCGAGAACCTGCGACCGCTGGTCGACCAGGGCTGCGACCGGGTACTGGCGATCGGCTCGGTCGGCTCGCTCAGCACCGAGCTGGAGGTCGGCAGCCTGCTCTGCCCCGACGACTTCATCGCCCTCCACCTGGGCCTCACGGTCTTCGCCGACGAGCGCGGGCATCGTGCCCCCGGGTTCGACCCGGAGTGGCGCGAGGAAGTCCTCGCTGCCTGGCGCTCGAGCGGAGGCGCCGTCCGCGACGGCGGCGTCTACTGGCAGGCGATCGGGCCGCGCTTCGAGACCCCGGCCGAGATCCGCCTGATGGCCGCCCACGCCGACGTGGTCGGCATGACGATCGCCTCCGAGTGCATCGTCGCCGGCGAGCTGGGTCTCGCCTACGCGGCGATCTGCGTCGTCGACAACCTGGCCAACGGGATCGGGCCGGGGCCGCTGGAGATCCTCGAGCTGGAAGCGGCGCGAGCGGCGAACGCGCTGCAGTTGCACGACGGCCTGGCAGCGGTGCTGCCGCAGCTGGGCGCGGTGGGACCTTGAGCAAGCCGCTGACCGTGAGCGGCGCCGTCCTCGACGGCGAGACGGTCGGGCTGCGCTGCCTGGACGGAGAGATCGCGGCGCTCGGGCCGGAGGTGGTGCCGGAGCCCGGCGACGAGACAATCGATGCCGCCGGCGCACCGCTGGTGCCGCCCCTGGTCAACGGCCACACCCATGCCGCGATGACCCTTTTCCGCGGCTGGGGCGGCGACCTGCCCCTGATGCGCTGGCTGCAGGAGAAGGTCTGGCCGGTCGAGGCTAGGCTCGACGCCGAGGACGTCTACTGGGGCACGCGCCTCGCCTGCGCCGAGATGATCCGGACCGGGACGAGCCGCTTCTGGGATATGTACTGGCACCCGGACGCCACCGCCCGCGCGGTCTGTGACGCCGGCCTGCGGGCGACGATCGGCGGTCCGCTCTTCGATGTAGACGGCGAGACGGCCGAGATGCAGGAGTCGTCGCTGCGCAACCTCGACGCACTGGCCCAGTTCGGCCCTCAGATCGGCCGGGCGCTCGCCCCGCATGGGATTTACACGGTCAGCGAAGGGCTGCTGTGCTGGACCGGCGAGCTGGCCGCGGAACGGCAGGTCTCCGTCCACATCCACCTCTCCGAGACCGAGCAGGAGGTGGACGACTGCGTCGCCGAGCACGGAGTGCGTCCCGCCATCTACCTCGATCGGATCGGCCTGCTCAGCCAGCGCACCGTCCTCGCCCACGGTGTATGGCTCGACCGCGAGGAGCTGGAGCTGATCGCCGAGCGCGGCTGCACCGTGGTCTCGAACCCGGTCGCCAACATGAAGCTGGCTGTGGGCGGTGTCTTCCCCTACCCGGCCGCAAGGGAGGCCGGTGTCGCCGTCGGGCTCGGCACCGACGGAGCCGGGTCGAACGACTCGCTGGACCTGCTCGCCGACCTCAAGGCCTTCGCCCTGGCACAGCGCCACACCACCGGCGACCCCACCGTCCTGCCCGCCGAGGAGGCCTGGCGAATCGCCACCGGCGCCTCCGCCCCCCTCCTCACAGGCAACAACCACGACGCGAATCAAGTTTCCAATGAAATAGATGGAGAACTTGATTCGCGTCGGTGGGTGGGGTCTGTGCTGAGAGTCGGGGGGCCCGCGGACTTCCTGCTGCTGCGACGGGAGTCGCATGAGCTGGGGCTGGGGGACCTGCACTCGAACCTGGTCTACGCGGCGAGCGGCTCGGTCGTCGACACCACGGTGGTCGCCGGGCGGGTGCTGATGCGCGGCGGCGAGGTAGAGGGGCTCGAGGAAGTGGTCGCTCGCGCTGCCGAGCGGGCGCGACGGCTCGGAATCGGCTGAGCAAAGAGGGTCGTTTGGCCAATCGCGGGTATAGGCTCGTTTGCGAGTGCCCAGGCAAGAGGCCACTGACGCGCGATCGGCCGGCGCCTCGGCCGTCCGCTACGAGAATGCCACCAAGCGCTACGGCGACTCCGCCGCACCGGCTGTCGATGGCCTGACGCTGGAGGTGCCCGCGGGCGAGATCTGCGTCCTGGTCGGGCCGTCGGGCTGTGGCAAGACAACCGCGATGCGTCTGGTCAACCGCACGGTGGAGCTCAGCGACGGCGACGTCTTCGTCGGCGAGCGCTCGGTGCGGGAGCGCGAGCCGGCCGAGCTGCGCCGCGAGATCGGCTACGTGATCCAGCAGATCGGCCTCTTCCCCCACCGCACGATCGCCGAGAACATCGCCGCGGTGCCGAATCTGCTCGGCTGGAAGAAGGACAGGACCAGGGCGCGGACGGCCGAGCTGCTCGAGCTGATCGGCCTCGATCCCGACCTCGGCGACCGCTACCCGGCGCAGCTCTCGGGCGGCCAGCAGCAGCGGGTCGGCGTCGCCCGGGCGCTCGCCGCCGACCCGCTGGTGATGCTGATGGACGAGCCGTTCGGGGCGATCGACCCGATCAACCGCGAGCGCCTGCAAAACGAGTTCCTGCGCCTGCAGGCGGAGATCGAAAAGACCGTCCTCTTCGTCACCCACGACATCGACGAGGCGATCAAGATGGGCGACCGGATCGCGATCATGCGCGAGGGCGGACGGGTCGCCCAGTACGCGACGCCGGCGGAGCTGCTGATGGCGCCGGCCGACGAGTTCGTCGAGGACTTCGTCGGCGCCGACCGCGCCCTGAAGCGCCTGGCGCTGATGCGGGTCTCCGACATCGACCTCTGGGAGGCACCGCTGGCCTTCGTCGGCCAGGCGAGCGCCGAGGTGCGGGCGAAGCTCGAGCGGGCCGAGGTCCCCTATCCCCTCCTGGTCGACGGCGAGCGGCGCCCGCTCGGCTGGCTCTCCGAGCGCGACCTGGCAATGGAGACGGTGCCGGCGCGGCCCGACTCGCCACTCGGCCCCACCCTCGAACTCGACGACGTGATGCGCGACGCGCTCGCCGACATCCTCCAGGCCGGGGCCCAGTACGCAGCAGTCACCGATGGCAAAGGCCGAATCGCCGGCGTCCTCTCGGTCGAGATCATCTCCGAGTTCCTCGGCTCGCCGGCGGCCAAGGTCGAGGAGCACAGCGCAGCGGAGCGGCCGCTGGGCGGGGAGGCCTCCGGTGGGTAGCTGGACTCCGCCGATCGCGGCCGCCGGCGAACTGCCGGACTCCTTCTTCAAAGAACGGACCAGCGACACGCTGCCCTGCCAGGCCACCGACAAGCTCTTCTGCTTCGACTGGGCGAGGGAGAACATCGACCGCTACGGGGATCCGACCGTCCAGCACCTGAAACTGGTCGCCCTGGCGGTTCTATTCGGCTTCGCGATCGCATTCGCCCTCGCCCTGCTCGCCCACCGGCGCCGCTGGCTGCAGCCACCGTTGCTGGCAGCAACGGGTGTCCTCTACACGATCCCCAGCGTCGCCTTCTTCTTCCTCCTGCTGCCGCTCACCGGCCGTGGCGTCGACACCGCGGTGATCGCGCTCGCCGCTTTCAACCTGCAGATCATCTACCGCAACACGATCGTCGGCCTGGCCAACGTGCCGAAATCGGTGGTCGATGCCGCTCGGGGCATGGGACAGACCGACAGGCAGATCCTCTGGCGGATCGAGGTGCCACTGGCCTCGCCGGAGATCATCGCCGGCCTGCGGATCGCGACGGTGAGCACCGTCGCGATCGCGACGCTGGCAACGCTGGCCGGTGGCGGCGGGCTCGGCAAGCCGATCTTCGAATTCGGCATCAGCTACAAGACCAACATCATCCTGGCCGGGGGGATCGCGATGCTGATGGCCCTTGTCTTCGACATGCTCCTGCTCGCGATCCAGCGCCTCGCAACTCCCTGGGAACGGGTGGCCCGGGCATGATGTCCGTCCTTCTTCCCAGCCTGCCGCTGGGCTCGATCGAGGGCGCAATCGAATTCATCTTCGAGCCCCAGCCCTCGAACGTGACCGGCGGCAGACTGGTCGGGGGCTTCGACCAGACGCTGGAACTGGCGCTCACACAGATCGAACTGACCGTCTTTGCCCTGGTCCTCTCGCTGCTCGTGGCGCTGCCCGCGGGTCTCTATCTCGGGCACAAGGGGGTCGGCGAATTGCTCGCGGTCGGTCTCGGCAATGCAGGCCGGGCGATCCCAGAGCTGGCGCTGATCGCCTTCATGGCGGCGGCGATCGGCGTCGGCATGCTCAACCTGACCATTGCCCTCGCTGTCCTCGGCATCCCGCCGATCCTCACCAACACCTTCGTCGGCATCCGCCAGGTCGACCGCGCTCCCGTCGAGGCCGCGCGCGGCATCGGGATGACCGGGCTGGAGGTCCTCCTCAAGGTCGAGCTGCCGCTGGCGATCCCGACGATCATGGCCGGCGTGCGCTTGGCGACAATCGCGATCGTCGCCACCGCCACGATCGCGCCGCTGGCAGGAGTCCTGACCCTTGGCGACTACATCATCAACCGCAACGTCTATGGCGACGACGGGGTTCTCGCCGGGGCGATAGTGGTGGCCCTGCTCGCCCTCGTTCTCGAGTTCTCGCTGGCGTGGGTGCAGCGCCGGCTCACCTCGCAGGGGCTGAAGCTGAGGCCCGCCTGAAATGTCCAGATCCAAACCACAACGAGAGAGGAATCCATGAGGACCAAGACCCCCCGGCTGACCGCGGTGGCAGCGATGCTGCTCGCGCTCGTCCTGAGCCTCGGCCTCGCCGCCTGCGGCGACGATGACGACAGCGGCGGCACGACCGACACCGCTGAAGGTGGCGGTGAAGCTGGCGGCGCGATCGTCTCCAATCCCGCCAACGGCAAAGTGACCCTGACGATCGGCTCGAAGAACTTCCCCGAACAGGAAATCCTCGGCGAGATCTACGCCCAGGCCCTGGCAGCTGCCGGCTACAAGACGAAAACCGACCTCAACCTCGGTTCCGAAACGGTCGCGCTGCAGACGCTCAAGTCGGGGGACATCTCCGGTTATCCCGAGTACGCGAGCACGGCCCTCACCTCGTTCTTCGGCCTCGAACCCGAAGAAGTGCCTTCGGACGCTCAGCAGGCCTACGAGAAAGCAAAGGCCGAATTCGAAAAAGAAGGCCTGACGGCGTTCCCACCGACCCCGTTCGCCAGTGCAAACGCGGTCGGCACGCTGAAGAAGACCGCGGAAGAACTCGGCCTGGAAACGGTCTCCGACCTCGAAGGCCAGTCGGAAGAACTGACCCTCTACGGCTCGCCCGAGTGTCGTGAGCGGATCGACTGCCTGGCCGGCCTCGAACAGCTCTACGGGCTCAAATTCAAGTCGTTCAAACCGGTCGACATCGGCCTCCGCTACACGGTCCTCGAAAAGGGCCAGGCCGACCTCTCGATCCTCTTCACCACCGACCCACAGCTGTCGGCGCAGAAAGACAAGTTCGTCATCCTCGAAGACGACAAGGAAGTCTTCCCCGCCGGCAACGTGATCTTCGTGACCAAGGACTCGGTCGCGAAAGAAGCGGGACCCGACTTCGAAAAGACGATCGTCGAGGTCCAGGAAGGGCTGACCCTGCCGGTGATGCAGGAGCTCGACGCCCGGGTCGAACTGGAAAAGAAATCGGCCAAGGAAGCGGCGGCCGAGTACCTCGAAGAAGCGGGGTACGTCGGCTAGAGGTTAGGCGCCGGGGGGAGGGGGTTAGGCGGACAAAAGCGGGGAGTGTCCGCCTAACCCCCTCCCCCCGGCGCTCCAACACGTAGCGGCAGATCCCCGAAACCGTCAGGCGGCCGCCGGTTCTCCTTGCGCTTTTGCTGGCTTGCTTTGGGGGCGCATCCGGGCGAAGCAGACGTGGGCGGCCCAGGCGGCGGATAGGCCGGCGAACGCGGCCAGGAGCAGCGCCACACGCGGGTCATAGGCCTCGGCGAGCCAGCCGGCGAGCGGGCCGCCGATCGGCGTCGAGCCGAGGAAGACGACCGAGTAGAGCGCCATCACCCGACCGCGCATCTCGGCCTCTACCGCCAGCTGCAGCGAGGAGTTGATCGCGGCGGCGAAGGTCACCGCAGAGCCGCCGAGCAGGGCCAGCACCGGGATCTCGAGGGCGAGACTGGGCATCAGCGCCGCCAGCAGCGCCAGCGTGCCGAAGGCGAAAGCGGCGCCCGCAATCAGGCGGCCGTCGGTGCGACCGTGGGCTCCAGTCGCCAGCGCGCCGATCACCGAGCCGACGCCCATCGCCGCGACCAGCGCCGCGTAGGCAGAAGCGCCGCCGTCGAAGCTGAAGCGGGCCAGCAGCGGCAGGATGACCTGGAAGTTGAGGCCGAAGGTGCCGACCAGCGCCATCAGCGCCAGCGGCACCAGCAGCTCCGGGCTGCTGCGCACGTACCGCAGCCCGGCGCGGACCGCGCCGGGCTCACGCCCGGATGGCGGCGGAGTGCCGAGCCGGGCGGGCTCCATCCGCCAGAGGGCGAGGAGCATCACGACGAAGGTGAGCGCGTTGAGAGCGAAGCACGGCGCCACTCCTCCCAGCGCGATCAGCACCCCAGCCAGGCCGGGGCCGAAGATCCGCGCCGAGTGGATGATCACACTGTTGAGGCTGACCGCGTTGACGACGCGATCGGGGCCGACCATCTCGATCACGAAGCTCTGCCGGGTCGGGTTGTCGACGGCGTTGATCGAGCCGCGGATGAAGACGAGGGCGAAGACCATCCACGGCGCCACCACCCCGGTCAGTGAAACTGCGAGCAGGCCGAGCGCCGGCAGCACCATCAGCACCTGGGTGACCATCAGCAGGCTCCGCTTCGGGAAGCGGTCGGCGAGCAGGCCGCCCCAGGCGCCGAAGAGCAGGATCGGCAGGAACTGCAGCGCGGTAGTCGCGCCCACCGCGACCCCGCTGCCGGTCAGCTCGAGAACCAGCCAGATCTCGGCGACCATCTGCATCCAGTTGCCGGACAGCGAGACCACCTGTCCGACGAAGTAGCGGCGGTAGTTGGGGACGGAGAGGGAGTCGAAGCTGCGACGCAAACCGGCGCTCACTGGGTGCTCCCGCGCGCGGCGCGCGGCCCCTCCAGTATCCCCTCGAGAATCCCGGCGGCTCGCTCCAGCGTCTCCACGTCCTCCGGCGGCAGGTCCCGCATGCGCCGAGCCAGATAGGCGTTCTTGCGCCCGCGTAGGCGACGCAGCCGCTCGCGCCCGGTGGCGTTGACGCTGACCAGGGCGCTGCGCCCATCGGCCGGATCGGGCGCGCGGTCGATGAGGCCGGCTTCGCTCAGCACGCGCAGCGTGCGGGTCGCCGTCGGCCGCTTCACCCGCTCGATCTCGGCCAGCTCGCTGGGGGTCAGCGGTCCGTGCCGCTCCACCGTCGCCAGCGCCGAGGCCGCAGTCGGTGTCAGCTCCGTCCCACTGCCCGCCGCCTCCTGCCGCAACCGCCGCGCCGTCCGCACAATCGCCATCCGCAGCCTCGCAGCGGAGTCCGTAAGAGAGGTGTCGAGAGCTTTCTGCGCCATTGATTAGCCTTGGTAATTAGTTTAGCAAATTACTTTCCGCCGCCAGGGATATCCCTTCTGAACCAGATTGCCTCTCTTGATTGATCGCCAGCGCACAATGCAATAGGGTCGTGCCCAATGGGGAGTCGCCTGCATTGCAAGGTCGCGTATCTCGCCGCCCTCGTCCTCTCGGCACTGGCCTTGGGTCAGCCCGCCGCCTTCGCACAGACGCAGAGCACCGGGCTCGAAGTGCTCGGTAGCGCCAACGTCCTAAAGGTGAGCGCGGAAGAGGGCAAGGACACAGCCACCGGATACTTCTCACTCTTCAACTACCAGGACGAACCCTTGGAGATCTCGGTCAAGCTTCAAGCCGCCAGCTCCGAAAAGGTCGCGGACCTGAAAGTCGACACCAAAACCGTCGAACCGGGAGCGGGACGGCGGATCGGCGTCACCTTCTCCGGACTCGAAGCGCTCGACGCTGCCGTCACCGGCCAGCTGATCGTCACCGTCGTTGGCAAAGAGATCCCCCCAGTTGCTCAAGCGATCGAAATCACACCTTCGCTTCATCCGGCTATGGAGTGGCCCAAGGTCATAATCATCGTCTCGTTCGTTGTTGCCCTTCTGCTCGGCGCGGCGGTCGTCGGCAACATGGCGAAAGACGATCTCGGGCCGCTGAGCAACCCTGTGGGCGCACCGAAATGGAGCTTCAGCAGCTGGGCGACGACGCTGACCGCCGTCGGCGGCGCCTTCGGCACCGTCTTCGCGGGCGTGACCCTGCCGACGTTCCCGGAGCAGATCAGCAAGGAAAGCCTCACCGCGCTCAACCTCCTCTTCGTGGTCCTCGCCCTGCTCGCGCCGTTCCTCTTCGAAGCGCTGCGCAGGTACAAGAATGTGACCTTCAAAGAAGAAGACGAAGGCCGCCTAGGCACCAACGGGACCATGCTGATCGCCTGCACCGTGACGCTGTGGGCCGTGCTGGGACAGCTCTCGGCCTTTGCCCTGTTGGCGTGGGAACTGCTCGGCCGCGAGGACCTGGCGGTCTTCGCAGTGGTCGTCATAGGCGGCGTGGCACTGCTCGCGGTGAGGTACTACCTGGTCACCATGACGAGGATGGTCTCTCGGCCACCTGAAGCGGACAAGGAAGAGTCGGAGGAGGTGTTGGACATGACCAACATCGACCGCCTCTACCTGCGTACGGAAACCCAGGCGGTGATCGTCGCCCGCCAACCCGACGAGGGCAGCGCTGTGGTCGACGTCCCCAGCCCCCAGCCGGCACCCCGCAGCTGGCCCCTCCTCTAGGCCATTTAGTCGATCGGCTCCGTCGTCGCCGGGCCTAGGATCAGGCGATATGACGGCTGAACCCGCAGAGGCAGTGCTCGCCGAGCGATTGCGCTATCAGGCCGAGGCCTGTGAGCGGCTTGGGTCGCACCTGTACGCGGCGCTGCTGAGCCGTGCCGCCGAGGACCTGGAGGCGCACGGTCCGGCCTGGGAGGTGCTGCGGGGCCACGAGGGCGATCCGGTGGGCTCCGCCCTCGTCCTGCGCCTGATGGGTGCGGTCAACCGGCTGGCTCTGACCGGTGTCGAGCCGGCGCTGGCCGACATCTACGCCAAGCCTGACTCCGATCCGGAGGCGGCCTGGGGAGAGTTCAGGGCGGTTCTGGAGCGAAACGCCGCTGAGCTGCGGCAGCTGATTCAGCTGCCGGTCCAGACGAACGAGGTGGGGCGCAGCTCGGCCCTCCTGCTCGGCTTCCTCACCGTCGCGGTCGAGACCGGCCTGCCGCTGCGGCTACTCGAGGTGGGCGCCAGCGCAGGCCTCAACCTGCGCTGGGACAGCTATCGCTACCGGGCGGGCGGATTCGCGTGGGGACCGGCGGACTCCCCGCTGACCATCGACTTCGAGCTCCTCGGCGGGAGATTCCCCAGCGAGCGCCAGATCCGGGTGAACGAGCGGCTGGGCTGCGACGCCTCTCCTCTCGACCCCGCCAGCCCTGACGACCGCGTCACCCTCTTCGCCTACATCTGGCCCGACCGGCCCGAACGGGTCGAGCGCATGCGGACCGCTCTAGCGCTGGCCGCCGGCCATCCCGTCTCGATCGACCACGAGAGCGCCGCCCCCTGGACCGAGCGCAGGCTGGCCGAAGCGAGACCAGGCGAGGCGACGGTCCTCTACCACTCGCTTGTCAGCCAGTACCTGGACGAGGGCGAACTGCAGGCTTTCCAAGGCCACATCGAGGACGCCTCACAGCGAGCCCACGACGAGGCTCCCCTGGCCTGGCTGCGAATGGAGTACGCAGGCGACCGAGCCGAACTGCGCCTGACGACCTGGCCAGGAGGCAAGGATCGCCTTCTGGCCAGGGTCGGCTACCACGGCACCCCCGTGGAAGTCCTTACTCCCGCCGCTCAGTAGCGGTAGTGGTCCGGCTTGTAGGGCCCCTCGGCCGGGATGCCGAGGTAGGCCGCCTGGTCGGGGGTCAGCTCGGTCAGCTCGACGCCTAGCGACGCAAGGTGCAGGCGGGCGACCTTCTCGTCGAGGTGCTTGGGCAGCACGTAGACCTGCTTCGCCTCGTACTGCACGCTCTTGCCGAAGAGCTCGATCTGGGCGATCACCTGGTTGGTGAAGGAGTTCGACATGACGAAGCTCGGGTGGCCTGTGGCGTTGCCGAGGTTGAGCAGGCGTCCCTCGGAGAGGAGGACGATCGAGTGGCCGTCGGCGAAGCGCCACTCGTCGACCTGCGGCTTGATGTTGATCCGCTCGACGTCGCTGCGCCCCTCGAGGCCGGCGACGTCGATCTCGTTGTCGAAGTGGCCGATGTTGCCGACGATCGCGTTGTGCTTCATCCGCGCCATGTCGTCGGCGGTGATGATGTCCTTGTTGCCGGTGGCGGTGACGAAGATGTCAGCGGTCTCGACCACTTCGTCGAGCTTGCGCACCTCGTAACCCTCCATCGCCGCCTGTAGGGCGCAGATCGGGTCGATCTCGGTGACGATCACCCGAGCGCCCTGTCCCCGTAGGGAGGAGGCGCAGCCCTTGCCGACGTCGCCGTAGCCGCAGATCACCGCGACCTTGCCGCCGATCATCACGTCGGTGCCACGGTTGATGCCGTCGACCAGCGAGTGGCGGCAGCCGTAGAGATTGTCGAACTTCGACTTGGTGACCGAGTCGTTGACGTTGATCGCCGGGAAGAGCAGGTCGCCGGTCTCGGCCAGCTGGTAGAGCCGATGGACGCCGGTCGTCGTCTCCTCGGTGACGCCTTGGATCCCGGCGGCGACGTTGGTCCAGCGCTGCGGATCCTCATCCAGGGAGCGCTGCAGGGTTTCGAGGATGATCTTGAACTCGCCCGAGTCCGCCGTCTCGGGGTCGGGCACGGCGCCGGCCTTCTCGAACTCGACCCCCTTGTGGACGAGCAGGGTCGCGTCGCCGCCGTCGTCGAGGATCATGTTCGGCCCCTCGTCCTCGGGCCAGAGCAACGCCTGCTCGGTGCACCACCAATACTCCTCCAGCGTCTCGCCCTTCCAGGCGTAGACCGGGATCCCGGCGGCGGCGATCGCGGCCGCGGCGTGATCCTGGGTAGAGAAGATGTTGCAGCTCGCCCAGCGCACCTCGGCGCCGAGCGCGACCAGCGTCTCGATCAGGACCGCCGTCTGCACGGTCATGTGCAGCGAGCCGGTGATGCGCGCGCCCTTGAGCGGCTGGGAAGTGCCGAACTCCTCGCGCGTCTTCATCAGACCCGGCATCTCGACCTCTGCAAGGGCGATCTCCTTGCGCCCGAACTCGGCGAGGCCGATGTCGGCGACCTTGTAGTCCTGGGTGGCTGTGCTGGGGGTCATCGGTAAGCGGCTCCTGATCGGTTGATTGCCGGTCCATGGTACGCAAAGGGGGTCGCCCAAGCGGCGTCGAAGCAGACCCGGATGACCCCCAAGATCGCAAAGCAACCCGTGCGCTACGCACCGGGAATGGATGCCCGCAGTACCCGCGTCGCCGAATTCCTCAGCACACCGATGCTGATCGCGGCGGCGCTGACCCTGCCGATGGTGGCGATCACCGAGTCCCACCCAGGCGGTGCGCTGCTGGACATCGCCGTGATTCTCAATTGGGTCACCTGGATCGCATTCCTGGTCGAGCTGGTCGTAATGCTCGCCGTTGTTCCCGACCGTCGGGCTTGGCTGCGACACCATCCGCTCGACTTGGTGATCGTCCTGCTCACCCCTCCGGTGCTGCCGCCCGGCCTCCAGGGTCTGCGCGTTCTGCGACTGCTGCGGCTGCTCAGGCTGCTGCGCCTAGCGCAGCTCTCACGTGAGGTCTTCTCGCTCGAGGGTCTGCGTTACGCGTTGCTCCTCTCAGTGCTGACCGTGATCGGCGGCGGCACCCTCTTCGTCGCCCTCGAGAAGCACACTCAGCAGCTCGACTTTTGGGACGGGATCTACTGGGCATTGACGACGATGACGACGCTCGGCTCCAACATCTATCCGAACACGACCGGAGGCGAGATCGTCTCGGCCGCCGTTCTGATCACCGGGATCGGATTCGTGGCCCTGCTCACCGGCTCGTTTGCCCAGCGTTTTCTTGCACCCGAAATCGCCGAGATCGAGGAGGAGCTCGGAGGCGAACAGGTCTCCGCGGAGGCCATCGCATTGCGCGAGCTCCGAGCTGTTCAAGAACAGCTTCAGTCCTTGACCGTGGCGGTCGAGCGGATCGTGGACGAACGCCCCAGCACCGCCAGAGCGTCTCAGTCCTCTTCGTCGTAGGAGGCCATCTTCGCCTCCAGCTCCGTCATCACGTCGGGGTCGCGCAGCGTGGTCACGTCGCCCAGCGCACGGCCCTCGGCGATGTCGCGCAGGAGGCGGCGCATGATCTTGCCGGAGCGGGTCTTCGGCAGGTCGTCGGCCCAGACGATCCGCTTCGGCCGGGCAAACTTGCCGATCCGCTCGGCCACCGTGGCGCGGATGTCCTCGAGCAGCTCGTCGCTCGGCTCGGTGTCGCCCTGCAGCGTGACGAAGGCGCAAATCGCCTGGCCCGTCTGCTCGTCGGACTGGCCGATCACGGCCGCCTCGGCGACCTTGTCGTGGGCGACGATCGCCGACTCGACCTCGGCGGTCGAGAGGCGGTGACCGGAGACGTTGACGACGTCGTCGATCCGCCCGATCACCCAGAAGTAGTCGTCCTCGTCGCGGCGGGAGGCATCGCCGACCAGATAGATCTCCTTGCCGAAGCGGGAGAAGTAGGTCTCGACGAAGCGGTCCTCCTCCTTGTAGAGGGTGCGCAGCATCGAGGGCCAGGGCCGGGTCAGCACGAGCAGTCCCTGGCCGCGCTCGACCGGCTCGCCGTCGCTCTCCCCCACCACGTCCGCCTCGACCCCCGGGAACGGCAGCGTCGCCGAGCCGGGCTTGGTCGCGACGATCCCCGGCAGCGGCGTGATCATGATCGCGCCGGTCTCCGTCTGCCACCAGGTGTCGACGATCGGACAGCGTTCGCCGCCGATCACCTTGTGGTACCAGAGCCATGCCTTGGGGTTGATCGGCTCGCCGACCGAGCCGAGCAGACGCAGCGAAGAGAGGTCGGACCGGGCCGGGATCTCCGCCCCCCACTTGATGAAGGTGCGGATCGCCGTCGGCGCCGTGTAGAGGATCGTCACCCCGTAGCGCTCGACCAACTCCCACCAGATCCCCTTGCTCGGGTAGTCCGGCGCCCCCTCCCACATCACGCTGGTGGCGCCGTTGAGAAGCGGGCCGTAGACGATGTAGGAGTGGCCGGTGACCCAGCCGACGTCGGCTGCGCACCAGTAGACGTCGCTCTCCGGCTTCAGGTCGAAGACGGCGCGGTGGGTGGCGGCGACACCGGTCAGGTAGCCGCCGGTGGTGTGCAGGATCCCCTTCGGCTTCGCGGTCGAACCCGAGGTGTAGAGGATGAAGAGCGGATGCTCGGCGTCCAGCGGCTCCGCCGGGCACTCGGCGGCGGCGGCGGCGCAGACCTCGTCGTAGAAGACGTCGCGCCCCTCCGCCATCTCGCAATCGACCCCGGCCGAGCGGACGACGACGATCTTCTCCAGCGTCTCCAGGTCGCCCAACTGCTCGTCCACCTGGGCCTTGATCGGCGCCACTTTGCCCTTGCGGCGGGCCCCGTCGACCGTGACCAGGACCTTCGCCGCCGAGAACTCCATCCGCTCGCGCACCGACTCGACCGAGAAGCCGCCGAAGACGACGTTGTGCAGGGCGCCGATCCGGACAGTCGCCAACATGGCGACGACGACCTCGGGGATCATCGGCAGGTAGATCCCGACCACGTCGCCCTTGCCGACGCCGAGCTCCTTCAGCGCGTTGGCGAAGCGCTGGGTGTCGGCGAGCAGCTCGGCGTAGGTGACGTCACGCTCCTCGCCCTCCTCGCCGCGCCAGTGGTAGGCGACCCGGTCGCCACGGCCGGCCTCGACGTGGCGGTCGAGGCAGTTCCAGGAGGCGTTGATCTTGCCGTCGGCGAACCACTTGTAGAAGGGAGGGTTGGAATCGTCGAGGCCCTGGCTCGGCGCCTCTGCCCAGTCGAGCAGCTCGGTTGCCTGGCGCAGCCACCAGGCCTCGGGATCGGTGGCCGCCTCCTGGTAGACCTTCGGGTCGTCGAGCAGCGCCTGCTCGCGGAACTCCTCGGGCGGCTCGAAGCGCTCGACCTCGAGCAGGTCGCTCAGCTGCCGCTCCAGACTGTTCTCTCCCTCAACCGCCATCCCGCTCCTTCCTCGCCGCTACCCTGATCAACGGTATCCGTTCGGGTACCCAACAGGGACCGAGAATCACATGCTCTTCCGCCAGATCATCCACGAGGACCTCGGCTGCGCCTCCTACCTGGTTGGAGACACGGCATCCGGAGTGGCGGCGGTCGTCGACCCGCAGTGGGACATCGATCCCTACCTGCACCTCGCCCGCCTGCACGGGGTGCGGATCGAGCACGTGCTGGAGACCCACAACCACGCCGATCACGTCTCCGGCCACGGCCGCCTCGCCCGGGCGACCGGAGCCGGGCTGCACGTCCACGAGCTGGCCGAGGCCGAGTACGCGCATGAGGCATTCGCCGACGGCTGGAGACTGGCGCTGGGCGAGGGTGCCTCGATCGAGGCACTGCACACGCCGGGCCACCGGCCCGAGCACACCTCCTTCCTGCTGCGCGACGCGAGTCGCGGCGACGACCCCTGGGCAGTGCTGAGCGGCGACTCGCTCTTCGTCGGCGACGTCGCCCGCCCCGACCTGGCGATCGAGCCGCGCGAAGGCGCCGCCGACATCTTCCGCTCCCTGCACGAGCGGCTGATGGCGTTGCCGGACGAGGTCGAGGTCTGGCCCGGACACCTGGGCGGCTCGCTCTGTGGCAGCTCCGGAATCGACCTCAAGACCTCCTCGACGGTCGGCTTCGAGCGCCGCCACAACCGGGCGCTCGGCTTCGACTCCGAGGCGGATTTTGTAGCCGACGCGGTCGCCACACTCGGCAGCCGGCCGCCCAACGTCGAGCACATCGTCTCGCTCAACCGCGGGCCGCTGGTCGAAGCGATCGGCGCCCCGACGAGGCTCACGCCGCACGGCTTCGAGGCGGCGATCGGCGCCGGCGCCCTGGCGATCGACTCGCGGACCAACGAACAGTTCGACGAGGCGCACATCCCGGGATCGATCAGTGCCTCCGCCTACGACACCGGCTTCGCCACCAAGGTCGCCCAGGTCGTCCCCGTCGACGCCGAGCTGCTGATCGTCGCCGCTTCCGACGGCAACGAGCTGGAAGCGGCCGAGCTGCTCGCTGCAGTCGGCCTCAGCGTGCGCGGCTTCCTCGGCGGCGGCATGACCGCCTGGCGGGCAGAGGACCGGCCGGTCGAGCGGATCGAGGCGATCGACCTCGGCGAGCTCGCCCGCCGCCTCGACTCGCCTGACTCGCCTCTGGTCCTCGATGTCCGCGGCGCCGCCGAGTACGAGGCCGGGCACATCCCCGACTCGCTCCACGTTCCCTTCGCGCAGCTGCGCGAGCGGCTCGACGAGCTGCCCAGCGAGCGACCGATCGCGACCATCTGCAAGGCCGGCAAGCGCAGCGGCCTGGCCGCCTCGATCCTGCAGCGCGAAGGCTTCGAGGGCGTCGTCCACGTCAGCCGCGGCAGCGCCGCCGCCTGGCGTGCTGAGTCCCCCGCATAGGGCCATCCCGACAGGGATTCCACTTAACTTTTTCGGTGGAACGAGTGCCGCTGACGCCTCGAGGTCAGCGACGAAAAAGTACAAGACGTTCCATCCCTATCGGGATGACTCTTCGCAGCAAACTCAGTAGCCAGGTGGGTGCCGCACGATGAAGCCTTCGGGGGAGTTCACGGGTGACGGGTGCCATCGGGGGCCCGCGCCGCCGGAGGTGTCGAAGGCGAGGCCGGCGATGATCACCCAGGCGTGGCCGGCGTTGGCGTAGACGGTGATCCACTGGCCGGGGCCGGGTTCGCCCCAGGTCGAGAGACCGGTCGAGTCGAGCGGGCTGGAGAGGAAGCCGCCGCCGTTGAGGGCGAAGCTGACCGCGCCCGAGCAGTCGTAGCCGGATGAGCTGAAGGAGCCGTGGCCGCCGCCCCAGATGTAGGGGGTGGTGGCGATCGAGTTGGCGGCTTCGATCGCCGCCTGGACCGCCGGCGGGGCGCCGCTCGGCACGCTGGCCTGGCTTTCGGAGATGAAGTCGGCGCTCTCGCCCGGGGTCAGTGGCGCGGGTGTGCTGACCGGGGCCGGTTCTCCGGCGCTGGTCATCTGTTCGGAGATCACGGCGAGGTCGTCGCTCAGCGACTGCGCCCGGGACTCGAGCGCGTCCAGCGCTGCCTGCCGCTCTGCCTGGGCATCCTTCAGCTCGGCGAAACGGGCCTCAGCGGAGGCGCGAGCCTCGGCCACTTCTTGCTCCTTGGCGGCGATCGTGTCGCGCGCTTCTTCGATCTGCAGGCGAACCTCGGTCATCCGCTCGACCGCGGCCTTGGCCTGGTCGCGCAGGCTCTTGACCCGGCCGGCAACCGCGTTGTCGTAGTCCTGAATCTGGCTCAGGTAATCGGCGCGGGCGTTGACTTCCGACCAGCTCGCCGAGTCGAGGACGACGTTGAGCATGTCGGGGCTGCCCGCCTCGTAGATCGCGACGAGGCGGTCACGCAGGACCTGCAGCGCCCGCTGCAGCCGGGCCCGGACACGAGCCAGGTGACGCTTCTCGGCCTCGAGCTTCGCGGTCGCCCGGTCGAGCTCGGCCTGCTTGGCCGCCAGTTCGGCCTCGACCGCCGCCTGCTGCTGGCGAAGCGCCGAGACTTCGCCGATCATCGAGTCGATCGCCCGGTTCTGTTCGGCGATCGATTCGGTCAGCGAGCTCTCGCTCTCGCGGACTTTCGCCAGCTTGCCCTGGGTCTCGTCGAGTTTTTCCTGCAGCGTCTCCGCCGGCGCGCTGGTGGCAACCAGACAGAGGACCGCCAGCAGGGCGGTGGGCAGCAGAAGACGGCCGAACTTGCCGAAAAAGAGGGCGCGCATCGGCGGCGCACGCTAGCGAAGTCGCCGAAATATTGTTAGGAGTTGCTAATAACCTGCAACTTCCGTTGCAAAATCACGCGCTTTGCAGGAGAAACGATGTCGGCATCCTAGGCCGCCTGACCAAGCAGGTCAAGGACGCAGAAAGCGCGGCGTGCGCTAGCACGCGAGCGACCGAGGACGCCGACATGCGCCGTGTCAGGGTGCCTAGGACAGGAGTTTGGCCTTGGCCTTCTCGAACTCGTCCTGCGAGAGGGCGCCCTTCTCCTTCAGCTCGTTGAGCTTGTGCAGTTCATCCGCTGGCGAGGTGTGCGCCTGTTCGCGGATGTAGGAGTCCATGTGCTGCTTCGCCTCCGCCTGCGCCTTGATCGTCCTGTCGCGCATACCGCTGCCGCGGGCGATCAGGTAGATCAGCGCCGTTATGAACGGGATGAAGACGAGGAAGAGGACCCAGGCGGCCTTGCCCCAGCCGGACAACTCGTGATCGCGGAAGAGGTCGGTGAGGATCGTGATCAGGATCCAGATCCAGATCACGAAGAAGAAGATCTCGAGGGTGAGCAGAAGCGCTTCCCCGAAGCTGATATCAGCAAGGAGCAACACGGCAACGTCCTTTCGGTGTTTGCAGGACGCACGTCCGCAGCGGGCCGTGCGCCGCCAACGCTACATCAGCCTCAGCCGACGACCACCTTGCCGCGCATTTCCGGGTGGATCTTGCAGTGGTAGCGGAAGGTGCCCTTCTGCCCGAAGCGCACCGAGATCGCCTTGCCCGCTTTGATCCGCCCCGTGTCGAAGGCCCCCGGGTCGGTCGCGGTATGGACGAGGTTGGACGAGTTGGAGAAGACGACCTTCGTCCCCTTGGCGACCTCGAGCGTCGCCGGCTGGAACTTGAAGTTGCGGATGCCGACCGTCTTCGTCGCGCTGACGCCGGCCGGCTCCGACTGGAGCGCCAGGGCCGCTTGGCTCGCAATCAGAGCCAGGGCGAGCGCCGCGGCGATGCAGGTCGCTGCTGCCTTCATTCGGCCATGTCTACGGAGCAACCTGCCGCGAGGTTCAAAGCCGCCGTGAGAAAAGCACCGCGGCGACCGAGGTGGCCAGGTTGAGGCTCGAGACCCCCTCCCGCATCGGGATCGCCACCCGCGCATCGGCGCGGGCGAGGAGCTCCTCGCTGAGGCCATAGCGCTCGGTGCCGAAGGCGAGAATGGCTCGGGGGGAGAGTGAGTCCTGGTCCAGGTCCTCGCCCTCCGGGTCGATCGCGACCAGCGGCCGGTCGCACTCCGGCAGTCGCTCTACCGCCGTCACCGGCAGAGCGAAGTGCAGGCCGGCGGCTCCGCGCAGCGCGTCCGGATGCCAGGGGTCGTTGGTCCCGGTGGTGAAGACGCCGGCGGCGTCTGCAGCCGCGGCGACCCGCACGCAGGCCCCCATGTTGCCCATCGTGCGCGGATCCTCGAGCAGCACCAGCGGTGCCGGCCGCGTGTCGGCGAGGACCGAGTCGACGTCGACCGGCGGCCGGCGGGCGATCGCCACCACCCCCGTGCGAGGGGCCTGCGGGACCAAGTTGGCGAGCACGTCGGGATCGACCGGCGTCACCCGCTGCTCGAGCGAGCCGACCAGGTCGGCGGCAAGCCCGTCCGCCAGTTGCTCCAGCTCCTTGGGATCGACTGCCACCGCCTCCAGCACGTCGGCGCCGAAGCGCAGAGCGTGCTTGAGCGCGTGGAAGCCCTCGAGGACGGCCAGGTCCCGCTCCCGGCGGGCTGCTCGGTAACGCTGCACCAGGGCCTCGCTCACGGCCCCCATCATGCCCTGCCCCGCTAATAGACGACGCGGTCGCGTCCAGCCCGCTTGGCCTCATAGACCGCGATGTCGGCGCGGTCGAGCAGGTCGTTGGCGCTCTCGGCGAAGTCCCAGCAGGCGAGACCGGCCGAGAACGTCTGCCCGTCGGGCGTGACGGCACGCAGACGCTCGAGGATCTCGGCCCCGAGCTCGAGCTTGCAGTCGGGCAGGACGACGACGAACTCCTCACCGCCGAAGCGGGCGATCGCGTCTTCGCCCCTCAGCTCCGAGTCCCAGGCGACCGCGCAGTCGCGCAGGGCGACGTCACCGGCCAGGTGCCCGTGGGTGTCGTTGTAGGACTTGAAGTGGTCGAGGTCGAGGATCGCGAGACAGAGCGGGAAGCGGTTGCGGCGGGCCCGGGCCATCTCCCGCGGCAGCTGCTGTTCGAGCGCCCTGCGATTCGGCAGCCCGGTCAGCGAGTCGCTGTGGGCCAGGGCCTCGACCTCGGCGAGCAGGTCTTCGCGTTCGACCTCGATCTTCTTCAGCTTGGTGACGTCGGTGGCGCGGGCGTAGATCAGCTTCTCGTCCGGCGACAGCGCCGAGCTCCAGCGCAGCCAGTGCCAGAAGCCGTCCTTGGCCAGATAGCGGTTCTCGAAGCCGACCGTCTCGCTGCCCTCGAAGAGGCCCGCCGCCTCGGCTTCGGTGTGCTCGCGATCGTCAGGGTGAACGAAGTCGGCGAAGGGTTTGGCACGCAATTCCTCATGGCTGTAGCCGAGGCAGTCCGTCCAGGCCGTGTTGAGCTCGACGAAGTACCCCGCCATGTTGGCGGTGCAGAGCATGTCGCGAGAGAGATCGAAGAAGCGCCGTGCCTTTTCGTCGGCGCGTTCGCGCCTGGCGACGAGCTCGCTGGTCAGGCCCGCAACGACAGTGAGCGAGACCGCCGTGAAGGTCCAGCGGGTCAGCGACGAGTAGCCCGCCGTGCTCGGCACCGCGGTCAGCGTGATCGCGTTGACGAGGAGCAACCAGAGCAGGTGGCCTAGAGCGACCATGCGGGGGAAGAAGTAGGCGGCCACCAGCATCGTCCAGACGAGAATCGCTCCGTACTGACCGGCGGCGATGCCGCTCTCGTAGGTCAGCAGCCCGGCAGCCACCGGCGCCAGGCCGAGCTCCAGGTGGACGAATGCCGTCGGGATGCGAGCAGCGAGCGCCAGACAGGAAAGACCTAGCGCGACCATCGCTGCGGCGGTGACGATCAGCTGGGAGTCGTCGACATCGCTCGGGTGAGGAAGCGACAGCGACAGCGCGACCAGTCCGGCGCCGGCCAGCATCAGCGCGCCCACGGCGCGGGCCGGGTTCCCACGCTCGCGTAAGACGCGCTCTTGCACCGCCAGGCTCATGGCCTACCGACTATCGACTACGAGCAGGGAAGCTTTAGCCGTGCGCCATGCGAACCGGACGAACGCCGAGTTCTCGGCTAGGGGCCGGTGAGGCCGCCGCTGCCGACGCCGCCCGATGGGGCCGATGGAGCCGGGGCGGGCGCGGGTTCGGGCGCAGGAGCAGGCTCGGGCTCGGGAGCCGCTTCGGGCTCGGGCTCCTGAGCGTCGCCTTTGTCCCCTTTAGCCTCCTCGTCTTCCTCAGGCGCGGCTTCTTCTTCGTATTCGTATTCGCTCGATTCATAAGACGAAGAAGAGGTGTGCTCGCTGTCGAGGCCGGAGAGCTCGGGCAGGCTGGCGGGCTGGGGGAATTCGGGGCAGTCGCCGGCCACGGCCGCTTCCATGTAGGAGCGCCAGATCGGCCCCGCCGTCGGTCCGCCGTAGCCGGTCGGTTCGCGCGACTGGGGATGGCCGACCCAGACCGCGGTCGAGTAGAGCGGCGTGTAGCCGACGAACCAGGCGTCCGAGGTGTCCTCCGAAGTACCGGTCTTGCCCGCTGCAGCGGAGCAACCCATGTAGGTGTAACCGGCGCCCGTGCCCTGGGTGATCACGCCCTCCAGCAGCCGCGTCACTTCGTAGGCCTCGCCCTCGCTGAGCACACGCTCTCCGTCGTCGGGGCTCGTTTCCTCGACCTTGCCGTCGGGGAACTCGACCCGGTCGATCGCGGTCGCCTCATGGTGGATGCCCCCGCTGGCCAGGGTGGCGTAGGCGTTGGCCATCTCCAGCGGGGTGACACCGACGGCGAGGCCGCCGATCCCCTCGGCCGGCACCGATTCGAGCGGCGAGGTGATCCCCATTTCCTCCGCCGTCTTCGTCACTTCCTCAGGTCCGACGTCGAGGTCGAGCTGGGCGAAGATGACGTTGACCGAGTGCCAGGTGGCGGAGGCGAGCGACATCGTCCCCCCGCCCGGCTCTGAGTTGTTGACAGTCCAGGTCCCGCCGTAGGGAAGGTCGAGCGTCATCGGCGAGGTGCCGTCGTAGTAGGTGCTGTCGGGGTCGATGCCCTCCTTGATCGCCGCGGCGAGGACAAAGGTCTTGAAGGAGGACCCGGGCTGGCGATGCGCCTGCCAGGCGTAGTTGAACTGGTTTTCGCTGGCATACCCTTCGGTCGAGGCGAGGGCGACGATCTCGCCCGTCTCCGGGTCGACCGAAGCGAGCCCTGCCGCCGGGCCGCCTTCCGGGTAACACACGCCGCAGGAGTCGACCGCTTCCTGTGCTCTTTCCTGCAGCTCTGGGTCGATCGTCGTGTAGGCCTTGAGGCCCCCGTTGCGAACGGTGTTGATCCCGTATTTGTCGATCAGCTCCTGCTGGACCAGGTCGAAGAGGAAGGGGTCCTTGATCACCCGGTACTTCTGCCCCGGGTTGAGACCGAGGCCGCTGTCGACGGCCTTCCGGTACTCGTCCGAGGTGATGTAGTCCTCTTCCTCCATCGCCTTCAGCACCTCGTTGCGCCGGTCGATCGCCGCCTGCGGGTCGAGGAAGGGGTTGTATTCGGAGGGAGCCTGGGGCAGGCCGGCGATCAGCGCCGACTCGGTCAGGTTCAGCTCCTTGGCGGGCTTGGCGAAGTAGGTCTGCGCCGCAGCCTCGGCACCAACCGCGGTCTCTCCTTCAACCGTGCCGTAGGGCGCGGTGTTGAGGTAGGCGGTGAGGATCCACTCCTTCGAGTGCACCTCCTCCTGCTCGTAGGCGAGGTGCGCTTCGACCAGCTTTCGCTTGATCGTCTCTTCGGGGTTGCGGATGTAGAGGTTGCGGACCAGCTGCTGGGTGATCGTCGAGGCGCCCTGGACCGGCTTGCCGCCGGCGAGCAGGTTCTTCCAGGCGGCGCGCACGATCGCCGGCGGGTCGATCGCCCCGTGCTCGAAGAAGTTCTTGTCCTCGATCGCGACCGTGGCGTCCTTGATCGTCTGCGGCAGGGCTCGCGTGGGGATCGGCTGGCGGATGTTTTCGGACTGGATGAAGCCGATCAGGCTGCCGTCGGCGGCGTAGATAGCCGAGGAGCGCCCCTTCTGCACCGGCTTCAGGCTCGACAGCGGCGGCGCCGAGTTGTAGACGCTGATCGCCCAGGCCACCCCCGCGCCGCCGACGACCATGAGCATGGCAAGCAGGATCCCCAACGGGAACGTGAACTTCTTCCATCTCGAGGTGTGCGATCTGCGTCGTCGCAGCCGCGTCCGGCGCGCCATCTGACCGGGAATTGTAGGGAGAGCGATCTGTTGGCTGGCCGGCGTCCGAATGGCGCAATTTCGCCTGCGTGCCCTAGCCTTCCGCCATGGCCACGACCTATCTCCACACCTGCTATCGGATCGGCGACATCGACCGCTCGGTCGCCTTCTACGAGAAGCTCGGCTTCGAGGAGCGGCGGCGGATGCCGATCGGCGACGAGGCGATCAACGTCTTCATGGGGCTCCCCGGCCACGACCCGCACCTGGAGCTGACCTACAACCACGGCGTCGACTCCTACGACCTCGGCACCGGCTACAACCACATCGCCCTGCTCGTCGACGACCTCGACGCCACCCTCGAGCGCCTCGCCGGCGAAGGGATCGAGCCCGAAAAGCCCCCCTACCGCCCCGGCGGCCGAACCGAGGGCCACCTCATCTGCTTCGTCCGCGACCCGGACGGTTATCGCATCGAGTTGATTGGAGCATAGGGCCGATTTCCTAAGGCGCTGGGTCTGAGGCGATATTCCAGTGATGGCTCTGCTCGCAGCTTCGACAGGAGTAGCGATCGTGTACACGGTCGCGCTTTTCGTCGTTTTGATTGTCGCCCCGATGCTCGTCACGGCGTTGAAGCGACAGTGGCTCCTCTTCGTGGCCGGCTGGCTGACGATTGGTCTGGTCTGGTGGATCGCGTCGCTTAGATTGGCCCGACCGGATTCGTGGTGGGCTCAGCGCTTTTACGGCCCGGACAAGCTCGCGCGGGCACAAAGGCGTTACGGGGCCACCGACTAACGCCGCGACAGGACCTCGTCAGCTCCAGACGCGACCCGGACGGTTATCGGATCGAGTTGATTGGGGCATGGCGATCCAGGGGTAGTCTCGGCGCGTGAGGTGTCGCACCCTCGCCGGATTGGTGGCCGCCGCGATCGCGGTGCTGCCCAGCGCTGCCGCCGCCGCGACGCTGGAGCCGCTGGCTTCACCCCCTGACTGGGGCTCGACGCCGATCCACGCTGCGTCGCCGCCCGGCGACGCGCGTCTGTTCGTGGTCGAGCGCGGTGGGGCCGTCCGGATCGTCAAAGACGGAACCCTGCTGCCGGACCCATTCCTCACCGTGCCCAACGTCGACGCGGGCGGCGAGCGGGGACTGCTCTCGATCGCCTTCCCGCCGGACTACGCCAGTAGTGGCCTCTTCTACGTCTTCACCGTGGCCAAAGCCGCCGACGCCTTCGGCGGGGCTCCGGGAGACCTGCGGATCCTCGAGTACGAACGCTCGGCCGGGGATCCCGACCTGGCGGATGCCGGATCCGCCCGCCTCGTCTTCGCCCAGAGCCACTCGGCCGGCAACCACAACGGGGGCCAGCTCGCCTTCGGCCCCGACGACCTCCTCTACGTCACGATCGGCGACAACGCGAACTCGGCCAACGCCCAGGACCTGAGCAATGTCCTCGGCAAGGTGCTGCGGATCGACCCCGACCCACCTGGCGGAGTCGGGTTCGGCATACCGCCGACCAACCCGTTCGTCGGCACGCCCGGCGCGAAAGGCGAGATTTATGCCTGGGGACTGCGCAACCCCTTCCGCGCCTCGTTCGCCCCCGACGGTTCCCTTGTGCTTCCGGACGTCGGCCAGGGCAGCTGGGAGGAGGTCAACGCCGGCAACCTGGCGGGCGCAAATCTCGGCTGGCCGACCTGCGAGGGCATCTGCACCTCGCCGCAGCCGACGCTGACCGACCCCGTCTTCCAGTACGCGCACGGATCAACTCCGGAAACGACGACCGGCTGCGCGATCATCGGCGGCTACGTCGTCCGCGACGCGACCGTGCCCAGCCTCTTCGGCCGCTACCTCTACGGCGATCTCTGCCGCTCCGACCTGCGTACGCTCGACCTCGCCGTCCCCGGGGCGGACCCGAAACCGGCCGGCCTCTCCCTTCCCGACCCGGGAGAAAGCCTGCTCAGCTTCGGTGAGGACTCGACCGGCAGGGTCTACGTGCTGACAAGCGAGAACGCCTACCGCGTCGTCGCCGGCAAAGCGGAAGAAGAAGGCCCCGGCGAACCCGGGCCCGGCGAGCCGAAAGACCCGGGAGGAACGCCCGGCAAACCCGGGCCCGCAAAAGCCGGCAGCGTCCCGGCTCAACAGGGACTCGCCAACGCTCTGGCCCTTTCAGGGGACCGGCAGAGGCTGCGAGGCTACGTCGAGGTCGCCGCGACATGCTCCAAGGCCTGCACGCTGCGCGCCACCGGCACGATCAGCTTCCGGGCACCCTCCTCGCAGCTGGCCAGCGTCGGCTTGAGAGCGGGCTCGGGCGCAGTCGAGGCCGGCGCGAGCACCGCGGTGCGGCCGAGGCTGCGGCCCCGGCTGCTGAGACGGGCACGGAACGCCCTCGAATCCGGCCACGCGGTGCACGCCCAGATTGAGGTTCGCGCCACCGACAGCAGCGGCGACGCAACCCGCCAGACGGTTCAGCTCAAGCTGACCCCCTAAGCGCGGGCACGACCTCGAACTGCGACATCAGGCCGTGGTCCTCGTGGTCGAGCATGTGGCAGTGGACGACGAACTTGCCGGTGTAGTCGGAGAAATGGCCGGCGAGGAGGATGCGTTCGCCGGGGTAGAGGAAAAAGGTGTCCTTGAGGCAGTCCTCCCAGGGCGGCGGCGGCTTGCCGTTGCGGGAGAGCAGGTACCAGTCGGTGTGGTGGAGGTGCATCAGGTGGGCGACCTTGGTGCGGTTGACGATCTCCCAGGTCTCGGTCGTGCCGAGAGCCGGGTGGGCCTCCGCACGGGCCGGGTTGAAGGTCTTGCCGTTGATCAGCCAGGTCGTCTTGAAGAGACCGCCGATCGAGATCGTCCAGGTGCGGTCGGGTTCGCGCTTCGCCTCCTTAGCCCAGCGCGGCAGGGGCCGCAGCGAGCGGGGCACGCGCGTCCGGTCGAGCACGCGTCCGGAGCCCACCCGGAACTGCATCAGGGCGCCGACGTAGGGCAGCGAGCCCATGCCGCGCCTGCCGTCGTGGCGGTGGCCGCTGCGCAGCTCCAGCTCCGTGCCGGCGGCGCCGGAGAAGTCGACCACCACCTCGGCCCGCTCCCCCGGCCCCAGCAGCAGCTGCCGTCGCCGCACCGGCCTCGGCATCAGGCCGCTGTCGGTGCCGATCTGGGTCAGCGGCGCCCCGTTGGAGAGGAAGAGGTTGTAGGGGCGGAAGTGCGAGGCGTTGAGGATGCGCAGGCGATAGCGCCGGGTGCCGACGTGGTGGTGCGGCAGGTAGGCCCCGTTGACCAGTGCGTAGTGGCCGACCACGCCGTCGTTCGGCGGCCGCCGGCCGCTGAACGGATCGGTGAGCTGGTTGTGCCGGTCGAACGAGCGGTCGGAGATCATCAGGGGGATGTCGCGCTCCCCCGCCGGCAGCGGCAGGTTTTCCTCGAACTCGTCGTCGACGATCCACATCCCCGCCAGGCCGCGCCAGATGTTCTGGGCCGTGTGGTCGAGGCGATGGTCGTGGTACCACTGGAAGGCGGCGCGCTCGGGACGCCCGCCCTCGATCAGGTCATAGACGTATGTCTTCCGACCTCCCGGCCCGATCAGCTGGTCGTTGCCCGACTGGCGCGGCGAGAGCCCGCGCGGAACGTCGCAGTAGAAGGAGCGAGGATGAAGGCGCGTGAGGCCGCCGGGCTGCCCGTCGAACTCCGTCCGGTTGTGGCCCCCGTGCAGATGGACGCTCAGCTCACCGGCATCGGGTGGCAGCCGGTGGTGGAAGGTGACCCTGGTGCGCTTGCCGGCCGGGCGCCTGATCGTCGGCCCCGGAAAGGTGCCGCCGAAGGTCCACATCCTCGTCTTCTCGCCAGGCAGGACCTGGACGCCGGCCTCGCGGATCGGGATCTCGAGATCGGAGCCATCGAGGACGGTGGGGATCGGCAGCGCGGCTCTGAACGGCGTCAGCGCACGCGCCTGCGACTGCCCTTCCCCGAGGAGAGGCAGCGCGCCCGACCGCAGCTCAAACGGCAGCAGCGAGGCGAGGGCGCCGCCGCCGAGGACGCCGAGAAAGGCTCGGCGTCCCAGGCGTGGCGAAAGTGACTCCTGACCAGACGTCTCTCTAGCCGCCGGGCTGGACCGTGATCTTGCCCTGCATGAAGGAGTGGACCGCGCAGATGTAATACAGCGTGACCGGTCCCGCTGAGACGTCAGCCGTCACCTGCTGGACGATCGAAGTCCCGGGTTTTTCGCCCGTGAACCAGGAGTCGCCCTTCTTGCTGACGGTTCCCTCGGTGTCCCAGCCCGGGGCACCGGCCTTGGCGGGGTTCTGTTTCACCGGCCCGTTGCCTTTGACGCCGTGCCAGCCGGCGATCGCCTGGCAGATGTGGTTTTTGGTGAAGCAGAGCTGGCGTGTTTTCGGAGTTTTCGGCAGCGACTCCTGTGTCACCAGCGAGAAGGTGTGAGGGCCGACCTGTTTGGGGTTCGACTTGTTGACGATCGTCAGATCTTCGCCGGCGAAGATCGTTTTGGGACCCTCGAAGCGCATCCCACCTTTGTCGGCCTTCATGAAGATCGTGTTCGCTGCGGCGGTAGCGCCGGGGGTTGGCGATTCCGGCCCATAGGGCGCAGCGACCGCTACGGCAGCGAGGACGAGAGATGCCACCAGCGCGAGCGTGACCGCTGCTCTTGCCGGCGCCCAACGAGAAAGACGCTTCAACTTGAACTCCCCTTTCAGTAGCCGGGCCCCCGCAGCGCAGCCTGGACGAATGATGGACCGGCAACTTAGTAAGGACCGGGCTGTGTATCAAGGGCACCCCTTAGGCTCGGCTCGATGACCGAGTACGTCCAGGTGCTGACGACGGCCGGCTCGGAGGAGGAGGCCGAGCTGCTCAGCACCGCTCTGGTCGACCGCCACCTCGCCGCCTGCGTCCAGATCGTCGGCCCGATCCGCAGCCGCTACCGCTGGCAGGGCGCGATCGAGGAGGAGCGTGAGTGGCAATGCCTGGTGAAGACCGAGGCCGCCAAGTACCCCGAGGTCGAGGCGGCGATCCGCGAGCTCCACTCCTACGACGAGCCCGAGATCCTCGCGATCCCGGTCCTCGCCGGCAGCGCCGGCTACCTCGCCTGGGTCAGCGAGAACGTCGACGATTAGGCGCGCAGGCGATAGCCCCTCTTGAAGAGGCGCAGGTTGACGAAGAAGATCGCCGCCGTCGCCGCGGTGAGGGCGAGCAGCGAGAGGGCGATGCTGACTTCGGTGTAGCCGACGAAGCCGTAGCGGACCAGATTGATCATGTAGAAGATCGGGTTGAAGTGGGTCAGGGTCTGGAACGGCTCGGGCAGCAGGGTGGCGGAGTAGAAGACGCCGCCGAGGAAGATCAGCGGCTGCAGGACGAAGGTCTGGGCGAAGGCGACGTCGTCGAACTGCTCGGCCCGCACGCCGATCAGCACCCCGAGCTGGGAGAAGAAGAAGCCGACCAGGAAGAGCGCCGGGATCAGCACCAGCACGTGGTCGACCGGAAGGTCGACCAGGAACGAGGAAGCGATGAAGGTCAGTCCGGCGACGAGCAGGCCGCGCATGAAGCCGCCGAGCGAGAAGGCGAGCAGCAGCTCCATCGGCGAGGCGGGCGAGGAGAGCTGGTCCTGGATCGCCCCCTGGAACTTCTGCTGGAGGATCGATGAGGAGTTGTTGGCGAAGGCGTTGATCGACCAGGCCATCATGATCAGGCCGGGGATGACGAAGACGACGTAGTCGATCCCGTGCAGCTTGTCGATTCGCGAGCCGAGCGCGGCGCCGAAGACGGAGATGTAGAGGAAGGTTTCGAGCAGCGGCGCGCCGATCGTCTGCTTCTTGATCTTCATGAAGCGGTTGACCTCGCGCCGCCAGAGCGTCGCGAAGCGGATCTGCGCGGCGCTCACTGGGCGGTGACCTCGATGTGCGAGCGCGAGAGCTCTTTGCGCCCGACCAGCGCCAGGTAGGCGTCCTCGAGGTTGGCGACGTCGTAGCGCTCGGCCAGCTCGGCGCTGGTCCCCTCACCGACGATCTGGCCTTCGTTGATGAAGGCGATCCGGTCGCAGAGCTGCTCGGCCTCCTCGATGTAGTGGGTGGTGAGCAGGATCGCCGTCCCCTCCTGGTTGATCCGCTGCACGTAGTGCCAGAGCTCCAGTCGCAGCTCGACGTCGACGCCGGCGGTCGGCTCGTCGAGGATCAGCAGGCGCGGCCGGTGCATCATCGCCCGGGCCAGGATCGCCCGCCGCTTCATCCCGCCGGAGAGCGTGCGGGTGCGCTCCGTGCGCTTGTCGGTCAGCGAGAAGGTCTCCAGCAGCTCCTCGGTCCGTTCGCGGCGTTCGCGCTTGGGCATGCCGAAGTAGCCGCCGTGGAAGTCGAGCGTCTCCTCGACCGTGAGGAACCAGTCGAGGTTCAGCTCCTGCGGCGCCAGTCCGACCGCCTGCCGCGCCTCGGTGTAGTCGCCGATCGCGTCGTGCCCGAAGACCCGGATCTCGCCTGAGGTGGGCTGTGCCAGACCGGTCGCGCAGTGGATCAGGGTCGACTTGCCGGCGCCGTTCGGTCCCAGCAGAGCGAACAGCTCCCCCGGCGCGATGTCCATCGAGACGCCGCGCAGGGCCTCCACCCCGGTGGGGTAGCGCTTGACCAGATTCTCGATGCGAAGGGCCGCCTCTGACACGGCGACAAACCTAGAGGACGCTCGCTGCCGACTACCGGGCAGCCCGGTTGAGTTCGCGGTTCATCACCCGCATGATCAGCTCGTAGGGAGGTGAGAACTTGCGTTGCCACCAGTGCAGGAGACGGCCGTCGGGCGAGGTGAAGACCATGTAGCGGTTCCGTTCGACCGCCTCGAGGATCTTCTTGGCGACGTGCTCGGGGCTGACCGCGCGCCGCTCGAAGAGGGCGACGAGGCGGCGGATCTTCGGGCTCTCGCGATCGACCCCGACGATGTCCACCGTCTCGACCAGCGGCGTCTTCACCGCACCGGGGCAGACCAGGCTGACGCCGATCCGGTTCTTGCGCAGGTCGAAGCGCAGCACCTCCGAGACGCCGCGCAGGCCGAACTTGCTGGCGCTGTAGGGAGCATGCCAGGGCAGACCGAAGAGGCCGGCGACCGAGGCGACGTTGACGACGTGCCCGCCGCGGCGGGCCTCGATCATCGGCGGTACGAAGCACTCGAGGACGCTGATCGGCCCCATCAGGTTGATCTCGATCGTGCGCCGCCAGTGCTCGTGTTCGAGCTGCTCGATTTTGCCCCAGGTCGAGATCCCGGCGATGTTCATCACCACGTCCATGCTGCCGTGCGCGGAGTGGACCTCCTCGGCGAAGGCGACGACGGCGTCGTGGTCGCGGACGTCCAGAGCTTTGCTGTGGCCCACCTTGCCGCCGGCGCGGGCGATCTCCTCCGCGACGCCTTCCAGCTTCTCGGCCTGGACGTCGGTGAGAAACACTTCCGCGCCCTTTGCCGAGGCGGCTATCGCCGTCGCCCGCCCGATCCCGCTCGCGGCGCCGGTGATCAGGCAGCGCTTGCCCGCCAGGTCTCGGATCCCGACCTTCACAGGCGCACCGGCCGCTCGGGCTCGACCCGAAGTGTGTTGAGGGTCATCGCCAGCATCTCGTAATGGCCGATCAGCATGCAGAGCTCGATCAGGCGGACCTCGTCGAGGTGGCGGCTCAGCTCGGCCCAGAGCTCGTCGCCGATCTTCCCCTCCTCGTGCATCGCGTCGGCAGCACGAAGTAGCAGCACCTGGCGCTCGGACCAGCCGGGCGCCTCGGCGCCGGTACGGACCCGCGTGATCTCCTCCTCGCTGAGACCTGCCCGCTTGCCCATGCGCTCGTGCTGGCTCCACTCGTAGTCGCTGCCGCTGTTGTGGGCGACGCGGAGGATGACCAGCTCGGTCTCCTCGCGCGGCAGCTTGCCGCCCGGCATCAGGGCGCCGGCGAACCAGAGCCAGCGCCGGAAGAGACGGCGGTTGCGACCAAGGGTGGTGAAGATCCGCGGTGGCTCGCCGCGCGTGGCGAGACCGGCGACCTTGGCGATGCCGAAATTGAGCCAGCCGAGCTGGCGCCGGTCTCCGGGTGCGATGCGGGGACCCCTGCCCGTCTCCATCGACGAAAGACCGTAGCCGACCGAGGGCGTGTCTGAGCTAAGGGGGTCCTATGACCCCACAAAGTCAGACACGTCCCGTATAAGTGGGCTCGTGGCCCAACCGCTGCTCGCAGTCGACACGCCCTCGTTGCTCTTCCGTGCGTTTTACGCGCTGCCCGACTCGATCAAGGGACCTGACGGACGGCCGGTCAACGCCCTGCTGGGAACGGCCAACCTGATCCTGCGCGAGATCGAAAAGCACGGGCCGCGTGCGATCGTCCTCTGCTTCGGCCCCGACGCCGCGCATTACCGGACCGAGCTCTACCCCGCCTACCACGCCGAGCGCGAGGCAGCGATGCCGGACGACCTCTCGCCGCAGTTCGTCGCCAGCCGCGATTTCTTCGAGGCCTTCGGCTGGACCGTGGCATCGCACGATTCGCTCGAGGCCGACGACCTGCTCGGCACCTACGCGAAACGCGAGGCCGAGGCCGGTGGCCACGCTTTGCTGATGACCGGCGACCGCGACATGTACCAGTGCGCGAACGAGCGGGTCACTGTCCTCTACGTGAAGACCGGCAGCAAAGGCAAAGGCGCGGAAGAGGTGACGCCCGAGGGTGTGCGCGAGCGCTACGGAATCGACCCCGAGCTGGTGCCCGACTTCATCGCCCTGCGCGGCGACCCCTCCGACGGGCTGCCGGGGGCCAAAGGAGTCGGCCCGAAGACGGCGGCCGAGCTGCTGCGCCGTCACGGCTCGCTGGAGACACTGCTCGAGAACGCGATCCGCGAGCCACGGCCGAAGCTGCGCGGGACGCTGATCGAGTCCGCCGGCGAACTGCGTGCCTTCAAGGACATCGCGACGCTGCGCGACGCCGGCGTCGAGCCGCCGCCCGACCGCGAGACCGACTGGACAGGCGCCGCCGCGGCCGCCCGCGAGCGGGGCATGAACCGCCTCGCCGAACGGCTCGAGGAACGCCTCCCCTCCTGACTGCTCGCGGCGTGGTACTACTCAGGGTCCCTTGATCGACGCCAGTCCAGACAAGCTCGTCGACCTCTCGGTGACGATGTCCGAGCACCTGCCGACCACCTGGCCGGACCACATGCCGTTCGCCCACAAGAACTGGAGCTGGTTCGACGAGTCCGAACTGCCGACCGGGGCCAGCTGCTGCACGCTCGGGCCCTACGTCACCCACTTCATGATCTTCGACGAGCACGCCGGCACCCACGTCGACGCCCCCAGCCACTTCATCGCGCCGGAAGGATCGGGGGTCCCCCAGGAGGGACCGCTCGGCGAAGTCAGCGCCGAGAAGCTCGACCTCTCGAAGCTGATCGGCCAAGCCGCGGTAGTCGACCTGCGCCACCTCGACGGCCAGGCCGAAGACGGAGTCAGCCCGCCGATCACCGTCGCCCATATGGAAGCCTGGGAGGAGGAGCACGGGCGCATCCAGCCCGGTGAGATCGTTTTGCTGCTGACCGGCTGGTCGAAGCACTACGTCAAAGGCGAAGCCGGCAAGGCCTTTGTCTTCGAGCCGGTCGTACTCAAATCCCGCCCAGCCTGGCCCGCGCCCGAGGCCGCCGTGGCCGTTTTCCTGCACGAGCGCGGCGTCGCCACGATCGGCATCGACGCCCCCAGCATGGGCTCGGCCGAGGAGGGAATCGAGGTGCACGAGGCCGGCCTCAGCCGCGAGATGCTCTTCGTCGAGATGCTGACCGACCTCGACAAGCTCCCCACCCGCGGCGCCCAGTTCGTCTTCCTCCCGGTCAAGATCGCGGTCGCCAGCGGCGCTCCCGGCCGCGCCGTCGCGATCCTGCCCTGAGCGCATCCGATATCGACCCCGCTCTGGTGGGGTGAAAGTCGGCTGCGCGCTCAGGCGCGGTAGTCGGGATTCGGGAAGTCGAAGCGGCAGCCGGCGTCCCAGGCGGTGCGCTGGTTGCCGTGGGCGGGGATGCCACCGGCGTCCTTCAGCATCCGCGCCAGGTGGAGCATGTTCCAGGCGGCGAAGGTGGTGTTGCGGTTGGTGAAGTCGTTCTCCGGGCCGCCCGAGCCCTCGTCGAGGTAGGACGGGCCGGGACCGGCCTCGCCGATCCAGCCGGCGTCGGCCTGCGGCGGGATCGTGTAGCCGAGGTGCTGCAGCGAGTAGAGGACGTTCATCGCGCAGTGCTTGACACCGTCCTCGTTGCCGGTCACCAGGCAGCCGCCGACCCGGCCGTAGTAGGCGTACTGACCGGCGTCGTTGAGCAGGTGCGAGTTGCCGTAGAGGCGCTCGACGATCTGGGTCGCCACCGAGGACTTCTCGCCGAGCCAGATCGACATGCCGAGGACGAGGATGTCGGCGGCCATCACCTTCTCGAAGACCTGCGGCCACTCGTCGCGCTCCCAACCGTGTTCGGTCATGTCGGGCCAGACACCGGTGGCGATCTCGTGGTCGACCGCGCGGATGCACTCGACCTCGACCCCGTTGCGCCGCATGATCTCCATCGAGATGTCGATCAGCCCCTGCGTGTTCGACACCTCGGGACTGCGCTTCAGCGTGCAGTTGATGAAGAAGGCTCGCAGGTCCGAGAAGTCGGTCTCGTTCTGCTCGCAGAGCTCGGCCTGCTTCTCGGTCAGCTCGGTCACGTCCGTCTCCTCAGTCGGTCTCGTGGGCTCGCGGTGGGCTCTCGCCGGCCCAGTAATCGAGGGCGGAGTCGCGCGGGAAGAAAGCGCGAAGGCCGCCGCCCTGGGGCAACCGCTCGCCGACGCCGACCTTGTCGGAGTCCGGGTAGACGACGACGTCGGGCCGGCCGCTGCTGCTGATCGCCAGGAAGGTCACGGCCTCCTCGGTGCGGTTGAGGACCTGGTGCGCACCCTCCTCGCCGAGCGGGAAGCGCAGCGCCTCGCCCTCCTCCAGCTCCCTGACGCCCTCCGGCGTCCGCAGGCTGGGCCGTCCGGAGATGACGATCACGAGCTCCTCGTCCGAATAATGGAAGTGGTACGGGTAGGCCGCCTCGCCGGGCGGCAGCTCCCAGAAGCTGGCGCCGATCAGCTCGGCGCCGAGCTCGTAGCCGATGCGGGCACGCCGCGAGCGAAAGCCCTCAGGCCGCTCTCCATCCTCGAAGCTCGGCTTGTAGATGTTCGGCACGCGCGCAGTCTAAGCGCGAAGGTGCCGAGCCAGGAAGGCGGCCTCGGCGGCGATGCTCGCCCCGTCGTAGAGATCGAAATGGCCGCAGGGAAACTCCTCCAGCTCCCCCGCCCGCGCTCTCCGCGCGAGCTCCTCCGCGGGACCGGGAGGACAGAGGAAGTCCCCTTGGCCGGCGACGACCAGCAGGGGCTGCCGGACCTTGGGGCCCACGCGCAGCGGGTGCGGTGTTCGCAGGCGGGGACGCAGCACCACCCGGTTCTCCCAGACGACGCCGCAATCGAGCTCGGCCCGCCGGCCGGAGGGGTCGATTCGGGCCTCGGACGGCAGCATCGAACGCTCGCGGGCGGCGGCGTCCTCGCGCACCAGGATCGCCGCCTCGCCGTCCTCTCCGCCGACGAGCACCCCGCGCGGCTCGCGGGCGAAGGCCATGCGCAGCCGGTCGGCGAAGGCAGCCGCCCCCAGGCGCGCGATCGGCGTCCCGGCCGTGCGCTGGGTGGCGCGGCCGGGCACGAAGGGCGTCAGGCAGACGACTGCCCGGATGCCGGCGTCGCGGGCGGCGAGGTCGAGCACCAGGGCGCAGCTCGCCGAGCCGCCCCAGAGGGCGAGCCGCTCGGCATCGAGCTCCGCTCGGGTTCGCGCGAATTCCAGCGCGGCCGCCAGGTCCTCTGCCTGCCGGTGGACGTCGAGCAACTGCCGCGGCTCGCCCTCGCTGGCGCCGAAGCCGCGGCAGTCGAACTGCAGCGCCGCCACGCCCGCCTCCGCGAACGCGTTCCCCCGCTCGGCATAGCAGCGCAGCTGCCGCACGCCCGCGGTCGAGTGCAGGAGGACGACACCTGGATGCGGACCCTCGCCGGGTGGCAAGTGGAGCCAGCCCGCGCAGCGCTCGCCACCGGACTCGAAGCCCACCTCGGCGATCCGGCTCACCGGTAGAGCCCTTGCTCGAACAGCTCGACGTTCGCCTCGACCCAGCGATCCAGATTCGCCTCGTCTAGCAGCGAGCCGCCGAGGACCTGCTGCTCGAGCAGCGGCATGAAGCTGAGCGGGGCCCAGATCAGGAAGAAGTGCTGCAGCGTCGCCCAGAGACGATCGGCATCCTCGCGCAGCGCCCCTTTCCTGGCGAGCGAGTCGATCTCCGCCCGTCCGCCCTCGATCATCAGCCGGAAGAGCCGCGCGCTTCCCGGCGTCCCCTCGACCAGCGCCCGGCCGAGGTAGGCGCAGACGTCGGGACGTTCCCGCATCACCCGGGCGGTCTGGCTGGCGCGCCGGCGCAGCAGCTCGGTTCCCTCGGCCGCCTCCCCGCCCGCGTATGCGGCGCCGAACTCACGCACCGCGGCCTCGTCGACCGCCGAGACCAGCCCCTCCTTACCGCCGAAGTGATGGACGACCAGCGCCGGCGAGACCTCCGCCGCCTTGGCGACCTCCCGCAGCGACGTCGCCTCGATCCCGGCCTGTCCGAAGAGTCTCAGCGCCTCCCGCAAGATCGCCTCGCGGCCTTCGGACACGTTGACTGAACACATGTTCAGCAGCCTACAAGATCGATGCAGCTTCGTACCCCCCATGAGGGGCACAAAGCTTCAGCGAAGAAGCGGGAAGGCCTAGCGTGCGGCCGACTCGGCGACCCGGGCACGCCGGGTGAACGTCATCGAGTCGTCCTCGATCGGGCCGCGCCTGATCATGCGGATGTCGAAGGCGTAGTTCTGCCGTAGCTTCCACGGCGCCTTCGAGCCCTGTTTGGGCAGCTTGTCGAGGGAGCGCAGGACGTAGCCGGAGGTGAAGTCGAGCACCGGTTCCTCTTTCACCGAGGGATCGGTGATCCTCGCCACGCACTCGCCGTAGCCGTTGGCGTCCATGTGGTTAAGCAGGCGGCAGACGTACTCGGAGGTGAGGTCCGCCTTCAGCGTCCAGGACGCGTTGGTGTAGCCGAGCGTCATCGTGAAGTTGGGGACGTCGTTGAGCAGCATCCCCTTGTAGGTCATCCGGGTCGAGGGGTCGACGTCCTCGCCGTCGACCCCCAGCTGCATTCCCCCCAGAAAGAGGAGGTTGAGGCCGGTGGCGGTGATGATCACGTCGGTCTCCAGCTCGCGGCCCGACTCGAGCGCGATTCCCTTCTCGGTGAAGGTCTCGATCTGGTCGGTGACGATCTCGGCTTCGCCGTGGCGGATCGCCCGGAAGAGGTCGTCGTCCGGGACCAGGCACATCCGCTGGTCCCAGGGGTTGTAGCGGGGCTTGAAGTGGGTGTCGATGTCGTAGCCGGCGGGCAGCGAGCGTTCGTTCGCTTTGCGGATCAGCCTTTTGACAACGGCAGGACGGCGTCGGCTGAGCTGGTAGGTGGCCATCTGGATGAGGACGTTCTTCCAGCGAATCACCGCGTAGGCGGCCTTCAGCGGCAGCACCCGGCGCACGGCCTTGGCGATCGGGTCTTCGGCCGGCAGCGAAACGACGTAGGTGGGCGAGCGCTGCAGCATCGTCACCTGCGCCGCGTCTTTGGCCATCGCCGGCACCAGCGTCACGGCGGTGGCGCCGCTGCCGACCACGACCACGCGCTTGCCGGCGTAATCGAGGTCCTCGGGCCAGTGCTGCGGGTGGACGATCGGGCCGGGGAAGCGCTCCCTTCCCTCGAACTCGGGGGTGTAGCCCTCGTCGTAGCGGTAGTAACCGGTGCAGGTCCAGAGGTAATCGCAGGTCAGCTGCACGGTCTCGCCGCTGTCGGTGCGCTCGGCCTCGACGGTCCAGCGCGACTCGGCGCTCGACCAGTCGGCGCGGACAACGCGATGGCCGAAGCGAATCCTCGGCTCGATTCCGTTCTCGCGCGCGGTCTCACGGACGTAATCCAGGATCGAGTCGCCGTCGGCGATCGCCTTCGCTTTGGCCCACGGCTTGAACCGGTAGCCGAGCGTGTGCATGTCGGAGTCCGAGCGGATGCCGGGATAGCGGAAGAGGTCCCAGGTGCCGCCGAGGTCGTCGCGCGACTCGAGGATCGCGTAGCTCTTGCCGGGGCAGCGCTCACCCAGGTGGTAGGCAGCGCCGATCCCAGATAGGCCGGCGCCGACGATCAGAACGTCGAAGTGCTCGACAGGGGACCCGTCCATGACACGACATTGTGTCACGTTGGCTGGTCAGCCAAAGAGCCTGTGCTTGAGATGAGTCACAAAAGGGGTGGGTCCGATCTCGGTTTGACAGTGGTCTATGGTCATCGAGCGCAGTTTCGCTGCGCTCAAACAATTTGAGAGGCGGTCCCTTGGATCCTGTCGGTTATGAGCTATGTACTCCCGAAGGCGGCAAGGGCGGTGGCGTTCGCGCGACTCGCGGCTTTCAAGCCGGCGAAACGGTGATGGTCGGTGTACTCGAAGGCGAGGTCGCCGAGAACGACTCGCACGCGACACAGGTAAGTCGCACTACCTGGGCCCGGCATGGCGGCCTTGGCCCCAAGGTCAACCACTCGTGCAGCCCGAACTGCGGCGTCGAGCTGAACGACACAGGCGCCTGCGACTTCGTCGCTCGCGAATCGATCTCCAAGGGCGAGGAGATCACCTTCGACTACGCGATGCGTAACTACTCGATCGAGCACTTCCCGGGCGGCTGCCTCTGCGGCACGGACATCTGCCGCGGCTCGGTAACCGGCTGGAAGGATCTCCCGGCGGAGCGAAAGGCCGCCTACGAGGGCCTGGTCGCTCCCTACCTGCTCGAGATCGATCGCGAACTGGCCGCCTCAGTCGCCTGAGCGAGCTGGGTGTGGGCCTTCACAACGCGGTACTTGAGATGGGTGACGCCGGGGGCATCGACGACACGGATCGGCTCCAGCTCGACGTCCGCCTCGGCAAGGTTGTCGAAGAGCCGCGTGCCGCCGCCGAGCAGGACGGGAACGACGTTGAGCTGTAGCTCGTCGATCAGGCCTGCCTTCAGGTACTGCTGAGCGGTGTCGGCGCCACCGCCGAGCGAGACGTCCTTGCCGCCCGCCGCCTCCTTCGCCTGCTCGAGCGCCGACTCGACGCCGTCGGTGACGAAATGGAAGGTGGTGCCGCCCTGCTTCTCCAGCGGCTCGCGCTCGTGGTGGGTGAGGACGAAGACGGGTACATGGAAGGGCGGCTCATCGCCCCACCAGCCCTGCCACGGATCCTCGCCCCAGGGCCCAGGGCCGCCGCCGAACATGTTGCGGCCCATAACGGTCGCGCCGACATCGGCGAGGGCTTCCTCCATCACCGGGGTGCTGGCGTTGACCTCGCCGCCCGCTCGACCGTGGGGCTTGCGCCAGGCCTCGAGCTCGAGGCCCCACTCGTGCAGCTGCTCGCCCCCTTCTCCCAGCGGGTGCTCCTCGCTCGGGTTGGGGCCGGCGATGAAGCCGTCCAACGAGATCGAGATCTGGAATCTCAGCTTTGTCATCGAGCCTCCAGGGCCTCGGTGATCTCGGCGATCGCCGCCGCCTCCGCGTCGCTGACGGACTGATCGCCCTTCTCGGCCTTGGCACCGGCTACCCGATTCGCCAGCGAGATTACGAAGCGCCGGTAGTCCTCAACCTCCTCCGGCGTTGCCTTCTGTGACAGCAACGAGATCGCATCGCGAATCCGCTGCAGGCCGTGCTGCCTCAGCTCCTCTGGAGAGTGAGCCTTGGTGCGATCCATCTCCGGCTTGGTCGAGACGATCTCATCGAGGAGCTCGGAGTCGCCGTGCTCCTTGCGAGCCTCGGTGTAGACCTTCGCCATCGCAAATACCTCGCGGAAGGTGCCGCCCCGCTGAGCAGCAGAGACGATCATCCCGGCACTCGTCGGGCCCTCCAAGACCACGTCCCAATCCTCGGCGGTGAAGTCAGCCTTTGCGGTCATCGACACGCTCCTCTGTAAGGGTTTCTCAGGGGGTGCACCTCAACGTACCGGGCCGGATCCCTTGGCAGATCCCGCGCTGCCTGGCCACCAAGCGCGGTCTCCCAAAAGGTAGGTGATCGACGGCACCAGCAGGGTGCGCACGACGAAGGTGTCGAGGAGGACGCCGATCGCCACCGCGGCGCCGATCTGCACCAGCTCCTCCAGCGGCAACAGGGTCAGGGTGGCGAAGGTGCCGGCGAGGACGAGGCCGGCGCTGGTGACGACCCCGCCGGTGTGGGAGAGCGCCCGCAGGACTCCCTCGCGAGTGCCGTGCACGACGGCCTCCTCCCGCGCCCGGGTCATCAGGAAGATGTTGTAGTCGACGCCGAGCGCGACGAGAAAGATGAAGGCCAGCAGGACGAGGTTGAAGGCGATCCCCTCCCCACCCAGCTCGGCGAAGCCGAAGGTGACCAGGCCGAGCGTCGCCGCGAAGGAGGCGACGACGGTGATCGTCAGGTAGAGCGGCGCGGTCAGTGCGCGCAGCACCGCGGCGAGGATCAGCAGGACGACCGCGAGGATCGCCGGCACGATCAGCTTTGTGTCACGAGCGTTGGTGTTCTCGATGTCGAGGTTCTCCGCCGGGACGCCGCCGACCAGCGCCGTCGGGTCGAACTTGGCGATCTCCGAGCGCAGCTCCTCAACCGAGTCGGAGGCCTCGTTCGAGTAGGGATCGCCGCGCAGGACCACCGCGACCATGGCCCTTTCCGCGTTCTTCGACAGCCCGGCCGGGACCGCCAGCTTCACCGCCGGCAGGTCCTCCATCAGCTTGACGGTTTCGACCGCTTCGTCGGCAGCGACGATCACGGTCAGGGGCGAGCCGATCCCGGGCGGGAAGTTCGCGTCGATCAGGGCGGTGCCGCGGCTGGAGTCTGTCGGCCGGGTCTCGCCCTGGCCGAAGCCGAGCGTGCCGTGATTGACCAGGTTGCCGAGCGAGAGAAGGACCAGGCCGGCAAAGATGGCCGCGACCAGGAGGCCGGCGCGACGGCGGACGAGGTCGCCGATGCGAGCCCAGTGCCGGCTCGGCTCGGGAGCGCCTGGATCGCACACGGGCCAGAAGGCCCGGCGGCCGAGCAGGGCGAGGATCGCCGGCAGCAGGGTCAGCGCCGCAAGCAGCACGACGGCGATCCCGATCGCCAGGATCGGGCCCAGCCAGCGGGTCGACTCGAGGTCGGCCAGCAGAAGGACGAGCATCGCCGCGATCACCGTCCCCGCCGAAGCCGCCAGCGCCGGCATGCTCTCGCGCAGCGCAAGCGGCAGCGCCTCGTCCGTCCCCGTTCCGCCCGCCAGCTCTTCGCGGTAGCGCTGGACGAGGAGCAGCGAGTAGTCGGTGCCGGCGCCGAAGGTCAGGACCAGCAGCAGCATCGTTCCCTCGCTGTTGACCACGATCGCCCCCGCCTCGATCAGCAGGTAGGCGATCGCGCTGGCGATCGCGTAGGCGAAGCCGACGGCAAGCAGCGGCAGGGCCGCCAGCAGCGGTGCCCGGTAGACCAGCAGCAGGAGGACGAGGATCAGGCCGACGGTCGCGAAGAGCAGGGTCTGGCCGGCGTCTTCGGCGACCTGCTCGAGATCGGCGACGATCCCCGCTGGACCGGTCACGTGCGCGGTCAGGCCCGGGACCCGATGCCGGCGTAGGTAGCGGCGGATCTTGTCGACGCCCTTGACGATCGCGTCGCGGTCGTCGGCGTCGATCGCCAGCACGACCAGCGCCGCCTCGCCGTTGCGCGAGACAGGCCCTATCCCCCGCGCGATCGAGGCAACGCCGCCGAAAAACCTTTCTTCGCCCTTTTCGGAGTAAGGATCGAAGACCTGCGTCGCGCCTTTGATTCCGAGTTCTTGCAGGCCACTGCCGATCTTGCCGATCGCTTTCCTGTCGGCCGGGGTGAGCCCGCTGTGCCGTCCGAAGACGATCATCACCGGCACGTCGCTGCCGCCTTCGAACTGCTCTTCGAGCAGCTTCATCACCCGGGTCGACTCGGCGTGGGCGGGCAGGAAGCTGCTCTGCCCGGTTGCCGTCACCTGGCCAAGCTGCGAGTGCAGGATCGCGCCGGCGATCGCGAGCGGGATCCAGATCGCGATCGCGATCCACCTGCCGCGGCGGCCGGTGACCACACGCGCGAGCCGCTCCAGCGACCGACCCCGCGATTGCTGCCGGCCGATGTCCGCGTCCCCGCCCACCTGGCGGCGGAAGATACCCCGCAACCGGACAGGGGCTAGGCTGCCGCCACGTGAACGTCCTGGTGGCGACGGACATGGAGGGCATAGCCGGCATCGACGACTACGGCGATTGCCTGCCTTCGCATCCCGCCGCTTACGCCCAGGGGCGCAAGCTGATGACCGACGAAGTGCTGGCCGTTGTCGCCGCGCTGCGCGAGGGCGGCGCCGAACGGATCTCGGTCGGCGACTGGCACATGGTCGGCACCAACATCGAGCGCGAGCGGATGCCGGCGGGGATCGAGGTGCGCCCGATCGCCGAGCTGGCCCTGGTCGAGGCGGAGCCCTCGATGACCAAGGCTCACGGCGGCCCGCTCGACGCGGTCGTCTTCGTCGGCCATCACGCCGGCACGACCAACCCGCGCGGGTTCTCGTCACACACCTTCGTCTGGGACATGGAGGTGCTGCTCGACGGCGACTCGCTGAACGAGGTGCAGGTGTACGCGCAGGGACTCGCCGCCGAGGGGATCCCGGTCCTGGCCGCCCACGGCGACCGCTGGATGCTGGAGGAGCTCGGTGACGGAGAGCTGGGCGGCGCCCGCCTGGTCGCGGCGAAGGAGGGCTTGGGGCGGGCACGGGCCGGCTCGCACGACACGGCCGCCGTCCGCGCCGAGCTGGCCGAGGCGATCGGCGCCGCGCTCGCGTCGCCACCGCAACCGCCGCCTGCCCGCAGCTACCCGGCCGAGCTGCGAATCACGGTCGAGGGCAAGGAGCTGGTGAAGACGCCGGTGTCCGAGCCGGCGGACCTGTTGACCACGATCGCCACCGTCTTTCGCACGAGCCAGGTCTCACGCGAGTACCGCCAGCTCGCCAAGCTGCTCCCCGCCGGGCACGAGTCGCGAGCCCGCAGCCTGCAGCGCCGCCTCGGCAGCCTCCTGGCGACCCCGGTGATGCTCTCGAAGGAGCGTCGCTGGCTCGCCTCGGCGCCCCAGTAGTCCTGAGTCGTCAGGCGAGTGAGAGGACGTGGGCCCGCTTGGGCTCGACCCGGCCCTCGAGCACGTCGAGGTAGGCAGACTGGACCGCGTCGAAGCCCTGGCCCGGGATCGTCTCCAGCCAACCGCCGGTCCACTCGCAGAAGGGATGCCAGGCGTCTGCCACACGCGTTTCGAGCTCGGCCCGGCCCCAGTCCTTGGAACGCTTGCTGACCCGGCTGGGAGCGAAGAAGAAGGCGGGCGTGGGGCCCGGCAGCTCCTTGCCCCCGGGGTCGAGGCCCTCCCAGTGGGTCATCCCCACCGCCATGCTGTGCAGGAGCTCGTCGCCGAAGTGCGAGTGGACCGCGAAGCGCACCTCGGCGTCGCCCGCGACGTCGACCAGGGTGGCGGGACCACGCTCGAGCGAGTCGATCTCCCCGTAGGCGACGACGCTGTCGTATATCCCCAGGCCCTCGACGAAACCAACGTTCCCCGGCGAGGTCAGGCCCACCAGCTCGACTCCCTCGCGCTGCTTGAGGAGGAACGCCGCTGCGATCGCGGTCTTGCTCGAGGCGCTGGCGACGATGACCGGCCCGCCCGATGCGAGTCCGTCGTCGTCGAGCTGGTCGTCGATCAGGAAGGAGGTGAAGAAGAGTGGCCGCAGCAGCATCTGGATCGCCTCGGTGTCCGCCCGGTAGAAGGGGTCGGCACCGGTCACCAGGTAGCGGTGGTAGGCGGAGGGCAGCTCCGCCCGATGCGGGGAGCCGTCGACGAACCCGGCCGCGCCGGCATCGGCCGGCGTCACGACCAGATGCGAAGAGGGCGGCAGGTACCCGAACAGGCGCGCGCCCGGCTCCACGCCCTCGGCCTCGCTCTGCTCGACCTGGGCAAATCCCCAGACGGGAATCCGGCCCCAGTCGTCCTCAGCCGGGAAGAAGTCCCAGTAGGACATCGCCTCGCCGAAGACGCCGTAGGTGACGTTGTTGGCGGTCAGCCCGAAGGTCTCGACACGGAGCAGCGCCTGCCCCGAGTCGATCGCGGGTGCCGGGGCGTCGAGCACCCGGCACTCGCGCAGCTCGTCACGCTTGACCAGGAAGTGGGTCATCACCAGGGGATGGTCCCACAGGAGCCTCATTCTTCAGCGCCAGCAGCCGGAAATAGATGACCGAGGCGGCGAGCGCCGCGATCGGGGCCGTCAGGGTCGAGGCGATCACGTTGAGCAGGATGCGCATCCCGACGCTGTCGGAGATCGCCGCGCCGATCGCGGCGATGACGATGCTGGCGGCGATCACGATCAGGAAGACGAGGACGATCACGCCGAAGACCTGCCAGCCGTTGCCCTTGACCAGCCGGCGCGAGCGCCCGAAGGCGTCGATCGCGCCGCTGCGCTCGACCACGATCACCGGAGCGAGCACGGACCAGATCGTCAACAGGATCAGACCTGGCACGACCAGCAGCAGGAGGCCGATGCTGATCCCGATGCCGGCGAGCAGCCCGGCGCCGATCAGCGGCAGGACCACGGGCCAGGTCGCCTCGATCAGTTCCCCGACCGAGAAGTCGCGGCGACCGTCCTCGACGTCTTTGACCAGCCCGACGACCATCCCCTGGTAGAGCGTGTTGGCGACGATGCTGACCGCGAACCCGACCAGGATCAGCAGGAAGCCCGCATCGGCCAGCAGGCCGTTGATCACCGCCACGACGAGGAAGAGACCGAAGGCGACAGGCAGCAGGACCCCCGCCTGGGCGCCGTAAGTCGAAAAGATCTGATTGATGGTGCCGCCGACGTCGAGCTTCTGGTTCTGGTTCATGGCTGGAGGTTCGACCTTCGCCGGCCCTGCCCTTCCTACTCGTACGGGGCGTAGCGGTTGTGGAGCATCAGGTCGTTGCCGTCCGGATCGTTGAAGAAGGCCATGTGGCAGACCCCGGTGTCCATGATCTCGCCGTTGAACTCGACCCCCTTGTCCTCGAGCTGAGCCCGCGCCGCGGCGACGTCGTCGACGTGGAGGGCTGGGTGGGCGTTCTTCTGCGGGGCGAACGGCATGCCGAAGCGCGCCGGCTCCCAGATGCCGAAACAGGTGTCCCCGGCCCAGAACTCGAACTGTCCGTTCTCGTCCGGGCGCAGGCCCAGCGTCTCGACGTAGAAGCGGCGGGAGCGCTCGGCGTCCTGGGAAGGGACTCCGACGAAGTCGAGCTTGCTGATCACGGTTTCCTCCTAGTAGTCGGGTTGGTGGATCTTGCAGGCGGGTGGATAATCGACGCCGAGGTCCGGTCCGATCGAACCAAGCGCCGCGCCTCGAGCAATGACAGCACAGACGCAAACGGTTCTGGTCACGGGCGGCTCGGGATTCCTGGGAGCCTGGTGCGTGGCCGAGCTGCTGCGGCGTGGCTACGCGGTGCGGACCACGGTCAGGGACCCGGCGCGCGAGCCGGAGGTCAGGGCCGCGCTTGCAGCCGAGGGCGAAGCCGGCGACCGCCTCACGGTCGCCGTCGCAGACTTGAGCAGCGATGGCGGCTGGGCCGAAGCGGCCGCAGGATGCGACTACGTCCTCCACGTCGCCTCGCCGTTCCCCGCGGTGCAGCCGAAGGACCCCGACGAGCTGATCGTGCCGGCACGCGAAGGGACGCTGCGGGTGCTGCGCGCGGCCCTCGACGCCGGCGCGCGCCGCGTCGTCGTCACCTCGTCGGTGGCGGCGGTCGGCGGCAGCACCAGCCACTCCCCCGTGCCGCTCACCGAGCAGAACTGGACCGACGCCGGCAACCCCAAGCTGACGCCGTACACCCGCTCGAAGACGATCGCCGAGCGCGCCGCCTGGGACCTGGCCGGGGAACGGGGCGCGACCGAGAAGCTGGCCGTCGTCAATCCCGGCGCCATCCTCGGCCCCGTACTGGGCGGTGGTCACTCTTTCTCACTCGAACTGATCGAGCGCCTGCTGAAGGGAATGCCGGGGACGCCGCGGCTCGGGTACAGCATCGTCGACGTGCGCGACGTCGCCGACCTGCAGATCAGAGCGATGACCGCGGAGGAGGCCGGCGGCGAGCGTTTCATCGCGGTGGGCGAGTTCCGCTGGATGTCGGAAGTCGCCGCGGTGCTGCGCGAGCGGCTCGGCCCGGACGCGGCGAAGGTGCCGAAGCGGGCCGTCCCCGACCTGGCCGTGCGCGCGATGGCGATCTTCGACCCCAGCGTCCGCTCGATCGTCGGCCAGCTCGGCAGGCGGGTCGAGATGTCGAGCGAGAAGGCCAAGGACCTGCTCGGCTGGTCGCCGCGCCCGGTCGAGGAGACGGTCGTCGATTGCGCTCGCAGCCTGATCGATGAGAGGGTGGTCTGAGCATGGCGAAGGTTCTCTGCGTGCTCTACGAGGACCCGGCCGGCGGCTACCCGCCGTCCTACGCCCGCGACGACGTGCCGACGATCGAGCGCTACCACGACGGCCAGAGCACGCCGACCCCGGAGGCGCTCGGCTTCGCCCCCGGCGAGCTGGTCGGCAGCGTCTCGGGCGAGCTGGGCCTACGCGAGTTCCTCGAGAGCCGCGGGCACGAGCTGATCGTCACCGCGGATAAGGACGGGCCGGACTCGGTCTTCGAGCGCGAGCTGCCCGAGGCGGAGGTCGTCATCTCCCAGCCCTTCTGGCCCGCCTACCTCACCGCCGAGCGCATCGCCAAGGCGCCGCAGCTGAAACTGGCGCTGACCGCGGGCATCGGCTCCGACCACGTCGACCTGCAGGCGGCGATCGAGCGTGGCCTCACCGTCGCCGAGGTGACCTACTCCAACAGCATCAGCGTCGCCGAGCACGTGGTGATGATGATCCTGGCGCTGGTCCGCAACTACATCCCCTCCTACCAAGTGGTGGTCGAGGGCGGCTGGAACATCGCCGACTGCGTCTCGCGCTCCTACGACCTCGAGGGCATGCAGGTGGGAACGGTCGCCGCCGGGCGAATCGGCTCTGCGGTGCTGCGGCGGCTGAAGCCGTTCGAGGTCGGCCTCCACTACACCGACCGCCACCGCCTGCCGGCCGAGGTCGAGGAGGAGCTGGGAGTCACCTTCCACCCCACCACCGAGTCGCTGGTGGAAGCGTGCGACGTGGTCACGATCAACGCACCGCTGCACCCCGAGACCGAGAACCTCTTCGACGCGGAGATGCTCGCCAGGATGAAGCGCGGCTCCTACCTGATCAACACCGCGCGGGGCAAGATCTGCGACCGCGACGCCGTCGCGCGGGCATGCGAGAGCGGCCAGCTGGCGGGCTACGCCGGCGACGTCTGGTTCCCCCAGCCGGCACCCCGGGACCATCCCTGGCGCTCGATGCCCCACCATGGCATGACCCCGCACACCTCCGGCACCAGCCTCTCCGCCCAGGCCCGCTACGCGGCCGGGGCGCGGGAGATCCTCGAGTGCTGGTTCGACGGGCGGCCGATTCGCGAGGAGTACCTGATCGTCGACGGCGGCAGCCTCGCCGGCGCCGGAGCCCACGCCTACAGCGAGGGCGACGCGACGGGAGGCTCGGAGGAGGCCGCTCGCTTCAAGAGCGGTTGAGCCGGGGGATGGCAGGCCAGGGATGAAGATGCGCGCCGCGGTGCTCGAGCAGTTCGGCGAGCCGCTCGCGGTGCAGGAGGTCGAGCTCGCCGAGCCCCAGGCCGGCGAGGTGCTGGTCCGGCTCGTCGCCTGCGGTGTCTGCCACACCGACCTCTACACCGCCTCCGGCGCCGATCCCTCCGGCTACGCACCGACCGTGCTCGGCCACGAGGGAGCCGGGGTGGTCGAGCAGGTCGGCGAGGGCGTCACGTCGCTCTCACCCGGCGACCATGTCGTCACCCTCTTCTCACCCCAGTGCGGCGAGTGCATCCACTGCGTGGACCCCCGTACCAACCTCTGCTTGGCGATCCGCGAGCAGCAGAACAAGGGCTTCCTGCCCGACGGCAGCACCCGAATCTCGCGCCAGGGCGACGGCATCCGCCACTTCATGGGCTGCTCGACCTTCGCCGAGTACACCGTGATGCCGGCGATCGCCCTGGCCAAGATCAATCCCGAAGCGCCTTTCGAGCACGCCTGCCTCTTCGCCTGCGGCCTCTCCACCGGTCTCGGCGCGGCGATCAACACCGCCGCGGTGGCGCCGGGCAGCACCTGCGTCGTCTTCGGCGCCGGCATGGTGGGGCTCGGCGCGGTCGCCGGCTGCCGCCTGCAGGGCGCCGAGCGAATCGTCTGCATCGACCTCTCGCCGGAGCGCCTGGAGCTGGCCCGCGGCCAGGGCGCCACCGACGTGCTCGAGGGGGGCGAGGGTGCGGTCGAGCAGGTCCTCGAGATGACCGGCGGCTTCGGTGCCGACTACACCTTTGAGGCAACCGGCAACGTCGCCGTGATGCGCCAGGCGGTCGAAGCGGCCCGCATGGGCTGGGGCCTCTGCACGATCGCCGGGGTCGCCGGCAAGGGCGAGACGCTCGACGTCGTTCCCCGCTTCCTGATCACCGGTCGCCGCGTCGCCGGTTCCTCCTTCGGCGGCGTCAAGGGCCGCGACCAGGTCCCCCTCCTCGTCGACCGCTACCTCGCCGGCGAGATCGATGTCGAGCCCTTCCTCTCCCACCGCCTCGCGCTCGACGAAGTCAACCGCGGCTTCGAGCTGATGGAGGCCCAGGACGGGATCCGCAGCGTCATCGAGTTCTAATCGGGTAGCTCCCCAAGAGAGCGACCGAGAGGAGGGGCGATGACTACCTCGACGGCGATCATCTCCGCCATCGGCATCATCATTGCGGCCTACATAGCCTGGAACGAGCTCGGAGGAAGAAAGCCTTGAACGGAACCACACAGACGCTTATCTGCCCCAAGTGCGGCAGCGAGATGCGCAGCTACGAGCGCAACGGAGTGACCGTCGACCAGTGCAGCGGCTGCAAGGGGGTCTTCCTCGACCGCGGTGAGCTCGAGCACCTGGTCGATGCCGAGGGCTCCCACTACGAGCGCGAGTTCTCTGAGCGCTCGCAGGAGAAGGGCGGCGGACACAAGCCAAAGTCGAAGAAGCGCAGCTTCCTCGAGAACATCCTCGAGATGGGCGGGGAATGAGCGCGGGCCGCCCCTGAGGGCGAAGCGCTAGGCGGCGGCCGGCCGCAACGTGCGCTCCCGCATCCAGAGGAAGAGCGGCAAGCCGAAGCAGAGGCCGACGAGCAGGGAGGCGGGGATGCAGACCCACCAGCGCCGGATCCCGGCCCGCGGCCCCTCCACCGCGGCCCAGACGAAGAAGGCGAGCGCCGCGATGCCCAGGTCGAAGACCAGCTGCGTCGAGGGCAGGCTGGCGGTCCATAGCGAGAAGTAGCTGCCGAGCTCGAAGCCCTCGTCGAGGAGGAACGCAACGACGAAAGCGTTCGGCACGAGGAAGCCGACGACGGTGAGGACCAGCAGCAGGCGCTCCCTCATGGAGTCCTAGCGCAGCGCCTGGCAGACAGCCTGCGCCTGCGCTCTGCGGATCGCGGCGGCCACCTGCTGAGAACCCTGGCCGGGAACGATCTGCGAGTTGGCGACGAAGACGACCGAGCGGTTGCCACTCGCGCTGCCGGCGAGGAAGAGGCGGTAGCCGGGGAACGATCCGGTGTGACCGTAGACGGCGCCGCAGGCGGTGCGGTAGCGGAAGATGCCGAGCCCGGCCGAGTTCCGGCCGGGACCCGGAGGCGAAGAGGACCCCGGCCTGAAGACCGTCAGCCCGCGCGAGGCACGGAGGATGGTCGGCACGTAGGCAGGGACGAACCGTGCCAGGTCGGCCGGAGTCGAGACGATCCCGCCCGAGGCCCAGGCGCCGGCCGGATTGATCAGTTCGCTCACGTCGTCGGGTCTCTTGCCCGGCTCGATGTCATAGCCGTGCATGAAGGGCCGGGGCATCGCCACGGTCCGCGGCAGGCTGCTGCCACTCATGCCAAGCGGCCCGAAGACCTCCGTCCGCAGCAGGCTGGTGTAGGAGCGTCCCGCGGCCGCTTCCTCCATCAGCGCCGCGGCGATGTTGTCCGTGTCGGAGTAGTGGTAGCGCGTGCCGGGCGTGAACTCGAGCGGCTCGTCGCGGACGAATCCCGTCAGTTGCGTCGGCGCGAGGTAGGCAGCGGGGTCCGCGAGGAAGCCTTTGATGAACGCCGGCGCCCTGATGTAGTCGGGCAGGCCGCTGGTGTGCTGGAGCAGCTGCGTCAGGGTCACGCCTTCGGCATTCGGCAGCACGCCGGGGATGCTCGCGCCAAGGGTCTCGCCCAGCGAGAGAGACTGCGAGCCCTCGGCGAGGGATACCGCGATGAAGGCGTTGAAGCCCTTGGCGACGCTGGCGATCCGCACGTGTTCGCTCGGCTTCGGCGCGCGCTCGGTGGAGACGTCGGCGACACCGGCGGTGAGGAACCTCGTCCGCGCTCCCTGGTCGATCAGGACCGAGACGCCGGGCGGCCCGCCGGGGTCGGCGACGATCCTGTCGATCATGCGCTGCAGCTTCGACTTGGCGGCCACGGCCTGCCCTGCCATCGCTCCACCGAGGGCGCAGCAGATCGCCAGAGCGAGCACGGCGCTGCGTCGAGGGCGAGAGAGCATCGGCGAGAGACTAGTCCCGGCGCGCCGGCTCTGCCGGCTTGACGCCGATCAGAAGCGCCATCTCCAGCCACTTCCAATAGCAGTCGACGTCCTCAAAGCCGAGCTCGCGCAGCCAGCCGAGCTGGGTCTCGACGTCGAGCAGGCGGTCGGACGGGTCCTCGTTCTCGATCGGCTCGTCGATCGCCTCGAAGAAGGCCAGGTGCAGGCGGTGGGTAGGCGAGGCCACGTGCTCGAAGTTGGCGAAGATCCCGCCGGGCTCGAGCAGGTCGAACGCTTCTCCATAGAGGGAGCGCTTGCGCTCGTGCTCGAGATGGTGGATGGCCATCGAGGAGACGACCGCGTCGAAGCGCCCCAGAGGCGGCAGCGGTCCGTCGAGATCGTGCTCGACTATCTCGACGCGCTCGTCGCCGGCGAAGCGCTTGCGCGAAGCCGCGAGCATGATCTCCGAGAAGTCGAGGCCGACCCCGGTCATCTCCTCTCGACCGGCTTGGAGCATGGCCAGCAGACGGCCGTTCCCTGTGCCGAGGTCGAGAATGCGACGTGCCTCGCGAGGCACGTGCTCGAGCAGCACGCTCTCTCCCTCGATGCGGCGCGGAAACCCGTCGGCCCGGGCGATATAGCGATCGACGTGCTCGGCGATCGTCCACTCCTCGGAGGGCATGGCGTTGATTATCGCGCCCCCTTTCCGAGCACTGCAGCTCAATTGACCGGAATCCCCAGATTGACCAAAAACTCTTGACTACCGCAAGGAACTGTGATTGCGTCCTCGCAGAATCGAACGACGAGACGCAGACGAGGGAGAAATGAAGAGATTGCTTTTGGGCCTCTTGGTGACGGCGGCGGTTTTCCTGGCAGCCCCGCTGCAGGCCGGCGCAGCCGAATACAAAACCTTCGTCGGCTGCGACGACTTTGCCGTAACCCCGGTCCCATCGCATGCATGTCAGGTCAGCGACTTCCCCGCCGCCTACTTCGAATCGGACGTGGATGCGGAATACGACGTCTGCGTCGAATTCCCCGGCGGGTTCTTCGAATGCCTCGAAGAAGAACTCGCCAAAGCGAAAGTTCTCAGCGTGATCTCGATCCCGGCAGGGGTACCGGGCGACTACTTCGTCTCCTGGTACGTCGGCGAAGACGAAGTCGGATTCTGGGACTTCCGGATCGACGCACCCGCGCCTCCCCCCACACCGCCGGTCACAGTCCCCAGCCTCCCGGCCCCACCGGTCCTCACCGTGGCGCCTTCGGCGAAATGCCTGAAAGCCCAGCAGCGGGTCGCCAAACTCAAAGCTCGCCTGAAAAAAGCCGGGCGCGAGCAGCGGGGGAAAATCCGTTCCCAGTTGAAAAAAGCGCGCACCGCAGCGAAAAACGCCTGCTAGCCAGAGCGTCGAGCCTTCCAGTAACGGGCCGCTGCCTTGTCGGCCCTCCACTCGCCGCGCGTCATCGTCATCACCGTTGCCACGTATCCTGCGCTGCTGTCGTCGCTCGCGGTCCGGCAGCAGGTGCTGTACCTGGCCCTGGTCGACACGCACTCGCCGCCGCCTTCCACCTTGACCTCGACGTTGCCGAAGCCGGCTCCGGCGAGGACGCCTCGGGCCTCGATCGCAAACTCGGCGGGGTCGACGCATCTCGCCAGCGTGCGGCGATAGCGCGGCGGGCTGCCGAAGACCGGTGCCAGCGCAGCGTTGATCCGCGAGAGCACCCTGCGATCCGCAATGTGAAGTCGATTCATGCGCGCACGGTCTCTGGAGACGGTGACCACGGCGATGCGCTCGCCGGCGAGCTCGTAACCGCCCCCGCACGGTTCGCTGCCCTCGACGAACACTTCCACGCTCCGGTACCTGCCCGTGAGCTGGGTTCGGGCGAAATCCGCCTGGACTTGCGGTGAGGGGCAACCGGAGTTCGGAGAGGGGACTCCTTCCAGGGAGGAGAAGGCCGCGTAGGCTCGCGCGTGGGCGGCGCCGGCAGACGCATAGTCGGAGGGGAGCGGGACGAGGCCGAGGCGGCGGCAGACCGAGGGGCCCGGCCCCGGGAAGACCCTGACCGGCTGACCCTCGCTCGTACAAGCGACCAGGGGCGGGGCTCCCGGAGGAGCATCGACGTCGACCACTCCTTCCTCCCAGAAGCGGGCGCACTTGGCGACGGGGTCGGCGGCCGCGTGCGTGATCGTCACGTTGGCCCGAAGGGAAGCCCGGTCGTAACAGCCGACGCCGGCGTCGACCGCGACGTCGTCGGCGGAGAAGACGCCGGCGGCCAAGGCGGCACCGCCGCTCAACACGAGCAGCGCCGCGATCGCGATCAGGGTCCGGCGCGCCCTGATGGGGCCGCGGCGGCGCGGGCCGCTGGGCTTCACCTCGTCTACGAGCGCCTCGCGGCGAGCACGCAGCGCCGCGTCGTCGGGCAGCAGGACGGAGACGTCGGGGCTCGATCTCATCGCAGGGACTCCTCCACTGGAATGCGAACAGGAAGCTGGTCGGGGAAGGCATCGCCGAGGCGCGTGCGCGCCCGGGCGAGCCGCGAGCGCACGGTGCCGATCGGGATGCCGAGCGCTGCTGCCGTCTCCTCGTAGGTCAACTCGCCCCAGGCGACCAGCGCGAGCACCTCTCGCTCACGCCGCGGCAGGGCCCGGACGGCGCCGCCGGCCTCGCGCAGCCGGCGGATCGCGTCGAGGCGGGCGATCGCCTCGTCCTCCTGCCCCAGGAGCGCGACCGGCGCCGCGTTGCGGACGCGCTCGAGCGCGGCGAGGTAGCGCCGGCGGCCTCGCCAGTGCTGCCGCAGCACGTTGTTCGCGACGCCCAGCAGAAGCGGAGCGGCGCTGTCGGTCGTCAGGGTGAGGCGCCGGCGCTTGCGCCAGGCCTCGAGGAAGACGGTCGCGGTCGCGTCTTCGGCGAGCTGGAGATCCGCCGTCCTCCAGAGGCAATAGGACTGCACCGAGCGCGCGTGACGCTCATAGAGGTCACCGAAGGCTTTCGCGTCGTCCGAGCGGACCCGCTCCCACAGCAAGGCATCGGTCGCAACGGTCATCGCACAAAGATGACCGCGACCCCGGAATGAGTTCCCGGGAGAAGTCCGGTAGAACGAGGCGGCATGGTGCTGCTCTACGAAAACCCGGTTTCGGGCAACTGCTACAAGGTCCGGCTGATCCTCAGCCTGCTGGGCATCGAGTTCGAGCGCCGGGAGCTCTCCGTCGTCGATCACGCGGACCGGGCTGAGGTGCTCGGCGGACTCAGCCCCTCGCTCAACGTGCCGACGGTGGTGCTCGAGGACGGCCGTCCCCTCGCCGAGTCGAACGCCATCCTCTGGTACTTCGCCGAGGGCACCCGCTACGTGCCGGACGATCCCTACGAGCGGGCTCAGGTCCTGCAGTGGATGTTCTTCGAGCAGTACAAGCACGAGCCCGGGATCGCAGTCGTCCGCTTCTGGGTCGCCATCTCCAACGATCCCCCGCCGGCGGCGGAGATCGAGGCGAGGCGCAGCACCGGCTACGCGGCGCTGAAGGCGATGGAGCGCCACCTCGGCGAGCGCGAGTACTTCGTCGGCGAGCGCTTCACGATCGCCGACATCTCCCTCTACGCCTACACCCACGTGGCGCCCGAGGGCGGCTTCGACCTCGAGCCATACCCGGCGGTCCGCGCCTGGCTCGAGCGGGTCGCGGCCCAGCCTGGGATGGTCCCGATGGCCGCCTGAGCTCAGCCCAGGCCGAGCGCCGTGATCGTCTCAGCCGCCATCTCCGCCTCTCCCAGGGCGTTCGGGTGGACGATCACCGGGTTGGTGCCCTGCAGGACCGGCTCCACCCAGCGGACGCCGATCGGCCGGCAGGCATCGTGGCCGTTCGAGGCGTTGTCGAGGTTCACGTAAGTGGCGCCGGTCGCCGCGGCGGCGCGTCGCACGGCGTCGTTGAGCGTTGCCTGGATGCCTCGCACATAGGGAACGTCGCCCTTGGCGACCGGCATCTTGCCGAAGCAGCCGCCGGACGCCGGCATGATCCACGGGTAGCCGAGAATCGCGACCGTCGCGCTGGGCGCCCTGGCCCTGACCGCTTCGAGCGCTCTCACCAGCGCGGGGTAGGTCGTTGTTCTGATCGTGTCTTCGAAGGACGATCCGTAACGGTCTTTGCAGGGGCTGCCCTGGCCAAGAGTCAATACACCCGCGCTGCCGCAGGCAAGGATGGCGTTGATGAAGACGCCGCTGTCATTGCCCCCGATCGTCATCGTCACCAACTGGGTGTCGTTATTCACCGCGTTCAGCTGCGGGGCTACGCCGGGGTACTGCGCTTCGAAGAAGTCACCCGTCTCCGCCGCTCCGCAGGTCACGTCGGTCAGCTGGGCCCCGGTGCTGCGAGCAATCACGTGCGGGTAGTTGCGGGTCGAGCGCAGGCACTGCAGCGGCGCCGCGAGATCGAGCGGCAAGACCCCCGAGGCGGCGCTGTAGGAATCGCCCAGTGCCACGTAAGCAAGCGGCGCGCCGGCTGCCGGCGCCACCGGCCCGGCGAAGGCGAGGGCAAAGGTCACCCCGATGATCGCGATGACCGAACGGCGAGGAGTTACAGACGATCTGGCGCGCATTCTCCCGCCTCAAACCCTGCCCCGGCCAAACGATCTCCAAACATTCCGGGGCTTACGACACCCCGGGGGAGACCGCATCTCTCTCGCGCGTGTCCCACATCCGCTCCATCTGCTTCATCAGCGCCGGGTACACGATCCAGTAGCGGAACGGCTTGATCAGGGCCATATAGGCCTTGCCGAAAGGGCCACGCGGCTTGACGTAGACGGCCATCCGGCCCTCGTAGCCTCCCTCCCCCACCTCGACCCAGGACAGATGGGCGACGGCGTGGACGGTCTTGTTCGAAATCTCCGCCACAGCCTCACGGTCGGTTCGGTAAACGGGGATGAAGGGCAGTGAGTTGAAAGTGAAATCCTCCGCCGTGCCTCGCAGGTCAGGGGGGAGGCGGTCGCGCAGAGAGGTCTCGGTGCAGCCTGGGATCGGCATCCCGGCCTCGTCGCCCTCGACGGAGGCCGAGATCTCGCCGAGGTCGAACCAGCGGCCGAGGAGATCACGGAGGTTCCAGAGAACGCGGGTCGGTCCGGATTCGAATGTGGACGGGTCAAAGGAGCTGCTCAGGTCGAGTAGTTCCTGGAGGCCGTCGGGACCGCCCGGTGTGGGAAGAGCCCAGTAATCCTCCAAGGTGAAGTCGGGAACGAGCTCGTGGATGCGCCAGGGACGGCATTCGTGCTCGGCATTGGGGAGCTTCAAGTCGGACCTCCATCCATACGGTGTCGTATGGACTTTAGGCGCGGCCCTTGCGTCTGTCAATACGGTGCCGTATAGATGCACCTATGGCCAAGGTTCGAACTCCCCGCAACGCATGGATCGAGGCGGCGCTGCAGGCGCTGGCGACCGAGGGTCCCGAGGGCATTCGAGTCGAGGCGTTGGCGGCTCACCTGGGGGTGTCCAAGGGCGGCTTTTACTGGCACTTCAAGGACCGGGCAGCGCTGCTCGAGGAGATGCTCGACAGCTGGGAGCAGAGCGTGGTGGGCGACGTCATCGCCCAGGTCGAGGGCGAGCCGGGCGAGTCGCGCGCCAAGCTGCAGCACCTCTTCGAGCTGGCCTTCCACGCCTCGCCCGATCTGCTGCCCGTGGAGCTGGCCCTGCGCGATTGGTCGCGGCGCGACGACGCGGTCGCAGTGCGGCTGCACCGGGTCGACAACCAGCGGATGGAATACCTGCGCTCGCTGTTCGGCCCCATCTGCGTCGACGAGGACGACGTCGAGGCTCGCAGCATCCTCGCCTTCTCGCTCTTCATCGGCAGCAACTTCATCCTCGCCGAGCACCCCGGCAAGAGCCGGGGCGAGGTCCTCCTGCTTGCCCTCAACCGCCTGCTCGCCGAGTCCTGGAGCTGAGGTGACCGGCTCCGCGGCGAGGCTCCCGGTGCTCGTCTTCGACGGCGACTGCGCCTTCTGCACGAGCTGCGCGCGCCTGCTGGAGCGAATCGGACCGGAGGCGGAGATCGTCGCCTGGCAGGTCGCCGACCTTGACGAGCTGGGGATAACCGCGGTGGAGGCAGCGGAGGCCGTGCAATGGATCGGGACCGACGGCACGGTCCGCAGCGGCCACGAGGCGATCGCCGCCGTGCTGGCCAGGGCCGGCCGGCCCTGGCGGATCGCCGGCCGAACACTCCTGCTGCCAGGGGTCTCACGGGTGGCCGCAGCGGGCTACCGCCTGATCGCCCGCAACCGGCACCGGCTGCCCGGGGGAACACCCGCCTGCGCCACCCGGCCGGACGCCCGCCGATGACGGGCCGCAACCGTTTGAACGAGCCCCCGACCGGGGTAAGATCCAATCGATACGAATGGAGACGAGGAGACCCCTCGGCTCCCTTGCCATAGGCGCGGCTCTCCGGAGATCCTGGAGCCGCGACGAACCTGCCCGGTGGAGGCGATCCCGAAGCCCGGCAAGAACCGAAAGGCAACGAGAGATGACGCTCAGCAACGCGAGCGCGGTACGCGACGGCACCGCTCCGGCCGATCGTGCACCGCTGACCCGAGAGGATCGCGCGCAGTTGCTCCGGTACATGACGATGATGCGGGCCGCCGAGGAGCGAGGCCTGGCCCTCTACAAGCAGGGCAAGGTCCCCGGCTCCTTCTACGACGGCCGCGGGCAGGAGGCGATTGCGGTGGGAGCGGCGTTTGCGCTCGGCCCGCGCGACCGGATGTGCATCCTGCATCGCGACCTCGGTGCGCATTTCGTGCGCGGCGTGACCCCGGACCGGTATCTCGCCAACTACATGGGCAGGGCCGGCGGGGTGACCGGCGGCAAGGACGGCAACATGCACTTCGGCGACCGCGAGCTCGGCTGCGTCGGCATGGTCTCGATGCTGCCCGACATGGTCCAGGTCGCCAACGGGATGGCCCTCGCCTTCAAGATGCGGGGCGAGCCCCGGGTGGCGATGACGTTCTTCGGCGAGGGCTCGACCGCCAACGGGCAGTGGCACGAGGCGATGAACTTCGCCGGCATCCATCGTCTGCCGGTCGTCTTCATCCTCGAGAACAACCGCTTCGCCTACTCGACGCCCAACGAGCTGGAGTTCGCGATCGACCCGGTCCAGCGGGCCGCCGGCTATGGCTTCCCAGGGGTCGACGTCGACGGCAACGACGTCGAGGCGGTCTTCGAGGCGGCACATGCCGCCGTCGAGCACGCCCGCGAGGGCGCCGGACCGACCCTGATCGAGTGCCAGACGATGCGCATGCACGGGCACGGCGCCCACGACGACATGAGCTACGTGCCCGACGGGATGCTTGAGGAGTGGGAGAGGCGCGACCCGATCGAGCGCTACTCGGAGCGGCTCGCCTCCGAGTTCGGCTTCGCCGAGGACGAGACCGCCGAGATCCGCGAGCAGGTTCGCTCCTACGTCGCCGAGTGCGCCGAGAAGGCGCTCGCATCGCCGCTGCCGGACCCCGCGATCGCGACCGAGGGGGTCTTTGCCGAGCGCTGGGAGCCGCTGGGCGACGGAGCGGCGCCCTGGTCGCGCTGGAGGGCCGCCTGATGGCCGAGATGACGTATCTGGAGGCGATCTCCGACGCGCTGCGAACGGAGATGCGCCGGGACGAGTCGGTCTTCTGCCTCGGCGAGGACATCGGTGCCTTCGGCGGCGCCTTCAAGGTGACCGACGGCTTCGCCGAGGAGTTCGGCGCCGACCGCGTGCTGGATACGCCGCTGGCCGAGAACGCGATCGTCGGCGCGGCGACCGGAGCCGCGATCGAGGGCATGCGTCCCGTCTGCGAGATGCAGTTCGCCGACTTCATCTCCTGCGGGTTCGATCAGCTCGTCAACGTTGCGGCGAAGCTGCACTACCGGCAGGGGGTGGCGGTTCCGATCGTGGTGCGGCTCCCGTCGGGAGGCGGCTTCTCCGGGGGCCCGTTCCACTCCCAGAACCCCGAGGCTTGGTTCCTCCAGACGCCGGGCCTGAAGGTGTTGACGCCAGCCACCGCAGCGGACGCGAAGGGGCTGCTGGCGAGCGCCATCCGCGACCCCAACCCGGTCTGCTTCCTCGAGCACAAGGGGCTCTACCGGCACGTGCGGGGAGAGGTCCCGGAGGGCGAGCACACGGTGCCGATCGGCAAGGCGAGGGTCGCCCGCGAGGGCTCGGAGATGACGGTGATCGCCTACGGCTCCTCCGTCCACCTCGCCCTCGAGGCGGCCGACCAGCTCGAGGAGGACATCGAGGTCGTCGATCTGCGCACCCTCTGCCCGCTCGACCGCGAGGCGATCCTCGCCGGCACCCGAAAGACCGGCAAGGTGCTGATCGCCCACGAGGCGACCCGCGCCTGCGCCGCCGGGGCAGAGGTGGCGGGGCTGATCGGCGAGGAGGCGTTCGAGGATCTCGACGCGCCGGTCCGCCGCCTGACGACGCCGGACGTGCCGATTCCGTTCAGCCCTCCGCTCGAGCAGGCGGTTCTCCCCCAGCTCGACGACATGAAGGAGGCATGCCGTGAGCTCCTCGCGTACTGACACCTCGATCGTCGAGGTCTCGATGCCGCAGATGGGGGTCTCGGTCGCCGAGGGCACGATCGTCGAGTGGCGCAAGCGCCCCGGCGACTGGGTCGAGGCCGACGAGCCGATCTGCGACGTCAGCACCGACAAGGTCGACGTCGAGATCCCCTCCCCCGCCTCCGGCCGCCTCGAGCGGATCCTGGTCGAACTGGGCGAGACGGTGCCCGTGGGAACGCTGCTCGCCGAGCTCGACACCGCCGCCAAGCCCGGCGAGGCGCATCCGGAGGAGTCGCCGGAGGCCGGTTCGGTTGAGGCGCATACGGAGGTCGATCGCTCGAGCTTCTACTCGCCGGTGGTGCGCAGGATCGCCGCCGAGCACGGGGTCGACCTCGAGCAGGTCGAGGGAACCGGCATCGGCGGGCGGGTGCGGAAGGCTGACCTGATGAGCTTCCTCGAGGACGGGAGGGCCAAGGAGGCGCCCGAGGAGCGACCGCTGCACACCGAGTCGCCCTACCGGGGCGACTCGGTGCCGGTCGCCTCGGCGGAGGACCTGATCGGCCCCACCCGGCGTGAGCAGATGTCGCCGATGCGGGTGCAGATCGCGCGCCACATGCTCGAGAGCCGCCGCACCTCGGCGCACTGCACGACGATCGTCGAAGTCGACTTCTCCAATGTCGCTCGCCGGCGCCGGGAGCTGCGCGAGGCGATGGCTCGCCGCGGCGTCAACCTCACCTACCTGGCCTTCGTCGCCCGAGTGGCCGTGGCGGCGCTCGAGCGGCACCCGATCCTCAACGCGTCGATCGACGGCGAGGAGATCGTCTACCACGACCAGGTCAACCTCGGCATCGCCGTCGCCCTGGAGGACGGCCTGATCGTGCCCGTGATCCGCGAGGCGCAGCGGCTCAGCCTCGAGGGCTTGGCGGCGGCGATCGGCGAGCTGGCGAGCCGTGCGCGAGACAAGCAGCTTCACCCCGACGAGGTTCAGGGCGGGACGTTCACGATCACCAACCCGGGTCAGTTCGGAGCGGTGCTGGCGACGCCGATCGTCAACCAGCCGCAGGTCGCGATCCTCGATCTGGAGGCGATCGTCAAGCGACCGGTCGTGATCGAGCGTGACGGAGACGAGTCGATCGCGATCCGCCCGATGTCCTACCTCTGCATGTCCTGGGACCACCGGGCGCTCGACGGGGCAGAGGCAGCCCGGTCTCTTGCCGGGATGAAGGAGGCTCTCGAGGAGGGGAGGTTCGAGTGATGCACTCGCTCGAGGATCTGCGGGTCCTTGCCGGGCCGCGCAGCGGCGCCACGATCGCGATCGCCGTTCATTCCACCGCCCTCGGCCCGGCGCTCGGGGGCGCGCGGATGTGGCACTACGACTCCGCCGCGGATGGCGTCGCAGACGCCCTGCGGCTGGCACGGGCGATGACCTACAAGGCCGCCGCTGCCGGGCTCGACCTCGGGGGCGGCAAGGGCGTGATCTGCGCCCCGGCGCACGAGCGGCCCGTGGGCGAGCTGCGGCGGCGGATGCTGCTCGACTTCGGCGATGCGGTCGAGTCGCTCGGGGGGCGCTACGTGACCGCGGAGGACGTCGGCACCGGCGCTGCCGACATGGTCACGATCGCCGAGCGGACCACCCACGTTGTCGGCCTCCCGACAGGGCGCGGCGGCCGCGGCGATCCCAGCCCGCTGACCGCGCGAGGGGTGCTCGCGGCGATGGGCGCCTGTCTCGAGCATCGCTTCGGCGATGCATCGGTAGCCGGCATCCGGATCTGCGTGGTGGGCGTAGGCAGCGTCGGCAGCCGGCTAGCGCACATGCTCGCCGGCGCCGGCGCGGAGCTCGCGATCTCCGACATCGACCCGGCGCGCAGCGCGCTTGCGGAGGAGCTCGGAGCGAGATGGGTCGATCCGGCGAAGGCGATCGCCACAGACTGCGACGTACTCGCCCCCTGTGCCCTCGGCGGCGTGATCGATGCGGCCACGATCGAGCAGCTTCGCTGTCAGATCGTCTGCGGGTCCGCCAACAACGTGCTTGCCGACGAGCGGCTGGCAGACGCGCTGGCGGCTCGTGGGATCCTCTTCGCACCCGATTTCATCGCCAACGCCGGCGGCCTGATCAACGTCTACGCGGACCTACGCAACCTCGACGGCGAAGCGGCCATTCACGCCGTCGAGCAGATCGGCCCCACCCTGCGCCACATCCTCGAGGCGGCCGACCGGCTGGGAGTGACACCGCTCGCCGCGGCCCAGGCACAGGCGCTGGAGCGCTTGCGGACAGCGACGATCGCGGCCGCCTAGCTCAATCGGGACGGATGGAGTCGATTACCCCGAGGTAATCGACCTGCATATGTGCGCTCACTAGAGTCGCCCCAGTGGCGACGGTTCGATCTCAGACCGAAGTCGGGTCGCTCCTGCGGCAGTGGCGCGAGCGCCGGCGCGTCACCCAGCTCGAGCTCGCGCTCGACGCCGGGATCTCAGCCCGCCATCTGAGCTTTGTCGAGACAGGCCGCTCGAAGCCCGGCCGCGAGATGCTGCTGCAGGTCCTCGAGCAACTCAAGGTTCCCTTTCGCGAGCAGAACCGGCTCCTGCTTGCCGCAGGTCACGCCCCCGCCTTCCCGGAACGCTCGCTCGAGGACCCCGAGCTGGCGCCGGTGCGAGATGCGCTCGACGTGATCCTCACCGGCCATGAGCCCTACCCGGCGGTCGCGGTCGATCGCGTCTGGAACCTGATCGCCGCCAACTCCGCCATGCTCGCGCTGACCGAGTCCGCCGACGTCGATCCGGCGCTGCTCGAGCCTCCGGTCAACATAATGCGCGTCGGCCTCCATCCCCGTGGCCTGGGGCCGCTGTTCGTCAACCTCGGCGACTGGCACGCGCACTGGCTCAGGCGGCTCGAACGCCAGCTGGCGACCACGGGCGACGCCCAGCTCGCTGCCTTGATCGACGAGATCGCCGGTTACCCCGTGCCCGAGCGCGACGTCGCATCTGAGATCGCGGGCAGCGAGATGCTCGGCCCGGTCAAGGTGCGCACCCCAGACGGCGGTGAGCTCTCCTTCTTCGGCATGTTCGCCGGCTTCGACACCCCGTTCGAGGTGACGACCTCGGAGCTGGCGATCGAGTTGCTCTTCCCGGCCGATCGGACGACTACCGAAATGCTGCATGAGCGGCGGCGCAAATGACCGAAGAGAAACCCAGGCGCAGGCGCGGACAGTTGATCGCAGGCGCGGGAGGCGTGCTGCTGGTCGTCTCCCTTTTCCTGCCATGGGCCGGTGCCGAAGGGACGAGCCGAACCGGGTTCGAGCTCTTGATCATGGCCGACGTCTTCCTGCTGATCGTCGGGCTGGCTGCGATCGCAGCCGCCCTCATAAAGAGCCGCTTCGGGGTCTTTCGCCCGGACGTCTCCCTGATCGGAGCGGTCGATCTGCTCGGCGTGGTGGCGACGATCGTGCTCGCCTGGTCAGTTCTGTTCGACTTCCCCGCGGGCGCCGACCGGGAGATCGGTGCCTTCCTGGCCCTGATTGGGGCGATCGTCATCGCCGGCGGGGCGGGTGACTACAGCACCTTGCGCGGCGCGCCGCTGTTCCCCCGTCTCGACGCGGATGAGCGGCGCGCACCGTAAGAGCGTCAGAACGAGATGGTGAACGTCCGGGACGCCGGCGTTTGGTCTGTGTTGCCGGCTCCGTCGATGGCCCGAACCTGGACGGTGTGGGAACCGGCGGTGAGGATCAAATAGTTTTTCGGCGAGGTACAGGCAGCGAAGCTGGCGCTGTCGAGACGACACTGGAACGTTCCGGCCTCGCTCGAGCTGAAGGCAAACGTGTGGCTTACGCCGGTGACCGCACCCGATGGCCCCGAGGTGATCGTCGTGTCGGGCGCCTGCGTATCGACCGTAAACGAGCGCGTGGCGGGGCTGGCATCGATGTTGCCGAACTGATCCACAGCGCGGACCGAGAAGGTGTGGGCGCCCGCCGAGAGCGCAGTGGTTGGGGTGTGCGTCGCGCCCGGACCGCTGCAGGCCGCGAAGGCCGCAGAGTCGAAGCGGCACTGGAAGGTCGAGTTCGTCTCGCTCGAGGAGAAGCCGAAGGTCGGCGTCGAGTCGTTGGTCGGGCCGCTCGGGCCGGAGGAGATCGTGGTGTTCGGCGGGGTCACGTCGACCGTGAACGAGCGCGTGGCAGGGCTGGCATCGATGTTGCCGGCCTGGTCTACCGCGCGAACCGCAAAGGTGTGGGAGCCACCGGAGAGCGGCGTGCTCGGCGTGTGGGTAGCACCGGGGCCACTACAGGCCGCGAAAGCCGCGGAGTCGAAGCGGCACTGGAAGGTCGAGTTCGTCTCGTTGGAAGTGAAGCCGAAGGTCGGGGTCGCGCTGGTCGTGCCAGTGGGGCCGGAGGAGATCGTGGTGTTCGGCGCCGCGGTATCGACCGTGAACGAGCGCGTGGCGGGAGTGGCGTCGGTGTTGGTGGCCTGATCGACGGCACGGACCGAGAAGGTGTGGGCGCCCGCCGAGAGTGCCGAGGTCGGCGTGTGGGTCGCGCCGGGGCCGCTGCAGGCCACATAGGCCGCGGAGTCGAAGCGGCACTGGAAGGTCGAGTTCGTCTCGCTCGAGGAGAAGCCGAAGGTCGGCGTCGAGTCGTTGGTCGGGCCGCTCGGGCCGGAGGAGATCGTGGTGTCGGGAATGACGGTGTCGACCGTGAACGAGCGTGTGGCGGGAGTGGCGTCGACGTTGGCGGCCTGATCCGTTGCCTGGACCGAGAAGGTGTGGGCACCCTCGGAAAGAGCGGTCGGCGTGTGCGTCGCGCCCGGACCGCTGCAGGCCACGAAGGCCGCGGAGTCGAAGCGGCACTGGAAGGTCGAGTTCGTCTCGCTCGAGGAGAAGCCGAAGGTCGGCGTCGAGTCGTTGGTCGGGCCGCTCGGGCCGGAGGCGATCGTGGTGTCGGGAATGACGGTGTCGACCGTGAACGAGCGTGTGGCGGGAGTGGCGTCGACGTTGGCGGCCTGATCCGTTGCCTGGACCGAGAAGGTGTGGGCACCCGCCGAGAGCGCAGTGGTCGGGGTGTGCGTCGCGCCCGGGCCGCTGCAGGCCGCGAAGGCCGCAGAGTCGAAGCGGCACTGGAAGGTCGAGTTCGTCTCGCTCGAGGAGAAGCCGAAGGTCGGCGTCGAGTCGTTGGTCGGGCCGCTCGGGCCGGAGGAGATCGTGGTGTCGGGAGCAGCCGAGTCCTCGGCGTAGGTGATAGTCGCCGAGCAAGGGGAGGTGTTGGCGCCGATGGTCGCGGTGGCGCGGAGGGCGGTGGTCGAGTTGTCCAGCACCGAGATGGCGATTCCCGGGCTCGCCAGCTGAGCGGCGGTGCCCGTCGCGAGTGGCACTCCACTGCAGTCGGGACTCGAGTAGATCCGCACCTGCGAGCCCGCCTCGGCGCTGCCGAGGACCAGCGGCGCGTTTGCGTTGGCGGGTGACGCAGGAGAAGTCCCAAGGAGGTTCGGCGCGGTCACCGGCTGGGGAGTGCTGACGGTGAAGCTGCTCGTCGCCGGGGTGGGATCGGTTTTGCCGGCGGCGGTGGCCTGGACTCGGAAGGTGTAGGCACCGTCGGCAAGCGGGCTCGCAGGGGTGTGGGTGGCGCCGGGGCCGGAGCAGGGCGCGAAACTGGGGGTGCCGGTGTCGATCGAGCACGAGAAGGTCGAGTCGGCCACCGAGGAGTGGAAGCTGAAGGTGGGAGTCGAGTCTTCGGTCGTGCCGCTGGGGCCGGAGTCGATCGTGGTCTCCGGCACCGCCCCCCCGGACGCAGTCGAGTAGGAGATCGACACGTCACCGAGAGTCGGCGTCGCAGCGGGGTCGGTAGTCGTCAGCTGCGCGCGGTACTGGAGGTAGCGCGAGCTGCCGGGGACATCGCCGCCACTCGAGGCGATCGGGCTGAATGCGGTCCAGGTCGCGTCGGGGATCGCCGTGTCGCCAGTGCGGACGCTGACGGCGACGCCGGTGCCCGCCGGCGTGGAGGCGTTCCAGGCGAGGGCGCCCCAATCGGCGCTCTGCCCAGCCCCCGCATCGAACACGCGCGAGTCGAAGGCACCTGAGCCGGCATAGTCGCCCATGCGGAGCCAATCGATGGATAGCCCCGGAGCCCCGGCGTTGAAGTCGCTCGCGATCGGGCGCATCTGCGTGCCGAAGCCGGCAGCGTGAGTGGCGACGAGCGCGCCGTCGGCGTAGTAGCGAACCTCGGTCGGACCCCACTCGATCCGGTAGAGATGAGACGAACCCAGCAGGGAGCCGGAGAGCTGCGTCTCCGTCGAAGCGCCGTTGTTGTTCGTGCGAGCAGCGAAAGTGCCGTCGGACTTCACGCTGAAGATCGCCCAGTTGGCCGAGTTGTTGAGGTCGACCCCGAAGCCGGCGTGCTGGAAACTCTGTCCCCCGAAGCCGGCGGCGAACTCGAGTGTGCGTCCCGAGCCGTAGTTTGCGGCAGTACGGGCGTAGGTGCCGTTGATCTGGAGGCTCCCGCCCGAGACCGTGGCACCGCTTTCGGGGGCGCAGGTCTCCGGCGAGGACCATGGACAGCTCTCCCAGCCGCTCGGCACACCGGGGCCGCCCGAGAACTCGTCTCCCTCCGTCGGCCTCAGGATCAACTCGCCATCGCTGGTCTGCGCCACGCGGGAGTTCGCATCCGGGGAGCCGGCCGTGAAGTCGGTGACGGTGGTGTCCGTGAAGCTCTGGGCGGGCGTGGTGAACGTTCTCGGCGGGGTCGGCGGCGCTGGATCCGTGCTCGAGTTGGCCGCAGCGTCCACCGAGGTGACCCGGTAGTAGTAGGTCGTGTTCGAGCTGAGCCCGGTGAGCGGCACGCTGTGGGAGGTGACCAGCGTGGATTTGCTTTCGCTGGCGGTCAGGGAGTTGGGTTCGGTGCCGAAATCGACCCGCGAGTCGGCGATCTCGCTGGTGTCCCAAGTGATCGTCGCCGTGCCGTCGCTCGAGACCGCATGGGCGACTTTGGAGATCGCGGGAGCGGTGTCGTCGACCGCATACGTCGCTTCGTAGGAACCGGAGGCGGCGTCGAAGAACGCGTACTCCCGGCCCTTGACCGTCCGGGTCGTCGTCGCGACCGGAGCGCCGTTCTGCTTGACGCCGGTCAGCAGCCCGACAGAAGAGATGGTCGGGACCATCGCGCGCAGGCCGTTCGCACCCACAGCGTGGTCGATCGTGAAGGTGAGCTTGTTCCCACTCCAAGCGATCGAGCCGAAGGAGGAGCTGTTGCGGCCGTCGAGCCAGGTCAGCATCTGACGTGCCGAGACGACCGGCACGCCGCGTGCCTGCGCCGAGCCGACGATCGCGTCCGAGCCGGAGGAGAAATCGGCGTCGGTGTGCATGTTGGCGGTGAAGACTCCGTAGTACCCCTCGGGGCCCAGAGCGCGATCCAGGAGGGTGTCGGGGGTGAACGGATAAGACTGCTCGGACTCGTCGGTCATCTGGGTGGCCGCCTGGTAGACGTCGATCATCGAGCCGTCGAGATCGGCGAAGCGCATCGGCATGCCGGAGCCGGTGAACATGCCGGGACGGTCCTGGTTCCACTCCGGCGGCCAGTAGTAGTAGTTGGTGTCGAGGCGAATCCCGTTCTGGAGCTCCACCTTCGGCTGCGTCGCCCAATCGCCCCAGGCGATGCAGTGGGTCCGGTTGGTGACGGATGCGCTCAGGCCCGGGTAGTTCGCCGCCAGCGCCGGGAGCTGCTCCGTGTAGAAGGATTCCAGCTCGTCCCGGTCGGCCCAGTCTCCGCAGTTGGTGTTCACGTGCAGGGCGATCTCGAAGCCCGCGTTCTGGTAGGCGGTCGCTTTGGCGTTGGAGAGCAAAGCGGTGTTGGGGTAGATGTAGGAGGTCCCCCTGACGCACTCCCAGTTCGCGACCACGCAGCCGGGCGGGCTGTCGGCGATGTACTGGTCGAAGCGCGAGACGGTGCCGCCGTTGCCGTGATCGTCGCCGCTCATCACGACAGCAGCCTTCTCGTCGCGCGGCAGGAACCAGAAGCTCGGCAGCGGCTTGCGATCCAGGTTCATCTCCTCGACCAGGTTCTTCAGCAGCCGCTGCTGCTCGTCGGCCTGGGGTATCGCGACCTTGCTCAGATCGACCCAGTCGGGTTGAACGTCGCCCTGCTTGGCGCCGAAGAAGAGATCGTCGGAACGGATCGGGGTTTTGCCGTCGCGCTCATCGCCGCTCCAGGCGGGGTTGCCCTGGCGGGTGTAGACGACCGACTTGGCGAGATCGTAGGTGAAGGCGGCGGCCTGCCCCCCGTTCGACCCGACGCTGCGAAGCGTCACAGCGGGATTGGTGGTGGCGGTGCCGGCGCTGGAGTAGAGGGTGGCGATTGCCTGCGCGCCGTTGACCGTGTACCGGCTGGCGGTGCCATGGAACTGAATCGTCTGGCCGACGATGCCGGCGCCGGGGCCGGTCGCGGTGTCGACCCTCAGATAAGCGTTGCCCAGCGTGTTGGCTGTCGCGGTGAGGCCGAGAAGGCTCGAGAGCTGGGGGTCGGGGCGCATCGCGATCAGGTTGCCTCCCTGCTGGACCCAATTGCTCAGGGTCGTGACCTGGGCGGCGCTGAGGCCGGCCTCTCCGAGGATCGCGACGTCATAGGCGCCCAGCAGGGCGGGGGTTACGTTCGCCAGATCGGTGACCTTGAAGGCATTCAGTCCCTCGGCTCGCAGGATCTCCGCGTAGTAGCGGCTGAACGGATTGGAGCCGGTCGAGATCACCAGGATCGGGCCACCGGGCCCTTCGTCCGGCGGAGGCGCCGGCGGTGCGGCGGTCGTGAAGGACCAGCTCGAATCGGCCGCGAGCGGGTTGCCGTTCACGTCGGCGACTCCACCCGGCCCGCCCTCGACCGTCGCCGTGTAGGTGGTCGAGTTCTGCAGCGGAGCCGTCGGATCGAGGATCGCCTGCTGCTGGGCCGGGGCGTAGCTCACCGTCGCCGCCACCAGGGCGCCACCGGGGCCGCGAAGGGAAACCGTGGAGCCGTTGATCGACACCGGATCCATCGCCTGGCTGAAGGTCGCGGTGACGTCGCTCGTGGTCGGCACGGCAGTGGCGCCGTTGGCCGGAGTGCGAGAGCCGATCGTCGGCGGGGTCGGGTCGCCCGAGGTATTGAAGACGACGTCGACCAGATAGGCCTCGGAGTTGTAGGTGTTGGGCCCGCCGCCGGAGAAGAGCGAGCCGGCAGCTCCGTACTTGTAGAGGCCATTTGGCCCATCGACCCCGTCAGCCAGGGCGTGAAGTGGAGCGTTGTCCTCGCCGACCAGTGCGAAGTAGCCGCCGCGCGAGGAGTAATGGCCGTTCGGGGAGTGGTAAGAGGCGACGTAGGTGGTGTTGGCGTTGATCGCCACCGGGGCACCGAAACTGACCTGCTGCCAGCCGGAGCCGCTCTCACCGGTGAAGGTGGCCACCGCGAGCTGGGTCCCCCCCGCCGTCCAGAGGCGACCGATGTGGGTGCCCGTGTTCCCGGAGGTCTTGTAGAAGCGCAGCCCGGTGATGAAGCCGGGGATGTCGGAGCGGAACTTGGTCCCGACTTCGGTCGCGTTGGTGTCCGGGTCCTGGGGACCGGTGAAGGTGTTGTCCCAGATCGAGCAGGGGCAGGTTCGTGGCACTACTTTGACGACGGCCTGTGCCCCCGGGCTCTCGAGGTTGCCGCTGTCGTCCACGGAGCGCACCCTTATCGTCGCGCTTCCGGTCGGCCCCGGCGTCCATGAGTAAGTCCAGTTGTCGCGCCCTTCCGCCGGGTGCCAGGTGGCGCCGCCGTCGACCGAGACCTCAACGCCACCGACCTGGCCGCCTTTTGTCTCCCCCGTCTGATCGGTGGCGGTGCCGCTGATCGTGATCGGCGTTCCACTGCGAACTTCAGCCCCTGCCAGCGGATCGGAGATCGTCGTCGCCGGCGCCACGGTGTCGGTCGTCTGCGTCGTCGGCGCCAGGCCGGCCTGAAGGGTGCTGGGCTGCACGCCCATGTCGGCCAGCAGGTTGACGGTGGCCTGCTGCATCCGCGAGTCCGCAGTCGAGCCGCCACGATCGTGGGTTCCGTCCAGCCCCCAGGACCACTGGATGGTGCCGGCCCCGAAGACCAGGGCGCCGCTGGGGGCGCGGTAGAGCGTCAGGTGGTGGGTCGCGGTGCCGGGGCCGTAGCTGGAGCCGTGGTCGAGGAGCTGCTGGGGAACGCTCTCGGTGGTCGTGGAGAGATCGATCAGGCCGGCGGGTCGGGAGCCGTTGTCGAGATCTTCATCCCACTCGTAGCCGAGCGTGCCCGCGGAGAGCGTCGCCGTCTGGTTCGGCGCCAGCGTTGCGATGTTGGTTTCGCGCCAGAGCCGCATCTTGCCGTCGGCGGCGGGGACCTCGATCGCGGTCGTGCCGGCGTTGACCATGAAGGCCGTGCCGCTCAGCGAGTTCTCGGGGCGGCCGCCGTCGGCCGGCGGGCTGAAGCGCGGATCGCGCCAAGTACCCGTCCAAGTGGAGGTCGGGTCGATCTTGTCGTTGGCGTGGGTCTCCTTGTAACAGACGAGGGTGCGGTGGTCGGCGCTGGAGCTGTCGATGCTTTTTTCCCAGCGCGTCTTCCAGAAGATCTCGTTGCCGCTGAAGAAAGCGAGGTCGACGCCGGCGGCACGGGCTGCTTCCACGTTCGCACGCTGTGCGCCCGACCAGTACTCGTCATGGCCGACCGAGAGGAAGGCTTTGTGCTCGAGCAGCTCGGCGCCGCGGCGATCGGTGTCGATCCCGGTGGAGTAACTGAGGTCATAGCCGTTTCGCTCCAGCCAGCGGACCATCGGGTACTCGGCGTTGAAGGGCGAGTCTTCCGGGCTGGTGCCGCGGACGGTGAGGGGGCGGTTGTAGCTGACCTTGTAGGCGCGGCCCGGACTGGTTCCGGGTCCGCCCACGTAGAGGCTGTTGCCGCCATATTGGTTGTAGGCCTGCCAGGTGGTGTCGGAAGTCTGGAAGAGGAGGTTGGAGTTCCCGTTGTCGTCGCGGACGACGAAGACGACATGGCTTCCGCCCGAGCTGACGTCCTCGCGCACGAGCTTGGCGAAGTAGATGCCGGAGACCGCGTCGGCGGGCACCCCCCAGGAGGCCGACTCAGACCAGTTGCCGCAGTCGATCAGCCCTGTGGCGGCCTGGGTGAGACAGGCCGGCTGGGACTGGGGCAGCGACGCAGAGGGCTGGACCGTCGCCACCTTGCGCGCCCCTTGGCCGCCGTAGTAGCCCATCCGGTAGATGTCGAGGCGGTAGTCGCTCGATGGCGTTTTGATCTTGAAGCGAACCGTCTGCCCCTGGTCGGCGCTGATGTCAGTGGTGAAGCCCTGGATGTTCGAATCCCCCGAGCCGCTGACGTCCCATTCGCTCGCGGGATTCCCCGGTTTCGAGTTCTCGCAGGCGATCGCGTTGGCGATCGGTGGATCACAGGGGGCCGCGAAGGCCTGCTCCGCGCAGAAGCAGGTCAAAGTGAGGGCCAGCAGCGCCGTCATCGAAATGAGGCACCCGGAGATCGCCGGATGGAGCCTCATCCGCGATCGGCCAATATTTTCTCCCGGCACACCCGAGAAACGTCGAGAGTTCGGCCTAGCTTTCTGTCCAGAAGGACGAGATTCGGACGATCGCTTCCTAGCGCGGACCGTCGGTATGCACGAAGAGCACTGGGTCGCCAAGGCTGCCCTCCGCGCGCAGCGCCAGCAGGCCGGCCATCGCCTTCGCGGTGTAGACGGGATCGAGCGAGAGCCGCTCCTCGGCGGCGAGGGCGGCGGCGCCCGTGGCGGCCTCGGTCGGGTGACCGTAGCCCGCCCCGATCTGGTCCCGGGTCAGGTCGAGCATGCCCGGCTCGAGCCGCAGCCGGCCGAGGCGCGCTCCCCGGCGCTCCAGCAACGCGGCGATGCGCCGCGCGAGGCGAGCGAACACCGGTGCGTCGAGGCGGAGCTGGTCGTTGACCACGACCCCGATGACGCGGGCGGGCAGGCCGGCGAGCTGGAAGCCGAGTGCCAGGCCGGCCGCAGTACCGCCGGTGCCGACCGGGACGACGACGTGCGCCGGCTCGGGCAGCGAGCCGTCCTCGACCTGGGCGGCGATCTCGAGCGCGGCCTCGACATAGCCGAGCGCCCCTACCGCCGAGGAGCCGCCGGCCGGCAGCAGGTACGGCAGGCGGCCACCGCGAGTGTTGCGGGCGAGCAGCCAGGGCAGCACCGCCACGGTGCGTGCCTTCGTGTGGGTGCGGTAGATGCGCGCGCCGGAGGCATCGAGCCGAGCGAGCTGGGCGCGGACGTGGGCGTCGATCGGCTGGTCGACGAGCGCGAGCGCTGTTTCGAGGCCGTGTTCACGCGCGTAGAGCGCAGTTGCGAGCCCCCAGTTCGTGCCGAGCCCGCCGAAGGTGAGGATCGAACGGCGGCCGCGGCGGCGGGCATCGGGGATCAGCCACTCGAGCTTGCGCACCTTGTTGCCGCCCCAGCCGCCCGAGCCGAAGGCGCCATCTTCCTTGACCCAGATGCCGAGACCGGCAAGCTCGCGGACCGGCGTCGGGCGCTCGGACAGCGCGAGATGAGGGAGGGTCTCGGCCAGGGCCGGGAAGCGTTCATGTAGACGGGGGCTCAAGCGCACTGAGTTTCCTCGATCGCGAGACTGTGCGGATGACCGCTGCCCTCTCTGCCCGCAGCCTCTCGAAGCGCTACGGCAGGACGACCGCGCTCGACGCCGTCGATATAGAGGTCGAGGCCGGAGAGCTCGTCGGCCTGCTCGGCCCCAACGGGGCGGGCAAGTCGACGCTGGTGAAGATCGCCTGCGGCCTGGTCCGGCCGACGGCCGGTGAAGCGCAGGTAGCCGGCGCGGCGGCCGGCAGCCGGGCGGCCCGTGCGTCCACCGGCTACCTGGCCGAGCTGTTCCGCTTCCCCGGCTGGGCGAGCGCCGAGGAGGTCCTCGCGCTGCATCAGCGTCTGTCCCGCTCCGATGGCGGGGCGGCCGAGCGGGAGGAGCTGCTGGCGCGGGTCAGCCTCGCGGACGAGGGCGGGCGCCGGATGGAGGCGATGAGCAAGGGTATGCAGCAGCGGCTGGGCATCGCCCAGGCGCTGATCGGAGCGCCGCGGCTCGTGCTGCTCGACGAGCCGACGAGCGCACTCGACCCCGGCGGTCGGCGCACGGTACGCGACCTGCTCGTCGGCCTGCGCGAAGAAGGCGTCGGCGTGCTGCTGAACTCACACCTGCTCAGCGAGATCGAGCTCGTCTGCGACCGGGTCGTCATCATCGACGGCGGCCGGGTGGTGACCGAGGGTCAGCCGGAGGACCTGACCGCGCCCGGGGGCGTCGAGGTCGAGACCTCCGAAGGCGTGCGGCGCCTGCCCGATGCGCGCCGCGAGGACGTCCCGGAGATCGTCCGTGAGCTGGTCGCCGGCGGCGCCGAGGTCTACGGCGTCCGCGTGGTGAGCGGCTCGCTCGAGGACGCCTATCTCGCCGCCGTGGTGGGGCGAGACGGATGAGCGACGCGCTCACCATTGCCGCTCACGCGCTGCAGGAGGCGGTCCGCCGCCGGGTGCTGCTCGTCGTGGCGCTGCTGACCGCCGCCTTCCTCGGGCTCTACGCGCTGGCGGCCTTCGAGGCCTTCAATGCGCTCGAGGGGACGAACCCCGGAGGCATCATCCCGATCGACGAGCGGGCGCTGGCAGGCGGGACGCTGCTCGGCCTGGCGATGTTCGTCGCGCTCTTCCTCGGCGTGGTGCTGGCGATCTTCCTCACGCTCGGCGCGGTCCAGGGCGACGCCGAGCGCGGCCTGCTGCAGCCGCTGGTCGTGCGTCCGGTGGGACGTACGACGCTGCTCGTCGGGCGGCTGATCGCCGCCTCCGCCGTCTGCGCGCCCTACGTCGTCACCGTCTTCCTCGCCGCCGTGCTCATCACACAGGCCGCCGGGGACTTCACTCCCGGGTCGCTGGTCGTCCCTGCCGCCGGCCTGGCCCTGGGCGTCATCACCGTGGTGGCGATCTCGCTGCTCGGCTCGACCCTGCTCGGGACCACCGCCAACGGCATCGCGATCTTCATGGTCTTCGCCACCGGCCTCGCCGCCGGCCTGCTCGGCCAGATCGGCGAAGCGCTCGAAGTCGACGGGCTGACGACGGCGAGCTCGATCATCTCCTGGATCGTTCCCTTCGAGGCGCTCTACCAAAACGGCCTCCACGCCCTGACCTCGGACATCGGCGGCGTAACCGGCGTGGTCGTCGAGCTAGGCCCGTTCGGCGGCGCCAACGACGTCAGCGCAGGGATCTGGCCCTGGGCGGTCGCGTGGTCCACCGCCGTGCTGGCCCTGGCCGCACTGGCGTTCCGCCGCCGCGATCTCTGAAGCGCTCGACCCACCTGCTCAGGCCGAGTCAGCAGCCACCGCCACCCCCGCCGTCGCCTCCTCCTCCACCACCGCCGAAGTCTCCGCCAACCCCGGCGTACGCCCCACCCCCCAGCCCGAGGACCGTCGACGCAGACCAGAGCGCTTCGCGTTTGTCTCGCTCCGACTCGGGAAAGACCGCGACCAGCTTCCGGCCGAGCAGCACGCGCTGCGCCACGTCCACCGTCCTTCCCGTCTCGGCGACTTCCCTCGCCCACGCGACCGCTTCATCGAAATCGTGAAACGACTCTCGCCACCGTCCGTCGAAACCCACGTGCCACTTAGCCATCGCGAAAGCGTAGGGCGGCATGCATCTATCTGCTAGCCAAGACCACTTCAAGCGAGACACCAGGGAGCTCGGCAAAGCCGCCTTGGTCGAGGCTCACTACCTGCCGCTCTCTGGCTCGCGCCGTCGCAGCGATGATGAGGTCGTGGGCACCCCGTGGCGATCCTGCCTGCCGAACGTGCGCCAGCAGAGCGGCATGCGCCTCGGCCACGTCGAGGTCGTAGACCTCAATCGAAACGGCGTCCAGGACCGCCGCGACAAAGCGCTTACGCTTTTCCCGCCTGCGTCCTTTTGCCAGCTGAACGCCAACCCTCAGCTCTGCCACGGTGATCGCCGCTATCGCGACATCATCATCGTCGTCAATCGCGTCACCCAACAAATCGCCTCCGCGCTCGGCGTCGACCAACATCGTCGTGTCAAGGATCAGTCGCGCCAGGGATCCGTCACCGGTTCAATGCCCTCGCGAAGCTCGCGCAACTCGCCCGCCCAGGCGCCGTCAGGCCGATTGGCACTAAGCGCCTCCTTCAGCGCCTTCCCAGTTCCGCCGCTCGCCGGGCCGATGGTCGCCACGGCACGACCGTGCCGAACAACAACGTAAGACTCCCCACCGCGCTCAACGTCGTCCAACACCTCCGAGAACCGCCGGGACGCATCGGTGGCACTCAGCTGCTTCATGAAATCAGATTATCAGATTCGGACTGATAGCCGTTAACTAAGGGCTGCTTGCCGCCCTATTCGTCATCGAACAATTCGCCAGATGATTCCCCTACTTCCTCCTCCAGCTCCCAAGGTTCTTGGGGAGTCGAAACCGTGACACCTTGCTTGACCCGCCGAAACCGACCACCCAAGAAACGCCCAAGCCGTCTCAGCCTGCCTCGCACCCCCCAACCCCTCAGATTTGGCGGCACGAACTCAAGTGATGGAAAGTCGAACTTTCGCGGCGGCCCCAGACGAATGAACTCGGCTGCCAAGAGTCGTTTTTCAAGCCGGTTCGCAGTCAAGTGAGAACCGTGTTCATTAGCTAGTCGTCGCACCCGGAGGCGGTTCCGCAAACCGGAGCCAGTGATTCGCTTCACCTCAGCCGCGGCCACTAGATCATGGGTTTCCATGTCGTAGCGTCGCGCCGCCTCCGCCCAAAGGACGTCAAGCAAGCCGAGAATGCGATCAGTAAGCCCTGGAATCGAGTCGACCCAGTAACACCAAGGGCACTTCCTTGTCTCTCCCTCAGCCTCCCCTCGGACTGCCGACATCAGAGACTGAAGAGTTTCTTTCTCGCTCATCGCGGCGACCTCGGCTGCGTTCGCCTCTTTTTCCTCATCGCTCTCATGGATCCACTCGGCGGGCGCCTCCCCAAGAAGAACTCTGACCTGACGGCTGCGACGGACGACATCCAGGCCAACCACGGTGTAAGCAAGATCGGGTGACAGGCGCCCTTGAAAGACCGCGGAGGCGAGGGTGGCCAAGAAAAAAAGAACGTCCCGCTCCGCCTGTTCGAACTCATGGGAGCGGTCACGGGTTTCTTGATGCCATGCGAACCAAGCTGGATCTCCCGATTCAGGCTCGGCGGCCATATCAGTAACCAACTTTCGGAAGGTCGACCTGATTTCGCCATCCGCCGGGCTGTAGTAACTGTCAGGACCAATCGCGGTGAGAATGGCGCGGTGCCATTGAGGCTTTAGGGCAAGCCAGTCCGATCGCATCTCTCGCAAGAGGTCAACTTCTGCGCTGCGGGCCTGTTCTCGTGCGCTGTGCCATTGAATGAGGCCAATCGGAACGGTGACCACTGCGGCAACTGCGGCAACAATCGCTGCATCCATCTCAGAGATTCTGCCGCGGTCGGGAAGGAGGCGTAGGCAGTGACGCCTCCGGGTCAGCTGCCGACGTAGGCCGCGAGGTGCTCGCCGGTGAGGGTGGAACGGGAGGCGACGAGATCGGCGGGGGTGCCCTCGAAGACGATCTGGCCGCCGTCGTGGCCGGCGCCGGGGCCGAGGTCGACGATCCAGTCGGCGTGCGCCATGACGGCTTGGTGATGCTCGATGACGATGACCGACTTGCCGGAGTCGACGAGCCGGTCGAGCAGGCCGAGCAGTTGCTCGACATCGGCGAGATGAAGACCGGTGGTCGGCTCGTCGAGAACGTAGACGTCGCCCTTCCCGGCCATCTGGGTGGCCAGCTTGAGTCGCTGCCGCTCACCACCCGACAGCGTGGTCAACGGCTGGCCGATGGTGAGGTAGCCGAGCCCGACGTCGGCGAGCCGGTCGAGGACCTTGCGCGCAGCCGGTATGTCCGCCTCGCCCCCGCCGAAGAACTCCTCGGCCTCGGTCACCGACATCGCCAGCACCTCGCTGATGTCCTTACCGCCGAACTCGTACTCGAGCACCGACGCCTGGTACCGCTTCCCCTCGCACTCCTCGCAGGTGGTGGCGACCCCGGCCATCATCGCCAGGTCGGTGTAGACGACGCCGGCGCCGTTGCAGTTGGGGCAGGCGCCCTCGGAGTTGGCGCTGAACAGCCCCGGTTTGACGCCGTTGGCTTTCGCGAACGCCTTGCGGATCGGGTCGAGCAGTTTGGTGTACGTCGCCGGGTTGCTCCGGCGCGAGCCCCGGATCGCGGTCTGGTCGACCGTCACCACCCCCTCCCGCCCGGACACCGAGCCGTCGATCAGCGAGCTCTTGCCCGAGCCAGCCACCCCGGTGACGACGACCAGCACCCCGAGCGGGATGTCGACGTCGACGTCCTGCAGGTTGTTGGTGCCGGCGCCGCGCACCTCCATCGCCGCCGATGACTCCCGTACGGAGGGCTTCAGGGAGGCGCGGTCGTCCAGGTGCCGCCCGGTGAGCGTGTCGCTGGCCCGCAGGCCCTCGACGGTCCCCTCGAACACAACCTCCCCGCCCTCGCTGCCTGCGCGCGGGCCGAGGTCGACGACGTGGTCGGCGATCGAGATCGCCTCCGGCTTGTGCTCCACCACCAGCACGGTGTTGCCCTTGTTGCGCAACCGCAGCAGAAGATCGTTCATCCGCTGGATGTCGTGCGGGTGCATCCCGATCGTCGGCTCGTCGAAGACGTAGGTGACGTCGGTCAGCGACGACCCCAACTGGCGGATCATCTTCACCCGCTGCGCCTCGCCGCCCGACAGCGTTCCCGAGGCCCGGTCGAGCGAGAGGTAACCCAGGCCGATCTCCACGAACGAGTCCAGGTTCTCCCCCAGCGCCTCCAGCAGCGGCGCCACCGACGGCTCGTCGAGGCCGCGAATCCACTCGGCGAGGTCGCGGATCTCCATCGCGCAGGCGTCGGCGATGTTGACCTTCTTGATCTTCGACGAACGAGCCGCCTCGCTGAGCCTGGTGCCGTCGCACTCGGGGCAGGTGGTAAACGTCACCGCCCGGTCCACGAACGCCCGGATGTGCGGCTGCATCGCCTCGGGGTCCTTTGACAGGAACGACCTCTGGATCGTCGGGATCAGGCCCGCGTAGGTCAAGTTGATGTCGTCGACCTTGATTTTGGTCGGCTCCTTGTAGAGCAGGTCGCCCAGTTCCCTCTTGGTGAACTTGCGGATCGGCTTGTCGGGGTCGAAGAAGCCGCAGCCCCTGAAGATGCGGCCGTACCAGCCGTCCATGCTGTAGCCGGGGATCGTCAGTGCGCCCTCGTTGAGCGACTTGCTGTCGTCGTACAGCGCCGAGAGGTCGAAGTCGGTGACCGAACCGCGCCCCTCGCAGCGCGTGCACATGCCGCCGGTGCGGCTGTAGGTCGCCTTCTCGGTCTTGGTCTTGGCGCCGCGTTCGATCGTGATCCCACCGCTCGCCCGGACCGAGGCGACGTTGAAGGAAAACGCGCTCGGCGAGCCGATGTGCGGCTTCCCGAGCCGGCTGAAGAGGATGCGCAGCATCGCGCTGGCGTCGGTGACGGTGCCGACCGTGGAGCGGGTATCGGCACCCAACCGCTCCTGGTCGACGAGGATCGCGGTCGTCAGCCCGTCGAGCACGTCGACGTCGGGCCGCGCCAGCGTCGGCATGAAGCCCTGCACGAAGGCGCTGTAGGTCTCGTTGATCAACCGCTGCGACTCGGCGGCGATCGTGCCGAACACCAACGAGCTCTTGCCCGAGCCGGAGACGCCGGTGAACGCGGTCAGCCGACGCTTCGGGATCTCGACGCTGACGTCCTTGAGGTTGTTCACGCGCGCGCCCTGCACGCGGATCAGCTCGTGACTGTCGGCAGCGTGCGACGCCGGCGATTTCGCTTTCGCCTTCCTGGCCATGCTCCCGGCCGACTCTATGCGGGAGCGAGCCCCTCCGGCGTCACGCGCGAACGTAGCGGCAGCCAAAGCGCCCAGAGAGCGAGGGTTGGGATCAGTCCCGCGGGGACGTCACCGACCAAGTGGATGTGCCCGTGGGGCTCGGTGAAGGCAAGCGCAGCCATCATCGCCATGTGGGCGGTGTTGATTGCCAGCGCGAGATCGATTGCCGACCGGTACCGGAGCGGATCGCTCGCGCTACGAAAGAGGAAGACGCCGATCACGAGGTTGATAGCCACCAGCATCAGCACTACGGCCTGTTGGCCGTGGCCCCACATGATCAGCGATCCGAGCGTGCTGTCGTGAGCAAGGAGATCGAAGACCTCGATCGACCCCATGGCAACGAAGTACGCCATCCAAAGCGCTCCATATATATGCAGCCCCACGCGTAGGCGCCTCAGCTCCGACATCTCAGCTCTGAACCGCGTGAACGCCGGCGAAGAAGATCGTCAGCATCGTGCCGAGCAGCTCTTTGGGGACCGCCTCCGGCTCGAGCAGGGTCTCAAGCGCGAAGCCGTTGGCCATCGCGATCGTCATCGTCGCGAGCTGCTCGGGGGCGATCGACGGGGGGATCTGAAGCTCCTCGGCGCGGGCCTTCAGCGCGGCGGCGAGTCGCTCACGCATCCAGCGATAGCGCGTGACGAGCTCTTCGCGGAAATCCTCGTCGCGGTTGGCATAGGCGTTGAACTCGAAGAACAGGCGGTGCCAATCGGGATCCGCGTCGAGCATCGCCGCGAGGTCGTCCCCCACGCGGGAGGCCTTCTCGGCGGGCGAGCCCTCACCGGCGATCACGCGCTCGATCTCCTGCATCCGCTCGCCGAAGCGCTCGTCGAGCATCGCGAGGAACAGCTCCTTCTTGTTCTTGAAGTTGGCGTAGAAGGCGCCCTTCGTGTAGCCGGCGTCCTCAGCCACCCGGTCGATCGAGGTCTGGTCGAGGCCCTGCCTCGCGAACGCCCGCGCGGCGGAGGCCATCAGGCAGCGGCGCGTCTCGGCGCGTCGCTCCTTTTGGGTGAGCCTCCTTGGCATCAGGCCGGCACCTGGCTCGGTGGCGCACAGCGGACGGACCAGCTGCGCAATCTCGGGACGAGGCGGGCCCAAGCGGGCCTGGGCGACGGATCGGCCGCGGATGCAGACCATGCGACCACCGGCTCGGGCACGTTCTTCAGCCAGTGCAGCTGGCGTTCGCCGATCTCCACGCCGTCGAGCGAGCCCACCGCGGCGAGGGCGTCGTCTGAGACGAGCACCTCCCCGCCGCCGGCCGCGGAGCACAGCCGAGCGGCGATATTGACCGCATTCCCGAACCAGTCGCCCTCACGGTGCACCGCGGTGCCCGTGTGAACGGCGACGCGAACCGGCGGAATGTCGGTGGAGACGCCGACTCGTTCGACGAGCTGGACGCCGAGGTCGATCCCGCGCGCGGGATCGTCGCAGCGCACCATCATCGCGTCGCCGATCGTCTTGATCTCCTCTGCATCGTTCCGGGGCAGCAATGCGCGCACCTGACCGTAGAACCGCTGCGCCACGTCGGCCGCGTCGCCATCGCCGCGCTCGGCCGTGAGCGCGGTAAACCCGACGAGATCCATGAAGAGAAAGGTCTGGGCGGCAGAGGTCACATACCGGATGGTATGCAAATACTGCTTGGTACGCAACCATCGCTCAGATGCTCCTGTCAACGCATCCCGATCTAGCGATCCCAAAACTGGCCAGCTGGCCAGTAGTATCCCCGAGAGTGGCCGACCAGGCGAAGAGCGCGAAGGCGGCAGCGAGCCTCGAGGACGAGCTCGTGCTCGAGCGCAAGCACTGGGTCGACGGTCCACCCCACGCATTGTTCGAGCAGATGCGCGAGGGCTGCCCGGTTCACTGGACCTCAGAAGTCACCGAACTGCCGGAGGCCGCGGGCTTCTGGTCGGTGACGAGAGCCGATGACGTCCATGCGGTCAGCCGCGATTGGGAGACCTATTCCTCCGAACTCGGTGGCGTCGTCGCAATCGACGAGGTCTTTCCGATCGAGCTGGCGCGGGCGATGTTCATCGGTATGGACCCGCCCAAGCACGACCGCCTAAAGGCCCTCTTCCAGGCCGGTTTCACACCGAAGCGAATCGCCACCCACGAGGAGTCGATCCGCAAGATCGTCGTCGACGTGCTCGACCGCCTCGAGGGCCGCGAGAGGTGCGACCTCGTCACCGACGTCGCTCAGCCCGCGGTGTCGCGGGTGATCGGCAGCTTTATGGGCATCCCGGAGGAGGACGACGCAGCCTGGGCGGAGCTGATGAACACAGCCCTGGCGGCGAGCGATCCCGACTACAGCCCGGATGGCGCCGACAGCATCGAAGCCACGATCCAGAAAGCGGTCGAAGACATCTTCGCCCGCTGCAGCACGATGATCGCCGAGCGACGCGAGAATCCGACCGACGATCTCACGACCGTCCTCGTCAACGCCGAGGTCGAAGGCGAGATGCTCGAGGAGCACGAGATCGTGATGGGCTTCTTCCTCCTCGTCGCCGCCGGCAACGACAGCACCAAGGCGACCTACTGCAGCGGGATGCGGGCGCTTCTGGAAGACCCCGACCAGCTCCGGCTCGTCCTCGACGACCCGGCTCTGATCCCCGGTGTGGTCGAGGAGTCGCTGCGAATGTTCCCCGCCTTCGCCCATTTCCGCCGCACCGCGACAAAAGACACCGTGCTGAACGGCCAGGAGATCAAGCAGGGCGAGAAGGTCGTGATGTGGTACGCCTCCTCCAATCGCGACGCCGGCCGCTACGAGGACCCCGACCGCTTCGACGTCCGCCGCAATCCGGACCACCAGGCGTTCGGTGCGGGCGGCCGCCACTTCTGCCTCGGCACGGCACTGGCCCGCCTCGAGCTGAAGATCCTCATGGAGGAGACCCTCGCCCGCTACCCGGACATGACCCTCGACGGCAAGCCGACCTTCGTCGAGTCGGCATTCCTGAACCAACTCAAGACGCTCCCGGTCCGGCTCACGGCCTAGCGACTCGTCTCACGGGGTAGTGGGGCTCAGAAAGAGCCCCCGCGACCGAAGGAGCATCGAGATGAGCAAGCTGATCGCGACAACGCAAGCAACCCTCGACGGCGTCATCGACCCGGTCGGCGAGTGGGTGCAGGAGGGCGGAGACCACGCCGAGTACTCGTTCGAGCGTCAGGCGAGGTCCAGCGGGTTGGTGCTGGGCCGCAAGACCTACGAGGGGCTGGCGGGATATTGGCCGAGCGAGTCGGGCAAATGGGCGGACATGGTCAACCCGATGCCGAAGTACGTCGGGTCCAACACCCTGTCCGGCGATCTCGAGTGGAACGCGACCCTGCTCGAGGGAGACCTCGAGGACTCGATCCCGAAGCTGAAGGACGAGGTCGACGGTGACCTGTTCATGCACGGGAGCGGCGAGTTCGCCTACGCCCTTGCCGAAAGGGGCCTGATCGACGAATACGAGGTCTACCTGAACCCAATCGTCTGGGGCGAGGGGAACGTCCACGTGCTCGGCGACAGGGGAACCGTCCGGATGGAGCTCGACGACGTGAAGCGGTTCGACTCCGGAGTGGTCCTCCTCACCTACCTCCCGGCGTCTTGACCGCGGCTGGGACGATGACACCGGCCTCGGTGGCCGACGCCGCGTAGGCGGCGGCGAGCGTCGCGACGGTCTCGTGGGCGTTGAGCCCGCTCGGGTTGGGGACCACCCAGAGTGCCGCGTCGGACCAGCGGGTCGCGCTGTCGAGCGTGTCCGGCTGCCGGCCCAAAGCCGCGCCGCGCTCGCCGAACGCATCGCGGTAGGCAGAGATGCCGGCGATCGCGACGACCTTGGGCCGGTGCTCGGCAACGAACCGCAACAGCCGCTCGCCGCCCTCGCACAGCTCCTCGCGCGAGAGCTCGGAGGCGCGCGCCGTAGCCCCCCGCACAAGGTTGGTGATCCCGACGCCGCGCGCCACGAGATGGGCGCGATCGGCATCGGTCATGCCGGCTACCCGATCGACCTCGTAATCGGTGATGCCGGCCGCTGCCAGGGCCGGGTAGAAGCGATTGGTGGGATGCGCGAAGTGAGTCCCCACCGCAGCCGTCCACAGGCCCGGGTTGATGCCGACGAACAGCAGCCTGAGTCCCGGCCCCACGAGATCGTCGACCTCGTGGCCGCGAAACGCCTCCAACTCCGCACGCGTGAACCTCATTGCCCGCGATCCTGCCTGAGCGCCGCCGAGCTCGTCGCGCGGGCGCCTGGGTAGGGTCTCCTCGTGTCGATCCGTCGCTTGGGAATCTCCCTGCTGTCGGCGCTGGTCGCGCTTGGAGCCGTCAGCGCCACCGCAGCCGCCCCCACCGGGCCGCGCCTCGCCGTCATTGCTTCCCACCCGTACCCGCTCAACGACGAAATCAAGACGGTCGGCCCGACCGGCGCGGACTCGGTGCGACTGGTTGGCGGAGAGGGCGAGGGCGTCACGCAGCCCAACGGGGGGCGGCCCGCCTGGTCGCCCGACGGCAGCCTGCTCGCCTTCACCGGCAGCTTCGGCGAATACAGCCCCGTGATCTACGTCGTCGGTGCGGAGGGCGGCCGGCCGCGGCTCGTCTCCAAGGCTGGGCCACTCTCGGACCCGATCTTCTCCCCGGACGGCCGCTCGCTCGTATTCTCGGCACTGCGCGTCGTCAAAGGCGAATTCCAACGGACCGCTCGCCGCGCCGACGATGACTATGGGGTCGTCGTCGACTGGGCGGTTATGGCGGTCAACGTCGGCAGTGGCCGTCCGCGGCTTCTGACTCCCTGGCGCCGGCACCAGATCCTCACCCCTACCTCTTTCGCGCCGGATGGCTCCGAGCTGGCTGCCGAGCGCGTCACCCTCATGAGGAGCGCGGCCGCCCGGGGCGCGGCCGTCGCGATCGAGCTCGGGGGCGGCCCGACGACAGTTCTGGCCCATGACGCAGAAGAACCTGTCTACTCGCCGGACGGCTCCCGCGTCGCTTTCGTGCGCACACGCCACGGAGCTCCGTCGGAACCGGGCGGTAACCGCCCGCCGGCCCGCTCCGACCTCTTCGTCATGCCGGCCACGGGCGGCAAACCCGTCAAGCTGACCAGCGTCAAGGGCGGCCTCGCCTGGCCGAGCTGGGACCCGTCCGGCCAGCGGATCGCCTTTACCCGTCTGGGCGGCGGCAGCTTCGGCGGACTCTCCGATCCGCATGAGGGCAACGCGGTGATGGAGATCAACGCCGACGGCACCTGCCTGACCCGGCTGCTCTCGATCGGTCGCGGCCACTTCAGCGGCAGCTCCTGGCAACCCGGCCCTGGCCGCGAGGCCGGGCCGATCGCCTGCTGAGTGGCCACCTGGGACCGGCCTCCGTTCTGTGCTCGCTAACGGGGATGCCCGATCGGCGCCCGCACGCGGAAGCGCTTGATCGCCGCCGGACCGCGCAGCCCCGTCGGGCCGATGGCGCGCACACGCAAGACGTGGCGCCCGTGCGGCACCCAGTAGCGCAGGGGTGAGTGACACGAGCGGAAGGGACGAGGGCCGCGCTTGCATTCGAACCCCCGGACCCTGCTGGGTGAGTAGAAGCGAAAGCGGGCCTTGATGTGACGCTGTCGCGTGATGCTGACCTTCCAGAAGCGCTCGGCAAAGACGACGTGGGTCCGCGGCCGTCGCGGAGCCCGCTTGCGCGGTGGGCCGGCGGCGCGAGAGGCCGGGGCCGCGAACGGGTCGGTGGCGGTGAAGATGCGGCTATTGGCGCCGACCAGGACGCAAAGCGAGGGTGAGGCGCAGGAGGCGCCGAAGAGAGCGTTCTTGACGAACTGTCCAGTGTCGGGGTAGGTCGCTTCGAAGGGGACGAGGTTCTCGAAGGTCCAGGAACCCGACCCGCCGGTCGGATCGGTCGAGGTGAGGACGTCGGCGTTGTTGTCGACCGCGACGCAGCGAGCGGTCGTCGGGCAGGTGAGGTCGGTGATCAGCACGGAGCCGGCGGCGTTCATCTCGGAGAAGGGCGCTCCGCCGGCCGGGTCGGTCGAGGCGAGAAGGTTGCCGCCGGCATCGCCGGCGACGCAGAGCTGGGACGCGACGCAAGAGACTGCCTGCAAATCGCGCGGCGTCGGAGAGCGGACCTCACGCCACGCCGAAGCACCGCCGGTGGGATCGCTCGAGACGAAGATCCGACCTCCTTTGGCGACGGCGACGCAGATTGCTGGGGTGGCGCAGGAGACGCCGTGCAGATCGGGCGACCCGGCGAGCTGGGTCGCCCGCCAGCGCCCCGAGGCCGGCTCGCTCGAGGTCAGGATCCTGCCCGTCGCCGCGCCGTAGCCCCCGGAGACCGCGACGCAGAGCGACGCAGAGGGACAGGACACTCCGGTCAGGTGCGTCGCGCTGCCCCCTTCGTTCACATCGCTCACCGACCAGGTTCTCGCACCGCCGGCCGGATCGATCGAGACGAAGACGGAGCCTTCGTATCCCACCGCGACGCAGAGGCTCTCGCTGGCGCAGGAGACGGCATCGATCGCTCCACGCGGCCGGTAGCACGACGCCGCAGGCTGTCCTTCCTCCAGGCAGCTCTGTTTCGGTTCGTCGTAGGTGGGGTTGACGACGTGCCAGCGGTCGGCGCCCGCGGTCGGCGTCTGCGAGAAGGCGATCGTGTCCAGGGCGCCGACGGCGAGGCAGAGGGAATTGCTCGGACAGGAGACGCCGTACAGGACCACCTGGTTGGTCGAGGAACTGCCTTCGATCGACTGCGGCGGCAGCTGCCGCAACGTCCACTTCGCGGCCACAGCCGGGCTGGACGAAGCGGCAAGAGTCGCGAGCAAGGCAATCGCGCAGCAAGAACCGAAGCGCATCCAGCTCTTAGGGAGAGACATCGCCGGCCGTTTCGTGCACGGAGTCGACGATTCCGGACTGCAGGTAGGCGGTTTCGCGGAACACGGTGCCGTCGGGGACCCAGGGGTTTTCTGCGGCCTTCGCGTTGAAGATCACTTCGGCCTCGGCGAGCAGTTCGCCGGTCCGCGGATCGAAGATGTACCTGCGGCCATATCCGAGATCCCTGACCCAGCTGATTGCGCTGCCCCGGCGTCCGGCGACGTCCTCCACGTCACGCTCGAACCCGATGCCCGGAATTTCAGCGAGGGCATCGAAGGCCGCCGCGCGCAGCGCCGGACTCGCGATCGGTTCGCCGAGGGCCCCCAGGAGCGTCTCGACCGTCGCGCCGCCCCTCAACGTGTCGGCGGGAGCGGGATCGGCCGGCGACCTCCCGCCCTGGCGGTTTTCGATGGCCAGGCGCAACGCTTCGGGCTCGGTAGGCAATTGCGAGAGCTTGGCCATGTAAGAAAATTCACGTCGACCTCGGAAAGCTTTGGACGCGTACTCCTTCACGGGGCGCCCGGAGCCGTCACGGCGGACGTCGTGTTCAGCAGGGTCGAAGGCGAAGGGCGGCGGTGAGCCCGCTTCTTCCCAACGCCTCTGGTCGGCCCCAGAGAGGAACTCGACCTGGCCGAGGGTTTCCCGCTCGCGCGTCGTCCCGTCCCGGGCGGTCCAGACTTCCTTTGTCACCGGTACGAGAGCGGGCATGCCGCTCTCGGAGCCCAGCTGCCGATCTGTGAAATACCTCGGTTTCGTCCTCGCTCCAGATGGATTGTCCGGGTCCCAGGCTTCGAGGTGAACCACCTCGGTCTTCGCGTAGAGGAGTCGGCCGGGTCCGGGCGGCTCTTCGACTCGGTCCTCGGAAGCCCTTGCCGCATCGGCCGCCTGGTGCAGGTCGGCGGCGATGGCGGCCCGGGGCAGGGCCCGGTCGCCCCTCGGAACGTAGTCGGACCCGCCTCCGGCACTGGGGTGTCCGAAGGGGTCGTTGCCGCTGGGCGGCGCCGGAACCGGCTCGCAGGGCTCGACCGGTCCCTCCGCGATTCCGAAGTTCGTGACGCTGCCCCCTTCGGGATCGCCGTCGTAGGGGGCGGGCGACCCGGAGATGACCACACTCTGATCGGGGCGGAACGTCTTCGGGTCCAGGTTGACGTTGGCGATGGAATCCCGATAATCCTCCTCGGAAATTTCGCCACGCCTGTATTCCCCAGGGAGTTCGCGCCACTTCTGGGTGTCGCCAATCGCGAGGGTCAACCCGCCGTCACCGGGACCTCCCATCGTCATGCCGCCGATGGTTCCGCCGCCTGGAAGATGGACTTGCGAGGGCGTGTAGTGGGGTTCGCGGCAAATCTTGCCGGCCGGTAGCCAGTTGACCTGAGAAGAAATCCCGGCTTCCGCCAGCGCCCCTTCCAAGCCAGAGGCGTCTTCGAGGCTGTAGACCTTGATCGTCACTCCGCCGCCCTTCTGCGGTTCGACAGCAAAGGCCGCCGGAGGGTTGTCGCCGCCGGCGCTGACGATCAGTGCGACCGCGACGGCGGCGATAGCCGTGGCGGCGCCCAGCGCCAGGCGCGGGCCATGGCGGCGCCAGGAAGGCGAGGCGACCTGCGCCTCTGCAGCCTCCGTGGCTGCGGCGGCCGCGCCGCGCTCGGCGACGACCGCCTTCAGCCGGGCGAGGAGCCGCTGCTCGAAATCGGGATTCGGTTTCTGCTCCTGACTCACGATCGGTCCTCCTTCCTTGGGTTCGGTTGGTTGTCGGCCTCGAGGTCGGCGCGCAGCTTGCGCCGCGCCCGGTACAGGCGCACTCGGGCGGTGCCCGCTCGCACGCCGACCGCAGCCGCCGCCTCGGCGACGGTCAGCTCGTCGATAGCGACCAGCTCCAGCACCGCCCGCTCCGCTTCGGGAAGTCGCTCCATCGCCGCGTAGAGGCGGCGCGACTGAGCGGCGGCGTCGATCCGCGCGTCCATCCGCGCGGTGTCCTCCTCACCGAGCAGGGCGCTGCCGCGAAACCGCTCCTCCCGCACCCGCTCGCGCCCGTGCCGACGGTGGTCGTTGGCGACGAGAGCGCGAGCGATCCCGTAGAGCCACGCCTTCGGCGTCCCCCGTCGCGGCCGGTAACGATGGGCGGCCTCGATCGCAGCGAGAAAGATCTCCGCGGTCAGGTCGGCAGCCCGCTCGCGGTCCCCGACCCGGCGGGCGACGAACCGCTGCACGTCCTCGACGTGCTCACGGTAGAAGACCTCGAACAGCTCGGGATCGGTCCCGATCCAGCGCAGCTGCTCAGCGCCGACGACGCCCCCGCGGGCGGCCGCCACGCGCAGGCTGTGACTGAGCGCACTCGGTGCCGCTGGCAACGCTTCCTCTATCTCCATGTCCGTTATTGGTCGCAGGAGAGGAAAGCGTTACCGGACTCCCGAGACCTAGCGCCGGATCTCGTAGCGCAGTTCCACCATGCCGTTCTTGAAGGTGCGCGTCCCGGTCAGCTGCATTGAGCCGCTCGGAAGCCGACGCTCGAAGAGCCGCTTGCCGGCGCCCAGCACGACGGGGACCACGGTCACGTGCACCTCGTCAAGGCGACCCTCCTCTGCGAACTGTGAAGCGATGCCTCCGCCGCCGACCACCCAGAGCACGCCGTCGCCGGCAGCGGCCGCCATCTCGTCGTAGAGCTCGCCTACCGACGCGTCCACGATTCGTACGTCCACCCCCTCGCCTTCGGGCAGGCGCAGCTCACGGGAACTCAGCACCCAGCATGGCTTACCGCGGTATGGCCACTGACCTCGACCCGCGACGTCGAGGTGGTCGAGGATCCACTCGTAGGTGGTGGAGCCCGCGACCAGCGCCCGAACGCCCTCGTAGAAGTCCTCGTACGCGCCGCCTTCGCTCATCGGATCGGGCTCAGCCGCTTCGTGCTCGAAGGTGCCCCGGTAGCCAAGCAGCCAATCGAGGCTGTCGTCGGACTCTGCGATATAGCCGTCCAGCGAGCTGGCGCAGTAGTACGCCGTCGTGGCCACAGCGCGAGACTACAGCCGAGCTGGCTCAGCTGGCCTTCGCCAGCTCCGCCTCGTAGGCGGTATGCAGGCGGTCGAACACCGACTCCGAGCCCTCCGGGCGGGGGATGCCGAGGTGCTGTTCGCGCAGCTCGGCCATGAATTCTTCCCACAGCTGCGGCCCGCCCTCCTCCAGCAGCTCGGCGCGGATCGAGAGCTCGCGGCTGGCGGGGAGGTGCCGGCGGCCCCAGGCGCCGAGCTGGGCGATCACCGGCACGAGCTGAATCGCCGGCTCGGTGAGGCTGTAGATCACCTTCTGCTTGTGGGAGGGGTCGGGGGCGCGCGAGACCAGGCCCTGCTCGGTCAGCCGGCGCAGGCGGTCGGCGAGGATGTTCGAAGCGATCCCCTCCTCCGAGCCGGCAAGCAGCTCGCCGAAATGGTGGCGGTTGCCGAACATCATGTCGCGGATCACGAGCAGCGACCAGCGGTCGCCGATCACCTCGATCGAGAGGTTGATCGGGCACCCGGATCTGCCGTCACTCAACTTTTCATCCTTCTACTTGCATTCTGCAATTGGTTGATGATAGCGTGCGACACACCACTTGCAGTTTGCAATCAGTAGCGCTATGAACGAGGAGGAAACGAAATGCCAGAGGTCACCGCAAACATGATGATCACGCTCGACGGCTACGCGGCCGGCGAGGGACAGAGCCTGGAGCGTCCGTTCGGCGACATCGACACCGACCGCCTGGAGGCCTGGCGCGACCACGCAGAGGAAAACGCCGAGGAGCTCGCGGCGATCACCACCGCCGGCGCCTACATCATGGGGCGCAACATGTTCGGACCCGACCGCGGCGAGTGGGATCTCGACTGGAGCGGCTGGTGGGGGCCCAACCCGCCCTACCACGCGCCGACCTTCGTCCTCGCCCACCGCCCGCGCCCGAGCGTCGAGATGGAGGGCGGCACCGTCTTTCACTTCGTCACCGACGGGATCGAGGCGGCGCTCGAGCGAGCTCGGGAGGCCGCGGGCGAAAAGAGCGTCTCGATTGCCGGCGGCCCCGGCACCCTCAACCAGTACCTCGCCGCCGGCCTCGTCGACGAGCTGCGGCTGCACGTGGCGCCGTTCGTCGCCGGCGGTGGAGAGCGCCTCTTCGACGGCGCCGCGGGTCTCGAGCTGAGGCCGGTCTCGAGCCGCACCACACCGCACGTCACCCACCTCGTTTACCGGCGATGAGCGAGGGTGTGATTCACCCAGCTCATCGCCGGCGTTCCGGTCTCCGACCTCGAGGCCGAAACGCGACCTGCCCCAGCAGAGACCGATCTCGAGCCCCATCCCGCACGGTGCTCATGCCCTCTCGCCGGCGAGGAGCGTGTCGATTTGGCCAAGGGCTTCGACCATGCCCTGCTCCATCCCCATCTCGATCACCTGTTCCATCCCCTCGCGGCTGCCGAACTTGGACTCGATCGACATCGTCGTGGCGCCATCGGCCTCGGCGATCGTCACCGTCGCGGTCGTCGTCGGCATCTCCTCGTTCGGATTTCCCTCGTCGTCGGCGAAACCGTCTTTGAAGCACAGCCGCTTTGGCGGCTCGGCCTCCTCGATCCGCCACCAGCCGTGGAACTTCTGCCCCTCCGGACTGGTCATGAAGTAAGCGGCGCGGCCGCCGGGAGAGAGGTCGTGGTCGACGAAGGTCGCCGGGTAGGACGGCGGGCCCCACCAGCGCTCCAGTTGCCGCGGGTCCGACCACATCTCCCAGATTCGCTCGGCGCCGGCGTCGAACTCGGCGGTGATTGTCATCGTCAGGGCGTCGAGGTCCTTGTTCACGTCGGTGACGGGCATCAGCTATCTCCTTTGTCTTCGTCGAGGATGCGGTCGATTCGCTCGATCCGTCCGCGCCACTCGGACTCGAGCCGGTCGAGTGCCGCGTGAGCGCATTTGAGGGCGTCGGTCTCGGCGCGCACGATCGCCTCGCGCCCAACCCGGTGCTTGCTCACCAGTTCGGCCCGCTCCAACACGGCGACATGCTTCTGCACCGCCGCCAGGCTGATCGGATACTCGCGTGCCAGGGCCGAAACCGAGAGCCGGCCCCCATGGGCACGGCGGAAGATGTCACGCCGGGTCGGGTCGGCCAGCGCTCCGAACAGCAGGTCGGCGGGCTTCTCAGCATCGCGGCTCTCTTCCTTACTTACAACCATTTGGTTGCAGGTTAGCACGGGCCAAAGACCATTTGACCTTTTTCTGTGTCCTCAGAAAGACAAGCCCCGCATTGACGCATCAGGTCGGCGAGCCCAGCCAGGGGCACCCTAGAATCGCGCTGTGCCGTTCACCCACAGGAACCTCAAGGAGGATCTGGAGGACATCGGGTCCAAGTTCGACGGCGCGCCAGACTTGGAGTTCCGTCTGGCGACCGGGGCGCTCGAGCTCGAGAGATCCGGCCTGGGCTACCAGCACGTCCCGCCCGGCTATCGCTTTCCGTACGGCCACACGCACGAGAAGCAGGAGGAGGTGTACGTGGTCCTGCGCGGGAGCGGGCGGATGAAGCTCGACGACGAGATCGTCGAGCTCAAGGAATGGGACGCGGTGCGCGTCCCGCCCGGTACGTGGCGAGGCTACGAGGCCGGGCCGGAGGGCCTTGGGATCCTCGTCATCGGCGCGCCCAATCTCGGCAAGGCTCCGCGCGAAGACGTCGAAGGCGAGCGCGACTGGTGGACTGACTAACGCCAGGTAGGGGACCGGAGACACCGGCCCAAGGCCTGGATCGACCTTCACACCATCGCGTGGATGGCGGATCTAACTCCAGCAGTAAGAAAGCGGCACAAAGGTGGACCCGGTTCGCAGTGAAGCGACTCGCCTTTAGTCGCTTCACTGTAGCCCTTGATTGCTACGCTGTAGCGGCACTATCGGGAGGGATATGAGTCGACGGTCTGCAGTACTCGCGCTGGGCATCGGAATGCTCCTGCTCCCGGCAGGTGGCGCGTCGGCGGCGGGCTTGCAGCCATCGGTCTCTCCCGACCGGGTGATCGTCGAGTGGGCCGCGGGTGCCGGCCCAGCGGAGCGCCGCGCGGCTCGCGCGGAAGCCGATGTCGAGTTTGCCCGCGATCTCGGTAGTCGCCGCTTCCAGCTGGTCGAGACGGAGCCGGGGCAGACGCCGCGGGAAGCGATCGACGAACTGGCAGCTGACCCGGCTGTGGTCCACGCGGAGCGCGATGGCTACCTGCACCTGGACTCGGTGCCCAACGATCCTCTCTTCGGTGAGCTTTGGGGGCTGCAGAACACCGGCCTGGGAATCGCCGGCTTCTCGGGCGCCGTGGCAGGAGCCGACATCGGCGCGATCAGCGCCTGGGATCGGACCGTCGGCACGCCGGACACCGTCGTCGCCGTCCTCGACAGTGGCTACCGCTTCGAACACCCGGACCTGGCCGGCGTCGCCTGGACCAACCCCGGCGAGATCCCAGGAAACGGTCTCGATGACGATGACAACGGGGTAGCCGACGACGTCCACGGCGCCGATTTCGTCGGCGCCAATGCCAACGCACCCGCTGTGGACGGCGACCCCACCGACGACGACGTCGTCCACGGCGGCCACGGGGTCCACGTCGCGGGCACGATCGGCGCCCGGGGCAACAACGGCATCGGCATCACCGGTGTGGCCCAGGACGTCAGCCTCATGCCGTTGCGGGTCTGCTCCGCCCTCTCACAGGGAAACGACGGTTGTCTGGCCTCAGCGATCGTCGAGGCGATCAACTACGCCGGTGCCCACGGGGCCCGGGTGGCGAACATCTCGCTCGGAGAAGGAGTCAACCAACTCGCGATTCGGGATGCCCTCGCCGCCAACCCGCAGACCCTCTTCGTGATCTCGGCCGGCAACGAGAGCGCCAACAATGGGACCTCGCCTAAGTATCCCTGCGTCTACAACCCGCTCGCGGAAGGGAAAAGCGCCGTCGACAACGTGATCTGCGTGGCCGCCACCGACCAGGCTGACCAGCTCGCCGCCTTCTCGAACTGGGGCACGACCACCGTCGACCTCGGCGCGCCGGGAACCGAGACGCTCAGCACCCACCCGAGCACGCATTTCTTCCAGGAGGACTTCGAGGTCGACGACTTCGCCACCAAATGGATTGCCGGTCCCGGGGGCGGCTTTGCCCGCACCAACGAGGCGCCGCTCACGTCCTATGGCATCACCGACACGCCTGGCGCCCCGCCGCTCACTGGATCGATCAAGGAGTCGACGTCGGTTCCCGTCACGATTCCACCCGGTTACAAAGAATGCGTCGTGGGAGTCACCCGCAGGGTGTCCGGCAACCGTGTCGCCTGGCTCGACGTCCTGCTCGACGGAGAACTCGTGTTTGGCTTCGCCAACAACACCTCCGTCCGGACATACCAACGCCTCTCCAGCGAACTGATCGCAGGCGGTGAAGTGTCCATCCACCTTGAATACAACGCCACCAACGTTCTCAACCCCGCTGCAGGTGTTTGGTTCGACGACATCGATCTGTTCTGCATTGCGGAGGTGGGGGATCCAGGTGGATACGTCTTTATGCAAGGCACCTCGATGGCGGCCCCGCATGTGACCGGCGCCGCCGCCCTGCTCTTCTCCCTGAAGCCGACCGCGAGCGTGACCGAAGTGCGACAGGGGCTGCTCGGGAGCGTCGACCCCGTCTCCTCTCTGGCCGGGAAAACGACCTCCGGCGGTCGCCTCGACGCCGCTGCCGCACTCGACCTCTTCGACACGGTTCCGCCGCCGATGCCGACCCTGAGCTCCACCAATCCAGCCTCGCCGGCCAAAAACAACCAGCCGCGACTGATCGGCTCGGCCCAACGGGGGACCAGCATCGACGTGTACGCCAACGCGACCTGCTCCGGCTCTCCTGTCGCCAGCGGCACCGCCACCCAACTCGCGGGGACGGGCATAGCGGTCACAGTGGGGGCCGCGACCGTCACCGAGTTCTCCGCGAGGGCAACCGACCTGGCGCCGCTCGACTCCACCTGCTCCGCGCCGATCTCCTACACGGAGAACAGTGACATCGTGCCGCCGGCGCCTCCGCAGCTCACCGGCACCGACCCGGTCTCACCGGCCTCGAGCGGTACCCCGCGGATCCTCGGCGCAGCCGAGGCGGAATCGGCGGTGAGGATCCACGCGGGCCCGGCCTGCGCGGGCTCGCCGGTCATCACCGGAAGCGCAGCCGAGCTCGGCTCGCTCGGCATCCCCGTTCAAGTTGCCGAGGGCGTCACCGCTGTCTTCTCGGCAACCGCCACCGACTCGAGCGACAACACCTCGGCCTGCTCCACGCCGATCTCATACGAGCGCTTGAAAGCGACGATCCCGGGCGGAGGGGGCGGAGAGAAACCGCCACCGCCTCCCCCACCACCCCCCGCATGCGTCGTCCCGAAGCTGGCCGGCAAGACGCTGGCGCAGGCGAAAGCCGCGCTGACGGCAGCCGGCTGCAAGCTCGGCGCAGTGCGGAAGCCACGCCCCAAAGGCAAACTGCGGCGCCTCGTCGTCAGGTTCTCGACCCCCGCGGCAGGTGCAAGCCCCGCTGACGGCAAGGTCGACCTCACGCTCCGGAAGAAACCGAGGAAAGCTCACCGCTGACGGTGGCTAGCCGCGCCGGCGGTAGTGCAAGTACACGGTCGCACCGAACGTGCGGGTCTCGACCAGCTCGAGGTCGATGTGCACGTCCGGCGGGAAGTACGGCGTGCCGCCACCGACCGCGATCGGGATGACGAACAGCTCGAACTCGTCGATCAGCCCGCGCCGCATGCATTCCGCCGCCAGGCCGGCGCCGCCGACCGCGATCCTCCGGTCCCCGAGCGCGGCGATCTCCTCCTCGAGCGTTCCCGTGGCCAGGCGGTTGCTGCCCTCGACGCTCGTCAGCGTGGTCGAGAACACGATCTTCTCGAGCGGGCGCCAGATCTCTGCGAACTCCGCCATCGCGGGATCGTCGAACTCCTCGGTGTCCCACACGAGCATCGTCTCGTAGAGGCGCCGGCCGAGCAGTTGGGCGTCGATCGCGGCGACCCGTTCGTTGTGGAACCGGTGCAGCTCCTGGCTGGGCACCGCCCAGTCGAAGCTTCCGTCGGGTCCGGCGATGTAGCCGTCGGCCGACAAGCTCATGGAATAGAAGATCACGAAAGACATAGTGAACCGCGTCGAGCCGACGGCCTTCTCGGCGGGCTTCCTCTCGTCGCTGGAAACGAGCGCTGAGGGGATCGGCGTGATGCTCGAGAACCCCAGGGCGCTGAGTAGGATGAGCTCCATGTCGCCTGACACCACCAGTGACACATCGCTGGCCAGCAAGGCCTTTGAGGCCGCACTCGAGGTGGTCGCCGGCGTGGCGCCGGAGGTGTCTACCGCGATCCGCAGCGAACTCGAGGACCAGCGACACGCGCTGAAGCTGATCGCGAGCGAGAACTACAGCTCGCCGGCCGTCCAGCTGGCAATGGGTCAGTGGATGACGGACAAGTACGCCGAGGGCGCCACGGGCAAGCGCTGGTACGCAGGCTGCGAGAACGTCGACACGGTCGAGGGGGCCGCAGCGTCGCTGGCTCAGGAGCTGTTCGGGGCGGACCACGCATACGTGCAGCCGCACAGCGGCGCCGACGCCAACCTCGTCGCCTTCTCGGCGATCCTCGCCGAGCGCGTCGAGAAGCCGTTCCTCGAGGAGCAGGGGGTGCGGGACACGCGGCTCCTGTCGGCGGAGCAGTGGGAGGCGCTGCGCCAGCGTCTCGTCAACCAGCGCATGCTCGCGATGGAGTTGACCTCCGGCGGCCACCTGACCCATGGCATGCGGGCCAACCTGTCTGCCAAGCTCTTCGAGGTCGTCCCATACGGCGTGGATCCGGAGTCGGGCCTGCTCGACTACGACCGGGTGCGCGAGCTGGCGCTGGAAACCCGCCCGCTCTTCATCCTCGCGGGTCACAGCTCCTACCCGCGCAAGATCGACTTCCGCCGCTTTCGCGAGATTGCGGACGAGGTCGGCGCGGTGTTCATGGTCGACATGGCCCACTTCGCGGGTCTCGTGGCCGGCGGCGTCTTCCAAGACGAGTTCGACCCTGTTCCGTACGCCGACGTCGTCACGTCGACGACGCACAAGACGCTACGCGGCCCCCGGGGCGGTCTCGTGCTGTGCACCAGCGAGTTCGCGGACGCCGTCGATCGGGGGTGCCCGATGATCCTCGGTGGCCCGCTGGCCCACGTCATGGCGGCGAAGGCCGTGGCGTTCCACGAAGCGCTCGCCCCGTCGTTCCGCGACTACGCGGCGGCGATCGTCGCGAACGCGCGCGCATTGGCCGAGGCGCTCGTGGCCGGCGGCGAGGTGCTGCAGACCGGCGGGACCGACAACCATTTGCTGCTGGTGGACGTGCGCCCGCACGGCCTTAACGGCCGCCAGGCAGAGGCGGCGCTGCGCCAGTGCGACATCGTGCTCAACCGAAACGTCTTGCCGTACGACCCGAACGGCCCCTGGTTCACAAGCGGCATCCGGCTCGGAACCGCGGCTCTGACCACGCGCGGCCTCGGCGAGGAGGCGATGGGCCAGATCGCCGGGCTGATCACCGCCGTCCTGGAGGCGGTGGCGCCGATCGAGGACGACCGGGGGAAGCCGGTGCTTCCGGACACGTTGGTCGACGAGGTGCGCGCCGCCGTCGAGGAGCTCACGGCGGCGTACCCGCTGTATCCCGATCTCGTCGTCTGAAACGGGTCCGTGCGGATCGAGACGGGGGCACAGCCGCCCAGGAGAGTCCTGGAAGGGCTGCGTTTCCGCGCGGCCGGGGCCGCTTATTCGCGTTTCTCGCGGCCGAACGAAGGTGGACCGGGAGTCCCCGCGCAAGGCCTAAATCGACCTGTCTCGAAGCTCAGTGTCGCCCCAGACGTTGCCCCAGGGCTGTTTTGGAGGTTTCTGAAGACCCCCCAAAAAACGCGTAAACCCACTTTGTAAGCGGGTTTGGTCCTATAGCGGGGGCAGGATTCGAATCTGCGCCTTCGGGTTATGAGCCCGAACGGCAACCCCGCTGGACTACGCGGGGCACGGTTTCAAGCGGTTTCGGCGAGATCGAGATCGGCCGGGATCCACTGGGATCTGTGGGAGTTCTTGCCCCATTTCTTGCCCCCAAGATCACCGCGGATCACCGCCATAGGAGATAGAGCGATGGCGGATAGCGGCAACGCGAACGGTCTTTCCGCCATCGGTTAGCTGATAAAGAATCCGATAGGCCCCCACACGTAGCGAGTACAGGCCTCTGAGCTTCCCCCGAAGGGCATAACCGGCGAACGGATCGCGCTCAAGCAGGTCAAGAGCGTCTTCGATCGCATCGATCAGCGGCCAGCCCAGCTCAAGCAGGTCACGACGGGCTCGCCGGGCGAGAACGAGTCGCGCCAACGATCAGCTGGCAGTCGGCCGACGGTCGGCAAGCTCGTTGCGAAGCTCGGCGAGGGTGACGGCTTCGCCCCGCTCGAGCTCGGCAAGGCCCGCCTCCAGCGCGGAGAGTGCATCCGGATCGGAGAGAACCTCGGCGGTCTCCTCCAGCGCCTCGTACTCGTCGATCGGAACCAGAGCCGCAGCGGGCATCCCATTACGGGTCACTAGCACGTGATCGCGGCGATCACTGACATCATCAAGCAGGCTGCTGAGGTTGCTTCGCAGCTCCCGAACTGGAACGGTCTTGGCCATGCGTCCCAGTGTACAAGATCGTGTACGCATAGGCAGCGCTCAAGTCGGACGGCCTCCGGCTGCTGCCTTGTCTTACTTTCCGTCCGATAGCTGCTCAGCCACGAAGGCAGCCACTGGGGTCATCTCCCACCCCTCAAACCCATCAAATCGCCATCCCTCACTGGCTGCGCGACCCCCCACCTCAACCAGAGCCTGTGCCAACACTACGTCCCCGTTCTCGAAAAGTTCTCCTCGCAATCCTTGATCCGTAACGATTTGATCGACAATTGGCTGAATGCGTTCCTGTCTGAAGCGAGCGAAGTTGGGGTAAAAGACGCGTCCATCAGTGTCCTCAGTGGCGTCGATCGCAATGAGATTTGAGAGCAAATCAAACTGCGCCAAGTCCGTGAAGATCGCGTCATCGTCCGGCTGGACCCCATCGGGGCGGACACACTCCAGTCTTGCAACAACATTCCGGGCGAGACTCAAAAGACTCAACGAGACTTTCTGGCCACCATCTCGTTCCTCCTGAAGGTGGTCGGCTCGGGATGCCATCGTTAGCGCGTGTCGGAGCCAGTTTCTGTCGTAGCCGTCTTGGACCAAGGGCTTGGGCAATTGCAGGGTGAGAGTGCGAACTGCCTCCCAGCGCTCAAGTCGCGTCGCCAGCCCACCTAGAGCGAATACGCGCTCAATGACGGCCAACCAGACACGAGGACCGACCTCTTGGGGGTCGATGTGAGTCGAATACCCGAAGCGGCGGGCGTCCCCTTCTCCAAAAGCGAGCGCGTAGATTTTTACGAGAGCCTGAACAATCCGATCGAACCACTCGTATTGCTCATGGATGAGAAGGGTTGCCGCCAGACACGTCAGTCGATCCAGAAGATCGGCTAGACCGCTCTCTAGGTCTTTTCCCTCGATAAGCGCTCGGGCGCGAGCTACGGCTTCGTTTAGCAAGTAGCTGAAGCCGACGGTATCGCCATCCCGCGCCAGGTCGAGAGTAACCCTTGCCAAATCGCCTGGATCAAGCTCAAGATTCAGGTAATCCAAGGGGGGGCGCCCTCTGCTTTCTCCTGGGACAGGGGGCTGTTGCTCCTGATTAGCCACGACCGTCGTCTCTCCGATTTCGTCGAGTTCTACTTCTCGGCGACGAATGCCATGCTGCTCCTCCAACCACCGGGCTCTTGCCCCTTCTATACGCGTCTTGATCACTTCCTCGAAGCCTTGTCTGGTGATCCGAACGCTGCGGGTGCCGTCCCTCCAGAAAACGTCTCCGTCGCGAAACGCGACTACCTCCTTCCCATTGTCGCGCGTGTACTTCCCATCGCTCTTGAAAAAGGTGCAGCCGTCTGGGCTGGGCAGAACACAAAGCAAGACAACCTTGTTACCAGCGAGGGTGAAGACCTGGGCTCGAAGATCAACTCCTTCTAGGTAGCGTTCGAGCTTCGGCGCCAGATTTGCCTCGTCAAAGCTGCGCTCATCTACATCGTCCATAGCGCCAGTTGGATTTCCTCGATCATCCACCCCAAGGACGATGTAGCCTCCTTTAACGCGCATGGCCCCGACGTGCTTAGCAAGTCGAACTGCGCCGGCTTTCTCCCCAGGATCGAGTCGCGACTTGAAGTCGAGCTCGGGATACTCCGCGCCAAGGCTCAGCAACTGAGCGACCTTCTCGCGATTGACGACACCATCAACGACGACTGGTGAGCGAATAGGCATCGATGCCATGACGGACGATGCTAGTACTGCGCCAAAGGCGATTGGATTTGGACTCAAAAGGGTCTGAAGCGGCCTCTCTCAGCCCTCACCTTGCTCCAGCGGTTGCCCCAGGCCGATTTGCCCCCTTTGCCTGCGATCTTATACCCTGCAAATGCGGGCTTTCATCCTATAGCGGGGGAACGATTCGGCTCCTATAGCGACCTGATCGTGCCCATTGATTGGGCGGCAGACCTGGCTCTACCGGCAAGGCGGCGACGGCTGGGCTAGGCTCGCCTACATGGGACTACTCAGACGAGTTCTCGGACTCGACAACAGCTCGACTCCGGTTGAAAGTGAGGACTACTGGGCGAAATATGACGGCACCCGAAAGCTCTCCGTTGTCGGCGAGTCCAACTACCAGGAGGCGCTTATGCGAGTCAGCGGAGCGCCTGCCGGCAGGGAGCATCGCCACGACTGCACGGCTCTACTTGTGCTGGAGCCCGACAATCCCCATGACCCGAAGGCCGTGATGGTGCAGGTCGATGGAGAATGCGTCGGCTACCTGTCTCGACATAACGCGCGTCGGTTTGGGCCAAAGGTTCAGAAAATGATCGGAGCTGGAGAACCGCCGCTTTGCATGGCGTTCATCGGTCGAGGTCCAGATCATCCGAACCTCGGCATCTCACTGCGGATCCCCTATGACGGTTCGCTGTTGAGCTAGGTGATTCGTCGCCCGGTGGGATAACTGGTGATCGCTCAGCGAACGCGAAAGATCCTTTGGACCAGAGCGGCCGATCGTTGCGCCATCTGTCGATGCAAGCTGACTAAGGATCCGCGCCACAGCGCGGACCGCGAGGCTGTCCTTGGCGCGGAGTGCCACATCATCGCTCGCCGCAAAGGCGGGCCCAGAAGCGGCGTAATCAAACCGCGAGAACTAGACGACTACCGAAACTTGATTCTCCTCTGCCCAACCCACCATAAGGAGGTGGACGATCAGCCGAATGAGTACACGATCGAGGCGCTGCGGGAGATTAAGCGCAAGCACGAGGAGTGGGTTGACGAAACGCTGGAGTGGCGCCCGGGTCTGCCCGACTCTCTCTGGGCGAGACTAAAGGAGGAGGCGGAAGAGCTTCTACTAGCCCGAGCCGAGGAAGTAGACAGCGACGTCGGCGAGCTGTTGGAGCGCCTGGGCATCTTCGCGTTGATAACCGCCGACTTGCTCGGAGCTCCTGAGCTGGTGTTCTTCGTGCGCGGACAGGGCGCCGGAGTATCTCTCGCGTTCAAATCCGACGCCGATTCGGTTTTCTTTGCTCACGCAGAGTTCGATGGATTCGAGGCGGGTTTTTCTGCGTTCGACCAAGCGCCAGCAATCGAGGACCACACCGACGAGGTACGAGCCCTGCATGACGGGGCTTCAGAAGACGACACTGGCGAGGAGGAAGAGGGGCAGATCTTCACCCTCGCCGCTTCCACGCTCATGCAAATCGCCGAGAGAATCGAGAGTGGGGACGCGGTCTTCTACATCCGAGATACCCCTCCCAGCGACACCCCGCAACTTGCTTTCCGGGTCGAGGAAGGGGATGTGCTCTTCGCCGCAGGTCCGGCAGAGACTTTTGATGAAGCTCACGAAGATTTCGCTGCTACTGACTTCGTCGATATCACGGAGACCGTCCGGGTGAAGATGTTCCTCGACACCTGCGAGCACGCGATGGAGAACGAAGACGAGGATGCAATACAGGCTTTCCTCGCCAACCAATTTGCGATCAACGTCCTCGAGGTTCTTGAGAGGAGCGCTGCAAACCCCACGAAGATCGAAAAATCGATCTTCGCCGAACTCTTGCGGAACCGCTTCTATGAGGCGCTGCTGATGTTGAGAGCGGCCCACCGTCCTTCAGATGACCCTGAGATCAGGGCCTGGATGGAAGAAAACATGGATCCCCAACCCCCCGACGGGTTGAGCGCTGCCCTACCCACAGCCTGCAGAGCGGCGGTTCGGGAATTTGCGGATGAGATGGACTTGGACGAGGATTCCTTGGCGAAGCTCGAAGACGAAGCCCTCAACTCGCTTCACGAGTCGATCTCACTCGTTTATGAATTCGATGAGAACGAGGAGGCGCAAGAGCCACTAGCCATCTTGCTCCTCGAACGGCTTGAGTGGTGGCGAAATCCCGAAGCACGAGAGGAGATCGTCGAGATGGCCCATCGAGGGACATAGACCTCAACTACAAGCCCGAGATAGCGAAGCAATTTGTTCCAGCGACGATGGAAAGTCGCTAATAGAGCTATAGCGGGGGCAGGATTCGAACCCGCGACCTTCGGGTTATGAGATTGATCCGCTGGATCGGCTGGACTACGTGGAGCTAGGTTTCAAGCGGAATTCACGAGATCGAACTACGTGGAGATCGGCTGGAATCTGTGGGGCACCTTGCCCCATTTCTTGCCCCAGCGAAAGCCGCTGGTATACCTGGGTATACTTTCCGCATGGCAAAGGTCATGGTCTCCCTTCCCGACGATCTCCTCGCCGAGGTGGACGCCGAGGCGCGCCGTGGCGGCACGACCCGCAGCGCTGTCATGCGGGATTTCGCCGACGCGGCCCTGCGCCGCCGCCGTGAGGGCCGGGCAGCAGCGATGCGATCGTTGCTCAACGACGCCTCGCCCCATGGCGGCCGCGCCGCGGAGCAGGTGAAGGCAACGCGGCCCGGTTCGTGACGACGCTGCTCCTCGACGCGAGCGTCCTACTCGCGGCCTTTGATCCCGAGGACGATCATCACGACCCAGCTCGAGCCCTTCTGGAAGACGACCAGGCTACTCTCGCCACGCTTGATCTCGCCCGCTATGAGGTCGCCAATGTCGCCGTGCGAGCGTGGCGCGCACCGAAGTCCGTGGCACCACTGCTCACCGCAATCGAGAGGCTCGCTAACGACGGCGGCGTCCTCATATCCACGGACAGCCTCCTAGCGCGAGCGGCAGAGCTCGCCGAGCGTCACACGATCTCCGTCTACGACGCCGCCTACGCAGCCGCCGCCGGCGATGCCGGGCATCGCCTCGTTAGCTGCGACGAGCGTGATCTGGTCTCGAAGGGCCTCGCAATACTCCCTACGAATGCACGATCGACGTAAGCACTGCTGATTAACCCGATCGGCCCTACTTTCCCAGGCATCAGCTCGAGCGAGGACGTGCGATGAAGATGATGAAAGCTGCCGCGGTGCTCACGACCAACTGAGCAAGATCTTCGTCGGCTTCCACTTGCCGATCCCCCAAACCATGTGAGCTGCCCTGCTGGCCTCTGACAGCCGGCACTAGATTCATGAGCCGCACCAAGCTCTCCGCCGCTCCCTCGGCGTAGTTGGGGATCAACCCTTGTTTTCGCGCCTCCACAATGAGGGAGCTGGCAGTACCCCTCGACTGGCCCGTCGCAAGTTTGAGAACGCTCTCCAACGCGGCGTTGGCATTCGTAATCGCGTCGCGCCACGCACCCGCTCGGTAGCACTCGAGAGCCCTACGGAACTCAGCATCGGCGTTCGCGTAGTCCGAATCGGCGAGCAAGGTCATCGCCGGCTCAACCGCGAGCTCGTGGGTCGCCGAGGAGTCGAAGCGAACCAACTCTCCCTCGCTCCAGCGATATCCGATTCCTTCCTCCTCGCAAATCTCGTTGAAGCGGTCGGTGATCGCGCGAATGTCGCTAGTGATGTCGCCCATAACCAGCCCAGCGGTAAGAAGCTCCGTCACCTTCTGGACCGTTGCGTCCACCAAGTCGAGCACTTCGAAATCGGCGCAGCGATCGAGGTGGGCCGCGAGCTGTCGCCGCGGGTGACGGGCCTCGGATGAGGCGACGAGTCCCTCCGTAAGGCTCAGCGGAACGAGGATGCTGCGGCCATATGCCTCAGCCAAGTCAGCGCAGAACGAGCGCAGACTTTCGTCGATTGGATTCTGGACTTCGCCCATGGAGGTTCCCCATTCGCAGCGGTGCAACGCCTCGATGGACCACTCCTGAACGCGCGTACGAAAAGAGGCAGGGAACCGATTAGAACCAAGAGACGCGTAGATCGGATCAGGAGGTTGCACAAACCCCTGCTTCCGCTGCCATAGCTTGATCGGCATGGACGTTGAGGATAAGCCCCCCACTACCGGCGCAATTGCAACGGCCTACCCCGTGGTGTTCGTGGAGGCCAGTGCGAGCCTGAGGTGGGACCGCCGATAATGCGCCGATGCCTCCTACCTTGCTCCGTTCAGCGGCCCTGATCGAAGGACTGCGTCTGGAGGATGCATTGCCAATAGGGGCACTCGTCGTCGCGCCGGTTCCCCATGAGGGCGGGTTCGCAGGACGCGAGCTGCGCCAGACCTTCAACAACTTGCTGGCTGCGCATGACTTCGTGTCCGAGTTCGATCAACCGGGTTGGGCCATGCAGCTCGCGACGCGCCGGCGGCTGGCGTTCGTGGCAACGCCGCCGGTAGAGGTCGAACAAGTTGTGCCCTCCTCGATGGAGGCAACTCGGACGCTCGCCCGCCTCGTGGACGCGCTGGCGCTTACGCACGGTGGCGCACCACGGATCTTCGCGGCCGCCAACGAGTTCAGCTCAGACGGCGGGGGGTCATGGCGCACGCTTGCCCTGATGGCTGGCAGCGGCACTCACCCAGGAAATATTCTCGAGCGGCTACTTCCGGATGGCGACTTGATTGGCGCAATCGAGCCCCGCGACATCTGGGCACGGGCCGAGGAAAACCCTCTCGTTGCCCTCTGGCTGTCGCTCTATCGCGGTATTTCGGCACAGAGCAGATGGGACGTTCGTGTACTCAGAGCATGTTCTCTTCTTGAGGCGATCGGACGAGAGCGAATCGACCGCGATACCGCCCTCGTCGACGGGTCCGGCGAGGCCCTGCTTAATCACGACGGCAGCCAGGCCACCACGGGCCAGCTCCGCGGACTGATGTACATGTTGGTGCGCGATGCCCTTGACACCGTCCTCTCATCACCGCGCGCGCTTTTGACGCACGATTCGAGATCGCTCTGGGACGAGATCGGTGTTTGGGCAGATGTTCGCAACATGGTCGCCCACGAGGGCCAGTGGCTCCCCCCGGGGCTACCAAGCACTCTTGTAGGAGCGCAACGGCGGTCAGCCGCGGCCCTGGATTTTGCAGGCCGCGGAGATAGCTACGACGCTGGCGCCCGCCGCTATGCCGACGCGGTCATGGCCGGCGCCGAGACGGTGCTCCGAGCCATTTGCAGAACATGACGCCTGCATCCCTCATTGGCGTACTAGGTGACCGTGGATCAGCTCGATTCGCTCAGCAGTCTGCCGCGCCGTAAAACCGAGACGGCGCATGACGCAAGCCTGCACCAGCGCGACTCCGCGGGCAATGCTAGGTATGGCGTTGTCGTAGACGTCTTGGGTTGAGTAGCCATACCGCGGCTTATTTAGATGCGCAAAATGGTTCCGGCTAGCAACGAAGAGTTGGCGCCGCGCTTCGCTGAAACCGGTGGTGCTCTCCGGCACTCCGGAGAGATGCTGAAGATGGGCAATACGCTCGAGCAGGGAGGGCCCACGCTGCTTTTCGTTCGGATTCTTGCGCTTGTACGTGCGCCTCCAGATGGGGTCGTAGAGGCTCCGATGGTACGTCTCCAGGGTGCTCGCGACGCTCAGCAACCTGGCGTGGGAGTACTTGTCCTCGTTGATTGATTCCGCGAAGTACTGAAGGGCCGGCGACACACGGGCGTGTAGCGCAAACCATCGCTGCAAGGCTGCGCGAAAGTCGGGGATGTCAAGAGCGTAGAAAAGAAGCTGCCGATCTGGTCGCGGCCAATCGCGGGTGGGCGGGTCGATTCGAGTCTCTAGCACGACGGCGGGCCGCTGCCTGCCGATGGTGACTGACTCATAGACGAGCGCGTCCGGAACGCCGCCTGCAATGACAAGCAGGTCGTGCAAGGGCGTCACATAGTCTTCGTGTAGTTCTCGAAGGGTCTTGCGCTCCTTAGGGATCGCAGCGATGTCAATCGTCGTGCGGATCACCCGATTCGGTCTGCGAGGCGTGAGATCCGAGTGCATCCTCGGCTCAAAGCGAACCTCGGCGTCGCCGAGCGCTACGCGCTTACCACGGGGAACCTTCCAATGGACACCGCACTCTCGGACTTGGAAGCGACGGTCCATGAGCATCGGGGTGCGGCCAAAGCCCGTGATCGGCATCCACTCGTGGAGGTTCGCCGTCCGCATAACGAGGCGCTTCCACCGATCATCCTCTGCGTAGTGTCGGAAGAGGACCAGGCGCCGCGAGGTCAGCCTCAACTGCGGAGGCCCCGATCCGAAGCTTGATGACCTGAAGTATGCGTGCGGCAAAGTGACCTTCGTGCCAGTGCCCGAAGTCCCGTGGACGGTCAACGGCCCGTCCGAATGGTTGGAGCCGTGCCAGATCCCAGGCCATTCCCTCGAAACGTTGATAAGCCAAAGTTCGGCCCCGTCTGCCCGCGACCAGCGGAGCACTCCAGCGGCCGTCGTGCTCTCCCGCCCGGCAATCCAAAAATTTCCCCGGATCTGCTCGCCCTGCTCAAGAAGCACCTGCTCTTTCGACAGGAACGCGTCTTGGTTTCCGTCCCCCACTCAGCGAAGTGTGACGACCAGCTCGGAATTGACCGAAATCGGTAAGCGAAGAGGGGTGTCGATCTGGTGGCTATAAGCCCCTGGATCGACATCTCTCAGACCTCACCTTGCCCCACAGCTTGCCCCACGGCCGATTCTGCACCCTGTTGTCTGTAAGACAACAAAACTAAAAGCCCCGCATTTGCGGGGCTTTCGTCCTATAGCGGGGGCAGGATTCGAACCTGCGACCTTCGGGTTATGAGACTGATCTGTTGGATCGGCTGGACTACGTGGGGCACGGTTTCAAGCGGATTTCGCGAGATCGAGATCGGCTGGGATCGGCTGGAATCTGTGGCGCGCCTTGCCCCATTTCTTGCCCCAGGAGGAACAGGCTTGGACCGCCCTACAAGCGGTGCCACCTTTCCGCCTTCCCAGTGACAGGCCTCGCGACCCAAGCAGAATGGTTGCCTAGCGCCAGCCAATCCGTCGTCGGCTCCGTCGCCTAGGCTGCCTGCGTGGAGACGACCATTCGACCACCAGCGAGGTCCAGGCTGGAAATCCCAAGGTCCTCTCGCGCCCGGGCTTTGAATCGCGATGTAGTTCCCGAGACGGTCGATCTCTTTTGCGGAGCAGGCGGCCTATCTCTCGGCTTTCAATCGGCAGGACTGAGCGTCTGCACCCATCTCGATAGCTGGGCTGCAGCCGTTGAAACTCTCAACTCAAACTTCAACGAGCAGCGGACCCCCGTTGATATCAAGGAGCTGACAGCGCAGGACATTCGAAGCCTCGTCGGCAGGACGCCTAAAGTGCTTGCTGGAGGGCCCCCTTGTCAATCGTTTACTTCGGCTGGCCGACGCCAGGACGATGATCCGCGTGGAACCCTAGTTGGCGTCTTCGCCAATCTCGCCGCAGCTATCCGCTCACCCCTTGTTGTCTTCGAGAACGTCGAGGGCTTCCTCACGGCTGGAAGCGGACGCTTTGCTCTCGATTTCCTCGCACCTCTTATCGAAGCGGGATACCGGGTCCGTATGCGCAAGGTGAACTTCGCCAATTTTGGTGTTCCGCAGCATCGCAAGCGGGTCATCGCAGTCGCGAGTCTTCTTGGCGACCCGCCTTTCCCAGATCCCACGCACAGCGCTTGGGGTGCGCCGGGGGCTCAAGAAATTGCCGGCTGCCCAGCTACCCCGACCGTCGAGGAGACGCTAAAGAACCTGCCATCCCCAGGCAGTGCTGACGCCCCCCAAGGGCATGTCGCTCCACGAGCAAACAGGCTCGAGCAAGCCCGAATCGATGCACTGGAGCCGGGGCAGACGATGAGAGACCTCCCCGAAGACCTTTGGCACAACAGCTACCGGAGGCGGGCTTTCCGCCGAGTGAAGGACGGCACCGCCACGGAGCAGCGGGGGGGAGCCCCCGCGGGGCTACGCCGATTGCGAGGGGACCAGCCCTCCAAGGCGATCACCTCCGCAGCCATCCGTGAGTTGGTCCATCCGGACGAAAACCGCCGGCTTACCTTGCGAGAGGCCGCGCGACTCCAAACGTTCCCGGACCATTTCGAGTTCCGAGGCAGCGGAGCCGAGCAAGCCACCCTGATAGGCAACGCTATCCCTCCGCACTTTGCGGAACTCCTTGGCGTAACGCTCCTTGGTCATCTGAGCGCCCATGCAGGGACAAAAGAGAGCAAGCCGGGAGAAGGCGAGCTTGTGGAGTTCGATGTAACTCCGGCACAGCAAATGAGCCCCGCGCTTGCGAAAGTCGTGAGAAAGGTCAACGCGCGGTTTACGCCTAACCTGTTGGCGTCGGTCGCCGCGTAAGTTCCCGTACATGGATCCAGAGGCCAGACGCAACCTTCAAGAAGCTCGTCGCCTGACGTCTGGGCTGCTGTTCGTCGAAGTTTCCTGGGAGGCGATCGGAGGACTCGCGCTGCGTGTGGCACTAGACCGCGCTTACGACGTCGAGAAAAAGTTCGGACGCAAAGACATCCCCGAATTCTTCGACGTGGTCGACCCCGCTGATTGGGAGCGTCTGGGCACTGATTCGCGTGAGGCAGTCGACTGGCTCCTCCAGAAGGACCAACAGAACGCCGTCTATCTCGAGTTGCTCATACGGCTATTCGCCCGAAGGATGAAGTACCGACGAATTCTCAACACCCAGGCGTTTCCCACTAGCGACCAAGTGGGCCCTCGCATGCTGCTTGAGCACGGACTGCTCGATGAGGGTGCCCTGAGCTCGCTCGTCGTCTGGCGAAAGTGGATGATGGATGTCGATAATCGGGCGGGACAGGAGACGGGCTATCTCTATGACGCAATCGTCGCCCGAGCACTAGGCGGGACTTCCTACGGCGCGCGGAAGAGTCCGATTCTCCGGAAACCAACGAAGCCAGGGGGTCAATCTCCAGGACGCCGCCAAGTTGACTGCATCGTTGAGGACGGAGGGGACTACTTCGCGTACGAGGTCAAGATCCGTATTACCGATGCGGCATCCCGACAAGGCAGATTGAAAGAGGAGTTGTCGTTTCCGGCTGACTGTGCCTTCAGCAAGCATGTGCCAAGGCTCTTGGTCTTCGACCCCACCCCATGCGAGACGTTGCAACAGGTGGTCACGGCCTTCGAAGAACACGGAGGACAGGTCTTTCTAGGCGGGGACGCCTACGATCACATCGGTGCTACCGCTGGTCCAGCGCAAGCGGAGTTCCTTCGACGCTACGTCGCCGAGCCCCTTGAGTGCTACGAGGACACGCTTCCCGACTTCGGCGCAGGTCGAGCACTCGCCGATCTGCATCTCGCTGCAACTCCAGACACGATCACGATCTCCCTCGACGGGTTTGATCGGTACGTCCTGCCGCGCGACGTAGACCCTCGGACGGTGCTGGACGACACGTCCCCACCAGAAGACAGCGAATGACTCGCAGGCTTGCACCGGCTCCCTCAACGACTCCAGAGATACGTGCGCGGATGCAGCAAGTGCCTCGACGCAACACCAAGCCGGAGCTGGCGGTGCGCCGAGAGCTTCACCGACGTGGGCTGCGCTACCGCACTAGCATCCGGCCACTTCCCGGCCTGCGATGCCAAGCGGACATTGTCTTCATCCGCGCCAAAGTCGCCTGCTTTGTCGACTCCTGCTACTGGCACGGTTGCCCAGATCATCTTCGGCTGCCGAAATCCAACGAAAACTGGTGGAAGGAAAAGCTCGCCTGGACGCGTGAACGTGATGAGCGAAACAACCAGCGTTTGATTCAGGCAGGCTGGACGGTGATCCGCACCTGGGAGCACGAGGACAGTGTCGACGCAGCAAATCGCATCGAGGCTGCGGTACATCCCAGATCCCCTAGAAGTCGATCCTCCTCTCCGAACCTTTAAGACTCCACCCTCTGCGACACTCGAAGGCGTGAGCGATTGGCCACCGAGCGGCGAGGAAGTGCGAGACCTTCCCGTCGATGAGATCGGCATTCGCATGCTGCGATACCTCCGCGGCAGCAAGAAGACGCTGCGCGGTCTGGTCGCGAATCTCCGCTCTCAGACCGACGCACAGCGGATGCGGGAACAGGTGGGGGTGACCGGTGGGGTGGTTATCGGGACCAGTGAAGCGCCGCTGGACGGCACCTACGAGCAGGGTCTCGCCGAAGCGTGGCACTGGCTGATCGCCACCGGATTGCTGACCGAGATACCGATGGAGGAGGGATGGTTCGTAGTTAGCCGCCTCGGTGTCAAGGTGCTGGACGAGACGCCCGATCCCGTCAGGCACGTCCGCGCGGAGCAGAGGATCGGCGTCGACCTCCACCCCAGCATCCGAAACGTCCGGTCGCAATTCCTGCTCGGCGAGTACGACGCAGCGGTGCTCATTGCGATGCGGACCGTTGAGGAGCGGGTGCGAGAACTGACGAAGGGAAGCAATTCGGAGATCGGCGTCAACCTGATGAGGCAGGCTTTCGGAGTTGGTGGACCGCTCAGAGACGAAGAAGCCGACAAGGGCGAAGCCGACGCGCAGATGGCATTGTTCTGGGGAGCGATCGGCTTCTTCAAGAACCCGCCCTCACATCGTCGGGTCCAATACGAGGACCCGACGGAGGCGGCCGAGGCGGTGCTTTTCGCGGACCTATTGCTGCGAATCTTGGACCGAGTCTGATCCACCTCTCTCAGACCTCATCTTGCCCCAGAGCTTGCCCCAAGACCGATTTGCAGCCTGTTGTCTGTAAGACAAGACAAACAAAAACCCCGCATTTGCAGGGCTTTTGTTCTATAGCGGGGGCAGGATTCGAACCTGCGACCTTCGGGTTATGAGCGCGCCCCGCTGACTCGGCTGGGCACTGTGGGGCGCGCTCTAGAGCGGTTTTCGCGAGATCGAGATCGGCTGGGATCGGCTGGGATCTGTGGGGCTTGTTGCCCCATTTGTTGCCCCAGGCCGACTACTGATGGAGGCGAATCGGAACGTCCCGCACCTTCGAGCGGCGCGGTGGCGAGTGTCCGGCCCCGGTTCGGACTACGCCGCCTGGTCGGGAGCCTCCTCCTTGCGCCGCTTGACGCCGAGCTTGCCAGTCCGGGGACCGATCAGCGCGTCCTCCGCGATGAGGCCGAGCAGCGACGCCGACAGCGCCGGGTTCAGGAGCATGGTGTCGCGCTGCTCCTCGGAGAAGACCACGCCGGTCAGGGCGTGCAGGTGTGAGACCTTCGCCATCGCGACATCCTCGTAGGCGTCCTTCACCAGCTTCTCGACGTCGTTCTTGACGGCGGGCGAGTACTGCTTCTGCCAGTGCTCGATCTGGGTCCGGACCACCGGGTGGTCCTCATCAAGCTCGATGCACCCGCTCGGGTACTGCGCGGTGGGCTTCTGCCAGGCCGCGATCATGCCGCCGTCGTCGCCCCCGCTGAGGGGCTACGGCGGTACCGTCTCTCTCGCATCGAAGGCGTTTTCTTCGGTGCCGGGCCCCGGGGCGTTCCACCGCCGCCGGGGCCGCTTATTCGCATTTGTCGCGGGCGAACGTAGGTGGAGGGGAGGCCCTTCGCAAGGGCCTAAACGACCTCTCTCGAAGCTCATGTTGCCCCAGGCGTTGCCCCATAGGCGATTTTGAACCCCTTTGTCTGCTCCTCCAGACAAACAAAAACCCCGCATTTGCGGGGTTTTCGTGAAATAGCGGGGGCAGGATTCGAACCTGCGACCTTCGGGTTATGAGCCCGACGAGCTACCTGGCTGCTCCACCCCGCGGCGGTTTTGTCCATGCTAGCAATGGGAAGGGGGTGGGCATGGGGCTGCTGGGCGGGGCGCAGGGGCGCTTGCGGCGGGCTTGCTCTCTAGAGTGCCGCCGGCATGGACGGGGGAGGTAAGAGAGTTGCGGTGATCGACGTCGGCACGAACTCGACGCGGCTGCTGGTGGCCGACATCTCCGACAACCGGGTCGACAAGGTCGAACGGCATAGTCGGGTCACCCGGCTCGGGCGGGGGGTCGATCTCTCGGGGCAGCTCTCGAGCGAGGCGATCGAGGCGACCTGCGAGGCGATCGAGGACTACGTGGCGCTCTGCCGCGAGGCGGGAGCGGAGACCGTCGACGCGATCGCCACCAGCGCCGTGCGCGACGCGTCCAACGGCAGCGCCTTCGTCGCCGAGCTGCGCGAGCGCTTCGCCCTCTCGGCGCGGGTCCTCGACGGCGAGGAGGAGGCGCGACTCACCTACCTGGGCGCCACAGCCGAGCAGCCACCCGCCGAACCGACCCTGGTGATCGACATCGGCGGCGGCTCGACCGAGCTGATCGTCGGTGCCGGGCGCGAGATCGCCTTCCACACCTCCCTACAGGCGGGCGTCGTCCGCCACACCGAGCGGCACATCTCGGGCGACCCCCCGACGGTCAACGAGCTGGAGGCCCTGGCCACCGACGTCCGCGGCCTGATCGAGACCGCGATCTCAACCGTCGACCCCGGCGTCGAAGCCAAAGCCGGGATCGCGGTCGCTGGAACTCCAACATCCTTGGCCTCGGTCGAGCTGGCACTCGAGCCCTACGATCCAGAGCGAGTCCATGGCCACGTCCTCGCCCTTCCCTCGATCCAGCGCCTGCTCTCCCAGTTCGCCTCGGTTCCCCTCGCCGAGCGCGTCGAGATCGTCGGCCTGCACGCCGACCGGGCGCCGACCATCGTGGCCGGGGTCGTGATCCTGATCGAGACGATGCGAACCTTCGGGCTGGAGCAAGTCGTCACCTCCGAGCACGACATCCTCTACGGAACGGCCATCACCGCCTCGGCCCGCCTCCATAGCTCCCCATAAACGGGCCCCACGCCTCAAAAACAGGCGTGGGACTGCATGGACAGGCCAGTTTCAGAGAGCGCTCCAGATGGGTCAAGGAAGTGGTTGAACCCAAAAAATTCGGTAGCCTTCATCTACCTACTTACTGGTATCGGCTAAAGCGGCACCTAGACGTATCGGATAGGTAGGCAGATAATCGGTTCATCGGGAAAGAGGTGGGGCAGACCTACCGCAGACTCGATACAGGGTTCGGACGATTGCCGCATCATGGCGCCTCCCGCCGTCTGGGCCCACCGAATAAAACTGGTCCCTGAAGACGTACCCCTGCCCGTCCTGAGGGACCAACCTGAATCGGCCGCCAGCGATGGCGGCCGATTCTCGTCTGGGACCGCTAGATCGAGAAAATCGGCTTTTCTAAGCCAAATTCGACTTGCGGGGGTAGACGACCTCGGGGTCGGTGAGGACGTTCACGAGCGTCGGCTTCCCGGATTCGAAGGCCCGCTCGAGCGCCGGCCGCAGCTGCTCCGGATCCCTCACCAAGGCGCCCTCGCAGCCGAGCGCTTCGACCATCTGCTCATAGTGCGTTTCGGCACGAAGCTCGGCTGCGACCGAGTACCCGTAGAGGAACTTCATCGGGTGGTGCTCGAGTGCCCAGATGCCGTTATTGCCCATAACACCCACCACAGGCACGCCGTGACGCGCCATTGTGTCGAACTCGATGCCCGCGAAGCCAAAAGCGCCGTCTCCGAGCAACAGGCAGACCTGCCGGTCGGGATGGGCGAGCTTTGCCCCAATCGCCTGGCCCGGCCCGGCGCCGAGGCAGCCGAATGGCCCCGGGTCCATCCAACAGCCGGGCTGGTAGGTGTTGATGAAGCGGCCTGCATAGGAGACGAAGTCGCCGCCGTCCCCGACGACGATCGCGTCGCGCTCGAGCACTTCGCCAAGCTCCTTGTAGATGCGGACCGGATGCAGAGGTGAGCGCGAGTCGTTCAGCTCCTCCTGCTCGGCGGCGCGCTTCTCCTCCTCCACCGTGCGCAGTTGCTCCAGCCAGGCGTCGGTACGCCGTCCCGTCCCTGCAACCGACTCGCGAATCGCGGCCAGGCTGGCGGCGACGTCGCCGACCAGGTCGATCGCAGGCGCGCGGTTTGCGGTCAGCTCGTTGGGCGCAGCGTCGAGGCGGATCAGCTTTGTCTCCTCGCCGAAGCTTTCACCGAAACCGAGACGGAAGTCGATCGGGACACCAACGACCAGCGCCACGTCCGCCCCCTTCAACCCCGCCCCGCGGGCACGGCTGAAGCTGAGCTCGTGGTCAGCAGGGATGCAACCGCGACCGAGCCCGTTGAGGAAGACCGGGATCCCCAGCTCCTCGGCCAGAGATTGCAGCTCCCCCTCGCCGTGTCCCCAGTAGAGACCGCTGCCGGCCATGATCGTCGGGCGCCCGGCGCCGGCCAGCAGCGCCGCCGCCTCCTCCACCCCTGAGGCCGGCTGCGCGTCGCCACCCGCCGGGAGCGCCGGAACCTCGGACTCCGCCTCCATGAAGACGACGTCGAGCGGGTAGTCGAGGAAAGTCGGCCCGCCCGGAGGGCTGAGCGCCAGGTCGAGCGCCGCCGCGGTGGTCGCGGCGATCCGATCAGACGCCTTCACCGTCTCGGCAGACTTGACCAGCGGTGAGACGAAGGGAAGATGATCGATCTCCTGCAGCGAGCCCGAGCCCCAGCGCAGCTCCGGTGCCCGCCCGCCGAGCACGCAGACCGGCGAGCCGTTGGCCTGCGCACCGGCGATCGCGCTGATCCCGTTCGTCACTCCAGGCCCAGCGGTCAGCGCCGCCACCCCCACTTTCCGCGTCGCCTTGGCGAACCCCTCCGCCGCAAACGCCGCCGTCTGCTCGTGCCGAACGTCGACGATCTCGATCCCCTCCGACTTGCAGCCGTCATAGATCGAGAACAGGTGCCCCCCAGACAGCGTGAAGAGGTGGCTCACCCCCCGCGACTTCAAGACTTTGGCGACTATCCGCCCCCCATGCTCCACGAAATTGAGCCTATAACGCGCCTCGCCGAGACCACGGCGCGCCAAAGAATGCCCGGGGCGGGAGTCGAACCCGCAAGTCCCCCTTGCAATGGGACCTAAGCGCCTTTTAAGGGCGCCGCGTTTACCAATTTCGCCACCCGGGCAGGGCGATGGTAACGCGTCGTCTGCACCTAAAACTGCACTAAAAATGCCGAGGAAACCGCAACAACCCCGCTGCTACGGTGTCTACATCTACGAAGACAACGCCTTCCCTGGAGAAATCGCTTGGAGGCTTCTGCTCTACAACACGCCAGTCGCCGCGGACTCCTAGCCCGGCGCTCCCCGCTGCTCAAGCTGCAAGGCGATGAACGGCTGATCGCGATGGCGCGGTCCGGCAACGCCGGCGCCTTCGAGGCGATAGTCGACCGCTACCAGGGCCGCCTGCTCGGCTTCTGCCGCCAGATGCTCGGCTCCACCGAGGATGCCGAAGACGTCCTGCAGGAGGTCTTCGTCAATGCCTACCGGGCGATGCTGGCCGACGAGCGGGAGATCAACCTACGGCCGTGGCTGTACCGAATCGCCCGCAACCGCTGCCTCAACCACCTGCGCAAGCCCACCGCCGACGCCCAGGAATCGATGGACATGGTGCCCGCCGTGGACGCCTCCTCGACCGCCGAGAAGGTCCATAACCGCGAGGAGTTCCGCCAGCTCCTGGCCGACGTCAGCAAGCTTCCCGAGACGCAACGCTCCGCCCTGCTGTTGCGCGAGATGGATGCGATGTCCTACGAGGAGATCGCCCAGGCGATGGAGACCAGCGTCCCGTCGGTCAAGTCTCTACTGGTGAGGGCGCGGATCTCGCTCGCCGAGGCAAGCCAGGCGCGCCAGCTGACCTGCGGCGAGGTGCGACTCGACTTGGCCGAGGCCGCAGAGGGCCTACGCAAGCTCTCCGGTCCGGTGCGCCGTCACGTGCGCGACTGCGAGGAGTGCGCTGACTTCCGCGCTCAGATCCGCTCCAACGACAAGGTGCTCTCAGCGATGTTCCCAGCCGGCGCTCTGATCGCCCTGAAAGGCCTCATCGTCTCCAAGCTCGGTCTTGGCGGTGCAGGCACCGGCGGAGCCGGTGCGGCAGGTGCCACCGGCGCAGGTGCTGGAGCCACAGGGGCAGGCGCCGTCGGAAGCGTTGGTGCAGCGCTCGGTGGCGGTGGTGCTGCGGGCGGCATCGGTGCCGTCGGCGGCGCGATCGGCACCAAGGCAGTTGCCGGCGTCGTCACCGCCGCGGTGATCACCGCCGGCGCAGTCGAGGTCAAGCACCGGGTGGAACCGACGCCGTCAAGCAACAGCACGCCGTCAATCACCAGGACTCACCAGCCGCCGCCTCAGGCCACACCTTCGATCGCCCAGGCACATGTCTCCGCGCCGCCCGCTCCCGTACAGGCCGTGCCGGCGCCGGTCGACAAACCAGCCGAGGAGCCGACTTCGACGACAGCCGAGACGGCGCCGCCGGTCACCGATCCGACCGCCGAAGAAAAAGCCGCAGGGGAGTCAAGCGCTGGAGAAGACGCTGTATCGACCCACCCGCATGCTCCGGGGGTCACCGGCGGCGCATCGCCCTCGGCAGGTGCCCCGACGGGAGCCGGCGCCGTGGTCGTCACCGTTGGCGGCAGCACCGTCGAAACTCCTCCGCCCCCGCCGCCGGCCGAAACCACTCCACCCCCCACCACGCCGCCTCCGGCCGAACCCGCACCTCCGGTCGAAACCACCCCGCCGCCTGACTCCTCGGAATCGGCACCGGACCCGGAACCCGCGCCGGCCCCCTAAGACCACCCTTCCGGTGGCGCAGCCGCCCGCTGTAATTACTGCAGGCCGATCACCTTGAGCCGCCGCATCAGGCAGGTGCCGGCGAACTTGCGAGTGTCGGCGAGCGAGTAGCCGAACAGTTCCCAGTCGTCGCCCTGCGGCGCCCAAGGCGGGGAGAGGACACCGTCGGCAACCGGCAGCGACTCCTCCAGCGTGCGCTGGATCGCCTGCTTGTAACGGTCGTCCTCACGCGCCTTCTCACGCAGGAAGACCGAGCCGAAGGCGACGTGGCGGTGCTCGTCGCGGGCGACGTTCTGGAAGCCCTCGACGAAGGCCGGCAGCGTGCCCTCGCGTTCGTTGTAGTCCATGATGAAGTGCTGGCCGGTGAGGGCCAGCATTCCCTCGATCACCATGTGGTAGAGCGTCACCGCCTCGACCAAGGCCTCGGTGTCCTCCGGTTCGGCGGAGAGGCGGTCGGTGCGCTGCTTCAGCATCTCGTCGAAGAGGCGGCCGAAGTTTTCGTTCAGGTGCTCGGAGGTCTCCTCGAGCATCTCCGAGAGCTCATCGGACTCCAGCACCCCGACCTCGCTGTAGAAGCGCTCGAAGAAGCGGACGTGGCGCGCCTCGTCGGCGATCTGGGTGCAGAGGAAGATGCGCTGGTCCTCGGTCGGCGCCGCGCGCATGATCGGGCCCAGCTCCTCGGCGACCTTCTGCTCGCCGATGAAGAAGGAGGAAAGCCCGTACATCCGCTGGAACCGCTCCTCCTCGCTGAAGCGCTCGTTCCAGTCCTCGCGGTCACGGCTGAAGTCGAGCTCCTGCGTCTGCCATTGCTGGCGCTCCCAGAGCAGGTACAGCTCCCCGTAGGTGAGCAGTTTGACCTCGGCGGTGCGGTCGGCGGCCTCCATCAGGGCCGGATCCGCGGTGGCCTGGAAGTCCTCTCGCTCAGTCCTCGACTGGGTCCCGGTTGCCTCTCTGGTCTCCATCTGGTGACTCTCCTCGGCTTGGCTGGGCGGTCGGGCGAGGGTACCACCGGCCTGGCTGGTCAGCCAGTCGAGTGAGACTCTCCCGGCGCGAGAACGACTACCTTCGAGGAGGTCTTTTCCTCCACCTCTGCCTTGAACGCCTCGGCGTCGGTCTCGATCGGCGGGAAGGTGTCGTAGTGCATCGGGATCACGGTGCCGGCGCCGACGAATTCCGCCGCCACGACTGCGTCGCGGCGATCCATCGTGTAGTGACCGCCGATCGGCAGCAGGGCGACGTCGATGTCGCTGCGCTGGGCGATCAGCTTCATGTCGCTGAAGAGGCAGGTATCGCCGGCGTGGTAGACGGTGGTCTCGCCGATCTTGATCACGAGCCCGGCCGCCGGTCCGATCGGCACTCCGTCCTCGGCGCTGAAGGGAGACTCGTCCGAGCCGGGGAGGGTGTTCGTGTGCCAGGCGGGGACGAGGCCGATGTATCCCCAGTCGAACTCGACCTTGCCGCCGAAGTTGGGGTCGCTGACGGCCTCCACCCCCCGCGCTTCGAGCCACTTCGCCAGCTCGACGATGGCGACGCAGTGGGCGCCGGTGCGCTTCGCCACCGGAACCGCGTCGGCCATGTGGTCGACGTGGCCGTGCGAGATCGCGATGTGGGTCGGGTCGACCTCCTCCGCCGTCGCGACCGCGATCGGGTTGTTGGGCTTCAGAAACGGATCGACGAGGACGGTCGTCTCGCCGTCGCTCAGCTCGAAGCACGACTGGCCGTGGAACTTGATCTCCATCTCAGCGCTCTCCTTCGGTCTCGTTTTCATCGGTCATCTCCTCGCGCAGCGCCCAGCCGACAGCGACTCCGACCATCATTCCCATCCTCGCCTCCTCGGCGAGCAGCGAGCGCACCGCGGCGACCCTCTCGTCAGGGTCGGGGACTGTCGCCGCCTTCAGCGTCTCGGCCTCATGGGACTCGCCGAACCAGCCACCCTCTGCCAGCGCCGCCGCCAGCACCCGCTGCAACTGCGGCGCGGCGCGGGCGACGATCTGCTCCGCCTCGGCAAAGCGCTCGGCGTCGACCAGCCGCTCGATGGCGGCATCCAGTTGCTCATCCGAGGGCACGAAGGAGGAGCCTAGCCGCCCGAAAGCGGAGACGGCGGCGCCTGGTCAGGTACGCAGTGCCGAGGCGATCAGACCGGCGAGGCCGCCGACGACACCGCCGACGAGACCCGCAAAGGGATCAGCGGTGGAGTCGAAGATCGGCAGCGCCAGCAGCACTGCGGCGACGACCACGACGCCGATCACGTCGTACTCCTGGTCGATCGCGTGGTGCGCTTCCGAGCGGCGGAGCGAGAACCAAGCGGCGACGGCGCCCAGAGCCATCCCGTTGCCGCCGGCGATCACCTCGAAATCTCCACGAGCGTCGGCGATGCCGGCGGCAGCGAGCATCCCCAGCGAGCCGCAGGCAATGAGCAGGAAAGCCGTGGCGGGAGTGCCAAGCCGCCGCTCCAGGCCGATCGAGAAGATCGCCAGGGCAACCGCGACGACGAACAGGTAGCCGACGTCCACGTAGGCGAAGGGGGCGGTGAAGACCCGCCACCACTCGGTTTCCAGGGGCACGATCAAGCCGCCGAAGGTGTCGAGCGAGTCTCCGGTCGCCTTCTGGATGAGCAGCAGGGCGGCGGAGCCGAGGATCACCGCCAAGGTGGCATAGGGGCGGGCGGGAGCGTGCGAGTCGGTCGCCGTCGGCCGCCTGCGCCTCAGGAGCTTTGGCCTGGGGCGGCGGCGAGGCTTCGGCTCCAGGCCGTCGCCACGGCGCTCGAGCTTCGGTGCCCGCTTGCGCAGACGGGCACCGCAATACGGGCACTCGGTGACATAGGGACTGACCTCTGACCCGCAGTTCTTACAGACGACGCTGAGCTCAGTCTCGCTCATGGTCTTTCGAGGATAACCCCCCTGCGGCGACCGCTAGAAACCCGGCTCCGGTGACATACTGAGGCCCTACCTATCTTCGAGGAGGAATCAGCGTGGAGTTGAAGAGCCTGACCGAGCAGAAATCGCTGCTGGCCACCTTGGCCCCCGGCAAACGAGCGCGGCTGCGCCGGCTGCTGTTCGAGTTCGGCCCCGGCAACGGGACCCTGATGCTGCTGCCGATCGACCAGGGAATCGAGCACGGTCCGCGCGACTTCTTCCCCAACCCCGCGTCGAAGGACCCCGACTACCAGTTCCGCCTTGCGGTCGAGGGGGGCTACTCGGCGCTCGCCTGCCAGATCGGCATGGCCGAGAAGTACTACCCCGACTACGCCGGCCAGGTGCCGCTGATCCTCAAGGTCAACGGCAAGACCGACATCCCCTCCTCCGCCAAGGCGTTCTCCTCCTGCAACGCCAGCGTCGAGGACGCGGTGCGGCTCGGTGCCGACGCCGTCGGCTACACGCTCTACGTCGGCTCACCGCGCCAGGACGAGGACCTCGCCCAGCTGCGTCAGGTGCGCCAGGACTGCGACCGCTTCGGCATGCCGCTGGTCGTCTGGTCCTACCCGCGCGGCGAAGCGGTCGACGCCAAGGGCGGCGCCAACTCGTTCTACGCGATCGACTACGCAGCGCGGATGGCGATGGAGATGGGCGCCGACGTGGTCAAGCTCAACATGCCGAAGGTCGACCCGGCCAAGGACAAAGACGCCCAGGCTCCCTATAACGAGATGGAAGTCGACCAGGCCGAGGCGATCCGCCAGTGCGTCGAATCGGCCGGCCGCGCGCTGGTCGTGCTCTCGGGTGGCTCCAAGGTCGACGACGAGACTGTGCTGACCAACACCCGCGAGGTGATGGAGGCCGGCGGCTCGGGCGTGATCTTCGGCCGCAACGTCTGGCAGCGCGAGTGGAACGACGCGCTGGAGATCATCGGCCAGATCAAGGAGACCCTCCAGGCGAACGTCAGGCGCGTCCCCTAGACGCCTGCAAACCGGCGCATCTCGGGGTCTTCAGTCGGCCTCCTCGGGTCACGCACGAAGGTGCGCTCTCCTCGTCGGCCTCCCTGCATCCCCCGACCTGCTTGGTTTTCGGCGCCTAGATGGTTGATTCCACGCCCTCAGGCGACGTAGTCGACCAGGGCGCGGCTCGGACGCCCGAGCCTGTGGTTGAGCGCGACGCATGCAGCCAGTGCCAGGAAGCGCTGGGCGATGCGGGCGCGCAGGTTATGAAGGGTGCGGGCGCCGTGGCGCTCCAGGGTGAGGATGTCCTTGCAGGTCCAAAAGATCGACTCGATCCGCTGGCGGATCGGAGCGAGGTGAAGGACGTCGTCGGGCTCGTTCTTTCGCGCCGGCCTGACGATCGTTGCGTCGAGCTCGCGGGCAGCCGCGGCGAAGGCGCGGCCCGCGTAGCCCTTGTCGCCGATGACGATCTCCCCCCCGGCCCGCTCGGCGCGCCGCAGCAGCTCGATCCCCACCTCGCGCTCGTCGCGCTTGGGAGAGGCGAGGGTGAATGCTCTCGGGGTGCCGTCGGGCGCGAAGAGGCCGTGCAGGCGAAAGCCCCAGAAGAACCGGGAATGAGAGCCGCACCAGCCATAGTCGGCGGCATCCGCCAGGGCCGAGCGGCGGGTCGTCTCGACGGAGCGAGCGCACTCCAAAGGAGTGGAATCGATGAGCAGCACGTCGTCGTGGAAGCCGGGAGATTCGGCGGCAAAGACGCCGGTGAGCCACTCGATCGTCTCGGCGAGGCGGGCCCTGCGCTTGTGAAAGCCGGGCTGCTGGGGCAGCTCGGGGAAGAGATCACGAAGCCGCTTGCGGGCGACGGCGAGGAAGCGTCGATCAGAGGGAATTCCCATGATCGCCTGGGCGACGCAGAGGGTCGCGATCTCAGCGTCGCTGACTCGACGACGGGCATTTCCGGGCTTCTCAGGCAGGAGATCGTCTGCCGTGCAATAAACGACGGTGCAGAGAGTGTCGAGGTCGGCGTGCATCGTGGCCTTTCGGTCGACGGTTGCTTCAGCACCGCCGACTTCGGCCTCTCTGCATTGAAATCCTCGATCACGGCTATCGCCGTGGAATCAACCATCTAGATGAGAAAAGAGGTTGGAAGCCTTGTTCTGCTCGCCATTGTCGCGCTGCTGATCGTGCGGCCCTGGGAGGGGGACGGGAAACGGGCCGAAGGCCCTGCTGAAGCCACGGCCCTCGTCACGCGGGTCGTCGACGGCGACACGATCGAGGCGCGGATCGACGGGGAAGTCGAGGACGTCCGCTACATCGGCGTCGACACGCCGGAGACGGTCAAGCCCGGGACGCCGGTACAGTGCTTCGGCTCGCGCGCATCGGCCTTCAACCACCGGCTGGTCGAGCGGCGGCGTGTCAGGCTCGTCTTCGGCGCCGAGCGGCGGGACGTCTACGGCAGGCTGCTCGCCTACGTCTACCTGGGAGAGCGCTTCGTCAATGCCGACCTGGTCCGCCGCGGCCTCGCCCGCACTCTCACCATCGCGCCTAACGACCGTTTCGCGCCACTGCTGAAGGAACTCGAGCTGCAAGCCGCCCGTGCCGGTCGCGGGCTCTGGGGCGCTTGCGCGCCATAAACCCAAGAGTGTGACCCCTCGCACGCTTGGCGCCTGCAACTCCTCGTGCGCCTTTGCTACGGTCCCCCGCGGCCTTCGGGCCATCCCAACCTATGCGAATGCGACAGAGCATCACCCAGTTCGAGGTGGCCTTCGAGCAGGAGACCAGCCTCGAGCGCCGTCGGCGCGAGCAGCTTCGCCGCCGCGCAGCCAACCGCTCGCGGGCTCGGCGCATCACCCGCACCGAGCAGGAGAGCAAGGTGCGCTTCAGCGTGCTCGCCGTCTGCCTCACCGTCACCGTCATCGTGGTCGTCGTCTCGATGTTCGAGGCGCTCGCCTTCCTGATGGCCTAGCCACGTGCCGACCACCCTGCCGGTTGAATAGACTCGCCCGCCGATGGCCCGCCGTTCACTGAAGCCACAGCTCAACCAGATCCGCGCCTGGGTCCGCCAGGGGCGAACCGACGCCTGGATCGCCCACCAGCTCGAAGTCAGCGCTTCCGAGCTGCGCGAGTTCCGCAAACAGCATGGCTTCACCCCCGACGAGGAGGACTCAGCCGGCGAAATCGACCTCCGCGACGAGATCGAGGCTGAGATCGAGGCGGCGACGGTCGACGAGCCCGAAGAGGACGAGGCCGATGCGGACGCCGACGAGGAGGACGAGTCGAAAGCACGATCCGGCGGCGAGGGCGGAGACCGGCCGAAACGACGCCGGCGTCGTGGGCGTCGTGGTGGCCGCGGTCGCCGCAAAGAGCTCGAGGCGACCTTCGACCACGGCGAGACCGACGGCTACGGTCTCTGGCTCGACCCGGCGGTCAAAGACAACCCCGTGTATACCGAGCACTGGGCAGGCAAACGCGAGGTCACGGTTCGCATCGACGCGGACCAGATCGTGATCCGGCGCCCCGGTGCCCCAGAGTCCGAGTCAGACGACTCGGACGACTAGCACTAGCCCTCCGGCGTATTCGGGATGTCCCGGAGCGGCGCGTTCGCGGGACCGCAGGCTGATGGGTCGAGCTGGCCGTTGAGCTTCCAGACGGTGACGGGGCCGCTGTGGTCGATCGGCGTCACGGCGGGCTCGTTGCGGAGCCAGGCCGACTCTGGTGAGGAGATCGGGTCGTCGGGGTGGAGGAAGTTGAGGAAGGGCGACGTCACCAGGTAGTCGAGGTCGGCTGCGTTGACGGCCGCGCGGAAGGCGGCGCAGGTTGGAATCGCGTTGTAGGCGCCGTGCGGGCCCTTTTCGCCCAGATAGACGACGCGGTTGGAGAGGTCCGTGCCGTAGAGGCCGTACTGGAGGAAGCCCGCAGTGCTGCCGGCCAGCCCGATGCGGGCATCGGTGACGCCGCGAGCCCACTCATATGCCCGGTCGAGATTCATGCCGGGGATCTCGGAGGCGAGGCGGAAGCGATCGCGCAGGTAGTCGCGTTGTACGGGGTAACCGATGGCCGCCACCAGCAGCGCCAGGCCGGCGAATCCGGAGACGACGAGGGCGCGGCTCGCTCCCCGGGAACGAGCGACAAGTAGGGCCGCCGGCACGAGCACCAGCAGCACCGCCAGCGCCCAGGCGAAGAGCCGGTCCGGATCCCGCAGCACGGCATCGGCGCGGTTGGTGGCGACGAGGGCCAGCAGAAGCCCCCCCAGCAGCCACCACTGGCGCTTTTCGCTCTCCAGCCCCCGCGCCAGCGGCAGCAGGACCAGGCCCAGCAGCAAAGCCGGGATCGCGTAGCGGATGTTGATGCCGAAGCCCACCGGGGCGCCCTCGGCTCCGGCGGCACTGAGCGGCGTGAAGAGGTAGGCGAGCAGGCCGAAGAGCGCCACCCCGCCCATCCAGCGCAGGATCCGGTTGCGCCCCCAGGCAAGAGCCAACACGCCCCCTCCGACCGCGGCCAGGATCACCAGCGGCCAGAGTCCGCCGAACGCCTGGTCCAGGCCGGGGCCGAAATACTCGCGCCAGACCCCGGTGTCGGTCAGGTAGTGGACGATGTTGAAGTCCGGCCGGGCGGTCTGCAGCCGCTCGGGATGAGGCAGCGAGATCGGGCCGAGACTCTCCGCCTGAGGCAGCGGGTTGCCGGCGGCGATCAGATTGCGCAGGTACCAGTAGCCGCCGCCGAGCAGGGCGGGGACGGTCCACCAGGCCGCGACAGCCCAGCGTCGCCCTGCGGGCGCGAGGGCGATCACGGCCAGGGTCAGGGCTGCGGCCATGGCCACTGCGGTCGACTTGGTTCCGACCGCGAGGCCTGTCGCCAATCCGGCTGCCGCAATTGCCCAGGGCGCAACGGCCCGCGGGTCCTGTCGTGGGGGGAGGGGGGCGCTGCGGGCGGGGTCGTCCTCGACCCCCCTCCCCCCACGCCACCCGCGGGAGTCGCGTTTCCAGGCAGTCACCAGGATCGCTACAGCAGCAAGCAAAAGAGCGGCGGCTACGAGGTCGTTCTTCGCTGCGCCGGGCTCGCGGACCACAAGGGTGTGGCACTCGAGCACGATGGCGGCGGCCGTCACGGTCAGGTGCCCCCGGCCGTAGGGACGGCCGATGCACCAGGCGGCGAGGAAGGCGATCGCGAGGAAGCCGAAGTTGAGGAACAGCGACAGCGTGTCGCGCTGCGTCAGCAGGATGCCCGTTGCGTGGAGGAGCTCTGAGTTCTGCGGGTAGAACCAGTTGGTGAAGACCGTCTCCGGGTAGTGCAACGCGGTCACGGAGTGCCCTTGCACCATGTCCACCGCGAAGGGCATGTGGTACCAGAGCGAGTCGAAGTTGAAGATGCCTCTGTCGAGGGCGCTCTTGGCGGTTAGGGCCCAATGGGCGGTGACCAGGGCGATCACGCCAACGGTGATCGCCAAATCCAGCGTTCCTGGACCGGCGGGTCCTGTCGCCGATTTGGTGCCACCACCCGCTGCGGGGGCGGCTGACGCCACCTCCTCGGGGTGGTCCCCCAAATCGACACCACCCCCCGGCAGGAGCGTCGCTGACAGGACCGCCAGCAGGATCGAGGAGCTGACCAGGGCCCAAGCGTGAAAGAGACCGAAGGTCCCCAGCAGCTCGCTTAGCCAGAGGAGGAGGGCTAGGGCTGTGACGGCCTCTACGAGACGGGCTGGTGCTCCCTCCCACGCCGGGAGCAGGCGACGGCGAAGGCGGTGGGCGGTGAAACCGAGGGAGAGGGCTACGGCGGCTAGGGCTAGGACGCCGACGATGTAGGTGCCGGCGCTAACCACGGCACGCTCCGGGAGAGAGGGCTAGCGGGAGAGGCCGCTGACCACGTAAGGGGTCTCGCCCTCGACGACCATGCCCTGGGTGCGTGCCTTGGCACTGAGGACGACGGGGTCGTCGGCGTGCTGGATGCGCCAGTGCAGGCGGGTGTTTTCCGCCTGAGCCTCGTGCCGCTGGGCTTTTGCCGCCGTGGTGGCGGTGTAGGTCTCGAAGAAGTCGATGATCGGGTTCAGGTAGGAGTAGAGAACCGCGGCGAGGACCAGCGTCAGGGCAACGCGGCCGACGCGGTCCCAGTGGATGCGGCTGGCACCGCGCCGCGCAGCAGGACGCCGGCGGGCAGCCGGGCGGCGTTTTGCCCTGTAGGCGGGGGCTCTTCCTGCGTGGGCGCGCGCTGCGATACCCGGTCCTACGCGGCCGGGCCCCGCATTCCTTCACTACCTGGACCGCTGGACGAACGCCTGCAAGCCGGGGAATTCGGCGGCCGAGCCCAACTCTTCCTCGATCCGCAGCAACCGGTTGTACTTGGCGACCCGGTCCGAGCGCGAGGGAGCGCCGGTCTTGATCTGCCCGGCGCCGGTGGCGACAGCGAGATCGGCGATCGTCGTGTCCTCGGTCTCGCCGGAGCGATGCGAGATCACAGCGGTGTATCCCGCCTCCCTGGCGGTGCGAATCGCCTCCAGCGTCTCGGTCAGGGTGCCGATCTGGTTGACCTTGACCAGGATCGAGTTGCCGACGCCGCTCTCGATGCCGCGCCGCAGCCGCTCGGGGTTGGTGACGAAGAGGTCGTCGCCGACCAGCTGGACCCGCTCGCCCAGCCGCTCGGTCAGCAGCTTCCAGCCATCCCAGTCCTCCTCGTCCATGCCGTCCTCGATCGAGAGGATCGGGTAGCGCGAGCAGGCGTCCTCCCAGTAGGCGGCCATCTCCTCCGAGGAGAGCGAGCGGCCCTCATGCTCGAGCACGTAGGAACCGTCCTCGTAGACCTCGCTGGTAGCGGGATCGAGGGCAATGAAGACATCGGCGCCGGGCTCGTAGCCGGCCGCCTCGACCCCTGCCAGGACGGCCTGCAGCGCCGCCTCGTTGGACTCCAGGTTCGGCGCAAAGCCGCCCTCGTCGCCGACGGCGGTCGAGTGCCCGCCGGCGGCGAGGCTCTTCTTCAGCGCGTGGAAGACCTCGGTGCCGACCCGCAGGCACTCGAAGAAGCTCGACGCTCCGGCCGGCACCACCATGAACTCCTGGAAGTCGACCGAGTTGTCGGCGTGGGCGCCGCCGTTGAGGACGTTCATCATCGGCACCGGCAGCACGGTCGGCTCGCCGCCGCCGTAGAGCTCGGCGAGATAGCGGTAGAGCGGCTGGCCGGCGTCCATCGCCGCCGCCTTGGCGGCGGCGAGCGAGACGCCGAGGATCGCGTTGGCACCGAGTCTGCCCTTGCTGGGCGTGCCGTCGAGCTCGATCATCGTCTCGTCGAGCGCCTGCTGCTCGCCGGCGCGTGCGCCGGTGAGGGCCGCGGCGATCGCCTCGTTGACGTTGGCGACCGCCTGCGTCACCCCCTTCCCCGCCCAGGCGTCCCCGCCGTCGCGCAGCTCGACCGCCTCGAACTCACCGGTCGAAGCACCGGACGGAACCGCAGCAAGGCCACGGGCGCCGGAGTCGAGCGCCACTTCGACCTCGACCGTGGGATTGCCACGGGAGTCGAGGATCTGGCGCGCGCGAATGGAGGCTATGGCGCTCACAGGCTGCGCCAGTCTAATTACCGAAGCGGGGGCTAGTTGCCTGGCGGTGGCGCGACGCCGGGGGGCAGGCCGGCCGGAACTTCTGAAGCCGATTCTTCGCCGGCCGGACGGGGCCGCTGCGTCAGTTTTTTGCCTTCGGGCGCGAGGATGTTCACCGAGCCCGGCATGGCGGGTTTGACCTGAGTCACAGGCGCCGGGCAGTCCGTCGGCGGACCGCCTTTCGGATCCGCTTCGTAGCAAGCCGGATTGGCTTCGGCGGGACGCCCGTCACCCCTGAAGTTGGCGCATCGTTCGACCAGGAAATCATCGGCGCAGAAGGTCCGTGCCCTCCAGGTGCTGCCGTAGTTGCGCACGAAGCGCGTGAAGATCTGCTGGTTGGCCTGTTCGGTGAGCTGGCCGCTGATCTGCGCTTTGGCTTCATTCAGCGACTGGGTTTTTTCGGGGGTGATTTTCCCGACTTCGAAGACGATGAATCCGTTGGGGGCCTGGATCGGACCTTCGATCTGACCGGTGGGAGCATCGAACACCGCGGTGTTCAGCGGTTCCGGGGTATCGGTGAGACCGGCTGATAGCCCCCCGGTCAGTTTGGTGGCCTGATCGGTGGAGAATTTTTTCGCGACTTTTTCCCAGTTGTCGATCGCGTTGTCTTTTTCGAGCTGGGCTTTCGCTTCTTCGACTTTGCCTTTGTCTTTGTTGACGATGATGCGAGCGTCGCGCGTTTCCGGCTGCGTGAACTGGGACTCCTTCACCGCCTCGTAGTAGTCCTCGATTTCGGCGCTGGTCGGGGTCGGCGCCTGCAGTGAGATCTGTTTCTGGATTTTGTTGCTGAGAATCTGGATCTTCACCCGCTCGTTCACGTCCTCAGGGGTGAAGTGGGATTCTTTGAGGAAGGCTTTGTATTCCGCATCGGTTTTGAAGGTCTGTTTCTTCAGTTTTTTAAGTTCGGTGGCGATTTCCTCATCTGTTACGACGAGGTCCCTTTCCTCCGCCAGCCCCTGAAGCCAGACCGCGTCGAACAGTTCGCCAAGCGCTTTTTCTTTCAGTTCGTCGTACTGTTTGTCGCCCGGTTTCGGAACCGGTTTCACCTGCCCCTGGGCCGCAGCCTGTTCCAGCCTGTGCTGGAAGTCCTCCACCGTGATCGTGCCGATGCCCTCCGGGGCGTCTTCGACAATCGCGACCTCATCGGAGGACGGGCTGGGATGACCGATGCCCTCGGCAACCGCGAAGCCGATGAAGAGAAGAGCAAGAAGGGCTCCGAAGCCGAGCAGGGCAAGCCGCTGCAGTCCCGCCGATCTCTCCCTCTGCCTCTGCTTGGACGCCACGGAGCGGCCAGCATAAATCAAATGCTCTGCACAAGCGTTCCCTGTTGCACATCCCGGATCGCCTCAGCCATCGCCAGCACCGCGGCCAGCCTCGCCTCGGGCTCATCGGGGACGCGCAGCGCCGCGGTCTTCTCCCGCCACTCATAGAGCGCGCCCTCGACTTTCTCGCGCAGCGCCGTCGCTGCCTCGGAATCCAGCTCGATCCCAGTGACGCTGAGCCGTCCGCCGCGGAACTCGATGCTGCGTGCGCCGGCCAGGCCGAGCTCGATCCGCGCCCGCTGCAGCGCCAGCAGGTTCTCCGCCTCCGGCGGGGGCGGGCCGAAGCGGTCGCTGATCTCGTCGCGGATCGCCCGCAGCTCCCCTGGCTCCCGCGCTGCGGCGATCCGCCGGTGCACGTCGATCTTCGCCGCCTCGAAGGGGATGAAGGCGGCGGGCAGGTAAGCGTCGACAGGGACGTCGAGCCGGACCGGCTCCGGCGCCCCCTCCTCGGCAGCCTCGGGACCGGCCTCACCTACGGCTTCGTCGATCATCTGGCAGTAGAGCTCGAATCCGATCGCGGCGACGTGGCCCGACTGCTCGTCGCCGAGCAGGTCGCCGGCGCCGCGGATGTCGAGGTCGCGCATCGCGATCTTGAAGCCGGAGCCGAGCTCGGTGTGGTCGGCAAGGGTCGAGAGGCGGGCAGCCGCCTCCTCGGTCAGCGCCTCGGCCGAGGGATAGAGCAGATAGGCGAAAGCGCGCTCGCGAGAGCGGCCGACCCGGCCGCGGATCTGGTAGGCCTGCGAGAGGCCGAGCTGGTCGGCCCGCTCGACGATCAGCGTGTTGGCGGTGGGGATGTCAAGGCCCGACTCGATGATCGTCGTCGTCACCAGACAATCGGCGTTGCCGCGCAGGAAGCCGAGCATCGTCTCCTCGAGCTGCGTCTCGTCCATCTGCCCGTGCGCTTCGGCGAAGCGCGCCTTCGGCACCAGGCCGCGCAGCCGCTCGACCGTCTCGGGCAGCGAGTCGATCCGGTTATGGAGGAAGAAGGCCTGGCCGCCGCGCTCCAGCTCGCGCTCGATCGAGTGCCGGACCAGGTCCTCGTCGTAGGGCCCGACGTAGGTGCGGACCGGGCGGCGGCCCTCCGGTGGCGTCTCGATCGTCGAGATGTCGCGCAGGCCGGCAAGGCTCATCTGCAGGGTGCGCGGGATCGGCGTCGCCGAGAGCGAGAGCACGTCGACCTTGAGCTTGAGCTGGCGCAGCAGCTCCTTCTGCTTGACGCCGAAGCGCTGCTCCTCGTCGACGATGACCAGGCCGAGGTCCTTGGCGCGAACGTCGCGGGAGAGCAGGCGATGGGTGCCGATCAGGACGTCGACCTTGCCGGCCTCGAAGTCGGCGAGGACCTGCTTCACCTCGGCCGGCTTGCGCAACCGCGAGACCCCCTCGACGACGAAGGGGAGGTCGGCGAGGCGCTCGGCGAAGGTGCCGAGGTGCTGCTGGGCGAGGATCGTCGTCGGCACCAGCATCATCACCTGTTTGCCGTCGGCGGCAGCCTTGACCGCCGCCCGCAGGGCGACCTCCGTCTTGCCGAAGCCGACGTCGCCGCAGACGAGGCGGTCCATCGGCTGATCGGCCTCCATGTCTCCCTTGACCGCCTCGATCGCTTCCAGCTGGTCGGCCGTCTCGCGATAGGGGAAGGCGGTCTCCATCTCCAGCTGCCACTCGCCGTCAGGCGAGAAGGTGTGCCCCTTGCGGGTGCGGCGCTCGGCATAGAGGTTGAGCAGCTCGCCCGCCAGGGCGCTGGCGGCACGGCGGGCGCGGGACTTCATGTTCTGCCAGCGCTTGCCGCCGAGGGCGGAGAGCGTCGGTTCGCCGCCGGCGCCGACGTAGCGGCTCAGCTTCGCCAGCTGGTCGGTGGGGACGTAGACGCGGTCTTCGCCCTTGTACTCGAGGTAGAGGTAGTCGCGGGTGACGCCGCCGACCTCGCGTGTCTCGAAGCCGGAGAAGCGGGCGACACCGTGGTCCTCGTGGACGACGTAGTCGCCGACCCGCAGGTCGCTGAAGGCGAGGCGGCCGCGGGCGGCGCCAGGGGCGCGGGCTTCGGCCCGCCGGCGGCGGTGGACGAGACGGCGGAACGGGTAGACGGCCAGCCTCAGCTCGGGGCTGATGAAACCCTCGCGCAGGCGCGCCTCGGCGAAGGCGAGCCCGGGATCGGGAGAGAGGCGGCCGCCTTCGAGCAGGGTGGCGTCGAGGCGGTCGAGGCCGTAGCGGGCGCGCTCCGCCTCGCCGCGATCGTCGAAGGCGACGACGGTGCGGTAGCCGGAGCGCACCTGCTTCTCCAGCTCCGCCTCGGCCTCTTTGACGCTGCGGGCCGGCGACTCGGCCCGGGCGGCGCGAAAGGCCGCCTCGTCGTCGTCGCCGGCGGCGGTGAGCGAGAGGGCGGCGCGCTCCGCCAGCGGCGCCGCCACATCGACGTAGAGATGGCGCGCGTCCTCGGCGTGCATCGCCGTCGTCGCGTCCTCCCAGTGGTCGCGCAGCGCCGGTTCGATCTCCTCGGCGGCAGCGAGGATCACCGCGGCGGAGTCGGGAACCAGCTCCAGCGGAGCGCCGAACTGGTCCAGGGGCAGCACGTCGGCGAGACTGGGCTGCTCCTTGTCTTCCTCGGCGGCCTCCATCGCGGCCAGCTCGGCCAGTTCGCGGTGCTCTGCGTCCAGTTCAGCCGCGGGCGCCAGCTCGACTCGCTCGGCGTCGCCCAGGGAGCGCTGGGTGAAGGTCGAGAACCAGCGCATCGACTCGACCTCGTCGCCGAAGAGCTCGATCCTCACCGCTCGCTCCTCGGTGGCGCCGAAGACGTCGAGGATTCCTCCCCGCACGGCGAACTGCCCACGCTCCTCGACCTGCTCGACCCGTTCGTAGCCTGCCGCGGCGAGGTCGTGGCTGACGCTGCCGAGATCGACCTCCTCGCCCTGGACGATGGCGAAACCGGCCGGCCGCAGGGAGGCGTCGGGGACGGCCTCGGCGAGGGCGGTGGCGCCGGCGACGACGACCGCGTCCTGCTCGCTTCCGAGCGCATCCAGGGCATCGATCCGCAGGCCGACCAGGTGCGGCGGCGGGGTCACGTGGGAGGCGAAGCCGGTGCCGCGCGACGGGTAGAGGCGGACGCGACGCGGTGAGAGGTAGGCGCGCAGGTCGGCGGCAAGGTCGCGGGCGGAGCGGTCGTCGGCGCTGACCAGGAGCGCCGCCCGATCGGCGATGCCGCGGTCGTCCTCGAGCAGCGTCGCCAGCAGCAGCGGCCGCAGCATCGCCGAAGCCGAAACCTCGACCTTCTCGCCACCGTCGACGGCATCGCGCACCTGCCCGGTGAGCGCGTGCACGCGCTCGTTCTCGGCGGCGATATCTATTAGTGGACGAAGACTCATGGCAGGCGAAAAGCCCGGACCGGGCGGTTCGGGCTCGTCAGCCGATTCTAGGCAGGGCGGGAACGCAGGGCCGCCTCGGCAAGCGGAGCGAGGACGTCGCGACCGAAGGCGTGCAGGGCCTCGTCGTCGTATGGGTCCGGATCGCTGGGAGGCAGCGCGACGTAGGTGAGGAAGAGGCGGGCGAAGAGGTCGGCCACGCGCTGCGCCGAGCGGGTCTGCGCATCGGGATGTTCGCCGAGAATCGAGCCGACGATGAACTCCGAGCCCATCCTCAGCAGGAGCGCGTCGTTGGCGGCGACGGTCGCGGTCACCGAGCCCGGGTCGGCATGGGCGAGGCGCTTCAGCATCGGGTGGTCGCGGACGAAGCGCATCGCCGCGACGAAACCGCCCGCGAGCCGGTCCGGAGGCTCGACCTCGCCCTCCAGCCCCGCGGCCACCGCGGCGAGGAAGCGCTCGCCCTCGCGCACGACGAGCGCTTCGACCAGGTCGTCGCGGCGGGGAAAGCGCCTGTAGACCGTCATCCGGCCGAGCCCCGCCGTGCGCACGACCTGCTCGACGGTTACCCGTTCGAGACCGACCCGAGTGGCCTCCTCCACCGCTGCGTCGAGGATCTGGGTCCGGGTCGGGTCGTCCTCCCCAACCGGGACGTCGCGCGCGACCATCGCGCGGTCGAGGAGCGTCGCGAGCGACGCCTTCACGCGACGCGGGCCTCCGCCATCGCCCGGCAGGGGGGGACGCCGAAAGCCCAGCGCAGCGAGCGCGCGGTCGCCTGCAGATAGGGCTCGACCGCCAGCCGCTGCACCAGCTGTGGGTGGTCGAAGCCGGCCAGGCGCCGGGTCCAGCGGGGCATCACGCTCATCCCGGCGTGGGTCTGGAACCGATTCACCTGCCGCGCCAGCGGCGCCGGTCCCTTCGCGCCGAGCGGCGAGTCGAGCAGGAAGCCGAAGAACTCGCGCGTCTGCTCGTTGACCGCGAGCTGAGGTCGCATCGCCTCGACGTATTCCTCCAGCTCGCCCACCGTGACCGGGATCTCGCCGGAGCCGCCCCTGCGTCCGATCGCCGCCTGCTCGGCCAGATAGAGGTCCCGTTCCCCAGCGCTGAGCGGCCGGTTGTAACGCTCGAAGGTCCGCATCACCGCCCAGGGGATGCAGGTGTGCACCCAGCCGATCAGGCCTCTGCCGCCTCGGTGCTGCCGAACGTCGTCGCCAGCACGTAGCCGGCGGTGTTACGGGCACGCTCGAACGGCTTGGTCCGGTAGGCGGAGCGGTCGTGGACGCCTGCCATCACGGATGGGTGGAGGATCTCCAGGACGATCGCCGCCACCCCGGCGATCCCGATCGCCGACATGTCGGAGTGGATCTCCCAGGAGACGCTGCCGGGACCGATCAAGCCGGGATCGCCCGCCGGAGAGGCGTATATCTCGGGCTCGTCGTGCCTGCCGGCAAGCCGGACGTACTCGTCGACGATCGAACGCTTGGCTGGATTCATGCTCCTCTGACCCTGGTAGAGCTGATACGAATTATATCCCATCTGTACCACCACGAGCCGACCTAGTATCTGCCGCCATGTCGGCACTGGGAGACGCCGTGGCTGCGATGTTGCCGCCTGAGGTCGGTGGCCCTGACCCCGAGCGGGTGGCCACCACCGCGCGGCGAATGATCTCCCGAATGCCGGCGCTATCCCAGGTGGGATTGGCGGCGACCCTGGTCGGACTGGAGGCTTTTTCGCTGGCGCGCACCGGGCGCAAGCTCGGCTCCCTGCCTCCGCAGCGGCGCGAGGAGCTGCTGACAAAGCTCGCCAGGAGAGGAGGAGCGCCGATCCTCGACCCGATCAAGTCGATCGTGATGCTGGCGCACGGGGCCGACTCCTTCGAGCAGGAGATCGCCGCCGTCGGCTCGCGCCACGAGCCTTCGCGGCCCGACCCTGCCCTGGCGGTCATCCCGGCAACCGAGTGGCCGCGGACGTCGAGCTGCGACGTCGTCGTGATCGGCTCCGGCGCCGGCGGCGCCTTCGCCGCGCGAGCCCTGGCCCGGGCCGGGTTCGACACGGTGATCGTCGAGGAAGGCGAGCGCTGGACGGCCGAGCGGATCCGCGCAACCCACCCGCTCGACCGCTTCGCCCAGATCTACCGCGACGGCGGCACGACGATGGCCTTTGGCAGGCCCTCTATCCCTCTGCCGCTGGGCCGGGCGATCGGCGGCACGACGGTGATCAACTCGGGTACCTGCTACCGCCCCCCCACCCCCGTCGCCACGGCCTGGCACGAGCAGCACGGCCTCGCCCTCGCCGATCTCGAGCTGCTTGGCCCCAGAGTCGCCGACGTGGAAGCGACGATCGGGGTCGCCCCGGCGCCGATGGAGGTACTGGGACGGAACGGGGAACTGGCCCTGGAGGGGGCCGAGGCGCTCGGCTGGAAAGCGGCGCCGCTGCGCCGCAACGCGCCCGGCTGCCGCGGCGCCTGCCAGTGCGCGATCGGCTGCCCAAACAACGCCAAGGGCGGCGTTCACCTCAACGCCCTGCCGCAGGCCGGCGAGGCCGGCGCCAGGATCGTCTCGGGGCTGAGCGTCTCGCGGGTTCTGACCGAGCGCGGCCACGCCACCGGCGTCGAGGCTCGTCGTGCTGACGGAACCGAGGCGCGGATCTCGGCGCCGATGGTCGTCGTCGCCGCAGGCGCGATCGGAACGCCGCCGCTGCTGCGGCGCAGCGGCCTCGGTGCCCATCCCGAAGTTGGCCGCAACCTCTCCATCCACCCCGCGATCGGGATCACGGCCTCTTTCGAGGAGGAGGTGGTGCCCTGGAGCGGGGTCATGCAGAGCGTCGGGATCGAAGAGCTGCACGAGCGCGAGGGCATCCTGATCGAGGCGACTTCGACGCCACCGGGCATGGGCGCCGTCTCGGCCCCCGGCTACGGCACCCATCTCCAGGGCCGATTGTCACAAGCTGCGAACACAGCGACGATCGGCGCGATGATCGGCGACTCCCCCTCCGGGCGGGTGCTGGGATCGCGCTGGCCAGTGGTCACCTACCGCCTGACCGGTGAGGACGGACGACGCCTGGTCAAAGCGGTAGGGGCGATGGCGCGGGTGATGCTCGCCGCGGGAGCTCGCGACGTGGAACCGGGCGCGGGAGCACCGGCGATACGCAACGAGACCGAGATCGAGGCGGCGACAGAACGACTCGACGTGAACCGCCTGCGGCTCGCCGCCTTCCACCCGACCGGCAGCGCCGCCGCCGGCGCCGACCCCGCCCGCCACCCTGTCGACCCGCAGGGCCGCCTGCGCGGCGTCGAGGGAGTTTGGGTCGCCGACGGCTCGATCCTGCCCAGCTGCCCGGGCGTCAACCCCCAGGTCTCGATCATGGCGATGGCGATCGGCGTCGGCGAGGCCGCGGCCCAGGCCTAGCTGCCGAGCACTTCGAATTTCTTCATCGCAGGTGTCGCGTCGACGTTGCCGTCTTTGTCAATCGCCCGCACCCTGAAGACGTGTTTTCCGGGCTTCAGGTCGTTGTACCGCTTCGGTGATTTGCAGCGTTTGAACCGCTTACGGTCGAGCCTGCATTCGAAGCTGGAGCCCAACTCGCTAGAGGAGAACTCGAACTCAACCGAGGCTGCGTGAGTCCTGGCCTTCGGGGCCCCGAGGATTGTCGTCCGAGGGGGACCCGGGTGGAGCGGGCCGATTTCGCAGCCCTTGCCTCCTATGCGCAGACACACTTCTCCGCGATCGCTGTCGCTGCCTTTCTCGTTGCCGCTTTTGTCCACCGGATCGACGATCACGATTGGTGGTTTGGGCACGGTGGCGACCGCTAGTTTGGAAGTGGATCTCCCGACGCTCGTCTGCGTCGCCGCCACGATCGTCCCTCCGGGGATCGAATTCGAGAAGGTGACCTCCCAATCGCCGCTGCCATCGGCCGTCGCCTCTCCGAGGAACGATTCGAGCTCGCCGGATTTAGCGCTGGTCTTGCGAAAGACGCGGATATTTGCCCCTGCCTCCGCCCCGCTGCCACTCGCGCTCGTTTCGTTCGCGGCATCGAAAATCGGGGGTTTGATTCCCTCGTTCGCATTGCCGGCCAGAAAAATGAAGGCACCTCCGTTTTCCTCCCCATTGTTACGGGCGACTTCGTTTTTGTTGTCCGCGCTCGATTCAGATTCGCTGATGATCTCGATTGCGCGGCCGGTGCTGCCGGAAATCGTGTTTTCGTCAGCATGCTGATCGCCGCCCACGCGGTTCCCCGTAGCGGATCCTTCGCTTCCGTTTGTGATGCTTATGCCCACACCGCGGGAGCCGAAGATGCCATTGCCGAGCACTTCGTTGTTGTCGTCCCTGATCCATATCCCCGTGTAGGTGTCCTCGATCACGTTTCCTTCGATCAGGCTGCCTTTGCCCAGGCCCGGCTGGGACCAGGTGCGAACACCCTCCCCACCCCCTTCGATCATGTTGTCGATGATCGCCGCGCCGCCAAACTGCACTTCGACTCCCGCACCAAGATAGGTGCGCACTCTGTTGCCCAGAATCAGGACTTGCTCGGGCGATCCGGGCGAGGAGACGAAGAAACCCGCTGCGAAGGGAGCTGAGAATTCGTCCGGCGTTCCCGCGGGGCCCACGCCGATTACGTTGTTCTGCGCTACGAGGCCGTCTCCGTCTCTCAGGTAGACGGCGTAGGCACAATTGGTTATGTAGTTCGCATCGCCGTCGTGGCTGCCTCCGATCAGGGTGTCGTCTGCCGCCCCCACATGGATGGCATATTTCCCACTGACGAACCCCGCTTGGCCTTTCGCGTTGAACCCGAGGTAGTTGCCATGGACCACGGTGGGCCCGCTCGCAGGGGCCTCGTTGCCGCCGCTCTCACCGTTCAGGTCTATGGCCGAGAAGTCTGCGCCTGAAAGCACGTTGCAGCCTCCATCGCATGCTTTCGTAGCAATCTCCTCGTCGCCGATCATGGTCCCGATCTCTGTGTTTTCTGCTTTGAATCCGCCACCCGCAGTGGAGTCGGTCACCTCGACGTTCTTGTGATTTCTGGCTTCGAAAATGCCTTTTGCTTTGGGAGTGATGCCGAAGTAGTTGCCCTGGATGACGGTGGTACTTGCACCCTCGATATCGATGCCCTCTTGGTCGCTGTTCGCGATCACGTTGCGAGCCTCAGCGGTAAGCCCGCCTATCACCGCACCATCCGAACCGGGACCGATGAAGATGCCTTGGTCGTTGACGTAGGCTTTGCCACCGGCTCCGTCGAGCCCCACGCCCAACCAGTTGTTGCGAGCTTCAAACCCTTCGGATTCGTCGACCACGGCGATTGCCGCTCCTCCAACACCTGTTATCGAGAGCCCCTCGATTTCGATGTCGTCATCTTCGATCGTGAAGGCCGAACCAGCGGTCGGTCCGTTGATTTCGGCACACGGACCTGCAGGCCCTGAGTAGGTTTCGCATTGCCGACCGCGGTCACCGTCGACGTGAACCGAATCCGCAATCGCCGGCAAGGGGCTACCGAGCGCAATCGTGTCCCCCGGCTGGCCGTCGAACGACACCGCGAAAGAGATGATGTCCCTATCCCCGACCGAGGCGTTGGACTCTTCGATCGCCGCCCGCAGCGTGCAGGCTTCGAGCGCCGTTTCACAGCCCCCTAGGCCGATTGCCGTATCGGTCTCATCCCCATTGCTGTCAACTGTGTAGGTCGCCGCGAAAGCGACAGTAGGCATGAAAAGCAGGCAGCAGACAGCGATCAGAAACGAAGCAAGATTTTTCACAGGATCTCCCAGGCTGGCGAACGAACGCGTACCAGGACCCTACTCAGTGGGTTCTCAATGGCAAGCTCTGCGGAGTGCTTAGGCCGAGAAAGGCAGGCCCGGCCCGGTGCGCTGCCACTCGACCTGGCCCTCGCCCTCAGAGCGGGAGCGGCCCTCGATGTCGTCCCACTCGTGCAGCATCCGCTTCAGCCGAGCGACCGCCTCGGGTGGGTGCGCGGCAACCTGGGTGGCCAGCTCGAGCGCCGCTTCCTCGGCTCCGGCAGCCGGCGCCACGCGGTTGACCAGCCCCAGTCGCAGCGCCTCATCGGCACCGACCGTGCGCGAGGAGAGCAGCAGGTACTTGGCCGTGGCGAGGCCGCAGAGAGTGATCAGGCGGGCCGGTCCGACCGGGACGCCGAGCGCCGCTCCGGGGAAGCGCATGCGCAGGTTGGAGCCGCCGACTCGCATGTCGCAGGCGATCGCGATCTCCGCCCCGCCGCCGACGACGTCGCCGTGGCAGACGGCGACGGTCGGCTTGGAGAAGCCGACAAACGCGTCATAGACGTCGGCGAAGAGCTGCATGCGTCGCACCTTGCCTTCGTCGTCGAGCTGCTCCTTGACGTCGGCGCCCGCCGAGAGCCCCATGTGGTCCGAAGAGGTGACGACGAGCGCGCGAACGTCGTCGTCGCTCCGCGCGACCGCGAGGTGCTCGAGCATCTCGACCAGCATCTGGGTGTCGATCGCGTTGCGCGATCCCGGCCGCTGCAGGCGCAGCACCGCCACCCCGTGCTCGCCGGCCTCGTAGCCGGTCCGTGCCTCTGGCTCGCTCACTGGGTGGAACCTAGCTTCTCGATGAGCCGCTCCGCTTCGTCGGCCGCGCGGCCGACCAGCGCCTCGACTTCGTCGCGCGGCTCGCGGAAGCGCGAGAGCACGTAGGAGGAGACGATCTCCGGATCGGTCGAGTCGGGCCGGCCGACGCCGACCCGCACTCGCCAGAACTCCGCCTCGCCGAGACCGCGCTTGAGGCTCTTCAGCCCGTTGTGCCCGGCCAGGCCGCCGCCGAGCCTGCTCTGGATCTCACCGAAGGGAAGGTCGATCTCGTCGTGCAGGACGACGATGCGGTCGAGCGGCACTTTGAACGAGCCACGCGCCGGTCCGGCCGAGTCGCCGGAGGCGTTCATCTGGGTCTGGGGCAGGAGGATCGCGACCCGCGGCCCACCTGGGCCCGTGCGTCCCTCGGCGATCAGGCCACCGAACTTGCGCTTCGCCCGGGGCAGATCCCAGCGCCGCGACAGCTCTGCCGCGACCTCGAAACCGACGTTGTGGCGGGTACCTGCGTAGCTCTCGCCCGGGTTGCCGAGGCCGACGATCAGGATCCGATCGCCCTGCTCGCCCTCGCCGCGATCGGCCCGGCGGCGAAAGATCGACAGGGGTTACTCCCCGCCGGAGTCGCCCGAATCGCCGCCCTCGCCGTCGCCGGCCTCCTCGGCGGCTGGGGCGTCGCCCTCCTCGCCGACCAGCTCCGTCTCCTCCTCGACCGAGGGCTCGGGCTCTTCCTCGACCCGGGGTGGCGAAAGGGTGGCGATCGTCACCTCGTCGGGTTCGTCGGCGACGAGCGTGACGCCCTCGGGCACGACCAGCGCCGAGAGCTGAAGGGTGTCGTTGATCTCCATCGCCGAAACGTCGGCGACGATTCGGTCCGGGATCTCGGCGGGCAGCGCTTCGACCGTCACTTCGCGGGTGACGTGCTCGAGCACGCCGCCGCCCTTGACGCCAGGGGCCGTGTCGGCGCCCTCGAGCTCGATCGCGACCTCAGCCTGGATCGCCTCGTCGAGCCTCACCTCCTGCAGGTCGATGTGCTGGAGGCTGCCGCGCACCGGGTGCAGCTGCTGCTCCTTGACCACGACCGGGACGGCTTTGGCGCCCTCGATCTCGAGGTCGAAGAGGGCGGCGCCTTCGCCGAGGACGTTGCGCACGTCGCGTTCGGCGACCTGGAAGGCACGCGCCTCGGAGCCGCCGCTGTAGACGACGCCGGGTACGAGGCCGTCGCGGCGCAGGCGCCGAGAGGTCCTCGATCCGAAATCCGCACGGGGTGCGGCACTGAGCTTTTCTCGTCCACGAGCCATTCGGACGGGAGAGGATAGAGAACCGGGCGAAAACGGAACCTGTGCCAACCTTCGGCCCGTGGCAGACAAATCGAAGATCCCCAAGGGCAGGGTGCGGCGCTCGGCCAAGCTGGGCTCGATCGTCGGCGTCCAGGGAGCCCGCTACGCGGGCACCAAGGCGACCAACGTGGCCCGCTCCGAGGAGGGCAGCAAGGAGAAGCTCGAGCAGCGCCACCTGGAAACGGCGATGAAGATGGTCGGCGCACTCGGCCAGATGAAGGGAGCGGCGATGAAGCTGGGCCAGTTCGCCTCCTTCATCGACACCGAGTTCATCCCCGACGAGTACCGCGAGGTCTACCAGGAACAGCTGGCGAAGCTGCGCACCGACGCCCCGGCGATGCCCTGGGAGAAGGTCGAGAAGGTGCTGCAGGAGGAGTACGACGGCGAACCGCTCTCCGAGCTCTTCGCCGAGTTCGAGCAGGAGGCGTTCGCCGCCGCCTCGATCGGCCAGGTCCACCGGGCGGAGCTGCTCGACGGCCGCGCGGTCGCGGTAAAGATCCAGTACCCGGGCATCGCCGAGGCGCTCGACGCGGACCTGCGCAACGCCGGCACGATCGTCCGCCTCGCCCGCGCCCTCGCCCCCGGCCTCGACGCCAAGGAGATCGCCAAAGAGCTGCGCGAACGGGTGATGGAGGAGCTCGACTACGAGTACGAGGCGCAGAACCAGCGCACCTTCTCGCGCGCCTACCGCGACCACCCCTTCATCTACGTGCCGGAAGTGATCACGCGGCTCTCGCGCCGCCGGGTGCTGGTCACCGAGCTGGTCGAAGGCATGGACTTCGAGCAGGTCAAGGCGCTGCCGGACGAGGAGCGCAGCCGCTTCGGCGAGATCGTCTTCCGCGGCAGCTTCGGCTCGATCTACCACCTGCAGCACTTCAACGCCGACCCCCATCCCGGCAACTACATCCTCATGCACGACGGCCGCGTCGCCTTCCTCGACTTCGGCATGACGAAGAAGCTCGACCACGAGCAGATCGTGCTCGAGCAGCGTGCCTTCGACGCCGCCTCGCGCGACGACCCCGAGGCCTTTCGCAGCGCCCTGCACGACCTCGGCTTCATCAAGAACCCGTCGAAGCTCGACGCCGAGCGGCTGATGGACCACATGGGCGCCGTAGGCGGCTGGTACATCGAAGACCGTGAGATCGAAATCAGCGCCCGCCGCGTGATGAAGATCATCGAGTCGACCAACGACCCGCGCTCGGAGTACTACGACCTGATGCGGCGCGAGGCGATGCCCGCGGACGAGCTGATGGGACGGCGGATGGAAATCGGCGTCGTCGCCGTGCTCGGGCAGCTCCGCGCCAAGCGCAACTGGCACCGGATCATGCGCGAGTGGATCTACGCCGATCCGCCGGCGACCGAGCTGGGCGAGCAGGAGTGGCAGTACTTCGAGGGAAGAGGTGTGACGCAGATGCCGGTAATCGAGCGGTCACTGGAAAGGGAGCAGCAATGAGCAGGATCAAACGCGGTTGGGCATTGACGAAGAAAAGCTGGGGCCTGCTGCGAGCGAACCCGGCACTGCTGCGCTTCCCGCTCTACGGCGGCGTCGCGACGATCGTCTGCGCGCTCGTCGTCATCGGCCCCGGCCTCTACCTGATCGAGGACGACCAGACGATCTTCGGCGGGGCGATCGCGGTGATCGGCTTCTACCTGCTCGCCCTGATCGGCACCTACTTCAGCGTCGGTCTGGCGGCCGCCGCCGACATGATCTTCCGCGGCCAACAGGCCGGCGTCGCCGACGGGCTGGCGGTGTCGCGCAGCCGCTTCGCCCAGATCGCCGGCTGGGCGGCGCTTTCGACCACGCTAGGCCTCGCCCTCAGCGCTCTCGAGAACCAGGGCGTGCTGGGCCAGATCGCAGGTCGCCTGCTCGCGATCGGCTGGTCGCTGATCACCTTCCTCGCCGTGCCGGTGATCGCCCTCGAGGGAACCGGTCCGTTCGCGACCCTGAAGCGCTCCGCCGGCCTGTTCAAATCGCGCTGGGGCCAGCAGGTGACCGGCAACATCGCGATCGGCGGTGCCGTCTTCCTCTTCGGCGTCCTACCTTCAGCGCTGCTGATCTTCGCCGGCTTCCTGATCTGGGCCTCTGCCAGCTTCGCCGGCGCCCTGCTGCTGGTGCTCGGCATCATCGGCCTGGCGATCTCGATGCTCATCTCCAGCGCCCTGAGCAACATCTTCGGCGTCGCCCTCTATCGCTACGCCCTCGACGGCGAGGCCGTCGGCGGTTTCACCGCTGACGAGCTCAACTCGGCGGTGCGGAGCAAAGGCGGCCGCAACGCGCCGCCGACGGCGACGCCGGGCACCATCTAGCCCGAGACGTGGCCGAGCTCGAAGTCCGCAGCCTGAGCAAGCGCTACGGCAAGACCGTCGCCGTCGACGACCTCTCCTTCTCGGTCGACGCCGGGCAGGTGACCGGCTTCCTCGGCCCCAACGGAGCCGGGAAGACGACGACGATGCGAGCGCTATTGGGGCTGCTCAGGCCGAGCGCCGGCGAAGCCCTGGTCGAGGGTCGGCCACCGGTCGCGATGACGGACCCGTTGAGGACGATCGGCGCCGCGCTGGAGGCGACCGCGTTCCACCCCGGCCGCAGCGGACGCAACCACCTGCGCACGCTGGCCGCGGCCGCCGGCATCGACCGCTCCCGGGTCGAGGAGGTACTGGAGATGGTCGAGCTGACCGGCGCAGCCAACCGGCGCGTCAAGGGCTACTCGCTGGGCATGCGCCAGCGGCTGGCGCTCGCCGCCGCTCTGCTCGGCAAACCGCGGATCCTGATCCTCGACGAGCCCGCCAACGGGCTCGACCCACAGGGGGTGCGCTGGCTGCGCGACTTGCTGCGCGAGCAGGCCGCGGCAGGCAGCACCGTGCTGGTCTCCAGCCACCTGCTCAGCGAGGTCGCGCAGATCGCCGAGGAGCTGGTGGTGATCCGCAACGGCAAGCTGGTGGCCCAGGCCTCGCTGGCCGAGTTCACCGCAGGCGGTGGCGCTCGGGTGCGGGTACGGGCGGCGGACCTCTCGGACCTTGGCGAGGCGCTCACCGAGACAGCAGGCTCAATCGCCCGCGACGGCGACGATGCCCTCCTGGTGAGCGGAATCGAGAGTGCTCGGATCGGTGAAATCGCCCTGCAGCGGGGAATCGCGATTCACGAACTCGCGCCCCAACAGCAGAGCCTCGAGGAACGCTTCTTCGAGCTGATGGGCGAGGAGGAGGACAGCGGGTGACCCTTCTGCGCAGCGAGTGGCTGAAGCTCTGGACGACCCGCACGACCTGGGTGATGCTCGGTATCGCCCTGCTCGGAGAGGCGCTCTTCGCCGGCCTCTACACCGGTCTGACATCGCTCGCGGACATCGAAGGCCCGCCTGGAGAACCCGAGGGCCTGGAGACTGTCGCGACCGGCGTCGGCCTGATGCTGGTCATGATGCTGGTCCTCGGGGTGCTGATCGCAACCACCGAGTTCCGTTACGGCACCGCCGGCTCCACCTTCCTCGCAACGCCGAAGCGCTGGCCGGCGCTGCTCGCAAAGCTCGGCGTCGCACTGGCGGTCGGTCTGGTCGCGGGCATCGCTTACGTCGTCGTCAACGCCGGCCTCGCGGTGCCGCTCTTCGCCGACCGCGGAGGCGACATTCCGGCCACCCGCGACCTGGTCGAGATCTATGCCGGCGTCGTGGCCTCATATGCGATTCTCGCCGCGTTCGGCCTGGGAGTCGGCGCGGTCGTCCGCAACCAGGTCGGCGCGATCATTGCCGCGATCGCCTTTTTCTTCGTCCTCTCGCCGCTGCCGGAACTGCTCCCGGGCTCGATCGGCGACTACTTCCCGGCGCAGGCGATCGGCTCCCTGCACGGCAACCCGGAAGGCGACGGCAGCCTCGGGCAGGTCACCGGCGGACTCGTCCTCGGAGCCTGGGCCGCAGCCCTCACCGCTCTCGGCACCCTCCTGATCTGCCTGCGGGACGTCGCCGAGTAGACCGCGGCGACGCTGAACGATCGGCCCTCTACAGGGGGGTCGATTGCTCCAGCCGGGCGAAGAGGCGGGGGTCGTTCGAGCAGAGGCCGTCGACGCCGGCGGCGAGCAGCTTCCGCATCCGCGGCAGGTCGTCGACGGTCCAGGCGATCAGCTCGACTCCTGCGAGCTCGGTGATGCGGGCGAGGCGGGAGCTGACCAGCGGGTGGTAGACCCACATCGCCTCGACCTCTAGCTTCGGCAGCTGCTGGGCGGCGAGCCCGGGCAGGCGCCGGCGCATCGCCACCAGCGCTGCCAGCATCGGCGCCTTCGCCCAGCGCTTCGATGCCCAGTCCTTGGTCACTTTCGGATAGGTCCAGCCGCGGCGCAGCTCCGGTTCCAGCTCGCGAATTCGCGCCAGGGTCGAGAGCTCCATCGTCGAGATCATCGCCCGTCCGACCAGCTTGCGATCGCGCAGCGCCGCCACGATCTCCTCCTCGCGCCCCGGCAGCTTGACGTCGATGTCGACTTCGACTAGGTCCAACGGCGGCTCGAGGAAAGCGTCGAGCGCCTGCTCGAGCGTCAGCGGCGTGCGCCGGGCGGCGTCATGCCAGTCGTGGGCGACGACGAGGGGCGTGCGCTCGCCGGCGTCGATCCGCGGATGGCCGTCGCGGAGCCAGAGCACGTCGAGCTCGATCGTGTCGACGCCGGCCTCGATCGCGGCCGCAAAGCTCTCAACGGTGTTCCCGGGCGCGATCAGGTCCGCGCCCTTGTGGCCGACCAGCCGCAGGCCGCCGGCCATCTAAAAGAGCTGGTTCTCGCCGGCGAAGATCTCGGAGACCGAGTCGTCGGTGAAGATGCGGCGAATCGAGTCGGCGAAGGTGCCAGCGGTGGAGAGCACGGTGATGTTGTCCGGGGCGCCGGGGGGCAGCGGGATCGTGTCGGAGACGACGATCTTCTCGATCCCGGAGTTCTCGTAGGCGAGCCGCTCGTAGGCGGGACCGGAGAAGACGCCGTGGGTGGCGCAGGCGATCACCCGTGCCGCGCCCTCGTCGAGCACGGTCTGGGCGGCGGCGCAGAGGGTACCGGCGGTGTCGATCATGTCGTCGACCAGGACCGCGGTCTTGCCCTTGACGTCGCCGACCACGTAGCCGATCTCGGCCACCTGCTGGGCGGGGCGCTCCTTCTCCATCACAGCCCAGTGGGTGCCGATGCGGCGGGCGAAGTTGCGTGCCGTCTTCACCCGGCCCGCGTCGGGGGAGACGATCACCAGGTCCTCGGCCGGGTGCTGGTCGGCGAACCACTGGGTCAGCATCGGCATAGCCGTCATGTGGTCGACCGGGACGTGGAAGAAGCCCTGTACCTGGCCGGCGTGCAGGTCCATGGTGAGGACCCGGTCGACGCCGACACCCTCGAGGCACTTGGCGACGATGCGGGCGGAGATCGGCTCGCGCGGTGCCGACTTCTTGTCCTGCCTGGCGTAGCCGTACCAGGGCATGACAGCGATGATCCTGTGCGCGGAGGCGCCCTGGGCGGCGTCGATCATCGTCAGCAGCTCGATCAGGGAATCGTTTGGGGTCATCTGCGTCTGCTCGTTGGCGCAGGTGGACTGCACCAGGAAGACGTCGGCGCCGCGGATCGACTCCTCGTAGCGGCAGTAGACCTCGCCGTTGGCAAAGGTCTTAAGCGTCACCTGGCCGAGGTCGAGATCGAGCTTGCCGGCGACCTTGGCCGCCAGTTCCCTCGAGCTGCGGCCGCCGAAGACCATCAACCGCTTTGAGTAGTCGTGGGGAATGGCGGTCGGCGCCGTCACCACCTCCGGGCGTTGCTCGATCGTGCTCACGAACCTTCCTTCTCTCGCATCTCAGCGGCCTTGCGATCCGCGTATCGGTCGATGTTTCGCTGCTCGTTCTGGCTCACCGCAAGCGCCCCCGGGGGCACGTCCTCACGGATCACTGCGCCAGCGCCAGTGTAGGCGGAGTCCCCGACTTCTACCGGCGCGATCAGCATCGTGTCAACGCCAACCCTGGCGTTCTCTCCGACAACTGTTCGGTGCTTGCGGAAACCGTCGTAGTTGGCGGTGATCGTGCCGGCGCCGAGATTGCTGCCGGCGCCGATCTCGGCGTCGCCGACGTAGGCGAGGTGCGGGACCTTGGCGCCCTCGCCGATGCTCGAGTTCTTGACCTCGACGAATGTGCCGGCCTTGGCGCCGGGCTCGAGCAGGGCGCCGGGACGCAGATAGGCAAAGGGACCGACCTGGGCGCCGTCGCGCACGTCGCACTCGACCAGGTAGGAGTGCGGAACCACGACGCCCTCGCCCAGACTGGTGTCGATCAGGGTGCTGAGCGGGCCGACGGTGGAGCCGGCCCCGACGCTGGTCTGACCGTGGAGGCTGGTGCCGGGCTCGATGCGCGCGTCGGCGGCGATCTCGACCTCGGCGTCGACCCAGGTCGAGCCCGGATCGACGACGGTGGCGCCGGCGAGCATGTGGGCCTCGAGGATGCGGCGGCGCGCCTCGGCCTCGACCGCGGCGAGGTCAACGCGGTTGTTGACCCCCATCGTCACGGCGAGGTCATCGGCGATGTGGGCGGCGACGGTGTGACCGGCCTCGCGCAGGGCCGGGAAGACGTCGGGCAGGTAGTACTCGCCTTGGGCGTTGTCGTTGGAGAGACCCGCCAGGGCCGTGGCAAGCGGGCGGGCCTGGAAGGCGTAGGTGCCGGCGTTGACCTCGCGGATCGCCAGCTGCTCGGCGGTCGCGTCCCCCGCCGCCTTCGCCTCGACCACACGCTCGACCTCGCCGGAGGCGGCGCGGACGACCCTGCCGTAGGAACCTGGCTGGTCGAGCTCGATCGTCAGCATCGTCGCCGCAGCGCCGGATGAGGCGTGGGCCTCGAGCAGGCCGGAGATGGTCGCGGCCGAGAGCAGCGGCACGTCCCCGGAGAGGACGAGGACGGTCTCGCTCTCCTCGATCAGCGGCAATGCCGCGCGGATCGCGCCACCGGTGCCGTCGGGCTGGGGTTGGGTGACGAGCTGGACCTGGTCGGGCAAGCCGTCGACGATGTCCTGGTTGGGCGAGACGATCGCCGCCACCCGGCCGGCGCCGGCCTCGCGCGCAGCGAGGATCGGCCAAGCGACCATCGGGCGCCCGCAAACGGGATGCAGCATCTTCGGCAGGCTGGAACGCATGCGCGTTCCCTCGCCCGCCGCCATGACGAGAACCAGAGGCGAACTCACTCCCGGATGGTATTAGGGACGTTCACGTACCGCCCGCAGCAGCTAGGTGCGCGAAAGGTCTCGCCCGACCAGGGCCACAGCGGTGAGGGTCCAGCCGGCGAAGATCAGGTCGATGCCGACCAGGAGGCCGATCGCCCAGTCAGCGGAGCTGGGGAACTTGGCGAGGACGAGGATGCCGATCAGCAGGCCGGCGAAGCCGCTGAGACCGACCAGTCCGGCGCCCTGCCGGCCGCGACCGGCGAAGGCGACGGCGATCCGGGTGAGACCCATCAGCAGGAAGTAGATGCCGAGCAGCAGGGTGAGGCTGACGGCGCCTCCATGCGGATCGGCGATCAGCCAGACGCCGACGATCACCGTCAGCGCCGCCCAGAGCAGGCGCACGATGACCGTCCCGAGCGAGTGCGCGGTGAACGCCGCAGCAATGAGGAAGGCACCGGCGATGATCAGGATCCAGCCGATGAAGATCGCCGTGCCGACGGCGGCGACCGCGGGCACGACGATCGCCACGCAACCGATGAAGATCGCCGCGACGCCGATCGCCATCAGCACCTTCCAGCTGCGCCGCAACCCCTCGCGAACCTCAGGATCCATCGCCGCTCCACCCATCTCCATGCGAGGACCTTAGGCCTCCCAGCGGATACTCAATCGTTCGATGAAGGGTTGGCGCCCCCATCGGGTGCAAAACCCTTCAGCCACCTGTGCGGCGCTAGGCTCGGAGCTCGGTCCGGGGTGGTGTATTTGGCCAGCACGCCAGGTTTTGGTCCTGGAAGAGAGGGTTCGAGTCCTTCCCCCGGAATCGCCCGGCCGGCTTACTCCTCGGTCGAGCGGGGGACTTTGCCCGCTTCGGCTCCCGGCTCCATGGCCGGGCCCCGTGGGGAGGCGATGCCGAGGACGCGCATCGTCTTCAGGCCGAGACTGAGCTTCTCGCGGCCCTCGCTGGCAGAGACGTCGTGGCCGCAGAGCTCCTTCACCCGCTCGAGGCGGTAGCGAATCGTGTGGCGGTGGGTGAAAAGCTGTTTGGCGGTGGCGGCGACGTTGCCGTCGTTGTCGAGGTAGGCCTCGACCGTCGCCACCAGCTCGGTCTCGTACTGGTCGTCGTAGGCCGAGAGCGGCGCGATCGTCTCCGCGTAGAAGCGCTCCAGCTCGCGCGGGTCCTCGCTCATCGCCGGCAGCAGCAGCCGGTAGGAGCCGGTGTCCTCAAAGGCGAGCAGAGGTCGGGCCTCGGCCTCGCCGACGTTGACCGCGAGCCGGGCCTCGTTGCCGGCGCGGTAGAGGTCAACCGGGTCAGAGGCGTGGCGGCTGCGTCCGATCGTCAGGTGGAAGCCGGCGAGGCTGTCCTCGAGCTCCCGCATCAGGCCGCTCGTCGCACGCGCCAGGCGGGCCTCGTCCTCGGCCGGGACGATCACGGCAATCTCGGCCGCCTCTTCCCCGTCGGCGCTCGCCAGCGAGCCCGGCGCGAGGGAACGCAGAGCGCGCAGGGTCAGAGTCAGAACGCGGGACCGCCACTCCCCGGTCTGGGCGGCGCGGGGGGCTGCACGGAGGATCAGCACTCCGGCCCCCTGCTCCAGCTCGGCGCCGAGCTCGGCGCCACGGGCGACGATGTCGCCCCGGTCGGTCACCTCACGGGCGAGCACGGCGGCGACGAAGGTCCCCGCAACCTCCTCGCTCTCCCACTCGGGCGAGCGCGAGCGCTCCAGCTCCAGTGCCAGCAGCGTCGTCACCATGCGGGCGATCGTCGGATCGGGCGGTGCCTTGCTGCGATAGCGCAGCTCGCCGACCATGCTGTCGGCAACGCGGAGCTCGACCCGGGTGACGTCGTCGCCCCCGGCAAGCAACTTTTGCTCTTGGTCGGGCGAAGCTCCCGCCACGGCCAGCACGGCGCTGGAGCGGTCGATCAGGGCGACGCTGGCGTCCAGCAGCTTCGCAGCCGCGCGCGCCACGGCAGGCAGGCCGGCGCCCGACTCGACCGCCTCGGCGAGCGCGTCGAGAGTCCCAGCTTCCTGCTCTTTTGCAGGCTTTTTTTGCCCTCTGGAGGCGGCTGGCATCCCGTCATTATCCCCAGCTAGCTAGCCGTTGACGAGATTGAGGATGTCGTTGTAGTAGTAGACGAAGGCGAGACCGGCGACGATTCCGACCAGGACCAGGGCGGCGAGGACGAAGAGTGAGAGGACGCCGGCTGCCGCCTTCTCCCAGATCCGGCCGTAGGAACTGACCGCCGGGACCAGGATCAGGCTGACGAAGGCAACCAGGCTGACCAGCCCGGCAATGCCGAACAGCAGGTACTCATCCTCGATCTTCTGCAGCGCCAGCGGCAGCACCGAACCCATTCTGTCGCACAGTGGTGATGACTAGGGCGACGGCCGCGCAGAGGGAGAAGGCAGCCGCCCCCAACGCCCAGCCGGCGTTGACGTCGCTGAGGTAGTGGACGCCGAGATAGACGCGCGAGAGGCCGATCAAGCCGGCCAGCGCGATGCCGGCGAGGATCAGTGCGGCGCCGCGGGCCATGCCGACCCGGAGGCGCAGCACGATCGTCACCGCCAGCCAGACGTAGAAGGTCGAGTAGGCGGCATGAGCGCTGGGGAAAGCGGAACCGGAGACGTCGACCAGGCCCCCTTCGGGCCGGGGTCGGTCGACCGAGGCCTTGAGCTCGTGCACGCCGGCGATCACGATCGCCATCCCCACGACCAGCACGCCGAGCTCCGCCCAGCGCCGGCGCGCGGCGAGCAGGACGGCAGCCAGCAGGGAGAGCGACCAGGTCACCGCGGCGGAGCCGAGGCTGGTGATCCCCTTGGCGACGTCGACCAGCCAACCGGCCCGGAGGCTTTCGACCAGGTCCACGGCGGTTTCGTCGCCGGGAGTCGGTCCGGGGTCGCCGCTGACGATCACCGTGTAGGCGACGAGGACGAAGCCGGCCACGGCGAGAATCGCCATCAGCGTGGTGAACTCCAGCCCGAAGGTCCCTCCCGGCGTCACCCGGGCCCAGAGGAACTGGAGCTGCGGGCGGAAACGGCGGCCGAGGACGACCAGCCAGCGAGTCGCGGCGTTGCGCTCCATCCAGGCGACCGCCGCCTTGCGATTCCTCTCGACCCGGAAGTGGCGGAACAGGAAGACGCCGCCGGCGACGACGACGATGAAGGTCGCCAGCAGGAAGGCGCCGCGGCCCGCGTACTCGGCGGCGCTCTCGATGCTGCGCGAGAAGAAGTAGCCGACCAGGATGTGGGCGCTGGCCCAGAGGCCGGTGCCGAGGATGCTGTAGGGGACGAAGGCGCGGTACTGCATCCCCGAGCTGCCGGCGATGAAGGGCGCGAGAGCGCGGACGAGGCTGATCCAGCGCCCGATGAAGATCGTCTTGCCACCGTGACGGGAGAAGTAGCTCTCGACCTGCTCGAAACGCTCGTGGCTGATCCCGACACGTGGCCCATTGCGCAGTACGAACTCGCGCCCGAGGCGGCGGCCGATGAAGAAGCTGGTGGTATCTCCCGCCCAGGCGGCGAACCAGGCGATCGCGATCAGCAGGTAGATGTCGATCGCGCCCTGGCCGGCGACGGCGCCGCCGAGCAGCATCGTCGTCTCGCCCGGTACGACCAAGCCGACGAAGGCGCCGGTCTCGGCGAAGGCGAAGACGCCGACGAGGAGGTAGGTCCAGGCGCCCAGCGTGTTGGAGATGTCTTCGAGCAGGCCCTGCAGGTCGATGTGGCCGAGCTCGCGGCCGATGAAGTAGTAGGCGAGGGCTATCGCGACGACGGCGATCCCGATCAGGGCCCGTTTGCGGTTGCCCCCTCCCTCCCCCGGCAGCTTCATCGCTCGAGCCTCGCACTTCCGGCAGCGCAGACGATCGCGTCGTCGCGATCAAGCGCGGTTGCCACCGCGCGCGCGGTGGCCAAGTCCTCGAAGAGACCGAAGGCGGTGGGCCCAGAGCCCGTCAGCAGGGCACGGCGGGCACCGGCCTCGCGCAGCGCGTCGAGCGCCTCTCCTATCCGCGGCCGCAGGGAACGCGCGGCCGGCTCGAGATCGTTGACCAGCAGCTCCTCATAGGCGAGCGGCGATGCCCCGGCGCCGGCCGCCGCGCGAAGCCGCTCCGCCAACTCCTCGAGCTCGCCGGCGTCGCGGCCGAGGCCCATCCGGTCGGCCTCGGCGAAGACCTCCGCCGTGCTCAAGCCGCCACCGTCGGGCAGCAGGACCACCGCATGCGGCGCCGGCTCGGGCAGCCGCTCGACCCTCTCCCCTGCGCCACGGACCAGCGCCAATGCCGGCTGCAGCTGCGAGGGCACGTCAGCGCCCAAGCCGGCCGCGATCTCCTCCAGCTCCGGCACCTCTCCGGCTGCCAGCCGCAGGACCGCCGCCGCGTCGGCGCTGCCGCCGCCGAGGCCGGCGGCGACCGGGATCCGCTTCTCGATCTCGATCCGCAGCGGCGACCGGCTCCAGCCGTGCTCGCGCAGGGCCGCCAGCGCCCGCTCCGCCAGGTTGTCGCCCTCCACTCCGGCGCAGACCACCTCGTCCCGCCCGGCATCGCCGACCGCGATCGGATCGGCGAGCGCCAGCGGCTCGAACAGCGAGCAGAGCTCGTGCAACCCATCGTCGCGGCACTGGCCGAGGTAGAGGCAGAGATTGAGCTTGGCGGGGGCGTTGATCTGCATCGGGAAGCGACAGCGCACTCAGAAGCTGCCGTGAAGCTTTGCCGATAGGGCGGCGAACTCGCCGGGAGCAAGCGCCTCGGCGCGGGCGGTGGGAGACAGCCCGAGCTCCCGCAGGGCCTCCCGCGCAGCCTCCATCGAGCCTGGCTGGACGTGCTCGAGCGAGCGGGCGAGGGCCTTGCGGCGGTGCGCGAACGCGGCCCTGACGAGGGCGCGCGTCGGCGCGTCGGCTCCGGGCCCGATCCGCCTGAGACCGAGGATCGCCGACTCGACCCGCGGGCGGGGACGGAAGACCGCCGGGTCGACCGTCCGCAGCAGCTTCGCCTCGCAGGCAAGCTGGACCAGCACGCTCGGCGAACCGTAGACGCGGCTGCCGGGATCCGCCCGCAGCCGGTCGGCGATCTCGCGCTGGACCATCACCGTCCAGCGGCCAACCGATGGCAGCTCCTCGACCGTGCGCAAGATCACCGGGGTCGCCACGGAGTAGGGAAGGTTGGAGACGACCGCCGTCGGGGCGGGCTGGAGCTTTCCCAGGTCCAGGTCCAGCGCATCCCCCCAATGCAGATCGACCTTGGGACGAGCCTCGACCACGGCGAGTCCGTCCTGCAGGCGACGGTCGATCTCCACTGCGTGGACGTGGGCGGCGGCATCCGCCAGCCGCTCGGTCAGCACCCCCTCGCCCACACCGACCTCGAGCACGACGTCGCCTGGATCGAGCTCCGCGTCGCGGATGATCGCGTCGAGCAGGTTGGGGTCGGACAGGAAGTTCTGCCCGAGGCGAACCATGGGTTACCAGTCGAACAGCGTTTGGGCGTTGGCCTCGACCGTCCGCTCCAGTTCCGCGTAGGAGACGCCGCGAACCTCGGCGACGACCTCGGCCGTCGAGACCACGTGGGCGGGCTCGTTGGACTTGCCGCGAACCGGCTGCGGAGCGAGGTAGGGCGCGTCGGTCTCGACCAGGACGAGCTCGTCCGGCAGCTTCGCCGCTGCCTCGCGCAGCTCGTCGGCACTGGGGAAGGTGACGATGCCCGAGAAGGAGCAGTACCAGCCGCGCTCGATCGCGTCCTCGACCCGCCAGGGAGCGAGGAAGCAGTGCAGAATCACCGGCACGCCATCCGCGCTCCGGTCGAGGATCTCGAAGACGTCGTCGACGGCGCCGGTCTCGCCATCTGGGTCGCGAGCGTGGATGACCACGGGTAGGCGGTGGTCAGCGGCGATCGCCACCTGCGCCTCGAGCGCGCGGCGCTGCTCGTCGCGGCTCGCGGTTTCGCGGTAGTAGTCGATCCCGGTCTCGCCGATCGCCCGCACCTTCTCGTGGGCGGCAAGACGGGCGATCGCCTCAGCCCGAGCGTCGTCGAAGCCCGCTGCCTCGGTGGGGTGGCAGCCGACGGTCGCGAAGACGGAGTCATGGCGCTCGGCGGCGGCGATCGTCTGCCGGTTGGTGGCCCCGTCCAAGCCCACGTTGAGCATCCGCTCGACCCCCGCCTCACGCGCCGTGGCGACGACCTCAACCTCGGGCCGCTCGCATAAGAAGAGGTGGGTGTGGGAATCGATCACCGAAAGGAGTCTAGGAACGAAAACGACCCGCGCGCCGTGAGAGCGCAGGGGTCGCCGGTGTTCGATGGGCTTCGAACTAGGAGATTGGGCAGGCGAACGGAGTCAGCGGAGTGGGAAATCGACCTGACCAGCACCTAATTCTTGAAATAGCCTTCTGGCCGCGTGGCGGATCCAGCCGACTACTACCGCGAGATCTATGCCCGGGGACTGGGTGGCGAGGTTCCGTCTGTCCCCGTTGCGGTCGCCGATCTGGAGCGGCTCGCCGCCGAGACGATGGACCCGAAAGCGGCCAACTACGTCTTCGCCGGGGCCGGCAGCGAGGACACGATGGACGCCAACCTGGAGGCGTTCAGGCGGCGCCGGATCGTCCCTCGCATGCTGCGCGACGTCGCCGAGCGCGACCTCTCGACGACGGTGCTTGGAACGACGCTGCCGGCGCCGTTGCTGCTGGCGCCGATCGGCGTGCAGAAGGTGGTCCACGAGGAGGGTGAGCTGGCCTCTGCTCGCGCGGCTGCAACGCTGGGCTTGCCGATCGTTGCCAGTACGGCGGCAGCGTTCACGCTCGAGGAGATCGCCGAGGCAAGCGGCGACGGGCCTCGCTGGTTCCAGCTCTACTGGCCCAATGACCGCGCTCTTGCCACGAGCTTGGTCAGCCGCGCCGAGGCCGCGGGCTACGGCGCTATCGTGCTCACCGTCGACACCTTCGTGCCCGGCTGGAAGCCCCGCGACCTGCAGCAGGCCTGGCTGCCTTTCCTGAACGGGATGGGGGTTGCCAACTACTTCCAGGACCCGGTCTTCCGCGAAGCGCTCGAGAAGACCCCCGAGGAGGACCCCGGCATGGCCACCGGCCATTTCCTCTCGATACAGGCAAACCCCGCGCTCGCCTGGGACGACCTCGCCTGGCTGCGCGAACAGACGGAGCTGCCGATCCTGGTCAAGGGCATCCAGCATGTCGACGACGCGCGCGAAGCGGTGGCGCACGGTGTCGACGGCATCGTCGTCTCCAACCACGGCGGCCGCCAGGTCGACGGGGCGCTCGCCTCGCTCGATGCCCTGCCCGCGATCGCCGAAGCCGCCGGCGACGACCTCGCGGTCCTTTTCGACAGCGGCATCCGCAGCGGCACCGACGTGATCAAGGCCCTCGCCCTCGGTGCCGACGCCGTCCTCCTCGGCCGCCCTTACATCTGGGGCCTCGCCCTGGAGGGCCAGACCGGGGTCGAAACCGTGCTCAAGATGATCCTCGCCGAGCTCGACCTGACGATGGCCCTCTGCGGCTATACCCGCCCCGAGCAGCTAGGCCCTGAAGCCCTGGCGGGGAGCAAACCGAGTTGATCCGGCTGCCGTTCCCGGCGGGAATGGCAAGCGTGCTGGCAGTGCTTCTTGCCTTTTTGCTCCTACAGGCGGCTCCGAGCGCTGCCAGTACGGGCGAGCGAGCCGCGAGCCGTGCCTGGAAGCCGTCCGTTGCCGGAGCGCGGCGCTATGCACGCAGGCGGCTCGGCGACGTCAGCTTCGCGATCGTCGGCCGGCGCTCGCGGCTGCGCTCGTTTCGCGGCGCTCGCACCGCTCCGGCGGCCAGCACGATCAAGGCGATGCTGCTCGTCGCCTACCTCCGCCGGCGCTCGGTCCGCAACCGTCGTCTTCGCGAGGACGAGACGGCACTGCTCGAACCGATGATCCGCGTCTCCGACAACGCAGCCGGCATCCAGGTTGCCGCCCTGCTCGGCGACGGCAGCGTCGAGCGGCTCGCCCATGCCGCCCGGATGCGTGACTTTCGCTGGGTGTACGAACCGGGCTGGCTCGGCGGCCTCTCGCAGGTCAGTGCCCGCGACCAGGCACGCTTCATGCGGCGCTACGAGCGCTTCGTGCCCGGGCGCCACCGGCGTTTCGCCCGGCACCTCCTGCGCTCGGTCGTCTCCTGGCAACGCTGGGGCGCCGCTGCCGTGCGCCACCGCGGCTGGCGGCTCTACTTCAAGGGGGGTTGGGGAATCGCCGACGACGGGGCCGGCACGGTCAGCCATCAGGTCGCCTTCCTCGAGCGAGGCCACTGCCGGCTCGGCCTCGCGATCCTCACCGAGCACAATCCCTCGACCGCCTACGGGAGCGAGACACTGCGTGGCGTCGCAGCTCGCCTTCTGCACGGCATCGGCGCCACCCGCTGCGGGCCGCACGCGCGGCCGGTCCGTCGTCGCCTTCTAGGCGACCGGCTCGATCCTCGGGAAGAGCGGCGGCACGCGCTCGGCCTTCTGGCCGCCGGAGCGGGAGCCGAGCTCGGCGAGGCCGCGGGACTCTTCCTCCAGCGCACCCAGCAGCCGCTCGCTCGTCTGCGGTAGGTAGGGGACGAGCAGCAGCGTGGCTACGCGCAGGCCCTCGGCGAGGTTGTAGAGGACCTCGTCGAGACGCTCGGGGTCGGCCTCGTCCTTGGCCAGCTCCCAGGGTCGCATTTCCTCGACGTAGCGGTTGAGGCGACGCACCAGCTTCCAGATCTCCTCCAGAGCCTGGGTCAGCTCGGCCCGGTCAAGCAGATCGCAAACCCGCTCCACCACCCCTTCGAAGTCCTCGGCCAGGACCGCGTCCACAGCGGCCACCGGCACGACGCCGGCGCGATAGCGCTCGATCATCGCCAGCGTGCGGCTCGCCAGATTCCCGTAGTCGTTGGCCAGCTCGGCGTCGTAGCGGGCCTCGAAGCCGGCGGTGGAGATCGAGCCGTCCTGGCCGAAGCTGACCTCGCGGAAGCAGTAGTAGCGCAGGGCGTCGGCGCCGAACCGCTCGATCACCTCGAAGGGATCGAGCACGTTGCCGAGCGACTTCGACATCTTCTTCTCGCCCATCAGTAGGAAGCCGTGGATCGCCATCCGCCGCGGCGGCTCGAGGCCGGCCGCCCAGAGCAGCGCCGGCCAGATCACCGCGTGGAACTTGAGGATGTCCTTCGCCATCACGTGCAGGCTGGCGGGCCAGTAGCGCTCGGTCAGGTCCTCGCCCTCACGGGCGAAGGCGAGCGCGGTGAAGTAGTTGAGCAGGGCATCGAACCAGACGTACATGCGCTGCTCGGGGTCCCAGGGCAGCTCCATCCCCCACTTCAGCTTCGGCCGCGAGAGCGAGACGTCCTCCAGGCCCTGCTTGATGAACGAGACCGCCTCGTTGCGACGGAAGTCCGGCACGACGAAGTCCGGCCGCTCCTCGTAGAGCCGTTCCAATTTCTCCTGGAATGCGGAGAGGCGGAAGAACCAATTCTCCTCACGGACGCGCTCGAGCGGGATCTCGTGGATCGGGCAGGTCTGCCCCGGCCCGAGCTCGCGCTCGGTCTTGAAGTCGGCGCAGCGCGGGCAGTACCAGCCCTCGTAGACCCCCTTGTTCACCCAGCCGTTGTCGTAGACACGCTGCATCACCTCGGCGACCCGCTCCTTGTGGCGAGGGTCGGAGGTGCGGATGAAGAAGTCGTTGGTCGCGCCGATGATCGGCATCAGCCGGCGGAACTTCTCGGCGTTGCGATCGGCCAGCTCCTGCGGCGAGATGCCCTCTCGCTCAGCCGCGAGCTCGACCGGCTCACCGTGCTCGTCGGTGCCGGTGAGGAAGAAGACGTCCTCGCCCCGCTGCCGCATATGGCGAGCGAGCACATCGGCAGCCATCGTCGAGTAAGCGTGGCCGAGATGCGGCTCGGCGTTGACGTAGTAGATCGGGGTTGTGACGTAGAAGGACACCGCGGGCCAGGCTAGTCGACGCTCAGCGGCGGGGCTCGCGCCCGGTCAGCGCCCGGTAGAGGTCGTTCGCGCGGGTGCCGGTCAGGGCGGCGACGACGCTCGCCGCGGCTCGGGGTCGTGCCCCCGACTGGACCAGGTGGCGCAGAGCGTCGACGGCGAAGCCGACGTCGCGGTCATGGTCCTCGGCGGCCGCTGGCGCGATCACCAGCACGATCTCGCCTTTGACGTCGCTGCGGAAGCGCCGCGCCAGTTCGGCCAGCGAGCCGCGGGCGATCTCCTCGTGCATCTTCGTCAGCTCGCGGCAGACGGCGGCGGGGCGGTCGGGGGCAATCGCGGCGAGGGCGGCGAGGGACTCGCTGATCCGGCGGGGCGACTCGAAGGCGACCACGGTCTCGGCCGAGCGCAGCACGCGCTCCATCTCCCCGGAGCGCTTCGGCAGGAAGCCCTCGAAGCGCCAGCGGTCGGTGGGGAGACCCGAGGCAACCAGGGCCACCGGCACCACCGAGGGACCGGGAAGCACCGTCACCTCGAGGTCGCGTTCGATGCAGCGGCGGATCAGCTTGTAGCCGGGATCGGAGATCGCCGGCATACCGGCATCGGAGACGAGGGCGACGGTGTCCCCGCGCTCGATCCGCTGCGCGAGCTCGGTCGCGCGGGCGGCTTCGTTGCCCTCGTGGTTGGAGATCAGCGGAGGAGCCGGGCGGATGCGGAGCTTGTCGAGCAGCCCGCCGGTGCGCCGCGTGTCCTCGCAGGCAATCCAGTCGGAGCTGACCAGGGCATCGCGGACGCGGGGAGTGACGTCGTCGAGGTTGCCGATCGGCGTCGGGCAGACGATCAGCGATCCCGGCATCAGCCCGTCCTCTGCTCCAGCTCGATCCGCGCCATCGCGGCGGCCCCGATCATGCCGGCGTCCTCGCCGAGCTCAGCCGCAACGAGCGGCGTGCGGTTCATCGGCGGCAGGGCACGCTCTTCCAGCTCGTGGCGAGCCGGTTCGAGCAGAAGGTCCCCGGCGCCGCCCACCACGCCACCGCCGAGCACGATCACCTCGGGCTGAAAGATGTTGGCGAAGCTGGTCAGCGCCGCCCCGAGCCTGGCGCCGACGAGGTCGAAGACAGCGACAGCGGTGGGGTCGCCGGCGTGGGCGGCATCGGTCACGGCCTTGCCGTCGATCTGCAGGCCGTCGGCGTCCATCTTTCCCAGCGCCGACTCAGGCTCGCGCTTGGCCGCCTCGCGCCCCTCCCGCCCGATCGCGGTACCGGAAGCGAGGGTCTCGATGCAGCCGCGGCCGGGGCAATTCCCCTGACAGCGAGGTCCGTCGATCTCAACCACCGTGTGGCCCAGCTCGGCGCCGGCGCCGCCGGCGCCGCGGTAGACCTCGCCGTTGAGGATCAGCCCACCGCCGATCCCGGTGCCGATCGTCAGCATCACGGCGTTTTCGGTTCCCCGCGCAGCCCCGTAGAGGTGCTCGGCGAGGGCGGCGACGTTGGCGTCGTTGTCGACCGAGATCGGCAGGCCGGTCCGCTCGGAGACGATCTGGCGAATCGGCAGGTCGTCGAGCGGCAGATTGACCGCCGAGATCGCGATGCCTTTGTCGTGATCGATCGTCGCCGGGATGCCGAGCCCGACGCTGCCGACGCCGGGCCGGGCGGTGCGCGCCTCTTCGATCTCGCGCACCAGCAGCTCGACCAGCTCGTCCTCGGTCTGCCCTGTGGACGCCTCACGGCTCTCCCAGAGGACCTTGGAATCGGGGTCGAGGACACCGAGGAGCATCTTCGTCCCACCGAGATCTACCCCGATCGTTTCCCCTGCACTCATGCGTGGATGATGGTGGGCAGGAGGCGAGCGACCGCGGGCATCGGCATCATGCCCGGAGTCTTTCATGGCCGACAATGGCGAGCAGCAGCCCTCCGGGCCGCCCGAGTACAAGGTCTACCGGTCCCGGAAAGGCCTTCTGTCGAGGTTGCGGTCCCCCGATCTCTCAGGTCTCAGAGAGAGGACTCCGCGCGCGCCGAAGTGGCCGCGCCGCGACAGGCCTGACCAGCCGTCAGAGGACACCCCCGGCCGCCGCTGGACGGGCAAGCGGGCCCTCAAGTGGGTCGGCCTCGCCGCGCTCGGCTGGATCCTGCTCAGCTTCCTCGCCTTCGCAGTCTCAGCCCAGTTGCAGGCCTTCAAGCTCTCCGGCGAGGCGAAGTCCACCCTGCACGGCAACCCGCTGCAGCTGCCCAGCGCACAGACGATCCTGGTCATCGGCACCGATGCGCGGCCGCCCGACACGAAAGAGCCGGGAGCCGCTCCCTCGGAGGAGTGCTTCGAACAGCAGGCACACGGCGACGTGCCGCACGGCGAGTGCTCGGTCGGTGAATTCCGCGCCGACACGCTGATGCTGATCCGCGCCGGTGGCGGCGCCTTCCGCAAACTCTCGATCCCCCGCGACAGCTACGCCGAGATTCCCGGCCAGAGCCCGCAGAAGATCAACGCGGCATACGCCTTCGGCGGCGCGGCGGCCCAGATCGAAGCCGTCGAAGACTTCCTCGGGCTCGAGGTCGACCATGTGGCGATCGTCGACTTCACCGGCTTCGAAGACCTGATCGACGCGGTCGGCGGGGTCACGGTCGACGTACCCCAGAAGCTCTGCGTCGACATCAACGGCGGTGCCGGCGGCGGCCAGGGCGGCGTGACGCTGCGGCTGGGCAAGGGCGAGAACACGCTGAACGGCGAAAAGGCCCTGGCCTACGCGCGAGCCCGCAAGCCGAGCGAATGCCCCGGCCCAGGCGCCAGCGCCTACACCCTCGGCTACAGCGACTTCGACCGCGAGCGAGCCCAGCAGTCGGTGATCAACGGGATCAAGGACCGTCTCACCGACCCGCTCCGCGTCCCCTACAACTTCGTCAAGGGCCCGATCATCGGCTGGGACGCGCCGAAAGCCTTCGTCAGCGACATGGGATTCCTGACCATGCCCCAGCTCGTCCTCGCCGCCGCCTTCGGCGGCAGCGGCGACACCTACGTGCTCTGCGCCGGCGCCAACTCGGGCTGCGGCGTCGGTCCCGAAAGCAGCGTCGAAGTGCCGGAGTCAGCGCGCCGGCGCGCCGTCGACCAATTCCTCAACGGCTAGCAGCGCTCGTTGAAGGATTGATGCCCCTACAGGGCGATCAATCCTTCAGTCGCTCGCCGCAGCCTTCGCCTTCGTGTCGCCGGCGGGCTTCGAATCGCTCGAGTCTTTGGAGTCGCTTGAGCTCTTCTCCTCGCTGGAACCCTCTGAGGATCCCCCGTTGGCGCCCGCCTTCTTCTTCTTGCCGTAGTCGGTGTTGTAGAAGCCGGAGCCCTTGAAGTGGACGGCGACGGGGTGTAGGACTCGCTCGGCAGGCGCGCCGCACTCCTGACACTCGGTCAGCGCCTCGTCGCTCATCTTCTGGATCACGTCGAAGACGTGACCGTTCGTGCATTTGTACTCATAGATCGGCATGAGCTGCGGGATTATCGCAGCCGATACGGTTCCGGCATGACAGCCCCCGAGCAGACTACGAGTGCCGCCGAGATATCGATGGAGGAGATCGTCGCGCTCTGCAAGCGCCGCGGCTTCGTCTTTCCCTCCTCTGAGATCTACGGCGGGCTCGGCTCGACCTACGACTACGGCCACTACGGGGTGCTGCTGAAGAGCAACGTCAAGGCCGAGTGGTGGCGGGCGATGCTGCAAGAGCGCGACGACATCGTCGCGCTCGACTCGGCGATCCTCCAGCACCCGCGGGTTTGGGAGGCATCCGGCCATCTCGAGGGCTTCACCGACCCCCTCGTCCAGTGCCTGGGCAAGTGCAAGAAGCGCTGGCGCGAGGACCACCTGCGCGAGGCGGTCGAGGCCGAGGGCGGCGACCCGAGCGCCGAGCTGCGCTGCCCGGAGTGCGGCGGCGAGCTCTCAGAGCCGCGCCAGTTCAACCTGATGTTCGAGACCCACGTCGGTCCGGTCGCCGGCGAGGGCTCCGAGGTCTACCTGCGGCCGGAGACGGCGCAGGGCATCTTCATCAACTTCAAGAACGTGCTCGGCTTCGCCCGCAAGAAGCCGCCCTTCGGGATCGCCCAGATCGGCAAGTCCTTCCGCAACGAGATCACGCCCGGCAACTTCATCTTCCGCACCCGCGAGTTCGAGCAGATGGAGATGGAGTTCTTCGTCCCGCCCGCCGAAGCGGAGCGCTGGTACCGGACCTGGATCGAAGAGCGCGAGCGCTGGTACACCGAGCTGGGGATCCGCCCAGAGTTCCTCCGCGTGCGTCCCCATGACGACGACGAGCTCTCCCACTACTCGTCGGGAACCAGCGACGTCGAGTACCTCTTCCCGATCGGCTGGTCGGAGCTGGAGGGGATCGCCAACCGCGGCGACTTCGACCTCACCCAGCACGCCAAGTTCAGCGGCGAGAAGCTCGAGTACTTCGACCAGCAGACGAAAGAGCGCTACGTCCCCCACGTGATCGAGCCCGCCGCCGGCGCCGACCGGGCCACGCTCGCTTTCCTCGTCGACGCCTATGACGTCGAGGAGGTCGAGGGCCGCCAGCGCACCGTGCTCCGTCTCCACCCCCGCCTCGCCCCGGTCAAGGTCGCCGTCCTCCCCCTCGTCTCCAAGGAGGGCATGCCCGAGAAGGCGCGTGACCTGTTCGAGCAGATCCGCAAGCGGGTTCCCGCCGAGTTCGACGAGGGCGGCTCGATCGGCAAGCGCTACCGCCGCCAGGACGAGATCGGCACCCCCTGGGGCATCACCGTCGACCACCAGACGATGGAGGACGACACCGTCACCCTCCGCGACCGCGACTCCCTGGAGCAGATCCGCGTCCCGATCGCCGGCCTCGCCGACGACCTCGCCGCCCGCCTAGCGCAGCCCTGGCGTAGCCCGAAGCTCGAAGGCTCATAGCTCCAAGGTGGCGGGTTCGGTCAGAGAACCGCTACGACAGCAACAACGGTCCCCACTGCCTGAACGGCTTGGTCGAGGACCCCACTGAAGTCCAGGTTGGCCCCCACGCGCACTTGCCAACTAAGCGACGCGACGAGAGACGGCCAGGCCGCAGCCAAGGCCTCGTTGGTTCCACTGTTGCTCCAATCGTCGTCTCTCGATCCGGCCTCGAACGTGCCATGCACCCGGCCCCTGTGCGAGAACGTGAAAATCGTGCCATCGACGCCTCTGATGGCATATACGCACGACATGTTGTAGCTGGTTGCGCCCGAGTCGTGAAAGTGCCCCGAATAGTTGAAGGCACCGTTCCGGTACAGGGTCAGTTGCGACCAACCTCCGACGGGAACGCCACCGCCCAGCACGATAGGACTCTGGGTCAGCGGGCCAATCTGGTCGGGTAGGGGTGGTGGGGGCGGAGGTTTCGGCGGCGGCTGGGTGGATTTGAGGAAGTCGAAGTCAAGAAATTTCAACATTTCGGTATTCCGAGCATGCAGGTCGGCGGCGGTCACCGCCACGTGCGCGCCCCCTGCAACGCTCATCGCCTGGGTCGCTTCGGGTGTTACAACCAATTCGTGCATGATGGTTTTGAAATCGGGGTTCGGCACGCTCAGCCTCTTTCACTTGTGAATCTCTCTATCGATTGAGCAATATTAATTGAATAGTAAGAATTAATACCTGTTGCGATATTTTCAGGTGGAAAGCCCGATACACAGCGAGGAGACCCATGGCAAAGCGATTTGGAGCGACGGTGACGATCGAGCGGCCGATCGAGGAGGTCTTCGACTTTCTCGCCGACGGGGAGAACGACAAGAAGTTCAGCCCGCGGGTGCTCGAGATCGAGAAGAAGACCGACGGGCCTCCCGGCCTGGGCACGGTCTACGCCAGCACGGTCAAGGACGCCGGCATCAAGACCAAGCGCGAATTCGAGCTGACGGTGTTCGAGCGCCCGACCCGGCTGCGCTGGAAGGAGCTGTCGAAGGCGCCGATCGTCGTTCCCGAGGGTGGCTATGACCTCGAGCCCGAAGGCAACGGCACCAAGTTGACCTTCTTCAACGAACTGGAGGGACGGGGCTTCGGCAAGCTGATCCTCGGCCCGGCCGCGCGAGCCGCCGGCAAGGGCGCCGACGACTTCGCCAACTCGATCAAGCAGACGATCGAGGCGAGCTAGCTCCCTGCCATAAATCGCTCGACGTCGGCAGCATCGGCCTCGAGTGCGGCGGCGGCCTTCTTGGTGATGCGGCCGAGGGGCTCGATCGTCACCTCGCCCCGGTTCAGCTTCCAGGTCGCGACCGCCCGCCCGTCGACCATCGCAAAGGGACGGAAGAGCCCGTTGTTGGTGACCAGGTGGGTGTGCGGCCCGATGATCGCCTCGCGAGAGGTCCAGCCGAGCAGCACCGGGTCGTAGGCACCGATCAGACGCGGGGACGGAATCTCTGCAGCAGAAGGCCGCCCACGCAGCCGCACCAGGCCGTCCTGCCGCTCCTCGAGCTCGGAGGCGATCGCCGCCAGCCCTGCCCGTGCGTCGCGTAGCGGCAGCCCTGCCCACCTGGCGAGATCGCGATCGTCAGCCGGCGCATGCCCGACGAGATAGCGGCGGGCCAGCTCGGCCAGCGCCTTCTCCCGGTCAACAGGCTTCTGCACCCCCAGCCAGTCCCGCACCAAGACGTAGGCGTGCTGTTTGCCGGCCATCGGGCCGCGCACGGCGACACCCTGCAGGCAAACCAGGAACAGCAGGTGGATCATCGCCTGACCTGCAGTCCGCACGCCGGCTGCTTCGAGCCGTTCGCGCAGCTGCAACCGGGTGAGCGGCCCCTCGTCGGCGAGCGCTCGTTCGATCGTCTCGACGCTGCGCTCCACCTCGGCGGGCGAGACGCCCTCCTGGGTAAGGCGGCGCTTGGCGGAGGTAAAGAGCGGAGGCGTGGTCAGCGCCTGCAGCAGCGGGTAGTCCTCGCTGCGCACCAGGTGCAGCGTGCCGCGGTTGAGCCAGGTGACCAGCAGCGAGCGGTCCTCGGTCAAGGCCCGGTCGACGTCGGCGGCGGTCAGCCCCGTCGTGCGCGATCTGATCGCCAACCGGAACCCGCGCGGATCCTGTCCCTGCACGGCCAGCAACCGCTCAGCCACCGCAACAGGGTCCTTCGCCGGCGCGCCCGCCAGCCCCTGGGCAACGAAACGCTCGGCGGGAATCGCCTGCTGTCCATTCCGTGTCGCCGACACCGCGAGTGACCTCCGCTCAGTCCGGGAAGCGGGCGTCTTTGACGAGCTCGAGCCGGGTCTTCAGTTCGGCGAGCTTGATCACGGCCGGCTTGCCCTCGGGATCGGTTGGAGTCCGCGAGTTATCCGGAATCACGACGATGTCGTGTTCCTTTTTCGATTCGTCCTGTTTGCACTTCTGCAGACGCCGCATCACTTTCTCGAGCCTCTTCGTCTTCTCCACGATCAGGAAACGCGGCACGATCCGGTAGCTCTCCTCTCCCTTGACCGCTCGCAGGTCCGGACGTCGTTTGGCTTTGGTCGGAATCTCGGTGACCTTCCATTTGTTCTTCTTCAGCGTCTCGCGCACGACTCCGTAGAACACACTCGCGCGCAGGTTCCCAACGACCGTATTGGCGCTGCGCAGGAACTCGTTCCGCAGACGAGGCGGCAGGGTTTCGAGCTCCTCTTCGCGCAGGGTCAGGACCTGGCTTGCGGTCCGCGCCTCCTCGTCGCTGATGAAGCGGTCGTAATTGAGGCTGCCGATGGTCACGAAGCTTCCGCAGCGGCACTCCTCTGTAGTGAAGAGAATCTTCGCGATGTAGGCCATCTTCGCCTCGAGCTTGAGGCGAAGCGAGAGAAGATCGTCGGGCAGCCGACCTGAGTCCTTGCCATCCCGATCCTGCTCTGAATCGCTGTCCTGTTCCGCCGCGCCTGTCGCCTCTTTGACCGTCTCCGGGCTGACCGAGCCGTACTTGAAGCCTTCCCTGGAGATCTCGTCGGGAAGCTGTCCACGCCAGGCCCTCGCCAACACGACGAAGACGAGAAAGACAGCCAGCATGATCGCCAGGGCGCGCTCGACATAGAGCAGCACCTTCGAGCCCATCGCGACCCCCGGCAGTTTGTCGGGGGCGCCGCCGATGAAAGCAACCGCCGCCGCAATAACGAAGGCTGCGATGAGAAAGCGCGCGTACGGATGCGGTTTGGCCAGCTTCAACGGCGGCCATCTTATGCTCAGCTTTGCTCGATGCGATCAGCTGAACTGCTCGTACAGCTCGGGCAGCAGCGAAGCGAGGTTGGCGTACTCCTCGGCGCAGTGGCGGGAGAGCGCCGGAGCGAGCCCGGAAGGGAGCGCCGCGTTGCGCACGACGCGGCGGTTGAGAGCGGACCCAGCGGGACCGGCCAACGGGGCCGGCAGGTAAGGACGGATCGCCGCGCCGAGCCAGAAGTGACTGCGGAGCACCAGGCCTTCGTCCTCGTCCAGGAAGACGTGGGCCATCGCCGAGTGACGCATGCGGCGGCGATCGTCGCCGACGTAACCGCAGACGATCGTGCCGACGCGGGGATCGTCGAGCGCGTCGGTGGAGAACCCGAGCGCGCTCGGGGGGACGAAGGGGATCCGGGCGTGGACCGTGCCGGTGCCGACGTCCTCGACTGGGTGATGCGTCGCGCCCCAGTGGCGCTTGGCCATCGCCGCGGGCGCGGGCTCGAGCGAGTTGTCGCTGTGCGCCCCCGGGTGCCAGATCCGGTAGCGCAGCGGGTCGCGAGGGTGCCAGTCGAACCACCAGTCGACCATCTCCGCAGTGGCCCCCGGCATCGGTGTTCGCACGGCAACGAAGCGGACGCCGTCGGGCAGGGTGCACCAGCCGGTCTCGACGTCGAGCGGAGCGGGGTCGAGCAGCCGGTCCAGGTCGGCAAGCGGCAGCGTCTTGCCAGGATCGACCGGCCCGCGCTCGATCGCGTCCAGCACAGCAGGGTCTGGCGGCGCCATCGGCCGCGAGAGGTAGGCAGAGAGATCCGCGGCGCTCACGGCCGTCCCATCCAGGAATGGAAGAGGCCATCGGGGTCATAGCGGGCGCGGACCTGGTCGAGTTTCGCCAGGTTGGCATCGCTGGCGAAGCGGGCGGGACGCCGACCGAGGTTCTCATCGGCGAGCTGGATGCCGCTGGCGAGGTGCTCCATCTCCGCCATCCGGTCAGTGGCCCAGGCGACGTTCGCCGCATCGTCGGCCGGGTCCCGCCAGACGCCGTAGAGGGCGATGTAGGTGTCGTCCTCGACGCTGTAGGCCATCTCCGGCCTCGGCGGGCTCGGGCCCCAGTTCATCCAGAGCATGTGCGACGGCGCCTCCGGCATCGTCTCAGCGATCCGGCGCAGCCCCGGCAGCAGCTCCTCGACCGGAGCATGGGTCCACATGTTGTCGACGGCGTAGCGGTGAGCGTCGGGGTAGGACTCGTGCACGGCCGCGTACAGGTCGGCGAGCCTGACCCCGACGTTGGGCGCCGCACCCTTCGCCCGCTCGCGGACCGGACAGGTCTCCAGCAGGGCGAGCGCTTCGGCTGCCTCCTCGTGGCTCTCGGCGAGCACCGGCGCCGTCACCGCGATCTCGAGCTCGCCCTCGAAGTCCCGGTGGACGATCACCATCAGCTCCATCGTCCGCGGCACCCGCGGGCCGATCTCCTGCGCCCAGCGAAAGACCTCCTCGAGGACGTCGATCGGGTAGAGGAAGACCCCGTTCGCCACCACCTTCGGCTTCGGCTGGAGCCGCAGATGGAAGCGGGAGACGGCGCCGAAGAAACCGGGCCCTGAGCCCCGCGCCGCCCAGAAGAGGTCGGGGCGATGGGTCTCGTCAGCGCGGACCAGCTCCCCGTCGGCGGTGACGACGTCGATCGCTTCGACGCTCATGCAGGCCGGCCCGTGGACACGTCCGTTCCAGCCGAAGCCACCCTGCAGGAGGTAGCCGCCGAGCGCCACGCCCTCGCAGTGCCCGGCGGGAAAGAAGAGATCGTGGGCGGCAAGCGCCTCCAACACCTCGTTGCCGCGGCAACCGGGGCCGGCCGTGGCGGACATCCCCTCGGCGTCGACCGTAAGCGAATCGAGCCGCGAGACATCGAGCAGCATGCCGTCGTCGCGCAGGTGGTTGCCCGCCCAGCTGTGGCCGCCGGAGCGAACGCCGATCTTCATTCCCTCCGCTCGCGCCAGTCGAACGGCCCGCACCAGATCGTCCTCGGTCTCGGCCTGGACGATCAGGTCGGGGAACCGCTGTGGCGTTCGCGCGTTCCAGACCGCAGCGCAGCGAGCCTCCTCGTAGCCCTCCTCACCCCGCCCGAACGATCGCCCATCGAAGTCGGCTCCCATGGCGATTCCACTATACAGTTTATATTTCCCACGATGCGGAACATCTCTCAGAGAGTCAACCCCCGCGAGCGCCGCACGGGCGTCCAGGCAATCGCTCGCGCTGCGGCAGTCCTGCGCGCTCTGGAAGGCGCCCCGGAGGGGCTCGGCCTGAGCGCACTTGCCAGCGCGGTGGAGCTGCCGAAGTCGACCGTGCACCGCATCGTCAGCGCGCTGGCCGAGGAGAACCTCGTCGCCCAGGCCGGCGACGGACGGGTTCGCTTGGGCGGCGCGGTGGCCCGGCTCGCCGCGGCGGGGCGCGAGGCGCTCGGCGAGCGGCTGCGACCGGTCCTCCTCGACCTGCGCCGGGAGGTCGAGGAGACGGTCGATCTCGCCGTCCTCGACGGGTCTTCGGTTCGCTTCATCGACCAGGCTCCCGCGCCCCGCCGCCTCCGCGCGACGTCCGCGGTGGGCGAGACGTTCCCCCTGCACTGCACCGCCAACGGCAAGGCGCTCCTCGCCTCGATGCCGGAATCGCAGGCGATCGCCCTGTTGCCCAAGCGTCTGCCGCAGCTCACCCCGCACACGGTCGGGGCCCGCGAGAAGCTGCTCTCAGAGCTCGCCGAGGTTCGGCGGAAAGGAGTCGCCTTCGACCGCGAGGAGCACACCGAGGGCATCTGCGCCGTCGGCGCGGCGATCTCCGACGGGGTCGACCCGGCCGCAGCGGCGATTTCGGTGCCGGTGCCCGTCCAGCGCTTTCAGGGTCGCGAGCGCGAGCTCGCCTCAGCGGTGAGCAAGGCTGCCGTTAGGGCGACGCAGCTCCTGGCCGGTAGCCCGAGCCCCCCATTCGCCATCGATGAGATGTAAACGGGGCGCTGAGCCGCCGGCTGCGGGCTAGCCGACCGCGACCAGATCGACGACGAAGATCAGGGTTTCGTTCGGCGGGATCGACGGAGGTGACCCAGCTGGGCCATAGCCCATATTCGGCGGGATGATCAGCTCGCGCCGCCCGCCGATCTTCATCCCCTCGACGCCCTCGTCCCAGCCTTTGATCACCATGCCGGCACCGAGCGGGAAGGTGAACGGTTCGCCGCGGTCCCAGGAGGCGTCGAACTCTTCGCCGTTCTTGTAGTTGACGCCGACGTACTGGACGGTGACTTCGTCCCCCGCCTTGGCTTCGGGGCCGCTGCCTTCTTCCAGGTCCTCGATCTCGAGTTCCTTCGGCGGAGCCCCACTCGGCACCTCGATCTGGGGCTTGGTCTTCCTGGCGCTCGTCGCCGGCTCCTGCGATTCCGTGGATTCGGTCGAAGTCGCAGCGGTGGAGCCGGTCGAGTCGGTGCTGGAGTCGTCGTCGCCGCAACCGGCGATCGCCAGCAGGGCAACGCATGCGAAGAGGACTGGGATGAGGCGCTTCACGGGGTGTGATCCTACGCGAGGTCGCGGAAAGACGACGCCACAGCTCAGTGCTTGCCGGAGATCATGTTCCAAAAGCGCCGTAGAGCCCCCGGTCGACCGCCGCCGAGATCGCCCGCCCTCGCCTTCAGCGAGCCTGGGTTGGCGCTCGGTGCCGGCAGGTCTGCAGCACCTGCAGCATCGACGCCGAGCACGACGCCACGGTCATAGATGGTGGCCACCTCCGGCGCATCGACGAAGCGGTGCCCGCCGGGCAGGGCTGTGGTGTCGAAGACGATCCCGTCGAAGACATCGGCATCGGGGTCGGCAAGGACCCGCTCCACCTCGCCCAGCTTTTGACCGTCGCTCGAGTACACCGCGGCTCCCTCTTTCAGGGCGAGATACGAGCTGGGCTGACCGAGGTCCTCCATCGCCACGACCCTAACGAACCGGGCGACCGCGCAGCGGGGTGAACCTGGCCCTGCGACTACGATCCGGCGATGGACAGCCCCGTGCTGACCTCCGTGGTCCTGCCTGCCGCAATCGCGGTGATCATGTGCAGCCTCGGCCTGACGCTGACGCGGGATGACTTCCGCCGCGTCCTCGTCGCACCCCGCGGAGTGTTGATCGGCATGCTCAACCTGGCGCTGATCTCACCGCTGCTGGCGCTGGCGATGGCGGAGCTGTTCGGCCTCTCGCCGGAGCTCGCAGTCGGCCTCGTCCTGCTCGGGGCCTCGCCCGGGGGAATGATGGCCAACATGCTGACGCACCTCTCGCGCGGGGACACGGCGCTCTCGGTGACGATGACCGCGATCAGCAGCGTCGGCGCGGTCGTCACCGTGCCGCTTTTCCTCGAGCTCTCCAGCAACCACTTCAACGCGACCGGAATCGGCGACGTGAGCATGCTCGGGGTCGTGGCGCGCGTCTTCGCGATCACGATCGTCCCGGTTGCGATCGGGATGGAGCTGCGCCGCCGCCGGCCGGCTCAGATCGAGGCGATCTACCCGCGGGTGCGGGCTATCTCTCTCACCCTCTTCGGTCTGGTGGTCGCCGGCGCAATCGTCAGCGAGCACGACACGGTCGCGGAGAACCTCGCCGACGTCGCCGGTGCTGCGATCGCGCTCAACGTCAGCGCGATGGCGCTCAGCTTCGGGATCTCGAAGCTGGCCCGACTCGACGACCGCCAGTCGACGGCGATCTCGCTCGAGCTGGGAATCCACAACGCGGCGCTGGCGATCGCGGTCGGCGCCTCGCTCGCCGACGAGGTCACCATCCCGGCCGCCGTCTACGCCTCCTTCATGCTCGGCACCGGCGGCGCCTTCGCCTGGGCGATGAGCCGGCGCAACGCAGGAGCGGCCGAGCAAACCGGCCCCCAGCCGGCGGACGCTTAGACTTCCGGGCCGGAGGAGACGGGATGAACCTGGCGTCGATACTGACCGACAGCGCCGAGCGAGCGCCGGAGAACCCGGCGATCCGCCTCGGCGACGTCGAGCTGAGCTACGCCGGGCTCGACGATCGCAGCGTTCGACTCGCCACCCTGGTCCGCGACAAAGGCCTGCAGGCCGGTGACAGGGTCGGCGTGATGCTTCCCAACGTGCCGGAATTCCCGGTCGCCTACTACGGCGTGCTGCGTGCCGGCGGCGTCGTCGTGCCGATGAACGTGCTGCTGAAGCGGCGTGAGATCGCCTTCTACCTGGAGGACTCGGGAGCGAAGCTGCTGCTCGCCTGGCACGGCTTCGCCGAGGAGGCGCAGGCGGGCGCCGCCGAGGCCGGGGCCGAGCTGATCGAGGTCGAGCCGGCCGCCTTCGCAGCGACGCTGGAGGACCTCAAGCCCACCCCGGGCCTGGTCGACACGGCCGAGGACGACACCGCAGTGATCCTCTACACCTCGGGCACGACCGGCAAGCCGAAGGGCGCCGAGCTGACCCACACGAACCTCTTCCGCAACGCCGAGATCTCCTCGCGGACCACCTGTGAGGTCGGCGCCGGGGACATCGTCCTCGGCGCTCTTCCTCTCTTTCATTCCTTCGGCCAAACGGTGGGCATGAACGCCTCAGTGCGGGCGGGCGCCTGCCTGACCCTCGTCCCCAAGTTCGACCCGGCCGAGGTGCTGACGACGATGCAACGCGACAGCGTCACCCATTTCTACGGCGTGCCGACGATGTTCGGCGCGTTGCTGCACCACCCTGAGCGAGAGAGCTTCGATACCTCGTCGCTGCGCAACTGCATCACCGGCGGCGCCTCGATGCCGGTCGAGGTGCTGCACGGCTTCGAGGAGGCATTCGGGGCGAAGGTGCTCGAGGGCTACGGGCTCTCGGAGACCTCGCCGGTCGCCTGCTCCAACCATCCGGACATGGAGCGCAAGGCAGGCTCGATCGGCACCCCGATCGAGGGAGTCGAGATGCAGGTCGTCGACGAGGACGACAACCCGGTCGCCCAAGGCGAGGTGGGTGAGATCGTGATCCGCGGCCACAACATCATGAAGGGCTACTGGCAGCGCCCCGACGCGACCGAGGAGGCGATGCGGGGCGGCTGGTTCCACAGCGGCGACATGGCCCGCACCGACGAGGAGGGCTACTTCTACATCGTCGACCGCAAGAAGGACCTGATCATCCGCGGCGGCTACAACGTCTACCCGCGCGAGGTCGAGGAGGTGCTCTTCGAGCACCCGAAGATTCGCGAAGCCGCCGTGGTCGGCGTCCCCCACGACGAGTGGGGCGAGGAGATCGGCGCCGCGGTCGTCCTCCACGACGGCGAGCAACTGCCGCCGGAGGAGGTCAGCGCCTACGTCAAGGAGCGCATCGCCGCCTACAAGTACCCCCGCATCGTCTGGTTCCTCGACGACCTCCCCAAGGGCCCCACCGGCAAGATCCTCAAGCGCGAGATCGACCCTCCCGCTACAGAAGCCCCCACCAAAGGCTGAATTGACAGAACTTATCGCTTTTCATGGTAAGAACCATAAGTTCTAGTAAGTTCTGTCTAGATGGACCCCTTCGAGAATCCCTTTTCGCCTGGTGCGGGCACAGCGCCTCCGGCGTTCGTCGGGCGCGAGGAGCTCATAGCCAGCTATGGAGTGGCTCTGCGTCGGACCACATCAGGCCGCCCCGGTAAGAGCGTCATGCCAATTGGCCTTCGCGGAGTTGGCAAGACGGTATTGCTGAACCGCTTCGATCAGATGGCGAGAGAAGAGGGACTGATGGCCGCATTCATAGAGGCGCCTGAGACGGGCAATTTCAAGCACCTGCTAGCAGTCCGGCTGCGCTCGATCCTCCTGGAGTTGGACAGAGGCTCGATTTCACAGGCCGTCAAGCGGGCTCTCGGCACACTCAGATCATTCGCCTACACCCTGCCAGACGGAACCTCGATCTCGCTCAATGTTGACGCGATTGCCGGCAGCGCGGACTCTGGCGTCCTTGCGGAGGACACGACAGATCTTCTCGTCGCCGTCGGGGAAGCGGCCAAGGATCGAAGTCGGGGTCTGTTGCTGGCGATCGATGAGGTCCAGTACCTGACAGCCGATGAGCTTGCCGCGGTGATCAGCGCTATTCATCGCACAGTGCAGCTCGGGCTGCCGGTGATCCTCGTGGGCGCAGGCCTTCCTCAGCTTCCTGGACTCGCCGGAAATGCAAAGTCGTATGCCGAGAGGCTCTTTGATTTTCCGGAGATCGGCTCCTTGAATGACGATGATGCGAGAGCAGTCCTCTCAACACCTGCCGAAGAGCAGGAAGTCGAATTCGAAGAGAATGCGCTCGACAACTTGCTGAGCTTCACGCAGGGATATCCCTACTTCCTCCAGGAGTGGGGCTACCACGTCTGGAACGCAGCCCCGGAGTCGCCGATTACGCTCGACGACGTGACCCTTGCCGCACCGGACGTCCAACGTCAACTGGACGAGAACTTTTTCCGTGTTCGGATGGATCGGCTGACGCCCCTAGAGAAGACGTACCTAGGCGCCATGGCAGACCTTGGGCCGGGTCCACATAGGTCGGGTGACATTGCGACAAAGCTGGGGGTCAAGGTGGAGAGCGTCGCTCCCCGCCGTTCTGCGCTGATCCAAAAGGGAATGGTCTACAGCCCTGCCCACGGCGACACTGCCTTCACGGTCCCGATGTTCGATGAGTTCCTGCGTCGATCTCGGCCAAGCTGATCTGTGTGATCGAGTTCACACAGCCCAATCCTGGCTGACCAGCCAGTCGCGCGGTAACCTCCCTGGGCACCCCCGCCGGAGGCACCAACGAAGGAGAAGAGATGAGCGTCGCATCCCAGAACCTGATGGACAACATCACCTACGAGGACCTCTACAAGCGTTGGGAGGGTGGCAACTGGAGCGCCTACGACATCGACTTCTCCGGGGACCGCAAGGGCTGGGACTCGCTCAGCGACATTCAGCGCCGTTCGGCGATGTGGATCTACTCGATGTTCTTTTACGGCGAGGACCGGGTCGCCGACACCCTCGCCCCCTACATCACCGCCGCCCCGACCGAGGAGCAGTCCTACTTCCTCGCCACCCAGCAGGTCGACGAGGTCCGCCATTCGGTCTTCTTCCATCGCTTCTTCAAGGAGGTGATCGGCGTCGGCGGCGACTCGATCCAGCAGACGCTCTCCTCCACCCTGCCGCAGCTCAACTGGGGCTACCGCGGCATCTTCGACCGGCTCGACGTGATGGCGGAGGAACTGCGCAAGGACCGCTCTCTGCCCAAGTACGCGCAGGCGATCACCCTCTACCACCTGATCGTCGAGGGCTCCCTCGCCCAGCCCGGCCAGCACTTCATCGAGGACTTCTTCGCCTCCGAAGAGACGATGCCGGGCTTCAGCGCCGGCATGGCCAACGTCTCCAAGGACGAGCAGCGCCACATCGGCTTCGGCGTCAAGGTGCTCTCCGAGCTGCTCGCCGACGAGCATCCCGCCGGCCGCGAATGCAAAGCCGCCGTCACCGAGCTGCTGCGCGAAGTGCTGCCCTACGGCCCGGCGGTCTTCACCCCGCCGAACATGGACCGCGAGTACACCGAGTGCTACGGCTTCTCGCTCGAGGACATCTTCGCCTTCGGCCTCAAACTGATCCGCCAGCGCTGGCGCACGATCGGCTACCCGACCGAGGAGATGCCCCCCGGCGTCTTTCCCTTCGACCCGGAAGCCTCCGAGGAGGAGGTCGCCCAGCGCCAGGTGCAGCTGATGATGGCCGGCATCCTCGGCCCCCCGGACGCCACCCCCGAAGCCACCCCCGAGCTACAGCGCCTCTACTTCGACGTGGTCAAGCGCGTCGTCAACCCGAAGGCCGCCAACGGCTCGCCGCTCGTCTACCAGTGGCGCTTCACCGACGCCGACCCCTGGCACCTGGTGATCGACAACGGCTCGACCCGCGCCGAGCCGGGCGAGGCACCGAACCCGACCCTGGTCCTGGAGACGAGCTGGGCCGACTGGGTCGCCACCGGCAAGCCGGAAGCGAGCCCGCTGAAAATGGTGCTGCAGCGTCGCCTCCGTCCCCGCGGCTCAATCCGCGAGCTGGCGCGGATGCGCAAGGTCTTCCCGAGCTAGCCAGCCGCCCAGAGGCGGTCGAAGAGATCGAGGTCCAGGGGCACGAGCCACGCCTCGGCGATCCGTCCGTTCTCGACGCGATAGGCACCGACGGTCTGCCAGGTCACTTCCTCGCCGTCCAGCACGGCGCTGCCTCCGATCAGCTGGGCGACGGCGTCCCCTTCGCCGATCACCGCGCCCGGGCTCATGCGCATCGTCCCGCCGGCGAGCCTCCGGCGCTTTTCGAAGTAGCCCATGACCTGTTGCGCTCCACGGTGGTCGCCGGCGATCGGGCTCGCGCCCGGCACGTGCCAGACGACGTCGTCGCTCAGCAGCTCGACCACTGCCTCGGTCGAGCCGCCCGCGTACATCTCGCCCTGACGGCGGTGCAGCTCGGCGACCAGCTCGAGGTTGTCCGCGTCAGGCCCGCTCACGCCTTCTTCCCAACCTTCGCCTCGCGCGGGCCGATGACGCCCCGATAGGCGTCGGCGACGAGCCGCTCGACGATCGGCGGCGGCCGCTCGTCGGCGCGGACGTGGGGCATCACGGCGGCGACGGGAAGCTCGACCACGGCGAAGCGAGCGCGCCGCCTGGCGGCGGCGCTGGTGCCGAGGACGCGACGGGTGAAGGTGTCGAGTCCGGCCTGGGCCCTCTCCGTAACCTCGGCGGCGCGCTCGACGACCTCCGCCGGCCACTCGCCGGAGACGAAGTCGTCGCGATGGTGCAGGAGAAGAAGTCGCGCCGGGACGGGATGGGCGCGGACCCAGCGAGGGGTGTGCAGGGCGGCCTCCAGACCGGCGTCGAAAGGCTCGGGACCGGCAAGCGCAGCCTGGAATCCGAACTGGAAGGACTCGATCGTCTGCAGCCACAGCTCGGCGAGCAGCAGGTCCTTGGAGCGGAAGCGATGGTAGATCGACCCGGTCGGTGCGCCCAGCGACTCGGCGATCGCCCCGATCGTCGCTCCGGCGGGCCCTCTGCGGGCTGCCAGCTCGGCGGCGGCGTCGAGGATTCCCTGGGACGTATAGCGAGCCGGCCGCGCCATCCCCTGAGCTTAGGCGATTCGTTCTAGAACTATTATGCTAATTTGATTCGCATGGACAGGGTGCGGCAACTCCGACTCCCCCGCAACGGCAGGCTGTTGCAGGTTGTGGCGCTCGCGCACACCGCGGTCGGAGCGGTGTTCTACCGCCAGGAGCTGCGACAGGTCGCCGCCGACGGAGTGGTGAATTCGGTCCCCTACCGGGGCCCGAAGGCGACCGCCTTTTGGTTCTTGGTGCCTTCGCCTCTGCTCTGGATCCTGGGGCGCCTGCTCAGCGACGCCGAGGAGGCTGCCGATGCGGAGGCGCTGCGCAACGCCAGCCGAGTCGGCCTCGCGAGCTCGGTCCTGGCTGTTCTCTGCATGCCTGTCTCCGGCTTCTGGGCATGGATTGCGATCTCGCTGCGGGGCCTACGCGACGCGAGGCAAATGCGCCGCCGCTAGGAGATTGGCGGGCGCGCGTCCGCCCAGGGCCGCTCGGCCTCGAGCTGAGCGGCAAGGGAGAGCAGGGTCGCCTCCTCGCCGCGGCGGGCGATGACCTGGAAGGCGAGGGGCATGCCGTCGGGTGAGAAGCCGGCTGGGATCGACATCGCCGGGTTGCCCAAGTGGTTCCAGGGGACGCAATAGGGGTAGAAGCGGCTCATCCCGAGCACGGTGCGGATCGCTCCCCGTCCCTCCCAGCGGCGAACCGGCAGTGCGGTGCCGCCCATCACCGGGGTGATCAGCACGTCGCAGGAGTCGAAGATCGCGTTGACGCGGGCGATGTCCGCCGGCCGAGCCTGCATCGCGCGCTGGTAGAGACCGCCGGGGAGGATCTTTCCCAGCCGGCCGAACCCCCGTGTGCGCCGTTCGAGCCGCTCCGGGTGGGGCACTTCCTCGACTGTCTGCGCAACCCCGTGCAGGAAGCGTGCGGTGATGTTGTTGCCGATCATTCCCCAGTCGGGATCGCGCTGGAAGACCTCGTGCCCGAGCGAGCGCATCAGCTCCGCCGCGTCGGCCACGGCGCCCTTTGCCTCGTCGGAGACGGTTGGAGGAGCGGCGGCGCGGGGCGCCGCCGTCGACCAGCCGACGCGCAGCTTCCCCGGAGCCTGCTTGGCCGACTCGACGAAGGGGCGGTTCGGTGGCGGTGGCGCCTCGTCCTCCTGTGAGCCGCCGGAGACGACATCCAGCCAGAGCGCGGTGTCCAACACCGTGCGGCTGAGGCAGCCTTCGACAGCAAGCCCGTTCCAGCCCTCGAGTTCCGGCGCCAGCGATACCCGGCCGCGCGATGGCTTCAGCCCGAAGAGACCGCAGGAAGCGGCAGGGATGCGGATCGAGCCGGCGCCGTCACCCGCTGAGGCGATCGGGACCAGTCCCGCCGCAACCGCCGCACCGGAGCCGCCGCTCGAGCCGCCGGGGGTGCGTTGCAGGTCCCACGGGTTGCGGGTGACTCCGTAGGTGGCCGACTCGGTGAAGCCGCAGATCGCCATCTCCGGCAGCAGGGTCAGGCCGACGATGATCGCGCCGGCCTCGCGCAGGCGCCGCACCATCTCGGAGTCGGCCTTGGCCGGCTCGGAGAAGCCATCGGTGCCGTGGGTGTTGACCTCGCCCGCGACGTCGGTTTCGTCCTTGATCGCGATCGGCACTCCCAGCAGCGGCCGCTCCTCTCCTGCCTTCAATCGTGCTTCGGCCTGCTCGGCTTCGAGCAGCGCCTTCTCGGCGAAGACCTTGCGGAAGGAGTTCAGCTGCTGGTCGAGACGGCCGATCCGGTCCAGACAGAGCTGCACGAGTTCACGTGGCGAAACCTCACCGTTCCGCATCATCTCCGCCTGTCGGGCAGCTCCAGCAAAGGCAAGATCGTCACGCATACCGGCACAGCGTATTCAGACCGGGCCCGGCAGGGGTGGAACGTCTTGTACTTTTTCGGCGCCAGCCAGAGGCGTCAGCGAGATCCGCTCCACCGAAAAAGTTAAGTGAAACCCCTGCCGGGCCCGGTCTTAGGCCTCGGCGGGTTCTGGCTCGGCGGTCCCGCCACCCTCGAAGCTGAGGTCGGGCAGGACCCGGTCCAGCCAGGACGGCATCCACCAGTTCCAGTCCCCGAACAGCTTCATCGCGGCGGGGACGAGGATCAGCCGCACCAGCGTCGCGTCGAGCGCGATCGCCACCGCGCAGCCCAGACCCAGCTCCTTGATCGAAGGCACACCGGTGAGGATGAAGACGGCGAAGACCGCGGTCATGATCAGCGCCGCCGAGGAGATCGTGCGGGCGCTGGTCGAGAGCCCTTCGGCGACGGCGCGTTCGTTGTCGCCGTGCTCGAGGTAGTGCTCGCGGATGCGGGACATGAGGAAAACCTCGTAGTCCATCGAAAGGCCGAAGACGATGGCGAAGATCAGCGGCACGTTGATCGTGTCCAGCGCGCCGAGGCTTTCGAAGCCGAACAGGCTGTCGAGCCAGCCCCACTGGAAGATCACGACGAGGACGCCAAACGCAGCCCCGATCGAGAGCAGGTTCATCAGCACCGCCTTCAGCGGCAGCAGCAGCGAGCGCAGCATCACCATCAGGACGAGGAAGCTGAGTGTGAGGACGAAGGCGACGATCATCCACATCGAGCCGCTGATCTGGTGGCGCACGTCGTCACTGCGGGCGGTCTCGCCGCCTACGTCGACATTGGCCGTGGCGGCCAGCGCGCTGGCGGGAACGACGCTGTCGCGCAGACGGTCGACCAGGACCCGGGTCGCCTCCGCTTCGCTCGGCGTGGTCGGGGTCGCTTGGAAGAGGACGCTGCCACCCGAGTAGACCGGGGCGGCAACAGAGCTGATCCCGGGCTCGGCAGCAAGAGTGCGCTCGAAGCCGGCGATGGCAGCGCGGCCTCCCGGGGGCATCTCCGTGCCGCCGAAGGAGGCGACGATCTGAATCCGGTCGGCGGCCCCGCCGCTCTGTTCGGCGGCGAGTTCGTTGCCGATCCGCACGTCGCTGTCCTTGGGGAACTGGGCGAGCGCGTCGGTGCCGGTCTCGACCGAGAGCAGCGGCACCGCCAGCGTGAGCAGGACCGCGGAGACGGCGACGACAGCGGTCCAGGGCCGAGCCATGACGCTTTTGGTCCAGCGCACCCAGAACGCCTCGCGGTCGGGACGCTCGCCGCCGCGGCGGAAGATGCCCAGCACCTTGGCGACGATCCCGCCCGGCATCACGCGATCGCCGAGCATCGCGATCAGGACCGGCAACAGGGTCGTCGCGGTCAGGATCGAGACGGCGACGACCGTCATCGCCCCCAGAGCCATCGAACGCAGCGCCTGGTTGTCGACCATCCACAGCCCGGCGAGGGAGACGATCACGGCGAGGCCGGAGAAGGCCACCGCGAGGCCGGAGGTCGAGAGCGCTTCGGCGCGCGCCGCCTCCTGGTCGCGCCCCTGTGCCCGCTCCTCGCGGTAGCGGGCGAGGATGAAGAGCGAGTAGTCGATCGCCACCCCGATCCCGATCATCGAGGCCATGTTGGTGACGAAGACCGAAGTGGTCATGCCCATCGAGATGAAGTAGATGAGGGCGCCGGTGACGATCACGCTGACGAAGCCGAGCGCCAGCGGCAGCGCCGCCGCGGCAAGCGAGCCGAAGACGACGAGCAGGATCAGGGCGACGATCGGGAAGCCCGCCATCTCGGCTTTTGCCAGGTCTTCCTTGGAGAGCTCCTGCATTCCGGCCCAGACCGTCGGCTGGCCCGCGAGGTAGGTGGTGACGCCGCCCTCGGCCGTGCCGGGTGAGAGGTCTTCGCGCAGCTCCACGGCGGCGTCGGTCTGCCGGTCGGAGGAGAGCTCGCTGCGCAGTGGCAGCAGCGCCTCGCCCTTCCGTTGCAGCTCCAGCTCGCCGCGTTTGGCAAAGGCAACCGGCAGGGTCACTCCCTCGACCTCCGCCACGGAGCGCCGCACACGAGCGACAGCCGCCGTCCTCGCCGCGGCGCTCGAGCCGGGCTCGGCCTGGAGCAGCACGGAGATGCTGTCGGCTTTCGAGTTGAAGTCCTCCTGCAGGGCGTCGCTGACCGCCTTCGACTGACTGCCGGGAACGTCGAAGCCGCCGCCGGTGAGGTGCTCCGTCTGTTTGGACGCGAGCGGAAGTGCGAGGACCAGAACGAGGATCCAAGCTGCGAGAACCCAGCGACGGCGACGGCCGAGAAACCCTGCGAGCTTGCTCATCGACTCACGCATTGGCTGGTTAGCCAGCCTTTCGTATGAACGGCCAGCCGTCTGTGAGCACGGTCACTTGGCCGCGAAAGTCGCGATATGCGCGACTAAAGCGCCGGCGGGTCGCGCGCTACTCGGTGATCAGCAGATAGCGGGCAGAGGCCGCGCCGGCCGCGAGAGCGCCGCTGTTGTCGCGGCTTGGATCGGAGAGCGCCTGCAGGGCGAAGCCGTCGCCCACCGCGAAGAGGTAGGAGACGACAGCCTCGGCGTCGTAGCGGAGGTTGAGCACGCCCTCGCGCTCCTTCGCCTTCAGCACCTCGGCGACGTGGGAGCGGGTGCGCTCGAAGAGTTGGCCGACCTCGTGCTGGATGTCGGGGTTGCGCCGGCCGGCGCTGAACAGCTCGTAGAGCAACAGGAAGAAGGCGGGCTCGTTCTCGATCAGATCGGTGAGGCTGGCGAGCAGGACGTCGATTACGTCATCGACCGTCTGGGCCTTTGCAAGGGGCTCGTCGAGCCGCGCCACCCGGATCTCGGCGTCGCGCCGAACGACCTCGACCAGCAGCCGCTCCTTGGTGCCGAAGTAGTAGTGCAGGAGGCCGCGGCTGACGCCTGCCTCGCGGGCGACGTGCTCGAAGGTCGAGCCGGCGGCGCCGCGCTTGGCGACGCTGTCGCGCATGGCATCGACGATTCGCTGAGCCTTCTCGCCGCTCAGCTCCCGTTCCTTGGTTGCTGCCTCCATACGTCCAGTCTATGGAGCCCACCGGGCGGTGGGCTCCCGGGCAACGGCTTAGGAGCCGTTGATGCTGGTCGTGCTGGTGTACTCGAACTCCTCCTCGGCGCCGAAGAGGGCGTCCAGCACGGTCTTGCGGGCGTCCTCACTGAGGATGAGAGCGACCGCCGCACCGACCAGTCCAAGCAGGATGACGCGACCGAGCCGGCTCTTCTTGCGCTTCTTCGGCGCCCGCAGCTGCTCGGAAGCATCGCGAAGGCTCTCGGCCGCAACGCGCAGGTCGCGCTGCACCTTCTTGTCGGTGGTGACTGCCTTGACCGGGCTGTGACCGTTACCGGTCGCACGGCCGTAAGCTCCGCGCGCTGCCTCGAAGGCCTTGCGCAGGCTGTCGCGCAGCTCTTCGTCTTCGACCAGACGCTGGACGTAGGGGTTCTCGCGTGCGGTCGAGTAAAGATCGGCGGCCTGGGTGGCCCGTGTGGTCTTGCTCATGCCTTCTCCTCGCTGGATTCTCCGGGGCCACTCAGAATAACTCGGAACCGTCTCCGGACGGGTGTGGCCAGCAACACCCGTCCGAGTTACTCGGCACCTATACCGTCGAGCAACACCCCGTTGGTGCGGAAGTTGAGCTGCGCTTTGCGAATCGCGCGCAGGCGCAGATGGCCGAGATCCGGGCCCGGCTGGGCATAGCTGCGCACGTACAGCCGCCCCACCTTCTCGTAGCCGACCTGGCGGAACCCGGGGCCGAGCAGGCGGCGTGGCGGCGGCGGTGCCGGCCCGTCGGAGATGAGGTCGATTTCGTGCACGAACCAGTCGTAGCCGTCCGAGGGCAGCACCTGGTAGGAGCCGGTGGAGAGGTAGTAGCGAAGCGAAGCCTCCCCCAGGGCCCAGGTGACCATCGCCCGCGGAGCCTCCGGTTCGCCGATGTTCTCCGCGACCGCATCCCAGTCGGGCCGCTGCAAAGCCGGGGAGAGCGACGCCCAAACAGAGAAGGCGAGCGAGTAGGCAACCAGGGCAGCCCCGAGGACGGTGCCGATCCGGCGGGCGCCGCGCAAGGTGAAGCCGACCGCGAGGACGACGAGCATCGGCACCAGCGCCGGCATCAGGTTGCGGGCAAGGACGTAGTCCTTGCTGGGATCGATCAGGCCGACGACCACGGGGATGCCCACCGTGATGGCAGCGAGGACGAACGGGATCGAGGCGGCGCGATGCTCGTCCCTGCGACCACGGAACAGGATCAGCGCCAGCGCCGCGAGCGCGAGAAGGGCGGGAATCACCACCAGCTCCGGTCGCTCGGGCCGGGCGATGATGTCGCTCGTCTCTCCAATCAGCGAGGTCAGCCCCGCCTCCCAGAGACGGTGGCCGAGCGCGTGGTTGCTGATCCACTCGGCGCGTCCGGCTGACATCTGGTGGAGCGCGAGCGGCGCCAGCAGGAGGCCGATCCCGCCGAGGACGGCGAGACCCGGAGCCGAGCTGCGCCCGCGGCGCCACAGCAGCCAGATCGCCTCGACCGCGATCGGGAAGATGGCGAAGTAGTGGGTCGCGAAGGCGAGGCCCGCGGCGAAGCCCCAGGCGATGAAATCGCGGCGGCGGCCATGATCCAGCGCCCGCACGAAGTAGAGGACCGAGAGCGTGACCAGGAGCGCCAGCAGCGCATAGACCCGCGCCTCCTGCGAGTACCAGACCAGCATCGGGTTGACGGCGACGAGCGCCGCGGCAGCGATTCCGGTACGGCTATTTCGCAGCTCCACCCCGAGCAGGTAGGCAACGGGCACAGTCGCCACGCCCGCCAGAGCCGAGAGCGAGCGCAGGCCGAACTCGCCGGTGCCGGTGATCTGGGTCCAGAACCAGGCCAGGGCGTAGTAGAGCGGCGGCGCCGACTCGCTGAACCCGACCGCGTCCATCGCGTGCCAGAAATCGCTGCGCAGGACGCGGCTCGCGGTGACGATCTCGTCGTGGTGGTAGGCCTGGACGCCCAGCGTTGCGAAGCGGATCGCCGCGGCGAGGACGGTGAGCCCGGCGACGATCCAGAAAGCCTGGGAGCGGGCGCGCGCCGACTCGCGAACCGTTTCGAAGAACGTCGACAGGCTGCCCCTGCCCAGCGCCCCAGCGGCCTCCATCAGACGGGTGACCCCTGGGCCGCGTGCGACTGGGGGCGCACGTGGTCAAGCAGATCAAGGACGCAGGGTGCAGCCTTTGGTGGTGCCAAAGGCAAATCCGAGGACGCAGAGATGCGTAGTGCCATGTGCGTCATCCAGTTGTGCGGGGCCCAGAGGTCACCCGTCTCTAGGCGAGCGCCGCTTCGATCGCCTTGGAGACCTCGTCGACGAAGACGAACTCCAGCTCGCTGCGCTCGTGCTCGGGGATCTCGGCGACGTCGCCCTCGTTGCGGGAGGGCACGATCACCCGCTTGATCCCGGCTCGCTGGGCGGCGAGCGACTTCTCCTTCAGGCCTCCGATCGGCAGCACCTGGCCGGTCAGCGTCACCTCGCCGGTCATCGCCACATCGTTGCGAACCGGGCGGCGGCTGATCAGCGAGGCCAGCGCAACGGTCATCGCCACCCCCGCCGAGGGCCCGTCCTTGGGAACGGCCCCTGCCGGGACGTGGATGTGGATGTCGTTTTTGGCGAACCAATCGTCCTCGAGCTTCGGCGCCAGCCCGCTCCAGTGGCCGCGTACATAGGAGAGCGCCGCCTGCGCCGACTCCTTCATCACGTCGCCGAGCTGGCCGGTGATCGTGAGGCTGCCCGAGCCGGGCATCGCGGTCGCCTCGATGAAGAGGACGTCCCCCCCGGTCGGCGTCCAGGCGAGACCCGTCGCGACGCCGGGGTCCTTGGTGCGGCGCCGCTGCTCGGCGAAGACGCGACGCCGTCCGAGCAGCTCGCGCGCCCGCTTGGCGGAGATCTTCACCTTGCCGTTGCTCTTGCCCTCGGCGACTTCGCGGGCGACTTTGCGGCAGACCGTGCCGATCTGGCGCTCCAGGTTGCGCACGCCGGCCTCGCGTGTGTACTCCTCGACGATCGCGACCAGCGCCGGATCGGCGAACTCGATCTGCGACGGCTTCAACCCGTTGGCCTCGATCTGGCGTGGAACCAGGTAGCGGCGAGCGATGTGCTTCTTCTCGTCGAGCGTGTAGCCCGCCAGCTCGATCGTCTCCATCCGGTCCTGCAGCGGGATCGGGATCGTGTCGAGGATGTTGGCGGTGGCGATGAACATCACCTCGGAGAGGTCGAACTCGAGGTCCAGGTAGTGGTCGCGGAAGGAGTCGTTCTGCGCCGGGTCGAGGACCTCGAGCATCGCCGAGGCCGGGTCGCCGCGGAAGTCGGCGCCCATCTTGTCGATCTCGTCGATCATGAAGACGGGGTTGCGCGAGCCGGCGTCGCGCAGGGCGCGCACGATCGTCCCCGGCATCGCACCGATATAGGTGCGGCGGTGGCCGCGGATCTCCGCCTCGTCGCGGACGCCGCCGACCGAGATCCGCTCGAACTCGCGCCCCAGCGCTTTCGCGATCGAGCGCCCAAGGCTGGTCTTGCCGACGCCGGGCGGACCGACGAAGCAGAGGATCGGCCCAGGCGAGTCCGGGTTCAGTTTGCGCACCGCCAGGTACTCGAGGATCCGGTCCTTGACTTTCTCCAGGTCGTAGTGGTCGGCGTCGAGCACGTCACGGGCGTGGGCGATGTCGAGGTCGTCCTCGGTCTCCCGCGACCAGGGCAGCTCGACCAGCCACTCGAGGTAGGTGCGGATGACGCCGTGCTCGGCGGCGGCGGGCGGCAGTTTCTCCAGCCGCGAGAGCTCCCGCTCGGCGGCTTTCTGTGCGTGCTCCGGCAGGCCCGCCTCCTCGATCCGCTGGCGCAGCTCGTTGACCTCGGCCTGCTGCTCGTCGCCCTCGCCGAGCTCGTCCTGGATCGCTTTCAGCTGCTGGCGCAGGAAGAACTCGCGCTGGCCTTTGTCGATCTCGGATTGCACCTGGGACTGGATCTGAGTGCCGAGCTGGACCACCTCCAGCTCGCGGGCGAGGACCTGCGAGAGATGACGCAGTCGCGCCACCACGTCGAGCTCCTCCAACAGTTTCTGCTTCTCCTCGGTGGAGATCCGCAGAGCGCCGCCGATCAGATGCGCCAGCGCAGCGGGGTCGTCGATGTTGGCGACCGCCATCTGCAGCTCCTCAGGCAGATAGGGAATCTGCTCGATGATCTCCGAGAAGGTGCGCTGGACGTTGCGGGTCAGCGCCTCCAGCTCGGGGCTGTCCTCGACCACGTCGGGCTGCTCGGCGATCCGCGCCACCAGGTAGGGCTGCTCGGCGACGTACGGGCCGAGCAGCACTCGCTGGGTTCCCTGGACGAGGATGCGAATCGTCCCGTCGGGGATCTTGAGCATGCGCGCGACGACGCCGACGACGCCGACCTCGTAGAGGTCCTCCGGGCCCGGCTCGTCGTTCTCGGGATCGCGCGAGGCGACCATGACGAGCATTCGGTTGGCGCCGAGCACGTCGTTGACAAGCTTGATCGAGCGCTCCTGGCCCACCGCCAGCGGCGTCAGGGTCTCGGGGAAGGTGACGGTCTCGCGCAGGGGCAGGACCGGCAGGGCGTCGGGCAGCGGCTCGTTCGCCCGGATCGCGTCTTCGGCGTCGAGCGGCGACTCGACCACCTCGAGCACAGGAGCGCCCTCCATCAGTGCCCCCTCTCGTCGTGAGTCGGCACTAGTCCCTCCCAATCGGCACCTGGCGAGTGGTCTCGGCGGGGTCGCGCAGCGGCAGATCGATCCGCAGCACACCGTCCTCATAGGTCGCCTTCGCCTGTTCGGCGTCGACATCGACCTGCAGCTCGACGATGCGCCGAAACGGCCCTGAAGGGATCTCCACCTGCTGGTAGACCCGCCCTTCGGTCTCCTGTACCGGCCGTTCGCCGACGATCGCCAGTTGCCGCCCGCTGACCTCGATCCCGATCTGCCCAAGGTCGACTCCAGCCAGGTCGACCTTGACCACCGCCCGCTGCGGATCGCCGCAGTAGTAGACGTCCACGTTGGGCGAGAACCCGCTGCTCCTGCGGCTCACATAAGTCGTCCGGCTCCAGCCACTACCCAGCATCTGATCCATCTCCCTCCGCATGCGTGCGAAGTTGGCAAATAGGTCCCGCTCCGGCATGAAGGTCAAAACATAGCCACCCACTCCCGCCGCGGGTCCTGTCGCCCGATCAACATCAGCGTCCCCGGCGCGGCGGGTCCTGTCACCGAATGGGGACCCACCACCCCGCCGGTAGCTAAAGCTTCCTCAGGGTGGTCCCCCCATTCGGCACCACCCCCCGCGAGAGACGCTTGCGCTTGAGCAACAGCAGCTACCCGCGAGCGCAGCTTGTCCTGAGCTTGACGCTCCTTCCGCGGGTGGCGCCGGGATGGGGCGGACTCGCCGAGCCCGAAGGCTGCGGAGGGCGAGGTTTCGTCCTTGGCTGCGAAAGGTCCCGGTGCCCGAGCAGCGCGTAGGGCCGCCGAGGGCGTCCCATCGCGGCGACAGGACCCGCGGACCGGAGCTCTAAGCAGTTTGAGCCTGCGAAGCCCAGCGCGGGGGGCGCATGAGGAGGACCGGCTGGCGGGGTGGGACGAGGCCCTCGGGGCGGTTGGGGCGGAAGGTGGTGCAGGGCTCGTCGAGCTCGAGGGCGCAGAGCAGGTTCTTGCGGAAGTAGCAGTCGTCGCAGGTCGGCGGGTTTGGCTTGCGCGGCACGGGCGGCGATATTTGCACTCTCGCGACAGTTGCGTGAGCCACAATTCCGCAAAGCGCAACCTCTTTGACACAGGTCTGTCACAGGTTCCCCGCGTCTTGCGGAAGCCGGGTCCTCCCCTCGCTACGATGGATCCAGTCGATGGACTCCCAGAGCAGGACCGACAAGCTCGCCGCCTCCCCCCAGCTGTTCGAGAGCGACTTCCTCAACTTCTTCTCCCGGGTCCACCCGGCGATTCCGGCGATCGTTTTCGTCCCGGTGGTGGTCGCGATGGAGTGGCTGGGCGCCGACGGCGGCTACGCCGCCTGGCAGTTGGCGCTGCTCAGCCTCGGCGGAGCCGGCATCTGGACCTTGACCGAGTACTGGCTGCACCGGCTGGTCTTCCACTGGGAGCCGGACAACGCTTTCGGGCGCAGGATGCACTTCATCATCCACGGCATCCACCACGACCATCCCAACGACAAGCTGCGCCTGGTCATGCCGCCCGCCGTGGCCATCCCGCTGGCGGCGCTCTTCCTCGGTGCCTTCACCCTGATCTTCGGCACGCCGGCTGCCTATCCGCTCTTCGGCGGTTTCATCGCCGGCTACCTGATCTACGACTACACGCACTACTACGTGCATCACTTCGTCCCCAAGTCCGATCTGGGCAAGCGGCTGCGCGAGCAGCACATGCGCCATCACTTCCAGGACCACCGCTTCGGATACGGCGTCTCCTCGCCGCTCTGGGACGTCGTCTTCCGCACTTTGCCTCGCAAGCGCCGCGACTGATCGAGGGGCCTCAGCGCAGTGCGATCTCGAGCTCGAAGCGAGCGTCGGGATCGTCCAACTGCTCGCCGAGCAGCTCGCGCAGACGGGCGACGCGGTAGCGGGCGGTCTGGGGGTGGACGTGCAGCGCCCCCGCCATCGCCACGGAGTTGCCGCCGTGACGCACGTAGGCGAGGGCCGTCTCCCGCATCCGCTCACGCGCCTTCTCGGTGAGCGAGTCGAGGGCGGCGAGTCTGCGCTCGGCGATGCGGCCGACCAGGGCACTTCCCTCGAAGAGCAGCAGATCGGCGAGGTGGTCCTCGGCGCGCACGACCCCCTCGCGGGGAAGGACCCCCGCCTCCATCCCCCGCAGGGCGGCTTGAGCAAGTAGCCAGGAGTCCTTCAGCCCCGAGGTCTCGCCGACGGGTCCGAGTGCCAGCGAAACACCCTTGGCCGCCCGCTCGACCTCGGCACCGCGGCCGGGACCGGCGGGATCCGGTACGAGGATGCAGCCGGTTTCGTCCAGCTGCGTGGCGAGCACGTCCGCCGGCAGGCGTCGCGACGCCTGCATCAGGTCTCCCTCGGCGCAGGCGAGGGCCGCGACGCTGCGGGGAACCGTCCAGCCGGCCGCCTGCGCTGCGGCGCGAAGGTCGGCCCGCTCTGCGGCCGGCTCGCGCATCAGCAGCACCACCAGCTCCCGGCGGCGGCGGCGCAGCCGATCCTCCGCCTCGGACTGCGCGTCGGCGTAACCCTCAACCGAATCGGCGGAAAGCTCGTCGATATAGGCGAAGATCGCCTCCGCCAGCAAGCTCAGTACCTCGGGGTCGAGCTCGGCCCGGCGGCCGACGCGGGCTATCCGCCGCCAGGCAACCCTGGCGCCGACCCGGTAAGCGGCCTGCAGGGAATCCAGCGTCCGTCCCTGCCGCAGCTCGCCGCGGCCGAGCTCCACATAGACCTCCCGGCCCAGCCCGCGGCCGGCTTCCGGATCGCGGATCAGCGAGACGAACTGTCGCAGCGCCTCGCCGACGCCGGTGCGAATGCCGCGTCCGAAGCGCCCCTCCAGCGGGCGGGCGTACTCGGGGACGTCGCGGGCGATCGTCGTGAGGATCTCCGCGGTCACCGCGTCCAGCTCGGGCTCGATCAGGTCGGCGACATCCGCGGGCAGCCCGCGCCAGGGCTCCGAATCGACAGAACTTATCATTTAAATGATAAAAAAGTGGTTCATAAATTGACTTAGAGAGTAATACTTGCGACGGAGGAAAACGTAGTTTGTTTCTGGATGGGCAAGATGACCAGAGCGGAGAAGCTGGCGAACCTGGGAGCGGTCGTGGTGCCCTTCGTAGCCACGCTGGCGGCGATAGTGCTTCTCTGGAACAGCCTGGTCAGCGCCAGCGACCTCGTCATCGCGGCGACGATGTACCTGCTGACGGCGATCGGCATCACGGTCGGCTTCCACCGCCTCCTCACCCACCGCTCCTTTCAGACGTCGAAGCCGCTCGAATATGTATTTGCCGTGCTCGGCTCGATGGCCGTCCAGGGGCCGGTGATCTCCTGGGTCGCCGACCATCGCAAGCACCACGCTCATACCGACGAAGAGGGTGACCCACATAGTCCTCACGTGGGGCACGGCGGTGGCGCCCGCGGAGTCATGGCGGGCCTATGGCATGCACATTCGGGCTGGCTCATGTCTACCCAGGGCCGTGCCGACTGGAAGCGCTACTCACCGGACCTATATGAGGACCCGGGGATGAGAAGCATCGCTCGCAACTTCATACCCCTGGTGCTCCTCAGCCTCGCGCTTCCCGCCCTGGCCGGGTACGTGATCAGCGGCACGCTCGCCGGCGCCGCCACGGGGTTGCTATGGGGCGGCCTCGTGAGGATCTTCTTCGTCCATCACATCACCTGGAGCGTCAATTCCGTATGTCATTTCTTCGGCACGCGGCGCTTTGACACCGACGACCATTCCACCAATGTTTTCTGGCTCGCCATTCCATCGCTTGGCGAGTCGTGGCATCACAACCATCATGCGTTTCCTCGCTCTGCCGTCCATGGCTTGAAACGCTGGGAGCTGGACCCGTCGGCGCTCGTAATCGTTACGCTCGAGAAGCTGGGCCTAGCCCAGAACGTTGTGCGAATTTCAACGGAGCGCCAGACTCAGCGCACTGCCTGATTTGCCCCCTCTGGCTCTGACTTCATCCAAATGGCCAGAGTTACAGGGTTCTATTTGACTATACGAATAGTCACTGTCACTGTCACTGTGTCACACTCCCAGCAAGGCAGAATGCTGACGACCCGGGAGGCGCAAAGCTGACGGGGATGAAAGGAAAGAAATGCCCAGCACCAGCAACGTACTCGACGAGGCTCTCGACCTAGTCAAGAAGCGCCTCGCCGAGCTAGATGACGAGCGCAAGCGCCTCGAGCGCGCACTTTCGGAGCTCGGGGGCAGCAGCACGCCAACCCGCCGCCCCGGCAGGCCTCCTGGAAGCGGCCGCGGTCCCGGGCGCCCACCGAAAGCCGCTTCAGCCGGCACCGCTCCGAAACGTCGCCGTCGCCGTCGCGGCGGTACCCGTGCCGACCAGGCAGTCGCACTGGTTGAGGCGAACCCGGGCATCAGCGCTTCCGAGATCGCGAAGTCGATGAAAATTAAACCCAACTACCTCTACCGGGTCCTCGGGGAACTGGAGAAGGAGGGACGGGTTACGAAGAAAGGCCGTCAGTACCACGCGGGCTAGAACCCGATCACAACTGCTTGGAAAAAGCCGGCCCCCACAGGGGCCGGCTTTTTCATTTGTTCAGTCTCAGACCAGCCCGAGGCCGCTGACAGCGTCGCGCTCATCGCGCAACTCGGCGGCACTGGCATCGATCCGGGCGCTAGAGAACTCCGGCACCTCGAGACCCTCGACGATCGACCACTCACCCCCACTGCAAGCGCAGGGGAAGCCGGCAACTATTCCCTCCTCGACGCCGTAGGAGCCATCAGCGGGCACACCCATCGAAACCCAATCTTCCCCAGGCGTGCCGAGCACCCAGTCGCGAACGTGATCGATCGCTGCGTTTGCGGCCGAGGCCGCGCTGGATGCGCCCCGTGCATCGATGATCGCGGCGCCGCGTTTAGCCACCCGCGGAATGAACTCATCAGCGATCCACGCCTCGTCGTCGACCTCGTCCCAGGCGCTCTGTCCATCAACCTTCGCGTTGACCAGATCCGGGTACTGAGTGGTTGAGTGATTGCCCCAGACCGTCATGTTGGTTACGTCGGAGATTGGCTTGCCAACCCGGTTGGCAAGCTGAGCCACCGCCCGGTTGTGATCGAGCCGCATCATCGCCGTGAAGCGCTCGCGAGGGACTCCGTCCGCATTTGACATCGCGATCAGGCAGTTGGTGTTAGCCGGGTTGCCGACGACGAGCACCCGAATGTCATCTGCAGCACCCGCCGCGATCGCTTCACCCTGCGGCTTGAAGATGCCGCCGTTGGCCTCGAGCAGGTCCGAGCGCTCCATGCCAGGACCGCGAGGGCGGGCTCCAACCAGTAGGCCGACGTTGCAGCCATCGAAGGCCTGCTTTGGATCGTCGAAGATGTCGACCCTGCGCAGCAACGGAAAGGCGCAGTCGTCGAGCTCCATCGCCGTGCCCTCCGCTGCCTTGACGGCATCGGGGATCTCAAGCAGGCTCAGCTCGATAGGTGTGTCCGGGCCCAGCATCTGACCACTGGCGATGCGAAACAAGAGCGCGTAGCCGATCTGCCCGGCGGCGCCGGTGACGGTGACTTTCACGGGGGTGCTCACGGAATCTCTTCTCCTGGATTCGTCGTTTTCGAGGGAAGCTGAATTACTGAGCCATCGCCCGCTGGAGACCAGCATCGATGGCGGCGAGGAACTCCTGCGTTGTCAGGAACTCCTGGTCCGGACCGATCAGAAGCGCCAGATCCTTGGTCATCTGGCCGCCTTCGACCGTCTCGACGCAAACCCGCTCCAGCGTCTCGGCGAACCGTGACGCCTCGGGGGTCTCGTCGAGCCTGCCCCGGGCGGCGAGGCCACGGGTCCAGGCGAAGATCGAGGCAATCGGGTTGGTCGAAGTAGGTTTGCCCTGCTGGTGTTGGCGATAGTGGCGCGTGACCGTGCCGTGTGCAGCCTCAGCCTCGACCGTCTTGCCATCGGGGCTCATCAACACACTGGTCATCAGGCCAAGCGAGCCGAAGCCCTGGGCCACCGTGTCGGACTGCACGTCGCCGTCGTAGTTCTTGCAGGCCCAGACATAGCCACCCTCCCACTTCAGAGCGGCGGCGACCATGTCGTCGATCAGGCGGTGTTCATACGTGATTCCCGCGGCTTCGAAGTCAGCCTTGAACTCAACCTCGTAAACCTCGGCGAAGATGTCCTTGAAGCGGCCGTCGTAGCGCTTCATGATCGTGTTCTTCGTCGATAGGTAAACGGGATAGCCTCGGTCGAGGCCGTAACGCATCGAAGCGCGGGCGAAATCGCGGATGGAATCGTCGAGGTTGTACATGGCCATCGCGATACCCGGGCCGGGAAAGTCGTATACGTCGATCTCAACCGGCTCGGAGCCGTCCTTTGGCGTATAGGCGAGTGTCAGCGTTCCCTCTCCGGGCACGACCATGTCGGTTGCCCGGTACTGGTCGCCAAAGGCGTGGCGGCCGATCACGATCGGCTTGGTCCAACCGGGCACCAGCCGCGGGATGTTGGAGATCACGATCGGCTCGCGGAAGATGACTCCGCCGAGGATGTTGCGGATGGTTCCGTTCGGCGAGCGGTACATCTCGGCCAGGCCGAACTCCTCGACCCGCGCCTCGTCGGGGGTGATCGTCGCGCACTTGACGCCGACGCCGTGCTGCTTGATCGCTTCCGCCGCTTCGACCGTGATCTGGTCGCGGGTCGCGTCGCGGCTCTCGATGCCGAGGTCGAAATAGATCAGTTCGACGTCGAGGTAGGGCAGGATCAGCTGCTCCTTTATGAAAGCCCAGATGATTCGGGTCATCTCGTCGCCGTCGAGCTCGACGATCGGGTTCTTCACTTGGATCTTGGTCACGCGGGCGGCGATGCTATCGATGGGCTGGCACAATCAACGCGTGGCCACTGTCGAGCGCCGCTCCGGGCATACACACGAGGTCTTCAACCAGCCGCCACCGCTGGAGGACTACAACCCCTTCGATGCCGATCTTCCGCTGGTGGAGGCGCTGCGGCGCGAGGGCGGCGACTGGGCAGAGGGCCGTGCCCGCGAGCTGGGAGCGATCTGCGGCTCCCGCCAGACGATCCGCTGGGGCTTCGAGGCGAACGAGAAGAAGCCGGTGCTGCAAACCCACGACCGCTACGGCAACCGCATCGACGAGGTCGAGTTCGACAGCTCCTGGCACGAGTTGATGCGGATCGGTATCGACAATGGCCTGCACGCGATGCCCTGGCGCGAACCCGGCCCCGGCGCCCACGTTGCCCGGGCCGCGATGTTCATGCTGCTGATGCAGGCCGAGAGCGGCGTCGGCTGCCCGATCTCGATGACTTACTCGGCGATCCCGGCGCTGCGCCGGCAGCCCGAGCTGGCCGCCGAGTGGGAGGAGCGCTTCCTCTCGCTCGACTACGACGAGCGTTCGCTGCCGGCCGACCGCAAGCGCGGTGCCCTCTGCGGGATGGCGATGACCGAGAAGCAGGGTGGTTCAGACGTCCGCGCCAACACCACCGTGGCGAGGCCGCTGAACGGCGGCGGTCCCGGTGCCGAGTACGAGATCGTCGGCCACAAGTGGTTCTGCTCGGCGCCGATGTGCGACGCCTTCCTCGTCCTCGCCCAAACCGAGTCCGGAATCTCCTGCTTCCTGATGCCGCGCTGGACACCGGACGGCGAGCGCAACGCCTTCCACGTTCAGCGGCTCAAGGACAAGCTCGGCAACCGCTCCAACGCCTCCAGCGAGGTCGAGTTCCGCGGCGCCTGGGCACGGATGGTCGGCGAGGAGGGACGCGGCGTGCCGACGATCATCGAGATGGTCAACCACACCAGGCTTGACTGCGTGATCGGCGCCGCCACCGGCTACAGGGCCGGGGTCGTGCAGGCGCTCAACCACGCCGCCCACCGCTCCGCCTTCGGCAAGGAGCTGATCGAGCAGCCGCTGATGCGCAACGTGCTCGCCGACCTCTGCGTCGAGTCCGAAGCAGCGACGATCGGAGCGATGCGGCTGGCGCGCGCCTACGACGAGGTCGCCGCCGGCGACGAGGAGGCAGCCGACTTCCGTCGCCTCGCCAACGCCGTGCTCAAGTACTGGACCTGCAAGCGCGCTCCCTCCCACGCGGTCGAGTGCCTCGAGTGCCTCGGCGGCAACGGCTACGTCGAGGAGTCCGGCATGCCCCGCCTCTACCGGGAGGCGCCGCTGGCCTCGATCTGGGAGGGCTCGGGCAACGTCCAGTGCCTCGATGCGCTGCGGGCGATGATCAAGAGCCCGGCTTCGGTGGAGGCCTTCTTCGCCGAGGTCGAAGCGGGCGCCACCGCCGAGCCTCGGCTCGAGGCCTACGTCAAAAAGATCCGGGCCGAGATCCCAGGCGACATCGAGACGATCGAGTCGCGGGCACGGCGGATCATCGAGAGCATGGCCCTCGCCCTACAGGCCTCGCTGCTGGTCCGCTATGGCGACGAGGCCGTCGCCGATGCCTTCTGCGCCTCCCGCCTCTCCGGCGACTGGGGGCAGGCCTTCGGCACACTGCCGGCCGGTACCGACTTCGGCCGCATCATCGAGCGCCACCGAGTCGCTTAGCGGGCGGCGTCCCGCAGAGCTCGACCTACCTGCTCGGCGGTGATCACACCGGACAGGCGCCCTTCCGCATCGACCGCCATCAGGGCGCCGAAGCGGCGCAGGTTCTGGTTGGCGAGGAGCGAATCGAGCGGAGCGTCGTCGCGGACCTGGAAGGCGCCATCGTTGCGCTCGAGCAGGTCTGCGACCAGCGCCGTCGCCCGCGAGACCTCCGGCACCTCGTCGGCTTTGTCGCGCACCAGCAGTCCGAGGAAGTTGTGGGCGGCATCGACCACCGGGAACCAGGGCCAGCGGTAGCGGAGGAAGTACTCGTCGAGTGCCCGCTCGACGCTCAGCTCGCCGGGGATCGTCACCGGCTCCCGGTCCATCACGTCGGCGACGCACATCCCCTCGATCCGGCCGCTGATCGCGGTCTGCGTCGAGGCCGCGCGGGCGGAACCGTTGATCACGATCCCGATCAGCGCCAGCCAGACGCCGCCGAAGGCGTCGCCGTTGAGGATCAGCAGCAGGCCGCAACCGATGAAAAGGTAGGCGAAGACCCGGCCCAGCGTCGCTGCGAAGCGGGTCGCCGAGGTGCGGTCGCCGGTCCGCCACCAGGCGAGCGCCCGCACGATTCTGCCGCCGTCCATCGGGAAGGCGGGCAGCAGATTGAAGACGAGGACTATGGCGTTGATCCAGGCGAGCCAGCCGAGCATCGCCATCACGCCCGAGACACCTGAGTTGCTCTCGATCAGGATCGCCTGCCAGAACTCCTTCGGGCCGACGGCGGCCACCCCGACCGCAGCCAGCACGACCACGATCGCCAAGGTGACCAGCGGACCGGCGATAGCCACCTTGAACTCGGCCGCGGGACTGTCGGATTCGCGGTCCATGCGCGCCATGCCGCCGAAGATCCAGAGCTGGATGCTGGAGATGCCGATCCCCTCACGCAGGGCGGCGAAGGCGTGGCCGAGCTCGTGCAGGACGATCGAGCCGAAGAAGCCGATGGCGCTGATTACGGCCAGCAGAAAGGGAGTCGAGGAAGAGCTGCTCTCCCCGAGCACGTCACCATAGAAGCCGGAGAGCCAGAAGATGACGAAGAAGAGGACGAGGAACCAGGACCAGTCGACCGCGATACGGATCCCGCGCACGTGGAAGAGAGTGATCGTGCGGCCGCCGAGCATCTCTCCAATGGTAAGCAGCAGGTAGGGTCGGATCGCGTGGCGCCCTCCTCGACAGCCGAATCGACGATCGCTGGGAAAGTCGGCGTACCGGATCAAGACTGGCTGCGTACGCAGCTTGAGGAGTTCGAGCAGATCTACCGGCCCTCCGCTTCCGAAGGCGAGCGCATCGCTGCTGAGTGGATCGTCGAACGCCTCGCCGAACTCGGCGCTGAGGCCCGGATCGAGGCGGAGCCGGCGCATGGCACCTACTGGTGGCCACTCGGCTTCGGTGCCGTGCTCGGTGCGCTCGCCGGCCTGCTGGGGCTGCGCGGCCGTCGCCTGCTCGGCGCCCTGCTGGGTGCAATCGGAGCCGCCGGGATCGCCGACGACTTCCCGCCCGGCCAGCGCGGCCTGCGCAAGCTCTTTCGGACTCGCACGACCTACAACGTCGTCTGCGAACTCGGGCCCGCCGACGCTGAGCGAGCGATGGTCGTCGTCGCTCATCACGACGCCGCCCACTCCGGCCTGATCTTCCACCCTGCTCTGCCGAAATTCGCCGACCGCCTCGGCCTGATCGAAGGCCAGGACACGAGCCCGCCGCTGATGGCGCCGGTGGTCGGTGGTCCGATCCTCGCCGCGCTCGGCGCCCTCAGTGGCCGCCGCGGACTCTCCAAGCTGGGCATCTTCCTCGGCCTCGGCTCAGCCGCGGCGATGGCGGACATCGGCCTGCGTAAAACCGTTCCCGGTGCAAACGACAACGGCACCGCGGTCGTCACCCTGCTGGCGCTTGCCCGTCGCCTGACCGAGGAGCCGCCGAGCAACCTGAGGGTGATCCTGCTCTCGGCCGGCGCCGAGGAGTCGTTCAGCGAGGGAATCAAGGCCTTCGGCGAGCGCCACTTTCCGCAGCTGCCGCGCGCGAGCACCTTCTTCCTCGCCGTCGACTCGATCGGCTCCCCCCACCTGCTGGTTCTGCGCGGAGAGGGCTTCCTGAAAATGTGGGAGTACCCGCGCCGCTCGCTCGAGCTGATGGACGGCCTCGCCGAGCAGCTGGGCATCTGGCTCTATCCCAACCTGCGACTGCACAACGGCACCGACGGCCTCGAGCCGCTGGCGGCGGGGTACGAGACGGCTTCGATGTGCGGCTGCACCGACCTGAAGAACCCCGCCAACTACCACTGGCCCAACGACCTCGCCGAGAACGTCGACTTCGGCAGCGTCGCCGACGGCATCCGCCTCGCCGAGGCCGCGGCAAGGCGCCTCGACGAGCGCTGGTTCTAGGGCATCTGGCCGAGGTGCAACGCGTTTGCCGGTAAATGACCGGACAGCGCGTTTCAGTGCGTGACTGGAAATCCCGACCGCGCCGTCGGATTTCCGCTCTATAGCATCCGCGCTCGTGCCTACTCATGACGTACTGGTGATCGGCGCCGGGCTGGCCGGACAGAGGGCCGCCCTGGCCGCCGCCGAGGAAGGCGTCTCGGTCGGGATCGTCAGCAAGGTCCACCCGGTGCGCTCGCACTCCAACGCCGCCCAGGGCGGGATCAACGCGGCGCTCAACCCGGGCGACTCCTGGGAGTCGCACGCCTTCGACACGATCAAGGGCTCCGACTACCTGAGCGACCAGGACGCGGTCGAGATCATGTGCCGCGAGGCACCGGAGGAGATCCTCCACCTCGAGCACCTCGGCGTCACCTTCCACCGCAACGAGGAGGGCAAGCTCGGCACCCGCGCCTTCGGCGGCGCCTCCGCCGCCCGCACCTACTACGTCGCCGACATCACCGGCCAAGCGATCATGCACGTGCTCTACGAGCAGCTGATGAAGTACTCGGACTCGGTCGCCCGCTACGAGGAGTGGTTCTGCACGGCGCTGGCGATGGACGAGCAGGGCGAGTGCTGCGGCGTCGTCACCCGCAACATCGCCGACGGCTCGATGGAGCTCTTCCGGGCCAAGTCGGTGATCCTCGCCTGCGGTGGCAACGGCCAGGTCTGGAAGCCGACCACCAACGCGCTGATCTGCACCGGCGACGGGATCGCGATGGCCTACCGGGTCGGCGCGAAGCTGATGGACATGGAGATGATCCAGTACCACCCGACGACGCTGGCGGGCAAGGGCTTCCTGATCACCGAGGGCGCCCGCGGCGAGGGCGCCCACCTGCTCAACGCCAAGGGCGAACGCTTCATGGAGCGCTACGCGCCGAACAAGATGGAGCTGGCCTCGCGCGACGTCGTCTCCCGCGCCGAGCAGACCGAGATCAACGAGGGTCGCGGCTTCCCCGACGGCACCGTCGCCCTCGACATCACCGTCGTGCCGAAAAAGCGCGTGCACGAGGCGCTGCGCGAGATCGTCCTCGTCGGCCAGGACTTCGCCGGCGTCGACATCACCCGCGAACCGATCCACATCAAGCCCGGCAACCACTACACGATGGGCGGCGTCAAGACCGACGTCGACGGGCGCACCGACATCCCCGGCCTCTACGCCGCCGGCGAGACCGCCTGCGTCTCCGTCCACGGCGGCAACCGGCTCGGCGCCAACTCGCTGCTCGACACGCTGATCTTCGGCCGCCGCTCGGGTGCCGACGCCGCCGCGCGGGCGAAGCGGACCGAGGGCTCCCGTCCCTCGAAAGCAACGCTGGAGGCCGAGCAGGCCTCGATCGAGGCGATCTCCTCGCGCGAGAAGGGCTCCGGCCGCCGCGTCTCGGAGATCAAGCTGGAGCTGGGCACGATCATGGACGCCAAGGTCGCCGTCTTCCGCGACGAGGCCGGCATCCAGGAGGCGCTGGAGACGGTGCGGCGGCTGAAGGTCGAGGCCGAGACCGCCTACATCGACGACAAGGGCTCGATCTTCAACCAGGACATCCTCGGCGCAATCGAGCTCGGCTACATGCTCGACAATGCCGAGTGCACCTGCCTCGCCGCCTTGGAGCGCAAGGAGAGCCGCGGCGCCCAGTACAGGACCGACTTCCCCGAGCGCAATGATGAGGAGTGGCTCAAGCACATCGACCTGCAGCTCAACGACGACGGCCCCGAGATCTCATACTCAGAGGTGACGATCACCCAGTGGGAACCGCAAGAGAGGACGTACTAGGAAGATGGCCACCTACACGCTGAAGGTCCGCCGGTTCCAGCCCGAGAGCGGCGAGGGGCCCTACTGGGAGGAGTTCAAGGTCGAGCTCGATCCCTCGCTCTCGGTCCTCGACGGTCTGCTGCAGGCGAAGGATCGCGACGACGGCTCGCTCTCGGTCCGCTGCTCCTGCCGCGCCGCGATCTGCGGCTCCTGCGGGATGAAGATCAACGGCCAGTCCGGCCTCGGCTGCAAGACCCAGATCGGCGAGGCGCAGGAGCTGGCCGAGAAGAAAGCCAGCGTCGGCGCAGGCAACGGGTCGGGCACTCCGGCGATCATCGTCGAGCCGATGGGCAACATGCCCGTGATCAAGGACCTGATCACCGACATGGAGTCGACGCACTGGGCCAAGATCCGCCGCGTCACCCCCTGGCTCCTCCCCCACGGCGAGCCGCCCGAGCGCGAGTACGTGGTCGAGCCGGAGTCGATGATCGACATCACCCAGTCGATGGCCTGCATCCAGTGCGGCGCCTGCGTCTCCTCCTGCCTCTCGATGGAAGCCGATCCCGACTTCATCGGCCCGGCGGCGCTGGCAAAGGCCTACCGCTTCGTCGGCGACCCGCGCGACGCCGAGACCAAGGAGCGCCTCCACGACCTCGCCGACGATCCGCACGGGATCTACGACTGCACCCACTGCTTCAGCTGCATCGACGCCTGCCCCAAGGGCGTGGCGCCGATGGACCAGATCATGCGCCTGCGCCGTAAAGCCGGCGAGGAGGGAATCGAGGATCCCAACAGCGGTCACAACCACGAGATCGCCTTCACCAAGATCATCGAGAAGAAGGGGACGCTGGACGAGTCGCTGCTGCTGCAGGAGTCATTCGCCCCCGGCGCCAAGGGCAAGCTCAAACCGAGCAAGCGGGCGATCAAGGAAATGCTCGGCTCGCTGCCGACGGCGATCCGCGGCCTGAAGACGGGCAAGATGCGCTCGCTGCCGAAGCTGATCCCAGGCATCCACCCGAAGCTTCCGGACGGCGCCCAGGACGAGGTCAAGGCGATCTACAAGCACGCCGAGGAGCACCGCGAGGAATTCAACATCTACATCCGCGGCGAGGAGGACGTCGAACCGGAGCCCGACGAGCCGACGGAGGAGACCCTGGCGGCAGAGGCGGCAGCTGCCGCGGATACGAAGGGAGAGGCGTGATGAGCGACGGTCAGATCAAGGTCGCCTACTGGCCCGGCTGCGTCTCGCGCGGCTTCACCACCGAGCTGCACGGCTCGATGGCCTACGTCGCCGAGCGGCTCGGGATCGAGCTGGTCGAACTCGACCGCGCCAACTGCTGCGGTGCCGGCGTCATCGCCGAGCACAACCAGGAGCTCGCCGACACGCTCAACGCGCGCACCTTCGCCCTCGCCCAGCAGACCGGGCTGGCGATGATGAACATCTGCTCGACCTGCCAGGGCGCCCAGTCGGAGTGCCAGCAGCGCCTCGACGCCGACTCCTCCTACCGCGCCCACATCAACGAGGTGTTGAGCGGCCAGGGCCTCGCCTACGAGAAGGACAAGGACGGCTTCACCAACAAGAACTTCCTCTGGCTGCTGGTCGAGGATTACGGCCTCGACCGCCTCGCCGCGCAGGTCAAGAGGCCGCTCTCCGGGCTGCGAGTCGGCCCCTTCTACGGCTGCTACGTGGTGCGCCCCAAGGAGCGGCTCGGCTACGACGAGTTCCCCGACCGCGACATATACCTGGAGAAAGTGATCGTGGCGCTCGGGGGCGAGGTGGTCGAGTACGACGGTGCCCGCAAGTGCTGCGGCTTCCCGGTGATCACGATGAACCGCGAGACCTCGCTGCGCCAGGCCGGCACGCACGTCGGCGACGCGATCGACGCCGGCGCCGACGCCCTCGTCACCCCCTGCCCGCTCTGCCACCTCAATCTCGACATGCAGCAGCCCGAGGCGGCGAAGGTCGTCAACCGCGACCTCGGCCTCGCCGTCCTCCACCTGCCGCAGCTGGTCGGCCTAGCCCTCGGCGCCGAGCCCAAGCAGCTGGGCATGAGCAGGCACATCGCCTCGACCAAGTGGGTCGAGGAGCGGCTGGACGCGGTTCCCGCCTAGCGAGGCGGCGCGGCGATCGAGCCAAGCGCGCTTCCGCTCGCCGCCACCGGCGACGTCGCCGGTGTCCTCACCGACCTCTTCCTGGTGCTCGTCGCTGCCAAGCTCGGCGACGAGGTCTTCAAGCGGATCGGGCAGCCGGCGATCGTCGGCGAGATTCTCGGCGGGGTACTGGTCGGACCTTCGGTGCTGGGGTTGGTGGAGGTCAGCGAGGTGCTGCGGGTCTTCTCCGAGCTGGGCGTCGTCTTCCTGCTCTTCTGGGTCGGCCTTGAGACCCGGCTCTCCGAGATGCGGGCGGTTGGCAGGATCGCGGTCACGGTCGGCAGTGCCGGTGTGGTTCTTCCCTTCCTCGCCGGAATCGGACTCGGACTGGTGCTCGGCGAAAGCACCGAAACCAGCGTCTTCCTCGGCGCGGCGCTGGCCGCCACCAGCGCCGGGATCACCTCGGCGACCTTCCTCGACCTCGGGATCGCCCGCAGCAGGGCGGCGCGAACCGTCCTCGGCGCCGCCGTCGTCGACGACATCCTCGCCCTGATCCTGCTCTCGGTCGCGGTCGGGATGGCCGCCGAGGGGGGCGTCGACGCCGGCACGATCGCGCTGGCGCTCGGGGTCGCGGTGGCCTTCGTCGTCTTCGTCGCCCTGGGCGGGACGCAGCTGCTGCAGCGGCGGCCACAGCTGCTGCAGGCGCCGCGCTTCGCCGACTCGCCATTGCTGCCGGCGGTGATCCTCTGCCTCGGCCTCGCCGCCTTCTCCGCTCAGATCGGGCTGGCGGCGCTGATCGGCGCCTTCCTCGCCGGGATGATCGTCGCCGAGACCAAGGACCAGCATCCGATCGAGGAGGAAGTGAAGCCGCTCTATGCCTTCTTCCCCCCCTTCTTCTTCGCCTTCATCGGGATCGAGCTGAACCTCGACGCCCTGTTCAGCCCACACGCCATGCTGCTGCTGGCAGCCATCACGGTGCTGGCTGCCGCAACCAAGCTGATCCCCAGTTACCTCGCGGCGCGCGGGCTGGGCCGCAACGAAGCCTCGATCGTCGGCATCGGGATGGTCCCGCGCGGCGAGGTCGGCATCGTCGTCGCTTCAGTCGGAGCGGCAGAGGGGGTGGTCGACGCGGAGCTGTTCGGTGTGGTCGTTGGGATGTCGATCCTCACCACGCTCGTCGCGCCATTCGCGCTGCGCAGGCTGGCGACTAAGTCAGAGATGCAGCGAGGCGAATAGCCCTACGAAGGCTGCGAGAAAGCCCGCCAAGGTGATGATCATCGACTGTTGCAAAGCATCGAAGCGTTTCTCGATTCGCTCTTCGAAGTGAGTGAAGCGGGCGTCGAAGTGGGCGCCCTGTGCCTCGATCCGGTCTTCCACCTTGTCGAAGCGCCTGTCGACCTGCTCGAAGCGCCTGTCGACCTGCTCGGCGAAGTGGTCGAGGCGGTCGTCGTTCCAGTTGACTTTCGTCTGCTCCATCTGAACGGAGCCTAGCGGACAAAAAGTTACGTGTGGCGCACGAAAGTGTGAATTCTGCTGACGAGGGCCAGGCGTCGTCAGGCAAGGACGCAGGGAGTCCGAATAGCAGCGCTATTCGGACGACTGAGGACGCTGCATGGCGGCGTCTGGGACCGTCAGCGGCCGAGCAGGTTGCGCTCGATCAGCAGCTCGGCGACCTGGACGGCATTGGTAGCGGCGCCCTTGCGCAGGTTGTCGCCGGCGACCCAGAGGTTGAGCGTGCGCTCCTGGCCGGGGTCGCGGCGGATGCGGCCGACCAGGACCTCGTCGCGGCCGGCGGCATCGATCGCCATCGGGTAGGTGCCGGCGGCGGGGTCGTCGACGACGATCACTCCGGGGGCTTCGGCCAGCAGGGCGCGGCAGTCCTCGGGCGAGAGGTCCTCGCGGGTGCGCACGTTGACCGACTCCGAATGGCCGCTGATCACCGGCACGCGGGCACAGGTGGCCGAGATCGACACCTCCTCGCCGATGCCGAGGATCTTGCGGGTCTCGGCCATCACCTTGCGCTCCTCGGTGGTGTAGTCGTCGCCGTCCTTGAAGGTCTCGACCTGGGGCAGGACGTTGAAGGCAATCCGGTGCGGGTAGATCTGGGGCGCAGAGATCTCTTCGCCGGCGAGGACCGCCCGCGACTGGGACAGCATCTCCTCGATCGCCCTCTGGCCGGTGCCGGAGACCGCCTGGTAGGTGGAGACGACCAGCCGCTCGAGGCCGACGGCGCGATGGATCGGCGCCAGCGCCATCATCGCCACCATCGTCGTGCAGTTGGGGTTGGCGACGATGCCCTTATGGGTAGCGACGGCGTCGGGGTTGACGCCGGCGACGACCAGCGGCACGTCCTCGTGCATGCGCCAGTAGCTGGTGTTGTCGACGACGACGGCGCCGGCCTCGACCAGCTTCGGCGCCCACTCGGAGCTGACCGCCCCGCCCGCGGAGGAGAGCACCACGTCCAACCCCTGGATCGTCTCCGGGGTCAGCGGCCGGCACTCGAGCAGCGAGCCGTTCCACTCCAGCGTCTTGCCGGCAGAGCGCTCGGAGGCGAACGGAACGACCTCCTCGGCGGGAAATTCCCGTTCGGCGATCACCTCGAGGATGGTCGAGCCGACGGCGCCGGTGGCGCCCAGTACACCCACCCGGTAGCCGCTCATGACTGAACGGTGGGGCGGTGCTCGCCGGTCGGGTCTTCCGGCCGGACGGCGTCGGCGCCAAGCCCGAACGCCTCGTGCAGCACCTTCACCGCATCGGCAAGGCGGTCGGCCGCGATCACGCACGAGATCTTGATCGGCGAGGTGGAGATCATCTCGATGTTGATCCGCTCGGCGCCGAGCACCTCGAAGACCTTGGCGGCGACGCCGGGGTGGGAGCGCATGCCGGCGCCGATGATCGAGACCTTGCCGATTTGGTCGTCGGTGCGCACGCCCTGGCTGACGCCGCCAAGAGCGGCGATCGCGTCGGTGGCATTGGCCAGCTCGGAGCGGTCGATGGTGAAGGAGAGGTCAGCGAGCTCGTCGTCGCCCACCGGCTCGTTCTGGATGATCACGTCGACGTTGATGCCGGCCTCGGCCAGCGCGTTGAAGATCTCGCCCGCGACTCCGGGCTCGTCGCGGATGCCGGTCAGGGTCACCCGCGCCTCGACGTCGGAATGGGTCACTGCGGTTACGAAGGGTTGCTCCACTGTCTCCTGCTCCATCTCCTGCTCGGTCACGACGAGGGTACCGGGGCCGTCCTCGAAGCTGCTGCGGCAATGGATGCGTACGCCGTGGTTGCGCGCGTACTCGACCGAGCGCAGTTGCAGCACCTTGGCCCCGGAGGCCGACATCTCGAGCATCTCCTCGTAGGAGGCCAGCGGCAGCTTGCGCGCGTCGGGGACGATCCGGGGGTCGGCGGTGAAGACGCCGGCGACGTCGGTGTAGATCTCGCAGACCTTGGCGCCAAGGGCGGCGGCGAGCGCCACCGCGGTGGTGTCCGAGCCGCCGCGGCCGAGCGTGGTCACGTCGCGGCTCTCGGTCGAGACGCCCTGGAAGCCGGCGACGAGGACGATGTGGTCGTCCCCGAGCTTCTGCTCGATGCGGTCGGCGCGGACGTCGATGATCCGCGCCTTGGTGTGGGAGGAGTCGGTGACGATCCCGGCCTGCGAGCCGGTCAGCGAGATCGCCCGGTGCCCCATGTCGTGGATCGCCATCGCGCAGAGGGCGCAGGAGATCCGCTCGCCGGTGGAGAGCAGCATGTCCATCTCGCGCGAGACGGGCCGCTCGGAGATCTCCAGCGCCTGGGCGACCAGCTCGTCGGTCGTCTTGCCGCGAGCGGAGAGCACCGCGACGACGCTGTTGCCGGCCTCGCGCGCGGCGACGATCCGCCGCGCGGCGCGCTTGATCTGCTCGGCGCCGGCGACCGATGTGCCGCCGAACTTCATCACGACGATGTCGGAACTCTGCTCACTCATCGAGAACAGTTGAGGATAGTCGGGCTCAGCCGCTGGCTTGGTGCGTCGCGACGGCTACTCGCTGCCGCCCTGGAGATTGCCCAACATCGCCTGCTCCGCCATGCGCAGGAGTCCGAGGGCGATATGCGGGCGCATCTCGCTGGTCCGCACCCTGACGTGGGACCCGTGCGGACCGACCACCTCGACGATCGTGCAGATGTCGCCGATCTCGCAGCCCTCCTCGCCGTAGTCGGCTTCGAGCGCCTCCATCTGCGCCGCCACGACCTGCCCCACCTTGCTCTGATCCAGTGCCATCGGGTCCGAGCCTACACCCGCCTGGGCGCCGCCATTATTTGAAAACTGTTTCGTTGCTCCCGTCCAGGAGTTTCTCCTGAACGCCATCGCCGGAGGTGTCTTTCCAGTTGAGGTTCCCGTTTTTGACGAGCGTGGCCCGGATCGCTTCCGCGTCAGCTTTTGAGTTGGGGTTCGACAAGGCGGCCAGAATCGCGGCGGCGCCGGCGACGTGCGGGGCGGCCATCGAGGTACCGGAGTCGGTGCCGTAGGACCCCCCGGCAAGGTCGAGAGGATGCAGACGCCGGGCGCCGCGATCTCGATTTCTTTGCCGTAGTTGCTGAAGCTGGCGAGGTTGTCGTCGGTCCCGTATTTCACTTCGCCTTCTTTCGCTTTCGTCGCTTTGCAGCTGGGATTCCACAGCGCTTCGGCTTTTTCGCCGGTGATCCCGTCGTAGTCCGCGATGGCGGAGACGGTGATCACGCTGAGGTTGGTCCCGAAGGTCGAGTTTTTGGCATCGCCGGCGTTGTTGCCGGCAGCCGCCACGTAGACGACGCCCGCTTCGACCGATTTCGTGATCGCTTCGCCCATGGTCGGCAGCGTGCAGGGCAGCGTTTCGCAGCCGATGCTCATGTTGGCGACCTCGATTTCTTTGGCGCGTTCGGTCACCCAGTTGACGCCGGCGGTCAGCTCCGATTCGAAGGCTTTGGGGTCGAGCACCTTCACCGCCCAGAGCCGGGCGCCGGGGGCGACGCCGACCACGCCCTGGGTGTTGTCGATTGCGGCGATCGTGCCGGCGACGTGGGTGCCATGCCCGACTTCGTCAGTGCCGGTTTCATTGGTGCATGTCGATTTTTTTTCGACTTCGTTGCAGTAGGTCCGTGCGACCACTTTGATGTCGGGGTGTTTGGTGTCGATCCCCGTGTCGATCACCGCCACGTCGGCATTCGTCGTGTAGTTGCCTGTTTCGTCGATCTGCAGCGCTTTGTTGGTGCTCGCGAAGACGCGTTTGGCGCCGGTCGGGATCGACTGCGCCGCCGGCACGACGACCTCGCGGTCGACCCTGACGTCCCTCACCCGGGGGTCCCGCCGCAGCGCCTCGACGGCGTCAGTCGGAAGTGTCGCCGAGTAGCCGATCGGGCCATAGCGGTAGACGAATCCGAGGTGGCCGCCGTTGCGGTCGATGTTTTCTTGCCCTACGGCGCCTGGGTTCTGGATCGAGTCCTGAAGGACGACGATGTAACGGCCTTCCTCCTCTGCAGGTCCCTGGCTTGCGGCAACCGCCACCGACGCGGCGAAGAGAAGCAGGAAGACGGCCAACGGCGCAGTCGCCGCGCGCAAGCGCGTTCGCCCTCCGGATGAACGTAGGGCGTCGTACTGGCCACCTGACATCGCTGCCTCCTCGTCTCGTGACCCTGCCCATCGCAAGCCTCTCTGTTCTCTAGGGATTAGTCAAAAATTTCAATCCGCTGTTTTCTATCTCCCTCCCAGGCTTGAAGCGTGACTGGGATCACATATCTAGATATATCGGAGCGATATATATCGGGCATGGAGCTAAGCCCGACCGCCTACGTGATCCTCGGCATGGTCAGCCGCGAGCCGCGATCCGGCTATGAGATCAAGGCGCTGGTCGACGACTCGACCCGCTTCTTCTGGGCGGCCAGCTACGGGCAGATCTACCCGGAGCTGAAGCGCCTCTCCGAAGCGGGCCTGGTCGAGGGGATCGATGCCCCGCGCGGCGAGCGCAAGCGCACCGTCTACGCGATCACCGAGAAAGGCGAAGCAGCGCTGAAGGACTGGCTGCGCGAGCCGCCAGAAACCGTGGAGATGCGCGAAGAAGGCCTGCTGAAGCTGTTCTTCTCCGGAGTGCTGCCGCCCGAGGACGCGGTCGCGACGCTGCGGGTGATGCGCGAGAGGAGGCTCGAGCTGGCAGAGCGGCTGCGCAGCATCGAGCCCAAGACCTTGGAGAAGCCCGACTCCTTCCCGCTGATGGTGCTGCGCGGGGGGATCGAGTTCAACGAGTGGTTCGCTGACTGGTGCGAGCGGATGGAGGGCCAGCTCCTCGATCCGGATCGCCTCGAAAGGAGCAGATGATGTTCGACGCCCTGGCCCGCCTCGCCGACCAACGCCCCCGCCGTGTCGGCCTCGCCGCGATCCTCTTCTTCCTCCTCGCCGGAGCCCTCGGTGGCTCGGTTGCGGATCGGTTGGACCCGTATGGCGCCGACGATCCAGCCACCGAGAGCGTCGAAGCCCGGGAAGCGCTGCTCGACACCGGCTTCCGCGGTCCGGGCGCGATCGTCCTGGTCGAGAATGCCCCTGTCGCGAAACCGGCCACTCGAGCCCGGGTCCAGTCGATCTCCCGCCGGCTCCAGCGCCGCGCAGACGTCGCCGATGTCGGCAGCTACTACTCGACCGGCTCGAAAGCATTCGTCTCCGAGGATGGGCGCTCCACCTACCTGGCCGTCGCCCTCAAACCCAGGGACGACAAGCAGTGGCAGGAGGCCGGCGCCGACATCGCCGACGAATTCAACGCCCGCCCGGGCGTCACCGTGGGCGGCGCTGCCGTCGCCCAGGAGCAGGTAAACAAGCAGGTCGAGAAGGATCTGCAGACGGCGGAGATGCTCGCCTTCCCGCTGCTCTTCCTGCTCTCCCTGCTCTTCTTCCGCAGCTTCGTCGCAGCGCTCTTGCCGGTGATGACCGGCGTGCTGGCGATCGTCGGCACCTTCCTCATCATCCGCCTGCTCAGCGAAGTCGGCTCGATCTCGATCTTCGCCCTCAACCTGACCACCGGCCTCGGGCTGGGGCTGGCGATCGACTACAGCCTCTTCATCGTCTCTCGCTACCGCGAGGAGATCGCCAAGGACGGTCCGGGACTGCCCGCGATGCGGCGGGTGATGGCGACAGCCGGCCGCACCGTCTTCTTCTCCTCGCTGACGGTGGCGGCGGCACTGGCATCGCTGATCGTCTTCCCGCAGCGCTTCCTTTACTCGATGGGCTTCGGCGGCTCGCTGGTGACCCTGCTTGCGGCGGCGGTCTCGCTGACCGTCCTCCCCGCGGTGCTCACCCTGCTCGGCACGAGGATCAACTCGCTCTCGCCACGCTTCCTGCGCCGCCGGGCGGAGGCCGAAACCAGGCCCGACGAGCATGGCTTCTGGTACCGGCTCTCGCGCTTCGTGATGCGGCGCCCGGCGCCGATCGCGACCCTCAGCGCCCTCTTCCTGATCGTCCTCGGCCTGCCCTTCTTCAACATCAAGTTCACTGCCGCCGACCCGGCGATCCTGCCCCCCGACTCCAGCGCCCGCCAGGTCTACGACGCGATGCAGGAGGACTTCCCGCCTTACCGCGACACGCCGATCTGGGTCGCGGTGGAGGGTGGCGGACCGGCCAAGGCGGCGCAGGTGCGAGCCGAGGTTCTGAAAGCCGAAGGCGTCACGGCGGCCGCGCCTCCCCTGCGGCTGGGCGGCGGCCTCAGCGTGATCGAAACGATCCCCAGCGACATCTTCCGCTCCGAGAACAGCCAGTCGACGGTGGAGGCGATCCGCGCGATCGAGGTCCCCGGGACCACGGTCCAGGTCACCGGGGCGACGGCCGACTTCGTCGACTTCCAGAGCAGCCTCGTCCGCCACCTGCCGGTGGCCTTCGCGATCATCATCGTCTCGACGCTGGTGATCCTCTTCCTGATGACCGGCTCGGTGGTGCTACCGATCAAGTCGCTGATCATGAACTTCCTCAACCTCAGCGCCGTCTTCGGCCTGCTGGTGCTGATCTTCCAGGACGGCCGCTTCGAGGGCCTCTTCGACTACACCAGCCAGGGAGCGCTGGAGCAGACGATGCCGATCCTGCTCTTCGCCCTCGCCTTCGGGCTCTCGACCGACTACGCCGTCTTTCTGCTCTCGCGAATCAAGGAGGCACGCGACAAAGGTGCCTCGGATTCCGAGGCCGTGGCGATCGGGCTCGAGCGGACCGGGCGGATCGTCACCGCCGCGGCGGTGATGTTCGCGGTCGCGATCGGCGCATTCGCCACCTCGCAGATCATCTTCGTCAAGCAGAACGGGATCGGCACGGCCCTCGCCGTGCTGATCGACGCCAGCATCATCCGCGCCCTCCTCGTCCCCTCGCTGATGGAGCTGCTCGGCAAGTGGAACTGGTGGGCGCCGAAGCCGCTGCGACGAGTGTATGAGCGCTTCGGGATCAGCGAGACCAACGTGCCGGAGCCGGAGAAGGCCTAAACCCGGGCGCGGCCTCGAGCGCTGGCCGCGAATCAGCGCTTCAGGTCGCCCTGGGCGGCTTTGGGATCGTCGGCGCCCTTGCGCTGCTCGTCGCTGGCGAGGCCGGCGAGGGTGAGGACGCCGCCTTCGCCGACGTTGGCGGTGGCAAGCAGGGAGTCGCCCAGCTTCAGCTTGGAGACATCGAGCTTGGGCGGTACGGCGAGGGTGAGATGGGCGCCGCTCTCACGCACGTCGTCGGCGGAGATCGTCAGCTGGCCGGTTTCCGGACAGATTGCGGTGAGGACGCCGGAGAGGTCGAAGTAGGTGGCCGGTGCGGTTTCTTCGGTTTTCAGCAGGCCCTGCCAGAGGGTGGTGGCGGGTGGTGGCGGGGGCGGCATGGTCGGATCGGGAACGCAGCTTGGGGCGGGCGCCGGTTCGAGAGGGGGTTCGGTGACCGGCGGGGTGGCCGTCGACATGGGGGTCGGTTGCGTCTTTTCCATATCGACTGCAGCCGTTGCGTAAGCGCCGAGCGGGGGCAGCGGCACCGCGGCGCCGCTGGGATCGGGGCGGACGTGGATGAAGATCGAGGCGCCGCGGCCCGAGAGCGTGTAGCCAGGTGCCACCGGGTCAGGATCGAGATGGGTGACGACGCCGCGGAAACTGGCCCTGCTCGCCTGGCCTTTCCGTTTGGGAGCACCTTCCTCGACGAAGGTGCCGTTGGCGAGCTGGAGTCCCTCGAGGCTGAGCTTGGTCCCTAGGCGGGGCAGCTTGCGCGCGTGGACCGGAACCAGTTCCCCGCCTTTGATCGCCAGGGTGTAGCTGCCGGCGTCCGGATTGGCGTGGACGACGGTACCGGCGAGCGCCGTGGTTTCGGGCTCCGGTTCCTCTTCCGGCGCAGGGGGCGCTTTGGTTTCCGCGGCCGGCTCTTCTTCGGCCGGCAGCGGTTCGCTCGATTCGCTGCCCGAGGCAAGCGGAGCGATCGGGACGAACGATTCCAGCGAGCTCGATTCGCCGCCAGAGGCGAGCGGGGCGCCGGATTCGGCTGACGATTCGGCTGAGCCGCCGGTTTCGACTTCGCCCCCTCCCCCTTCATCATCGCCGCCGAAGCTCGGAATTTCGAGCAGCGCCTGCGGGCCGGTCGCAAACGTGCCGGCGGCACCGGGTCCGATCGCGACGCCGACGAAGATCCCGAAACCAAGCGCGGCGGCGCTCAGGGTCGCACCCCAGCGCCTGTCGGTGACGATCAGCGAGGCTCCCCGCCCCATCCCGTTCAGCAGCCGGCGAATCACGACGCCGGGGCCTCTCCCACCTTGCTGCGCTCCATCAGGTCCTTGCCGCACTGCCAGCAGAAGACCGAGCCGCGTGCGTAGAGAGCGCCGCAGGAGGCACACGCCCCAGCAGCGCCCGCCTGATCGAGCCGCAGGATCCGCTCGACCTCGGCCAGCTCGGCATCGACCTGCTGCAGTTTCGCTGCCTTACGGGCGAGCACGTCGAGACGGAAGTGGTCGCGGATCGCCATCTCATAGGCGAGGCCGCCCAGGTCCCACTGCAGCTCTGCGAGCTGATCGGCAAGACTGTCGCGGCGCCGTTTCAGATCGCTGCTCATTCGATCGCCGTCCCCTTGCTGCCGCCGCCCGGCGCCTTACTGTCTTCTGGCGGGGGCGCCCCGCCGGTGGCTATCTCGTCGGGCAGCTTCGCACTGGATTCCTGGTATTCCTCGGGGCTCTGTTCCTGCAGCTGCTGCAGCGCTTCGTCGCTGGCTTCGACTGGCGCGGCACCGCCGCTCTTCCCACCGGTGAGGCTGCCCGCATTTTTGGCGGCCGTGCCCGAGCCTTTCGCCTTCGCTTGCTTGGCTGCGCCGTTGGGTTTGGCTTCCTCGTCGCCGGCCGTGGCGCCGCCACCGCCTTCGCCCTGCACACGCACGACCTGTGGTGGGGCTGCGGTCTCCGATCCACCGTCCCCCCGGCCGATCAGGACGCCGATCAGCAGCATGACCCCGAGAACCGCGATGCCGCCAACCGCTGCCAGCGGCGCGTAGTCCCGCTGGGCCTTCTCTCCTGCAGATGGCGATCCGGGGGTGGCGGGCGCCGCAGTCGCCGCGGTGGGTGCCGCCCCGTTCTGGCCCGGCCCCGGCTTGCGGGCCGGCAGGTGCTGCTGAAAGTCGACCCGGGGCTCGCCACGGCGGTGGCCGCAGTTGAGGCAGTAGCGCTGGTCGGCTGCGAGCGGCGCGGCGCACTCCCGGCACCTCTCCCCCGCCTCGCCCAGCACCTGCATCTGCTCGGTCGGATCGCTCATCCGGCCTCGACCCCCGGCAGAGTGGGGAACCGGGTCACCGTTAGGTCGGCCCCCTCGGGATTGCCGATGAAGAAGACGTTGTACGGAACCGGCTTCGGTTTGTCCTTGAGCGGTTCGATCGCGCCGCGACCGGCGGCGACGATCTTGCCGCCGTTACGGGCCACCGCATAGAGGAGCAGCCGGTACAGGTCTTCGCCGCTCTCGTTGACGACCTCGCCTCCCGCCGCGACCCCGGTGTAGGGGTCGCCCTCGAGCTTCGGCTCGCTGACCGACACCGCCGGCTGCCGGCCCGAGAACTCCTCGCCCCCCGCTCCCACCGTCGCTTTCGCCTTGACGGGCTTACCGATGGCCAGCACCTGGTCATGGACCCAGGTGACGTCGCCGCCGGCCGGGATGAAGGGAACGGCGGCAAGCGCCGGCTCGATCCCCGGCAGGTCGTTGCGGTAGACGCTTTTCCCCTTCGCATCCAGCACGTCGATCAGCAGCGGCACTTCGGCGAGGTCGCGGGCGGAGCTGTTGTGCAGCTCGACCACCACGGCGCTGCCGTTGGCGTCGGTCAGCAGCGTCGTCGAGACGACCTCGACGTCCTTACTGCGCTTGCTGATCGCCAGCCCTTTCTCCTGCGCCACGGGCCCCAGTTCGGCGGCGATCTTGGCGCTCTTGTCCTGGGTCGATTCGCAGCCGGTGACGACCAGCGCGACTCCGGCCAGGGCAAGCGCGAGGGGAACGGGCGGACAGGGCCTCATCCGAAGGCACCTCCTACGTACTCGCGGGTGCGCTGCTCCCGCGGCGAGCCGAAGACCTGCTCGGCGGGGCCGTACTCGACCAGCTCGCCCAGGTACATGAAGCCGACGTGGTCGGCGATGCGCAGCGCCTGCTGCATGTTGTGGGTGACGATCACCACCGCCACCTCCTCGCGCAGGCGCAGGATCAGCTCCTCGATCACCTGGGTCGAGCGGGGATCGAGCGCCGAGCAGGGCTCGTCGAGCAGCAGCACCTCGGGCCGGGCCGCCAGCGCGCGGGCGATGCAGAGCCGCTGCTGCTGGCCGCCGGAGAGACGCAGCGCCGGGTGGTCAAGGGTGGTGCCGACCTCGTCCCAGAGCCCGGCGCGGACGAGCGCGTCGCTGACCGGTTCGGCCAGGGCGTCCTTGCGCGGCCGCCCCGAGCCCTGCTCGCGCAACGCGTAGGCGACGTTGTCGAAGACGCTCATCGGAAACGGGTTCGGCTGCTGGAAGACCATGCTCACCCGGCGCCGCAGAGCCGTCACCTCCATCTGGTCGATGTCCTCGCCGTCGAGGGTGATGCGGCCGCTGCGAACCGCGGTCGGGGTGATCTCGACCAGGCGGTTGAGCGAGCGCAGCAGGGTCGTCTTGCCGCAGCCCGAGGGGCCGATCAGCGCCAGCACCTCGCCCTGGCGCACCGGCAGCGAAACGCCGTTGACGGCGAGCTTCTCGCCGTAGGCGATCGTCACGTCCTCGATTCCCATCCGCTCCGGCTTCGGACCGGTGCTGGGAGCGGCACGGCGAACCGGCGCGGTTTGGCCCAGCGCGCCGATGCCGTCGGCTGGAGCCATGTGACCGTTGCCGGGCGGCGGCTGAACGACGGTGGGCTCGCGATCGACGACGATGCGCTTCACCGGCGGCGGTGGGGCGAGGATCACGTCGCGCTCGTCGCGGACGCCCTCGCCGGGGCTCAGCGCGCCCATGTCTCGCTCCTTCCCCGCGCCAGGCGGCTGACGACGAAGTTGAGCGCGATGACGACGAGCAGCAGGACGAAGGCGGCGAAGTAGGCCTTCTCCGGCGCCAGGCCCTCGCCCGCCGGCGAGTTGTAATAGACGTAGCTGGTCAGGGTGCTGCCGGTGCCGCGGAAGAGGCCGAGGACGCCGCCGTCGCTGCCGTTCTGGATCTGCAGCGTCGCCCCGAGCAGGACGACGACGATCGCCGTATCGCCGGCGACCCGCCCCATGCCGAGCGCGGTGCCGGTGCCGATGCCCGGGCGCGCCGCAGGCAGCAGCACGCGCCGGATCGTCGCCGCCTTGGTCTTGCCCAGCGCGTAGGAGGCCTCGCGCACGTGGCCGGGGATCGAGTTGAGCGCCTCCCGCGTCGCGCCGACGACGAGCGGCAGGGCGATCAGCGACATCATCGCGGCGGCGGCGATGAAGGAGCGGCCGAGAACCGCTCCTCCTTCGGCGTCGAAGGTGAGAAAGCCGAGCCACTGCTGCTGGAAGAAGACGAGGCCGAACATCGCCAGCACGATGCTGGGCGTGCCGGCGACCACCTCGATCGCCGATTCGACCGCGCGGGCGAGGCCGGCGGGACGGCCGTACTCGGTCAGCCAGATCGCGATCGTCACCCCGAGCGGCGCCGCGACCAGGGTCGAGAGCACGAGCAGCAGGGCGGTGCCGTAGATCGGGTCCTTGAAGCCGCCGCTCTGGGCCTGGTTCAGAGACGAGGTCGGGCTCTCGAAGAGCAGGCCGAGGTCGAAGTACTGGGCGCCCCGGAACGCCATGTAGATCAGGATCGCGGCGGCGATCGCGATCAGGGCCAGACCGGCGCCCCAGGCGGCGAAGTAGCCCACCCGGTCGCGCAGCGGCCAGCTGCGCACGCTGTCGATCGGCGCCGTCACTACGGCCGCACCCCGTATTTGCGCATCTGCTGCTTGGCGACGAAGCCGGCCAGGGAGAGGAACATGCTCGAGACCAGCAGCACGGCGGCGAAGGCGAAGAGCGTCTGGCCGAAGGGCACGACCGAGAGGCCTTCGACGTTCTCGACCAGGGCCGAGGCGAGCGGCCGGGTGGGCTCGAAGAGGAAGGTGATGCCGTCGATCGGGTTGGGAGCGAAGCTGGCCGAGCCGGCGACCATCGAGAGCATGATCGCCTCGCCCAGAGCCCGAGCCGTGGCGAGCACTGCGGCGGCGACGATCGCCGGGCGCGCGGTGCGGACCGCGATCGTCCAGGTGACCCGCCAGCGGTTGGCGCCGAGGGCCGCGGCGCCTTCGGTCCAGCTGCGCGGCACCGCCCGCAGCGCATCGACCACGATCGCGATCATGATCGGCACGATCATCACGGTCAGGATCAGGATTCCGACCGAGATGCCGGCGCCGTCGAGCTGCACCAGGTTCGCCACCGATTCCTTGCGCTCGAGGCTGATCAGGTGCTCGCCGACCCAGGGGACGATGACGAGGATCCCGATCAGCCCGTAGACCACCGAGGGCACCGCGGCGAGCAGCCGCACCACCGGCTCCAGCACCCGGTTGACCTGCTTGGGCGCGAACTCGACGATGAAGATCGCCGCGAAGAGGGCGAAGGCGAGGCCGATCGTGACGGCGCCGGCCGTGACGACGAAGGTGCCCCAGAGCAGCGGCCAGGCGCGCAGCGTGTAGACGTAGCTGGCCGGGTTGGCCGGCGAGTTGAAGATGTCCTCGAGCTGCAGGTCTACGTCGCCGCCGGAGCCGAACCAGGCGAGGCCGTTGTGGGAGAACGACGGCCACGCCTTGCTGAAGACGAAAGCGATCATCCCTGCGATCAGCAGCAGGACCAGGCAGGCGACCGCGCCGAGCAGGCGCTCGACGCGAGCGTCGGTCCAAAAACCGGTGCCGCCGCCAGCGGCCCCGCTCGCCGGGCCCGGCCGGCTAGGGCGCCGGCCGGGCAGGCGAGCTGCGATTCCCCCATTGGGCACTAGCTCAGCGGTACCCAGTCGCTGGAGACCAGAGCCTGGGCCTGAGCGCTGCGGGCGAACTGGATGAATTTCTGGGCAACCCCGGTCGCCGCGCCGCGACTGACGAGATAGAAGTTACGACTGCCTGCGTACTGGCCGGACTTGGCGTTGCGCAGGGTGCATGGCACACCCAGGTAGGGCACCGAGTAGAGGCCTTGGGCGAAGTGGAAGGAGGCGTAGCCGATCGCGTTCGGGTCCGACTTGATCGTCTGCGCCTGCAGGCCGTTGGAGGACTTGGTCGTCGCGCTGCCGGCCACCCGTAGGGTCTGCCCCATGAAGATGTTCTGGAAGGCGTCCTGGGTACCGGAGGCCGCCGTACGGACGACGAGATCGATCGGGCCCGAGGCAGAGGCACCAGGCACCTGGCTCCAGCTGCGGATGCGTCCGGAGAAGATGTCCTGGATCTGCTGCTGGCTCAGGCTCGCGATCGGGTTCGAGGGATTGGTGACCACGCAGACCGCGTCGCGGGCGATCTTGTTGAAGACGATGCCGCCCGGATCGGCGGGCTTGGGATCGCGCGAGGACATGCCCAGGGTGACGCGGCCGCGGGAGACATCGGTGATGCCGATGTCGGAGCCGCCCTGGAGGATCACGAATTTGACTTTGCCTTTGTTGGCGGGCTGACGAACGAAGGCCTTGGCTAGCTTGGTTGCCAGTGGTGCAACAGAGGTGGAGCCGCTGAGGGTGATCGTCGCGGCAGATGCTGTGGTGGCGGTCGCCAGTGCGGCGCAGAGCGCCGGCAGGACGACGGCCAGGGAACGCATGCGAATCATCTGGGTATTCGCTCCTGGGTAGCTGGTCGAGAGGTCTGGCAGCCAGTCTCGATTCAGCTCGCAAAACGAAGGTAAACGCGACGTGACTGTTTGGAGAAGAACTGGTAACGAGCGTTATCCAGATCTTCTCCAGTTCGATACAGGTCGTTCACCGGATCGACACCGGGGAGGGAGAAGCTCGCTGCGGTGTTCTCAGCCCTGCCCAGCTCGCCCCCCAGCGGAGGAAAACGCCGGATCGCCAACCTGGAGATACGGCCCAGCGAGCTGCAGGTCCTGGTCGACGGCAAGCGCGCCGGCTTCACCGTGCGCGAGTTCGAGCTCTTCTTCCTGCTGGCCGAGCGGCGCGACAGCGTCGTCCAGCGGCCGCTGGTCTACGAACTGATCTGGGGCGGCGAGATGCCCCGCCGCGACCGCTCCGTCGACGTCCTCGTGCGCAAGGTGCGCGCCAAGCTGGAGCAGGTCGCGCCGGATTGGGCCTACATCCACACCCACTTCGGCATCGGCTACAGGTTCACTCCCGAAGAGCTGTAGTCCAGGGGCGGTGGGTGTGTCTCTGCGGAAATTGATGTCGCACGCGAGCTTCCTGAGCGTGTTGAGTTGAGGAGCCTGGCCGCCCTCTAGGCGAATGTCGCCGAAGGCGGCGGAAATGCAATCCGGTTCCTGCGCGGCCGAAGGCCGCGCTCAAACTCAGTCGCTAAGCGCCGTTAGGCGCGTGCGACATCAATTCGCCTAGAGGGTGGCCAGGCTCCCCCCACCCACCACCATCAATCCAGCTCCCCCGCTTTGCCCTGGGCCCTATTGAAGGCGCAGCGGAAGTTCTCCGGCTGACCCACCGGCTTGCCGCCGGCGAAGCCGCCGTGATCGGCGTTGTCGTAGACGGTGATGTATTGAAGGGTTTCCGGGGCCGGGTCGGCCGGCAGCGGGATCGGGTCGGGTTCGCCGGTCTTCGGGTCCCCGCGGGAGACCTCGCTGACGCCCTGCGAGCCGGCGGCGCGGCCGCCCGAGGCCGTGGTGGTCAAGGTCGCGCTCATCTCGCGGCGGTCCTTGAGGCCGTCGGTCGGGTCGACGTCGGTCGAGGCGGTGACCTCGTTGTCGTCCACCCGCCCGGCCAGCTTGACGTAGGGAGCGGCACCGATCAGCTGCGCCGCGGTCGGCAGGTAGCCGCCGAGCTGGGCGCACTTCTGGGTGGCGAAGAAGTAGTCGTTCTTGCCGATGTCCCCCTTCTCGAGCGGATAGGGGCTGGTCATCATGCAGACGGTCCCGATCTTCACCGTCTCCGGCGAGCAGCGGTCGAAGACCTTGGCCGGCAGGACCGTCGCCGGGAACTTCTTTTTCCTGTCGAGCCGCAGGATGCCGAACTTCTTCGGCTGCAGGCTCGGTCCCGGCAGGTGCTTCGCGGCGTCGGAGATGACGGCACCGGCGAAGAGCAGGGCGGCAAGGGAGAAGGCAAGGGCAGCCCAAGCGGCAATCGCGGTAAGGCGGCTGTTCGTCGTCATCTTCGACTCCTTCGGGTTCGGTTGTCAGAGCTGAAGGCAGGGGCCGGGGTTGCGACCCGGCGAGTGCGGCGCCTGGCGCCGGGACCGCCCCGCACCGAGGCGCCGGTGAGGGCGGCGAGCACCACGAGGGCGAGCAGGTAGGGCGGCACGGTGAAGCCGGTTTCGCGAGCGTCGTAGCGCGAGAAGGCCTGCGATTCCTCGATCGCCGCCTCCTCTTCGCGCTTTTCCTCGACTTGATAGGTGCGCGCCGGGGCGCCGCCTGGGGGCAGCGGCCGCACGATCGGCGGCGGGGGCGGTGGGACGATCGCCGGAACGACGCCGAGCGGCGGCGTCGGCGGGAGCAGGAACGACGTTGGGACCGGAGCCGGCGGGGGCGGTGCCGGAGGTGAGCTCGGCGGCGGGGATGGTGCCGGAGCCGGCGGGGGCGGCGGTGGAGCGAAATCGACCGGGGGGCTTCCGGGAGGTGAGTTCGGTGGCGGGGGCGGTGCCGGCGGCGCAGCGACGGCCGAGGCGCGCTTGAAGCGATCCGGGCGCAGCGGGCGCGTGCCGCAAGGGCGCTGCACGCTGCCGTCGAGCACCCTCACCTCTTCGGTGTAGGAGAAGCCGCCGGCGCTGACCGTGACCGTCGTCGAGCCGGCGTTGAACGGGCAGAGCAGGCCGGATGAGCTGTCGGTGACGACCCTGTCGCCGGCGTCGAGGAAGGGCTTGCGCAGGTTCGCCGAGGCGGGATCCTGGCGGACGAAGTCGGCGATGTCCGGATCGGAGGAGACGAAGCTGTACTCGGGCTCGAGCCGTGCCGAGCAGCCGGCCACCAGGCACTGCTCGGGTGGGAAGAGGGTGTACGGATCACCGCCGGAGGGATCCGGATTGCCGGAACCGGCCGAGGCCTGGCCCCAGCGGTCCCCCCCGCGCGGGCGGCGGCCGAGGCCGCGGAAGAGTGCCGGCCGCGAGCGGCGCAGCAGGGTGCCGTCGGTTGCCTCCAGCGAGAGGTCCTCGATCACAGGGATCATGCGCACCCCCACCGGCGCGACGTTCGTCGCCGGGTCGCGGCCGGAGACGTTCACCTCGAGCAGGAGGACGCCACTGTCGCCGAACAGCGAGTCGGCGCTGTCGACGCCGGTCGCCCCGGAGATCTCCGACCGGTAGCCGAGCGTGCCCGTGCCGAAGCTGGGGATCGTCCGTGCGGCGCCGGCCGGGATCCGCATTGCGCGGTTCTCTTCCGGGCGGTCGAAGAGGTACGCCGAGGCACCGCCCTGGAGGAGCACCTGCGCGACCTGATCGCCGTCGCCGGCGACGTTCAGCTTCGGCGTAAAGCTGGTGTTGAGGCTGCGGTTTCCCATCACCACGACCGGGATCCCCTTGCCGCGGGCGTCTGCGAGCACAGCTTCCAGCCATGGCAGTTGGGGCTCGGGGGGGTTCTGCTGAGGGTCGCCGGCCGCGAGCGAGCCGAGCGAGTTGTCGATCACGACGACCCGCACGGTGCCGCCAGACCCCTGGCTGTCGAAGGCGTAGTGGGTGCGCGCGCCAGAAACAGGCGAGGAGCCGGGGATGCCGGCAAGAGAGACGCCTGGCGGCGGCGGACCGAAGCCGAGCGGGGCGGGGAATCCGGATAGGGCCGTCTGGAAGGCGCCGGCGCCGAAGCCGCCCGAGGCGTCGCCCGAGCCGAGCGCCGGGAAGACCGGCAGGCCGGGCGCGCCGGCGAGCAGGGCGGCAAAGCGCGCCGCGTCCGCTTCCCCGAGCCCGCTGCCGACGCGGTTGCCGGTGTAGAGCAGGGCCCTGGGGCCGGCGGCGGCGCGCATCGAGGCGGTCGCGTGGAGGGCTGCGGCAAGGGTGCGATCGGGGCCGATCGACTGCGGCGCGAGGTCAGAGCAGGGACCGTCGCACTGGGCGTGACCGGCGACGGCGAAGCGAACGGGACCGGCCGGCATCGGCACTGCCTGCGCACCGGCGGCCGGCGGGGACGCGCCGATGTCGGCGCCATAGCGATAGACGGCTGCCGTGCGCACCCGTGTCCGGATCGCTTTACCGCCGCTGTTGCGAGACGAGGAGCCGCGGCCGGCCGAGTCGGCGTCGCCGCTCCAGCCTCCAACCGCCCAGCCGTTGCCGGCCGAGTCCAGCAGCAGCGAGAGCACCGGGTCGCTCTTCAGCGGGCGGTCCTCGCCGGAGCCGGCGAAGGAGGTCCGCTGCTCGTCCACCCAGCCGGCCGCGTTCTCGCGCAGGAGGTAGCCGTCGCCGGGCAGGCCGAAGGGCGGCGGGATCGGCGGCGGCACGTTCGGATCGGGTTCGGGGAGGTTATCGGCGAGCGGATAGGTGAGCTGGGGGACGACCGAGACGATCGCCCGCACCGAGCCCCCCGACCGCACAGCAGCGGCGGCGATCGCGGTCGAGCCGAGCAGCGGCTGGTTCGAGAACCGCCACCCCGACCCCGGGCCGTCGCGCTCGATCGCGATGTCGCGGCCGGCGGCGACGGCGCCGCCGTCGGGCAGGCCGGCGACGGCGAAGAGCTGCGGATTGCCGGTGCGGACACGGTCGAGCAGCGCGTGGGCACTCGGGTCGACCCGCCAGCCCCCGCCGCTGTTGACGAGCACCTCGCCACCGGCGGCAACGATCGCTTCGCTGCCGGCGAAGGCGACCGAGGTCAGATTCGCCGCCTCATAGCCGGCGGGGAGCGCCTCCTGGTCCCAGCTCTTGCCGTAGCGCAGCAGCACGCCGCCCTTGCCCACCGCGTAGCCGCGATCGGGGTCCGAGGGGTCGAAGGCGACGTCGAGCAGGTTCCCTTCGAAGCCGACCGGGATGCCCGGATCGGGGATCCAGAGGTCGTCGGCCGCGTTCCACTGCCACATCGCCCCCTGGTCGCCGACCGCGTGCGCGCGCCTGGGCTCGGGCCAGGCCACTCCCCGCAGAGTGGCCTTGTTGACGCTGCCGCTCGAGGAGAGGAGGAACTCCCGCTGCCAGCCGCGGCCGGGCTCATAGCGAACCACCGAGCCGTCGGCGCCGACGGCGAGAGCCCCGGAGCCGAGCCCTCCGCGGGGAACGCCCGGTGCACCCGCGACGTCGGCGAGGGGAGCCCGGATCGAGACCGGCCATGAGCGCAGCCGCAGAGGCGCGGTCTTGCCCGATATCTCGACCGGGCCCTCCAGCCAACCGCTGTCGAGGCCGGCGAAGGCCCCACTGGCACGGAAGTTGCCGCCCCCACCCGGCATCCGCACGAAGGCGCCGTCGGCAAAGCGCAGGTAGGTGCCCATGTTGCTGCTCTCCGAGCCGCCGGGAAGGAGCGGGTTGGTGATCACCCGCGTGCCGAATTCCCCACCCGGCCAGGCGAAGCTGCGGTATCCACCCTGGCGCGAGAGCTTCGCGCCGAGCGGACCGGCGCAGGGACCCGCGTCGCACCAGGACCCGGTGACGGAGTCGGCGCGGCTGTCATAGAAGAGGGTCGCGTCCTGCTCGATCCCTTCGATCGTTGCGGTGAGATCGATCCAGACGCCGTCGGCAATGACGGTCAGCGGCTGGGCGGCACCACCGATCGGTGCCGCCCCGGCGATTCCCTGAACGGGTTCGTCGCGGTCGGCGAAGGGCGTTCCGGCCAGCGGGCGCTCGACCCAGAGAGGGCCTGTCGCCGTCGAGGTGCGCTCCAGCAGGACGACCGAGCGGCCGAGGGCGGGATTCGCCCTGGCGATCGCCCAGGCGTTGCCGAGGCCGGTCGCGTCGATCGCGAGGATGTGGAAGTCGGTCTCCGAACCGACGGGGATCGTGACGGGCTCGCGCTTCCATTCCTGGCCGTCGAAATGGACGATGCCGTCGGCGGCCGAACGACCGGTCGGGCCAAAGAGCAGGCCGGTGCGCCCGGCCTCATCGAAGGCGGCGAGCGCGATCGTCCCAAGGCCCTGTTCCCCCGCGAGCGTCTCCCGCGGAGCTTCCCCTTCAGCCGGCAGCAGGACCTCCGGCGGCGGCGCCGGCAATGCGCGCCATTTCCCGCCGGGTTCGTGATGCAGAACGACGAGCTGTTCGCCTGCCGGGCGACGCAGGTCGCGGCCGACCAGGACGCCGCCACCGCCCTGGGTGATCCGCGCCGAGAGCCGGTTCGGAATCGGGCCACGGTAGGGAGCGCCCGCCTCGTCGACGGGCGTGTCGAAGACCTGCCAGCCGTTGGCGTCGGTGTGACGCAGGAAAGCCAGTTGTGGCTCTGGCTGGGCTGGATTGAGGACCGGCCCGAAGGGGATTTCGCGGGCGCCGACACGAACGTCGCCGACAGCGAGCGGGAGCTGGCGGTAGCCCCAGGCTTCGCCCGGCTCGCCACCCGGCGAAGCGCCCATCAGCGTCGTCGCCACGTCGGCTGGGCCGAGCAACGGCAGCGGACCGACCCCAGGCGGCGGCGGCAGGCTGCTGCCGGGGGAGGCAAGCGCGAGCAGAAGGGCGAAAGCGGCGGCGAAGGTCGCCAGGTGGCGCCCCCGCCCGCTCACCGCTTCACCTCCTTGGTCTGGAAGGCGAGCTTCGTCGGGTAGCGATCGCGGCTGAGGAGCAGCTCGATGCTGCGCCGGCCGGGAGCGAAGACCTCGCCGTGACTGCGAGCGACCGTCTGTCCGCCACGCTTGGCAAGCAATTGCACGCGAGCTCGCCGGGTCAAGGTGAAGCTGACGGTCAGCCGCAGGCCGCGCAGGTTCGAACGCACGCGCTGCAGCAGCGGCGGCAAGCGCCTCACTTTCGCCTCTTTGACCGCGTTCGGGGTCAGCTCCAGCGGCGGCGGCGCGAAGAGCTGCGAATCGTCGACCGGAAGCCGGTCCGGAACGAATTGCTCGGCGGACTCGTTGGGACGGAACTCGATCGTGCCCTGGAAGGCGGGGTCGGTGTCGCGCGGCAGGGGCGTGCCATCGCTGTAGTGGAAGAGCCAGCCCGCCCAGGTGACCATCCAGCATTCGCTCGCCGTCGGACAGGCGACCCGGGCGGCGCTGCCACGGCCGGCACCGGCCGCCGGCAGGCGAGCGACGGCGGTCGTACCGTCGGCCTCGATCCGCGCCACCGTCGCCTTGCTGTTGACGCTGCGGCGCTCGGCGAACGGCACCACGGTCGCCATCGCTTCCTCGGTGCCGGGGATCGCGGCGACGTCGCCAAGGCGATCGGTCGGCCCGAAAGAAGCCCCGCTCATGCTCAGCTCCTGGAAAGCGCCACCGACCAATCGCGCCGCCAGCGGCGTCCGAGCGACGGCGCCGCCCTGCGGCGCTGCCGGACCGGAGGCGGCGCCACCCCCCACGGCCCAGAGGTCGACTCCGTCGCTGTCGAGAGCGAGCAACTCGCTGCCGCCACCGGGAACCCCCGGCAGCGGCGCCGGCAGGAACGCGTCGTTGGCGAAAGCCTGCCCGTCGACACGGTGGATCAGGCGAGGAACTGACTCCGGTTCGGCAAGTTCGAGCGGGTCGGTTCGATTCTCGGGCGAGCGGCCGACCAGGGTGCTCTCGTAGAGCGTCCCCCCGTGGAACTTCATGTCGCTGACCCCGCGACCCTGTGGGCCGTAGACCGTCTGCAGGTCGGCCCCGTTCCAGTGCAGGTGGAAGGCGCCGATCCGCTCGCCGAGTGCGTCCTGAGAGCCGACCCCGCCGAACCAGCAGTCGCTGGGCCCATTGCAGGTGGCCGACAGCATCTGGCGGAAGGGATCGGCAGCGTCGACGCGGGTGCTCCAGGAACCGACGACCTGGCCGTCCCTGAAGCGGCAGAGGGCCAGCCCGGAACCGCGCCGCGGCAGGCTCGGTTCGCTCACCACCCAGAACTCGGTCGGACCGGCCCAGGCGATCCTCGCCGTGTCTCCCGGCCCGCCGCAGACGGTGGCGAGCTGGTGCCAGCTCTGCCCGTCCCAGCTGTAGATCCCGCGCGGGATCGTCGCGTTGCCCTCGACGGTGAGCAGGCCGCGATTGGGCGCCCAGAAGGCCAGGTCCCCCGGCGCCCCCAGGGGCACCTTGAACGGCACCCCCGCCGGCGGCGGGGGCTGCTCGAGGCGCCAGATCGGCTCCGCGGCTTGCGCCGGAGGAGAGACGAGCGCCGTGGCGAGGGCGGCGAAGAGCGCCGCGAGCGCCAGTTTCGCCGCTCGTCTAGTCACCTTCCGGCCTGGCCTCCGCCTCGCGCTCGTATTCCTCGGTCGGGGCCTCTGTTTCGCTGCTGCCGAAGTCGAGCAGGGTCGGCTGGACCGGGGAGAGAAGCGCTTCCAGCGCGACCCCGGAGAGGGTCTCGTGCTCGATCAGCGAGTTGGCGATCTCATAGACGGCGCTCCAATTGGCGCGCAGGATCCCTTCTGCCGTCTCCACCGAGCCTCCGACGATCCGCTCCACCTCGCGGTCGATCAGCTCCAGCGTCGCCGGGCCGACCGAGCCCAGCTCCTGCAACGAGGCGCCGAGGAAGACCTCGCCGGCCTTCTCGCCGATCGTCACCGGGCCCAACTCCTCGGACATTCCATAGGAAGTCACCATCTCCCGTGCCATGCCGGTCGCGGCATGGAGATCGTCGTGCACGCCGGTGGAGACGACACCGAACTCGATCTTCTCGGCGGAGAAGCCGGCGACGATGGCCAGCAGGTGCCGGCGCATGTCGGGTTCCTGCATCACCACCGCGTCGCGATCGGTGAGCATGTTGGCGGCGGTGCCGAGCTGGCGGCCGCGGGCGACGATCGAGAGCTTCTGGGCCGAGACCTTCTGCCCGATCGAGGTGGTGACGACAGCGTGGGCCGACTCGTGGATCGCGATCACCCACTGCTCTTCGCGGGTCAGGGCATGGCTCTTGCGGGCGGGGCCGGCGACGACCCGGTCGATCGCCTCCTCCAGCGTCGGCTGGTCCATCTCCACCCGTCCTTCGCGCACGGTCAGCAGCGCCGCCTCGTTGATCACGTTGGCCAGCTCGGCGCCACTGAAGCCCGATGTCAGCTTGGCGATCTCTTCCAGCGACGTTCCCGGAGCAAGCGGCCGGTCGGCACAGTGCAGGGTGAGGATGTCGAGCCGGCCGTGGACGTCGGGGACGTCGACGGTTACCTGGCGGTCGAAGCGTCCCGGCCGCAGCAGCGCCGGGTCGAGGACGTCGGGACGGTTGGTGGCAGCGAGGACGACCACCCCGGCGTCGCCGCCGAAACCGTCCATCTCGACCAGCAGCGCGTTCAGCGTCTGCTCGCGCTCGTCGTTGCCCTGGCCGACACCGGCGCCGCGCTTGCGCCCGGCGGCGTCGAGCTCGTCGATGAAGATCAGCGCCGGCGCCATTTTGCGCGCCTTGGAGAAGAGGTCGCGGACGCGGGCGGCACCGACCCCGACCAGCGACTCGACGAAGTCGGAGCCAGAGAGGGAGAAGAAGGCGGCGTCGGCCTCGCCGGCTGTCGCCTTCGCCAGCAGCGTCTTGCCGGTGCCGGGCGGGCCGACGAGCAGCACTCCCTTCGGCGCCCGTGCCCCGACGGCGGCGTACTTGCCGGGGTTGGCGAGGTAGTCGCGGATCTCGCGCAGCTCGGCCACCGCTTCGCCGGCGCCGGCGACGTCGTCGAAGGTGGTCCGTTCGGGCGCGTCAGCGCCGCGCTTGCGGCCCTTGCCGGTGAACTTGGAGAAGCCGGCGAAAGCACCGGCGCCGCCGTCCTGCCCGAGCCTGGTGAAGAGGACGAAGAGGCAGACCAGGAGGAGGATCGGGATGAGGAACTGGACGACGATCTGCTTCGCCGGCTTGTCCCACTGCTGGTCGACCTGGACGACCGCGCCGCTTTTGGTCAGTTCCCTCACCAGCGAGGAGGTCTGCGCGTCGGACTCCGGATAGGAGGCGTAGAGCAGCAGCCCTTCCTTGGTCTCGAAGAGGACGCGAGCATCCTGGTCGAGCAGGGTCGCCTCGGAGATCTGTTTCTCGTCGGCGAGCTTGAAGACCCGGCTGAGCGGCACGCGCTCGCCGCTCGTGCTCGGCTGGATCTGCCCGAGCAGGTTGAAGAAGAGGAAGGTGAGGACGAGGGACGCGACGATCAGCGTCGTGTTCAGCGGATCCTTGGCGAACCAGCGTCCGATCGCCGCCAGGCGCTCGCCGACCGAGCGGGCGACTTCGCGCATGTCCACCTGTGGCGGTCGCACCGGCAAGCGGCCTGGCCGCTTGTCCGCTTTCTGCTGTTTCTGATCGTCCATCTGCCCCTTCCAATCGCTGTTTCGATGCGCCCCATCACCGGCACGGCGCCCGGGCTCCGATCGAGCCCGGGCGCCGTTCGCGCCGGTATGCAGGACGTGACTAACTCGCTATTTGCCTTTTTTCGTCAACTTCAGGGTCAACGAGCTGGTCGAGCCGTTCTCATCGCCGCCATTGGGCGTGAAGGAAAGCTCGATCTTCACCGTCAACTTGCCGGTGTCCCGCAGCACCTGCTTCGCCGCAGCGCTTGGTTTCAGCGCCACGTTGAAAGTGCCGGCCTGGCTCGCACTCAACACCGTGCGGCCGACCCTGATTGATTTTTTGCCCTTCTTGGCCGTTGCGACCATTTCGAGCGAGCCCGCGCCGGGCAGCTTGACCGAGAGGGTCGCGCCACCGGTTTTGGACGAGATCGACTTGCGCAGCAGCGAAAAGACGTTGTTCGGCTTCACCGGCTGCGGGTTGCCACCCGGGTTGCCCAGTGGTGTGGGTTTACCACCGCCTTCTTCTTTACCTCCGCCGCCTTCGCCCTTGTTCCAGTCGACCGATTCGATGCCGGCTTTGGCCTTGGTGAGAACTTCAGCCGGAAGCGGCGCGTAATCGTTCGGGAACAGCGCGGCCTGCGAGGACGTGGAGAGGATGTTTTCCCAGTAGTCCTTGACGGTCCGGGCCTTTGCCTCCTCGGCTGGGGTGTTGCCCCAGACGTCGGCGTTGTCATCGAAGACGAGGCCATAGGTCATCGTGCAGATGCCCCAGCCGGTCGCCGCGTTGACGCCGCTGACTTTCGACCAGTCGCCGAGAGTGCTGCTTGGAATGTTTTTGAACACCGTCGACTGGCAGTTGGCTCCCTTCGAGCCGGTCGTCTGGTAACCGTTGGCGCTGAAGGTCGGCTCGACGAAGGTGTTGGAGCCGTTTTCCAGCTGGGTCCAGTAGGTGTCGACATCGCCACCCGCCGGATTCACGGCCAGACCCTTGACTCGCGCGGTCGAGATGTCCGCGTAGCCGACCGAACCATCGGTTTCGATCAGCTTCTGAGTCAGGTTTTCCGCGTTGTTGCTGCAGGCGCTGGTCAGGTTGTCCGTGTCGGTGACCAGGCCGGGGCTGCCGGGCCCATCTGGATCGCTCGGCTCGGCGATGCCGTTGGGAGCGTCATCGCAGTCGTCGCGGTCGCCGAATTTGGTCCCTGGCCACTCCAGCGTTTTGTTGCCGCTGGTGGAGGCGTATTTGCTCAGCCATTCGCGGGCGGGCTCGAGCGTGTTGAGATGGTCCTTGAAGGCGAACGTCGTACCGGAGTCGTCCTTGCGGACCACGCGGACGATCGGGCTTTTGCAGGCCGCGTTGTCGTCGAGCGATCCGAAGATGTCACGCCAGGTCACGTAGGGAGCGGGATCGCCCAGCACACCTTCGCCACCGCCGTTCTGCGCCCAGACTTTCTCCCACTGGTCCTTGGTGAACCGCACCCGGAGCAGTTTCGAGTCGGTGGAGGTCTTCGACGCTTCGGGCAGTTTGGTCGCGTCGCAGCCGTTGGGGAAGTTGACCAGCGGAGCCACCGCACCGACCGCAGCCGGCACTACGTGGATTTTCCCGTCATTGGCGGGATTCGAGTCGGCGACGAATTTTTTTTCGGCGTTGAGGCTGCCGCCGATGTTCATGTCGTTGACTTCCGCCGGAGTCGGAGGCTCGTCGGACATCCCGAAGCGTGGGGTGAGCTCACGTGCCTTCACCGCGGTGCGGCCTTCGCCGCTGCCCAGCGGCTCATAGGTGATCGCCGGGGCCGGTTTTCCACAGTAGAAGGGCCCGAAGTTGGTGATGAACGCGTTGTGGGCGTCACGTGCAAACGAGGCTCCGCGACCGGTTACTTCGGTGCCGGCGCATTTACCCGTGGTGAAAGCGGCGTTCGCCTGAGGTGACAGGCAGAATGCCAAAAGCGCCATCGAGGCCAGGGCGAACGCCCCCACCACGGCAGCGCTGAGCCCCCCTCTAAGGACTCTGAAAGTGCCACTCATGAGATTTATTCCTTTCATCGACTGAACCTTGCGGCGCCAGCGTCGTCAGCGGAAATGGCACTGTCAAGCGGTTTCACAGGACTTCTACGTTTGCGTTACATGGCGTTATCAACTGCTTCTCCAGATCGTCACCAGTCAGTTACTGGCGGTTCACCTGCGTCCCCGGCTTGGGTCTTTCTCCGGTCCGGATTCCTGACGAAACGCCGACCGCAGCGAGGCGCTCAGCTGCCTTCCTCCCCGCGAGGCGACGTAGGCGACCGAGACCCGCGCCGGGATTCGCTCGCGGGCACGAAGCTCGGGTCCGTAGCGAGCCACCGAGCGGAGCAGGATCCTCACCTCGCTGCGACTCTCGCCGCGGGCACGCGCCGATCCGGTGGACAGGGTGCGCAACTTGCGCGGCTCGCCGGCCATCCCGCGGGCGACCGCCTTCACTCCACCGGCGGCCGGGACCGAGACGGTCAAGAGAATCGAGCCGTCCGGCTTCGATTTCGCTCGCACGCCGATCCGTGGGCCCTCGCGGTCGTACTCGACCGTCCCCCCTGAGCCCCCAGCGGCCGGGCCCTCCCCCGCCGGCCCACCTTCGCCGCCAGGCTGACGGGAGGCGACGAAGGCATCGGCGCGTTGATTGGCGTCGCCGAAGAAGAGGTTGCCGGCAAAGGAGACGAAGGCGACGCGCTCGCCTCCGCCGGAGATCGTGACGCCGTTCTGCACGTCGGCGCCGATGTCGCCGCCGGAGAAGGAGCGGGTGACTCGTTCGAGCGTGCGGCTCTCGAGATCGGCGACGTAGAGCTCCCTCGGCCCCGGGACCGAACGCGGTTCTCCGAGCTGCTGCAGAGCCGGATGGGTGAACCTCGTCCGCACCGTCGAGAGCGCCAGGTAACGGCCGTCGGGAGAGAGCGCGATGCTGCCGATCGGCGGGCTCGTTTCCGGATCGCCGATCGTGTCGCGGGTCAGCTCGACGGTCGCCTGCTTCCTGGTCAGACCCGGGGTCATCTCGGTCAGGAAGAGATCGAGGCCGGGACTGGCCGACCCCAGCGGCCGCGGGCCCGAGCCGGTCAGGAAGGCGACCGTGTAGCCGTCGGCACTGAGCGCCGGCAGCTGGGCTGAGATGTTCGCCGGACCGCCCTCGGGATCGGCAAGCGGCCCGTAGCAGGGCCCGGTCGAAGTCCGGTTGAAGGTGGGTGGAGACACCGTGCATTCCCCGTCTTCGGGGTCGGCGAGCCCGGTGATGCGCCACGTCCGCGCCTCATCTGTCTCACCCACCAGTCGCCGCCAGAGGTAGTAGCGGGATTCCGGGTTGAAGATCTCACCGCTGAGGAAGGGGGTCTGCGCTTCGGCGTTGGTGCCCGTCCAAGCCACGGCGGTGCCGTCGGCGCTGAGGGCGGCGCCAAGCGCGCCGCCGGCCGGCTGGCCCGTCATCTCGCCCGTCACCGAGTCTCGGACCGCGGTCACCAGCGTCGTGCTGTTCGCCTCGCGATCGCGGAGGAAGACCTGGCCCGCCGGCACGTCGACGCTCGCGCTCGCCGGCAGGTCGGTCTGGACTTCGGTTCGGAAGACCACCTTTTGCCCGTCGCCGCTGATCGACACTCCCCGCGACGCTTCCGCCCCTGGCCGGCTGCCGACGAAAGGAACCGGGGGCGGTCCATACCCGGCCGGTGTGTCGCCCCCATCGCGGGCGGAGACGAGATCGAAGGCGCCGGCTGCGCCGAAGGGGAGCGCCATGTCGCGCACGTAGACGTCGACCTGGTCGTTCGTGTCCGCGGCTACGAGCTGCTGGCCGCTGGCGAAGGCGACGTAGCGGCCGTCGGCGCTGATCGAGGGGTTGGTGGCGCCGCGCCGCAGGAAGGCTTTGTCGTCTTCCCGGTAGAGGTCGCCGTCGGCGACCTTCTCCAGTGCCTTGGTCTGCAGGTCGAAGCGGAAGATCCCGCCTTCGCGGTACTGGCCGGGTGGGTCGGGGTCGTCGTCGGCGAAGAAGTTCCGCGCGTGGGTCTCGATCGCCACGTAACGGCTGTCCGCAGAGATCGCGGCGAAGACCGTCGTGTCGTCGCCCTGCTCGAGGCGGGCATAGTCGGCGGAGACGAGCTGGGCGCCGGGGGCGGCGTCGGCGGCATTTCCATATGTGGCAGAAGCCCCAGCGGGGACCGTACCCGCCAAGCCCACGCAAACGGCCCAGGCAATCGCTGTAACCCGCAGGCGGTCGCTCATCGGATCCGCACCACCTGCGTCACCAGAGCCCGGTTGCCGGCCCGGTCGCGCGCTTTCACCCGCACCCTGTAGCGGCCGGCGCGATCGAAGGTATGCCGTACCCGGACCGCTGTGCTCTTCTTCTTCCCGCCCCTTGCCCTGCCGTCACCGCGGGCGAGACGAGCCACCCGTGCGGCGCCCCGCCGGCCGTCCCCAAACGAGACCTTGACCGAGTTCCGCCGCAGCCCGGAGCCCTCGCTCCGAGATCCGTCGGTGACGGTGACGGTCAGCCTTCGTCCGTGGCGGCGCAGGCGCATCCGCGGCGCGCTGCGGTCGACGAGCAGGCGGCCGTTGCGGCTGCCGGTCTCCTGCCCGGACTCATCGGTGGCGAAGATCTGAACCTGGTGGCGGCCGTCCTCGACGTCATCGCGCGAGAGACGAGCGCGCAGGCTACGCAGGTTCTCGATCACCGGCTCGTCGTCGACGCTGACCGAGTAGCGGACGCCGCCGATCGCGTTCAGCGTTCGGTCCCAGGCAATCGGGATCCTCGCTTTGCGCTGCCAGCCGTCGGGCAGGAGGACGAGGAAGGGGTCCGGCGGGGCGTCGATGACCGCAGCGGCGATCTGGGTATTGGCGCCACTGCCCTGGGTCCAGGCGACGATCGCATCGCCGAGGCCGGAACCGCCCATCGCCAATCGCCTCACCGCCCCCCCGCCCGGCGCGCTGAGCGAGGCCGGCTCGACGACCCCGTCGGCACGACGCTCCTGCACGCCGACCAAGCCGGCGGCCCCGCGAAGCTCTCGCCAGGCGGCCACTGCCGCACCGGTCTCGGCCAAGTCGACGAGCGGGTCGCCGGCGATGCTGCTGCCGCCCTCGTCGAGACGCTCCAGCGCTCGCACCGAGGCGTCGTCACCGCCGCCGAGAAGCGTCACCGCGCCAGAGCTGAAGCCAGCGACGAAGAGACCGCGCGGGTCGACCGCGACGCTCGGTGCGCCGAGCGAGGCGCGGGCGCCCCCGTCGACGAGCTGCGCCTGGCCGAAGGCGCCTGCTTTTTCGGAGAAGACGTCGGGCATCTCGTTGACGAGGACGCGCGGCGCATCGAGCCTGCTCGCCTGCCCGGGCTGCTGGCGGAAGGCAACCGCCGCCTGCCCGAAGCCGGAGACGTCAAGCGAGAAGGCATCGGCCGGGCCTCGCAGCGGCACCCCCTCCCACGACGAAGGGCTGACCAGGAGGGGAATGCCGGCGCTGGCGCCGAAGAGGCGTCGCGCCCAGACGCGATCGACGAACTCGTCGTCGGGCTCCTGCCAGGCGATCACCCCCTGCCCCTGGATGTCGATCCCCACCTCTGGTGCGTTGGCCTCGCCCGGCAACCGCACCGGCGCTGCGATGCTGCGGTCGATCGGGGTGCCGAGCACCGACCAGAGCCGGCCGTTGTAGCGGGCGACGCGGAGGTCCGCCCCGATGTAGCCCGGCGGATTGGAGGCGCTGACGTCGGTCACCACTCGGTAGGCGAGGTATGCCTGCCCGCCGCGGTTCATCGCCAGGTCGGGGAAGGTCGCGGTCGCCTCGCCGACGTTGAAGTCGATCGGCACCGGGGCCTGGAAGCCGGAGGCGCCCGGATCGAGCGTCGCCGAGAACATGCGGTCGCTGCCGATCCCGAACTCCTGCACCCAGGTGACGACGAGCCGGCCGCCGTCGCCGGCACCGATCCGCGGCCAGCTGGAGTCGAACGCCTGACCGGCGTCGACCCGCTGCGGGAGGGACCAGGCTCCGCGCTGGAAGCGCACCGCGAAGACGTGGTTCCGACCGTCGATTCGCTTCAGATAGACGACCCCACCGCTGCCGTCCTCGGACATCGCCGCGTCGGCGACGTCGATCACCTCGCCGCTGGGGCCGTCGATCAGCCGCACGTCGGAGACGATCGCCTCAGCGGCGTGCGGCGCGGTGAGCAATAGGGCGCAGGTTGCGACAGCGGCCGCGGAGCGCAGGCACGGCGAGAATCGATCGCGCATGGCCTCGCACACTCCCGCCAGCGCGTGTCAAAGATGTAACTAAGGCGCTACCAAGTGGTTAAAGCGTCTCCAACGGCACACCGATGACGTTCAGGCGCCGTGTCAGGCCGCCGATGGCGAAGTCGCGAACCTGCTCGGCATTGGCCCCGAGCGCGTCCCAGTCGGTTCCGTCGCGGTCGGGCGGTGTCAGCGACTCGGCAACCGCCGGCAGCAGCTCGCGCAACGTGTCTCGCACGACGTCTGCGAGAGCCGGAGCAGCCGAGACTGCCTGCCGCAGGTACCAGGTGCCGTAGCCGATGTGGCGCTGCTCGTCGTGATGGATCTTCGAGTAGCCCTCGACGAAACCCGGCAGCAGCTCCTCGCGCTCCAGATAGCCGGTGACGAAGTTGAAGGAGGTGAGCCCGAGCGTCCCCTCGAGAATCTGGTGGTAGAGGGTGACGAAGCGGACCTTGGCCGCCGCATCCTGTGGATTGGCGACGAGCCGCTCGTGTGCCTCCACCAGAGCAACGTCGAAGATCGCGCGGAAGGCCGGTGAGATCTGCTCCCGGGCGCGCGCGACGTGTGCCGCGATCGCGGCCGGGTCGGCGACCACCTCGTCCTGAAAGCGGGCGTAGAACTGCATGTGACGGGCCTCATCGACCTGCTGCGTGGCGAGGAAGGTCGCTTCCTCCTCGCTGCCGTAGGCGCCCACCAGGCCGGAGAACTTCGTGGTGATTCGCTCCTCGGCGACCATCAGCGAGGACAGCACCCAGAAGATCAGCCCCCGATCCTCCTCGGCGAGCTTATGCCACTGATTCCGGTCCGCATCGAGGTCGATCGCGAACGGGGTCCACTGCTCGTCCTCCCAGTGGCGATAGAGCGTCTGCGGGTCGTAGAGATGAATCTCGCTCACGGGCTCCAGCCTAAGGGCGCCCGGGTCCTGCCGAGCAGTCGCAGCTCGGGGATTCAGGCGGGCAGCACTCCGCCTTCTCGGCGGGCGCGCAGCAGTCGGCCTGTTGCTCGGGCGAGCAGCAGGCCGAGGTCGCGGCGCTACCGCTGGCCTCGCTCAGCTCAGCCACACCGAAAACTCCTCCAGCGAATCGGGGATCACGTAGTAGTAGGCCCAAAGCCCCTGGCGCTCGGAGGCGACGATGCCGGCGTCGCGCAGAACCTTGAGGTGATGGGAGACGGTGGGTTGGGAGAGGTTGAACAGGGGCACCAACTCGCAGACGCAGACCTTGCCCGCGTGCTTTCTCAGCACGTCCACCAGTTGCAGCCGGATTGGATCGCCGAGCGCCTTGGCGACCGTCGCGATGCGCTTCGCCTGCTCGCGCTTTACCTCGGGATAGACGACCGGCTCGCAGCAGGGCTCGCCGGCAGGGCGCTTCTGCTTGGGGGCGAGCTGGAGGTCGGCGCTCATGTCTGCATTGAAATATATCTATTTGACGCATATTTGTCTATTGAATAGCTTGGCATCGGTGAACCCGCTTCCACAGGTGCTCTTCGTCTGCGTCCACAACGCGGGTCGCAGTCAGATGGCGGCGGGGTTCCTGGCCAAGCTGGGCGAAGGGCGGGTGATCGTACGGACCGCGGGCTCGGCCCCGGCCGACGAGATCAACCCAATCGCGATCGAGGTCATGAACGAGGTCGGCATCGACCTCACGGCCGAGTACCCGAAGCCGCTCCGCGACGAGGTCGTGCACGCGGCCGACGTCGTGATCACGATGGGCTGCGGCGATGCCTGTCCGGTCTATCCCGGCAAGCGCTACGAGGACTGGGAGCTGGAGGATCCCGCCGGCAAGGACATCGAGACCGTGCGCGAGATCCGCGACCTAATAGAGCGCCGCGTCGAAGGGCTGGTCGACGAGCTGGCCCCCCGGTGACGGTACCGAGCCTCACCCGCCGCGTCGCGGCGGAGGCGTTCGCAGCATTTGCCCTCGTCTTCGCCGGTTGCGGCGCGATCGTCTCCGACAGCGTCAATGACGGCATCCTGGGCGCGGTCGGAGTCTCGCTCGTCTTCGGCCTCGTGATCATGGCGATGGTCTATGCGACGGGCCACCTCTCCGGGGCTCACATCAATCCGGCGGTGACCCTGGCGTTCGCGGTGACCCGGCACTTCCCCGCCAGGGAGGCGATCGCCTACGTAGGAGCTCAGCTCTGCGGAGCGGCGCTGGGTGCGCTGGCTCTTCTCGCGGTCTGGCCGGATGCGCCCGCCGGCCTCGGGGCGACCGTCCCGACCGTCGGCATCGGCAGCGCCCTGGCCTACGAGCTGCTGATGACCGCCTTCCTGATGTTCGTGATCATGGCCGTCGCCACCGACACGCGGGCAGTCGGGGCCGCAGCGGCGATCGCGATCGGGGGAACGGTCGGCCTCGACGCCCTATTCGGCGGAGCGATTACCGGGGCATCGATGAACCCCGCGCGCTCGTTCGGCCCGGCGCTCGCCAGCGGGGAGTGGACCGACTTCTGGGTGTACTGCGCCGGACCCATCGCAGGCGCGGCGCTCGGCGCCTTTGCCTACCAGCTGGTGCGCGATTAAGCGAACGCCTGGGCGGCGCGGCGGCGGAGATCGGCGTTGAGCATGCCGGTCACTTCGCTGGGGCTCGAGCCGGCCGAGGGGACAGCGTCGCCGATCAGGCCGCTGGCACGGAAGCCGAAGAGGGGTGCGTCGAAGCCGACCTCGCGGACCTTGCGGACCAGCTTGACCGCGCCGGGGGTGTCGGCGCCCGGGCCGCAGAGGACGATCGCGGTCGGGTCGAGTGCGCGCAGGGCACGCTCGAGCCGCTGGTCGCCGAGCTCGTTGGAGAGCATCAGCACGCGGAAGCCGGCGCGGCGCAGAGTGAGGTCGAGCGCCTGGGCGTGTACTGCCTCGGCTTCGGAGCCGTGGCTGGAGTCGAGCAGCAGGATTCCGGCCGGGCGGGATGCGGCAGAGGCGAGACGGCGGGCGCCGTGCAGCCACCCCATCGCCCAGCGCGAGGCGAATTCCAGCTCGGCCTCGGCTTCGGGATCGGTGGCGAGGTTGTCGATCGCCGGCAGCAGCAGCTCCTCGACGGTGCGCTCCAGGGGTCGCAGCGCCAGGCTCTCCTCAACCGCGCGGTTGGCCGCCTCCTCGTCGAAGCTCTCCAGGGCGGCGAGCAGGTTGCTGCTGCTGGCCGGCGCCGCCTGGCGCTGGCGCGCCAGCTCGATCGCAGAAGAGATGTTGCCGGTCTGGGCGAGTGCGTCACGCAGCGTCTGCAGCTCGACCAGCTCGTAGTTGCGGTGATTGCCCTGGGTGCGCTTCGGCGTCGGATAGCCGTAGCGGCGCTCCCAGCTGCGCAGCGTGTTGGGGCTGACGCCAAGCACTTCTGCGGCGGCGTTGGTTCTTATCCCAGGCATGCTGCGCCATTCTTCCACCTGAAATTCAGGTTTACGCAGGTTATGGACAGATTTCCGGAATCTGTCAGCGATCTTGCAAGGACTGCAGGGCGCCCACGCCCACCGGCTGGCCGACCGCGCGGGCGCGCCACATCGCCTCGTCGGCCTTGTGCAACAGCTCCTCGGCGCTGTTCCCGTGCTCCGGACAGGCGACGACGCCGGCCGAAACCGTGATCCGCAGGCCCCCCGCCGCCTCCAGCTCGTCGAGCATGCGCAGCAGCCGCTCTGCCATCTGCACACCCTCGACCGTGGTCTGGTTGGGAGCCAGCACGCAGAGCCCGTCTTTCTCGAGGCGGAACGTCTCGTCGACCAGACGCACGCTGTCGCGCAGCGCAGCGCCGACCACCGCCAGCACCGTCTCCTGGCCGCCACCCTTGTCACCCTCGCGCGTGCCGGGACCTTCGACGTCGAAGACGACGATGCCGAAGGGATGGTCGTAACGCCTGTTGGTCTCGATCAGCTGGTCGAGGCGGCGGCGCATCTGGCCAGGGCGGAAGAGGGCCGGCTGCGGACCGGACTCGAGCTCCTCCTTGACCGGCTCGCAAACCGCGGCGACCGCGGTGGCCGTAACCGAGCCGAACTCCTTGGCGAGCCGCTGCGCCGCGGCCGCGAAGGGCTGGGAATCGCCCCCTCCCATCTCGTCGTGCAGCTTGGCCAGCAGCGTCGCTTGTAGAGCGGAGACCTCGCGAGCGAGCTGACCCACCGGGGACCCATCCACGCCGGTGTCGATGGGGGTCTGGGTCGCCACGCAAAGACCTTGGCGAAAGTGGCGGACGGCAGCGACGCAAAAAGTCGCTATTTGCGAACTGACGATCGTCTAGGTAAAGCGTCCAGCCGAACGCTCAGTCGAGGCTGCGACGACCGGCCAGCGCCTTGCCAAGCGTCACCTCGTCGGCGTGCTCGAGATCGGCTCCGACCGGCAGGCCACTGGCGAGGCGAGTCACGGAAACGGTGCCGCGCAGCCGCTCGGCGATGTGGAGTGCGGTGGCCTCGCCGGTCGTCGTCGGGTTGGTGGCGAGGACGACCTCGCGCACTTCGCCGCCCTCCATCCGCTGCAGCAGCTCGGCGATCTTCAGGTCTTCTGCGTCGACGCCGTCGATCGGCGAGAGGGCGCCGCCGAGCACGTGGTAGAGCCCGCGGTACTCGTGGGTGCGCTCGATCGGGATCACGTCGGCCGGCTCCTCGACCACGCAGATCATCGTCTGGTCGCGACCGTGGTCAGAGCAGATCCGGCAGAGCGGGCCCTCGGCGAGGTTGAAGCAGCGCTCGCAGAGGCCGACCTTCTCCTTCACCTCGCGGATCGCGAGGGCAAGCGCCTCGGCCTCCTCGTCGGGCGAGCGGAGGATGTGAAAGGCGAGCCGCTGGGCGGTGCGCTGGCCGATGCCCGGCAGCCGCGAGAGCTCCGCGACGAGGCGGGCGAGCGGCGCCGGTCCCTCGCTGCTCACATTCCCGGCAGGCCGCCGAGGCCGCCGGTGATTCCGCCCATCTTCGAGCTGGCCAGCTCCTGGGCGGCACGCAATCCCTCGTTGACGGCGGCCTGCACCATCTCGGCAAGCAGGTCGGCCTCCTCGGGGTCGATCGCCTCGGGGTCGATGACGATCTCGCGCAGGGTCAGGTCGCCGCCCATCTTCACCTTGACCATGCCGCCCCCAGCGCTCGCCTCGACGACCTCCTCTTTGAGCGCCTCCTGCGCCTGCAGCATCTCGTTCTGCATCTGCTGCGCCTGTTTCATCAGGGCGTTCACGTCGAAACCTCCGGGCATTCCACCTCGCGCCACTAGCCGACCTCCTCAGCGTTGAACTCGCTTTTCAGCTTTTCCGCAAACGCATCATGATCGAGCTGGTCCTCGCCCCCGTCTGGCACGGGTCCGGGGTCCTCAGACTCGCCGTCGAGCAAGACGTAGGCCGGCCGCATCCGCTCGCCGAGCACGTCCTCGAGCGCGTCCGCCATCAGCTCCCGCTTGTCGGGCGCCTCCGCCTTGCGCTTGTTGAAAGTCGAGTCGGCCGGGAACCCGACCTTCAAGCCCTCCTCGTCCAAACTCACCGGCCGCGCCCCCTCGAAGGTCGCCGCCAAAGCCGGGCTCGTCTCTCCCAGCTTGTGGATTACTGCGGGCCAGGTGCGGACCACGTCGTCCAGGGTGAGGGCGTTCTGGCCCGCGGGTCCTGTCGCCGGGGTGGGGGTATCCGGCTCCGCGCTGGGTTTTTCGCCAGAAGAGTCGTCGCCACTTGCGGAGTCGGTGGGGCGAAAAACAGGACGCCGCGCTTCGCCGGACACCCCCACTCCGGCACCACCCGCGGGAGAAGCGTCCTCAGCTGATGGCTCCGGACTAGCCTGCTCCGAGCTCTCAGCTTTGGCGTCGGGCTCAAGCTCGTCATCCGATGCGGCATCTGCCGGGGGTGGCGTCGCAGGGGGGACCGCCCCCGAGGAAGCTTTAGCTACCGGAGGGGGTGGTGGGCCCCCTGCGGCGACAGGACCCGCGGCCGGGGGCGCACTCGTCCCTTGCTCGAGTCGCTCGATCCGCCTAAGCAGTCCCTCTGTCGAAGGATCCAGATCCGGCCGCGCGGCCTTGAGCAGCGCAATCTCAACCGCCATCCGCGCGTCGTCCCCCTCGCGCACGGCGGTGAGCGCGTTCGCCAGCTCGTCGATGGTTCGAACGAGAGTGGCGGCGCCTATCGCGTTGGCCTGTGCCGCCAGACGATCGGCGTCGGTGGCGGTCACCACGAAGGTGTTGGGCACCTCTCCCACCGTCTGCGTGACGAGCAGGTGGCGCAGGTGGGCGAGAAGGTCACGGGCGAACTGGGCGGGGTCGCGGCCGGAGCGGGCCATCTTCTCGACCCCGAGCAGGACGCCTTTCGGGTCCTCGGCGACGACCGCGTCGACAGCGTCGAAGAGCAGCTCGGCGTCGGCCGCACCGAGCAGTTCCAGCACAGCTTCGAGGCTCACCTGCTCGCCGCCGAAGGCGACCAACTGGTCGAGCGTGCCGAGCGCGTCGCGGAAGCTGCCCGAGGCCGAGCGGGCGATCATCGCCAGGGCGGCGTCCTCGGCTTCGATCCCCTCCGCGGTGGAGACGCGCTCCAGCACCTCGCTGATCTGCTCCAGCGAGGGGCGCTGGAAGTCGAAGCGCTGGCAGCGGTCGGCGATCGTCGCCATCACCTTGTGCGACTCGGTGGTGGCGAGGACGAAGACCGTGTTCGGCGGCGGCTCCTCGAGCGTCTTGAGGAAGGCGTTCCAGGCCTCCTTGGTCAGCATGTGGGCCTCGTCGAGGATGTAGACCTTCCAATGGCCGCCGGCGGGAGCGTAGGCGACCCGCTCGCGCAGGTCGCGGACGTCGTCGACCGAGCGGTTCGAGGCGGCATCCATCTCGATCACGTCGATCGAGGTGCCGGAGGCGATCGTCAGGCAGGATTCGCACTCGCCGCAGGGAGTGACGGTCGGCCCGCCGCGCTCGCAGTTGAGCGAGCGGGCAAGGATCTTCGCCATCGAGGTCTTGCCGGTGCCGCGCGAGCCGACGAAGAGGTAGGCGTGGTGCACCTTGTCCTGCTCGACCGCGTTGCGCAGGGTGCGGACGACGTGCTGCTGGCCGACCACCTCGTCGAAGGAGCCGGGCCGGTGGCGGCGGTAGAGGGAGATCGAATCGCTGGGCGACGGCACTTTGGCCAGTCTATCCCCGCTCCACCACCGCCTCAGCGGATACCGTGCGCCGGTGCCGCAGCGGCTCCGCACCTGGCTCATACCCCTGGCCTGGGTCGCCGGGGTGGCACTCGTGCTGCTCCTGCTCTTCCCGCTCGGCTTCCCCAACTACGACACGATCTACAGCCTCCTCTGGGGCAGGGAACTGGCGGAAGGGCTCAGCCCCGACAGGGGCGCGGCGCTGCCCCCCACGCCGCACCCACTGGCTGAACTCTTCGGTGCCGCGACAGCGCCGTTCGGCGGCGGGGCGATCGACCTGACGATGATCGTCGCCTATGTCTCGCTGGGCCTGGTCGGCTATCTCGTCTACCGGCTCGGCTCGCTCTGGTTCGACCGCCCGATCGGCGCCATGGCAGCGCTCCTCGTCCTCACCCGCGCCCCCTTCCTCTCCAACGGCCTGCGCGCTTACATCGACATCCCCTACATCGCCCTCGTCCTCGGCGCCCTCCTGGTCGAGACCAAGCGCCCCCGCGCCGGCTGGCCCGTCCTTGCCCTCCTTGCCCTGGCCGGCCTCCTCCGCCCCGAGGCCTGGCTCTTCTCACTGGCCTACCTCGCCTACCTCCTGCTCAGTCCCCCGCGAGCTTCCCGCTCCACGGAAGCTTCAACCACCAGCGACTCGACCGGCTCGTCCCGCCAACTCGGCCCCGAAGCGGAGACGAGGATGCCCCTCGAACGGGCGGATACTCAAAGTGCTGGTCTAATTAGACCAGCACTTGTCCGGGCGAGGGGCATCCTCGTCTCCCGCAACGGCGCCGCCCTTGTCGCGCTCGCCCTAGCCGGCCCCATCGCGTGGGCCCTCTTCGACTGGATAACGGCCGGCAGCCCCACCTACTCGTTCACGGGCACCCGCGAGACCGTCGAAACCCTCGAGCGCGAGACCGGCCCGGTCGACCTAGTCCTCTACGGGCCCCGTCGCCTCGGCGAGGTGCTGCAGTGGCCCGGAATGATCGGCGCCGCCGGGGGCGTCGTCCTCGGGCTTGCCTTTCTGCGCCGCCGCAGCGAGATCGGCGTCGCCGCGGGTGCGCTGGCGCTCGCCGCTTTCGCCGTGCTCGCCTGCGCCGGCCTGGCGATCATCCCCCGCTACACGATGCTCGCCGCCGCGATCCTGGCGGTCTTCGCTGCTCTGGCACTGCTCGGCTGGCGGCTGCTCGAGCGGGACCACCCCTGGCGCCGCGCCTGGCAGGCGTTCGCCGTCCTCGTGGCGCTGATGTTCGTCGCCTGGGGGCCGAACCAGTACGACCTCCTGCACCGAGTCGACGTCGACCTGGGCAACCAGGCGCAGATTGAGGATGACCTCAACGACCTCGCTCAAAGTGACGCTTTCGAACCCCTCTGCGTCCCGATCTCTGTCCCCAACCACCGCGCCGTTCCCCGCCTCGCCTTCGGCCTCGACGTCAGGCCCACCGTGATCGTCAGCTCGAGCGAGCAGCGCCAACCCCGCCGCGGCTACTTCCTCAACCCGGCGAGCCCCTTCGTCATTCACAACTTCATCCTCGACCCCAACGACCCCGCCCGCTTCAGGACCAAAGTCCCCTCCGGCTTCCGCGAGGTCACCGGCAACGACTCCTGGGTCCTCTACCGCCGCTGCTGAGCGATGACCGGGGTCTGAGACCGCGGATAGGCTGGCGCCGATGTTCAGCGGCGGGTTCAAGCGGTCCTCCCGATTCGGCCTGATCGGGGTCTTCGTCGTCGCCGCGATCGTGGTCGTGATCGCAACCACGACGGGGCAGGGCCAGAGCAATCCGAAGACGACCTACGCCCTGATCTTCGGCGTGCTCGCCGTCTTCATGATCGTCCTCTTCGCGCTGCAACGCGCCGACATGGAGCGAGTCGCCACGGGGAACGTGCGGGACACCGAGCGCGCCGCCGCCGAAGGCGGCAGGGAGATCGAGAACCCGACGACGATGGAAGAGCCCCAGCTCTGGGCTGCCCTCGCCGTCAAGCCGATCGACGGCGAGGCGATCAAGGCCCGCAGCCAGATCTGGGATGCCGGCCGCCGCAGCCTCCGCCTCGGCATGATCGTGACGGCGCTGATCTTCCTCACCGTGCCGTCGATCTATCTCTTCGAAAGCTTCGTGCCCCTGCTGATCGGCGGGCCGCTGATCGCGATCGCCGCCGTCTACGGCAGCATCCGGGCGCTGGCGCCGGGCGGGGAGATGGACAGCGGTTACGAGAAGGTCGGCCTGGCGATGGCACCGCTCGGACTCGAGGTGACGGAGCGGCCCCAGGTCGACATCGAGACGCGCGACGCGGTCACGGGACGAGTCGGCCCAAAGATCCGCGGAGCGCTGGTGCTGAGCGGCGAGCGGCAGGGTCGGGAGGTCTCGGTGCGGCTCGGCGGCGGCGAGAGCGAGGTCACCATCGGCTCCCCCTCCACTGAGTTCAAGGCCAAATCCCGGGACGGTCGCGTGCGCCCGGCCAAGGACGCGACCGCCCCTGCCGCGATTGCAGAAGCCCTCGACGCCGTACCCAACTCGACCAGCTGGAAGAAAGTCTCCGTCGAGGGCGGACCCGGCGGCATCGTCGTCCGCCGCAAGGGCGGCGAACAGGCCGACTGGCTCTGCGATCTCTGGCTCGCCGAGCGCCTCGCCGAAGCCTGAGCTCAGCCCGCTCGCTCGACCTGCTCGATTGCGGCGTGCGTCCCAGCGGCGAGGTCCGGGTCGGCCAGTGCGACTCCAGGCGGCAGCTCTACGTGCAGGTCGTTCGAGGGGTCGAGTCGCAGCCGCAGCCGCTCGGCCCGCGAGCCGAGCACATGCCCGCCGCGGCTGCGGTCGTCGCTGACGAAGTGCAGGTGATAGCCGCTCACCTCGATCCCCTCGACATAGCTGGGAAAGCGGAAGCCGAGCATCGTGCCGCTCACGTCGGTGAGCTCGAAGACGTGCTGCTCTGCGACCACCTCGGTCAGCGGCCGGTATGGCGGGCTCTGCCGTGGCACCGAGCGCGCCCGGACCAGCTCGAATCGTCCGTCCAGGCGAATCGCGCATGAGGCGGCGGCGGCGGGGATCAGATCCTCCAGCTTTGCCAGCAGCCCGTCGTGGTCGAACGGCCCGTCGATCTCGAGGTCGATCGTCGGCTCGAAGCTGGTCACCACCGCGAAGGGCGTGCGCGCAGTCGGCTCGATCTCCCCCACCCGGCCTTCGACGTCGGCGCGGTAGAAGCGGCCGTCGAGGGCGATCATCTCGCCGTCGAGGCCGTCCAGCGTCCCCAGACCGAGGTCGCCGTGCTCGGCCAGCTCGGCGAAGCTGAGGTCCCCGTCGTAGGCGCCGTCGATCAAGGCGCCGATCGTCGAAGCCTGGAAGAGAACGTGCGGCTCCCGCTCCGCGTGCAGTTCCTCCTCGCGCAACGTCTCTACGTGCAGCGACCTGATCCAGCGCTCGTCCAGCACCGCCGCAGTCTCCCACCCCATGGTGAGCGATGCAGACGACGGGGCGCGTCCCTGCCGACGACGCCGGCGCGGCCGATTCGTGAGAATCGGGCCATGGCGGCGATAGAGCTCCGCGGCGCGGTCAAGCGCTTCGGCCCAATCACGGCGGTGGACGGTCTCGACCTCGAGGTGCCGGAGGGCATCTGCCTCGGCCTGCTCGGGCCCAATGGAGCCGGCAAGTCGACGACCATGCGACTGCTGACGGGGCAGGCGATTCCCGATGCCGGCGAGCTGCGGGTGCTCGGCCATGAGCTGCCCGGCGACGCCAAGGCCGCCCGGGCCGAGATGGGCGTCGTCCCGCAGCTCGACAACCTCGACGTCGACGTCACCGTCGAAGACAACCTGGCCATCTTCGCCCGGCTCTACCGGGTGCCGGACGTCGGCGCCGCGGTCGACCGGGCACTCGACCTGGCCCGCCTGCGCGACCGCCGCCGCGACGCCGTCGACGAGCTCTCCGGCGGCATGCGCCGCCGCCTGCTGCTCGCCCGCGGCCTCGTCCACGAACCGAAACTGATCCTGCTCGACGAGCCCACCGTCGGGCTCGACCCGCAGATCCGCACCCAGCTTTGGACCTTGATCGACGACCTGCGCTCACGCGGCACGACGATCCTGATGTCGACCCACTACATCGAGGAGGCCGAGCGTCTCGCCGACGAGGTCGCGGTCATGGCGGCGGGGAAGATCATCAGCCGCGGGCGGCCGGTCGAGTTGATCGCCCAGCACGCCGGCACCCATACCGCCGAGGTCTACGGCCCTCCCGAACGCCTCGCCGAGGCGCGGGCGCTGGCCGAGTCCGAGGGCCTCACCGTGCGCCCGGCGGGCCCGGCGATCGCGATCGTCGGCTCGGAGCGCGGCGGCAACGGCGCGATTCCCGATGATGCCGTCGTCCGCGCAGCCTCGCTCGAGGACGTCTTCGTGATGCTGACCGGCGAGGAGGCGGAGTGAGGCGGCTGGAACCGGCCGGGATCGCCGGCGTGATGAGCCGCGAGCTGGCCAACTTCCGCACCTACTGGAAGGGGACGACCTTCTCCAGCGTGCTCGAACCGGTCGTCTACCTGCTCGCCTTCGGCCTCGGACTGAGCGCGACCCTGGTCGATGAAGTCGACGGCATCCCCTACATCGAGTTCGTCGGCACCGGGATGGTGGCGACGGCGGTGATCTTCTCCAGCGCCCTGCCGGCGATGTTCGGCACCTTCGTCAAGCACCGTTTCCAGAACACCTACGACGCGATCCTGGCGGCGCCGGTCGACGTCGAGGAGCTGGTCACCGCCGAGATGCTCTGGATCGGCATCCGTGCCGGTGCCTACGGCTGCGTCCCGCTCCTCGTCACGATGGCCTTCGGCCTCGACCCGGCGCCGGGCATGGTGCTCGTGCCGATCTTTTGCTTCGTCACCGCTCTCGGCTTCGCCGGCTTCGGCGTGGCGATGGCGGCGACCGTGGCCAAGATCGATCAGTTCAACTACGTCACGGCGCTCTTCGTCACCCCCCTCTTCCTCGTCGCCGGCACCTTCTTCCCGATCGACGGCCTGCCCGAGGGTGTCCAGGTCGTCGCCCAGGCCAACCCCCTGCTGCAGCTGGTCGAACTGGTTCGCGGCGCCTCCTTCGGCTTCGAGACAGTCGACGTCGCCCGCTTCGCCTTCCTCGTCGCCTTCGCCCTCCTCACCTGGCGCGTAGCGATCAGCCGCATGCAGAAGCGCCTGATCGACTAGCGCTTCCGACTTTCACCACACCAGGGTGGGGTCAAAGTCGGAAGCGGATTAAATGGACCGTGCGCCCCGCCTTCGAAACGAAGTCACCGGGCGTGTCCGTCGCGTTTGGCTCGAGCCGGGCTCACCTGCGGCACCCGCGGCATCCGCTTAAGGCTGCTTCCTTCCGGACCTGACCTGATTCGCGTGCCCACGTCGCGCAGGACCCGGCCGTCAACGCCGCCCGCGGCGCACTGACCCCGACGGCCAGCCCCTCGGAACGGGATTCGGCCCCGCTAGAGCGGATTGCGGGTTACAAGGCACCGCTGATTCCCCGCCTAGCACGGTCCACGACCATCGTATCCGTCTTCGCCCGCGCCGGTCAGCGCCGGATCAGCTTGCGGCTCTTGAAGACGGTTGCCGTCGCCTTGCCCGCACGCACCCTCTGCTTGACCAGCAGGCGTTTGCGCTGGGCGACCTTGGAGCGTGCCTTGGGCTTGACCAAGAGCATGATCCGCTTCGCCTTACCGCTGCGCAGGCGAATCGTCCGCTTGCTCGTCGCCGGCCGGCCCCTTCGCAACAGCCCCTGGGCAGTGGTCCGGCAGGTGCGGCCGGCTTTGCGCGGACAGGCGACGCGAACGAAGAGACGCTTGCCGTTGTTGCTCAGGATCGCGGTGCCGGAAGCGATCTCCCGCAGCAGTGCCTGCAGCCGATCGGAGTCGAGGGCCCCGTCGCCTTTGCCCGCACCTTTGCCTTTGCCGCCGGAGCCACCTGCGCCATCGCCGGCCGTCGCGAGCACGACGTTGTCGTAGTCGGCGCTTCCAGTTGCGAGAACCGTGGTGCCGCTCGTGTAGCGGCTCGTGATCAGGATCCGGTACTCGCTACCCGCAGCAAGCATGCCGGGATCGACGGGACGGCTCACCTCCGTCCAGGATCGCGCGCCTGCCAGGGTTGCCGGCGGGATCAGCTGCACCGTCTCACCGCCGGCAGAGAGGTCGATCAATTGCACCGAGTACTCGGCGGAGTTGCCGGAGACCGAGAGCAACTGGTCCACGCTGGCGCGCCGATCGAGGGAGAAGCTCAGCGGACCCGAGTCTCCGTCCCCCGGCGAGTAAGTGAAGGTTGGGCTCCGCCAGACACCGGTCGTGGTGCCGGCAAGCGCCATCGCTCCGACGACGCCGGTGTAAGCGGAGCGGATGTAGCCGCCATCGTCGGCACCGCCGCTGGGCTGGAAGGAGTTCTCGACCGAAGCGCAGAGCACCGGCGCCAGGCAGGTTCCCTCTGTTGCCGCAGAGGACGTCCATCCCGCGAGTCCGCCGTCGAAGCCTCGTGCTGCCTGAGGCGAGGGGTACTTCGCCGCGCTCGCGGCGGTCGGAAGCACCAGCAACAAGCCCGCTAGACAGGACATGATCGCGGTCCTGCCGTGTCGAAAGCCTGAGCAGCTCATCAGCTTCTCCTCTTCGGTCGAATCCCGCCTCGAAGCGGGCTACCGACTTTTGAGTACCCGTGTTGCCGGCTCGCTTTCGAGGGTTGGACGAACGTAGGATCGGCGCCCCGTGATCGACGTCGACTCCTCCTCCTTCTTCGCGATCGTCCTGGTGGCGGCGATCGCCGCCGTCACGGTCGCGATCGTGCCCAGGGGAATGGCACCGCCTGTCGTGGTGCTCGAGCTGATCCTGGGAATCGCGATCGGCCCCGAAGTCCTCGACCTGGCGCAGTCCTCGGACTTCATCGAGTTCTTCTCGAACCTCGGCCTGGGGATGCTCTTCTACTTCGCCGGCTACGAGATCGACTTCGAGCGGATCAAGGGCATGCCGCTGAAGCTCGGCGCGGTCGGCTGGCTGCTCTCGGTCGCGCTCGCCTACGGCATCGGAGGTGCTCTCGCCGCAGCCGGGGTCGTCGTCTCCTTCCTCTACACCGGCTCCGCTCTCGCCACGACTGCGATCGGCACGCTGATCCCGATTCTGCGCGACAGCGGCGGGCTGAAGAGCCGCTTCGGCACCTACCTGCTGGCGGCCGGTGGAGCCGGCGAGTTCGGTCCGATCCTCCTCGTCACGCTCGTCCTCTCGACCGCAAGCCCACTGCACGAGGCCGCGATCCTGGTCGCTTTCGTCGTGCTGGCGCTGGCCGTCGCTCTTGCCTCGGTCCGCCTCGCCTGGCGCGGCTGGCCGGCCTTCGAGAAAACCTTCGAGGCGAGCAGCCAGCTGGCGGTGCGGATCACCGTCGTGCTGGTCTTCGGCCTCGTGCTACTGGCCAGCCAGCTCGGGCTCGACGTGCTGCTCGGCGGCTTCGTCGCCGGCATGATCACCCGCGCGGCGCTCAAGGGCCACGAGCTGCAGATCTTCGAGTCGAAGCTGACCGCGGTGGGCTTCGGCTTCTTCGTCCCCTTCTTCTTCGTCACCAGCGGCCTCGAGTTCGACCTGGCAGCACTTGGCTCGGCCGAAGCCCTGGCGGAGATGGCGCTCTTCCTCGCGCTCTTCTTGGTCGTCCGCGGAACCCCGGCGCTGCTGCTCTACCGCAGCGTGCTGAACGCAACCGAGCGCCGCGCCCTCGCCTTCTTCTCCGCCACCGAGCTACCCCTCGTCGTCGCGATCACGACGCTCGCCGTCGAGGCCGGTGAGATGCGCACCTCGACCTCCGCCGGCCTGGTCGGCGCCGCCATGCTCTCGACCCTGATCTTCCCCTTCGTCGGCATCGCCCTGCAGAAACGAGCCGACCGCGAACGGGGCGACGACCCTGCGGCCCAGCCTATGATTGACCCTCTCCCGGGCGCGTAGCTCAGTGGGAGAGCGCTCGCCTCACACGCGAGAGGTCGCTGGTTCGAACCCAGCCGCGCCCATCTTCTGAATCCCACTGCTCATGTGGGGTTGCTCGACATCAGAGAGAGCTGCTCACCGGGTTCTGCGTCCGTAGAAGCACTCTCTAACCCGGCGCCAGTGCCCAGCAGTGCCCATCCGAACCCTCGGAAACTATCTTCAGCCTGCGCCCCGACTTCCGAGAAACCGTCGAACGCGCCTGCCGCCCCTAGGAGACACCCCCAAGTAGCTCGTCAAAGCGCACAGCCGCTCGGCTCGGCGCGCGAAGCGTCGGCAATCGTAGGTGAGCAGCCCTCGCGGCTCACCTTCCGTACAGCGCGCTCCACCGCGTCCTGCTCGCACCTCCGCAGGTCGGTCTGCTCGTAGGGCAAGCTCCAGAATCGAGAGCTGTGCCGGGTGCAGGAACAGCACTTTCGTGAGGACCGAGCGTTCCATGATCTCGTCCTCTTGAGCAGGCGCGAGTGCGCGCCGCCGGATATCTTCGTCGTGCATGGGAGCTTCGCCTCCTGTGCCACGCCCCGGCTGTTTGCGCAGCGCGCCCGCAGCACTCAGCGTTTCGTTGCCGATCTGGCAAAGCTCGCCGAGAGACTCGACACATGACATTTGAGACAGAGATGTTGCAACTCCCAAGAACGATTCCCACGGACGGCCCTTAGGATGAGGACATGAACGTGAACGCGCCGACGGTCGCAGCCGCACCAAGTGAGCTAGTCCTTGAAGAAGGCCTGCGGTTCGACGCAAAGAACCCGCGCTTGGCCGACGATGAGGAGGCAGGCCAAGACGAGCTCCTCGAAACGCTTTGGCAAGACTTCGCGGTTGATGAGGTAGCGCTCTCAATCGCTGCCAACGGCTATTTCCCACACGAGCCCCTCTTTGCCACACGCGAGGATGGCGAGCTGGTCGTTATTGAGGGGAATCGGCGTCTTGCTGCAGTCCGCTTGCTGCGCCACCAGAGCCTCCGACGGCAAGTTGGCGCAACCGATCTTCCCGTCATCACAAAACAGCGTGCTAAAGAGCTCGAGGAACTTCCGGTGGTGATTGGTCCTCGGGCATCGGTCTGGCAGTACGTGGGCTTTAAGCATGTCAACGGGCCGCAAGCTTGGCGATCACACAGCAAGGCTCAATACATCGCCTGGGTCCACAACACGCTGGGTGTTCCGCTAGAGGCCATAGCAACCCAAATTGGAGATAAGCACCGGACGGTACGCCGCCTCTATCGAGCGCTCATGGTGCTTGAGCAGGCAGAGAAAGCGGGCGTATACCACGTGGAGGATCGCGCCCGAAAACAGTTCTCGTTCTCGCATCTCTACACCGGTCTTGATTACAGCGGCTTTGAGTCTTACTTGGGCATCAAACCCGACCGCTCTTATAGGCCAAATCCGATACCGAGAAAAAATCTGCAACAACTCGGACACCTCTTGGTCTGGCTTTATGGAAGTCAGAGTCTCGATGAGGAGCCGCTCATCCGTTCGCAGAACCCCGACCTTCGACGTCTCGATGCCGTACTTCAGACCAAAGATGGGCGCGCCGCACTAGAGCGTGGGTTGGGACTCAGTGTTTCCCACGACATTAGTCGCGGAGACGATGCACTGCTACGCGAGGCTCTACTTGATGCGCGTCAGTCTTTGCAGGAGGCTCGTGGCAAGCTACTAACTGGATACTCTGGCGAGCGCGATCTCAAGCAAATAGCCGAGGAGATATTGGCTCTTGCCGAGAGCATTGATGAAGAGATGGCTACGGAACAAACACGGCTTCGAAAGCAAAAACGTCGCAGCCGACAAGCCAAAGTACAGAAGGCCAGTACAGGGCGGAAGTAGTTGTGCCTGGCCTCACGGTGCCCGCAGCGACGGCCGCTCCTGGCGAACTAGCTGACTGGCTAGAGATAGAAGCTCTGCTGGCGGCTGATCGAAACAGCTCAACGCAGGACCTCGCGAGTGCTCTGCGCCGCACCGGAAGCAGCGAGGAGGTTGAGATTGAGCGAGCCATTGAGCGCCCAACCGACCCAGTGGACGATCGTGGCGGTGAGACGATCGAGCCTATAGCTGAGGCGGCCTTTGAGGAGGTCGAGGATCGGGTCATCGCCTGTGGTGGAAGGTATCCCTTCCGGGTAGATGGAGCGCTCCTTCAGGGCACGCAACGAGTTCGCGATTCCCTCTACACGTTTCTGCTGCTGCTTTCTAAATGCGGCAAGGAGGCGGGCCCAAATGGCCTGAACGTTGCTCAGCTCTTCGAGGAGGTCGCGGAGGTCGCAATAGGCAATTGCATGGGCGGGGAAAAGAACGGCGTGTTGACATACCAATTCGGATTTCCACGCCGAATCAATCCCGCAGGGTTTCGGGATGCACTGGATGATCTCTGCGACCGCACCGGAGAGGGTGTCCAGTCAAAGGCACGGCCTACACGTCACGACCAAAAGGATGCTGGTCTGGACTTGGTGGCCTGGAGACCCTTCCCCGATGGCAGACGAGGGCTAATTATGGCGTGGGGACAGTGTGCAACAGGGGCAAACTGGCGATCAAAGTTGAGCGATTTGAATCCAGAGAATTGGGCTACGACGTGGATGACAGAACGCCCTGCTGTCGTTCCTCTGCCAGCTTTTTTCGTTCCTCATCGCATTGACCGTGACCATTGGGATGTCTCGGCAATCAATGCTGGACTTCTCTTTGATCGCTGTCGAATTGCAGCCTTTGGCCACCCGCTCCCTAAGGAGCTACGGGACGGGTGCCAAGCCTATAGCCGTCATGTATTGGCCAACGAGGCGCTGTCATGAGGCACCGATTCCACGCACTCTGTCCGTACTTCGCCATGTTCCCTGAGAGCTTTGCAGAACATTGGATCGGCAAACTAACTAAACCAGGTGATGTAATCCTTGATCCATTTTGCGGACGAGGAACGGCGCCCTTTCAGGCTGTTCTTATGGAACGAAATGCGATTGGATCCGATATCAACCCAGTTGCCTACTGCATCACTCGCGCAAAGACAAATGCACCTGCCCCCGCTGCACTTCGGGCCCGCATCACCTCACTGGAGCGCGCCTATTGTCCCCCGGACCATCGAGATGAGGAAGATCAGCTTCCGGAGTTCTTCCAATACGCGTTCTCTTCGACAACGCTAAATCAGCTCCTATTTCTGAGGTCGCGATTGAGGTGGGATCGCAGTGATGTTGACTGCATGCTCGCCGCCCTAGTGCTTGGTTCTCTGCATGGCGAATCAGCACGGTCACCGTCTTATCTCTCAAACCAAATGCCGAGGACAATCAGCACTAAGCCTGCTTATTCGATCCGCTATTGGCAAAAGAACAATCTAAGTCCGCCACTACGCGACACGTTTGGGCTGCTTCGTGACCGCGTCAGTTACCGATATGCGTCTGAGCCTCCAAGCCTTCAAGCAACGGTGCTTTGCTCGGACATGCGTGAGCTATCTCGACAATCGACAATTACCACCCAAGATGTTCGCACGGTGATTACGTCGCCACCCTATCTCGACATAACTAACTTTGAGGAGGACCAGTGGCTTCGTCTATGGTTTTTGGGTGGACCTCCTAATCCAACACGCAACCAAATTTCAAACGATGATCGTCATTACGGCCTTGACAGCTACTGGTCGATGATTGCTGATATGTGGCGTACTCTTGGGAGAGTATTGGCGCCGAATAGCGACGTGGTTCTACGACTCGGGTTCAAGCAACTTTCTCCTCAGCGAATTGCTGACGGCGTGCTAGGAGCCGCGGCTCTATCGAAAAGGCAGGTGCGTCTTATCAGTCACGAGGCTAGTGATATCCAGAAGCGCCAAACCGGATCATTTCGTCCTGGATCTAAGGGGTGCCTGCGTGAGGTAGACGTTCATCTCAAGGTTGCTTAGCTGCCTTGCTTTTGGCTCCATCCATGAGGCGCAGTGCTGGCGCCTAGCCCAACGTGGCCCCAAATTGTCGCCGCGATGCTTCCTATCCCGATGATCCCGAGTGCAATTGTTAGCCGGACAAGCCAGTTAGTCATCTTCTCCATGCTGGCCTGCAGCTCGACGAGATGCTCCTCGCGTTCGGTGCCTTCCCTCCAGCGTTCTCCCAGAAATTGACCGAACTCCGCGCTTGGCAGCGCATCAATGGCCTGATTCGTCTTTCGTTGCCTCCACCATAGGCTAATCAGGATTCCCGAAAACATGCCGGGGGGATTCTGGACATCGGCCAGCCTCCTCCAACCAAACCTGTCGCGTCCTTGACTCATTAACGAGGATCGCAAGCGGATCGGCTGATCATGCTGGGCACCAGTGCCAACGCGCCGAGAATCGACCACAAACTGCAGCTATCTGCTGGCTCAGAGAATCGATGGCGGAAGTGCATCATTCCGCTTGGGATGAGGGTTTGGAGCCGATTTTCGCCTCCTCTGCGGTGCGCCTCACACGCGAGAGGTCGCTGGTTCGAACCCAGCCGCGCCCATGCTTGCCCTATCGCAGCAACTGCACCCGGCAGGCCAGGCCGGGAACCTTGGTCGATTTGAGGTCTCCGGATATAACGACCTCTGTTTCGGGGTCCGCCTCTGCGCTGGCAAGGATCAGGGCATCGGGCATTCGCAGTGACTTCAGCTGGGATCTGAAATTCGCTGCGATGTCAGCAATAGCGATGTCAACCGGCAGGATCTCCGAAATCAGATCGCCAAAGAATCCCTTGACGAGACCCTCGTCGTGATGCCCAAGCCGAACTCCGGTCAGCACCTCGGCATAGGTCACAACCGAGACAAGAAGACGCTGGCTCCGGATTAGGTCGCGGATCGCCGCGCTGGCGGCCTCATGCAGGGCATCGTCTCGATCGAGAAAGCCAACGACGGCATCCGAATCGAGGACCACCGCCACTCCCCGCGCAGCCCTTCCACTTGCTGGCGCAGAGCACCCCCGGTTCTCAGACAGCCGGAATAGCGATCGATTAGCTCATCGATCCGCGTCAGCACCACCCTTCCTGGGCCCGCAGACTCCACCTTGAGGGTGTCGCCAGCCCCAAGCCCTGCGGTGCGAAATGTTCCTGCCGGAATCGTCACCTGATGCTTGGAGGAGACCTTGGTCTGGTTTCGTGGCATTTTCTTTACTTTTTTATTGATCTGTAAAGAATAGACAGGGTTCTGCATCGGGGGCAAGACCAGTAAGGAGCCGACTGCCCCTCAATCTCTAGGTAGACGAAGTCCCCCTCCATAAGAGCTCAGTCCCGAGGCGAGAGCTTCTGCACGGCCCAGGCATTGCGACGAGCTCCTCGCGATTGCGCTCAGCTTTCCTGCTCGACCACGGCCAGGATGTTGCCGGCCGGGTCCTTGAACCAGGCGATCTTCGGCCCGGGGCCGCTTGCAATTCCCTTCTCGTCCTGTTCGAAGCCCTCGTAGCGCTCGAACTGCACGCCGCGCTCGACCAGTCCGTCGACCGCTCCCTCGACGTCGTCGACTTCGAAGTTGAGGATCGTGTAGGTGGCGGGCGTGAAGTCGGGCTTGCTGTAGACCAGAGTGTCTCTGCCATCGGCGAGCTGCAGCGACATCACGCCGAACTCCTCGCTGAGCACGGTCGAGCCCAGCCCCAGCGTCTCGCCGTAGAACTCACGGGCCTTGTCGACATCGTCGACGGCGAAGCTGCTGGTCGCCTTCGTGTTCGTGAACATCACCGGCTCCTCTCGTTGGGTGCGAGGACTCCTCGCATCATCCTCTACCCGGACAGCTCTGGAATATGGCGCGCCAGGTGGGTGGCAATCGTCTCGCGGACCCAGGCCTGGGTCTGGGCGTCGGCCATGCGATAGCGGCCGAGCAGCATCTTTTGGTCACTCAGCGGCAGGCCGGCGATCTCCCAGTGAACTGCGAGGCGCTCGAAGAGCAACTCCGAGCGGCGGCGCCAAGCGTCGTCCTGCGAGGTGGCGGCCGTCGCAGGACCCTCACCGATCTTCGCGATCGTCCCAGCGCTGAGCGATTCGCGCAGCGTCAGGACGTTGCCCTCGCCGTCGACGTAGTCGACCGTCGCAACCTTCTCCCGTGGACGTCGCTTTTTGCGCTTGGCCATCAGCCTTCGTATCCGGGCGGTTTGCGGCGGGCGCGCTTACGTTCGCCAGAACGACGCTTCTCTTCCAAACGACGCTCACGCGAAGCGCGAGTCGGTCTGGTCGGACGCCGCCGCCGTGGCGTGGCGAGCCCCGCCGCGATCTTCTCGGCCAGCCGTTGCAGGGCGAGCTCGCGGTTGCGCGCCTGACCGCGAGCGTCCTGGGCGACGGCGGTCAGGACCGGCCCCGCCCGTTCGTTCAGGCGCTGACGCTGACGCTCGTCGAGCGCGGTCGACGCACCGACGTCGAAGACCGCCTCGACCCGAGAGGCGGTCACGTTGGCGTGCTGCCCGCCCGGCCCAGAGGAACGGCTGGCGCGCAGCTCGATCTCACTCAGCGGGATCGAGAGCCGGTCATCGATTCTCAGCCGCTCGGCGATAGGGCGTCGACCTTCCCGGCCAACTCGAAGTCGGCAGCGGTGAGACCGCCCTCGGAGTGGGTGGAGATCGTCACCGTCACCTTGTCCCACGAAATCGCCAGATCCGGGTGATGGTTCATCGCCTCGGCCGGCTCGACCAGGCTCTCGACAAAGCGCACGGAGCCAACGAAGTCGTTGCACTCGAACGTCTTCGCAATCGCCTCGCCCGAGCGCTCCCACCCCGGCAGATCCGCAAGCTTGGCGTCGATCTCGGTGTCGCTCAAAAGTGCCATCTCATAATTATGCTGGCACGGTGGTGACAAGGACGCAATGAGCGACGCGCTTCCGGTCCTCTGGCAGATCGACGTCTCGCATTACAGCGAGAAGGTGCGCTGGGCCCTTGCCTACAAGGGAGTCGAGCACAAGCGCCGGTCTCCGGTTCCCGGTGCCCACATCCCGGTGGCCCTCTGGCTCACCCGCGGGACCCAAATCACCTTCCCGGTGCTCGAGCTCGATGGCCGACGGATCGGCGACTCGACGGCGATCATCGCGACCCTCGAGCAGCGCTTCCCCGAGCCCGCCCTCTACCCGGCGGAGCCGGAGCAGCGTCGCCGCGCCCTCGCCCTGGAGGATTTCTTCGACGAGGAGCTCGGCCCCGACATCCGCCTGCTCGGCTGGCACGAGATGGTCAACGACCGCGAGCGCTTCGAAGCACTGATGGCGCACACCGCGCCTGGACCCATGGGCCGCTTTCCCAAGGCGGCGGCGCTCTACGCCCGCACCTACACCAGCCTCCGCTTCGGCGTGCGCAGCTCCGAAGCCGCGGAGCAAGCCCGGACCAAGGTGCTCGCCGCCCTCGACCGGCTCGACCTCGAGCTCGGCTCGAATGAGTACCTGGTCGGCGACTCCTTCAGCGTCGCCGACCTCACCGCCGCCTCGCTCTTCTATCCGCTCGTCCTTCCCGAGGAGGGACCTTTGCCAACCGACCAAGAGCCGCCCGAGGGAATGAAGAGCTTCCGCGCCCCACTCGAAGAGCGGCCCGGCTTCAAATGGGTCGAAGAGATGTTCCGCCGGCACCGCAAGCCGGCCAAGGTTGCAGCCACGGCATAGCTTCGCCCGGCAACTTGTTGCAAAGAATTTACGTTTGCAGACAACAGGTTACGCCCGGCCTCATCTCCTGGAATCATGCAACGGATGGCATGACCGACGAGCGCCTTGAGGAACGGTTCGATGGGATCGACCGGCGATTCGACGAGGCTGACCGCAATGTCACCAGGCGCTTCGACGAAGTAGATCGGCGCCTCGAACGAGTCGAGGGGAAGTCGGCGCCCTGCGACAGGAGATGACAGGAATCCATACGACGCTCAGCCGGATGGGCACCGGGGTCATCGCCGGCCTGATCGGCGTGATCGCCGCCATCCTCACCAACGGGTCCTGAGCGTCGCCACGGCTAGGGCCGGGCGACGCAGCCACCGATCAGGCGTTCAGGCAGCCGTCCAGTGCATTCGAGTCCGACCCGTCCTGGCGCGACGGGGGCTTGCGCTGGGCCGCCAGGCGAAGGCGGCGCGGTTCGATCACCCCGCAGATGCCGGACACCCAGCGACCCTCAGTGCGAATCAGGAACAAGCCGTACTCGTGGTCGAGGCGGCGGGGCAGGGCGCAGGCGGCGGAACGGCGGGTGCTGCGCACGGAGAGGATCCGGTCGGACTCGATCTTGCGCCTGCCTCGGTAGACCTGCTGGACGCGGTAGCGATAGTCGGCCCCGAAACGTCCAACCGGGATCACCTCGACGAGACGGCCGACGATCGCGGCGTCCGCCTCGCGCAGGGATTCTCCCGGCGCCAAGGGCGCGCAGGAGCAGGCATGAGCGCTTCCGGCGGAGGCAAGCGCAACCAGGACGACGAGCGCCCCGACGATGGGCAGGCGCCTCACACGCACGCTTCCAATGTAGAGATAAACGTGGGAATTCACAAACGCGAATAGGCGCCCTAGGCGCACTGCAACGCGTTTTCCGGCTATTTACCGGCAAACGCGTTGCACCACATTGCACTACGGAGTGAGGACGATCTTCAGCGCTTCGCGCTGGTCGTAGAGGGCGTAGGCGTCCGACGCCTCGTCGAGCTTCATCCGGTGGGTCACCAACGGCGCCGGGTCGAGGCTGCCGGCGTCGATCAGCGCCAGCACCCGGTCGACGTGAGCGATCACGTTCGCCAGGCCGAGGCGCAGCGTCAGTCCCTTCAGCCAGGCCAGGCCGATCGGGATCTCGCCCTTGCCCGCATAGGCGCCGATTCCGGAGACGGTGCCGGCGTCGCGGGCAAGGCTGATCGCCATCGCCAGCGGCCCGGGATCGCCGACCGCGTCGACGACGACGTCGACGCCGCGCCCCTCGGTTGCGGCCCGCACGAGGCGCTTCGGGTCCTCCTCCGTAAGATGAACCGGAACGGCGCCGAACTGCTCCGCCATCGCCAGGCGCTGCTGCACCGAGTCGATCGCGAAGACCTTCACCGCGCCGCCGGCCCTTGCCGCCTGCACCGCACAGAGGCCGACCGGCCCGAGGCCGAGCACAGCGACGGCGTCGCCTGCCCGCATCCCGGCATGGGCGACCGCGTGGTAGCCGGTCCCCATCACGTCGCCGGCAAACAGCGCCACCTCGTCGCTCATCCCCTCCGGTACCCGGCGCAGGGTCAGGTTGGCACGCGGCACGAGTAGCTGCTCGGCCTGAGCACCCTGCAGGTCGCCGAGGTTGGCGCCGTGACCGAAGGTCTGGCCATGCTCACAGCGGTGATAGTCGCCGCGCAGACAAGCGACACAGGTCGCACAGGCAGTGTGGAAGCAGCCGAGGACACGGTCGCCGGCGGCGACGCGTTCGACGTCCTCCCCCGCGGCGAGCACCGTGCCGACGAACTCGTGGCCGATCGTGAAGCCCGGCTCGACCGGAACCCGGCCGTGGAAGATGTGCAGGTCGGAGCCGCAGATGCCGCTGGCCTCGACGCGGACCAGGGCATCGTCCGCGGCGACGAGCTCGGGATCCGGCTTCTCCTCGACCCGGACCTCGCCGGGCGCCTGGTAGGTGACGGCGCGCATCGCGGCGAACCGTATCGCCGTCTAGCCGACGGGGACGCCGGGAACCTGGAAGCGGCCGGCGTTGGCAGCGGGGCTCGCAGTCTCTTCGATCCTCGCCTCCAGCGCCAGCTCTTTCTCGAAGTCGGCCGCCTCGCCGTGCTGGAAGGAGACGTCCTTGCCCTCGAGCAGCTCGATGAAGACCTCGACGAAGCGAGAGTCGAGCTGTTTGCCGGCGACCCGGCGCAGCTCCTGGATCGCCTCGTGGGTGGAGACCGGCGCGCGGTAGGAGTCGCGGGCGGTCATCACGTCGTAGGTGTCGGCGACGGAGATGATCCGGGCGAGCTCGGGGATGTCGTCGCCGACGAGCCCGCGTGGGTATCCCTTGCCGTCGATCCGCTCATGGTGGGCGAGGATGATCTCGGCGACAGGGCCATAGCCGTCGAGCGAGGAGACGACGCGGGCGCCCTGCTGCGGGTGGCGGCGGATCAGCATCCAGTCCTCGTCGGTGAGCGGCACGTTGGCCTTGAGGATTCGGTCGGGAAGGATGAACTTGCCGATGTCGTGCAGGAGGGCAGCGATGTGGACCAGCTCCTCCTCTTGGCGCGAGTAGCCGGCGCGCTGGGCAATCGCCCGCGAGTAGCGGGCCACCGCAGCGGAGTGGCGGGCGGTCATCTGATCGCGCAGGTCGAGCGTGCGCAGCATCGCGCTCAGCATCCCCACCTGGAAGCTGGCGAGCTGCTTGCTGCGTCGCTCCAGCTCCTCGGCGCGCTGCTGGGAGAGCAGCAGCTGGCCGAGCAGGTACTGGAAGGTGACGAGGACGACGCCGAAGAGGGCAATCGCCGCGATCCCGATCACGTGGTAGATGAAGGCGACCGCGACGGCCAGCATCGCGCTCGCGAACTCGGACGGCAGCACCGGCGGCAGCACCCCCAGCTTCTCCTTGAAAGGGACGCGCTCGATGTAGCAGCCATAGCCGGCGATCATCAGGAAGTTGATCGCCAGCACGAGCTGGAAGAGGCCGAATACCAGCAAGTAGAAGGACGGGTCGGAGGCGGTCAGGTTGAGCGCTTCGGCGACGTCGTGGAAGACGATGCCCCCGATCAGCGGGAAGAGGGCATAGGTGAGGATGTTGTTGAGCAGGTAATGCCAGTCGTCGCGCCAGCGCAGCCAACCGGCGAGAATCGTGGCGACACCTATCAGCGCCGCGGCCGTGCCGCCGAGGAAGACCATCGCTACGACCAGCGCCATGAAGCTGCCGGAGATCAGGAGCTTCGACTGCGCCCGCACGGCGGTCAGGTCGCTGAAGACCGAGAAGGCGAGCAGCACGGCGAAGAAGCCGAGGTTCCAGTCGCCCTGGGGCGCGAGCAGGACGCCGACGACGGCAACCGCGATCAGCGCGGCAACCATGCCGGCAATCGCAAGACGGGTTGGACGCTGATCAGCCATGGGCCGTTGGGACAGGCGATCGACGGGACGCCTGACCGTGGTCTACAGATTCATGGACGAGTGCCCATTCCCTGCGACACGGCACGGCATCTTGCGCCTAGCGCCACTAAGCCCAGTTCAAGCTACTCGGCCCCTGCGTGGCTTACAAGATTAGGTAGCCGGATGACCGGGGCCTTGCAAAGCCGTCTACGCAGGGAAAAACAGGGGAGGTGGCACTCGTGAGAACCCGAAAAAGACTAGGGGCGCCCGAGAGCGCCCCCTGCCAAAAGCTCAAATTCAAAACTTGTGCGAACCCCGTGAAGAGCGGTGTTCGCTGCTATGACCTAGCCGTGACGAAAGCCCATGTGCCCTATCCCTTCGTTGACTGAGAAGCCCTCAAACTGCGCGATGCAGTCTGAAACTCGTGAATTGCCTGGCAACTTTGTAGCACAACATGGCGGAAACTTGTGCATCTGCAGGAAATCTTGTGCATAAATGCAGTAGTACGCACGGCTAGCCATGCGTAGATCAGGCCTAAGCGACCCCTTGCGCCGCCCCCTCTTCCGGCGCTTGGCCACCACCTACGCGATCAATGAGCTGGGTGACTGGATGGGGATCGTCGCCCTCTCGGTGCTGGTCTACGACCACACCGGCAGCGCTCTGGCAACCGCGGCGCTCTTCATCGGCACGCGCTTCCTGCCGGCTCTATTCGCACCGGTCCTCGTCGCCCGGGTCGAGCAGCCGCCACCCCGTTTCGCCCTCCCCGTCATCTATTGCGGCGAGGCGGCGGCGTTCGGCGCCCTCGCTTTGCTCTCCGATCACTTCTCCCTGGCCGCGGTCGTCGCGCTTGCCGCAGTCGACGGTGCCCTGGCGCTCACAGGCCGCGCCCTGACCCGGGCCGTGGTCGCAGCGCTGCTCGAGCCGGCAGGCGAGCTGCGGGCCGGCAACGCGGTTCTCAACGTCGCCTTCACAGGGGGCGCAGCGCTGGGCCCTGGGATCGCCGGCCTCGTGGTTGCGGGCTTCGGCGTCCAATCGGCGCTTCTGCTCGATGCGTTCTCCTTCTACTTGATCGGCTGGATCCTGATCACCGCCGGTCCCCTGCCCCATGCCGAGCCAGATCCGGGCCTGGTTCGTGACCGGGTTCGAGCCGGAATCGCCTACATCCGCGAGAAAGCAACCCTGCGCCGCCTTCTCATCGCCCAGGGCGCTGCCTTCGTCTTCTTCGCCGCGGTGATCCCGATCGAGGTGATCTACTCGAAGGAGACCCTCGACGCCGGCGACTCCGGCTACGGGCTACTGCTGGCCAGCTGGGGCGCCGGCATGGTTCTGGGCAGCGTCATCTTCGCCATCGCCCGCAGGGCGCCGCTCCCCTACCTGCTCTTCTTCAGCACGCTGCTGGTCGGCGTCGGCTACTTGGGCCTTGCCGCGGCGCCGACCCTGGCCGTCGCCTGCCTTGTCTCAGTCCTCGGCGGGACGGGCAACGGCGTGCAGTGGGTGAGCACTATCAGCGCCGTTCAGGAGCTCACTCCGCAGGGCATGCAGGCGCGGGTGATGAGTGTGCTCGAGTCGATCGGAGCGGCAATGCCCGGCATCGGATACCTGGTCGGCGGACTGATCGCCAGCGGCGCCGATCCCCGTGCGACCTTCCTGGCAGCCGGAATCGGGGTGCTTGCAATCGTTGTGATCGCAGCGCCCATTCTCGGCACGAAGTGGCCCGAGAGCAGGCAAAAGGATCGTCCAGACGGGGTTGACGCCGATCTCGAGATTATGGTGGAGTTGATTCCAGCGGGGAGTCGCCTTCCACCTGGCCGGTCTAACTCGGAGGTAGTGCGTTGAGAAAGCTTGGACTCGTTCTGCTGACCTTGGGACTCACGGGCGGCTCTGCGCTCGGCCTAGCCGCCTGCGGAAGCTCGAGCAGCGGCAAGGAAGGCGGGACGCTTGAGGTCAGCTACGCCTCCTTCCCCGACTACCTCGACCCGCAGCTCTCCTACAGCGCCGAGGGCTGGACGGCGCTCTACAACACATACATCCCGCTGCTCACCTACGCCCATGCCGAAGATGAGGCGGGCAGCAAGGTGATCCCGGGCCTCGCCGAGAGCCTGCCGACAATCACCAACGGCGGCAAAACCTACGAGCTGACACTGCGGGACGGGCTCAAATACTCAGACGGCAAACCGGTCAAAGCCTCCGACTTCAAGTCCTCGGTCGAACGTCTCTTCGAAATCGAATCGCCGGGCTCGTCGTTCTTCGAAGACATCGTCGGCGCCGAAGACTTCCTCGCCGGCAAAGCGAGCAGCCTCGAGGGGATCGAAGCCAATGACGAGACCGGCGAGATCGTCATCGACCTGATCAACCCGCGCGGCTCCTTCACCAGCGAGCTCGCCACCCCCTTTGTGGCAGTGGTGCCTTCCGGCACACCTGCCAAATCGCAGACCGCCAACCCGCCCCCCGCCACCGGCCCCTACGAGATCGTCTCCTCCAACCCGGGCAAAGGCTGGTCTTATGCACGCAACCCGCAGTGGGAGAAAAACAACTCGGAGCTGATGCCGGACCTGCCGAGCGGTCACGTAGACAAGATCGACGTGACCGTGGTCCGCAACCAGTCGACCCAGGTCAACGACGTGATCCAGGGCAAGACCGACTGGATGTTCGATCCGCTGCCGCCCGACCGCGTGGCAGAGATCGCACAGCGCTTCGAAGGCACCCAGTACCGCCCCGAGCCCTCGATCAGCACCTACTTCTTCTGGATGAACACGACCGAGCCGCCCTTCGACGATGTCAAGGTGCGCCAGGCGGTCAACCACGCGATCGATCCCGCCGCGCTGGAACGCATCTACGCCGGCGAGATCAACGCCACCCAGCAGATACTGCCCCCCGGCATGCCTGGCTACGAGAAGTTCACGCTCTATCCGCACGACATGGCGAAAGCGAAAGCGCTGATCAAAGAAGCCAACCCCTCCGACCGCGAAATCACGGTCTGGAGCGACAACCTGAGCCCCAACGACGATGCGGCCACCTATTACCAGGGCGTGCTCGAGGAACTCGGTTTCGACGCGGAGCAGAAAGTCCTCAACGGGGACAACTACTTCAACGTGATCGGCAACCTCTCGACGCCCAACCTCGATACCGGCTGGGCGAATTTCTTCGAGGACTACCCGCATCCCAACGACTTCTTCAACCCGCTGCTCAACGGGGAAAGCATCGCCCCGGTCTTCAACACGAACCTGCCCCAGATCGACGTGCCGGAGTTGAATGAAAAAATCGACCAGCTCGCTCAAAAGCAGCTCGATCCAACCGTCGAAGAGGAATACGCGGCGCTCGACGAAGCCTTCATGAAAGAAGCGCCAATGGCCCCCTACGGCAATCGTAGGCTGTCGCTATTCGTCTCCAGCGACATCGATTTCGACGAGGTGATCTGGAACCCGACCTTCTCAGGCGACCTGACGAGCTTCCAGTTCAAGTAGTGAGGGGGCGCGGCCCGTGGCATCAGGCCTATAGGCAGCTGCGGGCCAGCCGCGTCGCCCTCGGGGCCCTGGGCCTGTTCGTCGCGATCGTCGTCTTCACGCTGGCGGCGCCGCTCTGGGCAAACCACGTCGCCGATACCGGCCCCAACGCGACCCACACCGTCGAGAAAATCGAGGTCGACGGCGAGCAGCGCGAAGTCGTCAGCCCCGACGGCACGCCGATCGGCCCGGTCTGGTTCGGCGCCGGTGGCAAGTTCTTCCTCGGTGCCGACGGCGGTCTCGGCCGCGACGAGATGGTGCGCCTGATGTACGGGGGGCGAACGTCGTTGCTGATCAGCATCGCGGCGACGGCGATCGCGGCCTTGTTCGGAGTCCTCTTCGGGCTGTTCGCCGGCTATTACGGAGGCTGGCTCGACACGGCGATCTCGCGGGCGATGGACGTGCTCTGGTCCTTCCCGCCGATGCTGCTGGGCATCGCCCTCGGCACGGCGCTGGCCATCGGCGGCCTGCAGATCGGCCCACTGACCTTCTCCGGCAACTCGCTCTGGATTCCGATCCTGATCATCGCCCTTGTCTTCACCCCGTACATGGCGAGGCCGATCCGAGGCCAGGTGCTCGCCCTGCGCGAGAAGGGGTTCGTGGAAGCGGCGATCGCCCAGGGAGCGAGTCCGGCACGGGTGATGTTCGGCGAGCTGCTTCCCAACCTGCTCTCGACGATCATCGTCTTCTCCACCCTCTTCGTCGCCCAGGCGCTGCTGCTCGAGTCGGCGCTCTCGTTCATCGGCGTCGGCGTGCAGGCGCCCAACTCCTCCTGGGGGACGATGATCGCCACCGGCTTCCGGCTGCTCTACAGCGCGCCGCTGCTGACGATCATCCCTGGGGCGATGATCATGCTCACGGCGCTCTCGCTGAACCTCTTCGGCGACGCGCTGCGCGACGCGCTCGATCCTCGCTCGCGGCTGATCCTGGAGGCGCACACCGGCAGCTACGAGCCCCGGCGGGAGGCGGCCTGATGGCGCGCTTCGCGGCGAAACGGCTGCTCGAAGCGGTGCTGGTCCTGTTCGTGATCTCGCTGCTCGTCTTCGCCATCTTCAACGTGATCCCGGACTCCGACCCGGCGCAGCGGATGGCCGGCAGGGAAGCGACGCCGACGCTGATCGCCACGATCAACGAGGAATGGGGTTTCGATGAACCGTTGCCGGTCCAGTACTGGACGATGATGAAGCTGATCTTCACCGGCGAGGTGGTCTCCTACTCGACTCAGCTCAACGTCGACGAGAAGATCTGGGAAAACCTGCCGGCGACCCTTTCGCTGATGATCGGCGCCGCCGTGCTCTGGATGTTCTTCGGAATCCTCTTCGGCTACTTCTCGGCGATCAGGGCGGGGCGGCTCGCCGACCGCCTGCTGACGATCCTCGCCGTCGCCGGAATCTCGGTCCCCGTCTTCTGGCTTGCCTCGATCTTCCTCTACTACCTCACCTTCAAGGTCGAACTCTTCCCCTCCGGCGGCTATGTGCCGCTGAGCGAAGACCCGCTCGACTGGGCCTATCACCTGATCCTGCCCTGGACCACCCTGGCGGTCCTCTTCGTCGGCCTCTACAGCCGCGTGCTGCGCTCCAGCATGCTCGACTCGATGAACGAGGACCACGTGCGCACGGCGCGGGCAATGGGATTGAGCGAGCACCGGGTGCGGACCCGCCACGTGCTGCGCAACTCGCTGATCCCGATCGTCAGCATGTTCGGGCTCGACTTCGGCGCCATGGTCGGCGGCGGCGCGATCCTCACCGAAGTGGTCTTCGGCATCGAAGGGGTCGGCCTCTATGCGGTCGAATCGATCGGCAACTTCGACCTACCGCCGATCATGGCCGTGAGCCTGTTCGGCGCTTTCTTCATCGTCCTCTTCAACACACTGGTCGACATCGCTTACGCCAAGCTCGACCCGAAGGTCAGGCTGGGGACCTCGCCCCGGTGAGCAAGCCGGCAAAGGGCGAGGCGCTGCTCTCGGTGAACGACCTGCGGGTCGGCTTCGCCACCGAAGACGGGCTGCTGCGGGCGGTCGACGGCGTCTCCTTCGACCTCGCCGGCGGGGAGGTGCTGGCGATCGTCGGCGAGTCGGGCTCGGGCAAGAGCGTCACCGCACAGACGATCCTCGGCCTCACCCGCTCACCCGGCGCCCAGATCGATGGCTCGGTGCGCCTGCGTGGCACCGAGCTGCTGGGCGCGAGCGAAACCGAGCTGCAGCGAATCCGCGGCGAGCAGATAGCAATGGTCTTCCAGGACCCGCTGACCTCGCTCAACCCCGTCTATCGCGTCGGCACCCAGATCGTCGAAGCGATCCGCGCCCACCGCGAGCTGGACAAGGAGGAAGCCCACGAGCTGGCCGTGCAGGCGCTGGACTCGGTTGGGATCGCCGAAGCCGAGCGGCACGTCGACGACTTCCCGCACGAATTCTCCGGTGGGATGCGGCAGCGGGCGATGATCGCGATGGCTCTCGCGCTGGAGCCGAGCGTGCTGATCGCCGACGAGCCGACGACAGCGCTCGACGTCACGATCCAGGCGCAAATCCTCGAGCTTCTGCGCCGGCTGAACCGCGAACGTGGCCTGGCGACGATCCTGATCACGCACGACCTCGGTGTCGTCGCCGAAATCGCCGACCGGGCCCTGGTGATGCACGAGGGGCGGGTCGTCGAGCGCGGCTCGCTCGACGACGTCTTCTACTCGCCCAAGGATCCCTACACCCGCAGCCTGCTCGGTGCCGTCGTCCGGCTCGACAGCGCCCCGCCTCTGCGTCCGCCACGAGAGGGCGAGCCGCTGCTCGAGGTGACGAACCTCGTCAAGCACTTCCACCCCAGGGGCGGCCCATCGTTCGGGCGGCGAGGTGATCCGGTGAAGGCCGTCGACGACGTCAGCCTCTCTGTAACTCGCGGCGAGACGCTGGGCCTGGTCGGCGAGTCCGGCAGCGGCAAGTCGACCCTCTGCCGCGCCATCCTGCAGCTGGAGAAGGCGAGCTCGGGCTCGGTCCGCTTCGAGGGACATGAGATCGCCGGCCTTTCGCGCCGCGCGATGCGGCCGCTGCGCCGCGCGATGCAGATGGTCTTCCAGGACACCCAGGCGCCGCTCAACCCGCGCAAGCGGATCGGGCAGATCGTCGGCGCGCCGCTCGCCGTCCAGGGCGTCGCCGGCGGAGCCGAGGCGCGCCACCAGGTCGAGGAGCTGCTCGAGCTGGTCGGCCTCTCCCCCGAGCACTACGACCGCTACCCGCACGAGTTCTCCGGCGGGCAGCGGCAGCGGATCGGAATCGCCCGCGCGGTCGCGCTGCGCCCGAAGCTGATCGTCGCCGACGAGCCGGTCTCCGCCCTCGACGTGACGATCCGGGCGCAGATCCTCGATCTGCTCGGCGAGCTCCAAGAGGAGCTCGGGCTCACCTACATCTTCGTCGCGCACGACATCGGCGTCGTCCGCCACGTCTCCGACCGGATCGCCGTGATGTACGGCGGCAAGATCGTCGAGGAGGGGCCGGCCGACCGGGTCTGCGAGCAGCCGTCCCACCCCTACACCCGCACCCTGCTCGAAGCGGTGCCGATCCCCGACCCGCACGAGGCACGGGCACGTCGGCAAACTGTCGGGTCAGGGTGAACCTGCCGCTCTCCCCACCGATCAAACCGCAGCTGGCGCTGACCCGCAAAGAGCTGCCCCTGGGCGAGGAGTGGGCGTACGAGCAGAAGCTCGACGGCTTTCGGGCGATCGTCTTCGTCGATGGCGCTGAGTCCTACATCCAGTCGCGCGGCGGCAAAGAGCTGGCCCGCTACTTCCCCGAGCTGAGCTTCGCGCCGGGCCGCTACGTGCTCGACGGCGAGCTGGTGATCCGCGACCCCGACGGCAACCTCGAATTCGACGCCCTGCAGAGCCGCATCCACCCGGCCGAGTCGCGGATCGCCCTGCTGGCAGAGGAGATCCCGGCCGACTACGTCGTCTTCGACCTGCTCGCCGAGGGAGACGAATCGCTGCTCGACGTTCCCTTCGGGCAGCGGCGAGAGGGGCTCGAAAACCTGGCGAAAGAGATCGGCATAGGCCTCAGCGTCCTCACCCCGGATTCGGAGCGGGCAGAGACTTGGCTTCGCTCGACCGAGGGCACGATGGCGAAGCAGCTCGACGCACCCTATGAGCCCGGCAAACGCCGGGGCATGGCCAAGGTCAAGCGCGAGCGGGAGATCGATTGCGTCGTCATGGGCTGGCGCCCCGGCAAGGAGGAGGGCACCGTGGGCTCGCTGATCCTCGGGCTCTACGACGGCACCGAGCTCCGCTCGGTCGGCCACATCTCGGGCTTCAGCCACGAGACGAAACGAAGCCTGCGAACCCTCCTCGAGCCCTTGGAGACAGGCGAGAGCGGCACAGCCGAGCCAAGTCGCTGGACCGGCGGCAGGGACCTGGAGTGGGTCGCACTACGCCCGGAGCTCGTAATCGAAGTCGGCTACGACCACGCCGCCGCGGGCCGCATCCGTCACGGAGCGCGCTTTCGTCGCTTCCGCGACGACAAGGACCCTCGCGAGTGCCGGTTCGAGGATCTGGACATGGGGCGCGGCTAGAAAAGCGGATCTTGGGAAGGAGGGACGGCAGTCCCCTCCCCCGACAAGTCGCCGCCGGAGGGGCGGCGACTTTGAGTATCCGCCGGTTGAGGGGACTGCCGTCCCTCCTTCCGGGGCCTGCTGCTTCTCCCCCAGCCACGAACAGCGCGGGTAGTTTGCCGGCGTTGCTCGGGGCGCATGTAAGCCCGCCCCCCGGAATAGAGCTTCTCGTAGCGAGGAAGGAGATCCGGGCGTTTGGCCTCCAGCCAGGCGAAGAAGACCTCGCGCACCTCATCGCGGAGGTGGAGGGCTACGCCGCCCAGGAAAGTGGCGCCGGCTTCGCGGGCGCGGTCGATGATCGGTTGGACCTGCGCGGGGTCGTCGTTGATGCCGGGCATCAGAGGGGCGATGAGGACGCCGGAGTCGATGCCGCGGGCGCGCAGTTCTGCGACTGCATCGAGGCGAGCGCTGGGGCTGGGCGTGTGCGGCTCGGTTGCCCGCCAGGCCTCCTCGTCGAGAGTGGGGATCGAGAGGTTGACCGAGACCGAGAGATGCTGCGCCATCTGCTCGAAGAGCTCGACGTCGCGCATCACCAGCGGTGACTTGGTCAGGACCGAGACCGGCGTCTCCGCCTCCTCCAGCGCGGCGAGGATCTCGGGCATCATCCGGTAGCGGCTCTCAACCCACTGGTAGGGATCGGTGTTCGTCCCCAGCGCAACCAGCTCCCGCTTCCAGCCGGCCCTACCCAGCTCGGCCCGCAGCAGCTCCGGAACGTTCACCTTCACCACGATCTCGCGCTCGAAATCCCGCCCCGCGTTCAGGTCGAGATAAGTGTGCGTTCGCCTGGCGAAGCAAAAAGTGCACGCATGAGTGCATCCTCGATATGGGTTGATACTCCAGCCGAAGCCGTAGCGGCCTCCGGGTACGCGGTTCAGGGCCGAGCGGGCGCGGACCTCGTGGAAGTTGATGCCCATCGCCTCGGGCGCGTCGAAGGTCCGCACGACCGAGCCGTCGCCGATCCCCGGCAGGCGCAAGTCTTGCTCCACTCGCTGCTCATCCCATCGCATACGAACGTATGTTCGCATAGTATATCGGCGTGATCAACCGGCGCCATGGCTCTCCCCTCCAGGCCCAGTTGTCTTGGGACGGCCTGGAGAGAGGAGGTGCCAATGGCGGAAGTCGCATTGATCATGCTCTTGCTTCTGCTCATCCTTCGGGTGACGTAGCGCGAGAGTCGCCGGGCGGGGTCTCGGCTCCGCCCGGCGAAATCCAGCATTGGAATCGCGCACGAAAAAGGCCCGGTCTCCCGGGCCTTTCCCGAAATGCGGAAGTCGCATTGATCGAGAAGAAGTATAGCCGCGGGATTTGGCTCTAGGGCAGGCGGCCGGAGATCGCGTAGCGGAGGACGTCGACGACCTGCTCAGCCGTGCGGGCAGTCGCTTGGGCGGCGCGGTCGACCTCCTTCAGGGCGTGATCGAGCTCGGTGTCGTGGAGGGTCACGATCGGCTTGCCGAGGGCGGCAGCAAAACCGGCATCGAAAGCAGCGTTCCACTGGCGGTACTTGTCGCCGAAGCGGACGACCACGATGTCGGCGGCGCGGATCAGCGTCTGGGTGCGGATCGCGTTGACGCCCGCTCCCATGTGGTCGCGCCAGAACGGCTCGCTCTCCTCGCCCAAGGTGCCCGTGCCGGCATCGTCGGAGGCAGCGTGGTCGGTGACCGGCGCCGAGAAGGAGGCCGGCAGGCCGGCCTCGCGGGCACCCGCCTCGATCCGCTCGCGCCAATCCGAGTGGATCTCCCCCGACAGGTAGACGTTCCACGTCCGCTCGCTCACCTCGCGCATGGTAGGGAGCGGCGCGGCCCGGCGTCGCCCTTATGTGGAATAACTGCATGCGTGAGAAAGCTGGCTGTATACGGATTTTCCCTACTGGTCGTCTGCGCGGCGCTCTCGCCCGTCGCGACAGCAGCCGCTCCCGTCCCCTACACCGCGCTCGGAGACTCCTACTCCGCCGGCGAGGGCAACAGGCCGTTCGACGGCAGCTGTCATCGCGCCAAGCGAAGCGACTCCGCCTACCCCCGCATCCTTCCCGGCCTGGTCGGCTACATCTCGACACCCGACTTCCACCCTTGCACCAGTGCCGTCACGGCTGACGTGTGGCAACGCGCGCAACCGGAGCGGCCGGGACAGCAGGTCCAGACCAGCTACGTGAGCAGCACCGACAGGCTGGTGACGCTGACGATCGGCGGCAACGACCTCTACTTCTCGCCGATAGTGAAGCGCTGCCTGAATCCGTTCAAGGGCGACTGCAGCGAGTCGAAACTGGCAACGGAGGTCAACGCGAAGCTCGCCACGATCACGGCGGAGCTGGTCGACGTCTACACACAGGTCCGAGCCCGCATGGACCCCGATGGTTACCTCCTCGTCGCCGGTTACCCGCGCCTCTTCACGCTCGGCCCGAAGGCCGGCTGCCAGTTGGGCATCTCGGCACATGAGGCGTTCTGGATCGACTCCTTGGTCAACCGCGGCAACGCCAGGATCCTCGCCGCCACCCGGGAGGCCCGGCTGCAGAGCGGCAACGTCTTCTTCGTCCCCGTCGTCGGCGGCTTTGCCGGGCACGAGCTCTGCACCGAGGAGCAGTGGCTCCACGACATCAATCCCTCCCCGCTCGAACCCCTTGGCCTGTTCCAGGGCAGCTACCACCCCAATAGGAGTGGGCAGCTTGCCTACGCGACAGCGTTCGCTGACTTCCTCAAGAAGCCCGCTGTGCGCTCGGCGCTGACGACGACCCGGTCTCCTCGAAGTGCTTGCTCAGCATCGTCACCTGGCCCTGGTAATTCGAGCCCAGGTCGGCGCCGTAGAGGCGCTCCGCCGGCGAGCTGGTCCGCTCCAACGCCAGCTTGCAGACCGGCTGACGGTGCTCGACCATGAAAGAGACGTCACGGGCCCGCACCTCGAGCGCCGCGCGGCTGCCGTGGCGATCGCCCGCCGGGTCATAGCCGAAGCCGGGATCGAAGAAGCCCGCGTAGTGGGTACGCAGCTCGCCTGCGGTCGGGTCGTAGGCCATCATCTCGGCGGCGATCTGCGGCGGGATGCAGACCCCCTCGGCCGAGAGCAGCAGGTAGAAGATCTCCGGCTCGAGCACGATCCGCCCGCCCGCCTCCGGGAAGACCGGGTCCCAGTAGTCGGTCCAGCGGTAGGCGCGGATGCGGGAGAGGTCGATCGGCAGGCTGTTCTTCTTCGCCCGGTAGCCGACGATGCGATCGCTCGGACCGGATAGGTCGACGCTGAAGAAGAGGCCCTCGGCAAGGGCCAACTCCGACTCGCGCAGCGCGTGGGAGTCGAGGTAGAGCAGTGGGAACTCCGCCTGCAGACGGCGGATCTCCTCGTCGCTGAGCCGCACGTCGCCACGGGCGAGGCGCAGCTGGTTGAGCGAGAGGCCGGTCTGCACCTGGATCGCGAAGGAGCGAGGCACCACCTCCAGGTAGAGCTTGCCCCGGTATCCGGGCCTGATCTCGTCGAAGCGGTGATGGCGATCGGTGAGCACCCGGGTGAAGACATCGAGGCGGCCGGTCGAGCTCTTCGGGTTCGCCTTGGCGCGCACGTCCTCGGGCAGCGCCAGCTCCTCGATCAGCGGCACCAGGTAGGGGCGGTCGCGCTCCAGCACCGCGCCGTCGCGCAGGTCGATTTTCTGGAAGGCCAGCCCCTCGATCTTCTCTTCGACCGTGGAATCGACATCGGGAAGGAAGCTGCAGCGCAGCGCCCAGGCAAAGTCGCCGAGGCGCAGGTCGATGCTGGCGGGCTGGATCGCCTCCGGCCTGATCCTGTAGTCGCCCGAACCTATCCACTCGTCGTCGATCGCCCTGCTCAGGTCCTGGGAGGGGAAGACGCCGGCGCCGGGCCCGGCCGCCTGCTCGCCGAGCGCATCCGCCGCTGCCGCTGCCGCGTCGCTCATCAGGCCGAGATTATGCGCCGCGCCTCGGCAGCACCCAGATAGGGAGTGAGGGCGAACTCCGCAATATCCGGCAGGAACTCGCCGAGATGCTCGGTCTCGCCGGCGATGACGCGCCGTCCCAGCAGCGAGGCGATGCCGCCCACCACCGCTTCGTCGGTGGCCTCCGGTGGGGCGACCTCACGGGGAGGGGTCGGGGCGCCGTCGCGCAGATAGGGGACGAAGCTCTGCAGCGCTTCTTGGTAGCGGTCGTAGATGCCCCGTCCCGCGCGCAACCCCTCGACCAGCACCAGCCGCGCCTGCGCCGGCTCCTGCGACAGATAGGAGAGCAGGGCAGCGAGCGCGTCCCGCACTCCGGTCGCCCATTCGCCGGCATCGGTACAGGCGGAAACGACCTGCTCCCGGATCTTCTCCACGGCGGAGTCGTAGGTGGCCAAGAAGCAGGCGTCCTTGCTCTCGAAGTGCTTGTAGAAATCGCTCTTCGAGACCCCGGCACGTTTGCCGATCAGGGAGACGGTGGTCTTTTCATAGCCCCGCTCGTAGAGGGCGTCGGCGAGGGCCATGGTCAGCCGCTCGCGCTGGTTCTGCGCGACGAACTCGCGGGGAAGGCCATGACGGCCGCGGGGAAGTCGTTCCACTAAGCGCTGGAGTCTGCCAGCGCGCCGTTCTCAGCGTTTGCTCCCCCCTCCGTGGTCTCCGCTGCACCACGGTAGGGACCGAGCATGAACTCGGACAGTTCGGGCAGCAGGCCCTCCGCCTGCTCGGCTTCTCCCTGGCGAATCGTCTGGCGGATGATCCAGACGGCACCGCCCACCGCCGTCTCGTCGACCGTATCCCGTAACCGGTCGTCGCGGGGAGCATGGCGCTTGATCAACTCGACGAAGCGCTGGACCGCATCGTCGTAGTGCTGGTTAGAGGTAGGCGTGGCGCAAAGGGACTCGATCATGCACATGCGCGCCAGCGCCGGCTCCTCGGCGATGTAGCCGAGCAGGGCGGCCAGTCCGGCGTGCACCTGCTCTTCCCAGCCGCCTTCCGCCTTGCCACAGGCCTCTTCGACCCGCCTAAAGGCCTCGTCGATGCCGGCGTCGAGGGCGGCGAGGAAGACCTCCTCCTTGCCCTCGAAGTTGTCGTAGAGAGTCTTGCGGGCGACGCGGGCGCGCCGGACGATTTCCCCGATTTTGGTCGCTTCGTAGCCCTGCTCGGCGGTCAGCTCAGCGATCGCGGCCATGATCCGGCGGCGCTTGTGGACCGCGACGAACTCCCGGGGAAGCTCGGGGCGGACCGGTGGGGAGGCGGGTCGCCCACGAGCCCCAGCCTGTGCGCGTGGGGGCATCGGCCAAGGATACCCCTGGATCCCCTAATCTCCTTGCATGAGAGAGACTCTCCTGGTACCGTGGGAAGACTTGATCTGTATCTAATAGAAACGATTTAGTTTCTCAATGTCATCGAATCGGATCCAGTTGAGCCAGGACATGCTCCTCGCCGCAGTAGGGGATAGCTGGTCGTCCTCCGAGGTGAGCGCCGCCGCCGAACTGCTGGCGGGCGGCAACGGACAGTTTCCCTCTGGCGTCAGATCGCTGCCGCCAGACCTCGTCAGAGCGGTGCAGCGAGAGCGCCTGCTCGCAGCGATGCTGCGAGCAACGGCCGAACTCGGCTACCGCGAGCTCAACGTGCAGGACGTGCTCGACCGCGCCGGCGTTTCCCGGCCGACCTTCTACGAGCAGTTCGAGAACAAGGAAGACTGCTTCATGGCAGCCCTCGACTCTGCTGCAAGCCGTCTCCTGAGCAGGCTCGAGGCGGCAGCAAGCGAGGAGGACGGCGGCTGGCGGAACCGGCTTCGGCTGCAACTGGAAGAGGTGCTGCGCTTCGTCGGCGACGAACCCGATGCAGCGATGACGCTGATCGTCGATGCACGTGCTGCCTGCCCGCCGGCGCTCGTGCGCCGCGACGAGCTGCTCGACACGCTCGCGGCCTGCATCGACACGCAGGTGCGCAGCGAGCCATCCGAGGGGCCCCCGCCCTCGGCCATCGCCTCTGCCGGAATCGTCGGCGGGATCGAGGCGTTGCTCTACTCGAGGCTGAACAAGGGCGAGACCGCCGAACTCGAGGCCCTCCTCCCCTCCCTGATGTACTTCGCGGTCCTCCCCTACCAGGGACACGACGCAGCCAGCGAAGAGCTCGCTGCGGCAGTTCGCTGAGACGCCTCAGCGCCGGCGGCGACGTTTCTTCTTCTGCGGCGACGTCTTCTTGCGCGCGGCGAGCCTGAGCGTGCGCTCGCTCGCCTTCTCAACCGCCTCGTCCATCGCGATCTGGAAGACGGCAAGGAGAGCGTCCGAGGCGAGCGGCCTCATCCGCTCCAGCGCCTCTCGCACTTTCGGCCACTCTCCCTCGGGCCGGCCCGCCTGGTCGAACGGCTCCCAGATCTCGGTAATGAACAGGTCGACGAAGGTGCGGGCGACGCCGTCGGCGTGGCGGCGCAGTTTCTCGGCTGCGACCAGCGCGGCCTCCGCTCCGACCCCCAGCTCGGCCAGCGCGACCGCGGCGCCCTGCATGCGGGGGCTGATCACCTCGACTCGCCCATCCGGGAGGGTGCGCATGATGCCGAGCTTTTCGGCCCGTTTGCGCAGGGCGGGATTCGGCGTACCCCCTCCCCAAACATCGGCCAGCTCTTTCTGCTCGACGATTTCCGGCGCCTCGTCCTCAAAGGGCGCGCGCAGGGCACGGGTGAAGTCGAAGATCTCGGTCGCCGAGCCGTCGCCTCGTTCCAGCACCCGGCGGATCGCCTCCAGGTTGAGGCCGTCGGCCTGCATCTCGCGGGTCAGCGCGATCCGCGCCACGTGGTCCTCGTTGTAGTAGCCGGTCCGTCCCCGCACCATCGGCGGCGGCAGCAGGCCACGGGTCTGGTGCGCGCGGATGTTGCGAACGGTCATCCCGGTCCGCTCCGCCAGCTCGCGGATCGTCATCTCCCCCTTGCCGGCCTTGGCCGGGCTCTTGCTCATCCCCTCATCGTAAGAGGGAGGCGCTGACCGTTCATCTTCGCCGCGGCGTCTGAGCAGAGAAATGCGATCGCCTCGGCGATGTGCTCCGCCGGGGTGAAGGTGGGGAATCTCTCTCCCGGATTCTCCTCCCGCATCTGCGGTGTGAGGATCGCGTCGACGACGATGATGTTGGCGGTCGCCTTGCTCCCTTCGAAGCCATCGGCGAGCGCGAGCGTCCAGGCCTCCGCGGCCGCCTTGGCAGCGGCGTAAGCGGAGTTGGAGTTGGACGGCTCCTGCGCCTGCTTGGAGGAGACGAGCACGAAGCGGCCGTGATCGCCGGCGAGCAGCGCGTCGTGGAAGGCGCGGCTGGTGTGCTGAACCGTGCGGATCAGCAGGTCGTGCAGCAGATCCCAGTCAGCAAGCGGCTCCTCCTGCAGCGGCTGCCCACCGCGCCAGCCCCCGACCAGGTGCAGCAGCCCATCGACCCGCCCAAAGCGCTCGACCAGGGAAGCGCACCAACCCCGCGTCGCCTCCTCATCGAGCAGATCGACAGACCGCCCATCCCAGCGCTCCTCGGGAAGACCCATCCCGGCGCCCACCTCCTCGACCCGCTCCAGCGAGATGTCGGTGCCGGCCACAGTCGCCCCCGCCTCCGCCAGCCGCTCGGCAACCACCGGCCCAAGGCCACCAGCGATTCCGGCGACAGCGACGGTGCGGCCCGCGAGGTAAGTCATGTTGGAGGAGATAGCACAGACCGGCTTTCAAATGACCTTGGGGCCATCCCGCCGTCGATCTTGTCCTGCTTCGTCTCCTGCCGATACATTTTCCGGTTTAAACGAGATCCTGTTGAGGAGGAAATGAACTCGAGGTCTAAGGTCAACCGTTTCCACAAGCGCTGGCAGGGACTTGCCGTGAGCAAGGTAATGGCTACCGCGTGTGTGCTTGTGGGCCTGCTGATCGCACCGGCTGCCGCGACCGCTGGGTGGCTTCCCGCGGTCGACCTGTCGGAGAAGCGGGAATTCGGCTTCGACGAGCAACCCCAGATCGCCGTCGATGCGTCAGGGGGAGCCCTTGCCGTCTGGCCCCAGCTGAAGAGTGACTACGTAATTCAGGCGTCGACCAAGATCGCCGGGAGCTCTTGGGGGCCCACGGTCGATATCTCTCCCCCGGGCGAGGAGTCGATCGAACCACGTGTAGCGATGAACGCCGCGGGGCATGCGGTCGCCGTTTGGGTCCACCTAAGCAGCCAGCGCATCGTCAAGGCGTCGAGTAGAACGCCGCAAGGGAATTGGGGGCCTGCTGAACAGATTTCGGTCCCGGGCTACAGCGCCAGCTATGTGGATGTCGCGATCGATCCGGTGGGCAACGCCGTGGCGATATGGACCCAGTACGACGACACAAGTGACTACGTCATCGAAGCAGCGACCAGATCGCTGGGAGGCAAATGGACGCCACCGGTCGAGCTTTCCGAGACAGGACACAACGCGTGGTCGCCGCAGGTCGCCATCGGCCCCTTGGGCCACACGGTAGCCGTCTGGCACCGCTGGAACGACGCCGGCGACACGATCGTCCAAACGGCCGAAAAGGACCCCGGGGAAGCCTGGAGCGAAACGGAGGATCTCTCGCTCGGAGGCGCTCAAGCCGTCCTCCCCGTGGTGGCAATCAGCGACGAGCGGACCGTAGTCGTCTGGGAGCGTAACCAGATCGTCGAAGCCGCCGCCAGGGCGGCGGGCGGGACTTGGCAGAAACCGGTCAAAGTCTCCGGACCCGGCTCCGGCGTGCCGGCGGTCGGCATGGACTCGGATGGGAATGCCGTCGCTGTTTGGAGCTTCGAGCCAAAAATCGGCTACGCCGACGCGGAGCTCGCAAGCCTTCCCGTCGGAGCGAAAACCTGGACGAAACCGATCACCCTCTCTGAACGCTTGGCGGGAGAATGGGCGCAACCGAAGATCGCGGTCGATCCGGCAGGTCGAGCGACGGCGCTCTGGACCGCCTGGGACGGCACCGCCCGGGTGATCGAAGCCGTGTCGGGAACGGTTCGAGGCGGTTGGGGAAACCCGGTCGTCATCTCGCCCCCGAGCTCGTGGTCGCGCTACGCGCAGATCGCTATGGACAGTGCGGGGAACGCTGCGGCGGTGTGGAGAGCAGCCGAACCCCCAACTATGCAGGCAGCCTTCCTCGACGTCACCAATCCTGAGTTGAGCTCGGTCTCGATTCCATCGCCGGCTCAGGCCGGTCGGCCCATTTCCTTCGCCGCATCACCTTTCGACGCGTGGTCACCAACCGACGCGGTGAGCTGGAGCTTCGGAGACTCTTCCACCGCAGTGGGCCCGAGCGTCTTCCACTCCTTCCAGGAGGCCGGTCAATTCCATGTCACCGTCACGGCAGCCGATGCAGCAGGTCACTCGACCTCGGCTTCGGCGATGGTCGATGTCACCCCCGCTCTCTCCATTTCCGACCCGCGTGTCACCGTGAGAAACGGCAGAGCTAGCCTCAAACTTCACTGTCCTGGAACCGCCACTTGCCATGGCAGCGCCAGGCTCGCTTCGCGAGAAAGGTTCAGGAGAGACCGGCTGCGCTGGAGTCCGATCGGCAAAACGGTGTTCGAGCTCCCCGCGGGAACGCAAATGACCGTCACCATCAAGCTCAATCTGAGAGGCCGGAATCTCGTTTCGGCAGCTCGCAAGAGAGGCCTGCGCGTCAAACTCATGGGCGACGCCGTCGAGTCGCAAATCGTAGTCCTTAAGCAGATCACCTCGAGACCGAATCGCCGCTGACCTGGCGTCGGCACCGTGGTCCTCTACATCTGCAAGCGAAAGTGGTTCGGCCCACGTCCGCCGCATCAGATCCTGCTCTCAACGAGCATCGCCCTGGACCTGGAGAGGCCGGGACGCCGATCGAGCTGGGGGTTTGGCCCTTCGCTGCATCATCGCTAACTCACCCCGTGGGAGCCCAAATCCACCAGCTGGTTTAAGCCGGACTAATCTCTGATTTCACCGCCGCGTTATGGACGACGGGGAACTCGGGCGTCCCGCTGCGGATCAGAACCCTGGCATCAGCCACTTCTGACTCCGGTGGTTGACGTCGTCCGGGACCCAAAGGTCGTACACGCCGGCAACCGGACCTCAGCGACTCGTCTCTAGGCGAGCTGTGCACTCCTCCAGCGCCCCCGACCGTACTCGAAACGCAGGGTGGGCTTCTCTGCGGGAAACGTGCCAGGAAGGGTCACTGTGCAATTGGCGACGTACGGAGCAGCAACCCCGACAGGGCGAATCGTTCTATTCAGGCCCGACGGGAAGGCCGCGTTGCGCGGCGACCTGCTCGAAGGCCGAAACGACCTTTGGATCGAACTGCGAGCCGGCGCTGCGGCGTAGCTCTTCGAGAGCTCGCGAGGGACGCATCGCGACGCTGTAGGGGCGCTCTGAGACCATCGCCGCGTAGGCTTCGCACACGGCGACCACCCGCGAGCCGAGTGGGATCTGCTCGCCGCGCAAGGAGTCCGGGTAGCCACCGCCATCCCAGCGCTCGCCACTCGAGCGCACTAGACGCGCGACTGGCACCAGCGCCGCCGCGGAGGCGATGATCCGCTCGCCGATCAGGGTGTGCCGGCGGACGAACTCCCACTCGGACTCCTCGAGCGGGCCGGGCTTGTTCAGGATCGCGTCGGGGATCGCCATCTTCCCTGTCTCGTGCAGCTGCGCGGCGCGGTAGGTCTCGTCGCGTTGCTCGCCCTCCATCCCCAGCTCCTCGGCGACCGCAAGCGCCAGCTCGGCGACATCAACGGCTTTCTCGGCCAGCTGCGGTTGGCGCTCGCGTAGCGCCGTCAGCAGCACGTCACGAGATTGCGAGCCGGCCGAGGTCCGCTCGCTGACCTTGTTCGCGTACATCCGCCGGTCGGCGAGCTGCATCGCCTCCTTGACCGAGCCGGCCTCGCTCGGCAACAGGACGTTGCCCTGCGAGGCCCCGATCGCGAATCCCTCGCCGCGCTCAGAGAGTGCGGCGCCGGCGCCGGCGACGATCGCGTCGACCTCCGCCGCCGTGCACTCGACCAGAAGACAGAACTCATCGCCGCCCAGCCGGTAGGCGTCGCCTTTCGAGGTCGCGAAGCGCTCCAGTCGCCCGCCGAGCCGCTCCAGCAGGGCGTCTCCAGCCGGGTGGCCGAAGGTGTCGTTGTAGAGCTTGAAGCCGTCTAGGTCATACAGCGCAAGGAGCCGAAGGGACCCGGCCGCTACCGGCCGCCCGATCGCACGCTCCAGGTCCAGCATCAGCGCCCTGCGGTTGGGCAGCCCGGTCAACTCGTCGGTACGCGACTCTTGCAAGCGCGTGCGGACTTCTCCGTGGCTCTCGCGCAACGAGAGGACCAGCCGCGCGACGACCGCGATCAGGGTGAGCAGGGAGATGACTGCCGCTGCGGTAGGGGCCGTGGTGAATCGTTCGGCCGCCTGGATGCAAATCGCGACCAGGGCCGCAGCGGCCGGTATCGCGATGATCCGCGCCGCCCGCGATCGCACTGGCTCTGTGACGCCCGGCTCGATCCACGCCGCGCTGGCCACCAACAGCACACCGAACGGCCAGCCGGCGTCGAGAATCGTGCCTTCGACGTAGGTCCCCTTGGCGGCCTGCAGCAGATAGACGCCGTCGGAAACGGCGAGCAGCAGGAGGCCGGCACCGAGAACCGCCCAGCTGCGCCCCGGCCGCCAGCCGGTGAACGAGGCGGCGGTTGCCACAAGCGTCAACAGGGTCAGGTCGGCGATCGGATAGGCCAGGTTGGTTGCGACCGCGAGCGTCTGGCCTTCGCTGGAGGCGTCGACGATCGGCCCGAGCGCAAGCGCCGCCGCCAGCGCCGCGACCGCAGAGCCGACGATCACGCCGTCCAGCCACCGTGCGACCGGAAAGGCCCCGATCCTCGCCCGCAGAAGGGCGATCAGCGCCACGTAGGCGAGTGGATAGAAGGCGAGGTAGCCGCCGTCGGCGGGAGAGGGGATCGGCACCGACGCCTGCCCGGCGAGCGCCGCCGCGTAATAGATTTCTCCGCCGGTGTAGAGCAGCAAGCCGACGCCGAGCAGCGCCCAGGCCAACCGCTCGCGGCGAACCAGCGCGGCCCGCAGCAGACAGGCGGCGGCGCTTGTCAGCATCAGGGCGCTGTAGATCCAGGTGTTGAAGAGCGCATCGGTGCCGCGACCGCCAAACCCGACCGCGACGTGCGCGGTGAAAGCGGCGAGCAGGCAGAGGGCAAGGAGGCCGCCGACAAGGACGGTCCTTCGCTCGCGCTGGCTCAGCCCGGATATCACTCCCAATGAATCGGAATCTGGGGCGACAACCTTGACCGATGAGATCTCGGAGCCCCGAACGACGGCGACGAACCGAATCGGGCTGAGGGCAAACACCTAGAAGGACGCGGATCACCCGAGTCGAAGGCAGGAACCGAGCGTCAATGATCTTCGCCTTCTGGGTCGTCATCGCACTCGTCGGAGCCACGGTCCATCGTGCCCGCGACAGGCAACCCCGCAGCGCCGCCCGCACGCTGGAGATCTATCTCGTCTGGTGGCTTGCGGTCGTGCTCGGGATCGGCAACGTCGTCGGCGGCCTTTTCCACATCTTCGACGGCGCGGCGATCGCACGGGAAATCGGCTTCACACGGGGTGACGGTGGCTTCCAGTTCGAGAACGCGATGGCCGACGTGGCGATCGGCGTCGTCGCCTTCCTCAGCGTCTGGTTCCGTTGCAACTGGTGGCCGGCGGCCCTGATCGCGATCTCGATCTCCTGGTGGGGGGACGCCTACGGGCACATCCACCAGATGGTCGCCTACGACAACCACGACCCCGACAACACCGGCATCGTTCTCTACAGCGACATCGTCTCGCCCCTGATCGGCCTCACCCTCTACGGGCTCTTCCGGCGTGCCGGCGGTGGTCAGCCGCTGCGACAGGGCAACAGCCTTCCCGCCGAGCTCACCACCCAGGCGCAAGCCAGCGATTTGACAACGTAACTGCCGCTTACAAGGGTCGCGAATGGTGGCGCTCTTGCATCCGAGTCGCGAGCTCGCTCAACTCGATACCAAAGCCGTCGGTGATGCGAATCAAGGTTGTGAAGGTCGGGTTCGCCACTCCTCGCTCCAGCTCACTGATTCTCTGAAATGGCATTTCGAGGCGATCGGCGAGTTGCTCATGGGTCAGGCCGGCTTCGTCGCGCAGCTCCTCGATCGCTTCGCCGAGCGCCTTGTGTAAAGGAGATCGTGGTTTGGCACGACGGCGGGGAGGCATTGTCCAAGCAGCCTTCCCGCCGGGGAACGTGGGCGTTAACCGTTATAGCGTGAAACAGGAAAGAGCACAGCAAGACGGCATACCTCCCACGTACCGCCTCAGCCGCCCACGCAGTCAATCGAACGGATTCGCTCCGAACCCGATTGCTCTAGTTCGCTATATTAAACGTTATAACGTTTAATGGTGCATACAGTGCAGACCGAACCGCAGTTACGACCAAATTGGAAGCCGATCGACTCGCTGGCGCATCCAGTACGTCGTCGCATTCTGCGCCACCTTCACAGCACCGATCAGGCGGTGGACATGAGCGAGGTGGCTGGATTCCTAGGGCTGGAGCTCTCCCCGGTCAACTATCACGTGGGTGTGCTCGCAAGCCGCGGAGCTCTGCAAGAAGCCGGTCGCAGCACCTCTGACGGCCGACCGCTATACGTGTCCGTGGTCGCTGACGATCCTGAGATCCTGGCCCTGCTCCAAGCCAAGAAGGGCGAGGACGAAAGCAAGAACGGCAACTAGAGCTCGTATCACTGACTGCACCGCATCCTCGCGGGAAGACGTTTCTATGGGGGAGGCAGGATAAGCCAACCATTAATTCTTGTCGCGACCTCAAGCAGTCTCCAAACCGCTGAGCGGATCAGCGGAACGCGCAGCCGTCGAGATGATCGTTGACCAGGCCCGCAGCCTGCATCAGGGAGTAGGCAGTGGTCGGACCGACGAAGCGAAATCCCTGTCGCTTCAGCTCCTTCGCCATAGCTTTCGACTCCGGCGTCGTCGGCGCGAGGTCGTGGCCGCTCTTGGGCGGATGCGCTCCCTCGCGCTCTGGCGCAAAGCTCCAGAGGAGCGCATCGAGCGTCTCACCTTCCTTGTGCAGGGAGCAGGTCGCCGCGGCGTTGGCGATAGCCGCCTCGATCTTGCCGCGATGGCGGACGATCCCCGAGTCTGCGAGCAGGCGCTCGATCTCACCCTCGCCATAGGTGGCGATCTTCTCGGTGTCCCAATCGTCAAAGGCGCGACGGAATCCCTCACGCTTGCGCAGGATGGTCAACCAGGAGAGGCCGGACTGAAACGACTCCAGAACGAGCATCTCGAACAGCTCGAGGTCGTCGTGCATCGGGCGCCCCCAGACTCGGTCGTGGTACTCGACGTACTCGGGTGCGCCGAGGCACCAGCAGCAGCGTGCGCGACCATCGACCCCGACTTCGATGCCCATATCGCCCGTCATGCAAAGGCACCATCTCACGGACGAGTCACTTCGAGGGCAGCGACTCCGCGAAGTCCGCCCCTGCATCGACCCAACGCCCGAGGTCGGCGTCCCCCTCGATTCCTTCGGCCTCGATCAGGATGAATCCTCGCATCGGCCGACCGGTGAATTCCATCGGGCCGACGTGCTCTTCCGTCAGCGCTGCCTCGGCGTCATCGCGATCGAGGCGGACCATCAGGTCGTCTCCGATGATCCCGCAGGCCATGTTGCCGTTCACCATCCAGGCGATCCCACCGAACATCTTGCGCTCAACTACACCCGGCCGTCCGTCGATCACGTCGCGTATTCGCTCGGCGAGCTCCTCTGAGTACGCCACGACGCCAGTCTATTTCGGGCTGGGTGGCGAGCCCTATTCGCGACGATCGGCGGACACGCCCGCTAGCCATCGATGCTGACAGAAACCGGCCAAGCAATTGGCGCCAGACCAACGAGGGACAACCACCGCAGGTCTTTGAAGCGAGCGGATCCTAAGGTTCAAGTGACCGGCGCACCCCCCGGGCTGACGACAAGCCAGAGGCCGCCGAACTCGCTCACGTTCTGGCAGAGGATGTTGCCTGGTGTGTCGTCGACGTAGTAGTAGAGCGGCTGGCCGTCGTAGGTCACCTGCAGCTTGCCGTTCGCTCGTTTGGTCGTGCCGAGCGAGCTCGCGGTGACGCCTTTGCCGGCTCGTGGCTTACCGTTGGTAAGCACCGGGGGCCAAGCAGCGGCACAAGCGCCGTAGCACTTGCTTTTGGCCGAGCTCTCCTTGCCGAAGACGTAGAAGGCCTCGCCCTTGCCGTCGGCGACGACCTGGCCGTACTCGGAGCCGACCGCCTCGATCAGCTTGCCTTTGGCGGCGCTCGCGGAGGCATCGGACTTCATCGCCGCCTCCTCCATCGCCTCGTCTTTCATCTTGCCCTCGTCCTTCATCGCTCCGCCCGACTCGTCCTTCATCGCGGCATCGGACTCGTCCTTCATCGCCGCGCCGGTCTGAGTGGCGCCCTGATCTCCATTGTCGTCGTCGCCGCAGCCGGCGCCGAGCAAGCCCACAGCCGCCATGAGAGCTACAAGCGCGATCCATCTCATCGGTCTTCCTCCTCGGGGTCGGGGTCTCGGCGCGAGTATCCATCCCGCTCCTTACGAGTCCCTTACGGGCGGGCAAGCCTCGTAAGGGACTCGTAATCGGCGCCTGCCAGAGTCCGCGCCGTGGTAGCCCTGATCGCCTTTGCCTTCCTCGCCGGTGCCGCGACCGCACTCTCGCCCTGCGTGCTGCCGGTACTGCCGGTGGCGCTCTCGGCCGGGGTCACGGGCGGGCGGCGGCGACCGCTCGGTGTTGTCACGGGCCTCGTCCTCTCCTTCACCTTCGCGATCGTCGCCTTGGTCTACGTGATCGACGCACTAGGGCTGCCCGGCGACCTGCTGCGCAACATCGCGATCGTCGTCCTCCTCGGCTTCGGCATCTCGCTGCTGGTCCCCTCCGTCGCCGCCCGCATGGAGGCTTGGATCAGCCGCGTGGTGCCGGCGCCGCAGGGCGGCAAGCGAGGAGACGGCTTCGGCTCGGGCGTGCTGGTCGGGCTCAGCCTCGGCGTCGTCTACGCGCCCTGCGCGGGGCCGATCCTCGCCGGGGTGATCACCGTCTCCGCTTCGCAGCCGCTGACCGCCGGTCGCCTCGGAGTCGCGCTGGCCTACGCGCTCGGCAGCGCCGCCGTCCTCTACCTCTTGATGCTCGGCGGTCGGCGGCTCAGCAGCAGCCTGACCCGCTACGCCGGCCGCCTGCAGATGGCGATGGGCGCGGTCATGGTCATCGTCGCGGTGGCGATGTTCGCTGACTACGACACCCGCTTTCAGACCGCGATCGCCAACGACCTGCCGGCCTTCCTGGTCAACCCCTCCAAGGAGCTGGAGGAGAGCGGAGGCGTGCGGGAGCAGCTCGCCGAGCTGCGCGGCACGCAGGCGCACGAGGGGACCGTCGGCGCCCTCGCCGCGGCGACGGCGCACGGCGGGACCGCAGCCCAGGCGTCCTCCGGCGAGCGCCTGCCGGTGCTCGGCCCCGCGCCCGATTTCACCGGCAACCAGGAGTGGTTCAACACGCCCGGCGGGCAACCGCTCAGCCTGCGCGAGCTGCGCGGCCAGGTGGTGCTGGTCGACTTCTGGACCTACACCTGCATCAACTGCATCCGCACCCTCCCTTACCTGAAGGCGTGGGACGAGCGCTACGGCAAGGACGGTCTGCAGATCGTCGGCGTCCACACGCCGGAGTTCCCGTTCGAGCGCGACGCCGCCAACGTCGAGGACGCAATCGAGCAGAACGATCTCGGCTATGCGGCCGTCCAGGACAACGACTACGCGACCTGGAACGCCTACGGCAACGAATACTGGCCGGCCAAGTATCTGATCGACGCCCAGGGCCGGGTCCGTTACACGCACTTCGGCGAGGGCGACTACGAGGAGACCGAGGCGGCGATCCGCGAGCTGCTCGCCGAGGCCGGGCACCAGCCCGGAGAGCAGAAGGTCGAGGTGGAGGGCGAGCAGGCTTCGGCGCTGGTGACGACGCCGGAGAGCTACCTTGGCGCCGCGCGGGCCGACCGCTTCCTCAACGGCCCGATCGTGCCGGGCACCCACCGCTACCGAGCGCCGGAGCGCTTCGCCTACGACAGCCTCGCCTACGAGGGGACGTGGCGGATTGGCCACGATGAGGCCACCTCGGTGCGGCGCTCGCGCCTGCACCTCGTCTTTGGCGCCCGCCGCGTCTTCCTCGTGCTCGGATCGAGCGGCGGCAATCCGCGAAGCGTGCGGGTGATGCTCGACGGCAAGCCGATCGCGGCCGAGCTCGCCGGCCGCGACGTCGAGGGCGGCGTGGTCGAGGTCGGCCGCCAACGCCTCTACCGGCTGGTCGAACTGCCCCGCGCCGAGCGCCATCTGCTCACCCTCGACGTCACCCCCGGCGTCTCGGGCTACGCCTTCACCTTCGGATGAGATCGGCCACTGCGACAATCGAGGAGATGGCGCAGCAGGCTGATCGCCGTACCGTGCTCGTCGTCGACGACGAGCCGACGATCTCCGAGGTGGTCGCCCGCTACCTCGAGCGCGCCGGCTACGCCACCGCCACGGCCGGCGATGGGATCGAAGCGTTGCGGGTCGCGGGCGAGTGCGATCCCGACCTCGTCGTCCTCGATCTGATGCTGCCCGAGCTGGACGGCTTCGAGGTGCTGCGTCGCCTGCAGGCCGACGGCGAGGAGCGCACGCCGGTGATCCTCCTCACCGCCAAGGGCGAGCACGACGACAAGCTCGCCGGCCTGCGTCGCGGCGCCGACGACTACATCGTCAAGCCGTTCTCCCCAAGCGAGCTGGTCGCCCGCGTCGACGCCGTGCTGCGCCGCGCCCACCCAGCCCATGCGGAGACGGAGCCGCTGCGCTTCGACGGCTTGGAGATCGACGTCCGCGCCCGCCGCGCGCTTCGCGACGGCGATGAGATCCAGCTCTCCCAGCGCGAGTTCGACCTGCTCGCCTTCCTCGCCGCCCATCCCGGCCAGGCCTTCTCGCGCGACCAGTTGATGGACCGCGTCTGGGAAGCGGCGCTCTACTCGGACACGAGCACGGTCACTGTCCACGTCCGCCGCCTGCGCGCCAAGGTCGAGCCCGATCCCGAGCAGCCGCGCTTCATCCAGACGGTGTGGGGCGTGGGCTACAGGTTCCAGCCATGAGCCCGGCGCCGCTCGGCCCTCCTCGCCCCCGACGTCGCTTCGGCGCGATCGGCCGCCAGGCCATTGTCACCACGTTCCTCGTCGCCGCGGTCCTGGCGGCGATCGTCTTCGCCGCGCACATGATGTACGTGTCCGAGCGCGACGCCCTGCTCTTCTCGATCCTCGTCCTCGCGATCGGGATCGTCACCCTGCGGACCGCCGCGCTCGCCGAGCGCGAGCGGGCGCGGGCCGCCGCCGAGGAGACCCGGCGCGAGCTGGTCGCCGCCGTCTCTCACGATCTGCGCACGCCGATCGCCTCGCTGCGGCTGCTGGTCGAGGCGATCGACGACGGGATCGTCGACGAGGAGACTCGGCGCCGCTATCTGGCGACGATGCAGACCCACATCGGCTCGCTGAGCACGATGATCGACGACCTCTTCGAGCTCTCGCGGATCGAGGCCGGCGACATCGACTGGTCGATGCGACAGGTCGAGCTCGCCTTGCTGCTCGACGAGACGGTCGCCGCGATGCGCCCCGAGGCGCGGGCGAGCGGCGTCGAGATCCGCACCGAGCTGGAGGCCGAGAGTCTGCCGGCGCGCGCCGACCCGGAGCGGATTCAGCGCGTCCTCTTCAACTTGATCCGCAACGCGATCCACCACACCCCCGCCGACGGGAGCGTCACCGTCCGGGCCGAGGCGACGGGCGAGGGAATCGAGGTCGAGGTGGCCGATACCGGCGAGGGAATCCCGCTCTCGGAGCGAGACCGGGTCTTCGAGCCCTTCCACCGGGGCGGGCCCGACGCCAGCCGCGACTCCGACGGGGCCGGCCTCGGCCTGGCGATCTCCCGCGCGATCGTCGAGACCCACGGCGGCCGGATCTGGATCGCGCCCGGCGAGTCGGGCACCCGCGTTCGCTTCGCCCTGCCCGCCGGCTGATCAGCCAGGCCGATCCTCGGCGATCTCGCCGAAGCGCTCGACCAGCGAGCAGAAGAAGTCGTGGCGGGTGATCAGCGCGTGGACCCTGCCCTTGGTCGCGATCGGGACGATCAGCACCCGGTGGTGGAGAAAGATCTCGGCGAGCTGGGTGTCGGAGTAGTCGTCCTCGACGAGGACATGGTCGGTGGTCAGGTAGCGGCGGATCGGCTGCAGCGCGCAATCGCTGCGCCGCTCGATCGTCTCGTCGACCGAGCGCGAGACCATCGCCGCCGAGGCGAGCTCGCCGACGTAGCCGGGAAAGAGCGCCGCCATGAACTCGCGTTCGCCGAAGATGCCGGCGAAGCGGCCGTCCTCCTCGACCGCGGGGAGGGCAGGAAGCCCGGCGTCGATTACCCGCCGCGCCGCCGGGCCGATCAGCTCATCAGCGCCCAGCGGCTCTATCTCCTTCAGGGTCTCGTTGGCGATGGAGTCGGGCATTCGTCTCCTCTCAGAGCGCGATGTAGCGGATCGAGATGTAGGCGGCGGCCAAGGCGATCGAGATCAAGGTAACCGGCAGACCGACCCGGAGGAAGGTCATGAAGCCGATCGGCGTGCCGGCGCGCTCGGCGAGGCCGGCGGCGGCGACGTTGGCGGCGGCGGCGATCATCGTCGCATTGCCGCCGAAGCAGGCGCCGAGCGCGAGCGACCACCAGTAGGCGTCGTCTCCCCTCGCTCCCGCCGATTCCTGCAGCTCCCTGACGACCGGGATCATCGCCGTGGTGAAGGGGATGTTGTCGACCACCGCCGAGCCGAGCGCGGAGACCCCGAGGATCCCCAGCAGCTCGGCGCTGCGATCTCCCCCGGTCAAGTCCTTGACGGCGTCGGTGACGTGGCCAATCGCCCCGGTCGCCTCCAGCGCCCCGACCATCACGAAGAGGCCGATGAAGAAGAAGAGCGTCGTCCACTCGATCGAGGAGAGCGCTTTATCCAAGTTGACCCTGGTGACCAGGAGGCCGACCGACGCTCCCGCCAGCGCCACCGTGGCCGGCTCGACGTGCAGCGCCTGGTGGGCGAAGAAGGCGAGCACGGTCGCCACCAGGACCGGGCCGGTGCGCCGCAGCTCGGCGGCGTCGCGGATCGAAGCGCTCGCGTTCAGCCCCATCACCGCCTGCCGGTTTCGCTCCTCGATCTGCAGCCGGCGCCGGAAGACGAGGTAGAGCAGCGGCATCACGACCGCGAAGGTGACGATCACGATCGGCGCCAGGTTGACGATGAACTCGTTGAAGCTGAGCCCGGTGGCGCCGGCGATGATGATGTTCGGCGGGTCGCCGATCAGGGTCGCGGTGCCGCCGATGTTGGAGGCGATCACCTCGATGATCAGCAGCGGGATCGCGTCGATGTCGAGCGCGTCGGCAAGCAGGAAGGTGATCGGCGCGACCAGCAGGATCGTGGTCAGGTTGTCGAGGAAAGCTGAAAGCAGGGCGGTGATCCCGGCCAGACTCATCGTCAGCGCGAAGGAGCGGCCGCCGGAGAGCTGGCCAGCGCGGATCGCGACGTAGTCGTAGACCCCGGTCTGCTGAGTCAGGTAGACGAGGATCATCATCCCGACCAGGAGGCCGATCGTGTTGAAGTCGACCGACTCGATCGCCTGCTCCTGGGAGAAGTCGCCGACGAAGAGGACGACGATCGCGGCGCCGAGCAGGGCTACGTTGGTGCGGTGCAGCTTCTCGCTGGCGATGATGGCCAGAGCGATCAAGAAGGTGGCTACTGCGATTGCCATTGAGAGCCTCTCGGGGTCGACGACGAACGTGCCGACCAGGCTTCCCGGCTCACCGCTTCACACAGTATCTCGGCTGGGTGCCTCCCGAAGCGCGGTGGCTTGACCGCACCTTCCCCTGCAAGCTAGCGCCGGATATTTTCACGGATCCGCCACGCCTCATCCCGCATAGCCCTCGCGTGGGCTAACTCAAACCTGAGCCCCGCGTCGAAGCGAGGCCACACGGAGCAATTCTGCATGGGGGAGGCAGGATTCGAACCTGCGTAGGCATAGCCAACGGGTTTACAGCCCGTCTCCTTTAACCACTCGGACACTCCCCCGGGTGGCGGACAGGCGATTCTAGATGGAAGCCGAGGCTTGTCCCGGCTCGACCCCGAGGCGGGCGGCCATCTGCTCGTTGAAGGCGGTGAGGGCGGACATCGGGCGCATGAAGACGGTGAGCTCGGCGACCTTGCCGTCCTCGTCCAGCTCGAGGAAGTCGATTCCCTCCAGCTCGCGGTCGCCGACCTTGGCGGTGAAGCGCAGGGCAACCGTGTCGCCCTCGCTCAGCTCGTCGACGTAGGTGAGGTCCTCCAGGGTCGCGGCGACGTGGGTAAGCACCTGGGAGACGATCTCGCGCCCCTCGAAGCCGCGGAAGAGCACCGGGCTGTGGAGGACGACGTCCTCGCGCAGCGCGTCGGCGAGCAGGTCGAGGTCCTTCGCTTCGGCAGCTTGGCGGAAGGGATGCGGGTCGGACATCGCCCTCCACTCTACGCCTGGAATACTCGCGGCGTGCTCAAGGACCGGACTATCGCGCGCATCTCCAACTCGCTGGGAGCGCGGGGGCTGCGCTGGGCCGGCAAATTCAACGTCCCTCTCTACAGGCTGAGCGGCGGCCGGCTTGGCGGGCGGGTCGGCCGTGCCCCCGTACTGCTGCTGACCACAACCGGGCGCAAGTCGGGCGAGTCGCGCACCGCGCCGGTCGTCTACCTGGCCGACGGGGAGAGCGTCGTCGTGATCAACACCAATGCCGGCAACGCCCGCGTCCCTGCCTGGTCGCTCAATCTGAAGGCGAATCCGGAGGCCGAAGTGGAGGTCGGGCGCAAGCGCTACAAGGTCCGCGCCCGGATCGCCACGGGCGAGGAGCGCGACGGTCTCTGGCGCCGGCACAACGAGCAGTACGCCGGCTTCGACGACTATCAGGAGAAGCTCGACCGGGAAGCTTCGGTCGTCGTGCTCGAGCCGCGCTAGCTCGCTTCGCGCAGCATCTGCGCCTCGGGCAGGCCGCGCAGCTTCTTCAGCGTGCTGGTCTCGATCTGGCGGATCCGCTCGCGGGTGACGCCGAAGGTACGGCCCACCTCCTCCAGGGTGAGCGGCTCGAGGCCGGAGAGGCCGTAGCGAAGCTCGATCACCTGACGCTCGCGCTCGGGCAGCGCTTCGAGCGCCCGCCGCACTCCCTCGCGCTGGAGGTGCTCGCTCGCTTCCTCGAACGGCTCGGCGACCTCTTCGTCGGCGACGAAATCGCCGAGCTCCGATTCGTCCTCGTCGCCGACCGGCTTCTCCAGCGAGACCGGCAGCTGGGCGACCCGCAGGATGTCCCGCACTTCGACCAGGGACCAGCGCAGTTCGGCCGCGATCTCCGCCGGCTCGGGCTCGCGCCCCAGCCGCTGGACCAGCTGGCGCTCGACATGGGAGACCCGGTTCAGCTTCTCGACCATGTGGACGGGGATGCGGATCGTCCGCGCCTTGTCGGCGATCGCCCGCGTCACCGCCTGGCGGATCCACCAGGTGGCGTAGGTCGAGAACTTGTAGCCGCGGCGGTAGTCGAACTTCTCCACCGCGCGGATCAGACCCAGCGAGCCCTCCTGGATCAGGTCGAGGAAGCTGAGACCGCGTCCCAAATAGCCTTTGGCGATCGAGACGACGAGCCGCAAGTTGGCCTCGACCATCTGCCGCTTGGCCAGCATGTCGCCGCGCTCGATCCGTTTCGCCAGTTCGACCTCCTGCGCGGCCGTGAGCAGGTCGACCTGGCCGATCGAGCGCAGGTAGAGACGCAGCGAGTCCAGGCTCGGCTCGACCGTGAGATCGAGCTCGGCTTTTTTTGCCTGGCCGGCGCTCTCCTCGCGCTGCTCCTTCTGCGCGCCGCTGTTCTCAGCTAAGACTTCGACGCCGCTCTCGACCAGGCGGGCGTGGAGAGCGGAGATCTGCTCCTTGGTCACCTCCACCTCCTCGAGGGTGGTGGCGATCTGCTCGAAGGTGAGGTAGCCACGCTCGCGGCCCAGCGCGATCAGGCCGCGAAGCTCCTCCGGCTCCGTAAACGGCTGCCCATCCGAATCCTGATCCAGTCCCTCAGGGACCGTCTCCAACGGTTCGATCTCGCTGCCTCCGGTGCAACCCTCTCCCCAATGACCGGGGGGCCGACCCCAACGCTCCGGCCGGGGCCAAGTATAGGCAGAAGAAACGGCACGCTCAGCCCGACCTGCATGCCCCGACGGCGCCGGTTGCTTACGCTTCATTGGTTCGATGGCGACCCGGACGACGACACCCGCGAGCGCTGCGCCCGACGTCCAGGCGTCGGTCCCGGCCACCCAGGTCAGCCTTTCGCGGGTCGGGGTCACCGGGGTGGAGAAGGTGATCCGGGTCAAGGCCGACGGAACCGAGAATCTCTACCACGCGGACTTCGAGTGCTTCGTTGACCTCGAGCCGCGCCAGGCCGGGGTCCACATGTCCCGCTTCGAGGAGATCGTCGGCGAGGCGATCGACGAGGTCGTCCTGGGCGAGGCCTTCCGCGCCGAGGTGCTCGCCGCCCACATCGCCGCGCGGGTGCGCGAGCGCCAGCAGGGCCGCCGCGCCGAGGTATCGGTCGCGGCCCGCTACCCGGAGACGGTGAGGACACCGGAAAGCGGCCACTCGACCCAGGAGATCTACGGCCTCTTCGGCACCGCGGTCGCCTCCGAGCGCGGGACGCGCACGCTGACCGGTGTGCAGGCACAGGGCATGACCGCCTGCCCCTGCGCCCAGGAGATGGTCGCCGAGCTCGGCCGCGAACGGCTGGCGGAGAGCGGCTTCGACGCCGAGCAGATCGAGCTGGCGATCGAGGCGGTTCCGGTCGCCACCCACAACCAGCGTGGCATTGGGACCCTCTACATCGGCTGCCCCGAGGGCCGCGAGGCGTGGATCGACGCTCCCGAGCTGCTGCGCATCGTCGAGGGATCGATGAGCTCCGAGATCTACGAGCTGATGAAGCGCCCCGACGAGCTCGCTGTGGTCGCCAAGGCCCACGAACAGCCGCGCTTCGTCGAGGACTGCGTGCGGGAGATGGTGCGCAGCGTGGTCGAGGGCTACCCGGACCTACCGGGCGAGGCCTTCGTCATGGCCCGCCAGGAGAACCTGGAGACGATCCACCGCCACAACGTCGTCGCCGAGCGCTACGGCACGCTCCAGGACCTTCGCCACGAGCTCGACTCCGGCGAGCACCAGCGTCGCCACACGACGATGCGCGAATGGCTGGAGGCGCCGGCCTCCTAGCCCCTCAGGGCTTGCGCGCGGCCATGTGACGCGCCCGTGCTTCCCGCTCTTCCTCGACCCGCTTGCGCAGGCCGAAGAAGTAGTCGGCGCCGCTGATCACGGTGGCAGCGACGGCGAGGTAGACGAGGGCGTCGACCCAGGCGGGCGACGGGTTGGCGGCGATCAGCGCGATCACTGCGGCGATCTGCAGCACGGTCTTCACCTTGCCCATCCAGCTGGCGGAGATGACGATGCCGCGCTCGGCGGCGATCGCACGCATCACCGTGACCGCGAACTCGCGGGCGATGATCACCATCGCTATCCAGGCTTCGACCCGGTCCAGGGAGACGAGGGAGACGAGCGCGGCCGCGATCAACAGCTTGTCGGCGATCGGGTCCATCAGCTTGCCGAAGGTGGTGACGGCGTCGCGCGAGCGGGCGAAGTAGCCGTCGAGGCCGTCGGTCAGCGCGGCAAGAGCGAAGACACCGGCCGCGAGCGCATCCCCGTTCGGCGTCTCCCCCAGCAGGGCGACGACGACAACGGGCACCGCGAGGATGCGCAGCAGGGTGAGAGCGTTGGGGAGGTTGAGCGGGAACATCCCACTCAGTCTCCCCCCTTCGGGGCCCCATCGGCGGTGGCGAGTGCCGCGTCGCGCTTGGCGAAGAAATCCTCGCCCTCGATGCTGACGTGGGGCATGAACCGGTCCACCCAGCGCGGCAGCCACCAGGCGCGGCGGCCCAACAGAACCATCACGGCAGGGACGAGCAGACAGCGCACCAGGGTCGCGTCGATCGCTATCGCGACCGCCAGGCCCACCCCGAACTCCTTCACCAGCGGGTTGCCGTTGAGGACGAAGCTGGTGAAGACGCAGACCATGATCGCCGCCGCCGAGGTGATCACCCGGCCGGTGTTGGCGAGGCCTTCGACCACGGCGCGGTCGGCGTGACCGTGCTTCTTGTAGTGCTCCCGCATCTGGGTGACGAGGAAGACCTCGTAGTCCATCGAGAGCCCGAAGAGAATCGCGAACATCAGCAGCGGCACGAAGCTGACGATCGGGATCGCATGATCGAGCCCGATCAGCGACGAGCCCCAGCCGAGCTGGAAGACGGCGGTGACCACGCCATAGGCGGCGGCCACCGAGAGCAGGTTCATCGCCGCCGCCTTGACCGGCACCAGCAGCGAGCGGAAGGCAAGCAGGAGAACGATGAAGCTGAGGCCGACGACGATCGCGATCATCAGCGGCAGCTTGTCTGCGATCTGAGTGGCGAGGTCGATGTAGCCGGCGGTTTGGCCGCCGACGAAGGCGGCCGCATCTGTCCCTTTGACCGCACCCGGAATCGTCGTGTCGCGCAGATCTTCGACCAGGTTGACGGTCTCGTCCGCCCACGGCGCCGATTTGGCGATCACGGTGGAGACCGCCACCGTCCCGCCTTTGTCGAGGGTCGGCTCGGAGACCTGAGCGACGTCGGGCGCCGCGTCGAGTTCCTTCGTCAGCAGCGGCAGCACGCGTTTCGCTTCTTCTGTGTCCTTGAATTCCGAGGCGATCAGGAGCGGACCGTTGACGCCCGGACCGAAGCCCTGGGTGAGGCCGTCGTAGGCCTGGCGCGCCGTCGTCGATTTCGGCAGAGCGCTGATGTCGTTCTGGCCGAGCTCGAGCTGGAAGATCGGCAAGGCGAGGACGACGAGCACCGCAAGCGAGGCGATCGCCGAGCGCCAGGGCCGTTTGGCGACCCCCTGGGCCCAGCGCGTCCAGCCGTGCGGCTCCTTGTCGTCCGGATGGGTTTTTCCGAACTGCACCCGCAGCGAGTTGATCCGCGGTCCGAGCGCCCCCAGCATCGCCGGCAGCAGCGTCGTCGCGGCAAGGATCGCCACCACCACCGCGATCGCCGCGGTGAAGCCGAGCGTGCTGACCAGCGGGATGCCGGCGAAGGCAAGCGAGCAGAGCGCGATCACCACGGTGAAGCCGGCGAAGACGACGGCGCCGCCCGCGGTCGCGGTGGCACGGGCGATCGACTCGCGCAGCTCCATCCCGTCGCGGAGCTGCAGCTTGTGGCGGGTGACGATGAAGAGCGCGTAGTCGATGCCGACGCCGAGTCCGATCATCGTCGCCAGGGTCGAGGCGACGCTCGGCACCTGAACCACGTTCTCCAGCAGGCGGATGATCGAGAGCGCGCAGGCGAGGCCGAGGATCGCGGAGAAGATCGGCAGCACCATCGCGGTCGCGGTGCCGAAGGCGAAGAGCAGGATGACGATCGCCGCAGCGATTCCGATCGCGTCGCTCGCGCCCGTATCGGGCTTGGAGAGCTGCGAGCCCACGTAGCTGCCGACTGAAACCTTCAGCCCGGCGGCTTCGGCCGACTCGCCGGCGTCGAGCACCGCCTGTGCCTGGGACTCGGTGAGTTCGCCGGGACCGACGCTGAGCACCACGGGCACGTAGCCGATCGAGCGGTCCTGGCTGAGGAAGTCGGCGCCGGCGGGGCTGAGCGGGCTGAGCGCCGAGTTGACGTCGTGCATCGCGTTCAGCCGTTTCACCGACTGTTCGATCGCAGCCGCGTACTTGGGCGAGGTGAGGGAGGCGCCCGCCTTCGCCTGAAAGACCAGCGGGTTGCTGCCGAAGGCCTGTTCGGGCAGGTTGTCTTCGAGCAGTTCAGTCGCCGCGGTCGAGCCGGTGCCAGGCAGTGTCAGGTTGTCGTTGGTCTTGCTGTCACCGGACTGCCCGAGCAGGACCAGGCCCACCGCGAGCACCAGCCAAACCGCGATGACGGGGTAGTGGTGGCGCGAGCAGAAGCGACCAATCGCGTAGAGCGGGGCTGTCATCGGCGTGGCTCCTCCTGTTTCGGTTCTTGCGGCGGTTCCTTATCCGGTGGTGGTAGGTCACCCGGCTCGAACGCCTCAGACACGGCGACAGCAAGAGGGACACCGAGTCCCTGGCGCAGCACGACCAGTCGTTGCGCATGGCTTGCCGTGAGCGCGGCAGCGAGCGTCCGCGGTGCGGCGGTCGCCAGCAGCGGTGCGGCATCCAGGTATGACGCGAGCGCCGCATTCTCGCGGTCATAGGCGAGAGTGAGGAACTCGGCTTGGTTTCTGGGACGCGGCGATTCAGGCTCTCCCGCTTCGGCATCCGTTTCGCCGCCAAGGCCCCGAACCGCCTTCGTCAGAGCATCGATGTGTTCCTGGTCATGGGCGACGAACTCGCGGCCGATCACGCGGAACTGCCCGCGCAGCAACGGCATGCCGCTTTCGTAGGCCTCGAGGGAAGTCAGCTCGCGAGCAAGGGCTTCGTTGAGGAACTCGACGTCGGCAGCCTTTTCGCTCTCGCTGGTCGTCGAGTCGCTCTCCCCGCAACCGCCGGCGAGCAGGGCGAGGGCGAGCACAAAGACGAGGGCGCGACGTATGCCGCGCCCTCTGCCGCTTTGGCTGTCCCAACGAATTTCCGCGCCCATCAGTGAGCGCGAAGCTTATGCGCTGCTAAGCGCGATGCGCGTTGCGTCGCTACGCCTTCTTGGCGACCTTCTTTTTCGACGACTTCCGCTTCGCGTCGGGAGCGAGGCCTTCGAAGTTCATCAGCACCATCGTCGCGGGGATGCCCTCCTCGCCTGACTTCGCGAGGCGTTTGGCGCTGTCCCTCTGTATCGCCAGCACCCGCTCGAGCGTTTCCTCGGCGAGCGCGGCGGACTCTGCCCACCCCTGCTCGTCGACGACCCCGGGGGTCCAGCTCATGTGAACGTCCTCGCGGGCGTTGAACGTACCGCCGTTGATCGCACCGACTACGTCGTCGATGATCATCCGCAGGCCGGAAGCGGTCAGACCCGGCTTGACCGAATCAGGCAGGTTCTGCCAGTCGCGATCGCTGAGGAAGGCCCTCGCTGTCGCGCGGTAGTAGTGCTCGACAGCCCCACGCCGTGGCTCGGTCTTGACCATCTCGATGCACTCGAAGTCCTTGAGTACTTTGACGTGATAGCTGACCTGGCTGAGGCCCTCGTCCAGCTCCTTGGAGAGTTCATTGGGGCTTGCCATCCGCTCGTTCAGGATGGTCAGGATCTGAACCCGCAGCGGATGCGCCAACGCCTTGACCAGGCGCTGATCCACACCGGTGCTCTTCTCCTTCGATTTGGTCTTGGTCTTTGCGGCCAAAGCAGGATCCTCCGATTCATTGCGCGGTCTTGGGACCACTCCATCGTATTGGTCAAAAAGGAAATTTGGCAAAACGAATTGATTTTTTTGCGGCTAAATTATCTATTACTGGAACTTTTTCCAGCAATCGACTGGTCTAAAGCATTGGACCGGCGCTCATGACTTCGGTCGCGAAATCAGACGTTTACGAAGGGGGTGAGCAGGGTGAAGATCGGCAAGACCGAGCAGGTAGTCCCGCTGCTTTCGATTTTCAAGACTCGCTAGCGGTGAAAAGGCGCGGGAGAGTCGGCTCTATTTCCAAGATGAGCTCCCGCGCCTTTACCCTTTCTCAGGGACTGACACTTGGCGTGATTCGATTCCCGGGATGAGTTCCCGGGCGCAGATCGACGGATCCGCCGCAGGAGCAGCGTTCCCCGAGCTTGCGGCGGAAGTCCACGCCTGCCGGCACTGCCTGCGGCTGGTCGAGTGGAGGGAGGCGCGGGCAGCCGACCCGCCACGCCGCTTCCGTGACGATGAGTACTGGGCCAAACCGCTGGATGGCTTCGGCGATCCGGCAGCGCGACTCGTCATCGTCGGGCTGGCCCCGGCAGCCCACGGCGCCAATCGCACCGGTCGCATGTTCACCGGCGACCGCTCCGGCGAGTGGCTCTATGCCGCCCTGCACCGGGCCGGCTACGCGAACAAGCCCGATTCGGTGCGCCGCGACGACGGGCTTCGGCTCCGCGACGCCTACGTGACCGCGGTGGTGCGGTGCGCCCCGCCCGACAACAAGCCGACCCCCGTGGAGCGTGACAACTGCCTTCCCTATCTGGAGCGGGAGTTGACGCTGCTCGAGCGCTCGCAGACGATCGTTGCGCTTGGCAGCTTCGCCTGGGACGGAGCGCTGCGAGCGGTCCGCGCCCTTGGCGGCGAGATCCCGCGGCCGAAGCCACCCTTCGGTCACGGCGCCGAGACCTCGGCCGGCCGCTGGACGCTGCTTGGTTGCTACCACCCAAGCCAGCAGAACACCTTTACCGGCCGCCTGACCGAACCGATGCTGGACGCGGTCTTCGCCCGCGCAGCGGAGCTCACGACTAACTCGTAGCGGGTGCGTCCTTCGCTCCACGGCCGGTCACGGTCTCGAAGCCGGCAATCGCGATCGTCGTCGGTGTGCCGCGCTCGCCTCCCTTGGCCAGCCGCTCTGCGCTCTCGGCCTGGATCGCAAACAGGCGCTCCAGTGTCCAGCGCAACACAGCATGGGTGTCCACTGTCCCCTGCCGGTCGAGCTGGACAGGCATCCAGCTGACGTGGCTGTTGGCTTTGCCGAAGACGCCTGCCTTCAGCGCCGCCAGCGCGTCATCGAGGATCCCCTGGAAAAGGCCCGTGATCACATCCGACTTCAGCGAAGCCGGCAGCTGCTTCCAAGCACGGTCGTCGAAGAAAAGCGCCGCCCTTGCCCTGTAGAAGTGCTCGACCGCGCCGCGCTTGCGTCCGGTGTCGACCAGCTCGATGCAGCCAAGATCCTTGAGAACCCTGACGTGGTAGCTGAGGAAAGCAACGTCGAGATCGATCTCCTCCGCGACTTCGGTCGGACTTGCGATCCGTTCGTTGAGAGTCGCGAGGACGTGCGCGCGCAGCGGATGGGAAAGCGCCTTGATCAGCCGCTGATCCATCACTTTTCGCAACTTGCCCTCATCCATCAGGCGGTCGATCGCCTTGTCGGCCAAAGGGCCTCCTCTCTACGCAACACCGATTAGTGATACCTAGATAGAACGCTTGGCGTACCGAAAAGTATCTTTCCTTATACAAATTTAATCCGAATACTTGAAACAATCTTGAGCAATACGCAGGTCTAAGCAATGTCCTCGAGGGAGAGGACGTTGCAGCCATGAAGCGACCGCGAATCAAGCGCACAACCCAGAAGCTGGAGGCCCCGGACGGCGACCTCTACCTGCTCCGGCCGAGCTCCGGCGCCGACATCCACATAGAGCAACCCGACGACGAGGGGAAGCGACTGCTCGCCGCCTTGGACGGCGAGCGAAACCGTGAGCAGCTCGACGCCGAGTTCGGCGAGAACGAGGTCGGCGACCTGCTCGCCCAGTTGGAGGAGCTGGGCGTCGTCGAGGACGCAGCGGACGACGACCTGATCGCCGATGAGGTGATCGAGCGCTTCGATCGCCAGCTGCGCTACTTCAGCGACGTCAGCGAGGGCCCGACGCCATCCCAGAGCCAGGCGAAGCTCGAAGAAGCGAGGGTCGCGGTCCTGGGTGTGGGTGGCCTCGGCGGCTGGTCAGCCCTGAATCTCGCCTGCTCCGGGATCGGCGAGATGCGGCTCGTCGACTTCGACCGGGTCGAGCTGTCGAATCTGAGCCGCCAGGTCCTCTACGGCGAGGACGACGTCGGCGAGCTCAAGGTCGAGGCCGCGGCGGCGCGCCTTGGCAGTCTCAACCCGAGGATGCGTTTCGACGTCAGGGCCGAGCGCCTGGACAGCGAGGCGGCGGTCCGCGAGGCGATCGAGGGCTGCGACATCGTGATCGAGGCCTGCGACTGGCCCGCCCACGACATCGAGCTCTGGGTCAACTCCGCCTGCTTCGGCGTCGGCATCCCGTTCATCGCGATGAGCCACTTCCCGCCCTTCGCCCGAGTGGGACCGCTCTACGTCCCCGGGCAGACGGGATGCTTCGTATGCCAGGAGACCGGCTACCGGCGCACCTATCCGCTCTTCGACGTGGCGATCGAACAGCACCGAGCCAAACAGTCTCCGGTGGCGACGCTGGCACCCGTCTGCGGGTTCATCGGGGGACACGTCGGCATCGACGTCCTGCACCAGCTGACGGGCCTCACCCAGCCGGCGACCCTCGGTGTCGCCTACTCGTACGACCTGCGCACGATGGAGATCGAGCGCGAGCCCGTCATCCCCGAGCCGGGCTGTCCCGTCTGCGGACACCTGCAGCCGGCCGGAGGGAAAGCCCTCCAGGGCACCGCACGAGAGTAGGCAGCAGGGCGATTCGCCCGGAGTTAGAGCTGGGTGGCAATCACGCCGATCAGAGCGGCGACAATCAAGCCAGTCATCTGAATCATCGCCTGCTGGAATGAGGCGAAGCGGTCCTCGAGACTGCCGAGGCGACTGTCCATGGTCCCTTCGAAGCGATCGAACCGAGCGTTGACCTCATCAAAGCGGGCATCCATGCGGCACTCGAGTTCCTCGACTTTGTGGTTGAGGCCGTCCAGGCGCCGGTCGGTCCATGCTTCTCTCATCGCCCCCATGATGGCACTGACCCAAGCCAGTTCGGCGTCACGTGTGTGTGCCGTGAATGTGACTTTTCCGCACCGGTCAGGTGGGGTGCAGTGCTAGGAGCGCCGCCGGGCGAAGCGTCCGGCGAAGAGGGCCAGCCACATATATGGAGCGAGGTGCGGGTTGATGAATGCCACGGGGATCGAGGCGAGGAAGATCGCGGCGATGAAGAGGGCGATGCGCACCGATTCGCCGGCCTCCTCGGGATCCGTGCGCGCGAGGCCGGCGTGGCGCGCGTCGGCGAAGAGCAGCAGCCCGGCGAGGACGACGCCGGCGAGGTTGATCGCATAGAGGACGACGGCGCCGGTGTCGCCGGCGTGATCGCCGAGGACCTGACTGCTGAAGGGAAGCAGCACGATCCAGGCGAGGTAGAAGAGATTGAGCGCGATCAGCCTGCTGTCGAAGCCGACCACTTCACCGAAGAAGCGGTGGTGGACGATCCAGAAGCGGCCGATCACGGCGAAGCTGAGCGCGTAGGCGAAGAGGTCCTGATGCTGGTCCAGCAGGGCCTTGGTCAGATCGTCGCCGGGGATGTGCTCGGGAACGCTGAGGTTGAGGACCAGCAGCGTGATCGCGATCGCGAAGACCCCGTCGCTGAAGGCGACGATCCGCGAGAACTCGATCTCGTTCTCCTTCCGGTGCTTCGCCGCGCCGACCCTGGACACCCCCGCATCATCGACGCCGGCCGCGACGGAACCGAGCCGCCGCTCTTACAATGGGACCTCGCGCCGACGTAGCTCAGTTGGTAGAGCACTTCACTCGTAATGAAGGGGTCCCCGGTTCAAATCCGGGCGTCGGCTTTAAGGCGTGGCCACTGGCTCGCCGGGGAGGTCCGGGTCGGCGCGAGTGTCGCCGATCGCCACTGCCACCAGGACGGCGGTCGATGCGATGGCCGCGGCGAGGAGGCAAAGCGGAGCGGTGGCAACGCCCAGCACGATCCTGGCCGGAGAGCGCCTTCATCGCACCTGCATTTGGAACGGTTTGGCGCCGGCGAACCTTGATCGCTCGATCTCCTCCGCGTAGACACCATGAGTGGTGCTTCGTGGTGTCAGCCCGATGATCCCGTAGCCCTGATCCATTGCTCGCGCCAGCGTCCCCCTGAAGGTCTCGCCGTGCCAGGCATGCGTCTCTGCGGCACGCCCAACGTGCAGGTGGACCAGCTCGTGAAGAAGCGTCTCCAGAACGTCGCCTGCGCGGATTCCCGGGTAGGCGGTGACCGAGAGACGGAACTGGCTCGGCACGGCGAAACCGAGGCGGTTCGGGCGCCGGCGCGCACGCCGCACCTTGAGCTCGGGCTCGCGCGTGGCCAGGGGGCCGTCAGCGAAGACCGGCAACCTCCGCAGCCTGCCCATCTCCTGGCGAAGGGCGACGCCCGCCACCCTGAAGTAAGCCGGATCCCTCTTCAAAGTCCGCAAAGCATGCTGTCGCGCGCGGATGACACGTATCTATGGGCGAGCCGCGACCGCATGCTTTGCAGGGGCCACCGCGGCTCTCCAGTGCAGCTGCCTACCGGGCGCGGCCCTAACGTTTCCCCCTGCGCCCTTTACCCCCGCACGAAGTCCCCATCTTCGGCCTCGTCTCCACGACCTTGCCGTTCTGCCCCACCATCTTCACCTCAGCCCTCGAGGTGACCTTGCAGAGGTCGAGGTGGTTGACGAGGAGGCCCTTCCTGCCGCCGAGCATGTTCAGCGTGAACTTGGTCACCGGGGCGTCTGGGATCACGTTGAAGGCGTTACGGACCCTGCCTTTGACCGAGTCGACGAATCCGGCCAGGGCAACCTCGATCTCTCCGTTTTTGAGCGAGACGACGAGGTCTGGGAGGACTCTTTCGCCTCCGTTTGCCCTGAGGTAGACCGGTCCTTCGACCGGCGTGTCGAAGAGAGGGGTGATCGCCCTGGCATGGCCGTAGATCGATCCCGCTGGGCACTGCTGGGCTTTGAACTGGACCCTGGTGCAGACGGTTCTGATGTGGCCCTGTTCGATGAACTCCGATCTGGGCAGGACGACGGTGGTCTTTGCCAGGTTGGCATCGCCTGGTCTCGCTTTGAGCGTCGCCTGGAAGGCGGGGAACTGGCCTCGCTTGGTCCCTCCTCTGAGCTTGAAGGAGAGCTTCGGCTTGAAAGGCAGGGCGGCGCAGTTGGCGGCCTGGAAGGGGTTGGAGGGAGATGCGATCGCGTCGTCGAGAGGGCTGACGAAGTCCTGGCCGGTGCCGGTCAGCCTGGCGACGATCGACATGCGATCGCAACTGGTCGGGTTGAGGGTGAATTCAGGTCTGTCGACGTAGACGCGGATGTCGCGGACGTGAAGTGGGATCCCCCGCAGGATGTGGGGGATCGGGTCCGATCCTGCCGCGTCGACCGATACCTGGGCAGTTTCGGGGTTGATCCTCAATGCCGATCTGACGACCACGGTGCCGAGATCGAAGGGGCCGACCGTTGCCGAGGTGATCGCCGCAACCGAGAGCGGGGAGCCGTGGTAGGGACCGGCGAGATAGACCTTGCCTGGGGCATATGCCAAGACCGAGCCAACGCCGGCTCCGGCCAAGGTCTTACCAACTTGGCTCGCTGCAGAGCAGGAAGGCCTTGCGTTCTCTTGCCTGCCTGTCTTTTGCTTTGCCGCCTCAATCGCCGCATCGGAGCATTTGGCGACTCCGGCGAGCTTGCCGACCAGGCCGGGGGGTAGATCGGCGGAGAAGGAGGTGATCTCCTGTTCGCCGTCGTTGCGGGTCATGCGGATATTGGCCGGGCTGTAGGAGCCGGCATTGTTGTTGAGGGTGCCGGCTTGCAGGCCGGGGTTGAAGGGCCGGTTGGCGTTGGAGGTGGCGCAAGGACCACCGCTTACGCCTTTATCGATTTTGAAGGGGCCGGCAGCCCGCACGATTTCGTCCTCGGATGGGTTGTCTGGATTCGCCGCCGACCAAGGCGTGAACTGAGCCTCGACCTGATAGCGCCCACAGGCAAGCGGACTGACGAGAGGGGCCCTCTGGCCCTCGCGGAAGCGCAGGTTGAACTGGCTGAACGGCAGCTGGGGCAGATCGTCGAAGGTGGTGGTCAGCTGCCCGGTTTCAGGATCCGGACTGACATTGCCCGCCACCTTGACGAGAATGCCTCGCTCCGGAACCTTGGCCACGACGTATAGAGCCAGGAGTGAGTCGAAGGGATTCTCCGCTCCCGCTGTAGTGGTATTCGGATCATCCTGCTGCGCGATGTAAAGCGAGCCCGCAACCGGCTCCTTCAACACCGGCGTGGTAACCGAAACCGTGCCTATCTTCGAAGAGTGGGGACAGCCGGCTCCAAGCGCTGAGCTCGCTTCCTCACGTGCGAAGTCAGAGGGGGTGCAGACTCCGAGCCCTTCGCCCGCTGAAGGATTGATCGACATTCCTTCAGGGAGCGTCACCACGGCTTTCTTCACGTAGGACTGGGCAAGCCCGTCCGGGTTCAGAAAGCCTGCATCGGGGATGTCGAGAGTGAAGTCCAACCCGGTGGGCGACGCCGCAGTTTCAGTGGTCGGCTGCGCGGAGATAGCTGGCGTAAACGGCACTCGCTCGCAACCATCGACAGCTGTCGGACCTCCATTGGTGTCGCTGGTGAAGGATGCAGTCTTGAAGACTCCAGGCTCCTGCCAGGAGCGGGTACGCAGATGCCAAGGCTGCGGACCCGCTGCACAGTTGGCGGGGGCACTCAGGAATGCCTGCTCGGGCGCATTTGACGAGCAGCCCACGGCTTCCGTCTCCGGACAGAGACGCCATTCATCGTGGCTGGGATCTGCCGGAACTCCCCAGAAAATTATCTGGGCTCCAACGAGGCTCGTCGCCTGACTGATGTTGCGCACCTTGATAGTGACTCCATAGTCACTATCAGAGCGGATATATGCGTCCAGGAAGATCGGAACGCCTAGTACCAAAAAGGCGAATCTTGCCGGGGAACCTGATGCTGGTTCCATCGCATATAGCGGAAATGGAAGTGCAAAGGGAAGTCCGGCAAGGTAAAGACGTGCGAGGCCAACTTGGGTATCGACCGGACAGCGGCCAGCAAAGCTTTCCCCCACCCCAAGCTGCTCGGCTTTGCAAGGTACCGGTACTGCCTGGGGATTGCCTAGCAGTCCCGGAGGAGCGTCGACTTCGACGTCCTTCATTTGACCGTCTGGCTGAGAACCATTGGCCGTCAGCAAGACAGTCGTATCCTGCTGATAGGCGTGAGAGGATGCCTGGGTCGCGGAAGTCCCATCCTGGTTCGCAGACAGTCCGCTGAACTCAACAATTTCAAAAGCGGCGTTTGCTCTGGAAGTCCCGAGAGTACAAGCCAGGGCAACCGCTATTCCGACTACTGCCAGAGCGCACATGCGACCAAAAGGCAAGTGGCGAACCGTGAATGAGAGATTCGGCTGATTCATCTTCATCGTCTCCTCGTTCTTCCTTGCCTCAACCATTGCGTCGGGTCGAGCTTCGATTGCCACGATCTTTCCTTCCGCGCTGCTTGGCGACACAACGAGTCTTCCCTCGACGCCTGATCGCTCGCTTGCCTCCAGCACAGCGTTTGGCTCGCACAGATGACGGGGGGTTGGCCGGACCGGAGAAGCTCGAACTGCCAGGCGTTGCGTCAATGGGTGGACTGACCGGACTCTGGCAAGCATCCCCTTCGCACGTGGGTTGCTGAGGAGAGCTAGCCATACCGCCCTCGACCCGGGCGTCATAGATGTCGTAGGAATTGTCGAAATCCGTACCTGCAAGACGCTCGCGCGTCCGGATGAAGACGTCGTCTCCAGTCACGCTGGCGTCCGCAAAGAACGAATCGGAGCTACTGAAGCCGCTGGAGATCAAGTGGACTCTTCCGTCTTGCCACTCATAGACATCGACCTTGCCGTTGGAGTCGGCTGGTACCAAACTGCTTACGGTCTCGAAGAAAGCTCGCTCTCCGTCGTTCCTTAGGTTGCGCGGGAATCCCCTCACGCTGGCCAGCTGGCCCGAGACCGGGCCTCCCTTGAGTATCGAATCCCCCTTGACAAGCGCATCTGCTGCCGGACACGAGAGGCAGACGATCCGATCATCTCCTGCGTCATAGAGGTACACCTGCGCGCAGGAGTTGCCATAGCAGTCGGGGCTCGAGATTTTCTCGCTGGCCAACCTCTGCCGCGAAGTGAAGAGAAGATGACCACCGTCCCGCGTTACGCGAACCGTTTCTCGGCGTTCAACGGGACTGAGCTCCCAAAGCTGCTCGTCAAAAAAATGATTGCAGAACCGGTCACCTACGCTGCAGGAAGGTTCGGGGAGGCCACTCAGGGTTGCAACCAGACGGGTTGTCCCATTCTCCCAGAGATAGAGGTTGGGCTCTCCCATTGCCGCGCCGCTGGCGAGAACGTCCGTGGCGGTGAAATAGATGAAGCCGAGGTCGTCACTTGCGCCCACGAGGCCCAGGAAGCCTGGTTGGCCAGTAGGGCTCGCAGTTAGATCGACAAGCTGTCCGGCTCCGCCGTTTGCCTCCAGATCGTAGAGATAGAGATCCGAGCTACACGGGAGACCGGGACCTTCCGGAGGTTCCGCAGTGGAGCCATTAGTCAGCTTCTCGCAACTGCTGAAGAGCACCCTTTCGCCATGCTCGGCTGCCGCAGTCCAGTACAGGGCTGGCAGCGGCCCGACCGGATCGGGCACCGTGCGCTGGGAGGCTGATATGTGCCTTGTCGTGTCGTCGGACTCCGACGGAGTCCCGTTGTCATCACGAACGTATAGCTGCCCTTCCCTGGAGCTGCGAGGCTCAGCACCGGGCTCCACCGTGTGGAAGAAGCTCCGCTCTCCGTCTCTAGAGAGAGAGTTTTCCGTATTGCCAAAGAACCCATGGGATCCAGACACGGCTCCGTCGGAGGGAATACTCCCGTCGGGAAGTACGCTAACCAGCCTGATATCTCCCGAGTTCCACTTGTATACAGCAGACACATTGCCCGGTAGTGCGTTGCCTGTTTGCGGTTGGGACGAGTCGAGCTGGATGTAAGACAGATCGGGAGTTCCCGCGGCGATCCGAGTATTTTCGACTTCCCCACTGCCTGGAGTAAGCAACTCATAGGTGTCATCAGCGTTTCGTCGAAAATAGTTTGGCTCTCCAAAGGAAGTGCCTGGAGTCAACGCGGAGCTTGAACTCACGACTAGCGAAGAGAGATCCTCTCCCAAGAGTTCAACGTTTGGCGCTTCCATGACGGGGGCGGGTACGTCTGGCATCATCGAACGCGAGGCCCATCCTCCCTGGCCGCGAGTGCTCACGTGAGTGGTGTTAATAGGAGCAGCCTCGTCGTCCGGTTGCGCTCCAAAGAACTCGAAGGCGACCTTGTCTCCGGAGGGAGAGGCTCCGCCCACCCACTCCGGTACCGCGTCATAGCCACTCTTGTCAACCGGTGATGCCTGCTCGTAGGCCCTGCAATCGGGAAGGCGAGCCGAGGGTCCGATACGGAATTCGACGTTGGAACAGGAAGGGGCGGACACCGGTGAGAGCGTGGCGAAGGAGTGATCCATTCCCTCACTGACCTCCGACGTATCCGCGTTCACCGCCACCACCCGAAAGTGGTAAATCTGCCCTGGCTCCAGCCCGCTGAGCGGTGCGGTCACCACGTGGAAGGCGTTGTCTTCGAAGCCAAGCGCGGTCGGGCTCGCCGGAGCTACGTTGCCATAGCTGGTGTCCGTTCCCCATTCGAGCTGGTAGGCGACTGGGGAGTTCCCGGGATTAACCCTCGCGGCAAGCGTCGCTTCAGTCGTACCGAGTTCCCCCGCGTAGAGCGTCTGTACCTTCGGGCCGACGTTCTCGGTCCTGAAGCTTTCCGGCCCGTTGCTCGCCGGCCCCCCGGCGTTGGATGCGACCAGCGTGACTTGGTAGTCGGTGTTGGGTTCGAGCCCTGTGGCATCGGCTTCGACCACATGGCTCGAGCCGCCGGCAGAGATCTGCCCGCTCAAAGAGCCTGGACACGCCGGCGTGCACTCGAAGTGCCAGTTGACGTCAAAGGCGGCGGGACTGCCAACGGGCGCATTGGGGTTGACCGTTCCCGAGAAGTGTGCGGTGGTGCCGGTGAAGGTGGTGACCGGGTCGATCGAGACAGTGGGCGGGCCGACGGGATCTGTCGTGAAGCTTGGATTGGGTCCTGCGGAGATCGTCTGCGCGGGATCGGCGAGGTTTTCGGCGACAAGACGGACCTCATATTCGGTCCCTGGTTTCAAGCCCTCCAGATCCGCTGAGACGTTCTGGACTCCCGCTCCTGCCGAGATCGGCCCTTGGTAGGTGAAACCGCTCCAGCCTTCAGTTACGGGGTCAGCTGAGTATTCGAAGGAGTAATAGGTTTCTTGGTCTTGGGGATCGACCGTGCCCGAGACGTGGGCGGAGCTGTAGGACACCGAGGAAGCCGGGTCGATCGTCACCACCGGCGCGATCGCTCCCGCCAGCGTTACGCCCAAGGCGAGGGTCAACAGCATTGCCGATACGGCGACGATGGCCTTCGCGTGGCTTCTCACGTAGCTCTCCTTGTCCCATGAGCCCCTCTGCCGGCCGCTTCCCTTGGCGGCCCCCGTGGGCTCGGTTTCCCTGTTGTGTCCCTGCCCGTCCTGGCGGGCTACTGAACTGATGCGTACATGAAGTACGAGAGAAGGGAAACAGATCGATACATGAAAGTCAAGGCGCCCGCGCGTTTATGGTCCGCCGGGGGCCTGCGCTGGACGACCTAAACAGCTCTAGAAGGGGCGATTCGCCGGGGCTCCGGCAAATCAGCGAGGAAGCGAGGCTGCCTGGGCGGAACCGGCGAGGTTCCTGGATTAGGCGCCGTTCAGCTGCTCTGGGCGTCGAACTTGTAGCCGACGCCGCGCACGGTTAAGACCAGCTCGGGGCGCTGGGGGTCGCGCTCTACCTTCTGGCGGAGATTGGAGATGTGGACGTCGCAGGCGCGCTCGTCGCCGTCGAACTCGGTCTGCCAGAGCTCCTCCATGATCTTGCCGCGGGGAAAGACCTCGCCGGGGCGGCCGACGAGCAGGCGCAGCAGCTGGAACTCGGAGCGGGTCAGGTTGACCGGCTCGTCGCGGACGGTGGCGACGTGGCGGACGAGGTCGATCGCGACCGGGCCGGATTCGATCTTCACCGCCTGGTTGAGCGGGCCGCGGTCGAGCTCGCGGCGGCGCAGCTGGGCGCGGACGCGGCCGAGCAGCTCGCGCACCGAGAAGGGCTTGGTGACGTAGTCGTCGGCACCGACCTCGAGACCGACCACCTTGTCGACCTCGGCGTCCTTGGCGGTGAGGACGATGATCGGCACGGCGCTGCGAGCGCGCACGTCGCGGCAGATGTCGAGGCCGCTTGGGCCGGGCATCATGATGTCGAGGATCAGCAGGTCGAAGGGGATGCCGTCGCCGAGCTTGGCGGAGGCGTCGTCGCCGTCCTCAGCCGCGGTCACCTCAAAGCCCTCCTGGGCCAGCGCGTAGCCGACCGAGTCCCGCACCGAAGGCTCGTCGTCGGCGATCAGGATGCGTCCGGCGCTCATCAGGCCACCGGGGTCGGGCTGGGTTGGGCAATCGGGAGACGAACCCAGAAGGTGCTGCCGGTGCCCTCGACGGAGCTGGCACCGATCTCGCCGCCCATCACGTCGACCATGCGCCGTGCGATCGCCAAACCGAGGCCGAAGCCCTCCTGCTTGCGCGACTCGCTGCGCCGGTAGAAGCGCTCGAAGACGCGGTCGATCTCCGCCGCGGGAATGCCCGTTCCTGTGTCGATCACTTCCAAGATCACCTCTGCCTCGCCATCGCGGCGGCCGCGAACGGTAACGGTGCCGGGGGGTGGCGTGTTCTTGAAGGCGTTGGTCAGCAAGCCGATCATCACCTGGCGCAGCAGGGTGGGGTCTCCCTGGGCGGTCAGATCGGGCTCGGCCTCGACGACGAGATCGATGTGCTTAGGCGGCTCGACCGCGGCGACGACGTCGCGAATCGCGATCGGCACGTCGACGACCTCGGTCTCCCCCGCCCCCAGCGACTCGACCCGGGCCAGGGTCAGCAGCGCCTGGGTGAGGCGGCTCATCCGCTCGACGTCTTCGGCAAGACGGGAGAGGAAGTGGTCGCGGGCTTTGGGATCGTCCTTGGCACCGTCCTGCAGGACCTCGATCGCTCCCGAGATCCCCGCCAGCGGGTTGCGCAGCTCGTGCGCGGCGTTGGAGACGAAGTCTGCTTCGGCGAACTCGCGGCGCATCTCCTCGGTGCGGTCGCGGACCACCGCCAGTACGGCGCGCTCGTCGGGGAGGGAGCGCGCCTGCATCGCGTAGGCGCGGTCGCCGATCCGCAGCGCCGGGTGGGCAGCAAAGCCGAACTCGGTGGCACGGCGCAGATGCGGCAGCAGGACCCCGGAGGGCCGGCCCGACTGATCGAGCAGCTCTGCGGCGGCTCGGTTGGAGAAGCGCACCGAGCCCTCGTCGTCGACCACCATCACCGCGTCGGTGAGGCCGTCGAAGATCGCCTCGAGCTTGTTGCGGTCGGCCGTGAGCACGCCGAAGCTCTCCTTCAGCGAGGCGCGCATCGACTCCAGGGCGCGGGCAAGGTCACCGATCTCGTCATAGCCGGAGACCTCGAGTGGGACGTCGAAGGAACCGGCGGCCATCTCCCCTGCCGCCTGAGCGAGGCGCTGCACCCGGTGGGAGATCGCCGCCGCGATCAGGAAGCCCGCCATCACGCCGATCAGCACCGCCGCGATCAGTGCCCGCTGGTTGTCGCCGAAGAGATAGACCGCGAAGGCGGTGATCAGCGAGACGGCAGCGAACGCGCCGGCCAGCCAGAGCCTCATGCCTATATGCCTCATGAAGGTTTACTAACACAATTCCAATCTGGGCCGCGTGGGAGAATCGGCGATGTGCGGACGCTGGTGTTCATTCCGGCCTGGAACGAGGAGGACTCGATCGCGGCAGTAATCGCCGGGGTGCGTGAGTCCCTGCCCGAGGCGGACGTGCTGGTGATCGACGACGGCTCCAAAGACGCGACGGTGGCGGAGGCGAGGGGAGCCGGCGCCCTGGTCGCCTCGCTGCCCTTCAACCAAGGCCTGGGGGCGGCGCTGCAGACCGGCTATCTGCACGGCCTGCGCGAGGGCTACGACTTCTGCGCCCACCTCGACGCCGACGGCCAGCACCCCCCGGTCGAGGTCGCTCGCCTGCTCGAGGAGGTCTACGCGGACCGCGCCGACCTCGTGATCGGCTCCCGCTACCGCGACCCCGGTGCCGCCGAGAGCGACGACTACAAGCCGACGATCTCGCGCCGGATCGGCACCGGCGTCTTCCGCTTCTTCCTCACCCTGGCGACGCGGCAGCGCTTCACCGACACGACCAGCGGGATGCGAGCGGCGAACCGGCGAGTGATGGCGCTCTTCAGCGAAAGCTACTCGCCGGACTTCGCCGAGATCGAGTCGCTACAGCTGGCCGTACGCGAGGGCTTGCGGGTCGAGGAGGTGCCGGTGCGGATGCTGGAGCGCGCCGGCGGGACCTCCTTCCTGACGCCGCTGCGCTCGGCCTTCTTCATCTTCAAGAGCCTGATCGTGCTCGTCGTGGGCCAGTTCCGGCCACGACGGGTGGAGCCGGAGCCATGAGCCTCCTGGCGCTGGGGGCGGCCCAGAGCCCGCAGGTCCACCTCACCTCGCAGACGCGGATCATCGCGGCGATCCTCGCGGTCGCCTTCATGCTGCTGATCCTCGACCTGATCCGGCGCGACCGGCTGCAGGAGCGCTACAGCGTCGTCTGGTTCGTCGCCGGTCTGGGGATGCTCGCCGGCGCCGCCTTCCCCGGCCTGCTGGAGCTGGTCGCCGACGCGATGGGCGTCCGCGACACCAACGTCGCCCTCTTCTCGATCGTCCTTCTCCTGCTGCTTGGCCTGGCGCTCAACTTCAGCGTGATCATGTCGCGCCAGGCCGCCCAGATCACTCGCTTGGCCCAGGAGCAAGCCCTGGAGAAGGCCCGCGAGCAGGCGACGCAGGAGCAGCGCAACGGTGCAGGCGCTCGGGGCGAGAGCTCCCCGCGAGACCTCTCCTAGATGGGGCGGCTGCGCCTCCGACGGCGTTCGCGGCGAGCCAGACGCGTTGGGAGCTCGTCTTCGTGCCTCACGCCGTACTCGGCAATCCCAATGCCGCCGATCGCCGCATAGACGATCACCACGATATTTACCAAGCTGGGCGACACATCGATGAGGTGGAGGAGAATCGCCAAGGGCACGATTCCCATCGCCACAGCGAAACCCACGAATATCAGCCCACGCGGTATCCCCATCATCGTAGCCCCAGGATACCGTCTATGCAGACAAAAAGTATCGAAGCCACAGCACCAACTGCGAAGCCGATTGCCGTCATCAGCTCGATCCGCTGCGATGAGAATCCCCTCAGAATCGCCCAAGCTCGGGCGCAGCCCGCAATGACCCCGGTGACCAGCGCCGCCATCCCAGCAAGGCTCGAAACGAATTCCGTGACCGGGCCTGCAAGGACGAACTTGGCGTAGATAGACAGGCCCCGACCGTAGAAATCCCGAGCACGCGAATGGCGCGCACTCTGCGCCGCGAATGTGGCTTCTCTAGCTCAGCTCGCGCTCGACGCGAAAGACGAGGGCCTCGAGGGCCAGCTTCTCGGAGACGTTGAGGTCGAGGCGGCGGCGGGTGTCCTGGACCAGCTCGGCGGCGCGGCGGGGTCGGGCGGGGTCGAGACCCGACGCCTGAGCCTGAAGCTCGGCCAGGCGGTCGCTGTTGAAGACGACGTCGCCGGCGCCGGAGGCCGTGGCGGCAAGATCGCGGTGCCAGGCGGCGCAGAGCTCGAGGCCGAGGTCGAGGATTTCGGTGCGGCGGCGCCGCGCCGCCCGTTTGGCCTCGTCGGTGATGTCGCGGGCGCTCCGTTTGATGCCCGCCTCGGCTTCGTCCTCCAGGGCCTTGCGGGTGGAGTCTTCGACGTCAGAGCCCGCCTGCTCGGCGGTATCCAGAAGCCGGCGCCAGTCCTTCCCCAGCTCCAGCGCACCTGCGCGCAGCTCACGGCCGGGGTCGGTGAGCAGGAAGTGGGCCCGATCGAGGTCGCCGGCGGAGAGGCGAGCGGCGGCGGCGACCTCAGCGGCAGAGCCCGCCTCGGCAAGCGAGGCTTCGATCGCTTCCGGGGGGAGCGGAGCGAAGTCGATCGGCTGGCAGCGCGAGGAGATCGTCTCCAAGAGGACCGTGGGTTCGGCGGTGAGCAGGATCAGGTGGACGAACTCGGGCGGCTCCTCCAGGGTCTTCAGCAGGGCGTTCTGGCTCTCGTCGCGCATCGCCTCGGCCGCCTCGATGACGAAGACCCGCTTCTCCCCCTCGAAGGGGCGGTAGGAGGCGGCGCGGATCACCCGCTCGCGCACCTCCTCGACCAGGTGCTGGGCGCCGCGAGGCGCGATCCAGACCAGGTCTGGATGGGGCGAGGGGTCGAGCAGGGCGCGGCGGCGGGCGTCGTTGGGATCGGCCGCCCCCGCGGCGAGGATCTCGGCCGCGAAAGCGCGCGCCGCGGCCCGCTTGCCCGACCCACGCGGCCCGCGGAAGAGGTAGGCGTGCGACGGGCCGGACGCAAGCGCGGCGCTGAGCGCCATCCGCGCCCGCGGCTGGTGCTCAGTGCTGGCTTCCAGCGCAGTGCTCATCGCCTTGCGTTCGCAGTTCTGCCCGGATAGCGGTCAAAAGTGCGAACGCAACTCATGGTGCGACCCGGCTCCGCACTGCCTCCATCACGCGCTCGTGAACCTCCTCGACGCTGCCGTCGCCGTCGACGACGGCGAACCGGTCGGAGGCGACCTTGGCGATTTCCTCGTAGGCGACGGCGACGGCGCGCTGCAACTCCAGGCCCTCGGACTCGAAGCGGTCCTCTCCCCTGGCCCGGCCGAGACCGGTCTCGGGGTCGACTCGCAGCAGGACCGTCAGGTCCGGCCAGAGACCCTCGGTGGCCGCATCGGTGAGCGAGATCGTCTCGCCCACGCCGAGCCCCCGCGCGGCGCCCTGGTAGGCAACGCTGGAGTCGGCGAAGCGGTCGCAGACGATGTCGCGACCGGCCTCCAGGGCGGGACGGATCTCACGCGCGGTGAGATCGGCGCGGGCCGCGAGGAAGAGCAGCAGCTCGGCCAGCGGGTCGAGGGCCAGCTCGGGATCGGCGAGCAGCCCGCGGATCCGCTCCGCCGCCTCGGTCCCCCCCGGCTCGCGGATCAGCAGCGTCTCGGGGCCGAGCGCCTCGGCCAGCAGCTTCGCCTGGGTGCTCTTGCCCGAGCCGTCGATCCCCTCCAGGGAGATGAACAACTCGGTGCGACCTCAGCCCTTGGCCGCGGCCCTGGCGCGTTTGCGGCCGCGCGTCGCGGTGTCGGCCTTGCTCGCCTTGGCGGGAGCCTTGTCCTCGTCGCCCTCGGGCAGCGGCTTCTTCGCCATCGCTTCCTTAGCCGCTTTGGCGGCTTCGCGTTCGGCGCGGCGTTTCTTCATCTCCTGCATCGACTCGCAGTCGTCGTTGAGGCAGAGGTTCCAGGGACGGCCGCGGAAGGGCTGAACCTTCAAACGCGGCGTCTGGTCGCAGACCGAGCAGCGCTCTTCGAGCTTGAAGACGTCGCCGCGCTGGGGCAGCGGGAAGGTCTGGTCGCAGGACTCGGGATCGTCGGCCGTCCAGCCGCTGCAGCCGACGAAACGCTTGCCCGACTTTTTCGCCCGGATGATCCGCAGCATGTTGGGCGATCCGTCCTCCTTGGTCCGCCCCGCTTCCTCACAGACCTTGCACGGCCCGAGAATGCGGTCCTGGTCCATCCCGGCCCAGACGACTTTGGCCAGGTCTTCGCGGCTCTCGTCGATTTCCGACCAGGTGTTGTGGAGCAGCTCGCGGCTGTCGCCGACGACGCCGTCCTTGGTCATGTCGCCGGCCGCGATCCGGTCCATCTCCTCCTCCAGCTGGGCGGTCATCTCCGGCGTCGCCATCCGCGGGACGTATTTTTTGAACGCCTCGTACATCGCGATCCCGGTCTCGGAAGGGACCGGCGGATTGCCGTAGACGTAGCCGCGGTCGAAGAGCTTCTTGATGATGTCAGCGCGGGTCGCCTTGGTGCCGAGGCCGCGCTCCTCCATCATCTCGACCAGCTTCGCCTGCGAGATGCGGGAGGGCGGCTGGGTCTCCTTGTCGACGATCCAGGGATCGCCGTCGAGATCGAGGGTCTGTCCCTCCTGCAGCGCCGGGATCTCCTCGTCGGAGGAGCGGGCGTAGGTGTAGATGCCGGCGAAGCCGGGGTCGACGAGGACCGAGCCGCGGACGAAGTAGGTCTGCGAGCCGGCCTCGATGTCGGCGCGTGTGGACTCGGTGATCATCGGCGGGCTGAAGGTGGCGAGGAAGCGGCGCACGACGAGTTCGTAGACGCGCTTCTTGGGGCCATCGCCGAGGGCGCCCGGCTGGATCGCCTGGGTCGGGTAGATCGGCGGATGGTCGGTCGTCTCTTTTTTGCCGCGGGTCGGCTTCAGTTCGCCGTCGAGCAGGCCGGAGGCCGCAGAGAACTCCTTGACCCGGACCAGCGAGCTGACCAGCTCGCGCAGCGGCAGCGAGACCGGGTAGACGGTGTTGTCCGTACGCGGGTAGGAGATGAAGCCGTCCATGTAGAGGTCCTCGGCGAGCCGCATCGCGCTGGAGGGGGTGATGCCGAGGCGGCTGGAGGCGTCGGTGGTGAAGGCGGTCGTGTTGTAGGGGGTCGGCGGCTTGCGCGTGTTCTTGCGCGCCGTCACCGCCTTGACCGTGCCGGGGCCGGCGGTGCCGGCCAGCGCCGCGTCGGCCTCGGCTTTCTCCCAGAACTTGTCGGTCTCGTGGTGAGCCTCGAAGCTGCCGTCGGGGTGCTGGAACTTGGCGAACAGTTCCCAGAAGGGCTTGGGGACGTGAGCGCGGCGCTCCATCTCGCGCTCGACGACCAGTCCCAGGGTGGGGCTCTGCACGCGGCCGACCGAGAGGAAGTTGGAGCCGAAGCGGCGGGTCGAGAGGGAGACGGCGCGGGTCAGGGTGGCGCCCCAGAGCAGATCGATGTCCTGGCGGGCGGCGCCGGCGTTGGCGAGCGGGTAGGAGAGCTCGTCGAGCTCACCGAAGGCGCGCTCGATCTCCTCTTTGGTCAGAGCCGAGTAGCGGGCCCGCTTGATCTGCAGCGTGCCGGCCTTGGTTTCCTCGCGGGTGCCGAGCTCGGGATTGGCATCGAGCATCTCCTCCAGCGCCTCGAGGCCGATCAGCTCGCCCTCGCGGTCGAAGTCGGTGGCGATCACCAGCTCGTCCGCTTCTTTGGCGACTTTCTTGATCGCCTTGACGACGTTCTTGTCGGTCGGCTCCTTGATCAGCTCGGCGTCGATCAGGTCGTGCAGATCCGTTTTCTGCCAGTTCGAGTAGCCCTCGGGGAAGGCCGGGCCGAGCACGTGGCCCTTGAGGCCGATCGTGCGGTGCTCGCCGTCGGCGTCGCTCCACGTGTAGTAGGGGACTTTGAAAGTTTTGTCGCTGGTCGCGCTGCCGCCGCTGAGGAATTTGGCGATCTTCTCGGCGCTGTTGTTCTTCTCGGTGACGATGAGGCGCATGGGGCGGCGAGGGTAGCAGGGGTCGCTGGCGGCGCCGATAGGATCGCGGCCGCAATGAAGACACTGGTCACAGGGGGCGCCGGCTTCATCGGCTCGAATCTGGTCGACGCGCTGCTTGCCCGCGGCGACGAGGTGACCGTGATCGACGACCTCTCGACCGGGCGGCGCGAGAACCTCGAGGGTGCCCTGGCGAGCGGAGCGGAGCTGGCCGAAGCGGACATCCGCGACCGCGAGACGCTCGCGACGCTGATCGGCGAAGCGCAGCCGGAGGCCATCTTCCACCTGGCGGCGCAGATCGACGTGCGCAAGTCGATCGCCGACCCGGCCTTCGACGCCTCGATCAACGTCGGCGGCACGGCCAACGTGCTCGAGGGCGCGCGGGGCGCAGGGACGCGGCGCATCGTCTTCAGCTCGACCGGAGGGGCGATCTATGGCGAGGGCGAGGGGCAGCAGCTGCCGCTTGCCGAGGACGCGCCGCTGGCGCCCGAGGCGCCGTACGGCCAGAGCAAGTTCGCCGGCGAGGGCTATCTCTCCCTCTACGAAAGGCTCTACGGGCTCTCCAGCGCGAGCCTGCGGCTGGGCAACGTCTACGGGCCGCGCCAGGACCCGCTCGGCGAGGCCGGCGTGATCGCGATCTTCTGCGGACGGCTGCGGGCCGGCGAGCAGCCGACGGTGTTCGGCGACGGCAAGCAGACCCGCGACTACATATATGTGGGCGACGTGGTGGCAGCGATGCTGGCCGCGGCCGGGTCGGAGGCGACCGGGCCGATCAACATCGGCACCGGGATCGAGACCGACGTCTTGGAGCTGGCCAGGCAGCTCGGCGACCTCGGCGGAACCGAGAGCTTCGAGCCCGAAATGGCACCGGCCCGCACCGGCGAGGTGCAGCGGATCTCGATCGATCCGGGCCGCGCGGAGCGCGAGCTGGGCTGGAAGGCCGGGACCGGCCTCGCAGAGGGCCTGCGGCTCACCCTCGACTCGATCTGATCGGGCGCGGGTTCACGCCTATGCCGAGAACACGGTGGCGAGGATGAAGCAGGTCGTGGCGGCGCCGGTGATGATCGCCACTGCATAGAACCAGTAGCGCAACGCGATGACGAAGTAGGTAGCGGAGACGGCGATGGCGAGTGGGCGGATGGCGTCGATGTCTTCGATCAGCTTGAAGTCGTGCGCGGCGATCAGGGTGCAGAGCAGCCCGAAGGTGAAGGCGCCGAGTCCGTGGCTGAGGTTGAAACCAAGCCAGAATCTCCACATCGACGGCGTCGCCGCATCGCCGGGGAACAGACGCCGGAACCGTATGCCGGTGCCTTCCAGGACCGGCTTCACCGAGCCCTCGATCGGGGCGAAGAACGTGGGGCGAAACGTATCGAGCAGGGTTAGGAGCGCGTGCCCTCCGCCGGCGGCCATGAACACGATCGCACCGGCGGTGAAACACGCCTGCGCGGCACCCGGGTTCACGGCCGGCCGATGGCGTCGCGATCCTTGGCCACTCGCTGAGCTTCGACGCTGCTCCAAGCCGTCCTGCCGAGATGTCACGGGGTTCGCATCACTAACCTTCGTTGCATGCCCGCCCAGGCTTACGCCGGCAAGGAGTGCGTCTGCCAGCTGCGCAAGGGAATCTGCGACCAGTCCTGCGTGCGCGACATGCTGGAGACGCCGTTCTACATCGCCTGCCTGAAGCTGAAGGGGCGGCGCTGCCTGGTGATCGGCGGCGGCGACATCGGCCTGGAGAAGGTCGAGGGGCTGCTCGCCTGCGATGCCGGCGTGACCCTGATCGCGCCGACCGCCCACCCGGAGCTGGAGAGCCTCGCGGCCGAGGGCTCGATCGAGTGGGAGAAGCGGCCCTACACGGGCGCCGCCGACCTCGAGGGCGTCTTCATGGTCATCGCCGCCACCGACGACAGCGAGGTCAACATCGGCGTCTTCGACGACGCCGAGAAGCGGGCGATGCTGGTCAACGTCGTCGACGTGCCGCCGCTCTGCAACTTCATCCTGCCGGCGATCGTCCGCACCGGGCCGCTGGCGATCGCGATCTCGACCGCCGGCGCCTCCCCCGCCCTCGCCAAGCGGATGAAGCGGGAGATCTCCGAGCTCTTCGGCGAGGAGTACGCCCGCCTCGCCGTGATCCTCAACGACGCCCGCGGCTGGGCCAAGGGGACGCTGCCCACCTACCAGGACCGCAAGGAGTTCTTCGAGGGCATCGTCAACGGCGACCCCGATCCGGTCGGGTTGATCCGCGACGGCCTCGAGCCCGAGCTGCTGACCCTGATCGAGGCAGCGAAAGAGCGCGCCGCAGCGTCGCTCGCCTGAGCCGCTAGGCGCTGCAGGCGCTGGCGCGGACGCTGTCGAGCGTGGCCCGTAGCTCCTTCGCCTGCCTGACGCTGAGGTTGGCTGAGAAAGCGAGCTCCAGCTCGGCGATGACGACGGGACGCATCTCGGCGAGCAGGTCGCGACCGGCGGGCGTCAGCGTCGCGTAGCTGACGCGGCGATCGGTCTCGCAGAAGGTCCGCTCCAGCAGGCCGGCCTTGACCAGGCGGTCGACGAGCTTGGTCAGCCCGCCGCGGGTGATCACCAGAGCCTCGGCAAGGTCACCCATCTTCAGCCGCTCCTCCGGCGCCTCGGCGACGGCAGCGAGCACCTCGTACCAGGGCAGCGGCGGGAAGTCGGAAGCGGCCAGCACTTCCTGCAGGCGCTGGACGATCGCCGCATGGGTGCGCGTGAGAGCCCCCCAGGCATCGCCATGAGGGCTGTGGGTCGACTCCGTTCTCGGGCCCTTCGTCGCCGTCGCCTGCTCGCTCATACATGGATCATCGCAGACAAACGTTGCCGGAACAATAGTTGTATCTACAAGCTTTTCTGCTACGATTGTTTCTAAGTCAAAGATTTGATCGGCAACTAACTGAAGGAGAGAGCAGATGAGCACGCAGACGATCGAGCAGAAGATTCCGGTGGGGACCTACGCGGTGGACCCGGTCCACTCGTCGGTCGGCTTCGCCGTGGTCCATAACGGGGTATCGACCTTCCGCAGCGGCTTCGGCTCCTACGAGGCCCGGCTCAGCGGCGGTGAGGAGCCACGGCTCGAGGGCACGGTCGACGTCGCCAGCATCGATATCGACGAGGAGCAGCTCAAGGGCCACCTCCTCTCCCCCGAGTTCTTCGACGCCGAGCGGTATCCGCAGTTGCGCTTCGAGACCAGCGAGCTGAGCCCCGGCGAGAACGGTGATCTGCGGCTGCGCGGAGAGCTCGAGATCCGAGGCGCCAAGCACGAGGTCGAGGCGAGCGGTCGCTTCGCCCCCATCGGCGCGGACCTCGCCGGCAAGGCGCGCGTCGGGCTCTCGCTGGAGGCAAGCGTCGACCGGCGCAGCTTCGGCCTCGACTGGAACGCCGAGCTTCCCAGCGGCGGCGAGGTGCTCGACTACGAGGTCGGCATCCAGGTCGAGCTGGAGCTGGTCGAGGAGGACGAGTAGCGATGCGCGTACTCGGCATCTCCGGCAGCCTGCGGCAGGGCTCGTTCAACAGCGCCCTGCTGCGGGCGGCCGCCAAGCGGCTCCCGGCCGGTGCAGAGCTGGTCGAGTTCGAGGGGCTGGCCGTGATCCCGCCCTACGACGAGGACGTCGAAAGGGAGGCCAAGCCGGCGGCGGTCGAGGAGCTGCGCGCCGCGGTGCGCGATGCCGATGCGGTCCTGATCGCGACCCCCGAGTACAACCACTCGATCCCCGGCCAGCTGAAGAACGCCCTCGACTGGGTCTCGAGACCAGCGGGGCAGAGCGCGCTGAACGGCAAGCCGGCGGCCGTGGTCGGTGCCTCGACCGGGATGTTCGGCGCCGTCTGGGCCCAGGCGGAGCTGCGCAAGGTGCTCGGCGCGATGGGCGGCCGAGTGGTCGAGGCAGAGCTGCCGGTGGGGCGCGCCCGCGAGCTGCCGGTCTCCAACGGCCGCCTGGAGCTCAACCCCCAGCAGTCCGAGCAACTCGAGGAGATCCTCGCCGAGCTGGTCGCCGCGGCCGAGCAGGAGGCCGAGCTCGCTCTCGCCGCCTAAGCGGCGGGGAGGGCGAAGAAGGCGACGGCGGCGAAGTGGGCGGCGGCGGCGGCGATGACGAGGGCGTGGAAGACCTCGTGATAGCCGAAGACACGCGGGTTGGGATTGGGGCGCTGGGTCGCGTAGACGACGGCGCCGGCGGTGTAGAGGATCCCTCCGGCGGCGACCAGCAGGGTCCCGGTCACGCCCATCGAGCTCCACAGCTCGGGGAAGGCGACGGCGGCTACCCAGCCCAGCGACATGTAGATCAGCGCCGCGACCCACTTCGGGTGGTCGATCCAGACCATCTCGACCACGGCACCGGCGATCGCGCCGATCCAGACGACGACCAGGATCGCGTCGGCGAGCGGCCCGTCGAGGACCAGCAACGCGAAGGGCGTGTAGGTGCCGGCGATGAGGAAGAAGATCATCGAGTGGTCCAGGCGCCGCATCCAGCGGCGCACATTGGGCCGGGTCCAGTTGACCCGGTGGTAGAGGGCGCTGGTGCCGAGCAGGGCCGAGAGGCTGACCGCGTAGATCGCCACCGCCAGGGTCGCCTCCGGGGTCTTGGCGGCGACGATCAGCCCGGCGCCGAGGAAGAGGGAGACGAAGAAGGCCCACTCGTGCGAGACGCCGCGCAGCTTCGGCTTGACCGCGGCCAGCGCGTCGGTCGCCTTCTCCCCCACCCGCTCCGCGCTCCTGCGCAGATCTTCGACCATGCCACCAGGGTACCCGGAACTTTGTGCCGAGATTGCGGAATTGCCACCATGTAGAAGCGGCCGGCCAGACAAGCCAAGTGCCTTATTTGCGTGTTCTGGCGCTTTTTCCGTCTGGCTCATTAGCGATCCTGCGGAGTTACCCCTGAAAGTCCCCGCGAGAGGAGAAGTTTGATGTCCCAGACCGCCACCAGTGCACCGAAAAACGGTCTCAAGGGCCTCGCGATCGAACGCCGTTTCTCCTCCCCCGGGACGCATCCATTCGATGAGATCGAGTGGGAGACGCGGGACGCGGTGATCGGCAATCCGGAGAGCCCGGCCTTCGAGCAGCGCGGGGTCGAGTTCCCGAAGAGCTGGTCGCAGAACGCGACCAACATCGTCGCCCAGAAGTACTTCCGCGGCCAGCTCGGGACCGACAGGCGCGAGTCCTCGGTCAAACAGATGATCGGGCGGGTCGCGGGGACGATCTCCGACTGGGGGCGCGAGGGCGGCTACTTCGCCTCGGCCGAGGACGCCGAGGCCTTCGAAGCGGAGCTGACCTCGATCCTGCTCAACCAGAAGGCGGCCTTCAACTCGCCGGTCTGGTTCAACGTCGGCTTCGAGGAGCGGCCCCAGTGCTCGGCCTGCTTCATCCTCAGCGTCGAAGACAACATGGAGTCCATCTTGGACTGGAACACGAAGGAGGGCCGCATCTTCCGCGGCGGCTCCGGCTCCGGGATCAACCTCTCCAACATCCGCGGCTCGATGGAGCAGCTGAAAAAGGGCGGTACGGCGAGCGGCCCGGTCAGCTTTATGCGCGGCGCCGACTCCTGGGCGGGGACGATCAAGTCGGGTGGCAAGACCCGTCGCGCGGCGAAGATGGTCGTGCTCGACGTCGACCACCCGGACATCGAGCACTTCGTCTGGTGCAAGGCCAAGGAGGAGGAGAAGGCGGCGGCGCTGCGCGACGCCGGCTTCGACATGTCGATCGACGGCGAGGGCTTCACCTCGATCCAGTACCAGAACGCGAACAACTCGGTGCGGGTCACCGACGAGTTCATGGAGGCGGTCGAGGCGGACGGCGACTGGAGTCTGCTCGCCCGCACCGACGGCGAAGCGACGAAGACGCTGCCGGCGCGCGACCTGATGAACCAGATCGCCGACGCCGCCTGGCGCTGCGCCGATCCCGGCGTCCAGTACGACACGATCATCAACCGCTGGCACACCTGCCCGGAGTCGGGTCGGATCAACGCCTCCAACCCCTGCTCGGAGTACATGCACGTCGACGACTCGGCCTGCAACCTCGCCTCGCTTAACCTGATGAAGTTCCGCCGCGAGGACGGCAGCTTCGACGTCGAGGACTTCGAACACGCGGTCGACGTCGTCTTCCTCGCTCAGGAGATCGTGGTCGGCTTCTCCAGCTACCCGACCGAGGAGATCACCGAGAACGCGAACAAGTTCCGCCAGCTCGGCCTCGGCTACGCCAACCTCGGCGCGCTGCTGATGTCAGATGGCCTCCCCTACGACTCCGACGAGGGCCGCAACGTCGCCGCCGCGATCACGGCGCTGATGACCGGCCGCGCCTACCGCCAGTCGGCGCTGATCGCCGCCGGGGCGACCGGCCCCTACAAGGAGTACGAGCGCAACCGCGAGCCCCACAACGGGGTGATGCGAATGCACCGCGATGCCTCCTACGACGTCGACCCGACCGGGATCAAGGGTGACCTGCTCGAGGCGGCGCAGCGGGCCTGGGACGAGGCGGTCGAACTGGGTGAGGAGCACGGCTACCGCAACGCGCAGGCAACGGTGCTGGCGCCGACCGGGACGATCAGCTTCCTGATGGACTGCGACACGACCGGGATCGAGCCCGACTTCTCCCTGGTCAAGTTCAAGGAGCTGGTCGGCGGCGGCCAGATGACGATCGTCAACAAATCGGTGCCGCTGGCCCTGCGCACGCTCGGCTACGCCGAGCCTCAGGTCGAGCAGATCGACGCCCACATTGCCGAGAACGCGACGATCATCGGCGCGCCGGGCCTGAAGGACGAGCACCTGCCGGTCTTCGACGTCGCCGTCGGCGAGCGGGCGATCTCCCACACCGGCCACATCGACATGATGGCCGCGACCCAGCCGTTCATCTCGGGCGCGATCTCGAAGACGGTCAACCTGCCGCAGTCGGCGACGGTCGAGGACATCGCCGACGCCTACACCCGCGGCTGGAAGGGTGGCCTGAAGGCGCTGGCGATCTACCGCGACGGCTCGAAGACGGCGCAGGCGCTGCGCACCGACGCCCAGGAGGAAAAGGAGGCCGAGGCGGAGGCACCGGTCGAGCCGGTGCGCAAGAAGATGCCGCGCGAGCGCGAGTCGATCACCCACAAGTTCTCGATCGCCGGCCACGAGGGCTACATCACGGCCGGCAAGTACGAGGACGGCAACGTCGGCGAGATCTTCCTCACCGACATCGGCAAGGAGGGATCGACGATGCGAGGGCTGCTCAACGCCTTCGCCACGGCGATCTCGATCGGGCTGCAGTACGGGGTGCCGCTGGAGATCTTCGTGCGCAAGTTCAGCTATATGCGCTTCGAGCCGGAGGGGATGACCCAGAACCCGGAGATCCCCTTCGCCAAGTCGATGCCCGACTACATCATGCGCTGGCTGGCGAGCCGCTTCATCGACGACACCGAAACGCTGGAGGACCTCGGCATCCTCACCGCCGACGTGCGCGCCAAGCGCGAAGCGGAGACCGCCCAGCTCGGGCTCGGGATCGACACCAGCGGCGGCACAGCGGGTCCGGCCAACGGCGGTAACAGCCACTCCAAGCCGGGCAACGGGAACGGCGCCGAGAAGGCAAAGGCGAGCGGTGGCGAGGCCGTGCCGGCTTCCTCGGCCTTCACTGAAACGCCCCCGGTGGTCCCGGCCAAGATGTCGGGTCTCGAGCTCGGCCCCGCCTGCGAGCAGTGCGGCGGCATGATGCAGCGCACGGGCTCCTGCTACACGTGCTCGTCCTGCGGCAACAACACCGGCTGCGGCTGAGGCGCTAGCTCAGGACAACCCGCGCGTCGTGGCGCGGGGTCTCGGTGATCGCGCGGCGGAAGACTCGCTCGGGCTTGGGGTCGGCCGGGCGGATCCGGCGGCGCCTGACCAGCTCGCGCAGGACGACGGCCATCTCGAACTGGGCAAAGGAAGCGCCGAGGCAGCGGCGGACGCCGCCGCCGAAGGGGATCCAGGTGTAGGTGCCGGGCGGGTTGTCGAGGAAGCGCTCGGGCAGGAACCGGTCAGGCTCGGGATAGATCTCGCGGTTGCGGTGCACGAGGTAGACCGCCGGCGTGACCGAGACCCCAGCCGGCAGCTCGTAGCCGCCGATCTCGACCGGCTCGGTCAGGGTGCGGACGACGATCGAGATCACCGGGCGCAGGCGCAGCGTCTCCTGGATCGTCGCGGTCAGGTACTCCTCGCCCCCGGCCTCCGCCTCGGCACGCAGGCGTTCCAGCTTGTCCGGGTGACGGGTCAAGCGCTCGACCGCCCATGAGAGCGAGGTCGCGGTCGTCTCGTGGCCGGCGACGAGCAGGGTGAGCAGCTCGTCGCGCATCTCTTCGTCGCTCATCGGGCTGCCGTCCTCGTGGCGGGCGGCGATCAGCATCGAGAGGATGTCGTCGCGCTCCTCGAGGTCCTCAGCCTGGCGGCGGGCGGCGATCTCCTGGTAGATCAGCGCGTCGACCCGCTCGATGCGGCGACGGAAGGCGGGGACACCCCTGACCCGGCCGGGGCCGATCAGCAAGACCGGAAGCAGCGCAGCCGGGTTGGTGGTCAGGTCGAGGAACTCGCGCAGCGCCTCGCGCAGCTCGCTCAGCCGCTCGCCCTCGCGAACGCCGAAGACCGTGCGCAGGATGATCTCCAGCGTTATCGCCTGCATCCGCGGCCGCAGCTTGTAGGGGACGCCGGTGGGCCAGCTCTCGATCTCGGCCTCGGCGATCTCGCTCATCGTCTGCTCGTAGCCCTGCATCCGCGCCCCGTGGAAGGGCGGCAACAGCAGCTTGCGCTGGCTCATGTGGGGCTTCTCGTCGAGGACGAGGACCGAGTTGCGGCCGAGGACCGGGGCGAGGATCTTGTTGCCCTCGCCGGCGTGGAAGATGCGCGGATCGCCGGTGAAGACCTGTTTGACCATCTCGGGATCGGCCAGCATCACCCACTTGCCTTCGTAGGCGATTTCGATCGTGAAGATGTCGCCGTAGCGCTCGTGGCAGGCAAAGAGCATCCGCCGCGCCTGCCGCGACCAGATCGCCGTCTGGATCACACGGGGCAGTGGGGGGCCGGGCGGCAACCGTCGCTCCGCTCGCCGGGTGACCGGCCGGGGAGCGGTTGTGGTCGCAGCCTCCATCGCGCCTCTACCCCCGCAGGGTATTGGCTGACGTGAAGCGTCGTGTGAGATGCGTCTCGTTGGCGGAACGACCGCCCCGCTGCTCCCGCCTGCCGCCGATCCCGTAGCCTGCCGCCCCGGTGGCGCAACTTCCTCGACTCTCTCCGCGGGCGGAGCATCGGGTGGTGCGGGTGGCCTGCGCGCTGCCGCCGCCGGTGCAACGGCTGCTCTTCGGCCGCCCACCGGAGATCGAGGGCCAGGTGCTGGCCAGCGACATCCAGGCCCTGCTGCGACTCGCCCAGTGGGTCGGTGACGAGTCGATCACCGGCAGCGAATCGACTCCTGCGCGGGCCCGGGAGATGGCCAGGGAAGGCTCGGCCGCTGTGGACGGGCGACCCCGGCCGATGGACCGTGTCACGGAGATGGAGCTGCCCGGCCCCGCCGGACCGGTCCCGGCGCGCTTCTACGTACCGCCGGGGCCGGCAGCGAAATCGCGGCCGCTGCTCGTCTATTTCCACGGCGGCGGCTGGGTGGTCGGCGACCTCGATACCCATGACGGCCTCTGCCGCTTCCTCGCCACCCAGGCCGACGTCGCCGTGCTGTCGGTCGACTACCGCCTGGCGCCGGAGCATCCTTTCCCGGCCGCAGTCGAGGACTCCTTCGCAGCCTTCGTCTGGGCCGCGGCGCACGCGGCCGAGCTGGAGATCGACCCGGCCCGGATCGCCGTCGGCGGAGACAGCGCGGGCGGCAACCTCGCTGCGGCGGTCAGCCTCCTGGCCCGCGACGAGGACGGGATCCGGCCGGCGATGCAGCTGCTGATCTATCCCGTAACCGACGCGGTCGGGGAGCAGGCGTCGCGCAACACCTTCGCCGAGGGATTCATGCTGACCAAGGCCGACATGGACTGGTTCGAGGCCCATTACCTACCCGACGGCTGCGCCCCCGACGATCCACGCGTCTCAGTCCTGCGGGCAGCCGATCTCTCCGATCTTCCTCCCGCCTACGTGACCACCGCCGGCTTCGATCCCCTGCGCGACGAGGGCGAGGCCTTCGCTACTCGGTTGCGCGAGGCCGGCGTGCGGGTCGCCCTGCGGCGCCACCCGGGCCTGATCCACAGCTTCGCCAACCTGACCGCCGTCAGCCGCACCTCTCGCGCAGCGATGCGCGAGGTTGCCGGGGCACTTCGCATGGGTCTCGGTTAATACCCCCTGGGGGTATGTATACTGCGTCCCCATGGACGCTCACGCTCATCACCACCATCACGAGATGCCGACCGAGGGCGCGGCGCTCACCGCAGTCGCAGTCAGCGCCACCCTCCACTGCCTGACCGGCTGCGCGATCGGCGAGGTCGCCGGGATGACGATCGGGACCGCGCTCGGCTTCTCCAACCTCGGCACCGTCGCCCTCGCGGTCGCGCTTGCCTTCCTCTTCGGCTACACCCTGACCAGCCTGCCGCTGCTTCGCGCCGGTCTGGCGCTCTCGGCGGTGATCCCGATCGCCCTCGCCTCCGACACGCTCAGCATCGCCACGATGGAGATCGTCGACAACCTGGTGATGGTGCTCGTTCCAGGCGCGATGGAGTCCGGCCTCGACAGCGTGCTCTTCTGGGGCAGCCTCTCCTTCTCCCTCGTCGTCGCCGGTGCCTTCGCGGTTCCGGTCAACCGCTGGCTGATCGCCCGCGGCAAAGGCCACGCGGTCGTGCACGAGACCGGGATCCACGGCGGGCCACCCGTCCGCGTCGTCGCCTACGTGGCGGCAGCGATGGGGACCTTCGGCACGATCGTCCTGCTCGCTGAGGTGCTGAAGTGAGCGAGACGACGACCCACGGCTACACCGAGAACAAGGACGCGGTCCTCAAGCGGCTGCGGCGGATCGAGGGGCAGGTCCGCGGCGTCGAGAGGATGGTCGAGGAGAACCGCTACTGCATCGACGTCGTCACCCAGGTGACCGCGATCCAAGCGGCGCTCGACAAGGTCGCGCTCGAGCTGCTCTCCGACCACGCCGCCCACTGCGTAATCGGGGCCAAAGCGTCAGAGCAGCAGGAGCGCACCGAAGAGTTGATGGCTGCCGTCACCCGCCTACTCAGACGCTGAGAGGGCCTGCGGTCAAGCAGGTCAAGGACGCAGGGAGCGAAGCGTGCTTCAGCACGTGAGCGACCGAGGACGCAGAGATGCGCCGGCCGCAGGCCCTCTCACTCGTACTGGAGCGCCTCGAGAACGTTGAGTCGTGAGGCGCGGCGGGCCGGTGCGATAGCCGCGATGACGCCGGCGAGGGCGGCGAAGACCAGCATCCCGATCAGAGTGCCGACGGGATAGGAGAGAGCGAAGCCTTCCTCCTCCAGCGGCTGCGCGATCAGCGCCGCGAAGATCACGCCGATCACCATGCCGAGCAGGGCACCGATCAGGGCTGTGATCACGGCCTCGTAGCGGATCATCGTCCGCACCTGCCGCCGCGACATGCCGATCGCCCGCAGCATCCCGAGCTCCCGGGTGCGCTCGTGGATTGAGAGTGCCAGCGTGTTGGCGATCCCGAAGAGAGAGACGATGACAGCGAGGGCCAGCAGCGCGTAGATCAGGCCGAGCAGCTGGTTGATCTGTTCTTCCTGGTTTTCCTTCAGCTCCTGCTGGCTGCGCACCTCCGCGGTCGGGAACTCGCGCTCCATCAGTTTCGACAGCTGGGCCTTGACCTCGTCCCCGTCGGCTCCCGGGGCCAGCTTGACGAAGTCGATGACGTCGTCGCGCTGGTCGAAGGCGCTCGCCATCAGTTGCGGGGTGACGATCGCGCTGCCGAGCAGTTCGACTTTGTCTTCGAACTCGCCGACGACGCGCAGGCGCGGTCTCTCACCGATCTGGGTCAGGAAGCGGATCTCGTCCCCGACCTCGATGTCGTTGCCGTTGGCGAAGGCCTTGTCGAGGATCACCGCGTCATCGGGGAGCCCACGCAGGAGCGCCGGCCCACCCTCGGTCCAGTCGATCGTCAGCACGCGACCGGAGTCGGGGTCGAGCGAGGTGACGCGCGGCTTACCGCCGTCGCCGCCGACCAGCTTCGCCTGAGTGGAACGCAGAGTCGCGACCAGCTCGACCCCATCCACTTTGCGTGCGACATCGGCGGCGCGCGGCGAGATCGGCGAGAAGCCGTCGGAGTTCTGGATCACCAGCTCACCCTGGAAGTTCTCGTCGATCGCGGACGAGATCGAGCTCTTGATGCCGTCGGCGAAGACGGTGACGAAGGCGACGACAGCGAGGCCGATCATCAGCGCCGCCGCGGTGACCGCCGTGCGGGCCGGATTGCGCTGGGTGTTCTCGCGAGCGAGGCGACCGGTGAGGCGGCGCAGCAGCTCCAGCGGCCGGCCCGCAAGCGAGGCGAGCGGGCGCACCAGGCGTGGGCTGAAGAGCGAGACCGCAAGCAGTACCGCCACCGCCCCACCGCCCATCAGGCCGGCGGCGCTGCCCCCGCCGGCATCGCCGAAGAGTCCGGCCAGGACCATCGCCATTCCGGCTACTCCGAGGAGGACCGCGATCACGCCGTAGACGATGCTGCGGCGGCGGCTGCTCGGCAGCTCGAGCGCCAAGAGGGCCGCGATCGGGGGCACGCGGGTCGAGCGCAAAGCCGGGATGAACGAGGAGATCAGGGTGATACCGACCCCGATCAGCAGCGAGACGACGATCGTGCGCGTCTTGGTGATGAGATCGGTGGTCGGCAGGTCGATGCCGATCGCGACGAAGAGCGCGTTGAGGCCGACGGCGATCCCATAGCCGCCGGCCAGGCCGAGCAGCGCCCCGAGCAGGCCGATCGCCAGCGCCTCGACCACGACCGAGCCGAGGATCTGGCCGCGACCGGCGCCGAGCGTGCGCAGCATGCCGAACTCCCTGACCCGCTGCGCGACTGTGATCGAGAAGGTGTTGAAGATGAGAAAGGCGCCGACGAGGAGGGCGACGAAGGCGAAGACCAGCAGGGCGATTCTGAGGAAGCCGAGGTCATCGCGGATCTGGTTGGAGTTGCGCTCGGCGTTCTCCTTGGCGGTCTCGACCAGGAGCGATCCCGGAACGACACGCTGGATCCGTTGCTTGAGCGTCTCTTCGGAGACTCCCTCGTCGGCGGCGATCGCGATCTGGTCGAATTCGCCTCGCTTGCCGGTGATCTTCTGCGCCACCGGGAGGAGCACCCCGGCGATACTGGCCCCGCCCCAGGAGGCGTCGCCGAGTTTGGTCAAGCCGACCAGACGGTAGGAGGTGGCGCGGGCGACCGAGGCCAGCTTGAGCGTGTCGCCGAGCCCGATTCCCGCCTCCTCGGCAGCGCTCTCGTCCAGCACGGCCTCGGAGGCGTTCCGCGGTGGCCGCCCTTCGACGTAGGTCTGCGTTTCGAGCGCGTTGGGAAGGATCGAGGTGATGAACTTGGGTGCGAACTGGGTGCCGATCTGCTCGTTCTCGGCGTTGAAGAGCCCGCCCGGGGTGAAGATCTGCCCCGCCGCCACCCGCGTTCCCGGCACCCGCTTCACTCTCGGCAGGACGGTGGCTTTGAAGCTGGGAACCTCGCCGGATTCCTGCCGCACCGCATCCTTGGCGGTGATCACGACGTCGGTCTTCGCCAACGAGTCTTCGAAGATTTCGTCGAAGGCGGCGAAGGTGGTGTCGGTGAGGATGTAGGTGCCGGCGACGAAGGCGACGCCGATCACCACCGCCAGCGTCGTCGTCAGGGCTCGGACCTTGCGGGCCCAGAGGCTCTTGACTGCCAGTCGCGTCAACTCGCTAGTCGATCGTCTTCATCAGCTCGATCACCTCGTCGGCCGAGCCGGGGGCGGCGTCGTGGACGATGCTGCCGTCGCGCAGGGTGATCAGCCGGTCGGCGTGAGCGGCGGCGGCGGGATCGTGGGTGACCATGATCACGGTCTGGCCGAAGTCGTCGACCGACTGGCGCAGCAGGGCGAGCACCTCGGCGCTCGCCTTCGAGTCGAGGTTGCCGGTGGGCTCGTCGGCGAAGACGACGGCCGGTTTGGAGACCAGCGCCCGGGCGACGGCGACGCGCTGCTGCTGTCCGCCGGAGAGCTCGGAGGGACGGTGGGTGCGACGGTCCTCGAGGCCGACGGTGCTGACGAGTCGATCGAGCCACGCCTGGTCCGGCTTGCGGCCGGCGATCGAGAGCGGCAGCACCAGGTTCTCCTCGGCACTGAGCACCGGCAGCAGGTTGAAGAATTGGAAGACGAAGCCGAGCTTGTCGCGGCGTAGCTTGGTCAGCTCGCCGTCGTTCATCCCGGTGATCTCCTCGCCGTCGAGGACGACGGTGCCGGCGGTCGGCTTGTCGAGCCCGGCGAGGATGTGCATCAAGGTGGACTTGCCTGAGCCGGACGGTCCCATGATCGCCGTGAAGCGGCCGCGATCGAAACCGGTGCTGACGCCGACCAGAGCATCGACCGCGGCCTCGCCCTCGCCGTAGCGACGCGACACCCCGGTTGCCTCGACCACCTGCCCGTTCGAGTTATCCATGGGCCGCACCGTATCGAGATGAGAGTACGGGCTAGCCTGCGGCTGGATGGCGCTGGCGGACGACTTCGACGGATTCCTGGTCGACCTCGATGGGGTCGTCTGGGTGGGACGAGAGCCGGTGCCAGGCGCAGCGGAGACGCTGCAGCGCCTACTCGACGGCGGCAAGGAGATCGTCTTCGTCACCAACAACCCGGGCAAGCCGCCTGCGACCTACGGCGAGCGGTTGCGCCAAGCCGGGATCGAGGTCGGCGACGATCGCATCGTCACCGCCGGCGTGGTCACCGTCGAGCTCGCCGCAGAGAGCGTCGGCGCCGGCGCGAGCGCCTTCGTGATCGGCGCCCCGGCTTTCAAGCAAGCGGCGGCCGGTGCCGGCCTGCAACCGCTCGACGGCGAGGCCGGCAGGGACGCCAGGGCGGTGCTCGTCTCGGGACACCGGGACTTCGACTACGAGGAGCTGCTGACCGCGACCCTGGCCCTGCAGGGCGGCGCGGCGCTCTTTGCGACCAGCCGCGATCCGACCCTGCCGATGCCGGGCGGCGCCTGGCCCGGGACGGGTGCCGTACTGGCGGCAGTCGAGACGGCCTCGGGGGCGACCGCGGAGATCGGCGGCAAGCCAGAGCGCCACCTCTTCGAGTGGGCCCGAAAGCTGATCCCGGACGCCCGCCGCGTAGCGATGGTCGGCGACCGGATCGCTTCCGACATCGTCGGCGGACGACGTGCGGGACTGGCGACGATCCTCGTTCTCAGCGGTGCCGGCACGCGCGCGGAGGCCGCCGCCGCCGAGGCCGGCCCGGACCATGTGCTCGAGGACCTATCCGGGCTATTGCAGTGATGGAGGAGGGCCCTCTTCTCAGCTCGCGCCGTGGGGTCGCCTTCGCGGGCGTCTTCGCTGTCACCTTCTTCTGCCTGCTCGCGGTCGGCGCCGTGCTGCCGGTTCTGCCCCGCTACGTGAACGGACCGCTCAATGCCGGCAACGTCGCGGTCGGCATCGTCGTCGGCGCCTATGCGGTCACCGGCCTGCTGCTGCGACCGGTTGCCGGCCGACTCGCCGATCGTCGCGGCCGCAAACCCACCGTCCTGCTCGGCTCGCTCCTCGTCGCAATAGGCGGCTTCATGTACCTGCTGCCGTTCGGAGTGCCGGGGCTGATCGCGGCGCGGCTGGTGCTCGGCGCCGGCGAGGGCGCCGTGTTCACCGCAGGCTCCGCCTGGATCGTCGATCTGGCACCGCCGCAGCGGCGCGGCCGGGTGATCGGCCTCTACGGACTGGCGGTCTGGGGGGCGCTCAGCGTCGGACCGCTGGTCGGCGAGCTGATCCAGCACGTCGGCGGCTACACGCCCGTCTGGATCCTCGCCGGCGCGGCGCCGCTGCTGGGCGTGCTGATCGCCACCCGAGTCCCGGACCCCTTCCAGCCGGCCGCGCACATCGGCGAGCACCAACCGTTGATCGCGCGCGAGGCGATCCGCCCCGGCATCGCCCTCGCCCTCTCCTCGATCGGCTACGCGACGATCGCCGCCTTCGTCGTCCTCCACCTCGAGGACCGCGGCATCGGTCATGGGGCGACCGTGTTCGGTGCCTTCGCGACGATGGTGGTGCTGACCCGCCTGATCGGCGGCAACCTGCCGGATCGGGTCGGTCCGAGGAGGGTCGCGATCACCGCCGCGATGGTCGAGGCGATCGGCCTGATCATGATGGGGCTCGCACACAGTCTCCCGGTCGCTCTGGCGGGAGCCCTGGCGATGGGCGCGGCCTTCTCCCTGTTCTACCCGTCGCTTTCGCTGATCGTCGTCGGCCGCGTCTCCGAGAACCGCCGCGGCGCGGCCCTGGGGACCTTCACCGCCTTCTTCGACGCCGGAGTCGGCCTCGGCGCCCCCCTCGCCGGACTCGCGGCCGCGATCAGCAGCTACGAGGGCGCCTTCCTGCTCTCCGCGATGATCGCCCTGGTCTCGATGGCGATGGTCGCCTTCGCCCTCTCGTCGCACAGTCAGCCGGCACTGGCTACCGCCGAGCGATGAGCAGGGACTGGGCGGCGCGGCCGATGCGGCCGCGCTGGTCGGAGAGGACCGACTCGGCGGTGCCGATGCCAGTTGGTTGGGCGCGGGTGGTGGCGTCGACGCAGACCCACTCGCCCTCCGGCATGCGCTCGAAGTGGACGGTGAGATCGACGTTGATGAAGACGTACTCGCGCCAATCGAGTACGGCGCTGATTCCGTTGCCGACGTCGGCGGCGATCAGCGCTCGTTGCAGGGGCGAGGGCTCCTCGCCGGCGACCAGGGGGTGGCGCATCCGCATCCACACCGTCGCCGGCCCCGGCTCGAGAAAGGCCCCGGCAACGGCTTTCCACTCCATCGCCGTGTGGTAGCCGACATCCTGGCCCGTGGCGAAGAAGTCAGGAGTGGTGCCCTGCTCGGGTCCCGGCGGGGGAGGGTCCGCTGCAATCGACTCATCCGGCATCTCGACCTCCGAGGTGCGCAACCGCCAGGCGGTCGCCCGCACCAGCTCGCCCGCCTCACCGCTCAGCGAGGCCTCGACCAGCTGCACGCGCCTGCCCGGCCTGAGGATCCTCGACTCGAGCCGCACCGGCCCGATCGGCACCGGGCGCAGGATCTCCATCACGATCCTGCCCACCTGGAACTCGCCGGATCCCTCCAGCGACTCTATCTCCCGGCCCAGAAGGGCCGACGGCGGACCGGCATGCTGGGCGCCCGGGTCCCACGGCCCGCGGGTCAGCTCGGTTGCGACGTAACCGTCTCCGTCTCGCTCGTAGAAGGTCTCGGGCACCCGGGCATCCTAGGTGCGCCCCGCTCAGCAGCGCTCGGCGAAGTGCTGGGTCCAGACGTGAGCGTCGGGATAGCCCTCCAGCGAGCCGACCGTCAGACCCACCCCGAGGTCGCGGAAGCCGGCGCTGAGGATGTTCGCCCGGTGGCCTGAGGACCCCATCCAGGAGCGGAAGATCGAGCGGACCGTGCCGAGCCCGCCGCTGCCCCAGGCGATGTTCTCGCCGGCGCTCCAGCAACTGCCGGGGGCGTAGCCGGAGCGGCGGATCCAGTGGGTGAAGTCGCGTCCGCAGGCGGTGTGGCTGAAGGAATCGCAGCGCAGGATGTCGGCCGACTTGCGCCCTGCCGAGCGATCGAGCGCGGGCACCTCGGCGAACGGGCGCAGCCCCCTCTGCTCGCGCGCGTAGTTGGTCAGGCAAGCCATCGCCCGCTCCTGAACAGGCGCGGGATCGCCCGGGTTTCCCTGGTGCGAACAAGCCGACGTGGGCGCGATCAAGCTCCTGGGGGCAGCCGCCGCCGACGCCGCAGAGGCAGCGGCCCAGGCACAGACGGCAAGCGAGAACACGATGAGACCCCTGCGGTGCACTCCCCACGTATACCGCCCTTGCGCCGATCCCTAACCTGGAGTGGAGAAGACGAAAGGAGCGAGATGTCCCCCAAGGTCCAGAAGTCAGAGCAGGAGTGGCGCGAGCAACTGACCCCCGAGCAGTACGAGGTGACTCGCAAGGCAGGCACCGAGCGTGCCTTCACCGGGCCCTACTGGGATGAGAAGGCGGAGGGGATGTACCGCTGCGTCTGCTGTGGGACAGAGCTCTTCTCCTCCGGCACCAAGTTCGACTCCGGCACCGGCTGGCCAAGCTTCACCGAGCCGGTCAACCTGGAGCACGTCGAGCTGCGCTCCGACAACAGCCTGCTGATGCGCCGCACAGAGGTCGTTTGCAAGCACTGCGATGCCCACCTCGGTCATGTCTTCGAGGACGGGCCCGCCGACCGCGGCGGGCAGCGCTACTGCATCAACGGCTGCGCGCTCACTCTCGACAAAGAGGAGTAGGCGCCGGCGCTACTTGACGGCGCCGCCGGCGCCGAGGTAGCTGAAGCGGACGGCGAGCGCGACTGCCTCGGTCCGCGTGTCGACCTCGAGCTTGGCGATCGCGTTGCGCACGTGGGTATGGACGGTCGCTGGGCTGAGCTGGAGCCGCTCAGCGATCTCTTTCACCCGCAGGCCCTCGGCGAGCAGTTCGAGGATCTGCCGCTCGCGCGGCGAGAGGGTAAGCAGCTTCTCCACCTCGGACGGCTTGCCGCCGGCGAAGTCCCCACCGAGGAAGGTGCCGCCGCCGGTCACCGCTTTCACAGCCCTGGCGATGTCCTCGGCTGGAGCGGACTTGAGCACGTAGCCGGAGGCACCGGCTCGCAAGGCCAGCGCCAGCAGGTCGGGTTGGGCATGGGCGGTGAAGATGATCACTTTGGTCCGCGGGCGGGCCTTGAGGACCTCCTTGGTCGCCTCGATGCCGTCGCGCTTGGGCAGCTCGACGTCGATGATCAGAACGTCGGGCTCGAGTTCCTTGACGACATCGACCACGTCGCGCCCGTCGCCGGCCTCGCCGACGATCTCGACCGTGCTCGAATCCGCCATCCGAGACTTGATCGCCTCGCGAACGATCTCGTGGTCGTCGCAAAGGACGACGCGCTTTGCATCCCGCACACTCGTGCTCATGGTTCAGAAATCCTTTCAGGCGAACCGTATGAATGCAAAATAGTAGGTAGCGTGAAACTGCCGTCCCGCTCCTGCCGGTTCTCGATCAGAGCGATCATCGTCCTTCCGACCGCCACGGCAGTGCCGTTCAACGTGTGGACCGTCTGGGGAGATTCGCCGTCGGCAGATCGATACCTACAGGCGAGGCGGCGGGCCTGATAGTCGGTTGTGTTGGAGCAGGACGTCAGCTCACGGTAGCGCCCTTGGCTCGGAATCCACGCCTCGCAGTCGTACTTCTTCGCCGCCGGAGCGCCGAGATCTCCGGCGGCGACGTTGACCACCCGGTAGGGAATCTCCAGCTCGGAGAGGATCCGCTCCTCGATCGCCAGCAGGCGCTCGTGCTCGGCTGAGGACTCGGATGGCTCGACGAACGAGAACATCTCGACCTTGTCGAACTGATGGACGCGGAAGATGCCGCGTGTGTCGCGACCGGCCGCGCCGGCCTCGCGGCGGAAGCAGGGCGAGAAGCCCGCATAGCGCAGCGGCAGCTGATCGGCCTCGAGGATCTGGTCCGCGTGGAGGGCGGCAAGCGAGACCTCCGAGGTGCCGACGAGGAAGAGCTCGTCCTTGGGCACCTCGTAGATCTGATCGCGGTCGCCGGGCAGGAAGCCGGTCCCGACGAGCGCCTCTTCGCGGACAAGGACAGGCGGAACGACGGGCTCGTGACCCTCGCCGCGGACCAGATCGAGCGCGAAGCGGACCAGGGCCAGCTCGAGCATGACCAGGTCGCCCTTCAGATAGGCGAAGCGGGAGCCGGAGACCCTCGCCCCCGCCTCCATGTCGAGGAGGCCGAGCTCGGTGCCGATCTCGAGGTGGTCGCGGGGCTCGAAGTCGAAACTCGGCCTCTCCCCCTCCTCGCGCATGACTACCGCGTCCTCCTCGGTCATCCCGTCGGGGGCATCGGGGTCCGGCAGGTTGGGGAGCGCAGTTGCGACCTTCTCCAGCTCCGCCTCGACCTTCTCCAGCTCCGCCCTGCCCGCCTCGATCTGCTCCTTCAGGGACTGGACGGCTGCCATCTGCTCGCCGGCCTCCTCCCCCCGCTGCTTCGCCTCGCCGATCTGCTTGGAGAGCGTCTTGCGCTCCGCCTGGGCGTTCTCGATCTGCGGCAGCAGCTCACGGCGGCGGGCGTCGAGCGCCAGCAGCTCGTCGACCTGCTCGCCCGCTCCGCGGCGCGCGAGCGCCGCCTTGACCCGCTCAGGGTCGGAGCGGATCAGCTTCAGGTCAAGCATGGCGCGGCAGCGTTAGGGCGAGGCCTCGCCGGCCTCGCCGGGGCGAGGCGACGATTCGGCTTCGTCTCCGGAGTACTTGGCGACGAAGCGCGCGAGTTCTTCGGCCTCCTCGCCGACGACGATGTTCTGGGGCATGATCGCGCCTGAGAAGCCGCCGTTCTGGATCGCGAAGAGAGCATCGTCGTAGGTCTCGGTTCGCTGGTCGAGGTTCGGCCCCTGCGTACGCAGGCCGCGGTTGCCGCTGCCCTGCGTGCCGGCGGCGCTCATCGTGTGGCAGCCCGAGCAGTGCGTCGAGAAGAGGACGGCCCCGTTGTAGTCGGGATCGTCCTTGGAGACCGAGACCCCCTCTTCGCCGAAGCCGCAGGCGGCGAGGCCGAGGGTCGAGACGATGGCCATGGCTGTGATCAGAGCTGGGCGCACGCGGCGCGCATCATATTGTCTGGTCAAGCCATGAGTCCGCTCGACCCCGACCGCTTTCGCGCCGCGATGGGGATGCTGCCCACCGGCGTCACCGTCGTCACCGCGGCCGGCCCCGACGGTCCGGCAGGGGCGACCGCCAACGCGGTCTGCTCGCTCTCGATCGAGCCGATGCTGATGCTGGCCTGTCTCGACCGCGGCTCCCGCACCCTGCTCGCCGTACAGGCTGCCAACCGCTTCGGAATCAACGTCCTCCACGCCGGCCAGGAGGAGATCGCCCGCTCCTTCGCGACCAAGGCGCCGGTCGCCGACAAGTGGGCGGGCATCGAGTGGGGCGAGCGCGAGCGGACCCCGGCGATCGACGACGCCCTCGCCTGGATCGCCTGCGACCTGCGCGACGTGGTCGCCGCCGGCGACCACGTGATCGTCACCGGCGAGGTCACCGACCTGGAGAGCGGCGAGGGCGACCCGCTGGTCTTCCACGGCGGCGAGTACCGGCCGCTGGGCTGAGTGCTTGGCGCTTTTGTCGGCGTATGCGCGACTAAAGCGCCACTACTAGCCCTGGGCGGCCCGGTGGCAGACGGCCTCGACGTTGTTGCCGTCGGGGTCGAGGACGAAGGCGCCGTAGTAGCCCGGGTGGTAGATCGGCCGCGGTCCGGGAGCGCCGTTGTCGGTCCCACCCGCGGCAAGGGCGGCGGCGTGGAAGGCATCGACCAGCTCCGGTGTGCGGGCGCCGAAGGCGACATGTGCGCCGCTGACCGCGGGACGGTCGCGGGCGCCGATCCAGAAAAAGGGCTTCGGCCCGTGCTCGGTCTCCTTGCCGAAGCCGGCCGCTCCCTCGAACTCCATCAGCAGCCCGATCCCGAGCGGCTCCAGCGCCCCTTCGTAGAAGGCCTTGCTGCGCGCCAGATCGCTCACCTCTATGCCGACATGGTCGAGCATGGCCGCAGAATAGTGCCGTTGTAAGGTTCCCGGCGATGGAGGCGACGACTGCGCCACGCACGCAGTGGACCTTCGCCCAGTGGGCGATCGTGCTCGTCGCGGTGTTCCAGCTCGCCTGGGCCACTGCGGGCCTGATCGCCGAGCCGAGCTTCGACTTCGGCGAGGGTGCGGCGACCGAGCGCGTGCTCGGGGTCGACTTCAACGGCGTCCACGCCCTCTCCGGCTTCCTTCTCTTCGGCCCCGCCTTCTACTTCGCGCTGAAGCCGCGCTGGGCGGTGCTCTACGCGATCTACGTCGCCATCGCCCTGATCGTCACCGGGGTCTGGGCGATCTTCTCGACCAGCCCCGCCGGCATCTTCACCTTCCCCAACAACGGCGCCGACGCCGTCCTCCACCTCGCCACCGGCGCCGTCTTCGCCGTCATCGCCGCGATCCAGCTGGGCCTCGACCGCCAGAGGCCCTAGTACCGCTAGCGGAGAAAGCCCCGGCCGGTTGTGTAGTTCGAGTTGCGATTCGATCGCCAGGCGACACGCCAGGCGTCAATCTGGTCTCGAAAGTGGATGATGAGGGCACCAATCGCCAGGATGGCCGCATATGCGATCGCGTTGTAGGGCAGAGGCAGAAACGTCCCTGCCAGGTACAGGGGGACAACGAGAATGAAGAATCCCGGCGCCATCGCAGCGAACAAGTCCGTGACGAAGTGTTTTGTCTTCATATCTCACTCAGTATAGACCTGAAATCAGCCCAAACCCCCAGACAAGAAGGCCGAAGCCCGATACCGACAAAGGTTCCAAGAAACGCACTCCACTGGACGTCGTCCCTTGATTCTCGCCGCCAAAATGCATAGACGGTCCCGAGGAAGCTGAAGACCATCGCGCTAGCGGCAGCGAAAGCCACAGAACCGGGATCGGGTGCAGTAGCAGCGAGCATCGGCTCGATCGTGCACCGGCGACACCGCGCGCGTGGCGCGCAAGCCGTCAAAAAGCGTCACAGCAAGCCGCTGGTCCCGGCGGCGCGGAGGCCGAGGAAGAGGATGACGCCGCAGCTGACGGCCATGATGCCCATCTCGCGGCGGACGATCGCGAGGGCGATCGACTGCTGGGCGTCGGCGGAGAGAGCTTCGAAGTCGATGTCGCCCAGCTCGCGCTCGGCGGCGCCGGCGCGGGCACCCTCGGCGAGGAAGGAGACGACGAGGGGAAGAATCCCGTAGAGGTAGTGGAGGTCGTCCGGCGGTTCGTGCCCGGTGAAGACGAGCAGGCCGCCGAGCATCGCCTGCAGGAAGACCGCGACCTGCGCTGCGCGCAGCAGGTACCAGAAGGGCACGGACTGGCGATTGCGGAACCAGGCGAGCCCGCCCACCACGCCTGCGGCGAGGTTGAGCAGGATCAGCGCGGAGCCGACGACGACGTGGACCGCGACCACGTCATTTCCTCCTCAGAGGGTCGGAATTCCGCTTACTGATGCGGAAAAGCACTATGTAGCAAGTTGTCACAATGTAGGTGTATAACAGCGGCTGCAGGCGCTTGAGCGAGGCGAGCCACGCTTCGTGAGACCGCCCGCCGCAAACGGACTTCCCAGTGCTGAAGAGCTACCTGCCGATTCTCGTCTTCGCCCTCCTCGGGGTCACCGTCGGAGGGGCCTTCGCGATGCTCAACCACGTGATCGGCCCGAAGCGGCCGAAGCGGCCGACCGCGGCGAGCCGCCGCCAGACCGAGCCGTACGAGTCGGGAATCCCCGTCGACGCGGCGCGGGGATTCCGCTTCGGCATCAGCTTCTACCTGATCGCGATGCTCTTCATCCTCTTCGACATCGAGGTCGTCTTCCTCTACCCGATCGGGGTGATCCTGAAGGACGCCGACAGCCTCTTCGTCCTCGGCGAGCTGGTCGTCTTCGTCGTCCTCCTGCTGGTCGCCTTCATCTACGTCTGGCGCAAGGGAGCCCTGGATTGGAAGTAGAGCGACAGTCCCTGCGCACCAACCAGCTGCGCGCCCGCGACATGCTGCGCGGAGACCTCGAGGGTGAGGAGCTGGAGCGCTACGTCGAGGAAAAGGTCGTGATGACCACCTTCGAGAAGATGCAAGGTTGGGCCCGCTCGAACTCGATGTTCCCGCTCACCTTCGGCCTCGCCTGCTGCGCGATCGAGGCGCCGATCTCGATCGTCACCGCCCGCTACGACCTCGCCCGCTTCGGCGCCGAGGCGATGCGGGCCTCGCCGCGACAGGCGGACATGATCATCCTCTCGGGCCGGGTCTCGATCAAGATGGCGCCGGTCGTCCGCCGCCTCTACGACCAGATGCTGGAGCCGAAGTGGGCGATCTCGATGGGCGCCTGCTCCTCCAGCGGCGGCATGTTCTCCAACTACGCCGTGGTCCAGGGCGCCGACAAGTTCATGCCGATCGACCTCCACATCCCCGGCTGCCCGCCGCGCCCGGAGGCGGTCCTCTACGGCTTCACCAAGCTGCAGCGCAAGATCCAGGGCAACCCCGACCAGGGCTGGCGCACCCGCTACGACGCCCACGGCACCGAGGAGTGGGCGCGCGGCGGGCCGCGGAGCGAACCGAGCGCCGAGGCCGCCGATGCCTACGAGGCTGCCAGGGAGCTGATCCGTGCCTGACGCCCCCGGACTGGAGCTGATCCGGGGGGAGATCGAGCAGGACCACCCCGGCGCCGTGCTCGACAGCGGCTTCGAGTACGGCCGTGCGAGCCTGGCGGTCGACCCCGCGCAGGTGCTCGCGGTGCTCAACTGGCTGCGCGAGGCGCCGGGTCAGGGCTACGGCTTCCTCTCCAGCCTGCACGCTGCCGACTACCTGCCCGCGGAGCCGCGCTTCGCCGTTCACTACGAGCTGCTCAACCGCGACCGGGTCGAGCGCCTCCGCGTCAAGGCGCTGCTGGCCGACCCGGGAGAGGGCGAGCTGCCGGAGCTCGACTCCTGTGTCGAGCTCTTCCCCACGGCAGAGTTCCAGGAGCGCGAAGTCTTCGACTTCTTCGGCATCGTCTTCCGCGGTCACCCAGATCTGACCCGGATCCTCCTCCCCGAGGACTACGTCGGCTGGCCACAGCGGCGCGACTTCCCGGTCGGCGGCGAGCCCGTCACCTTCACCTACAACGAGCGCAACTATGGCTGACCCCACCGACGTGCCGCTTGTTAAGCACCCATATGGGCACATAAACGGTGGCACGTCCGAGGACCGCACCACGGAGGTGATGACGGTCAACATCGGGCCGCACCACCCGGCGACGCACGGCGTGCTGCGGCTGATCGTCGACCTCGAAGGCGAGGTCGTGCGCGACCTCAAACCGGTGATCGGCTACGTCCACACCGGGATCGAAAAGTCCTGCGAGGACAAGAGCTACTGGAAGGTCATCCCCTTCGTCGAGCGGATGGACTACGTCTCCTACTTCTTCCAGATGGAGGCCTTCTGCGGCGCGGTCGAGCGGCTGGTCGGGCTGGAGATCCCCGAGCGGGCCAAGTACCTGCGCGTCATCTTCCTCGAGCTCAACCGGATCCACTCGCACCTGGTCTGGCTGGGGACGACGGCGCTCGACCTCGGCGCGATCTCGATGCTCTGGTACTGCTTCCGCGAGCGCGACAAGATCCTCGACCTCTTCGAGATGGCGACGGGACAGCGGATGCACACCCGCTACTTCCAGGTCGGCGGCGTGATCGAGGACATCCCGGTCGGCTTCGAGAAGAAGCTGCGCGAGTTCGTCGCCGACATGCCGGTGCGGGTCGGCCAGTACGAAGCGCTGCTCGACCGCAACGAGATCTTCCTCTCGCGGACCAAGGACGTGGGCATCGTCTCGCGCGAACGGCTGCTGGAGCTGGGCGTGACCGGGCCGCTGCTGCGGGCGGCCGGCGAGCCCTGGGACCTGCGCAAGACCTTCGACTACCTCGTCTACCCGGAGTTCGACTTCAACGTGCCGGTCGGCACGGTCGGCGACAACTACGACCGCTACCGCGTTCGCCTCGCCGAGATGGTCGAGTCGGTGCGGATCATCGAGCAGGCGCTCGAAGGACTGCCGGAGGGCCCCTTCATCGCCGACGACCGCAAGTACGTGCTGCCGCCGCGCTCGGAGCTCTCGACCTCGATGGAGTCGCTGATCCACCACTTCAAGCTGGTCACCGAGGGCTACCGGGTCGAGCCCGGCGAGATCTACTACGCGATCGAGTCGCCGCGCGGCGAGCTGGGCTGCTTCGTCCTCGCCGATGGCTCCTCGAAGCCGGCCCGGGTCCACTTCCGCGACCCATCCTTCGTCAACCTGCAGGCCTTCAAAGACATGGCCGTCGGCAGCTACATCGCCGACATGATCGCCAGCCTCGGCATGCTGGACCCGATCCTCGGAGGTGTGGACCGGTGAGCCCAGTCGACGGTGCGGGGATCGTCAATCCCGACCTGCCGGTGGATCGCGCCGTCACCGAGGGACGCGTCCCCGACCGGGCGCCGGAGGGGATCCCGGAGCTGCACGAAGTCGACTGCCCGGCCGAGCTGCGCGAGCGGATCGAGCAGCTGATGTCGCGCTATCCCGACCGCAAATCGGCCTCGATCCCGGCGCTCTGGGCGGTGCAGCGGCTCTACGGCTGGTGCACGCCGGAGGGGATCCGCCAGGCGGCGGCGGTGATGCGGGTGACGCCGGCCTACCTGGAGTCGGTCGCCAGCTTCTACGACCTGCTGCACACCGAGCCGGTCGGCACCCACCAGGTCGCCGTCTGCACCAACATCAGCTGCTGGATGCGCGGCGGCGACGAGCTGCTCGATGCCTTCCGCGCCGCCGCCGAGGGGGACGATGACGTCTTCGTCACCGGCTTCGAGTGCCTCGGGGCCTGCGACATCGCGCCGATGGCCTCGATCGACGAGCGCTACTTCGGCCCGCTCGAGGCGGCAGAAGCGGCGACGGCGATCGAGCAGCTGCGCGGCGGCACCGAGGTGCTGCCCGAGAAGGCGCTGGAGAAGCGGCCGCTGCCGGGAGGGCCCGATGCCTGAGACGCGGCTGCTGCTGAAGAACGCCGAAGACCCGGCGCTGCGCACGCTCGCCGGCTACAAGGGCTACGGCGGCTACGCGACGCTGGAGAAGGCCTACCGCGAGATGGAGGCCGACGAGGTGCTGAAGGAGCTCGAAGAGTCCGGCCTGCGCGGCCGCGGCGGCGCAGGCTTCTCGATGGGGAAAAAGGCTTCCTTCCTGCCGCGCGGGGACATGGACAAGTACCTCTGCTGCAACGCTGATGAGTCCGAGCCGGGCGCCTTCAAGGACCGCGAGCTGATGCAGCGCAACCCGCACCAGTTGATCGAGGGGATCGCGATCGCCGCCCTCGCCGCCGGCGCCGGACACGCCTTCATCTTCATCCGCGGCGAGTACGACCTGCAGGCCGACATCCTCGACGCCGCCGTCGCCGAAGCGTACGAGGCGGGCTACCTCGGCAAGGACATCCTCGGCAGCCGCCGCGGCCTCGAGCTGATCGTCCACCGCGGCGCCGGCGCCTACATCTGCGGCGAGGAGACGGCGCTGCTCGACGCGCTCGAGGGCAAGCGGGGCAACCCGCGGCTGAAGCCGCCCTTCCCCGCCGTCCAGGGGCTCTACGGCGGGCCGACGCTGATCAACAACGTCGAGACGCTCTCCAACGTGCCGCGGATAGTCGCCCACGGTGCCGAGTGGTTCAAGGGCTTCGGAACCGAGCAGTCGCCGGGAACCAAGGTCGTCTCGGTCTCGGGCTGCGTGCGGCGGCCCGGCAACTACGAGGTCGAGCTGGGGGTGCCGACGCGGGAGCTGATCTATGACCTCGCCGGCGGCCCGCTGGAGGGACGCGAGGTGAAGGCCTTCTACCCCGGTGGCTCCTCCTCCCCGGTCCTCACCGCCGAGGGCCTCGACCTTCCCTACTCCTTCGAGGCGATGGCGGAGGCCGGCTCGATGCTCGGCTCGGGATCGATCATCGTCGCCGACGACCGTGTCTCGATCCCGCACATGGCGCTGCGCACGGCGCGCTTCTACCATCACGAGTCCTGCGGCAAGTGCACTCCCTGCCGCGAGGGGACCAACTGGACGGTGAAGATGCTGGAACGGGTCGTCCGCGGCGAGGCGACGCCGATGGACCTCGACATCGTCGCCTCGGTCCAGGAAAACATCATCGGCCACTGCCTCTGCGTGCTCGGCGACTCGATGGCGATGCCGGTGGGGGCGATGGTGAGGAAGTTCAGGGACGAGTTCGAGCAGGTGATGGCCGAAGCCGGGCCCCAGCTGGACGACGCGAGCCGGATCAGCGTCGTGCAGGGCACGCCCCAGACCCTGGGAGCGGCGACGTGAGCGGCAAACAGATCACGCTGATCGTCGACGGCCGCGAGGTGAGCGCGACCGAGGGCGAGATGCTGCACGACGCGGCCAAGCGAGGCGACGTCGAGATCCCGGTCTTCTGTTACGAGCCGAAGCTGGGCGAGCCAGTCGGCGCCTGCCGCATGTGCCTGGTCGAGATCGAGGGGATCCCGAAGCTGCAGACCTCCTGCTCGACCCCGGTCCGCGACGGCATGGTCGTCCACACCCGAACCGACCAAGTGAAACACGCGCAGAGCGCCGTGGTCGAGTTCCTGCTCGTCAACCACCCGCTCGACTGCCCGGTCTGCGACAAGGGCGGCGAGTGCCCGCTGCAGGACATCTCGATGGGCTGGGGCCCCGGCAAGAGCCGGATGACGGATCAGAAGCGCCACTTCCAGAAGCCGGTCGAGCTCTCGCCGCTGATCGCGATCGACCGCGAGCGCTGCATCCTCTGCTACCGCTGCGTGCGCTTCAGCCAGGAGGTCGCTGAGGACGAGCAGCTGCAGCTGCTGGACCGCGGCGACCGCACCTTCGTCGGCACCTTCGACGACCGCCCCTATGTCGCCCCCTTCCACGGCAACATCACCGACCTCTGCCCGGTCGGGGCGCTGACCAACTACACCTACCGCTTCCGCGCCCGGCCCTGGGACATCGAGCAGGCGGGGTCGGTCTGCACGCTCTGCCCGAGCCAGTGCAACGTCAGCTTCACCGTGCGCGACGAGCAGGTGAAGCGCGTGATCGCCCGCGACAACCCCGACGTCGACGACGGCTGGCTCTGCGACCGCGGCCGCTACGGCTTCGAGATGTTCGGCGCCGAGGAGCGCGTGCGCGGCCCGCGCCTGCGCGGTGGCGACGAGACGAGCTGGGAGGAGGCGATCGCCAAGGCGGCCGCGGCCCTGCAAGCCGGCGGCAGCCAGAGCGCCGCGATCGTCGGCGACGCTTCCAACGAGGAGGGCTACCTGGTCCAGCGCATCCTGCGCGAGGCGCTGGGCTCGCCGCACGTCGACTCCCGCACCTCGCGCGGTCCGGCCCGCGAGACGCTGGTCCGCCTCGCCCAGCCGCAGATCTCGGCCAAGGTCCGCGACATCGACGAGGCCGACGTGGTCCTCGTCGTCGGCACCGACCCTCTGCACAGCAGCCCGATCCTCGACCTGCGCATCCGCAAGGCGATCCGCCGCAACGGCGCCAGGCTCGCCGTGGCAACGGAGCAGCCGACGGCGCTCGACGGCGGCGCAGCAGCGGTTGCGCGCTATGCACCGGGCGGCGCCACGGCCTTCCTCACGGACCTAACCGCCACTCTCGGTGCCGATGGGCCTGAAAGTGGAGATATGGGTCGCTCTGAGGCCCATCGGCAGCAAGAGGTTGCGGAGGTGCTGCGTGGCGCAGAGCGCGTGGTGGTCGTCTGGGGCGACCGCATCGCCCGCGAGGGCGAGGGCGCCACCCAGGCGCTCCTGGACGTGGCCGCCGCCCTGAACCTGGCCGGCAAGGACGGCTCTGGCCTACTGGAGATTCCCGAGCTGACCAACGCCCGCGGCCTGCGCGAGGCCGGCTGCCTTCCAGACGCGGGACCCGGTCTCACCGAAACGATTCCCGGCAAGAGCACCGAGGAGATCCGCGCCGCCCTCGAGTCGGGCGAGCTGAAGACCCTCCTCCTCTTCGGCGTCGACCCACTGCGCGACTTCCCAGACACCGAAAGCTGGAAACGAGCCCTGGCGGCAGCCGATCACATCGTCGCCTTCTCGACCTTCGACAACGCCACAACCGCAATGGCGGACGTCGTTTTCCCACTCGAGACCCACGCCGAGAAGGACGGCACCGTCACCCACCCCGACGGCCGCCTCCAGCGAGTCCGCCCCAGCGCTTCCCGCCCCGGCGATATCCGTCCCAACTGGGGCATCCTCGCCGAGCTCTCTCTCGCCCTCGGCCACGACACGGGAATCGTCTCCCAGCCCACAGCCTTCGCCGCCCTGGCCAGCGAGGTCCCCTTCTACGCAGCCATCGCCGACTCCGACATCGGAGGTCGCGGCATCCGCTGGCAAGACACCGCGGCAGCAAACTCATACCCACCGGCCGGCGCAGAGCCGTCCCTGGGAGGGGCGAGTGCGCCTGGGTCGCCGGACACTCAGCGCGAAAGCGCGTCCGCCGACCCAGGCGCACTCGCCCTATCCACTTACCGAGACCTCTGGACCGGCCCGATCACAGAGCTGAACCCGCCGCTCCGCTTCTTGGCCCCCCAGCAACGTGTCGAGCTGTCAATCGCCGACGCCGAGCGCCTCAGCCTGAAGAGCGGCGACGAGGTCAGCGTCGCCCAGAACGGCACCAGCATCCGCGCTCGGGCATCGATCAAGGAGCGGGTTCCCGAGGGCACCTGCTTCCTGATCGAGGGAGTCGCCGACGGCAACGCCAACGCCCTGCTCAACGGCAGCCCGGTCTCGGTCCAGATCCGGAAGCTCAGCGAGGTCACCGCCTGATGCTGCCGATCGCCGACACCAGCTATGTCGAAGCGACCTGGATCATGATCGTCAAGAGCCTGGTCATCTTCGCCGTGATCTTCGGCATCCTGCCGCTGCTGACGGTGCTGGAGCGCAAGCTGATCGGCCGCTTCCAGCACCGCTACGGACCGAACCGGGTCGGTCCCTTCGGCATCCTGCAGCCGCTTGCCGACGTCGGCAAGCTGCTCAGCAAGGAGGCCTTCCGCCCGGCCAACGCGATCCCGACCCTGTTCATCCTCGGGCCCCTGCTGCCGGTCCTCTCTGGCGTGCTGGCCCTGGCGATCATCCCCTGGGGGGACATCCAGGACGGCGTCGGCCTCTACGGGATCGACGTGCCGATCGGCATCCTCTACTTCTTCGCCGTCGGCTCGATCGCTTTCTACGGCCTCGTCCTCGGCGGCTGGGCCTCGGGCTCGAAGTACAGCTTCCTCGGCGCGATGCGCTCCGCCGCCCAGCTGATCTCCTACGAGGTGGCGATGGGCCTGGCCCTGCTCGGCGTGATCATGATGGGCGGCTCGCTCTCGCTGGTCGACATCGTCCACGCCCAGGGCGAGATGTGGTTCATCCTGCCCCAGTTCGTCGGCTTCCTGATCTTCATGCTGGCCGGCTTCGCGGAGAGCAACCGCGCCCCCTTCGACCTGGTCGAGGCCGACGCCGAACTCGTCCAGGGCTTCATGACCGAGTACGGCGGCATGCGCTTCGGCAGCTTCCTCCTGGTCGAGTACATGGAGATCCTCGTCGTCTCCGGGATCGCCGCGGCGATGTTCCTCGGCGGCTGGATGGGGCCGGGCCCGAGCTTCCTCGACCCGGTTTGGATGCTGGCGAAGATGCTCGGCCTGGTGCTGATCTTCATCTGGGTGCGGGCGACGCTGCCGCGCCTTCGCTACGACCAGCTGATGAGCCTCGGCTGGAAGATCCTGCTGCCGCTGGCGACGCTGAACGTCCTCGTCACGGCGGTCCTGGTGGTGGTGACATGAGCGAGTTCCCCTACCTGAAGGACCAGGACGTGATCGAGGTCCAGCGCGGGCCCGACCCCGGCGGCGTCGGCGGCGCCTACCGCGCCTTCGGCGAGACCCTGCGTGGCCTGAAGACGACGATGGCGCGGCTGATCGAGGGCCCGCTGACGATCCAGTACCCGGAGGAGAAGACTCCCGTCTACCCGCGCTTTCGCGGCCGCCACAAGCTGCACAAATTCGAGGACACCGGCCTGGAGAAGTGCGTGGGCTGCTCGCTCTGCGCCGCCGCCTGCCCGGCCGACTGCATCCGCGTCGTCGCCGCCGAGAACATCCCCGGCGACAGGGTCTCGGCCGGAGAGCGCTACGCCGCGGTCTATGAGATCAACCTCTCGCGCTGCATCTTCTGCGGCTATTGCGAGATCGCCTGCCCCTTCGACGCGATCACGATGGGGCACGACTATGAGATGGCCGACTACGACCGGGCGGACCTGATCTTCACCAAGGAGATGCTGCTCGCCGAGCCGATCGAGCGCACGCCGCTACGGGCGGAGGGCGAGTAGTGGAAGAGGTCCTCTTCTTCCTCGCCGCCTTCGGCGCCCTCGGTGGCGCGGTCGGGGTGGTGGCGATGCGCAACCCGCTCTACAGCGTGCTGGCGCTGATCGTCCACCTCTTCTCGCTCGCCGTCCTCTTCCTGCTGCTCAGCGCGGCCTTCATCGCCGCCGCCCAGGTCGTCGTCTACGCCGGTGCGGTGATGGTCCTCTACGTCTTCGTCGTCGCCTACGTCGGCGGCGACCAAGAGTCGGCCTGGGAGCCGATCCCGGGCCAGCGCCTGCTCGCGCCGCTGCTTGGAGCCGCCCTCTTCATCGAGCTCTCGATCGCCGTCCTCGGCTCCTCCCTGCTCGCCCTCGGCACCGAGGGTCCCGAGGTCAAGATCGGCTTCGGCGACCCCGCCGAGATCGGCCGTCTGCTCCTGGAACGATTCCTGGTCGCCTTCGAGGCCTCCTCCATCCTGCTTCTCCTTGCAGCGGTGGGCGCTGTGGTTCTTGCGGGTCGCCGCGGCTCGTCAGACGGGGTCGCCGGTTCCTCCGCCGAACACTCAGCGCCGAAGGCGCGTTCGGAGGAGGTTCCGGCGACCCCGTCCGCATCTCCCGGAGCACCCGTATGAACATCGAGTGGTACATCGTCCTCTCTTCCCTGCTCTTCGCAGTCGGGGCGATGGGAATCCTGATCAGGCGCAGCCCGATCGTGATCCTGCTCTGCCTCGAGCTGATGCTCAACGCCGGCAACCTGGCCCTGGTCGCCTTCAGCCGCATGGTCGGCAACCAGGAGGGTCAGATCTTCGCCCTGATCGTGATGGTCGTCGCCGCCTGCGAGGTCGTCGTCGGCCTCGGCCTGATCGTCGCGATCTTCCGCCGCAAGCTGCCCCTCGACGTCGATGAGCTGCGGGAGCTGCGCGGATGAGCGCCGGCACCTGGGCCTGGCTGGTCCTGCTCTTCCCGCTGCTCGGCTCGATCGCGATCGCGCTCAGCCACCGCCTGATCCCGGCCAAGGCGGCCGGCATTCTCGGCATTGCCGCGATCGCGCTCTCCTTCGCCTGCGGCATCGGTGCCCTCCTCGAGCTGCTCGGCGAGCACCCCGAGGCGCGCCATCACGCCTCCTCGCTCTGGGACTACGCCAGCGCCGCCGGCCTCGACATCAAGCTCGGCATCTTCGTCGACCCGCTCTCGATCTTCATGGTCCTCGTCGTCACCGGCGTCTCGACCCTGATCCACCTCTACTCGTTCGGCTACATGCAGTCCGACGAGGGCTACCACCGCTTCTTCAGCTACCTCAACTTCTTCGTCTTCTCGATGCTGCTGCTCGTCCTCGCCGGCAACTTCGTCCTCCTGATCGTCGGCTGGGCCTTCGTCGGCTTCGCCTCCTACGCGCTGATCAGCTACTGGTACCGGCGACAGACGGCGACCAGGGCCGGGATGAAGGCCTTCGTGATCAACGTCGTCGGCGACATCGGTCTCGTCCTGGCCGCCTTCCTGATCTTCCGTGAGCTCGGCAGCTTCGACTACACGACGGTCTTCGAGCGCGCGCCCGAGGTCTTCTCGACGAACGAATGGACGATCACCGCGATCTGCCTGCTGCTCCTGGTCGGCGCCTTCGCCAAGTCGGCGCAGCTGCCATTCCACACCTGGCTGCCGGACGCGATGGAGGGCCCGACACCGGTCTCCTCGCTGATCCACGCGGCGACGATGGTCACCGCCGGCGTCTACCTGATCGCCCGCACCCACACCCTCTTCGTCCTCGCCCCGACCGCCGCCGACATCGCCGCCTTCGTCGGCCTGGCGACGCTGCTGGTCGCCGGCACGATCGCCCTGGTGATGACCGACCTGAAGCGGGCGATCGCCTACTCGACGATGAGCCAGATCGGCTACATGGTCGTCGGCGTCTCGATCGGCGCCTACAGCGCCGGCCTCTTCCACCTGATGACCCACGCCTTCTTCAAGGCGCTGCTCTTCATGGCGGCCGGCTCGATCATCGCCGCGATGGCGAACGAGCAGAACATCGACAAGATGAGCGGCTTCGGCAGGGCGATGCGCTTCACCTCGATCACGATGCTCTGCGGCGGCCTCGCCCTGGCCGCCTTCCCCGGCACCTCGGGCTTCTTCTCCAAGGACGAGATCCTCGCCTACGCCGCTGCCCGCGGCGACATGTACCTGATCTTCACCGTGCTCGGCTACGTCGGCGCCCTGCTCACCGCCGTCTACACCTTCCGCCTCATCTTCCGCGTCCTCCCCGGCCGGCCCTGCAAGGAGGCGCAGGAGCTGATCGACACCGGCCACGTCGCCCACGAGCCGCCGCGCAACCCGGCGACCGGCGAAAGCGAGGACACCGACGTCGGCTTCCCCGGCGCCGAACACCACATCGCCGAGCAATCCTGGCCGATGAAGATCGCGATGGGCGTGCTCGCCTTCCTCGCCCTGGTCGGCGGGCTGGTCCAGATCCCCGGCGTCGACGACGTGATCGGGCACTTCCTCGAGCCCGTCTTCGCAGACTCGCCGCTGAGCGAGATCCACCCCTCGATCGCGGCCGACTGGGAGGGCCTCGGCATCGGCGGCGCCATCGCCATCTTCGGCATCTTCATCGCCTACTTCTTCTACGTCGCCCAGCCGGCGGCCCCGGCGATGCTGACCCGGCGCCTGCGGCCGCTCTACACCCTCTTCGTCAACAAGTGGTACTTCGACGAGCTGATCGACTTCCTGATCGTGCGCCCGGCGCTGACGATCGGCTGCTTCGCCAACCGCACCTTCGAGCGGCTCGTGGTCGACGGCCTCATCACCGGCACCGAGGACGTGGTCGGAGTCGGCGGCCGCCTCGTCCGCCTCGTGCAGAGCGGTTTCGTCCGCAGCTACGCGCTGCTCCTGATCGGCGGCTTCGCCGGCCTCGCTCTCTACTTCCTGCTCACCAGCTCATGACCAACTCGCTGCTCTGGACACCGCTCGCCTTCGGCCTCGTCGGCCTCTTCTTGCCGCAGCGGCTGACCGGCTGGTGGGCGACGCTGGGCACGGCGGTGACGCTGGCGCTGGCGGTCGTCGCACTCGCCGGCTTCGACTCCGGTGCGGCCGGCCTGCAAGACACCGTCGACGTCGAGTGGATCCCCGGACTGGGGGTCGACTACAGCCTCGGCATCGACGGTCTCAACGTCTTCCTCATCCTGCTGACCACGGTGCTCTGGACCGCCGGCACCGCCTTCGCCGCCTTCCGCGAGCAGGAGCGCCCCCACCTCTTCTTCCTGATGATGCTGCTCGGCGAGACCGCCACGCTCGGCGCCTTCCTCGCCCAGGACCTGCTCCTCTTCGTCCTCTTCTTCGACCTGATGCTGGTGCCGTTCTACTTCCTCTTCGGCGCCTGGGGCAGCGACCGCGATGGCGGGCCCACCGCCTCGGCGGCGACGTTGAAGATGATCGTCTACACCCTGATCGGCTCGCTGCTGATGCTGGTCGCGGCGATTGCGACGGGGATCATCGCCGCCGACGGCGGCGACATCACCTTCTCGATCGCCGAGCTGGCGCAGCAGCCGCTCGGCGAGGGCTCACAGCGCTGGATCTTCTGGTTCTTCGCCGCAGCCTTCCTGGTCAAGATGCCGGCCTTCCTCCTCCACGGCTGGATGCCGGACGCCTATCGCGCCGCGCCGCTGCCGGTGCTGGCGGTCTTCTCCGGCGTCCTCGCCAAGGTCGGCGCCTACGGCTTCCTGCGCGTGGTGCTGCCGCTCTTCCCCGACGCCACAGTCGAATTCCAGGAGGTCGTCCTGGTGATCGCCCTCGCCTCGATCCTCTACGGCTCGGTGATGGCCTTCACCCAAACCAACGTGCGGCTGATCGCCGGCTACTCCTCGGTCGCCCAGCTCGGCTTCATCACCGCCGGCATCTTCGCCCTCTCCGCCGACGGCTCGGATGGGGCGGTCCTGCAGATGGTCAACCACGGCCTGGTGGTGGCGCCGCTGTTCGTGATCGTGGCGCTGCTCGCCGAGCGCTCCGGCACAGAGGACCTGCGTGAGATGGGCGGAATGGCGATGCGGGCCCCGGTCCTGGCGGCGCTCTTCCTGATCGTCACCCTGGCGACCCTGGCGATGCCGGGCTCCGCCAACTTCATCGGCGAGTTCTACATCCTCAACGGCCTCTTCGACTCGAAGATCGTCTTCGCCATCGTCGCGATCAGCGGCGTGGCGATGTCCGCCTACTACGCCCTGCGCCTCTACCAGCGGACGATGCACAACCGCAAGCCAGAGGGGATCGAGTCGCGCGAGATCGGCCTCCGCGACGGCATCGTCCTGGTGCCGCTGGTGCTCTGCATCCTCGGCCTGGCGCTCTACCCGCAGCTGATCCTCGAGCGGACCGACCGCTCGGTGCAGGCGACCGTCGGCGCAGTTGAAGAGAAAGCTCCCGGAACCCTGGTGAGGAAGTGAACTTCAACGCCCCCGACATCGACTACGCCGGCATCTCGCCCGTCATCGCGCTGACCGTCGGCGTCTGCGTGGTCCTGCTCAGCGCCGTCTTCAAGCCGGTGCGACGAGGCGCGCCCGGCCTGACGCTGCTGGTCCTGGCGACGACCGCCGGCCTCTTGATCTGGCAGTGGGGCGACTCCAAGGACCTGATCACCGGCGCCCTGCGGCTGGACGACCTGGCGATCTCGATCACGCTGATCGCGGTGCTGATGGCAGCGGCGACGGTGCTGCTCTCGATTCGCGAGCCGGCCGTCGAGCAGGCGGGCTCGGGCGAGTACCACGCGCTGCTGCTCGGCTCGGTGCTGGGAATGACCCTGCTGGCCCAGTCACAAAACCTGGTCAGCTTCTTCGTCGGGATCGAGACGCTCTCGATTCCGCTCTACATCCTCTGCGCCGCCCAGTTGCGCCGCGAGCGCTCGCTCGAGTCCGGGCTCAAGTACCTGATCGTCGGCTCGCTCGGCTCGGCCACGCTGCTCTACGGGATGGCCCTCCTCTACGGCGGCTCGGGCTCGACCGGCTTCGCCGGGATCGCCGCCGGCATCGCCAAAGAGGGCGTGCTCGGCGATCCGCTGGTCCTGATCGGGATCGCGATGACCGCGGTCGGCCTTGCCTTCAAGACCTCGATCGCCCCCTTCCACCAGTGGACCCCCGACGTCTACCAGGGCGCGCCGACCCCGATCACCGGCTTCATGGCGGTGGCGACCAAGGCGGCGGCCTTCGCCGTCTTCGTCCGCTTCTTCGACGTCGCCCTGGCGCCGCAGGTCGACGAGTGGCAGCCGGCGCTCGCCGTCCTCGCCGCGATCTCGATCGTGGTCGGCAACGTCGGCGCCCTCGGCCAGAACTCGCTGAAGCGGCTGCTCGGCTACTCCGGAATCGCCCAGGCCGGCTACATCCTCGGCGGTCTCGTTGTCGCCAGCGAGGCTGGGGTCAACGCCCTCGTCTTCTACCTCGCCGCCTACGCCTTCATGAACCTCGCCGCCTTCGCCGTGGTCGTCGCCCGCGAGCGCGAGACGCCCTACGGCGACGATATCCGCGCCGTCGAGGGCCTCGGCCGCGAGCGCCCGCAGCTCGCCTGGCCGCTGACGATCGCGATGTTCGGCCTCGCCGGCCTCCCGGCAACGGCGGGCTTCATCGGCAAGCTCTACCTGATCGAGGCCCTGGTCGAGGGCGGCTACACCTGGCTCGCCGTCTTCATCGCGGTCGGCACGATGATCTCGCTCGCCTACTACCTGCGCGTCGTCGCGGCGATGTGGATGCGGCCCACCGGCGCGCCCGCCGCGAGCCCGGCGATCTCCGGCGCCTCGCCCGAGGCCGACCCCATCGACCCCGACGCGGGCCGTCGCATCTACCTGGTCGGACCCGCGATCCTCGCCGCCGCCGCAACCGTCTTCTTCGGCGTCATCCCCCAACCTTTGGTGGAGTTCGCAGAACACGCCGGCGCCTCGCTGTTCTAAGCCTCCCGCTCCACTCCCCCCAGACGTTCCTGAACTTATCCACCCATAGGGGTGGTCAAGCTCAGGCACGCCCCCGGGCGGTATCGTCGTCGGCTATGGGAGACCGGCCGCGTGCGTTGTCAGCCTCGACGATGTGCGAGGCGTTTCAGATCTCGGCGGAAGAGTGGGCGAATGGTCCGGCGCTGCGGCTGAAGGACACGGACTATGAGGCGTCGTGGAATGACTACGCCGAGGCGGTGCGTAAGCGTGCGGCTGGGTTCGCGGCGCTCGGCGTCGGCCGAGGCGACACGGTGGGCTTCATGCTGGTCAACCGCCCCGCCCTGCACCTGACCGATTGCGCCGCAATGCACTTGGGAGCGACCTGCTTCTCGATCTACAACACCTCTTCGCCGGAGCAGGTCGAGTACGTGGTCTCGGATGCCGCCAACCGCGTGATCGTCACCGAGCAGGCCTTCCTCGAGACGGTGCTGAAGGCACGCGACGCGGTCGAGACGCTGGAGCACGTCGTCGTCATCGACGGCGAGGCGCCGGAGGGGACGATCTCGATCGAGGAGCTGGAGACGATGGGCGCAGACGACTTCGACTTCGAGGCGGCCTGGCGCGCGGTCGAGCCCGACGACGTGCTCTGCCTGATCTACACGTCCGGGACCACCGGCCCGCCCAAGGGCGTGCAGCTGACCCACGCCAACATGGTTGCCGTTTGGCAAGCCTGCGACCAAGTCCAGCAGACCAAACCGGGCGGGCGGATGATCTCGTTCCTGCCCAGCGCCCACATCGCCGACCGCTGGGCGGGCCTCTACGCCCAGATGATCTATGGCAACTGCGTCCACTGCTGCCCAGACCCGCGACAGATGGTCGCCTACTCGATCGAGGTCAAGCCGACGGTCTGGGGCGGGGTGCCGCGGATCTGGGAGAAGCTGAAGGCCGCAATCGAGGTCGGCATCGCGGCCCAGCCCGACGAGGCAAAACGCGAAGCAACCGAGGCGGCGATAGCTGTCGGCCGTCGCCGTGTCGCCGCTTACATGGACGGCGGCGTGCCCGACGAGCTGCAGGCCGAGTGGGAGCGCGCGGACGCCGAGGTGCTCTCGGGGATCCGGGCGATGCTCGGCCTCGACCAAGTCGAATCGTTCGTGGTCGGAGCGGCGCCGACGCCGCCCGAGGTGCTCGAGTTCTTCCTTGCGCTGGGGATCGAGATCCGCGAGACCTGGGGAATGTCGGAGACGACCGCGATCACCACCCTCAACCCGCCCGGCGGGGTACGCGTGGGCACGGTCGGGCCGCCCATCCCCAACACCGAGGTGAAGCTCGCCGAGGACGGCGAGGTGATGGTGCGCGGCCCCCAGGTGATGAAGGGCTACCGCAACATGCCCGAGAAGACGGCCGAAGCGCTGACCGAGGACGGCTGGCTGCTGACCGGCGACGTCGGTGAATTCGACGAGAACGGCTACCTGCGCATCGTCGACCGCAAGAAGGAGCTGATCATCAACGCGGCCGGCAAGAACATGTCGCCGGCCAACATCGAGTCGAAGCTCAAGGCCGCCTCGACCCTGATCGCCCAGGCGGTGACGATCGGCGACAACCGCCCCTACAACGTCGCGCTGATCACCCTCGACCCAGAAACGCTGGCGGCTCGCGGCGGGGACGGCGACGATCCGGTGATCGCCGAGGAGATCGCCAACGCTGTCGAGGCGGCGAACCAGCGCCTCTCGCGCGTCGAGCAGATCAAGCGCTACACCGTCATCCCCGGCGAGTGGCTCCCCGGCGGCGAGGAGCTGACGCCGACGCTGAAGCTGAAGCGCCGCCCGATCGAGCGCAAGTACGAAGCCGAGATCGAAGCGCTGTACTCGTGAACGGGCAGGCGCGGCGGGTCCTGTCACCGATTTGGAACCACCACCCCTCCGGTAGCTAAAGCTTCCTCGGGGTGGTCCCCCAAATCCGCGCCACCCGCCGCGAGAGGCGTTCACGGCAGAGCCACCTCTCTCATGAGCTGAAAGGGTCCCGCGATCGGAGTCCTGCTCACAACCGCTGCGATCGTCGCTGCCGTCGCCTTCGGCGTCTGGTCCGAGCACCGCTGGCCGCGGGGGGCCGCCGACGCGGCCCGGCGCTCGCTGGTCCTGCTGCTCTACGTGCTGATCCCGCCGGTGATCTTCTTCAACATCGCCGCCAGCGAGATCGATGTCTCGCACGGAGTCGGCTTGGTGCTGGGGATCGTCGCCTCTTCGCTCGGCGCCTTCCTCGCCTGGTGGGTGGCGAGCCGGGTGCTGAACCTGGCGCGCTTCCAGGTCGGTGCGGTGGTCTGCTGCGTACTCAGCGTCAACACCGGCTACCTCGGCTACCCGCTGACCGTCGCCCTGCTCGGCCGCGACCAGCTCTCGACCGCGGTCCTCTACGACGTGCTCGTCACCGGCCCCTGCCTGCTGCTCGGCGCCTTTGCCGTCGGCGCGGCTTTCGGGACCAAGGCGGGCGAAGGCCCGCGCGAGCGCGTGCGTGCCTTCTTCACCCGCAACCCGCCCCTCTACGCGGCGATCGCCGGCCTGCTGGCTCCGGACGTGCTGGCGCCGGACGTCCTAGTCGATGCCTCGCAGGTCCTGATCGTGGCGATCCTGCCGATCGGCTTCTTCGCCGTCGGCGCGACCCTGGCCGAGAACGCCGAACACGGGGAGCTGCCGATGCCGCCGCCGCTGACCCGTCCCGTGGCGCTGACGATCGTCACCCGCCTCGCCGTCGTGCCGGCCCTGCTGATGCTCCTGGCGGCACCGCTGATCGACCTCCCCTCTGCCTACCGTCTGCTCTCGGCGATGCCCTCGGGCCTCAACTCGCTGGTCATCGCTCACGCCTATGGCCTCGACATGGAGATCGTCGCCGAGTCCGTCACCTGGTCGACCGCGATCGTCGTCGGCGCCGCCCTGGTCTCGCTCGCCTTCTGAGCGAGGCTCCCTCCGGCGCGAGCGGTGGCCCTATGCTGGGTCCGATGACCGGGTTTCCGACCGTGCGCGTCGCCGCGATCCAGGCTACGCCGGTAGTCCTCGATGCCGAGGCGACGGTGGAGAAGGCGGTCAGTCTCCTCGAGCAAGCAGCAGACCAGGGCGTCCAGCTCGCCGTCTTCCCCGAGACCTTCGTCCCGCTCTATCCCTCCGGGGCCTGGGCGAAAGGTGCGGCCTCGTTCGCCGGCTGGGACGAGTTCTGGGAGCTGCTCTGGGCCAACTCGGTCGAGATCCCCGGTCCGCTGATCGACCGCCTGGCATCGGTCTGCGCCACAAGGGACGTCCACTGCGCGATCGGTGTCAACGAGCGCGAGCTGGAGCGGCCGGGCTCGCTCTACAACACGGTCGTCCTGATCGGCCCGGAGGGCGTGGTCTGGAAGCACCGCAAGCTGATGCCGACCCAGCACGAGCGCCTCTTCCACGGGGTCGGCGCGGGCGACGATCTCGCGGTGGCGGAGACACCGCTGGGACGGGTCGGCGGCTTGATCTGCTGGGAGAACCGGATGCCGCTCGCCCGCTACGCCGTCTACCAGAGCGGACCGCAGATCTGGCTCGCTCCCACAGCCGACGACAGCGAGGGATGGCTGGCGAGCATGCGCCACATCGCGATCGAGTCCGGCGCTTTCGTCGTCTCGGCACCGCAGTTCATCCCCGCCGCGGCCTTCCCGGACGACTTCCCCGTGCCGCTGCCGGAGGGCAAGGAGGTCTTCGGCAACGGCGGCGCGGCGATCGTCGAGCCGGCAGCGGGACAGCTGATCGCCGGCCCCCTCTACGGCGAAGAGGGGATCGTCGCCGCAGACTGCGACCTGCGGATCGGCCTGCATGCCAAGCGCGTCTTCGACTCCGCCGGCCACTACAGCCGCAAGGACGTGCTGGCGCCGCAGCTGCGCGAGGCCTGATGCTGCACCACGTCGGGATCGAGGTGAAACCGGCCGACTTCGAGCGCTCGGTCGAGTTCTGGCAGGCGCTCGGATTCGTCCGGGTCGACCCTCCACCCACCCTCACCGAGTTCGTCTGGCTCGAACGGGAGGGGACCCAGATTCACCTGATGCCCAGCGAGGATCCCGTTGTGCCACCGCGCGGCCATACGGCAGTTGCCCCGCCGGACTTCGACGCCGCCGTCACCCGCCTGGGTGAGCTCGGCTTCGAGGTCGAAGCGCGCCGCGAACACTGGGGCGCGCCCCGTGCCCTCGCGATCGCTCCCGGCGGGCACCGGGTCGAGCTGATGGCGGCACCCCCTCGTCCGGCCGGCTGAAGGATCGTGCCCCCTGGGGGGTGATCAATCCTTCGATTCGCATAGGCCCCGAACCTTTGCCAGCCAACCGCCTGGCTACGATGCGCCGGTGCGTTACCCGGTCGAGTCCTTCACCCCCGAGGAGCGAGCTCTGCTCGCCCCGCATTTCACCAACCTCGACCGGCCCGTCTTCGCCTTGGTCAACCTGCCCGAGACCGTCAAGGGTGCGCTTTTTGCCCGCTATTCGCGGTATTCCGGCACGGTTCGCCGACTCTACCTAGAGGAGTTCGCGACGGATGCCGAGGAGGGGTCCCGGCCCTTCGACGGTGCCGAGGGCGAGCGCGCGGCAGGCCTCTACGAGCGTGTCTTCGTCGGCTACGGCGACGACTCGATTGCCCAGGTCGGCGGCGCCCACGTCGCCTGCGAGTGGGTCTCCAACGTCCTCACCAAGGTCCTTCAGCGCGGTCGTCTCGCCGCCTACCTCGAGCAGTCGACCCGCTACATCCCTTACGACAAGCCGCTTCCCGAGGACGCCGGCGGCGGCTATCGCTACTACCGCGACGAGGCGCTCGGACCGGAGTTCGCCGCCGCGATGGACGAGATCTTCTCGATCTACTCGCGCTCGCTGCGCCAGGTCGAGGAGTGGGCGGCCGAGCGCTGGCCGCGCGGCGACGGTGAGCCGGAGGGACCCTGGCAGCGCTCGATCCGGGCAAAGGCGCTCGACCTTCTTCGCGGGCTGCTGCCGGCCGCGACGCTCAGCCACGTCGGCATCTACGCCTCCGGGCAGGCCTACGAGCAGCTGCTGCTGCGGCTGATGGCCTCGCCGCTGCCCGAGGCGCGCACCTACGGCGGGATGATCCTCGAGGAGCTGAAGCAGGTGATGCCGAGCTTCGTCTCCAGGGTCGAGCGGCCCGACCGTGGCGGCGAGTGGATCGGCTACCTCGAGCAGCGGCGCGAGGCGACTGAGCGCTGGGTCACGCGCCTCGGGCTCGACCGCCGCGGCAGCGGGGAGGGGACCCCTTCCGTCGAGCTGGTCCACGTCGACGGCAGCGAAGAGGACCTGCTCGCGTCCTGCCTATTCGAGTCCGCCGCCGCCCCCGAGACCGAGATCCTCGCCCGGCTCGACGTCCTCGATCGCTCGGAGCGAGCCGAACTGCTCGCCGCAATGGTGGGTGAGCGGGGCAACCGGCGCCATCGGCCGGGTCGCGGCTTCGAGGCGGTGCGCTACCGCTTCGAGATCGTCTCCGACTACGGCGCCTTCCGCGACCTGCAGCGCCACCGGATGCTGACCTGCCAGTGGCAGCGGCTGGGGCCCGACCTCGGTGCCGGCGTTCCCGACGAGGTTCGCGAAGCCGGCGCCGGCGATGAGTTCGAGCGGGCGCTCGAGATCTCGCGCGGCGAGTACGAGCGCCTGGTCGAGAGCGGCCATCCCGAGCAGGCTCCCTACTCCCTCAGCCTCGCCTACCGGATCCGCTACACCCTCGATCTCAATGCACGCGAGGCGATGCACCTGATCGAGCTGCGCTCCGGCCGCGAGGGGCACCCCGCCTACCGCGCCGTGGCGCAAGCTATGCACGAGCGCATAGCCGCGATCCATCCCGGAGTCGCAGACGCCATGAGCTTTGTGGACAACTCTCAGGAGCCGCGACTGGAGCGGATTCTCAGCGAGATTCGGACCCAGAGGAAGCGGGCGGGTGCGGAGCGGTCCCGGTAGGGGTTCCGCTTAACTTTTTCGGTGAGGACGAAGCCTGCTGGCGCCGCGAGGTTGGCGCCGAAAAAGTACAAGACGCTTCACCCCTACCGGGACCGCTCCTCTTCGGCAGGCTTGTCCGGGTCTTGATCTTCAGCTGACACAAGGTCTTCGGTGACGGGGGGCTCAACGGCTGAAGATTCGTCAGCGGAAGAGAGCTTTTCGGCGGCTTTTTCTCCGGGGGTGGGCCAGGGGATGGCTTCGCCGGCTTCCCAGGCCGGGGGGCGGCCGCCGGGGACGCGGCCGAGGAGGAGGAAGCCGAGGTAGACGAACCAGACCATCATCAGGGGACTGAGGCCGATCAGCGCGGTGACGCCGACCGCCATCCCCAGCGAGCCCCAGAAGCGGGTCAGCAGCCCCGTCCGCATCCCCCAGAGGCAGGAGTAGAAGAGCGCTACGACCAGGGCCAGGCCGCCCCCCAAGCCGGCGAACTGGCCGATTTCGACGGCAGAGGAGTCCTTGATCGCGTTCGAGGCGAGATCTTCCTCACGCTTCTGGGCCACGCAGGCCGCCTGCGGGTCGGACCCCTGGGGCACCTCGAACTCCTGGGCGAAGTCCTGGGCTCCCATGTCCTCCCGCTCTTCCCGGCATTCCTTGGCCGCTTCCGCGGGGGTGAGGGTCGACTTCGCTTCGCCGTCGAGATAGGTGTTCGCTGCCTGTTGGGTGCCGATCGCGATCACGAGGCCGGCGAGGGCGAGAAGCAGGGGGCCCAGGAAGACGAGGCCGACGAACTGGTTGCGCACCTGCGGGCTGCGTGCCTGTGCCGCCCGGAAGAGGAAGAGCAGCGGCCCCAGCAGCAGCGCGTAGCCGATCGCGGTCACCGCGCCGGAGAGCCAGATCGTCGCACTCTTGTCGTGCGCTTCCTGCAGGCCTTCGAAGTTGGTCTCGCCCCCCAGGGCGCTTTGCAGGAGGACGAAGCCGGCGAGAGCGAGGATCGCTCCGAGGATCGCGGCGAAGCCGGCCCTCGTACTCCATTCGCGCTCCCGCGCGATCGCCTCCGTCTTGTCCATCGCGGTCGCCTAGCCCCGCTCGCGGAAATAGAACTGGGGCAGGGCCCCCTCGATGACGTCCGCGGTCATCCTCTGCGCAACCTCCAGGTTGCCGGTGCGCACGGCGATGTCGTCGAGCGTGACGATGCCGGCGAGACTATCCCCATCGACGACCGGTAGGCGGCGCACCCGGTGCTGGACCATCAGCGCCGCCGCCTCGTCGAGCTCCATCTCCGGATCGCCGCAGACCAGAGGGCGCGAAGCGTGGTCGCCGACCGGCGTCTCGCCGTCGATGCCCTCGGCAAAGACGCGCAGAGCCAAATCTCGGTCAGTGATCATCGCCTGCGGCGAGCCCTCGGAATCGACGATCACCACCGAGCCGACGCGGCGATCGCGCATCAGCCGTGCCACCGAGATCGCGCTCGAGTCGGGAGCGGCGGTGACGACGCCGGCGGTCATGATCTCGCTCAGTCGCACAGGCGTACGCTACCGAGCATGAGCCAAGCGCAACACACGCCGGTCGTGCCCCTGGAGGCCGGAGCCGGCCCCGAAAACCCCCCTTGCCCCGCCTGCGGCGAGCCGCTGTTCGGGTGGATCGACCTTCGCCCCGGCCTCAGCGGCCCGGTGCAGCGCTGCGAGAGCTGCGGCCTTGGCGTCGTCGGCGAGCCCGGCGGTGCCGAGGAGGTGTTGGCGGAGCTCAATCGGCTCGCCGGCGGCGGCGCGCTGCGAATTGCCAATCGGGAAGGCTTCTCGGCCTGGATCGGCGGCGCCGGCTGGACCGGCCTCGAACGAGGCGCCCGCTACCTGTTCACGGTTGAGTCGGTGCGCCGCCTCGTCGCTCGCCGCGACCAGGTGGTTGCCTCCTCGCGCTGGCTGCCGGGTGCCGGAATCGCGGCAATGTGGCAAACGGTCCTCAACGGTTTCACCTTCGGCCGCAACGTCGCCCTCGGTGCCCTGGGACGAAGCGCCGCCGTACCCGCTGATCGCCCCTGGCAGCGCCGCCTCGACACCCTGATCAGCATCGTCGTCGCGATCCCCGCCTTGCTCGTCGCCCTCCCCATGGAGCTGATCGCCGCCGCCGCCCGCCGCGGCAGCACCCTGGTCCTAAAGCTCGACCTTCTCTAAAGGCGGCGCTAGGAGAGGCCCTCGCGGGCCTCGCGTACCAGAGTCACAGCCTCCGGGAAGAGGACGCGGATCGCATCGCGGACCTGCATCGCCTGCTCATCGGGACTGCCCGAGAGATCGAGGCGGCCGATCGAGGCGACGGTCATCTCGACCGCGAGCTTGATCGCGTTGTCCGCCCAGGCAACTCGCTGGGAGGACTGCATTTGCTCGGAAAGCTCCTCCATACGGGCGCGAAACTCATCCGGGTCGCCGAACAGGTTGAAGGGGCTGCCCTCCACATTCCACATGTAAGCAGAAGAGGTCACCAAGGCGGCGCGGAGTCCTGACCCTGTGCGCGCATTTCGTGCGCCCGCCCGCCCTAGCTTCGGCCGATGCGGCACGAAAAGCCGAATGAGCGTGGCTCTGCCAGCGTCGAGCAGGCCGGTCTGGCAGCGCTGGTCGCGCTGCTCCTGATCGCAGCGATCGCCGCCGTTGCGGCTGGCGGTGAGATAGACGCGGGGCGCCGCCTGGCAGGCACGATCTCGAAGCGGATCGCCTGCGCTCCCCGCCTCCCGGACTCCTGCCACCACCACCCGCTGGTCCCTGCCTATGGCCGGCCGCTGGCCCGGCTCGCGCGTGCTCTGGCCCCTGCGCCCTTGGCCAAGCCGGGTCCTTCGGGCCTGCCGCTGGTGCCGGTCGACTTCCGCCGCTGCCGGCGCGAGAGCTGCGCCGTCGCCGCCGGCACCCACCTGACCGCCTCCGGACGGCGCACCACCGCTTTCACCCAGCTCCGTGACCTCCGCCGCTCACTCGGCTGGGTCGAGCTGACCTACTGGCTCTACCGCCCCGGCCTCGGCTGGGAGCGGATCGTCCGCCGTGCCGGGCAGGCCGATGTCGACGCGGCGAGCCATGTGCGGGTCCTCTTGAAGGACGACCCGGCACTGGTTCCATTGGAGACCCTGCCCGGCCGCAACCACTACGAGTTCCCCGCCGCGGAACGCCCGCCCTGGCAGTGGCGGGTCTCCGGCCTCTACCCCGGCTGGTCGAGCTGACTCAGTTCTGCGCGGGAACCGCTTTCTCCCGTTCGGCGTCGTCCTCCGCTTGCCTGATCAGCCCGCGCCAGTCGGTAGTTCCGAAGGCCAGCAGGATCGCGGTGAAACCGAGGACGACAGACCAGGCGGCCATCGCGATCTGCGTCCCCACCGAGAAGGAGAGCACGGCGGCGCGGGAGGGGCCTTTCAGCGTCGCCACCAGCAGCGCCTGCTGCGCCCCGGCCCCGCCCGGGGTGAAGGGGACGATGGTCGAGATCGCCTGCACGCTCATCACCAGCATCACGTTGCCGATCGAGCCACCGATGCCGAAGGCCTCGAGGAAGCACCAGAAGGCACCGAAGCGACAGAGCCAGCCCACCCCCTGCCAGGCGGCGACCTCCCGCAGGTAGCGGCGAGGCTCGGTGAGGATGACCACCCCCTGCCTGACCCGGGCCCAGAAGGCGCGGACCCGGTGCGCGAGGAAGTAGATTGCCACCGCGATCGCGACCAGCAACACCCCGATCGCGATCAGCAGCGTCTGCGGATGGTCGGCCCAGAAGGAGATCTCGAAAGCGGGCAGGTGAGGCAACTGTGGCGGCTCCGGCAGCAGGCCCTGGCTGATCGCATAGAAGAGGACGAGCACACCCGCTGTGGTGTCGAAGACCGTCTGCACCAAAAAGGACGAGGTGACCGCCGGGTAGGAGGAGTCCGGGATCTGGCGCTTGACGAGGAAGACCTTGGTCACGTCGCCGGCGCGAGCGGGGACGATGGCGTTGATGCCGGCGCCGGCGAGGCAAGCGGCCGCGAGGCGTGGGAAGAAGAGGCGAGTGCCGGGGTAAGCGGCGTGGAGGACGTTGCGCCAGGCCCAGGCACGGCAGAGCTGCATCGCCAGCAGGAAGCCGAGCGCGATCGCGAACGGAGTCCAGCGGATGTCGGAGAGATGGGCGAAGAACGAAGCCGCAGCGTTGAAGAACGAGTTGAAGCTGGAGGCGAGATCGGCAGCGGGCATCGCAGCTACACTAGCCCGCTCGTGTCAGAGACCGAGACGCAGATCGCCTCTCCAAACGCCCCCCACGACCCCGCCGACGAGGCGATGTGCGCCCGTGCCCGCGAGCGCTACACAGCCGACCGAAATAGCCGCTTCCGGCGCCGCCGCAAGCGCCACGCGGAGCTGCCGAACCTGATCATCATCGGCGGGCTCAAGTGCGGCACGACCAGCATCCATCACTACCTCGGCCTGCATCCGGAAATCCAGATGTCGAAGCCGAAGGAGCTCAACTTCTTCGCCCGCGAGATGAACTGGGACCTCGGCCTCGACTGGTACGCGAGCCGCTTCGACAACCGCTTCAAGGTGCGCGGCGAGTCCTCCCCCCACTACACCAACCTGCCGCGCTTCACCGGCGTCCCCGAGCGCATCCGCGAGCACTGTCCGGACGCCCGCCTGCTCTACATGGTGCGCGACCCGATCAAGCGCATCCTCTCGCACTGGGTCCACGCCACCGGTGCCGGCTACGAGACCCGTGAGATGGAGGCGACCCTCTCTTCACCCGACTCCTCCTACATGCACCGCTCGATGTACTGGATGCAGTTGCAGCCCTATCTGGAGCACTTCGATCGGTCGCAGATCGAGATCGTCACCCAGGAGGAGCTGCAGACCGAACGCGAGGAGACGATGCGCAAGGCATTCCGCTTTGCCGGCGTCGACGAGAGCTTCACCTCCGAGCAGTTCGACCGCGAGTGGGAGAAGTCGAGCGCCAAGCAGGGCGACAAGTACCAGTTCATGGAGAAGCTGATCAAACTGCCGGGGTTCCGCTCATTCGACCGCAACTTCGACCGCCTGCCCGAGTCGATGCGCTGGATCGTCGAGAAGGTCGTCCACGATCCCGAGAAGCCCCCGGCGCCGAAGCCGAAGCTGCCCGATGGCATCTTCGAGACGATCCGCAGCCGTTTCGGCGAGGACGTCGCCGGGCTGCAGAAGTTCGCCGGCCGCGAGTTCGCCGGCTGGCACGACTACTCCTGATGCAGCAGGCGGCGCAGGTCGCTGACCAGGTGGGTCGAGCCCAAGGCGAGGACGCCACCGCCCGAGCGGCGTGCCTGCTCGAAGGCGAGCCGGCACGCGACCGCGACGTCATCCACCACCCGTGCCTCGACCCCGGCCCGCCGGAGCTCAGTCGCAACCGCATCGGGGTCGGCGGCCGGAAGCGGCGTGTGGCGGGTGACGATCGCCTCCTCGAGACCCGGCAGCCGGCGGAGGGCGGCGGCAAGACCCTCCTGTCGCTTCCCGGGTGAGACCGAGACGAGCGCGGTGACAGATCCCGGCTGGGGGGCGTCGAAGGGAAACTCACCGAGCTCGGCGGCGAGGTTCAGCCAGGCAGCCTCGTTGTGCGCGACGTCGAACACATACGGCACGCCATTGCGTTCGCCGCGTTCGAGCCGTCCGGGTATACGCAGGTCTATGGCGGGCGGAGCTCCCCCGTTCGCCGTGCCGCTGAAAGGACCGAGCCTCTCTTCCGCCAGCCGCTTCCCTTCAGCGGCGAGGGCGAAGGCGGAGCGTAGGTAACCGGGCAAGTCGGAATCGAGGCTCAGCTGGGGGGAGTCCTCCGAACCGAGCCAAGCGAGATCTATCCCGGCGCCGGCGGCAAGATCCTCGGCGACCTCCTCCAACTCCGGCCCGAGAGGCGCACTGAGCACGTAACCGCCAGGCGGGGCCAGCAAGAGCTTTTCCCTGAGGATTCCCGCCGGCTCGCTGCCAAGGACGTCGGCGTGGTCGACCGCGATGCCGGTGAGCAGGACCAGAGGTGGCCGCAGTGCGCAAACGGCGTCGAGGCGGCCGCCGATGCCCGCCTCGAAGACGGCCACCGAGGCACCGGCCCGGCCGAGGAGCAACTCGGCGGCGAGGGTGAGGACATCGAAGAAGCGGAGCTCGGCAAGCTCCTCATCCATCGATATCGCGAGCTCGTGGACCGACCGCAGCGCCTCGACCAGCTCCTGCGGATCACACGGTTCGTCATCGACTCGGACCCGCTCCGTCCAATCGTCGAGGTGGGGCGAGACGTACAGCCCGGTCCGCAGCCCTGAAGCCGAGAGCATCCGCGCCAGGTAGGTGGCGGTGCTGGTCTTGCCGTTCGTGCCGACCACCCCGATCGTCGCCAGTGGCGGTGGCCTGAGCGCCTGGCGCAAGCGCTCGACCCCCTCGATCGAGCTGCGAGGCGCCCGGTTCGGGTACTCCGCCCAAATCTGGGCGATGTCGCCGGCAGCAAGGGTCAGCACGAGTCTGAAACCCTAGCCGGGTGATCGAGCTCGACCCGATCTGGATGCGGGGGCTCCTGCCAGGGGAGGAGCGGTGCGACTTCGGCGCGCTGGTCGAGGAGCTGCTGCGTAACCCCCCGGTCGCAGACCCCCCTTACCTCGCCTGCAACTTCATCTCGACCCTCGACGGACGGGCGACGCTGGGCGGCGACACCGCAGAGCTGGGCTTTCGCACCGACGGCAGGGCCTTGATGAGGCTGCGGACCTTCGCCGACGCGGTGATGATCGGCGCCGGCACGTTGCGGGTCGAGCGCTATGGCCGGATCCTGCCCGAGCCGCGGCTGCGCGAGTACCGCGAGCAGATCGACCTCCCCTCCGAGCCACTGGCCGTGATCGTCACCGAGACGATGGAGCTTCCTTGGGATGCCGGCCTCTTCGCCGACGGGCATGGCGAGGTGCTGCTCGCCACCCCATCCGCCGCTCCGCCTCCATCAACCGAGACTCCGGTCGAGGTGCTGCGGTATCCCGATGGGGTCGAGATGAAAACGCTGCTCGGTCACCTGCACCGCGAGCGCAACACGCAGAGTGTGGTCTGCGAGGGCGGGCCGATGGTCTTCAACGAGCTGGTCAGGGACGGGCTCGTCGACGACCTCTTCCTCACGCAGAATCCGGTGCTGGTGGGAAGCGGTGAGCGATCGCTCGCCCATGGCGAGCTTCCCTCGCCGGTGCCGGCCGAGCTCGTCTGGGCACTGGAGGCCGAGGGCGAGCTGTTCACACGCTGGCGCCTCGCTGCCGCCGGCTCGGAGACCTGAGGCGATGGACTAGGGTCCGGGCGATGGACTTCACCCCCAGTCCCCAGGTCGAGACCCTGCGCGAGCGCATCCTCGACTTCATGGACGAGCAGATCTACCCGCAGGAGCGGGAGATCATGGAGGGGCTCGATGCCGAGGTAGCTCCGGGCGTCCCCTACCCGCAGATCCTGGTCGAGGTTCGCGAGAAGGCGAAGTCGGAGGGCCTCTGGAACCTCTTCATGCCCGACGAGCGCTTCGGCCCGGGGCTGACCAACTGGGAGTACGGCCTCCTCTGCGAGGAGATGGGCCGCAGCCCCGCCGCCGCACCGATGGCCTTCAACTGCTCGGCGCCGGACACCGGCAACATGGAGATCCTCGCCGAGCACGGCAGCGATGAGCAGAAGGAACGCTGGCTCGAGCCGCTGCTCGAGGGCCGGATCCGCTCCTGCTTCTCGATGACCGAGCCCGACGTCTCCGGCTCGGATCCGACGCTGCTGCAGGCTCGCGCCGTCCGGGATGGCGATGAGTGGGTGATCGACGGCCACAAGTGGTTCACCTCCGGCGCGGTCGGCGCCGACCTGGCGATCGCGATGGTCGTCACCGACCCCGAGGCCAACCCCTACGCCCGCGCCTCGATGATCTGCGTGCCCACCGACGCGCCCGGCTTCAACCTCGTGCGTCCGATCTCGGTGATGGGTCACGACAAAGGCCCCGGCCACTGCGAGATCCGCTACGAAGAATGCCGCGTCCCAGCCGCCAACCTGCTCGGCGGCCAGGGCATGGGCTTCGTCGTCGCCCAGGACCGGCTCGGGCCGGGTCGCATCCACCACTGCATGCGGGCGATCGGCACCGCCGAGCGGGCGCTGGAGATGATGTGCCACCGCGCCAACCAGCGCGAAGCCTTCGGCGGGCCGCTGGCCGAGAAGCAGTTCGTGCAGGAGGCGATCGCCGCCTCGCGGATGGAGATCGACCAGGCCCGTCTGCTCACCCTCTACGCCGCCTGGAAGATGGACACCGAGGGCAAGCGCGCCGCCCGCCAGGCGATCTCGGCGATCAAGATCGTCGCCGCCAACATCGTCATGGACGTGCTCGACCGCGCGATCCAGGTGCACGGCTCGCTCGGCATGACCGACGACACCCCCCTCGCCGCGCTCTGGCGCTTCAGCCGCATGCTGCGGCTCGCCGACGGCCCCGACGAGGTCCACAAGATGGTCCTCGCCCGCCGCGAGCTGAACCGCTGGGCCAAGCGCGCCGAGGCCGAGGCCGCCGGCGAGCTCGACCCCAGGCACGCCCGCCGCGCGATCTAGGCAAAAAGAGAGCCGGGCAGTGCCCGGCTCTCCACTTCGAAACTGCTGAACGAGCGGCTAGCTGCCGATCGCGTATCCGTTGAGGATGCAGTTGCGCCCGGCGATGCTGTCCTCCTCGTGGAAGTAGACCTGCACCTCGGCGAAGGTCGAGCTGGTGTACTCGACGCGGCCGAAGATGTCGGTGTGGTCCGCACCGTTGGCGGTGAACGTCTCGCCGACGTTGAACGAGTCGTCGAACGCGCCGAAGGAGAAGGTGGCGGGGTTCGTCGTCGCGTTCGTGTTCTCGGCCGAGATCTCGCTGTCGTTGACGCTGGTCTGCGCCGTCAGCACGACTGAGCCGGCGGGGCAGTTGGCGATCAGCTGCAGCCCGTTCAGGTTGAGGATCTGGGTCGGGCCGGACGGAGCGGTCTGGTTGAAGGCGAACCGCACGAGGCTGGCGCCGCCGACCTTTTCGGCGTTGGCCGCGGTCGTCGCGGTCGTCGCTTTGGCCGCGCTGGGGACCTCGCCGAGGGTCGCCTCGTTCACCTTGGAGCCGTTGACCGCGTTTTTCTTGATCTTGGCCGTGGTCACCGCTTCCTTTTTGATCTTGCCGGTGGTGATCGAGTTGGCCTTCAGCTGGTTGCTGCCGATCTTTTTGGCTGCGAAGGCGGTGGCACCGCCGAGGATCAGGAAGACCGCAATCGACGACATCACGTTTGCGTACGTGAGCCGCTTACGTATTTGCTTCACAGAGGATCTCCTTGCAGTTGAACGAGCAACAGGCTGGCCCCTGGGCGCAGGCCTCTACTCAGTTTGCGAGCAATGCAGGACCTTTTCAGTCCGGGTGAATGCTGTCAAGCGGTCTGGACACTCTCAGGCACCGCGCCGCTCAGCCTCCTCGGCAGCCTCGGCAAGGCGCTCGACCAGGCGGGCAAACTCTTCTATTCCAGGGTCGACCTTGCCGTACTGGCCCGCCGCATAGCGCGCGTACACGCCCTCGAGGATGATCGCCAGCTTCCAGTAGCCAAGGGCGACGAAGAAGTCGAGCCGGGAGAGATCGCGGCCGGAGCGCTCGGCGTAGCGGGCCCTGAGTTCGTCGCGGCTGGGGAAGCCGGGAGCCAGCGTCGCCGGCTGACCGAGGGCAACCAGCTCTTCACCGGCCTCAGGCCAGTAGACCATCAGCAGACCGACGTCGGCGAGGGGGTCGCCGAGCGTGCACAGCTCCCAGTCGACGACCGCTGCCACCTCGCCCGCGGAGTTGAGGATCATGTTGTCGAGCCGGTAGTCGCCGTGGACGATCGTCGCCGGACCCTGCTCGGGAATGCGCGCCGAGAGTCGTTCGTGGACGCCGTCGATCACCGCCAGCTCGCGCGTCTTCGACTTCTCCCACTGTCCCTGCCAGCGGTGCAGCTGGCGGGCGACGTAGTCCTCCTTGCGACCGAGGTCGCCGAGATCCGCCCCGTCGGGATCGACCGCGTGGATCTCGACCAGCGTGTCGACGACGCGCTCGCCGATCGCCCGCCTGTCGCCCTCGTCCGGGAATACCTCTGCCTCGGCGAGTCCGCGCAGGATCGGGCCCTCGACGAACTCCATCACGTAGAAGGGGGCTTCGTTGACGCTCTCGTCTTCGCAGAGGCCGACCACGGGCGCGACCGGCACCGCGGTCGACGCCAGCGCCGAGACGACCTTGTGCTCGCGGCTCATGTCGTGAGCTGAGCCGAGGCGCTTGCCGAGCGGCGGGCGGCGCAGCGCCCAGCGCCCATTTGCCGCGTCGCGCACGCCGTAGGTCAGGTTCGAGTGACCGCCCGAGATCCGCTCGAAGGAGAGCGGCAGCTCGACACCGCCGACGTGCTCGGCGAACCAGCCTTCGATCCCGCTGCGGTCGATTCCCTCTGGAGCCTCCACAGTCCCGTCGGCCATGCCTGTAGCCTCGTCGCCCATAGTCGAGCAAGCATATTCCCGACCACGATTCCGGCTCAGTCCGTCGCTCGCCAACCGGCTGACGATCGGCTTCGCCATCGCTTTCGCCGTGCTCACCGGCCTGGCGGTGATCGGCGTCGGCCGCTTCCTGCAGCAGCGCCAAGACTTCGAGGACGCGATCGCCCGCTCCTACCAGGTCGAGATCGAGGCTCGCAACCGTCTCACCCAAGGAGAACGACCGGCAGCCGCTCGGGCCGCGATCATCGCCCAGCAGGAGAAGCGCCAGTCGCTGCGCGACGACATCGACGACGAGACCCGCGACACGGCGATCCTCGTCGGCGCCGGGTTGATCGCAGGCCTGACCGGCGCCGCCCTGCTCTTCAGCGGCCTGATCTCCTCGATGCGCAGGCCGCTGGAGGAGCTGGTCGAGGCGTCCGGCCGCCTCGCCGCAGGCGACCTCGACGTGCGAGTCAAGGGCGGCGGGCTGTCGGAGACCGCTGCCCTCGGCGCCGCCTTCAACGAGATGGCCAGCGAACTGCAGCGTCGCGCCGGCGAACGCGACCAGCTCGAACGGATGAAGGACGAGTTCGTGCTCACCGCCTCGCACGAGCTGCGCAGCCCGCTCACCTCGGTGCAGGGATTTGCGGAGCTGCTGATGCTGGAGCGCGAGAAGCTCGAGCCGAAGCAGGCAGACACCGTCGAGATCATCCTCGACAACACCCGCCACCTGGTGCGATTGCTCAACGACCTGCTCGACCTGGCGCGCAGCGATGCCGGACGGTTGACGATCAAGCCCGCGATCACCGACGTCGGCACCCTGGTCGAGGACGCGGTACGGACGATGCGCAGCCAGACCGAGGCGCGGAGCCAGGCGCTCAGCCAGGAGATCGAGCCCGACCTGCCCGAGGTCAACGTCGACCGCGACCGGATTCGTCAAGTACTGGTGAATCTTCTTACCAATGCGCATGAGTACAGTCCCGACGGAGCGTCGATTCGGGTGACGGCCGCGTCCCGCGATGCTGAAGTGCAGCTCTCCGTGAGCGACAACGGCCCCGGAATGCCCGACGACCAACTCGAGCACATCTTCGAGCGCTTCACCCGCGGCGACGCTGGGCTGACCCAGCACGTGGGCGGGACCGGGCTCGGCCTGGCGATCTCGAAGTCGCTGGTCGAGCTGCACGGCGGCACGATCGAAGCCGCCTCTGCGCTCGGTCGCGGCTCGACCTTCTATGTCCGCCTCCCCACCGCCGCGACAGTGGCGGCCTGGAACGCCGGCGATTCCGCTGACGTGGAGGCGCGATGACCAAGGTCCTGATCGCCGACGACTCCGAGACGATCCTGCTCCTGCTTCGCACCCGGCTGGAGATGGAGGGCTACCAGGTGGTCACCGCCACCGACGGCCAGGAGGTGATGGACCTGATCCACGGCCCCGAACCGGTTCCCGACATCCTCCTGCTCGACGCGATGATGCCGCGCAAGTCCGGCATCGACGCCTTGCGCGAGATCCGCACCGAGGGCCACGACGTCCCGGTCCTGATCGTCAGCGCCCACCAGGAGGAGCAGGATGCCGGCACCCTGGCCGACCTCGCGATCGACGGCTACATAACCAAGCCGATCGACTTCGACAGCCTCTTCGCCAGCATCGCCAAGCTGACGGCCGGCTAGCTCTTCGCGATCTCCAGCCGGATCTCTTTGCCTTTGAGCTTGGTGCCGTCGAGGAACTCGACGACGCGCTCGGCCTCGTCGGGGTCGACCCGGACGAAGGAGAAGCGGTGCAAGACGCTGACGTCATGGATGGCGTCGTCGGAGAGAACAGCGCCCTCACGCAGCGCCCAGCGCAGGTCCTCCTCGTCGATGCCGCTGCGCTCGCCCCGGTTGACGAAGAGCTTGACCGAGTCGGGAGCATCCTTCGTGGCCGGCTCGGCGGGGCGATCCTGCTCACGCTTGGCCTGCGGCGGCGACTCCGAGCGCTCGCGGCGGCGGGGCGGCGGGGCGTGCTCGATGCGCTCCTCCGGCGTCTCCCACTCGCCGATCGAGGTCTTCACGTCGCGCTCGATGCGGCCGATCTCGTCACGCTGCGCGGGAGTGACGAAGGTGATCGCCCGTCCGGTCCGGCCGACCCTTCCGGTGCGGCCGATGCGGTGCACGTAGACCTCTGAGGAAGCCGGCACGTCGTAGTTGATCACGTGCGTGACGTGCTCGATGTCGAGTCCGCGGGCGGCGATGTCGGTCGCCACCAGCAGCCGCACGCGGTGGTCCTTGAAGGCGATCATCACCCCGTCGCGCGAACCCTGGCTCATGTCGCCGTGCAGCGCCTTGACGTCGAGCCCTTTGTCCTTCAGCGTCTTCTCCAAGCGTGAGGCGCCGATCTTGGTGCGGCAGAAGATGATCGCCTGCTCCGGTTCCTCTGTCTTCAGCAGCTCGACCAGCCGCGAGGCCTTCTCCTTGGCCGACACCTCGACGAAAGCCTGCGCGATCGCGTCGACGGTCAGCGTTTTCGGCGTGATCCGGATCGTCGTCGGGTCGTACATGTGGCTCTCGGCGAGCCGCTGGATCGGCGGCGGCATCGTCGCCGAGAAAAGCGCCGTCTGGCGCCCGCTCGGGCACATCCGCAGGATCTTCTCGACGTCCTCGATGAAGCCGAGGTCGAGCATCTCGTCGGCCTCGTCGAGGACGATGTAGCGGGCCGCGGTGAGGACCAGCGAGCGGCGCGACATCAGGTCCATCATCCGGCCGACCGTGGCGACGACGACATGGGCACCGGCACGCAGCTGCGCCTGCTGGGAGCGGATCGGGGCGCCGCCGAAGACGGCGACGATCTCGATCTCGAGGTGCTCGGCGTAAGCACGCAGCGCCTGCGTCACCTGGATGCAGAGCTCGCGGGTCGGTGTGAGGACGACCGCCTGCACCTCGTCGTTGCCGGGATCGAGGTACTGCAGCAACGGCAACCCGAAAGCGGCCGTCTTGCCGGTGCCGGTCTGCGCCTGGCCGATCACGTCGTGGCCGCCGAGCAACTCCGGAATCGCCTGATCTTGAATCGGCGTCGGATCCTCGAAGCCGAGCTCGTCCAACGCCTGCTGGATCTCCGGCGAGAGGCCGAGTTCGCGGAAGGCCGTCACTTGGAGGGGTCCAAAAGGAGCTTGCCACTGGTGCGGCGGGCGATCAGGTCTTCGTGGGCGCGTGCAGCTTCGGAGAGGGGGTAGAGATCGCCGACCGTCACCTCGAGCTCACCCGCGGCGACGGCGGCGAAGAGCTCGCCGATCATCGGCGCCAGCAGGTCGCGACGGACCAGAAGGTGGGCCAGCCAGAAGCCGATCACCGACTTCGAGCCGCGCAGCAGTGCGGCGGTGGAGACCTCGCGCTGTTCGCGCGAGGCGATACCGAAGACGACCATCCGTCCCAGCGGGGCAAGGATCCCCAGCTCGGCATCGAAGGCGTCGCCACCGCTCATGTGGAGAACGGCGTCGACTCGCTTGCCGTCGTTGGCAAGGCGGATCGCCGCACCGAGGTCCTCCGAGCGCGAGTCGACGGTGGCGTCGGCGCCGAGCCGCTCGACCAGCCCCCGCTTCTCCTCGCTTGAGGCAAGCCCGATCACCTTCGCGCCGGCGCGCTTGCCCAGCTGCACGGCGAGAGTTCCGGTGCCACCGGCGGCGGCTTCGACCACCAGCGTCTCACCCGGCTCGATGCGGGCGCAGCGCTGTACCAGGGCCATCGCAGTCAGCCCCTGCAGCAGCATCGCCGCCGCCTGATCGTCATCGACCTGGTCGGGAACGGGAACCAGCAGCGCCTCCGGCACAGCGACCTTCTCCGCGTAGCCGCCGCTGCCGAGCAGCGCCGCGACGCGCCGCCCGTCCGGGGTGCGGCCGCTGACCTCGGCGCCGGGCACGAGCGGCAGCGCCTGCTCGGCGAGGTAGTCGTTGCGGGTCGCGTGCGTGTCGGCGAAGTTGATCCCGCTGCGGGCGACCTCGACCAGGACCTCGCCGTCGCCTGGCGTCGGCTCATCGAGCTCGACGTGCCGGAGAACCTCCGGGCCGCCGAACTCCTCGATCTGAATTGCCTTCATCGGCGGGGGAGTTTCGCAGGGCCGCCGCTAAGCTGCGCTGCTCGTGTCGCTCACGGTCGTTGGATCAATCGCATTTGACTCGGTTCGCACCCCGTTTGGGGAGCGCGACAGGATGCTGGGCGGAGCCGCCGTGCACTTCTCGCTGGCCGCCAGCTTCTTCACCGAGGTGCGCCCCGTTGGGCCGGTCGGCGACGACTTCGGCGCCGCCGAGTTCGAGGTGCTGGAGAGGCGCGGCGTCGTCACCGACGACATCGAGCGGGTCGCCGGCGGCCAGTCGTTCTTCTGGCGCGGCCGCTACGAGTACGACCTCAACGTCGCCCATACCGAGGACACGCAGCTCGGCGTCTTCGGCGAGTTCCAGCCGAAGCTCTCGGCCGCCTCGCAGGAGGCCGACATGCTCTTCCTCGCCAACATCCAGCCCGACCTGCAGCGCCAGGTCCGGGCCCAGTGCGGCTCGGCTCGCTTCTCCGCGCTCGACTCGATGAACCTCTGGATCGACACGGCGAAGGATTCGCTGCTGGCGGCGATCGGCGAGGTCGACTGCGCGATCCTCAACGACGCCGAGATCCGCCAGCTGACCGGGGAGGGGAACCTGGCCCGGGCGGCCCGGGCGGTGATGGAGCGCGGTCCCCGTGCGGTCGTCGCCAAGCAGGGCGAGTACGGCGCGGCGCTCTTCACCGAGGGCGGCTTCTTCGCCCTGCCGGGCTTCCCGCTCGAGGACGTCCGCGATCCGACCGGAGCCGGCGACAGCTTCGCCGGCGGCTTCATCGGCTACCTCGACAGCCATTCCGGTGAGCTCGATGAGATGACGCTGCGCCGGGCGATGGGCTACGGCACCGTCCTCGCCTCCTTCAACGTCGAGGACTTCGGCACCGAGCGGGTCGCCCGCCTCAGCCGCGAGGAGATCGACGAGCGTTTTGACCAGCTGCGCGAGATGACCCGCTTCGAGGCGCTCCCGGCCGCTGCCGAATAGCTCCTCGGGTTCTCCGTCTGGCAACAGTCCGAGCAATTCGAACTGCGATACTGGCTGCTCCGCAAACACCGGCTCGAGGAGGGGTGATGGCCACCGAGCAGCAGATAGGGAATGTAGCCGCCGACGGGGGAGTCGCCACAGGCTCCGAGTCGCTCACCGTCACCGACAACCGCACCGGCAAGAGCTACGAGCTGCCGATCACCGACGGCACCGTGCGGGGGATGGACCTGCGGCAGATCAAGGTCTCCGAGGACGAATTCGGGCTGATGTCCTACGACCCGGCCTTCACCAACACCGCGGCCTGCCGCTCGGCGATCACCTTCATCGACGGCGACGCCGGCGTCCTCGAACACCGTGGCTACTCGATCGAGCAGCTCTGCGAGCGCTCGACCTTCCTCGAGGTCGCCTACCTGCTGATCTTCGGCGAGCTGCCGACCGGGCCCCAGCTCGACCGCTGGACCTACGACATCACCCACCACACCTTCGTCCACGAGGATCTGAAGCATTTCTTCGAGGGCTTCCGCTACGACGCGCACCCGATGGGGATGCTGCTCGCCGGAGTCGGCGCGCTCTCCACCTTCTACCCGGACGCGAAGCAGATCGACGATCCGGAAGAGCGCTACATGGCGGCGGTGCGACTGATCGCCAAGGTGCCGACCCTTGCCGCCTTCTCCTACCGGCACAACCTGGGCCTGCCCTACGTCTACCCCGACAACGACCTCAACTTCGCCGAGAACTTCCTCTCGATGATGTTCAAGAAGACCGAGATGAAGCACGTGCCGAAGCAGAGCCTCTCGAAGGCGCTCGACGTGCTCTTCATCCTCCACGCCGACCACGAACAGAACTGCTCGACCAGCGCCGTGCGCGGCGTCGGCTCATCCGACGTCGACCCCTACTCGGCAGTGGCGGCCGGGGTGGCGGCGCTCTACGGGCCGCTGCACGGCGGCGCCAACGAGGCGGTGCTGCGCATGCTGCGCCAGATCGACTCGGTCGAGAACATCCCCGCCTTCCTCGAGAAGGTGAAGGCGCGCGAGGCGAAGCTGATGGGCTTCGGCCACCGCGTCTACAAGAACTACGACCCGCGGGCGCGGATCATCCAGGAGCACATGGACGAGATCTTCGAGGCGACCGAGTACAACCCGCTGATCGAGATCGCCCGCGAGCTGGAGAAGCGAGCCCTCGACGACGAGTACTTCACCTCGCGCAAGCTCTACCCCAACGTCGACTTCTACTCCGGGATCATCTACGAGGCGCTGGGCGTTCCGAACGAGATGTTCACGGTGATCTTCGCCATCCCCCGCACCGCAGGCTGGGTCGCGCAGTGGATGGAGATGAACGACGACTCCGAGCAGAAGATCTCGCGGCCGCGGCAGATCTATACCGGCGAGCGCGAGCGGGACTACGTGCCGCTGGCCGAGCGGGACGGACCGGAGAAGATCGTCGGTCCGCCGGCCAGGCGGCCAAAGCGGCCGCGGCGCGGGGCGTAGCTTTCGCGACTCGGCGGGGAGGGGTCTGGCACCCCTCCTCTCTCAACTTTTTCGGTGAAGAGTTAGCGGCCGTCCGAGGTTGGGGCGCCGAAAAAGTACAAGCCGTTCGGAGGGGTGCCAGACCCCTCTCATCGGGTTCCGTACGCTGCGCCCCGTGGGCACGTGGAAGCTGACGGTGCGGGATGGGTCCGATGTCTCTCATCGGAGCTTCGATGAATTGGGTGAGGCTGTGGCGGCGATGCGGGAGCAGGCGTTGGAGATTCGGGCCCGGGGGCCAGCGCAGAAAGTCTCGGCGCTGAGGGACTTCGGGCCGGAGGCACAGGTGAGGGCGCGGCTGCAGCTGAGCGGGAAGGGGTGGCTGCGCAAGCCGGTTGCGGGGATCGACGTGCGGGGGGACGGGACGTTCATGCCGTTCAGTGGGGGGATCGGGCGCGAGGAGCTGGACCCGGCGGGCCACGACTCGCCCTTCGACCTGGTGCGCGAGACTCTCGAATAGCAACTGGCGCTTTTCGTCCGGTATGCGGATAAAAAGCGCCACGCCAACGCCGATGAACGACGCCGACACCGAGATCCCCAAGGGCAGCTACGCCGCCGGGCGGCGGGTGAAGCTGCCGGCCGGGGCCGAAGCGCCCTACGTCGTCTTCATCAACGGGATCCAGCAGCGCGAGGACGGCGATTACACGGTGGCCGCCAGCGAGATCGTCTTCTCGCGGCAGATCGTCAAGGAGAAAGTCGGCACGGGCCGCTGGCTGGCGATGTACCTCGGGCTCTTCGGCACCTACCGCAGGAACGAGACGATCGACCTGCAGTTCCAGCGCAAGGGCAAGACCGAGCTGCTCTCCGACCTGCCCGTCCAGCCGGACTGATCTACGTATCCTCCGCTCCGATGGAGATCGGATTCCTGCTGCTCGCGGACCACAGCGAGGCCGTCAACGGCAAGCTCTACATGACCGGGGGCGGCTGGAATGTGCTGCGCCTGCCCGAGCTGCCGCACGAATGGGGCTTCCACATCGCCCTCGGCATCGACGTCGCCTGGGACGAGACCAACCGTCGCCACGACCTCCAGGTCAACCTGCACGATCCCGATGGGGTCGAGCTCGGCGAGGGCCTCACCGCCGAGTTCGAGACCGGCCGGCCGCCCGGCATGCCCGCCGGCCAGGATCAGCGCCTGGTGATGTCGATCGGCACCAGCGCCACCTTCAGCACCTCAGGCCCCCACGCCGCCGTCGTCCAGGTCAACGGCGAGGAGATCGGCCGCGCCCGCTTCTACATCGACGAAGCGGTCCAGGAACCACCCGTCGGCGCCTAACCGCCGCTCTACTTGAACACGTAGAGCAGCAGGAAGGCGACGATCACGAAGGAGGCGCCGGCGGCGATCATGCCCTTGTCGCCGGAGACCATGGCGGCGATCGAGCGGTCGTCGGAGCGGTCGTAGATCAGGTAGAGGTAGCGGAAGATGCCGTAGAGGACGGGTGGGATCGTGAGCATCATCTCGCTGCCGATCAGGGGCGAGTTGACGGTGTAGATCGCGTAGCTGATCACCGTGCCGGTGGTGACCAGGGAGACCATCTGGTCGAGGAAGGGCAGCGAGTAGTGCTCGAGCACGGGGCGGGAGCTGGTGCCCTGGTGCAGCTCGGAGACCGCCTCCTGGCGGCGCTTGGTGAAGCCGAGGAACATCGCGATCATGCCGGTGCAGAGGATCAGCCACTCCGAGGCATGGGCTTCGACCGCGCTGGCGCCGGCGGCAACCCGGAGGATGAAGAGGCCGGCCAGCGTCATCACGTCGACGATCACGATCTGCTTGAGGCCGAGGCTGTAGGCCATCTGGGCGACGCCGTAGCCGACGACCATCAGCCCCACCTTCCAGTTGACCGTGGCGAAGGCGATCGCGATCGCGACCACGGCGAGCAGCGGGGCGATCGTCTTCGCGGTCCCCTCGGAGAGCTCACCCGCGGCCAGCGGCCGGAAGCGCTTCTTCGGGTGCTGGCGGTCGAGCTCGACGTCGATCAGGTCGTTGACGTAGTAGCCGGCGCTGGAGATCAGGCAGAAGGAGATGAAGGTGAGCGTCGCCTCCAGCACCTCGTGCGACTGGTTGAACTTGCCCGAGAAGAGCAGCGGCGCGAAGACGAAGAAGTTCTTGATCCACTCCTGCGGCCGCCCGGTCTTGATCGCCGCCCGCAGCGGCGAGCGCCGTGGGACCACCGGCTCGTTCATCGAGCCATTGGCCGTCTCGGCGTCGGCCGGGACCGTCGGCTGTTCCGAAGTGATCGTTTCCATCGCGATGAGCCGACAGGGGGATGCGCAAACCCGTCTGGCCAGGGGAAATCCAGTCGGCGACAGGGTACCGCCGCCCGCCGTCAACCACTTTGCGTTCGCACTTCTGGCCACTATGCGGGCGAAACTGCGAACGCTCTCAGGGATCGATGAGAACGCCGGGATTCAGCATTCCAGTGGGGTCCAGCTCGGCCTTAGCGGCTCGCAAGGCGGCGGCGAAAGGGGCGGGGCGCTGGCGGTCGTACCAGGGACGGTGGTCGCGGCCGACGGCGTGGTGGTGGGTGATCGTGCCCCCGCCCTCGATCACTGCCTCGCCGGCGGCAGCCTTGATCTCATCCCACTGCTCGACCTCGCCGCCGCGAATGGCGGGGGCCATCACGGTGAAGTAGGGAGCGGGCCCGTCTGGATATACGTGGGTGAAACGGCAGCTGATCCGCAGTGCGCCCGCGCCGTCGGCCGGAGCACCGCACACCTCGGCGACCTTGGCCCGCACGGCGTCCATCGTCTCAGCGTGGAACTGCTCGAAGCGGTCCCAGGTGATCGCCGTCTCGAAGGTCTCCGAGAGGATCCCGCAGGCGACGAAGGTGTCGCGCAGGTAGGGAGCGAGAAGGAAAGCGCCCCGCCAGGCACCGACCGCGTCGGCGCCCTCGCCGCCACCGCCGCGGACCTGTCCCGGCACGCCGCCGTGCTCCCGGGCGATCTCGAGGGCGGTGTCCATCCAGGCGTCGACCGGGTGGTGCGGCGACTCGAAGCCCAGCACCAGCAGGCTCTTCTTGCCGGATCCGGCGCCTGTGGTTTCCGCCTCGAGGGCGTCGAGCAGACGGCAGTTCGAGGGGTTGAGGCCGGACTGGGAGATGGCCCGAACCGCACCCGCGGCGGCGAGGAAGTCGTCGAACTCGATTCCGCACGAGACCTTGAACTGCGGCCGCGGACGCACCCGCACCCAGGCATCGGAAATCACCCCAAGGATGCCCTCGGAGCCGATCAGCGCCCGGTCCGGCGAAGGACCGGCACCGGAGCCCGGCAACCGCCGGCTCTCCCAGGTGCCGCGCGGGGTGATCGCCCGCACCGACTCGACCAGGTCGTCGACGTGGGTGTAGAGCGTCGCGAAGTGACCTCCCGCCCTCGTCGCCACCCAACCGCCCAGCGTCGAGTACTCGAACGACTGCGGGAAGTGCCGCAGGGTGAGCCCGTGCTCGCGCAGCTGGTCCTCCAGCCCCGGCCCCGTCGCCCCGGCCTGGATCCGTGCCGCCAGCGACTCCGCATCCACCTCCAGCACCCGATCCAACCGCTTCAGGTCGAGCGAGACGACCGGCCGGTCCCCCAACCGCGCCTCGACCCCACCGACGACGCTGGTCCCGCCGCCGAAGGGAACGACCGCCGCTCCCTCAGCCTCGGCCCACTCCAACACCACCTCGATCTCCGACTCGTCCTTCGGATAAGCCACCAGATCCGGCGGATTCTCGAATTCCCCCCGAAACCCCCGCACCACGTCCCGGTAGGCCTTGCCGAGAGCATGAACGGTCCGCTCATAGTGGTCGTCCGTAAATAGATCTCCCAGCGCGGCCGGCGCCTTCAACCTCGGCGCCCGAAGCTCCACATCCTCCAACGCCACAGGCTCCTCCGGCTCACCCCCGAACCCAAGCCTCTCCCTGATCCCCGCCGCAGCCTCCACCAGCTCATCCCTGGAAGGCGCCTGATCCTCATACCCCCACCCCCAGTGCTTGAGCCTTCGCCCGGTCATCTCAGCAAGCGCTCCGCGGTAGAGGGATGGGGTGCCCCTCTGACGGGCGGATACTCAAAGTGCCGGTCTCATTAGACCGGCACTTGTCCGGCAGAGGGGTACCCCATCCCTCTACCAGTGCACGCCTTTCATCAGATGCGCAAACGCCACAGCCTCTGTGGACGGCGCCTTGTCAGGCGCCTCCTCACCCTTCCCCTTGGCCGCCTGCGACTCCGGGAACAACCGGTAAGCCTGGTTCAAGATCCTGTCGCTCGCCTTCGGCGCCACCGCGTAGAGCAGCTCGCCGAAGGTCCCAAGCCGCGTCGCCACCTTCTTCGGCTGAGCGATCATCGCCCCGGCGATCATCTCCGCCGCCTCCTCGGGCGAGATCGCCGGGAAGACGTCGTACATACGCGTCGGCGCGATCATCGGCGTCCGCACCAGCGGCATGTGGATCGTGGTCAGGTGGACCCCGTCGTCGATCACCTCGGAGGCGATCACGCGGCTGAAGGCGTCGAGCGCCGCCTTCGAGGCGACGTAGGCGGAGAAGCGCGGCGGGTTGGTCTGAGTCCCGATCGAGCTGACGTTGATGACGTGGCCCGACTTGCGCGCCCGCATCGACGGCAGCAGCGCCAGGATCAGCCGCACCGCGCCGAGGTAGTTGAGCTGGATCGTCCGCTCGTAGTCGTGGAAGCGATCGTAGGAGAGCCCGACCGAGCGGCGGATCGAGCGCCCGGCGTTGTTGACGAGGATGTCGACCTGGCCGTGGTAGGCAAGGACCTCCTCGGCCATCCGCTCGACGTCCTCGATGTCGGACATGTCGCAGCGGTGGATGTGGGCGATCCCGCCGCCTTCCTCGATCTCCGCCTTCGTCTCCTCCAGCTTCTCAACCGAGCGCGCCACCAGCAGGACGGTCGCACCCGCATCGGCGGCCTTGACCGCCGCCGCCTTGCCGATCCCCGATGAGGCGCCGGTGATCAGCACGACTTTGCCGCGCACCGCGGCGCTCAGCGAGCGGTCCTTGAAGAGGTCGGGATCGAGGGTGCGCTCCCAGTAGTCCCAGATGCGGTCGGCGTAGGACTCCAACGGCGGCACCGAGATGCCCGAGCCCTCCAGCGCCGCCTCGGCATTGGTCGAGTCGAAGTGGGTCGGATAATTGAAATAGCTGAGCACGCCGGCCGGGATGCCCAGCTCTCCCAGCCCCGCCTTCACCACCCGCTTCGCCGGCGGGAAGAAGCGCAGGCCGGTTCGCACCAGCGAGGTCGCCGGATCGGTCACGTTGGCGTCGAGCCGCAGCGCCGCCTGCGGCGCATCCGCGGCGCGGGCGAAGAGGTTGATCATCTCTCCCGCGGTCTTCGGCGCCGGATCGGTGAGGTGGAAGGCCTGGCCGTCGAGGCCCGGCTTGTGGGCGATGTGGTCGATCGCGTCGGCGACGTAATCGACCGGGACGATGTTGATCTCGCCCCCTTCGATCCCAACCGTCGGCAGCCAGGACGGCAGCACCCTGCGCGCCTGCTGCAGCAGCTTGAAGGCGTAGTAGGGCCCGTCGATCTTGTCGATCTCGCCGCTGCGCGAGTCGCCGACGACGACCCCCGGCCGGTAGACGCGCCAGGGCCGGCGGCACTCCTCGCGCACGACCCGCTCGGACTCGTGCTTGGTGCGGAAGTAGGGATGGGTGTCGAGCTTTTCCGCCTCCTCGAACATGTCCTCGCGCCACTCGCCGCGGTAGAGGCCCGCTGCGGCGATCGAGCTGATCTGGTGGAAGCAGCCGGCCTCGATCGCCCCCGCCAGTTCGACCGCGTGGCGAGTCCCCTCGACGTTGGCGATCTCCTGCGCCTCCACCCCCGCCGTCATGTCGTAGACCGCCGCCAGGTGGAAGAAGTGATCGACCTCGCCGCGCAGGGTGAGGAGATCCTCCTCGGAGACGCCGAGGCCGGGCTGGGAGAGGTCGCCGGAGATCGGCACCACCCGTGCTCCGTCGGCGCCCCAGGCGGTCCGCAGCTCCTCGAGCCGGCCCCGCGAGCCGGCCCTGACCAAGGCGTAGATCGTGCCCTCGCGCTGCAGCAGCCGCTGCACGAGGTTGCGGCCGATGAACCCGGTGGCCCCGGTGACGAAGTAATTCATGCTCGTTTCATACACTCATTCCAAGGATGGCGCAAACGGCGACCGTGCAGATTCAGATGCCCGAGATGGGCGAGTCGGTCACCGAGGGGATCGTGCTCGAGTGGCACGTCGCCGAGGGCGATTTCGTCAACGAGGGCGACACCGTCGTCGAGGTCTCGACCGACAAGGTCGATGCCGAGGTGCCGGCGCCGGCGGATGGCGTCATTACCAAGCTGCTTGTCTCCGTCGACGATGAGGTGCCTGTGGGGGCGCCTCTAGCCGAGATGGAGCCGGGCGGCGACGGTGGTACGACTGAGGGCTCGGACGCCCAGGCCGCGGGTCCTGACCCAGGTGATGGGGGGGCGCTGCGGGCGGAGGCGTCCTCGACCCCCCCATCACCTGCGCCACCCGCGGATGAGGGGGAGAACGGCTCAGCGGAGACCCGCGACGCTGACAGCCAAGCTGCCGACGGAGTGCGGGCGACCCCGGTGGCTCGGCGCGTAGCTGCTGCCAATGGCGTTGATCTTGGCTCTGTGAGCGGAACGGGGCCCGGGGCCAAGGTGACCAAGGAGGACGTGCTGGCGGCCGCCAACGGTGGTGGTCCGGCTCCGGCCGCGGCGGCCGCAGGCGAGGCGAAGGCTTTGCGGGGGCCCGCGGCGATGCTGGCTCAGGCGATGGACGAGAGCAGGGAGGTGCCGACCGCGACCTCGTTCCGGACGATCGCGGTGGACACACTGGACGCGAAGCGCAAGGCCCTGAACGGGGTGCTGAAGGAGCGCGGGATGAAGGTCTCCTTCACCCACCTGGTCGCCTGGGCGATCGTGCAGGCCGCCAAGGAGTGGCCGGTGATGACGCGGGTCTTCGAGCTGCGCGACGGCAAACCGTTCGCGATCGAGGGCAACCCGGTCAACCTCGGCATCGCCGTCGACGTCGAGCGCAAGGACGGCTCGCACAGCCTGATGGTGCCTGCGATCAAGGGTGCCGAGAGCCTTGACTTCGCCGCCTTCCACGGCTACTACGAGGACCTGATCACGAAGACGCGGGAGAGCAAGCTCACCGCCGACGACTTCAAGGGCACCAACGTCTCGCTCACCAACCCCGGCGGCATCGGCACGGTGGCCTCGGTTCCGCGGCTGATGAAGGGTCAGAGCGCGATCATCGCCACCGGCGCGATCGCCTACCCGCCCGAGTGGGCCCATGCCACACCCGAGCGGCTGCGCCAGCTCGGGGTCTCGAAGACGATGACGCTGACCTCGACCTACGACCACCGGGTGATCCAGGGGGCGGAGTCGGGTGCCTTCCTGCGCCGCATCGAGCAGCTCCTGCAGGGCGAGGACGGCTTCTACGAGAGCCTCGCGGCCGACCTCGGCGTCGATGCCGCGCCGCTCACCGCCGCTCACCCGAGCTCGGCTTCGGCGCCACCGCTTGGCGCGACCCCGGCTGCGCCGACCCCGACCCAGCCGGACGAGGAGCTGCTGCAGGCGGTGCAGGCCGCGACCTCGCTGCTCAAGGGCTACCGCACCCACGGCCACCTCTCCGCCCGCCTCGACCCGCTTGGGAGCGAGCCGAAGGGGGACCCGGCGCTCCAGCCCGAGCGCCTCAACCTGACTCCGGAGCTGATGGCCCGGATCCCGGCCTCGATCCTGCGCATCGGCGTGCCCGGCGAGACGCTGCTGGAGGCGCTGCCGCGGATGCGCGAGGCCTACTGCGGCACGATCGCCTACCAGTTCGAGCACCTCTCTTCCCACCAGCAGCGGACCTGGCTGCGCGAGATGGTCGAGACCGGCGCCCACCGCCAACCGCTCACCGAGGACGAGAAACGCCGCTTGCTGGAGCGCCTGATCGACGTCTTCCAGTTCGAGCGCTTCATCGAGAAGGCCTACCTGGGTCAGAAGATCTTCACGATCGAGGGTCTCGACGTCGTCGTGCCGATGCTCGACGAGCTCGTCACCCTCGCCTACCGCGGCGGCGCCGAGGAGGTCGTCTTCGGCATGGCCCACCGTGGCCGCCTCAGCGTCCTCGCCCACAATCTCGGCCGCTCGGTCGAGTCGATCCTGGCCGAGTTCGAGGGCTCCAAGCAGATCGACCAGGTCAAGGCGGTTGCCTCGATCCCCCACGGCGGCACCGGCGACGTCAAGTACCACTACGGCCACCAGGGGGTCTACGAGACCAGCGAGGGCGAGAAGATCGCCGTGCGTCTCTACCCCAACCCCAGCCACCTCGAGTTCGTCAACCCGGTGGTCGAGGGCGCTACCCGCTTCATCCAGTCCAGCTTCGAGGACTCGAAGATCGAGCACGAACCGAAGCGGGCGGTTCCGGTGCTCCTGCACGGCGACGCCGCCTTCCCCGGCCAGGGGGTGGTCGCCGAGACACTCAACCTGCAGGCGCTGCGCGGCTACACCACCGGCGGCACCGTCCACGTCATCCAGAACAACCAGGTGGGCTTCACCACCGATCCCGAGGACGCCCGCTCGACTCCCTATGCCGCCGACATGGCGAAGGGCTTCAACATCCCGATCGTCCACGTCAACGCCGACGACGTGGAAGCGTGCTCCTCCGCCGTCCGCCTGGCGATGGCCTATCGCGAGCGCTGGGGACGAGACATCGTCATCGACGTGATCGGCTACCGCCGCTACGGTCATAACGAGACCGACGAGCCGGCCTATACCCAGCCGCTGATCGCCGCCAAGATCAAGGCCCACCCGCCCGTCTCCGAGCTCTACGCCGAGAAGCTGGTCGAGGAGGGGATCGTCGCCCGCGATGACGTCGACAAAGTCGCCAAAGAGCGCCATTCCGAGATGTCGGCGGCACTGAAAGACCTGCGCCACAAGATGGAGCTGGGCGACTACGAGGACCCGACCGTCACCACGACGAGCACCGGCGAGCTCGACCGCAGCGCCAGCCCCCCGGTCGAGACGACGGTCTCGATGGAGCAGCTGCGCAAGCTCAACCAGGCGCTGATCGAGGTGCCGGACAGCTTCACGATCCACCGCAAGCTGCGCAAACCGCTGGCGAAGAGGATCGACGTGCTGGAGGAGGGCGGGATCGAATTCGGCCATGCCGAGGCCCTCGCCTTCGCCTCGCTGCTCACCGACGGCGTCCACGTCCGGCTCACCGGCCAGGACACCGAGCGCGGCACCTTCTCCAACCGCCACCTCGTCCTCCACGACGAGAACACGGGCCTCGAGTACTGCCCGATGCAGAACCTGGAGGAGGCAAAGGCCCCCTTCGAGCTCTACAACAGCCCACTCTCGGAGATCGCCTGCCTCGGCTTCGAGTACGGCTACTCGGCGGCAACGCCGAACGCGCTGATTCTCTGGGAGGCCCAGTACGGCGACTTCGCCAACGCCGGCCAGGTGATCGTCGACACCTTCATCGCCTCGGGCGAGGCCAAGTGGGGTCAGACCAGCCGCCTCACCCTGCTCCTCCCGCACGGTTACGAGGGCTCGGGACCCGAGCACTCGAGTGCCCGCATCGAGCGCTTCCTCGCACTTGCGGCCGAGGGCAACATCCGCATCGCCAACCCCACCACGGCGGCCCAGTACTTCCACCTGCTGCGCCGCCAGGCGCTGATTCGCAAGCCACGGCCCCTGGTCGTCTTCACGCCCAAGGGACTGCTGCGACTGGACCGCGCCGCGGCGTCGCCGAAGGAGCTGACCGAGGAACACTTCCACTTCATCCTCGACGACCAGACGGCTGACGGACGCCGCGAGAAGGTCGAGCGCCTGATCCTCTGCACCGGCAAGGTCTACTTCGACCTCGATGCCAGCGAGCGTCGCGAGGCGGCGGAGAACGTCGCCATCGTCCGGGTCGAGCTGCTCTACCCCTTCGCCGAGGAACAGCTGACCGAGTTGATCGCCACCTACCCGAACTTGAAAGAGATCGTCTGGGTGCAGGAGGAGCCGCGCAACATGGGCTGCTGGAAGGTGATGTCCCGTCGCCTCCCCGGCCTCCTTCCCGAGGGGGTCGAGCTCGGCTACATCGGTCGCCCGATCCGGGCCAGCCCCGGCGAGGGTTACTCGGCGGCCCATGCGCGTGAGCAAGAGCGCATCGTTCTGACTGCTCTAACCCCCGGGACCTGAGAGCTCCGGTCCGCGGGTCCTGTCGCCGCGATGGGACGGCCTCGGCGGCCCTGCGCGCTGCTCCGGGCACCGGGACCCGTCGCAGCTAAGGACGAAAACCCGCCCTCCGCAGCCTTCGGGCTCGGCGAGTCCGCCCCATCCCGGCGCCACCCGCGGAAGGAGCGTCAAGCTCAGGACAAGCTGCGCTCGCGGGTAGCTGCTGTTGCTCAAGCGCAAGCGTCTCTCGCGGGGGGTGGTGCCGAATGGGGGGACCACCCTGAGGAAGCTTTAGCTACCGGCGGGGTGGTGGGTCCCCATTCGGTGACAGGACCCGCCGCGCCGGGGACGCTGATGTTGATCGGGCGACAGGACCGCGGGCGGAGCGCTCAGGCTGGATATCGTGAGATGAAAGTGAGCGCGTTGAGAAAGCCGACCCCCGGGCCGCTGTTCGTGTGGGTGAAGAGGATCTCCTGGATCGAGCTGGTGGTCTTCGCCGGTCTGCTCGTCTTCTGGCTTGCGCCCGGGTTCGAGACGGAGACGATGGTCTTCGGCTGGGCGCACGGGCTCGGGTTCATCCTTCTCTGCATCGTGATTTGGGTCGCCTGTGGGAAGCGAGAGGCGCCTTACACCTTGCTCGCCGCGACCCTCACACCCGTCGGTCCGGTGGGAAGTGTGATCGGAATCGAGCTGATCGAACGCAAGGGATGGGGCGTCGCGGATTCTCCGCAAAGAGTTGCGGAATCCCCGTAAAACGCCCAGATTCCCTTGACCGGAGGGTGTTGAGGCGCTATAGGTATTTCTGACTGTTCCTCTGAGCAGTCCCGTTTAGGGGAACGGCCGCGTCGGCATCCCTCCCTGGCTACCGACGCGCAGGTGCAGTGAGGGTCGCGCGGACCCCCCTGCCTCCCGCGGCCCTCCCTGCACCGCATACGCGCGACGTCGTTATAAAGATCTAATTTCTTAGATTTCTCAGGACTGTCTGGAGGATGCCGCCGTTGCGGAAGTAGGTGACCTCATTCGGGGTGTCGAGGCGAACCGTCGCCTCGAACTCGATCGGTGCGGCGCCATCGCGACGAGCGCTGACCGTGACGGTCTTCGCCTCGCCTTCGCGTAGGTCGCCGATATCGACCGTCTCTTCACCGCCCAGGCCAAGCGACCCCACGTTCTCACCGGGCGGAAACTGCAATGGCAGGACACCCATCCCGATCAGGTTGGAGCGGTGTATTCGCTCGAAGCTCTCGGCGATCACGGCGCGGACGCCGAGCAGCTTCGTCCCCTTCGCCGCCCAATCGCGCGAGGAGCCGGAGCCGTACTCCTTTCCCGCGAGAACGACCAGCGGTATCCCTTCGTCCGCATAGGCCATCGCGGCCTCGTAGAGCGTCGTCTCCTCACCGCCGGGGAAGCTGCGGGTGAATCCGCCGGCCCGCTCCACCAGGAGATTTCGCAGGCGGATGTTGGCGAAGGTGCCGCGGATCATCACCTCGTGGTTGCCGCGCCGCGAGCCATATGAGTTGAAGTCACGTGGCTCCACCCCTTGCTCGATCAGCCAGGCACCGGCAGGGCTGTCCTTCTTGATCGTCCCCGCCGGGGAGATGTGGTCGGTGGTGATCGAGTCACCCAGGAGGGCCAGTACCCGCGCCCCCGCGATCGGCTCGATCCCGGGAGCATCGACTGGCATTCCCTCGAAAAAGGAAGGACGTCGCACGTAGGTGGAGTCGGGCCAGGTGTAACGGTCGCCGCCGGGTACGTCGACCGCGTTCCAGTTCTCGTCGCCGGCCAGCACCTCACCGTAGTTACGGGTGAACATCTCCGAGGCGATCGAGCGGCCGACCAGGTCCTTCACCTCGCCGGCGTCCGGCCAGATGTCGCGCAGGTAGACCGGTTCGCCGTCCTCTCCCTCCCCCAGCGGGTCACTGGTCAGATCGAGGTCCATCCGCCCAGCCAGCGCGTAGGCGACGACCAGGGGTGGGCTGGCCAGGTAGTTGGCCTTGACGTCCTGGTTGATCCTGCCCTCGAAGTTGCGGTTGCCGGAGAGGACAGCGCAGACGGCGAGGTCCTTCTCCTCGATCGCCGCAGAGATCTTCTCCGGCAGCGGGCCGGAGTTGCCGATGCAGGTAGTGCAGCCGTAGCCGACCAGGTTGAACTGGAGCTGATCCAGGTACTGGGTGAGCCCCGCCTTCTCCAGGTAGTCGGTCACCACGGTCGAGCCGGGGGCCAGCGAGGTCTTCACCCAAGGCTTGCGGGAGAGCCCCCTCTGCACGGCGTTTCGCGCCAGCAGCCCGGCGCCGATCATCACGCTCGGGTTGGAGGTGTTGGTGCAGCTCGTGATCGCCGCGATCACGACGCGGCCGTGGTCGAGGTCGACGCTGGTGCCGTCCTCGAGGGTCACCTCGATCGCATCGGAGCTGCCGGTTCCGATCGTCGCCACCGGCGCGCCGCTCACCGCGGGCCGGGGCTTGCCGCGCTCGTCGTCGTGTTCCTCGGCCGGCGGATCGGAGGCAGGGAAGGACTCCTTCATCGCCTCGTCGCGACCGTTCCCCATCTGCTCGGCGGCCTCCGGGTCGAACTCCTTCATCGCCTCGAGGAAAGCCTGCTTGGCATGGACCAGCGGCACCCGGTCCTGCGGCCGCTTCGGACCGGCGATGCTCGGCACCACCTCGCCCAGGTCCAGCTCGAGCAGATCGGAGAAGATCGGATCCGGAGCTCCCTCCTGGTGGAACATCCCCTGCTCCCGCGCGTAAGCGTCAACCAGCTCCAGCGTCTCAGTGGGTCGTCCGGTCAGCTCCAGGTAGCGCAGCGTCTCCGCATCGACGGGGAAGATCGCGCAGGTCGAGCCGAACTCCGGGGACATGTTGCCGATCGTCGCCCGGTCGGCGAGACCGAGCGTCGCCAGACCCGGCCCGAAGAACTCGACGAACTTGGAGACGACGCCGCGCTCGCGCAGCATCTCGGTCACGGTGAGCACAAGATCGGTGGCAGTCGCTCCCTCGGGCAGCTCGCCCCCCAGCTTGAAGCCCACCACTTGGGGCAGCAGCATCGAGACCGGCTGCCCCAGCATCGCCGCCTCGGCCTCGATCCCGCCGACCCCCCAGCCGAGCACGCCGAGGCCGTTGACCATCGTCGTGTGCGAGTCGGTGCCGACCAGAGTGTCGGGATAGGCCTGCAGCGTGCCCTCGCGCTCGCGGCTGTAGACGACCTGGGCGATGTACTCGAGGTTGACCTGGTGGCAGATGCCGGTCGCCGGCGGCACGACGCTGAAATTGTCGAAGGCCTCCCGGCCCCACTTGAGAAAGGAGTAGCGCTCGCGATTGCGTTCGAACTCGCGCTCGGCGTTGACGGCGAAGGCGCGCTCGTTGCCGAAGGCGTCGACCTGGACCGAGTGGTCGATCACCAGGTCGACGTCGACCAGCGGGTTGATCTTCTCCGGGTCCCCACCGATCTCCGCCATCGCATCCCGCATTGCAGCCAGGTCAACGACCGCCGGAACTCCGGTGAAGTCCTGCATCAGCACCCGCGCCGGCTGGAACGGAATCTCCACACTCGGCTCTGCCGCCGCGTCCCAGCTGGCGATCGCCTCGACGTCAGCTGCCGAGGCCGTAACGCCGTCCTCCAGCCTCAGCACGTTCTCCAGCAGCACCTTGAGCGAGTACGGTAGGCGCGAGACGTCGAACTTCGCTTGCAACGCATCGAGGCGGAAGATCTCGTAAGAACGTCCTCCCACCTCGAGGTTGGAGCGGGCACCGAAAGAGTCAGAGGAAGAGGTCATGACTCCATCCTAGGAGGGCGGCAGACCTGGCTGCTCTGACGGCTGAGCGGGGTGCCCCTCGCCCGGACAAATGCCGGTCTAATTAGACCGGCATTTTGAGTATCCGCCCGTTCGAGGGGCACCCCGCTCGGCCCCTCAAACGGCTCAGCAACTCGACCTATCAGCGCTTGTCGGTCTGGCCTTCGGCTACAGCAGCAGCAGCTTTTTGGCCAGCATCGCCGCTGGCGACCTTCACGGAGATTCCGGGGCTGGCCAAGGCGAAGTGAGCCAGAACCCGCTGCTGGATGGGAGCGACCGTAATCTCGACCTTGTTGTGCTCGATTGCTCGCACAACCGCGTCGGCGACTTGCTTCGGGGAGCCGGTCCCAAGGCCGGGAATCGGTTTGGCACCTGAATCGGCGTACATGCCTGCTTCGCGAATGGTTCCTGGGGAGACGATCGAGACGCCAACTCCAACCGGGTCGAGGTCGGCGCGGAGGCCGAGGGCGAAGCCGCGAAGGCCGAACTTGGTGGCGTTGTAGACGGAAGAGAGCGGGGTCGCGGACTTGCCCGAGAGGGAGGCGATGAAGACCATGTGGCCGGAGCCCTTTTTCAGCATGCCGGGCTCCAGGGCTCGAGCGAGGAGCATTGGGGCCTCGAGGTTGACTCGGAGGGTCCCGGTCAGCTGCTCGGTCTCGTAGTCCGGCAGGCGACCGGTTCCCGGCAAGCCGGCGTTGGCGATCAGGACGTCGACCTCGCCCGTCTCTGCGGCCAGCTTCTCGGCCGCGCCCGGCTCGGAGAGGTCGGCAGGGAAGACGCGGTGACCCTCGCCGGGCAGCTCCGCAGCCAGCGCCTCCAGCGCCTCCGCCTTGCGTCCGCTCAAGAAGAGAGTCGCGCCCCGCCCCGCGAGCGCCTTGGCGATCGCTCTTCCGAGGCCGCCTGTGGCCCCGGTGAGAAGCGCCGTCCGTCCCGCAAGTTCCATCGCAGCGCGCAAGCTACCAGCCGCGCCGTCGAAAGGAACGGGAAGGCCAAAGTGCGAAAGGCCACAAAATGTTTGTTTTTCATGAGCAAGCGGCCGGTAGATCGTCTACACTGCCGCCGTTCCAAACAACCGAAACGCCGAATCCCGTGCGCTGGAGGCGCCACGGGAACGGGGGAACCACGTTTTCGGGGCTAACCCGCCTAGTTCAGGTGGGGGCGCAGGCTCCTTTCGCGCCAGCCCGACAGCTAACCCCGTAGGCCGACGAAGGAGATCGGTTTGCCCAAGAACACCCAGAAGCTCAAAGTAGGGATAGCTGTAATCGCCGCCCTGACGGTCTTCGCGCTGGCACCGGCAGGCGCAGCGGCCGGATGCGAAAGCGGCGGCCTCTCATCCGCCGAAACGGATATCTGCACGCCGACCGCCAAAGCGCGTCTGCTGCCAAACGGGATGGTGGTCCCGCCCAAATCCGCTCCCCCCCGGATCAAGGCGGTTATCGCCGCGGCCAACAAAATCCGCACCAAGCCCTATGTATGGGGCGGCGGTCACGGCCGCTGGTGGGACAAAGGCTACGACTGCTCAGGCTCGATCAGCTACGCACTCCACGGTGGAGAATTCCTCGAAAGTCCGCTGCCTTCGGGGCCAATGGCTCGCTGGGGTCTCCCCGGCGAAGGACGCTGGATCACGGTTTACGCCAACGCTGGTCACGCCTACGCGGTGATCGCCGGCATTCGCTTCGACACCTCCGGCAACACCGAAGGCAAAACCGGCCCCCGCTGGCACGAAGACCTTCGCGACAACATCGGCTACACCGCCCGCCATCCGGCCGGCTTCTAGCCCGTCGACCTACCGATCCGCCTACTCCGCCCCGGCCAACCGGCCGGGGCGACATTGTCCTTGCTTTCCTGAACCACTCGGATAACTTCTCTATGTAGCTACGCCGACTCCCGATATTCGCCTGACGAACCTCACCAAGCGTTATGGCCAGGTGGAGGCGGTTGCGGGAATCGACCTGGAAATCGAGCGAGGGGAGTTCTTCACCCTGCTCGGGCCGTCCGGCTCCGGCAAGACGACGACCCTGCGGATGATCGCCGGCTTCGAGGATCCGAGTGGCGGCACGATCGAGCTGGCCGGCGAGGACGTCAGCGGGGTTCCCCCTTACGACCGCACGGTCAACACGGTCTTCCAGGACTACGCCCTGTTCCCGCACATGACCGTCGGGGAGAACGTCGCCTATGGACTGCGAGTCGCAGGGGTCGAGAAGGGCGAGCGGGCTCGCCGCCGCGACGAGGCCTTGGAGATGGTGCGGCTGCCCGGCTACGCCGACCGTAAGCCAGGCGAGCTCTCAGGCGGGCAGCGCCAGCGGGTCGCTCTCGCCAGGGCAATCGTCAACCGGCCGCGGGTGCTGCTGCTCGACGAGCCGCTGGGGGCCCTCGACCTGAAGCTGCGCGAGCAGATGCAGATCGAGCTGAAGACGATCCAGGGCGAGGTCGGCATCACCTTCGTCTATGTCACCCACGATCAGGACGAGGCGCTGACCATGAGCAGCCGGATCGCTGTCTTCAACGAAGGCCGGATCGAGCAGGTCAGCCCTCCCCGCGAGCTCTACGAGACGCCGGCCACCGAATTCGTCGCCGGTTTCGTCGGCGTGTCCAACCTGCTCGAACGCGACGGCAGGCGCTTCACGATCCGCCCCGAGAAGATCCAGCTGGTCGATCCCGGCACCCCTCCGAACGGCCTCCGCACCGAGCGCGGCCGGATCGCGGACATCGCCTACGCCGGAATGACGACGCGCTACACGGTCGCGCTCGATGAGGGTGGCGAGCTTCAGCTCATACGTCAAAACATGGAGGAGACGTCGGATGACGCCTCTTCTGAGCAGGGCAGGGAGGTCATGGTGGGCTGGCGTCCGGAGCACACGGTCGCGGTCCGTGGCAAACAGACAACAGAGGAGGAGTCACCGTGAGAACCCAGGATGCACACCCGGCGAGATCAGCGTGGTTCGTCATCGCCGGCCTGCTCGCCTTCATGCTGCTGCTCGCGGGCTGTGGATCGAGCGACGACGACAGCGCCGGCAACGAGCTTCAGCAGCTCGGCAAAGGAGAGGGTCAGGTCAACCTGATCTCCTGGGCCGGCTACGTCGAACCGCCCTGGTCGAAACCCTTCGAACAGCAAACCGGCTGCAAGGTCAACAGCAAGGTCGCCGGCACCTCCGACGAAATGGTCCAGCTGATGCGCAGCGGTCAGTACGACGGGGTCTCCGCCTCGGGCAATGCCTCGGCGCGCCTGGTCGACGGCGGTGACGTCGACCCGGTCAACGTCGACCTGGTCCCCAACTACAAGACGATCTTCAGCGACCTGAAGAACCAGCCCTACAACACCTTCGACGGCAAGCCCTACGGGATTCCCCATGGCCGCGGCGCCAACCTGCTGATGTGGAACACCGACGACGTCAAACCGGCGCCTACGTCCTGGGGCGTGATCCTCGATCCCAAACAGGCCGCCAAATACAAGGGCAGGATCAGCGCCTACGACGACCCGATCTACATCGCCGACGCGGCGGTCTACCTGAAGGCCCACGAGCCCGATCTGGAGATCGACAACCCCTACGCGCTGAACGAAGAGCAGTTCGAAGCCGCGGTCGAATTGCTCGAGGAACAGCGGCCTTACGTCGGCGAATACTGGTCCGAAGCGGCGAAGCAGATCTCGGCCTTCGCCGGTGGCGACAGCCAGGTCGGCACCACCTGGCAGTACCAGTACTTCGAACTGCAGGGCGAAGGAGAGCCGGTGGCAGCCAGCCCGGCAAGCCAGGGCTTCCTCCCGTCAGAGGGCGCAACCGGATGGTCAGACACCTGGATGATCAGCTCGGAGGCCAAAAACCCCAACTGCATGTACAGGTGGATGGACTGGATCGTCTCGCCGAAAGTCAACGCCGAAGTGGCGGAATATTTTGGTGAGGCGCCGGCGCAGAGCCTTGCCTGCGACCAGACCGCAGACAAAAATTTCTGCGCCAAGTACCACGCGGACAACCCCGGCTTCTGGAAACGGGTCTACTACTGGGAAACGCCGGTCGCCGACTGTGGAAACGGGTCGAACGACTGCAAGGACTACAACGACTGGGTCCAGGCGTGGACCGCGATCAAGGGTTGATCGACCGGTCCTAGCCGATGGCAACTGAGGCGGCCGCGGAACGGAGGTCGGTGGGCCACAGGCTCGCCGACCTCTTCCACGGACGCCCACGCCTGCAGGTAGGCGCTCTGCTGGCCGGCCCGGTGGGCTGGCTGGTCATCGGCTACCTGGGCTCGCTCGCAGTCCTGCTGATCGCCGCCTTCTGGACCGTCGACCCGCTCAGCGGCGAGCTCGTCCGCGGCCTCAGCCTCGAAAATTTCGAACTCCTCGTCGACGAACCCGTCTACGGGGACATCATCGGCCGCACGGTTCTGATCGCGGCGCTGGTCACCGTCACCGACGCGGTGCTCGCTTTCCCGATCGCCTTCTACATGGCCAAGGTCGCCGGCAGGCGGGTCAAGGCGATTCTCGTGGTCGCCGTTCTGCTGCCGCTCTGGTCGAGCTACCTGGTCAAGGTCTACTCCTGGCGGACGATGCTCTCCAGCGACGGGATCGTCAACTGGGCGCTGGAACCGTTCGGCCTGCAGGGGCCGGGTTTCGGCGAGACCGCTGTCTGGCTGGTGATGAGCTACCTCTGGCTGCCGTACATGATCCTGCCGATCTATGCCGGCCTCGAGCGCATCCCGAACTCGCTGATCAGCGCCTCCGAGGACCTCGGCGCCTCGCCGTTCACGACCTTCCGCCGAGTGATCCTGCCGCTCTCGTTCCCCGCCGTCGTCGCCGGCTCGATCTTCACCTTCGCCCTCACCCTGGGCGACTACATCACGCCCCGCTTGGTCTCCAACGACCAGTTCATCGGCAACGTAATTTTCAACAACATCTCCAACAACCTGCCCTTCGCCTCCGCCCTCGCGCTCGTCCCGATCGTGGTGATGGTCGCCTACCTGCTCGTTGCCCGGAAGCTGGGCGCCTTCGAGCACATCTAGGGCAGATGAGGCTCTCGAGAAGATCCGCCCTGCTCCTGCGCCTCGCGGTCGCGGTCGGCCTGGCTTTCATCTACATCCCGCTGGTCGTGCTTGCGATCTACGCCTTCAACGCGAGCAACATCCTCGAGTGGCCGCCGCCCGGTCTGACCCTGGACTGGTTCCCGAAGGCGATCGAAGAAGAATTCGCCCGCGAAGCGTTCGTCACCTCGCTCAAGGCTGCGGCGGCGGCAACCGCGATCGCACTCGTGTTGGGCACCCTCGCCTCGCTCGCCGTCGCTCGCCACCGCTTCTTCGGCCGCGAGACGATCTCCTTCCTCGTCATCCTGCCGATCGCCCTGCCCGGCATCGTCACCGGCGTCGCGCTGAGCAACACGTTCACCCAAGTGCTCGGGGTCGACCTCGGCCTCTTCACCGTGATCGTCGGTCACGCCACCTTCTGCATCGTCGTCGTCTACAACAACGTCATCGCTCGCCTGCGCAGGGTCTCGGCCTCCTTCGAGGAAGCCTCGGCCGATCTCGGCGCTCACACCTGGCAGACCTTCCGCTTCGTCACCCTGCCCAGCCTCCAAACGGCCCTCGGTGCCGGCGCTCTGCTCGCCTTCGCCCTCTCCTTCGACGAGATCATCGTCACCACGTTCACGATCGGAGCGAGCGAAGAAACCCTGCCGATCTGGATCTTCCGCAACCTCTTCCGCCCCAACCAGCTGCCGATCGTCAACGCGGTCGCCGTCATCGTCGTCCTCATCTCGATCGTCCCCGTCTACCTAGCCCACCGCCTCACCCGCGAAGAGGACGGCCCCGTCACAGCACGAGGAGGCCGGGCTGGAAGGGACAGAGACATCGAAGCTGAGGCGACGGCGGTCCCGTAGGCATCCCGGCAGGGGTGGAACGTCTTGTACTTTTTCGGCGCCAGCTGCGGGCGCCAGCCCACCCCGCCACACCGAAAAAGTTAAGTGGAACCCCCTGCCGGGATGCCTACTGACGCGCCAGCTGCTCGGCCTCCTCGCTACCCAGGTAGGGCGCCAGGATCAGCTCGACCAGATCGGGGAGGAGCTTCTCCAGCTCCTTGGTGCGGCCGGCGCTGATCTCCCTGACGATTAGCGAGACGATGCCCCCGACCAGGGTTTCCTCGGTCGCCTCCGGCAGCGGCCGCTCGCCGGCGTGCTCGGGACGACCCGCCTTGAGGATCGCGACGAAGCCCTGCATCGAGGCACGGTGGCGGGCAGCTATCTCGCCCCCGGCGGCGACCGGCTCGATCATGCAGATGCGGGCGAGCTCGGGCTCGCCGGCGAGGAAGCGGAGCATCGTCGCCAAGGCGGCCCGCACCTTCTGCGGCCAGTCCTTGAAGGACTCCGCCGCCGCCCGCATCGAGGCGCGGATATGGTCGGCGACCATGTCGTAGGCAGCGAGGAAGCAGGCTTCCTTGTCGGCGAAGTGCTCGTAGAAGGTGCGGCGTGAGACCGAGGCCGCTTTGGTGATGTTGGCCACCGTGGTCGCGTTGTAGCCGCGCTCGGCGACGGTATCGACCAGCGCGGTGATGATTCGCTCACGCTGATTCTGGGTGATGAACTCGCGCGGCAACCCGTGCCGGCCGGCAGGGAGACGCGGTGCCGAGCCCGCGGGCGCATCCGCTTTCGCGGGCTTCGCTTTGACTCCTTTCGCCCTCCGCTTCGTCGTCCCCTTGGCCACGAACCGACGATACCCGAGACGCAAGCCGATCAGGACGGCGCGGAGCTATCTGAGTGACTGGACCAGCAACTCGTCCTCGGCCGCACGTGAGCCGAGGTAGGGCATCACCGCCATGTAGACCAGCTCGGGCAGGAAGTCCTCGCCGCGCTCGATCCAGCCGGCTTCGACCTTGCCGAGGATCGTGCCGTAGATCGCGCCCGAGACGATTTCGGCGGTGCAGCGAGACATCGAGGCGGGCTCCTCGAGCTCCTGGCGACCGGCGTCGATCAGGTCAGCGCAGCGCTGCAGGAGCCGGTCGCGGCGGGCCTGAGCCGCGCCGCCGGCGCCGTTGACCTCGACGACGAGGAAACGGGCCCGCTCCGGGTCCTCCTGGAAGAAGCGCATCGCCGCCCAGCCGGCCGCCCAGATCCGGTCATGCCAGGAGCGGGGACCGGCGTAGGCGGTGGCGACGCGATCGCAGAACTCCTCGGCGATCTCGTCATGGAGGGTGAGGAAGCAGTCTTCCTTGCCGGCGAAGCAGCGATCGAAGTGCGAGCGGCCGGTGCGTGCCTGCTCGCAAACCATCTCGATGCTGGTCGCCGCGTAACCGCGGCTGCCGACGAGCGCGACCATCGCCGCAGCGATGCGCTCGCGAGCGGGGTCGGCGATGGTGCTGTGCCCGGCCGGCCCTCCGGTCCAAGCGCTCACATCCGCCCCGCCCCTCCCCCTGCGCTCGCTTCGCTCAAGCCGCGGCCGCACGTGCCTGGGCGGCATCGGCGGCTCGGCTGGCCTCGACCTCTCCTATGTACGGAGTAAGGGTTACCTGCAGCATCTCCGGCAGGAGAGCCTTGATGTCGTCGACCTGGTCCGCCACCAGCCGCTGGTGGACGAGCCAAGCGAGACCGCCGGCGATCGCAACCTCGAGTCCCTCGGGGAGCCTGCTCGACCTCGGATTGAGCACCCGCCCCTCGCGAAGCTTGGAGGCAACTCTCTCCAGCATCGCCTGGTAGCGGACAAGCGCCACGCCGCCGGCGGCCTGAGCCTCGACGATGCAGAGACGCGCCCTGGCTTGCTCGGTCGCGATCATCTCGAGGAAGATCTCGATTCCACGGGATATCTGCTCCGGCCATGGCTGCTCCTCGTCCAGTAGCTCGCCAAAGACCTCCGCGGCCGCCTCGACCGTCTCGTCGAAGGCCGCCAAGAAGCACTCCTCCTTGTTGGAGAACTGCTCGTAGAAGGTGGTCAGCGCGACGCGGGCGGTCTTCGCGATCAGCTCGATCGTCGTTTTCTGGTAGCCGCGCTCGGCAACCAGCTCGGCTGTGGCGAGCAACATCCGCTCTCGCTGGTTCTGGGCGACGAAGTCGCGGGGAACCAGATGGCGTCCGGGTGGCATCTTGGCGAGACGCTCCGAGAGTGAGCGTGAGTCGGCCATACCGACAAGATACCAGAACATTCACCTGGTGTCCACCCACCTTTTTTACAAAAAATATGTTGTTCTGGTAATCGTTGTTTTTGAAAGGTGCTATACCTAGACAAAAGGCTTTCGTTTTCAGAAAGGTCTGCCTATGGAGGATCGGATCTCGAACAGGCCCCAAGGCAACGAGGACGTCCCTTCCGTCGTTCCCTTCCCTGGGCTCCGCACGCAGCCGGCGCGAGAGCGGCTGCTCGAGGCGATGCTTCTCGTCAGCGGCGAGATGGGCTACGAGCACGTCGCCGTCAAGCATGTGATCGAGCGGGCGAAAGCCAGCCGGGCGACCTTCTACAAGCATTTCGAGGACCGCGAGGCCTGCTTCACCCAGGCGCACCGCGATGCCACCGAATGGCTCTACAGGCGCCTGATCGGCGCCGCCAAGCGCCAGACCGGCTGGCGCGAGGGGCTGCGTGCCGGGATGGCGGAGCTGCTCGAGTTCTGTGCCAACCAGCCGGCGATCGCGAAAGCGGTCTTCGTCGAGGTGCACGCCGCCGGCGCCCAGGCGCTGGCCCAGCGTAGTGAGTTGATGGAGCGCCTCTCCCGCGCACTTGACAGCGCGCGCCGCGAGATTCCCTCTCGCCAAGCTCCACCTCCAGTGACGGCAACCTTCATGGTAGGGGCAATCGACACTCTTGTGTGCGCAAAGCTGATGGACGGCGACGCCGAGCACGCCCCCGAGATGCTCCCCGGCCTCCTCCACTTCGTCGTCATGCAGTACTTCGGCGAGCAGGCTGCCTGGGAAGAGATGTCCGCCGCCTCCCTCGCCACCTGGCAGTCCCGCCGCGAAGCGGTAACCCAGATTCCCTGATCACAAGGGCGTTTGGGGAAGGGTGGGTGCCCCTCTCTCAGAGACCGTTGCGCAGCAGGTCGCGCTCGGCGGTTCGAAGCGCTCACCCAGAGCCTCTGCGAGAGGGGCACCCACCCTTCCCTACCGAGCTTCAGATCAGGCCACCCGGTTCGACCGAGGCAGCTCTTCAGGGGCGAAGCGGCCTTGCTCCAAGAGCTTCCAGCTTCTTTGCTTCGGGCAGCTTCCTCTGTTGGAGCCGCGTCGGGGCATCGGGTGTCCCTTCCCGGGAGGCTCTGGGCAAGCGTCTCGAAGCGCGGTCAGCGACTCAGCTGCGCGAGACGGCCTCCAGGGAAGGGACACCCGATGCCCCACCCCACGCCCGCCCTACAGAGGAATGTTCCCGTGCTTGCGCTTCGGCTGCGCGACCCGCTTGGACTGCAGCATCCGCAGCGCCTTGACCAGCTTGGGACGCGTCTGTCGCGGCTCGATCACGTCGTCGATGTAGCCGCGCTCGGCCGCCGAGTAGGGGTTGGCGAAGTGCACCTTGTAGTCGTCGATCAGCTTCTGGCGGCGCTCATCGGGAGTCGGCGAGGAGGAGATGTCCTTGCGATAGATGATGTTGACCGCGCCCTCGGGCCCCATCACGGCGACCTCGGCCGTCGGCCAGGCGACGTTGTAGTCGGCCAGCATGTGCTTCGAGTTCATCACGTCGTAGGCGCCGCCATAGGCCTTGCGGGTGACCACCGTGAGCTTCGGCACCGTCGCCTCGGTGAAGGCGTAGAGCAGCTTGGCGCCGTGGCGGATGATCCCGTTCCACTCCTGGTCGGTGCCGGGCAGGAAGCCGGGCACGTCGGTGAAGGTGATCAGGGGGACGTTGTAGGCGTCGCAGGTACGGACGAAGCGAGCCGCCTTCTCGGAGGCCTCGATGTCGAGGACACCGGCCAGATGGGCGGGCTGGTTGCCGACGATGCCGACCGGAAAGCCGTCGAGCCGCGAGAAGCCGCAGACGATGTTCTTGGCGAAGTGCTCATGGACCTCGAAGAACTCTTCGTCGTCGACGATGCAGGAGATCACCTCGCGCATGTCGTAGGGCTTGGAAGGATCGTCGGGGACGAGCGTGTCCAGCTCCTCGTCTTCGCGCTCGGGGTCGTCCTCGGGCTCAAAGCGCGGCGGCGCCTCGAGGTTGTTGGAAGGCAGGAAGCCGAGCAGGTAGCGAGCATCCTCGAGGCAGCTCTCCTCGTCCTCGGACGCGAAGTGGGCGACGCCTGACTTCGAGTTGTGGCTCATCGCCCCGCCCAGCTCCTCGAACTCGACCTCCTCGCCGGTCACGGTTTTGATCACTTCCGGGCCGGTGATGAACATGTGGGAGGTCTCTTTGACCATGAAGATGAAGTCGGTCATCGCCGGCGAGTAGACGGCGCCGCCCGCACAGGGGCCCATGATCAGGCTGATCTGCGGGATCACCCCTGAGCACTGGACGTTGCGGACGAAGACGTCGCCATAGGCGCCGAGCGAGACGACGCCCTCCTGGATCCGGGCGCCGCCGGAATCGTTGATGCCGATCACCGGCGCCCCGACCTGGGCGGCCAGGTCCATCACCTTGCACATCTTCTCCGCCATCACCTCGCCGAGGCTGCCGCCGAAGACGGTGAAGTCCTGCGAGAAGACGAAAACGGTGCGTCCGTCGATCGTGCCGTGGCCGGTGACGACGGCATCGCCCCAGGGCCGTTTCTTCTGCATCTCGAAGTCGTAGGTGCGGTGGCGGACGAAGGTGTCCAGCTCCTCGAAGGAGCCCGGGTCAAGCAGCTTCTCGACCCGCTCCCGAGCGGTCATCTTGCCCTTCGCGTGCTGCTTCTCCACCGCCTCGGCCGAGGCTGAGTGGATCGCTTCCTCGCGCAGCTCGCGCAGGTAGGCGAGCTTCTCCTCGTGGGTCACCGGATTCTGTTCGCGCATCGGGCGCCGCAGTCTATTTCGGCTGCTCAGAGCGTGCCCCGAGACGACGAAGGGCCCGCCGAAGCGGGCCCTTCAGGGGTGGGCAAATGCCGGCTGCGCCTAGAGTTCTGCGCAGACCGCGAAGGCCTCGATCGCCCAGTCGGTGTAGGGACCGCCGCCCGTCTCGTGGGCGAATCCCGACCAGCCGGTGCGCTGGGACCCGTTGAAGAACGGGGTCGAGCCGGTAACCGCGACGCCGGCGAGTTCGCCGGTCAGACGCACCCCGCCGGAGATCGCCTGCTTGCCGACCGGGCAGCTGGCGGTGATCGACTTGGTCTGTTCGGCGTTTTCGCCGCTGGTCAAGCTGACGTAGGTGACGTTGCGGACCAGCTGGGCGAGAAAGCTGGCGGCGAGCTTGGTGCTGCTCACCGAGCCTTCCGCGAGCTTGCTGCCACCCACCGCGAGGTTCTTGATCTTGGCCTCGGTGACGACGCCACCGCCGAGCTGGCCGGAGCGGACCGAACCGTTGGCGAGCTTGGAGGACTCGATCGTGCCGGGAGCGATCTTGGCTCCCGTAACGGCTCCATTGCGGAGCTTCGGGTTTGTCACCGCTCCGTTGCGAAGCTTCTGGACCGTCACCGAGCCGTTTGCGAGGTGCTGGGTCTTGACCGACTTCTGGGTCAGTGAGCCGGCGGCGTAGGCTGCCCCGCCGAGCGCCACGAAGAGGGCGATGCAGGAAAGCAGGTTGGCCACGGTCAGGTGCTTCGTCAGTTGCTTCAACTCGTCTTCTCCTTTTTGGGTTCAGGCACTGCTGAAAGGCTTCTTCTGGGGTTCGGCCAGGCGGTCGAGGACCTGCTCCAGGTCGGCCTCGGCAAGCCCCGATTCCTCGTCCGCGCGCAGCTCGACCCGGGTCCCGAAGCCCTTCTCCGCCATCGTCACCTCGACGCCTTCGACGGAGGCGATCAACTCCGCCAGCTCAGGCTCAGACTTCATCAGGGTCCGCGCGACCGCGATCATGGGCCCCGCTTCAACCGGTGCGCGGCGGTTCCTCCCTCCCTTAGACGCTTGAACGGGTCCATTCAGGGGGAGAAGTCACGCGCATCCGACATTGACCCCGCTCAGGTGTGGTCAATGTCGGATGCGCGTGACAAGGAGCGGAGTAGGCAGGCCTGGGAGCTGGCAGGACGGCAGCATGGAGTAGTTGCGCGGCGACAGCTGCTGGCGCTGGGGTTCAGCAAGAGCGCGATCGAGCACCGAGTCGAACGCGGCCGGTTGTATGTGGTGGCCCATGGCGTCTATGCCGTGGGATGGCCGGGGATGGCACGGAAACGACTATGGATGGCAGCCGTTCTGGCGTGTCAAAACGATGCGGCCCTGAGCCATCGCAGTGCCGCCAAGCTTTGGGGAATCGGGACCGAGAGACCGGGGGTTATCGACGTCACCGTGCGGCGCCGCTGCGAACTGAGGCGGCCGGGCCTCCGAGTGCGAGGGCGCCCAAGCCTTCCCACTGAGGACATCGTGGTCAGGGACGGTATCCCTGTGACAGCCCCGGTGCGCACACTGGTCGATCTCTCCACCGAGCTTCGTCCACCAGGCATCGAGCGATCGGTGAACGAGGCGGACAAGCTAGACCTCATCGATCCCGAGGCCCTGCGGTCCGCCCTTGACAGCTACGCGGGGGAGCCTGGCGTGAAGATCCTGCGCAAGATCCTCGACAAGCGAACGTTCAGGCTCTCCGACTCAGACCTCGAGGTTCTCTTCCGTCCAATTGCAGCTGCGGCGGGGCTCCCTCTCCCGCTCACCAAGCAAGTCCTCAACGGCTTCGAAGTCGACTTCTTCTTCCCCGATTTGGGCTTGGTGGTCGAGACCGACGGATTGCGCTACCACCGGACCCCCTCGACTCAGACCCAAGACGCGCGCCGCGATAGAGCCCACACGCTCGCCGGGATGACCCCACTCCGATTCACCCACTACGAGATCAAGCACGAACCCTCCCGGGTTCAGACAGAACTCAGCCGGATCGCCACCCACCTGACACGCGCATCCGACATCGACCCCGCTCAGGTGTGGTCGATGTCGGATGCGCGTGCCTAGGATGCTGCCGGGATTAGAAGAACGCGCCGCCCTTGTACTCGCCGAAGACGTCGCGCATCGCGCCGCAGACCTCGCCGATCGAGGCGTCGGCGGCAAGGGCGGTGCGGATCGGGTGCAGCAGGTTGCCCTCGCCGCGGGCGACGTCGCGCAGCGACTCGAGTTTGGCATCGACCGTCGCTTGGTCGCGGGACTCCTTGAAGGCCTTCAGCCGGGCGAGCTGGCGCTGCTCGGCCTCGGGGTCGACGCGGAGGATGTCGACGTCGTCGACCTGGTCGGTGACGTACTTGTTGACGCCGACGATGATGTCCTGGCCGTTTCGGTAGCGCTCGTGGTAGGAGTGCGCCGACTCCTCGATCTCGCGCTGCATGAACTCGAGCGCCTCGACCGAGCCGCCGAGCTCTTCGACCTTCTCCATCAGCTCCCAGGCGCGTGCTTCGACCTCGTCGGTCAGCGACTCGACGAAGTAGGAGCCGGCGAAGGGGTCGACGGTGTCGGCGGCACCCGACTCATGGGCAAGCACCTGCTGTGTGCGCAGCGCGATCCGCGCCGAGCGCTCGGTGGGGAGCGCCAGCGCCTCATCGAAGCCGTTGGTGTGGAGGCTCTGGGTGCCGCCGCAAACCGCGGCGAAGCCCTGCAGGGCGACGCGGATGATGTTGACCTCGGGCTGCTGCGCCTGCAGCGTCACGCCGCCGGTCTGGGTGTGGAAGCGGATCTTCATCGAGTTCGGGTTCTCGGCGCCGAACCGCTCGGCGACGATCTTCGCCCACATCCGCCGCACCGCGCGGAACTTGGCGATCTCCTGGAAGACGTTGTTGTGCCCGTTGAAGAAGAAGGCGAGCCGCGGGGCGAACTCGTCGATCTTCAGGCCGCGCTCCAGCGCCGCTTCGACGTAGGCGATCGCGTTGGAAAGCGTGAAGGCAACCTCCTGTACGGCGGAACAGCCCTTCTCGCGGATGTGGTAGCCGGAGATCGAGATCGTGTTCCACTTCGGCACGTTCTCGCGGCAGTACTCGAAGATGTCCGTGGTCAGGCGCATCGTCGGCTCGGGCGGGTAGATGTAGTTGCCGCGCGCCATGTACTCCTTGAGCACGTCGTTCTGGACGGTGCCGCGCAGCTTCTCGGAAGGAACTCCCTGTTCCTCGCCGACCAGCTCGTAGAGCAACAGCAGGATCGCCGCCGGCGCGTTGATCGTCATCGAGGTCGAGACGCCGTCGAGGGGGATCTGGTCGAAGCAGATCCGCATGTCCTCGATCGTGTCGATCGGCACGCCGGTGCGGCCGACCTCGCCGTTGCAGAGTGGGTCGTCGGAGTCGCGGCCGAGCTGGGTCGGCAGGTCGAAGGCCATCGAGAGGCCGGTCGACCCGTGCTCGATCAGGTAGCGGTAGCGCTCGTTCGTGTCCTCGGGAGTGGCGAAACCCGCGTACTGGCGCATCGTCCAGAGCCTGTCCCGGTACATCCCCTCGTGGATGCCGCGGGTGAAGGGTGGCTCGCCGGGCGCGCCCAGGCGCTCCTCCAGGCCGGGAGCGACGTCCTCTTCGGTGTAGAGGCGCTCGATTTCGATGCCGGAGTCGGTGAAGACCCGCTCGTCGTCGGGCCCCACCACCGGGGCGATCGTGCGCGGAACCTCTTCGGTAGCCATGCCGACAGGATATGCGGCCCACCCACCCGGCTGCGGCGCCCAATCACCGGAACAAGCTTCGACCAAGCGTGTTGAGATGGGGGGCGCCGAGAATAGTCTTGGCGCAATTCGACTTGCCGCAAGTCACCAGATAGGGGCAGCAGGGGCGGCACCAAAATGGAGGATCGACATGAATGATGTGACCCAGCCGGCCAGGCGCCGGCGGATGCCGCCAGTCGTGGCGGCGATCGTTTCGCTGGTCGCGCTGCTCGCCTTTGCGCCCTTGGCCTCGGCTGCGAGCGACCCGCTCGCCGGCGGCACCACGACCATCACGCTCAACAAAGGCCTCGTCAACAAGCTGAGTAAAAACGGCGTCAAGGTGCTCAAGGCGAGCCCCGCGACCGTCAAAGGCCGCACGGTCACGCTGCCGGTGAGCGGCGGCGCGCTCGACCCGACGAACGGTCAGGGCACGGTCGAACACAGCGGCGGGATCAAGTTCAAGCGCGGCAAAAAGACAGCTGCCGTCAACACCCTCGTCCTCGACACGACGACGAGCTCGCTCAACGCCAAGGTCGCGGGCAAGACGATGAAGCTCGCCTCGGTGGCCAAAGTGGCTCTCACCCGCAATGGCTTCGGAGCCAACGTCAGCATCGGCCAGCTGAAGCTGACCGGCAAGGCCGCCAAGCAGCTGAACAAAAAGCTCAACATCACCACCAAAGGGAAAAAAGGCAAAGGCAAAGCGAACAAACTCGCCTCGGCCAGTAAGGGCAAAGCGGCAAACAACCTGTTCAAGGGGAACCAGAACCTCGGTTCCGCGGCCAGTGAAACGCAGCCGAAAACAGTTGCCGTCCTGCCTGTCAACCTGGTGGCGCTGACTGGCGACCTGGGCACGCTCGGCAAGTTCGCCGAACTGAAAGCCAGTCCCGAACTCGTTCCTCCGGCTCAGATCGTCGGCGGTCCGCTGCCGCCCGTCTTCGGCTTCCCGATCAGCGGCGGGACGATCGCTCCCGACGCCATCTCGGGTGTGCTGCAGTCGGCAGGCGGTTTCAAAATCGTCAAAAAAGTGGAACCAGCCCCTGGCGTCGAATTCGAGATCAGGATGCTGCTGACCAACATCTGGCTCGACCTGGCTGCGAAGACGGCCACTGCCGAAGTAACGATCGAATCCAGCAACCCGGCGCTGTTCAAAGCTCCCGGCAACCTGGGCCGCTCCTCGATCGCCGACGTCAGCCTGACCGGCGCCACGGTGGTGTCGAACGCGACCGCAAGAACGGTCTCCGTGACAGGCGCCACCGCCAGCCTGCAACCGGTAACGGCGGAAGTGCTCAACGAAGTGTTCGCGAACAAAGAACAGAAGTTCAAAGCGGGAGATCCGCTCGGAGCCTTCTCGTTCACGGCGCAGACGCAGTAGCGGACACCGACATCGCAGAAGTAGAGAGGGCGGCCAGATGGCCGCCCTCTCTCGTTCCTGTCCCGTTTCCGCATCGCCGGGAAAGCTCGCCCGGCCTTGCAGAATGGCTCGTTTTGCTCAAAAATAAAGTTGCATTCACCGCTCTCGCCTTGTACCTTTTCGATACTTTTTGCGTACCGGGCAGCAGAAGCTGACGGCCCAGTACGGCGACCCGAAGTTTTCGTGACGCCGGCACCAGCGGTGTTTTCAGGAGGGGAAGGGAGCGGGACAGCGATGCCAGATCGACTCATCGACGCGGAGGCAGTGAGATGACCGAGCACGACCGCGGACCGTCTCAGCTCCTCACCGACTTCTGGCCACGTGAAGACCATCACGGGGTCGACCACGTCCTGCTCGACGTCGAGCCCCCGTCGCACGCCGACAAGGTGATGCCGCTGCTGCAGAGAATCGCTGCGTTGAGCAATTCGATGCGGGGGCTGCAGACCTCCGACGGCGTGTCCGTCTCGGACGAGGCAACCGCGGTGCTGGGCAGCGAGGCGGCCGATGCACTGTTCGAACTGGCCGAGCTCGTCGACGACGAGAGCGCCGCCCTGATTCGCCGGCGAGCGGAGGTGCTTGCGGGGCGGGCCGACGCCACGGAGACCTCCCGGCAGGTCGCTTTCGATGGCGCGGCACCACCGCTGGAGGTCGTCTGCGGTTCGCTCTGCACCTGGCGCGCGAAGACCCGCAGTCCGCTGCACTCGTTCGTCGCCGCGAGGCACAACGAGCGGGTCCAAGAGCAGTTGGACGCCTGCGACGACGCGATGGAGGACGTGCTGGTCGAGCTTCGCGAGGAGCTGGGTGCCCCGAAGCTGTACAGCAAGTGCTCGATGGCGATGCACGCCACCGACATGATCGCCTCGGCCGGAGAGGCGGCCGGCCACCCCAAGCATTTCGCCTACTTCCTGCCCCAGGACGAAGGGATCGACGACCTTCCGCTCGACCGCCAGCGGACCCTCTACCTGCACAACGTCCACCGCGTCCGCTTCGAGCGGATCACGGCGCCGCTGGCCGATGGGCTGCTCGAGGGACCGATGAGCGCCGGCGAGGTGCCGATCGACTCCACCCTGGCGCCGTGGATCCGCGGACACGACCATGGCCACAACCTGGCCGTAGAGGGAACCGAGGCGATCCACGACGGCCTCTGCAAAACGCTTGGGCTGGAGCCGTTCTCGATGCTGGGCGAGGCTTTCGCCAACGTCTACGGCTTCCTGATGCTGATCTCGGAGCCATGGCTGCGGATCGCCGGCGTCACCAGGCTGGACATGTGCACCACCCATATCGCCGAGCTGCTCCACTACATGCGGCGCGGCCCCCAGCACTACAGCGACCCCGGCGCTGCCTACCTCGAACTCAGCTTCCTCGCAGCCGAGGGCTTCGTCGAGGTCGACGGCCAGGGCCGGATCAGCTGGAATGAGGAGGATCTCTGCCGGGGTATGACCAAGCTGGCAAAGCTGCTCACCCAGGCCGTCGTCGGCCCCAGCAACGAGCAGGACTCGATCGTGCTGCTCGACCGCTACGCCTGGCCGGAGCAGACCCCCGCCGGAGAGGTGCCGGACACTCCAGCCGGGCGCACGCGGGATGCGCTGCGCCGCGACCTCGCCGACGTGCCCACCTCGATCGTCTTCTACAGCACCAGCGACGTCGCCACCGGCGGCCGTCTCTCGCTCGCCGCTTAGGGCACCGACTGGCCGTTTAGTCGGAGGCGCCGGCCAGGCGCTCGACGCCTGCCTGCTCGATCGTCATCCGCAGGCCCTCGCTCAGCTCGACCTTGGGCTCCCAGCCCAGTAGGTCGCGGGCACGGGTGATGTCGGGGCGGCGCTGCTGGGGATCGTCGACCGGCAGCGGCTCGAAGACGATCTCGGAGCGGGACTCGGTGGCCTCGACCACGGCCTTGGCCAATTCCAGCAGGGTGAACTCGTTGGGATTGCCGACGTTGACGGGTGAGTGGACTCCGGACTCGGCGAGCGCGACGATGCCACGGATCAGGTCGTCGACGTAACAGAAGCTGCGGGTCTGGGAACCATCGCCGAACACGGTTATCGGCTGGTGCCCCAGGGCCTGGCGCAGGAAGGTCGGAATCGCCCGCCCGTCGTGGGCTCTCATTCGAGGCCCGTAAGTGTTGAAGATGCGGACGATCGAGGTGTCGACGCCCTGCTGGCGGTGGTAGGCCATCGTCAGCGCCTCGGCGTAGCGCTTCGCCTCGTCGTAGACGCCGCGCGGGCCGATCGGGTTGACGTGGCCCCAGTAGTCCTCGGTCTGCGGGTGCACCTGCGGATCGCCGTAGACCTCGCTGGTCGAGGCGAGCAGGAAGCGGGCGCGCTTGAACTTGGCGACGCCGAGCATGTGGTGCGTTCCGTGCGAACCGACTTTGAGCGTGTGCAGCGGCAGCCGCAGGTAGTCGATCGGGCTCGCCGGTGAGGCCAGGTGGTAGACGAAGTCGAGCTGCTCGGGAATATCGACACGCTCGGTGATGTCGATATGGCGGAACTCGAAGGCGGAGTCGCGGATGTGCTCGATGTTCTGCAGCGAACCGGTCTCGAGGTTGTCGATGCAGATCACCCGGTGACCCTGCCCGAGCAGGTGCTCGCAGAGATGTGAACCGAGAAAGCCGGCGCCGCCGGTGACCACGCAAGTGCTCATCGGACTCGATGCTATCGGCAGCCCGGGCGCGGCTGATTTCCGCGCAATCGATGCAATTTCCGTGTTCTTCGCCCGATCACCCGTCCAAATGGGGGGAGAACCCGCTCCTGCCGTGATTTCGGCTTGGCATGTTTGCGCTACAGATCTGAATCGGTGCAGGGGGACGAAGCGGGAGTGATCCTGGAGGACGAAGGGACAGGGACAGCGGCATCAGGGGCGGCGCGGACCGAGGGGAGGGATTCGCCCCGTCCGACCGGCGAGGCCGCCCGCAAGCGCGCAGCTGTGGAAATGATCGCGCGCCACGAGCACTCGATGAGACGGACCGCCCGGCGTTTCTCATTGGGGACCGAGGACGCCGAGGACAGCTACCAGCGGGCACTCGAGATCGTCCTCACGAAAGCACCGACCACCGATCCGCGCGAACTGATCCGCTGGACCCACACGGTGATCAAGCACGAGGCGCTCGCGGTGCGGCGGGGTCGCGAGCGACTGCTAGGTCGCCCCTTTGTGGGAGAGGAAGGCGAAGTGCCAGACCGGGTGGCGCTGATCCCCGCAGACGCCGCCGGTCCGGCCGAGCGGGCAGAGCGGCGGGAGGAGATCGCCCGCAGCCGCGAGGCGCTGAGGACGCTGAAGCCGGCCGAGCTGCGGGCCCTGACCTTGCTCGCAGAGGGCTACTCGTATGCCGAGATCGGTGAGCTGACCGGGTTCAGCAGGACGAAAATCAATCGTTGTCTAGCGGAGGGACGGGAGCGGTTCCGCAGCTTTGTCGCCCGCAGCGAGGATGGCGATCGCTGCCGCGAGCTGCAACCGCTGCTCTCGGCGTTCTGCGACGGCGAGGCGGGTGCCGAGGAGACTGCCGCCCTGCGCGAGCACCTGCGAGTCTGCGGCGCCTGCCGCTCGACCCTTCGTGCCTACCGCGCAGCGCCGCGGACGGTGGCGGCGTTGGCGCCCGGACTGCCTGCATCGCGCTCGCTGCTCGAACGGATACAGGAGCTCTTCGCCGAGCTCGGCTCGCGCCTGCCCGGGGCGGGCGGCGGCGCAGAATCGGCCACCCAGGTCGCCACCGCCGGCGGTGCATCCGGCGCGGGAATGGCCGGCCTGGCCAAAGTGCTGACGCTCTGCGTCGGCACCGCTGGGGGTGCCGCTGCCTGCATGTCCGCAGGAGTGCTGCCGGCCCCGGTCGACCTCCTGCCGGGCCAGCCGAAGAGCCCGGCGATCGAGCGAGAGGCGAGCCCCCCAGTCGAGGTGGTCGGGGGCATTCGCGACGAACCCCCTCCAGCTCCCGTGGAGCCCACGCGATCTCCCGCAAAGCCGAAGCAGCCCTCACAGACCGACACAGGGGACGCCGCCGAGGCACCCGCCTCAACCGGTGCAGTCGAATACGTGGCGCCGACGCCGGAACCCCCCGTGCCGGCTCCCGAACCTGCGCCTGCTCCCGCGCCGCCGAGTGAACCCTCGAGCGCGTCGAGCGGAAGCCCAGCAGGGGAGTTCGGCCCGTGATCCGGCGTCGGGCCATCCTCTTGGCCGGGATCGCAATCGCCTCCTCGCTCGCGCTGCCGCTGCCGGCGTCGACCGCAACCGCGAGCCTGCAGCCGGCGAACCTCTGGGTCGACGGTGGCGAGGACGCCTGGCATCGCACGCGGGGCTTTGGCCTGCACTGGAGCAACCCGCCGCAAGCAGACGGATCCCCGATTGCCGCGATCCACTACCGGCTGCTCGATCCCAGCGGACAGGTTGCCATTGCGGCAACGCGAATCGACCGGCCGGCGACATCGATCGAACCGCTCCGCGTTCCCGAAATCCCTGGCGCATACACAGCCGAGATCTGGCTCGAGAACGGCGACGGCATCGAGGGAACGCCCGTCACAGCGAAGCTGCGCTTCGACGACGTCCGTCCAGGCGCCGTCGATCCGTATCCGTCTCCCGGCTGGATCGGCCGGAGCTCCTTCCCCTACACGGTTCGGCTGGGCAAACCGGCCGGCCCGAATCCGGTCTCCGGCATCCGTGGCTACGCGGTATCGGTCGACCGCAGCCCCAGCGGAGATCCCTGTGCGTCGCCCGACAACTGCACCGAAACCGAGACCGACCTGCATGGCGGCATCGACGAGGACACGTTGCTGGTCCCGTCCCTGCCAGAAGGGACGAACTACGTGCACGCCGTCGCCGTATCGGGCTCGGGGATGAAGTCCGCGAGCGTCGGCCACGCCGTGCTCCGGGTCGACAGAACCGACCCTGCAACCAGGCTCGTCGGCGTGCCGGCGGGCTGGACCAACAGGCCGGTCGTCCTGACGGCGAAGGCGACCGACGCAGCCTCGGGAATGGCAGCCGGCGGCCAGGCGGGACCCTTCACCGCGCTCCAGGTGGACGGGGCCCCGCCGGTGACGGCTCTCGGAGATACGGCCGGCACGACCGTGATCGGGACGGGGATCCACAGGGTCTCCTCCTACGCCCGCGACGCCGCAGGCAACGTAGCCGAAGTCAGCTTCGGCGAAGCCACAGTGCCACCCGATGGCACCGCCACGGTCCGCATCGACGCAGATCCGCCAACGGTCGCCTTCACCAACTCCCAGGACCCAAGCGACCCGGAGGCGATCGAGGCACGGATGTCCGACGCGCTGTCGGGGACGGATCTGGCCCGCGGCCGGATCGCGGTTCGCCGCGCCGGCTCTGGCGAGCGCTTCGCCATCCTCCCGACCATGGTGCACAGGGGTGCGCTGACGGCGCCTTGGAGCTCCGAGAGCTACCCGCTCGGGGAGTACGAATTCCAAGCGACTGCCTATGACCTCGCCGGGAACTCGGCTTCGACCACGCAACGCGCGAATGGATCGCGCATGGTCCTGCGAAATCCGCTCAAGGTCTCGACGACGCTCCTCGCCAGACTCGGACGGCGAGATGGTGCGGCCTCGCTTCCGTACGGTCACGCTGCGTCCCTCAACGGCCGCCTGATCGCCGGCCGCCGGGCGCCGCTGGCCAACGCGCCCGTGAGGATCGTCGAGCGCTTCGTTGCCGGCGGGCAGCGGGAGCGAACCTCGACGATTCGGACCGATGACCGTGGAGCGTTCGCCTTCCGCCTCGCGCCCGGAGCGAGCCGCGAAGTCGTGGCTTCCTTCCCCGGAACGCCGACGCTACGCAGCGTGAGCAGTCAGACGCTGCGGCTCGGAGTCAGCGGTGGAGTGAGGATGAAGGCCTCCTCGAGGCACGCCTCGATCGGCGGCCCCCCGGTCGTCTTCCGCGGCTCAATCGCCGGGACGATCCCCCCCGGCGGCAAGCTCGTGCAGCTTCAGTTCCGCCTGCCGGGGCTACCCTGGACCGAGTTTCGCTCGTTCCGCACCGGCCCGCAGGGAGGATTTCGCTACGCCTACCGCTTCGCCGACGACGACAGCCGCGGTGTCAGCTTCCAGATCAGGGCCTTCGCACCGCCGCAAGCCGGCTGGCCCTACGAGCCAGCCGGCTCACGACCGGTGTCGATTCGCGGTCGTTAGACCGGAAGAAGCTCGATCGCTTTGCGGACACGCTGCTCGATCTCGCTGCGGTTGCGTTTCAGGGTCGTCTCGACCGTGCGCTGGCGCTTGCGCGCCTCGCGCTCGACCCGGCTGCGGGTCTTTCGCACCTCGCTGGTCGCCTTGCGGCGGGCGGTGGTGCCACGGCGCTCGGTCCGCTTGACCGTGCGGCGCAGCTGCGTCCGGTAGGTCTTGAGCTGCTTTTCGGCAGCGGAGCGGCCGGTGAACGGCTCGACCAGGTCGGTAAGGCGGTCGGTGACACCAAGGACGGCGCCAACGGGAAGATCGACGGCGGTCTCGGCGACCGCGAAAGCCTGGTTCTTGTCGGAAGCGGAAGACTTGGCGGTGCTTTTCGCTTTCGGCGCTGCACCGTTGCTCTTGCTGCCTTTGGTCTGCGTTGCCATGAAGATGTAATCCCTTCAGTCTGCGGATTGCCTGCCTCGAAGCGCGCCAGTGTAGCGAACATACGTTCCTGGCGAACAAGTGTTCTTAAACCCGTTCGGGGGAGTGGTTACGGAGCGGCCCGAACGATCGCCATGCCGCGCTCGCCGGCGGCAGCCGCGATCGGGTAGCGAGCGTCCAGGCCGAGGTCGGCCTGGTCCAGGGGCTGGTCGCCGAACTCCACCTTGCCTCCTGCCTCTCGCACGATCAGCTGAGCGGCGGCGATGTCGACCGAGCGGCAGGGGCGTGTGCTCAGCATCGCATCGAGACGGCCGGCGGCGACATAGGAGGCGGTGATCGCGATCGAGCCGATCACGCGCAAGCGGAAGACGCTCTCCCCCAGCGCCTCCAAGGCTTTCAGCGTCCGGCCGGGCTCAGCCGCCTCGAGGCCGAGCAGCTCGAGTTTCTCGCGGTCCTCGCAGACCCGGGCCGGCTCTCCGCCGAGATAGGCGCCGGCACCGCGGCGAGCGCTGAACTCCTCATCGGCGCCGAAGTCGTGGACGAAGCCGAACTCGACGTCGGCCATCGAAGTTCCGGATGCGACGGCGATGCTGAGGCTGTGCGAGGGAAGGGTGCGACGGGCGTTGAGCGATCCGTCGATCGGGTCGATCACCACCCGGGTCGGGCCGCCGGCACCGAAGACCACCTCGCCTCGCTCCTCGGATACGGCGACGAATGAGGCGCCCTGGTCGGCGAGCTGCTCGAGCTCGGCGAAGACCACATCCTCACAGCGGCGGTCGATCACCAGCGTCCGGTCGCCGCCCTCCCCCACCCCCTCGTAGACGGTGCGCGCCTCGGAGCCGCGGACTTCCTCGAAGATCGCCCTCTGCTCATTCACGGCGCGACGGCAGATTCCCAGCCAGTCTGCGGAAAAAACGTCCACTGACGCCATCCTATGGACGCCGTCCACTCGCTAGCGTTGAACCATGCTCGCTCTGGCCGAGGCGCAGGAACTGGTGGTCCGCCACGATGACGGACCGCTGCGCGTCCTCGGCGAGCCCGGCACCGGCAAGACCGAGGCGCTTGCACGCCGGCTGGTGCGCCTCGCCGGCGAGGAAACCGGCGTCGAGCGGGTGCTCGTCCTCGCCTCCGGCCCCGCCACTGTGCAACGGCTGCGCGAGAGGGCCGAAGCTCTACTCGAGAGTCCCTTCGAGGAGCTTTGGATCGGCACCTGGGCAGAGAGCTGCGAGCGCCTCCTGCGCGAGCACCCGACGGCCGCCGGGCTCGATCCCTTCTTCGACGTCCTCGGTCCGGCGGAGCGGCTGGCGATGCTCCTCGATCGTCTCGAGGACCTTCCCCTCCGGCGGCATGAGATCCGCGGCAATCCCGCCGGCCTGCTCGCCCGGCTGCTCGGCCAGATCGATGAGCTGAAGGCGGGCTCCAAGCCTCCCGAGCCCGAGCTGGCCGAGTTCTGCGCCGCCCACGACCGCATCCTCGCCGAGTCCGGCAACCTCGACGAAGGCGACGTCTTCCTCACTCTCAACAAGCTCCTGCACGAACGTCCTGAGGTTTGCGCCGCGATCGCAGACCGCTTCCTTCACGTGATGGTCGACGAGTACGAGGACACGACCGCGGCCCAGCGCTCGATCCTCGCAACCCTCTCGACCGAGAACCCGAATCACGTCTACGCGGAAGGCGGTTCCTCTGCGAGTGACCCGCAGGCGGAGACGCTTGTCTTGGACAAGGTGTTTCGGGAGCCGCGGCTGCGCTTCTGGAGATGTGGGAACGAGCGGGCGCAGGCGCAGGCGGTTGCGCGGGAGACCGAGCACCTGCTGGCGGACGGGGTCTCGCCCGAAGCGATCTGCGTGCTGGTCGACGACCCGGCCGAAAGGGGCGGCGCGGTGGCAGCGGTGATGGAGGAGCGCGGGATCCCCTTCCACCTCGCCGGCGCAGCGGCGCTCTTCCAGCGTCCCGAGGTGCGGGACGCGATCGCCTGGCTGCGGGTCCTCGTCGACCCCGACGACTCGGCCGCGGCGGCACGAGCGCTGACCCGGCCCCCGATCGAACTCGCCTCCGCCGACCTGGCGCGGCTGACGACGATCGCCCGCCGCCGCAAGCTCGACATGGTCTCCGCCTGCGAGGCGGCACTGGGCAGCCCGCAGATCCCGCCCGAGGGGCGCGAGCGGATCCAGTCCTTCCTCAAGCTCTACGGGACGGCGTCGGCAGCGCTGGAGGAGCGCCGCGCCGACGTCTTCGTCCGGCGCCTGATCGAGGCCGTGGGACTGCGCCGGCAGCGCCTCTTCGCCGCCGAGCCGGAGGTGGCCGAGCGGCTGCTCGGGCTCTCGCGGCTGGCCGAGCTCGCCGCCGCCTGGGCGCGGCGCGAACCGCACGGCTCGACGCGCGATTTCGTCCGCTACCTCAGCGCCGTAGCAGAGGCGGGGGTGGAGCCTGCGGGTGGTGAGGAGCCGGCCTCTCCGGGGGCGGTCCAGGGCCTCGACCGGCGCGCTGCCAAGGGCAGGGATTTCGAGCACGTCTTCGTGCTCGGCTTGGAGCAGGGCGCGGGCGCCGAGCGGATCGGCCGGCCGGCGCGGAGGTCGCTGGTGCTCTCCCGGGTCGAACGCGACGGCCGCAGCGAGGCCAAGCCCTCCGCTTTCTACGTGGCAGCGCTCGAGGACGCCGAAGGCATCGAGGAGGTCCACCAGGAGGAGCTCTTCGGACCGGCAGAGGGTTTGCACGCGACCTACCGCAAGCTGCGCGAGGAGGTCCTGGAGGCGACCTGGCGGGCCGGCAGGGAGCTCTCGGAGCCAAGGCTCGACACGGCGGTCGACGTCAACCGGGCGATCGTCCGCCATCTCGAGCTGCTGAAGCTGGCCGCCCTCGCCCAGCGGCCCGGAGATGAGGCGACGGCCGAGGCGATCCAGGCGGTCAACGGTCTCCTGCGCCAGGTCGCGACCCCGGAGCAGCAGGCCGAGCTGGACGCCTCCGCTCTCGACACCTACCTGCTCGCTTCAGAGCGCGAGCGCGATGGGCGCCGCAAGCTGATCGCCGCCCGTCACGAGCCCTCGCTCGAGGCCTTTCTGCCCCGCCGCGGCGACGGCGCCCTCAGCCTCTCCGCCTCCGACCTCGACCTCTATCTGACCTGCCCGCTGAAGTACAAGTTCGGGCGGGTCTTCGGCATCCCGCAGGAGCCGACGATCAACCAGCGCTTCGGCATCCTCATCCACAACGTCTTGGAGCGCTTCCACAAGGACGACGACGATCTGGAAGCGGGTGAGTTCAATCGCCTGATGGACCTCTTCGAGGCGGGCTGGCGCCGCTCGGGCTTCGGCACCAGCGCCGATGAGCTGCAGTTCCGCGACCGCGCCCGCGAGGCGATGCGCCTCTACTGGGAGCGCGAGAGCGTCGCCGAGGGCGAACCGGTCTGGCTCGAGCGCAAGTTCGACATCCGGATCGGCCCGCACTACGTACGCGGCCGGATCGACCGGGTCGACCGACTCCCCGACGGCAGCTATGAGCTGATCGACTACAAGACCGGCGAGCGCAAGAGCGAAGCGCAACTCGAGAGCGACCTGCAGCTGGCGCTCTACCGGCTCGCCGCCCGTGAGGCCTGGGATCTGGATGCCGGCACCGGCAGCTACTACTACGTGCTCGATGCGGAGAAGGTCGCCGCGCCGACCAAGCCCGACGACGCCGAGCGGGTCGAGCGCACGGTGCTGCAGGTCGGCGAGGGCGTGCTCAGCCAGGACTTCGAGCCGCGTCCCTCGCCCACCGTCTGCGGCTGGTGCGACTACAAGCTGATCTGCCCGGCAGCCGAGGGCTGACCGGCGTCAGTTCTTCTCGCGGCCGCGCTGCTGGAGGAAGTGCTGGAACTCGCGGGCGATCGTGTCGGCTGAGGGCAGGTCCTCGCCTTCGTCGCCGAGCTGCTCGACCTGCTCCGCCTCGATCCGCTCGACCAGTTCCTCGATCTCCGGGTTGGCGGCGACGGCGCGGCCGATCTGCTCCTCGTAGCTGGCCGTCTCCTCTTCCAGCTCGGAAGCCTCGACCGCGATCCCGGTCAGCCCTTCGAGCCGGCGCAGCAGGGCAAGCGCGGCCTTCGGGTTGGGCACGGCCGAGACGTAGTGCGGCACGGCCGCCCAGAGCGAAGCCGAGGTCATCCCGACCTGGCGGCAGCAGTCGTGGACGACGCCGACGATGCCGGTCGGTCCCTCGTAGCTGGAGCGCTGCAGGTCGAGCTCCTCGACCAGTTGCTCGTCCGAGGCGAGGCCGGTGATCGGCACCGGCAGGGTGTGGGAGACCTCGGCGATCAGAGCCCCCAGGGTGATCACCATCTCCACCCCGAGCGCATCGGCAGCGGTGGCGATCGTCTCCGAGAAGGTGCGCCAGCGCAGGTTTGGCTCGGTGCCGTCGAGCAGGACCAGGTCGCGGTCGGCGCTTGGCACGCGGACGGCGATCAGGTTGTTCTGCGGCCAGTCGATGCGGCGCGCCTGCCCCTCGGTGAGGACGATCGTCGGCCGCGTCGTCTGGAAGTCGAAGTAGTCCTCCGGATCGACCTGGGCGATCAGCTCGGAGTCGAGCGACTCGGCAACCGCTCCCAGTGCCGTCGACGCCGCCGCCGCGGCGTCGTTCCAGCCGCGAAACGAGCAGATCAGGATCGGGGAGCGGAGCTGCGGAACATCGCCTTCCCAGGTAAGAGAATCCACCCTTTGAGACTACCGATGGGGCGCAGCCGCGCCGGGCGGATGTGCCTCAGGCAGGGGTCGCGAGGGCGCGGGCGATCAGCCGGTAGGCGATGAAGAGCGCGAGCGCCGCGAAGGAGAGCTGCAGGACCCGCTCGGAGACGTTGTTGGCGACGCCGACTCCGATCAGGACGCCGAGCGGCGAGAGGGCGCCGATGACGAGGGCGTTACGAACGTTGACGTTGCCGTAGGAGTTCTGGCGAATCGACCCGATCAGGGCGACGATCACGATCATCAGCAACGAGGTCGACTCGGCCTCGACCTGGGTCATGCCGATGAAGATGGTCAGCGCCGGGACGAAGAGCACACCGCCGCCGACACCGACGATGCCCCCGGTGAAGCCGCCGGCGACGCAGATCAGGACAGCGAGCAGCTCGTCCATCAGGAGAGGATCAGCTCGATCGCGATCGCGACCAGCAGCGCCGCGAAGATGAGGGAGACGGCGCGCTGGGAGATGCGCTGCTGCACCGCGGTCCCGATGACGACGCCTACGACCGCCGGAATCGCCAGCAGGAGCCCGGTCTCCACGTGGACGTTGCCGTAGATCCCCCCCTGGGCGATCGCCCCGAGCAGGCCGATGATGACGATCGCGGCGAGGCTGGTTCCGGTGGCCAGCCGCTCGCCGTAGCCGAACCAGAAGATCAGCAGGGGCACGATGACGGTGCCGCCGCCGACGCCGAAGAGGCCGCTGAAGATGCCCGCGAGAGTGCCGATGATGGCGAGCTTGAGCAGCGAATTGTCAGGCAACTCGGGGTTCGACGCCATCGTGCCGCGATACTAGATGCCGTGTCTTCCGAATCCGCGACAGGGGGCGGCGACGTTTGGCGCACCCTTCTTGCCGATCCCGCCCGGGCCGCGGTGCTGACGGACGTCGACGGAACCTTGGCGCCGATCGTCTCCCGCCCAGAGCAGGCGGCGGTCCCCGCGCGGGCGACGGAATTGCTGCGGGCGCTGAGCGGGCGCTTCGGCTTAGTCGGCTGCGTATCGGGAAGGCAGGCGCTGGAGGCACGACGGCTGGTCGGGGTCGAGGAGATCGCCTACGCCGGCAACCACGGCCTCGAGCTGCTGTTGCCGGGGGACGAAGCGCCGCGGCTCGACCCGGCCCTGGCGGGACGGGAGCGGGAGGCGGCCGAGTTCCTCGCCGGTCTCAACGGCGGCAGGCTGACCTCGGCCGGCTTGCGAATCGAGGACAAGGGACCGATCCAGGCTCTGCACTGGCGTGGCTCCGACGACGAGCGCGGCGCCGAGGCGAAGGCGCACGAGATCGCCGCCGAAGGGGGCCGGGCCGGGCTGGAACCGCGCTGGGGGCGCAAGGTGCTGGAGCTGCGTCCGGTGGGAGGGGGCGGCAAGGACGCTGCGGTGGCGGCCCTGCTGGCCACCGACGGCATCGCGGCGGCGGCCTACGCCGGCGACGACCGCACCGACCTCGACGCCTTCCGGCGACTGCGCGAGCTGCGCGAGGGGGGCGAGCTGGAGACCGCGGTGTGCGTCGGCGTCGTCTCCCCGGAGGCGCCGCCGGAGCTGACCGAGGAGTCCGACCTGCTCGTCGACGGACCCGAGGGCTGGCTGGAGATCCTCGCGCGCCTGGCGGAGTAGCCTGCGATGCCCTACACCGACCTGCTGCGCGTCACCGTCTTCCTCACCGGAGCCGAGGCGACCGTCCTCGCCGCGATCTCGGCGATCGCCGCCAATCGCGACGCCGACACAACGACGATCTTCGTCGCCGCGGTGTGGTGGCTGATCGCGCTTATCGTCGGCCTTTACCTTGGCCGGCCGGAGCGGGCCGCCGACGGCGTCCGCGACGCGCTCGCCGGCGCGCGGACGGCCACCTCTCTCCCCCCGGAGAGTCCCACTCGCATCTCCTTCGCCCGCCTCTGGCCGATCGGCCTGACCGCCCTCCTCGCCGGCGGCCTCGGCATTTTCTTCCCCGGCGTCGCGGTCGTCGGAGCGGGGTACGCGCTGCTCGTCTCGCTTGCCTGGCACTCCCGCGAGGCTGCCGTCCTCGGCGTCGAGCAGCGCGACGGGGTCAAGTTCTACGTCGTCCCCAACTCCGCCCTGCGTCCGATCCAGCTGGTCCGCACACCGGGCCTGCGCAGCGTGCCTACTTCTTGAGCAGGCGAGAGAACTCTCGCCAGCCGCGGGTGTTGGCGACGTCGCCGGCGGTGAGCCAGGCGCGGCGGGCGGTGGCGACCGCGTAGGCCATGTTGTCGAGGGTGTCGACGCCGTGGGCGTCGGTGTTGAGGACGATCGTCGCGCCGGCGTCCGCCGCCAGCCGGGCGTGCTGCTCGGAGAGATCGCGGCGGTTGGGGTTGCCGTTGATCTCCAGCATCGTGCCCGTGCGAGCCGCCGCCTCGACAACCGCCTCGACGTCGATCCCGTAGGGGTCGCGACGGCCGATCAGACGGCCGGTGAGGTGGCCGATGCAGTTGACGAGCGGGTTCTCGATCGCGGCCAGCACCCGCTCGGTCATCGCCTTTTCCGAGACCGAGAAGGAGGTGTGGACGCTCGCCACCACCCAGTCGAGCGCTTCCAGAAGGTCCTCGGGATAGTCGAGCGAGCCGTCGAGCCCGATGTTGACCTCGGAGCCGGCGAGCAGGCGGAAGCCGCGCTTCCCTTTGTTCCAGGCGCGGATCTCCTCGATCCGCTCCCAGAGCCGCTCGGCGGTGACGTGGTCGCCGAAGCCGTGGCTGGCCGAGTGGTCGGTGATCGCCAGGTAGGCGTAGCCGCGCTCGCGGCCGGCCGCGGCCATCTCCTCGAGCGTGTTGCGGCCGTCGGAGAGGGTGGTGTGGGAGTGCAGGTCGCCGCGGATGTCCTCGACGCCGATCAGCTCGGGTAGCTCACCGGCGCGTGCCGCCTTCAGCTCACCCCTGCCCTCGCGCAGCTCGGGCTCGATGTAGGCGTAGCCGAGGTGCCGGTAGACGTCCTCCTCGCTCGCGCAGAGCTCCACCTTGCCGGTCTCGACCTCGGTGATCCCGTGCTCGGAGACCGAGAGGCCGCGCCCCACCGCCTCCTCGCGCAGCTGCACGTTGTGCGCCTGGGAGCCGGTGAAGTGCTGCAGCAGGTTGCCGAAGGCCTCGGGGGCGACGATCCGCAGGTCGACAGAGATCCCGTTGTGGGTCTGTGCCCGCACCCCGTTCTGGCCGGGCGTGCCCGCCGCAGCAATCAGCTCATGCGAGGCGAGGTGCTCGGCGAGGGCGGCCGGCTCTTCGGCGGTGGCGATCAGGTCGATGTCCTTGCAGGTCTCTCCCCAGCGGCGCACCGAGCCGGCGACCTCGACCCGGTCCGCAGCGGGGTGCCGGCGCAGGGCCTCGGCCAGCGTCTCGGCAATCGGACGGGCATGGGAGAGCAGCACCCGGCCGCTGCCCGCGGGGGCGTCGCCGAGCCGCTCGATCGCCGCCAGCACGTTTTCCTCGACCTTGGCGCCGAGCCCTTTAACCTCGCGGATGCGTTCCGCCTCCGCTGCCTCCTTCAGGTCCTCGAGCGAGACGATGTCGAGCTCGTCGAAGAGGCGGCGCGCCGTCTTCGCCCCCAGCCCCGGCACCCGCGTCACCTCGATCAGCGTCGGCGGGAACTTCGCCTTCAGCTTCACCGCCGCGGGGATCTCGCCGGTCTCCAGGAGGGCTTCGATCTTTTCCGCCAGGGTCTTGCCGACGCCGGGGATCTCGGTCGCCCTGCCTTCCCTGGTGAGGTCCGCCACGGAGACCGGAGATTCGCGGATCGCCTTCGCCGCCGTGCCATAAGCGAGCACCCTGTATTTGACCGCGCCGTCGAGCTCATAGAGCACCCCCAGCTCATCGAGGGCTGCGGCGATCTCTGCATTGGTCACCCCTGCAAGCTAGATGATCGACCCCCAATTTCCGCACACCCGGATGACGTGTCTGGCGCTTCGCATCTCTGCGTCCTCGGGCTTGCCTTTGCCCACCGGCAAAGGCTGCGCCCTGCGTCCTTGATCTGCTCGGCCAAGACCCGTCCCCGGTCACACGCGAATTGGGGGTCGATCATCTAGCGTCCGCGCCCATGCCGCCGCCCAGCTCCGAGCGAGGATCCGCCTGGCTCATCCTGCCTACCTACGAAGAGGCGGCGAACATCGAGCGGCTGGTCGAGCAGGCGCGGGCGAAGCTGCCTCCCGACGCCCAGGTCCTGATCGTCGACGACAACTCGCCCGACCGGACCGGCGAGATCGCGGCGCGGCTCGCCGCCGAGCAGGAGAACGTCCACTTCCTGCACCGCCCCCGCAAGGAAGGGCTCGGGCCCGCCTACATCGCAGGCTTCCGCCGGGCCCTCGCGGAGGGAGCCGGGCTCTTGATCGAGATGGACTCCGACTTCTCTCATGAGCCCGCCTACCTGCCGCGCCTCTTGGAAGCGGCCGAGCGCGCCGACCTCGTGATCGGCTCGCGCTACGTGCCCGGCGGCGGCGTCGCCGACTGGGGGGCGCTGCGGCGGGCGATCAGCCGCGGTGGCAGCACCTATGCCCGCATCGTGCTCGGCGTCGACGTCCAGGATCTGACCGGGGGCTTCAAGTGCTTCCGCCGCGAGGTGCTCGAGGCGATCGACCTCGACGCGGTCGACGCCCGCGGCTACGCCTTCCAGGTGGAGATGACCTACCGGGCCCTGCGGCTGGGCTTCGAGGTGGCCGAGGTGCCGATCGTCTTCCGCGAACGCGAGGCCGGCTCCTCGAAGATGAACCGCTCGATCGTGCTCGAGGCGATCTGGCGGGTGCCTCTTCTACGCTTTGGCCGGGAGCGCTGACCGGCGAGGAAGATGGCCCGGAGAACCTCGCTATACTTTTTGAAGTATTGAGCGCCTAAACTCGATTCCAGGAGACCGATTCCCAGTGACAGGCAAACTCAACGACGTGACCGACGCCACCTTCAAGTCCGATGTCCTCGAGGCCGACGGACCCGTGCTGGTCGACTTCTGGGCGCCGTGGTGCGGCCCCTGCCGCGTCGTCCACCCTGTCCTAGAGGAGATCGACGCCGAGCGCGACGACCTGAAGATCGTCAGCATCAACGTCGACGAGAACCAGCAGACCGCGGCTCAGTACGAGGTTCTCTCGATCCCGACCATGATCCTCTTCAAGGACGGGGCGATCGCCAAGAAGGTGATCGGGGCGATGCCCAAGCGCCGCCTCGAGGCCGAGCTGGAGCCGGCGCTCGCCTAGCCAGGCAGCGCCAGCGAGCCGATGCCCTTCGTCCAAGTCCACTGGTTCGAGGGCCGCTCCGACGAGCAGAAGGCGGAGATCGCCAAACGCATCGAAGCGGCCCTCGTCGAGGTCGCCGGTGCCGCCCCCGAGCACTGCTGGGTGAAGTTCTCCGACTCGGAGAAATCGGACTTCATCATCGGCGAGCCGGCCGACTAGCCGCTGCTCGCAAGACGACCGGTGAGATCGAGTGTCACCACACGGTCTGGAGCCGCAAGAGCCGCCTTGGCGGCTGCAAGCAGCGCCTCGGCATCGAGGCCGAACCTCTGGGCAGCCGCCTTCAGGAGATCGAGGTTCTCGTCCGGGTTGAGCAACCCGATGTTGGCCGGCAGGCCGTTGGAAAAAGCCACGGTGCAGTAGTCCTCGTCCACCCCCTCACCGCCATCCCAGCGGTTGACCTCGATCAGATCGATCGAGAGGGCGTTCGCCTCGCTGTCGTAGTCGGCTTTCACAATCTGCTCCTCGGATGAGCGGTGATTACGACATTGGGGCTATCGGCAGCTACGACAACTCGCACGCCATCGCCCCGGATGTACCCAAGATAGCGCCGGTTTCCAGTCGGATCCTGCTCGACCCTTAGACGCGGCTGACGGAAATGCGCAGCTCGCGGCCGTCGATTTTTGCCTCGGCGGCGTCGGCGGCGTCGTAGGCGACGGAGGTGGCGAGGACCTCGCCGGCGACGTAGGGCTCGTGGGCGCGGGCGGCGGCGAGCAGGTCGTCGTCGCCACCGAGGGCGAGGGCGATGCGGTCGGAGATGTCGAGGCCGGCCTGCTTGCGGGCGTTCTGGACCGCGTGGACGATCTCGCGGGCGAAGCCCTCCTGGCGCAGCTCGTCATCGAGCTCGAGTTGGAGCGCGACCGCGTGGCCGGCTTCGGCCTCCACCTCGTAGCCCTCGAGCGGCTGCAGGGCGAGGGTGACCTCGTCGGGGCCGAGGACATGCTCGTCGCCGTCGATGTTGATCCCGACCTCGCCGCCGTCCCCCATCACGCCGGCGACGTGAGCCGGATCGAGCGCCTCCACCGCCGCCGCCACCTGCGGCATCCGCTTGCCGAAGCGGGGACCGAGCGAGCGGTAGTTGGGCTTGACCGCGTAGCTGACCAGCTCGGCCTCCTCGGTGACGAAGTCGAGTTCCTTCACGTTGAGCTCCGCGGTGACCAGCTCGGCGCTCGCTTCGATCGCTGCGCGCTCGGCGTCGTTGGCGACGATCACCGCGCGGCGCAGCGGCTGGCGCACCTTGGCCTTCGCTTGAGCGCGGGCGGCGCGCCCCAGTTCGACCGTCAGCCGCACGGCGGCCATCGCGGCTTCGAGCTCGGGGTCGGCGAGGCCGGGGTCGGGCGCGGGGAAGTCGCGGAGGTGGACCGAGTCGGGCTGCTCGCCGAGCTCCTCGGCCACGCCGCCGGCGAGGTTGAGGTGGATCTCGTCGGCAAGGAAGGGTGTGAAGGGTGCGAGCAGGGCGGCTACCTCTAGCAGGCAGTGGCGCAGCGTCGCGAAGGCGGCACGGTCGCCCTCCCAGAAGCGGCGACGGGAGAGACGCACGTACCAGTTGGAGAGCTCCTCGACGTACTCGGCGACCGCCTTGCCGGCGGCGGTGCAGTCGAAATCGTCCATGCGCTCGCGCACCGTGGCGACGGTGTCCTGAAGCCTCGACAGCGCCCATTTGTCGAGATCCTCGGCCGGCTCTGGCGGCTCGGCGAAGTCGCCGGGACCGAGGTCCTCGGCATTGGCGTAGAGGACCCAGAAGGAATAGGTGTTCCAGAGCGTCAGCAGGAACTGGCGGACCGATTCGCCGACGGTGTCGACCGAGAAGCGATAGCCGGACCAGGGCTGCTGGGCGGTCAGGTAGTACCAGCGGAAGGCGTCGGCGCCGTGGGCCGAGATCACGTCCCAGGGCTCGACCACGTTGCCCTTGCTCTTCGACATCTTCTGCCCCTCGGGGTCGAGGATCAGCCCGAGGCAGACGCAGTTGCGGTAGCTCGAGGTGTCGAAGAGCAGGGTCGACTCGGCGAGCAGGGTGTAGAACCAGCCGCGGGTCTGGTCGATCGCCTCGCAGATGAAATCGGCCGGGAAGCGCTGCTCGAACTCCGTCTCGTTCTCGAACGGGTAGTGGAACTGGGCGAAGGGCATCGCGCCGCTGTCGTACCAGGTGTCGATCACCGACTCGACTCGCTTCATCTCGCCGCCGCACTGCTCGCAGTCGAGCGTCACCGCGTCGATGTGGGGACGGTGCAGGTCCTCCGGCACCTCGCCGCGGGCGCGCTCGCGCAGGTCGGCGACGGAGCCGGCGCAGAAGCGTCCCTCGCAGCCCTCCGCCGTGCACTCCCAGATCGGCAGCGGCGTGCCCCAGTAGCGGTCGCGAGAGAGAGCCCAGTCGACGTTGTTCTCCAGCCACTTGCCGAAACGGCCGCTCTTGATGTGCTCGGGGTGCCAGCCGATCGTCTCGTTGTTGGCGAGCATGCGATCGCGGGCCTGTCCGGTCGCGATGTACCAGCTCGACTTGGCGTAGTAGAGGAGCGGCGTGCCGCAGCGCCAGCAGTGCGGATAGGCGTGCTCGTAGACCTGCGCCCGGAAGAGCAGCCCGCGCTCCTGCAGGTCGTCGATCAGCGCCTGCGTCAGCTTGGGGTCCTTGACGAAGCGGCCGGCGAAGCCGCTCACCCGCCGGTCGAATTTCCCGTCGGTGCCGACCGGGTTGTAGAGGGTGCCGTGGCTGGTCGGGTCGAAGATGCCGTTCTCGGCGGCGACCGCATAGTCGTCCTCGCCGAAGGCGGGCGCCATATGGACCAGACCGGTGCCGTCTTCGGTCGTGACGAAGTCGCCGGCGAGCGCCCGGAAGGCGTTGTCCGGACCGCCGTCCTCGAGCGCGAAGAGCGGGCCGGCGTAGCTGCGGCCGACCAGCTCCGAGCCGGGGAAGCGGCCGGCGATCTCGACCCCCTCGCCCAGCACCCGCTCGACCAGGGGCTCGGCGAGGATCAGCGTCTCGTCACCGACCCTTGCCCTGACATAGGTGACGTCCGGAGCCACCGCGACGGCGACGTTGCCGGGCAGCGTCCAGGGCGTGGTGGTCCAGACCAGCAGCGACTCCCCCGCCTCGTTTCCTCCATCGTCGAGCAGCGGGAAGCGCACGTATATCGAGGGGTCCTCGACGTCCTCGTAGCCCTGCGCCACCTCGTGTGAGGAGAGGGCGGTGCCGCAGCGCGGGCAGTAGGGAACCACCTTGTGACCCTCGTAGAGGAGGTCGTCGTCCCAGAGCTTGCGCAGCGACCACCAGACCGACTCGATGTAGTCGTCGTCGAGGGTGACGTAGGGGTCGTCGAGGTCGATCCAGAAGCCGATCCGCTCGGTCAGCCGGTTCCACTCCTCGACGTACTCGAAGACCGACTCGCGGCAACGCTGGTTGAACTCGGCGATGCCGAACTCCTCGATCTCCTGCTTGGAGGAGATGCCGAGTTGCTTCTCCACCTCCAGCTCGACCGGCAGGCCGTGGCAGTCCCAGCCCGCCTTGCGCGGTACCCGGTAGCCGCACATCGAGCGGTAGCGCGGGTAGACGTCCTTGAAGACGCGGGCGAGAACGTGGTGGGAGCCGGGGCGCCCGTTGGCCGTCGGCGGCCCCTCGTAGAAGCTCCAGATTTCGGCGCCCTCGCGCTGGGCGAGCGAGCGGTGGAAGACGTCGCGCTCCTGCCAGCGCGCGAGCATCCTCTCCTCGAGCTCGGGAAAGGACTGCTTGGTGTCGACTGGCCGGAAGCCGGGCATGAACGCGGGATTCTAGGAGCGGGTACCCTCCCGGCCGCATGCCGCTATACGACCTGAACGGAAAGGTGGCCCTGGTTACCGGGGCTGCCCGCGGGATCGGCTTCGAGACCGCACGCCAGCTGCACATGCGCGGGGCCTCCGTTGCCGTCGTCGATCTCGTCGCCGCGGAGGCGCGCGAGGCGGCTGAGCGGATCGGTGAGCGGGCGATCGGGATCGCCACCGACGTCACCGACCATGCGGCGATGATGCAGACCGTCGCCGAGACGGTCGAGCGCTTCGGCGGGCTCGACGTCGTCGTCGCCAACGCCGGCATCGCCCAGAGTCAGATGGCGACCACGCGGGGGATCTCGATCGAGGAGTGGGAGCGGGTCTTCGAGGTCGACCTGCTCGGCGTCTGGCGCACGGTGCGCGCGGCGCTGCCGCAGATAGTCGAGCGGCGCGGCCACATCGTCGTCACCTCCTCGGTCTACGCCTTCATGAACGGCGTCTTCAACAGCCCCTACGCGGTCGCCAAGTCGGGGGTCGAGTCGATGGGCCGATCGCTGCGCGCCGAGCTGACACCGCTCGGGGCCAGCGCCAGCGTCGCCTACTTCGGCTGGGTCGACACGAAAATGGTCCAGGACGCCACCGCGCGCCCGCACTCGAACCACCTGCGCGAAAACACGCCCGACTTCCTGCTCAAGCGGATCCAGCCCAGCGAGGCCGGCGCGGCGATCGTCCGCGGCATCGAGGAACGGGCGCCGCGGATCTTCGCCCCGAAGTGGTGGCGCTACGTCTCCGCCCTGCGCGGCATCCTCAACCCGCTGCTCGACCGGCGAATGGAGCAGGACAGGCGGATGATCGCGACGGTGCACGAGGTCGAGGCGGACACCGACGAGCAGGGCGCCGCGGCGGTCTCAGCCGCTTCGCGTTAGCCGCTCGAGTAGGAAGAGGAAGGACTCGTAGCTCTCGCCGGTGGCGCGGGCGAGGCCGATCTCGCAGGTGCGGTTGCTGGAGATGCGGGCGTCGAAGTGGCGGCCGGCCAGCTCAGCGGCCTGAGGACGGGTGGCGGCGGCGGTCAGCTCCGGGTGGGAGATGCCGCGGTCACCGGCGAAGCCGCAGCAGGTCGCCGAAGGGGCGACATAGACCTCGTCGGCGAGGGCGCCGGCCAGGGTCCGCAGGCGTGGCGCGAGGCCCATGTGGCGGGTGGCGCAGGTCGGGTGGACGGTGGCCGAGCCGACCTTGCCGGCGATCTGCAACTTCGGCAGCAGGCGGTCGTGGGCCCAGGCGACCGAGTCGAGGATCTCCAGCTGGACGAGCCGACCGGCGTTCTCCTCGCTCAGCACACCCTCGCCTGGCTCGGCGATGGCGGCGGTGCAGGAGGCGGCGTCGATCACAACCGGCAGTTCCCCCTCCCCGCTCCAGGCCCAGAGGCGCTCGACCATCTCGTTTGCCTTGTGGGCCTGGGCGGCGGCGAATCCTTTCGAGCCCCAGGGCAGGCCACAGCAGCTGCCGGCAACCTCCTCCGGGATCCAGACCGGCGAGCCCGCCCGCGCCGAGACTTCGACCAGGGCCTCGACCGGCGAGCGGCCGAAGATGCGGTTGGTGCAAGAGGGGACGTAGACCGCCGCCGCCCCCTGGCGCGACGTCGCCGGCAGCTTGCCCGAAGCGGGGCCCGGCAGACCGCGGCCGCGCTTGCTGCGGCGGGCGAGGGAACCAGCTACCCGCAGCCCCGCCCGCGATGCCTTTTCGACGCCGCTCCAGCGCTTGGCCGTAGCCAGCGCCGCAGCTTCGGCGCGCGGCGTATGTCTCTCCTGGCGCATTTCCTTGACGAGGAGGCCGGTGTCGATGCCGACCGGGCAGGCGAGCTGGCAGGAGCCGTCGGCGGCGCAGGTCTCCAGCGAGTCGTACTCGTACTCCTCCAGCAGCGCCTTCAGCACCGGCGATCCGCTCGGCTGGCGCACCATCTCGCGCCGCAGCACGATCCGCTGGCGCGGCGTCGTGGTCAGGTTGCGGCTCGGGCAGACCGGCTCGCAAAAGCCGCACTCGACGCAGGTGCTCGCCGACTCCTCGATCGCCGGCGTCGTCTTCAGGTTCTGCAGGTGGACGTCCGGGTCGCGGTTGAGCACGACGCCGGGGTTGAGCACCCCGTCGGGATCGGCGAGCTGCTTCACCCGCCACATCAACCCGGTCGCCTTCTCGCCCCACTCGCGCTCTACATAAGGGGCCATGTTGATCCCGGTCCCGTGCTCGGCCTTGAGCGAGCCGTCGTACTTGCCGACGATCAGCTCGACCAGCTTCGCCATGAAGGCCTCGTAGCGCTCGAGATCCTCCTGTTTGGCGAAGTCCGGCGTCAGCATGAAGTGCAGGTTGCCGGCGGAGGCGTGGCCGGCGACGCCGGCAAGGAATCCGTGTTCGCCGAGCAGCGCCTGCAGGTCGCGAGCGCCCTCGGCGATCCGCTCCGGCGGCACGCAGACGTCCTCGACGATCAGCGCCGTGCCGGGCATCCGCACCCGGCCGATCAGACCGTGCAGGCCCTCGCGCACGCGCCAGGCCAGCTCGATCTCCTCGGCCTCGCGGGTGAACTCATACGGCTTGATCGTCTCGTGGCCGGCGAATATCTCGTTCGCCCTGGCGACGTAGGCGGCCAGCTCGGCCTCGATCTCCGCTCCGAACTCGACCAACAGCACGGCCGACTCCGGCGGCAGCTCTTTCCACTCCTCCGGCGCGCCGACCATGTTCCAGGCGGCGGTGATCAGAGCCGGCGCGACCATCAGCTCGACCGCGGTGGCGCCGGACTCGACCAGGTCGCGAACCGGTGCGATCGCCTCGTCGATGCCGGGAAAGTGGATCCAGGCGGTGGTCGTGCGGGAGGGCAGCGGCACCGTCTCGAAGACGGCCTCGGCGACGAAGGCGAGCGTGCCCTCCGAGCCGACGACGAGGCGGCGGAAGATCTCCAGCGGCTCGTCGGCATCGAGGAAGGCGCAGAGCCGGTAGCCGGTCGTGTTCTTGATCGCGAACTTGCGGCGGATGCGCTCGCTCAGCTCCGCGTCGGCGCGGATCTCGTCGCGGATCGCGGCAAGGCCGGCGGCCAGCTCCGGCTCCTCGGCGGCGAACTTCTCGGCGGCGCCCGGCGCGGCGGTGTCGATCGTCGTCCCCGAGGCGAGCACCAGGGTCATCGAGCGCACGGTCGAGTAGGAGTCATAGGTGACACCGCAGCGCATGCCGCCCGAGTTGTTGGCGATCACACCGCCGACGCAGGCGATGTCTGTGCTGGCCGGGTCGGGGCCGAGCTTGCGCCCGTGCGGGGCGAGCACCCGGTTGGCGTGACCGAGCACCGTGCCCGGCTTGATCCGGGCCAGCGCGCCACCCTCCTCGACCGCGACGCCGCCGAAGTGGCGCCGCACGTCGACCAGGATGCCGTCGCTCTGTCCCTGGCCGTTGAGGCTGGTGCCGCCGGCGCGGAAGGTGACGGGGATGCCGCTGCGGCGACCGTAGGCGAGGACCTTGGCGACGTCCTCGGCGTCATGGGCCATCACGACCGCCTGGGGGAAGAGCCGGTAGGGGCTGGCGTCGGAGGCGTAGCGGACGATGTCGCTGACCCGGGCGAGGACGCGGTCGGCACCGAGCAGCTGCTCGAGCTCGCCGCGCAGCGGCTGCGCGGTACCGCCGGCGAGCCGATCGGGGGCCCGGTCGGGGGCGGGCTCGGCGGTCGGCGGCGCCAGCGAGAAGACGTCTCTCTCCAGCAGCGCCATGGCCCGAGCTTAGAAGAGGGCCATTCCGGGGGAGACCGGAACTTCAACCAGCTCCGGCTTGGAGGAGGCGAACGCCTTGGCGAGTCCGTCGCGCACCTCGTCGCGCTCCTTCACCCGCTGGGCGGCGACCCCGTAACCCTCGGCCACCGCGGCGACGTCGAGCTTCGGCAGGTCGAGGCCGGGAGCGCCCTGGATCTGCTCGACGTCGGCGAACCACTTGAGGATCGCGTACTCGTCGTTGCGCACGACGAGGAAGGTCACGGGCACCTCATAGGCAACCGCGGTCCAGAAGGCGCTGACCGCGTACTGGGCCGAGCCCTCGCCGAGGACGCAGACGACCGGGCGGTCGGGCTGAGCGAGCTGCACGCCGATCGAGGCCGGCAGGCCGAAGCCGAGCCCGCCGCCGGCGGCGAAGTAGTAGCTGCCCGGCCGCGAGAGACGCAGCTGGTTGCGCAGGGCGAGCGTGCTGGAGGGCGACTCGAGCACGACGATGCCGTCCTCGGGGAAAACCTCGGCCAGCGCCGAGTGCACGGTCGAGGGGTTGAGCGGATCGGTGGGCGGGATTTCTCCCGGGCCCTCGTTCGGCTCGGGGGCCGGGCGCGAGGACTCCGGCACCGCCTCGAGCAGCGCCTCCAGGGTCAGCTTCACGTCGGCGACCAGGGCGTCGCCCATCGGCGCCCGCGACGCCTCGTCGGGATCGCTGGTGATCGCCACCAGCTTTGCCCCGTCCGGAAGCAGCGGCCCCGGGATGTAGGGGTAGTAGGGGAAGACCGAGCTGCCGACGACGAGGATCAGGTCGTGCTGCTCGAGCGTCTGCGCGACCGGCCCGATCGCCGGCGGCAAGACCCCGCGGTAGTTCGGGTGGCTCTCCGGGAAGCCGATGCGGCCGCCACCGGGGGCGGGCGTCGCCCAGACCGGCAGGCGCTGGCGCTCGGAGAGGGCGATCGCGGCGTCCCAGCCGCCGGAGGCGTCGATGTCGGGTCCGGCCACCATCACCGGGTTGCTCGCCGCCTCGAGCCGCTCGGCGAGGGCGCGCACCGCCTCGGGGTCGGCGAGGGCGCGGCCGTTGACCGAGCGCCCGATCGCCTCGCGGGCATCGGCCTCGTCGACCTCGACTCCCCAGTCGTCCATCGGCAGCGAGACGAAGGTCGGACCCTTCGGCGGCAGCGAGGCGAGGTGGAGGCCATGAGCCAGGGCGAGCGGCACGTCCTCGGCACGGGCCGGCTCGTAAGCCCACTTGACGAACGGGTGCGGCACCCGGATCGCGTCGCGGTTGGTCAGGTTCGCCTGCATCGTGATGTGGGCGCGCACCTGCTGGCCGGCGGTGATCAGCAGCGGCGAGTGGTTGGCCTGGGCGTTGAAGATCGCCCCCATCGCGTGGCCGAGGCCGGGCGCCGTGTGCAGGTTGGCCATCGTCGTCTGCCCGGAGGCCTGCGCGTAGCCGTCGGCCATCCCGACCACGACCGCCTCCTGCAGGCCGAGCACGTAGCGGAAGTCGGCAGGGAAGTCAGCCAGCATCGGCAGCTCGGTCGATCCCGGGTTGCCGAACATCGTCGTCATCCCCTGGGCACGGAAGAGGTCGAAGCTGGCGTCTCTCACGGTCGGCATAGGGCGGAAACCCTACCGCGACCTTGCGCTTCTCAAGCTCCCCCCCGGGGTCGGCCGATAAGGGCAGGGCATGCCGACGCAACCCCACAGCAGGCGGCGACCGCTGCGCTGGGCGCTGCTCCTCTCACTCGTCCTCCTCGTCTCATGCGCGGCACTCCCTGCCGCCGCGGGCGCCGGACCCACCTCCACCCGCCTCGCCTACGGGACCGGCGAAATCGTCCCGATCCCGGCCTCGATCCCGCACGAAGAAGGCGACATGGTCGACAGGCGGATCCTGCCCAACCTGCGCTGGATCGCCGCCCTCTTCCCGATCTACGTCAGCGACGGCTACTCGGGCCCGTTGCCCAACGGCGAACAAGCCGGCTGCAACCGCTGCCACGTCAAACACTCAGATCACTACAACGGCCTTGCGGTCGACATCGTGCCGGTGCGCTGGAGCAACAAATGCGACGCCAACTGGACGGCGATCACCCGCTTGGCCCTCTGGGCAGAGCCGAAACAGAACGATCCCGCCCCCCCGTTCCGCTGGGTCGGCTACGACGGCGATGCCGGCCACGGCTGCGGTCATCACCTCCACCTCTCCTGGGAACACGCTCCTGCACGCGAGTTCGAGCTCGCCGAATGGGTCGAAGTCTTCCCAGTAGGCGCTCAGACGACTCCGGCGCCGAGCCCCGAACGCAGCGCTCCCAAACCGCCGCAGCCCCAGCCGAAACCGCAGACGCAGACCAAGCCCCAGCCCCAGCCGAAAGCGTCCTCCGGGCCTCGCGGCGGCCTAGCGACGATCCAATCCGGCGGCGTCTCTCCCCGCGGCGACTGACCACTCGCCCAGCCGAATCAAGTTTTCGATCAAATGGATCGAGAACTTGATTCGCATCGGAGGTTCTGGTGCAGTTGCTCCGTAGGATGGCGCCGATGCGCCTGTCCGCCACGTTCGCTGCTTTCGCCGCCACCGTGCTGGCTCTACTCGGCTGCGGTGGGATGGATGACACGACACCAGTTGCCTGCCTTGAAGGGCGGGGCGTCTATCGCGGCGCCCTTGCCGACGCGCCCGGCGCCGTGAGGTTGAGTGGCGAGACACCGATCAGCGACTGTCTGGCCGAGAACCAGAAGGCCGGCGATCTGGCCACGGTCGGCACGACGATGGTGACCGTCGCCACTGAGCTCAACGCCGAGGCTCGCTCCGATCCCGGCGGCGCTGCCAACCTCCAGCTCGGCTACCTGCTCGGCGCCGCCGAACGCGGTGCCAAGGACACCAGCGGCATCCACTCCGACCTGATCCGCCGCCTCATCGCCGCCGCCCGTTACAGCCCCGACAACCGCCCGCTGCCGGCCGCCTTCCTGCGCACCTACCGCGAGGGCTTCGACGCCGGCCGCACCGACGGCTGATGCTCGCTGAAGGATTGTGCCCCCTATGAGGGGCACAACGTTTCATCGAACCGTCAGCGGCGTGGCGAGACGATGACGAGGCGGCCGTCGGCGAGCAGGTAGGCGGTGCCGACCGGCTCGCCGCGGCCGCTGGCCTGCTGCCCGCCCGCAGGCTTGGGCAGGACGCGAACCTGAGCCCGTGCCGCTCCCTCGCGCCGCTCGACCTTGCCGCTCTTCGAGTCGACGCTGAGGGTGAGGCCGGCGATCAGGAAGGTGACGGCGAGAACGATGCCGATATCGAAGAGGTTGACCAGGCCGTCGAGAGGATCGCCGGCGTTCTCGGCGATCTTGCCGTGACGTCCGAGACCGATCCGGCTCACGTTCCCCGGCTCCATTCCGCGGCCGGCGCTTGACCCTGGGCGGCGGGAGCGGGTGCCAGCGGCGGAGGCGCCTCGGCGGCTTGCTCGAGCGCCGCCAGGTCTTCGGTGTACATCCGGGTGCGGGCCAGGGTGAGGGCGAAGGCCACCGTGCCGACCAGCAGGCCGACCACGGTCGCGCCGAAGGCGTCGCGCAGGTTCTCGGCGAGCGAGGCGATGTTGCCCTCGCCCAGCGCCGCGAGGCCCGGGGCCAATGGGATCAGCGTCCCCATCAGGCCGATCGCCGGCCCCGCCCGCACCAGCAGGCGGGTGCGGTCGAGTCGCCGCTGGGCGGCGAGCTCGTAGCCGGCGAGGGCTCGCTCGGTTGCCGCGGAGCGGTTCGGATCATGGCTGGCTGTAGCGATCTCGGCGAGAGCCTCTGCAGCCAGTGCTCCGGGAGCACGGTAGGCACAGAGCGATGCGCTCGCGGGGTCGGCGATCGCCCGGGCGGTCAGCTCGGCCAGGTCGGCATTTCGCGCGCGTACCCGGCGGCGCCAGAGCTCGGCGCCGAAGCGGCCGAGCTCGAGAGCGCAAAACAGTAGAGCCAAGACGGCGGCGATCAGCACCGGCACCTGCAGCGCCGTCGCGATGTCGGCGAGGGCGTCGCCGAGGTCGATCGCCGCCCTCACGCGAATGCCCCCCGTCGCCGCTCCAGTCGCGAACCCATCAGTCCAAGCAGCAGTGCGGCCGCACTGATCGCCAGCGCCGCCCAGGGCGTTCCGCCGGAATCTACTCCAGCGCTGTGCAGGCCGGGGGCACCGAAGACCAGCTTCCCCTCGCTGCCATCGCTTGCTCCGACCAAGGTCCCGGTCACCTCCTGACCGTTCCCTTCCTTGCCCGATCCGCTCGAAGAGACTGAGTTGCCCCCACCCCCACTCCCGCCCTCCGTGGAGCCACCGGCACTTTCGGAGCCTTTGGCTTCCTGCCCGAGGCTCGGCTCGGCGCTTGCAGTGCCCCTCGGCTGAACCGTGTTCTCTCCGCGCCTGGTCTCGCTGCGGTTGCGAGTGGGCTTTGGCCTCTCCTGGATCAGCCGCGCGCCACCCGGCGTCTTTCCCTTGCTCTGCGGCCTGGGACGGCTGAACAGCGGCGCGCCTCGGCTGCCGCCGCCGGCGATCGTGCCGTTGCCCGACTGCGTGCCTTCGCCCTGGCCGGGATCCGCGGGTTTAGCCGGCGGTCTCCTTGCCCGCGGCGCAGCCGGGATCGGCCACGCCTGGCCGGCAAAGGCCGGAGCGACGTACGCCGTCATCCAGACGCCGTTGAGGTCCTGGCTTCGCTTCCAGCGGATGTGGCCGTCGGGTTCCTGCAGCGATTCGAGGAAGTCGAGGGGCTCTTCGGTCTGCTCGCCGGAGCCGCTCAGCCATGTTTCGGGGTTCTGGGCGACCGCCCAGATCGCCTGCACCGCCCACGCGGTCGAGGCGACGTTCGACTCGGAGTGCCCCGACAGTGCCGGGAAGCCACCGTCGGGGTTCTGAGCCCCATGCAGGTACTCGAGCCCCTCCGACACCGCCGCGCTGCCCTGGCGCCCCGCTGCAACCAGTGCTTGGATCGCAGCGCCGGTCATGTCCACTTCACCGGGAGCGTCCGGGTGCCATGACCAGCTGCCGTCGCCTTGCCGGGCCGCTTCCACCCAGTCCGCAGCCTGCTGAATCGGCGCCTGCGCAGCGGGCTCCTGAACGGGGGCCAGGGAGAGGATGGCGAAGATCGTGTCGTTGACCCCCGGACCGCCGCCAGGGACGTGGGGAAAGGATCCGTCCCCCCGCCTGCGGTCAAGCAGCTCGTCGACCAGGTCGATGCCGGCGAAGTCATGCGGCGATTTCCCGGCAGCGTTGACCACCATCAGTTCCCGCTCGTACGTGGTCGTACAGACGGCCGGCGCGCACTCGGTTTCCTCGACCCCCTGCCAGAAGTGAGAGACAAGGAAGCCATAGGCGCTGGCGCCGCCAGGCCGAGCCTGATCCTGCGGATTGATCCCGGCCGCAGCCAGCGCCAGCGCGGTCCAGGCGCTCGAGATCTGACTCGGTTCGCCCGCCTTGCCGAAACCGCCGTTCGCCTGCTGCGCTTCCTGCAGATAGCGGACGGTGCTGTCGAGCCGCGCCTGGTTGGCCGGGTTGGGCGCCGCGGCCAGCGGCGAGCCCGCCGCGAGCAGCGAGCACAACGCGATGGCCAGGGCGAGGCGGCGCATCGCCTAGCCCGGGACCTGGACCTTGCCGATCGACGTGCTCGAGCTGCGTCCGAGCGCGTCGGCGACGGTGAACCTCAGCCGGTAGGCGGCCGCCAGCGGTAGGCGCAGCGTCGCCGAGGTGCCGCTCCGGCCACTCGCCCGGGTCACGTACCGGGCCCCTTTGCGCCCGAGCATCCGCGACGAGATCGCCCATTTCGCCAGTCCCACGCCAGGGTCGAGCACCCGCCAGCTCACCCCGACCAGGCCTCGGTCGAGGCGGCGCCGGTCGAGGCGCTGCAGCTCGACCAGGACCTGCCGGTCGCCCGACGGGCGAGACCCGCTTGGAGCTGGGTTCGGCACTACCTGCACAGGTGGGACATCGATCGGATCCGGGGTCTCGTCTTCTTCCTCGAGCGGAACCCAGGGGCCGCGCACGAGGTCGTCTGGGGGTGGATCACCGCAGTCGCTCGCCGCCGGCTCGGGAACGCAGACGTCGAGCCGGTTCGAGCGCACCACCACCTCTTTGCCGGCGACGATCCGGGTGGCCTTGAGCCGGTGCCAGCCGGGATCGCTGAAGACGATCGTCGCCTCGCCGTCCCCGTCCGTCTCCACGGCTTCGGGGCTGTCCGTGTCGACCAGCTCGTACCCACCGGGAGCAGCGACTACGGGCGCCACCTCAGCGCCCTCGAACGGTTCGGACCCGGTCCGTTGCGGCTGCGCCGGAGGAGTTCCCTCCGCGTAGCTGCCCCAAGCGACTACGTCGACCTCGAAGGGCTGGCCGAGCTCAGCGGTCGCAGTCAGAAGCCTGGGGCCGCCCGTGTAGTCAGCGGGATAGAGCGCCAGGCGCGGCCTGTTCTTGAAAGCGTCGTATGTCCAGAGGACCTCGTCACCGCCGTCGAGCTTGTATTGGCAACCGCCGACGCCGGTGAAGACGTTGTTGACGACGATGCCCCAGTACTCGCCCAGAGCTTCGTTCTGATCGTCGGGCCCCCAGCGAGTGACGAAATAGTCCTCGAACGGTTCGGCGTACCAATCGCCGTCGAAGTCCTCGCCGAGGAGCGCCATCGCACCGACCGCAGCCGCGGTGGGCGTCGGCCCGGGCGTCAGGTTCTGGCCGTTGTTGAGCCCGTTGCAGCGGCGCCCCGATTTGGGCGCTTTCGTGTCCGAGGAGGCCCGGACGTTGTGTCCTTCGGTCAGCAGCGGGCCCTCGAACAGGGTTTCGCTGCGACCCTCGATCCGCAGGGTGACCTGGGTCGGCGCTGCCTGTACTGCCGGAACAGCAAACGTGGTGAAAAGGAGGGCGACGGCGAACGTCGCGATTGTCTTCTGCACTTGCCTCAGCCCCTTTCCGCGAGGGCGGTCGACGTTTGCGGATCGGAGGGAGGTCTCCTGGCTTCCGAGCTTCCGCCGCGCCTTCCCGGCTCTCGGCCAGTGGCTGCCGCGTGGGCGTGCGGCGGACTTCTACTCGGTCACAGTGGCGGGCCCGCGCCGGACTTTCACCGGCTTCCCCGTCCACCGATCCTCGTGTCGGCGGAGTCTAGCCGAGCCCCGGGCAGCGCCCGGGGCTCGGCTCGCGACTATTCGTACTTCAGGTAGATCGTGTCCCCGACTTTGATTTCGGTGTTGCGTTTGGCCTGTTTTTTCGCTCCACCGTCGATTGAGACGTTCCATTTTTCGGCGGGAGCGGCCGGGTAGCCGTTGATCTGGGTGATCGCGCCTTCGCCGCTGCCGGGCAGGAAGCTCGTCACGCAGGACGCCGGCGCGGTGCCTGCGACAGCAGCGTTGAGGACGACCGCGAGCGTCGTCGTTTTCGCTTTCGGCGCCAGCGAGACCGAGCAGATCTTCAGCGGCGAGGTTCCGTTGTCGACGATCAGGGCGAGCGAGGTCGTTTCGGCTTCGCCGGTGGCGAATTCGGTCACGCCCTTCCACTGCGGCGCGCCCCCGGATGGCACCGGCGGGGTCGCGGTGAAGCCGCCGCTACCCAGAGCACGCACTGCCTCCTGGCTCGCGTACTGGTTGGGTGTGCTCCCCGAGGTCAGGTACCTGAATCCACCGCCGCCCAGCTGCTGGGAGATGAGGAAGTTGAGCGGTGTGTTTTTCGCCGGAGCGGCGCCAGTGAATTCAGTCCCCTGCGGATCGATCCCGCAGGCTTTGAGCCCACTCACCGCCCAGGAATTGGAGCTGGTGTTGACGCCGAATTCCGATTTGAACGCGCCGCTGGCCGAGACGAAGATCGATTTGAGGTAGTTCTTCGCTTTGACGATCGTTTCGTTCGTGTTGGCGACGCCCGCGCCGCAGAGCGCCGCGATCGCAGCACCGGTCATGTCGGGTTCCGAGGCTTTCGCCAGCGCTTCTTCGTTGCCCGCGGCTTTCACCCAGGTCCAGCCGCCGTCGGTGTGCTGGTTGGCTTTCACCGCCGCGACCGCCTGGTCGAGGACTATCTGAGGAACCCGCTGGACACCGCCGGTCGTTTTTGCGTTCGCCAGGACCAGCAGCCCGAAGACGGTCGCGTTGAAGGTCGAGCCGTAGTAACCGGGGCTTTCCGGCTGGTAGTAGGAGGCGACCTTGGCGATCAGGTTCTGCCGTTTGGAGACACGGGCGGGGTCGATCCCGGCGGCGTAGGCGACCAGCGCCGCGCGCTCGAAGTCGGTTGCGAGGGCTCCTTCCCCCGGCCAGGTGGCGACGCCGACTTCTTTTTCGTACCAGCTGCGTGCGTCGGTGCCTTCTTTCCCGCCTTTGTTGACGTCGGCGGCCGCGACTTTCGCTGCCGCGAATGCGGTCAGGGCCCAGTCGCCACCGAAGCCGGAGATCGCCCCGGTTTCGCTGTTCTGCAGGCCTTTCAGGTAGGTGACGCCGTTGCTGACGGCAGTTGCGATCTGTTCGGGAGTTGCCGTGGCCGAGGCTGCTGCCGGTGCCAGCAGCGCACCGATGGCGGCAGCGACCAGTGCCAGCCGGCAAGTGATGAGACGCATCGTTTGGATCTCCTTCTAGTTGGGGACGGGTGAGCTCTCCGTCCCCACCGCAAGTTGGAGAGCGAGGGGATGAAAGACCTACCGTCCGTTCGCGAGAACAGGGTCCTTATGTCTGCGTCAGGCGCCGAGTATTCGGACTCGGGACCGGAGATCGCGATCGACTCCGCGGCCCATACCGTTGCGCGTCAGTCCCGGATTCGCACCGGGTTCCCTCGAACGCTTGACGTTTTCAAACCTAATGCAGCCTGCGGCGGCATCGCGACCCGGCTGGCCGAACCTCCGATAGGGTCGCCGAGACGACAACCACGGATCGGTGGACAGGGAAGTCGGTGAGAGACCGACGCGGGCCCGCCACTGTGACCGAGCAAACGCCCGCCGCACGCCATGCGGCAGCCACTGGCCCAGCAAGGGCCGGGAAGGCGCGACGGGAGGCTCGGAAGCCAGGAGACCTCCCTCCGATCCTCCTTCGATGCCCTCGAGGAAAGGGGTTAACGGATGCGAGCAGTCTCGATTCGACGTGTGTCCGCGCTCTGCGCGGCCTTCCTCTCTCTGGCGGTGCCGGCCACCGCCGCAGCCACATCGACCAAAGGCGAGATCGACGCCGCGATCGCCAAAGCAGTGGAGTACGTGCGGACCCAGCAGGATCCGGTCAGCGGCGAACCGTTCGGCTTCGAACACGGCTCCTTCAGCAGCGACTGGGTCGCGACCTCCTTGGCGGCCGCCGGCGTCAGCTCGGCGGACTTCCGCGCAGCCACGGCTACGCCCGGCAGCCCGAGCCTGCAGGACTTCCTGCTCGGCGACTACAGCTCCGAATTCTGGACAGGAGGGAGCGCGGGAACGTTCACGACCGTCGCCAACTACGAGCGCGCAACGCTCGTCGCACGTGCCGCGGGAATCGACCCGGCGCGCCTCGCCGCGGACGCCAATCTGCCGGCACAGATCGCCGAACGCTGGAGCCCCGCCGGACCCAGCTTCGGTGCTCCGAGCACCAACAACACCGTCTTCGGGATCCTCGCGCTGAAGGGGGCAGGGGTGCCGCTCTGGGCCCTGGCCCCGGTCGCCTCTTACCTGCGTCAGAGCCAGCACGACGACGGTGGCTGGACCTTCTCGGCTGCGGCGACGCCCGCAGCCAAAGCCGAACCGAGCGAACCCGACATGGCCGGAGCGGCGATCGCGGCGCTCTGCGAGGCAGGGGTCCCCGCCTATGACCCGGCTGTTGCCGCTGCGCTCGCCTACATGCAGGATCAGCTGGTCGACGCGACGGGTGCGATCGCGTATCCGTTCGGCGATAACGCGGATACCACCGCATGGGTGGTGAGCGGACTCAACGCCTGCGGGATCGACCCGCAGGCGGCCGAGTGGACGACCCCCTCGGGCAAGACGCCGATCGACCATCTGCTCTCTCTTCAGGTCCAGTCCGGCCCGGAAGCGGGTGGGTTCGGCTACGCGGACACGAGCGCAGCCAACCTCTACTCGACCCAGGACGCCCTGCGTGCGATTGCCGGTGGCGTCTTCGGCGCGGCTCCGCCCGCCCGCAGCAACCCGGCCCTACCGGCGGTGCGTCCGGCACCGGCGGTTCTGGCAGGCACCCCGGTCCCGCATCTGCTGGCAATCGAGCTGTCCCCCGGCAACGTGCGGATGTGCAAGGTGACGGCGCCGGCCGAGGCACCGCTGACGCAGGTCCTCGATGCAGCCAAGAGCAGTGGCGCTCCTGCTGGGTGCATCGCCTCGCTCTCGGTCGGAGGTGGCGAGGTTTCCTCGGTCAATGGGTTTGCACCCGCCAACGCGGACGAGGCCTGGCTGGCGCGGCTCGACCGCGGCGCCGCGGCTGTCGCCGGCACGCAGCCGGTCGGCTTCGGCGACCTGATCTCGCTGCGCATCGGCGAGCGGCCGCGCACGGGTCAGGGCCCCGCCGGCGCCGGCGGAGTGGCCGGTTCAGCCGGCAAAGCCGGCGCCAAAGGTCGCCGCGGCAAGCGCGGGCCGAAGGGCAGGCCGGGCCGCAATGCGCGCATCGGCTGCAAGGCAAAGCAGCGGCAGGGCGGCAAGCCCCGCGTGCGCTGCAGCGTCAGCCGCCGCTAGACGGACTCGAGCTCTGCGCGGGCGCGGTGGGCCAGCTTCACCGTCGCCTTGCGCAGACCCTCGGGGCCGTCGATCGGCTCCTCGTAGGGGACGCGCACCTCGACCTCGCCATCGGGCGTCTCGGCGAGCAGGTCGAGGCCGGTTCGGTCGGCGTCTACGCAGCGCGCCGCAGTTGCCTGTGGGCAGCCGCCGACGGCTCGCGCCATGTCGAGCAGAGCGTCGTCGTGGTCCTCGTTGAGGTGGGCGATGGCGCGCTCGGCGCCTTCGCTGACGGGGTTGCCTGGCTTCATAGTTAGGCAACCCTAATGCAAGGGCCTCGAATACGCTGCGACGACCACGACTTCGATGGAGGCACCGACTTTGACTGAGCAGCTCTGGGGTGGCGAGACCACCAAGGCAGTCGACAACTTTCCGGTTTCGGGCGAGCGCGTGCCCGTCCCGGTGGTCCGCTGGCTGGGCCGGCTGAAGGCCGCCGCGGCGCTGGTCAACGGCGAGCTCGATCAGCTCGACTCCGACCTGGCGACGCGAATCGCCAAGGCCGGCGAGGAGGTCGCGGCGGGTGAGCACGACGACCAGTTCCCCGTCGACGTCTTCCAGACCGGCTCGGGCACCTCGTCGAACATGAACGCCAACGAGGTGATCGCCAACCTCGCCGGCGACCGCGCCCACGCCAACGACCACGTCAACATGGGCCAGTCCTCAAACGACGTCTTTCCCTCCGCCGTCCACCTGGCGGCGCTGGGCGAGGTGACCCACGACCTGCTGCCGGCGATGGGCGCCCTCGAGGCGGCGCTGCAAGCGAAGGCCGAGAAGTTCGCCGACGTGGTCAAGGCCGGCCGCACCCACCTGATGGACGCCGTCCCGGTCACCCTCGGCCAGGAGTTCGGCGGCTACGCGGCGCAGGTGCGGCTCGGCGTGCAGCGAGTCGAGGCGACGCTGCGACGGGTGGGACAGATCCCGCTCGGCGGCACCGCGACCGGCACCGGCCTCAACACCCACCCCGAGTTCGCCGCCAAGGTGCGCGAGAAGCTGGCGGCCGGCACCGGCCTCGAGATCTCCGCCCCGCTCGACCCCTTCGAGGCGCAGGGCAACCGCGACGCCCTGGTCGAGCTCTCGGGGGCGCTCAAGGTCTATGCCGTCTCGCTGACCAAGATCGCCAACGACCTGGCGCTGATGGGCTCCGGCCCCCGCGCCGGTCTCGCCGAGCTGCGCCTGCCGGAGCTGCAGAAGGGCTCCTCGATCATGCCCGGCAAGGTCAACCCGGTGATCCCGGAGGTGGTGATCCAGGTCGGCGCCCAGGTGATCGGCAACGACGCCGCGATCACCGTCGCCGGCAGCCAGGGCCAGTTCGAGCTCAACGTGCGGGTGCCGCTGATCGCCCGCAACCTGCTCGACTCGATCAGGCTGCTCGCCTCCGCCTCGCGCCTGCTGGACGAGAAGTGCGTCGCCGGGGTCAAGGCCAACGAGGAGATGACCGAGCGTCACGCCGAGGCGACGTTGGCGACGGCGACCGCGCTCAACCCCCACATCGGCTACGACCGCGCCGCCGACATCGTCAAGGCCGCCGCCGAGTCGGGCCGCTCACTGCGCGAGGTCGCGCTCGAGCAGGGGGTCGAGCCCGCGGTGCTCGAGGAGGCACTCGACCACCGTCGCATGGCCCGGCCTAACGAGTAGCCGGGCCATGCGTCAAACGAGCCAGGGGAAGGGTTAGCGCGGGTCTTCGATCAGCAGCTCGACGTTGCGGTCGTCGGCCTGTCCTTCGCCGATCGGGGCTCCCGACTGGAGGTCGTTGAAGGACATCGTGCGGCCGACCGAGGCGAGGTCGTTGAGGTCCATGCCGCTCGCCGCGGTGCCGGCTTTGGGCGCGGCCGACTGGCCGACGTGGTCGAGGATCGTGCCGAAGATCGAGAGCGTGCCGTCTTTGTTGTCGAAGACCTCGAGCAGGCGACTCTGCTGCGGCCAGTCGGCCTCGGCGGCGACCCGGATGCTCCAGAAGCCGCCTTTGCCGCTCGGGTTGGCGAACGGGTTGACCACGTTGTCATGCGAGTGGCCGGCGACCCAGGCGATCGCGTTGGGGAACTGGTGCAGCAGGTTGACCATGTCGGCCTGGAGGTGGATCGGCGACGATTTGCGCGGATCGAGGTCGCAGCCGGGATTGATGTCATGGCCGTGCGCATCGGGGAGCAGGCAGAACGGCGCCAGCTCGTCGGCGGCGTCGGCGGTAAGGCTCTCCGGCGCGTGGTGGCTGAAGAGCACCACGAGCTCATCGGCCGCGGTGGCCGCTTCCAGCTGGCCTTTCAGCCATTTGTACTGGGGGTCGTCGATGTTGCCGTCCGAGGTGAAGTTGCCGGTCGGGGTGACGATCGTGCCGGCCTCGGCCACCGTGTCGAGGGAGATGAAGCGCATCCCCGGAGTCGGGCTCCAGGCGTAGTAGCCGGCGGCGCCTTTCGAGCCGCTCTCCTGGGCCGCGTCGACAAAGTCGAAGCCATGCCCGTCGGCCTGGCTGCCGCCCTTGAAGATGTCCTTGTACTGCTTCTTGGAGACGAACTGCCGTTTCGGGTCGCCCGGTACGAGGATCAGGTTCTGCGGGCTCGAGAGCAGCGTCCCCAGCAGCGCCGTCGGGTTGAAGAGCGACGCGAGGATCCCCGCTGCGTTTTCTGGGTTGGGCACCGGACCCATCGGCTTCAGACAGCCGGTCGCTACCTGCTCGAAGGCGACGTTGGCCGCCGCGTTGCCCTGCACGAGCGCGTCGTGGTTGCCGAAGGCGACGTAGGAGGGGATTTTCGTCCCGGTCGCCGTGAAGGCCTGCTGCGCCTTGTCCATCAGGCCCGGGTATTTGGGCCAGGCGGCGTGAGGCCCGGCCGGGCTGTCGGGGTCGTAGAACTCGGGGAAGGTGCCCTCGAAGTAGTCGTCGTAGTCCTGGACCCCGGTGTAGCGGGCTGCCTCGGCGGCGCCGGGCACGAACAGGTTCGGGCAGAGCAAGTGCGAGTAGGTTTTCTTGTCGACGCCGCTGTTCGGGTTCAGCGCGCCGCCCTCGAGCAGGGTGCGCACCCACAGCGTCTCGTTGAGCTGCTGGCTGTCGGCCGAGTCGCCGGTGACGATCGTCAGGTCCATCGCCCGGTGGCCGCCGCTGCCGTCGGCGACCGGGCTCGCCGCTGCGAATTCGTTGAGCTGGCGGACCATCGCCTCGTCGATCTGGGGATTGAGCGCCTCCCAGGGACGCCAGGCCGAGCCGAAGGGGAGGTTGAGCGGGGTCGAGAGCGGATCGATGATCTCGACCCTCGCCGGCGACTCCTCGTCGGCGAGCTGGAAGTCGGAGAGCTGGCCGAAGTAGGCGAGCGAGGTGCGGGTTTTGGCCCGGTTCGCCCCCGCGGTGCCCAGTTCCTGGCGCACCGTGTACGGCTCGCCTTCGCCGAGCTGGAGGAAGCGGTAGGCGCCTTCGCCCACGGGGACCACTCGTTGCGTGACCGTCGTTTTGCCGACCGTGTCGGAGACCGCGGCGGAGGCACCTGCCGCGCCGCCTGCGATCACGACCAGCGACGCGATAGCGATGCTGAGCCTGGCAACTACCCCGTGGCGCTTCATCCCCAACTCCTCCCGCTCGAAAGATCCTTAGCGCTGGAGGGTAACGAAGCGCTCCTCGGTTAGCTCTACGACCGCGAAGGCCGGCCCCTCACGGGTGTTGCCGGAGTCCTTCACCCCGCCGTAGGGCATCTGGTCGGCGCGGAAGGTCGGGACCTCGTTGATCAGGACCCCGCCGAACTCCAGCGTCTCGGCCGCCTCCAGCCCGCGGCCGATGTCGCGGGTGAAGACGCCCGCCTGCAAGCCGAACTTGGAGTCGTTGGCCATCCGCAGCGCCTCGGCGAAGTCGGTGTAGCGGTCGATCGTCGCAACCGGACCGAAGATCTCCTCGTGCCAGACCTTTGCCTCACGGGGCGGCGAGCCGAGCAGGGTCGGCGCCAGGCAACGGCCCTCGTCGACCAGCTCCCCACCGGTCAAGAGCTCGGCGCCGGCGGAGACGGCCTCGTCGATCCACTCCTTGACCCGGTCGCGGTCGCCGCTGGAGATCAGCGGACCGACGTCGGTCTCGGGGTCGAGCGGATCGCCGACCCGCAGCGACTGGACGTTGGCGACGAGGCGCTCGGTGAAAGCGTCGGCGATCTCGTCTTGAACAAGCACCCGCTGGATCGAGATGCAGCTCTGCCCGGCGTGGGAGAAGGCGTGCAGCTTCGTCTTGTCGGCCGCCGTCTCCCAGTCGCCGTCGGAATGGACGATCAGTGGCGCGTTGGAGCCGAGCTCCAGGTTCACCTTCTTGTGCGGGACGCGGCTGCGGATCCCCCAACCGACGCCGGCGGAGCCGGTGAAGGTGAGCGCCCGGGTCAGCTCGTGCTCGACGATCGCGTTGCCCACCTCCGAGCCGGGACCCGGGATCACGCTCAGCCAGCCCTGCGGCAACCCCGCCTCGATCAGGATCTGGGCCAGCTTCAGCGCCGAGACCGGCGTCTGGCCGGCGGGCTTGAGCACGATCGCGTTGCCCGCGGCGATCGCCGGTCCGAGCTTGTGAGCGACCAGGTTGAGCGGAAAGTTGAAGGGGCTGATCGCGCCGACGACCCCGTAGGGCACGCGCAGCATCACGCCGAGCTTGCCGGCGCCGGCCGAGGAGGCCTCCATCGGCACCGTGCCGCCGGTCAGCTTGCGCGCCTCGGTGGCAGAGAAGGTGAGGGTGTCGACGCAGCGCGCCGCCTCGACCCGCGCGGTCTTCAGCGGCTTGCCCGCCTCGGCGGCGATCGTCAGGGCCAGGTCGTCGATCCGCTCGCCGACAAGCTCGGCGGCGCGGTCCAGGGTGGCGGCCCGCTCGTGCTGGGGGAAGTCGGCCGACTCGAAGGCCTCCTGGGCCGCCTTGGCGGCGCGGTCGACGAGCGCGGCATCGCCTTCGGCGACCCGGCCGACGACGGTGCCGTCGTAGGGACTCTTCACCTCGCCCCACTCGCCGGTCTCGAGCCACTCGCCGGCAGCGAGGAGCTTGTGGTCGACCGCCTGCACCGTCTGCGTCGCCATTCCTTCCTCCTCTTTGGTCGCTTGATTTCAGCCTAGAGCAGGCCGCGACTCACGCAAGGCGAATCTGTTCACCCGAGAGATGTCAGCTACCCGCCGCACAGTCCTCTGCACCCTCGCTGCCGCCGTCCTGGGGTTGCTGCTTCTCGCCCCCGTCGCCGGCGCAGCGGTCTCCTGGGTGGTCAAGGGGCGCGGCTTCGGTCATGGGGTCGGGATGAGCCAGTACGGCGCCTACGGCCTCGCCAGGCACGGCGAGAGCCATCAAGCGATCCTCGCCCACTATTACTCCGGCACGACCATCGGCCAGTTGAGCGGACCGCAGATCGTCCGCGTCCTGCTCGACGTCGAGGGCGGCGACGTCGGCTTCAGCGGCGCCACCAGCGCCTGCGGAATCGCGCTCGAACCGGGTCGCGAATACGAGGCTCGTTGGGCCGGCTCGGGTGTGAAGCTGCGCAGCTCCGCCGGCAAAGCGCTGGCCAACTGCGGCCGCAAGCTGCGCGCAGCAGGTGCCGGGCGAATCGAGATCGCCGGGGTCGGCGCCTACCGCGGTGCGCTCGAGGTCGTACCGACCGACAGCGACACGGGCTCGCTCAACGTCATCAACGCCGTACCGGTCGACCAGTACCTGAAGGGGGTCATCCCCAACGAGTCGCCGGCATCATGGCCACAGGCCGCCCTGCGCGCGCAGGCGATCGCCGCGCGCTCATACGCGCTCACCGTCCAGGTCGACGGCAACGGCTTCGACCTCTACGACACGGTCTCGAGCCAGGTCTACGAGGGCATCGCCAGCGAGGAGGAGGCCACCAACGAAGCGGCGACCGCGACCAAGGGGCAGGTCGTCATGTACGGGGGGAAAATCGCCGAGACCTACTTCTCAGCCTGCTCGGGCGGCCACACCGAGAGCGTCGAGGACGTCTTCTTCGGCCCCCCGGTCCCGTACCTGGTCGGCGTCCCCGACCCCTACGACTACTACTGCCCGCTGCACACCTGGACCCTGCGCTTCACGGGTGCGGAGATCAGCCGCAAGCTCTCCGGCTACCTCGAGGGGCAGCTGCAGCAGGTCGCAATCGTCCAGCGCGGCGTCTCGCCGCGCATCGTCTGGGCCCGCCTCGTCGGCAGCGGCGGCACGACCAAAATCCGCGGCGACCAGCTCGCCTCTGCCCTCGGCGCCTACGACCGCTGGATGACCTTTCGCAAGGTCGGCGGCTGACTCAGCCGTCGGGATAGGGCTGGATCGGGATGCCGTGGTCGGTCTCGCGCATGCCGAGCTCGTAGGCGCCGCCTCCTGCGAGGTTAAGAGTGCGGGGCGGCTGGGCGGGGCGTTCGATCATCAGCTCGAGGTCGGCGACGGAGCAGTTGACGGTGTTGTGCTCGGGGCCCTTGGGGTCGGCGTAGACCCAGCCGACGAAGTCCTTGCGCGGGGCCGAGACGCGGCCGCGGACGACGACGTCCTTGCCCGGCAGGACGAAGGAGCAGGCCTCCGGCGACTCTTCGACCGAAGCCGAGCGGATCTTGCCGAAGCCGCCGAGCCGGTGGGCCTCGCCTTCCAGCATCAGCATCCCGGAAGGGAGCCAGGGGGTGACCCGCGAGCCGAGCTTGATCCTGGCGGCGCCGGCGTCGAAGTAGGTGTCGGGGGTGTCGGCGAAGCCGGTACCCTCGAGCCAGACCCAGCGCTCGGCGTGCTCGGTGCCCCAGTTGTGGCCGATCATTCCCGGCCAGGCGGCAAGCTCGACGGGTTGGGCGCCGTCAATCTCGAGCCGTCCGTCGAAGGTCGCGTTCGGGTAGGGAGCGACGAACTTGGTCCGCGGCACCGGCGCCGAGTAGAGCCAGTCGGCCGGCAGGTACTTGCAGGGCTCCTCGTCGCCGCCGAAGCTGAAATCCCAGGAGGCCTTCAGGGCATCGGTCTCGATCCTGCCCGTCGCCTTGCCCGGTCCGATCTCAGCTCCCTCGACCCGAATCCAGGAACCCGCCGGGACCGAGAGCCCGGTCGCGGGCACGGTCACCTTGGTCGCCCGCGGACCCTCCGCCTCGCGATCGAAGAGGCAGAACCAGATCGAGCCCTTCGGCTCGGCGCCCGGCCGCTTGTGAACCGTGTGGCGGATCCAGATCCCCTGGCCACCCCCCGGCCTGCAGGCCTTGACGTAGAAGCTCTCGTAGTGGCCCGCCTTGGCGGCGACCCCCGGAAACCTCGGCCCTTGATCCATTGACGCGAACATTAGAGCCCGAAAACCAAGCAGGTCGGGGGACGCAGGGAAGGATGGTGAGGGGAGCGCACTTTCGGTGCGTGACCCGATCCAGCCGACCGAGGACCTCGAGATGCGCCGGTTTGCAGGGCTCTAGACCTTGATCGTGATCACGTCGCCGTCCTGGACGACGTAATCGCGACCCTCGATCCGCAGCAGGCCCTTGTCGCGGGCGGGGGCGTAGCCGCCGCACTCGATCAGCTGCTCGCAGCCGATCGCCTCGGCCTTGACAAAGGCGTCCTGGATCTCGGTGTGGATCGTCCCCGCCGCCTCCCAGGCGGTCGAGCCGCGGGCCAGGGGACGGGCGACCGCCTCCTTGCCCTCGCCGGCGGTGAAGAAGACGATCAGGTCGAGCAGGTCGTAGGCGGCGCTGACGAGGCGGTCCAGGCCCGAGCCCTCGACCCCGTAGGACTCGCGCATTTCCTCCGCTTCGGCCGGATCGTCGAGATCGGCCAGCTCGCCCTCGATCCGGGCGCTGACCGCGACCACGCCGGCGCCGACCTCCGCGGCGTGGGCGGCGACCGCCCGCGGCGCCTCGGCGTCGCCCTCGTCGACGTTCGCCACGTAGAGGATCGGCTTCGAGGTGAGCGCCTGCAGGTTGCGCGGGCCGGCGGCCGCTGCATCCGGGACGGGGACGGAGCGCGCCGGCTTGCCCGCGGCGAGTGCCTCGTACACGGCCTCCAGCCAGTCGCGCTCGGCGATCGCCTCGGTGTCGCCCGACTTCGCTCCCTTGCGCACCCGGTCGAGGCGGCGCTCGGTCTGCTCGTAGTCGGAGAGCATCAGCTCGGTCTCGATCGTCTCGATGTCGGCGAGGGGGTCGACACGGCCGTCGGGGTGAGGGACGCCGGAGTCGGCGTGGCAGCGGACGACGTGGCAGATCGCGTCGGTCTCGCGGATCGAGGCGAGGAACTTGTTGCCGAGTCCCTCGCCTTCGGAAGCTCCCTTGACCAGGCCGGCGATGTCGTGGAAGGAGATCGTCGCCGGTTCCAGCTTCGAGCTGCCGACCGTCTCCCCGACCCGCTCCAGCCGCTCGTCGGGCACCTGGGCGATCGCCACATTGGGCTCGATCGTCGTGAAGGGGTAGTCGCCGGTCTGGGCGCCGCCCTTGGTCAGGGCGTTGAAGAGGGTCGACTTGCCCGCGTTGGGCAGTCCCACGATCCCGACCTTCATAGCGAGAGCGGCACGATCAGGCCCAGGACGACGCCGAGCATGGCGCCGGCGAGGACGTCGGACGGATAGTGCATTCCCAGGTAAGGACGGCCGAGCGAAAGCGCCAGGGCGAGGAGGAAGGCGAGCGTCCCCACCCCGGCGTCGACCCGCGTCATCGCCGTGGCGACGGCGAAGGACGAGCTGGCGTGGGCGGAGGGGAAGCTGAGCGAGCTGGGGGCGCCGCCCAGCGGCGGCAGCCCCTCCAGGACCGGCCGCGGCCGTTTCACGATCAGCTTCAGCACGTAGTTGAGCGTGATCGCCACTGGCGCCAGGATCGCGCAGATCAGCCAGGCCTCGCGGTTGGCGGAATCGAGCAGCGTCAGCGCGACGCCGAGCCCGATCCAGATCGCGCCGTTGTTGCCCGACTTGCCGAGCAGCCTCATCGCGCGCTCCAGTCCGGGCGTGTGGCCCTTGGTGCGCATCGCCCTGAGCAGCTGTCGGTCGAGACCCGGCATCGGCGGAGCAGGATAATCCGCTTCGATGCAGTCGGTCCCCGGCTATACCCACCACCCCGGCCACCACTGCGGCTCGACGGCGCTACGCAACCTGCTCGGCTTCCACGGCGTCGCCAATCTGAGCGAGGAGATGGCCTTCGGGCTTGGCGCCGGCGCCTGCTTCTATTACGTGGCGCTGGAGGATGCCTCGCCGACGCGCTGGTTCAACGGCCGCACAGCGCGATTGGAGGAGAACTTCAGTGAGCTGACAGGCGGGGTTCTCCAACTGCGTACCTTCGACCAGGGGGACGACGGTGCCTGGAACGCGGCCCGCACCGAGGTCGACACCGGTAACCCGGTCCTTCTCCTCACCGATCTCTATTACCTGGACCATTACGGCAACTCAGCCCACTTCCCCGGCCACGCCGTCGTCCTCGCCGGCTACGACGAGGAGGTCGCCTATCTCTCCGACACCGGCTTCGAGGAGCTGCAGACGACCCGCCTCGAGAACCTCGACCGGGCACGCCACAGCAGCCACCCTGCCTACCCGCTCGCCGGCCACATGTTCACCGCCACCGGCTCGGTCACACAGGAGCAGCTGCACGCGGCGATCCCAGCCGCGATCGAGCGAGCGGCGACGGCGATGGTCGAGCCGGAGTTCCGCAACTTCTCCGGCCTCGACGCCGTACGCCGTCTCGCCGAGGAGGCCGGCAGCTGGCCCGAGGTGGCGGAGGACTGGCAATGGTGCGCCCGTTTCGGCTACCAGGTGATCGAGCGCCGCGGCACCGGCGGCGGTGCCTTCCGCCTCATGTACTCGCGCTTCCTCGAGGAGGCCGGCCGGCCCGAGGCAACGCTCGCAGCCGATGCAGCCGCGCGCTGGACCGACCTCGCCACCGCCTTCCACGCGGCAAGCGAGAGCAACGACCCCGACCCCGTGCTCTGGGGCGAGGTCGACACCGCTGCCCGCCGGGTGTCTGGAGCCGAGGAGCTGCTCTGGACCTCACTCGCCTGAGCGGATGGCGGAGGGCGACACGATCCTGCGGGCTGCCCGGCGGATCGAAGAGGCGATCGGGGGACAGCGGATCGGTGCCGAGGCACCCAGTCCGCGCGGGCGTGCGGCGGGAATCGAGCGGCTCGACGGGAGCGAGCTCTATGGGGTGGAGACGCACGGCAAGCATCTCCTCCTGCGCTTCGGCGATCTGACCCTGCACAGCCACCTGGGGATGAGTGGCTCCTGGCACGTCTACCGGCAGGGGGAACGCTGGCGCAAGCCGAGGAGATCGGCATGGGCGGTGCTGAGAGGAGACACCTCGGAGGCAGTTCAGTTCGGCGGCCCGACCCTGAGGGTCCTTCCGGCCGCCGCTGCGCGAAGGGACCCGCAGCTGGCGCGCCTCGGCCCCGACATCCTCGCCGCCGACTTCGATCCAGGGATCGTCGCCCGCTCGCTGCGCTCGGGCAGCGATCTCGCTCTCGGCGATGCCCTGCTCGACCAGACCCTGGTCGCCGGCATCGGCAACATCTTCAAGAGCGAGGCCTGCTTCGCCGCCAGGCTCGATCCCTGGCAGCCGGTCACCGGCCTCACGGACGAGCAACTCGAAAGCGTCCTCCGCGCTGCTCACGAGCTGATGCGAGACGCCGTCGACCGCGGCCGCCAGGCCCGGGCCGTCTACCGCCGCGCCGGCCGACCATGCCGCGCCTGTGGCACCCCGATCCGCTCCCGCACCCAGGGCGATGCCAATCGCACCACCCACTGGTGCCCGCGCTGCCAGCCGGGACCTGCCTCGGGCTAGACGGTTGCTCCATGCAGCGCACGGGTAGCCAGACCGCATGCCCTTTTGGATCGCCCGGCGGGCGCTACCTGCGGTGTGGAGACGAGTTCCTTGGAAGATGGTCTGGGCCGTCTCGGTCTGGCTCGCCGAGAAGGGACGAGAGCGAGTCAGAGACAACCTGACCGAGAAGGAACAGCAGGAGCTCCTGCGGCTCGTGAAGAAGTCGAAGGGGCGCCCCAGCTCCCTCCCCCAGCGAGACAGGACGCGGCTGAAGAACATCGCCGGCAAGGCGATCCGCGGCTAGTGCCCGCGGACAATCCCCCTTCTTAACAAACGATCCTGGAACGAGGGCTTCTTGCTGCTTCATGGACCTATGCAGGGATTTTCTCTGCAGCTCAGTCTGGACCTAATCTCGAGGCTCGCTGAGACTTTAGAAATTAGGATAAATTTGGACGAATATTGGGTAGTCTGGCCTTCTCGTGAATGTCCTGAGGAGCCAAATGGGAGCGGGCCGGATTGCTCTTACGACCGCCTGGGCCTCGCTGGCGCTCGCCGCTCCGGCAGCCGCTCAGGCCGACAGTGCCCTGCCGGTCCCGGCTCCCTCTGCCGAAAGCTCTGCAACCGCGCCGGCCGAACCGGCGCAGGCGCCTGTCGTCGCAGCAGCCACCCACACCGTGGAAACGGTGAATCCTGCGGGCGCCGTCGAAACCGTCAGGGCCGCCGTCTCGAGTAAGCCGCCCACTCCCCCGCCGCCGCCACCGCACGAGGACTCGGCGCCCACAGAGCCGACCCGAACAAGCACCACGACGAACGCGACCCGGTCGGCCCCTTCATCGCATCCGGCGCAGCAGATTTCGGGGTTGGTCGAAGAGGTGAGGACCGGCTCTTCGGGTCTGGTCGAGGAGGTCCAGCGGACAGCCTCGAGGACGGTGGCGCCGGCGATCGAGCGGACAACTCAGATGACCGAGACCGACGCGCTCGTTCGGTCTACAGAAGAGACCCTTCGCCACCTGCCTCTCGGTGGCGAGCAGGTCGCGAAAACGGTCGGCTCGCTTTCGACCTCGCTGTCGAAAGCGACGGCACCGGTCCGCGAAACTCTCGCCGGCCCCTTGGACTCGCTCGTCGATCCGACGACCGCCGCCCTGCTTCCTCCCGGCGGCCAGGCCGTCGAAGCGTCTCCGTCCAGCGCCTTCGCCTCACTCAACTTGACCGCCGGCGCCGAGCCGGCCTCCTCATACCCCACGCTCGGCTCGCTGGGCAACCCCTCGATCGCGAGCTGGCTGGAGCCCAACATCCTCGCGCTCACCGAGCTGCAGCTCTTGACATCTGCCGATCACGATGGACCGGGGAGCGAACAACCCCTGACACCCGGCCGCTCCCCGGTCGGCGAATTCGTCGCTGTTGCAGATGACCTCCAGACTCCTGGGCCACTGAACGCGCCCATGCCCACTCCTGAATCTGAATCGCCAGGAGCAGCGGCACCCGCTTCGGGTGGCTCCTTCTTCGTCCCCCTCGCCGCGCTGCTCGCGTTGCTCGCGCTGGCGGCGCCGGCGACTCGGCGCAGGCTGAGCGAGGTGCCGGGCTTCCCGGCACCGACCCCGTTCGTCTGCGCGCTCGAGCGGCCTGGCTAGGTCCCAGCGGACCAAACCAGGGCTACGCCGGGAGCCCCCGACCCCCCGGCGGACTTCAACTCGAGAGAAAGGGAACTCACTATGAGAGGTTCCAAGGCTGTAATCGCAGCCGTGGTCGCTCTGGCGATAGGAGCGGCGCCTGCCGCCGCCTCCGCGCCGCTGCCGGTGCCGCTGCCTTCGGGGCAGAGCAACAGCAGCAACGTGACCCAGGGCGATCCCAGCGCCACCGGAGGCAGTGCTACTGCAACCGGAGGCGACGGTGGCGAAGCGAACACCGGCAACACCCAGACCGGGAACGGCAACGCGATTGCCATTTCGGTCGGCGGCGACGCCAACGCCAACGGCGGCGACACCACGGCGACCAGTGGCGACGCAACTGGGGGCGATGGCGGTAACGCCTACGCCGACGGCGGCGACGCCGATGCGTCGAACGGAGCGCTGGTCACGCAGTCCAACGAGTCGAGTGGCTCGAAGGGCGGTTCCGGCTCGCAGAGCAACGAGTCGAACGTCGACCAGGGCAGCCCCGAGGCCACCGGCGGTAACGCCGATGCCACGGGCGGTAATGGCGGTAGCGCCAATACCGGCAACACGCAGATAGGCAACGGCAACGCCTACGCCAAGACAGAGCCACAGGACCAGAAGGAGAGCAAGTCCTGCGGTTGCAGTCACAAAGGCGGCAGCCACCACAGTGACAACGACGCCAACGCCGACGGTGGCGACACCACGGCGACCAGCGGCGACGCGACCGGAGGCGATGGCGGTAACGCCGATGCCGAGGGTGGCGATGCCGATGCGTCGAACGGTGCGCTGGTAAAGCAGTCGAACGAGTCGTCGGGTCACGGCTCCAGCCATTCCCCTCACGGGGAGTGCGGCTGCAAGGGGAACTCGAAGCACGATTCGAGCTCTTCACAGAGCAACAAGTCGGATGTCACCCAGGGCAGCCCGAAGGCATACGGCGGTAACGCCGATGCGACGGGCGGCAACGGTGGCAATGCCAACACCGGCAACACCCAGATCGGGAACGGCAACGCGATTGCGATCTCGATCCTCGGCGATGCCAACGCCAACGGTGGCGACACCACGGCGACCAGCGGCGACGCGACCGGAGGCGATGGCGGTAACGCCGATGCCGAGGGTGGCGATGCCGGCGCCTGGAATGGCGCGCTGGTGAAGCAGAGCAACGAGTCGTCGGGACATGGCTCCAGCCATCCCTCCCGCGACGGTTGCGGCTGCAAGGGTCACCCCTCGAAGCACGATTCGAGCTCCTCGCAGAGCAACGAGTCGAACGTCGACCAGGGTGATCCCCAGGCCACCGGCGGCAACGCCGATGCCTACGGAGGACATGGCGGAGACGCCAACTCCGGCAACACCCAGAAGCACAACGGCAACGCCGAGGCCAGGACCGAGCCACAGGACCAGAAGCAGAAGCAACATAAGTCCTGCGGCTGCGATCACGGCAAGAGCGGAGGCCACAACGACGCCGACGCCAACGGTGGCGACACCACGGCGACCAGCGGCGACGCGACCGGAGGCGATGGCGGTAACGCCGATGCCGACGGCGGCGACGCCTACGCGTCGAACCTCGCCAAGGTGTTCCAGTCCAACGGAAGTTGGCTGGGCAAATCAACAGGGTGAGCGAAGGCTGAGAGGCCTTCGGTAGAAGGAATCGGTCCCGGCGGCACCACGCCGCCGGGACCGCTCAGCTCGAAGACAGCCGCGCGAAGTAAGCGAACCAGTTGCCGGAGTGCTCCTCCCAGGCCAGGCCGGCTTCGCTCGCCTGGTTCTTGAGTGAGGCCTGGGTGGTGAAGTGCGGATCGCCGAATAGCTCGCCGACCACGAGGCGGCCATCTGGCTTGAGCACCCGGCGGATCTGGTGCAGGGCGGCGAGAGGGTCCGGGATCTCGCCGAGGACGGCGGTGAGGACGACAGCGTCCATCGACGCGTCCTCATAAGGGAGAGCGGTGGCGTCGCCCTGGGTGGGAGCGACGTTGGCGAGCCCGCGTTCCGCGGCGCGACCCGTGGTGTGGTCGAGGAACTCCTGCTGTAGATCGAAGATCTCGATCGTGCCCTCCGGACCGACCCACTCGGCCATATCGAGGGTGTAATAGCCGGTGCCCGGGCCGATCTCGAGCACTCGCTCGCCCGCCTGCGGGCGCAGAACCGAGCGCAGCCGCTCACGGGTGACGATCGGGTGCGGCGCTTCGACCCAGAAGCGCTGGCCGTAGGGGCAGGCCGACGGGTTCTTGCGCCACCAGAGCGCCGCGCCCAGCGTCGCCAGAGCCGCGGCGCCGAGCAGGGTGCGGGGCCGCATCAGTCTTTGCGGTCTTGCGAAAAGCCGACCCGGTGCTCGCCCGAGTCGATGCGCAGGAAGGCGACCTTGCCGAGGTAGACGGCGAGGATGCCGTCCTCGGTCTTCACGTCGTGCCAGCCGCCCTTCTCGAGCTGCTTGCGCAAGTCCTTCAGCTCGTCGTCGGTGAGCCGCACCGAGACCACCTGGCCGCCCTCGAAGCCGATCTCCACACGCTGTGCAACAGCCATCAGTGTCCTCCTGCAGGTTCGACTATCTCGGTCAGTACGCGCCCGGTCGAGCGCGGCTCGATGAAGGCGACGCGGCTGCCGCCGATCCCAACCCTGGCCTTGGCGTCGATCAGCTCCAATCCGAGCGCAGCCAGGCGCTCCAGCGTCGCGTCGATGTCCTCGACGGCGTAGGCGACGTGGTGCAGGCCAACCCCCCGCTTGGCGACGAACTTGCCGACCGGGGTGTCGGGGCCGAGCGGCCTCAGCAGCTCTACGTGTCCGTCGCCGACGTTGAGCAGCGCCGCCTCGACCCCCTGCTCCTCGACCGTCTCGCGCAGCGACAGCTCCATCTCGAAGCCGTTCGCGTACAGCTCGATGCCGGCGTCGATGTCCTCGACGGCAACGCCGATGTGGTCAATCCTTCCGAACACGGCCGCCAGTCTACGCAGCGTTCTCGGCGCGGAGGATCTCGGCCAGTGCCATCACGCCGACCTCGAGCTGCTCCGGCGTCGGCTCCTTGGTCGCGATCAGGCGCTGGATCTCCCGTCCCGGCGTATGGAATGCCTCGGCCAGGGGCGCGCCGTGGTTGCGGTCGCTCCAAGCGAACATCTCGACCGCCAGCGAGGCTCCGCCAAGACCGACCGCCGCGCGCGCCAGCGGGCTCGGGCGGTCGACCGCCCGCTCCAGCAGGATCGTGCCGCCGGCTGAGAGCAGCATCATCGGCGCGATCAGGTTGGAGCCGCAGCGGTCGTGCTCCTTGGGCACGCCGGTGGGGTCCTCGATCCCCTGCTCGTAGGCCGCAATCGCCTTGTGCTCGACGCCGTGGTAGGCAGCGAGGTCGCGGTCCAGCAGCGCCACCATCGCCGGCGTGGCGCCGATCGCCTGCACAGCGCCCTCGCGCAGGGCCGAGCTGGCGAACCGCTTGCGCAGCGCCCCGGTGACCATCAGCGTCGCTCCGATCGCGGCAAGCACCTTCGGGTCCTCGAAGGGCAGCCGCGCCGCCGGCATCCGCCGCCGCACCAGCGGCAGCACGATCAGCGCCTCGGCGAGCCGCAGCGGGCCGCGCAGACCGGGCAGTCGCACCGCCAAACCCGGTGCCAGTTCCGGCTTGCGCTCCGAAGCGACATGGATCGCCCCCTCTGGGTCGCGCACCGCCGCAGCCCAGTGAGTCGGCCCGTGGATCAAGAGCCCGTTGCCCAGGGCCATCCCCCCGAGTCGGAGCCGCTCCTTGCTCTCGTCGCTCATTCCACGATCACCATAGAGCGCCAGGGCAGCCGGCGGACCGGGTTCAGCCGACGACCGCCTGGATGCCGAGCGCAACGCCGGCGACGACGAGGATCGCGGCGATGGTCTGCAGCAGGGTGCGGTCGTCCAGCCGCCCGGTGAGGTGTGCGCCGAGATAGGCACCGGGAACGGCGCCGGCGCACCCCGGCGCGAGGAGCGCCCAGTCGACGCCGCCGGCGAGATGGCCGATCGGGCCGCCCACGCCGACGACGACGCCCGTCGCAGCATTCAATCCCACCCGCAACGGCGACCGCGAACGACCAGACCCCGACGCAGATCAGCTCCAGCGGCGCCATGCCGCGAGCAGGGTATCTGCGCCGGGGCGAGAGTCCTTACGGCGTAACGCTGTATGCGGCGACGGTTCCGCTGACCTCGTTGGTGGCCAGCAGCATCGCGGCTTTGGTCGGGCTCTTCGTCGCCGGGACGAACGCGAGGCCCTCCGGGCCGAGGTCGGCGTCGCGGGTATTGACCCAGCCGGCGAACTCGGCTGCCCCCGGCGTCGACGAGAGGTCGAAGGCGTAGATCATGCCGTTCCGCTCACCGCCGAGGAAGGCGTAGGTGTGGTCGCCGACGACCCCGGTGGCGATTCCCTCAGGCTCGGGACCCTTGTTGTCGGAGCGGTTGTCGACTTTCGACGGCGCGTTGTCCTTGTTGAAGTTGGCCGGATCGAGCGTGGCGGAGAGCTGCTCGAGCTGGTCGCCGGTGTCGAAGACCATCTGGCCGTCTGTGTCGAGCAGCGACATCGAGCGGCCCCCGAAGGCATAGAGCTGCTCGTACTCGCTATCCCCATCGGTGTTGCCCAGCGTCGTCGTCACGGTCAGCCGGCCGAGCTGGCTGTCGCTGTCGGAGCCGGCCGGGAAGACCGCTGGGTCGAGTTCGAGATCGCCCACCCGCGACTCCTCGGCGAAGAAGTCCCAGTCGCGGGCATCGCCCTCGTTGGCGGTGGCGATCAGCGTGCGAGTGACGAAGCGCGGCTTGTGCGAGTGCTTCCAGGGCTTATGACCCTTGTGATTGCGGTCCCTGCCGTGCTTCCCAGAGCGGAACCAGGGGGACCACCAGGGGACGCGCACCTTCACCGTGAAGGCCGAGATCGCGTCCGGCTGGTACATGCCGAAGACGTTGGGATGGGTCTGGATCGTCGGCGCGTTGTCTTTGTCGGTGGCGTCGAAGCCGTTACCGGGGAGGCCGTGGTTCTTGAAGCCGAGGCTGCGGACGAGCTTGAACTTGGCCCGCTCGATGTCGAGCACCGCAATTGCGTTGGCCTCCTGAATCGAGACCCAGGCGCGGTCGCCGTCGCTGGCGATGTACTCGGGCTCGAGGTCCTGGGCGACGCTGGAGCCGGGAGTGAAGGCCCGCACAGGCCCGAGCAGGGGCACACCTTTGAAGCCGGCGGTTCGGATGACCGCTTTTTTGAGCCCCCACTTGAGGTCGATCACCGTCACCGAGCCCTCGGGATCGACCGAGCCGTCGCCCGCCGGCTCTCCCTCGTTGGCGACGAGCAGGTAGCGCTCGTCCATCGCCGTGGTGACCATGTCCGGCAGCGGGCCCGCCGGGAAGCCGGCGAGATGCTTGCCGGCGGTGTCGAAGATCTCGACGCTGCCGGGAACGCCAACCGTCGCAGCCTGCTCCGCTACGGCGACGACCCCGCCGAAGCGGCTCAGGTAGACGACGCTGTTGGGTCCGTCGCCCCAGGGGGAGAGGTCGACCTGACCGACCGGGGCCGGGGCGGTCGGGTTGGAGAAGTCGTAGATGTCGAGCTGGTTGTTGACGGCATCGGTGGCGAAAACGCGCTTGCGCACCGGGTCGAAGGCGGCGATCTCAGCCGTTTCAGCCCCGCCGGCCACGGTGCGACCGAGGAAACCGATGTTGAGTGGCGTGGGCGCCGCCGGTGCAGATGGCACCAGCAGGAGCAGGCCAAAAACGGACAGGGCGATTAGGCGCAGCGCATTTCTCGTCATGCGCCGAAACCCTAGGTCCGGGTCCCCCGCCTCGATGTTGGCGAGTTGTTCCCAGGTTGTTGAGAGGTTGTAACTGCCCCCTCACGCGGCGGCCGCGCCCAGCATGGCGCGGTCACCGTTCCCCCCTGTATCCCCATTTATGTCCCGGCCGGAGGCCCCCAGTCCAGGCCTCCGGCCGGTGTGTCGGCTCTCCCTGGCTCTAGCTTGGAAAGCCGACCTCTGAAACACATAGCCGTTTGGGAAGTTGCGCCGGTTGCGACGAGATTAAAGGTCGCGAATTTTCTTTCGCAAAGTCTCGAGGCGGCGGCCCAGCTCCGCCTCGAAACCGCGATCGGTCGGCGCGTAGAAGCGGCGATCCTCGAGCCCCTCCGGGAGCAGCTGCTGGTCGCTCATCCCGCCCGGTTCGTCATGCGCGTAGCGGTAGCCCTCCCCCCGTCCGAGCTTCTTCGCACCGGGGTAATGAGCGTCGCGCAGATAGTCGGGCGGGGTCTTGGCGCCGTTCTCGCGAACCTCCGCCCGGGCCGCGCCGAGTCCCTTATATGAAGCGTTCGACTTCGGCGCCAGGGCAAGGTAGACGGCGGCCTGGGCCAGGTTGAGCGCGCACTCGGGTAGGCCGACCCGGTCGACGGCGCGGGCCGCCGCGTCGGCGATCAGCAGCGCCTGCGGATCGGCGTTGCCGACGTCCTCGGAGGCGAGGATGACCATTCGGCGGGCGACGAAGCGCGGGTCCTCGCCGCCCTCCAGCATCACCGCCAGGTAGTAGAGAGAGGCATCGACGTCGGAGCCGCGGGTTGCCTTGATCCAGGCTGAGACGAAGTCGTAGTGGCGATCCCCCTCGCGGTCGTAGTCGAGCGCCTTGCGCTGCAGCGCGTCCTCGATCGCGGTGACGTCGACGGTCGCCCCCTGCGCACGCTCCACTGCGCGCTCGAGCGCCGAGAGCGCCACCCGCGCGTCACCGCCACTGCGCTGGGCGAGCATCGCCAGCGCCGCGTCCTCGACTTGGGGCGGGTCGGAGAGGCCGCGCTCGGGATCCGAGAGTGCCCGCCGCAACAGCTCTTCCACCTGCTCGGGCTCAAGTGGCTGCAGCTCGTAGACCTGGCAGCGCGAGAGCAGAGCCGAGTTGACCTCGAAGTAGGGGTTCTCGGTCGTTGCTCCGATCAGCGTCAGCAACCCCTCCTCGACCGCCGGCAACAGCGCGTCCTGCTGCGCCTTGTTGAAGCGATGGATCTCATCGAGGAACAGCACCGTGGGGCGACCGCTCCCCTGCCGCCGCTCCCGCGCCCGCTCGATCACCGCCCGGATCTCGGCCCGGCCCGCATTGACCGCCGACTCCTCCTCGAACGCCCCCTCCGCCCCAGCCGCAGCGATCCGTGCCAGCGTCGTCTTCCCCGCCCCCGGTGGCCCATACAAGATCGCGCTGTGCGGATGCCCACTCTCGATAGCGATCCGCAGCGCCGACCCCTCCCCCAGCACATGCTCCTGCCCCACCAGCTCATCGAGGCGCCGCGGGCGCATCCGCACGGCCAAGGGTGCGTCAGCTTCAAACGAGGCGGCCTGGCGGGGTTCCTCCTCGCCGCTATCGAACAATCGGTCGGGCACTGCGGCTGAGTATGAACGGGGCGCGAGCGGAGCTGGCGAGGGTGTCGGGGGATGTCTCGACGTGCCTCCACAGCTGTTGCACGTCGAGACATCCCCCGACACCCCCCAAACCCACCTACAATCGAACGCCATGGAGACCGCCACGCAGAGCCCCCCCGCCCAGTCCACCCTCGAGTCCTTCAACCCCGCCACCGGCGAGCTAGTCGGCTCGGTCGCAACCATCACCCCCGCCCAGGTCCAGGGAGTCGTCGACGACGTCGCCCGCATCCAGCCGGCTTGGGCCGAGCTCTCGCTCAAGGCCCGCGCCACCTACATGCGCCGCGCCGCCGATGCGCTGCTCGACGAGATCGACGAGATCGCCGAGCTGCTCGTCCGCGAGCAGGGCAAGCCGCGCGTCGAGGCGTACACGATGGAGCTGCTGCCGACCGTTGACGCCCTGCACTGGTGCGCCAAGGCCGGGCCCAAGATCCTCGCCGACGAGAAGGTGCGGATGAGCCAGGCCTTCCTGGCGACCAAGAAAGGGCGCTTCTCCTACGAGCCGATCGGCGTGGTCGGGGTGATCGCGCCCTGGAACTACCCCTGGTCGATCCCCTTCGGCGAGGTGGCGATCGCGCTGATGGCCGGCAACGGTGTCGTCCTCAAGCCGGCCAGCCTGACGCCGCTGCTGGGCGAGGCGATCCGCCGCATCTTCGAGCGAGGCGGCCTGCCCGAGGGCCTGATCCGCGTCGTCCACGGCGGCGGTGCGGTCGGCGACGCGCTGGCCCGCTCCAGCGTCGGCAAGGTCTTCTTCACCGGCTCGGTCGAGGTCGGCCGCAAGGTCGGCGAGGTCTGCGCCCAGAACCTCAAGGGCTCGGTGCTGGAGCTGGGCGGCAAGGATCCGATGATCGTCTGCGGCGACGCCGACCTGCCGAACGCGATCTCCGGCGCCGTCTGGGGCGGCTTCGCCAACGCCGGCCAGACCTGCTCGGGGATCGAGCGCGTCTACGTCGTGCGCGAGGTCGCCGACCGCTTCGTCGAGGGCGTCGCCCGCGAGACCGAGCGGCTGCGCCTCGGCGACCCGCTGCAGTGGGACACCGAGATCGGTCCGATGACCTCAGAGGGGCAGTACGAGATCGTCGTCGACCTGATCGAGGACGCGGTCGCCTCCGGTGCGACCAAGCTCTGCGGCGGCCCGACCGAGGTCGCCGGCCTCAGCGGCAAGTTCGTCGCCCCCACCGTGCTCACCGGGGTCACGCACGAGATGCGGATCATGAACGAGGAGGTCTTCGGTCCGGTCCTGCCGATCGTCGTCGTCGAGAGCGAGCAGGAGGCGATCGAGCTGGCCAACGATTCCGAGTTCGGTCTAGGCGCCTCGGTCTGGACCAAGGACCGCCAGAAGGGCGAGCGGATCGCACGGCGGATCGAGTCGGGCATGGTCTGGGTCAACGACCACTCCTTCAGCCACGGCGCCTGCCAGTGCGCTTGGGGTGGCGTCAAGGACTCCGGCGTCGGCCGCTCGCATTCCAAATTCGGCTTCTACGAGTGCGTCAACGTCAAGATGAACGCCTGGGAGCCGGGGCTCACCCGCGACTTCTGGTGGCATCCCTACGACAAGACCCTGGGCGAAGCGGTACGTGCCTCGGCAAAGCTGCTCTACGGCAAGGGCGCGACCAGGACCAAGGCGCTGCGCGACGGCGCCGGTCCCCTGCTCGCAGTCGGCCGCCGTACCCTGCGCAAGCGCCGCAGCTGAGCGAACCGGCGCGCCGCCTGATCCATCAGATCTGGGCGAAGATGCCAACCAGGGCCGCAATCAGGACCGCAATCAGCGCGCCGCTGAACTGAAGCATTGTTCGCTGCATCGCGTCGAAGCGCGATTCCAGGGCGTTGAACCGAGTATTCATCTCCTCGCGCAGGCCATCGAATTTGGCGTCGAACTTTGCGTCGATCCTGTCGAATCGCCGATCGACTGCCTCGAACTTCCGGTCGATGGCGTCGAAACGGTGGTCGACCTCTTCAAATCGCCGGTCTACCTCTTCAAATCGCCGGTCTACCTCATCGAAGCGCTGATCGATCCGGTCGAATCGCTCTTCCAGCCTCTCGTCGGTCCAGCTCTTCGTCATCGTCTCCATGATGGCACCGTAATGATCTGTCTGCACGCGTTACGCGCAAAAAGTCACATTTGTGGAGCGAGAGTGTCGAGCTCGAAGAGGCCTTCGGCCTCCAGCTCGCGCAGGCGCTCGTAGTCGGCCTGCAGCCGCCCGCGGTCGGGATCGACCAGGTAGACCATCCCGGGACAGGAAAAGAGGTCGATCGTCCGCTTCAACTCATCCCCCGGCTCGAGCATCGCGATCGAGCCGGCAAAGGAGGGCAGGGCTTCGATCTTCTCCAGCCCGTCGGTGGAGACGATCCGGCCTTCGTGGGGGGAGATCAGCATCACGCAGTAGGCGGCGGCCTTCAGCTCATAGGGCTTCCCCGCGTAGCGGGCGACCGAGCCCGGGTCGATGTAGGCCTCGGCGGTGATGGCGGCGTGGCTTGGCGTGCAGCGGTCGATCACGTCGTCGCGGGTCGAGCCGTGCAGGCGAGCCCCCGACTCGACCAATACCGGCCCGTCCGCGGTCAGCATCACCTCGGTGTGGGCGGGCCCGAAGCGGATCCCGAGCGCGTCGAGGACGGCTTCGACGTAGTCGGCCACCGCATCCTGCTTCTCGCCATGGCGCGGGTGCAGCTCCTCGTAGTCGTAGACGAGGTTGCCGGCGATGCGCCGCTTGTTGTCCTGCCAGATCTCGGAGATCCGGTGCTCTCCCTCCCAGCTGACCGAGTTGACGAAGAGCTGGGTGCCGCGCAGCATCTCCTGGACGAGCAGCTCTTCGTTGGCGCCCTGGAGCGCGTTGGGGCGGCCGAGGATCGCGGCGAAGGCCGCTTCGACCGCGGCGGGGTCCTCGCAGAGCGAGACGCCGTCGGTGCCGGCGCTGTCGAGCGGCTTGACGACCACCGGCCACTCGCCGCGCTCGCTCGCCCAGACAGCGGCCTCGGCCGGGTCGGCGGTCTTCAGCTCCTCGACCGCGCGCAGGCCCGCGTCACGCAGCGCCTGGGCCATCGCGTGCTTGTCGCGCCGCGCCCGGCTCAGCTCGGTGCCGTTGGAAGCCAGACCGAGCCGCTCGCTGAGCGCGTCGGAGAGCAGCACCCCGGGCTCGGCGCCGACGACGACGAAGGCGGGATCGTGCGAGGCCAGCCGCGCGACCGTCGCCTCGAGGTCGCCTTCATGGACGACGTTCTCGACGTAGTGCTCGGAGCGGAAAGCACGCAGGTAGAAGTCCGGCAAATCCGGGCTGCTCTGCACGTGAACGACGGACAGCCCAGCGGCAGCGAAGCGCGGCGCCAGTTTGGCCCCGGTCGAGTAAGCGTCGACGACGACGCCGGTGCCACGCGTTGTCCGGTCATTTACCGGCAAATGCGCTGCAGTCATGCCGTTGCGACGAGCACGAGGCGGTCCTCGGGCCGCTTCGGCCCTTTGGCGAAGTTGCCGTAGCGCTTGACGTCGTGAAAACCGGCGTCGATCGCCATCTGCTCCAGGTCCTCAGCCTCATACATGCGGATGTGGGAATCCATCTCCTCGCCATCGAGCTCGTAGTGGACGTGCAGCATCCCGGTCGAGAAGTCGACGTCGAGCGTCTCCTTGACGCCGTTTGTTTCCCGTTCGACGATGCCCTCGTCGGTTTTGAGCCGGTAGCGTGAGCGCTCTAGGTCAGACAGCTCCATTGCCATCTGCCCACCCGGCCTGAGGGCAGCGTGGAAGGCGCGCAGCATCGCGTTGTCCTCGGCCTCAGTGGCGCCGTAGCCGTAGCTCGAGCACATGCTGACCAGGGCGTCGAAGGAGCCGAGCTCCTCCGGCAGCGGCTCGAGCAGGTCAAGCACGTGGTAGCTCGGGCCGGGATAGCGGCGTTCGGCTTCGGCGATCGCCTCGCCGGAGATGTCGACGCCGACCGCCTCGATGCCACGTTCGACCAGCGCCTTGGTGAAGCGGCCGAGGCCGCAGCCGGCGTCGAGGAGGCGGTCTCCGGGCTGCAGCTCAAGGAGTCCGATCACCCGGTCGGCGTCGGCCTCGTTCTCGTCGTAGCTGCCGAGGCGCTCGGCGACCCGCATGTAGATCGGGCCGTAGTTGTCGACCTCGTTGAGCAGTGGCGGCTGATCGGTCACGAATATCGAAGCGTACCTAGCGGGGGCGGGGGTCGCCAGCGCCCACCGCAAGCGACCCCCCTCTTCCGAACGGCGCTCAGCCGCCGCTGATCGTGACCGTCTTCGAGGTGGCGGCCTCACACTTGTAGATCGGCCCGGGGGGGCTGAGCGGCTTCACTTCCGCGTAGACCTCGGCCGGGAGCTTGATGTTCTCGTTGAGTTCGTCGAGGTCGGCCTTCCAGTTGCCGTTGGCCTTCGACTTGACCCGGCTGAGGACGCCGTTGCCCTTCTGCTTGAGGACGACGGTCCGTTCGCCGACACAGCTCGAGTTGGCGGCTTTGACCTTGCCCTGGTAGCCGACGGCGCCAATCGTTACTTCCGACTTGACGGTCTGGCCTGACATCGCCGCTCCGGCGGGAATCGCCGCCGGCGCCACGACGCCGACTGCTACCGCCAGTGCCGCCCCTGCCCATTTGGTTCTGCTCATTCGTCCCTCCTGTTGAGATGTGCCGCGGCAGCCTAGACCTTCAGAATCCCCGCGGTGGAGCCCGGCCAGGCCACAGATCAACCGGCGCTCAGCCTTGCCCGTCTGCGCCGCGACTACGGCGAACGTACGGCTCTCGATGGCATCGACCTCGAGCTGGGCTACGGCAAGACATTGCTGGTGCTGGGCCCCAACGGGGCCGGCAAGACGACCTTGCTGCGCATCCTCGCGACGCTGCTGCGGCCAAGCGGTGGCGAGGTGCGGGCGCTCGGTTGCCGGATCCCGAGCGAGGCCTGGAAGCTGCGCGGCCGGATCGGCTTCCTCGGCCACGAGCCGCTGCTCTACCGCGACCTCAGCGGGCGCGAGAACATGCGCTTTCACGCCCGCCTGCACGGGATCGGCGGCGAGGGCGCGGAGGCCCGCATCGATGAGCTGCTCGCCGCCACCGGGATGGAGCGGCGCGCCGACGAGCGCGTCGCCGAGCTCTCAGCAGGAATGCGCCAGCGCCTCGCAATCTGCCGCTGCGTCCTGCACGAGCCGCAGTTGCTGCTGCTCGACGAGCCCGACTCCAACCTCGACGCCGAGGGGCGCGAGCTGGCCCGCGCACTGATCGGACCGGGCGGCGGCCGCACCCGCGTCATCGTCAGCCATGACCCCGAGCGCTTCCTGCCCGAGGCGGATCAGGTGCTGAGACTCGAGGCCGGCGGCAGGGTGGTAGCTGCGTGACTCCTTCCAGGCTCGCCTTCGCCACGATCCTTGGCAAGGATCTGCGCGCCGAGCTGCGCACGCTGCAGTCGCTGCCGGCGATGGCGCTGTTCGCCGTCACCACCTTCGTCATCTTCCGCTTCGGCCTCGACCGCACCGCCCTCTCCGGCAGCCTCGCCGCTGGGGTGCTCTGGGCAACGCTGCTCTTCGCCGCCCTGCTCGGCGTCAACCGCCTCTTCGTCGCCGAGCGCGAGGAGGGCGGCTTCGACGCGATCCGCCTCGCCCCGATCGACCGCACCGCACTCTTCGCTGCCAAGGCGACGGCGCTGTTCGCCTACCTGCTCGTGCTCGAGTTGGTGGTCGTCCCGATCTTCGCCCTCTTCTTCCTCGATTCCGCCGCGGGGCTGCCCCCACTCGCCGCAGTTCTTCTCCTCACAGATGTCGGTCTCGCCGCCACCGGCACGCTGATCTCCTCGATGGCGGTCCATTCCCGCGCCCGCGACCTACTTGGACCGCTCGTCCTCCTGCCCTTGGTGGTGCCGCTGATGATCGCCGCGACCGGCGCCAGCGACCCGCTGCTCGGCCTGGGCGGTCCCAGTTACGAGCGCTTCGGCACCTGGCTGGCGGTGCTCGGGCTATACGATCTGATCTTCCTCCTGGTCGGATACGCGGTCTTCGACTTCCTCTTGGAGGACTAGCCCGCCTCCCGCTCCGCACCGCGAGAAACGCATGTACAGCAAAGGACTCAAGCCCCTCTCGATCGCGACCGTGGTCGCGATCGCCGCCGGCTTCTCGCTGGTCTTCTTCTACGCCCCGCTCGACGCCGACCAGGGCTTCGTCCAGAAGATCTTCTATCTGCACGTGCCGCTGGCGATCACGGCGCTGATCGGCTTCGTCGTCGGCGGCGTATTCGCGGTCATGCACCTGCGAAGCAGCGACCGGCGCTGGGACGCCTACTCCTACGTCTCGATCCACATGTCGGTGATCTTCGGCGTCGCCGTCCTGATCACCGGCTCGATCTGGGCCAAGGCCTCCTGGGGGCACTGGTGGGTCTGGGACGAGCCGACCCTGGTCAGCTTCCTGATCGTCTTCCTGCTCTACGCCACCTACTACCCCTTCCGCTACGCGATCGAGGACCCCGAGCGGCAGGCCCGCTACGCCTCAGTGTTCGCGGTGACCGCCGGCGCCTTCGTCCCGCTCAACTTCCTCGCTGTGCGACTCGCTGAGAGCCTCGTCCATCCGCGCGTCTTCGCCACCGCCAACGGCGGCCTGCCCGGGGACATGCGGCTGACCTTCCTCGTCTGCCTGCTTGCGATGGCTCTTCTCTGGGTGACGCTGGTCAAGTTCGAGCTGACCGCGAAGAGCGCCTCGGGTCAGGTGAAGCGGCTGCGCCGGGCCCTCGACGCGCCCACGTCCGGCTCCTCGTCGCGGATCGCGCCGGAGGTGAGCTAATGGACTTCCTGCCCCTCGCAGCCCCGGCCCTGCCGCTCGACGAGGCCGGCAAGTACGTCGCTGCCGCCTATCTCGTCTTCCTGGTCCTGCTCGTCGTCTACGTGGCGATCATGGCCGCCAAAGTGCAGCGGATCGAGCGGGAGCTGCGCGAGCTGGCGGGCTTCGCCGAGCAGCGCAACCGCGAGAACGAGGAGCAGGCACGTGAGGAGGTGAGCGCCTGATGTCCGAGCTGCTGGCGCTCGGCGTCTCCCACAAGACTGCGCCGCTCGACCTGCGCGAGCGCCTCTCGCTGACCGAGGGGCGTGCCGTCGGCGCCCTGCGCGAGCTCACCGAGGCCGCCGGCATCCACGAGGCCGCGGCGATCTCGACCTGCAACCGCACCGAGCTCTACCTGGTCGTCTCCGACCCGGTCGAGGCGGAGTCGACGGCGCTCGGCGTGCTCACTCGCCAGGCCGAGATCCGCCCCACCGAGCTGCTCGGCCATCTCTACTCGCTGCGCTCCGGCGAGGCCGCGCGGCACCTCTTCCGCGTCACCGCCGGGCTCGACTCGATGATCGTCGGTGAGGCTGAGATCCAGGGCCAGGTCAAGCGCGCCTACGAGCTCGCCCTGGTCGAGGGTGGCACCGGGCCGATCCTCAACCGCCTCTTCCGCGGCGCTCTCGCCGCCGGCGGCCGTGCCCGCGATGAGACCGGGATCAGTGAGAAGAACGTCTCGATCCCCTCGGTCGCGGTCGAGCTCGCCCGCCGCACCCTCGGTGACCTGGCGAAGCGGCGGGTGCTGGTGGTCGGTGCCGGCGAGACAGCCGAGCTACTCGCCCGCGCCCTGGTCAGCCGCGGCGTCTCCACCGTCTTCGTCGCCAACCGCCACTACGACCGTGCGATCGGCCTTGCCCAGCGCTTCGAGGGCAACGCGGTCCGCTTCGAGGAGCTGCCCGAGCAGCTCGAGCAGGCCGACATCGTCGTTTCCGCGACCAATTCGCCCCACCACATCGTCGAGCGCGACGAGCTCGAGCACGTGATGGCGAACCGCGAGGGGCGGCCGCTGCTGCTGGTCGACATCGCGGTGCCGCGCGACATCGAGCCCGAGTGCCGCGAGATCGCCGGGGTCACCCTGCACGACATCGACGACGTGCAGCAGATAGTTGCCCGCAACACCGGTGGCCGCGAGGCCGAGGCGCGGCGGGCGGACCGCATCCTCGAGGCGGAGCAGGACCGCTTCGAGCGCTGGCTCGCCTCGCTCGAGGTGGTGCCGACGATCGCGTCGCTGCGCGAGCGGGCCGACGAGATCGTGCGCCGCGTGCTGGCCGAGAACGAGTCGCGCTGGGAGAGCCTCAGCGAGGCCGACCGCGAACGCTTGGAGACGATGGCGAAGGCGATCGCCTCCCGCCTCCTGCACGAGCCGACCCTGCGGATGAAGCGCTCCGCCGGCAGCGACGAGGCCTACCTCTACGTCAGCGCCCTGCGCGAGCTGTTCGGCCTCGACACCGAGACCGAGCCGGAGACGGAAAGCTCGTCCAACGTCACCGAGCTGCGCCGTAAAGGCCGCGAGTCGGCCTGAGCGCCAGTGGCGCTGCGCATCGCCACCCGCAGCAGCGCACTGGCCATGGCTCAAGCCAGCCAGGTTGCGGAGATGCTTGGGGGGGCCGAGCTGGTTGAGGTTTCTTCGGACGGGGAGCCGGGGGACAAGTCCCGCTTCGTGCGCGGGGTCGAGCGGGCGTTGCTTGCCGGCGAAGCGGAGATCGGTGTCCACTCCGCCAAGGACCTGCCCGCCGAGCTGCCTGACGGGCTGGCGATCGCCGCAGTGCCGGCGCGCGAGGAGCCGGCCGACGTCTGGATCGGCACCGGTGCCTCGCTGGAGGACATCCCCAAGGGTGCGCGAGTCGGTACCGCCAGTCTGCGCCGCCGCGCCCAGCTCCTCGCTGCTCGTCCCGACCTGCGGGTGGGCGAGCTGCACGGCAACGTCGACACGCGGCTGCGGAAGCTTGCCGAGGGAGAGCTCGACGGGATCGTCCTCGCTGCCGCCGGCTTGCGGCGGCTGGGGCGCGAGGATGAGATCTCCTTCGCGATCCCAGCCGAGACGATGACCCCGGCCGCGGGTCAGGGCGCCCTCGTCCTCCAGGTCCGCGCCGACGATTCCGCGGCGGCCGAAGCCGCTGCGGAGCTCGGCGACGAGACCGCCCTGCGCGAGCTGACTGCCGAGCGTGCCGTCGTCTCCCTGCTCGACGCCACCTGCGCGACCCCGATCGGCGTCCGTGCCCAGATCGACGGCGACCGCATCGTTGCCGACGCCTTCGTCGGCCTACCCGACGGCAGCGAGTGGCTCCGCGACCGGGTGGAGGACGAGGCGACGGAGCCGGCCGCGGTCGGGGCCTTCCTCGCCGAGCGCCTGCTCAGCGCCGGCGCCCGCGACCTCCTCGACCGCGCCGAGAAATGGCAGGGCTCTACCATCTGAATGGTAGGATCAATGCCATGAACGTCACCATCGACAAGGCAGGCCGGCTCGTCGTCCCGAAGGAGATCCGCGACCGCATGGGCCTGCTCGCCGGCGACGAGCTCGAAATCGAGGAATTCAACGGCAAGATCGAGATCTCGAAGCCAAGTCAGGAACGAGAGTTGGTCGAAAACGAAAATGGCATTCTCACCTTTGCGCCAGATCCCACTCGGCCCCCTGTCACCCCAGAGCAGGTTCGCGAGGAACTCGAACGGTCTCGCGAGTGGCCGCGCGTTTAGTAACTCCCGATAGCTCGGTCTTGGTTGCGGGATCCATTCCCGAGCACACCTTTCATCAGCAGGCATTTGAGTTGCTTCCGCTGATTCGATCGAAGGGTCGCCTGATCGCTCACACGATGGCTGAGACCTTCTCGTCTCTTACTCGCCGTCCTGACCCTCACCCGTCGGCGCGTGTAACCCGATATCTGGGTCAGTTTCTGGAGCGACCGCCTATCAGTCTGCCGCCGGCGTCCTACTACAAGACCCTCGAGCGACTCGCCAGCAACGAAGTTCTCGGCGGCGCAGTCTACGACGGTCTGATCGCTGCCACTGCTGAGCAGGCGGGTCTCCGCCTCTTGAGTTTTGACCGTCGCGCAGCGCGCACCTACGCCATGCTCGACGTGGACTACGAGATCTTGATTTGAGCCCCGCCCGCCCCGAAGTCGTCTACCTCGTCGGTGCCGGTCCCGGCGACCCCGGGCTGATGACGGCGCGGGCGCTGGAGCTGATCGCCTCCGCCGACGCGATCTTTTACGACCGCCTGATCCCGCCGGGAGCGCTCGACGGCGCCCGCGATGACGCCGAGCGGGTCTACGTCGGCAAGGCGCCTGGGGCACCGGCCGTGCCGCAAGAGGAGATCGGCGAGCGATTGATCGAGGCCGCCAGGGCCGGCAAGAGCGTCGTGCGGCTGAAGGGGGGCGATCCGTTCGTCTTCGGCCGCGGCGGGGAGGAGGGCGAAGTGCTGCGCGCCGCGGGGGTCGAGTTCGAGGTGGTTCCGGGCGTCACCGCCGGCGTTGCGGCAACCGCTTATGCCGGGATCCCGGTCACCCACCGCGACGATGCCTCCGCGGTTGCCTTCGTCACCGGCCACGAGGATCCGGAGAAGGAAGAGAGCGCGCTCGACTGGGAGGCGCTGGCCCGCTTCCCCGGCACCCTCGTCTTCTACATGGGGGTGAAACGACTCGCTGCCAACGCGGCGGCGCTCGTCGAGGCCGGGCGCGACCCCGACGAGCCCGCCGCCGCGGTCGAGCGCGGCACGATGGATGGACAGCGAACCGTCGTCGCCACCCTCGGCACGCTCGCCGAGACGGTCGAGCGAGAGGGCATCGGCGCGCCGGCGCTGATCGTGGTCGGGCGGGTCGTGGAGCGGCGCGAGTCGCTCGCCTGGCTCGAGCGCCGCCCCCTGCACGGACGCCGCGTCGTCGTCACCCGTGCCCGCGCCCAGGCAAGTGGCCTTGCCTCCACCCTGCGCGCGCTCGGTGCCGAGGTGGTCGAGCTGCCGGCGATCCGGATCGAGCCGCGGCTGGAGAGCGAGGAGGTCAGCCGCGCCGTCGACTCGATCCACTCCTACGCGCTGGTCTGCCTGACCAGCCCCAACGGGGTGCGGCTGCTCTTCGCGGCGCTGGAGAAAGCAGGCCTCGATGCCCGGGCGCTCGCCAACGCGACGGTCGCCGCAATCGGCCCCGGCACGGCGCGGGTGCTGGCCGAGAACGGCATCGCCGCCGACATAGTCCCCGAGCGCTTCGTCGCCGAGGCCTTGGTCGAGGCGCTCGCGCCGGTCGAGGTCGCCGACCGCCCCGTCCTCGTCGCCCGCGCCGCCGAGGCCCGCGACGTCCTTCCCGACGCACTGCGCGAGCGCGGCGCCAAGGTCGACGTGGTGGCCGTGTATGAGACCGTCCGCGAGCAGCCGGAGCCGGAGCAGATCGAGGCGGCCCAGAACGCCGACTACGTCACCTTCACCTCCTCCTCGACCGTGCGCAACCTGACCGATGCGCTCGGCGAGCGCTTCCCCGGCGTCGCCCGCATCGTCTCGATCGGCCCCGTCACCACTGAGGCGATCCGCGCCGCGGGGCTCGAGGTCCAGGTCGAAGCGACTCGCCACGACGTCGACGGCCTGGTCGCGGCGCTGCTGCGCGACGCCTCGAGCCGAGCGACCGACTCTCGCTAGTCGCCGATCGGGGGAGCACCGGCCTCGGCGATCCCTGCCCGCTCCATCTCGAGGCACGCATCGGCGACGAGCTGGGTGTCGAGGTAGGCGTGGAAGCTACGCACCTTGCCCCAGCGCAGGTGTATCCAGTGGGCGCCCTCGTTCTCATAGCTCTCCCCCACCGCGGGCTGGAGGGTCGCGCGCCACTGCACCGCAACCCAGGTGCTCCACGGCCAGCCGCGGGAGACGACACGGTGCACCTCGAACGTGTGCACCGGAAAGAGCCGGCCGAGGCGTTCGAACCAGCGCTCGACAGCGGCGCGCGTATGACGCTCCCCACCTAGGGGGTGCCGTCCCGGGAAGACGTGCCACACGTCCTCGGCCAGACCCGCGGTGGCCGCCTGCCACTCGCCGTCGCTGAGCCGGTCGAACATCTCCCTCGTGCGCCGCCTGACGATCTGGTGGTATGGCATCCGCGTGCATCTGAGCAGACGCGAACACGATCGGCAACAGGTTTCGGGAGACCTGTCGCCACGGCCGAGTCGGCGATGAGCTTCGGCTGCCCCCACCGGCACTACCGGGTCACCGACTCGACCAACACTCGGGCTCGCGAGCTGGCCGAGGCCGGCGCCCCCGGCGGCACCGTCGTCACCGCCGCCGAACAGACCGAAGGGCGGGGGCGCCAGGGGCGGGTCTGGACCGCGCCCGACGGCAAGGCCCTGCTCTACTCGGCGATCCTCCGTCTCCTCGACGAGCGCCATCTGCTGTTGCCACTCTCGGTCCCGCTGGCGGTCTGCGCGACCGCGGAGCAGCTCGTCCCCGGAACCGAGTGCAAGGTCAAGTGGCCCAACGATGTCTGGGTGGAGGAACGAAAGCTCGCCGGCATCCTGATCGAGGCCAAGCCACAGGACGGCTGGGCGGTGATCGGCGTCGGACTCAATCTGGCGATCGAGCCGCACGAGTTCCCGCCCGACCTGCGCCACCCTGCGATTTCGCTCGGCGGCGGCATCACACCCGAACAGGCGCGCAGCGCGCTCGACGCCCAGCTCACCAGCTGGGCATACGCAGAAGAGGGCGAGATCCTCGCGGAGTGGCGACGCCGCGACGCCCTGCGGGGCCGCGAGATCGCCTGGGAGGAAGGCTCAGGAGTCGCCGGCGGAATCGACGACCGCGGCAACCTCGTCGTCGCCGTCCCCGGCGGTGGAAGCGTCAGCCTCGGTGCCGGCGAGGTCCAGCTCCGCCTCTGACCCGTCGGTCTCCACCGCGGCGCCCTTCCGGGAAGTCGCCTCGTCTTTCCCCCCCTCGCCATCCCTCTTCCGCTTCTTGCCCCGTTTGCGGCGCTTGCCGCCCTTGGGGAAGTTGCGCAGCAGCTCGCGCGCGATCGCCGAGGGCTTGCGGGCCATCCGCATCCGCGCCCCGCGCAGCACCTCTTCGCCCTCCGGGGTATGAGAGACGGCGCCGGCCAACAGCGCCACCGCGAGACGGCGGTCCTGTTTGCGCGCCGCATGGACGAGGCGGCGGGCGTTGCGGCCGTGTGCCCGGCCGGAAGAGTTGACCAGCAGGCCGAGCAGGCGCTTGGTCTCCGGCCAGCGCTGCACGGCGTACTCTTCGTGCAGCTCGCGGGTGTAGGAGGCGAGCCGCCAGACCCAGGCCTGTGCCTGGTCGCGGCGGCCGATCCGCTTGTCGACCAGCGCCTGCAGAAGTGTCTTCGTTCCGGCTCGCTTGTCGTCGCGGCTCCAGTTGCCGACGATGTCGATCGCGTCGTCGAAGGCCTCGGGGTCGCCGAGATCGGCGATCTCCGCCAGCGCTTTCAGTTTCAGCTGCGAGTTGCGGTTGCGCTGCACGCAGGTGAGCAGGAAGCGGCGGCGCAGCTCTTTCGAGCGCGAGCCCTGCAGGATCGCCCGCGCCCGCCGCCAGCCCTGCGGGTTGACCCGTGCGCCCGCCAGCGCCGCCCAGGCGTGCTGCTCGGGGTAGTCGAGGTTCTCCACCGCGATCCGCCAGAGCTCGCGTTCGAGCACCTGCATGCGGCGCTCCTCGTTGTCGGAGACGGGCACGATCCGTCGCTCGACCCGAATCCGCCGCCCCCGCGCGCGCCGCACCGGACCGACGACGATCGCGCCGCCGCGGTAGACGTCGCGGTCGAGCAGGCTGTGCAGGGTGACGATCGTCTCGTCGTGGGTCGTCGCCGGGTGGACGAAGTCGAGCACCAGGCCGGCCTCCTTGCCCGGTGCCCGCCGGGTCACGCGACCGACCCGCTGCTGGTAGACGCGCCGCGAGGCGGTCGGCGCCAGGTGCATGCAGATCGTTGCCCGCGGCGAGTTCCAGCCCTCGGCCAGCAGCATCGCGTTGCAGAGCACGTCGACCTCGCCGCGCTCGAAGGCAGCGAGGATCTCGGCCAGTTCGCGCTTCGGCGTCTCGCCGGAGACGGCGCGGGCAACGATGCCCGCGTTCTGCAGCGCCTTGGCGACGTTCTTCGCGTGCTGCACCCCAGCCGTGTAGAGGACGCCGGGCATTTTGTTGAAGCGGGTCTTGTAGAGGTCGGCGATCGCCACGTTGAAGGGCTCCTGGTCCAGCAGCGCGGCCAGCTCCTCCTGGTCGAAGTCCTGGTCGACCTCGCCTTTGCGCAGCGGCACCTTGGCGATCGTCCGCACCCCCGGCCCGGGCGGAATCCGCATGCAGCGCAGCGGTGAGATCACGCCGCGCCGCGCCGCCTGGGCGAGGTCGAAGCGCGAGGTCTGGGTCGGGAAGAGGTCGGCGACGTGACGCGCGATCAGCGCCCCGGTCGCGGTCATGCCGATGAATACCGGGCCGACCCAGGCGCGGATGCAGGCGCTGGTCTTCTCGCCCAGGGCGGTGTGCGCCTCGTCGCAGATCACGATCGAGTAGGCGTCGGAGATTTTCTTGTGGTTGCGGACGAACCACTGGTAGGTCTCGACCGTTACCGGCCCGTCGGGATCGTCGCGCCCGTCGAGCAGCGGCGGCCGCAGCCGCTCCTTGTAGCCGCGCTCGGAGATCTCGCCGATGAACTGGTCGACCAGGTTGCGGCGGTGGGTGAGGATCAGCACGCCGCCGGTGCGGGAGGCGTCGATGAAGCCGACCGCGGCGACCGTCTTGCCGGCGCCGGTCGCGTGCTCGAACCAGAAGCGCCGCTCGGCACCGGGATCGTCCGGGGCCTCCTCGATCGCCTCCTCGTCATCGTCGGCGGCCGGCTCCCAGTCCTGGGGCTCCTCGTCGGGCGCCAGCTCCTCGGGCTCGAGCTCGGCCTCGCCGTTGGTCTCAGCGTCTCCCGCCGCGTCCTCCTCGGCCGGCGGCGCCGGCGGCGACTTCTCGGCCTCCGGAGCAGCTCCGTTGCCATTGACCCGCTCGATGTCGGCAGCCGTCTGCTGCTCAGCCATCAGCTCGGTCAACGTTCCGGAGAGCGCATCGACCTGGTGCGGGTTCAGCTCGGCGCCGTCGCGCAGCTTCGGCGGCTCATCGGCGAGCAGGCGCTCCAGCCCGAGCAGCAGTGAGAAGTCCTGCCGCCACTTGATCGACGGATCCTCGAGTCCCTCGTCGAGCTCCTTCAGGGCGGCGTCGAGAGCACGGCGTCGTGCCGTGCCGACGGCAAGCGCCTCGGGACCCTCGCCGTCGAGCAGGAAGGGCTCGCGGACGAACTTCGCCGCCCGCTCTATGTCGGCGCTTGAAGGAACTGCCGCCCGCGCGGCAACTTCGCTGGTCTTGGCCATGAAGGCTTTCGGGTTTGTCCCCGCCGGAACGCAGTACGTGAGGCGAGGGCACTTAGACGAGGATGCCGGGGTTCGCTTTGGTCTCCCCAGCGCTCTCAGCGGTCCACATCGAAGCGGACCGAACAATACGTATTGTAATCAAGGAATTGACGAAACCGGGACGACACCTGGCAATCGCCCTCGCCCTGGCTGCAATGGCCGTGATCATCGCCGCCGGCTGCGGCTCCACTGAGGGCACCCCCGACGACGGCAAGCACCCCGACTACGCGAAGGCGCTGGCCGGCTCTCCCGCCCCGCTGGCAGCTCTATACAGGCAAGCGAACGAGCTCCTGCCCGGCGGCGCCGACGCCTACGAAAAGCGGATCGCCGAGCTCCGCGGCTACCCGGTCGTGGTCAACGTCTGGGCCTCCTGGTGCGGCCCCTGCCGCTTCGAGTTCCCGGCCCTGCAGGACCTCTCGGCCGAGTACGGCAAACGGGTCGCCTTCCTCGGCGTCGACAGCCAGGACAACGACGAGGCCGCAAGGACCTTCCTCAGCGAGGAGCCGGTCCCCTACCCCAGCTACAGCGACCCCGACGAGGAGATCGCCAATGACCTCGGGGGACGCGGCCTTCCTGTCACCGCCTTCTATGACCGTGAGGGAGAGCTGATCTTCCTCCAGCAAAAGCCTTACACCGAGCACGCCGAGCTGCGCACCGACATCGAGCGCTACGCGCTCGGCGAAGTCGGCAAGAGCGGATAATCGAGCCATGGACGCCTTCGTCGTCGTCGCGCTGATCGGGATCGCCCTACTGCTCGCGGAGCTGCTGCTGCCGACCGGGGGCGTGCTGGCCGCGATCGGGGCTCTCGGGCTGGTCGGTGCGGGTGTGCTCGCCCTCACCGCCGACTCCGATGCGACCGCCGCCGAGTACGTCGGCCCTGGTCTGATCGCGCTCGGAGTGCTCTCCTTCGTCACCGTCTACTTCGTCACCCGCAAGGTGCTCGAGGCCCACCGCGACGAGCCAGTGCGAACCGGATCCGAGGAGCTGATCGGCTCGCTCGCCGAGGTGCGCAGTGCGCTCGACCCGGAGGGACAGGTGTGGATCGAGGGAGCGCTCTGGCGGGCACGATTGGCCGGCGGCGATGGCCCGGTCAACTTGGGGGATAGAGTCAGGGTCGAGGCGATCGAAGGGCTGACCCTCGTGGTCAGTCCGGAGCCGCCGCCCAGCCAAGTCGAGGAAGGAGCAAGCTGATGGCAGCTGTTGCCGGTGTCCTGATCGTCCTGGCGATATTCGCGCTGATCGCCGCCGGCGCCGCGGTCAAGGTGCTGCGCGAGTACGAACGCGGCGTGATCTTCCGCCTCGGCCGCCTGATCGCGACCAAGGGGCCGGGCCTGATCCTGCTGATCCCCTTCATCGACCGCATGGTGCGAGTCGACCTGCGCACGATCACGCTCAACATCCCGCCGCAGGAGGTGATCACTCGCGACAACGTCCCCTCCAGCGTCAACGCCGTCGCCTACTTCCGCGTGGTCGACCCGAACCGGGCGATCGTCGAGGTCGAGAACTTCCTCCTCGCCACCTCGCAGATCGCCCAGACGGCGCTGCGCTCGGTGCTCGGCAAGGCGGAGCTCGACCAGCTGCTCTCCGAGCGCGAGCGGCTCAACGAAGAGCTGCAGAAGATCATCGACGAGTCGACCGAGCCCTGGGGCGTGAAGGTGACCGCGGTCGAGATCAAGGACGTCGAGATCCCCGAGCAGATGCAGCGGGCGATGGCGCGCCAGGCCGAGGCCGAGCGCGAGCGGCGAGCGAAGATCATCAACTCCGAGGGCGAGTACCAGGCGGCGCAGAAGCTCACCGACGCCGCCGACATCATCAGCACCAACCCCGCCTCGCTGCAGCTGCGCTACCTGCAGACGCTGCTCGAGATCGGCAGCAACCAGAACACGACGATCGTCTTCCCGCTGCCGATGGACGTGCTCGAGCCGTTCCTGGGCGGAGCGCCGAGCGAGAGGAAGCGGCCAAAGCCGCCTCCGGAGCCGCCCGCGCCCGAGGCCGACGACCTTCCCCCCTCCCGCGCCTAGAGCCCTGAGCGCACCCGAGATCCGCATCGACCAGCTCTCTGGGCTGCCGGCCATCCTCGCCCCTGGCCGGGCCGAGCGCCCGGACAACTTCGAGGCCGCGCCGAGCGAGCCGAAGGGGCCGGACTCCTGCCCCTTCTGCGAGGGACGCGAGGAACGCACTCCACCCGAGGTCTACGCGACGCGCCCCGGGGACGGCGGGCCCGACACCCCGGGATGGACCACCCGCGTGGTTCCGAATCTCTACCCCGCCCTCAGCAGCGACCCGAATCAAGATTCCGGGGGAATAGGCCGGAATCTTGATTCGCGTCCGGCCGGGACGCAGGGGGAGGCCGGCGCCTTCGCCAGCGCCGGCGATCCGCTGCTGCAATCGCGCCGTTCCGGCGAGCCTGATCTCTTCTCCTCACGTGCCGCGATCGGGACCCATGAGGTGATCGTCAACGCGCCCGAGCACGTGACCGCGATGGCGGAGCTGAGCGAGGAGCGTTTTGCCGGCGCCGTCGCCACCTGGCGCGAGCGGATGCACGCCCACCCCGACGCCTCCTACGTGCAGGTGATCGTCAACGAGGGAGGCGGTGCCGGCGCCTCCCTCGAGCACACCCACGCCCAGCTCTACGCGCTGCCTTTCGTCCCAGCCGCGGTGGCACGGGAGCGGGAGCGGGCCGGCTCCTACCGCGAACGCACAGCCGGCGGCTCACTGCTCGGCGACATCCTGGTCGAGGAGGTGCGGCGGCGCGATCGCCTTGTCGCGATCGATGACGAGGCGGTCCTGATCTGCCCCTGGGCCTCGCGCTCTCCCTTCGAGCTGCGCGTAGTGCCACGCCGGCCCACGGCGAGCTTCGAGGACGACACGATCGGTGCAGCGATGATCCATACCGCCTTGCGGACCCTCACCGAGCGCTTCGGCCGATCCCCCGAGCTCAACCTCTGGATCCGCACGGCTCCCCGTGGCGCCGAGACCTTCCACTGGCACGTCGACATCGCCCCGCGGCTGACGATCAAGGCCGGTTTCGAGCTCGGCACCGGTGTCGACATCAACATCTATCCGCCTGAGCGCGCCGCAGCCGACCTGCGGGACTGCCTCCAAGCCGCCTAGAGCGGCGAGATAGGCTCACCCGGTGCCGCCCAACCCACGTCCGATCCCCCGCTTCATCGCCGACAGCAGCCAGGAGGGAATCCCGCACGGACGCTTTGCGGAGCGATTGGCCGAATCGTTTCGGCAGGCCTGCGAAGAGATCGGGGATCTGCCTGCGGGTGTCGAGATACCGGAGGAGCTTGCCTGGTTCCCAGAGCGCGCCTGGGGCGGCCGGATATGGGTTCCCTGCACCGCTCGTGCCGAGGGACCTGCGGGCCAACTGGAGCTCTTCGGACGCGTCTCCTACCTGCAGCCTGAAAGCGGCGAGCCCGCTGGCTTTGAGGCCAGGGCCGACTTCACCGATGTCATCGCTGAGGACAACCCCGAGTGGAGGATCGACCTCAACGACGAGGTGATCGGCCGCTGGCGGGGCGAGAACGGACGTGCCGGCGACGTCACCCTGGTCTGGGGCCGCCCCCTCGTCCAGGGCGCCGTCGCCGCTGGTGCCGAGCTGGATCTGGAGACTGTCGATCAGGAAGTCGTTTCCAACGGCCGCTTCACCCTGATCGCCCTCGACGCCCTCGAGGGCTACGGCGACGACATCTACCTGCAGGTGAAGCTCTGGAACCGCCGTGCGCAGGAGCTGGCGGCGGAGAGTCTCTACGACGATTCGCCGGATGCCGAGCCCGAGTAGCAGCCGAGAGGCAGCTCAAACGAACAACAGCTCGTGCTTGGTGAGAGCAAGGTTGCCGTTTCCGCGCACCTGCCACACCCTGCCGACTCGACCCCGAAGCTGTTGGCGTCCTCCTCACGCAGCAGCGTCAGCCCCGTGAAATGGTCCTTCGCCCGCCTCCGCAGCCGTCCCGTGATCAGCCCCAACGCCCCCGACCCCGACCTACACGCTCAGCCCCCGGCGAGTGACCCTCGATGCCCCGCGGTTAGCTCTACGATGACCGCGCGGCCCCGATAGCTCAGGTGGATAGAGCGACTCCTCCTAAGCGAAACGGAGGAGATGAGTTTTCGCCACTGCAGAGCGGGATGCGTAGGACCTTCAGCGGCTGTGGATTCGACACGATCACCCACGATTGGTGTCGATTTTGGGCAGCACTGCCCATTGAGCTCGAGGTATACGTCGCTCCGCTACCGTGTTGGCTATGGAGTCAATCCAGCGGGCGAAGGACCCTGCGGCCAAGGCAGAGGCAGTCAGGCTGCACCGACTGCGTGAGGACGCGCAACGCCCCATGAGCGTGAACCTGGCTGAGGGCATCGCGCTGAGTCATAAGTTGATGCGGTTTGTTGGCTCCGCCCGCCCCCATTGACCGAACCGGCTTTTGATCAGCTCCTGCGCCGGCTCTCCGAAGCGGAGGTGGAGTTTGTTCTGATCGGTGGCCTTGCCGTCAATGCCTGGGGCGTGGTCCGCGGTACGAAGGATGTAGACATTGTCCTTGCCCCCAATCCTGAGAATCTCAAGCGTGTCGCTGCGGTTGCCGTTGCCATCCACGGCCACATCCAAACCGGCGAGTCATTCCTCAGTACCCCACCGTCTATCGCCGCGCAACTCGCAAGCGGAGAGCACGTCGCCATCGAGACCGAGCTTGGCCAGTTGGATGTCGTCCAAGGACTCGACGGCGTTCCGTCCTACGACGAGCTGCGTGTCGGGGCGACCGAGGCAGAGGTTCTCGGCATCAGAGTCCTCGTTTGCTCTTTCGAGGATCTGAAGGCGATGAAGCGGGCGGCAGGAAGGACACGCGATAAGGCGGATCTAGAGGACCTCGATGCAACTGGCCGTTAGCTCTACGATTGGCCGAATCGGCCCCGATAGCTCAGCTGGATAGAGCGACTCCCTCCTAAGCGAGGGGGAGGAACGGCTTAGTTCGGCTCATTAGAGCCGGACAGGCGGGTCCCACTATCGTCAGTTATTCGCTTGGATCGCCGGCGATTGCAGTTGATTTGGGCAGCGAGAACGGCCCGCTGCCCAATGAACCCAGCTATGAATCGAGGCCGGGAATCGGCTCAACGGGCAAGTCGCCATGGATCGCCTCCAGCTCTTCCAGATCGACTCGATCCTGCGGTCTTCTGGCAAGGCGCTTGAAGCCGACAACGCTCGGCAGCGCCGCGACCCGGACCTTCTGACCCTCCCACTCCACAGTGTCTGCTCGATCGGAAACCGTGTCGAAGTCGAGGGGTGGAGAACCGCCGCGAATGATGTCGATGATGCCGCGGCGACTGTTTACCCGCAGATGCTCGGCACCGGTGATGTCGTCAATCGTGAGCTTTTTTCCATCGGACAATCGCCGCCCATCTGTCAATTCGAGGAAGCGCAGGATCGTCTCGTCGGCTTCCTCGCCGTCGGGAACGAGCAGGTCCGAGTCTCTCGTCGCCCGTACATAGCCATGGAAGATCACGCTGAACCCGCCAATGACAACGTGCTCCAAGCCTGCCGAGTTGGCGTCGGCTATGACGCCAACGAGATCAGGACCAGAGGGCTCGTCTTGGGACATTGCCAGCCTTCACGGAAGCAACGAGGAACGAGACAGCTTGCTGCGAGAGCTCTTGGCCTAGTTCCAGCCGCTGAGTGGGCGTCAATGCCAAGTTAGAAGCACGCAGCTGCTCTGCATCAGCGCGATTGATCCTCGCCCATTCGGCCTCATTACCAGGAGCAAGTAGCGGCTTTCTGCTGGCTGCCATGCCTTCATGGTAGGCGCCAAGTCGGATCCGGGCATGAATGGACAAAAGCCGCCTTGGAGCACCTACGATGAAGCTGGGCCCCGATAGCTCAGCTGGATAGAGCGACTCCCTCCTAAACGAAACGGAGGAGATGAGTTTTCGGCTCTGCAGAGGGGACGCCGCGGCGACCTGCCGGCGTGGGATTCCCTTCGATTGTGCTCGTTTGAGTTCGGTTTGGGCAGCGAAAGGGTCTGCTGCCCAATGGACTCCGACGACAAAAGATTCCGCCGGAAACAACGCTAGCTTGGATGCGATGGCGGGGGAGTTCGAGAAATTGGCGTATGAGGCTGCCCTTCGCGGTCTCGACAAGCAGGAGGGCATGCTCGAAGGGCTGCGCACCCGAACTGGCGTGCTCTTGGCAGCGTCCTCGCTTGCCGCCTCCTTTCTCGGACAGGAGGCATTTCAGAACCCAAGTCCTCGGGGGCTCGCAATTACCGCCCTGGTCGCTTTCGTGGTCTCGATCGCGGCAAGCGTCTTCATCCTGCTGCCGAAGAAGACCTGATCTTTGCCGAGGCTGGCGCCGGGCTGTACGAGGGCCTCTATGCATTTCGTGACGACATGCCCGAGGTCTATCGCCGCCTCGCCTATGACCTCGATCTATTCTGGGATTCCAACGACTCGAAGATCAAGTGGCTGACCCGTGCCTACACCGTCGCCGCAGCTGCCCTCGTGGTCGAGATTCTTTCCTTGGCTGCCCTACTGGGCGATAACATCTTCTAGGCGATGGCAGAGACACCAAAGCCCCAAACCGGAAGCGGCGGAACCCCGCCGCCGCCGCCGCCTACTCCGGGCCTTGGTCGCCCCGAGACCCGCGGCGGCTGATCCCAGCCAGATCAGCAACGCTGTCCATCTGACAGCCGAGGCCGCCCCAGGTCCCACGTTCGGCCTCTACGATTGAGCCATCCAGCCCCGATAGCTCAGCTGGATAGAGCGACTCCCTCCTAATCGAGTTGCAGGAACTGGGGTCGTTGGCTCTGCACAGCGGTTCGTGCGGTGCCAAGTGCGGTCACGGATTCCAGTCGATTGCCGTGGTTCTATTTCCGGTTTGGGCAGCGAGAACAGCCCGCTGCCCAATGGATTGCATTGTCTGCTCCCCGGCTCCGCTACCGTGTCGCCATGGCGTCTCGCGACCTGATCGACCGAGCTGGAAAGGCCCTAGCCGAGGCGGCCGGCGTCGACTCCAAGGTGATCCTGTTCGGCTCCCACGCTCGTGGCGAAGAGCGTCCCGACAGCGATGTCGACTTTCTGGTGATTGAGCCAAAACTCGCAGATCGATTTGGCGAGTCAGTAAGACTGGCGAGACTGGTGGGGGAGCTCGGGGTCCCCGCTGACGTGGTGGTGGTCAGCGAGGATCACGCTCGCGAATGGGGGGCGGTTCGAGGAACCATGCTTCACGACGCATTGACAGAGGGTCAGCTAGTTGGTGGATGAACCTCGTAGCGGCCTAGAGCGCGCCCGGCTGCTCATGGGAAAGGCGTCGGGAGACGAAAAGGCGCTGCGGCGCTTGATCGAGGACGACGACATTCCTGACGATGTCCTCGGCTTCCACGCCCAGCAGGCGGCCGAGAAGAGTCTCAAGGCTGTGCTGGCAGGGAACAACCTCGGATATGAGCGGACCCACAACATTGCCTATCTGCTCAATCTGCTGGATAGCAACAAGATCCCGCGCCCCACATTTACTGAGCGACTACCTGAGTTGACTCCGTGGGCCGCAGAGTTTCGCTATGCCGACCTTCCAGAGACCGCCCTCCACCGAAGAGAGACGCTCGCCCTGGTCGAACAAACGAGGAACTGGGCCGAGGCCCAACTGCCAGAACCCTAGGCCTCCTGCCCCAGATTCCAGGCACCGCAAAGACCCGCTGCTGAGCGTCTACGCTAACCAGACTGGCCCCGATAGCTCAGCTGGATAGAGCGACTCCCTCCTAAGGAGTAGGCCGCTGGTTCGAATCCAGCTCGGGGCATGAGCGAAGCGTCCCTCGAAGGTGACTAAGCGATCAGGAGCCTGAATGCCTGCTCTGCGCGGGCCAGCGTCTCCGGGGAGAAGAGATCGGAGATTGGAGGTTCGGAGAAACCGACCTTCTCCTCGATGTCACGAAGCCACTTCTTCTCTGTCTTCTTCAGCTCGCCCTCGTCCGCCAGAGTCCGTGGATCATCCATGAGGCTCAGAAGCCGGACGAAGTCCTGCCGGTCGGAGTCGAACTTCTCTTTGCGTTCCTTTGCGATGACCCGAGCCTTGATCAGGATCGCGCCAAGGAGGCTTGGACGCCGCATCGCGACTGCGGGCTCGCCCTCCATCTTCACCATGACCACCTCGGAGCGGTTCAAGGCCTGGGTCCCCCCGGGCACTTTGAAGGTGGTGTACTTGCCAATCGTCTTTGGATCGGCCTTGACGCCCTCGGTGCCCAGGACCTCGACGATCTCTCCATCGAGGTCGAACTGATAGCCGAGGTCTTCATTCGAAAGTGGCGGCATCCTCATCTCTCCGCCGCGTTCTTGGAGCATCTCGGCAATGCGCTGCGTCATCGATGGGCGCTGGCGGGAGTCGCCGAGCACATCGATGTCGTCGGTCAGACGGGAATCGCTCTGGTGCTCGAAGGCGTGCAGCTGGACCATCAGGCCGCCGATCAAGGTCCACCTCGTCCCCTCGCCGAGCGCACGCGCGATCTCGATGGCCCTTCCCCACAGTCGTTTCGACCCCTCTGATGGAGCCTCGATGTAGATGACTGCCGGATCGCCGGGAGCCACTATGCGGAACTACGCGAGACCGCTCCTGCAGGCGCGTGCCGGTCGCTCCATTGGCGGTCGAGATCGCGAAGAGCCTTATTCCCGGACTGGGAGGAGCGGGAATCGAGCTCCTCGGCAAGATCGAGCGCCACCGCGGCCCTGGGCGCGACCTGTCTGCCCTCGAGGAAGCTCCAAGCCTCTTTCGGCACGACTCGCAGACGCACGTTCCCCTCGATCCCGGCCGGCTCCAACGCATGGCGGGCAATGAATCCCTTCAGCTCCCGTGCCTGCAGATAGCCATCGGCCTCGCGCCCAGGAACGAGGCCGAAGCTGTGGTCGCCAGCCGCGCTGATCCCCGAGCGCACAAATCCTGGATCCTCGAGCAGGTGAGCCACCTCACCGGGATGCGCTCTATATGAGAGGACCTCGGCCCGGCGCGCAAGGCGGGGTCCGAGCCTTGCAAACCCCTCCCACTTCAGAGCTCGTTTGAGTCTGGACCGGACGCTTGGATCTACCCCTTTGACATCCTCGTTCGAGGCGAGCGACAGCAAGGCCCAAGCGTTTCGAGGCGAGAAGCGGCGTCCCACATGTGCCCCTTCCCGGCGCCTCTGCTCGACAGCGGCCCGCTCAACGAACCAACGATCGCCGAGCTTGGCAGCTGAAAGCTGTCCGCGCACGGCCATGACTCTGACGCGACTAGAGCTCAGCCCCAAAGCCTGTGCCGCCTCTGGGATCGATACTGGATCTACCATTTGACGCAACTATAGCGCTAAAGGTTGAGTTGCGTCAACTAGAATTTGGCAGCTATAGTTGTGTCAATAGTATTCATGGTCCGCTGGGGGGAAGAGACACGTCAGTCCGACCACCAGCCGGGGAAGATCTCGCCGTCCCCATCGTGGCTGGCTCCTACCGCGAGCACCTCGAGGCCATCGGAGCTCGCCTCGAAGGCACGCGTCACCTCGGGCGAGACGCGAATCGCGTCAAGCACCTCGACCTCGATGACCTCATCATCGAGCTTCATTCGTCCTGAGCCGCTCAGGACGACGTAGACCTCCTCGGCGTTCTCGTGCTTGTGCCCGAAGGGCGAGCGCTGGTCGGGCTTCAGCCGCAGATGGCTTACCCCGGTTTCCTCTGCATCGAGATCCCCTTGCGCGAAGCGCGCTTCTTGCGTGTCGCTGTACCCGAACTCAGCTGCCGAGTCCTTGACGTCGAGAAGCTTCGTATGCGTGAAAGGGCTGGCCATCTGAGCCTCCGTGCTCGCAGTTTGCGGTCGGCTGGACGCTACCCCGTCCCGGCCCGGCTACACCCAGCAGGGTCTGCTCATCTAGGGCTTGGATCAGGCGGCCTGCGCGGAGATACGGCTGGTCTCCTCGGGACCCAGATAAGGGATCAACAGGCACTCGAGCAGTTCCGTGGTGGCGTCGGGCAGCTGCTCGGCGCGGCCGCTGTCGACGTAGCGGGCGATCAGGGCGATCGCGCCGCCGAGCAGTAGGTCCTCGAGCTCTGTCGGCAAATCCGGCCGGCCGGAGCGGCCAGCGCGCAGCGCCTCGGCGAAGCGGGTGAGGCAGGCCTGCTGCCGCCGGCGCGCAGCGGAGCCTGCCTGCAGAACCTCCACCGCGATCAGGTGCGCGATCTCCGGATTGGCGGCGAGCAGGCGGAGCACCTCGGAGACGCTTGTGCGCACGCGGGACGACCACTCCTCGCTTGCGGCAACCGCCTGCTCGACTCTGTCGCAGAGCCACCCGGCCGCCAAGTCGTAGGTCGCGAGGAAGCACTCCTCCTTGCTCGAGAACTGCTTATAGAAGGCGGCGCGGGAGACGCCCGCCTCCGCCGTCAGGTGGCCGATCGTCGTCGCGGGATAGCCGTGCTGTGGCAGGACCCGCAGCATCGCCGCGATCAGGCGCAGCCGCTGGTTGCGAGTGACAAAGGAGCGGGGCAGGCCGTGGCGACCCACCGGAAGGCGCGCGAGCGCCAGCTCTGGCGCGAGACCGGTGGGAGCGTCCGGCTCGAAGCGCTCAGACTCGGCGCTCATTGGCCGAGCGCGGCGCAGCCGGGAGGGCTGGCGCGAGCAAGTACTGCAGTAGGAGGTCGTGCGAATCGGGAAGGCGCTCTGCCTCGCCGGCAAGCACCAGGCCCGAGAGATGAGAGGCGAGTCCGCCGGCGAGCAGCCGGGTGGTCTCCTCTGGGCTCGCCGCGGCACCTTCGGGCTCGCCCGCAGGGGGTCGCAACGCTTCCGTAAGCTGGGTCAGCGTGCGCTCGTGCTCGAGCCTGATCGGCCGGGCAGCGGCAAGCGACTCGACCAGAAGCAGATGGGCGAGCGGCGGATCGGTGGCGAGAAAGTCGAGGCCTGCCCGCAGTCCAGCGGACAGCCGGGAGGGCCACCCGAGCTCACCCTCCGCGGCCTCTTCGACGGTCGCCGTAAGTCGCTCCACACCATCGTCGTAGGCGGCCATGAAGCAGGGCTCCTTGCCCTGGAAGTGCTCGTAGAAAGTGGCGCGGGAAACCCCGGCGAATTCGACGATGTCGGTGATCTTCGTGTCCTCGTAGCCGTGATAGGCGAGGGCGGCTGCGAGCCCTTCGAAGATACGGCCGCGCTGGTTGGCGATCACCTCGGCACGGGCGAGTCCCGAGCGAGGCCGGATCCGCTCGACCTTCGGCGGCGGCGCATCCGGCCTACGCCGCGAAGCGCGCGGCTGACGGGTCGGCATCTCGATCTCCTTAGGCATACCAGCTCCGTTCTCAACCAGTGACGGAGCCAAATACAAACACGTCAGTTCGCGTTTGTCAAGATACGCACGTGGTATTTCTAATTGAAAGGGGCCTCTGAAGCGGGCCCTACTCCCCCACCGCCCCGAACCCCAGCACGCCCACCACCTCCCCAGGCGCGAACACCGGCTGCCCCTGCGCAAAGGCCAGGTTCAGCTGCTCAGCCGCCTGGGCCTGCAGAGTCAAGGGAGCCCCTGCGAGCGAGATCGTCCTCCTAGCTGGGCTCGAGGAGAAAGCGGCTTGCTCAAGGCTCAGCACCCCGATCCGTCCCAGCTTGCCCGGGAAAGCAGGAGTCGGCTCGATGTCCACTTCGGCGGTGTCTTGCTTTGAGGTGAGATCGAGCCAGAAGTCCTTCCAGAAGACCTGTCCTGCGCCGAGCTGAAGGAGTTCAATCGCTCCTGCTGATCTCAAGGTTCCTTCTGATCCATCTGGAGCGATAGCTCCTCCCTTGGCGATCGGGAAGCTGAAGGAGAGTCCCTGGCGTTCGGCGGGGAAGATCGGGTTGAGGGAGACGAAGCGGGAGTCGAGCTTGGCGAAGAAAGCAGGGTCTAGGGCGATCGTCGCTTTGCCTGATTCGGTGATCGTGACGAGCTGAGGTTCGATCTTCGTCTGAAGTGATCCGATGATCTGTCCCTGTTTGAACTCTTTTCTTGGTCTCAGCTTCTTGTTGAGGCGGGTTGCGACCTTGGCGGTGAGCTTCAGCTGCTTTGCGCTGTAGGAGGAATCGAAGCCTTCGCGCTTGGCTTTGCGATTTGAAGAAGTAGCGATCTTCAACTGGCTGCCTCCGACCTTGGCGATCAGCGGCGATGCCTTGGTCTTGACGTTGATCTCTCGCAGAGGGACCTTGCCTTTGTCGCCTTGGAAGGAAAGGACGCCTTCGGAGTCGATCGAGCCCTTGCCTTCGACCGGGTCGAAGATGCCGCCTGAGACGGGGAGCGTGAAAGAGCTGCCTTTGACCTTGGCCGGGGCCTTGGCGGTGAGCTTGATGCCGTTCTTCTGAAGGAAGGAGGCGAAACGCTGGTCCAAGAGGAGCTTCGTGGTTCCGCCTCCTACCGGGTCGTATTCGGCCTTAGCCGCAGGGGCGAGGAGAAGGAACGAGAGGAAGAGAGCTGTTGCTACCCGCCTCATCCCTTCACCCCACAGGTCTTGGTCACGCTGACGGCGACCGAGGGCCTACCGGCGAAGGAGAAGTCGACGTAGGCAAGCGGGAAGGAGGCCCGCTTCGCTCCCTTGGGAGCTGCGCAGGCTGCGTTGAAGTAGGAGAGCTGCTTGCTCCGGTAGGTGTATTTGCGGCGCAGGGTCAGCTTGATCCGGTCCAGGTAGCCCCAGGTGCCGAGGGCCTCGGGAAGGGATGCAGAGAGGCGGGTGCCGTAGGTGCCTTTGGAGATCTTCCTGATCGAGAAGGGGATGACGAAGGAGGTGTTGAAGGGATGGGAGGTGTAGATGTGGGCGAGGATCACCGGCTTCTTTGCTCTTCTGCCGTTGAAGATGAGGAGACGTCCCTGGGTTCTGTAGGCGCCCTGGTCGGGGAGGACGATGTTGGCCCAGAACTGGCCGGATCCGATCAGGGCGTCTCGGCAGTTGGAGAGGGCTCGTTCCGTTGAAGCGGGCTGGACCTGGGGGATCTGGCAGACCGGCAGGCCTCTTGACTGCAAGAGGCCGTTTTTGTTGACGTCGATCGTCATCTTGCGCAGCTGTGGCGGGATGCCGCCTTTGGCGCTCTCCAGGTGCCCGGCGACGAAGACGGCGATCGGGGCGGGTTTGTCGCGGGGGAGCTTGTAGGGCTTGATCTGGGAGAGGACGCTCATGCGCAGGCCCTCTTGCTGGACCGTTACTGCGCCTGCAGCAGCGGCGCCGATCAGCAGGAGCGCTGAGATCAGCGCTCCTGCTTTTGCCCTTGTGCCCATGGACTAGCGGGCCCTATTGCGTTTTTTGCCTTTGCCCTTGCACTTGGCCTTAAGCGGAATCCTCGAGTCCGAGAACTTGCCGTTGTGGGCATCGAAGGCGACTTTGGCCTTGTGGGTGCCTTTGCAGAGGTTGGTCGAGTTGACCAGGAGGCCCTTTTTGCCGCCCTGCATGGTCAGGGTGAAGGTCGAGACCGGTGCGTCGGGGACGGCTTCGAAGGTGTTCCTCAGGCCTCCGCCTTTGACCGAGTCGATGCGGCCGATCAGGTTGACGTTGATCTTGCCGCTGTGCAGGGCTGCGACCAGGTCGGGGAGTTCGTGCTCGGAGGATCTGAGGAAGACAGGGCCCTCGATCGGTTCGTCGAGGATCGGCGTGATCGCTTTGGCGTAGCCGTAGACCGATGCCTGCGGGCACTGGGCTCCCGGGAAGGGGCCTTTGTTGAACTGCACCCTGGTGCAGATCGTTCTGATGTTGGCGTTCTCCAGGAACTCCGATTTGGGCAGGGTCACCTGAGCCCGCTCTATGGCTGCTTCGCCGATCCCGTTCATCTTCAGGTGGGCCCTGAACTTGGGATGGTCGCCTCTTTTGGTCCCGCCGATCAGCCTGAGGCTCAGCTTCGGCTTGAAGGGCAGGGCGGCGCAGTCGGCCGCCTGGAAGGGGCTCGTGACCGTGATCGGGTTGTTGTCTATGTCGCTTGCGAAGTCCAGTCCCGCTCCCAGGAGGGTCGATGCGGTCGAGGTCCTGTCGCAAGAGGTTGGGTTCAAGACGAACTGCGGCTTGTCGACGTAGGCGCGGATGTCCCTCGCATGGACGGGGATGCCCTCGATGATGTGGGGGATCGGGTCAGAGCCGGTGGCGTCGATGAAGACTTCCGCTGTCTCGGGGTCGACCTTGAGGGCCTCCCTGATCACGACCGTTCCCACGTCGAAGGGGCCGACCTTGGCGGCGGTGATCGCTGCGATCGACAGGGCGCTTCCGTTATAGGGACCGGCGAGGTAGATCTTGCCGGGGACGTAGGTGAGAACAGAACCGACGCCTGCTCCAACCAGGGTCCTTCCCACTTCAGATGCCTTAGGACAGGAGGGACTTGCCAGCTCCGCAGCCCCCGTCTTTGACTTCGCCGCCTCGATCGCAGCGTCTGGGCAGAACGGGGTACCCGCCAGCTTCGCCGTGATCCCCGGCGGCAGCTTGATCGAGAAGCGGGTGAACTCCTGTTCGCCGTCGTTGCGGGTCAGGCGGATGTTGAAGGGGCTGAAGCGCCCAGCGGCGTTGTTGATCGTGCCTGCCACAATCCCCGGCTTGAAGGGGGGCAGGCCACCGGCCGGACAGGGTCCTCCGCCGACGCCGCGGGTGATCTGGAACTGGGAGGTGGTGGTGACGATCTCATCCGCCGTTGGGTTGTCTGGATCTGCCGCGGACCAGGGGACGAAGTCGGTGGTGGTGGTGTAGGTGCCGCAGGCGCGTGGGGTTACGAGGGGGGCGCGGCCGCCCTCGCGGAAGCGCAGGCGGAAGGTCGAGAACGGTAGCTGGGGCAGGTTGTCGAAGGTGGTGACGAGCTGACCGGTTTTGGGGTCGGGCTCGATCTTGCCGGCGACCTTCACGACCACCCCCCGTTCGGGGAGCTTGGCGACGATATAGAGGGCAAGCAGAGAGTCGAAGGGGTTCTCGGCGCCCGGAGCTGCCGTAGCTGGATCATCCTGCTGCGCCAAGTAAAGAGCGCCGTCAACGCTTTCCCTCAGCAGGGGGGTCTCGATCTCGACGCTGCCGATCCTCGAGCCATTGGGGCAGCCTGCACCTGGGCTGGAGGTCGCCGTCTCCGCTTGATACTGGGCGGGCGTGCAGGTGCTGAGTCCCTCTCCCGAGGATGGGTTGACCGTGACTCCCTCCGGAAGAGCGGTGACCACCTTCTTGACGTGAGACTGACCGCTGCCGTCTGGATTCAGCAATCCCGAGCTTGGGACATCCAGCTGAACCTCGAGCCCGGATGGCGTCTCTGCCGTATCGGCGGAGGGAGAAACCGACATCTCCGGATCAAATGGGACATCGGCGCAACCGTCCATCAGCGCGGGATTGCCGTTCTCATCCTCATCGACCGTGCCGGAAACCATCGCGTTCGGCTGGAAGTAGGTGTTGAAGGTGAAGGTAGTGGGCAACATATCTACACATTGCGATGGGTTGGTTAGGAAGGGGCGCGCGACCCCGCTGCTGCTGCAACCGAAGACGCCGCCATTGCCCTCGACTCCGTTCGAGCCGGTGCCGGGACAATGGCGCTGTTCGTCGTGACTCGGGTCCGCTGGAACCCCCCACAGCTCAATCGTCGAGCCGACCAGCGGGAGAATCTGATTCACGGCATCGACGTCCACGCTCACTCCGTAGTCTGAACCGCTGCGAACTTCGGGAATCAGGTTGACGAAGATTCCGAGGATGGTGAAGCCAATGGTCGCCGGAGTCCCCTCGACGGGAACCATGTTGTAGAGCGGCACGTAACCCGATGTGAAGCTGGAGTCGACGCCGTTGGGAATCCAGAGCCGGGCGATCCCCACCTGCGAGTCGATCGGGCAGAGGAGGCCCGCATCGGTACCGGCCGAAGCCATCTGCTCGGGCGTGCAAAGCGCGGGCGTGGAGGTCGGATTGGGGACGAAGCCACGTGGCAGATCGACCCTGACCGACCTGAACGGCTCAGACGGTTTGAAAAAGCCCTCTGAGCTGAGAGTGAACGAGACGCGCGCCGCGTAGGGATGCGAACTCGCTTCCGCAGCGGAGCTTCCATCCTGGTTGTACGTGCCAGCCCCCAGGCTGACGATATGAAAGTCGGCACTCGCCGGCGTCGCGGCAACCCAACCGACAGAAAGACATCCTATTAGCGCCGCAAACGATGCCAATAGCCTGGCACGAAGGAGGGGGCTCTTTACAACGCGATCCATCGTGGTTTCGGTTCCTCTCGTAATCGACGTCGTTCGCGACTTCACTTTCCGCCCCTCCGGTTTGTGTTGGCGGCTCGATTCTGGGGCTTCCTTTTTGCAGTGCATCTGCCTTTTTTCACCCTGCGTCCCTTAGGACACCTTTGCTTGCTCTTGGCGCGGGTAGCTGGACTTCCGGCGCCGCTGAAGGTGGAGCTGCTGGGAGTTGGATCGCTGGGGATCACCGGTGGCGGCTGGCAGGCATCGCCCTCGCACGCCGGAGGCGGCAGGGGTGGGCCGGGGAACCCCCCGTTGACCCTTGCGTCGTACAGATCCTCCTGTTCCCCAGAGTCGTCCGGGGTAAGCCGGGCAGTCGTGCTGAAGAAGACATCGCTGCCGCTTGGACTGGCATCGAAGAAATGCGCGTCGGCCTCAGTAGCCCCGTCGGAGATCAGACGGATCTCTCCGCCCCGGAACTGGTAGACGTCGATGTGGCCGTTCGAATCGTCCGAGACGAGCTTCGTCGGCGTTTCGAAGAACACGGTTCCGTCGTCGAGCAGGTTGTAGGGCTGGTCGTAGTGGTCATCAGTTTCAGTGAAACCAAACACCTGGTACGGAGCGAACATGAGCATCGCGTCGCCTCTCGGCGGGCCTCCGTCGGCCGGACAGGAAAGGCAGTCGAGCTCGTCTTCCACTACGTCGTAGCGATAGACCTGTGAGCAGGCATTTTCGAGGGGAAGCGCTTTACATTTCGGATTGCGATTGTCGTAAGGAGTCAGGTGCGCACGAGCGGTGAAAGCGAGATAGCGCCCGTTGTCACTGACCCGAGAGAGGCGGTCACGAATGCTCGTGAGAGGCACCCAGTTGTCAGGGTCGTCAGGGGGATTTTGGTTGAACGTGTCCTCGGCGAGGCTCGCGATGAAGGTCGTGTTTCCGCTATCCCATGCGTAAAGATTCAGGAGGCCGTCGGTTGCCGTGGTCCCGTTCGCGCCGGTGTTTCCGGCAAGGACACCCTTTGCGGCGAAGTAGAAGCGGCTCAGATCGTCGCTTGCGCCGATGATTCCCATGACCCTGGCTCCAGCCGGATCAGCTGTGGTCAAGTCGGTCAGCTCTCCAGCACCACCGTTGGCGTTGAGGTCAAAGAGGTAGATGTCGTTTTTCTCGGTGGTGTAGTTGCTGTTGCAAACTCCGTTTTCCGAACCCACGCCTGCACTGCTAGCGGTTGAATCGTCAGTCAGCTTCTCGCAGCTGCTAAAGAGAACCTTGTCGCCATGGGCCGCCTCGCCAGCCAGGAGAGTAGGAGGAAGAGGACCCAGGGGGTCGGGTGCGGGATCAGGTTCGTTGTCCCCTCCACAGGTTGGATCATTCGCGCAATCGGTGCGCTCTGAGATGGATACATGACGGGTGGTGGGGCCTTCGGGGCCGGTCCCGTCGGGATCTTCACGTACATAGAGCTGGCCGGTGTTATTGGGCCTGATGGTCGAGTCGAACGGGGAGAAGAATATCCGTCTGCCGTCTTCGGAAAAAGCGTGATCGCGGGAGCTATAACCCAAAAACGAATGGGTACCAACGACAGCGCCTTCAGGAGGTATGACCCCACCAGGGAGGACGCTGACCAGGCGTACGTCGCCGTTGCTCCACTCGTAGGGGTAGGAGGTAAACGCGGACACTGGATCGGAGGTCTGTGCCAGAGTTGAGTTGAAAAGGATCTGACCCAGATCCGCGGTACCCAAGATGCTTCCGGCACCTCCACCGGTCGTCGTTATGGCTTCATATGAGTGATCGTTGTCGCCGAGAAACAGGTTCGGACTACCCGTCGCCGGCTGATCGGGATCAAGATCCGAATAAGATCTGACCACCGCTTTGGAGAGATCTCTCGAGATGAACGGCACCCTTGGGACCGCGGCGAATTCGAATTCATAAGGAACGGGGGGGATCAGGGAGCGGTAAGTCCATTCCCCTTTGGCAGCGTCTCGTTCGCTGACCAGGGCGTCTTCCCCCACCCCAGCCGGGGTCAGAGGTGACGGGCCGCCGTAGAGACCCCAGCCCACCGCGTCGCCCGAAGGCGCAACGGACGTGGTGCTGACCGGGCTCAGCCCAAAGCCGTTCTTGTCTTCGGGTGTCACCTTCTCCCAGCCGCGGTTGTCGGGGAGGAAACCCCGGCCCGGGATTTCCCCAGCGCCGGCTGCGATCGCCGACGAAGCGCCGCCCCCAAGGAACACCACCAAGGCAAGAAGAGAGAAGGGTGTCACGAAGACACGGGGCATTCCGCTCCGAGTCGATCCCGCGAACCGATTCTTCATTCGGCGTCTCACGTAGCTCTCTCCTTGTCCCGTGAGCCCCTCTACCGGCCGCTTCCCTTGGCGGCCCCATGGGCTCGGTTTCCCTGATGTGCGTCTCAGCTGGGTCTCAGCGATACCAATGCCGTTCCCAAGAGAAGACAGTTGGAGATGTAAACACGCCGATTCGTAGTTGTCAAGATACGCACATGGTATTTCTACAGAAATACCTATTTTGCAGGGATTTCGGGTGCGAAGTTTCTTGCGCCGGCGCCTGGACCGGCGCGGTACGTGACGCAGTTGGAGGCGGCGGGAAGCTAGGCGCCGGCTTGCCGGCGGCGTTCTTCGTAGGGCTCGGTCGACGCCTCTTGCTCGGGCTCGAATGTGAGGACCCTGCCCTCCTTCGGGCCCGGCTCGCTGGGCCGGTAAAAGGCGAGGACGTACTCGACCAGGGGAGCCGTGAGGTCGCGCAGCCCGGCCGCCCTGCCCTGCAGGATCTCGCTGGCGACGCGAGAGGCAATGCCACCGACGATTACTGGGTGGACCACCGGTGCCGGCGTCGACTCGGACGATCCTGCGGGCGCAGCGGAGTCCAGCAGGGTTCCGTAGCGCTGCAGCCACTCGTGGTAGCGGAGGGCGATCTCCTCTCCTGCCGAGGGCGCCTCGACGAAGAGTAGGCGCGCCATGTCCGGGTCCGAGGCGAGAGCGTCAAGGCCGGCGGACAGCGAGTGCTCGACCCGTTCCTCGATCGCCGCCGCCTCATCGCAGGGCTCCGTGAGGATGCCGAGCAACCTCTCGTGCCCGGCCTCGTGGGCGGTCGCGAAGCAGTCCTGCTTGTCGCGGAAGTTCTTGTAGAAGGCATTGCGGGAGACCGCGGCCCGCTTGACGATGTCCGCCACCGACATCGCTTCGTAGCCGCGTTCCGCGACTACCCCGGGCACGGCCGCCAGCAGGCGCTCCCGCTGATCCTGCAACACCGCCTCCGGGGCGAGAGCGTGCCGCCCGCGAGGGAGGCGGCGGGGCGTGGTGAATTTGGATCTAGCTCGAGCCTCGCTCATCGTGCAGACGGCCTGGTCCGTTAAACGTACAGTCTAGTTCCTAAATACTCCCCAGGTCAAACGGCACGCCTGCGTGCGAGGCCGTTCTAGCCTTTTCGCCCTTTCCTTCCCTTGCCTTTGCACGAAGTACCCATCTTCGGTCGGCTCTGCGCGATCTTGCCGTTCTGGCCGACGAACTTGACATCCGCCCGCGCGGTGACCTCGCAGAGGTCCAGATGGTTGACCAGCAGGCCCTTTTTGCCGCCCTGCATCATCAGCTTGAACATCGTCACCGGCGCGTCGGGGACCACGTCGAACGTATTTCGCACCCGGCCTTTGACCGAGTCGATGAAGCCGGCGAGGGCAACCTCGATCTTGCCGTCGAGCGAGACGACCAGGTCTGGCAGCAGCCTTTCGCCGCCGTTGGACCTCAGGTAGACCGGCCCTTCGAGGACTTCGTCGAAAAGCGGCGACGTCGCCTTCGCCCTGCCGTAGATCGAGCCGGGGGGGCACTGGTCCGCGGCGAATTGGACCCTGGTGCAGACGGTGCGGATGTGCCCCTGTTCGATGAACTCCGACCGCGGCAGGATCACCGTGGAGCGAGCGATGTTGGCATCGCCGGGCCGCGCTCGCAGGGTCGCCTCGAGTGCCGGGAAGTCGCCCCGCTCGGTGCCTCCCCTGAGCTTGAAGCTGAGCTTCGGTTTGAAGCCGAGCCGAGCGCAGTTCGCCGCCTGGAAACGCTCGGCAAGGTCGACAGCCGTGTCGTCGGCGATCGACTCGAGGATGCCACCGGTTCCCGTCACACGGGCCTCGACCGCCATCGGGTCGCAGCTGGTCGGGTTGACGATCGTGTCCGGCCGGTCGGCCTTGACCCGGATGTCGCGGATCCGCACCGGAATGCCCTGATAGATCTGCGGGAAGGGATCGGTCTGGATGCTCGCCTGGGCGGTCTGTGGGTCGACGTGGATCGCAGAGCGGACCGCGATCACGCCGAGGTCATAGGGCCCGGCGAGGACCGGAGTGATCACGACCATGCTCAGCGGAGCGCCCTTGTACGGACCGGCCAGATAGGCCTTGCCGGGGATGTAGGTGATCACCTGGCCGACGCCACTGCCCACGTCGGTCGTTCCGATCTGGCTCGATGCGGGGCAGGAAGGAGCCGCCTGCTCCTGCGTACCGGTTCGGCCCGAAGCTTCGGCCTGGGCGATGCCGGCCTCTGGGCACTCGGCAATTTTGGAGATGTTGGCCAGCAGACCCGGGGGGAGGGTCACGCCCAGCTGGCTGAACTCCTGGTCGTCGTCCGTGCGCTGCAGGCGGAAAGTGAACGGGGAGTAGGCGCCGGCGGAGGGGTTGACAGTGCCCGCGGTGAGCTTTGGCCCGAAGGGTCGTTCGCTCAAGCTGTTGACGCAGGGCGAACCGTCAGGCCGGCGGGTTACGTCATAGGAATTGGTCTCGGTGATTGGGGTGTCTGGATCGTGCCAGGAGAAGAATTCAGCCCTGATCGTCTTGGTGCCACAGGTGGTGGGGTTGACCAGGCCCGCCCTCACGCCACCCTTGAAGGTCAGCTCCATGTTGGAGACCGGGAACTGAGGCAGATCGTCGAAGGTGGTTCTGATCTGCCCCGTCCGTGGGTCGAGGTCTATCCGGCCCGCGATCTTGACCAGGAGGCCACGGTCGTCGTCGTGGATGACGAAGTACATCGAGAGAAAGTTGTTGAACGGGTTCTCGTTCTGCTTGGCGATGTAGATGTCGCCGACCATCGGGGCATCGGGAGGGAGGATCGGCGTGTGCAGCGTCAGCGAGCCGTAACGGCTGTCTTCGGGACAGCGCACAGGGCTGTTGGTGCCCATGCCGATCTGCTCGGCGGTGCAGTTGCCGAGGCCCTGGGCTGCGGAGGTCGACAGAGTCATACCTTCCGGGAAGGTGACGACTGCTTTCTTCATCGGCGGTGTCGGAATCGCCTGGACGTCGCCGTTCTGCTCATAGAGTTCGTCTGCGTCCCCGACGGTGTCGTTGCGCTGGGGAACGATCAGATCCACCTTCAGCCCGGTCGGTCCCCCGGCAGCGCGACTGGTCGGCTGAAGCGCGACTTTCGGCTCGAAGCGGATGCGCGGGTCATCGCAACCCTCGACCTCGAGGCTCTCGGCCGACGATGTCTCGTAGACCGGTAGACCGGTCGGATCCTCGTTGAGGTTGTCCCAGCCGGGGCTTTGCCAGGAATCGGCCCCGAAGGTGGCGCGGCCATGGTCGCTGCAGTCCATCGGCAGCGAGAGGAGGGGCTTGATCGGCGCGTTGCTTTCGATGCCGTGCAGCGGTTCGTCCTCGTTCTCGTTGGTCCGCTTCCAGAAGTGCGCCGGGTCGGCGGGTACTCCCCACATCGTGAACTCGGCGGTGTGGAGTGGAAGGATGCTGCTGATGTAGGGCGTCGTAGCCTTGATCGCGTAATTGCGAGCGGGGTCCAGCGTCGGATAGATGTGCCCCCTGTAGCCGAGGACGTTGAAGCCGAAATCCGCCGGGACTCCCTTTCGAGGCTCGAGGTTGTATACGCCGACTCGGGTCGTCCAGTTGTTGTTGAACGTAGGCGCTGGAGGCGCGTTCATATAGAGATCCAGAGTGCCCACCTGGGTCTCCGGCGGGCAGCCGGTGTCGATGTTCCCTCGCTTGCGAAGGAAGTCGCTGGACGAGCACTTTGGAGTCGCCTCTGGGTTTCCGGCGAGCCCATGCGGGAGGGTGATGACGGTGGTACGAGCGTCCTCCACTGGCTGGGTGGAGAGGAGCGTGGAGACGAACCCGGGCAGCGGCGAGGGGCTCTCTGCCTTCCTGAGGTTGAAGTCGAAGCCGACTCGCAGCTCAAACGGATGAGCTCCTGCATGACGAATGGGTTGGCCTGCCGGAAAGGCTGCGTCGAACAGGTCGGAGCGAAAGGTCTCGTCCACGACGCCAAAGCTGGTCGGATCGTCGTCGATCGTAATCGGCTGCACGCTGGAATCGCTCCCGCCACCGGACGACACTTCAGTCGTGACCTCGTGGGTGCCCGCGGCATCCGGCGCCACGGCGACCCTGATCACCAGCGCTCTCAGATCCCAATACTCAAGAGTGCTCATGGCGCCGGTGCGGGCAACGATGTCTTCCATGCTGTTCGTACAGGTGACGGTGTCGATGCCACCAGAAACCAGGTCTGAGCAGGACCAGTACGGGGCGCCCTCGCCGTTGCTTGCGAAGTCGTCGAATGGCGCAGGCGGGACGCGGGTAACGCCGGGCGGCAAGGTCAGCTCGACAGTCACCGGGCCACTGGCGTTGGTGTCACCGTAGTTACGGACGTTGACGACGAACTGTCCCACGTCGCCCGGAACCAGATGGGTCGGTCCCCATTTCGTCTTGACGTCGAGGACCGGCGCAGCGGCGGCCGGAGACGCCCCCAAGGTCAGGGTCGCCACACAGGCGACGAGCAGCAGCGTGAATCGAGTGCGAAATGCGCTGGTCATATCTGCCTTCCGGTTCATCTCTGCTCAGCCCTTCTTGGCATTGGTCGGTTTACGCTTCTGGCCGTTTCGCGTGCGCTTGCACTTTGCGCCTCGGCTGGCTTTGCTTTTCCTGCTCACACAGCGTCCGCGCTGTTTTTTCCGTATTCGCTGCGCCTGATTGCCGGGTCCCTGGAGGGTCGAGCTGCCGGACGACGAGAGGCCTGGAGGGACGTCGAGGGGGCCCTGACAAGCGTCCTCGACACAGGCAGCGGGGGGCGTGGGGGGCGGTGGGAAGCCACCTCCGACGCGGGCATCGAAGAGCTGGGCGGAGTTCTCGATCTCATGGCCGGTTACCCTCGCCCCAAGGGTGAAGAACAGATCGGTTCCATCGCCCGAGAGACCGATCAGCCGCGGCGTGTTGAAGTCGGTGTCAGGCCTCGATGGGTACTCACTGACCCCGTCGGTTACGAGGCGAAGGCGACCGTCGCGCCACTCGTAGATGTCGCGCGAGCGGTTTATGTCCCTGGCCACATATGCACGGTCGGAGGAGAAGACGAAGGTACGCCCGTCGTCGCTGAGCGGAGAGGCCGCCAGCGCGCGTGCCCAGAAGAAGCTTTCGCTGACAGCCTCGGGGCTGAACAGAGCGAACTCCGATTTCGGTTGCGGGAACTGCTGGCCTGCTCGATCACAGGTGATGCACTCGAGAGTGCCGGTGGAGTGCGTGTAGCGATAGAACTGATAGCAACGGACCGGTGTTTCAGCGAGGGTGGCGCAATTCCCGGAGGATCTATCGGGGGTTACTCCTGGCTGGTTGCTTCTGAACACCAGCGTGTCACCATCCGGCGTGGTGATCGCGCTGTTGGGATTGGACGTCCCAAAGGTCTCGTTCAAGGGACCATCCACCGGTGCCACATAGTCGATCCCGCCATCGGCCCATACGTAGAGATTTGTCCCGTCTCCGTTCAGGCTCGGCTGACCCGGTACCAGCTCCTCAGTGCTGGTGAAGTAGACGTGGGAGAGGTCAGGAGAGACGACCACATTGGTGAGGTAGCCCGCGACGTCGCTCTTAGCAAATACGTCGGCATCTACCGGTGCGACGCAAGTGAGGCAATCCACTCCGCCGTCTTCGCTCCAGCGATAGATATCTGTCGCTGTGCCGGAGTCGGCCGGGTCGAGGTTCGTGCGAGTGGCGAAGATGACCTGTGACAGGTCAGCGTCCCCCTTGATGAAGAACTCGCTGAATTCTTCGCCAGAGACCGGCGAGCCGGTGAGACGGATCGTCTGTCCACCCTCCACGTCGCGGACGTAGATGTGCTCAATTTCACAGCTCGGTGCGGCGCCGAACGCGAGCCGCGGTGGCGCATCGGGGTCTGTTGAGATCGATGAGGGCCGATAGTAGAGAGAGGAGAACCCTGAGAACTGGCCTCCACGGACCCCGCAGGGCGGCACCGAGCCGTCCTCGAGCCTGCTGACGAGGACGGGAGAGCCGCTGCCGAGGTCATAGACCTGCCCGGTCGCCGGCTGATGTTCGGGATCGATTTGCTGGTTGGTGTGCATATACACGTGATCGAGGTCGGGACTGACTGCAACCGGGTCCTCTCCGTTGGCACCGATGAACTGTCGTTCGATGGTTCCGAGAACCTCCTGAGTACCACCGGAACCGACTCGCACGTATGAGGTGTCGCTGACCTGCTGAGTGATGAACGAGACCGCCACCTTGAAGACCCGTTCGGAGAAATCAGGCGAGGCTGCGAGGAGCGTGTAGGAGAGCTGGCCGCCTCCGACCAGCTGGTCCCTGGGAGGAAGGAGGGTGGTCGATTGCCAGCTGGACTGGCCACGCTCCGCGACGAAGACTCCGCCACTGCCTGACGGCGATCCCGGTGCCCCGGTAAGCGTTCCCCAGACAGCCCGCCCGCCAGCTGGGTCCGCCAGAGGGAAAAGTGGGACCTGATCCGCCTTGTCAGGTGGGGTGACCAGCTCGATGCCGCGGGCGGGCCATGCCGCCTGCGCCGTGCTGATTGTGGTGAAAGTCATATCGACGCCGACCAACGAGGCGCCGAAGGGGTTGGTGGCCACCAGGCGGAAGTGATAGGTGGTCAGGGGCTGAAGGCCGGTAACGGTCTGCTCCACCCCGATGAGATCGCCTCCCTGGCCGGCGTTGGCCCCGGATGCGAGCGGAATCCGGCTTCCGTAGGACGCGTCCGTTCCGTACTCGAAGTAGTAGGTGGTCGGCGCGTTGTTGGGATCGACCAGACCGCGAAGGGTGGCGAAGGTGTCCCCGATCGGGAAGGCCGACCGGGTGGAGCCCGAGGCAGGAAGCGCCTCGGTCATAAAGGTCTGCTCCGCGGAAGTGTGGCTCGGGCCCCCGAGTGGCTTGGCTGCAACCAGCCTGACGTGGTAGAGGATGTTTGGCTCCAGCCCGGTGACCGTCTGTTCGACCGGTACGTCTACCGTTCCGCTGCCGGCGACGACATCGTTTGCCGAGAAGCGCGACCACCCGGTCGTCCCGTCAGCACGGTACTCGAAGCGATATCCCGTTTCGGAGCCATTGGGATTGACCAGGCCATGGAAGGTGGCTTCGTCAGCGGAAACGCCGCTGATCGAATCGAAGGTGGCCACTGGCGCCGAGATCTCGTCCAGGATGTAGAGCGCAAAGCCCTCCGATCCGCTGGTGAGGCCGTAGTAGAGAGGACCAGAAGGATCGCTGGAAGTCGTCAGAGCAGTGGGCGTATTGAGGGCTATCCCGGCACCGTGTGTGTCGATGACAGCCTCGCTGGAATCGAACTCGTAGACGGGTACCCCATCGCTCTCACGGAGGCCGACGAAGACATGGTCGTTGGACGAGTTGACGGCGAGCGCCAAGGGAAAGTCGCTCGGATCAGCGAGAGTCTCTCCACCGAAAACCGTCTCGAAGACGCCGGCCGAGCTGAAGCGCTGCACTCGCATGAACGCCTCGAGCACGTAGACATCGCCGGTCGAGTCGACGGCGATATCCGCGCCGTCCGACGGGAAGAAGGAGAACTGACCGCCTTCGGATCCGGGCGTCCCGAACTGGGAGACGTAGTTGCCGTCTTCGTCGAACTTCTGGACCCGGTTGTTGCCCAGGTCGGCCACGTAGACGGATCCATCTGTGGGGTCGACGCCGATCCCGCCGGGCGACTGGAACTGACCGTTCCCGCTGCCGGCCGTGCCGAACTGAGAGATGTAGTTGCCGGCCGCGTCGAACTTCTGGACCCGGTTGTTGCCGAAGTCCGCGACGTATACCGAGCCCGCAGATGGACCGGAGGAGTTGTCGACCGCGATGCCGATGCGTGCGACCGCTTCGAAGTTGAACTCGCCGTTTCCGGAGCCCGTCGAGCCGAACTGGGAGACCGGGTCGCCGTCTGGGTCATACCGGTCGATCCGATCGCCGCCGCGGGGGACGACGTAGAAATCGCCGCTCGACTGATCGAGCGCGATCCCCGCCGCCAAGGTGTCGATCGTTCTGGCGACCTGCTTGCTCGCAGAGGCGCTCGGCGTAAGCATCGCCAAGGAGAGAAGAACGGAGATGGCCGAGGCAATGAGGACCCTCGTCGCCAACGAGCCGCTGAACTGCGTCTGCGTGGAGCTCAACTGTTCTCTCCTTGTCCCGTGAGCCCCTCTGCCGACCGCTTCCCTTGGCGGCCCTCGTGGGCTCGGTTTCCCTGATTCCCTGCGATCCGGTAACTTCGAGCGCTGGTGGACACTCATGTTTCCCGAACTCGCGTACAGGGTAGACAACCGGTTCTCCAAATGTCAAGGACAATTTTGTTTCTAGGCATGAAGTGGCTCTAGAAAGGGAAAAGCCACGCTGGCAAGGGCCAGCGTGGCTTTGAGGGGTCGCCTATCCTTGGAGCGCGGAGAGCACGCCCGGCGGCTACTTCTGGCGTTTCCCCCGGCCCTTGCCGCACGAAGTCCCCATCTTCGGCCTCGTCTCGACCACCTTGCCGTTCTGGCCGACCATCTTCACATCGGCCCTCGAGGTGACCTTGCAGAGGTCGAGGTGGTTGACGAGGAGGCCCTTCTTACCGCCCTGCATGTTCAGGGTGAACTTGGTCACCGGGGCGTCTGGGATGACGTTGAAGGCGTTTCGGACTCGTCCTTTGACCGAGTCGATGAAGCCGGCGAGGGCAACCTCGATCTCGCCGTTCTTCAAGGAGACGACTAGGTCTGGGAGGAGCCTTTCGCCTCCGTTTGAGCGGAGGTAAACCGGTCCTTCTACTGGCGTGTCGAAGAGCGGCGTGATCGCCCTGGCGTGGCCGTAGATCGATCCAAGGGGGCATTGCTGGGCTTTGAACTGGACCCTGGTGCAGACGGTTCTGATGTGGCCCTGTTCGATGAACTCCGAGCGCGGTAGGACGACGGTGGTCTTTGCCAGGTTGGCATCGCCAGGGCGTGCTTTCAAGGTCGCCTGGAAGGCCGGGAACTGGCCTCGCTTGGTTCCTCCCTTGAGCTTGAAGGAGAGCTTCGGCTTGAAGGGGAGGGCGGCGCAGTTGGCGGCTTGGAAGGGTGTCGACTTCGTCACCGGCGGATCATCGGCCGAGCTCGTGAAGTCGGCACCCGTCCCCGTCAGCGTGCCATCGATGACCATCCGATCGCAGTTGGTGGGATTGAGGGTGAAGTTCTGCCGGTCGAGAATCACGCGGATATCCCTGACGTGGAGGGCGACGCCCTGTCGGATGTAGGGGATCGGGACGGGGTCGACGTGAACCTGGGCATCGTCGGAATCGACCTGAAGGGCCGCCCGCACGACAATCGTGCCGATGTCAAACGGACCGACCTGGGCAGGGACCACCGTGGCGACGCTCAGCGGGGCTCCGTTGTAGGGGCCAGCGAGGTAAACCTTGCCGGGGACGTAGGTGAGCTGTGAGCCCGTGCCGGTACCGCTCAATGCGGTTCCGATCTGGCTCGAGGCGGGGCAGGACGGTTCTGCCTTCTCTACCGCGCCCCTCTTCTGGGCGGCCAGCGCCAGCGCTCCATCGGAACACTTCGAGACGCCGGCCAGCTTCGCCGTCAACCCCGGTGGGAGATCGGCGCTGAAGGAGGAGATCTCCTGCTCGCCGTCGCGACGGGTCATGCGGAGAACGAAGGGGCTGTAGCTGCCGGCATTCGGATTGACCGTCCCGGCCGTAAGCCCGGGATCGAGGCGCCGCTCCTGCGCCCGCAAGCACGGGCCGCCGTTCGGCCCCTGGGCGATATACAGCGGCTCGGTGTCGAAGACCGCTTCATCAGGACGCGACCAGGACTCGAACTCGGCGACCGTTTCGAATTTGCCGCAGGCTGAGGGCGTCGCGAGCGGCGCCCGCTGCCCACCCTTGAACTTGAGAGTGAAGCGACTGAAAGGCAGCTGGGGATTGTTGTCGAAGGTCGTGACGACCTGACCGGTTGCGTGATCGAGGCTGACCTCACCCGCGAGCTTGACGCCGACGCCCTGGCCTTCGGCAGCTATGTAGAGGGCAAAGAGCGAGTCGAAGGGGTTCTCAGGCCCGGGGGAGTAGGGGTCATCCTGCTCGGCGACGTAGAGCTCGCCCTCGACGGGTTCCGGCAGCACCGGGGTCTGGATCTCGACCTCACCGATCTGCGAGGCGTCCGGGCATTGCTCTTCGTCGAGGTTGAAGCGCGCCGGCCCGCTGGAGATCAAGCCGATCTGCCCGGCTGTGCAGACGCTGACACCATCCGCGTAGGAGGGATTGATCGTCATCCCCTCCGGAAGCGAAACAACCGTGCGCTTGAGGTGAGACTGCGCCAGGCCGTCTGGATTCGTCAGCCCCTGCTGCGGAAAACCGAGGGTCACTTCGAGCCCCGTCGGCGTCTCCGCGTCATCGGTCGTGCCCTGAACTCCGATATCGGGATCGAACGGGACCCGATGGCATTCGGTGGAGCCCACCTGATCGAACAGATCTCCTGGCTCGTGGGTCAGAAATGTCGATTCGTCGCTCTGCTGAGGCTCTTGCCAGGACTCAAGCCTGAGGGTCATCGGCAGCCCTATGTCTTCCCCAGTGCAAGAAGTTGGGTTAGTGAGAAATGCTTTCGGATTTACCACATCGGAACTCGTACCGAACCGACAGACAGCGGGACTGCAGTCGATGGCCCGCATTGGATCGTGCTCCTCGGCCGATGGAACACCCCAGAAGACGAGGTCTACACCGGTAAACGGAATCGCTTGAGATACGTTCCTTGAGACAACATTCAATCCATAGTCGCCGTCGCTTCTAACGCTTCCAGTCAGATAGATCGGGTTGTTAACGACATCAAATGCAACCGTACCGGGCGTCCCTGGGAGCGATGGCATATTGTAAACCGCATAAGGACCGAACGTCGCGGCCGTAGTGAAGACAGTAACAACCCCGACTTGACTCTCCGGCGGGCACACGCCTTCCAATAGCACTCGTACTCCGGGGCACTTTAGGATGGCCTCGGGGTTCGGCACCAAGCCCGGCGGCGTCATTCCAAATGCGTTCCTAGCCGATCCGTCAGCGATCGGAAAGCCATTGGGACCACTCGTCGTATTGATCAAGAACTTTGTCTGAATCGAACTGGGATGTGCGCCAGCAGGGATCTCGGCACCGTCCGGGCCCAGCCATTCGCCGTCCCATTCAACGATTCCAAATGCCGCACCGGCGGAAGAGGGCACCAAAGCACAAAGGATGGTGAATGCCAACAATGCCAAACCGCCTCGACTGAGGAAGCGCATGCGAGTCTCCGTTTCTCGGTTTGTCACTACTCAGCCCTCCGTCTGTTAGCAGCACGAGTTTTCCCTTTGCATCGAGCTCTCTTCGAGCCTTGGCGCTTGCTCTTCCGCTTGCTGCATCTGCGAACGGCTTTACCCGACCCTGTTACAGGTCCCTGATAGGACTCGGTCCCCGGGCTGGGAATGGTCGGTGGTGGTGACGGGGTGCCCTGGCACTCATCCCCGACGCAGGGAATCACCGCCGGAGGCTCGGGTATTCCGCCCACCTTGGCGTCGTAGATATCCCGGACCCCATCCCTATCCGAGGCAACCAAAGGCTCGCGAGTCGTAAAGAACACGTCATTCCCGGACGCACTGGCATCAACGAAGTGGCTCGCTTCATCGGCCTGGCCGCTTGAAACCAGGTGTTGCGCGCCTTCAGACCATTCGTATACGTCTATCTTCCCGTTGCTGTCGCCAGGGACGAGTGGCTGACTGGTATCAAAGGCAACGCGCCTTCCGTCTGAGGACATATTGCGTGGAAGCCAGCGCGGAACTACGTTTTCCGTTACTGGATATTCGGAGACTTGGTTGAGGATCGGGTTGTGAGAAAGAAGCTCTGTGCCTCCCACTGCTTTCGACGTCAGTGAGCTACAGCTCACGCATTGAAGCTCTTGGGTATCCGCGTCATACAGGTACAATTGCTTGTAGGAAGCAACGTCATACGAGGTAAGTGACCTCGTCGAGGCGAACAAAAGCCTCGATCCATCGAGGCTGAGTCTTGCATCGCGGTATAGGGGATAGTCCTCGTACCCGGGCTCGTTGGCGTCGCGATCCACGCCCCAGGTTGCTCTGTCCCTTGCATCGAGCGTAGCTATGAAAGTCATCCCACTCTCTTCGTCCCAGCGATAAAGGTTCGGCTCTCCCTCTTGCGCCCCGTCCGCAAGCTCGCCGGAGGCGACAAAATGGAGAACGTCGCCATCGTCCGTCATTGCCACCATGCCGGTATAGCTCCCGGCCCTCTGGGAGAACTGGCCGGCTCCGAGCCCGCCCCCGTCTGGGTCGGCGGTCGTGAGGTCGGTGAGACGTTCACCGGACGGGGAGCCCGCATCCCACCGGTACAGACTTGGGCGATCGAAGGTTGCTGTCGAATCCTCAGTGAGCTTTTCGCCGCTTATGAAATATGCGATCGATCCGTCGGAAGAGGCTCCCTGAAACACCCCGCTACCTTCGCACTCCCGCGGTTCGACATCACAACCAGTCCGCTCGGAACGAGACACGAGTTCAGTGGATTGGCCGTCTTTTCGGACATGCAGAAAGGTGCCGCCTCCTCCTCCAAATCCGGTACTGAAGAAGACACGAGATCCATCAGCCGAGATTGCGTTGTCACCGGCATAGCTGAATATTGCGGCGTCCCTTGATCCGCCAAGCCAGCTTTCTACTCCTTTGGCCTCAAAGGAAACGCCATCTTCGTCCACGCTTACTAGCCTTACCTCACCGTCGGTCCACTCATACATGCTGGTTCCAAAGGCGCCATTCGGACTGTCATCGGTCAGCGGGAAGGGGCTTTCAAGGATGATGTGAAGTGGTCCCGGACCTGTCGAGTATGCCGACGCCGTGATTGGAACGCTGCCAAGATTTTCCACCAGCTGGGTTGGTGAAAACATGGAGCCAGGATCGCTTAGATCCGTTATTCCGCCCGTGTCATTGTCTCTGAGATACATCTTGTAGATACCTTCGGAAAAAGACCCGAAGACAGACCAGGCAAGATCCGGCTCCATCAGTTCGAAGCGGGGAGTTCCACCGACGTAGAAGAATGGCTCGACCGTCGGGTCGAGTCCTGCCGTATTCCATTTCCCCGTGGGACTCCTCGAAGACAGATACTGATTCCCCAAAGAACCACTTTTTCCGGCAAAGGTCCCGGCGGAAAAGAATGCGACCTGATCTCCCGACGCCGAAGCCCTCGACACTCCTCCGAACTGCGAGCTGTCATTTTCGATATCGGCACCAGCCTTGTCGCTAGGCGACACCTTCTCGTATACCCGACACTGGTCGTTACAAGGACCCGGTGGGCCTATCGCTTCTGCTGTTGTGAACACATGATCGACGCCTACGGATTCTTCGCCGGATTCGGTGTTGGTGGCACGGATCCGAAAGTGATAGGTCGTCCCCTCTTCAAGCCCAGAAATCGGAACGGTTACAGCATGAAAAGAATTATCTGAGGAAGGGAGCAGTGCAGGACTGGCCGGGGTCACCTGTCCATAGCTCGTGTCCGTTCCCCACTCGAACTGGTAGCTCACGGCTGAGTTCCGGGGGTTGATCCTTCCGGCCAGCTGCGCGGAGTCAGAGTCGATCGAGCCCGCGTAGAGGGTCTGCGCAAATGGGGCCACCAAGTCGGTTTCAAACGACTCGGGTCCAGCGCTGACCGATCCTCCCGCGTTGCTGGCAACCAGAGTCACCTCGTAAACGGTGTTGGGGTCGAGGCCTTGGGCGTCGGCTTCGACCACGTGACTGGTGCTGTCAGCGGGAATCGTTCCCCCGGAGAGCGCCGGGCACTCTGGCGTACACTCGAAACGCCATGCGACGTCGAACGCCGATGGGTTGCCGACCGGCGCTTCTGGATCGACGATGCCACTGAAATGCGCTGAGGTGGCGGTGATTGTCGTTACGGGATCGATTGAGGCGCTTGGGGGGCTGACGGGGTCGGTAGTGAAGGAAGGGTTCGGCTCGGAGGAAATGATTTCCGGATCGACGAAGTTGTTGGCAGCGAGGCGGACCTCGTACTCAGCCCCTGGTTTGAGGCCGCCGAGATCGGTTGAGACGTTCTGCGCTCCGGCTCCCGCCGGGATCGGCCCTTCGAAGCTGAAGAGGCTCCAGCCTTCGGTGTCAGGATCCGCCGAGTATTGGAAGGAGTAGTACGTCTGCTGATCCTGGGGATCGACCGTGCCCGAGACGTGGGCGGTTGTGTAGGAGACCGAGGTGACGCCAGGATCGATCGTCACCATGGGTGCCACAGCTCCCGCAGGCGTTACGCCCAGGACGAAGGTCAACAGCACGGCCGAGGTGGCGACGATTGCCTTCGCGTGGCGTCTCACGTAGCTCTCTCCTTGTCCCTTGAGCCCCTCTACCGGCCGCTTCCCTTGGCGGCCCCCGTGGGCTCGGTTTCCCTTGGTACCTCCCATTGCCGTCCTCCCTGAGAAACGGCCTGGCGCGACTGTAAACGATGACTTTCATAAAGTCAAGGAGAACGTTTTTTTAAAAAAGGAGCACGTTTAAAGGCCTCCTTGACAGGTCACGGAGAAACGATGGGTATGCGGATCCCGCGGGCGTTGCTAGTCGCCGAGATCGGCGCGCAGGGCGGCAAGCTCCGAGCGGAGCTCGGCGACTTCGCGCTCGAGGCGGGTGAGGCGGTCCTCGGCAGGAGCGAGCGCCGCGCGCGGCTGCTTCCCTCGCTGCCATTCTCAGCGGTCGCGCTCTCACCTTCTTCGCCACTGTCGGGCGGCGGCTCAGCAGAGACCCCGCCGCCGAGCAGTTGCTCGTACCGGTCCTCCTTCTGGCCGGGCCTGCGCTCGTGACGGGCAGCCAAGGCGCGCTCGACGAGACGGTCAAGCGTCTCCTGCACGGCGCCGAGATCGGCGAAGTCGTTGAGGCGCTGGGCGCGTTGCTTCAGCTCGCCGGGTGTCTGCGGGCCGCGCAGCATGAGCACGGCGAGCAGCGAGACCTCGGCGTCATCGAGGCCGAACGCTTCGTCCAGTAAGTGCCGGTACTTGCGGGCACGGCTGCCGGCACCGCTGGCAAGCCGGGTCCAGCCGCGTAACGCGAGCCTGCGCAGCGCCTCGACCACGGTCGCCTCGTCGTAGTCGACCACCGGCTCGCGGTTGGTCGACTGGTTGCAGGCGAGGCGCAGCGAGTTGAGCGAAAGCGGATAGACGTCAGGTGTCGCCCGCTGCTTCTCGATCAAGCAGCCGAGCACGCGGATCTCTACGGCGTCTGGCTCCATCGGGCGGGGGCGAAATTAGCAGGCCGAGGGCTTACGTCTGCGTGGAACCAACGGGGACCATCGCCGACATGGCAACCCTCGGTGCCGTCATCGGCACCGCGATCTCGCTAGCCAAACGAGGTGAGGAGGTGCTCGACTTCGCGGCGTGGGGATTGGTCGCCGGTGGAATGCTTGGCGCCTGTCGGGCTCTTATCGAAGGGCTATGGTTGTGGCGATGAGCGAACGTCGGCTTCATACCTTGACCTTGGTGGTCGTCGCCATGATGGTGCTACTTACCTTCGAGCGCTGGGCCGACCTGGGATACGAACAGATCTCCGCCGGGGTGACGCTTGGTCTGGGGATGCTCCTGGTCGTGCTGGCCGTGCGGGGAAAACCCAGCAGATTCAGTCTTGGTCAGGGCGGTCGGGGTAGATCTCGTCGATCGTGACCAGGGCGCGGTAGGGCGCGCGGGCCGCGGCTTCGATCGCCTCCCCACCTCCGGCGAGACGGTCGACGACGGCGATCACACCGGCGACTTCCAGGCCCTGCTCGTGGACCCGCTCGAGCGCGCTCACGGTCGAGCCACCAGAGGTGACCGTGTCCTCGACCACGAGGCAGCGGTCGCCGGGCCCGACCGGCCCCTCGACCCAACGCTGCAACCCATGCTCCTTGCGGGCGCTGCGGACGAAGAAGCCGACCAGCTCCTCGCCGGCAGGTACCGCAAGCGCTGCGCAGGCGGGCGGGATCGCCGCCGTGGCGGGACCGCCGACCGCCTTCGCTCCGGCCTCCACCGCAGCGGCGGCGATCAGCTCTCCAGCGGCGTGGAACCCCGCCGGGCGCAACAGCGCCCGGCGCGCGTCGACGTAGTACTGCGCCTTCGCCCCACTCGCCAGGGTCACCTCGCCGATCACCAGCGAGTGCTCGCGCAGCTCCGCGAGCAGCGTCTGCTTGGCGGCGTCGAGATCGGCCACGCCGCGCATCCTATGGACGGCCGCTAGGCCGGCGCTTCACGGAAGCCCTGCCGCCAGCTCGGGTAACGCGGCTGCCAGCCGAGCTCGCGCTTGGCCTTGGCGTTGGAGGCGCCGCGCAGCTCGACCGCCATCTCGGCGACCGCCTTGCCGGCGACGATCTTCGCCAGCCAGAGCGGCACCTTGCGCGGCGGCTTTGCGCCGATCGCCTCCGCGTAGGCGGGAAGCCACTCGCGCAGCGGCACCGGCTCGTCGTCGACGACGTTGTAAATGCCGGGGCCGCCGTGGTCGAGTGCGGCGACTGTCGCCCCCGCAGCATCCTCCACGTGCAGGAAGGAGGACATCCCGGTCCCCGCCCCTACCACCGGGAGGCGGCGGCGGCGCACCTCGCCGCCGACGTGCCCGTCCGGCGCGAAGTAGGTGCCCGGGCCGTAGAACTGGCCGTAGCGCAACACCAGACCCTCGATGCCCTCCGCGCTCGTCACCTCGTGCTCGTGCGAGAGCATCGCCTCGACGGCGCCGCGGAAGTGCCCGGGGGCGTCTTCGAAAGGCCGTGCCTCCTCGTCCTTGACCCGGTCGCCTTCGGGCGCGTAGAGAAAAGCGATGCTCTGCGTGATGAAGCGGCGCGCGCCGGTGGCGACAGCGGCCTCGAGCAGGTGGTGGCCGCCCTCGCGCCGCAGCTTGTCGGTCGCTTCGTAGAAGGAGGCCTTGCGCGGGTCGTAGCGCTGCGGCAGGTTGGTCAGCTCGTTGACGACGACCTCGGGAGACGCCTCCTTGACCGCGGTGGTGATCGCCGAGATGTCGAGGGCGTCGCAGATGACCGCCTCGGCTCCGGCAGCGCGGATCTCCTCGGCACGATCGTTGCGCCGCGTCGTCCCCGTCACCTCATGACCTGCGGCGACCAGCTGCCGCACCAGGGGCCGGCCGATCGCGCCGCTTGCTCCCGCAATGAAGACCTTCATCCTGCACCTCCTCGTTCGGTGCCTTCCAAGTTCAGTCGTTCCGCCACTCGCGCCAGCCAGGCGGAGGCAAGCGCGCCGAATGCAATCAGGAGCGTGTCGGTCCAGCCACGCGCCTCGCTCCTCGCCTCGCCTGTATCGAAGGCATGGTTTATCGCGTGGAAGCCGTACCAGAGCGCCCCCAGCCAGAGCAGAGGCGCCCTCCAGGCCGGCTTCACGACGGCGATTCCCATCGCCACGCCGAAGGCCATGATGAAGGCGCCGACGTCGCCGACGTAGTGGGAGTTCTCGACCCCGTAGTTGCCGATCTGCTCGAAGAACGTGTCGGGCGCGATCAGCGCCAAACCGCCGGTGACGACGTGGTAGGCGGCGATGAGGGCGAGAATTGCCTTGAGGGCTTTCTCGCCGATCAAGTCACTCGCTCCCAGCTAGAAGACGAAGATGTCTTCGCCGAAGTTGATTCGCTCGTAGATCTCGGGCTGGTCGGCGATGAAGGTGCGGATGCAGCCGTGACTGGCGGGATAGTCCGGCACCGATTCGTAGCCGTGCACGGCATAGCCCCCGTAGAAGTAGAACGAGTAGTACATGCCATGCGAGTTGTAGCCCGGTTCGGTCCGGATGAACTCGAAGTGGCCGGTGACCGTGGGGGTCGAGGACTTGCCGGAGGAGACCGGGTAGACGGCAACCGGTTTGTCGCCGTCGGCGAAGACCAGAACCTGCTTGGAGAGTGGTGCCTCGAGGTGCTCACCGGCGCCGGGGTGGCGGACCTTGTACGCGCCGCGTCCCGAGAAGACCCGCTTGACCAGCCCCTTGCCGGCCCGCGAGGTGCGGCTCATGTCGTTGACCTTGCGGTAGGCGAGGACGCCGCGTGCGGTCTTGCCGCCGAAGCAGCGGCCGCTGTTGGCGATGTAGCCCATCTTCCGCATCGCCTTCTTGAAGCCGATCACCACGTCGCCGCACTTGCCCTGGTGCAGCGAGGGGTAGCTGACGCGCCAGCTCTTGCGCACGGTGCTGTCGCCGCCGAGCACAGCATTGGCCTCGTGGCGGGCGCTGACCGCGTACTTGCCGCCCTTCTCGATCCTGATCTTGGCCCGGAAGGAGCCGCTCCCCCCCTTGCCCTGCTGCACCTTCACGTTCCTGCTCTGAAGGCGGCGGCCGTCCAGGTAATAGGTCACCTCGACCTTCTGCCCCGGCGCGTAAGGACTCAGTGTCCCGATCACCGGCACCGTGCTCATGATCTGGGCCTTGCCCCCGTTCAGGTGCCCGACCCTGACCTTTACCGTGGCCTCCGCCGGCCCGGTGGGCGTTTTCGCCGGAGTCGCCGAGATCGCGCTCGCCGGCGCGACCAGGCAGGCAACGAGGATCAGGACTGGGACGAGACGACGGCTCACAGGCTCCGGATTCTTACGGATGTGCCGGTTGTCAGGCGAAAGAGCCATTTATTTGTGAATTTAGAGCCAAATGGGTTGATCTCCGGAAGGACGCGGCTAGGTTCGCCGTCAGCGGAGGGTGAAGCTGTCAGGTGACAGCGATTGATTGACAACCAAGAGTTCGGGCGGCAGCCCGGATGGGGTTCGAGTCCCCCACCCTCCGCCACTGGTTTGCTGAGAGGCGAAGATCAGATCGAGGTGCAATGTCATGCGGCCTACGGATAGCCCCCGTCAAAGCGGTCATCTTCGCCTTCAGCCAAGAAGCTGCGACCGCGCTGGTACCCTCGTCTTGGTTGTCAATCGGTTGCTGTCATCGCAGGAACGGCTTCACCTAGATCCGGCCCGCGCGTGCGGGCCGTTTCTTTGCTCGGGCTCCCACCTACTGCGCCAGCAGGGCGACGGAGTTGTTGAGCATGTGCAGGACGATCCCGGGGACGATCGAGCCGGTCTTCTCGTAGAGCAGGCAGAGGATTACGCCGAAGGCGACCAGGACCGGCACGGTGGTGAGCCCGGTGACCGCGTGCAGGGCGCCGAAGACAAGGCCGCTGAGCAGGGCGGCGGGGATGCGGGGGAGCCGCTCGCGCACACCGCCGAAGAGCATGCCGCGGAAGCAGACCTCCTCGCTGATCGGCGCCGCGATCGCGATCAGCAGGATCTGCACCGGCAGCGTGCCGAACGATTCTGCGATCTCCTCCTGGTCGGGTTCGCCGAAGAGAGCGACGTAGACGATCGCGAAGAGCAGATAGGCGCCGATCGACGCCGCCATCCACTTCAGCGCGGTGGGGATACGGAAGCGGCGCAGGCCGAGCTGGAAAGCAGCCTGGCGCACGGAGGCGCCGCGGCTCGCCGCAATCGCAAACGGCACCATCAGGAAGCCCGTCGCGGTCGCCAGCTGCACGACGGCGTTGGCCCCGCTGCTCAGGTCTCCGTCGCCCGGCTTGTCGACGATCACCGCCGGAATCCCCAGCACCAGACCCGTCGCAAGGGCGAGAAGCACGCCGAGAACGCCGGCGACGGGGCCCCAGTTCGAGTAGGGGAACGAGGCTTGGGGCTGGCCTCCCGCCCCGTCTGCGGCTAGGTTGGCGCTCATGTCGCCGGCAGTCTCACAGGTCTCGCGCTCGACCAAGACGCGGCTGCGCTTCCTGCGCCGCCTCTTGCTGCTGATCGTCTTCCTGGTGCTGCTGGCACTGGCGCTCAGCCAGTTCACCGAGCTGAAGCGCCTGGCGACCGGCATCCTCGCCTCGACCGCCGTGCTGGCCGCAATCGTCGGCTTTGCCGCCCAGCACACGATCGGCAACATGGTCGCCGGCGTGCAGCTGGCGGTCTCGCAGCCGATCAAGATCGGCGACCGCATCGTCTTCGAGGAGGTCGACGGCCGGGTCACCGACATCACGCTCTCCTACACCTACGTCAACCCCGGCGACGGGACCTCGGTGGTGATCCCCAACCAGATGCTCGTCGACGGGATCATCCACAACCTCTCGACCGAGGACACGCAGGCCTGAGCGGCGCCAGTCCGGAAGTACCCTTTCCTTGATGACGCAGCGCAATCGTCGACGTCACCGGCGCCGCGGCGGCGTCGCCAGCAAGGTCCTCTTCGTCGTCGGCGGTCTCTTCGTGGCGATCGCCCTGGGGGCGATCGCCGTCACCTCCTGGGTACTCGACGTCGCCGCCGAGGCGCCGCCCCTGTCGGACTGCCGCCCGATCGACAAGAGCGGCAACTCGGCCATCTACGCGGCCGACGGCAGCCGTCTCGGCTACGTCGCCTCCGACGAAGCGCACACGCCGATCTCGATCGACCGGGTGCCGCCGGTGCTCGAGCAGGCGACGGTGGCGATCGAGGACGAGCGCTTCTTCGAACATGACGGAGTCGACTACGAAGGCGGCCTGCGGGCGCTGATCGAGAACGTCGAGGCCGGCGAGATCGTCCAGGGCGGTTCGACGATCACGATGCAGCTGATGCGGAATCTCTGCATCGACGACCCCAAACGCAACATCGAGCGCAAGATCCAGGAGGCCCAGCTGGCGCTCGAGTACGAGAAGGAGCACTCCAAGCGGGACATCCTCGGCAAGTACCTGAACACCGCCTCCTACGGGACGATCGAAGGCACGACCGCGGTCGGCGTGCAGGCGGCCTCATGGATCTTCTTCTCCAAGCCGGTCTGGAACCTGAACCTGAGGCAGGCCGCGCTGCTGGCGGGGCTTCCCCAGGCGCCGTCCCAGTACAACCCGGTCCTCAACCGGAAGGGAGCAACGACACGTCGCAACGCGGTCCTCTCGAAGATGGCCAACCAGGGGTACGTCTCGCACGAGCAGGCCCGCGAGGCCCAGCGGCGAGGACTCGGCGTCGACCTCTCCGACATCTACTTCGAGCGCCGCGAGCCCTACTTCTTCGACTACGTCGAAGACATCCTGATCGACGAGTACGGGGTCGACACCGTGCGCAAAGGCGGGCTGAAGGTCTACACGACCGTCGAGCCCGCCCTGCAGGAGGTCGGACTGGAAGCGATGCGCTCCGCTCTCCCCTACTCGACCGACCCCTCCTCGGCGCTGGTCTCGGTCGATCCCGCCAGCGGTCATGTCAAGGCGATGGTCTCCAGCTCCAACTACGACCAGAGCCAGTTCAACCTCGCCGCCCAGGGCCGCCGCCAGCCCGGCTCGACCTTCAAGACCTTCGTGCTGACGACCGCGGTGAAGCAGGGCGTCGACCCCTACTCGACCTACTACACCTCGAAACCGCTCGACCTCGACCTGCCCGAGTGGGGCCACTGGGAGGTGCACACCGCCGACGAGGGCTACCAGGGGACGATCAACCTGCAGCAGGCGACGGTCGCCTCCGACAACACCGTCTTCGCCCAGCTCGACCTCGACATGGGACCGGAGCGGGTGGCGCAGGTGGCGAAGTCGATGGGCATCACGACGCAGCTCGACGGGCTTCCGGCTGAGGGGATCGGTGGCCTGCGCATCGGCGTCTCGCCGCTGGAGATGGCCGACGCCTACGCCACCCTCGCCTCCGGCGGCATCCATCGCAACCCGGTCTCGATCCGCCGCGTCGCCTTCCCCAGCGGCCGGGTCGACCGGCCCCAGCGGACCGAACCGAAGCGGGTCCTGCCCGAAGCCGTCGCCTACGAGGTGACCCGACTCCTCCACGACAACATCACCGGTGGCACCGGCACTGCCGCCTACACCGGCTGCGCGGGCCAGGCCGGCAAGACGGGGACCACCGACAACTACACCGACGCCTGGTTTGCCGGCTATCAGCCCAATCTGGCGACCGCGGTGTGGGTCGGTTACCCGCAGTCGAACGACATCGAAATGAGCAGCGTCCACGGCCTCACCGTCTTCGGCGGCACCTTCCCGGCAGATATATGGCACTCGCTTTACGCCAACGGCGAAGTCCCCTGCGAGGAGTTCAGCAAGCCGAAGCGGCCGATCAGCTGGGCTCCCTACTACGGCCGCTTCACGTCCTCCTCTGGATCGAGCGGCGGCTCGGCGCCGAGGGCGGTCGAAGAAGACCCCGAAGCGCGGCGGCTCGGCGAAGAAGCGACGGGCGGCTACGACCCTGGCGAGTACGACCCGGACGCCTACGCCCCAGGCGCCGGACAGGAACCGACCCCCGTGCCGCCTCCCCCCTCGACCGGAGTGGGCGGTGGCGATACGGCCGGCGGCGTCGGAAGCGGGTAGCTGAGCATCGATCCCGGGGTCGCCTACGTCCTGATGTGGGCGGGCTTCGTCGCCTACCTCGGCGCGGTCGCCGCTGCGCCTGCGCTCGACCGCCGCCTCGTCTGGGGGGCGATCGTCCTGCTCCTCGTCGTCTTCGCAGCGGTGCCGCCGCTGCTCTCCCACGACGTGTACAGCTACGTCGACTACGCCCGGCTCGGGGTCGTACATGGACTCGACCCCTACGTCGATCCACCCCTGGCAGCGCCGACGGACCCCGCCTTCGCCGAGGTCGAGTGGACCGAAGCGACCAGCGCCTACGGGCCGCTGTTCACCCTGGCGACGTACCCGCTGGCTTGGCTATCGGTCGATGGCGCCGTCTACGTCCTCAAGGCGGCCGCGGCGGCATCGGTGCTGGGCGTGGCGCTGATCGTCTCCCGCGTCGCCCCCGCTCGCGGTGTCAACCCACTGCGGGCGGCTGCCTTCGTCGCCCTCAACCCGCTGGTCCTGGTCCACGTCGTCGGCGGCGCTCACAATGACGGTCTCGCGGTGCTGCCGGCGACCGCCGGCGTCGCTGCCGTGCTGCTGAGGAGAGACGCGCTCGGCGGCGGCGCTCTCGCCGCCGCATTCGCGGTGAAGGCCGTTGCGGTGTTCGCAACCCCCTTTGCCGTGGTGGGTTCCGAACACCGGAAGCGCTTTCTGCTTGGCGCGCTCGCCACCCTGATGCTGATCGCCGCCGCTGCCGCGCCCGCTTTCGGCTGGAACTGGCTCGACGCGCTCGGCGTCGCCGGCGAGAGCCAGGGGCGAACCAGCCACATGAGCATCCCGGTGACCGTTGCGCGCCTGACGGGACTGGACCCGGATCCGGTCCGCTTCGCCGCCCTCGCCCTCTACGCGGCGCTCATCGCCTACCTGCTCGTCTGGACCTGGCGCGGTGGCGACTGGATCCGCGCCGCAGCCTGGGCCGGCTTCGGCCTGCTCCTAGCCACCGCCTGGCTTCTCCCCTGGTACCTGATCTGGCCCCTGCCCCTGGCAGCTCTCTCCAGAGATCGACTTCTGCAGCTCTTGCTTCTTCTGCTGACGGCGTACCAGCTCGGGGCCCGCATCCCGCTATGACGGTTTGAGTCGAGGAGGGGGAGTCCCCCGAGCGGGCGGATACTCAGAGCGGGCGAAGCCCGCGAGTCCGAGCGGGGGGCTCCCCCTCCTCGGCCGCCCCATCCTCGACCGCCGCCTCCTCCTCGGGGGAAGCATGAATCACCCCAGTCGGAATCGACCACCCCTCGCGCCGGCCCAGCACGGTCACGATCCCGACGTAGATCAGCTCGACGATCGTCTGCACGCCGCGGACGGCGATCGCGATCAGCGAGCCGACGGCGAAGCTGTTGCCCGGCGTCGCTCCCTTCACTGCCCAGGCGAAGACGGCGTCGCGAACGCCGAGGCCGGCTGGCGCGACCAGTGTCGCCAGCGCCGCCACGTAGCCGAGCGCCTGGGCCGAGCCGATGATGAGGATGTCGCTGGTCGAGATCATGCTGACCGAGCGGGAGACGCAGTAGACACCGACGGTGATTACCCCCCAGTTGAGGGCGTAGAAGGCGAGCAGCGCGACCACCCCGCGTAGCGAGACGACCTCCGGCAGCGGCTCGCGTCCGAAGGCGGCGAGGAGGCGGTTGGCGAGCGGGCCGAAGACCCGCGGGTGCAGAAGCGCGATCGCCACCGGGATCAACAGCAGCACCGCCCAGCGCAGCGGCTGGTCGTCGAGGTCCGGGTGGCTGATGAAGAAGTAGGCGGCGAAGACGACCGCCGAGGTTGCCTGCAGCGCCTGTTCGTAGACGATGCTGGCGATCGTGATCCGGCGCGGCACCCCGGCGCGCTCAGAGAGCAGCACGCGCCCAAGCAAGTAGAGAACGCTGCCCGGTACATAACGGGCAAGCAGCGGCTGGCCCCAGGCAACCTGCGCCCGCCCGAGCGGGATCCGGTAGCCGAGGAAGCGGAGGATCAGGTCCCAGCCGACCGCGTTGAAGGCGTAGAAGGCGGGCAGGACGATGAAGGCGGGAATCAGCCAGAGGACGTGGAAGTGGACTCCCTTGTCCTTGATCTCCGTCCACTGGCTGACGACGGTGAGAACGAGGAAGCCAAAGACGACGACCGCAAGGCCGAGCTGCAGAGCGAGACGAACGCGCTTGCTGCGCGGCGGCTGCGCGCCGACACGCGCCCCGGCCTCGCCGAGGCGGTGTAGAAGTGGCTGGCGGCGCTCCACGTCCGGGTGACGATAGTGACGGGATCAGGTGCCGTCGCGGCTGAGAGCGACGACAATTGGCAGATGGGCGAGTTCGATCTTCTGGCGCGGGTGCGAGAACGACTGCCACCCCCCGCCCCCCGGGTGCGAATCGGCAGCGGCGATGACGCGGCGGTCACCGTGCCGGGCGGAGCAACCGCGACCTCGGTCGACGCCGTCGTCGAGGGGATCCACTTCAAGCGTGAGCAGGCGACGTTGCGGCAGATCGGCCACAAGGCCCTGGCCACGGCGCTCTCGGACCTGGCGGCGATGGGCGCTGAGGCCGGCGAGACATACGTGGTGCTCGGCGTGCCACCGGACCTCGACGAGGACGACTGCATGGAGCTGCTCGACGGGATCGTCGAGCAGGCGAGGAAAACCGGGACTAGCCTTGCCGGGGGCGACGTCACCCGCTCCAGGGACCTGATCGTCGCGATGACCGTCGTCGGCCACGCAGACACCCCGAAGCAGTTGGTTACGCGAGGGGGAGCCAAGCCGGGTGACGCAGTCGTGCTGACCGGGGAGATCGGCGGCAGCGCGGCCGGCCTGTTGCTGCTCGAACGGCCCGACTTGGCCGACGCCCTCCCCGCCGCCGCGGCGGAATCGCTGCGGGCTCGCCAGCTCGAACCAGTCCCGCGACTCAAGGCCGGACTCGCTCTGGCGCGAACCGGAGCGACGGCGATGATCGACCTCAGCGACGGGCTCGGCGGCGACGCCGGTCACCTCGCCCACTGCAGCGAAGTGGGAGTGAGAATCGACGCTGCCCTGCTGCCCCTGGCCGGCGGTCTGGGCGAAATCTCCCAAGCGACGAGCAACGAGCCCGTGCGAATGGCAATCCAGGGAGGCGAGGACTACGAGCTGCTGGCTGCCATCCCCACGGCGCGGCTCGACGAAGCGGCGCGCGCGGTGGAGGAGGCAGAAGGGATCGCCTTGACCAGGATCGGCGAGGTCGTCGCCGGCGAGGGGGTCGAGGTCAGGCTGCCTGGGGGCGACCGGCTTGTGGAGCCGGAGGGGTTCGACCAGCTGGGCTGAACCCATCGGCCGTCAGCAGTGCCCTGACGCTGCGCCGCTGCAGCATCGCCTCGGCGATGAGGGCGGGCTCCGGCTTGTAGTGGCCGGTCTCTACGAGGCTCTTCAGCTGTCGTGGTTGCATCCTGCGCTTCATATCGGCTTCCTATTCTCAACCCTTAGTTTTCGGTACTAGCACATACGTCCACGGGTGCGAAAGTTTTTGCCAATCGCCCGTGCGTGCTCATCGAATATGAGTTCGACCAGGCACGGCGATTACCCTTTGGCAATGCCCAATGGATCGACCCGCATCCTCCTCGTCGACGACGAGCAATCGATTCAGACCCTGCTCAGCTACCCGCTGCGCAAGGACGGCTACCACGTCACCTCTGCCCAAGACGGCAGGGAAGCGCTGCAACGCTTCGACGAGGCTCGCTTCGATCTCGTCATCCTCGACCTGATGCTGCCGCGCCTCGACGGGGTCGAGGTCTGCAAGGAGCTGCGCTCGCGCAGCCAGGTGCCGATCATCATGCTGACCGCCAAGGGCAGCGAGACCGACAAGGTGGCCGGCCTCGAGGTGGGAGCGGACGACTACATAACCAAGCCGTTCTCGATGCGCGAGTTCCGCAGCCGGGTCAAGGCGGCGCTGCGGCGCTCGCGAATGGTCGCCGACGCGCCCGAGGAGGAAGAGATCGACCATGGCGAGCTGAAGATCGACTTCGGCCGCCGCATGGTGACCCTGCGCGACGAGGAGATCCGCGTCACCTACGTCGAGTTCGAGATCCTCGGGGCGCTCGCTCGCTCTCCAGGCCGGGTACTCAGCCGCGAGACGCTGCTGGAGCACGTCTGGGGCGACTCCGAGTACCGCGATCCGCGCACCGTCGACGTCCACATCCGGCACCTGCGCGAGAAGCTGGAGCGCGATCCGAAGGAGCCGGAGTTCCTCTTCACCGTGCGCGGAGTCGGCTACCGGTTCAAGGAGTAGCGCAGCGGATGCAGCGGTTCAGGCCGACGAACCTGGGCAACAGGATCACGGTGATCGCGGTCTCGATCGCGATCGGCACCGTACTCGTCATCTATACCTACGTCGTCGCGATCGGGGGCGCCGCCAGCGGCCTCGGAGCAGTCAAGGGGCAGATCCTCATCGGCGGCCTGATCGCGCTGCTGATCACGGCCGGCGTCGGCATCTATTTCGCGCGCATGGCGAGCAGCAACATCGCTCGCCTTCAGGACGCTGCCCGCAAGGTCGCCGACGGCAACTTCGAAACCCCGATCCCGATCTCCTCGGTGGGGCAGCTCGGCCAGTTGGCGCGAACCTTCAACGAGATGCAGCGGCGCCTTGCCGAGCTCGACAGCGCCCGCAAGCAGTTCATCGCCAACGCCTCGCACGAGCTGCGCACACCGATCTTCAGCCTCGGCGGTTTCGTCGAGCTGCTCGAGGAAGAGGATCCGAGCCCGGAGGAGCGGGCCGAGTTCGTGCGCACGATGCGCCAGCAGATAGAGCGGCTGACCAAGCTCACCGCCGACCTGCTCGACCTCTCTCAGCTCGACGCCGGTGCGGTGGCAATCCAGTCCCGCAACGTCGACCTCGGCTCGGTCGCGAGGGAAGTGACACGTGAGTTCGGCCCCCGTGCCGACCGTCGCGGCTCGCGCCTGGAGCTGCGCACCCCCGACCGGCCGGTAATCGCCAGCGCCGACCCGGACCGGGTGCGGCAGGTGATCCGTATCCTGCTTGACAACGCCCTCACCCACACCCCCGAGGGCGCCAAGGTGACCGTAACTACCTACTCCGTCAACCGGCGCGCTGAGCTGACCGTCTCCGACGACGGTCCTGGCATCCCGCGGCGCGTCCACGGCCGCATCTTCGAGCGCTTCTACACGGCCGACTCGGCCGGCGGCTCCGGGCTCGGTCTCGCGATAGCCCGCGAGCTCGCACAACGTATGGAGGGCCGCGTCTCGATCGCCTCGAGCAAGCGCTTCACCGCCTTCACCCTCGACCTTCCCCCCGCCCGGGCTGGAGCCGACCTCTCGGTACAAGCCCAGCTCCCGTCCAAGGCGGCGGTATGAGAAAGCGAGCCGCCGCGGTTGCACTGCTGGCGCTGGCGCTGGCGGGATGCGGCAGCGCCGAGGAGGGCGAGAAGCAGACGTCGGGGGGGACGACGGAAAGCACCGCCGCTGCCCCACAGGTGATCGTGACGACGGCCGAACGCGGCTTCGACGCAGCCGAGGTCTACCGCAAGGCATCGCCCGGCGTGGTCACGATCCGCTCGGTCTTCGACGCCGGCGCCGGCGAGGGATCCGGCTTCGTCCTCGACACCAAAGGGCGCATCGTCACCAACGCCCACGTCGTCACCGACGAATCGGCCGGACCGCGTGAGCCGGCGGACGAAGTCTTCGTCGAGTTCCCGGACCGCAACGTCGTGCCGGCGGAGATCGTCGGCTTCGACCCCTTCGCCGACGTCGCCCTGCTCGACGTCGACCCGAACGGATTCGACCTGCACCCGCTGGAGCTGGGCGACGACGAGACCCTGGTCGTCGGCCAGCCCGTGGCTGCGATCGGCAGTCCGTTCGGAGAGCAGCAGTCGCTCTCGAGCGGGATCGTCTCCGCAACCGACCGTTCGGTCGGCTCGCTGACTCAGTTCCAGATCGAGGGGGCGATCCAGACCGATGCCTCGATCAATCCCGGCAACTCGGGCGGGCCGCTGCTGGACGCCGCCGCCCGCGTGATCGGCATCAACCAACAGATCGAGACCAACTCGGGCGCCAACGACGGGGTCGGCTTCGCCGTCCCGATCTCCTCGGTGAAGCGTTCGGTCGCCCAGCTGGAGGCCGATGGCCGGGCCGACTACGCCTATATCGGCGTCAGCACCCAGGCGCTCTACCCGCAGCTGGCCGACAAGCTCGGCCTCGAGACCGACTTCGGCGGGCTGATCTCCGAAGTGATCCCGGGCGGCCCCGCCGACGATGCGGGGCTGGAGGAGGGCGACGGCAGGCTTCGCTTCCAAGCCGGCGCCTACCGTACGGGGGGCGACGTGATCCTCTCTGTCGCGGGCCACAAGGTGGTCCGTCCCGAGGATCTGGCCCGCCACATATCGGTCTACGAGCCGGGTGAGACGGTGACGGTCCAGGTGCTGCACGACGGCGAGCGCAAAGAGGTAGAGGTGACGCTGGGAGAGCGGCCGGAGGGCTAATCGCTGCCTGACCGGCGTTGCGTGTAGAACTCCGCGCGTGCTTCAGGAAGTCACGCTCGGCCAGAAGTCCCTCTCCGACTACACCCACATCGCGGGCAAGGAGACGATCGAGCGCATCCGCGAGCTGGCCGAGCCGATGAAAGGGCACCGTGTCCTGCACGTCAGTGCCACCGCTTTCGGCGGCGGAGTCTCGGAGATCCTCTACACGATCGTGCCGCTGATGCGGGACATCGGCCTCGACGCCCACTGGCACGTGATCTTCGGCAAAGAAGAGTTCTTCAACGCGACGAAGCTGCTGCACAACTCGCTGCAGGGTGCCGAGGAGACGCTGAGCGACGAGCAATGGCAGATCTTCGACGAGATCAACGAGATCAACGCCGAGGGACTGGAAGGGGAATGGGACACGATCATCGTCCACGACCCGCAGCCGATCGGCCTCCACCGCGGCGCCGCGCAGAAGAGCCGTAACTGGATCTGGCGTTGCCACATCGATCTCTCCGAGCCCAACCCGGCGCCGATCGCCCGCCTGCTTCCGATGATCGAGGAATACGACGCAACCGTCTGGCACCTACCCGACTACGTCCCCCAGGGCGTAGACGGACGGAACGGGATCCGCATCATCCCCCCCGCGATCGATCCGCTCTCGCCGAAGAACATGGCCTTCTCCCCTGACGACGCCGCTTTCGTCTGCCGCCAGTTCGGCATCGACGTCGACCGGCCGCTGATCACCCAGGTCTCCCGCTTCGATCCCTGGAAGGACCCGATGGGCGTAATCGACGCCTACCGCGACGTGACCAAGGTCGTCCCGGAGGCGCAGCTCGCTCTGGTCGGGTCGATGGCCACCGACGACCCAGAGGGATGGGAGTTCTTCCAGCACACCTTCGAGTACGCCGAAGCCGATCCCGACATCAAGATCCTCAACAACCTCAACAACGTCGGCGCGATCGAGGTCAACGCTTTCCAGTCGCAGTCCGACGTCTGCCTGCAGAAGTCGATCCGCGAGGGCTTCGGCCTGACCGTCACCGAGGCGCTCTGGAAGGGGCGCCCGACCGTCGCCGGCAACGTCGGCGGCATCCCGCTCCAGATTCAGAACGGCGAGACCGGCTTCCTGGTCGACTCCTCGGCGGAGTGCGCCCAGCGCTGCCTCGAGATCCTCGCCGACCCCGAGCTCGGCAAGCGGCTCGGCCGGGCCGGCAAGGAACACGCCCGCAAGGAGTTCCTCTCCCCGCGGCTCCTGCGCGACTGGATGGAGCTGTTCGCCGAACTGGACACCTGAGGCCTTCCCAAGCGCTCGGGGTAGGCTGCAGCCAATGCCCGACTCGGACCCGCTGATCATCGTCTCGAACCGGGGTCCAGCCCAGTTCGAGCGCGGCGAGGATGGTCAGAGGACCGTGCAGCGCGGCGGTGGCGGCCTGGTCACGGCGCTCTCCGGCCTCGTCTCCCACCGCGATGCGCTCTGGATCGCCTCGGCGATGACCGACGAGGACGTCGCCGTCTCCGAGGAACGAGGCGGCCCGGTGGAGCTCTCGATCGACGGCATCGACTATCGCGTGCTCCTGGTCGGCAGCGACGCCGAGGCCTACGACCGCTTCTACAACGTGATCGCCAACCCGATCCTCTGGTTCATCCAGCACTACCTCTGGGACCTCTCCAACGCTCCCGACATCCGCCAGCAGGAGCTCGACGCCTGGGACCTTGGCTACCAGGCGGTCAATCAGGACATCGCCACGGCGGTCTTGGGACAGATCGAGGGTCGCGAGCGGCCTCTGGTGATGCTCCACGACTACCACCTCTACACCGCTCCAGGGATGATCCGCGCCGAGCGGCCCGACGCCTTCCTCCACCACTTCGTCCACATTCCCTGGTCCCAACCGGACAGCTGGCGAATCCTGCCGGGCAGGATCCGCGAGGCCCTCTTCCGCGGCATGCTCGCCAACGACATCATCGGCTTCCACACGCACGCTTACTGCATCAACTTCATCCGCTGCTGCGACGAACTGCTCGAGGCCGACGTCGACTACGAGCGCTGTCTCGTCCGTCACCCCGGCGGGGAAACCCTTTGCCGCGCCTACCCGCTCTCGATCGACGCCGAGCGCCTGCGTCGCGCCGCCGAGTCGCCCGAGGTGGCCGCGGCCGAGCGCGAGGTGCTGGAGCGCCGTCGCAAGCACCTGATCATCCGCGTCGACCGGGCTGACCTCTCGAAGAACGTGCTGCGTGGCTTCACCGCCTTCGACACCTTCCTCAGCCAGCACCCGGAGTTTCGCGAACAGGTCACCTTCATCGCCCATCTGCAGCCATCGCGCCAGGACGTGCCCGAGTACGCCGAGTACCTGGAGCGGATCGAGGCCCTGGTCGCCGTCGTCAACCATCGTCACGGCACCACGGATTGGATGCCGATCGACCTGAAGATCTACGAGAACTTCCACGACGCCGTGGCCCGCTACAAGCACTTCGACCTGCTGATGGTCAACTCGCTCTTCGACGGGATGAACCTGGTCGCCAAGGAGGCGCCGGCGGTCAACACCCGCGACGGCGTGCTGATGCTCTCCGAGAACACCGGCTCCCACGAGGAGCTCGCCGACTGCGCCCTCTCGGTCAATCCCTTCGACATCCAGGAGCAGGCCGACGCGATCTACAGGGCGCTGACCATGGACCCCGAGGAGCGGCGGCTGCGGGCAGCGCGCCTGAAAGAGCTCGTGTTCGAGCGGAATCCGGGGGATTGGGTGGACGAGCAGCTGAAGGACATCGAGGAGTTGCGGGAACAGAGCGTGGCGTAGGGAGGGGTCGGGTACCCCGGCTCACTCAACTTTTTCGGTGGAGCGGCACTGGCCGTCCGAAATTGAATCGCCGAAAAAGTACAAGCCGTTCGCAGGGGTACCCGACCCCTCCCACTCGAGCGCTTCCGAAGGGGCGAACTCCTCGTTCTCGGTGCTTAGCTTGCGGTGGGCAATCTCCGGATTCGCTGGATGGGAGCTGGTAAAGCTCTCCTTGTTGCCGCCGCAATGCTGCTGGCGTTGAAGACTGCGCCGGGGTTGTTGGAGCCGCCGGCTCCGCCGCCGCTGCCGGCTGATGTGGGCCTCCCGTCCCTCAAAGCTTTGGACAAGGGGGCGGCGGGGACCGTAGGGCGTAGGCGGGGCACCGTTGGACCGAGAGACCTTGCGGTCGGGACTCGTCGTTCTAGACGGAATCTCGGGCGGGTGGTGTCGGGTGGGGGTGGTCGGAGAAGCGCGGAGGCTGCTGAGGGGGAGCGCCCAGCCCTCGCACCGCAGCGTCCCTCTCCCCGAAGCGGCGCGCAGCGCAAGCCGAGTACCCCCACCCGGCGACAGGACCCGCCCGCCTATCCCTCCGAACCTGTGCCAGTCCCGTCTCCAACTCCCGAACCCGCACCCGTTGCATCGCCACCATCAGAAGTCGCTCCACCCCCTCCCCCCACGCCGTCCCCGCCCGACGACGGCTCGGAGGAGTTCGCCCCTCACTGACAAGGCGGCTATAGTCCTTCGCCGCTTGGTAGCAGCACGCGAATACGAGCTGGTCCTGATGCTGGACCCCGGGCAAGACGAGCCCACCCGCGAGTCGCTCGCGCAGGAGACGCGCGGGCGAATCGAGGCCGAGGGCACGCTCAAACACGAGAACAACTGGGGCCTGCGCAAGATGGCCTACGAAATCGAGCAGCGCAACGAGGCCGACTACCGCTGGTTCCGCTTCGAGGCCCCGACCGAGCTGCTCGACGGGCTCAACCACAACTTGAAGATCGCCGACGGCGTGCTCCGCTTCCGCATCTTCAAAGTGGACCCGGACTCGCCTGTGTTGGTGCCGCCGGCCGTCGCGGCGCCTGCGCCTGGCGCTTCGCGCGAGCGGCCATCTCATGGCGCCCGCCCCCCCGTGGCTCCCAGCGACGAGGACTCCAGCCCGGAGCCCGGAGCCGAGCCGGCCCCCTCCGACGACTGACGATCGTCGACCGCCGCCGGCCTCGGCGGAATCGGCCCCAGCGGCGACTGTCTTTTTCGCGGAGATTGCGGCTCCAAGGGAGAGAGACGCGCCGCCGGCGCTCTTAGACTGACTATTCAACAAGCGATCCGAGGAGCTGAGAGCCGTGGCAGCGTCGAACGTCAACGTAGTCGTCATCACTGGGAACCTGACCCGCGATCCGGAGCTGCGTCACACCGGGGGTGGAACGCCGGTCTGCGAGCTCCGCGTCGCAGTGAACAGCCGCCGCAAGGACGGTCAGACCGGCGAATGGGTCGACAAGCCCAACTACTTCGACGTCACCGTCTGGGGCGCGCAGGGCGAGAACTGCGCCAACTACCTCGCGAAGGGCCGGCCGGTGGCAGTCGAAGGACGGCTCGACTGGCGTGAGTGGGAGGCCAAAGACGGCGGCAAACGGCAGGCGGTCAGCATCGTCGCCAACTCGGTCCAGTTCCTCGGCTCCCGCGACGGCTCGGGTGGCGGAGGCGGCAACGGCGGCTTCGCCCCCAGCAGCGACACCCCGGCCGACACCTCCGACTTCGCCGGCGCACCCGCGGGTGGCGGTGCTGCTGACGACGACATTCCTTTCTAAGCACCTAGGCATATCCAGCCTCTTGCCAGGGCGGGATCGGACCAAGCGGGCCTAGGACGCAGGGAGCGTGGCGTGCTCTGCACGCGAGCGACCGAGGACACCGGTCCGCGCAGAGTCCGATCCCGCCCTGGCATCTGTAGGATTGCCGGTCCTTATGGCCAGAACCAAAGACGCAGGAGCAGGAGCACCGCGACGCGGTCGGCGCATGCCGGACCGCATGCGACCGCGTAAGTACACGCGGATCAACTCCGAGGCGGTCGACTACAAGGACCTCAACCTGCTGCGGCGGTTCCTCTCGGACAAGGGCAAGACCCGGGGCCGCCGGGTCACCGGCCTCTCCCGCAAGCACCAGCGGCAGCTCTCAGTGGCAGTAAAGCGCGCTCGCGAGATCGCCCTGCTGCCCTATGTCGGAGAGCGCTGATGGCACAGGCAATCCTGCTCGAGGACGTCGACGAGCTCGGCCATCGCGGCGATCCGGTCGATGTCTCCCCCGGCTACCTTCGCAACTTCCTCATTCCCCGCAAACTCGCCGCACCGGCGACGCCAGGAGCGCTCGAGGAGGCACAGCGGCGCCGTGCAGCGGCTGAGAAAGTCGAAAAAGCCCGGGCTGAGCGCGAAGAGCAGGCAGCCTCTCTGCTCTCCAAGACGGTGCTGACGATCTACCAGCGGGCCGGCGAGGACGGGAAGCTCTTCGGCTCCGTCGGTGCGAAGGAGATCGTCGAGGCGATCAGCGACGCTCGCGACCTCCGGGTCGATCGGCGCAAAGTCCGCCTCGAGCAGCCGATCCGCGAGATCGGCACCCACATGGTCGAGATCGAGCTCGCCGATGGCGCTGTCGCCACGGTGAAGACGATCGTCACCGAGGAGAAGTAGCCCGGCGACGTTAGGCTGCGGGCCATGAGCTCGCGCCGCCTGCCAACCCGCCTCACCCGTCGCGCCAAGGCGAGGACGCGTTTCGGCTGGGCGCGCTCGGAGCGGGCGACGGTAGGCCTTGCCGCGGTGGCGCTGGCGGGTGCCGGAACCGTGATCGCCGGCCAGTTCGGCCGCATGCTTCAGCGCCGCTCGCACGCACACGACGACGGTGAGAGCCTGGTCGAAGTGGCGCCGGCGGCTGCCCTGGACACCGTCGGGGTGGCCGTCAGCGGCTACGAGGCGGCGCCACGGAGCGAGACTGTCCTCTTCAACCTGCTCGCCGGCTTCCTCGGCTCATTTGCGTTCGTGCGTCTCTCTACCTGGGGAATCCGCGACAACTGGGGACCGTTTCGCAATGTCAGGCTCGGCGGTCGCCATATTCACCACTTCGTCCCCGGCATCCTGATCGCCTTCGGCGCCGGCACCACAGCTCTGCTGACCGAAGATGAGCGGCTCGAGGAAAGGCTCGCCATTCCGATGGGAATCGGAATCGGGCTCACCTTCGACGAGGCGGCCCTGCTGCTCGACTTGCGCGACGTCTACTGGACCAGGCAAGGCCTGCTCAGCGTCCAGCTCAGCCTTGGAGCGACCGCGATCCTCAGCATCGCGATTCTCACACAGCGGATGCTGCGCCGCGGTGAGCGGCGGCGTGAGCAGGCCGGCCTGATCCCAGCTACCCCTTAGGCCTGCAGGTGCGCACGACCCCGCCGGTGGCACGGGTGCCGTCTCTGAAGACGGCGGTCCCTTTGGCGAGGATCTTGCCGTCGGTGCACTTGAGCAGCAGGTAGTTCTGCTTCTTGCCCCTGTAGTTGAAGCTGCGTTGAATCGCGAGACTGAAGCCGGTCACCGAGCCGCTGCCGCCGGCGATCACCGGAACCGAGGCGACGGATTTGACCCCGTAGCGGCCGTTGCGGATTTTCTTCACCTTGACCGTGGTCACGATCGCCGCCGGGGTCGGCACGGTGATGTAGGCATGGATGAAGACGGTCGTCGTGCCGCCGCTGACCCCGCCGTTGAAGGCGATCAGCTTGCTGGTCACCGGAATCGGCGCCTGTTCGGCGAAGGCGATCTGAACGTTGGTGGTGCCTTTGCCGACGATCGAGTCGGGGCAGATTTTTTCTGCGTTCTTGGTGTCCTGCGCCTGCAGTTTGCCGGCGGTACAGGTCGCCAGGCCCTTGGCGTTGATGCTTCCGTTCTTGTCCGTTTCGAGGACGAATTCCTTTAGGGCCGGAGGGTGGGCGCCGCTACGGGTTTTGATCTTCCCCGAGATGTTCAGCTTGATCCCCGCTGGTTTGCTTTTCGGCAGTGCTTCGGGGGTGAAGCCGCCGTTGAAGGTCAGAACGAGGTCCCCTGCTATCACCGTGATCGGTTTCTGCTTCTTGGCAAGGGCAACCCCGCCGACCGTGACAGCGAGTGCGGCTGCCGCTACGAGTACCAACGTCAAGCGCCTGTGCATCTGGCTAATCCTCCTCGCCGCGAAAGTGCGGCATTACCGAGCTGACGAAAGTCTCTCCCTCCGAGGAAGCTACCAGTAATCAAAGCTATCTAGGGCAAAAGAAAGGGCGGCCAGTGGCCGCCCTTTCTTCCCCTTGTCGTCCTGAGATGAAGTGCTTGCTAGCCCTTCGGGGTGCAGGACCGGACGAAGTCACCTGCGAGGCGGGTGCCGTCCCTGAAGACCGCCACCGCGTGAGCGTTGAGGTGACCGTCGGGGCACTTGGCGAGCAGGTAGCTCTGCTGCTTGCCTTTGTAGGTGAACTTGCGATTGAACGTGAGGTTGAACGCCGTCACGGAGCCGCTGCCACCGGCAATCACCGGGACCGAGGCGATGGATTTCGTTCCGTAGCGACCGTTGCGGATTTTGGAGACCTTGACCGTGGTCACGATCGCCGCCGGGGTCGGCACGGTGATGTAGGCGTGGATGAAGATCGTCGTCACGCCGCCCCTGAAGCCGCCGTTGAAGGCGATCAGCTTGCTGGTCACCGGAATCGGCGCCTGTTCGGCGAAGGCGATCTGAACGTTGGTGGTGCCTTTGCCGACGATCGAGTCGGGGCAGATTTTTTCTGCGTTCTTGGTGTCCTGCGCCTGCAGTTTGCCGGCGGTACAGGTCGCCAGGCCTTTGGCGTTGATGGCACCGTTTTTGTCGGTTTCGACAATCGCTTCCTTCAGTGCCGGTGGATGGCTTCCGTCAGCCGTCGCAATCTTGCCGCTGACGTTGAGCGTAAGCGGAGCCAACGTATTTTTCGGCAGCTGCTTAGGAGTGAACCCGCCATTGAGCGTCAAAACCAGGTTCCCTGCCTTGACGATCGTCGGTTTCTCTGCTGACGCTATCCCTGAAACAGCGACGGCAACTGCCGCTCCCAGGGCGAGTGTCGAAATCAAACGCTTGCGCATGGTCCTTATCTCTCTCCTTTGCGGCCGGCTCGGCAGAGCCCCGGCCATCGAAAGCCTTGGTCTATCCCTCCACTGGCCAAACTACCAGCATCGCCTTCTCGATAAACCCTGGGATTCACAGAAAAGAGCGGCTTAACACGCAGTTTTAGCTTTCCAGCATGGAAAGCCGCGTGCGCTCGCGCTCCTGCGCCGCTCCCTCCGCCCCGAGGAAGGGCAGGGTGATCCAGAACATCAGGTCGGGCAGGCGGCTGGGGAGCCGAGATGCCGCGCCGTGAAGGATCTCGCTGTAGAGCAGCTCGTTGATGCCGCCGGCAAGGGAGAGCGAGGTGATTCCGGGCAGCTCCACCGAGGTCTCGGCCCGGCCGGCATCGAGAAACCCGGTGAACTGGCGCAGAGCCGCGTCCCGGCGCGCCAGCGCCTTCGGCCCCGCAGCGAGCACCTCGACGATGGCGAAACGCGCCTCGTCGGGATGCTCGGCGAGGTGTTTGAGCAACTCGCCGAGACCGGCCGCCACGCGCTCGGCCCAAGGGGCGCCGGGCTTCGTTTCAAACCCCCTCGCCGTGTCCCCCAGCAGATTCCCCAGGAGGACGTCGTAGGCGGCCAGGAAGCAGTCCTCCTTGCTGGCGAAGAGCTCGTAGAACGTCTTTCTCGAGACGCCGGCGACGCCGATCACGTCGACGACGCGGGTCTCGGGATAGCCGCGCTCGGAGACCACCTCGATCATCGCCTGCAGGATGCGATTGCGCTGGGATTCCGTCACGGTCTCCCGCGGCAACCCATGTCGTCCTCTGGGTAGGCGCTCGCTCAACTTAGCTGTGCGTCTACCGGAAGCCACTCCAAGACTGTAGTGCAGAAAATCGCGGATCGCGACCCCTGTACCCGGGCGTTTCGCTGGACGCCCACGGTCCCGTACCCCTACAATCGCTGGCGGTGACCAAGGGGGTCCGCAAGCTGTTCGCAGTGCTCACGCTTGCCCTGCTGCTCGCAGCGGGAATCTCTGCCTGCGGCGGGGATGACGAGGACTCCACCAGTACCTCGACCACCGCCACAGCGACGACAAACGGCAGCGATTCCAGCGCCGAGGCGCCCGGGGCCGGCACAGGCGAGAAAGCTGAAGGTGGATCGAACCCGGGCGAAGGAGAGACTGACGAGCAGCAGAGCTCGGGAGGATCCAGCGGATCAGCCGGTGGATCCAGCGGCTTGAGCCAATCCCGCGGCTCGGACTCGTCCGGCTCGACGGTGAAAGCAGCGCCGCTGCGGGTCTCGGGTGGCGGCTCGGAACCGTTCCGCGAACCTGGCGGCGACAACAGCATCCAGGACTTCGGCGAGGAGGGTGACGAAGCGGAACTCGAGGAGGCGGCGACGGTGGTGCACAACTTCCTCATCGCTCGAGCGGGGGAAGACTGGGGGACGGCCTGCTCCCTTTTCTCGGCGAGCATGATCAAACAGCTCGAACAGCTCGCCTCTCAATCCGAGCAGCTCAAAGACAGAGGATGCGTCGCGATCCTCGGCGCCTTGACGACGCCGATTCCGGCCTCCGCGAGGAAAGCGATGACCGAGATGGACGCGGCCAGCCTTCGCCGCGACGGCGAACGGGGCTTCCTGCTCTTCCACGGCCCCGCCGGGGTCGACTACTTCATGCCGATGGTGCAGGAAAGCGGCTGGAAGGTCACCGCCCTCGCCCCCAGCCCCTTCCCCTGATCCGCGCGCTTCAGCCGTCGAACCAGACGACCTGCTCGCGCCCAGGCCCAACCCCGACCAGGCGAATCGGGACGCCGACGAAGTCGGCGATGTAGTCGAGATAGGCCCGCGCCTCGGCTGGAAGGTCCTCCTTGTTGCGGCACTGCTCCAGATCGCCGTCGAAGCCCGGTAGCTCCTCGTACTCGGGTTTAGCCGAGTGCAGGATCGACTGGTGGTAGGGAAAGCTGTCGAGAACAGCGCCTTCGCGGGAGCGGTAGCGGACCGCCACCCGCAGCGGATCGATCCCGCTGAGCACGTCGAGCTTGGTGATCACCAGATGGCTCATCCGGTTGAGCCGTACCGCGTAGCGCAGGGCGACCAGATCCATCCAGCCACAGCGGCGCTCGCGGCCGGTGGTCGTTCCATACTCGTGGCCGCGCTCGAGCATGTGGCGGCCGACCTCGTCGTCGAGCTCGGTCGGGAAGGGGCCGGTTCCCACCCGTGTCGCGTAGGCCTTGGCGACGCCCCAGACCTGGTCGATGTCGGTCGGGCCGATGCCGGCGCCGACGCAGGCGGCGCCGGCGATCGGATTGGAGGAGGTGACGAAGGGATAGGTGCCGTGGTCGAGGTCGAGCAGCGTCGCCTGAGCTCCCTCGAAGATGACCCTGTTGCCCGCGTCGAGCTGGTCCCAGCAAAGCCGCGCAGTGTCGGCGATGTGTGGCTCGAGGCGATGGCCGAAGCTGACGTGCTCCTCCGTCATCGTATGCAGGTCGAGGCGGGGATCCGGCGCATTTTCGACCGTATGGTCGGTCCCTTCTTTGGTCCCCTCGCCCGCCTCCTTGCGCAGCTTGCGGCGCTGCACCGAGAGTTCCCGCAGCGCCTGCTGCTTGGGCTCCAGGGCGGTGCGGATCTTGGCGCGGAGGATCTTCTCGTCGAGCAGGTCCTGGACGCGGATGCCGAGGCGCAGCGCCTTGTCGGCGTAGCAGGGGCCGATGCCGCGGCGGGTGGTGCCCAGCGAGAGCTTGCCCAGCTTCACCTCACCGGCCGTGTCGAGCAGCACGTGGTAGGGCATGATCAGGTGAGCGTTAGCCGAGATCTTCAGGTTGCCGACGTCGACGCCGCGTCGCTTCAGCCCGTCGATCTCGCCGAGCAGGATGCGCGGATCCAGCACGACCCCGTTGCCGATCATGCAGGTCTTCTCGGAATAGAGGATCCCGGAGGGGATCAGGTGGAACTTGAACTCCTCGCCGTCGCGGACGATCGTGTGGCCGGCGTTGTTGCCACCCTGGAAGCGCACGATCGCCTCCGCGTTCTCGGCGAGCAGGTCCGTGACCTTGCCCTTTCCCTCGTCGCCCCACTGGGCACCGACTATGACCAAGCCTGGCATGACCGGGAGATTGTGCCGGGTTCTAGCCGCCGACCGCGCGCGCCTCGACCCGCCGGTCCGGACCGAATAGAGGGAGCGGATCGCCGCAGATCTCGACCAGCCGCGAGACAGTGCGCGGTCCGATCTGTTCCTCCAGCTCGCCGAGGCCGTTGCCGACGTCCGCCTTGGCATTGCTGGTGACCAGCATCGAGCGCTGGTTCTCATATCGCTCGTTGACCAGCGCGTAGAGCTGCTCGACTACCCAGTCGGTGTGGCGCTCGGAGCCAAGATCGTCGATGTAGAGGAGGTCGACCGAGGTGAGTCGCTTGAAGAAGGCCTCGTAGGCGTCCTCGGAGTCGGTCGCCTGGTAGGTCTGGCGGATCTGGGTGAGCAGCTTCGGCGTGAAGTAGACAGCGACGGTCTTGCCCGCAGCGAGCGCGAGCTTGGCGGTCAGCATGCCCAGCGTCGTCTTGCCCGTCCCGGTGTCGCCCATCAGCCAGAGGCCCCGGCCCGCTGCGAGGTTCTCCTCCAGATCGTCGCTGAAAGCGCGAACTGCGTTGACGACGTGGCGGGTCGCCATGTCCCGGCTCATGTCGGAGACCGGCGGCCGGTCGAAGGAAACGCCGCGGTAGCGAGAGGGGATGACCGAGGCTATGCCGCGCACCCGCCCGCGCTTGAGGCGCTGCTCACGGCACTCGCAGGGGCGGGCGACGTCTTCGGGGCCGAGGATCCAGCCGGAGCCGTCGCAGACTCCGAGCGGGCAGGCCTGTTCGCGGAACGGCTCGCTGCGCGCGATCGCCATCAGAACTCAGGCCCCGCAGCGGCCGCGTCCTCGAAAGGCGGCTCCTCGCCTGCCGGCTGCTCGATCGGCGCCTCCTGGCCGGAGAAGTCGGCGAACTTGGGGAAGCGGTCGAGGAAGACCAGCTTGCGAGTCCCGATCGGGCCGTTCCTATGCTTGGCGACGATCAGGTCGGCGAGGCCGTCGGGCTCGTCGTCGGGGTCGCGGTAGTAGTCCTCGCGGAAGAGGAAGGCGACGAGATCGGCGTCCTGCTCGAGCTGTCCGGACTCGCGCAGGTCGGAGAGCTGTGGCTTCGGCGGGTGGCGCTGCTCGGGCGCGCGCGAGAGCTGCGAGATCGCCACCACCGGCACCTCGAGCTCGCGGGCGAGGATCTTCAGCCCGCGGCTCATCTGGCCGACCTGCTCGACCCGGTTGGCACGGTGGTCGTCGGAGCGCATCAGCTGCAGGTAGTCGACGATGACCAGGCCGAGGCCGCCCTTGTCCTGCTCCTGGGCGTGCAGGCGCCGCGCCTTTGCCCGCAGGTCGAGGATGCCGAGGTCGGAGGAGTCGTCGAACCAGAGCGGCGCCTCCTCGAGCTCGTTGCAGGCGCGCACGACCTTGGGCCAGTCCTTCTGTGCGACCTGGCCCTTGCGCAGCTTGTCGCCCGAGATCCGCGCCCGGCAGGCGATGAAGCGCTGGGCGAGCTCCACCTCCGACATCTCCATCGAGAAGAAGGCGACCGGCAGGTTGCGCTTGACCGCGACGTTTTCGGCGATGTTGGCGACCAGGGCGCTCTTCCCCATCGCCGGCCGGGCGGCGATGATGATCAGGTTGCCCGGCTGGAAGCCACCGGTGATCGCGTCGATGTCCTTGAAGCCGGCCGGCGTACCGGTCAGCTCGGTCTCGCCGGTGGAGAGCTTCTCGAGGCGGTCGACCTCGTCGTGGAGGATCTCGGAGAGCAGCTTGAAGTCGCTCGCCTGCTCTTTGTGGGCGACGTCGAAGAGCAGCTTCTCGGCCCGCTCGGAGAGCTCGCGCGGTTCGCCGTCGCGCTCGTGCACCCAGCCCTGGATCTGCTGCCCGGCGCCGAGCAGGCGGCGCAGCAGCGAGTTCTGCTGGACGATCTCGGCGTAGTGCTTGGCGTTGCCGGCGGCGGGCACCTTGGCCGCCAGCTCGGAGACGTAGGGCTTGCCTCCCGCCTCCTCGATCTGGTTGCGCTGGACCAGGGCCTCGGCGACGCTGAGCTCGTCGACCGGCTTTGCAGCGGCGTAGAGGTCGTGGATGCAGGTGAAGATCGCCGCGTGCTTCTCGAGGTAGAAGTCGGCGGCGTTCAGCTTCACCTCGTCGATCACCCGCGTCAGCGTCGGCTCGGCGACCAGCATCGCCCCCAGCACCGATTCCTCCGCCTCGATGTTCTGCGGCGGGACGTGGGCTGTGGGCGTAGAGGCCATGTATCTCAGTTTCCGGCTCAGATCGGCGGCAGAACCAACTCCTTTCCAACCTAGCCGAGCCGCTGAAACTCGATGGTCTGCAATTTGGCGCTTTGCGAACTAAATGCGCCTCGAGGAGAAGCAGCTTTGGCGAACTCGCCTCTCGCGGTGGGTGGCGCCGAATGGGGGGGACCACCCCCGAGGAAGCTTTAGCTACCGGAGGGGGTGGTGGGTCCCATTCGGTGACAGGACCCGCCGCGCCAGGCGCATGAGCCCTATTCGCTTTGTTCGAACGTCTGCTGGTAAGTCGTCGATGCGCCCGGCCTGCCGATCGGTTTGAACGGCGGCTGCTGCGTGCAGCCGGGGGCCGGGACGGCGGCGGAGTCGGTCTGTCCCGCGTAGGCGTAGATCTTCAGCCGTTCGAAGAAGTCTTTGGAGCGCAGTTCGTTTTCCTCGGCCGTCCGGGTCGGCTCTTCGGTGCGGCTCTTGAAGGCCGGGTTGCTGGGGGTCGTCGGGTCGAGCACGGCGGTGAGCCCGGCGCTGCACTGGCGGGTGTCGAAGCTGGCCAGGCCGGAGGCGAGGCTCTTGGAAGCAAGCGGCAGGCTGTAGGCGCTGTTGCGGTTGGTCGTGGTGCGGCCGGGAAAGGTCGCCAGCGATTCCGGGTTGAAGGGACCCATCGCGCGCAGGTAGTGGACCTGCTCCCCGGCGGCGTTGGTCGGCAGCACTGCGTTCGACATCGCCGCGACGTTGGCCATCGCCGCGGTGATCTCGTTCTTGTAGAGGCCGGCGCCGGTGATCACCGGGTTGAGGTTGCGCAGGAAGGGATCGAGCGCCCTCAGGAAGGGTGGGAACTGGTCGCGGAAGAGCTTGCGCAGCGCCGGGAAGCCGGTGGGCGCAAGATCGATTACGGGGCCGAAGCCTTCGAAGAAGCCCTTGGCTTCCGGCGCGAAGCGGGAGAAGGCGACCAGGGTCGGCGAGAGCTCTTCGGCCGCCGGTACGAGCTGGCGCATCAGCGAGTTTGCGTTCTGGGCGAAGGCCTTGAGCCGCTCGAGCACCAGACGCGACTCGTCCTGGAAGGTCGGGAAGGCGCGGAAGAGCGCTTCGATGTCGCGGTCGCGCGCAGCGGTGGTGCGGAAGACGGCGTCCGAGTTGCGAATCAGCCCCTGCAGCTGGCCCTCGCGGCCGCGCAGGGCGGCCAGGGTGGTGGCGCCGTTGCGGAAGAGCTGCCTGACCGCGAGCCGCTGGCTGTCGAGGGTGCGGAAGAGGCGCTCGAACTCAGAGAGGGTGGGTTCGAGTTCTCCGAAGGCGTAGGAGAGCGCCTGGCCGCGGCCCTCGATCGCCACGGCGGCTTCCTGCTGCCAGGTCTGGAAGGCGGCCCTGGTGTCGGCGTCGAAGGTGCGGAAGATCTCGTCCAGCTGCACCGACTCGGCGATGTTGGCCGCCGGCAGCGTTCCGCCGTCGGGCAGCTTCGGTCCCTCCGAATCGCCCGGGGTCAGCTCGATGTAGGTCTCGCCGAGCAGCGTCTTGGTGCGAAGCACCGCGCGCGTGTCCTTCGGGATCGGCCCGTACTTGTCTTCGATGTTGACCTTCGCCATCGCCTGTTCGCCATCGTCGGCGAGGACGATGTCCTGCACCTTGCCCACGGAGACGCCGGAGATCCGCACGTCGGACTGCTGGGCGAGCTGGGTCGCCTCCCGGAAGGGAATGTGGATCTCATACGGCTTTGCCTTGAACGGCGTCGGGCCGCCGAAGGTGATCCAGAGGAAGAGCAGGATCCCGAAGCAGGACAGGGCGAAGCCGGCGATGACCAGGAGCTGGGCTGTGCTGGGTGCGCGCTTGCTCATTTGAGTCCGGGTCCACAGCCGGTCGCGGCCGGGTTTTCGGGATCGGGCGGGATCAAGGGAAGCTGGTTCTTGCGCGGCACGCGGGCGCCCTGGAGGAAGGTCCGCAGGTAGGGCTTCGCCGTGGTCAGGCCGTAGGCGAGTTCGGTCCCGTTGCAGGAGATCAGGATCAGCGCCCGCTGCACCGGCCCCGCCGGGTCGTCGAGGTTGAAGCTGGCGTTGAAGTTGTGGTTGAGCCAGGGCAGGTAGAAGAGGAAGCTCTCCTTCGGCCCTTTCGGCTGGAAGGCGAGCTCGTTGAGGAAGCTGTTGAAGGACCCGAGCGCGTTGCCGAAGCTGGTCACGGTCTTGTCGAGGTCGGGAGCGCCCTGCTTGGTGTGGGTGAGGACCGGGCGGATCTGGCGGGTGAAGGGCCGGACCTGGTCGCGGATCGGGATCGTCGTCTGCTCGAAGAGCCGCTCGCTCGCTTCGAAAGCCGGCTTCAGCGCCTGGGCCTGCGGGATCAGGCCGAGCAGGGCAGGACGGGCCGCGGTCGAGAAGCGGTCGGCGGCGGAGAGACCGGCCTCGGCGGCGGAGAGCGTGGCCGGGAACTCGACCAGGATCTCCTGCAGGGACCGCTGCTGGTTGGCGAAGTTGCCGAGGGCGGCACCGGAGCCGGTGACGAAGCGTTCGAGGTCGGCATCGCGGCGGCCGAGCTCGGTCGTCAGCAGGCCGAAGTTGTGGATCACCCGCGCCAGCGCCCGCCGCCGCTGGGCGACTGCGCGGTTGAGATCGGCGACGTAGTGAACGAAGGGCTGGAAGCGGCGGAAGGCGCCCGAGAGCTGGCGGCCGCGGCCGCCGATGCCCTGCGCGCCGCCGGAGACGAGCAGCTGCAGGTACTGCTGGGTGTCGGTGTCGAGCGTGGCGAGGAAGGCGTCGAGGTTGACGTTCGGTTCGGTGCGCGAGAGCGGGAAGTTGGCGCCGTCCTCGACATGTCCCTTGGCCTCGCCGGGATCGACCTCGACCACCATGTCGTTGAGGTTGGTCTTCGGGCGCAGCAGCAGGGTCGCATCGGGATGGATCAGCTCCAGGTATTTGGGCTCGACGTCCATGCCGACGACGGCGTGTCCGTCTTCGAGGTCGACTGAGGCGACCTTGCCGATCGTGATGCCGGCGACCGTCACCGCCTGACCCTGGCCGGGCGTAACCGCCTGCGCGGTCGAGAACTCACCCGTGAGATGAGCGAAGTCTTCGCCGACGAAAGGCACCCAGGACGGCAGCGAAGCTTTCTGCTGGGTGAAGATCCAGAGCATCATCGTGATCCCGGCTATGGCGAGGACCGTGATCGCGATCGTGTCCTTGCCGCGCCCCCTGGACTGGCGGCCGAGCGAAGCGCGGAAGTGCTTCCAGCGGCTCACTCCGGGCTCCTGCTCGCTCATGGACTCACCACCGTCTCGCTCGGAGGGCCGGCCTGGCCAAGCGGGCCGTTGACGTCGGGGGCGGAGTTGGTGCTGCAGCGCACGTTGGGCTTCTTCGGCGGACGGCCGCCGAGCTGCGGCTGCGTGCCCTGAGGCGGAGCGATGGTGAAGGCGAAGTCCTGCTTCTCCGTGCTCAGGTTGCCGAGTTCGTTGTTGAGGGCGACGAGCTGGTCGCCGCCGCCGGGCTGGATGCGGAGGAAGGAGCCGTTGCCGTCGAAGTTCTGCCCCCAGCCGGCGAAGGCGCTGAGGGCGTAGAGGAATTCGCGGTAGTTGGGGCCACCGGTGCTGAACTGGTCGTTGATCGTCTGGTTCCCGGTCGGCACGATCACCTTGCTGGTGCAGAGGCTGATCCGGTTGATCTGCGGCAGCGTATTCGCCTTGCCCGCCTGCGCCGCTCCAGCCAGGCCCGGGGTTGCTTCGCTCAGCAGCCTGGCGGTGCCGCCCAGCTCACGGCCCGAGAGCAGCGGCCGCGCCTGTTCGATCCAGGGACGGCCGGCGCTGATCAGCCGCGGCAGCTCGGCGACCGCCGGGGTGAGCTCGATCGCGTAGGCGCGCAGCGGCGGCAGCGTCTTGTTGAGGCTGATCAGCGAGCTGCGGGCGGCGCTCAGGGTCGGCGCCAGGCGGTGGATGGTGGTCGTCAGGTTGGCCGACTGGGCGGCGAGGGCGCCGGTGAACACGTCGAAGTTGACGATCAGGCTCTTCAGCGCCTCCTCGTTGTTGGCGAAGGCGCCGAAAGCACGCCCCGTACCGGCGATGAGACGGGCCAGGTCGCCTGCTTCGGTGCCGATCAGGGCGTTGGTGACCTGGGCGCTGTAGCGGCCGGCGTCGCCGCCGTAGCGGAAGGCGCCGTTGATCCCCTCGGCGCCGGTCTTGCCCCTCATCTCGGGCAGCTGGGTGACGTCTTCGGCGGGAGTCGGCTCATGGCTGAGCGCCGTGCCGAAGCCCTGCAGCAGGCGGCTGAGATCGGCCCGTACCGGCGATTGCAGCGCGGTCAGAATCTCGTCTATCTGGACCGCGGTGGAGGTGTGGGTGACTGGAATCGTGTCGCCGCTGCCCATCTCGGGAGCGCTGGGGCTGCCCGGATAGAGGTCGATGAAGAAGTTGCCCTCGAGGAAGATGCGCGGGCGGATCTGAGCGAAGGCGTCGTCGTGGATCGGACGGCCTTTGTCTTCGACCGTGAAGCTGACCTTGGTCGCGTCGCCGTCGCGCTCGACCTTGATCACCCGGCCGACCTCGACGCCGGCGATCCGGATCGGCGAGTTGGTCGAGATGTTGACCCCGTTGGCGAAGGTCGCCTTCAGTTCGTAGCCATAGCTGGTGAAGGGAATGTGCCCGGTGAAGGCGAGGTAGGGACCGATCGTGAAGATGAGCAGGAAGATCACCGCGATCAGGGCATTGCTGGGCCTCCACTTGAAGCGGCTGTCGGTGGCCCCTGCCCTGGTGTCGCGCTCCGGAAGCCGTCCCATTACTGCTCGCCCTCTTTGCTGTCGAGCTGGCCGGCGGTGGAGGTCCCCTGGTTGCCTGGGGTGTTGCCGATCACCGTCACACCGGGCTTGTACTTCTCGTTGCCCGCCTCGCACTCTTCCGGCTGCCCCGGGGAGGCGGTGTTCGGGTAGGGGTTGGTGTGCAGGTGGTTGAGGCGGTCGGGCCCGTTCGCCGGCGCCGACGCCGGGCCGCCCTCGGAGTTCGGTCCCTGGGGCGCCTCGAAGCCGATCGCGTTGAGCCAGTTGCCCAGCGGGTTGCCCTCGCTGGAAGCGCTGGCGAGGTTGCGGAAGGCGAGCGTCAGGTAGTTGCAGGTCGTCTGGGCGGGAGCGATGAACCTGATCGCCGGCTTGAGCAGGTCGTTGGTGTCGATCAGCAGGTCGAGCCCGTTGAAGACACCGGGGGCTCCCTGGAAGGCGAGTAGGGCGTCGGCGGTCGGCGGGATCTGCGCGTTGAAGGTGGGTGTCTCGTTGAGTACCGGGATCCCGGCGCGCAGCGCAGCGGCGATCGTCGGCGAGGTTTCGCCGAGCGCTTTGGCACCGGGCTTCAGGGCGGCGAAGAAGCGTTCGGAATTGCGGAAGAAGGGCCGCAGGGCGGGCAGGTCTTCGTTGGCTACGTCAAGCGTTTCGGGGCCCTGCGAGATCGTTTCCTGGATGTAGGGCCGCGAGACGCGGGCGAAGGCGGCGAAAGTGCGATCGAGGGCGACGAACATGCTCGCCTGCGTCTCGGCAACCGGGGCGACGGTGGCCGCGAGGTTCTCGAGAGCGCGCCAGAAGCCGGCCAGGTTGGTCCCGGGAGCGACCAGCGTGGCCAGCGGCATCTGCGCGTTTTCGGCCAGCCGGCGCAGGGCGGCGAAGGCGCCGTTCAGCTGCGGACCGCGGCCGGCGAAGGCGTTGCCGAAGCCGGCCAGGTTGCGTTGGATCGAGTCCCGCGTCTTCTCGTCGAACATGTCGAAGAACTGGTCGATGTCGACCGGTTCCGGACGGGCCGCCGAGAGCGGGATCGTGTCCCCCGCGGCATACCCCTCTTCGGAGTCGCCGGGGATGATCTCCAGGTACTTGAGGCCGAGGGGCGATTTCGGCCTGATCATCATCGTCGAGTTGTCCGGCAGCGGCTGCACGCTCTTGTCGAGCTTGAGGCTGAGGTCCGCTGCCACCCGTCCGTCGCCGATCTGAACCGGCACCACCGCCCTGACGGTGCCGATCCGGGCGCCGCCGATCCGCACCTCGTTGCCCTTGACCAGCGCGTTGGCGTTGGGCATCCGCGCGGTGAGGTTGTAGGTGGAGACGAAGGGAAGGCCGTTGTTGGCGTTGTAGGCGAGAAAGACGGCGACGATCACGACCAGCACGGTGACGGCGCCGACGATCACCGGGCTGCTCGCGACTCCCTGTATTCCGCTGCGATTCCTCATGGGCCCAGGAGGTAGTCGAGGAGGGCGCGCTGGGGCGGCGAGGGAAGCGCCTTGGCGCCGAGTTCGCGGCGCTGATCCAGGCTCGGGGCGCTGCCACCCGGTACGGCCGGGGCGACGTCGGGCAGCGCGGTCTGCGGCAGCACGCCTCCGGCGCTGGTGCCGCCGCTTTCCTCCGCCAGCTCTTCTTCGACGAAGCGCGAGAGGGCGGCGCCGCTGAAGTCGGCGGTGGAGCCGCCGGCCACTGCGCCGAAGTGGGCGTCGCACTCGCCCTGCGTTGCGAGCACGTAGTCGACGCAGTTGGTCAGCGTGACCAGGGTGCGCGCGAAGTGACCGTATTCGTCGAATCCGTTGGTCGTGGCGGCGCCGTTGTAGATCAGGTCGACCAGGCCGTCCCAGCCTTTCGTCTTCTTCGTGCTGGTGAAGAATTCCGCCAGCTTGGTCACCGGCACCACTCCCGAGCGGGCGAGGTCGCGGCTCTTGCGCACGATCGGGTCGGCGGCACGGATTTTGGGCCCCGCCACTTCACCGGTGGCACCGACCGACTTCAGCGCCACGGTCGAGGCAGCTGAGAACGGAGTGAGCAGGCGGGTCGCTTCGGTGAAGGCCGGCGCCGCCTTGTCGAGGTCGGTGAAGACGGGGGTGGCGGCGTCGGAGAAACCGGCGAGGCTGCGCATCGTCTGGCGGAACTCGCGCAGGAACTCGGGGAACTTGCGCAGCGAGGCTTCCAGGGCCTCGCCGCGTTCGGAGCTGGCCTGGCCGGCGGCGCCGGCGTTGGCGAAGAAGCCGGCGACGCTGGTGCGCTCACGTGAGAGCGGGCCGAGGATCTGCTCGGAATCGGCAGCCAGCTGCGCGAGCTGGTTGCGCTGGTTGCGGAGGATGAGGAAGAAGCGGTCGAGGTCCCTCAACACCGGGTTGGCGCGCTTGACGGCCTCCTCGATGTCATCGCCGCGGCTGGCGAGACCGACCCCGAGTTCGTTGAAGATGAGGCGGAAGCGCTGCGCGTAGGGCAGGCTCTGGATGTCGTTGATCAGGTCGGGGTCGACGCTGGTGGTGTTGTTCTCCAGCGGCAGCAGATACTGGCCCTCGCCCGGCTCGCCGTCGGGGATCTCCTTCAGCGGCGGCGCCGGGGGCGAGCCGGGGGCGCGGGGAATCGTCGGGCGGCAGTCGACGAACTTCTCGCCGATCAGCGACTGCGGACGGATGTGGCAGCTGGCATCGCTGCGGAAATCCTGGAAGCCCGGGTCGGTGATCTTCATCACGATCACCGCCTTGCCCTCGACCGCCTGGGGACGGCCGTCCTCGTAGCTGTCGATCTCGCCCGGCATGGTGACGCCGACGGACTCGATCACGCCGACGTTCGCGCCGGCGACCCGCACCTGCTCGCCGTCGACCATGAAGGAGCCGTTGTCGAAGATCGCGCGGACGACGTAGGCGTCTTCATCTCCATCGCGGAAGAGGACGAAGACCAACGCGACGACGGCCACCACGACAGCGCCTATGAGCAGCAGCCTTCTCATGGTCCGGGTGGCGCGTCGGCCGGGTTGCAGTCGGAGGTGGTCACACCGGAGCCGCTGTGAGGCGGTTCGACGAAGGGATTGGAGCCGTCCGGCGCCGATTGGGTCGCTCCGCCGGGACAGCGCCGCTTGACCGGGGCCGAGGAGCCATACACGTCGTACTGTTCGCTCGGCGCGATCGGTTTCAGCGAACTCCCGCCGTAGTTGAAGATGTTGAGCACGAAGCTGGCGCGGGCGTAGTGGCCGTTGGCGTCGTACGGAGCGGTGGCCTGGCCGAGCTTGCCGAAGCCGTTGAAGATGTCAGGCGTGTAGGCGCGGATGAAGTTGAGGTTCGGCTGGAAGTCGGCAATCGCGTCTTCGGAGTGCGGGAAGGCCCTGGAGGCCCGCTGCTGGACGGTGGGCAGGCTGGCCAGCAGTTCGCCCGCGTCATTGGCGAAGCCGGGCCGTTTCACGGTGAGCCGCAGGTTCTTGAAGGTGGGAACCGCCTTCGAGAGCACCGGGCGGAATTCGCTCAGGAAAGGCGCCAGTTCCTTGGTCGCAGGCTTGGCAGTGTTGACCAGGGGGTCGAGATCGTCGAGCGCTGCACGGAGGTTGACGAAGGTCGTGTTGGCCTGGCGGAAGACGGGCGGCAGTAGCCGCAGGGTGTTGCCGAGGGCGACGTTCTGGTTGGCGATCGCGCCGAGCGCGGTCTCGGCGTTGGAGATCGCGCTCGACAGCGACTCGCCGCGCTCGGCGATCGCCGTGCTGAGCTTGCTCGAGCTGACCAGGAAGCGTTCGAAGAGCCGCTCGTCCGCGTTCAGTTCGGCGCCGAACGCGCTGGCGCGGTTGAGCCCCGGGCCGAAGAACTTGAAGGCGCGGTTGGCCTCCTCGCCGACGCCGGCGTAGCTGGCCCCGCTTCCCTTGATGAACTGTTCGAGCCCGCGGCGGACCGGGGGCGGAAAGGTGTTGAAGAGCTGGTCGATGTCGACCGGCGTCGTCGTCGAGGCCAGACCGAGCTCCGCCCCTTCGTCGAGAGCAGGATTGCTGTTCGGGCCCGGACTGATCGAGACGTAGTGGTTGGCGACGCCGGAGAGCGAGGTGGCGCGGATCGTCGCCGTCGACCCCTCGTGCAGCTCCTGTTCGACGCTGACCTTGACTTCGGCCAGGTTGTCGGAGGTGAGCTCGATGCTCTCGACCGATCCGACCGGCTGACCGCCGATCAACACCTGGTTGTCGGGGACCAGCTGAGCGGCGTTCTGGAAGAGCAGGTTGTACTTGTGGCTGCCGTTGCCGCCGAAGAGGACGATGGCGAGGGCGACAACCGCCACGGCGAGCGCCGCGATGACCGCAATTCGGGCGGGGGTGACCCCCCGGCTTTGCGCCGAGCTTGTGTCCTCGCCTGAGGGATTAGCAGCCACGGATCGTCGCTTGCGGTTCCCCGGCCTCCGATCCGGCGGAACGGCTGCAGAATCGTATCCGAGCCGTCGACGGAGAATCGCGTCGCGAGCGGGGACTTAACTGGAATTCAACGCGCTACTCTGGCCCCGCGGGCCGGTTTAGGAACTTGGGAGGCGCGGGCCAAATCGAAGGAGGAGAGAAGTCGATGCGCAAACGTCTGACCCTTGTCGTTGCCTTTGCGGTGTGCGTTTCCGCCGCCGTTGCCGCTGTTGCCGCCGCTGTCCAGTCGCCGGTGCTGAACGGGCCGAACGGCAATACCCAAAGCATCGCCGTCAAGATCACGCCGCAAAAGCTTCCCAAAGCCAAAGCAGCCCCGGTGACGCTGGAGGTCACCACGGCGACCACTACCACCACCAACCCCAATGGGGTGCCGGTCCCGGCGACGCAGGCGATCATCGACTTCCCCAAGGACCTGCACCTGTTCAGCAGGGGATACCCGACCTGCGACGTCAACGAGATCCAGAACACTTCGACCGAAGTCGCGCTTACCGCTTGCAAAGCGGCCAAAATCGGCAGCGGGCAGGGGACGGCGGTGCTCCCGGTGGGGACCAAAGTCTTCCCTGTCGGAACTACGATCACAGCCTTCAACGGCGTTTCTCAGGGCGGCAAGCCGGTGATCCTGCTGCACACCTACAGCCAGACGCCGATCCAGACCACCCTGGTGCTCGTGGGCGTGGTGACCAACTACAACAAGGAAGGCTTCGGCCCCCGGCTCACGGTCACGATTCCGCTGATCGGCGGCGGCGTCGGCGCGGTCACCGGTTTCAACGTGAAAATCTTCAAGACCTTCAACTACAAAGGCCAGAAGCGCAGCTACGTGAGCTCCAGCTGCAAAACGAAAAAGCTGAAGGTCCGCGGCCAGTTCGTCTTCAGGGACGGTGAATCGCTGACCCCGTCGGTGACGCAGAAATGCGCCCAGAAGCCCGAAAAACAGAGGAAATAAGCCGAGTCAGACGTTGAGTCGCGGCAGTGCCCGGTCGAGCGCGCGGGGGAACCACCAGACCCGATCCCCCATCAGCAGCATCAGCGCCGGCAGGAGGACGATGCGGACGACCGTGGCGTCGAGCAGCACTGCGACGGTCAGCCCGATACCGAGCTGGCTGACCGTCGCGATCGGCGCGCCGGCAAAGGCGATGAAGACGGCCATCATGATCGCGGCGGCGCCGGTGATCACGCGGGCGGTCTTCTCGAGGCCGAACTCGATCGCGTCAGCGGTGTTTCCGTTGCGGTCGTAGTGCTCGCGCATGCGCACGAGCAGGAACACCGCGTAGTCGATCGAGAGGCCGAAGAGAAGCCCGAAGATCATCGTCGCCCCGACCGCGTCGACGTATTCTCGCCCGCCCAGCGGCCAGTCCTCAGGCACGTTGAAGAGCAGGGTGAGGATGCCGAAGGCGACGCCGACGGTGACCAGGTTGAGCCCGACCGCAATTGCGGCCAGCGGCAGCGCCCGCAGGACGAGAACGAGGATGAGGAAGGTGGCGACCGTGATCGCGGCCACCACCCAGGGGATGCGAGCCCGCGAGACACGGCTGTAGTCGTTGAGCGTGGCCGGGCCGCCGCCGACCCCGGCGGTGACTCCCGCCTCGCGGCCGAGCGCTTCGGCATCGGCGTTGAGGCGCTTGTTGAGATCGATCGAGCCGTCTGAGTTGAGGGCGTAGCGGGAGAAGACCTGCAGCGTCGCGGCCTGGCCGCCGTTGTTCAGGTCGACGGCTTCCTCGGCGCGTTCGCGCAGTGCGGGCGCCGCACCGTCCAGTGCGGAGAGGACGAAATAGCCGGAGTCGAAGATGCCGGGTGTGGCGCGGCGGATCCGGTCGATCCGCTGCTGCAGGTTGGCGTTGCCCGAGACGACGCTGGCCTGCATCCGGCGCAGGCCGGTCTGAGCCGGATATGAGCGGCTGTAGGCTTCGCCGAGCCGGTCCTCGAGCTCGGCGGACCCTCCGGTCAGCTGTGCGAGACCTCCTGCGAGGGCTACGGCGCCGGCATCCAATTGCCCGAGACCGTCGCTCAGCTCGGTCGAACGGCGGACGATTTCCTGGGCCCCGTCGGCGACCCGGTCGCTCGCGGTTTCGAGTTCGTCGAGGCCTTCTGAGAGCCGTTTCGTCCCGGCCGAGAGGCGGCTCACCCTGTCGATCGTGGTCTGTATCCAGCGCGATACTTCCTGCGCCTCCTCGGCGTTTTCGAGCAGCCGCGCCTGCAGCGTCGCCAGTTCGGTCGGCAGGCCGACGTATTCCGGCGCAAAAGGCTGGCCCGTCGCGGGATTCGTCCCGCTCACCGCCGCGATCGCCTGGCGGACCGCCTCGAGCGCCGGGCCGTAGTTGGGATCCGTTTTGCCCACCGTCATCTGGTCGAGCTGCTGCAGCGCGGCTTTCAGCTGTTCGTCCGTGACTTTGGCCGCGTTCTGCAGCTGCGGCAGCTTCACGTTGGCATCTTCGAAGAGCGATTTCTGCAGGCGCCGCTGGCGCCGCAGGCCGTTGTGGCGAAGGTTGGGAACGACGTCTCGGATCTGCACCTTGAGGAAGAGGCCGCCGAGCGCGGCACGGCGCTGGGCCTTGGCGAGCTGGCGGGTTCCCTCGGCAAACGTGTTGAGGTTTTTCAGCGCGCTCTGACTGCCCGCTGCCGCCCGGCCGAGTCCCTGGGCGATCTGCAGCGCACCCTCTTCGGCGTCGCCCGTGCCCATCGCGATCAGGCCGGCACCGTACGTCGCCTGGGAGATTCCCTCCCGCAGGGCGGTGACGCCATCCGCTACGCGGCCCAGGTTGTTGCCAAGCCGGTCGAAGTTGGCCAGCGGCCCTTCGTCGTCGTCATCGGAGGCCAGCAGCGCTGACCCCTGCTCGCGCAGCGGGGCCACCGCGCGGGATACCTGAGCCGGCCCGACCACGGCCTGCACACCTGGCCTGTTGGCGATCCGACGCTGCCAGCGGGTCAGCGTCTCGAGGTGGTCGGGGTCGGTGATCTGCCCCTCGTCGGTGGCGGCAACGATGACGAAGGGTGCTTCGAAGCCGGCACCGGCGGCGCGGTTGATGAGTTCGGCGTCTTGGCGGGCGGGGTCATCGGCGGGAAGCTGCGCCTGGCTCGGCGGACCGGTCTTGAGAGCGAGTGCGGGCGCGGCCAGCACGGCGATGATCGCGCCGATCACGATCGCCACCGGCGCCGGTCTGCTGAGAGCGGCGTGGACGACGGTCATCAGACGGGAGCGTCCGTTCTGTGCCCCCCCGATCCGCCAGCGGTTGAGGTTGTTGCCGAGCAGGATCAGCACAGCGGGTCCGGCGGTGATGGCGATCAGGACGCTGAGCGCGACGACCATCGCCGTCGTCGCCGCAAGGGATGCGAGCAGCGAGCCGGGGACGATGAAGAAGGCCACCAGCATCGAGAGCATCAGGGTGCTGCCGGCGAAGACCGTGGTGCGGCCGGCGGTTTGCCGGGTGGTCACGGCGGCGTCCAGCGGATCGGCCCCCGCCGCCAGCTCCTCGCGATAGCGGGAGACCATCAGCAGCGCGTAGTCGACTCCCAGCGCCAGCCCCATCATCGTGCAGACGGTCAGGGCGAAGGCATCGATTTCGAACCAGTTGGTGAAGAGGTAGAGCAGCCCGCGCGAGCTGATCACGGCGCCGATGCCGAAGGCAAGCGGGATCGCAGCCGCGATCGGCGAGCGGAAGACGAGCAGAAGGACGATCAAGAGGATCGGCAGGGCGATCAGCTCGCTGCGCTCGGTGGCGGCGATCGATTCGTCCTGGATCGCCTTGGTCAGGGTGGGGTAGCCGGTCTGGGTCGCCAGCACCGGAGGAGAGATGGTTTCCCCGATGACCCGGTTCAGCTCCGGGACCGTCTCCCTGACCGCCTCCGGGACGTCGACGGGGAAGGAGACGATCACGAGCGCTCGGCGCGGTCCCGGACGCAGGGCCTCCCCTGGGCTGGGACCGCGATCCCAGGGCGAGAGAGTCCTGACGCCCGGATCGGTGTCCCGCAATGCGCGGATCAGCCCGGGACCCTGCTCTTCGAGCTCTCCCTCGGGACCCCGCAGAAGGACCACGAACGGCGTCGAGTCGCCGAAGTGCTCCTCGAGGATGTCGTTGGCGCGGGCGGAGGGGGTGCCGTTGATGTTGAGAGAGACCGGGCTCAGTTTCTCCTCGACGCCGCTACCGAGGACCCCGAGTGCCGCGACGACCAGCAGAGTGGCGGCGACGACCAGGCGCGAATGGCGCAGCATCAGCGGAGGACGCTTTTCGCCCTCGTGCTCGTCGCGCATGCGATCTCCTTGCCCCCTGCTCCTCCTCACAGGCACGAAGGGTAGTTTGGCGGCCGGTTGGGGAACGTTGCAGAAGACTGTGTTAAGAACGATGGAAGAAGTAGGTGGGTTCCTTTGACCTCCGCGCTAGCCTGATTTCGGGAGGGAATTTGAGAAGGAAGCTGAGTATCGGATTGTTGGCAGCGTGTCTCGTGCTTACGGGCACGGCGAGCGGCGCGCTGGTCAAGGTCGGCAACCTGGTCCTGCGCGCCGACGGAGGCTTCACTCCGCGCACGTTGCCTCGCAACGCATTTGCTCCGATCGACTTCGAAGGCCATGCCGACCTCAAGTCGGTCGACGGCTCTGTTCCCTCGCCGCTGCAACAGGCGGTGATCGACTTCGACCGCGACGGCCGGCTCACCACGGCGGGGCTCCCGGTCTGCCAGCCATCGCAGTTGGAAGAAGCGACGCCACAGGAAGCTCGCCGCCGCTGCCCAAACGCGATCGTCGGCACCGGTCAGGTCGAGGCGCTGATCGCGCGGGATGGTCAAGCTCCGCTCCAGGCCGACTCTGAGATGACGCTCTTCAACGGCCCCCGCCAGGAAGGCCTGCCGACGGTCCTCTTCCATGCCCGCACCACAGTCCCGGGCATCCAGACCTTCGTGATCACGATCCCGATCGAAAAGCGTCGGGGCGGCTTCCGCTACCGGGCGACTATCGACGTGCCACCGATTGCAGCCGGTCGCGGCGCCCTCGTTCACGTCGACGCCAAGGTCGGCAAGCGCTACCGCCTCCATGGCAGCAAACGCAGCTACGTCTCGGCACGCTGCCGCGACGGAATCCTCCATACGCACGGCCGCTTCACCTTCGCCGACGGCACGATCATCGACGGCAGCGTGGAAAAGGCTTGCACCGCCCAGTAGGCATCGCTGGGTTCCTATACTTGCCCGTCCCGGGCCGTTAGCTCAGTTGGTTAGAGCAGGAGACTCTTAATCTCAAGGTCGAAGGTTCGAATCCTTCACGGCCCACTCAGTCGCTTTCTCGCGTCGCCCTGCGGAGGGGCGCCGGGTATTAGGGGCCGGTGCCGCTGCCGGCGCCGGCGAGGCCGCCGAAGGGGTTCTGGAGCGCTTCTTCGGCAGCACCCTGTTCCGCTTTGGAGGCTTGCTGCTTCTGTTTTTCGAACTGTTTCCCGTTCTGGCGGACGAGGGCAAGCTGTTTGGCGACAGATACCTGTTCTTCTTTAGAGGCGGCTTCGGCCTGAGCCTGACTTTGCGCTTTATCGCCGGCGGCGAAGTTGCCGGAGAAGTACTCGTAGATCGCGAGGCTGCTGAAGGCGCCGAGGCTGGGGCGAGCCTCGGCCACGATGCGCTGGGCCTCGGCCGCCTTTTCCACGTTCGTCGTCGCTTCTTCGAAGCTGGGCGAGGTCTGGGCCAGGCTGAAGAGCGTGCCTGCCATCAGCTGCGCTCCCGATGGGCTCGGTTCGTTTGCCTGCTGCAAATAGCGTTCCCACGCCTGCGCGGCCTGTTCGAGCTCGACGCGCCCCTCCGCCGTTACCACCGGTTCGCCGGTTTGCGGGTTGACTTCAGCCAGGGCGTTGCCGGCGGCGGTCCGGGTGCGAGCGAGCGAGAGCAGCAGCGCCTCGTCGTCGGGATTGCGCCGCAGCTTCGCTTCTGTCCGCTCGGCCTGTTCGTCGAGGACGGCGGCGGCGTCGGTCGAGGTGCCGGTGTTAAACAGGTCGGCAATGCTGCCCGAACCGACGACGAGGAAGAGGCTGGCCCCCATCAACAGCGCCAGCGTCGCGTAGACGACCCGGACGACGTTTTTCCGTCGTCCCCGGATGTCGAAGAGCATCCGTCGCTCGCCACTCTCTGCCAACTCGAATCACCGCTCCTGGGTCGATGGCCTGGCCATGCCTCCCGCTGCCTCCGGCCTACCGAAGGCACGAGCAATCAAGATACTCAACTCATAGAGAACAAGGAGCGGGACCATCTCGATCAGCATCGTCACCGGGTCGACGCCCGGTAGCGCCGCGGCCAGTACCGCGATCGCCAGATAGGCGTAGCGACGGTTTCGGCGCAGCTGCTCGACCGAGACGATGCCGAGCCTGGTTACCGCGAGGATCGCCAGCGGCAACTGGAAGACGACCCCACCGGCGAGCATCGTCGTCGAGAAGAAGCTGTAGTAGTCGCGGGCACGGACCTGGACGTTGAACTGGCTGTCGTTGAAGTTGAGCAGGAAGTCGACCGCGGCCGGCATGACGACGAAGTAGGCGAAGGCGACTCCGGCAAGGAAGAGGACGGGGGCGAACAGCAGGATCGGCAGGACCTGACGCCGCTCGCTGCGGCTGAACGCCGGCAGCACGTAGGCGTAGGCCTGGTAGATGAGGATCGGCAGCGAGAGGATCAGCGCCCCGTAAGTCGCCACGGTGACGGTGGTGGTGAAGGGCTCGGTTACGCCGAAGGTGAGCAGCTCCTTGTGATCGCTGGGGAGCGGCCCGGAAGCGATCTCGAGCAGCAGGTGGTTCTGCCAGAAGCAGAGCGCGAGGGCAACGCCGAAGACGACGATGCAGACGACGATCCGCGTGCGCAGCTCGTCGAGGTGCTCTACGAGGGTTAGGCGATCCTCGTGGGAAACCGCCCTGACACGGGCCATCGCAGCGCCCTCAGCGGCGGTCGTGGGCGACCGGCTCGCCCTCGGCGCCCTTGTCGGCGGGCTCCTTCGGCGGCTCGATCTCGCCGCTTGGATCGGGCTCGCCGTGATCGCCGCTGACCGAGCCGCGGAACTCGCGGATCCCTCGTCCCAGCGAACGGCCCAGCTCCGGTAGGCGCTTCGGCCCGAATACGACGAGGGCGATGATCAGGACGATCGCCAGCTCAAGTGGTCCAACGTTTGGCATCAACCCATGGTAACGGCCGCCAGAGGCGGCTGGATCACAGTGAATTGAGGACGGTCTCCTACCCGGTAATCGGGTTTTCTCGAGATCTCGCCTAAAAGTGCGGATTAAGTAACTCTCTCGCGGGTTCGATAGAGCAGGCATGCCAGACGCGAGCGCCAGCCAGACGACCACCGCCGCCCCCGGACTCCACGTCTGCCCCCAGTGCGCTTCGCAGCTGGTGCAGCCGACCTGCTGGGAGCAGGCGGAAGACCGCGGCCACTGGCGCCTTTGGCGGCGCTGCCCCGACTGCGGGTGGGGCGACGACGGCGTTCACGCCGAAGCTGAGATCGATGCCTTCGACGAGGAGCTCGATTTCGGCACTCGCGCTCTGAACGACGTGCTGAGGGCACTCGAGCGGGAGAACATGCAGCACGTCGCCAAGACGTTTGCGGCGGCCCTCGACGCCGATCTGATCACGGCAGAAGACTTTCGCTAGGCGTAGCGCTGGACGACGCCGTCGGCGACGAGTTCCAGCAGCCGCCGCTGCTCGGTGTCGAAGGCGGAGGAGTCGAGCCGCTTCTTCGCCGCCGCGACCATCCCCAGTGCCCGTGAGCGAACCCGCTCGAGCGCATCAGTGGCGGCGATACGATCGCAGAGCGCCTCTGCAGCAGTGGGATCGAGGGCGCGAAGATCCGCCGCGCGGATGCTCGGGTCGACCTCGGCGGCCGCGATCAGCGGCAGGGTGACGGTGCCGTCGAGCAAATCGGTGCCGCGCGCCTTGCCGGTGCGCTCCGCCGGTCCGGAGACGTCGAGGACGTCGTCGAGCAGTTGGAAAGCGAGACCGATCTCAGAACCAAATTCCGCCATCTCCTCTGCTCCCGCTCGGTCGCGCTCATCGTCACCGGGAGTCTCGCTCCCTCCCTCCCGCGTCCGGGGATAGCGGCGGGAAAACCAGCCGAGGAGACAGGCGCACTCGAAGAGCTTCGCGGTCTTCAGCCTGCATCGCTCCAGGTAGCGCTGCTCGGAGATGCCGGTGTCGTAGGCGTCCTGGCGTTGCGCCAGCTCGCCGTTGGCAAGCGCCACCGAAGCCTCGGCGAGCAGCGTGACCGAGCGCATCTCCCCGTGTTCCGCCAGCAGCGCAAAGGCCCGCGAGAAGAGCAGGTCGCCGACCGCAACCGCGCGGGCAGTGCCCGAGGTCGCCGCAACCGTCGGCTTGCCTCGACGCAGCGGTGCTGCGTCGAGGACGTCGTCATGGACGAGGGTTGCCATATGGATCAGCTCGATCGCGGTGGCGGCGCGCACCGCGTCCTCCCCCCCGCCGGCACCGGCACAGAGCAGGACCAGCAACGGCCGCAGGCGCTTGCCACCGGCCGTCAGCGTCGCCGCCGCGTCCTCGCCGAGCAGCTCGCCGTGACCGGCGGCTTGCTCGCGCAACTGCTCCTCCACTTCGCCGAGCTTGGCCGGCAGCCAGCGGCTCGACGCGTCGAGGACCGCCGTCACCGGCGGCGGCACGGCCGAGCGTCTCGTCACCCGGCGATGCCGCTGTGGATCGTCACGATCCCGCCTGCGAGGACCGTGTAGCGGATGCGGTCGAGACCGGCGGCGTCCATCTTCTCGGCCAGGCGGCGGGGATCGGGGAAGCTGTGGACCGATTCGGCCAGGTAAGCGTAGGCCTCCGGATCGTCGGAGAGCTTGCCCAGGACCGGCGCCAAGCGGTCGAACCAGAGGGCGTAGAAAGTCGAGAAGGGAGGCCGGCGAGGCTCCGTGAACTCGAGCACGACCAGCCTGCCACCCGGCCGCAGGACGCGGGTCAGCTCGCGCAGGCCGCGGTCGCGGTCGGCGAAGTTGCGGACGCCGAAGCCGACGGTGACCGCATCGAAGCGGCCGGCGTCATAGGGCAGGCTGAGCGCGTCTGCCCACTCGAAGCGGACCCCCTCGGCACCGCGGGCGGATGCCTTCTCGCGGGCCAGGTCGAGCATCGGCTCGGAAAAGTCGCAGCCGACCACATGCCCTCCCGGCGAGACCCGGTGGGCGAGTTCGAGAGTGAGATCCCCGGTGCCACAGCAGACGTCGAGCGCGCTGTCGCCCGGCTTCAGCTCGGTCCGCTCGGCGGCACGTTCGCGCCAGCGGTGATGAAGGCCCGCGCTCATCAGCGAGTTCAGCAGGTCGTAACGGCCCGCCACCCGGTCGAACATGCGGTTGACCTGCTCCGCGAACTGGGCGGAGTCCCTGGAGGGCTTAGTCGAGCGAGGAGAGGAAATCGGCGAGCTCGTTGAGCTTCTTCGGCGGAAGGTCGCGATAGGAGGGCATGATGCCAGGCCCGATCTCCACCGAGCGGATGATCGCGGCACGGGGCACGCGCTGGGCGATGTGGGTCAGTTCGGGACCGGGGCCGTTGTTGCCGTTCTCGCCGATCTTGTGGCAGGCGAGACAGCCGGCTCCCGCGACGATCTCCTTGCCGGCCTCGTAGCGGGGCGCAACCTCCATCTCGATCTCGGTCGGCGAACCGCCGATCGCGCCGAGGTAGGTGAGGTAGGCCATCGCGACGATCGTCAGACAGCCCGCCGTGGTGGCGATCGGACGGCGGGCGGGGTGGCGCTCCGGCCCGCGGTCATAGAACGGCAGCAGAAGGAGCAGGACCATGCAGATGGTCGGGATGCCGATCGTCGCGATCGGGACCAGCTCCGGCGGCTTGATCACGCGCAGGAGCTCGAAGAGGAAGAAGAAGTACCACTCGGGACGGGGTACGTAGGTGGTCGAGGTCGGATCGGCCTTCGGCCCCTGCTCGGCACCGAGGATGATCGACATCGCGATGATCACGCCGACGACGATCAGCGCCATCGTCGAGTCCTTCAGCACTGCGTAGGGGAAGAAGGGCTTGCCCTTCTTCTTGAGCAGCTCGTACTCCTCGAGATATGCCTGCTTATCGGCCGGCTTCATCGGTTGGGCGGAGCTCCGTTGCCCTCGACGCCGGCATCGAGCTGGGAGACAGGCGCGGCGACTTTCGGCCGCTCGGCCCTAACCCAGGGGGGTGCGGTGGTACCGAGCTTGACGACGAGGTAGAGATGGGCGCCGATCAGAGCGATGATCGCGCCGGGAAGCAGCAGCATGTGGATCGCGTAGAAGCGCGAGAGCGTCGTCGCGCCGAGCTCGGGCCCGGCACGGAGGAAGTCGCTGAGGTAGGGGCCGACGATCGGGCCGGTGCCGTTGATGTTGATGCCGACGACCGAGGCCCAGAAGGAGCGCTGGTCGAACGGGAGCAGGTAACCGGTGAAGGACATCGTCATCGTCAGGATCAGCAGCACGACGCCGATCACCCAGTTCAGCTCGCGCGGGTACTTGTAGGCGCCGAAGAAGAAGGTGCGCCCCATGTGGAGGAAGATCAGGATGACCATCAGGCTCGACCCCCACTTGTGCATCCCGTGCACGAAGGCGCCGAGGAAGACCTCGTTGTTGATGTGGGCGATCGAGGCGTAGGCCTGGGTGGTCGACGGCGTGTAGAACATCGCCAGGAAGACCCCGGTGACGGCCTGGACGATGAAGGCGAAGAGAGTGGCGGAGCCGAGCGTGTAGAACCAGTTGGTCCCCTTCGGCACCTTGCGGAAGAGCATGCCGGTGAGGAAGCCGGATGCAGCGGTGCGCTGGTCGACCCAGGCGAGGACGTCGACCGGAGCCTCCTTGGCGCGGTCGGTGAGGCGCTGGGCGTCCGAGGGCCGCGCGGGTGGCGAGGTCTTGAGGTCGGCGGACGCGGCGCCCTTGGCACCGTTGCCCTCTCCCGGCTTGGCGGGTTTGCGCAGGGGGGCTGGAATCAGGGAGTCGAGTTTCATGGCGGCGGGAAGGTGGATGGACGCGGCGGGTAGAGGTACTCCCAGATGCCGCCGGTGAACTCGCCGGGGTCACGGGCCCGAACGGCCTCCAGCTGCGAGGTGACGCTGTAACGCGGGCCGAGTTCCACCTGGCCGTTGCGGATCCGCGACTGGAAGCGGTCGAGCGGGCGGACCGGAGGACCGCCGAGGACTTTGCCGACGAAGTCGTAGACGCCACCGTGGCACGGGCAGATGAAGTTGCCCGCCGCCTCGACGAAGCGAACAGGGCAGCCGAGGTGGGCGCAACGGTTGGAAACGGCGATCATTTCGTTCGGATCCTCACCGAGATCCTTGGAGCCTTTGCGCACGTAGGCGGTCGTCTTGCCGGCATCGCCGATCCCCTCGGTCTCGGTGAAGACGACCTGCCGGTAGGTGTCTTCGACGAAATCGCCGAGGGGGCCGACCCCCTCCCAGCGCTCCTTGCCGCGGTGAAAGATCGGGGCGACCGCGAAACCGACGGCGGGCAGGATGATCGCAGCGCCGGCGATGCCGCCGACGCCCTGCGCCGCGACCGTGAAGACACGTCGGCGCGTCATCGACTCGCCCTCGAAGTAGCCGGGGGGATTGGGCTTGGGGCGCTCTGGCCGGGCAGCCGCCTCGGCCCCGTTCTGCTTGTCCGCGTCGTTGCTCACAGCTTGCCTAGGAGTTTCGGAGTCTATTGACTCGCGCCTGCCGGAGCGCCGCCGATCGAGAGCGCCATGGCCCGCCAGCGGGCCGGAGCTTCATCTGCGCGGTCCTCAGCGTGAAGCTGGGCGCAGAGGCCGATCAGTTCGGCCAGCTCGGCAACCGCCCTGGCGTCGCCGAGGGCTGCCAGACGTTCGATTCCCAGCGCATAGAGATAGTCGCCGGCCAGCAGAGCGAGGTCCGAGTCATGACCGGCGAGCAGGCGGGGGGCACCATAGTGCAGGAGATAGCCCTCGTAGACAGCCTCGACGACGAGCGAATACTCGGCCGGAGCCGCGGCGGCGTGGGGGCCGGCGGCCGCGAGCAATCCAAGCGTCGGCTGCTCCGCCGAGTCGACCACGTGGGGAGAGATCGGCGTCTCCCCCTCGCGCAGCAGGGTGGCGAGGAAGGTCAGCGCGACAGCTGGATCGGCGCTCAAGCGAAGACCTCGTCCAGCGAGTCGGCGGCGGCGGCGAGTGTGCGGTCGATTGCGGCCTCGTCGTGAGCCAGCGAGACGAACCAGGCCTCGAACTGGGACGGCGGCGGGTAGACACCGCGCTCGAGCATCCCGCGAGCGAAGCGGGCGTGGGCCTGCAGGTCGCAATCCGCCGCGCCAGCGAAGTCCTGGACCGGCTCGGCGCTGAAGAAGAGGGTAAGCAGGCCGGGCTTGGTGGCGAGCTGGAGCGGGCGATCGGTGGCGAGCTCGGCGAGGCCCGCAGCGAGCTGGTCGGTCAGGGCGGCGAGGCGTTCGTAGGAGCCGGCATCGAGACGGCGCAGGGTGGCGAGCCCAGCCGCTGTCGCCAGCGGGTTGCCGGAGAGGGTGCCCGCCTGGTAGACGTCGCCGGCCGGAGCGACTCGCTCGAGCAGCTCTCGCGAGCCGGCGAAGGCAGCCGCGGGCAGGCCACCGCCGAGCACCTTGCCGAGCACGGTCAGGTCGGGGTCGACCCCGTAGAGCTCCTGGGCGCCGCCTCGCGCCACGCGGAAGCCGGTGATCACCTCGTCGAAGACCAGCAGCGCGCCGGTTTCGCGAGTCGAGTCGCGCAGGAACTCGAGGAAGCCGTCAGCGGGGGGCACCACCCCCATGTTGGCGGCGACCGGCTCGGCGAGAAGCGCGGCGACGGCATGATCCGCAAGGGCGCGGGAGACCGCGGCGCGGTCGTTCCACGGCACCACCACAGTCGCTGCGGTCTGGGCGGCCGTCACCCCGGGGCCGGCCGGGATACCGAGCGTGGCCGACCCGGAGCCGGCCTCGGCGAGGAGGCCGTCGGAATGGCCGTGATAGGCGCCGGAGAACTTGACCACCACCTCGCGGCCGGTTGCGGCGCGGGCGAGCCTCACGGCGCTCATCGCCGCCTCGGTCCCGGAGCTGGTCATGCGCACCATCTCCACCGAGGGGACCCGGGCGATCACCTCCTCCGCCAGCTCGATCTCGGTCTCCGTTGCGGCACCGAAGCTCGTTCCCCTGTCCGCCGCTTCACCGACAGCGGCTATGACCGCGGGGTGAGCGTGGCCGAGAATCAGCGGGCCCCATGAGCCGACCCAGTCGACGTAGCGGTTGCCGTCGACGTCGATGAGCTCGCAGCCCTCTCCCCTCTCGATGAAGATCGGCTCGCGCTCGATCTGCCGCATCGCCCGGACGGGGCTGTTCACCCCTCCGGGGAGGACCTTCAGCGCCCGTCGATACAGCTCGTGAGAGCCCACGGCGCGGCTAGGTGACCGGGCCGGTGGGGGTGGAACGTCTTGTACTTTTTCGGCGCCCGACCGGGGCGACAGCCCTTGCCGTTTCACCGAAAAAGTTAAGTGGAACCCCCACCGGCCCGGTCACCCTGAGTGCTCCGCCTCCCACGCCGCGTACTCGTCGGTGAAGTAGTGGAGGCGGATCTTCTTGTACTCGGTCGAGGAGTAGAGGGTGGCGCGGTCGTCTGGACCCATCCCGCACTCTTCGGCGATCGAGTCGAGGATCGCGTCGCACTCCTCCTTGGAGCGGCCGTGGGCCATGGTGAAGACGCTGTAGGGCCAGTCCTCGTAGGTCGGGCGCTGGTAACAGTGCGAGATGCCGCGGAAGGAGGCCATGCGCCGCCCCGTCTCCTCGATCTCGGCCTCGGGCACCTTCCAGACGCCCATGCCGTTGGCGGAGAAGCCGGCACGGCGGTGGAAGAGGATCGCGGCGACCCGCCGCAACAGGTGGCGGTCGATCATGCCGCGCAGGTGCTCGAGCAACTCCTCAGTCCCGATCCCAAGCTCCTCGGCGGCTTTGTCGTAGGGACGGGCGACCGGGTCCATCGGCCCCTGCAGGGCGCGAATCACCGCCACGTCGCGGTCGTCGTAGGGCTGCACCTCGAGCTCGCGCGGTGGCGAGGCGTCGACGGCTGCGGCGAGCGCATCGGTGCCCTTCTCCATCTCCAGGTTCATGTTGATCTTGAACAGGGTCAGCGTCGGCAGCTGGCGCATCGACTCCGCCCCGGTCTCCCGCATCAGCACGTCGAGCGTGCCGGGGAGGCCGAGCTTCGAATCGGGGGGCGTCGCGATCGTGAACCAGAGGTTGAAGTCGTGGGTGCGGAGGTAGTTATGGGAGACGCCGGGGTGCGAGTTGACGATCTGCGCCGCTCGCTGCGGGTTCTCGGAGTCGACCTTGGCGGCCACCAGCATCGACTCGTAGCCGAGCGTCCGCGTGTCGAAGATCGGGGTGATCTCGCGGATGATCCGCTCGTCGAGCAGGCGCTTGGTGCGGCGCAGGACGTCGTCCAGCTCCATCTCGGCCTCCGAGGCGACCAGAGCGAAGGGCTCGGGGTCGAGCGGGAAGCTCGACTGGAGCAGGTTCATCAGTCGCTTATCGGCCTCGTCCAGCGGGATCGCCGCGCCGTCCTTGCGCGAGCGGGCCTTCGACTGCGGCACCTTCGGTGTTCCTACTGAAGCCACGCGGCCGCCTCCTTGGCGTAATAGGTGACGATCGCGTCGGCGCCGGCCCGGCGGATCGAGGTCAGCGTCTCCAACACCGCAGCCCGCTCGTCGATCCAGCCACGCTCTGCGGCGGCCTTCAGCATCGAGTACTCGCCGGAGACGTGGTAGGCGGCGACGGGAGCTCCGGTGGCCTCCTTGACCTGGCGAACCACGTCGAGATAGGGAGTCGCGGGCTTGACCATGATCATGTCCGCCCCCTCTTCGAGATCGAGCTCTGCCTCGCGGACCGCCTCGGCAGCGTTGGCGGGATCCATCTGGTAGCCACGCCGGTCGCCGAACTCCGGAGTGGAGCCGGCCGCGTCGCGGAAGGGCCCGTAGAAAGCCGAGGCGTACTTGGCGCTGTAGGCGACGATGGGCACGCCGGAGTGGCCCTCCTCGTCGAGCTGGTGGCGAATGGTCCCGACCCGGCCGTCCATCATGTCGCTCGGGGCGACGGCGTCGGCGCCGGCCTCGGCATGCGAGATCGCCGTCTTGGCGAGCAGCTCGACCGTGATGTCGTTGTCGACCTCGCCGTCGCGGACGAAGCCGCAGTGGCCGTGCGAGGTGTACTCGCAGAGGCAGACGTCGGTGATCACGGTCAGATCGGGATGGGCCTCCTTGAGGGCGCGAACCGCCATCTGGACGACGCCCTCGTCGTCGTAGGCGCCGGAGCCGGTCTCGTCCTTGCTCGAAGGAACGCCGAAGAGGAGGATCGCACCGATCCCCGCAGTGGCGATCTCCGTCGCCTCGGCAACCAGCTCGGAGATCGAGAAGCGCTCGACTCCGGGCATCGAGTCGACCTCCTCGCGGACGTTCTCGCCGGCGACGACGAAGGTCGGCTGGATCAAGTGCGACGGGGCCAGGTTCGTCTCTCGGACCAGGGCACGAAGAGACTCTGTACGGCGCAGGCGGCGCAGGCGGGTGGCGGGGAAAGGCATTCGGAGCCGAGTTTAGGGGAGGGAGTAGGGAGGGCGGGGATGCCCTCGCCCTCCGCTCAAGCCGCGCCTAACAACCCCCTATGAACTCGCGCAGTAGCGTGCCGTTCGTGGAAGCTGGGACAGGGACGGGGGCAGCCGTGCTCGAGGCGCGGAAGCTCGTGAAGCGCTTTGGCGAGAGGGAAGCGCTGCGGGGGGTGGACTTCGAAGCGAAAGCTGGGGAGCTGCTGGCGCTGATTGGGCCCAACGGGGCGGGGAAGACGACCCTGCTCTCGATCCTGGCGGGGATCTCCCGGCCTGACGAGGGAGAGGTCCATGTGCCGCAGGGGGAGGTCGGCTGGGTGCCCCAGCAGGCGGCGCTCTACCGCCGCCTCACGGTTGAGGAGAACCTCTTGCTCTTCGCGCGGCTGGAGGGTCACGGGGATCCGCATGCCTCGACCGGGGAGATGCTGGAGCTGACCGCTCTCGCCGAGCGCCGGGGCGAGATCGTCGCCCGGCTCTCGGGCGGAAACCAGCAACGGATCAACATCGCGATCGGGCTTCTCTCGCGCCCGTCCGTCCTCTTGCTCGACGAGCCCAGCGTCGGCCTCGATCCGCGGCAGCGAGCACGGCTCTGGGAGTTCGTCTCGGCCCTGGCGGCGGAGCGCGGGACGACGGTGATCTTCTCGACTCACGACATCCAGGAGGCCGAGCGCTACGGCAGGCGGCTGCTGGTCCTCGCCGACGGCGAGGCGCTCTTCGACGGCTCCGCGCAGGACCTGCGCGAGGTGGTGCGCCGCGAGGCGCCGGAGGCCGCCGACCAGGACTTCGAGACCGCCTTCGTCGCCTTCCTCCACCACCGGGGGCACTGATGCGCTGGCTGCTGCTCAAGGACCTCCAGATCCTGCGGCGCTCGCCGCTGCAGGCGGTCCTGCTGGTCGCCTACCCGGTGCTGATCGCCGTCCTCGTCGGTTTTGCGATCTCCCGTTCGCCCGACAAGCCACGAGTGATCCTGCTCAACGAAGTACCGGCGAGCGCCCGGGTCAGCGTCGGCACCTCGGAGCTGCCGGCATTCGGAGTCGAGGACCGGATCTGCAAACGGGTCGAGTGCGTCGACGTCGAGAGCCGCGAGGAAGCGGAAGAGAAGGTCCGCTCCGGCGATGTTCTCGCGGCGCTTGTCCTGCCGGCGAACCTGGTTGACCGGATCAACTCGCTTTCCACGCCGAACCCGAGCACACCCCAGGTCGAGGTGATCGTCAACGAAGAGGACCCGGTCAAGGCGCGCCTGGTCAACGACCGGATCGACTCCCTGCTCGCCCAGGCAAATCTCCTGCTTGCCCGCCGGATCGCAACCGAAGGCGGCAAATTCCTCGAGCTGGTCCTCGACGGCGGCCAGTTCAGCGTGCTCGGGCAGACGATCCAGATCCTCGGCCTGCGCAGCTCCGCCCGCATCCTGCTGGCGCTGAGGCCGGCTTTGCCGGCGGGGCCGCTGCGCGACTCGATCGACCAGGTGATCCAGTTCACCACCCTCGCTCGCAGCAACCTCGGCACCGCCGGGCCGCTGCTCACCCGCCTCACTCAGCCGATCGCCGTCGACAAGCAAGCGGTCAGCGGCTCCGCTCCCCCACTCGAAGTCTTCGCGATCTCCGTCGCCGCAACCTTCACCCTGGCCTTCGTCGTGGTCCTGCTGGTCGCCGGATCGCTTGCGCTCGAGCGCGAGGAGAACGCTTTCCCGCGCCTTGCCCGGGGCCTCGTCTCGCGCAGCGCGCTGCTGGCTGAGAAGGTCGTCCTTGGGGTGACCGTGGGGCTTGTCGTGACCCTGCTGATGCTCGCCGGTCTCGCTTTCTTCGTGCCATTGCCCTGGGATCGCATCGGCCTCTGGCTGGCCGCGATCCTTGCCGGAGGCGCCGCCCTTGGCGCAGCCGGGGCGGCACTTGGAGCGGCTGCACGCGAGGTCCGGGCTGTTTCCCTGCTCGCCTTCATGGTCACTCTCCCAGTCGCCTTCCTCTCGCTGATCCCCTCAGGTGCTGTCGGCGCTGGGCTCTACGACGTGATCGGCTTGATCACCGCGCTCTTCCCCTTCAAGCCCACGCTGGAAGCGATCGGCTCCGCTCTTGACCCGGCCGGGTCGGGGATCGGCGGGCCGTTGTTGCACCTCTTCGCCCTCTCGGTCGCTTACGGCCTCTTGGCCCGGTTCGCGCTACGGCGCTTCAGCGCCGTCTAGGAGGGGTTAGCCCTCCTAAGGCACCGCCTGCGAGACCCGCTCGGCGATGAAGTGCTCGAGCGGCTGCCCCGGCTGGAGCGCGTCGCGCAGGTACTCCAACACCTGCCGCTGGTCCATCGGTGGGAATCGTCTGTACCGCGCGGCAATGCTCGAGAGAGCCACCTCCCTGCCCCGGACGAGCAGGCACCCGTGCCTGCTGATGTAGGCGTGCAACTCGGCCGGGGAGCTGCCGTTGTCGAGTCGGCAGCTGACTTCCCTGAGCGTCTTCAGCTCGTAGTTCGGCTCTGTGGTCGAGACCAGCCTCAGTTGCTCCTTCGTCAGGTGCGCCACCGATACGTCGACCTCGGTGCCGGGGCTGCGCTGCAGGGCGGCCGGGACCGATCCGTAGCGCGAGATGTGGGCGGAGTAGACGACGTCGAAACCGTGCAGCGTGCCGCGTATGACCGGCACCGGCTTCGGGGCGCTCTTCAACTTGCGAGCCAGCACCTCGGGTGACGCGTTGGAGCCGTAGGCGAGCAGAGGAATGCGGGCAGGTAGGTCCACCTCGATCGCTGCGAGGTCGAACGCCTTGCCGCCGACAAGAACGTAGGACTGCGATGGGATCGCGTAGGGATAACCCAGCGCTCGCTGTACAAGCTCGCTCATTCGGTACTCCCAGGAGCAATATCGCAGATAGGGTCCTTCCTCATGCGGGTTTTCTTCATCGGGGACGTGGTTGGGGGGCCCGGGCGACGGGGGCTGCAAGCCGCCATGCCCGAGCTGCGCGAGCGCTACGCACCGGACCTGACGATCGTCAACGGAGAGAACTCGGCCGGGGGCATCGGCATCACGGAGAAGACCGCGGAGGCCCTCTTCGAGGCCGGCGCCGATGTGATCACCACCGGCAACCACGTCTACCGCCACCGCGAGGTCTACAGCTACCTCAACCGCAGCGACCGGGTGATCCGCCCGGCCAACTACCCCTACGCCAACCCCGGACGGGGATACACGGTGGTCGAGGTCGGTGGGTTGCGAGCGGGGGTGATCAACCTCAGCGGCGCGGTCGGGCTACGGGTCGCCCGCTCCCCCTTTCACGAGGTCGACAGCATCCTCGAGAAGATCGGGGCCGACTTCGTCATCGTCGACTTCCACGCTGAGGTGACCAGCGAGAAGGTGGCGATGGGCTGGCACCTGGATGGACGAGTAGCAGCGGTACTCGGCACACACACCCACGTGCCGACCGCGGATGCACGGGTGTTGCCGCAGGGAACCGCCTTCATCTCCGACGTCGGCATGACCGGGTCGCGGACCAGTGTGCTGGGGGTGAAACCCGAGCAGGCGCTCGCCTCGCTGATCACCCAGATGCCGACGAAGTTCGAAACTGCGGAGGAGGATGTTTGGGTGATGGGGGCGGTGGTCACCGTCAACGAACGCGGGCTGGCCGACTCCATCGAGCCGGTGCTGGTTCCGGCCCCTTCCTCGTAGCTCGTAGCGGTTAGGCGACCGGGTGCCCCTCCTCACTCAACTTTTTCGGTGAATCGTCGCTGGCCGTCCGAGGATGAATCGCCGAAAAAGTACAAGCCGTTCGGAGGGGCACCCGGTCGCCTTTCCAGGGACGAGAGGGCTACCAGGAGCAGGGGGTAGAACCAGACGATGTAGAGGTAGAACCAGTGGTGCATCGTTAGCTGGACGCCGATGAGGAGGGCCGCTCCCAGTGCCGCGATTTGGACGAGCTTCTTCTCTCTGGGCCAAAAGGCAAATGCAATCGAGAGCGCGCCGACCGTGGCTAGGAGGGCGATGCGGAGGGGTTCTAGGGCTGGGGCCTGGCCCCAGATGCTGAAGGGGGAGTCGCGGCCGGCTTGGTAGGCGATCGTGCGGTCGTAGAAGGTGGGCAGGCCGGGGTCGATGGCGGGCCAGAGCATCGCGGGCGCGGCCGCGACCCCAAAGGCAAGGGCGAACTTCGCTCGGCCCGGTTTGAGATTGGCGAGCATCGGCGCCAGCAGCACAGGGGCGAACTTGGCGAAGGCGGCAAGGGCAAGCGTCACTCCCCTTGCAACGGGGCGGGCAAGGGCGAGAAGCACAGCGACGAGCAGCAGCGCCACCAGTGTGTCGTTGGAGTTCGAGAGCAGAGCGAAGGCGGTGTAAGGGTAGGCGACCCAGCCGAAGGCGAGCGTCGCAGCGAGCATGTTGCCCGCGGGTCCAGGGCGAATGCGACGACCGAGCAGGAGCAACAGCGCGAAGACGGCGAGATCGAAGAACACCGCTGCACCGTGGGCCGCAGGCAGGTCGTCCCAGCTTCCCGACCAGGGCCAGATCAGCTCGAAGGGAACGTAGGCGTAGTAGTTGACCGGGCCGTAGGTGTCGCCCTGCGAAACGTCATCGGGGAAGTTGCCGTAAAGGGTCTCGCCGTGGGCGATCCGGTCGGCGCCGACGACGCCGGCATAGCCGACGTCGATCGCACCCGAGTCGGTGACGTTGAGCCCGACCCGGAAACCGAGCAGGAAGAGGGCGGCGATCAGCAACCAGGCCGCGGGCCAAACCGGCCGGATCCCCTCTCCCCTGCCCCGCAGCCCGATCCACAAAGCCCGGCCAAAGAGGTAGGCGAGCGGGACGTACTGGAGCGGAACCGAGAGTCCGATCTCAGCCCGGTTGAAGAAGAAGTGCGAGGCGCCGAAAGCGAGCAGGGCAAGCAGGTCGAGGTTGGCGATGCGGTCGAGCCGGCGCCAGTCGAGAAGACCCAACAGGAAGATCGCGCAGAGAGGCAAGAAAACGAAAGGGGCGTTGAGCTTGTGCCCGAAAGCGCCGGGGTAGCCGCGCGCCATCTTCCAGGCGACCTGGTAGCCGGTCCAGGACTCGCGGACCAGACCGGTCAATGGGTCGACCAGGACGAGGGCCACCTGCTCGTCGTCGGCGAAGTAGCCGACCTCCCAGGTGCCATCGACCATGTTCGCGCTGTGGGACAGCTCCTCGTTCTTCTGCCGCTGCGCGATCACCTTCGAGTCGCGATTTGCGGCGCTGACCGCTTCTGCCGCAGAGATCTCTGCGGCGCCGGAGGTCGCGGGGAACAGGCTCAGCGCGACAGTGGCCAAGGTGGTCGCACCCAAAGCCCTCCTCATAAGCCGAAGTGCTCGAGCACCGCCGGCGCCACGTCGCGCAAGGTCCACTGATCGCGATCGCTCGGATCAGCCGGCCCACAACCGACGAAAAGCAGCGGACCGAGCGAGTCGCCGGCGTGCAGAGAGCCGTGGCTGCCGCCGCCGGCGTGGGTGACGCCGCCCCAGTCGACCGCCTCATAGCCGAGCTCGAGCGAGAGCACGAAGTCTCCGGCGTGGGGCCCGGTCAGGGCCGACCAGGTGCGTGCAAGTGGATCCGGATAGGTGTCGCTGACCAGGCGGCCGTCCTCGATTCGTGCCTCGAGGACATCGAGGTCTCCCTCGACCCCCCAGCCCCCTCCGCGCAAATCGGCGATCTCCTTGCCGGGCCGGAAGCGCAGCTGCCGCCCGGCGCGTTCCACGACGGCCGTCGTCTCGCCTCCCGCCGGCAGCCCCAGCTCCCGTCGCTGTAGAGGGAGGCCGGCGGCGTCCTCCAAACGGCAGACCAGATCGACTCCTTCGATCTCGGTCAGCGCCCGTCTGACCTCCTCGCCGTCCGCCGGGTCTCGCTCCGAAGGCAGGAGGTAGACGTGGGCTGCCCGGCCGGTTGGGCTGACCGCCAGCTGAGCGCGCTCCGGCCGATCCTCGGAGGGCTGCAGCACGGACCAGCGCCTGCCCAGCAGCTCGGCGAGAGGCAACCCCCTGTGCACGGGCGTCTGGGCATGATCGGCCAGCAGGATCAGAGCGTGCTGCTCGAGAAAGGCGTCGAGACCGCCTGTAGCGTCGACCAGCTTGCCGAAGCAGTAGTCCGCCTTGGCGATCGACTCGACGCTCGCCTCCGGTCCGTGACGGTGGGAGTAGTTGTCGTTGTCGGGAAGGGAGAAGAGGAGGAAGTCGAAGCCGTCGGCGCGGGCCAGCTCCGCCGCGCAGCAGGACGAGTAGCCGTCGCGGTTGCCGGGAATCGAGGTCGAGCGGCAGGGCACCTCGCGGCTGGCGTAGAGGTCGCCGTAGAAGAGCTCGGCCGGACCCCAGGTGTGATGGCGGAACTTGAGCTGGGTGGCGTCGACCGCGCGGCGCGGCAGGCCCTCGAGGGAAACCTGGTGCCGGTTGCGGCCACGGTAGATCAGAAACGGGGTGCAGGCGGTTCTCAACCCGGAATCGTCGAGCCGCTCGAAAAGCGTCTCGACGGCGGGGTTGAGGTGCGCCAGGTTCATGTTGTAGACGAGGTCGTAGAGAGCGCGAAAGACACCGAAGGCGCGGGTCGCCTCCAGCGAGGAGCCGTACTCGACGTAGCGCCGCTCGAGCCGGTGGTACCAGTTCATGCCGCTGATCCAGTGCTCGTCGGAGCCGCAGCCGCTGACCATCTCGGCGCAGGCCACTGGGGTCACCGAAGGGAAGCTGGAGACGCAGTCCGGGATGAGAACCCCCCGCTCCAGCAGCGCGGCGAAGTTCGGCGCACGGCCTTCGGCTGCTGCGAGCTGCAGCATGTCCGTGCGCAGCGAGTCAACGTAGGTAAGAACCAGCTTCTTCGCAGGCATCGCCCGGCGAATGATCCTCGACCGGTATGCCGGGCTAACGCAGGACGCGCAGGCCGGCGTGTTTGCGCTGCGCCCGCCGTCGCCGCGAGGCGCCCAGCCAAGCCAGGGCCGCCAGCACGACGATGACGACGGGTGAGAGCAGGATCGCGATCGCGACGACGATCAGAGCCGCCACGGAGACCAGGAACCCGAGCGCGGCGGAGCCGCTGCCCTCACGCCGCCCAGCCGCACCGACGACGTCGCTGACGACGATGCAGGCAAAGACAGCGCCTGCCAGGCAGAGAAGTGCGCCCAGTGGGGCGCTGAGATCGGCGCTGCCGGCGACCAGGAAGCCGACGATGAGGCCGATCGCACCGGCGAGGATCGTCATCCGGCCACGGGCGGACCCGTGGGTGCCGGTGGTGCCGGCGAGCATCCCGATTGCGATGCCGATGCCGAGCTCGAGGCAGATGCCGGAGAAGGTTCCCACGCCGAAAACCTAACTCCCCCGGCGCCCTCACGCGGATTCGCCACACTATCCCGAGATGTCCGAGCCGCCCCAGCGACGACGAGCCCACGCCGGCGCCCGAGATCTGGAGCGATACGCGGGCCTCTTCGCCGAGCGCACCCGGGTGATGCGGTCCTCGGCAATGCGCGACCTGATGGCGGTCACGGCGCGGCCGGAAGTGATCTCGCTCGCGGGAGGTCTGCCCGACACCTCCACCTTCCCACCGCAGACCTTTGCCGCGCAGATGACCCGGATCGCCCAGGAGTCAGCTGCCGAGGCGCTCCAGTACGGACCGACTGAGGGGTTCCGCGAGACCGTCGACTGCATCGTCGAGGTGATGGGCGCGGAGGGGATGCTGCCCGATCCCGAGGATGTGATCGTCACAACCGGCGGCCAGCAGGCGATCGACTTGGTCTGCAAGACGCTCGTCGACCCAGGCGATGCGGTCATCTGCGAGGCGCCCACCTACCCCGGCGCGGTACCGGTCTTCTGCAGCTACCAGGCCGATGTGATCCAAATCGAGTGCGACAGCGACGGGATGCGGATCGAAGAGCTGGAGCTGGTCCTGGAGAGACTCGCCAAAGAAGGGCGGCGCCCCAAGTTCGTCTACACCGTTCCCAGCTTCCAGAACCCCGCCGGGGTGACGATGTCGCTGCAGCGACGGCAGCGCCTGGTCGAGCTGGCTAGGGCGCGCGAGCTCCTCGTCATCGAGGACAACCCGTACGGCTTGCTGCGCTTCGACGGCGAGCCGTTGCCGCCGCTGTACCAGCTCGAGGGCGGCGACTTCGTCATCTACATAGGCACCTTCTCGAAGATCCTCTCGCCCGGCATCCGCCTCGGCTGGGCGGTTGCGCCGCCGCCGGTGATGGAGAAGATCGTGCTCGGCAAGCAAGCATCTGACCTCTGCACCTCGACCCTGACCCAGTACTTCGTCCGCGAGTACTTCGCCGGCGGGCGCTGGCGGGAGTACGTCGAAAGCCTGGTCGACATCTACCGCACTCGCCGCGATGCCATGCTCGACTCGCTGGACAGGTACTTCCCCCCAGAGGCCTCCTGGACCGAACCGGACGGCGGCCTCTTCATCTGGGCAACGCTGCCCGACTACATCGACACCGGCGACCTGCTGGCCAAGGCCCTGCGCGAGGACGTCGCCTTCGTCCCGGGGCGAGCCGCCTACGTCGACGGCCGGGGAAGCAACTCGATGCGGCTCAACTTCTCGGCGGGCGAAGAGGATGAAATCCGCGAGGGCATTCGCCGCATCGGCAAGGTGATCGGCGAGCAGGTCGAGCTCTACGGGGCGCTCACCGGCGAGAAGTCGCCGAGGGCAGAGCGGCCGCGGGAAACTCAGACCGAGCAGGAAAACGTGCTGCCGTTTCGCAAGGCGGAGGAAAGCTCTGGGTGAAGGTCGCGGTGCTGAAAGGCGGCCGTTCGCTGGAGCGTGGGATCTCGCTGCGCTCCGGGGCTCGAGTCGAAGACGCGCTCGAGCGGCTCGGCCATGAGGTCCTGCCCTTCGACGCAGGCGGCGACCTGGTCAGGGGCCTGACGCTGACCGAACCCGACGTCGCCTTCGTCGCCATGCACGGCCTCGGTGGCGAGGACGGCACCGCCCAGGAGCTGCTGGAGATCCTCGGCATTCCCTTCACCGGCCCCGGCGTAGCCGCCTGCATCCGCTGCATCGACAAGGTCCTGGCCAAGAACGAGCTGCGCTCGGCGGGCATCCCGACTCCGGACTGGTTCGCCTTCAACGAGACCGCGTTCAGGGAACTGGGCGCCGGAGACGCGCTGGGCAGCCTCGAGGAGCGGCTCGGCTTCCCCCTGGTGGTCAAGCCGAGCCGCGGCGGGTCGGCACTGGGGGTGAAGTTCGCGGCGAGCTGGTTCGAGGTTCCGGAGGCGCTCGTATCGGCGTTCAGCTATGACGACCGGATCCTGCTCGAGCGCTTCGTCGAGGGTCGCGAGCTGGCGGTCAGCGTGCTGGGCGGAGAGGCGCTGCCGATCGTCGAGGCAATCCCGACCGGCGGCGACAGCTACGACTTCGAAGCGCGCTACGAGATCGGGCGTACCTCGTTCGTCTGCCCCGCTGAGCTCTCCGCCGAGGAGGCCGGCGCGGTGGTCGAGGCGGCCCTCGGCGCCTACGAGACGCTCGGCTGCTCCGGCTTCTCGCGGGTCGACCTGATCCTCGGCGGCGACGGGCCCCAGGTGCTCGAGGTCAACGCGATACCCGGTCTCACCGACACCAGCCTCCTCCCCCAGGCGGCCGAGGCGGCTGGGATGTCCTTCGAGCGCCTGGTCGAGCGGATCCTCGAGTTGGCGCTGGAACCGGCTGCCGCTTAGGAGTCCTCGCCCTTGGCGAAGTCGTCCGGCGTGACCTCGTCGAGGAACTCCTTGAACTTGTCGACGACCTCCTCGGTGTCCTCGACGTCATGCTCGAACTCGATCGCCGACTCCTCGATCACGTCCTCGTCAGCGAAGATCGGCGCCGAGACCCGGACCGCGAGGGCAAGGGCGTCGGAGGGACGGGAGTCGATCTCCAGCTCCGAGCCATTGATCGAGACGGTGATCGAGGCGTAGAAGGTGTTGTCGCGCAGCTCGGTGACCGAGACTCGCTCGCATTTCGCGTCGAGCTGCTCGAGCAGATCCGAGAGCAGATCGTGGGTCATCGGACGTGGGGTCGACGCGCCCTGCAGCTTCATCAGGATCGCCGCAGCCTCGGGATGACCGATCCAGATCGGCAGGAACTTGTTGCCGTCAACAGTCTTCAGCAAGACGATCGGCTGCTTGCCGACCATGTCGAAGCTGACACCGTAGATCTGCATCTGCTGCACGAGTGGGCGATCCTGGATTCGAACCAGGGACCTCGTCCTTATCAGAGACGCGCTCTAACCAACTGAGCTAATCGCCCGGAGCCTGGCCGATGATAGCGACCAGATGCGGGCCTGAGCGCGGTCTGTCAGCCGCGATGACGGCTCACCTTTCGGGCCAGCTCGAGCGCTTCGGCCAGATCGTCAAAGCGGATCTCGACCGCGATCTCCTCTCCCCTGGGCCGAACCTTGACCTCGTGGCCGAGCGCCGACTCGAAGCGGTCCGTGGCGTCCTGGAAGGCGGCGGCCTGCTCGGGATCGAGCTGCCTGCGCGAGCTCCCCGCCTTTGGCTGGCCAGCCAGCTTAACCCTGTTCTCGGTCTCGCGAACCGACCAGCCCCCCTTCGCTGCATCGCGAGCCAAGCGCCGGCGGACGTCGTTGCCGGAGGCGGCGAGGAGGGCGCGGCCGTGGCCCTCGCTGAGGGTGCCGGACTCGAGCAGTTCGAGGGCCTCGTCGGGAAGGTCGAGGAGGCGGATCAGGTTGGAGACGGCGGGTCGGCTGCGGCCGATACGGCGGGCGAGCTCCTCCTTGGAGAGGCCGAGGTCGTCGACCAGGGCGGCGCAGGCGCGGGCCTCCTCGACCGGGTTGAGGTCCTCGCGAACCATGTTCTCGATCAGGGCGACCTGCAGCCTCTCGGCCCGCTCGGACTCGCGAACGACTGCCGGCACCTTCTCCAGACCGGCTTGCTGTGCCGCCCGCCAGCGACGCTCGCCGGCGATCAGCTCGTAACCGCCGTCGTGGAGCGGCCGCACGAGCAGGGGCTGGACGACGCCGCTCGTCTCGATCGAGGACGCGAGCCCGGCGAGGGCCTCCTCGTCGAACTTGGTCCGCGGCTGGTTCGGGTTCGGCTTGATCAGCTCGACCGGCAACTCGAGCAGCTCACCGGCGGCCTCGATCCGGGTCTCGGGGAGGATCGCCGCGAGGCCGCGACCGATCCCACGTCGGTCGGCGCTAGCCACGGCGGGACAGCTCCTGCGCCAGGGCGCGATAGGCATCGGCGCCGCGCGAACCCGGCGAATGCTCGGTCACGGGAAGGCCGTAGCTCGGCGCCTCGGCGACCCTGACGCTGCGGGGTATGACCGTCTCGAAGACCATTTCCGGAAAGTGCCAGCGCAGTTCCCGCTCGACGTCCTGAGCGAGGCGGGTGCGCTCATCGTGCATAGTGACCAGCAGGCCCGACACTTGAAGCGCGGGGTTGAGCTCGCGCCGGATCATCCCCAGCGTGTCGAGGAACTGCACCAGACCCTCCAGCGCCAGGTACTCGGCTTGGACCGGAACGATCACCCTGTCGGCAGCGGTCAGCGCGTTGACGCTTACCGGGCCGAGGGAAGGGGGACAGTCGAGCAGGGTGTAGGCGAAGCGCTCGCGCACCGGGCCGAGGCGTTCCCTCAGCCGGGTCTCCGAGGACTCGATTCTGGGCAGCTCGACCGCGGCACCGGCGAGATCGCGGTTGGCCGGAACCAGCCAGAGATTGTCAGGGCCGGCGGGGCGGGCCGCCTCCGCCACCGAGACGTCGCCGGTCAGACAGTCGTAGGAGGATGGATGAAGGTCGCGGTCGCTGCCCAGCGCAACCGTCGCGTTGCACTGGGGGTCGAGATCGACCAGCAGAGTCTGGGCCCCGGAGGAGGCGACGCAGGCAGCGACGTTGACCGCCGTCGTGGTCTTGCCGACTCCACCCTTCTGGTTCGCGATCGCATAGACGACACCCATGCGCGCTGAGACTAGTGATCCGCGGGGGGCCGGCGGCCGAGCGGCCGCTTCTTGGCCATACCCGGACGGCGAGGAAGGTTCTCTGGGGTAGGGCCGCTCTTGCGCAGCACGTGCAGGTGGCGGTGTTCGCTGCCGGCATAGGGCCCGACGTGGCGGATCTCCTCCGGACGCATCGCCAGGGCTTCGGCTGCGTTCTCGAGCTCCTGCTCCTCGTCGTCGTCACGCTTGCCCTTCCAGGCAACGAGCGAGCCGCCTTGCTGCAGCAGCGGCGAAGCGAGCTCGGCGAGAGTGGAGAGCCGACCCACTGCACGAGCGGTGACCGCAGCGTAGGCCTCGCGTCCCTCGCCGACGGCGAGCTCCTCCGAGCGGAGGTTGCGAACGCGCGCGTTGTCGATCCGTGCGACATCGATAGCCCTCCGCATGAACTCGCACTTACGGCCCACAGACTCGATCAGATCGACCTGGGCACCGGGTAGGGCAACGGCCAAGGCGAGGCCCGGAAACCCAGCTCCAGAGCCAATATCGGCGATGATAGGCGCCTCGCGCAGGGCCTCGACCTCGAGGCCGGTGAGGCTGTCGGCGACGTGGACCTTCCAGGCGCGCTTCAGCTCGGTGACGGAGCTGACCGACGCCCGCTCTTCCTGGAGAAGCTCCAGCACCCGTGTGATCGTCGCCCTCTGCGCTCCTGTGAGGAGGCGGTCCGGTTGGGGTGAAGCGTCTTGTACTTTTTCGCGACCCGCCATCGTCTACCGCCGCAAGCGCGACTCGAAAAAGTTAAGCGGAACCCCTACCGGACCGCCTCCCCTACTCAGAGACCAAAGGCGCGACGACCACGCAGCGCCGTGGCTCGTCGCCTTCGCTGTAAGTCTCGACCCCGGCGCGCTCCTTGAGGTGCTCGTGAATGACGCGACGCTCCTGGGCGCTCATCGCGTCCATCTCGACGATGTGGTTGCCGGTCAGGGCCTGCTCGGCGGCGCGATCGGCGCGGGAGGTGAGCGTCTCGCGGCGGCGCTCCCGGTAGCCGGCGGCATCGACGATTACCCGCTTGCGCTCTCGCATTCCGCGGAAGGCGGCCTGGTAACAGAGGAGCTGCAGCGCGTCGATCGTCTGGCCGCGTTTGCCGATCAGCAAGCCGTAGTCGTCGTCGCCCTCGACCGTCGCGACGATCCGCTCGTCGCCCTCCTCGATCTCCACCTCGCCATCGAGATCGAGTTCATCGAGCACGCCCTCGACGAGCTCTCGAACTCGCTCGGCAGGGACGTCAGGCCAGTCCGCAGTCTCACTCACGCCCGCACCCTATCGCCGCTTCTTCTTTTTCCGCGGCGGCGGGGGTGGTGGTTTCGCCGCCCGCTCCTCTTCGGGCGACGGCACCTCAGGCGGCGGAACCAGTTTTTGGATCACGTACTGCTGGCCGATCGTCCAGATGTTGGTGGTGATCCAGTAGAGGACGAGGCCGGCGGGGAAGCCGATGATGAAGGGGACGAAGATGAAGGGGAGCACCATCATCATCAGCCGCTGGTTTTTGTCCGCGGTCACCGACATCACCAGGCCGGAGATGAGCTGGGTGCCGATGTAGAGGACGAGCAGCGCGATCAGCACGCTGCCCTCCGCCTTCGCGGTCAGGTCAGGGATGAAGAGGAAGCTCTCGCCCCAGTTTCCGGGCGGAACTTCGCTGCAGACCTTGGCCGTCTGGCCGCAGATGTCGAAGCGCAGGTCGTGCTGGAGGACGTAGAAGAGGGTGATGAAGACCGGCAGCTGCGCCAGCAGCGGGATGCAGGAGGCAAAGGGGTTGACTTTGTTCTCCTGGTAGAAGCGCATCATCTCCTGCTGCATGCGCTGACGGTCGTTTTTGTACTTCGCCTGGATCTCCTTGATCCGGGGCTGCAGCGCCTGCAGCGCCCGCATCCCCTTCAGCTGTTTGTAAGTCAGCGGGATCAGCAGGGTGCGCGTCGCGACCGTGAGGGCGATGATCGCGCCCCCCCAGCTCAGCCCGATGCTGTCGTGGAAAAAGGTGAGAACCGAGTCGGCGATGTCGACGAGGAACTGCGGTGCCAGCTGGAACGCGAGCGGCATCACCGAGGCCTGACCTCCCCGTGGTACACGGCGGGATCGACCGGGCCGACCTTGAGGGTGAAGCGATCGGGAACCGGGTCGAAGCCACCATGGCTGAAGGGGTTGCAGCGGAGCAGGCGCCAGCCGGCCAGGAGGGTTCCGCGCAGGACTCCGAAGCGGCCGATCGATTCAGCCGCATAGGCGGAGCAGGTCGGCTCGTAACGGCACCGCCGGGGGCGTCCGGAGGAAAACCAGCGTTGATAGGCGCCGATTGCAGCCAGAAAAGGGCGTTTCACGTGGAACGCGTCCTACCCGAGAAGGCTGCCAGGGCCTCCTCGATGCTTGCTGTGACACCGCCGCTGCCCTCGCGCTCGATCAGCTCGGCGATCTCCGGCCGCGCCACCAAGACGAAATCGTGGCCAGGGGGAAGGCGATCCGACACTCCCCAGAACGCCTCTCTCAGGACCCGCTTGACGCGGTTGCGATCGACCGCTCCGCCGATCTTGCGGCTCGCCGATACACCGAGCCTCACCTCCTCGGCCCCTTCCGTCTTACGAGGGAAGCTGTAGAGGACGAGGTGGCGGGTCGCATGGGAGGAGCCGTCGCGGTAGACGCGGTCGAACTCGCCGCTTCGCGAAAGGCGGCGTCGCTTCGGCGCCATCTATGGCGTGAGGCGCTTTCGGCCCTTGCGGCGACGGCGCTTCAGGATCGCGCGGCCACCCCGGGTGCTCATCCGAGCCCTGAACCCGTGTGTCTTGGCCCGCTTCCGCTTCTTCGGCTGATAGGTCCGCTTCATCCGGCGTCGCAGTATACGGATGACCATCCCAGGCGTAGAGCCGCGCGCTCGACACCGGCCAGAATCTTTCTTCCGGCATTTGCGGGTGGCCCCGCTTCGGCCCAGCCCCCCGTCGCTATGGTCGCTCGCCGGTGCAGGATGACCTCTCTCAACAAGATCTCGCCCCCCTCTGGGAGGACGTGCGCAAACGCCTGCGGGCCTCGGTGCCTTCCTCGACCTTCCAGCTCTGGCTCGAGCCGCTGGAGGTCGTCGGAGCGCATGGGGAGGTTCTCCACCTCTCGGCGCCGGATGGCATCCGGGCCTGGACCGAGCGGCGCTACTCGACCCTGATCCGAGACGCCCTCGAGGCGACGGGGGGGCGTCTGACAGAGGTCAGTTTCGCCACCTCCAAAGAGCAGAACCCAGGGCTCGAGGCGGACTACGGCGGGATCGAGCTCAATGCCAATTACACCTTCGACCGCTTCGTGATCGGGGAAGGGAACAGGATCGCCCACGCGGCGGCGCTGGCTGTAGCCGAGGCCCCTTCCGAGGCTTACAACCCCCTCTTCCTCCACGGGCCTCCCGGGCTGGGCAAGACCCACCTCCTGGTGGCGATCGCCAACTATCTGGATACCTACGCTCCGGGCCTCCACGTCCGCTACACGACCGCCGAGCGCTTCACCAACGAGTTCGTCAACGCCCTGCGCAGCGCCGGCGCCGATGAGTTCAAGCGCCGCTACCGCGACCTCGACGTCCTCTTGGTCGACGACGTTCAGTTCCTCGAGGGCAAGCGGCATACAGAGGACGAGTTCTTCCACACCTTCAACGTGCTCTACGAAGGCGGAAGTCAGCTGGTCCTTTCCGCCGACCGGATCCCGAGCGAGCTCTCCACGCTCGCTTCGCGCTTGCGCGACCGCTTCGAGTGGGGCTTGACCGTGGCGGTGGAGCCGCCCAACCTCGCCACCCGCCTGACGGTTCTACGGCGGCTCGTGCGAGAGGCTGGAGTCGAAACCGACCAAGACGTTCTCACCGAGCTGGCTCAGAGGATCGACGCCAACGTCCGTCTGCTCCACGGGGCGCTGACGCGCGTCCTCGCGCACGCCTCGATGACCGCCAAGCCGCTCAGTGCCGAGCTGATCGCCGAAGTGATTCCGAAAATCTCCAAGGCGACGACCCCGATCGATGAGATCCAGCAGCGAGTCGCATCCGCCTTCGGGGTCTCCAGGGCCGAGCTGACAGGTTCGACCCGCACCGCCACCCCCGTACGCGCCCGCCAAGTCGCGATCTACCTCACTCGCGAACTGACCGATCTCTCACTGCCGCAGATCGGCCGGCTCTACGGCGGCCGCGATCACTCGACCGTGCTCAACTCCATCCGCCGCGTCGAAGCGCAGCTGGGAGAGGGTGGGCCCTTGACCGACAGGGTTGCGGAGCTGCGCTCGACTATCCACAGCTCAGCCACAGGCTCGTCCTGACAGCCGACCCCACTGTAAGAATCAATGCTTTCCCACAGTTGCCTCCACAGCCCTTAATCCGCTGGACAAAGCCAAATCCGTCGCTTTTCAGCGGTTTCCACAGGTCCTAATCCAACTCAAGAAAGAATTCGTCATTTGAAGCTCACAATCCAACGCGATGAGCTCGTAGCCAAGCTCTCGGTCGTCTCCAGAGCCGTCTCAACCCGTGCCGCCACCCAGTCGCTCTCGGGCATCCTCCTCTCGGCGGACGAGAGCGGGGTGAGCCTTTGCGCAACCGATCTCGAGATGGGCTTGAAGACCGGCCTTGCCGCTGAGGTGGAGGGATCCGGCGTGATCCTCCTCCCCGGCCGGCTCTTGGCCGAGCTCGCCCGCTCCCTGGCGGCAACGACGGTTGAGATCGAGTCGCGTGAGACGGAGGGCGACGTGGAGATCCGCAGCGGCGGGTCGAGCTTCCATCTGCGGGTTCTGCCGAGCGAGGACTTCCCCAAGTTCCCCGAGGAGGAGGGCGAGGCGCTGAAGATCCCCGCCGCCGCCCTCGCCGCGACCGTGGAGCTGGTCGCAAGGGCCGCCTCGCGGGACGACATGCGACCGGTGCTGACCGGCGTTCTCGTCTCCGGCGGTGACGGTGAGATGACGATGGTCGCGACCGACTCCTACCGCCTTGCGGTCAAGCGGACGGAGTTGGAGGGCGGGATCGGCGGCGAGTTGGAGGCGAACATCCCGGCCCGAGCTCTGCGTGAGCTGGGCCGCATCGTCTCTGCCGGCGGTGTCGAGCAGGTCGAGGTGGTGCTGCTCCGCAACCAAGCCGTGTTCAGGGCAGGGGAGATCGTCCTCAACACGAGGCTGATCGAGGGCCAATTCCCTAACTTTCGACAACTCCTGCCCGAGTCCTACGAGCACGATGTGAGACTTCCTCGCGGAGACTTCCTCGATGTCACCCGGCGGGTCAGCCAGCTGGCGCAGCGCAACGCGCCACTCCGACTCTCCTTCTCGCCGGGCGAGCTGACCGTTGCGGCCTCGACTCCGGACGTCGGCGACGCGGAAGAGACGATGCCGGCCGCCTTCGAGGGGGAACCGTTGGAGATCGGCTTCAACCCGGAGTTCCTCAAGGAGGGGATCGAAAGCGTCGAGGGCGACGAGGTGATGCTGCGGCTGATCTCACCGCTGCGGCCGGGTCTGCTGCAACCGGTTGAGAACGACGACTTCCGCTACCTCGTGATGCCCATCCGCCTCAACGTGTGAGGCCTGACGGTGCTCGTCACCGCCGTCGAAGCAAGGCCGCTACGTAGCCTCGAGCAGGCGCGGATCGAGCTCCAGGACGGAATCACGAGCTTGGTAGGTCCCAACGGTGCCGGCAAGACGAATTTTCTCGAGGCGCTCTACTTCGCCCTTACTGGCCGGTCGTTCCGAACTTCCGACCGCCGTGAGCTGATCCCCTTCGGCGCTTCGCTTGCCCGTGCCGAGGCATCGATCCGAGACGAGGACGGTGTCGAGCGCCTCCTCCTCGCCTCGGTGAGCAGGAGCGAGGGACGCCGGCACCTGCTCGATGGCAGCACAGCGGACCCGGCCACGATCGCTCGCAATCGGCCTCCGGTGGCGGTCTTCTCGCCGGATCGCCTGACGTTGATCAAGGGCCCGCCGGCGGAGCGGCGCGCTCACCTCGACCGCTTTGTCGCGGCCCGCTGGCCGCGTCGCGCCGATCTGCGTCAGCGCTTCGGCCAGGCTCTGGCGCAGCGCAACGCGTTGGTGGCACGAGTCGCCGCCGGACATGGGTCTCCAGGCGAGCTCGACGTCTGGGACGCGACGCTGGCTGAGGCCGCCGCCGAACTGGTGAGGGCCAGAGAAGAGGCCGCCGCCGAGCTCTCTGCACCCTTCGCCACGGCCGCCGCCGAACTGGGCATGGAGGGAAGTGCGGCGATCGAGTACGCGCCGCGGGCGCATGGTTCCGCAGCCGAGATTCGTACCGGGCTGGTCGAGCACAGGGATGCCGACCTGCGGCTCGGCAGGACGTCTTGGGGGCCGCACCTGGACGAGCTCAAGGTCACCCTCGACAAGAGACCGCTGCGGCGCTATGGCTCGCAGGGGCAGCAGCGAACCGCGCTTCTCTCTCTCCTTTTCGCCCAGCGGGACGCGCTCCTTGCGGCACGACAGGTGGCGCCACTGCTCCTTCTCGACGATGTGATGAGCGAGCTCGATCCGCAGCGGCGCGAGCGGCTGGTCGAGCGCCTCGCCGGCGACGGTCAGGTTCTGATCACAGCCGCGGCAGTCGAGTCGGTGCCCGGTCGGGCACTGGAGAGCATGGTGCGAATGCCCCTTTCGACCATCCACGCGGCCGCGGCATGACCCGCCGCCGCGCCCCGAGGCCCGCGACCAACGCTCTCCGCGCTGCGCTTGAGGAGGCCGCGCCCAGAACCCGCCTCGCACGGGTACAGGCGAGCTGGTCAGCGACCGTCGGAGAGCGCATCGCCGCGGTTGCGCAACCGGTTTCCGAACGAGATGGGGAGGTGCTCGTGAGTTGCTCTGACCCGATCTGGGCACAGGAGCTGGATCTGATGCAGGAGTCGCTGCTTGAGCAGCTTCGAGCCCGCCTGGGCGACGAAGTACCGCGGAGTTTGCGCTTTCGTGTTGACGACGGGGGCAAGTGATTTTGTTATGCAGGATTTGCAGGGATTTTATTTGCGCAGGAAGGTCTTTCTGGAGGGTCGAACTGGTATCCTTATGTCAACTTGCATTTCTGCCCCGACCCTGCTTGCGAGGACTTGCGCCGGTCGGGGTTTTCCATGAGAGCGGGAAGGGACTAATTGCCTGAGAAGACAGAGGCTGCAGCGAAGAAAAAAGACGGATCCAACTCCTATGGGGCCAAGGACATCACGGTTCTCGAAGGCCTGGAGGCGGTTCGCAAGCGTCCCGGCATGTACATCGGCTCGACCGGGCCACGCGGTCTTCACCACCTCGTCTACGAGGTGGTCGACAACTCCGTCGACGAGGCGCTGGCAGGGCACTGCGACGGCGTCACGGTCGTCCTGCACCCCGACAACAGCTGCACGGTCGTCGACGACGGCCGCGGTATCCCGGTCGACGAACTGAAGAAGGAGAAGCGGCCCGCAGCGGAGGTCGTGCTGACCACGCTCCATGCCGGCGGCAAGTTCGGCGACGGTGACGGCTACAAGGTCTCCGGCGGCCTGCACGGCGTCGGCATCTCGGTCGTCAACGCACTCTCGGAGCGCCTGCACCTGGAAATCAAACGAGACGGTCACGTCTGGACCCAGGAGTACGAGCGCGGTAAGCCGCAAGCCGACCTCGCCAGGGGAGAGGACAGCGACGAAAGCGGCACGACGATCACCTTCCACCCCGACGCGGAAATCTTCGACGAGCTCGAGTTCGACTACGCGACGCTGGCCGAGCGCCTGCGCGAGACGGCCTTCCTCACCCGGGGCCTGAAGATCGATCTGATCGACGAGCGGGCAGCGGGCCAGAAGGACACCTTCCACTACGAGGGCGGCATCGTCGACTTCGTCGCTCACCTCAACGAGAACAAGGACCCGCTCCACCGCAAGACCGTCTACTTCGAGGGCGAGACCGAGGACGGGCAGGTCGAGGTGGCGATGCAGTGGAACTCGTCCTACCAGGAATCGGTCTTCAGCTTCGCCAACAACATCAATACTCACGAGGGCGGTTCCCACCTGTCCGGCTTCCGTTCGGCGCTGACCCGCACGTTGAACGCCTACGCTCGCGGCAAAGGCCTGCTCAAAGAGAAAGACGAGAACCTGACCGGGGACGACGTGCGCGAGGGGCTGACCGCGGTGATCTCGGTGAAGCTCGCCGACCCGCAGTTCGAGGGCCAGACGAAGACCAAGCTCGGCAACCCGCCGATCGAGGGGCTGGTCAAGGAGACCGTCAACCGCAAGCTGGCCGAGTTCTTCGAGGAGAACCCCGGCGAGGCCAAGCGGATAGTCGGCAAGGCGGTCGACGCGGCCCGCGCCCGCCAGGCGGCGCGCAAGGCCCGCGACCTGACCCGCCGCAAGTCGGCCCTGGAGAACTCGACCCTGCCGGGCAAGCTCGCCGACTGCACGGTCCGCGACCCGGCCCTGGCCGAGCTCTTCATCGTCGAGGGCGACTCCGCCGGCGGCTCGGCCAAGCAGGGCCGCGATCGCAACACCCAGGCGGTGCTGCCGCTGCGGGGCAAGATCATCAACGTCGAGAAGGCGCGGATCGACAAGGTCCTCTCCAATCAGGAGATCCAGGCGCTGATCACCGCGGTCGGCACCGGCATTCGCGAGGAGTTCGACGTCAAAGAGGCGCGCTACCACAAGGTCGTGCTGATGACCGACGCTGACGTCGACGGTGCCCACATCCGCACCCTGGTGCTGACCTTCCTCTACCGCGAGATGCCGGAGCTGATCGAGGCCGGCTACGTCTACATCGCCAAGCCGCCGCTCTACAAGCTGAAAAACGGCAAGCAGGAAACCTACGTCGAGAAGGAGTCCGAGCTGGAGGAGCTGCTGCTGCGCGACAAGCTCGAGCAGATCGAGCTGACCGACGCCGAGGGCGCCGCGCACAAACTGACGGCGACCCGCTGGCAGCGCTTCAACCGGCGCCTCAAGGAGCACGAGGGCTGGGCGGACTCGCTGCAGGCCGACTTCGGCCATGAGCTGGTGCGCTTCCTCGGCGAGTCCGAAATCCTCGATCGAGGCGTCACCTCGCTTGCAGGAGCGAAAGAGCTGATCGGCGGCGACGCCGGCGAGGTCGAGCCGTTCGACACCGAGGTCGTCTCGGAGTCGGGAGAGGGCATCTTGGTCCGCGCCGTCCACCGCCGCGATGGGCTCGCCCAGGCCTTCGAGCTCTCGGCCACGCTGTTCGAATCGCACGACTACCGCCGTCTGGTCGAGTCACATGCCGAGCTGCTGAGTCAGATCGGCCGCCCGCCTTTCAAGATCGGCCTCGACCAGAAACAGCGCACGGCGGAGTCGTTCGCCGAGCTGCGCCGCATGGTGCTCGAGCTCGCCCGCCAGGGCGTCACGATGCAGCGCTTCAAGGGACTGGGCGAGATGAACGCCGAACAGCTGCGCGAGACCACGATGGACCCAGCCAGCCGCACCCTGGAGCGGGTACGGATCGACGATGCGGCACTGGCCGAGAAGGTCTTTGCCGACCTGATGGGCGACAAGGTCGAGCCGCGCAAGGCGTTCATCGAGCGCCACGCCAAGGAGGTCAGGTTCATCGATGTCTGAGTCCGGGGAGGCGATCTAGATGGAGGGCGCCGACGCGCTCACAGGAGGGCGGATCGAGGAGCGCGAGCTGACCAACGAGATGCGCTCGTCGTATCTCGACTACGCGATGAGCGTGATCGTCGGGCGCGCCCTGCCCGACGTGCGCGATGGGCTGAAGCCGGTGCACCGTCGCGTGCTCTACGCGATGCACGACCTGGCCCTGCAGCCCAACCGGCCCTACCGAAAGTCCGCCTTCATCGTCGGCGAGGTGATGGGCAAGTACCACCCGCACGGCGACTCGGCGATCTACGACACGCTGGCCCGAATGGCGCAGGATTTCTCCCTGCGCTACATGCTCGTCGACGGCCAGGGCAACTTCGGCTCGATCGACGACGACCCGCCGGCGGCGATGAGGTACACCGAGGCGCGGCTGGCGCGGCTGACGACGGAGATGCTGCGCGACATCGACGCCGAGACGGTCGAGTGGGGACCGAACTACGACGAGTCCCAGCAGGAGCCGCTGGTACTGCCGGCTCGCTTTCCCAACCTGCTGGTCAACGGCTCCTCCGGGATCGCGGTGGGGATGGCGACCAACATCCCGCCCCACAACCTCAGCGAGTCGATCGGCGCCGTCAAGGCTTACATCGCCAACCCCGGCATCGACCTGGCGGGGCTGATGGAGCACGTCAAGGGCCCCGACTTCCCCGGCGGCGGGATCATGAGCGCGGAAGGGATCCGCGATGCCTACGCCTCCGGCCGCGCCTCGGTCCGGATACGCGCCCGCGCCCACGTCGAGCCGCTCAAGGGAGGCCGCGACGCGATCATCGTCACCGAGCTTCCCTTCATGGTCAAGAAGGGCGGCGACGGGGGCCTGATCACGAAGATCGCCGACCTCGTCAGGGACAAAAAAATCACCGGCGTCTCCGACCTGCGCGACGAGTCGGATCGCTCAGGCATGCGACTGGTGATCGAGACCAAGCGCGGCGGCGACCCCCCCGAGGTCGTGCTCAACCAGCTCTACAAGCGCACGGCGATGCAGAGCACCTTCGGCATCAACATGGTCGCGCTCGTCGACGGCGTGCCGCGCACGCTCAGCCTCAAGGAGCTGATCGAGCACTACGTCAGCCACCAGCGCGAGGTGGTGATCCGCCGCACCCAGCACGAGCTGCGACGCGCCGAGGCACGTGCTCACATCCTCGAGGGGCTGCTGATCGCGCTCGACAACCTCGACGCAGTGATCGAGCTGATCCGCGGCTCGGCCGATACCGAGGCGGCCAAGGCCGGGCTGGTGGAGCGCTTCGAGCTCTCCGAGGAGCAGGCCCAGGCGATCCTCGACATGCGCCTCGCCCGCCTCACCGCGCTGGAGTCCGACAAGCTGCGGGAAGAGCACGAAGAGCTCTCCAGGCGGATCGCCGAGCTTCGGGCGATCCTCGGCGACCCGGCCCGGATCGACGCGCTGATCGTCGAGGAGCTCGATGAGGTCGACAAACGCTACGGCGACGACCGGCGCACCGAGGTCACCCACTTCGAGGGCGACATGAACATCGAGGACATGATCGCCGACCAGCAGATGGTGATCTCGATCACCCATTCGGGTTACGCGAAGCGCCTGCCCCTTGCCACCTACCGCCAGCAACACCGAGGCGGCCGCGGAGTGATGGGGATGGACCTGAAGGAGGACGACTACATCGAGCACCTGCACATCTGCTCGACCCACGACTTCCTGCTCTTCTTCACCAACCGCGGCAAGGTCTACCGGCTGAAGGTCTACGAGCTGCCCGAGGGCTCGCGCACCTCGAAAGGCCGCGCCCTGGTCAACGTCCTGCCGCTGCGGGACGGCGAGAAGGTGACGGCGGTGATCCCGACCCGCGACTTCAGTGAGAACAAGTACCTCGCCTTCGCAACGGCACAGGGACTGGTCAAGAAGACCGAGTTCACGGCTTACAACACGCCGATTCGCGCCGACGGAATCATCGCGATCAAGATCCGGGACTCGGACGAGCTGGTCCAGGTTCGGCTTACGTCCGGAGACGACGACCTGCTCCTCGTCTCCAAGTCCGGGCACGCCTCGCGCTTTTCCGAGGACGCCGTGCGCCCGATGGGCCGCGACACCAGCGGCGTCAAGGGGATGAACGTCGCCGCCAAGGTCAACGGCGAGCCCAACCGGGTGCTGGCGATGGACGTCGCCCGCGACGACTCGGAGCTCTTCGTCGTCACCGAGAACGGCTACGGCAAGCGCACCTCTGTGGCCGAGTACCCGGTCAAGGGCCGTGGCACGAAGGGCGTCCTCACCGCCAAGCTGACGGCGAAAAAGGGCGGCCTCGCCGGCGCCCTGATCGTCCGCGAGCACCAGGACCTGCTCTTCATCTCCCAGAACGGGATGGTCCAGCGCACTCCCGCCGGTGGCATCTCCCAGATGGGCCGTCCGACCCAGGGGGTGAGGGTGATGAACATGAAGGAGGACGACCGCGTCAGCGCCGTGGCCTTGGTCGTGGACGACGACTCCGACGAGGCAGCGGAGTCAAACGGTCAGGAGCAGCTGGCGGAGTAGAAGTGGAGGCAGGTGGGCGAGGGTCTGCCTGTTCCCACACCCCTTCGCTTCGCTTCGGGGTGAACCATCTGGCCGCTTCGCGGCCTAGAGCAACTCTGCGGAGCCGCTTCGCGAGGAACCGTCAGACCCTCGCCCACCTGCCTCCAAGCGCTCCGAATCTCCAGAAGCTCAGGCGGAAAGACGCGAGCTCACCAGCGCTGCTCGTTGCCCGCAACGTGTTCGGCGCTGACGCTTGACGCTGGTGAGCTGCTTGCTTCTCGCCCCGTCGCTGGAGTGGTTTCGTGTTGGGGAGCTGCGCTGAGGGGGTTTGGGAGAGCCTCGCGAAGCGGCTCTGCAAAGTGGTGTGAGGGTCGCGAAGCGGCCACCGGGTTCACCCCGAAGCCGAAGGCGGAGGGGTGTGGGCTCCTCCCAAACCCCCTCAGCGCAGCTAGGCGGCAGCAGGTAGGTACTGCTGCCACGCAGGCGGAATCGAAGGACTCGCCACCTGGATGAAGACGGTCGGCCCCGGGGCCTTGGGGGTGCTCTGGGGGTGCATGTGGATCTCGCGGGGGAGGCGGTTCCCCTTGCGGCGGTTACATGACGCGCAGGCGGCGACGATGTTCTCCCAGACGGATTTGCCGCCGCGGCTGCGGGGGATGACGTGGTCGACGGTGAGGCCCGATTTGCGCGAGCCGCAGTACTGGCAGGTCCAGGAGTCGCGGGCGAGCACCGCGCGGCGGGTGATCTTCCTCCTGTGCGCTTCGCGCGGGATCCGTACGTAGCTGACGAGGCGGATCACGTCGGGCCGCTCCATCGTCATGTGCTCGGAGTGCAACGCTCCCTCGCGCCGCTCGAGCAGCTCGGCCTTTTCCTTCAACAACAGCACGGCGGCTCGTCTCAGCGTGCAAACGTTGATCGGCTCATACGTTGCGTTGAGTACGAGTACTCGTGCCATGTTGCTCGGGAATTCTACGCATGCGGCTCTAACCGACGGGATAGGTGCCCAGAATGCGGACCGACGCGGCTTTCGTTTCGAGAGCTTCTATTGCTTCGGCCACTGGTTGGTCCGCCGCCGCTCCCTCGAGGTCGCAGAAGAACATGTAGCGGCCGAGGCCCTGGCGCAGCGGCCGCGACTCGATCCGGCTGAGGTTGATCGCGCGGCTGGAGAACTCCTGTAGCGCCTCGACCAGGGCTCCCGGATGGTCCTCGCCCAGCTCGGAGAAGACCAGAGATGTCTTCCAGGTTCGACCGATTGTCGGCTCGGTTCCAGCCGGAGCGATCCAAACGAAACGGGTGACGTTGCTCTCCTCATCCTCGATCCCCTCGCGAATCGTCGTGCAGCCGTAGAGGCTCGCCGCCGCCTGCGCCCCGATTGCGGCCCACGGTTGCTCGGTCTCGCTGACCATCCGCACCGCCTCGGCGGTGCTGCTGACGCTGCGGCGCTCGGCATCCGGCAGCCGCCGGCGGAGAAATCGGGCGCACTGGGCGAGCGGCTGCGGGTGAGAGAGGACCACGCCGATCTGGCCAAGCTCGAGCGGCTGCCGTGCGATCAGGTGTGCCCGAACGGCGAAGTCGTGCTCGCCGACGATCGTCACCGCGGTGGTGTCGAAGGCAAGCGCGTCGAGCGTGCTGCGTACCGAGCCCTCGATCGAGTTCTCGAAGGGGACCAGGGCCCGCTCGGCCTCACCGTGCTCGACGGCGAGGATCGCGTCGTGGACGGTCGGCGTCCGCAGCGGCTCGTACTCGACCTCATCCGCCAGCGCCTCGCGCAGGGCATCTTCGGTGAAGGTCCCAGCCGGTCCCAGGAAGGCGATCCGCATGGGTCCTATTCGAAGGTGACGGTGTAGCTGGCCTCGTTGTTATCGGATACCAGCTCGCCGGGCACCGTGTCGACCGTGACTTCGAGCGTAACTTCACCGCTCGGTTCGGGGATCAGGGGAATCGACACGCTTGCCGCTTCTCCCGCCCCGATCGTGTCGATGTCCTGCTGCACGGGAGCGCCGCCATCGACCGAGACCGAGACCGTGACGCCGTTCTCCGTCGATTCGCCCTGGTTTTCCACTTCCACTTCCACTTCCGGAGTACCTTCGGCGACGACGGAGCTGGTGGCTTCCGGGCTGAGCGCGGTGCCGTTGACGCTGGTGCCGCCGAGCCCCAGCCCGTGCACGCCCGGAGTCGCAGCGCCTTCCGCTCCGCTGACCGAGCCCAGCGCGGCGGAGATTTCGTCCTCGTCCAGCCACTTGACCCCTTCCGGCACGAAGACGCTTTTAGGCACGTCGCTGCCGCCGATGCCGTTGTCGGCGAGCACCCCGTTGATCTCCGGGCGGGCTACGGCGGCATAGAGGGCGTCGCTTGCCACCAGCTTTTTCATCTGGTTCGCGATCACCGCGGCGGCCCGCTCGGAGCCGCGTTCGCCGAGCGCCGTGCTCATCTGGTTCGCGACTTCGGTCATCGCACTGCTGCGCAGCAGGTAGACGAGCTCCAGCGCCTGCTGGGCGTGGCTCATGTCGCCGGGAGTGTCGAGCCCGTCGATACGGCTCGCGTAGTTGTCCATCGCGCTGCGGTCGGCGTTGACCTCGGCGACGAACTCGGTCACAGAGAGGCTGCCCGGGTCGGCCAGCTTGTCGAAGAAGGTTTTGCTGGTCTGCTCGGTCTCGTCGACTATCTGGGTGACGTCGCGGGCGTAGTCGGTCAGCGCCCGCTCCTTGCGCGCGTTGAGGCAGCCCTTGACGCCGAGCACGATCAAGATCAGGAGCAGCAGCCCCGCACCCAGGGCCAGGCCCCGGCGCAGCAGGATCTGCTGTCGTTCAGGCCGGCGCCTCGGCCGTGGCCTGCGTGCCGGCCGGATTGGGGGGGAATCCTCCAAGAAGCAGGGAGTATGTCGCAGGAGGAAGCGGATTCGCGGCGAAGTCGAAGGAGTCTTGGTTGGTTCGCTCGTCCTCAACCGCTTTCTGATCGAGCGCCGCATCGGCAGCGGCGGCTTCGGCGTTGTCTACGAGGCTTGGGACGGCAGGCTGGAGCGGCCCGTCGCGGTCAAGGCGATCGAATCCGGCAGCTCCCAGGGTTGCAAGCGCGTGTTGCGCGAGGCCCAGGCCGCGGCTCGCCTCAACCATCCCGGCATCGTCACCCTCTACGAGATGGGCGAGGAGGAGGGCAACGCCCTGCTCGTCACCGAGCTCGTCGACGGCTCGACCCTGGCCCAGCTGAGCCGCGACAAATCGCTCAGCGACCGCGAGATCGCAGAGATCGGTGCCGATCTCTGCGAGGCCCTCGACCACGCGCACGCTCGCGCCGTCGTGCATCGCGACATCAAGCCCCAGAACGTCCTCGTAACCGAGGATGGGGAGCCGCGCGCGAAGTTGATGGACTTCGGCGTGGCCCGGCTCACCGATGCCACTGCCCTCACTGCGGCCGGCGACGTGGTCGGCACCCTCGCCTACATGTCGCCTGAGCAGGCGGAGGGTCGCACCGCCGGACCCGAGGCCGACGTCTACTCGCTGGCGTTGACCCTGTATGAGTGCTGGAGTGGGGAGAACCCCAACCGTCGCTCCACCCCGGCGGCGACCGCCCGCGCAATCGGAGCCCGCCCGCGCCCGCTGCGCCGCCTACGTCCCGACCTGCCGCGCGAGCTGACCAGCTCAATCGACGAGTGCCTGCAGTCTCGACCCGACCGCCGGCCGTCGCTCGAGGAACTGGGCACGACGATCGAAAGCTCGCTCGACTCGCTCGCCGAGCATCCGCGCTACAGCGGCCGCTCGCTGCCTATCCGGATCGGCGCGATCGCGGCTGCAGCGGCGCTGGGGGCTTGGCTCGCAGTCGGTCACGGGGCCCTGCTCCCGTAGGATTCGAGCCGGTTTTCTCGCCACCCGCGGCGCCAGCCGGCGTTCGCGAAAGGAGCCACAGATCAGCGTTCTACGCAACCTCGAGAGTCGGATAGAAGGCCTTGTCGAGGGGGTCTTCAGCCGCGCCTTCAGCTCCGAGGTGCAGCCGGTCGAGCTCGCCCGCAAGCTGGCGAAGGAGATGGACGCGCACAAGACCGCGGGGGTGGCTCGGGTCTACGTCCCCAATGAGTACACGGTCTTCCTCTCGAGCAAGGACCGAGTCAAGCTCGAAGGCTACGAGCGCTCGCTGGAGCAGGAGCTCTCCGGCTACCTGCTCGAGCACGCGCGCCGGCGCAGCTACGACCTGTTGACCCGGCCCGCGGTCGAGTTCAAGACCGACGAGCGCCTGCGCCTGGGCGAGTTCGGGATCCAGACGCGCCTGGTCAAGCCACCTGCTCGCGAGGGGGACAGTCCCAGCCAGGGGGAGGAGGGTCACACGATGGTCTACTCGGCGGTGCGCGATCGCGCACCGGAGGCGGCCGCAAGCCCCGCCCAGCGGGCCGAGGCGCTGGTCGCGACCCGTGCGGTCGTCTCACTCGACGACCGCCGCTACGTGCTGGAGGGACCGCGGGCGACGATCGGCCGCTCGAAGGAGGTCGAGTGCGTGCTCCGCGACCCCAACGTCTCGCGTCGCCACGCCGAGCTGCGGCGCGCCGCCAGCGGCGACTGGACGATCGCCGACCTTGGCTCGACCAACGGCGTCAAGGTGAACGGCCGCCGTGTGTCGTCGACCCGGCTCAGCCCGGGCGACGAGGTCACCGTCGGCACCACGACCTTCCTGTTCGATATTGAGCAGTAGGCCGTGGACTACGACCCGATCTCCGTCGCCCTCAAGTTCGGCTTTCTCGCCGTCCTCTACCTCTTCCTGCTCTTCATCGCCCGCAGCGCCCTGAAGGACCTGCGCCGCACGGTGGCTCCCGCCCCCGACGCGACCGGCTTTCACCACGCTCCCGCTTTCTCGCCGCCGGCCGGGGCCGGCGATGCCTGGCTGGTGGCCGAGCGCGGCGGCGGCCTCGAAGGCGGCGAGCGCTTCGACCTGATCGGCGGCCTCTCGATCGGACGCTCCGGAGAAGCCGACGTGCGCATCGACGACCGCTACGCCTCCGGTCTGCACGCAAGGATCTTCTCTCGCGATGGCCGCACCTACGTCGAGGACATGAACTCAACCAACGGCACCCTGCTCAACGACGCGACGCTGAAGGGCGAGGCGGAACTGGTCGACGGCGACGTCGTTCGCATCGGCGACACGGAGTTCAGGTACGAGGAGCAGGCGTAGGGCTCGATGCTCCGCATAGACGACCAGGCCTTCCGCACCGATACCGGTCGCCAGCGCAATGCCAACGAGGACTCGTTCTTCGTCCGCGCGCCGATCTTCGTCGTCGCCGACGGGATGGGCGGCGCCCAAGCCGGCGAGGTCGCTTCGAAGGCGGCTGCCGATGCCTTTGACGTGGACCTTCCCGACGCCCCGCCCGAGCGGGTCCTGCGCGAGACGATCTCAGCCGCCAACACGAAGATCCACGAGCTCGCCCGGACCGACCCTTCGCGGGCCGGGATGGGGACGACGCTGACCGCGGCGATCGTCAACGCCGAGAGCGAAGAGGTGGGGATCGGCCACGTCGGCGACAGCCGCGCCTACCGCCTGCGGGGGGGCAAGCTGGAGCGCCTCACCCGGGACCACTCGCTGGTCGAGGAGATGCGCCGCAAGGGCCAGCTCACCGACGCCCAGGCCGAGGACCACCCGCAGCGTTCGATCATCACCCGCGCGCTCGGCCCCGAACCCGAGGTCGAGGTCGACGTGCAGACGGTCCCCGCGGCGCCCGGCGACGTCTTCCTGCTCTGCTCCGACGGGCTGACGACGATGCTCGACGAGGAGCGGATCGCGACGCTGCTCGCCGGCGCCGGCTCGATGACCGCAGCAGTGCGGGCACTGGTCGACGAGGCCAACCGCGCCGGGGGCCGGGACAACATCACGGCCCTCGCCTTTCGCCTCGAGGACGCAGCCGCTCCACAGCGCCGGCCCGAGGGGGCGACGCTGATCGGCTCAGCTGCCGAGGAGGCGGGCCTGACCGCGACCGAGGTGCGCCGGCGCGCAGCAGCCGCGGCCGCACAGGAGCGGCGCCAGCAGCTCGAGGCAAAGCCGCCGCGGCAGGGGCTGAAGCGAGCTGCGAAGGTGGCAGCGTTCGTCGTCGTACTGGCGGCCCTGGCCTTCGGCGCCTGGTACGGCAACCGCCAAGTCTGGTTCCTCGGCACCGACGAGGCCGGCCGGGTGGCGCTGTACCGAGGCCTTCCCTACGAGCTGCCTCTGGGCCTTGAGCTCTACCAGGAGCGCTACGCGAGCCCGATCCAGACCGAGTCGTTGCCCCAGCGCCGCCGCGACGCAGTCACTGGTCATGACCTCCGCTCGCGCGCCGATGCCGCCTCGCTGGTCGAAGACATCGAAGAGTCGCAAGGGGTGCGGTGACGGCTCGAAACCGGGAGCTGACGGCTCTTGTGCCGGTTGCCCTGCTGCTCACTGCCGGCTTCGCGGCGGTCTTTGCACAGGAGAACACGCGGCTCGGTGACGCCAGCCTCGTCTACGGGGCTTATTTCCTCGCGGTCTGCCTCGCCACCCACATCTACCTCCGCCTCCGCCTTCAAGACGCCGATCCCTACCTCTTCCCGCTGGTCGCCCTGCTCACCGCCTTCGGCCTGGTGATGGTCTACCGGATCGATGCCGACCTGGCCCGAGACCAGGCCAACTGGTTCGTGCTCGGCCTCGTCCTCTTCGCCCTCACCATCCACTTCCTGCGCGACTACGACGTGCTCGAGCGCTACCGGTACACGATCGCCGGCGCCGGCCTGCTGCTGCTGCTGGCGCCGCGACTGCCGGGGATCGGCCAGCAGGTCAACGGTGCCTACCTCGGGGTCAAGATCGGCCCGCTCGCGTTCCAGCCCGCCGAGTTCTCGAAGATCTGCCTGGTCGTCTTCCTCGCCAGCTACCTGCGCGAGCACCGCGAGGTGCTGATCGTCGGCGCCCGCCGCGTGCTCGGCGTCACCCTGCCCCCGCTCAAGCACTTCGGGCCGATGCTGGTCGTCTGGGGCGCCTCGATGTTCATGCTCGTCTTCATCCGCGACCTCGGCAGCTCGCTGATGTTCTTCGCCGCCTTCCTCGCCCTGCTCTACGTCGCCACCGGGCGCTTCTCGTTCGTCGTGATCGGAATGGCGATGTTCATGCTCGGCGCCTGGTTCTTCGCCTCGACCGTGCCTCACGTGCACGACCGGATCGAGATCTGGCTCGACCCCTACGCCCACCCGCAGGGGAGCGGGTACCAGATCCTGCAGTCGATCTTCGCCCAGGCCGACGGCGGCCTCTTCGGCAAGGGATTCGGGCAGGCGCTGATCACGATCCCCGGCACCGATAACGCGCTGCTGCCGGCCGCCCAGACCGACACGATTTACTCGCTGATCGTCAACGAGGTCGGTCTCTTCGGTGCCTGTGGGGTGATCTTGATCTATCTCCTGACTGCGGCGCGCGGGTTCAAGATCGCCCTGCTCGCCGACGACGGCTTCTCGAAGCTGCTCGCGACCGGGCTGACCGCGGTCTTCGCGATCCAGGCCTTCGTCATCATCGGCGGCGTCACCCGGGTGATCCCGCTGACCGGCGTCACCCTGCCCTTCGTCAGCTACGGCGGCAGCTCGATCGTCGCCAACTTCGTCCTGCTGGCGCTGCTCCTGCTGGTCTCCAACCGCGCCCGCCGCGAGGCGGCCGGGCCCGGCCGGGCCGATGACTTCGCACTGGGGACTCGATGAACCGGCAGATCGTCAAGCTCTTCGCCTTCATCGTCGTCCTCTTCTCGGTGTTGATCGGCTTCACCTCGTACTGGGCGGTGTTCGACGCCGAGGCGCTGAAGGAAAAGACGGCCAACAAGCGGCCGCTGCTGGAGCAGCAGCAGATCGAGCGGGGCAGGATCCTCGCTGCCGATGGAACGGTGATCGCCCGCTCGCTGCCGAAGGGGCGTGGTGACGCCCTGCGTTACGTGCGCCGTTACCCGCTGGGGTCGCTCTTCGGCCACCCGATCGGCTACAGCTTCGTCGAAGAGGGCGACAGCGAGTTCGAGCAGTTCCACAACGATGAGCTGGTCGGCAACGAATCCGAGTTCAGGTCGATCCTCGACGAGCTGCGCGGCCGCAAGCAGGAGGGCAACGACGTCGTCACCAACCTCGACCCGGCTGCGCAGCGGGTGGCGCTGGAAGCGCTCGGCGCAGCGGGGTTCGGCGCGGTCGTGGCGATCGAGCCGCAGAGCGGCCGGGTACGGGTGCTCGCGTCGAACCCCCCGTACGACCCCAACCGCGTGCCGCTCGAACTCGGGAAGCTGAACGCGAACGACCTCGAAACGCCGCTGTTCAACCGAGCCACGCAGGGCCAGTACCCGCCGGGCTCGACCTTCAAGGTGGTGACCGCCGCCGCCGGCCTCGACAGCGGCGCGATCACTCCCGAGACGCTGATCGACGCGCCTGGGACGCTCGACGTCCAGGGTCAGCCGCTGCAGAACGACTTCAACGAGGACTTCGGCGAAATCCCCCTGAGCACTGCCCTGACCAACTCGGTCAACACCTGGTTCGCCCAGCTGGGCGAGCAGCTCGGCCAGGACACGATGTTCGAGTACATGGACCGCTTCGGCTTCAACTCGACTCCGGCGATCGATCTCCCTTCCGACCAGGTTTCGACCAGCGGCATCTACGACGGAGAAGAGCTGCTCGGCCCGTCGGACCCGGTCGACCTGGCCCGAGTGGCGTTCGGCCAGGAGCGGCTGGCGGTGACGCCGCTGCAGATGGCGGAGGTCGCCGCCGCGGTCGCCAACGGCGGCAAGCTGATGAAGCCGCAGATCTGGAGCCGTGTGGTCGACCCCGACGGGCGGGTGACGAAGAGCCTCGATCCCTCCGAGTACAGTCAGCCGATCAGCGAGGAGACGGCGGCGGAGCTGAACACCGCGATGCAGGGGGTCGTCACCGAAGGCACCGGCACCAACGCCGCGATCCCGGGCGTCACCGTGGCCGGCAAGACCGGCACCGCGGAAACCCCCTTCAACGAATCCTGCGGCGGCGGCTCGGAAGAGAACCAGGCCTGGTTCATCGGCTTCGCGCCGGCCGAGGACCCCGAGATCGCGATCGCGGCGACGGTCGAGTGCACCGAACTGTTCGGCAACGACGTCGCCGCGCCGATCTTCCGCGAGGTGGCGGAAACGATCCTGAACGGCGAATGAGATGACGACACAGGGAGGGAGAGAGAGTGCCTGAGGTGAGCGAAGGCAGCGTCCTCGACGGGCGCTACCGGGTGCTGCAGCGGATCGGCTCCGGCGGGATGGCCGACGTCTGGCTCGCCGACGACTCGCACCTGCAGCGGCGGGTCGCGCTCAAGGTCCTGCACGCCCGCTTCGCCCAGGACCGCGAGTTCGTCGAGCGTTTCCGTCGCGAGGCCGAGGCCGCTGCCGGCCTGCAGCACCCCAACGTCGTCGCTGTCTTCGATCGCGGCGACGTCGACGGCACTTACTACATCGCGATGCAGTACCTCGAGGGTCGCTCGCTGAAGGAGCTGATCGACTCCGGCCTCGAGATCGACGACGCCGTCCGGCTGATTCGTCAGGTGCTCGAGGGGGCCCGCTTCGCTCACCGCCACGGGGTGGTCCACCGCGACCTGAAGCCCCAGAACGTGATCGTCGACGCCGACGGCAAGGCGACGGTGACCGACTTCGGCATCGCCCGCGCGGGGGTCTCGGAGATCACCCAAACGGGGTCGGTGATGGGGACCCCGCACTACCTCTCGCCCGAGCAGGCGCAGGGGATGGACGTGACCGCGGTCTCCGACCTCTACTCGGTCGGGGTGATGCTCTACGAGGCGCTGACGGGCCGGGTTCCGTTCGAGGGCGAAAGCGCGGTCGCGGTGGCGATGAAACAGGTCTCGCAGACGCCCCAGCGCCCCAGCTCGATCAACCCCAAGGTGACCCCGGCGCTCGACGCGGTCGTGATGCGAGCGCTGGAGAAGGACCCCGGCCAGCGCTTCCAGAGCGCCGACGCTTTCATCGCCGCACTTGATGCAGCGCTCCGCGATCCGGGTGCGGAGGGGGGTGGAACTGCGGCCTTTGCGGCGCTTCCCCCGGTGGTTGCCGCTCCCGAGGACGCGGCAGCCGAGGAAGAGGAGGACGAGGAAGAGAAAGAGGAGCGCCGCAGGCGCCGGCGTCGCTGGCTGCTGGTGGCCCTCGCGGTTCTGATCGGCGCCTTGATCGGCTTCGCGCTCACCCGCGACACGACTACAGAGGTCCCCAACGTCACCGGCAACCAGCTCAACGTCGCGATTGCGCTGCTGGAGCAGGACGGCTTCGGGGTCGGCGACGTGAACAGGGTCGAGCGCGAAGCGCCGGAGAACACCGTGCTCGAGCAGGATCCGGCCGCCTCGCCCCCGAGCAAGGAGGCGGAGCTCGACTGCGCCTTCCTCAGCTTCTTCTGCTCGAAGCCCGATGTGACGCTGACCGTGAGTGCCGGCCCCGGCAGCGCCAAGGTGCCATCCACCGCCGGCCTCGGCCGGGCGGATGCGGAAGCTGCCCTGGAAGAAGCAGGCTTCGGCACGCAGGTCGAAACCATCCACTCCGAAGACGTCGAAGAGGGCGTGGTGATCAAGTCCGACCCCGGTGGAGGCGAGACGGCGACCCGCGGGTCCGAGATCGTCCTCACCGTTTCCAGCGGCCCGAAACTGGCGAAGGTGCCGGTCCTGGTCGGTGCTCAGCGCTCGTTTGCGGTGCAGCAGATCCGCGGCCGCGGCTTCGTTCCCAGCGTCGAAGAAGAAGAGAGCTCGGCTCCCGCCGGCGAAGTGATCCGCCAGTCGCCCAGCGCCGGCTCCGAGCTCGGTCCCGGCTCCTCGGTCTCGATAGTCGTCTCCAAAGGCGAAGAGACGGCGGAAGCCCCCAACGTGATCGGCAAGCTGCGGGCCGAGGCGGTGGAAGCGCTCCGCGCCGCAGGCCTGAAGCCGACCGTGCAGGAACAGCAGACCGAAGTCCCCTCCCAGGTCGGCCGCGTCACCGATCAGTTCCCGCCCCCGGGAGCCGAGCTGAAACCGGGGAGCGACGTGACCCTGGTGGTGGGCAAGGCGGCGCCGGAAGCGTCTGCCCCCGAAGTGGAAGAAGAAACGGAATGAGGGTCGCCGTGCTGAGCGGCGGCCGCTCTTCGGAGCACGACGTCTCGGTGCGCTCCGGCGGGGCGGTGGCGCGGGGGCTGGAGGAGGCCGGTCACGAGGTCCTGTGGGTGACGATCTCGCGCGAGGGAAGCTGGCAGAACGAGGGCGCGGCGATCTCGCTCGTCGCGGGGGAGGGCCTGCTCGGCGCCGACGCCGTCTTTCCGGCGCTGCACGGGCCCTTCGGCGAGGACGGCAGCATCCAGGGTCTGCTCGAGTGGCTCGACGTCCCCTACGTCGGCTCTGACGTGCTCGCCTCGGCGGTCTGCATGGACAAGCTGACCCTGAAGCGGCTCTTCGCCCAGCGCGGCATCCCCCAGGTGGACTTCGTCGCGGCGGGGGAACCCGGCTGGCGCGACCGCTGCGAGGCGTTCGGCACGCCGCTCTGGGTCAAGCCCTCGCGGCTGGGATCGAGTGTCGGGATCAGCAAAGTGGAGGGCGCTGGGGAGGAGCTCGATCAGGCGGTGGAACTGGCGCGCCGCCACGACCCGCGAGTAATCGTCGAGGCGTCCGCGACCGGCCGCGAGGTCGAGTGCTCGCTGCTGGGCAACATGGAGGTGGAGACCTCGCTCCCGGGCGAGATCGTCGTGCACGCGGATTGGTACGACTACGAGAACAAGTACCGCGACGGTGGCATGGAGCTGGTCGTGCCGGCCCCGATCCCCGACGAGCAGCTCGAGCGCTTGCGCGAGCTGGCGATCGAGGCCTTCGAGCTCGGCGGTTGCGCCGGCCTCGCCCGCTGCGACTTCTTCGTCGAGCCCGACGGCACGATCCTCGTCAACGAGATCAACACGATGCCCGGTTTCACCGAGACCAGCGTCTACGCCAAGCTCTGGGAGGCCTCGGGCCTCGACTACCCCTCTCTCTGCGACCGCCTCATCAGCCTCGCGGTCGAGCGCCACCGCCGCGACCGCTCCTACGAGTTCTGACCCGCCGCGAAGCCCTCAGCGCAGCAGCTCGATATCGCTGATCTCGACCTGGTAGCGGCCAGCTTGGTCGCGGGCTTCGGAGGCCTTGTTGAACCAGAGCAGGTAGTAGCGGGAGGGTTGCGGCGTTTTGAGGTCGATCTCCTCGGTCGAGGAGGCTTCGACCGCGACGCCGACCGGTTCGCCCCATTCGGAGAGTTCGCTCGGCGGCCCGGCGGCGGCGGCGTAGACCTCCGCATCCCAGCCCGGGGTGGGGGAGCGCACGATCATCTTCCGTGCGGCGACCGGTGATCTGATCGTGACGTAGATCCCGACGCCGGGGTTCGGCCCGGACTTGGTCCCGGCGAAGGTGTCGTCGTCGTAGTGCTCGGTCTCCCAGGTGGTGCCGCTGGGGTTGCCATCCACGGCGAGCTCGATCTTGCTGCCGACCTCTTCTTCGTCGCCCTGGGGGTCGTAGTCGGTGGCGGAGGAGATCGCCACCGGCGATCCCTTGCCCTTGTTGGCGCCTCCTCCGCCGAGACCGTCGGAGATCAGCTTCACCGCGACCAGCGCACCGCCGACGACCAGCAGCGCCAGGAGAATTGCGGCCCAGTTCCAGCCCGCCCGTCCGGCGAGCTTGCGCTTCGGCGGCGGCACCGCGTCGAGCACGCTCGTCGCCTCCCCGCTGGTGGAGCCGGCGCGGGCTGCCTCCACCTCGAGCGCGGTCGAGAGGTCGTCGATCATCTCGCCGACGTGCTGGTAGCGGTTGCTCGGGTCCTTGGCGGTGGCCCGCTCGACGACGAGCGCCACCGCGGCTGAGACCTCCGGCCGGCGGCGTTGCACGTCGGGCAGGTCCTCGTTGACGTGCTTCATCGCCACACCGACCTGGCTGTCGGCCTGGAAGGGCACCTGGCCGACGAGCATCTCGTAGAGGACGACGCCGAGCGAGTAGATGTCCGAGCGCGGGTCGGCGCCCCGTCCCATCGCCTGCTCGGGCGCGACGTAGTCGGTCGTGCCGAGGACGCGGCCGGTGGCGGTCATCCCGTCCTGCTCGAGCTGCCGGGAGATGCCGAAGTCGGTCAGCTTCGCCCGGCCCTCGGCGTCGATGAGGATGTTCTGCGGCTTGATGTCGCGGTGGACCATCTTGCGCGCGTGGGCAACCGAGAGACCGCGCGCGACCTCGATCGCGTAGGCGATCGCCTCCTGCGGATCGAGGGCGCCGTCGCGGCTGATCCGCTGCTTCAGCGTTTCCCCCTCGACGTACTCGAAGACAATGTAGGGGTGGCCGCCGTCCTCGCCGGCGTCGATCACCGAGACCACGTTGGGGTGCGAGAGCTTGGCGACCGCGCGTGCCTCCTGGCGGAAGCGCTGCAGCTGGTCGGCCTGCTCGGACATCTCGCGGTGCATCACCTTGACCGCGACCGGGCGGTCGAGCGTCTCATCCCGTGCCAGGTACACGGTCGACATGCCGCCGCTGCCCAGCTTCGCCTCCAGGCGGTAGCGGTCGGAGAGGACCGTGCCGATCATCGCGCTGCTCGAACGAGCTTCCATCTAGCTGAGGAGATTGTGGGACACCGTGCCGATAGAGGTTCTCTATCGCAACCGCGTCTCCCGCTCAGACGCGACGGACTTCGTGCAGGCCCTCTGCCGCTCTCCCGATCCGCTTCGCCCCTGGGTAGTGCTGACGGAGCAGCTCGAGGGCGACCTCCTCGTCCTCGACTGAGACGACCGCGCAGAAGCCGCAGCCCATGTTGAAGACGTCGTGCATCTCCGCCTCCGAAGTACCGGAGCGCTCTTGGATCAGGGCGAAGACCGGTGGCACGGGGAGCGGCTCGTCGATCTCGTAGCCGACCTCGGCGGCGAGGCGGAGGAGGTTGCCGAGGCCGCCGGAGGTGATGTGGGCGAGCCCTCGGACCTCGACCGCCGAGCGCAGCAGCTCCAGCACCGGCTTGACGTAGATCTCGGTCGGCTCGAGCAGGACCTCGCCGAGCGGCCGGCCGAGGCGCCCTTCCGGATCTTCGTCCAGGGAGATTCCCTCCAGCGCCGCGCGGGCGAGCGTGTAGCCGTTGGAGTGGATCCCCGAGGAGGGGAGGCCGATGACGGGATCGCCGGACCGGACCGCGGAGCCATCGACGATCTCGTCGAGGGAGACGGTGCCGAAGCAGGCGCCGGCGACGTCGAAGCCGCGCACCATGTCGCCAAGCTGCGCCAGCTCGCCGCCGGGGATCTCGACCCCGGCGAGCTCCGCGCCGCGGGCGAGGCCGACCCCGATCTGCTCGCAGACCTCCGGGTCGGCCCGCTCGATCGCGATGTAGTCCAGCATCGCCAGCGGCTCGGCACCGACGCAGATCACGTCGTTGACGTTCATCGCCACGCAGTCGATGCCGACGGTGTCGAAGCGGCCCAGCTGCTCGGCGACGAGCAGCTTCGTCCCTACGCCGTCGGTTGAAAGAGCGATCCCGGTTCGGTCGTCGATCCGGATCACGCTCGCGTAGTGCCCCGGCAGCGGAACCTGCCGCGACGGGCGGCCCAGCTGGATCGCCCCAAGCGCCTTGACCAGCCCGGCGACCGCAGAGTCCGCGGCTCCCTGGTCGACTCCGGCCTTCGCATAGGCATCACCGCTCACGAGCCTGATTCTTTCAGTCGCTCAGCAAGGTCGGGTGCCGGCTCGAACGAGAACTCCCGCCCAACCCGCCGCCGGCTCAGAAGTCCCCGGTCCACCAGGGCAGAAAGGTCTGATCGCGCAGTCTCGTGAGTGACCCGGTGCATGCTGGAGTGGCCGTTCAGCGAGTAGGAACGGTCCGGGTGCCGGAGAGCATCGGAAAGCAGTGAAAGCTGGCGATGGTTGAAGTCGTCGGCGCCGCGAATCAGCTTCTCCACCTCTTGGATCTCGACGATCTTCCTTTTCAGATAGCGGTGCAACTGCTCGATGGACCGCTCTATCACCTGAAGCTGGTGAATCAGGAAATAGGTTGTGTCCCCTTCGTCGGTCTCGGTTTCCAGGAAAGCCCTTGCGTATTGAGCAGGCGCTCGCCGGAGGATCCGCGAGATCGGCAGGTACTCCACGAGCCAATAGCCCCGCTCACGCATAAGCCAGAAAAAGAGGATTCGAGCGGTGCGGCCGTTGCCGTCCTCGAAGGGATGGTCGTAGGCGAGCCAGAAGTGCAGAAGGATCGCCCGGATCACGGGATGCACGAACCGCTCCGCATCATCGCCTTCGTTGGCAAACTCGCAGAGCAGCCGCATGCGCTCTGGAAGCTGCTCTGCCGGCGGCGGCCGGTGTACTGGCTGCCCGTCGTCGCGATCGAATACGGCGACCCTGGTTTCCCCTGGTTGTTGCAGCCGCCCTGCTGCCGCCGGATTGTCGAGGGTCCCGTCGGTGACGATCCGATGAAGCTCCAGGATCGACTCCGGGCTGAGCGTCCCAACCATCTCATTGCGCATGAAATGCAGCGCTCGGTAGTTGTTGAAGATCATCCGCTCGCTGCGGTCTTTCGGTTCACGCCCGCTCTGCAGCAACTCCTTGGCAACCACGCGAGAGGTGGTCGAGCCCTCCAGCTGACTCGACCTGATCGCCTCCTCCATCAGCGAGTTGACCAGAAAGCGCTGGCCGGCTTGACCGTCGGAGATGACGACCTCCTCCATCGCGACCTCGCCGCTGCAGCGCTGATCGACGTGGCGAAGCGCTCTGAGGACCAAATCGGGGAGGCCGTAGCTGAATCGCTCGCCCTCAGGATCTGTGAGAGGGAGCGGTCGTAGCCCGCCCTGACGTTCGAACTTGATCTTGAGCCACCATTCCTCGAGCGTCTGCTCTTCAGGTGGTTCCAATCGCCGTAGCTTGTCCCAGTGGAGATATTCCTCGCGCTCTTTCGAGTCACGCGGGGCATTGCGGCCGCCAACCCATCGCGCAAACTCGATCTGCCTGCGTAGCTCTCGGTGCGATGGCGGTGTCTCTACATACATCGGGACAAATCCAAATTCATCCAAATTCATCCAAGGACTTGGAAGTATATCCAAATAAAGTAGATATTTGGATATAGCTACTGACGTAGCTTGACAAGAACGGCGGCCGCGAGGCCTACGCGGTAGGCGGCGTAGGGCCACAACGCGCGGTCGCGCTCGACCAGTTGGATCAGGCGCTGGGAGGCCAGGGTCGAGGCGAAGGAGGCGACGACGCCGATCGCCATCGAGCGGCGCAGGCCGGGGGAGACGCCGCGACGGCGCAGCCTGACGCCCTTCAGCGCGGTTGCCCCGACGATGATCGGCAGCGCGATCGTGCGCGAGAGTAGGTTCGCCTGGTCGCGGGAGAAGTGACGCCAGCGGGCCGCGGCGAGGGTGATGCCGTTGCGAGAGACGCCGGGGGCCAGGGCCGCGGCCTGGGCCAGTCCCAGCACCAGGCCGTCGCCCGCGCGAGCCTCGCCTCGCCCTCGCCTCTGGGGCCGGGTGTCCGCGGCGAGCATCGCCGCCGCCCCGGCGAGCAGGCCGAATGCAGTCGCCCGTGGCCCGCCGAGCCCCCGCTCGATCGTGCGCTCGAGCTTGTAGCCGACCGCGGCTGCCGGCAGGAAGGAGAGGAGAAGCACCGTGGCGCCGCGCAGGTCGAACTCGCGCAGCTCTTCGAGGATCAGCTCGCGCTGGCCGATCAGCAGAGCGCCCGCGGCCCCGGCGTGCAACGCCACCTCGAAGCTCTTGCGTACCTCCGGATCGACCGAGTCCCAGTCCCAGCCGGCAAGCCAGGGCACGAGGACGATGTGGGCGGAGCTGGAGACCGGCAGCAGCTCCGCCGGTCCCTGAACGAGGCCCAGCGCGATCGCGCGGCGGCCCGGGATCCTTCCTTCAGCCGCTTCGCTCAAGCGCCTCTGACGCTGGATGGCTCGGCTTGGACGCCGGCTCCCTCACTGCCGTCCCCGCCTCCCCGCCTGCGCCTCACGAGCAGGTAGACGACGAGGCCGATGGCGGCCACCACGACTGCGTAGTCGAGGTAGTGGAGATGGTCGCGCCACTCTTCCCAGTTGTCGCCGACGCTCTCGCCGATCAGCCCCAGCATCAGCACCCAGGGGATGCAGCCGAGCAGGGTCAGCACGGTGAAGCGCCAGAAGGGCATCCGGGCGACCCCCGCCGGCAGCGAGATGAAGGTACGGATGATCGGCAGCATGCGGGTGAAGAAGACGGTGGCGTCGCCGTAGCGCTCGAACCAGTCATCGGCCCATTTCAGGTACTTGGGCGGCAGGTGGATCAACTTGTTCTTCTCGAGCAGGTCGAGGCGGGCGTAGTAGCCGACCGCGTAGGCCGCCCACGACCCGACCAGGTTGCCCAGCACCCCAGCGGCGACGATGCCGAACATCGAGAGCTCGCCGGCGGCGACGCTGGAGCCGGCGAAGAGCATGATCGCCTCGCTCGGGACGGGCAGGCAGGCAGACTCGAGCGCCATCAGGACGAACACCGCCGGCAGCCCGGTGGCGCTGATGAAGTCGGTCCCCGCGTTGACGATCGGATCGAGGAAGAAGTCTGTGACGCTTGCGAAGAGGAGCATGCGCGAAGCGGGGATTGTAGGCGGGAACCTGAACAGCAACTAAACTCGCTTGGCTCGATGAACCGGTTGAACCACCCCGTTTGGCGTAGCCGGGTGCTGCAGGTAGGGGCCGACGCGTGCCTGGTCGCCCTCGCCTTCTACCTCGCGTTCCGTCTGCGCTTTCTCGACGACCCAAACGGGTTGCCGCACCGTTACTGGGTGCTGTTCGCCCAGTCGGTGGGCTTTGTCGTTGCCGGCAAGCTCGTCGTCTTCGCTGTCTTCGGGCTCTACCAGAAGTGGTGGCGCTACATCAGCGGTCGCGACTTCCTGCTGATCGTCCGCGCCGTCGCCGTCTCCAGCGCGATTCTCGTCGTCGCCTTCACGGTGATCCAGCCGTTCGAGCACAACCTGCCGCGTTCGGTCGCGGTGATGGACTTCATCCTCACCCTGATGCTGCTCACCGGCGCTCGCCTGGCTGTGCGCCTGATCGTCGAGCGGCCGTCGCGCGGCTCCCGCGTGCCCAAGTACGAGGTGCTGGTCATCGGTGCAGGCTCCGGCGGGCAGATGGTGGTGCGGGAGCTGCAGCTCAACCCCGACCTCGGTGCAACCGCGATCGGCTTCGTCGACGACGACCCCCGCAAGCGCGGCATGCGGATGCTGGGGCTGAAGGTGCTCGGCTCGACCAAGCGGATCGCCGAGATCCTCGACGAGACCGAGCCCGACGAGGTCGTAATCGCGATCCCCTCGGCGCCGGGGACGCTGCGCGCCAAAGTCGTCGCCGCCTGTCGCGAGCGCGAGATCCGGGTCCGCACCTTGCCGACCGTGTTCGAGCTGCTGCGGGGCGGGGTCCAGCTCAACAAACAGCTGCGCGAGGTGCGGGTCGAGGACGTGCTCGGCCGCGACCCGATCGTGCGCGAGCTCGACCGGGTCGGTGCCTACCTGCGCGACCGCATCGTCCTCGTCACCGGCGCCGGCGGTTCGATCGGCTCCGAGCTCTGCCGCCAGATCGCCCAGGTCAAGCCGCGCCTGCTGGTGATGCTCGACCACGCCGAGGACAACCTCTTCCAGATCGACCGCGAGATGGTCGAGGAGCGCCACTTCACCAGCGTCGAGTCGGTGCTCGCCGACTGCAAGGAGCCGCACCGGATGTTGGAGACGATGCAGCGCTTCAAGCCCAGCGTCGTCTTCCACGCCGCCGCTTACAAGCACGTGCCGCTGATGGAGGCCAACCCGCTGGAGGCGGTGCGCAACAACGCGATCGCCACCCGGATCACGGCCGAGACCGCCGCCGCCTCGAAAGTCGAGCGCTTTGTCCTCGTCTCCACTGACAAGGCGGTCAACCCGAAGACGGTGATGGGCGCCTCGAAGGCGATGGCCGAGTGGATCGTCGAGTCAGCCGGTCACAAGCATCCCGGCACCCGCTTCGCCAGCGTCCGCTTCGGCAACGTGCTCGCGTCCTCGGGCAGCGTCGTACCGATCTTCCGCAGCCAGATCGAGCGTGGTGGACCGGTCACCGTCACCCACCCTGAGATGACCCGCTACTTCATGACGATCCCCGAGGCCGTGCAGATGGTGATCCGCGCCGGCGACATCGGTGCCGGCAAGGGCGAGGTCTTCGTCCTCGACATGGGCGAGCCGGTGAAGATCGTCGATCTGGCTCACAACATGATCCGCCTCGCGGGCTACGAGCCGGAGACCGACATCGCGGTCGAGTTCACCCAGCCGCGACCCGGGGAGAAGCTGCACGAGGAGCTGTTCGGCGCGAACGAGAGCGAACAGCCGACGGCGGCGAAGCGGATTCATCGCGCGGTGCGGGCGGTGCCGCTCGATCCGGAGTGGGTCGATTCGACGCTGAACTCGCTCGAGCACCTGGTCCTAGCCGGTGACGAGGCTAACCTGGCGCAGCGCGTGGTCGAGATGATCACCGCCCCCGGTGGGGACGCGGCGGCGGTCGTCTACGACGAGTAGCCTCTCGCGCCAACTCAGTGGAGCTGATCAAGGAAATCGGCGCGTTCGCAGGCCTGGTCGCCTTCCTGGGCCTTGCTCTGATCGCCCTGCTGGCGTTCTCGCAGGGGCGCGATATTCGACGCCTGCGCGAGTGGGCGGGCTCGGCTCCGGAGCGCGATGCCGAGCGCAAGGACACCACCTCCGCCGTCGCCGCGCAGCGGGCCGAGGAGCTGCGGCAACTCGAGGAGGCACGGACGGCGGAGCGCGATGCGCTCGAGGAGCGGGAGGAGCGCCGCAAGCGCCGCGAGGCCGGCCTGCCCGAAACGACCCGCTCCGAGCGGCTGCGCCAGCGTCTCTCCGGAGGCGGTGCACGACTCGCTGAACCCCGCTACCTGGCCGGGATCTTCATCGCAGTGGTCGCTATTGCCGCCGGTGCGATCTACCTGGTCACCCAAGGAAGCGACGACGCCGGCGGAAAGGGTGGGAAAAAGGCTGCCGCCCAGGTCCAACCGAGCGAAATCGAGGTGACCGTGCTCAACGGCACCGCCGTGCCCGGCCTCGCCGCCGGCTTCGGCGACAAAGTCGAGCGCAAGGGCTTCAGGCTGGGCGCCGTCACCAACAGCAGCTCCAGCTTCGAGGACAGCGTCGTCATGTTCATGCGCGGCAATGCGCCGGAGGGACGGCGGGTGGCGAAAGCGCTGCAGATCTCGCAGGTGCGGCTGATGACCCCCGAGATCGAATCCGTCTCCGGCGGAGCGCCGGTCTCGGTGATCGTCGGCGAGGACAATGCCTCGACCGCGCCCTAGCTGGGCCGGCCTGGTCTTTGCACTTCTGGTCCTTGCCACCGTCGCCGCCTTCGCCTGGTCTCAGCGGCTGAAGCGAGATCCGCTCGTTCTCGACCGCGTCACCTTCGGCAAGCCGGCAAGCCGCGCCTTCACGCCGAACGGCGATTGCCGCTTCGAGCGGATCCGCATCCGCTTCCGTGTCACCCAGTCCGACCAGGCCAACGTGCAGGTCGTCAAGCCCGGCGGCAAGCTCGTCGTCACCCTCGCCCGCGACCGCTACCTGAAGCGCTACCGCTTCTTCACCTTCTACTGGGACGGCCGCCAGCGCGGCGGCGGCACCGCTCCGCCCGGCCGCTACAAGCTGCGGGTCAAACTGCTCGAGCAGGACCGCACCCTGGTGCCGCCCGGAGTGATGAAGCTGCACCGGGCCTCGCCGGACCTGAAGTCGGCCTGCAGGCGCGCCTCAGGAGAAACTCCGTGAGCGACTTTCTGGCGGGCACCGGCGTGCTCATCGCGGCGAGCATGACGGCCACCGCAATTCTCTTGCCTGCAGGCAGAGCGCGCTCAGCCGCAATGCTCGCCGCCCTAGTCCTCTTCCCCGTCCTGATCCTCGGCGACCAGTGGCACTCCCCCCAGATCGCCGATCTGCGCGACGACCCGAGCCGCCTCATTGGCCTCGGAGCGCTGGCCGTCGCCGTCTCGGCAGCACTGGCGGCCGTCTTCCACCGCTGGCCCATCGTGCTCCCGCTCGCGATAGTCGCCTTCCTCCCGTTCCGCATTCCTCTCGAGGCCGGCGGGGACACGGCAAATCTCCTAGTGCCGCTGTACCTGGTGATCGCGGGTGGAGTGCTTGCCACTGCGCTTCGAGACTTGGGCGTTGTCAGCCAGGCATCTCCGGCGGGTGGCATGGGGGGAGGGGGGTCGAGGACGTACACCTCGCCCGCAGGCCCCCCTCCCCCCGTGACAGGACCCGCCGGCCGATGGCTACCGGGAATCCTCGCCGCAGTTGTCCTGCTCTACGCGGTCCAAACTCTTTACTCCCCGGATTTCTCCAAAGGCCTGCAGAACGTCTGCTTCTTCTTCGTCCCCTTCTCCCTGGTCTATGCGCTACTACGCGACGTCACCTGGGATCGCAGACTGCTGACCCTGGTCCTCTGGGTGGTCGCGCTGGAGGCCTTCGCTTTCGTCGTCGTCGGAACGATCGAGTTGGTGACGAGAAGCCTCTTCTGGAACGACCAGGTGATCCGCTCCAACGAATTCCACACCTACTTCCGGGTCAACTCGGTCTTCTGGGACCCGAACATCTACGGGCGTTACCTGGCACTGGTGATCGTGGTCGCGATGTCGGCGCTGCTCTGGGCACGCGAACGACGCACGCTGGCCCTGCTCACCGCGCTGATCGCAGTCCTCTGGTTCGGCCTCGTCCCGACCTACTCGCAGTCGAGTTTCGTGGCGCTCTTGGCAGGCCTCGCGGTCCTCGCCGCGCTGCGCTGGAGCCGGCGCTGGACCCTGGCTGCGGTGGGCGCCTTCGCGGTGGTCGGCGTCTTGGTCGTGCTCCTCGCCGGCGGCTCCTCGAAGCTCAGCCCGGACCGGCTCAACGTCGATACCGGGGGTCGCGCCAATCTCGTTTCCGGCGGCATCCACCTCTTCGGCCAGCGACCCGTCTGGGGCTACGGCGCAGGCTCCTTCCCCAAGGCCTACCGCGAACACATCGAGACCCACAAGGCCCCCGTCTCCGTATCCCACACCGAGCCGATCACGGTCGCCGCCGAGCAGGGCCTGATCGGCCTCATCGCCTACGCAGCTCTCCTCGTCGCCGCGCTCTGGACGATGGCGTCCGGCCTGGCGAGGTCTTCGTCGGTCGGCCGGCCGGCCGTGCTGGCGACGTTCGTCGCCTTGCTGGTCCACACGATGGCCTACGCGGGGTTCTACGAGGACCCGATCACCTGGGTCCTCCTCGCCGTCGGCGCCTCCCTCTCCCCCTTCGGACGTGCCCCCGTTTAGGCACCCATAGGAGCGCTTAACCGGGGGCACGTCCTTGGGGCGAGCATAGGATCGGGCCGTGTCGGGATACCTCCGCCGCCTCGCGACGACGGGAGCCGCCTACACGGCGGCGAGCATCTTCTCGAAGCTGATCGCGGTCGCCCTGCTGCCGCTCTACACGCGCTACCTGTCCACGGAGGACTACGGCGCGGCTGAGGTCCTCTTCGCCGCCGTCGTCGCCGCCAGCATCGTCATCCGCCTCGGCGTGATCGAGGCTCTGCTGCGCTTCTACTACAAGGACGACGAGGATCCCGACCGGGTGGTCGGAACCTCCTTTGCCGCCCTCTTCTGGTTTGCCGGCGCGGCGGCGTTGATCGCCCTGCCCTTCGCCGACCCCCTCTCCGAGGCGCTGCTCGACGAATCCGCGCCGGATCTCGTGCGGATCTCGATCGTCGGCCTCTGGGTCCTGACCCTGCACGAGTACCTGTTGACGATCTTCAGGCTGGAAGAGCGCGCCCGCGCCTTCTTCGTCACCACGATGCTCAACGTGGTGGTCGCGATCGGCCTCACGATCGTGCTCGTGGTCGGCGCCGGCGAGGGGGCGCGGGGCCTCTTGATCGGCAGCTACGCCAGCGGTGCCGCCTTCGTCCTCGGCCTGATCTTCGTTCATCGCCGGCGCATCTCGCTATGGCTGGACCGGGCGCTGCTGAAGCGGCTGCTGCGCTTCGGCCTGCCGACGATGCCGGCAGAGCTCTCGCTCTACCTGCTCAACTTCGTCGACCGGATCATCATCGTCCGCACCCTCGGCCTGGCCGAGGCCGGTCTCTACTCGCTCGCGGTCAAGTTCGCCCAGGGAGTCAACGTCCTCGTCCGCGGCTTCCAGCTCGCCTGGCCGCCGCTCGCCTACTCGATCCGCGACGACGACGAGGCGCGCCGCGCCTACGCCGTGGTCGTCACCTGGTTCGTCACCGGCTGCGCCTTCGTCGTCACCGGCATGTGGCTGCTCTCGCGCTGGATCGTCCGCGCGCTGGCGGCGCCGAAGTTCTTCGACTCCTACGAAGCGATCGGCCTGATCGCCACCGGCGTCACCCTCTATGCCCTCTACATGGTCCTCGTCGTGATCCTCGGCAGGACCGGCCGCACCGAGTTCAACTTCCCGGCGACGGCAGCCGCCCTGGTGGCCAACGTCGGCCTCAACCTGGTTCTGGTCCCATCGATGGGGATCGCAGGCGCCGGCATCGCCCTGGTCGCCTCCTATTTCGTCGTGCTGGCGCTGATGTACTGGTTCACCCAGCGCCTCTTCCCGGTTCCCTACGAATGGGGCCGCCTGCTCCGCGTCGTCCTCGTCTCCGCCGCACTGGTCGGGCTGGGCGAGCTGCTCCTGCCCACCGCCGGCGCACTCGGCCTGCTCCTGCGGATCGCGCTCTGGCTCGCCTACCCGCTCATCCTGTTCGCCAGCGGCTTCTTCACCCCGGGCGAGCGCACCTGGCTCGCCCGCCTGCGCCACCCCGGCGAGCTGCTGTCCGAGCTGCGCGAGCGCGCTGCCTCACCGCCCGCAGTCGACGGTCGTATTCCGGAGACCTACGAGGTCGAGCGAATGGACGAGGACGCCCGCTCCTGAGAGCGTCCTTCAACCACCCGGCGGTGCAATTGCTCGGTCCCTCAGGCTTTCGCCGCGACTAGGGAAGAGGGCCTGGCGGGCGTGGGCCCAGTAGATGCGCGCGGGGTGGTTTGGCATGAGGGTCGCGGCCAGGGCGCGCAGGGCGTAGGACCAGGCGGTGAGGATCCGTACCGCGAGCGCCGCACCAGCGGAGTGGTGCTTACGCATGTAGAGGTCGCGGTTGCGGTGGAATTCGACGATGCGGGGGAGCCCCTTTGCCATATCGGTCGAGAGCTGGTCGTGGTGGATCGCCTGCGCGGAGGGGACGAAGAGGGAGCGCCAGCCGGCATCGTCCAGCCGCTTGGCGAAGTCGCACTCGTCGTAGTAGACGAAGAACTCGGGGTCGAGGTAGTCGACCTCGGCCGCGGCCTCGCGGCGAACCAGCAGGGCGCTCGACTGGGCCCAGTCGACCCGCCGCGTCTCCGCTCCCTTGCTCTGAACGGTGAGCAGACGATGGAGGAAGAGCGCCCCCGCCAGCGCCGCGCCGACCCCGGGGAAGCGCCAGGCGCAGGGGACCGGTGTGCCGGCCGAGTCGAGCAGCTGGGGCGTCGCCGCCGCGGCCTGCGGATCGGCGTCGAGCGTCTCGATCAGCGTCTCGACCGCTCCCGGCCGCAGCTCGGAGTCCTCGTTGAGCAGCAGGCAGTAGCGGCCCTGGGCCTCACGAAGAAGGGTCGAGTCGTTCTCGGCCTTTCCGGCTCGCCGCTCGAGGGCGATCAGGCGAATCTCGCTTCCCAGGGCTCGCACGGCCGCCACAGAGCCGTCGGTCGAGGCGTTGTCCAATACGAGGATCTCGCGCTCGACCCCGGTCGGGTGCGTGCGCTCGATCGCCTCCAGGCAGGCGAGCAGGTACTCGCGGCCGTTCGTGTTCACGACGCAGTAGGAGAGCGCGGGCGCCACCGCGGTCACGATAATCGCCCTGATGCAGGTGCAGCTCGTCGATCCCTCGGCCTTCACGCCGCCATACGACCGCGCCCTGGCGTCGGCGCTCGCGCGTGGCGGCGCTGAGGTCGAGCTGCTGACCAGCCGCTTTCTCTATGGACCGGTCCCAGAGCCCGACGGCTACCGGGTGCGCGAATGCTTCTACCGTCGCACCTCGAAGCGCGGTCTCGAGGCGCCCGCCCGGCGTGCCTTCAAGGCAGCCGAGCACCCGCTCGACATGCTGCGCCTGCGCCAGGTCCTCGACGCCGACGTCGCCCACTACCAGTGGCTGACCTTCCCGGCCTTCGACGCGCTGCTCCTTCCTCCCCGTCGCCCTCGCCTGATCACGGCTCACTACGTGCTGCCTCCGCATCCGTCCCGCCGTCAGGTGACGGCAGCCCGCCGCGTCTTCGGCCGCATGGACGCGACGATCGCCCACTCCGAGCACGGCGCGGCGAGGCTGCGGGACTCGGTCGGACTCGATCGCGTCCGCGTCATCCCGCACGGAGCCTTCGACTACCTCACCCGGTTGCCGGAGGAGAAGCCGCTGCCGGCGGAGCTCGAGGGCGCCGAGGGCCCGGTGATCCTCTTCTTCGGCCTGCTGCGCCCCTACAAGGGCGTCGACACGCTGCTGCGGGCTTTCCAGCAATTGAAGGGCGCCGAGCTCTGGATCGTCGGCAACCCGCGGATGGACGTCGAGCCGCTGCGTAGTCTCGCTGCCGAAGCCGGGGGCCGCGTCCGCTTCGTCACCCGCTTCCTCGAGGATGCCGAGATCCCCGCGATCTTCCGCCGCGCCGACCTCGTCGCCCTGCCCTACCGCGACGTCGAGCACTCCGGTGTCCTCTACACAGCGCTCGCCTTCGGCAAGCCGCTCATTCTCAGCGCCGTCGGCGGCTTCCCGGAGGTGGCCGAGACCGGCGCCGCCCGTCTCGTCCCACCCGAGGACCTCAGGGGACTCGCCGCTGCGCTCTCTGAGCTGACTGAGGATGAAGCCGCGCGCGAGGAGCTGGCCGCGGCCTCGCTGGCTGCCGCGCGCGGCCCCTACTCCTGGGACGCCGCCGCCCAACAAACCCTCGCTCTCTACCAAGAGCTCCTCGAGGCCCGCACCAGCCGAACTGCATCAACTTCTCTACCTGCCAGGGAGGAAAGTTGATGCAGTTCATCGCGATCGTCTTCTGGATCAGCGCTGGGCTGATCGTCTACACGCACGTCGGCTATCCGCTGGTCCTGCGCGCGTTGGTCGCCCTGCGGCGCAAGCCGCGCCGGCGATCTCGAACCCCGGTGGAGCTGCCGACCGTGTCCCTCATCGTCGCCGCCTATGACGAGGAGGAGGTGATCGAGGCCAAGGTCGCCAACGCCCTCGCCCTCGACTACCCGCGCGAGCGGCTGGAGCTGATCGTCGCCTCGGATGGCTCCAGCGACGCGACGGTCGAGCGCGCCGGTGCCGCCGGTGCCGACCTCGTCCTCCAGCTCCCCCGCGGCGGCAAGACCGCGGCCCAGAATGCCGCGGCGGAGCGCGCCTCCGGGGAGGTCCTTGCCTTCTCCGATGCCAACAGCGTCTGGCAGACCGACGCCCTGCGCCGGCTGGTCGCCCCCTTCGCCGACACCACCGTCGGCTACGTCTGCGGCCAGGTTCGCTTCATCGACGAGGGCGGTGGCAACATGGAGGGCGCCTACTGGCGCTACGAGATGGCGGTGCGCGAGATGGAGTCCTCGCTCGCCGGGATCACCGCCGGCAACGGCGCGATCTACGCTGTGCGGCAGAGCGCCTACCTGCCGCTGGCCCCCTCGGGTAGCCACGACCTCTCGTTCCCCTTCCGGCTGGCAAAGCGAAAACTCCGCTCCCTCTACCTCCCGTCCGCGCGAGCTGAGGAGAAGATGGTGCCGACCCTGGAGGGCGAGTTCGCCCGCAAGCGGCGGATGATGATCGGACTCTGGGACATCGTCGTCGGCGAAGGGATGCTCTCCCCGCGCGGCTACAGGTCTCTCTACGCCTTCGAGCTCTTCTCGCACCGGCTGCTGCGATACCTGACGCCGTTCCTCCATCTGTTCGCCTTCGTCACGAACCTGGCGCTGCTGGGGCAGGGCGGCATCTACGTCGTCACCTACGGGATCCAGCTCGCCGTCATCACCGCTGCGCTCCTGGGCGGCAGCTTCCCGGTCGGACCGTTCCGCATCGCCCGCTACTACGCGCTGAGCACCCTCTCGATCGCCGCCGGCCTCTGGGACCGTTTCCGCCGTGGCGCGCCGGGAACCTGGGAGAAGGCGCCGGGAACCAGGTAGCGATGCCGCGCCCCCTCGACATCCTCATCGCCGCCGTTGCGCTGCTGGTTCTCTCGCCGGTACTGCTGCTCGCGGCCGTTGCGATCAAGCTCGGCAGCCGCGGCTCCGTCTTCTACCGCCAGCGCCGGGTCGGCCTGGGCGGAGTCGAGTTCGAGATGCTGAAGCTGCGGACGATGGTCGAGGGCTCCGACCCGGTTGGGGTGGGCACGGTCGTCACCCGCGACGATCCGCGCGTCACCCTCGCGGGCCGCCTCCTGCGCCGCACCTCGCTCGACGAGATCCCAAACCTGCTCAACGTCCTGGGCGGAGAGATGGCGATCGTCGGCCCCCGCCCGACGATTCCGGCCCAGGTCAAGGACTACACGCCGCGCCAGCACCGTCGCCACGAGGTCCGCCCCGGCATCACCGGCTGGGCCCAGGTCCAGGGCCGCGCCGGCATTCCCTGGGAGGAGCGGATCGAGCTCGACGTCTGGTACGTCGACCACCGCAGCGCCGCCCTCGACCTCCGCATCCTCGCCAGGACCACCTGGCTCCTCATCACCGGCCACGGCCTTGCCCCCGATTAGGGTGTCCTCGTGACCGATCGACCCGCGGTCTCCCTGCGCCCGTTCGAGCCCGGCGACGCCGCGGCGGTCCACCGCTGGTTCAACAACCCGGAGGCGACGAAGACGCTGATGGAGCAGCGGGACGGCTTCTCGATCGAGGAAGCGGAGGCTTGGGCCCGGCGGGCGATGGACGACTCAGGCGAGGACCGCAAGTACGCGATCGTGGTCGAGGGCTATGACGAGCCGGTCGGCTTCACCGCTCTCTACGGCCTCTTCCGCCAGACCGCCCCCGAGCTGGGGGCCCTGATCGGCGACGACGTGCGCGGCAAGGGGGTCGGCCGCCGCGCCGAGGCGCTGACCCTGGCCAAGGCGTTCGACGAGTTCGACGCCCACCGCGTCTACGGGCGCATCCCCGCCCGCAACGAGGTCGCCAAGAAGACCGTCGCCGGCCTCGGCTGGAAGCACGAGGGGACGATGCGGGCCCACCTGCGCCGCGAGGACGCTTCGGCCGACGACTGCGAGATCTGGGGCGTGCTCCCAGACGAGTTCCGTGCCGTGGCGGCCGACCTGCTCTCGTGAGCGGGCCGAGCGCCACGGCCGAACTGGCCGAGGATCGTGGCGCGGCCGCGGTCAGCGACGACTTCTTCCGTTCGTCCCCTTTCCTCGACGCCGAGGGAGTCACCCACACGCTTCGCATCGTCACCGAGCGCGGCGACCTGGTGGCGCCGCTGATCGTGCGCCGGATCGGCGACGGACCGGAGCTCGACGCGATTTCGCCCTATGGCTACCCCGGCATCGTCAGCGGCCCTGACGCATCCGACATCGACCACACCTTGAGGGGGCAAAAGTCGGATGCGCCGCTCGACCCGAGCTCGGTCGACTTCTCCCCAACAGGGCTCGTCACGATCTTCCTCCGTCACACGCTCTCCGCACCGCCGCTGAGCGGCGCCAGGCAGCGCAACGTGGTCCAGATCGCCGACCCCGAGCTGCCGCCGAAGAGCCGCCCCAGCGACCGCAACCAGATCAACAAGAACCTGCGGCGTGGCTACGAGATGCGCCTCGTCCCCGGTCCCGAGACCAGCGCCGAGGAGCGGGCCGGCTTCCTCGCTGCCTACGAGCAGACGATGCGCCGCACCGCCGCCGCCGAGCGCTACTTCTTCAGCGCCGCCTACTTCGACCGCATCCTCGAGTCCGATCGGACCTGGCTCGCCCTCGCCCTCGCCCCCGGTGGCGTTGTCGCTGCCGCCTCGATCGCCGCCCGCAGCGACGCCGCCATCCACTACTACCTGAGCGGCAGCGCCGATTCTCACCTGCGCGACTCGCCGATGAAGAACATCCTCGCCACCCTGACCGAGTTTTCCTCTGAGCAGGGCCTTCCCCTCAACCTCGGCGGCGGCATTTCCCGCGGCGACCCGCTGGAGGAATTCAAGCGCGGCTTTGCCAACCGCGAGGAGCCCTGGAGCACTTCGGAGATCGTCTGCGACGCCGCTGCCTACGCCCGCCTCTCCGCCGGTCGCGAGAGCGAGGACTTCTTCCCCGCCTACCGCCGCTAGTTGTTTGCCGGTTCTTCCGGCGTCGGGCCGGTGAAGGGGAAGGCGTTCACGGGCTCGCCGCCGTAGCGGCCCCAGGTCGCCTTGCCGAAGTCGCGGATCGCGTCGAGCGTGATCGCACCTTTGTATTCGTCGCAGGCGAGCAGATTGGTCCAAGTCGTCGCTGCAACCTCGTAAGCCATTTTGTCGTCGGGGAAGAGCAGCGTCGCCCCGTACATCGTGTCGTAGAGGCCGATCAGTTCGAGCTGGGCGCTCTCGTCGAGGTCGGGGCTGTACTGGATCGCCATGCGCCCGTGCTCGAGGCTGTGGATCGAGTAGAGCGGTTTGACCGGTTCGCTGTAGGCGCCGTCGGCCTGCTGGTAGGGCGGTTCGGCGTGGTTGCCCGAGGTCGGTGGGTTGGTGCCGTAGACGGGTTCCTGCGCGGTGGGCGGCAGGTGGGTTTTGCCCTCGTCCTTGAGGTTGCGCCGCAGCTCGCAGCCCGCTTTTTTCGCCGCCTCTTTCAAGTTGGTGACCTTCAGCGGCGGCGGCTCCGTCCCCTCGCGCTTGTCCGGCTGGATGCCGTTGGTCGAGCCGCTGCCGAGGCTGATGTGGGCCTCGCCCCCATCGTTGTCGCCGGTCGAGCCTGCGATGGCCATGACGATCCCGACCAGAACAGCCAGTCCGATCACACCGGCGACCGCGTATCCGGCCATCAGGCGCCTGCGCTCTGACCCGCCCTGCTTCTTCTCGCGTTCCTGCCGGGCCTGGCGGAGTCGCTCCCTCTCTTCCTCCCTGCGGTTCGCCATGAGGGTTGACCAGTTTAGTCAGAGATGGTTTGAGAGGGCGCCGGCACCCGGCCGCGCTCCCAAGGTCGCGCCGCCTGCACGGCCCCGAGCACGGCCCGTGTCGCCGGTGCCCGGTTGAGCGCGTAGAAGTGAATCCCGGGTGCACCGGCGATCAGCAGCTCCGAGCACTGCTGCGCTGCGAAGGCGACGCCCAGCTCGAACTCCGCTCGCTCGTCGTCTCCGGCGCTCTTGAACGCCTCTTCGAGCCGAGGTGGGATCGAGGCGTCGCAGAGGTCGCAGATCCGCTTCGTCTGCGCGAAGCTGGCCACCGGGATCACGCCGGCGACGATCGGCACGTCGATGCCCGCCGCTCGCGCCGCGTCGACGAAGTCGAAGTAGACCTGGTTGTCGAAGAAGAGCTGGGTGATGAGGAATCTCGCGCCGGCCTCCACCTTCGTCTTCAGGTAGCTGAGGTCGGTCTCGAGGTCGGGCGCCTCCGGGTGCACCTCGGGGAAGCAGGCGGCGCCGACGGTGAAGTCCCAGCGCGAGCCGATGAACTCAGCCAACTCTGTTGCGCTGCCCAGGCCGCCCTCCGGCTGGACGAAGTCCTCCTGCCCACGCGGCGGGTCGCCGCGTAGCGCGAAGACGTTCTCGATCCCGGCCGCCTCGATCCGGTCCAGCGTCGTCGCCAGCCCCTCGGTCGTCTCGCCGACGCAGCTCAGGTGAGCCATCGTCTCGTAGCCGAGGTCGTCCTTCAGTGCCCTGGTGATCTCGACCGTCCCCTCGCGGGTCGAGCCGCCGGCGCCGTAGGTGACCGAGACGAAGTCAGGCTCGAGCTCGCGCAGCGAGCGCGCGGTCGAGAACAGCGCCTCGGTCGCCTCCTCCGTCTTCGGCGGGAAGAACTCGACCGAGAAGGTCGGCGCTTTGGACTCGATGATCTCGTCTATACGCACGCGGAGAGGGTAGCCGCCCGGCCTCAGTGGGAGGCGCGCGCGTCGACCCGCGCCTGGAAGACCGCCTGGATGTCCTCCAGCCGCTTGCCCTTGGTCTCGGGCACCAGCTTCCAGCAGAAGATCAGGGTGAGGATGCCGATCGCGCCATAGAACCAGAAGGCGCCGCTGCGGCCGAGCGCTTCGATCAGCAGCAGGAAGGTCAGCGAGACGATGAAGTTGAAGGTCCAGTTGGCCATCGTCCCCACGCCCGCGGCCTTGCTGCGAACCGAGAGCGGGTAGATCTCGGCATTGAGCAGCCAGAAGATCGGCCCGAGGCTGATCGCGAAGGAGGCGACGTAGACCATCAAGCTGCCGATCGCGATGACCGAGTCGAGGGTGCTGGCGCCGCCGCCGACGAAGGCCCCGCCAAGGGTGAAGAGCGAGATCGTCATGCCGCTGACGCCGATCATCAGCAGGGTCCGCCGCCCCGCTCGGTCGAGCAGCCGCAGCGCGACCACAGTCATCGCGACGTTGATCACGCCGACGCCGACCGCAGCGAGGATCGACCCGGCCGAGGAGTCGATGCCGGTGAATTCGACGATCGTCGGCGCGTAGTAGATGACCGTGTTGATACCTGTCACCTGCTGCAGGATCGCCAGGCCGACGCCGATGACGAGTGCGGCTTTGACCACGGGCTGCAGCAGCTCACTCCAGGCGCCCGGCTTCTCGTCGAGGCTGTCCTTGATCTCCTCCAGCTCGCGGTCGATCGTGTCGGGATCGTCGACGCGGATCTTCGCCAGCGTCGCCCGGGCGGCGAAGTCGTCGCCGCTCATCACCAGCCAGCGTGGGCTCTGCGGCATCCGCAGCATGCCGAAGGCCAGGGCCAGGGCGGGGACGACGCCGAGCCCGAGCATCCAGCGCCAGCCTTCGACGTGGTCGAAGGCAAGGCCGACCAAGTAGGCGATGAGGATGCCGATCGTCACCGCCAGCTGGAAGAAGGTGACGAGGCGCCCGCGGCTCTCCGGCGGCGCCACCTCGGAGATGTAGACCGGCGCCGCCGCGGAGGCGAGACCGATCGCGACGCCGATCACGACGCGGGCGATGACCAGCACCTCGACGCCGGGAGCCGCAGCACTCGCCAGCGCGCCGACGATGAAGACGCCTGCCGCGAGCAGGATCATCGACCGCCTGCCGTAGCGGTCCGCTGCCGGCCCGGCAAAGGCGGCCCCGAACACCGCTCCGATCGGCACCGCGGCGACGACCAGGCCCTGGGCGAAGCTGCCGAGGTCGAAGTCGCTCTTGATGAAGAGCAGCGCTCCGGCGATCACACCGGTGTCGTAGCCGAAGAGCAGCCCGCCGAGCCCGGCGATCGCCGCGGTCAAGACCACGTTGCGCCGCGCCCCCCGTCGAGACGCCTCCAGGCCGTCACTCATCCCAAAAGCGACCGTATACGCCCTTCCGGACGGGGCAAATTCCGGACTTTGCGGGAACGTTTTCCTCTACCCCCTAGCGCCACCCCTGACCGCGCGCTAAGTTGGCTTAGCGACTGGGAGAGACAGGATCCGCGGAAGCCAAGCGGAACACCGTCTCGAAGGTGGCGCGAAGAGCTTCTACGCGCGAAGGCTACGCGCGAGGCAGGCTTAGAGCGTCATCCCCGGTCGCGTTTCGTTGTCCGATCACTTGCCTAGCTTTGATGCCGCCTGGAGAGCCTGCCCTCTAGGTCGCGACCGGGGCGCATCCGGGAGCCGGGCGCTGTCGGCCAGCCCCGTGAGTCTCGCCGACGCTAGCCCGCCCGCTCCCGTCCAACTCACACTGCAACGCGTTGTCCGGTAAGTGACCGGTTAACGCGTTGCAGTGCTGTGGGACGATGCCCGCCGATGGCCGGCGAGCTGCGCTACGAACGGATTGGATCGGCGGCGGTCCTCACGATCGATCGTCCCGAGCGGCGCAACGCCGTCGACGGTGCGACCGCCGAGCTCTTCCGCCAGGGCCTGCGGGACTTCGAGGCCGACGAGGACGCCCGCGTTCTCGTCCTCACCGGCGCCGGCGGACAGGCCTTCTGCGCCGGCGCAGACCTCAAGGCGCTTGACCTCGACGTCGACCACCCTGGGGGACCGATGGGCCCCACCCGGCTCACTCCTTCGAAGCCGGCAATCGCCGCCGTCGACGGCTGGTGCCTCGCGGGCGGAGTGGAGCTGGCGCTCTGGTGCGACATGCGTATCGCCACGCCCCAAACGACCTTCGGCCTCTTCGAGCGGCGCTGGGGAGTGCCTCTGGTCGACGGTGGCACCCAGCGCCTCCCCCGCGTTGTCGGCATGGGCCGGGCGCTGGAGCTGATCCTCACCGGCCGTCCCGTCGACGCCGAGGAGGCCCACCGGATCGGCCTCGTCAACGAGATCGCCGAGCCTGGCAAGCACCTGGAGCGAGCGCTGGAGCTGGCGGAAAAGATCGCCGGCTTCCCCCAGGAGACGATGCTGGCCGACCGCCGCGCGGCGGTCGAGGGCTTCGGCATGCCGCTCGTCGACGGGCTCGAGCTGGAGCGCCGCCTGGGTCGCGAGGTCCTCGAGGTGGCGGTCCGCGGCGCCGCTCGCTTCGCCGGCGGCGAGGGCCGCCACGGCGAGGGCGTCTAAGCGCGACGCTCGGCCTGGGTCACCCGCCGCATCTCGTCCTCGGCGGCTTCGGGGCCGAGGTAGGGCATCAGCACGGCGAAGACGAGGTCGGGGAGGATCCGTTCCAGCTCCGGGCCGCGGCCGGCACGAACCTCGTCGAAGATCATCGAGGTCGCACCGCCGATCGCGAAGCGGGCGGTGTCGGGCGGCAGCTCGTCGGTCTGGTTGGAGTAATCGCGCCCTTCCTCGAGGAAGGGGGTGAAACGGGCAAGCGCGGCACGGTAGCGGCTGCGCGCGTCATCGCCCGCGGCCGTCACCTCGACCATCGCCATCCTCGCGATGTCCGCCTCGCTGGAGAGCAGCTCGACCAGGGCGCGCAGGACCGCTGCGACCCGCTCGGGCCAGGGCTCGTGCGAGGTTGCCTCATACGCGGTCGAGACGTGTGCGACGAGCACGTCCATCACTGCGTCGTAGCCCTCGAGGAAGCACTCCTCCTTGTCCTCGAACATCTCGTAGAAGGTCTCCCGCGAGACCCCGGCGACCTCGATCACGTCGGTGACGGTGGTCGCTTCATAGCCCTTCGCCGCCGCGACTCGGACCATCGCCTCCAGCAGCCGCTCGCGCTGCGACCGGACTGCGTACGCACGCGGCAGTCCGTGACGTCCACTCGGATGACGCGAAGGATTCGAAGTAGGCGACGATGACGAATCCATGTGGTTCAGCGTAGGGCAGGAGCTGCAAGCTGTCCAACGCTTCTCCGGCACCTAGACTCCTTGCCGTGAAGGTTGGGATCGTCGGCCTCGGATACGTGGGGCTTCCACTCGCCGTCGCCTTCGCCGAGGCGGGGCACGAGGTTGTCGGCCTCGATGCTGACCCGCGCAAGGTCGAGAGCCTCGACCGGGGTCGCAGCTACATCGAGGACGTCCCCGACACCGCTCTCGCTTCCGCGGGCGACCGCCTCCGCGCGACCTCCAGCCACGCCGACCTCACCTCCTGCAACGCGGTCGTGATCTGCGTCCCCACGCCGCTGACCAGCTCGCGCGAGCCCGACCTCACCTACCTGCTCGACTCGGCGACGGCGCTTTCGCAGGTGCTGCAGCCCGAGCAGCTCGTCGTGCTCGAGTCGACCACCTACCCGGGAACGACCCGCGAGCGGCTGCTGCCGATCCTCGAGGAGTCGGGCATGTCGGCCGGCCGCGACTTCCACCTCGCCTTTTCGCCCGAGCGGATCGATCCCGGTCGCACCGACTTCACCATCCGCACCACTCCGAAGCTGGTCGGCGGTCTCACACCGGCCTGCGCCGAGCGCGCCCGCGAGCTCTACTCGCTGATCTGCGACGAGGTCGTCGTCCTCTCCACGCCGGAGGCGGCCGAGCTCTCGAAGCTGCTCGAGAACATCTTCCGCTCGGTCAACATCGCCCTCGTCAACGAGCTCGCCCAGCTCTGTGACCGGCTGGGGATCGACGTCTGGGAGGTGGTCGATGCGGCTGCGACCAAGCCCTTCGGCTTCATGCGCTTCGACCCGGGGCCGGGGATGGGCGGGCACTGCCTGCCGGTCGACCCGTTCTACCTCGCCTTCAAGGCCCGCGAGCACGACTTCTATCCCGAGTTCATCGAGCTGGCGGGCAAGGTCAACCAGGCCCAGCCGGCCTTCTGCGTCGAGCGGATCGAGCGCGCCCTCAACGAGGCCGGCAAGCCCGTCAACGGCTGCAGGATCCTGCTCCTGGGGGCGAGCTACAAGGCCGGCATGGGGGACACCCGCGAGTCGCCGGCGCTGAAGATCGCCAAGCTCCTGCGCGTGCTCGGCGGCGAGGTCTCCTACCACGATCCCTTCGTCCCGGAGCTGCCGGAACTGGGCCTCTCCTCCGTGGATCTCGACGACGCCCTGCGGGCCGCGGACCTGACCGCGATCGTCACCGCGCACCCCGGCGTCGACTACGAGGAGGTCGTCTCCTCGGCATCGCTGGTGATCGACTTCCGCGGCGTCACTCGCGGCCTCAGGGCTGAGAACCTGGTCCGGCTCTAGTCAGACCTTGGCGGCCTGCATCTCGGCGCCGGCGACGTCGGCGCCGAAGTAGGGCAGCACCGCGAAGTACATGAACTCGGGCAGCAGCTGGCGGAAGCCGTCGTTGGCGCCGGTTGCCAGCCGCGAGTGGACCACGGCGTGGATGCCGGCGACGATCCCCTCGGGAGCGATCGAGGGAGGCGATTCGCCCTCGCCGGGGTCCGAACGTGCCGAATCGATGAAATTCGTGACCCGTTTCATCGCCTCGGTGCGCTTTTCCAGCGCCTCCGGCCCGGCGGCATGGACCTCGACCACCAAGGCCCGACCCACGTCGGGTTCCTCGTCGAGCGCTTCGAGAAGGGCGCCGAGGCCGGCGCGAAGCTTGCCCTGCCATGTCTCCTCGGACGCTGCCGCGCCGCTCGCCAGCGCTTCGAAATGGGCCACTCCGGCGTCGAACGCCTCCAGGTAACAGGCGTCCTTGTCGGGGAAGTTGTCGTAAAAAGCCTGCCGGTAGAGACCGGTCAGATCGAGCACCGTACGCACGGACGCGGCGTCGTAGCCGGCCGATCCGACCGCCTCCAACATGCCGTTGAGAATCAGTTGGCGCTTCGGGGAACTCACCAGTCTGAGGGCGGGAACGGAGGGGCGACGCTCCTCCGGCTTGCCGGTCCCCTCAGCCCCTGCCTGGACGTTGGTTGCGGCCTGCTTTCCCATGAGATCCTTCCTCTGCTCGATCAAGGGAACCGGTTGTCTGGACTCCGGTACTGTAGCGGTATATCGCCCTTTCGTCCAGCTTGGAATCGCGGTGGGCACGGGGTACCCTCGTGTTCGTGGCTGAACGCTCTCCACAGGCGATGAGAACACCGCCGGGGCGGCATCCACTACCGCGGGAGTTCATCGCCCAGCACCAGCGAGCGCGCATCATCGCCGCCCTCGCCGAGGAGACCGTCGAGAAGGGTTACCGCGCGGTCACCGTCGCCGACATCGTGCGCCGGGCGGGCATCGCCCGCAACACTTTTTACGAGAATTTCTCCTCCAAGGAGGACTGCTTCCTCGCCGCCTCGGAGTTCGCGGTCAAGGAGGCCTTGCGCCGCGTCGTCGACGCCGCCAGCAAGGTCGACAGCTGGCCCGCCCGGGTCAACGCCGGCCTCGCCGCCTTCCTCCACTACGTCGCCAGCGAGCCGGCCCTGGCGCGGACCTGCATCGTCGAGGCGCTCTCGGCCGGTCCGGCCGCGGTCGAGCGCTACGAGCGCTCGATCCAGGCCTTCGTGCCGCTCTTCCGCATGGGCCGCAAGGTGTCCGCGAAGGGCGAGGAGCTGCCGGCCACGCTCGAGGAGACGATCGTCGGCGGGATCTTCTGGATCATCTACCAGCGCATCATCATGGGACAGGCGGAGCAGATCGAGGAGCTGCTCTCCGAGTTGGTGGAGTTCTCGCTCACCCCGTACCTCGGTGCCGAAGCCGCCAAGCGCACAGCCGCCGAGGCGCCACCGGCGCTGACGGGCTAGGCCAGGGGCAGGGATTGGCGGTCCTATGACCTAGTGCTTGACCTGGAGACCCGCGAGCGCGCCGCCAGTCCCGAGCGCGAGCGCATCGTCGAGGCTCTGATCGAAATCGCCGCCGAACGCGGCTATGCCGAAACCACGATCGAGATGATCCTGCAGCGGGCCGGCCTCGACCGCCCCGCCTTCGACCGCCACTTCCGTGGCAAGTACGACTGCTTCATCTCCGCCTGGCGGGAGATGAACGATGGCTGCATGCGCGAGATGCTCGAGGCCTTCAACAGCCAGGACGAATGGCCCGACCGCCTCCGCGCTGTCGCCTGCGAGATCGTCGAGAACCTGCGTCACGACCCCCGCCGCGCCTCGTTTGCGGTCGAGGTGCTCGCCGCCGGCGATGCTGCTCGCGCCCGCCGCGACATGACGATGCGCGTGATCGCCTCCCTGATCGACGCCGGCCGCAACGAGATGGACGATCCCGAATCGGTGCCCCACACCACGGCGGAGGCGCTGGCGGGCTCGGCCTACGGGCAGGTCTACGCCAAGGTCGTCCGCGGCCAGGCCGACGAGCTGCCGGCGCTTATCCCACAGCTGATGTCGGCTGCGGTGATGCCTTACCTAGGCGTCGATGCCGCTCTGGCCGAGCTCGGACGCGGTTTCGATCCCCCCGCGCGATATCGTCGGGACGTGGCCGCGGACCCACCGGATAAATCGAGCGACCCAAAAAATTCTGCGGAGGATTACCCGCCCGAGCTTGCCCGTCTCCCGCCCGGTCGTCACGGCCTGCCGCGGGAGTTCGTCGTCCACAACCAGCGTGAGCGGCTGATCGCCGGCCTCGCCGAGGCAATCGCCGAAAACGGCTACGCCGGCACGACCATCGCCCACATCACCCGCCACGCCGCCGTCTCCCGCCGCACCTTCTACGAGCACTTCTCGAGCAAGGACGAGTGCTTCGTCGCCGCTTATGACACGGTGATGAAGGAGCTGCAGGAACGGGTCTCCCAGGCCTTCGACGACGCCGACGACTGGCCGCACTCGGTCAAAGCCGGGATCGAAGCGATGCTCAGCTTCCTCGCCGCCGAGCCGAACCTCGCCCGTCTTTGCATGGTCGAGGCGCTGGTCGCCGGCCCGGTCGTGGTCGAGCGCTACGACGCCGCGATCCAGAGCTTCGTCCCCTACTTCCAGACCGGCCGCGAGGGCCGCTCGCCGGAGGTTCTCTCCCGCCTCTCGCCGACCACCGAGGAGGCCCTGGTCGGCGGCATGGTCTCGCTGATCTCCCGCCGCATAATCGCCGGCAAAGCCGAGGAGCTGGAAGAGCTCCTGCCCGACCTGGTCGAGTTCACCCTGACGCCGTACGTCGGCAGCGCCGACGCCGCCGAGCTCGCCCAGGAGGGCTGAGCTCGCAGGGAAGAGTGCGTCGGCCCTCCTCCTCGAGGGAGGATGCAGCCTCTAGCTATGGTCTCGGAGACCGGAGAGACGCTGATCGTCACCAAGCACGGCCGGCCCGTCGCCCGGATCGAGCCGCCATTGCGCCCCGACGATCTGCGCGGCAGCGCGCAGATCAACATGTCGGACGAGGAGTTGATCTATTTCTCGATGGGTCCGTGGGACATGGAGAAGGATTGATCCTCCTCGACACCCATGTCCTGGTTTGGCTCGCTGCACGACCCGATCAGCTCAGCCTGCCGGCGCGAAAGGCCCTGGACTCAGAGTCTGAGCTGGGAATCAGCCTGGCTTCGGTTCAGGAGGTCGCGTATCTCGCCGCCCGCGGACGCCTGACGATGGATCGATCCGTGGAAACCTGGATCAGCGACATGCTGAACGTCCACGAAATCCGCGCGATCGCCCCCACGATCTCGATCGCCCGGCGGGCAGGTGGCCTCGATCCAGCCGAGTTCCACGGAGATCCTGCCGACCGCCTCATCTATGCGACCGCGGTCGAGCAAGATGCGCGCTTGGTCAGTGCTGACTCGCGGTTGCGACAATGTGACCCGGCGCGCGTCGTCTGGTAGCCGCGGTCAGCTGCCGGGCTCGACCGGGGTCAGGTTGGGGGAGCCGAGCTCGAGCCAGGCCTCGTCCTCGCCGAAGTAGTTGAGGACGCCGAGGTGGGCCAGGTCGGGCAGCAGGTGCTCGACTTTGGCGGTCCGCCCGGCGCCGATCTCGACGCAGATCGATTCCTCGATCGCGCCGACGACGAACTGCGCCGTCAGCGGGGTCGCCGAGGCGTTGGCCTCGGGCTCGTGGCGAGCGGCGTCGACAGCCTTCGCCAGGCGCTCGACGATCTGCTGGTGCTTGGCCAGGGCCTGCCCGCGGGCGGCGCGGACCTCGATCAGCAGCGCCTTCGCCAGCAGCGGCTGCTCGGCGACGAAGCGCAGCAGCTCGACCAGCGCGGCGCGGAAACCGGCCCGCCAGCTCTGCGCGCTGCGGCCGGCGGAGAACAGCTCCTCGCAGAGGCGGTCAGCCGCCATCTCGTAGGCCTGGGCGAAGCAGGTCTCCTTGTCGCCGAAGCGCTGCTGGAACTGGGCACGGGAGATGCCGGAGCGGTCGAGAACCTCCTGTACCGTCGTCTTCTCGTAGCCGAGCGCGCCGACGCTGATCAGTATCGCTTCGAAGACGCCTTCGTCCGAGCTCAGGGCCGGGACCGCCTCTTCCCAGCTCCTCACCGCCCGAAGTGTGCGTGCAGCTTCCACTCGGGGTACTTTAGCCCATTTTTGGGAACTTTCACCACTTCATGTACTGCTTGCGTACCAATGGGAACGAGCGCTATCTTGAAGCAATGCGCGCATTGCCTGGAAAGGCCTCCCGGCAACCGCCCGGCCCCGAGCCGGTAAGTCGAGCCGCCTCGGCTGCCGACCAACGCCGCCGCATCCTCGAGGCAACGGCGGACCTCGTCGCCGAGCAGGGCTATCAGGCGACGACGATCGAGCAGGTCGTGCGCGCCGCGAAGGTCGGCTACGCGACCTTCTACAAGCACTTCGCCGACAAGGAGGAGTGCTTCCTAGCTCTGCTTGACGCCGCCACCGAGCGCACCGCCTACAAGGTCGAAGAAGCCTACGACGGCGAAACCGGGCCCTGGCCCGACAAGGTCGGGGCGGCCCTGGGCGCGCTGCTGAAGGAGATCGCCGCCCACCCGAACGTCGCTCGCGCCTGCCTGGTCGAGGCGCTCACCGCCGGGCCCGAGGCGGTCGCCCGCCACGAGGGGGCGCTGAAACGCTTCGCGCCGATCCTGCGGCCGGGACGCGAGCTCAACCCGCGCCAGGCGGAGTTGCCGGAGACGCTCGAGGACACGCTGGCGGGAGGGGTCTTCTGGGTGGTCAACCAGCGGCTGATCGCCGGCGAAGTCGACAAGCTGCGCAGCCTCCTGCCGGAGACGCTCGAGTTCGTCCTGCGTCCCTACGTCGGCGAGGAAGCAGCGGCGCGCGAGGCCGGCGGGTTCTCGGCGCCGGCCTCGGCCTGATGGCAGAGGAGCTGCTCGGCCCGCTTCCAGCGGGCCGCCACGGCTTCAGCCGTGAGCAGGTCGCCCACAACCAGCGCGAGCGCCTGATCGCCGGCCTCGCCGCGGCGGTCGGCGAGCACGGCTACAACGCGGTCACGATCACCCACATCACCAAAGAGGCGAAGGTCTCCCGCCGCGTCTTCTACGAGAACTTCGAGGGCAAGGAGGAGTGCTTCCTCGCCGCCTTCGAGGTCGTCGTCGGCCACATCCACGAACTCGGCGCCGAGGCGGTGGAGGGGGTTTCCGATTGGCCTCATCGAGCGCTGGCCGCCTCCCGTGCGGGCCTCGCCTTCCTCGCCTCCGAGCCAGACCTCGCCCGCCTCTGCCTGGTCGAGTCGCGCAGCGCCGGCCCCGCGATCACGGCCCGCTTCGGCGAGGCCGTCAACGAGCTGGTGCCGCTGCTGCGCCTGGGTCGAGCCGAGCGCTCGGAGGAGCGCCCGCTGCCCGACTCGACCGAGGAGACGACGATCGGCGCCCTCGTCTCGCTCGCCTACAGCAAGGTCTCTGCCGGAGAAGCGGAGCAGCTCGAGCAGCTGCTCCCGGATTTCGTCGAATTCATCCTCTCCCCCTATCTAGGGGCGGAGGAAGCCGCGAAGCTCGCTCACCAAGCCGCCTAGCGATTCGGTACGCCCGTATCCCCCCAGGGAACGCCTCTGGGAACGGTCTTTTTCTTTTGGGAACTCCTCCTTGACAACCCCTTTTCGGGGTGCTTCACTGGCGCCACTTGGCCGGTACAGCTAGCACCTTCTAGGAACTAGCCTCACCCAACAAGCGAATCAGGGAAACGAGCAGTACAGGGAAACCGAGCCCACGGGGGCCGCCCAAGGGAAGCGGCCGGCAGAGGGGCTCACGGGACAAGGAGAGCTACTTGAGACGCCACGCGAAGGCACTGTCTACGGAATCGAGTGTTGGGCGCAGGCGTATCCGAGGCCCGATCGTCGCGCTGGCGGCGCTGGTCCTGGTACTCACATTGGTCCCTCTGGCACACGCAGAAAAAGGCGTCGTCGCGGTCTTCGGAGATGCACAGGGTTCCGGAAACGGCGAATTTGGCGCCGGTGTGGGGCAGATCGCACTCAACCAGGACAGTGGGGCGGTCTACGTCGTCGACCCGGGCAACGACCGAGTTCAGCGCTTCGATGCCGACGGAGCCTTTCTCGGGGCTTTCGGTGGTACGGGCACGGCCAACGGCCAGTTCGAATCACCCACTGGCATCGCGGTCGACAACTCCGGTGGCCCGTCGGACGGGTCGGTCTATGTCGCCGACATGAGCGGCAACCGCATCCAGAAGTTCGACGCCGCCGGCAACTTCGTCCTTGCCTTCGGCAGCGAAGGACCTGGTGATGGCGAACTGCTCGGTCCGAACGGGATCGCGGTCGATCCGACCGACGGCTCGATCCTCGTCGCCGACACCGGCAACGGCCGCGTTCAGCGCTTCGGCTCCGGCGGGGCCTATGTCTCCCAGTTCAGCGCCGCTGCGAGCAAGGTCGCGGTGGACTCGACCGGTGACATATACGTTCTCTCAGACTTCAGCGAAGTCAACCGCTATGACTCAACCGGGAGCTTCGAGCAGTTCCTGACCGCCGAAGGATTCCCGTTTCAGGTCGCCGTTGACGCATCGACCAACCACGCCTACGTCGCGCAGTACGCGAGCGGCCTCTTGGTCGTATCGGAGTACGACGAGAGCGGCGCCCTCGTCGAATCACACGCGAACGGGTCGGGCCTGCAGGTGAGCGATGCCAGCGGCCTGGCCATCAATCCCGCTACCGGCGTCGCCTATCTGGGCACTGGCGCCAATGGCAATGCGACAGGCGTCTACGTACTAGATGCGGTAACGCCTCCGACGGCGACGATCGCCGCGGCCACCGGGATCGGTGCGCATAGTGCCACCCTCAACGGCTCGGTCAACCCGAGCGGACCGCCAACCACCTACCGATTCGAATTCAGCGAGAACGGCACCGATTGGATCCCGGGCCCAGGTGGCACCGCCGGCGATGGTTCCGTGGACGTTCCGGTCAGCGGGATCGCGAAGCTGCTTGACGCAAACACGCTCTACCACGTGAGACTCGTCGCAAACCACGTGCTGGGTTTGGCCAGCTCAACCTCAGCGGAGACCACCTTTACGACCCTGCCGGCCGCACCCGACATCGTCACCGGTGCCGCCACGGTGCCCACTGACACCACAGCGACGCTGCAGGCACGGCTGATCCCCAACAACTCCCCCACGACCTATTTCTTCGAGTACGGCCTTGACGACAGCTATGGCTCGGTCGTCCCGCCATCGCCGGCCGGGCCCGTGGGAGGCGCCTTGCCGGTCGACGTCGCTGAGACCATCTCCGGCCTCACTCCCAGCACCGTCTACCACTACCGGGTAGTAGCCAGCAACGCTCATGGAACGACGATCGGCATCGATCGCTCCTTCACCACCTTCGGCGAAGCCGGGCATGGGTTGCCAGAGGGCAGGGTCTACGAGCGGGTCTCGCCGAGCGACAAGAACTCCGCCGACATCGAGCGAGGGAGCGGATCCTCGGGCTTCTTCTTTTACCTGGCACAGCCTTCCCTCTCCGGCGATGCGGTTGCTTACGCATCGAAGGGGAACTTCGGTGGCGACTCTGGGACGCCGGTGCTTCAGTACATCGCGCGTCGGGGCGTGAACGGATGGGTGTCCGAGGGCCTCTCCCCGAGAACCAGGCCCGCGACGACCATAACCTCGGCCAGCCCGTACAAGTGGCTCTCTGACGACCTGTCCCTGGGGGCCGTGAGCACACACAACGACAGGCTCACGCCAGGCGATCCCCCCAACAGCATCTACGAGACCTTCCTCTACCTCCGTGACCTCAGCAGGCCTAACGATCAGCTCAACGGCGCGTTCAGCCTCATGACCACGCCCATCTCTTCTGCACCCCTCGATCAGGGGACAAAGTTGGGCCGTGTTGCCGATGCATCCGAGGACCTGGAGCAGATCGTCTTCGACTCCTCTTTTTACCTCGATCCAGAAGGCCCCGATTACGCACAGGAGCTGAACCGAGGCGTCTACTTGTGGGAGAACGACGAAGCGCAGTTCGTCGGGTTCCTTCCAGATGGCTCAGTCCCGCCACGCTCGGGCGTCGGCAACGGCAGACTCATCCTCAACGACCATCCCGGTGACAACGCGATCTCGGATGACGGCTCGCGCGTCTTCTTCACCGCTGATTCGACTGTCTACGTTCGAGAAAGCAACACCATGACCAGCATGGTGGGAGATGGAGAGTTCCAAGGTGCCGAAGCAATGGAGGGGAAGGTTGCCTTCTTTACCTCTACCAGCAGGCAGACCAGCGACGCCACTGCTGGTTCCGATAATTGCGGGACTGGTGCGGGGGGCGGCTGCTCCGATCTCTACCGATGGGATGCAACAGCTCCACCAGGAGAGCAACTGACGGATCTGACCGTCGCCGATCCCAATGGAGGGGGAGTGCTGGGCACGATCGGGATCAGCGACGACGCTAAAAAGGTGTACTTCGTGGCAACTGGAGACCTGGCTCCCGGAGCGACTCCGGGCATCCCCAACGTATTCCTCTGGCAGGAGGGTCTTGGAGTCCGGCATGTCGCCAGGTTGAGCGAAGAGACCGAAAGTGGAGCTTCTGTGGACAGGGCCCTTTGGTCCAGAGTGCTTTCTGGTGCATTTCTCTCGGGTGGAAGTGACGGGGGGTATGGCGGCGCCAGGATCACAGACGACGGCGCGTACCTCCTATTCGAATCGCGTGGGCCGGTGACGCCGTACGTGACCAACGATCGCACCCAGGTCTATCGCTACGACCTCGCCAACGACGACGTGACGTGCCTCTCCTGCAACCGCAGGACGTCGAGCTCGCAGGGCCAGTCATTCCTCACCTTCGTGCGCAAGTCTGCGATCCAGGCCGCGGGCACCGGGGACCCGACCCTCTTCCTGCCCCGCAACATCTCGAGCGACGGCAGCCGCATCTTCTTCGACTCGACCGAGGCTCTTCTCCCTACCGACACGAACGGCAAAGTGGATGTCTATGAGTGGCTGAACGGAGAGCTTCACCTGATCTCGACCGGCAGCAGTGGGAGGGACTCGACCTTCTTCGGCGCAAGCGAGGACGGCGACGACGTGTTTTTCGTCACCGGAGAGAGGCTGGCTCGATCCGACGGCGATGAATCGCTCGATCTCTACGACGCCCGTGTCGGTGGCGCCGAAGAGCCGGCGCCCATAGTTGGCTGCGTCGGGGACGAGTGCCAGGGAACGCCAACACCACCGCCCGCGTTCAGCAACCCCAGCTCAGGTGCGCTTGTCGGCCCAGGAAACCCCAGGTCCCCTGCCCGCGCTCGTAGCCGCTGCCGCAAGCGTCAGCGGCTCAGCGGCTCTTCCAAGAAGCAGGTGCGGAAGTGCAGGCGTGGTGGGAAAAAAGCGAGCAGCCGAAATGGCTGAGGCGAGGATGAGCAAGGAGACCATGAAGATGACCAGCGCCAACAACGGTACGTCCTCTCGCCTGAGCGCTTGCTTGCGACGGCTTGGCCGCAGCACCGGCTTCGCTGCCCTCGCCTGTCTTGCCTTCGGTGTCGGGGCTTCCAGCGCCTTGGCGGCCCCGAAACTCGATCTCAAGGTCGATCACACCCCTTCCTACGTTGCCGAGGGCGAGGTTTCGACGCTTGAGCTCGTCGTCAGCAACATAGGCGACACGCCGACGACCGGACCCATCACGGTCGATGCGTCCCTTCCCCCCGGGGTGACGGCTGTATCGGTGACCGACCAGGTTGAGCAGAGCTTCGGTCAGTCCGTTTGGGCTTGCTCCATCGCACCTGGCGGGGGCAGTGTCGACTGTGAAGGGCCCGATCCCGCCTTCTTCGGTGGCGCGCTGGCATCGATCCCCCCCTACGGGGAGGCCTGTCGTGCCGTCGTCAGCTTCCTGCCATGCCGGATCCTGCTCGACGTCGAAGTGGCCCCAGGATCTTCTGACGGCCTGGTGGAAGCGAAAGCCTGCGGAGGGGAAGCCCCCGCGTGTGCGTTCGCCTCCGACCCCCTGCCCGTCGGAGCGTCGTCACCCGGCTTCTCCCTGCTCGACTGGGACGGCCCCTGGACCGTCGACGAGGACGAAGAACCGTTCACCCAGGCAGGAGGTCACCCGTACTCCGTTGTCACCACCTTCAAGCTTTCCAAGCACATTGACGAGACCAACCAGGCGGTCCCAGACGGAAGTCTGAGGAACCTCCGTGCCAAGCTGCCCGCTGGATTCGTCGGGGCGCCAAATGCGATGCCGACATGCGAGAGCATTGCGGATCTGGCCCCTGTCGATCTCCACGATCCACCCAACTGCCCGGTCAACAGCATCGTCGGCACGATTTCGCTGCAGGTCTCCAGCGAAGGGCAGCAGACCGGCTGGATAACGGTTCCAATCTTCAACATGAAGCCACCTCCGGGTGTGCCCGCACAGTTCGGCTTCAACGTCCTCGGCTTCGCGCAATGGCTGAACGCGACCGTCCGATCCGACGGTGACTACGGGATCAACATCAACGTGCGCAACGCCTCCCAGGGCGTCGGCGTCAGCGGCGTAACGACCCGCTTCTGGGGTGTGCCGGCCGATCCGAGTCACGACTCGCAGCGCTGTCGGGGCGGCGGAGCCCTCAACGCCTCCGGATCTCTGCGGTGCGCGGGCGCCCCCGGGGATTCCATCAACGGCCCGAACACGGCTTCGGTCGGGACGCCGAAGGCGTTCCTCACCAACCCCACCTCATGCACGCCCGACGGTGTCGGCAAGGAGATCCCCCTCGAAGTCGAGTCGTGGGAACTGCCGTCGAGGCAGGGCAGCGGGAGCTTCGTCACCCACGAGCCCGGCGATCGCTCGGCACAAGTCGGAAACGACGGTTGCGATGTGGTTCCGTTTTCGCCGGATATAACGATTCAACCGAGCAGTCGCCGCACCGATACGCCCAGCGGCATAGAGGTGAATCTCACCGTGCCGCAGGAAGGCCTCAACAACCCGACCGGCATCGCCCAATCGGCCTTGAAGAAAGCTGTCGTCGCTCTGCCGGAGGGGATGACTGTCAACCCCTCCTTCACCGACGGTGTCGAGGTCTGCACCCCTGGTCAGATCGGTCTCGTATCGACCGATCCGCCGCGCTTCGACCTCGCCCCCGATACCTGTCCCGAGGCATCGAAGATCGGTGCCGTTCAGATCGATACGCCGCTCCTCGACGTTCCGCTCGAGGGCTCGCTGATCGCTGCGCAGTCAAACGACGGGGCGGTTGCGGGACACGAGAATCCGTTCGACTCCCTCGTCGCCCTCTACATCGTCGCCGAGGGAGCCGGTGTCCGAGTGAAGCTGCCGGGAGAGGTTGCCTTGAACGAGGCCACCGGCCAGCTCGTGACTACCTTCGACAACAACCCACAGGTTCCGTTCAGCCGATTCACCCTGAGTTTCAAGGGCGGACCGCGAGCCCCGCTGGTGACGCCCTCTTCCTGCGGAACCTACACTTCGACGGCGCAGCTCAGCCCCTGGGCGCGACCCGATCAACCTTTCTCCGACAGCGACCCGTTCGTGGTCAACCAGGGCCCCGATGGTGGTTCTTGTGCCACCTCGGGGGGCGCCCGCCCCTTCAACCCAGTCCTGCGTGCGGGCACCCTCAACAACAACGCCGGCTCCTACTCCCCCTTCGTCCTGCGCATGAGCCGCAACGACGGCGAACAGGAGATCACCTCCTTCAGGGCTGACCTGCCCCCGGGCCTCGTGGCCAAGCTAGCCGGCACCAGCCGCTGCCCGAACGCCGCCTTGGCAATGGCAGCGGCTAAGACCGGCAAGGCAGAGAAGGCATCGCCTTCCTGTCCGGCCTCCTCGAGGATCGGCACCGCCCTCTCGGGCTCGGGCTCGGGCCAGATCCTCACCTACGTACCGGGATCGGTCTACCTCGCCGGCCCCTACAACGGGGCGCCCCTCTCGGTAGCGACGGTCGTTCCTGCGGCGGTAGGCCCCTTCGACATCGGCACGATCGTCGTCAGAGCGGCATTGAGAATCGACGGCGATGACGCCCAGGCCCACGTCGACCCCGTCTCGATCCCCTACATCAGGAGCGGCATCGCCCTGCACGTCCGCGACATCAGGGTGATTCTCGATAGAGACAATTTCTCGCTCAACCCGACCAGCTGCGAACCGACCACGGTCACCGCGCAGATGCTCGGCACCGGTGCCGACTTCGCCAGCCCCGCAGATGACGTAGTGGCCAACCTCTCAGAGCGCTTCCAAGCCGCCAACTGCGCCGCCCTGCCCTTCAAGCCGAAGCTCTCCTTCAAGCTCAAGGGAGGAACCAAGCGCGGTCAGTTCCCCGCCTTCCAGGCGGTGCTCAAAGCAAGACCGGGAGACGCCAACATCGCCGGCTCAACGGTCGTCCTGCCCCGCTCGGAGTTCATCGAACAAGGGCACATCAGAACCGTCTGCACCAGAGTGCAGTTCGCCGCCAACCAGTGCCCACCCGGCTCGATCTACGGCTACGCCAAAGCAACGACGCCGCTCTTCGACAAACCGCTCGAAGGGCCGGTCTACCTGCGCTCAAACGGAGGCGAAAGGGTCCTGCCTGATCTCGTCGTCTCCCTCAACGGAGAGATCGACGTCGCCCTGACCGGCTTCGTCGACTCGGTCAAAGGCAGGGTCAGGAACCGCTTCGCCGTCATCCCCGACGCCCCCGTGACCAAGTTCGTCCTCAACATGCAGGGCGGCAAGAAGGGCCTCCTGGTCAACCACCTGGACCTCTGCGAGGTCACCTCGAGGGCCGACGTGAAGCTGATCGGCCAGAACGGCAAGGTGGTCGAAGCGAGGCCGAAGATGGGGACTTCGTGCAAGGCGAACAGGAAAGCGAAACGGAACAAGCGCAATAGTTAGTCGGCGCTTGGAGGAGGACGACGCAGATCGAGTTCGGCGACTGCCTGCGGGTTCGCACGGGCTGCCGCCGGAACTCGTTGCGCGCAATCAGCGCGAACGGCTGATCGCGGCGATGGCAGAGGTGTGCGCCGAGCGGGGGTACGGGGCGGTGTCGGTCGCCGATGTGACCCGGCGGGCAGGCGTCTCCACCGCCAGCTTCTACAAGCAGTTCGCCGACAAGCGCGAATGCCTGTTGGAGAGCTTCGAGGAGTTGTTCGGACGGTTGCTGGCGGAGATCGAACGCGCCTGCTCGAGTGAGAGAGAGCCGGCGGCGAGGGTGCAAGCGGCGCTTGGAACCGCCATCGACCTTCTGGCCGCGGACCCCCCCACCGCTCGGCTGCTCACTGTCGAGATCCTCGCTGTCGGAGCAGAGGGGGCGCAGCACCAGCAAAACGCGATCGAGCGCCTGGCGGGCCTACTGCGGCAGGCGCGCGAACCAGGCTCCGACTCGCCGTCTTTCCCGAGCCCCGAGTGGGCGGCGATTGCCGCAATGGTTGCGCTGCTGGCAAGGCGCGTCGCCGAAGAGGCGAGCCCAGAGCTGGCGGAGCTGGAAGCGGTTCTCGGCTTTCTCAGCGGAGGTTGATTCTGTCGCCTTCATATACGAACATATGTTCGTATGGAGGTCGCTTGCACTCTGATCCCTGAGTCCGCTCTTGCCGATCCAGTCGAAGCTGGAGAGCTGACGGAGCGGTTGGCGCGACGTCTGGAGGGAATCGGAGCGGCAGTCGAGTCGGAGCGGCCGGGGGAGGCCTTCTTCGCGGTCGACGGGCTGCTGGGCATCCACGGCGGAGAGACCGAGTGGGTACTGGCGGCCACACGGGAGACAGCGGGAATGTCCGTGAAGGTCGGAGTCGGCCGAACTCGCTTCGGAGCCTGGCTCGTGGCCGGCGGGAAGCGCCCGCCGGTGTCCGTGTCGGCGCTGGCAACCCGGATGGGCCTTCCGCCCCGCGAGGCGGACGACCTGGTCGAGACGCTGCGCCGGCTGGGGATCGAGACGCTTGAAGCGCTGGCGAAGCTGCCCCCGGACCGGGTCGCCGACCGCTTCGGTCCACCCGGCCTGCGGGCGCTCCGCCTCGCCCGGGGCGAAGACTCGCCACTGCGTCCGCGCAGCCCGCACGAGGAGCTGGCCGAGGAGATCGAGCTGCCGGAGGGGACGGCGGGCGGCCAGCTCGACCGAGCCCTGGAGCTGCTGGTCGACCGCCTGCTCGCGGCGCCGCAGCGACGCGGGCGGACCGTGCTGGGCCTGCGCCTCGGCGCCCTGCTCTGCGGCGGGGGCAGCTGGAGCGTCGACCAGGGCCTGGGCCGGCCGACCGCCTCGGCCCGGATTCTGCGCTCGGTCCTGTTGCCGAGGCTGGAGGCGTTGCCGGGTCCAGTCTCCGCCCTGCGCCTGCGGGCGCTTGGCCTGGGGTCGCGAGTGGGCGATCAGCTCGAGCTCTCGGTTCGCGGCGAAGAGCACCGGCGGCGCCGGCTCGGCGATGCCGTGCGAGAGGTCCGAGTCGCGCAGGGCACCGACGCCCTGCTGAAGGTCCTCCCGGTCGACTCCTCCTCCCGCTTCCCCGAGCGCCGGGAGATGCTGACTCCAGTCCCGGCCCGATGAGTTGGCTAGGGACGTGTGGTGGGCCGCAGCTTGCTGACTGGCACAAAGACGATCCGTGCGGCGGCATCGAGCTCGGGCTCGAGGATCTCGAGCATCGCGATTTCGTCCGCGAGTATCTCGAGTACCCCCCCTTTGGCGCCGGCGGGTACCTCTTCGGCGGGCTCGGTCAATTCGACGAGTTCGAAGGCGGCGATTCTGCGAGCTACTGCCATTGGGTTCCCATGCTAGAGCCTTGGATAGGCCGTGACCAACCTCGGTGCACTGTCCTCATCGAGGTAGTGCCACGAAAGCGTCACGGGTGCGCTCCGCTCATTGATTGTCAGTTCTACATCAACACCACAGGCGATGCCGAAGGGAGGACGCTCGCGGACAACATTGATCGTGCTTGCAGCGGTCACCTCCCCGATCACTTTCCATGCAAGCCGCCAATCCTCAAGCCTGACGTGGAAGATGGTGTCCCACTCGGATCCATGTCCATCGGGATTGAGAATCCAGTCCTCCACCTTGGACCACTGATACCAAGCAGTCTCCGCGCGAGGAAGAGGTTCGCCGATCTTCGGAGGCCATCCCACTGCACCGACGCTATGGAGCAGGGACGCGCGCGAGTGCAACGTAAGTCGAGGCATCGAGTCACTAGTCGCGCGAATAGCGCACGCCGATGACTTCGGGTCTGCGGCGGCTCTACATGCCGCGACAGGTGACTGTGCGGCGTGACGAGGACGGTGTTCCCCTTGCGGTGGGCGGGGTCGAGGTGGTGGCGACCCGGGAGGACTGGCTGGTCGAAGACCGCTGGTGGGAGCCGCCGGTACTGCACCGCCGTTACTACGAGCTGGTGCTCGCCGACGGGCGGGACGTGGTCGTCTTTCGCACCTCCGATGGGCGCTGGTACCGGCAACGGGCCTGATGGGGCTGAGCACCCCATATGTGGAGCTGCACGCTCACTCGGCCTTCTCCTTCCTCGACGGGGCCTCGACGCCGATGGAGCTGGCGGCCGCCGCTGCCGATCTCGGGTACCCGGCCTTCGCGCTTACCGACCACGACGGGGTTTGGGGTTCGATGGAGTTCGTCCGGACCTGCAAAGGATTCGGTTTGCAGGCGATCACCGGGGCGGAGCTGACCATGTCATCGGCGGAGCGGGGAACCTCACACCTCACACTTCTGGTCGAAGACGGAATCGGGTACAGAAACCTATGCCGCCTGCTCACTGCAGCACACTCACACACACGTGACAGCGCTCAGCGCTCGGCTGGGCAGCCGTGGGTGACCTTGGAGCAACTTGAGGAGCACGCGGAGGGTTTGGTGTGCTTGTCGGGGTGTGCGGGCGAGGGGATCCTCGCCGGAGCGTGGGGGCGGGGCGAGCCGGCGCTGGGCGCAGAAGCAGCTCGGCGTCTACTCGCCGTCTTCGGGCCCGAGCGCTTCCGGATCGAGCTGCAGCGGCCCTACTGGCGCCGGGACCGGGGACGGAACCGCTGGCTCACGGGTCTGGGGGAGCGGCTGGGTGTGCCCTGCGTCGCCACCGGCAACGTCCACTCGCACGCTCGCAGCCGCGCGCGGCTCCAGGACGCCTTCGTCGCAGTCCGGCTGGGAATGACCCTGGAGGAGTCCGAGCCGCTGCGGCGGGGAAACCCGACCTCTGCCCTGGCCTCGCCGGCGAAAATGGCCGAGCGTTTCGCCGAGCATCCCGAGGCGGTCAGGGAGACCGTGCGCCTGGCGGAGCGGCTGCAATTCGACCTCGGCGAGGAACTTGCCTACCGGCATCCACGCGAGGGCGACCCAGGCGTCGACCGCGAGCTGGCGGAGATCTGCCGCACGCTGCTGGCGGAACGCTACGCCGGCTCGCAGTACCGCGCCGAAGCTGAGCAGCGGCTCGAGCAGGAGTTGAGGACGATCCGCTCGCTCGATCTCTCCGGTTTCTTCCTCCTTCACCGCGATCTGCTCGACCTCGCTCGCGAGGTGGCGATCGAGGTGCGCGGGCCCGACTCGGCCCGCTCGGTGCTGCCCCCGGGCCGCGGCCGCGGCTCCAGCGTCAGCTCGATCGTCTGTTACCTGACCGGCCTCTCCCACATCGATCCGGTGAAGACGAAGCTCTTCGCCGGGCGCTTCCTCAACGACGAAGTCGGGGCGATGCCGGACATCGACCTCGACTTCCCGCGGGACATTCGCGAGAAGCTGATCCCCCGCGTGCACGACCGCTACGGCGAGGACCGCTCGGCGCTGGTTGCCGCCTTTCCCACCTACCGGCCGCGCAGCGTCATGCGTGACCTCGGCAAGGCCCTTGGGCTGCCGCCGGAGGAGATCGAGAAGGTGGCGGGAATGGTCGGTTTCCACGAGCGCGGAGGGGAGATCGGCAAGGACGTCGGAGCGGCGATCGGCGAGGAGCGCGTCGCCTCCCCGCGCTGGCAGGCACTGCTCTCGCTCTGCGACGAGGCGATGGGACTGCCTCGCCATGTCTCACAGCACCCGGGCGGGATGGTGATTTCGACCCGGCCGCTGATCGACGTCTGCCCAGTCGTACCGGCGGCGATGGAGGGCCGGCAGATCGTCCAGTGGGACAAGGACTCCTGCGGCGACGCCGGCTTCCTCAAGATCGACCTGCTCGGGCTGGGGATGCTCTCCGTGGTCGAGCGCTGCGTCGACGAAGTCGCCCACACGCGAGGCCATCCGCTCGACCTCTCGCGCATCCCCTACGACGACCCCGACACCTTCCGCTCGATCCAGGCGGCGGAGACGACCGGCGTCTTCCAGATCGAGAGCCGCGCGCAGATGTCGATGCTGCCGCGCACCTTGCCCGAAAACCTCGATGACCTCACCGTGCAGGTCGCGCTCGTGCGCCCGGGGCCGATCCAGGGCGGCGCCGTCCACCCATATATAGAGCGGCGCAAGCGGCAGCGTGAGGACCCCGGCGGATTCGAGATTCCCTACGAGCATCCCCTGCTGGAGCGAGTGTTGAAGGACACCCTCGGCACGATCGTCTACCAGGAGCAGGTGCTTGAGGTGGCGATGGAGCTGGCCGATTTCTCCTCCTCGGAGGCGGGGAGCCTGCGCCGGGCGATGAGCCGCAAGCGCTCAGGGGAAGAAATGCGCCGGCATCACAAGCGCTTCGTCTCCGGCGCCGTGGACAAGGGGGTGCCACTGCAGACGGCAGAGCGAATCTGGGGGCAGATCCAGGGCTTCTCCGGCTTCGGCTTTCCCAAGGCGCACTCGGCTGCCTTCGGCCTGCTCGCCTACCAGTCGGCCTGGCTGCGGATCCACCGCGCGCCGGAGTTCCTCTGTGCGCTGCTGAACGAGCAGCCGATGGGTTTCTACCCGCCCGACGCGCTGGTCCACGAGGCGCAGCGGCGTGGCGTTCGCATCGCCGGGCCCGATGCCAACCGCAGCCGTGTCCACTGTCACGTCGAGCGGATACAGGGAGGGCTGACCGTGCGGATCGGGCTCGGTTACGTCAAGGGAGTGCGCGGGGAGGAGATGGAGAGCCTGGTCACCGAGCGTGAGCGGGACGGCGAGTACCGAGGGATAGCCGACGTCGCCTCGCGCTCGGGCGCGGGACGCGACGGGCTGGAACGGCTCGCCTGGGCCGGAGCGCTCGATCCGCTGGTCGGGAGGAAAGGCGCGAGCGCTCGGCTGCTCAAAGGGAGCGGCAGACGCGAGGCGCTCTGGGCGGCGGGCGGCGCTGGTACCGGGGTCCGCCACGAAGCGGGCGTGCAGATGGCGCTGCCGCTGGAGCCGCCACGGGCGCCGGACCTGCCGCCGCTGGGCGACTGGGCGAAGACGATCGCCGATTACCGCTCGACCGGGATGACGCTGGACCGCCACCCGATGTTGCTGCTGCGCGGCGATCTCGGCCCGGAGGTCTCCCGCAGCGCCGACCTGGAGCGGATCGAGAGCGGCCAGGCGGTCGAGGTGGCGGGCATGGTCGTCGCCCGCCAGCGGCCCGAGACCGCCAAGGGGGTCGTCTTCATGCTGCTCGAGGACGAGCGCGGCACGGTCAACCTGATCGTGCCGCCCCCGGTCTATGAGCGCTACCGGGCCCTGGTTCGTGCCGCCCCCCTCGTCCGTGCCAAAGGAAGGCTGGAGCGCCACGAAGGTACGACCAACGTCCTCGTCGCCGAGGTCTTCGACCTGGAGCCGGCGTCTGCGGCCCGACAGCGGGTCGAAGAGGCTTCGAGAAAGCGGCAGGAGAACGGCCGAACTAGGAGGCCGAGTCCTGGTCCGCGCCGCATCCGCGAGCTCGCGCTCGCCGAGCTCCGCGCCGTCGCTCCTGCCGGCCACAGCTTCGGTCGCCGCAGGTAATGGCGGTGAACCGGCTCTCTTTTGTGACAAACGCCGTACCACACGTGCGAAATCGCCTGCGACAATACGTTTCATGTTCGGTCGCCCCAGCCTCCGCGAGCTCTTCCGCAGCCAGCACAAGGAGTTCATGTCTTGCCATCGCGAGGCTATGGACCGTCAGGAGGACCAGCACAAGACGGTCATGCAGCGCTTGGAGGTCCAGCACGACGAGTTCATGCGCTATCAGGAGAAGCGCGACGAGTACGAGAAGAAGCGCGATGATGAATTCCTCATACGAACGGAGGAATTCCGTGAGTTCAACCGCGAGGTCCTCCTCCGCAACGAGAAGATCTACACGGGCCTGATCGCCGAGATGGAGGAAGGCCGCAAACAGCTCCAGGCGAACACCAAGGCCGTTCTCAGCGTGCTCGATCGGCTTGAGGGACTCGGTGGAGCCACCGCTGCCTAGCTGCTGCTCAGCTGATCGCCGCGGCTAGGGGCTTTGTCTCTGCCACACCGCACTCGCAGGGCTCGGGCATTGGGAAGAGGCCGAGGAAGCGCTTTGCCGCACGCTTGCTGCCCTCGATCTCGGCGGCGCCGGAGGCGAGGGCATCGTCCAGGGGGAGCTGGCCGGTGAGGATCGCGGCGAAGGTGGGAGCGTCGGGGGCCGCGATAGTGGCGGCCGGGCCGGTGGCGGGGCTGCGGCCGAGCTCGAGCCCGCCACCGGAGATCTCGACGTGGAAGGTTTCCTCGCCGATGCGAAGCTCGTAGCCGGCGTCCATGTCGCCGGCCGCCTCCGGGTCGAAGAGCGAGCCGAGGGCGAGGACGATCGAGTCGGGGCCGATCTCTTTCGTCTCCGGGGGGAAGGGGGAGCGGGCGCCCCAGGCGCCCAGCTGGGTCACGACCGGCTCCAGCTCACGGCCCCACTCGGTCAGCTCGTAGACCGAGGAGGCTGCCGGCGGCGGCAATTTGCGACGCTGTAGGACACCGCTCCGCTCGAGGTCGCGTAGGCGGTCGGAAAGGATGTTCGAGCTGGCGTGAGGAAGTCCGGTGCGCAGGTCGGTGAAGCGCTTCGGGCCGAGCAGCAGTTCGCGGACCACGAGCAGTGCCCAGCGCTCCCCGACGACGTCCAGGGCGTGGGCGAAGCGGCACGCATCTCCGTATGTGCGCTTGCTTGCCATGAAGCCAGTCTAGAAGTTGTGATTTAAATTTGCAAGTGGGTAGTTGTTTTTTTAAACCGTCTGCTAGGGTGCCCCGAAACCACCCGCCGTCCGAGGACAAGGAGGCCGAGAAAGATGACTTCGAACAACGCAACTCAGACCGCAGCGGCCCCCGCGGAGGCAGCGGGAGACGACAATCGCTGGCTCGCCCTCTACGTGCTCTGCGCGGGGGTGCTGATGATCGTCCTCGACATCACGATCGTCAACGTGGCCCTACCCTCGATCCAGGACGATCTCGGCTTCTCGCAGAGCAACCTGGCCTGGGTCGTCAACGCCTACCTGATCCCCTTCGGTGGCCTGCTGCTGCTGGCCGGCCGCCTCGGCGACCTCGCCGGCCAGCGGCGCATCTTCCTCACCGGCCTCGCCGTCTTCGTCAGCGCGTCTCTGCTCTGCGCCCTCTCGCAGAGCCAGGAGATGCTGATCGGCGCGCGCTTCATCCAGGGGATCGGCGGCGCTCTCGCCTCCGCCGTCGTCCTGGGAATGATCGTGACGATGTTTCCGCAGCCTGCCGACCAGGCGAAAGCGATCGGCGTCTACGGCTTCGTCGCCTCGGCCGGCGGCTCGATCGGCCTGCTCGCCGGCGGCGTCCTGACCGAGGCGATCAGCTGGCACTGGATTTTCGTCATCAACCTGCCGGTCGGGATCGTCACCGCGCTGCTGACCCGGCGCCTGGTCGAGCCCCACGAGGGGATCGGGATCGCCGAGGGCGCCGATCTTCCCGGTGCGGCTCTGATCACCGGGGGCCTGATGCTCGGCACCTACACGATCCTCGAGGTCAGCGAGGTGGGCTGGGGGGCGACCCAGACCCTCCTGCTGGGCGCGATCTCGATCGCGATGGGCGTCGCCTTCGTCCTGCGCCAGGCGCGGATCCCCAACCCGCTGATGCCGCTGCGCCTCTTCCGCTCGCGCAACGTCTCCGGCGCCAACGCGCTGCAGATGCTGCTCGTCGCCGGGATGTTCGCGATGTTCTTCCTCGGCGCCCTCTACCTGCAGGAGATCCTCGGCTATGACCCGCTCGAGGTCGGCCTCGCCTTCCTGCCGGCGACCCTGGTGATGGGGCTGCTCTCGCTCGGTTTCTCGGAAAAGCTGATCATGCGCTTCGGCCCGCGCCGGACCCTGCTGCCGGGTCTGGTCATGATCGCCGGCGGCCTGCTGCTCTTCGCGCGGACGCCGGTCGAGGGGACCTTCGTCGTCGACGTCCTGCCGGCGATGCTGCTCGTCGGCGTCGGTATCGGCACCTCCTTCCCGTCGCTGATGACGCTGGCGATGTCGGGGGCGACTCCCAGCGACTCGGGGCTGGCCTCGGGCCTGGTCAACACGAGCGCCCAGGTCGGCGGCGCGATCGGCCTCGCCGTGCTGGCGACGCTGGCGACCAAGCGGACCGACAACCTGCTCGCCGACGGCGCCTCGAACGCCGCAGCGCTCAACTCGGGCTTCCACCTCGCCTATCTGGTCGGTGCGATCCTGGTCGGGCTCGCCTTCGTGATCGCGGTCACCGTCCTGCGCGAAGCGCCGATGCCCTCACACGAGGCCGAGCCGTCGTTCGATGAAGCGGCGCTCGACAGCGTTGGCAGTTAGCTCCAGGGCCCGTTCGTAGGACTCCGCTGCCTCCTCCTCACGGTCGAGGCGGCGGAGCAGGTCCGCCCGGGCCGCGTGCAGGCGCTGGTAGTCGTCGAGGCCCTCGATCGCGTCGATCAGCTCCAGCCCCCTTTGCGGTCCCTCATCCATCGCCACCGCGACGGCACGGTTGAGCTCGACCACCGGGCTCGGCGCGAGCTCCAGGTGCCAGGCGTAGAGCCGGACGATCCGCGCCCAGTCCGTCCCCTCGGCGGTCTCTGCTTCGGCATGAGCAGCGGCGATCCGCGCCTGGATCGTGTACGGGCCGGCCGGTCCGGCGGCGGCCGCTTCGCGCGAGAGCGCCAGCCCTTCCTCGATCTCCTCACGGTCCCACAGCGCCCTGTCCTGATCCTCGAGCAGGACCAGCTCTCCGCCGGCGTCGGTGCGCGCGGCCCGGCGCGAATCGTTGAGCAGCATCAGTGCCAGCAGGCCCCGCACCTCCGGCTCGCGTGGCATCAGCGTGACCAGCGCCCGCGCCAGCCGGATCGCCTCGGCGCTCAGCTCGGTACGGATCAGCGCATCGGCGCCCGAGGCGAGGTAGCCCTCGTTGAAGATCAGGTACAGCGTCGCCAGCACCGCCGGCAGCCGCTCTGGCATTCGCTCAGCGTCGGGAACCTCATAGCGGATGCCGGCGGTGGCGATCTTGCGCTTGGCGCGGACGATGCGCTGGGCGGTGGCGCTCTCGCCGGCGAGGAAGGCACGGGCGATCTCCGGCGTGCTCAGCCCGCCGAGCGAGCGCAGGGTGAGGGCGACGCGGGCATCGATAGCCAGCGCCGGATGGCAGCAGGTGAAGATCAGGCGCAGGCGGTCGTCTTCGATCTCTCCCGCTCGCGCGCCGGGCTCGGGCTCCGCCGCGGCCCGCATCGTCTCCAGCCGCTCGAGGATCGCAGTCTTGTCGCGCAGGTTGCGCTCGCGGCGCAGGCGGTCGATCGCTTTGTTGCGGGCGACCTGGGTTATCCAGGCGCCGGGGTTGGAAGGGACTCCTTCGCCGGGCCAGCGCTCGAGGGCGACGACGAAGGCCTCCTGCACCGCCTCTTCGGCGAGGTCGAAATCGCCGAGGACGCGGATCAGCGTCGCGACCGCCCGCCCGGACTCGTGCCGGAAGGTGCGGTCGACGACGCTGTCGCCGCCGGCCGCTACGAGGCTTCCGCCTTCTCGATCAGTTCCTCGCCGCCGCTGACCAGCGGGCGGATTTCGACGTGGCCGCCCTGGAAGGGGATTTTCTTCGCCCAGGCGAGCGCCTCGTCGATGCTCTCGAGCTCGACGATCCAGAAGCCGGCGATCTGCTCCTTGGTCTCGCTGAAGGGGCCGTCGCTGACCACAGCCTCGCCGTCCTTGCCGTAGTGGACCGTCTTCCCGGTCGCGCGCTCCTGCAGACCGGCACCGGTGACCATGGCGCCGGCCGCGGTCAGCTCGTCGTTGTACCTGCCCATGTCGTCCAGGTTTTTCTGGACCTCCTCGGGGGTGAGGTCCTCCCAGCTCTGCTCTGCGTCGATCACGGAAAACATGAATTGCATTGGAATCCTCCAGTCTCGTGAGCAGCCAGTCGCCGCTCTCACCCTAACGACGAACAGGAATCGCCCCGAATCGACATCTGCTGGAAATCTTTCTTATGCGGGGATCGACTCGCGCAGCGCTGCGGCGATCTGACCAGGGTCTTCGAGCTGCGGGTAGTGGGCGAGGCCCGGCAGCTCTTTGACCGGGACCGCCGGCCGCAGCTCGCGCAGGGCCGCCAGCACCTCGGTCGTCGCCACCGGGTCGAGCAGGCCCCAGGTGAGACTGAGCTCGCCCTGCCAGTCGCGGACCGCGCCGTGCCAGCGCTCGGCGTGCTCTTCGCGCTGGTCCATGTAGGAGATCAGCCGGTGGCCGAGGGTGCGGCCGCCGTTGTGGCAGATCAGCGACCACTGGTCCGCCGCCTCTTCGTCGCCGAGCGGATGCTCCGTCGAGAAGACCGAGCCGAACTGCTGGCGGAAGACGCGCTCGCTGGAGAGCCGTGAGAAGAGCGGGCCGATGCGGCTGCGCAGGATCCGCTGGCCGAGGATCGGGCTGGCCCGTTCGAGCACGATGCTGCCGTTGAAGAGCAGCGCGCCGGCCAGGTCCATCTCCAGCTTCCCTTCCAGGTCGCGCGCCATCAGCTCGGTCGCCACCGAGGTCCCCATGTCGTGGGCGACGACGAAGACCGGCCGTCCCTCGCCGTGGCGCCGCACCAGCTCTTCGGCCAGGTCGGTCTGCCAGAAGAGGCTGTTGCGCGTGTCGCGCGGCTTCTCGGAGAGGCCGAAGCCGAGGCAATCGAAGGCCAGTGCCGCCCGCTTCGGCTCCTCGTCCAGGAGGTGCCGCCAGTCGTAGGAGCTGGAGGGGAAGCCGTGCAGCAGGAGCAGCAGCGGCCCGTCTCCCTCCCGCCGGAAGGTGTGGATCGCGTGGCCGCGGAACTCGACAGCCTCACCTCGCTGTTGCCACTCACGCGCTCGCTCGGTCAGGGCCATCCCGCCGGGATTCTCCCCGACTTTCCCGGCGGCGGCGGTAGTGCCTTGCCGCGCGGGCACGGTTGCCGCAGGCCGAGCAGCACCAGCGGCGGGCTCCGAGGAAGAACATCCCGCAACTGGGCGCACTGCAGATCTTCAGCTGCTCGCGCTTCGGGCCGGCGAGCAGGGCGATCGCCGAGCGGGCGATCCGGCCGACCGCGGAGGCGGGGCTGTCGCCGGCCTCGGCCCATTCCGCCACCTCGCTCTTGCCGTCATCGCCGACGATCAGCTGAGGCGCCACCGGCGCGGCCGCGCTGACCCCGTTCAGGTGGCGCAGGGCAGAGGATGGAAGACCGGTCCCTTCCGCCACCGCGTCCAGCAGCTCGCGCACCGTGTCGCGCAGCTCGCGAAACTCGGCCAGATGCCCCGGATCGAAGGCGTATTCACCGAGCCGCTCTTTCTCTGTGGAGATCCAGCGCCGCAGGTCGTCGGGGCCGGCGAGCAGATCCACCGTCTCGCCCCCCGAGACCGTCATCACGGTGTTTGCCAGGTCGATAGCCAGCGGCTCGCCGAGCCAGCGAAAGACGGGTCCTCCGCGCCTGGTCGGACCGAAGCGCTCCATCGTCGTCGACATTGAGCTAGTCTAACGCTTTCTTAGGTCAGAAAACGTTAGGAGATTGACGTGACCTCGAACATCGATGGCGTCTCGGTCGAACGCACGGGAGCGGGCGAGCCGCTGCTCCTGATTCACGGCACCGGCGGCTCGCGCAGCCACTGGAAGCCGGTGGTCCCCCTGCTCGAGCCGCACCGCGAGCTTCTGCTCGTCGACCTTCCCGGCCACGGCGAGTCCGCGCCGCCGCCGGATGGCGTTCCCCACACGCCGATCGGCTATGCGACGGTCCTTGACGCGGTCCTCGGTGAGCTTGGGTTCGACTCCGCGCACGTCGCCGGCAACTCGGCCGGGGGTTGGACCGCGCTGGAGCTCGCGAAGGGCGGTTGCGCCCGTTCGGCGCTCGCGATCGGCCCGGCGGGCCTCTGGCCAAGGCGCGATCCGTGGCGCTGCGTCGTGCCGCTGTGGACCCAGCACAAGCTCGGACGTGCCTTCGCTCCCCTCACGCCACACCTGATGCGCAACGGCATCGGCCGCACGATGCTGATGCGGGGAACCGTCGGAAAGCCGGCCCAGATGCCGGCGGAAGACGCCGTCGAGATGGCGGAGACCTATGCGCGGACCCCCTGCTTCGACGAGCACCTCAGCGAAACGCGGCGGCAGCGCTTCGAGGGCGGCGCCGGGATCGAGGTGCCGGTGACCGTGGTCTGGGGCGAGAGGGACCGGCTGCTGCCGCAAAAGGCGCGCCGCCTCGACGAGCTGCCGCCGCAGACCCAGACCGCGACCCTGCCCGGCTGCGGCCACCTGCCGATGTGGGACGACCCCGAGCTGGTGGCGCGCACCATCCTCGAAGCGTCCCCGGTCACCGCGGGCTGAGATCGTTCGGTGCGTGGAGGGTCAGCCTGAGTCGATTCCCGACCGTGTTCGTGTTGCCTGCGCCAGGGTCGCCGCCGGTGCCCACTTCGTCAGGATCGACGAGCGGGAGGCCGGGGTCTATGCCGGCACCCTGCCGAAGGCCCCTGACTCGCCTGCTCCCGATCCCGCGACGTTCATCGCCGACGGCGATCGCGAGCTGCGGGCTGCCTTCGTCATCTGCCTCGACGCGATCAACTTCGGCTCGGGCTGGTGGCCGACGATCCGCAAGCGTCCCGGGCACAGCGGCTACCTCACGATCGCCGCGGGCCTGACCGAGCGCTTCCGCGCTGAGGGGGCGTGGACAGCGGCAGGGCAGACCCAGCTCTCGGCGGACGAGATCGCCAGGGTGGTCGGGCAGGGCCCCGACCACCCGCTGATGGAGTCCTACGCTGCGTCCCTGCGCGACGTCGGCGAGCACGTCGCCAGCGATCACGGCGGCAGCTTCGCCGCGGCGGTCGACGCTGCCGAAGGATCCGCGGTTGCCCTCGCCGGCCTGCTCGCCGGCTGGCGGGCCTTCGCCGACGTCTCCACCTACGACGGCGCCGAGGTGCCGCTGTTCAAGCGCGCTCAGCTTGCCCCCGCTGATGTCGACCGAGCCGGGATCGCGACCCTGCGCGACCTCGACCGCCTCACCGCTTTCGCCGACAACCTCGTCCCGCACGTTCTCCGTCTCGATGGAGTCCTGCGGCTGGACCCTGGGCTGAGCGCGGCGATCGACGCCGGCGAGCTGCTCGAGCACGGCTCTCCCGAGGAGATCGAGCTGCGCGCCTGCGCCGTGCACGCGGTCGAGCTCCTCTCCGCCGCCAGCGACGGTCGTCTGAGCCCGGCCGAGGTCGACCAGATCCTCTGGAGCCGCGGCGGCCAGCCGCGCTACAAGTCCGTACCCCGGCCTCGCTCACGCAACACCGCCTACTGACACCGTCCCGCCCGGGTGTAACGCGTAGTTCGCCTATTTCGACCGGAAGGCGTTACGCCGGGCGACCTGCGGCGACCGGTCGGCGATCGCCGTCGAGGCCGAAGACCGAAGCCGAGGGGATCCCGATCACGTCGCCTTTGAAGCGCTTCTCGTGCCCGTAGACGACCCAGGTGGTGTCGACTTCGCCGATGTCGAGATCCACCCGCAACTTATCGGGGTGCATTTCGGCGTGCTCCAGGTGCGTGAGCCCGGAGTCGTACTTGCCCTGCAGCAGGTTCCTCGCGATCACCGGCTTCGAAACCTCGGGCGTAACGTCCTCCCAGTCATCCAGGTTGACGTAGCCCGAGGTGCAGGGGACGATCCCCAGCGAGCGGGACTTCTCCACCTCTCGGCGGGTGAGCACGGCTAGCGCCTTCGTTGGGTAAATGAAGGTGTCGACGACGAATATCTCGCGCCAATACTTCTCGGTGATGTCCCCCACCCGTTCGTGGGCGCTGCACTGGACCAGGAACGAGCCGGGGTTCTGGTGGGCGATGTCGAGACCGACGAAGAAGTCTTCGATCAGCTCGATCTCGAAGTCCTCGATGCCTTGGAAGCTGGCGTACTCGATCACCGCACGCTCATGGCAGCTTCCGCCGGGTCCGAGCGTTATGAAGGTGATCTTCTCACTGTCCGCCACAGCGCACGAGATTAACTGAGTAAACGAGAAGCGTCAATCCCCCGAAGCGACGACCTTCTCGGCGGAGCCCTAGCCGGCGGGCTCGGCGGCCAGAGCGGCGCCAACCGCCGGCAGGTCCCAGAAGGCGCGCAGCGAGGCGATCTTCCCGTCGCCGTCGAGCGCGTAGTTGAACGTGCCGTCGTATGAGGCGCGGGCGCCGGTGGGGGTGACGATGGTCACCGTCGCCAGCAGCATCGCCTCCCCGCCCGCCTCCCACTCGCGGGTGACGTCGAACCTGACGGAGTCGAGCGGCGCGATGCTGCCGTCCCAGAACTGGGCAAGCGCCTCGCGTCCGGCGATCGGAGGGACGTGGCCGACCGGATCCTCGACCCTGGTGTCCTCGGCGAAGGACCCAAGCCAGCGCTCGCGGTCCTTGGCCTGCACTGCCTCCATCGCCCCTCGTGCCACCGCTGCAGGACTCGAATGGTCCGCCATGACTTCCTCCTCGCCTTTCGGGATCGCGGCACGTTACAGCCCGGGTGCCGCTGCAGCCTGCCGTCTATTCGTGGGAGGTCAGCAGCTGATCGGTGGGTGCGAAGTCGTCGCGCAGGGTCTGCGCATTGCCGGCGAACGACTCGACTTCCTCCCTCTCATAGGTGATGCCGCCAAGGGCGTTCGAGCCGACCCCTGGGGGAAGCGGCTGGTCGGAAGCGAGGAAGACCAGGTTGCCGCCGAAGAGGCTTCCGTCTTCGTTGGGGAGCGTCACGAGCTGGACGTCGGCGAAGTCGTCGAGCAGGGTCGCCGCCTCTGCCTGCGCGAGTTCGAACGGCGAGAGGTCGATCAGGTTGAGCGCGAAGAGGCCGCCCGGCCGGAGGACGCGCTTGACTTCGTCGAACCACTCCTCAGTCGCCAGGTGCCAGGGCACGGCGTAGTTGCCGAATGCATCGCCGACGACGAAGTCGGCGCTGTCGCTGGGTACGTCGAGCATTTCGATGCGGCCATCGCCGACCGAGACGCGGAGGTCGGACGATGGGCGCAGCCCGAGGCGGTCTTCGACGACGTCGACGAGTTCGCCGTCGACCTCGAGCACCTGGGCGTTCGAGCCGGGACGCGTCGCGATCAGCCAGCGCGGCAGCGTAAAGCCACCGCCGCCGACGAAGACTCCGTCGAGCGGCTCTTTGGGGGGGCTGGTCGCGTCGATCGCGTCGGCGATCCAGCGGGTGTAGGCGTACTCGAGGTGGGTCGGGTCGGAGACGTCGACGTAGGAGTGGGTCACGTCGTCGAGCAGCAGCTCGTAGCCGACCGGCTTGGCCTCGTAGGGCCGGACGCTGACGCAGTGGTACTTGGTCTCCGTGTCGCAGGGAGAGTCGAAGGTGCCGGCGAACGCTCCGAGGACGACCGTCGCCGCGATTGCACCGGCCGTGGCAGCCGTGGAGAGCAGCCGCGACGTCGTCCCCAGCACGATCCCGGCGAGCACGAGGACGATGCCGATCGCCAGCACGGCGGTGCTGACGGGCATCAGCGGCACGAGAATGAAGCCGGTGCCGAAGGTGCCGATCAGGGCCCCCGCGGTTCCCCAGGCCGAGAGCTTGCCGACGACGGTGCCGCTGGCGCGCAGATCGTGCAGTTGCAGGTGGGCGACGGCCGGGGAGACGGCGCTGAGCATCGCTGCCGCCGGTACGAGCGCGATCACGGTGATTCCCAGCGCGGCGAGGTCGCCGTCTCCGCGCGCCCCCGGCCCGAGCCAGCGCACGATCGGGACCGTCAACAGGGCGAGGATCCCGCCGCCGATCAGGAGCACGGCGATCAGCCGGCGTGGGTTGGTCCGGTCGGCGAGCCAACCCCCGATCGCTGCGCCTGCTGCGATGCCGGCGAGAGCGGCGCCGATGATCGACGTGGTCGTCTCCAGCGTCAGGCCGACGTAGGGCGCCAAGAGCCTGACGGCGAGGATCTCCAGCATCAGCACCGCACCGGCGGCGACGAAGACGAGCGCCGCTGCGACCAAAGGCGGGAGGGCGCTCGGCAGCGGCGGCTGCGACTTCGACGAAGAGGCGGCCTGGTCCCCGGCGGTTGAGGCAGCGGCTCGTTTGCGTTTCGCCCGAGTCTTCCCTGCCATGGGCCAACATTACTAAGTTTGATTTGATCGGATGCTGTCGCTGGTCGGCGTTTCAAGCCGATTTCCAGTGGCTCTGCGGCTAGGCTGGGAGACCCCCTTCGGCCTAAGAGCAGCCTTGCCCACCGAGAAGAAACAGACCAACTGGCGCACCTGGGTCGTCGGCACCCTGATCGCGCTGGTCGTCATCGTCGCTCTGCAGAACTCGCAGGAGGTCAGGGTCGACGTCCTCTTCGTCACGGTGAACGCGCCGCTGATCGTCACCCTGCTCGCGGCCGTGGCGATCGGTGCGCTGATCGGCTACGTGGCGCCCGTGGTCCGCCGCCACCGCCGCGACGAGCGCCGCAAGAGTCAGGCCTAGCGGTTCAACCGGGCTGCGCTGCCGCCTGCGCTTCGGTCACCTCGAGCGTGTCCGCGGCGGCGTTCTCCCGCCTCGACAACGCGAGGCAGGGCAGCGCCAAGACCGAGATACCGGCGCCGATCAGGTAGGAGGGCGCGTAACCCCAGACGTCGGCGGCGCGCCCGAGCAGCGGCTGGGTCCAGACACCCCCGCTGGAGCTCATCATCGAGTCGAAGGAGAGGATCGTCGCCCGCTGCCGCGAGGGGATGAGACCGTTGAGGTAGGACTGGCGGATCGGCATCGTCGCCGCGAAGAGCAGGCCCCAGACCACGATCAACCCGATCACCGCCCAGAAGCTCTCGACGACCCCGATCAGGCCGAGCGAGACGACGCTGAGGCCCGCCATCACGATCAGCGCCGAGGTGCGGCGGTGGAAGAGGCGCCTGATCCGGGGCGCGGCGACGCCCCCGGCGATCTGGGCACCGGCGACGATCGCCGCCACCAGCCCGGCCACCTGGTAGGCCTGCGGGTCGCCGTAGAGCTCGAGCAGGTAGGGCTGCAGGGCATAGAAGGCGTAGATGCCGACGCCGCCGACGAAGAGGGACTCGACCATCAGCCACTTCACCGCCGGCTTCCGCCAGCCGTACTCGATCGAGTTGGAGGCGACCTTTCGCATCTCGGTCAGCGCCCCGCTGCCCTTCTCAGCGGTGAAGCCGACGTCGTGCATGAGCCTGAAGGCGACCCCGAACATCACGATCAGGATCAGGCCGCGGAGCACGAACGGCACCCCCAGGCTGCTCACGCTGGCGACGAACCCGCCGGCGACCGAGCCGGTCAGCATCGCCACGCCGGTGACGATCTGGCCGCGGCCGAAGACGGTCTCCATCTCGCCGGTGAATCCGGTCGCGGTGAGCGCGTCGACCAGCCACGCCTCGACCGCGCCGGAGAAGAAGGTGAAGCCGAGCCCGAGCAGCATCGAGGCGACCGCCCACTGCCAGAAGGGCGCCTCTATCTGCCAGAGCAGCACGTAGAAGAAGGTCGACGCGGTCAGGGTCAGCGTGCCGAGCAGGTAGGAGACACGGCGGCCGATTGTGTCGGCGACGATCCCGGTCGGGACCTCGAACAGCACCATCCCGGCGGTGAAGAAGGCGTTGGCCGCAAACGCCTCGAGGTTGGTCAGGCCGGCGTCGAGCAGGAAGATCGTGTTGATCCCCCAGATGAAGGAGGCCGCCAGCGTGTTGCCGAGCAGCAGCGTCAGGTAGGTGCGTTCGATCGAGCGTGGCGTCGGCACATGCTCAGCCCTTCTTCTTCTTTCGTTCGAGCACTTCGCCGAAGGCCTTCTCGATCTCCTCGGTGAGCGCCAGGCGGAAGGTCGCGTTCAGAGCCTCGAAGGCTAGGGGACGCAGTTGCTCGACCCCCTCGGTCATCTCCGGCCAGCGCTCGTCGGGCCGTCCCGCTTCGTCGAACGGCTTCCAGAGGTCCTCGACGAAGAGCTTGACGAAAGCGCGGGCCGAGGATTGGGAGTTACGGCTCAGCTTCTCGATCGCCGCCAGGGCGGAACCGAGCGGGATGCCGCGCTCCAGCACATCCTCCGCGGCACGGAGCAGGGCCGGACTGGGAGCTTCGAAGCGTTCCTCGCCGAGCGCGATCAGCAGGCCCAGCTTCTGGGCCTTGGCGAGCAGCTTGTCGTCGTCGGTTCCGAAGCGCTCGGCCAGCTCCTCGCGCGTGAGCACCTCGGGTGCCTCGGTCGCGAAAGGCGCGGTTATTGCCTGGCGCAGGCCGACGAAGCGGTCGGCGTCGACTCCACGCTCGCCGATCAGGCGCTCGATCGCGCTCAGCTTGAAGCCCTCAGCCTGCATCTCCTGGATCAGGCGCAGGCGGGCGACGTGGTCGGGCCCGTAATAGCCGATCCGGGCGCGCACCTCAGGAGGGGGGAGGAGGCCGCGGGACTGGTGGTTGCGGATGTTGCGGACCGACATGCCGGTCTCATAGGCGAGCTGCTCGATCGTCAGCTCGGCGCGTTCGTTCGCCGCGGTGCTGGCGGCCTTCTCGGCGGGAGTCATCGAGCAATGCTACCTTCTCGTTGTAACCTCGTTTGAGGTAACGGTTTAAAGGGAACCAAGAACTTGCTCTCAATCGAATAGGACCACTATGAACCCGAGCCTTGCAATCGCCGCCGCCGCCAAGGCCCCGCCCGCCGCCGGCGCTGCCCTCGGCGAGATCGTCATCGCCTCGCTGGCCGCCACCTTGCTGACCCTGGCCCTGCTCTACGTCGGCTTCGGCTACCGCGCCGGCCGCATCGGCTGGCTGCGCCGCCTCGCTGCCTGGTCCGAGCGCCGCACGGGCTACCCCGCCTGGGTCGCAATCCCCTCGGCGATCGCGACGACTTCGCTGATCGGCGCGCTCTTCGGCATGTACTGGGACATCTCGCTCCACATCGACGTCGGTCGCGACGCCGGCCCGCTTGCCAATCCCGCCCACTACTTCATCCTGGCCGGCCTCTTCGGCATCTTCACCGCCGGCTTCCTCGCGATCGTGCTGCCGGAGGGCAAGCCGAGTACGTCCGCGGTCCGCCTCGGTCCCGACTGGTACGCGCCGCTGGGCGGGGTGCTGATCTGTGCCTGCGGCGCCTTTTCGCTGATCGGCTTCCCGCTCGACGACGTCTGGCACCGCCTCTTCGGGCAGGACGTAACGCTCTGGGGGCCGACCCACCTGATGCTGATCGGCGGCGCGGCGATGACCCTGGTCGGGATCGCCGTGCTCTCGGTGGAGGGGATGCGGGCGAGCGCCGAGGACGGGTCGGAAGGAGAGCACAGGAGCACGGTGCTGATCCGCGCCGTCATGCTGACCGGCGGCCTGCTGATCGGCCTCTCCACCTTCCAGGCCGAGTTCGACTTCGGCGTTCCCCAGTTCCGCTTCGTCTTCGAGCCGATGATGGTGATGCTCGCCGCCGGTGTCGGCCTCGTCGCCGCCCGCCTCTACGGCGGCCGCGGCGCGGCGCTGGGCGCGGTGGCCTTCTTCCTCCTCGCTCGCGGCACCCTGGCGCTCCTGGTCGGCCCGGTGCTGGGCGAGACGACGCCGCACCTGCCTCTCTACGTCGCCGAGGCGCTGGTCGTCGAGGCGGTGGCGCTGCGCGTCTCCGCCGAGCGGCCGCTTGCCTTCGGGCTCTGGTCGGGGCTGGGCATCGGCACCGTCGGCCTCGCTGCGGAGTGGGCCTGGTCGCATGTCTGGATGCCCGTGCCCTGGCCTTCTGCAGCACTCCCCGAGGTCGCCGTGCTCGGCCTCGCGATGGCGCTCGCCGGGTCGGTACTCGGAGCTTGGATCGGAACGCGTCTCGCGGTTTCGCCCGGGCGCCGCCGCCCCGCCCTGCGGCTGGGTGCCTGTGCGGCCGCCGTGGTCGTGATCGCGGCCACGGCCTTCGCGCTCAACGCTCCGGCAAAGGAGGGCGTGAGCGCCACGGTCGTCCTGCGTGAGTCCGGTAAGGGCGCAGAGCGGCATGTCGACGCGACGGTCGCCCTCAGCCCGCGGGACGCCGCCGAGCAGGCCGAGTGGCTCAACGTCACCGCCTGGCAGGGCGGCGGCCTCGTCGTCGATCCGCTCGAGCGCGTCGCCGAGGGCAGGTACCGCACGACCGAGCCGATCCCCGTGGACGGCAACTGGAAGGCGCTGATCCGCCTGCACGAGGGAAGCTCCCTCACCGCGCTGCCGATCTTCCTGCCCCGCGACGATGCGATTCCCGCCGCAGAAGTGCCGGCTCAGGCGACCTTCACCCGCTCCTTCGTCGACGAGACGGAGATCCTCCAGCGCGAGAAGACCGGTGGCTCGCCGGCGCTGACCGCAGCCGCCTATGCGGTCGTCGTGGCCATTTCCCTTTCATTGCTTGGGCTGCTGGCCTGGGGGCTGCACCGGCTCGCGTTCCCACCTCGCGAGCGCTCGCGGCGCCGCTCCAGCGCCAGGGTTACCCGGCCGACCCCCGCGACCCAGGCCTAGCGTGCTGCCGCTTGCCCATCACAGCTTGGTGGTGGCGCTTCCGGCCTTCGCTCCGGTGCTGATCGTCTGCATGGTCCTCCTCGTCCACGTGATCCGCAGCCGCTCCGAGGAGGACGCTTAACGGCCGGTCAGCTCGCCGGGTGGTAGGTGTTGACCTGGACGCCGGTGGCGAACGTCTTGGTGTCGACCAGCTCCAGCGAGAGTTTGTCGGGCGATTCGGGGAAGAGGCGCTTGCCCGAGCCGAGGACGACCGGGAAGACCATCAGGCGGAACTCGTCGACGAGGCGGTTCTCGATCAGCGTGTGGACCAGGGTGCGGCTGCCGGCAACGATGATCGGGCCGCCGTCCTCCTGCTTCAGCTTCGACACCTCTGCGGCGACCTCGCCCTTGACCGGCACTGAGTTGTTCCACTCGAGCTCGTCGAGGGTTTTCGTCACCACGTACTTCGGCATCGAGTTCATCCTGTCGGCGAACTCGCCCTGCCGCTGGGGCCAGGCACCGGCAAAGCTTTCGTAGGTCACCCGGCCGATCAGCTGGACGTCGGCGTCGAGCACCTCCTGCTGCTTGAAGGCCAGCTGCTCCTCGCCGACGAAGTCCCCCACCCAGCCGGTGTGAGGATGCGTCGGCTCCCCGCCCGGGGCCTCCATCACCCCGTCGAGGGTGACGAACTCGGTGACGATCAGCTTCCGCATCCCACTCCCCTTACCCGGGGCAAGCTTGGACTCAATCCGCGACGCAGATCGCGACGACGTGGTAGGTCTGCGATGAGCCGCTGGTGTTCCCCACCGTCACGGTCCAGCCGCTGAGGCCGCTCAACGGACCGCTCTCCAGGGTCACCGTGGTGTTGGCCACTGGCGTCGTGCTCCACGCGCTGCCTCCGCCAATTGCCTTCTCACCCGGTTTGCATGAGGCGGCAGCGCCGGAGATCGCGTTGTTGCCCACTTCTTCGGACCCGGATTCGCGCACGGTTATCGCGCTGGAAAGAAAGTTGGCCGAGTCGAGCCCGTCGAGCCGGTCCGCGTTCACCGCCGTAGCTTTGGCACGGAGGAAGTCGGCGGAGTCGAGATGGTCGAGCAGCTCCGCATCGCCTGCGGTTTTCGCCGACCCGGCAGAAGTCGCCGTCCCGGCGCTGTTGGCCGTGAGCGCTGACGGCACCTGGGCGAGGGTCGACTCCTTGATCTTGTCGCCCTGCAGCGTGTCGTTGACGACATCCTGGTTCTTCACCGCTTTGCCGTTCTTGAGGTACTTCGAGGTGATGCTGTTCGGTTTCAGCGTCACCGCCGCCCAGGCGACCCCGCTGAGCGAGACGAACAATGCGATCAGTGCGACGACCATCGCCGGGGAGGGCCGTGTCTTTGCAATGCGACTCATCGAATCTCTCCTCAAGCTCGCGGTTGGGTGGCGCCGAGTGACACCGGGTCCTGCCGGGTCATTCGAGCCGGCGGCGATTGCACCTTCCGACTCCGGGTAACGTGCGAGAGATGGCGGATACGGAGCTGCCGCTTGCCGGAGGCTGCATGTGCGGCCGGGTGCGTTTCGAGGTCGCGGAGCCCCTGCTCGGCGCGCTCTACTGTCACTGCAAACGCTGCCAGCGTCGCACCGGAACCGGGGTCTCGGTCACCGCTTTGACTTCACCGGGCTCCTACCGCACGGTGGCCGGCGAGGAGCTGGTCCGCTTTTGGGACCCCCGCGACGGCGGCTGGATCAAGTCCTTCTGCGCCGAGTGCGGCAGCCAGCTCTTCACCACCAACCCAGACAACCCTGAGCTGATCAGCATCCGCATGGGGGCGCTGGACGAGGATCCCGGCATCCGCCCCAGCGCCCATCAGTTCACGACCTACGCCGCGCCCTGGTCCCCGGTTCCCGACGACGGGCTGCCGCGCTTCCCCGAGCGCCTGTCTCCCGGGACTGCGCCTCCTGACTAGATGCCCTCGGTGTCTTCCTCGGTCTCGGTCGAGTCGATCTCGTCGGCCTCGCCGTACACCGCGGGGCCTTCCTCCTCCTCGACCTTGCCGGCGTCGCGCAGCGGGTCGCCGAGCGAGTCGCCATGGGTGGCCTGCTCTTTGAGCAGGTCCTCCGCTTCCTCGAAGCCCTCGGACTCGCCGCCGCCGTGCTCGGCGGAGGCGCGCTTGGCCTCGTCCATTCCCTCCATGCCGCTGCGGCCGCCGATCCGGCGCGCTTCCGCGGCGGCGGCTTCTTCCTCTTTCCGCAGGACCTGCTCGTCTCGCTCTGCCATGCCTCCGGTTGCCCGTTTCGCCGCTCTCTAAAACGCACGAATGCGGCCCACCGCAGAGGTCCCGGCGGGATCGAGTAGCGTCGCCGCGTGGATCCACTCGAGCGACTCCCCTGGCGCGGTCCCGGCAGCGATCGCCCTGAGCTGCCGCTCCCGCCCGCCCGGATGCCACTGCGCAGCAGGGGGCAGACGCGGAAGATCTGGCGTTACGTCGGCTTCTATTCGCCTGAGCTGATGCTTTGCGCGGCGCGGGCGCAGGTCGGACCGCTCGGCCAGTGCTTCTGGGCAATCTGGGATCGCGAGAGCGACCGCAGCTACGCGAACACGAGGCTGCGCCCCGGCAGTGGAGAGGTGCGGATGGATGGCCCGGTTGTCGAGATCGAGGCGAAGGAGCTGCGGGCGAGCCTGCGGCTCGGGGACTCCGCTCCGGTGGAGACGATTTGCCCCAGCGGCTCGGGATGGGGTTGGACCCGCAAGCGCTCGGGCGTGCCGATCGGCGGCACGATCGAGACCCCGGAGCGGCGCTGGGATGTCGACGGTTTCGGCGTCGACGACCAGTCGGCGGGATACCAGAAGCGGCAGACCAGCTGGCACTGGTCGGCGGGGATCGGCCGGGCGCAGGATGGGCGGCCGGTCGCCTGGAACCTGGTCGAGGGCATCAACGATCCTCCGGCGAACAGCGAGCGGGCAATCTGGATCGATGGTGTTCCGACTGAGCCCGACCCCGTCTCCTTCGAGGGCCTCTCAGCGGTGGGATTCGCCGACGGCGGCCTGCTCAGCTTCGCTCCCGGGTACGAGCGAGCTCGCGACGACAACTTCCTCGTCTTTCGATCGAGCTACCGCCACCTCTTCGGCGACTTCCGCGGCTCCCTCGGCGGGATCGAGCTGGCAGAGGGGTTGGGCGTGATGGAGCAGCACGAGGCGCTCTGGTAGCCGGGACCGGCGCGGGTTAGGCCCACCCGTTTCGGGGCAGTCAGCAGTATCGAGACCCGAGGCACCGACACCGGCATCCTGGCAACGCTGAAGCGGACGGCGAGCGAGTTCCGCGAGGACAACCTGACCGACTGGGCGGCTGCGCTCACCTACTACAGCCTGCTCTCTCTCTTTCCGGCACTGATCGCGATGGTCTCACTGATCGGCCTCTTCGGCGATCCGCAGTCGACGACCCGCAGCCTGACCGAGATCATCACCTCGATCGGGCCGCAGTCGGCGGCAGAGACCTTTTCGGGTCCGATCGAATCAATCGCTTCGAACCGAGGCACCGCCGGTTTCGCCTTCGTCCTCGGCTTGGCGGTGGCGCTGTGGTCGGCCTCCGGCTACGTCGGCGCCTTCATGCGCGCCTCGAACCTGATCTACGAGACACCCGAGGGCCGCCCTTTCTGGAAGCTGCGCCCGCTGCAGCTCGCCGTGACGCTGGTGCTGATCGTGATGATGGCGGTGCTCGCAGTCGCCCTGGTTCTAACTGGACCGGTCGTCAGCGCAGTGGCCGAGCCGATCGGAATCGGCGACACCGCGGTCGCGATCTGGAACGTCGCCAAGTGGCCGGCGATGGCGGCGATCTTCGTCACCATGGTCAGTGTTCTCTACTACGCCTCGCCCAACGTCAAGCTGCGCGGCTTCAGGTGGGTCACCCCGGGCAGTTTGTTCGCGATCGTCGTCTGGGCGATCGCCTCGGCGGCCTTCGCTTTCTACGTCGCCAACTTCGGCTCCTACGACAAGACCTACGGCACGCTCGGCGGCCTCATCGCTCTGCTCGTCTGGTTCTGGATCAGCAACGTGGCGATCCTCTTTGGACATCAGCTGAACGCAGAGCTGGAGCGCAGCGCCGAGATCGAGGAAGGCACGCCCGGCGCCGAGCGCGAGATCCAGCTCGAGCCGCGAGCCGAGCCCAAGGAAAAGAAGACGGCCTGAGCGTTACCGCAGGCGCTCGACTGCCTCCACCGCGGCGCCGGTTGGGTGCTCAGTGGCCATCCGGGCGGCGAGATCCTTGGCCGCGCTCGCCACGCAGGGTTCGAGCACTGCACGGAGCCCCGCTTCGAGGCGCCTCTCGTCGAGCTTCTTGAACGGGAAAGTCTCGCCCACGCCGAGGGCGCGGCAACGGCGTCCCCAGAACGGCTGGTCGGCGAAGACCGAGCAGACCAGGGTCGGCACGCCTGCAGCCAGACTCGTGTGGACCGTTCCCGCGCCGCCGTGGTGCACCGCAGCTGCGCAGCGCGGCAGCAGGCTCTGGTGGTCGACCTGGTCGAGTGTGAAGATCAGCTCGTCGCGGGCGCCAGGCAGCTCGCTCCAGCCGGCGCCGACGACGCCGCGGACGCCGAGCCGGCGCAGCGTGCGGCGGGCGGTCTCGAGCAGGCCTTCGGCGTCGAGCACCGGCATGCTGCCGAAGCCGAGGAAGACCGGCGGCGGTCCCGCCTCGAGCCAGCTCTCGAGCTCGGAGGGAAGCCCGGCCTCGCCCAGCTCCGCGCGTAGCTCTGGCCAGGGTGCGAGCGCTCCGACCGGGCGGATGCCCTCCGGCCAGTCGGTTGGGGCCGGGAGCAGAGCCGGGCTGTAGGCGACCAAGGCGTTCCCTTCGCCGCGAGAGATGGCGGTGGTGTAGGAGCGCCGCGCGGGCGGCAGGCCGAGCTCTTGGCGCATCGCGCCGACCTCTTCGTGCGAGAGGCGCCAGAGCATGCGCAGCATCAGGCGGTGGGTCTGGCGGTTGAGCGGGCCCAGATTGCGCTGGGAGATGAACGGCGAGGGGAATGCACGCGAGGGGAGCACCGGAAAGAAATGTGTGGCGAGCACCGGCACCCCGCGTGCCTCGCCGATCGCCGCGCAGCGGTCCTCCACCAGCGGGTGGCAGACGATCACGTCGGCGTCGCGGGTGCCCTCGATCAGAATCGAGCGCAACTCGGCCAGGAACGCCTGCTCCTCCCGGTGCAGCCAGCGGAAGAAGGCGTTGATGCGCCCGGCCGCCAGCATCCGCTGTGCCGCCGGCATGGAGAACATCTCCTGAACGTCGAGTGGAAGCGCAGTCGTCTTCAGGCCCGCGGCGCGCCCCATCGCAGCGCCGTTCCGCGGCACGAGCAGGGAGACCTCGTGACCCCACTGCGTCAGTGCCGTGCCGAGGCACACAAACGGCTGCACGTCCCCGCGCGTCCCGTATCCGACCAGTACCACCCGCATCGATCGCATGCTAGTGGCGATGGTGTGGATGGATATGACAGAGTGCTCGCCGCAGAGCTGACCATACGGAGAAGGGCGGGAACGACCTTGGGGAGAATCGAACTGAGAAGGCGCAGCCGAGTGGGGTTCCTGCTGGTGCTCGTGTGTGTCGCCGGTGCAATTTTCGGCACAGGTAACGCTTCTGCCGAGCCGAGTCTCGAACAGCGCTGCATTGCCGCTGGGCTCGTCTCGCCTCTGGAATTCGACGGGTTCACCTTCAACCATCATCCGGAGAAGGACCGCGAGGTGAGGGCCACTGACAATTTCCTCTCTCCGGCTGAAATCGACACTTCGTTCGACGCGGTAATCGCCGGGCTTCCAGAAGCTTGCAATGGCCGCTATTCCCGGAAAGGGCTGCTAAAGCTCCAGTTCAAAGCAAGCAGGGGAGGGGACAGATGGCGCTCCCTTCGCAAGGGCTGGGAAGAGATTCACTGGAGCGAGCGGTATCTGCCCAGCGGTAGGCGCTCCTATCCCGAATACCTTCCGTACGACGGTTCTGTCGAATACGAGGACTACTCACCCATAGCCTCGCAGCAGTCGACGAACAATCCGCCCCTAAGCCCTTACGTGTACTTCATGACACATCAGAACACCGGCTCACTGGGTTTGGGTTGCGCAGTTGCCAGCAGGGCCCGCCTCAAGCTCGAGATCGTCGACGATGCGAGCAGGGCGATAGTCGCCGTTCGGCTGATCGATCTTCTCATCGAGATCGACAGCTGGGCGCAGGCCCGCTGCCAGGGCAAGTTCTCGATACAGGACTCGGCAGCCGCAAGGCGCTGTGGGAAGAGGGTGGTCGGAGGCTTGCCCGGCGGACCCCCGACCATCTGGGGCGTCAAAGCTGATCGTGTCAGCTGCAGCCGGGCCTCGGCGGTGGCTCAGAAAGCACTTCAGGTACCGGCCTTCTCGCAGGGATCGCTGGCCGCCCAGGAGGTCGACGGGTGGCGGTGCTTTTTCGGCTTCCGCGGCGCAGCAGCGTGCCTGCAGGGCTCCAAGCGCGTCTACCTCATCGCCAGGGAAGGTATCCGGGAAAAGTGCAGTGGAGCCCCCAAAGGCGTCAAAAAGCTGAGCGTGGCCAATACCTCATGCGAGGTAGCTGCTGGCCTGGCGACTCAGGTGCTGCAGGACCCGAGCAAGGAGCTGGTTGGCGCCCAAGAAGCGGCGGGCGCCATCTGGTCTTGCGCGGCCCTCCGTTATTTCGGCTCGGATGACCGGATGACGAATGACTACCACTGCTTCTCCGGCGAGGCGATGGTTTCGTTTGAGTTGAACGACCCAAAAGAGAGGATCGTTCCGGTTGAGCCAACGGCGATTCCACCCGAGGTCATACTGCCCGGGAAAGGGCCCAGCGCACTCTTTTCCCTTACTCCCGAACTGAAATTCGGCGAGAGTGCGAAATGGACCAAGAAGAAGGTTCTCTTGCCGATAGAAGTCGAGGCGGCGCTGGTTGGTCAAAAGGCACGGCTCGAACTGGTCACCTTCAAGGCGGAGTGCACTTGGACGAGCGACGAGAGTCAGGACACGCCAATTTGCCCCTCGACGAAACGGGTGGGAACTTCCACCAGAAGCACCGTCTTGAAGCCCAGTCAGCTGGTCTACTTCGCGCCTCGCAAGTACCGGGGCAACTGGATATACCGATTGACGGTCAAGACAGAGCCCTTCAGCTACAACGGGCTCGCCTATCGACGGACCAGCCATGCCGCGACGGCCAGCATGATCAACGAAGCAGCCAACTGCGATCTCAATCCATGGTGCCATCCCAAAAAGAACGGCCGCTGAGCAGCTGGGGTACAGTTCCGGGTAGGCGCAGTCCCGCGCCCGACCTCCATTCCGGCGCCACGCCGCCGGCCCAAGGGAGGTAGAGGTGGCCTGGAGCCATCGGGACGCCGGTTAGTCATAGCCCTTTCCGGTGGGGCATCGGGAGCGTGGGTCCTGGGCCGTCCACCGCAAAGGAGCAAACGATGACGAAGCAGAAGACCTTCAAGCGCCGAGTACGGGCGCGGATGGAGAAGACGGGCGAGAGCTACACGGCTGCGCGCCGGGTGCTGATCGCCGGCGGTGAGCGACCGGACACGGCTCCCGCGGGTTTCGAACCGACCGCTTCCGAGGAGGCCGTCCTCAAAGCGACGGGGCGCGGCTGGCAGGAGTGGTTCGGGCTGCTCGACGAGCAGGATGCGACGAGCAAGTCCCATCCCGAGATCGTCCGCTGGCTTGGAGCCGAGCATGACGTCCCTGGCTGGTGGTGTCAGGCGATCACGGTCAGTTTCGAGCGGGCGCGGGGTTTGCGGGCTCTCGGTCAGCGCTCCGATGGCGGCTGGTCGGCGACCGCTTCGAAGACGGTCGCAGTTCCGGTCGACCGGTTGTTCGACGCATTCGAGGACGAGGCCCTGCGCGAGCGCTGGCTACCGGGCGCCGAAATGCGCCGCCGTTCCGCCACCCGTCCGCGAAGCGCTCGCTACGACTGGGAGGACGGCTCGACCCGCCTCGTCGCCGGCTTTGCCGACATGGGCCAGGCCAAGAGCCAGGTCGGGATCGAGCACGAACGCCTTCCTGGTGCTGAGACGGCGGAAGAGATGAAGGCCTGGTGGCGCGAGCGCCTCGTCGTGCTGAAGGAAGTGCTCGAGCAGGAGGACGGCAGGTGAGAGTGGGCAGCGGCTAGCTGCCCACCACCAGCGTTGCCTGCATGCCTCTTTCCCCGTGCTGGTAGAGGCTGCAGTAGAGGTGGTAGGTGCCGGAGGAGAGGGCGAAGCGGGCGCTCGTGCGTTTCGCTGAGCCCGCCTCCGGGACGAGCAGCGGCGGCTCTGCGCTGTCTTCGCGCTGCAGCTGCAGGTTGTGACTGTCTTCGCCTTGGTTGTTGAGCTCGATCAGCACCTCGCCGGCCTCGACTTCGGGACGGGAGAGGGTGTAGCTCCACTCGACGGCTTTGACGCTGAGGCGGGAGAGGGGGGACCCTTCCTCTTCGGTGGGCGGGGTCACGGTGGGCGGTGGAGCGGGAGGTGTTGTGGTGGGTGTTGGTGCGCCGGGTCGTGGATCGCAGGTCCACCAGCGCTTGACTCGCTTGACCCGGCGCACACGGCCGTGGCGCTTCAGATGCTTGACGACGGGCTTTGCGTGTCGGTGCCAGACGCAGCCTTCGGCTGCCGCGACGGTTCCAGCAATCGGCCCGCTCGCAATCGTCGCCGTCACGGCGGCAAGCAGGCCCAGGCCGAAGAGGCCCGCGGTGACTCTCCTCACGCTTTCACCAGTTCTGGCCTGACGAACGAAGACGCCCCCGGGATGACCGCGGCGGCGTCGTGCCCCAGCCACTGCTCGAGCAGCGAGCAATACATTCCGCGGAAATCGCTGGTGACGCGGACGTTGTCGTTCGAGTCGAGCACTGCCAGGCCGGGGAACTCGCCGACCATCTCCCCCTTCGCTTTCGAGCCGACGACGAAGGCGCAGCCGGCGGCGCCGTGGTCGGTGCCGAGCGACCCGTTCTCCTCCGGCCGCCGGCCGAACTCGCTCCACATCTCGACCATGACCCTGTCGGCGAGGCCACGCGCTTCGAGGTCGCGCTGGAAGGCGAGCACTCCCTCGCAGGTCTCGTGCAGGCCCCGCGAAAGGTCTTCGGCCTCGTCGGCGTGGGTGTCATAGCCGCCGGGGGCGCGGATCGTCACCACCCGCATCGGCAGTCCGGCGGCGATGAAGGCGGCGAGGCCGGCGAGCCTGTGGGAGAAGTAGGTGTCGGGATATGAGACCGGGCTGGTGAAGCCGCCGATCCCATCCAGGTCGGTGCGCAGCTTGTCGGTCTGAGCGGTGGCGCGGCGCACCTGAGCCAGGCCGGGCGAGTCCGAGGACAGCGAGCCGAAGCGGGCGAAGCTCTTGTACATCTCATCGGAGATCGGCTGGCTCACGTTCGACCAGAGGTCGTAGCCGTCAACGCTTTCGATCGCCGCCACCGGTCGCTCCGCGGTGGCGATCATCGGCGAGAGAGAGCCGTCCATCGAGAGCCCCTGCAGGGGGTTCTCGTTGTCGCCCACCTGGTCGATGTAGCGACCCAGCCAACCGGTGCGAAAGCCGACGCTGAGCTCGCCGATCTCGTAGTAGTGGCGCGAGGTGAAGTGCGACTGGTCGGGGTGGTCGTAGCCGATCGCCGGGAAGGCGCTGACCTTGCCCTCTTCGTGGAGGGTCGCCAGGCCCGCCGCGGAGGGATGCCAGCGCAGCCGCGTGTCCTCGCTGAATTCGGTCCCGTCGCCGGGGCCGAGCGCCAGGTTCGGCCGCAGCTGCGCGTAGCGCGGGTCTCCGGTCGGCGCCAGGACGCTGAGCGCGTCGATTCCGCCGTCGAAGAAGATCGAGACGAGGACTTTGTCGGTCGGGGCCGCATGGGCGATCCCCTCCTCGAAAGCGGCGAGCGGGATCTTCGAGGCGCCGTAGACGGCCAGTGCCAGGCCGGCGCTCCAGGAGAGGAAGCTGCGCCTCGAAAGCCCCGTGCCGGCCGGCTCGGGCATGCCCGCCTCGATCGTCGGCAAGCCTCTGCCCGCTTCAGCCGCCGCGGTGCGCAGCAGCTGGGAGCGGGTGTAGTCGTCGCAGCAGTTGCTCATGCGGTTCAGCTCCCTCTCATTGCAGGATCAGCTCCGGGCTGACCCCGATCAGTTGCAGCAGGGCGTTCTGGCGCATCGCCCGGTAGGGGCCCTGCTGCCATTTGGCCACCGCGAGTTTCTCGCTGCGGCGGGCGAAGTCGAGCAGCTCGGCCCGGTGCTCGTCGCGCAATGCCGGCGAGCCCCAGGAGGTCAGGGCGCGGGCGAGCGCTTCCTCGGCGGTCTCGGTGGTGCTGTAGGGATCGCCCCAGGCATCGACCGAGATGGTGTCGAGCACGTAGGCGACCACGTTCCAGCGCGCCCGCATCCGCGAGGTGTCGAGCCAGCGGGTGTCGTCCCAGCCGGAGACGTTGGGCGGCCAGAAGAGCATCTGCCCGGCCTGGTCGCAGAGCCAGACCCAGGAGTCGGTGTCGACGTAGCGCCCGGTCGAGCGCAGCATGCCGGCGAGCTGCACGACCGGCGGCTTCACCATCGGCGGGCCTTCGTAGAGGTCGGGACCGATCAGGATCGTTTCGAGCACCGGCCGGATCGACCAGCCCGAATCGCGGTAGATGTTGACCAGCCCATCCCTGACCGCGGCGGAGGGCGGCTGCGGGATGAAGTAACTCCACAGCTTCTCGACGAAGAAGGAGGGGTGAAGCGGGTGCTCGATGCAGAGCCGGCAGGAGTCCTCCCAGCCCCAGTTGCCCGACTGGCCGAACACCGTCTTCACACCTGTGTCGTGACGTTTGGGGCTGAAGCGGAAATTGTGAGCACCGAGCTCGTTCGACCAGTCGTAGGTCCACCCGGTCAGCGCCCGCGCCTGTTCGCGAATGTCGTTCTCGGTGTAGGCGCCGCGGTCGGCTCCGAGGGAGAACAGCTCCATCATCTCCCTGGCGTAGTTCTCGTTCGGCGCCTGCCTCGTGTTTTCGGCGCCGTTCAGCCATTGCAGCATCGCCGGGTCGATGGCGATCGCCTTGAAGAGGTCGAAGAATGAGCCGAAGCAGGCCGAGCGGAAGAGGTTCGACTGGTCGATCATCTGCTGCTGCTGGGAGACACCGGCGTTGGAGGTGGCGAACCAGTCGTGGAAGACGAGCGCCATCCGCTCGACCAGCGGCTGGTCGCTGCGCACCATCCGGTCGAGGAACCAGAGGTGGTCGTGGCCGTAGGCGTCGGCGGGGGCGATCTGGTTGCCGTCGTCGTCGACCGGCGCGGGGCCGTGCAGCGTGGCGCCGCCGCTGGGACGGGTCAGGGACTGGACCGCGCCGACGAGCCCGAGGGTCGCCAGCTGCTCAGCCTGCCCGGGGACGGCGCCGAACCCGGCCCGGTCCAGCAGCCGCTTCGCCTGCGCCGGCCCGAACGGCCCCTGGTAGGCGCCGGCCGGCCTGGGATCGCGGTTGACGAGCGCCGCCGGCGCGCAGCGGTCGGCCGGTCTCGGTCCCGGGCCCCGCTGATGGCGCCGGCCCGGCTTGTGCTTGTGACGGACGGGGTAGCTCTGGACGCGCCAGCCACAGTTCCCGTCGGGCACCCAGCGGTAGTGCTTGTCCTTCCAGCGGTGCTTGCGTTTGCGGCGATGCTTCTTATGCCGCGCCCCGCCCGCTGTCGTCTGAGGAATCGCCACCGTTCACGGGGTCCCTCTCGGCCCCGACGACTCTGGTCGGCGCCGCAGGCCGGGGCTTGAAACCTGCAAGCGAGCCTGGACGTAAGGCCTAGGCTCGCGGCGGCGGCGTCCACGGCGTGCGCCTCGGCAGCCAGCGGGGGACGTTGCGCTTGTAGGTTCGGTATTCGTCCCCGAACCGGCGCTCGAGACTCGGCTCCTCGTGCAGCGCGAAGAAGACGTAGTTGGCTGCGAAGAACGCTGCGAACCAGGCCAGCAGCGCCGGCGACCCGAAGAGAAGCGCCTCGCCTGCCAGCGTTGCGAGAACCGCGGCGACCATCGGATTGCGCAGATGGCGATAGGGGCCCTCGACGACGAGGTTTCGGGGTGGGTCCCAGGGCGCAAGCGTTCCCCGGCCACGCCGCGCGAACAGCCGCACCGTCCAAAGCCAGAGCGCGAATCCGGCGATGACGAGTGTGAGGCCGATCAGGATGAATAGGGAGCCGGCGAGTGCGCCGAGTCCCCAGCCGAGGTCCCAATCGGCGTCGATGAGGATGAGGAGCGGTACCAGCACCGTCACGACACCTGGCAGCAGTGCGATCGCACGAGCCTGGCGCCAAACGCTCACACTGTTCGACTCACCATCCAGTCGAGGCATAGGAGGAAACGATGATCGAGCGCATGGACGGGATGCCGGCGGGGGTTGTGGGACTGCGGGCGTCGGGGAAGCTCAGCAAGGAGGACTACACCGAGGTGTTGGAGCCGGCGCTGCGCGAGGGGGTCGAGTCCGGCGAGCTGCGCCTGCTCTTCGTTCTCTCCGACTTCCATGGCCTCGAGCCGAGTGCCCTACCGCAGGACGTCAAGACCGGACTTCAGGTTTGGGTTCGCGACCATTCCGCCTGGAAGCGCTTCGCCCTGGTCACCGATGCCGAGTGGGTCGCCAAAGCGATGCACATGTTCGCCTGGCTGACTCCCGGCGAAGTGCTGATCCGCGACCTCGATGGGTTGGAGGAGGCCAGGAGCTGGGTGGCCGGCTGATCGTCAGCGCTCGCCCCCGCGTTTCTGGACCCCGCCGTTTGGGCAGGAAGCTGAAACCCGACTCTGGAATTGCTTGACCTTTCCGTTTTGTCCCTCAAAGCTCACGTCTGCGCTGTAACCGCGGCGGCAAAGGTTCCGGGAATTCTGCAGTAGGCCCCTCTCGCCCCCCTGCATCTGCAGGACGAACTTCCGGACCGGGGCATCTGGGACCCGGGTGAATATCGTCCTCATCCGCCCATCGACCGCGTCGATCCGGCCGGCGAGGACGATGTCGACGTCTCCGCGCAGGTCTGCGACCAGGTCGGGCAGGGGATTGTCAGACGAGCGGAGGTAGACCGGTCCCCTCAACGGTCTCTCGAGAAGAGGCGTCGTCGCGGTGGCCCGCCCGTAGATCGCGGCTTTCGGGCATGCCCGGGCGGCGAACTGGACGCGCGTACAGATAGTCCGGATGTGCGACTGATCGAGGAACGTCGAGCGTGGCAAGGTGACCGCGGCGCGGTCGACATTGGCGCCCTGCTTGAGCATCCGGAGAACTGCCTGCAGGCTTGGGTTAGCGCCCCGCCGCGTGCCGCCCTTGAGCTCGAGACGGAGCTTCGGCTTGAAGCTGAGTTCGCGGCAGCCGCCGACCTGGAAGCGATCCGACGCTTTCGCCGTCGCGCCGAGCGGCGAGATGAACCTGGCATTGACCGATGTCGCCCGGCAGTCGGTGGGGTTGAGCGCGAAGTCGGATCGGTTGACGGAGACCTGGACGTGGCGGTACGGAATCGGCACGCCCTCGAGTATCTGGGGCAGCGCATCAGATCTGACCTGTACCTGAGTGGTTGTGGGATCGACGTCAATGGCTGCTCGTACGGCGACCGTGCCGAGGTCGAAGGGCCCGGCCTGCGCCGGCACTTTGACCACGACGCTGTATGGGGCGCCTTTGTACGGACCTGCCAGGTAGACGGCAGTGGGTGCCTTGCCCGGCTGGGGAATCCACAGCGGCAACGGCCCAACACCCGCGGCAACGGCAACGGACCCGACTCGCGAGGCGGTCGGACAGCTTCCGCTGGTCGTCAGCGCCTCAGGGCAGAGCGGCACGCCGGCGAGCTTGGCCAGCAGGCCCTCGGGAAAGGTGACGTTGAGCCCGACGATGTTTTGTTCGCCGTCCTTGCGCTCGGCGTCGAGGACAACATCTGTGTTGGAGCCTGCGATCGGATTAACGCTTCCGGCCTTCAGCTTGGGTCCGAACTTGCCGGTGTCGCACCCTTCGTCGATCCTCATCGACGTCTCGCCGATGGTGGCGGGGTTACCTGACCAGGGGACGAGCTCATAGAGCGTCTCGAAGGCCCCGCATGAGCTGGGATTGATCAGCGGCGCCCTCGGTCCCCCTTCGACGTGAAGCTCGATCTCTTCCACGGGCAGCTGCGGGGCGTCCATGAAGACGACGCGAAGCTGACCGGTCTGAGGGTCGGGCCGTACCTCGCCTGGGATCGTCAGCCGGACGCCAAGGTCGTCGGCGACGAGCCAGATGCGGAAGAGGTTTCCGGGCTCGGGGTCTCGCTGGTAGATCGAGCCCGGCAGCGGCTCTGCGAGCGCCGGCGAGACGAACGTGGCGGTCCCGATCTTCGCCGCCTCCGGGCAGCGCGGCGGCGCCCCTTCCGAGCGGTAGCCGGCTTGGGCGGCGCCGCAGGCCTCGAGGCCGTCTCCCGCATTGGGCGACAGCGTCAATCCCGGCGGCAGGGTGACCGTGGCGCTGCGCAGTGCCGAGGTGGCGACGGTGTCGGGAGATTCGCTCTGCGGTATGCGCAGGCGTGCATCGATGCCGGTCGGGGCGGAGGCTCGCCGGCTGGTCGGCTCGACAGTGAGCGTCGGGTCGAACGTGACCGCCTCGCACGCCGTGATTCCGGGGAAGGGCGCGGTGGCAGCGATCAAGCGCTCCGGTTCCGCGTAGCTGGTCGCCTCGAACCTCACCACGTCACCGCTCCCGCACTTCGTCGGGTTGCTGAGGAAGGGCATCGGTTCAAGCCCGCTCGGCCTGGCGCCACCTTCGGCCAGGCAGGCGTTTTTGCAGCCCGAAAGGACCTCGATCTGCTGCATTCGCAGCGGATTGTGGATCGGGTCGGCCGGGACGCCCCACAGCGTCGTCTCGGCACGGATCAGCGCGAGGATCGACGACGGGCCGCGGAGCGACGCGGTGAGGCCGTAGTCGCCGCCGGATCGCAGGCGGACGTCTATGAACGTTGGGAATGTCAGCGCCATGAAGCCGAGCCTGGCGACGACGTCCTCCTCGTTCGGTCGCTGCATGTTGTAGACGGGCTCGATGATCCCCGGCTGCTCGCGGGTGAGGTCGAGCACCGTCACCCCGACCTGGGAGTCCTGGGGGCAGGACCGCTGGAAGAACGAGGTGGGCGTTTCGACCAGCTGCGCCTCGGTGCATTGCGGGAAGTCGTTCGGGTTCCCCACCACCCCCGGAGGCAGGTCGATCTCCAGGGTACGGGTTCTGCCATAGGGCAGTAGCGTCCCGCCGAATTCCTGGGTGGGGTCCTGCAGGAACTTCAGCGTCAGCGTCAAGTCGCCGTGGGCGCCTGCCCGCGGGGTCGAGACGGCGGCGCTGACCGACTCGAAGGCGTGCTGGGACGGATCGGCGTGCGCTGGCGCGACGGCGAACGCGCTGACCAGAGCTACCGCCAGGAGGGCTACGACCTGCTCGAGGATCCTCGAGCGGAAACTCATCGCGTTGGACCTCCGACTAGGTGCGCTTGGCGACCGCTCCGTCCGCCCGAGGGGGTCTTTCGGGAACAGCGTTTGCCGCGACGCTGGGCCTTCCTGCAGCGTCGGTGTTTCTTTCCGTGCTTCGACTTGTCGGACGGCTTGATGTTGCCCTTGCCGATGAGGGTAGGTGTCGCGGCGTTGGGCAGGCTTGGAGGCACAGTTGGCAGCGCCCGGCAGGCTTCCCCCAGGCAGGGCACTGGAGGCGTCGGCTCGAGAAAGCCGCCGTTGACACGGGCGTCATAGATCGCTCCCGATCCCGAAGTGATCTTCGTCGCGGTCAGGTCCTCGGTAGTCGCGAAGACGACGTCTTGACCGTCCGGTGTTGCGCCGTAGAGATAGCTGTCTCCTGTTCCCGCGCCGGACGAGATCAACGACACTCCACCGCCGCGCCACTGGTAGACGTCGTAAGCGCCGTTGCTGTCGCGGGGAACGAGGGCGTCGCCCGTCTCGAAGAAGACCGCTCCGCCGTCGTCCGTGAGGTTCACCACGTAGCTCGCGGCATCGAGCGGGACGCCGGGATTGAAGTTGCTGTACACCTGAAGGACCGCATCGGAGGTAGGCGGAGCGTTCGATGGGTTGCACGAGACGCAGGTCAGACTGCCGTCGTCCACGTCATACCTATAGATCTGGGCGAAGCCCTGGTTTTCGTATCCGGTCAGCTGCGCTCTCGAGGCGAAGACCAGCACGGTTCCGCTCGGGTTGGTACGCGCGGTCGAGTTGCCGGGCCCCGTGATCGGCCCCTGCCCGGGCGCTACCACGTCGCTCGTCCAGCTGACGAGGTTCGGCTGTCCGGAAACGTCGAGCAGGTCGACCGTCGCGATGAAGCGCACGGTTTCAGTGGCGACGTCCCAGACGTAGAGGTTGCCCGCTCCCGCGGTCCCTTTGCTTCCGTCGAGCTGCGATTCCGAGACGAAGTAGACGTGCGACCCGTCGGCCGATACGTTGACGAGCTTCGAGTCTTCGTTGCTGGTGACTGTGGTCGTCGCACCCGTGGCGGTGTCGTAAACGAAAATGTTTTCGGAAGTCGATTCGTAGAAGAGCCTGCCTCCGTCCGCGGAGACGCCGGCGAAGATCGGCGCACCGCCCGCGACCGGTTTCGTGGTCTGGTTGTCCAGACGGACGTACATGTCTTCTTCGATCGCGAAGGCGATGGCCGAGCCGTCCGCTGAGGCACCGAGGTAGCGGGCTTCCTGCGCTACAGGTGTGACGTCACCGGGCAACAGCGAGACGACGTGTGTGACTCCGTCCGCCGTGCGATCGTAGACAGTCAGCGTGCCAGCGAGGGGCGCCTCGGGCTCGAGTTGCACCAGGCTACTGAAGACGATATGGCCCCCGCCGGGGCTGATGAACTGGCCTGTCGCACGAGCGTCACTTGTCAAGTTGCCGCGACCGATCAGCTCGTATGCCCCGTCTGGATACCGCACCCAGGTGCTCTGGTCGTTCACCCCAACTCCGGCACGCGCGTTCAAACTTCCTTCGTCGGGCATGTCCTGGAATCTGGTGGCGACGAAGGAGAACTCGTGATCGGGGCTAACGCCGCCTGATCCCGGTATTTCCGACTCGGCGGGGGTCGGGCTGATCAGCCTCGTTTCCCAGCCGGATCCGGTTCGCACCGATCGATAGCGGTCATCGAAGCCGGTCCCCGGGAAGCCCGGCATTACTCCGCCCAGCACCTCGAAAAGGACGCTTCCGCCGTCAGGCCGTACCGGTTTGAGGAAATTGAAGTAGCCCATCCCCCCAGCGGCCGCCCGCCCGCCAGGGAACCGTGCGCCCATGTTCGGGGGCGAGACCAGCTCGTAGGCGCGACAGTCGGGCAGATAGGCGGAGCCCTGCTGCTGACGAACCTCGGCATTTGGGCAGTTCTGGGCATGGGAGGGCATCGCAGCCGGGCCCAGCAGAAGCGCCAAGGCCAACAAGGGGACAAGCCACGCTGCCGTCGCTGATTTCTTCGGGAACGACAATGGTTGCATCAAAGAACTCTAAATTCTCGTTGTTGAGGATGTTAAACAGCGGGCCGCATCGATCGATGCGGCCCGCTGAGAACTCCAGCCGATCAGGTCGTGACAAAGACCGGTTTCGGCGCCGTGATTTCGTATTCGGCGGTCCAGGTGCCGGATGAACCACACCCGAAGCCTGAGAGGGTGAGCGGCTCTTTGACCGCTTTCACTCGCGCCGGGTTACCACCGACGACATCGAGCGTGACGCTCGCCGCCGATGCGATGCAGGTCGCGAAGCCGAAGCACCCCGATAGTTTCACTTTCGGGTTGCTCACGGTAAGCCCCCCGTTACCAGCTCCGCTCGCGGTCACCGATGCGGCGTACGGCAGGGATTCGGCCGTGACGGTGGGACAGGTGGTGCACGTTTTGAAAGTCAGGCCGGTGATTTTGCCTGGCAGCGGCGAACCTGATTTCGCGGTCGTTTCACCAGAAACGGTTGACACGCTGCATTCGACGTTCAGGGTACCCGTGAGGACCGCTTTGGTGCCCGCCACGAGTTGAGCGCTGATTTTCGTCCCGGACGGATACTGCTGGGCTTCCGGGCACGGTGATTTGTTTTCTTTGCAGAGGACGACGGCCGATGCCGACGTCGCTCCCACAATCGCCGTCGCGGCAAGCGCTGCGGCGAGCGTCAATCCCAACAACTTTAGATATTTCATCTATCTTTTCTCCTTGGTCCGGCGCAAAAACGCCGGGTCGAACTAGCCTGCGTCGGGTGTGCTGATGTGCCCCCGGCGCAGGTCTCTTCAGCCAGGAGAGGGAGGCTTCGAAAGCGCAGCTGCGCAACCACCTCGCCCCAGCCTGGCGCCAGCCTGCGAAGGCCGGTGCCCGTACCTATAACACCGACCATCGCAATGGTCAAGTAATACGGATTACTCTAATACAAATGTGGGTAATTACCGGAACCGGACACTCAAGGTTGGTTGAGGAAGCGCAGCACCGCGAGCACGCGGCGATGGTCATCGCTGCTCGCGGCGAGCTCGAGCTTGGAGAAAATCCCGGTGACGTGCTTCTCGACCGCGCGCTCGCTGACCACCAGCTCGGCTGCGATCGCGCCGTTTGAGCGTCCCTCGGCCATCAAGCCCAGCACCTCGCGCTCGCGCGGGGTCAGCTGCTCGAGCGGATCGTCATCGCGCCGCCGGCCGAGCATCTGCGATACCACCTCGGGGTCGAGCGCCGAGCCTCCCGCGCCCACCCGGCGCACCGCGTCGGTAAGTGCCCCGACGTCGGCCACACGGTCCTTGAGCAGGTAGCCGAGCCCCTCGGCGCTCTCGGCCAGCAGCTCGCGGGCGTAGGCGACTTCGACGTACTGCGAAAGCACGAGGACCGAGACCTGGGGCAGCTCGGCGCGGATCTCCCGCGCCGCCCGCAGCCCCTCGTCGGTGTGGGTCGGCGGCATCCGCACGTCGACGACGGCGACGTCGGGCTTGTGGGCGCGGACCTTGCGCAGCAGCTCCTCGCCATCTGCGGCCTGGCCGACCACCTCCATGCCCGCCTCCTCAAGCAGCCGCACCAGACCCTCGCGCAGCAGGGTCGAGTCGTCGGCGACGACTACTCGCACGGGATCCTCGCTTCGACGGTGGTCCCCTGGCCGGGCCTGCTGCGGACCTCGAAGCTGCCCTCGAGTGCGGCGACGCGATCTTCGAGCCCGCGCAGGCCGGTGCCCGCGTCGAGGTCGGCGCCGCCGACGCCGTCGTCGCGGACCTCGATCTCGACCACCCCGTTCTCGCGGCCGACGCGCACGCTCGCCCCGCCCGCCTCGGCGTAGCGGGCGACGTTGGTGAGCGCCTCGGCGACGACGAAATACGTTGCCGACTCGACCGGCGCGGGCAGCCGCTCGCTGGGCGTCTCGACGATCTCGACCGGCACCGGCGAGCGTTCGGCGAGGCCGCCGAGGGCTGCGGAAAGCCCGCGGTCGCTGAGCACGGCCGGGTGGATGCCGCGGGCCAGCTCGCGCAGCTCCGCGGTTGCCGCGGAGAGCTCCTCCATAGCCTCGTCGAGCAGCTCCGCTGTCGTCGCCGGGTCGCCCTCGAGCTTGTCGCGGGCCAGCCGCAGGTTCATCGTCAGTGCCATCAGCCGCTGCTGGGCGCCGTCGTGGAGGTCGCGCTCGACCCGGCGGCGCTCTGCGTAGCCGGCCTCGACGATCCGCGCTCGCGAGGCCTGCAGCTCCTCTACCTTGGCCCGCAGCTCGGCGTTCAGCTGCTCGTTCTCGGCGCTGAGCGCAGTGGTGATCTCCTCCGCCTTGCCGATCCGCGAGCGCAGCAGCCCCAGCAGGAAGGCGAAGGGGAGGGAGCCGAAGATGACGATCGAGGCGATGTAGGCGCCGTCTTCGACCGCCGCGGGTATGCCGATCTCAGTCAGGATCAGCTGCGCCAGCAGGATCGTGAAGGCGATCGCTCCGGTGAGGACGACGGGGGTGAGGGCGCGGCGCTGCGCCGGCGTGCTGCGGCGCCAGCGCAGGAAGACGATCGCCACGGTCGAAGCGATCGCGAAGCTGGCGAGCGCGACCTGGAAGGCGTTGATCACGTCGGCGACGCCTTCGTGCCCGGCGATCAGGATCGGGTTCTCCGGGCAGCCTTCGCAGTCGCCCTGCTTGGCCGGGTCGATGAAGACCGCCCATGCCAGCTGCATGACCGTCGTCGTCAGATAGCCGGCACCGACGACGATGCGCTGGAAGCGGCTCTCGAGCCTGCCGGCGGGGAAGCTGACCAGGAGGTGGACGAGGATCGCGTAGGGGATCGAGGCACCGAGGATCCCGATCGCGAAGACGACGCTGTTGCTCGACGACGTCAGCCCCTGGAAGAACAGGGTGAAGCCGACCGCCGTCATCAGCGGTCCGATGTTGTTGCCCGGCCGCCGGTCCCAGGCGTAGAGGCCGGTCCCGGCGAAGCTCCAGCCGGCGGTGAGGATCAGTGCCGCCGCCAAGCCCCGGGCGTCGGCGTGGTCGCTGGTCAGGATCAGTGCGGCGCTGCCGATCCCGACCAGGAAGGCGAGCACACCGAGCGCCAGCAGGGCGCGCCGCAGGCTGCTCATCCAGTCAGCTCCGCGAAGGTCTCGCCGCTGAGCTCGCTCTTGGCGATGAAGCCGCGGGCGGGGCTCTCGGCGACGGCGTCGCCGAAGTCGGAGAGGTCGCGGCTGGAGGTGAGGACTATCGCGGGCGCGGCACCGGTCAGGGCGGCGATCCGGGCAGCGACCTCGAAGCCGTCGAGATCGGGCAGTTGCACATCGAGCAGAACCAGGTCGGGGTCGAGCTCGCCGGCGGCGGCGATCCCCGCCTCGCCGTCGGCCGCCTCGCCGACCACCGAGTAACCGCTCGCCTCGAGCATCCGCCGCGCGCTGGCCCGGAAGCTGGGGTGGTCGTCGACTATGAGGACGGATGCGGGCACCGCTCGATTGTCCTTCACAGCGGGCGCTTCGGGGGTACGGGCAGCCACACCTTTGGCGCGGAGAGCCGTACCCCCAAGACGCCTGTCAGCCGCATTGGAACGCGGTCGGCGCGATGTGAAGCTCGACCGGTCTCATCCATTCCAGACCGAGAGGAACCAAATGCAACCGAGAAAGACCAACATCGCAGCCCGCGCAGCTCGTTGGAGCGCCACCCATCGCAAGGTCGCCATCTTCGGATGGCTCGCCTTCGTCATCGTGTCTGTCTTCATCGGCGGTGCGGTCGGACAGAAGCAGCTGACCGACGCCGAAGCGGTCTCCGGCGAGTCGGGCCGGGCTGAGCTCGCGCTCGAACGCGCCGAGCTCAATCCCAACGAAGAGACGGCGCTCGTCCAGAGCGACCGCTTGACCGCAACCGACCCGGCCTTCGAAGCCGCGGTCGACGAAGCGACGCAACGACTGAGGGACGTCCCCGCGGTCATGAAGGTCAGCTCGCCGGCCGACGGGGGCGGTCAGGTCTCCGCCGACGGCCACACGGCGCTGATCGAATTCGAGATCGCCGGCGACGCGACCCAGGCCGAAGGAAGGGTCGATGCCACCCTCGCCGCAACCGCAGCCGCGCAGGCGAACAACCCGGATGTCCGGGTCGAGCAGTTTGGGAGCGCCAGCGCCTCCAAGGCACTCGACGAGGTCTTCGCCGAGGACCTCAGCAAGGCGGAGACGACCTCTCTGCCGATCACCCTGCTGATCCTTCTGGTCGCCTTCGGCGCCCTGGTCGCCGCCTTCGTGCCCCTGCTGATCGGCTTCAGCTCGGTGCTGGCGACCCTCGGCCTGCTGGCGCTGCCGAGTCAGCTGGTCCCGATGGACCCCAACGTCTCAGCGGTCGTGGTCCTGATCGGCCTCGCCGTCGGCGTCGACTACTCGCTCTTCTACATGCGCCGCGAGCGCGAGGAGCGGCGGGCGGGGCGCACCGCCGCGGCCTCGCTCGAAGCTGCGGCGGCGACCTCGGGGCGGGCGGTGCTCGTCTCCGGTCTGACCGTGATCGCGGCAATGGCCGGGATGCTGCTCAGTGGCGACCCGACCTTCACCTCGTTCGCGGTAGGGACGATGACCGTCGTCGGAGTGGCGATGTTCGCTTCGCTGACGGTGTTGCCGGCGGTACTCTCGAAGCTTGGCGACCGGGTCGAAAAGGGCCGGATACCGTTCCTCTCCCGTATGCGCGAGCGGCGTCACGGGCGCTCGATGTGGACCGGGATCGTCGACCGTGTGATGCGGCGCCCCGTCGTTGCGACGATCGCCTCGGCAGGTGTGCTGATCGCGCTGGCGCTGCCGGCGCTGGGCATGCACACCGTCGTCAGCGGCGCCGACGACCTGCCGCGGGACATCCCGGTGGTCAAGACCTACGACCGTCTCACCGCAGCCTTCCCGGGCGAAGCGGCCGGGGCGAGGGTCGTGGTCGAGGCCGATGACGTCAGCTCCGGCCCGGTTGCGGCGGCGATCGTCGACCTGCGCAGCGGCGCCGAGGCCGATCCGGCGGTCGTCGGTGAGGTGACGGTGAAGCGCAATGCCGATGGCACTGTCGCGGCGATCGACATCCCCACCGTCGGCAGCGGCAGCGATGCAGCCGCGACGCGGGCGATGGAGCAGATCCGCGAGCAGGTGGTGCCGGCGGCGTTCGCCGGAGTGCAAGGAGCAAGCGTCAACGTCACCGGGGATGCCGCCCAGTCGAAGGACTTCAACGATCTGCTGGCCCAGCGCCTGCCGCTCGTCTTCGCCTTCGTGCTCGGACTGGCCTTCCTGCTGCTGTTGATCACCTTCCGCTCGATCGTCGTCCCGATCAAGGCGATCGTGCTGAACCTGCTCTCAGTCGGCGCGGCCTACGGAGTCCTGGTGCTGGTCTTCCAGAACGGGCTCGGCGAGTCGCTGCTGGGCTTCCACTCCAACGGTGGCATCAGCTCCTGGCTGCCGATGTTCCTGTTCGTGATCCTCTTCGGGCTCTCGATGGACTACCACGTGCTGATCCTCAGCCGGGTCCGCGAGGGAATCGACAAGGGCATGAGCAGCGACGACGCGGTCCGCAGCGGAATCCTCGCCACGGCCGGCACGGTGACCAGCGCGGCGATGGTGATGGTGGCGGTCTTCGCCGTTTTCGCCACTCTCAGCATCATCGACATGAAGGAGATGGGAGTCGGCCTCGCCGTCGCGGTCCTGATCGACGCGACGATCGTCCGCGCCATCCTCCTGCCCGCGACGATGAAGCTCCTGGGCGACCGCAACTGGTACCTGCCCCGCTCGCTCTCCTGGCTCCCCCGAGTCGAGCATCCCGACCCCGAGCCGGCTCCCGCTCAGGGCTAGGCAACGGTTTGCGCACACGGCCCCGGCCCCAGCCAGCCGGGGCCGTGTGTTGCTTGAAGAACGCTTATGGGTGCATGCGGCTTGCGGGTCAGACCGAGCGAAGCAGCAGGAAGACCGCGAAGGCGAGGCCCATGGTGCCGAAGGACCAGGCCCAGATCCGGGCGTAGCCTCCGACCAGGCCATACCTGCGGGGCTTGCGCCGCTTCGGTTCTCCTGGGTACGGAAGATCGGAGATCTCAGTCAGGTCCACCTGTTCGCTTTCGCTCAGCGTCGTCGCCAGCAGGGCGCGCGCCTCCTCGGCCCGGTGGGCATGAACCATCACTTGTTGCGACCCTCCACCCGGGCTCAGCAAGCCGAAGCCGAGAGAGGGACCGTCGATGCCCACCCGCTGCAGAACGCTGGGAATACCAGAGCTCTCCAGTAGCCCCTTGATCATCTCCCCTTCCGCCAGATCGTTGGCGTAGGCAACCCCGACCAGCTCCGCTCCGTCACCGGCGTCCATAGCTCTCAGATTTTAAGTTCTGGCACACCCGGGTCTAGTTCGGTGACAGTAAGAGATCAAGCGTCGCCCGGTGCCGCGAATCAGCAGCTTCTATGGATCACGATTTGGATGTACTACGACGAGATCCATCACCGAGCCACTGCCATAAGCGGGACTACCATCAAGGGATGCGCAGCACACCGCTGTTGATCGAAGCCACTCCGTCCAGGGGCCACTCCGTCCACGTCCGCTTCGAGGATGGCCTGGTCGCTGACGTCGATCTCAGTTACCTGCTCGCCTACGGTGGAGTCTTCGAGCCTCTTCGAGACCATGAGTACTTCCGCCGGCTGCGCGTTGACGCAGACGCGGGCACGAGTGTCTGGCCAAACGAAGCCGACATCGCCCCAGAGACTCTGTACGCGCGCGCCCAGCGATGCGCAGCCGAGATGGCCTAAGGGGTACTTGCCTGCGGCTCTCCCTCGGCGGCGCGGATGTCGGCTGAGATGCGGACGGCGGCGGAGAGGAGGGTCGCGGCCAGGACCAGGCCTACTACGCCGAAGAGGCAGCCGCCGGCGATCGTTGCGATCAGGACGACGAGGGGATGCAGTTTCAGCGCGGCGCCGTAGGCGATCGGCTGGACCAGCTGCTGCAGGACGCCGTTGGCAAGCAGGACGATGACGGCGAGGGCCAGGGCTGTCTCCGGTCCCTGATCCCCGAGGGCGATCAGAACCGCGAAGGCACCTGCTGTCCAGGCGCCGAGGTAGGGGACGAAGCCGCCGACGAAGGTGACGACGGCGATCGTTCCGGCCAGGGGAACGCCGAGGAGCAGCGCGCCGGCCCCGACGATCAGCGAGCTCCAGACGGAGACGACGGTGACGCCGAGGAAGTAGCCGCGCATGCTGCCGGCCACCCGGTTCATCATCGACCGGGCGACCGGGACGGGAACGCCGAGGTGGCGCTCGACGAACCCGCCGATCGTCGGCATGTCCTTGAGCATGAAGAAGAGGCTGAGAGCGGTGAAGGAGAGGAAGACGGCGAGCGAGGCGAGCTTGTCGACCCCGCCGATGAGGCCCTGGGTCAGCGCCTGGAAGGCGTCGCTGATCGAGGTGCCGGCCCCGGCGTTCGCGTCGGCGGCAGTGGGGGCCTTGACGCCGAGGTCGCGGGCCAGGGACTCGATCTCGTTCGCCCCCTCCTGCAGCCTCTCGGAGAGGCTGTCCGCCTGGCCGGCGATCCCGGTCAGGACGATCAGGCCGACGGCGGCGCCGACGGCGACGATCAGGAGGAAGACAAGCCCCGCCCCGACGCCCCGCGGAATGCCGTGCCGGCGGAGCCAGTCGACCAGGGGCGAGGCGACCGAGGCGACGATTCCCGCCACGATCACCGGCATCACGATCGTCTGCGTCTGGGCGAGCAGCCAGATCGCGCCGATCAGCGCCGCGCCGGCCCCGACCAAGAGCCAGGACGAGAAGCCGAGGTCGCGCAACCACCTGGGAGCGGCGAAGATCCCGCTCAGTGCGCCCGGGTCGATCTCGATGACTTCTTCTTCTCCGCCATCTCCCTCGCCTCCAGGACGGCGCAAACGCCCGCGGAAGATCGTTCGCCGCTCGCTCATCGCCCCAGCGGACGATACGCGCCGCTTCCGACGCGCAGGACGGGCGGTGCGGACATGACGGCGCTCGATCGCGTCACCTACGTCGGGCATGCGACCGTCCTCCTCGAGCTCGACGGCGCCCGGCTGCTCACCGATCCGGTGCTGCGCGCCCGGGTCGGCCCGCTGCGCCGCCAGGGAGCGCCGCCTCCGCGGGAGAGCCTGAAGGACCTCGACGCGGTGCTGGTCTCACACCTGCACCACGACCACGCCGACCTGCCTTCGCTGCGCGGGATCGGTCGCGACGTGCGGATGCTCGTGCCGCCCGGCGCAGGGGACTTCTTCGAGCGCCGCGGCTTCTCCGCCGTCTCGGAGCTGGCGCCGGGAGAGTCGAGCCGGGTAGGCGGAGTCTCAGTTACCGCCACCGAGGCGGCGCACGCCGGCGGACGGCTCTTCGCCGCGGACGCCGAGGCGGTCGGGTTCCTGCTGGGCGGTAGCCGCCACCGGATCTACTTCGCCGGCGATACCGATCTCTTCGACGGGATGGAGGGGCTGGTGGACGAGCTGGACCTCGCACTGCTGCCCGTCTGGGGCTGGGGACCGAGCCTCGGTCCCGGGCACCTCGATCCCGAGCGTGCCGCCCGCGCGGCGGCTCTGCTCTCCCCGCGGATCGCCGTGCCGATTCACTGGGGGACCCTTTACCCACTCGGCCTGGCGCGCTTTCGGCCCGACCCCCTCCACTCGCCGCCGCGGGAGTTCGCCGCCCGAGTGGGCGAGCTGGCTCCTCAGGTGGAGACGCGGGTGCTGTCCCCGGGAGAGGCGACCTCGCTCTCGTAGCTCGAGTGCCCCAGCTGGGCCAGCCAGCTGCGGAATATGCGGTGGACCCGCTCCGCCCCGATGACCTCCTCCTCGGGCCAGGCCAGCTCGCTGGGATGGAGGACGAAGGGGAAGCTCTGCGTTCCGCCCATCCCGCCGTGCGAGCCGACCAGCTCCTCGAAGGCGGCGACTTCGCCGAACTGCGGCCAGAAGGTGCTGTTGACCATCAGGTCGGCGCAGTGGGGGAAGCCGTCGGTGCGCCGCAGGTGGTCGGCGGCGTTGGGGCCGAAGGGCGCGAGCGGATCCTCGCCCTCGACCCGGTCCTCGTCGAGGAACACGGTCCCCGTCTTGCCGACGGCCATCGGCCCGAAGCGCTCGGAGCGCACCAGGACGAACCCGACACCGGGGTGGTCGCGGAGCGCCGTCACAAGCCCCGGGTACAGCGCCTCGATCCGCTCCAGGGTCACCCGGCCCGGCTCGCGCGGGAAGCTGATCAGCCCGAGGCAGCCCGAGGCCATCACCGACAGCTCGGGCACCTCCTTCCCGTGCGCCTCTTCGATGTCACGGCGAGCGTCGGAATCGAGGGCGACCGCGCCGTCGGCGCGACGATCCCGCGTCGCGAGCTGCACCGTGCGGCCGGCCGCGGTGTCGTCGCGCGCGATCTCGGTCAGGCCGGCGCTGAGGTAGGCGAGCGAGTCGTCGTCGCCTCCTTCGACGGCGATCGTGCTCTCCGGCCGGCCGGCGGCGCGGACCACGTCCTCGAGCGTCTCGCCGTAGCGGTCGCGGAAGGTTTCGCCCTGCGACTGGCCGTGGTCGGAGAGCACCACAAGGCGGTAGGGGCGCGGCGCCTCGGAGCAGGCGGCGGCGATTCTCGCGATCTGGCGGTCGAGGTCGCGCAGCACGGCGAGCGCGTCGTGCCGCTCGATCCCGGAGTGGTGGGCCACCTCGTCATAGGCGAGGAAGGTGGTGTAGATCGCCGGGCGCCCGGCGAGGATGTCGCCGACCACGGCGGCGACCTGCAGGTCGCGCTGGACGATCGTGCCCCAAGCGCGGACGAAGGCGTAGGAGCGGCTGCGAGCGATCCGGGGGCGAACGTCGTCGCGGACCTGGGCACGGGCCGCCCGGCGCTCGCGCGCCACCTCGGCGAGGACGAGGACGAAGGTGCGGGCGACAGCGGAGGGGCGGGCGAAGTAGGCCGCGTAGTCGCGGCCGATAGGCCGGCGCCGCCGCAGCGCCGTGCTCATCGTCAGCATCGAGTGCGGTGCGTCGCCGGAGAGGATGTTGGCGCGGCTGGCGCCGTCGGCGTGCAGCAGCCCGCGGCCGTCCGAGTGCCGCCGCTCGAGCTCTTCCGCGTCGCGCGGATGGTTGGTAACGATCGCCGTATCGCGGTCCTTCTCCCACCAGCGGAAGGCCGGCATGTCGTCGTTGTTGCCGTGCAGGAGGCCGGCCTGGCAGGCGCCGGTCTGCGAGGACCAGTCCGTCTCCCACCTGTGCAGCTCGTGGGAGCCGCCGCGCAGCCAGGCGGCCAGGTTCGGGGCGCTGCCGTCGCTGAGCGCGCGCCGCAGAACGTCGTATGCCAGCCCGTCGATCTCGAGGAAGACGATGCCCGGGACCTCGCTGCGGACGGTCTGCTTGCGGCGCCGCAGCTGCCGCCGCACGACGTGGAGGTACCAGGAGTCGTCCTCGTCGATGGCGAGCAGCGCGTAGACCACCGCGGTGATCGCCGTCATCGCGACCGCCACCACGATCCCCTCCAGCACGCCGTCGATCCGGGCGCCCGGCAGGAGCTCGATGGCGAAGGCCACCAGCACCCCGTTCAGCACCAGCGCCGCCCCACCCAGGGTGAGGACCGTCAGCGGCAGCGCGAAGCGCGCCAGCACCGGCCAGACCAGGGCGTTGAGGAGCCCGATCAGCGCCGCCGCTCCGAGCGCGGCGGCAGCGCCGTCCAAGACGAAGCCGGCAAGGGCCTCTGAGAGCAGCAGCAGGGTGAGCGCGTCCAGCAGGAGGACGAGAACCCCCCGCCGGAGGACGCGAAGGCTCATTGCCTACGCGTCCTCGCTTGTCGCATGGCTAACCGCTAGCGACGAGCGCCTTTTTTGCCTTTTTTCTGTTTCTTGACCTTCCACTGAGCGGTTGCCGGAGTGGCGTCCACGTTACCGGCGGCGTCCACCGCGGCGACCTGCAGGGTATGGCGGCCGAATTTCAATTTTTTCAGTTTCAGCGGTGAGGAGCACGGTGCGAAGTCACCGGCGTCCAGCTTGCAGCGGAAGGTCGAACCGGCCTCGGTCGAGGAGAACTCGATCGTCGCGGCCCGTTTCCTGGTTTTTTTCGGCGGTGCTTTGTCGATCTTCGTGTCCGGCACCGTTCTGTCCGTGTTGTCGGGAATCGTCACCGTGGAGGTCGACGGCGCGGCCGGAAGCGCGTCACCGGTGCTGGATTTGATCGTCACGGTGAATTTCTCCGCCGGCTCGTTGCCGTCGGCGGCGATCGTGATCGGAACCGACGCTTCGGTTTTCCCGGGCCCGAAGTTGACGACCTGGTTGATCCCGGTGAAGTCGACGGCTTCCTGCGCGGTGTCCGAGAGGGTGCTCACGGTCACCGATCCGGCAAGGAGGCCAGGCACGCCGCTGCGAGTGATCCTCAGCTGATGAGTGGCGCCCTCGGACAGAGTCGGCGAAACCGAAGCCGGGGCGAAGCTCACCTGCCCTTTGGGCCTCGTCTCCAGCTCGACGGCGAACGGGGTGACCAGGAATCCCGAGTCGCCTCCCACGTCATCGGACACGAAGAATTTCCAGGCGCCGTTCGGGCTGATCGAATCGAAGGCCGAGAGTGAGGTCCCGTACGGTTCGGCCGGGGCAGGAGCGGCGAAGCTGTCCCCCGCTCCATAGTTGGTCGGTTTGTGACTGAAGGCACTGCAGACGTTGGTCGACCCGCTGTCTTCCATCAGCGCCGGCGCCTCGTCGTCCCAGCGCCAGAAGTAGTTGGTGATGTCGTAGGAGCCACAGGCGTCTGACATCAGCATCACCTTGGCGTCGTTGGGACCGACGAGAAGGATGTCCATGTCGTCGGGATGGCTGTGCGTGATCCCGTTGGCGACGATGTTCACGTCTGTGGTGATCCCGTTGTTGCCCGAGATGTTCTGAGTGAGCGGATAAGGATCGGCGGGGCCGCTGGTACCGCTGCCGGGGAACAGGGCGACGAAGGGCCCTGTTTCGATCGTGATCGACCAACCGCCCTCGATGTCTCCGACGTCGCCACCGGCGTCGTCACGGACGTAGAGTCGCCAGAACCCATTGGCGTTCTCGCCGTCGAAGCGACTCATCGTGGTCCCATGCGGACCAGGGAATTCAGCGGGCCAGGTGTCGGTGGCGGCGTCATAGGAGCTTGGTTTGTAGAAGAAGCTCGTGCAGGCGCCGGCCGGGGTGTCGGGCATGACTCCTGCCGCGTCATCGTCGAAGGTCCAGTCGAAGTCCTCGAAATCGGTGCCGTCGCAGGCGTCCGACATCAGCACTGTGCTGTCCCCCCTTGGCGAGACGACGATGATGTCGAGGTCGTCGGGGTGGGCGTGACCGATGTTCTCGAGCTTGACGTTGACGTCGGTGATCGTGCCGCCGAGACCGGTGACGCTGATTCCCGCGGGATACGGCGTTGCGTTGCCGGAGGTCGTCCCGGGCGCTCCAGAGGGGATTGTGATCGCCGTCGCACTGGAAAACGTCCCGGATGCAGCCTGCGCCGAGCCGGCGACGAGCAGCAGCATGGCAACCGCGGCGAAGATGAATGCAGCAAAGACTGAGCGAAGCCGACCGGCAGGCAGCGTATTCACGACTGGTCTCCCCTAGGTGGTTTGTGAGCGGGCCTACCTTATGAGTCGAGCATCCCGATCACAAGCTGAGGCCGTTTCCCACTCAACCTATGACCTAATGAAACGGCCGCCTGCGCAAACGAACGCCGAGTGCGAGACTGCCTGCGAAGGCAACCAAACCCGAGAAGGCGGTGAACGAGTTGAGCAGTGAGAACTTCGAGGAAATGGGTCCCGTCGACTACGTCCTGGTCGAGTGGCCCGGCCGCCAGCCCAACGGCGAGGCGGCGCCCCACCTGATCGACCTCGTCGATCGCGGCCTGATCAGGATCATCGATCTCGCCTTCATCGCCAAGGGCGAGGACGGCTCGGTAGCCGCCCTCGAGATCGCCGACCTGGGCGGTGTCGTGGCCGAGTTCGCCGTCTTCGAGGGCGCTGCCTCGGGGCTGATCCACGACGACGACATAGGGCGGGCGGGCGAGGCGCTGGAGCCCGGCACCTCCGCCGCCCTGCTCGTCTACGAGAACGCCTGGGCGGCCCCCTTCGCCGGCGCCGTGCGCCGCTCCGGCGGACAGCTCGTCGCCGGCGGCCGCATCCCCGTCGAAGACCTCGTCGCCGCCCTCGACGCGGCCGAGGCCAACGCCTAGAGAGGAGCAGCAGATGCCAGGACTATTGAGAGGAGTCGCCCGCACGGCCGCCATCGCCGGCACCGCGACCGCCGTCAGCAATCGCGTCTCGCGTCGTCAAGGACAGCGCTGGGCCGAACAGGAAGCCGAGCCGTCTCCCCAGCAGACGCCGCCTCCCCCGGCCCAGGCCGCACCGGCAGCGGCCGGTCAGGACTCGATGATCGATCAACTCAAGCAGCTCGGCGAACTGAAAGAGCAGGGCGTCCTTACGCAGGAGGAGTTCGACGCGCAGAAGGCCAAGCTGCTGGCGGGCTGAGCGCTTGGACTACGACTCGGCCTGAAGCTCGTCGAAGCGCCTGCTCGGTAGCCGCCGGGTGGCGAAGAAAGAGGCGAGGACGAGAAGAGCGGCGGCGAGGAAGGACAGCTTCAACGCCGAGAGTTGAGCGTCTTCGTAGTCGGAGACGATCGCGTCCGCGGTTTCGGGATCGATCCCCTCCGCGGCCGCCGCCGCGCTGACCTGGTCGGCGGAGACGAAGCTGGCGCCTGCGCCGAGCTTCAGCTCGACTTTCTGCTTGGCCTCCGCCGCGATGTTGGGATTGTCGGCGACGTTGGCGGAGAAGGCACCGAGCAGCCCGGTGATGACGATCGCGCCGAGCACGGCTGTGCCGAGCGAGGAGCCGAGCTGCTGTGCGGTGTTCTGCAGGCCACCGGCCTCGCTGCGGTCGGCGTCCCCGACCGCGGACTGGACGACGTTGCCGAGCTGAGAGATGACCAGGCCCATGCCGACGCCGAGCACGCCCATCGCGGCGAGGAAGGACGCGTTATCGAGCTCGGGCTCGATCGTGTCGAGGAGGAGCAGGGTGGAGACGAAGACGATCGCCAGCCCGGCGCGGACCAGCGTCTTCGCCGGAAAGCGTTTGGCGAGGGCCGATCCCGCCAGGGCGCTGGCGAAGAGGCCGGCCGAGGCCGGCAGCATCCGCACTCCGGTCTCCAGCGCGTCGAGGCCCTGGACCACCTGCAGGAAGAGGGGCACGGTGAAGAAGATCCCCATCAGGATCAGGTTCTGCGAGACCAGCATCGCCACGCCGCTGCGAAGGCGGGGGAGGCCCAGCAGCCGAAGGTGGACCAGCGGGTCCTCGCCGCGGCTTTCGCGCCGCCGCTCCCAGCTGCTGAAGGCACCCAGGACCAGGCCGCCGGCAGCGATCACGAAGGGGGTCAGCGAGAAGCCGAAGGGCTCGATCGGGGAGCTGCGCGGTTGCAGCCAGCCCCAGTTGCCGGCTTGGATGAAGCCGAACACCAGCAGGCCCAGGCCGAGTGCCGAGAGGCAGCCACCGACCCAGTCGAGGCTCACCCTGTCCCCGGACTTGGGCGGCTCTTTGATCAGGCGGAGGCCGGCGAGGATGCCGAGCGCGACCACTACCTCGCCGACGAAGACGATCCGCCAGCTCAGCTCCGTCGTCGCCCAGCCGCCGAGGATCGGGCCGACGGCGATGCCGGCTCCGGCGACGCCGCCGAGCACGCCATAGGCCAGCGCCCGGTCCTGGCCGCGGAAGTTGGAGGCGACGAGGGCGACCATCGCCGGCAGGACCAGGGCGGCCCCGATCCCCTCGAGGATCGACCAGCCGAACATCAGGCTGGGGACGCTCCAAGAGGCGGCGGTCAGCCCCGAGCCGACGCTGTAGATGCAGAGCCCGATGGCGAAGGCGCGGCGACGGCCCCAGAGATCGCCGAGCTTGCCCCCGGTCAGCATCAACCCGGCCATGACCAGTGCGTACAGCGCGATCACGGCCTGGATCGTGGTCACGGTGGTGTCGAAGTCCTCGACCAGCTGCGAGATCGCGACGTTCATCACCGCCTGGTCGAGGACCATCAGGAACTGGGCGGCGCCGAGGACCGCGAGGACTCCCCACTTAGCCATGCGGCAGCCTAGCTCCCGCCTTCGGACCTAGCCCTGAGCGCCTCGTCAACGCCCGGCAGCGGCAAGGTCAAGCTCACGCCCGGGTTTACCAGGTCAGCTCGATCTCCAGCTCGCGCTCGTCGCTCTCCACCTCGAGCTCGATCTTCAGCTCTACTTCGTCCGGCACGTTGACGGTGAAGTGGGTGCCACCGCGGTCGAACTCGATCTCGTTGTGGCGCGCGAGCATGTCGGCGAGTTTGTGAAGCCGCGCGGCGACCTCCTCGCGGCTGAGGCGCTCCTTCTGCTCTACGGAGAAGATGTCCATCACTGCTCCTTCGTTGTGGTTGCCGTGGTTGGGTTCGGGTGGCGGCCGATCGCGATTCGGGCCAGCGCCCGAGCGCTCTGTACAAGACCGTCGGGAAGCGTGGCAGAAGGCGATGCGCCTGGGTGTTGGCGGGCGACGCGCACGCGCAGGACTCCTGGGCGGACCTTGAATCGCAGCGGTGGCTGGAGCTGCGCGGCCTCGCCGTCGATGCCGGCGGCGACGGGATGCTCGGCGTCGACCTCGAAGGCGGGTGCCGTCCAATCCCGCCATGGCCGCTGCGCCAGGTGCCCGCTGCCGGTCGGGGCGCCCAGGACTGTGATCCCGAGCAACCCATCGTCGATCCGCGGACGGGTGCCGGAGCCGACCGCCTTGCCAAGCCGGTAGCGGTTGTTGGAGACGAGGATCACTGCGCCCGAGGAGTGCTCGTGCCCGTTGGGGCCGGTCCAGCGGAGGTCGAGCCCGGCTCCGCTGGGGCCGAGCATCTCGGGCACGGTGTCGAGCAGGGTGCGCAGCTTCGCGTCGCGGTAACCGCTGCGCTGGACCGCCTCGGCGTAGAGGCCGAGCGAGACGTTGTTGACGAACACACGCCCGTTCACCTCGCCGAGGTCGACCCGGTGCTCGCCGCCATCGACGAAGGCGTCGAGCGCCCCGACGACGTCTTCGCGGTCAACTCCGAGATCGAGCGCGAAGTGGTTGCGCGTGCCGGCCGGCACGCACGCGTAGGGCAGGTCGAGCTCCGCCGCGATCGCGGCCACCACGGCCTGGGAGCCATCTCCGCCGGCCATCGCCAGCCCATCGGCGCCGCTTGCGACTGCCTTACGCACGAGTTGCTCGAGGTCCTCGCCCAGCTTCAGCTCGATCGGCTCGATCCCGCGCGCTCGCGCCTCGTCGGCCAGCGCGAACTTCTCGGCCTTGCCGCCTCCGGACTTCGGGTTGAAGAAGAGCACCGGCTGCTGTGGTGCGGGCCGCGACGGCAGCCGCACACGCACGTTGAACGCCGCGTGCGCCAAGGCGGCGCCGAGCGCGAGCGCCGCTATGGCCAGCGCCTCCTCCAGCAGGCCATCCGAGGCCAATAGCGCCAACGCGGCGCCGAACCCGAGCGCGCCGGCAAGCAGGCCCGCCACACGAAGCGCCCCGGTCCGCAGGAGGCCGTACCAGGCGGCGGTCATCCCAGCCGTCACACAGGCGAGCGCGACCAGGCCACGCGGAAACTCCTGTACGGCCTCGGCGACCGCGACGGCAAGGCCCCCAAAGCCAAGCAACAGCGCGCCGATCGCCGCCCCGCGCCGGCCGCTCACAGGACCACCTTGCGGGGTGCTGCCGACTCGGCCATGACGACAGCCTCGCGCATCTGAGCACCATCGCAAACCCTCTCCTCTACGCCGAGGAGCTCGGGCGCGAGAAGAACGCGTGCTCCGAGGAGCGGGCGACCCTAGCCGCGCGCCATTAGGACTTCGGCCCGAGCCTGAGGTAAACCTTGCCGCTGGCGGGTGTCGCCCCCGCGGCGGGATTCGACGACTTGACGACGAGGGCACGCCGTCCTTTGCCTCTCAGGTGCTTCGGCTTTCGGACTTTGCCGACCTTGCAGCCGGCCGCTTTGATCGTTCTCTTCGCCGCTTTCAGCTTCATGCCGACCAGCTCCGGGACGACGCATGCGGGCGGCGGGGGCGGGGGGTTGCCCACTTTCAGATGCGTGTACGAGATCGGCGGCGAACAGGCCGACGTGTTGCCGGCTGCGTCGGTGGCAGTCGCCGAGAAGGCCGCAGTGACGCCCTCCGCGACGGCGACGGCGATGCCCGGCGAACCCAGCTCGGCTGCGCTTCCAGTAGCGACAAGCGTACCCGCGCAGCTCGCACCGGCATAGACGCGCACCGTCGATCCCGCCTCGGCCGCGCCGCGGATCCGCGGAGTGCCGCTCAGGCCCGGCGAGGCCGGGTCGGCGCTCGTCAGTTGCGGGGCCGACGGTGGCGCGACATCGCCTTCTTGCTCAAGCCAGATGCCGCCCGGCCCTTCGATGTGCTCATCGACGGTTTCGCAAACAGCGGTGTCCCCGCCGGGCTCCGGGTCGACCGGTTTTGCATCCATGTCGTTCCACTGCCCGGCGATTGCCCCCGCCCCGGTGAGTCCCGTGGTGAACGGCGCTCCGAAGAGCGGGCTCGGGCCTCCGGTGCTCCCCACGGTTGAGAGGGTCAGGGTCGGCGGGTCCGTCGAAACGGTGCATTCCTTTCCGTTGGCCGTCAGCGTCCCGCCCGCTTTGCCGCTCAGGACGAGCGCTCCGGTCGCCTGGCTGAAGCTCCCGTTGATGATTCCGATCTCGAACTCGACGGTTACGTCGGCATCGACGGGATCGTCTTCGATGAATGTCGTGAAGTCGGGAACCTCCAGTGCTCCGTCCGCGATCAAGCCGCTCCCGGGATCGATCTGGGCCTCGAATGGCGCCGTATCCGGCGCTTTCAGCAGAGCATCGTCATCGTTGGTGGCGGAGAGCTGGATACCGACGTTGGCGCGGGCTTCGGTGAATGTCATCGAGAGGGGCGCGGCGCTCGCTGTCGAGGCGCAGATGCCCAGCGCCAAGAGCAAGAGGAGCGCGATCGTCCCCGCGGCTGACATCGCTCTGTGTACTGCGACCTGTTGGTTCACGTCGGCCCTCCCTGGCGTGGTGTCGCTACACTGTAGCATCCAAAGAGATACGGTGAAGCGCTTTAAGGAGAGCCCCTTCACGTGATCCGGTCGGTGGTCGGAACTACGGTTTCAAGCGTGCAGGAGACGAACCCCTCCAGGGGACAGGCGAAAAAACGGCGGCGGCTCTCGCCAGAGGCGATCACCGAGACCGCGATCCGCCTGGCCGACGCCGAGGGCCTCGATGCCGTCTCGATCCGGCGCGTAGCGGCCGAGCTCGACGCGCGGGCGATGAGCCTCTATGACCATTTCGCCAGCAAGAGCGAGCTGCTCGCCTCGATGACCGATGAGGTGGTGGGGGAGATGCTGGTCTCACAACCCCTGCCTGAAACCTGGCGAGAGGCGGTAGCCACCTCGGCGCGAACGATGTACGCCGCCTACGCCCATCACCCCTGGGCGATCTTCGTCGCCGCCCAGCGGCCTGCTCCCGGACCCAACTCGATCAAACTCGCCAAGCAGATGGCACGGGCGCTCTCGACTCTGCCGCTCGAGCACGACGACGTCTGGCAGGTGCAGGGGATCGTCAACGACTACGTCATCGGCTACTCGTTTCGAACCGTCGGCACCGTCAACCCGGAGGACATGGAAGCGGCGATCGCCCCCAGCGACGTGGTCGAGTTCCCCGAGCTCGCCGCCCTGCCCGACAACCTCCGCAACCGCTCCTCGATCGAGCGCTTCGAGCTCGGCCTGCAGACCGTGCTCGACGGCGTCGAGGGGCGTTTTCTCGATCGGCCCGGCTGATCGTGCTCGGCCAGCCGAGAAAAGCGCACCGCTAGCGGACGATCTCCTGGACGGCCCAGCCGTTGCCGTCCGGGTCGGCGAAGAAGACGAAGCGTCCCCAGGGGAACTCCTGCACCTCGCTCGCCTCGACCCCGCGCTCCACCAGCTCCGCTCGGGCCGCGTCAGCGTCCTCGACGACCAGTTGCAGGCCCTCGACGCTCCCCGGCTGCATCTGGTGCGCGCCGGTGATCAACGCGATTGAGCAGGCCGAGCCGGGCGGAGTCAGCTGCACGAAGCGCAGCTCCTCGCTCACCTGATGGTCGTGTTCGGCGAGGAAGCCGACCCGGTCGACGTAGAAGGCCTTGGCCCGATCCACGTCGGAGACCGGCACCTGCACCAGCTCCAGTCGCCACTCGATCTTCGATGCCGTGCTTCCCGTGTCCGCCATCCGTATTCCCTTCGTCGCCCGAGCGTCCTATGATTTTCTCGCTCAGTAAGTTCCTTATTTATCAAGTATCTTAGCAACTAAGAGATATGACTGCAAGTCCGAAAAAGCGACAGCTGATCGAGGACCTGATCACCGCCTTTCGCGCCGGCGGCAACCAGGACACCGCCTTCGAAAACCTCGCTGCCGATCGCCTCGGGGTAAACCACACCGACTTGCACTGCCTGAATGCGATCGAGAACGCCGCCGGCCTCACCGCCGGCGAGCTGGCGGCCGAGGTGGGGCTGACCAGCGGTGCGGTGACCGGCGTCGTCGACCGCCTCGAACGCGCCGGCTTCGCCCGCCGCGCTCCCGACCCCACCGACCGCCGCCGCGTCAAGGTGGAGGTGACCCCGGAGTTCTACGCCCGCGCCGAGCGAATCTGGGGGCCGCTGGCGGCTGAGTGGGAGGCTTCCCTAGCGAGCCGCTTCACCGCCGCCGAGCTGACCCGAATCACTGAGTTCCTTCGACTTACGAACGAGGTCGGCAAGCGCCATCTCGACCGGTTGGCGAAAGGGAGCTGAGCAGGGTCGGCCACTTCTGGCGCGAGGCTGTACCGTCGCTACGTGGCCGAGTGGGACGATGTCCGGCGGATCGCTCTGGCGCTGCCCGAGACCAGCGAGCGCCCGGCGTACGGGAACACCGCCTGGCGGGTCCGAGACAAGATCTTCGTCTGGGAACGCCCCCTCCGCGCCAAGGAAATCCGCGATCTCGGCGAGCACGCGCCGTCGGGCCCGGTCCTCGCGGTCCGGGTCGAGGAACGAGCTGATCGTCGAAGCCTGGCTCTGCCGCGCGCCAAAACGGCTCGCCGAGGAGTACATCGAGAACGAGGAACGAACGTAACCATTATCGATCAGTGCTCCTCACTTGGGCGTATAAGCAAGCTAGGCGACGAGGGGGCTAGCGGACTCAAACCGCCGACCTCCTGGGTGCGATTCAGCGGGGCGCAAACCGCGGCATGACTTCAGAAGTGCCCCAATAGCAGGGTATTAGTAGGATTACCCGACCGCTGGGGTGCCAATGACTTGCTGCGGATACGCAGGGATATGCGGCGATAAGCAGGGAGTCGGGCACTCCTGACGAGAAGTGCCCGAAATCTGGCAGGGCGGTTGAAACGCGTCGCTTGCATCCCGGGAAGCTTGGATGCACTCGGCTATCCAAGGAACTGAGGGGAGGTTCAAGGAGAAGCTGCCAACCGGGGCATCTGGCAGGAGTCGGGAAGGTGGTGCGAAGGCGCGGGTCGGTCCTGAAATGGCAGGTGGTGGTCCCGATCAGAGCGATCCGACGCTCTAAGTGGGCCGCTCGCCGGGCAACCAAATACCAGACTGCACGGGCGGCGAATCCGGCGTGGAAATGACCTTGAACGGGAGCGCCGGGGCGTCCTTCCACTTCATTTCGAACCGCTTCGTCGAGGGCTTCGGCCCATCAAGGACCTCGACCGAAGTCGGCTTCGGCACCTCTGCCTCGGCGATGCCCAAATCCACCTTGTTGCCGAAGACCTCGATGTCGATCGGGAAGCGGGCGACCGACGGGCCTTCCTCGTGGCGCTTCAGCTCTTCCATTTCGTCGAGCGAGAGTTCGCCGGCCATCACCGGGTTCCGGTAGTAGCCACTGCCCGTCCTGATCACATTGGCGGCGATGCTCGCCGCTTCCGCTTCGGTGCCGAGGACCTCGTCGCCGATCTCGAAGCCGGTGATGCCGACGGCGTCCCGGATCGTGATCAAATCTTCGAAGAGCTTCGCCGCAGCCACGTTCTCCGGAGCACGGTCCTCGTGCTGACCGCCCTTGATCGGGATCGAACCAAGCGAGGCGAGGCCCGGGATCTCCATCGTCCCAGTGCCCTTGTCCCAGGCGATCAGGAGGCGGGCAGCCTCGAGGGCGCCTTGCAGATTCTCCGGCTCAGTCAGGTGTAGATCGAGCTGGGCATCGAGCGCCAGGCGCTCCCCCGAACGGCGAAAACGGAGGAAGAACGCAAGGGCGCCGTCGAAACGGGCGAATTCGGAGACCACCTCGCCATCGGCGAGCTCATCACGTGGCGGCACGGAGACCAACTCCAGCTTTCGCTCGATGAGCTTCCCATCGAGCTCACCCGTCAGCTTCACCTCCTGCGCATGGGTGGGCCTGAAGACAAGGTTGGTGAGCTGCGGCTCCTCCGATACCGCGCGCACGGCCTCAGGGAGGCCCTTCATCGACACGGAGACCCCGTCCGGCAGCACGGCTTCACCGCGGCTGGCGAGCATCTCCGTCAACTCCCAGCGAGTGCCTATTCCCTCCTCACCCTCGGGAAACTCAAGCTCCGCGGTAACCGCATCGTCGTCGGTTTCCGGCCAGGCGGCAATCCGCAGCGTGCGATCCCGGCTCTCCTGGGTGACGACCATCACCGGCGGCTCCGCCCAAACCGGCTGCGGAGCGTCGCCGGTGGTGACAGCGACCTCAGTGCGGAAGTGCCGATCGCGGCGGCCAGCGGCGTCCGCCAGCTCGAGCCGGTCGATGATCGGATCCCCGCCCGGCCTCCTGGTCACCTGCAGGCCCCGCGCCTCCAGGTGCTCTGCCACCGCCAATGCCTGGTTCCGAGGGTCGGGCCCGAAAAACTCTTCGACGAAGCCCTCGTCCTTCTCCCGCAGCTGGGCAATCACCTGCGGTCCGGCGAGATAAGAGACGTCGACGCCGGGGTGGCGCTCGTTCAACTTTTCCCGGAAAGTCTTCTTGACCACCTGGCTCATCTTGCGAGGAAAGACGAACACGACCTCCTCGGCGCCATGCTTCTTGACCACGGAGTCCAGCGACTCGACGCAGTGCTCCCAATGAACGGCCCGCGGGTAGTGCTTGACCTGCCATGCCTTCGGCGCCGCGCCCGGTCGCTCCAGCAAGACGTCTGCGCCCCCGTCCTTCCCACCCAGGTGCTCAGCCTCGGGATGTCTCGCCTGAACCAAGGCAGCCACCAGATCCTCGAACCGTTCGTCGCCGAGATCCTCTAGGTCCCTGACAGTGAGAGCGCGCATGCCCGATGGCGAGCCTAGCCATCGGGCACGACACCGGTCATTACAGAACTTCAGGATGTCTGGAGACCGGTTCCGACTTGGTGCGTAGAGTCGTGAGTTTGTCCGGCTTCGTAGCCTTTACAGCCGCCGGGGCACTTACTTATGTCGTGGGGCGAAGGTAGCTTCGCCGTCGGGGGAAAGCGAGGCGAAATCGCCGTCAATCGCCACTAATCCCTTCGTATCGGCTCCATTTGGGCACTGGTGCCCAAATGGAGCACATTCTGGGGCGGTTCGAACGGTCGTGAAAAAGCGAACCCGCAGACGTGCAGGGACATCGAGCGATGGAGCTAGCCGGACAACTCTCGAACCCGGAGTTCATCGCCAAACTGGCTGCTCTCCGTCGCAATCGATAGATAGGACGACGAACTGCAGCTCGGTCTGTGGGCTTCCATCTCGCAGTGTGTCATGGCCTCACCTTCTGCTTCCACGCGAAAGAGGCAGTGTCGGCAGAACCTTAAAGGCGTTTGAGGATTCGCCAGCCGAGCACGCTGAACGGAATCCCGACGAGCGTCCAGGCGATCGCTGGTCGACGCGCTCCCGCGCTTGCCGTGACGAGGCCGAGACTGATCGCGGTGTCGCCGGTGTCGACAGCCGCCGACGCTGCAACCATCGTGCGTAGCGCGACCGGGTCGTCGCGCGCCGCAAGGGTGGCCAAGCCCAGGACTATGTCCCGCCCCCCCAGCACCCGTAGCAGTGCTTTTACCGACCCCGAACGACTCTCTTCGTCAGGAAAGCCCCACGATCGGAGCAGAGGGCCGGGAGCCGTGAGGACGCCGATTCCGATCACGGTACGCACCCCGGCGATCCAGAGTGCCGCGCGCGCGGCATCGGCGTCAACACTGCGGCTCGGAAGCTTCATCTGGCCAGGATAGCCACCCGCTGGTGGAGAGCCGCCACTCGTGCTGTTCCGCTGACCCTCTGTTGTCTTGCACGAGCAGCAATGGCTTAGCAAGCGAACTATGGCGATGGAGCTAGCCGGACTCGAACCGGCGACCTCCTGGGTGCGATCCAGGCGCTCTTCCAACTGAGCTATAGCCCCGCGGGCGGGGATGGGAGGAACGTCCCAGGACCCTCGCAAGCGCAAGGATAACCGCATAATCTTTAGGTTCCCCCTCCAATGGGCATTCTCGACGAGGCCATCCGGGAGCACCTTGAGCTGAAGCGCCAGCACGGCGCCGACGACTCCGAGCTGCAGCAGCTCGAGGACGAGGCGTTCGGCCCTCCTGAGCGACCCGGCAGTGAGGCTCCCGACCCGGCCGCCGAGGCGCCGACCCAGTTCATGGAGCAGCCCGACCTGGCCGAGAGTGAGGTCGCCGAGACCGATGGGGAGCAGGGCGCGAGGCGGGAGGTCACGATCGCCGACCTGCAGGAGGCCCCGGAGCAAGCGGCTCCGGCCGAGGGCGAGGTCACCGAGGAGGCGGCTGAGGAGCCCGCCGAGGAGGAGGAGCCGGCGATGGAGCACGAGGTCGTGTCCGACATACCGGAGCCCGCCGGTCCCTCGACCGAAGATCGCCACGCAATCTCCGAACAGCCGACCGAGCTCTTCGACGTCGAGGGGGAGCTGGCCGCCGGGCCGCCCAATCCCTCCGATGAGGATCTGGTCGAGGAGGAGATCGCGGAGCCCAGGCTCGCGCCCGCCGACCCGCTTGCCGGCTTGGACGAAGGCGACGTAGAGCCGACCGTCGAGGCAACCGGCGCCGATGAAGACGAGGACGACGAATTCTGGAACGAGCAGCGTCTCTCCGACGAACTCGACCAGGCGCTCGAGGCGCCGCGCGAGCCGGATCCGGAGCCCGAACCAGAGGACGAGCCCGAGACGACCGCCGAGCCGGAGGAAGAGCACGAGACCGACGAGCCGGAAGCATCCGAGCGCGACGAGGACGTGCTCGAGGAGACGCCCGACTTCCTCGAGGAGACCCCCGAGGACGACCAGCTCTGGTTCGAGCAGAAGCCGCCGAAGGACTTCGACTTCGACGACTAGGTCCGTACCGGATTTTCGGTAGGTTGCCTAGATAGCTGCTGACGCCGCGATAGAAGCAAGCGGGCTACATAAGTCCTATAAGGAGGTCAAGGCTCTCGACGGAGTCGACCTTCGCGCACCCGCCGGGACGATCCTCGCGCTGCTCGGCCCGAATGGGGCCGGCAAGACGACCGCTGTCCGCGTTCTCACCACCCTGCTGCGCCCCGACTCGGGCAGCGCCCGGGTCGCCGGCCTCGACGTGGTCGAAGAGGCAGCCCAGCTGCGCAGCCGCATCGGGCTGGCGGGGCAGTACGCCGCGGTCGACGAAACCCTGACCGGAGCCGAGAACCTGGAGATGGTCGGCCGCCTCTACCACCTGCCGAAGGGGGAGCCGAAGCGTCGCGCCGCCGAGCTGCTGGAGCGCTTCGACCTCGAGGAGTCCGCCCACCGCCTCGTCCGCACCTACTCGGGCGGCATGCGGCGCCGGCTCGACCTGGCGGCGGCGCTCGTCGCCAAACCGCCCGTCCTCTTCCTCGACGAGCCGACGACCGGCCTCGACCCGCGCAGCCGCATCGGCCTCTGGGAGACGATCGAGGCGCGGGTGGCGCAGGGCACGACCGTGCTGCTCACCACCCAGTACCTCGACGAGGCCGACCGGCTGGCCGACCGGATCGCGGTGATGGACCGCGGACGCGTGATCGCCGAGGGCAGCTCGGACGAGCTCAAGGACCAGGTCGGGGGAGAGCGGCTCGACGTGATGCTCGACGGCGATTCCGACGTCGAGGTCGCGATCGCCGCGCTCGAGTCGATCGCCGCCGACCGCCCTGCGATGTCCAACGGTGCGCTCAGCGTGCCGATCCGACATCGTCAGGGCGCGATCGCCGAGGCGGTACGCCGGCTCGACGAGGCCGGGGTGGGGATCGACGACGTCGCCATGCACCGGCCGACCCTCGACGACGTCTTTCTCACGCTCACCGGACGCGCGGCGGAGCCCGTCGAAGATGGCGAGGACGAGGGGGAGGCTCGGTGACCGGAATGCGCAACAGCGCCGCCGACATCCTCGTGCTGGCGCGGCGCAGCATCCTGCGCATCATCCGCGCGCCCGACCTGCTGCTCTCCTTCACCGTGCAGCCGATCATGTTCGTGCTGCTCTTCGTCTACGTCTTCGGCGGGGCGATCAGCACCCCCGGTTACGACTACGTCGACTTCCTGATCCCGGGGATCATCATCCAGACGATGTCCTTCGGCGGCTTCGTCACCGCGCTCGGCCTCTCGGAGGACCTGAAAAAGGGCCTAGTCGACCGCTTCCGCTCGCTGCCGATGTCCCGCGCCGCGGTTCTCGCCGGCCGCACCCTCGCCGACATCGCGACCAACATGATCTCACTCGTCGTGATGATCATCGTCGGCCTGATCGCCGGCTTCTCCTTCGGCGCCTCGTTCATGCACGTGATCGCCGGCGTCGGCCTCGCCCTGCTCTTCGGCTACGCCTTCTCCTGGGTCTTCGCCTTCGTCGGCCTCTCCGCCTCCTCGCCCGAGGCGTCGCAGTCGTTCGGCTTCATCCTCATCTTCCCGCTCACCTTCATTTCCTCGGCCTTCGTCCCCGTCGACTCGATGCCGGGCGCCCTGCAGAGCTTCGCCGAAGTCAACCCCTTCACCGTCACGGTCGACGCGATGCGCGCCCTCTTCCTCGGCGCCCCCGCCGGCAACTCGATCTGGGGCGCCGTCCTCTGGTCGATCGGCATCGCCTCCGTCTTCGCCTTCCTCTCGGTCGCCCGCTACAAGCGGGCCGTCTCCAAGTAGCGGCAACTGTTGCGCTTTTGACCCATTTGGCGCGCCACACGTCGTTCGAAGCCCTCTACGGTCGAGCGGAGTGGCTTCTCTCAAGAGAAAGGGCGACCTCGCCGAGCTGAAGGTCGCCGTCGATCTGATGGAGCGTGGGTGTCGGCTCTCTATTCCCTTCGGTGAGGATTGCGACTACGACCTCATTGCAGATAAGGAAGGTCTACTTCATCGAGTTCAGGTCAAGTACACCGAGTCGAATGGCAGGACAATCCTTCTCAGGTGCCGTTCGCACTCGCTCACCAAAGGCAAGATTCGCCAAACGAAGCACTACACAGCCAAGACCATCGACTGGCTCGCGGTCTATGACCGGACAACGGACCGTTGCTACTACTGCCCAGCCAGCGAGTTGGGTTCCGGCCGCTGCGAGCTGAGCCTGCGCCTTACACCGGCTCGCAATGGTCAGCGAGTGGGAATTCGCAATGCTCGGGACTACTTGGAGCCCGACTTGGAGCGGAGTCCGAGAGTGGAGCCAGCCGGGATCGAACCGGCGACCTCGTGCTTGCAAAGCACGCGCTCTGCCAACTGAGCTATGGCCCCGCGCCTCAATTGTAGGCGCGAAGATCGATCAGCCTGCGAGCCCGATCATCAGCTGGGGGTGGTCGTTCGGTCGACCTTGACCGGGACCTGGGCGCCGTGTCGTTGACACCTTCGCCGGCGGGCTTCTCGGTCGGCGCCTGATCGGACTGCGCCTCTTCGTTTGCCTGCGCGAGGTCGTCCTTCGGCTTCTGCTTGCCGGTATCGCCCAGGTCTCGCAGCTCCTTGAACATGCCCATCGCTCAGCCCGCCGGCTCGTAGACCAGGATCCCGACTCCGTCGCCGACCATCTTCGAGTCCTTCAGTCGCAAGGATTTCTTGTCGCTGGTCTCGCCGAAGAGGCGCTTGCCGTCGCCGAGGACGACCGGGAAGACCATCAGCCGCAGCTCGTCGACCAGGTCGTTCTCCAGCAGCGTCTGTGCGAGTTCGGCGCTGCCGTGGACGACGATGTCGCCGTCCTGCTCCTGCTTCAGTTTCGCGACCGCTTCGGCGACGTCTCCCTCGAGCACGGTCGAGTTGGTCCACTCGGGGTCGACCAGGGTCGTGGAGACGACGTACTTGGGCATGTTGTTGAACTTGTCGGCGAACTCGCCCTCACGCTGGGGCCAGGCCGCGGCGAAGCCTTCGTAGGTCACCCGGCCGAGCAGCAGCGCCTCAGATGCCATGGTCTCGTCGAGCTTGAACTGGTCGCCCTCCTCGCCGCGGGAGATCTCGAAGCTCCAGCCGCCGTGCTTGAAGTCCTCGGACCCGCCGGGATCCTCGACCACTCCGTCGAGCGAGATGAACTCGGTGACGACGATCCTTCCCATCGTGCCTCCTCCGGTTGCTCTGCCTAGCCTGCGAGTACCCGCTCGGGCAGGTTCTGATCGGCGTGGTAGCTGCTCCGAACCAGCGGTCCCGCGGCGACCGACTCGAACCCCATCTCATAGGCGGCGCGCTCCAGCGCCTCGAACTCCTCCGGGTGCCAGTAACGGACGACCGGCAGGTGGTTCTCGGTCGGCCGCAGGTACTGACCGACCGTCAGCACCTGGACGCGGTGCTCGCGCAGGATGCCGAACGCCTCGACCATCTCCTCGAAGGACTCGCCGAGGCCGACCATCAGCCCGGACTTGGTAACGACGTCGGCCCCGCCCATTTCCTTCGCCATCTTCAGCACCCGCGCCGAGCGCAGGAACTTGGAGCCGCGCCGCGCCTGCGGGTAGAGGCGGGGGACGGTCTCGACGTTGTGGTTGAAGACGTCGGGACGCTCGTGAATCACCTTCGCCAGCGGCATCTCCTGGCCGCGGAAGTCGGGGGTGAGGATCTCCACCTTGCAGCCGGGCGCCTGCATCCGGATTGAGCGGATCACGCCGACGAAGGCGCTCGCCCCGTAGTCGGGCAGGTCGTCGCGGTCGACCGAGGTGACGACGGCGTGGCGCAGCCCCATCCGCTTCACCTGGTTGGCGACGCGCAGCGGCTCCAGCGGGTCGTTCCAGGTCGGCACGCCCGTCTTCACGTTGCAGAAGCCGCAGCGCCGGGTGCAGACGTCGCCGAGGATCATGAAGGTCGCCGTGCCGCGCTCCCAGCACTCGCCGACGTTGGGGCAGTTGGCCTCCTCGCAGACGGTATGCAGGTTGTCTTCGCCGATCATCGACTTGAGCCGGCGGTAGGTCGGCCCGCCCGGCGCCGGCACCTTCAGCCACGGTGGCTTGCGGGCGCGGCGGAAGGGGACGGTGTCGCCGCTCTCCGCCGCGGTCCCGCCCGGCTTGGCGCGCGAGCGGGTGACGTGGACGCGCTCGACCGACTCTGTAGCGGGATCGCTCATGCGGTTCCGAGCCTAGCGAGGTCGAGACCCAGAGCCTCGGGCTGGGCGTCGGCTGGGACGCGGTCGTAGATCTCCGCGTAGCGCCCGGCGACCGTGCCGGCGAAGGCATCGAGGTCCTGCTCGGCTCCCAGCTCGCGGGCGAGTGAGGTCACCCCGCAGCTCTCGATGCCGCAGGGGACGATCCACTCGAAGGGCTGTAGGTCGTTGTTGACGTTGATCGCCAGCCCGTGGGTTGTGACGCCGCGGCTGACGTGGAGCCCGATCGAGCCGATCTTGCGCGCCTCTTCCGCCGATGGGCCGATTTCACTCGATATAGGCGTGTTTTCGGCCCGTCGGCGGGCTGTTCCAGGCGGCTCGCCCTCGGTCCAGACGCCGGTGAGGCCCTCGATCGTCCCCGCCTTCACGCCGTGCTCGGCGAGCGAGGAGATCGCCACCTGCTCCAGCTGCCGCACGTACTCGTGGACGTCGTCGCCGTACGGTCTCAGCGAGACGATCGGATAGACGACCAGCTGTCCCGGCCCGTGGTAGGTGACCCGGCCGCCGCGATCGGTGTCGCAGACCTCGATCCCCTGCATCTCGTACCACTCGACGCCCATCGGCAGCTCATCTGCCGTGGAGCGGCGGCCACGCGTGTAGACGGGGGGGTGCTCGAGCAGCAGCAGAACGTCGGGGGTCGACCCCTCCTGCCGTGCCGCCTCGAGCCTGCGCTGGGCGGTCCGCGCCTCCTCATAGGGGACCAGGCCGCAACGGACAACGAGGATTTCGTCGCTCACCCTTGAAATCGTTGCACGGCGTCCCTTTATCCTTGACGCCGTCTCCCATGGTCCAGTCGAAGGCCCTAAGACCCGACTGGCTTCCGGCCGTTGCGCTCAGCTCTGCGCTTGCCGCCGCGATGCTGGCATGGAACCCGCAAGTGGGAGACCTCGCCGCGCAGGTCTTCCGCACCGAGCTCTTCCAGCGCGGCGGCCTCTCGATCTGGAACGGCAGCTGGTACGGAGGCCACTACACGCTCACCTACAGCTTCCTCTTCCCGCCGCTTGCCTCGCTGCTGGGGCCCCAGCTGGTGGGAATGGTCTCGGTCGTCTCCTCCTCCTACTTCTTCGACCGCCTCGTCCGCGACCGCTGGGGCGAGCAGGCGCGCTGGGCGACGCTTTGGTTCGCCGCAGGGGTGGTCACCCTGCTCGCCGACGGACAGCTGACCTTCGCCCTGGGCGTCGCCTTCGGGCTCGCCTCGCTGCGCTTCCTCCAGGTCGGCCGCTCGGCGCTGGCACTTTCCGCGGCCGCCGCCTGCGCCCTCTCCAGTCCTGTCGCCGCCGTCTTCCTCGCGGGCGTCGTCTGCATCGGTGCGCTCGAGCGGGGCCGCCCCCTCAGCCGGGTCGCACTCTGGATCGCCGGGGTCTCGCTCGGCCTCATCCTCGTGCCCAACCTCGCCTTCCCCGAACCCGGCCAGTTCCCCTTCGCCTTCTCGTCCTTCGTCGCCATCCCGCTCTGGTGCGGGTCGGCGCTCTACGTGACCCGGGAGCTGGGGGAGGAGGAGCGGCAGCTGCGCTGGACGATCGCCGCCTACCTGCTCGTCTCGATCGCCATCTGGCTCGTCCCCAACCCGATGGGAGGCAACGCCGTCCGACTCGGCGCCCTCTTCGGCGGTCCCGTGCTGGCTGCAGTGGTGCTGGCGCGCCAGCCGCGGGTCTCACCCTGGTTCCTGGCGCTGTTCCTGGCCGGCGGTCTCTACTGGCAGGTGACCGCCAGCGTCAGCCAGATCGCCCGTACCGTCGGTGACCCGGCCACCTCGCGCGCCTACTTCCAGCCGGCTGCGGAGTGGCTGCGGGGGCACGGGGGCACAAGCGTGCGGGTCGAGGTGCCGCCCACCGCCAACCACTGGGAGTCGGCCTACCTCGCCTCGCAGTTCGACTTGGCCCGGGGCTGGCTGCGCCAGCTCGACACCACCCGTGAGGACATCTTCTACGACGAGAGTCGGCTGACCGAGGCGACCTACGGCCACTGGCTGCGCAACAACGCGATCTCCTACGTGGCACTGCCCGATGCAGAGCTCGACTATTCCTCGGTCGCCGAGCGGCGCCTGATCCTCAGCGATCCGTCCTATCTCGATCTGCGCTGGGCCTCTCCCCACTGGCGGATATACGCCGTGCGCGGCGCCGAGCCCTTGGTCGAGCCGATCGGCGCCGCGACCGCGGAGACGCTCTGGGTCGGCCGGCAGGGCTTCGCCCTCGACGTCAGCCGCCCGGGGGACTTCCTGGTCCGGGTCAACTTCACCCCCTACTGGTCGCTCGCTCGCGGCGAGGGCTGCCTGCTGCGCCGCGGCGACTGGACCGTAGCCCGCGCCTCCCAGCCCGGTGTACTGCGAGTCGCGGCCGACTTCTCTCTAGATCGCGCCTGGAACGCGATGACCGGCGCCCGCAAGACCTGCTGAGGCACGTGCCGTCAGTTCGCGCCGCGATTTGGGTCCAAGTAGAGGATGGTGCAGGCGGTCCCGGAGTCTCCGCCTCCCTTCGCGAGTTCCCTGCACGATTGATTCGTCGGGCTGGTGTATGCCTTGATCACGAGGTTGGTGAAGGTCCCGCCGGTGGGAATCGACATCTCGATCTGTTGGTCGACGTTGCCGTCGGAGTCCGGACCGACATAGGTCCGCTCGAGAGGGAGGGTTCCGTCTTTCAGGAACGGTTTCACCGCGTCAACGGTCAGTTTGGGGTGGACGGTGGCGAGGTCGACCTTGAGTGCCAGCCGGTGGTCGGTCTTCAGGTTGGACGCGGTGACGTGAGCCGTGAGCGTTGACTGGTCGTCGTTGAGCGTGGCCTCGATCGTCGGCCGCGGCTCGTCGCCGGCGTTGTTGAAGACGAGTCCGAGGGCGATGACGAATCCCACCACCGTGGTGAGGGCGGCGCCGAAGAAGAGGACCCTCTCCCACCGCTTGCCTTTCGGACTCTCGCCCTCACCCGAGAGGAAGCTGGCGACCGTGAGCATCGCGCCCGCGAACAGGACCAGGGCGATCGCCAGCCACAGCCAGTAGGGCTCGTCGCGCTGGATCCGCCCGATCGACCCGGTCGCCCTGAACAGGCCGAGGGTTGCAGCGAGCGGCGCCACCAAGGCGAACACCCCGGCTAGGTCGAGCCGGTTGGCGGCCGGCTTCACCGCTGCCCTGACGAGTTGCGCCGTCCTCGACTCCCGTTCCGTCACCAGCGCCGTCCTACGGGCGAAGCTCAGGCATAGGTCGCGAGCCTCACCCGCTCGAAGTCGAGGACGTCATTGGAGGCGCGTCCCGCCGTGTGTGCGGTCACCGTCACCTTCGCCTCGGAGACCTCTCGCTCGAGGAGACCCTTGACCGCGTCCGTGACGGTGAGGATCCGCAGCGCCGGCTCCAGCTGGTGCGCAGGGCGCAGGTCGAACGGGTCGGGGTTCGAGGGAATGTCGCAATGGCCGACGTCGCCGAAGCAGCCGCCGTGGCCGAGGATGAAGAAGGTGCCGACGTAGGCGCGGTGGCTCGAGTCGGTGCTGTGTCCCACACCTCGCGTATCCATGAAGACCCGCGCTTCAAAGGAAGCGCCGGAGTGGTCGAGTCCGTAGAAGAGCAGGTCCGCTCGCTCGAACGGCCGGTCGGCCGGTGGCAGCTCGATCGGTGTGCTGGTAAACCGGTCGACCATCAGCGGGTCCCTTTCGCCGCTGTCGTGGTGGCGGCGTAGTCGTAGCCGAGCTGCGACACCTGGAGGGTGTCGCGCACCGTCATCGGGAACGGAGCCAGGGCGCGGTCGAGCAACGAGGCTGGCGGGCCGGCTCCTGGATGACGCAGCTGCCAGAGGTACCAGATGCGGTCGATCATGCAGTGGTGCGCCCAGAAGAGCGGATCGTAGGCAGAGGTGGCGATTTCGCCCATCGTGCCGCCGGTCCAGACGTGGATTCCGTCATGGAGGCTCTCCAGCTGGGTCTGGAAGGTGAAGAAGTCACGGTTGGCAAGCACCGCCTCGACTTCGGCGGCGGAGGGAAGTTCGCTGGGCTGACCGGGTTCGCGGCTGGTGCGGGTTTGACCGGCTTTGGGTCGCCCAGACGGTTGGATCGGCGAGTCGAAGAGCGGGTTTTTCCGCCCGTCCACGCGGCGCCTCGAGTATGGCCCGGGCACACCCTCGGAGTGGTTGGTCCAGTCCCACCAAGGGAGGGTCACACCAGGCACCCTGTCCTGCAGCGCCTTCTCGAAGAGGTACAGATATGCCCTGTGCCAGGGCAGGAAGAGCTCGCGGTGGTGCACACATGAGATCGGCAAGGGCAGCCCGTGGATTCCCGCCCAGTACTGGTACCCGCGGTTGTCGCCGATCGCCTGCGCCTCTGTGATTGCTTTTCGCAGGTCGGCCTGCTGTCCCGCCGTAAGTCGCCGGGCGCTGCGGCGATGACGCAGGGCTTTCGGCGCAAGCGTCGGAGAGGGGGTCGCCGAACTCATCGTCGTCCCTTCGGGATCCCCGTGCGGTCCGGTTTCCGCCCCCTTTTCCTGGCCACCCGCCGGCGCAGCCTCACCCCAGCCAAGCCGCTTCCGGCCATTGCAACAGGCGCCAGACTCAGCGCTGTCTCCTCGAGCGGGATTCCAATGAGGTGCGCCAACATCGCGCGCACACTCTCAGATCAAGAGTGAGTACACAAGTCTTTCTGAGAAATAACTTCTTTTGGATTGATTGCGGTCAGAGAGCCAGGGCGAGCGGCTCTTCGAGCAGGCCGCGGATGCGGGCGAGGAACTCGGCGGCGGGAGCGCCGTAGAGGATGCGGTGGTCGCAGGCGAGGTTGACGCGCATCAGGTGGGCAGTGGTCAGCTCGCCGTCGCGGACCACGGGCTGCTCCTTGATCGCGCCGACGGCGAGGATCGCCGCCTGCGGTGGGTTGATCACCGCGGCGAAGCTGTCGATCCCGAACATCCCCAGGTTGGAGACGGTGAAGGTGGCGCCGGAGAGCTCCGGCGGGGTGATCTGCCCGTTCCGCACTTTCTGCGCCAGCTGCCGCGACTCGGAAGCGATCTGTCGTAGCCCCTTCCGGTCGGCGTCGAAGACCGTCGGCACGACAAGCGCGTCCTGGCCGGCGACCGCCACCCCCACGTTGACCCGCGAGTAGATCTCGAACCTCCCGTCCCGGTATGCCCCGTTGGCCCGCGGGTGCTCCCGCAGCGCCAGTGCACAGGCCTTGACCACCATGTCGTTGAACGACGGCACAACATCGTCCTCACCCGCCCCGGCCTTGATCTGCCCCCGCGCCTCGACCAAGCGGCTCACGTCGATCTCCGCCTCCAAATAAAAGTGCGGCGCCGTCGCCTTCGACTCGGCCATCCTGCGAGCGATGGTGGCCTGGAGCTTCGAAAGGTCCTCGTAAGACACAGCGCCCTTGGCCGTTTCGGGACTGACCGCTGCGGCCGCGGGTCCTGTCGCGACCTCGGGGGGGCCTGCGGGCGGGGACGGGGTCTCCGTTCCCCCCGAGCCCGCACCCGCGGAAGCAGCCGCCTTCTCGACGTCTGCCTTGACGATCCGTCCTCCCGGTCCGGACCCTTGAAGCTGAGACAGCTCGACTCCGCGTTCCTTGGCGATCCGTCGAGCGATTGGCGACGCCTTCGGACGGCCGTCCTCGCCGGAGGGTGGCTGCTCGGCTGGTGCAGCAGCCTCCGCGGTTGGAGCTCCGGAGGGTGACTGGTCCGCCTCTTCCGCGGGTGGCGTGGGTGATGGGGGGGTCGAGGACGACCCCGCCCGCAGCGCCCCCCCATCACCCTCGACAGGACCCGCGGTCGTGGCGTCGGTCCTTTCGCCGTCAGATGCTGCGGCCGACTCTTCCCCATCAACCCGGGCAATCGGACTGCCAATCGGCAACGTCTCGCCCTCCTCGGCCAAGATCTCGGTCAGCGTCCCGGCAACGTCGGACTCGTAGGCCATGTTCGCCTTATCGGTCTCGATCTCCACGATCTCATCGCCCACGGCGACCTCGTCACCGACCTTCTTCAGCCACTGCAGGATCGTCCCCTCCTCCATCGAGTCCGAGAGCCGCGGCATCACCACGTCGGCCATCAGATCGATCCCGCCAGGGTGGCGAGTGCCGCCTTCACGACGTGCTCTTCGTGCGGGATCGCTGCCTGCTCGAGTCGCTTCGAATAGGGCATGTGAACGTCGGCACCTGTCACTCGCTGCACCGGTGCATCGAGGTGATCGAAGGCCTGCTCGGTGATCAGCGTCGCCAGGTTGGCGCCGACCCCTCCGTGTGGCCAGCCCTCCTCGACGATCACGGCGCGGTTGGTCTTGCGCACCGACTCGAGGATCGTGTCGAGGTCAAGTGGGCGCAGGGTGCGCGGGTCGATCACCTCGGCCTCGATCCCGTGCTCATGTGAGAGCACCCGCGCTGCGTCTTCGGCGACGTGGGCCATCTTGAGGATGCCGACGATAGTCACGTCGCCGCCCTCGCGCCGCACCGCCGCCTCGCCGAAGCGCAGCACCTCCTCGCCATCGTCGGCAACCTCGCCGCGACGGCCATAGAGGTTCTCGTGCTCGATGAAGATCACCGGGTTGTCGTCACGGATGGCCGTCTTCAGCAGCGCCTTGCCATCGGCGGCCGTGGAGGGGCAGGCGACGAGCAGGCCGGGCACCTGGAGGAAGAGCGCCTCGAAGCTGTGCGAGTGGGTGGGCCCGAGCTGGTGGCCGCCGCCGCCCGGCATCCGGATCACCATCGGCACCCTGGCCTCGCCGTTGAACATGTAGGGGATCGCGGCGGCGTGGTTGACGATCTGGTCCAGCGCCAGCAGCGAGAAGTTGACCGTCATCAGCTCGACGATCGGCCGCAGCCCCCCCATCGCCGCGCCGACTCCGGCACCGACGATCGTGTTCTCGGAGATCGGCGTGTCGCGCACCCGCCGCTCCCCGAACTCGTCGAGCAGGCCTTCGGTCACCTTGAACGCACCCTGGAAGACCCCGACGTCCTCGCCCATCACGAAGACCGCCTCGTCGCGGCGCATCTCCTCGGCCATCGCATCGCGCAGCGCCTCCCGCATCCGCAGCGTCGCCATCAGTCCTCGACCTCCTCAGCCACCGGCGAGTCGTCGCCCTCCTCGGCAACCTCCGGCTCGACCCCCTCCTGGGCGTCGCCGTGCTCGGCGGGGTTGGGACGCGGACTGTCTGCCGGCTGCCCGGCGTAGGCAGCACCGGCCTCGGCCAGCTCGCGCGCCGTCTCCGGCATCCGGTCCTCGCGCTCGCCGCGATGCGGCTCGGGGCTGCGCTCGTCGACCGCGTACCAGCCCTCGCTGTCGGTGACCGCGTAGAGGCTCTCGTAGAGGGTGTCGAGTGCCGGCTCGGGCGAGGCGTCGGCGAACTCGACCGCCTCCAGGACCGTCTGCTCTGCCTTCTCCCGAACCTCGGCCACCTCTCGCTCACCCAGCACTCCCGCCTCGATACAGCGTTGCGCGAAGCTCTCGATCGGGTCCTTCTCCTGCCACTCCTCGACCTCCTCGCGCTCGCGGTAGACCTCCGGGTCCGCAGCGGAGTGACCGCGGTAGCGGTAGGTGAAGGCCTCGAGCATCGTCGGCCGCCGCTCCTCGCGAGCCTGGCGGATTCCCTCGGCGACGCCCTCGCGCACCGCCAGCACGTCCATTCCGTCGATTCGCTCGCCCGGGACGCCGTACCCCTCCGCCTTCTTCGAGAGGTCGGTCTGCGCGGAGTGGCGCTCGACCGAGGTGCCCATCCCATAGAGGTTGTTCTCGACCAGGAAGAAGACAGGCAGCTTCCAGAGCGCCGCCAGGTTCATCGTCTCACCGAAGTTGCCGGCATTGGAGGCGCCGTCACCGAACATGCAGACGGTGACGGCGTCTTCGCCCTTGTAGTCGGAGGCGAGTGCCAGCCCTGCCGCAATCGGCAGGTTGCCGCCGACGATCCCGTAGCCGCCCATGAAGCGGTGCTCGCAATCGAAGATGTGCATCGAGCCGCCGCGGCCGCCGCTGGTCCCGTCGACCCGGCCGAACAGCTCCGCCATCACGTGCTTTGGCTCGGTGCCGCGGGCGATCGCGTGGCCGTGCGTGCGGTAGGTACCGATCAGGTAGTCCTCCTCGCGCATCACCGAGGTTGTGCCGACGATCGTCGCCTCCTCGCCGATCGCGAGGTGGAGGAAGCCACCCGCCTTGGCGCGCTGGTACTGCCGTCCCGCCTCCTCCTCGAAGCGGCGGATCAGCGCCATCTTGGCGAGCAGCTCGTAACAGGTCGAGGCGTCAGGGAGGTCAGCCACGAACTGACCTTAGCTGGCGGCTGAGACCGCCTCCTCGACTCTGTCGTCGCCCCAGAAAACCTCGCCGCCGACGACCAGCGAGGGGACGCCGAAGACCCCCAGCTCCGCTGCCCGGTCGGTCGCCTCGCGCAGCGCGCCCTTGACCGCTTCGGTCTCGACCGCCTTCAGCAGCGCCCGCGGATGCAGCTCACAGGCCGCGGCGGCGACCAGCACGTTGTCGGAGTCGGAGAGGTCGCGGCCGGCGGCGAAGGCCTGGCGGAAGCCGGCGAGGGCGAAGGAGACGGTGCGGCCGGTCTGCTTGGCGAAGGTCGCGGCGCGCATCGCGAAGAGCGTGTTGCCGGGCCAGGGCTCGGGCCAGGCCAGTGGCGGCAGTCCTTGAGCGGCGGCGCGTCGCTCGACCTCGGCGATCCCCTCCTCTCGCCCGGGTCCGTTCGCCCACGAATCGCGGTCGAAGGTCCTGAACAAGCCACCGAGCAGGATCGGCTGCCACTCCGGCTGCTCCAACCCCGCCTCGGTGAAGAGCCCGCTGATCCGCTCTGCGGTCAGGTACGCGTAGGGCGAGCCGAGGTCGAAATAAAAGACGGGGGGGTGAGTCTCAGCCACCCCCCGACTTTATGGCGCCGTGTGCTTCCGGCTGGGTGAGGTATCTCATGGTAATTTCCATGAAAATGAAGAAACGCATGAAAATCAGCAAGGGCGGGCAGGTTTCAATTCCCGCCCCGATCCGCAAGCGCTGGGGCACAGGCACGATCACGCTCGAGGACCAGGGGGACCAGATCGTCCTCAAGCCCGCTCCCGACGATCCGATCGCAGCCGCGGCCGGAGCCCTCGCCGAGGAGTTCGGTCACATCGACCTGGCCGAGCTGCGCCGCATCGCCCGAGAGGACGACCGGATCGCGATGGAAAGGCGCGAACGCCGGGAATTCCCGTGACTCTCCTAGATGCCTACGCCCTGATCGCATATGTGATCGGCGGTCCTGCGCAGGAGCAGGTGCAGACAATCCTGAGAGAGGGGAAAACCGCGATCGCCACGGCAAATCTGGTCGAGGTATTTGACGTTGCCGAGCGGGTCCACGGCCTACCTATCTCCCGAGTCTCCAGCGTGATCGAGGGGCTCTTTGCCACCACTCTGTCCCTTGTTGCCCTCGATGAGCGGCTCGCTCAGCGTGCCGCGGAACTGCGGGTCGAGCACTACCACCGCTCCCGCAGTCCACTCTCCCTCGCCGACGTGATCCTGATCGCCTCGGCTCAGCCGGGCGATCGGATCGCCACGGCGGACCTTGACGTCCTCTCGACCGCCGCAGAGCTCGGGATAGAGACGATCGAGCTGCCCGGCCAGGGCTAGCGCCGGACGGGCGCTCAGGCGTGAATCGCCCAGCCGTCGACCGCGCGCGCCGCGTCGAGGACGGCCTCGGAGATAGTCGGGTGGGGGTGGACGATCTGCGCCAGCTCCTGGTAGCCACCCTCTAGGGCCATCGTCGCGACCAGCTCGACGATCATGTCGCAGGCACGGTTGCCGACGATGTGGGCGCCGAGGATCTCGCCGTACTTGGAGTCGACGACGAGCTTGACTAGGCCGTCTTTGTCGTCGTAGACGGTGGCCCCGCCGACGCCGCCGAGCTTCTGCTTGCCGACCTTGATCTCGTGCCCGGCCTCCTTGGCGGCCGCCTCGGTCAGGCCGACGCTGGCCACCTGGGGGTGGCAGAAAATCGCTCCGGCAACGAGGTTCTGGTCGACCGGATGGGTCTTCTCGCCGGCGGCGTGCTCGACCGCGACTACACCCTCCTCGGAGGCCTTGTGGGCGAGCGCCTTGGTGTTGACCAGGTCGCCGATCGCGTAGACCTTCTGGTTCGAGGTGCGTCCGAACTCGTTGACCTTGACCTTGCCGTTCTCCTCCAGCTCGACTCCGGCTTCGGAGAGGCCGAGCCCCTCGACGTCGGCGGAGCGGCCGCCGGCGATGCAGAGGTAGTCGACCTCGGCCGACTCGCCGCCATAGGTGAACTTGACCGACTTGTCGCCTGCCTTGACGTTCTCCACCGGTGCCCCGGTGGCGATGGTGATGTTCTGCTTCTTGAAGGCGCGCTCGACCACCCGGGCCATGTCCTTGTCCTCGGCCGGCAGGATCTGGTCGAGCATCTCGATCAGGATCACCTCGGTGCCGAAACGGCCATAGGCGGAGGCGATCTCGCAGCCCGAGGCTCCGGCACCGACGACGGCGATCTTCTGTGGCTGCTCGGGCAGCGACCAGGCGCCCCAGGTATCGACGACGCGGCCGCCGAACTCGACCCCGGGAATCGGCAGCGCCGCCGAACCAGTGGCGAGGATCACGGAGGCGGCCTCGTAGACCTCCTCGCCGACCGTGACGTTCCCCTCGGCGGTGAGCGAGCCGTCTCCCTCGATCAGCTTCACCTTGTTCTTGTCCCAAAGCATCTTGACGCCGCTGGAAAGCGACTCCGAGACGGCGGCGCGGCGCTTGCCCAGCGCTTCCCAGTCGAGCGAGACGTCCTTGGCGACGACGCCCAGCTCGGCACTCTCGCGGGCCTGGTCGTAGATCTCCGCCGTGCGCAGCACGGTCTTGGCCGGAATGCAGGCGTAGTTGAGACAGCGCCCGCCTGGCTTGTCGCGCTCTACCACGGCCGTTTTCTTGCCCAGCTGGGCGGCACGGATCGCGGCAACGTAGCCGCCCGGGCCCCCGCCGATGACGATCACGTCGTAGGAATCAGGCACGGAGCTGAGCCTATAGAACCTGAGAAGTCCGCTTGCTAATCGCTGCCGCGAGTCGGCATCTGGATCCGCGCCATCGCCTTCACCATGAAGAAGAAGAAGGAACCGGAGACCGCAAGCAGCGCCAGCGTGACAGCCACCTGCGCCACGCTCGCCGCCTGTACGGCGAGGCCGTAGACGGCACTGAAGATGAGGAAGACGAGGATCAGCTGGAAGCCGAGCACGGCCCAGTAGCGAGCGCGCCACATGCCCCAAGCCATGATCCCCATCAGCAGCGCCGGCGCCAGCACCTGGGCTAGTTTCGGTTTTTCGCCGTCCACCTCGGTTCCGATCAGGTAGCCGACGATCACCGAGACTGCGATCAGCGCCGAGAGCACGGCGCCGATCGTCACCACAAGCGGCCGCTCTCCATCGGCCAGCGGCTCCAGCGCTTCACGTGCTTCCTGGTTGCGTTCCTCAGCCCGCGCATACCCCTGCTCCATCCGCTCGCGCGGGGTAGTGGAGGCTCCGCGCTGCTTGCGCTTGCGCGGATTAGAGGCCATTCGAAACCCCCCCGCGCACGCCTGGCGGCGGCGGACGCTGGGCGGTGCGGCGTCCTCGGTCGGCCAAATGGCGTTGCCATTCGCGCCTCCCTGCGTCCTTGCCCCGCTTGATCCGGCGCTCGCCAGCCGCACACGCGGGAGTTCCGAAGGGCCTCTCAGCCACCGGGCGCCACCTCTCCGATCCCGGCGAAGGACCCGCGCAGCTCTTCCGCAACCGCGGCCGGATTCTCCGCGTCGCGGATCGCTCGCACGACGCAGAGGCGTCTTGCCCCGGCAGCGACCACCTCGGTCGCATTTCTCGTGTCGATCCCGCCGATCGCAAAGAAGGGATGGACAGCAATTGCCGCTGCGCGAGTGACTAGCTCTAGGCCGACTCCGGGGCGCCCCTCCTTCGTCGGCGTCTCCCAAATCGGGCCGACGCTGTGGTAGTCGATCGGCCGCCCGGCGGCCGCGGCGATCTGCTGCTCGGAGTGAGCGGAGAGCCCGACGATCGCGTCGACCCCGAGGGCCTCGCGGGCCTCTGCCGCCGATGCGTCTTCCTGTCCGACGTGGACTCCATCCGCATTGCAGGCCCGGGCCAGGTCAGGATCGTCATTGACCATGAAGAGGGCGCTGTAGGTGTCGCAGAGACGGCGGAAGGTGAGCGCGGCCAGCTCGATGTCCCGGCGCGGCAGCTGCTTCTCCCGCAGCTGCACGATGTCGACGCCGCCACTCAAGGCGGCACGCAGCAGTGGCTCCGGGTCCTGCCCGTGCGGGCGAGCGTCGCAGACGAAGTAGAGCCGCGCAGTGCGCAGCCGCTCGCGCCGCAGCGGTCCCTTGGCGTCAGGCAGAGCAAGGCTCACCCCTCGATTATCGCGACCGGCCGAAGGACGTGCCTGAGGTTGGCCACCCAATAAGGGGCCTAACCTCAGGCACGTCTCCTGGTTGGGGGACCGGCGCGGACGGGTAGCATCGGTGTCGTACGGGAGCCCGATGGGCTGAGAGGGTGGCAGCGAGGTCACCGACCGTCTGGACCTGATCCGGGTAATGCCGGCGGAGGCAAAGTTGAGCGAGAGACGTAGCTATGACGCGATAGTCGTGGGGGGTGGGGCGATCGGCCTCTGCTGTGCATGGCGAATAGCGGGTCGCGGCGCCCGCGTTGTCGTCGTCGACCGCGCCCACCCGCCGGCCGGGGCGACGCGCGTCGCTGCCGGGATGCTGGCCCCGATCGGCGAGCTTGCCTTCGGCGAGCCGGACCTGCTGCAGATGACGCTCGACGCAGCCGAGATGTACCCGGGCTTTGTCGCGGAACTCGAGGCGACGAGCGGCATGACCGCCGGCTACACCCAGTGCGGTGCCCTCCACATCGCTCTCGATCGCGACGAGGCAGCTGAGCTGCGCCGGGTCCACGATCTGCAGCGCGCGCTTGGGCTCGGTGCAGAGTGGCTGCCCCCGCGACGCTGCCGCGAGCTCGAGCCTGGCCTGACCCCGTCCTTCAACGGCGGCGTCCACGCACCGGAGGAGGCCGCGATCGATCCCCGCCGGTTGACGGAGGCGCTGCTGGCGGCGCTTGCCGCCGAGGGCGTCGAGGTTCGTGCCGGCGCCGAGGTGGCGGCGGGCCTCTTCCAGGGCGACCGGATCGAGGGGGTGCGGATCGACGGCGGTGAGGAGCTGCGAGCGAACGCGGTCGTCGTCGCCACCGGCGCCTGGTCGGGCGAGGCGCCTTGGCTGCCGGCGCCGGCCCGTCCACCCGTGCGACCGGTCAAGGGCCAGATCCTCGAGCTGCGCGCCGCCGACGGGAGTGCACCAGTGCGAGCGGATCGTCGCCTCCGAGCGCGTTTACCTGGTGCCTCGCCCAGGCGGTCGCCTGATCGCGGGTGCGACGACGGAGGAGCGTGGCTTCGACTCCGCGGTCACCGCGGGCGGGGTCCATGAGCTGCTGCGCGAGGCCTACCGGCTGCTGCCCGACGTGGCTGAGATGGAGCTGATCGAGGCGATGGCCGGATTGCGCCCCGGCACCCCGGACAACCTTCCCCTGATCGGCCCGGGGGCTGTCGAAGGGCTGATCCTGGCCAGCGGCCACTATCGCAACGGCATCCTGCTTGCTCCCCTGACCGGCGAGGCCATCGCAGACTTGCTCGACGAGGGCGAGCTTCCCGCGGCCGCCGATGCGGCGAATCCGCAGCGGTTTGCCGCCGGCGCCGAGGTGGCCGGATGAGGGTAGAGCTGAACGGCGATCCGCGCGAGCTGCCGGAGCGCTCGACCCTGGCCGATGCGGCACGCGCGGCCGGCGTCGCCGGGGAGGCGCGCGGGGTGGCGATCGCGCTCGACGGCGAGGTGGTGCCGAGGGCGGAGTGGCCTTCGACGCCGCTCGCCGAGGGGCACCGGATAGAGGTGCTCGCGGCGATGCAGGGCGGTGCCGAAACCTGGGACCTAGGTGGTCGATCCTGGAGCTCACGCTTGATCGCCGGCACCGGCGGCTTCCGCTCGCTGGAGCAGATGGAGAACGCCCTGATCGCCTCCGGCGCCGAGATCGTCACCGTCGCCCTGCGCCGCATCGATCCCGAGGCGAAGGGTTCGGCGCTCGATGTGCTCGACCGGCTCGGCCTCGCCGTCCTCCCCAACACCGCCGGTTGCTACACGGCGCGCGACGCCGTCCGCACCGCCCGGCTCGCCCGCGAGGCCTTCGAGACCGACTGGATCAAGCTCGAGGTGATCGGCGACGACCGCACGCTCTTCCCCGACGCGGTCGAGCTGCTCGACGCGGCTGAGACGCTGGTCGGCGAGGGCTTCACCGTCCTCCCCTACACCAACGACGACCCGATCCTCGCCCGCCGCCTCGAGGAGGCCGGCTGCGCGACGGTGATGCCGCTCGGCTCCCCGATCGGCTCCGGCGCCGGGATCCGCAACCCCTACAACATCGCCATCATCGCCGAGCGGGCGAGCGTCCCGGTTGTCCTCGATGCCGGCATCGGCACCGCCTCCGATGCAGCTCTGGCGATGGAGCTCGGCTGCGAAGCGGTGATGGTCGCCAGCTCGATCTTCGGCGCCGCCGACCCCGTGGCGATGGCAACGGCGATGAGACAGGGCGTCGAGGCAGGTCACGCCGCCCGCCAGGCCGGCCGAATCCCTCGCCGCACCTACGCCGAGGCCTCGACCCCCGAGCACGGCCTCCCCGAGCTCTCCTGACCCCCAAAGCCCCGCCGCAGATTGCAAAGCGCCCGTTTACCATGGAGCGCCTTGCCCCTGTAGCTCAGTTGGTTAGAGCGGCGGCCTTTTAAGCCGCGCGGCGCCGGTTCGAATCCGGTCGGGGGCACTCGTCGCGCAGGGGGTAGAAAGAGGAGATGGCCAGCGGAGCGAAGCGGGATCGGGAGCTGCTCCGTCTGCCCTCCGACCTGGAGGTGCAGGACGAGCGGCGGCTGGAGCGGATCAAAGAGGAGGTCGACAGGGGCTTCGACGCGCTGCGGGACGTCGAGAACGGGGTCTCGGTCTTCGGCTCGGCGCGGATCGGAGAGGGTCACCGCTGGTACGAGCTCTGCTGTGAGACCGCCGCCTGCCTGACCCGCAACGGCTTCACGGTGATCACCGGCGGCGGTCCGGGCCTGATGGAGGCGGCGAACCGGGGCGCCGCCGAGGCGGGCGGTCTCTCGGTCGGCCTAAACATCCAGCTGCTTGCGGAGCAGGAGACGAACCGCTTCGTCAACCGCGCGGTCGAGTTCCACTACTTCTTCGCCCGCAAGCTGATGTTCGTCCGCTACGCGCGTGCCTTCGTCATCTTCCCCGGCGGCTTCGGCACGCTCGACGAGCTGTTCGAGAGCCTGACCCTGATCCAGACCCACCGGATCGAGCATTTCCCGACCATCCTCGTTGGCACCGAGCACTGGGAACCGCTGCTCGACTGGATCGACAGGAGCCTCGAAGACGCCGGCATGATCGCGCCCGAGGACATGGAGCTGCTTGTCACCGCCGACACCCCTGAGGAGGTGTGCGGCTACGTCGAGAAGGCCGCCGCGATGCAGAAGAGTGAGCTTCGCGGTCCTGCCGAAGGCTGACATCCGGGAGGAAAAAATGCCTAATTGTTGATTTTTCGAGATGCTTCCTTGACTTCAAAATACTGGTGTGTGTATGTTCGCGAGGTCCAAATCGGGGAGGCGCTCAGGGGCCTCAGGGGAGGATCAAATGGGGTCACCAGTGTGTCCAGACGGTGTCTGCTTGGAGCCATGCCAGATACAGGCGAAGCCCAGATTCGGGCTCCTCGCATCACTCCTCGGAATCTTTGTTGCCGCCTTGCTGTTCGTTCCCCTACCTGCATCTGCAGCCAGCAGCATCGAGGGGATTTCATGCATAACCAGCTCAAACTGCACTGGCGTGGGGAATACGGACGCGTCCGGCTCGAGTCAGATCTCGGCGGTGAAGTGGAACGGGACCACGTGGAGCAAACAGACCATGCCGACCGTGTCCGGGGCCAGTACGAGCAGCCTCGCCGCTGTGAGCTGTCCAGGGACCGAGTGCCTGGCGGTTGGGAACTCGACCGATAGCGGCGGGGCCGAACATGCCCTCGGGACACGCTGGAACGGCTCGAGTTGGCTTACCCCCACGGTGCCCGAGCCCGCTGGTGCCACTGCGAGCCAGGCGTCTGCCGTGTCGTGCGTATTTTCGACGTCCTGCATTGCGGTCGGTACCTATACGGATTCCGGAGGCACGAAAAGACCCCTGTCGGCGCGCTGGAACGGCTCGGCCTGGACGATTCTCACGACGCCGAACGTCTCGGAAGCAAAAGCCGGCTCTCTGTACGGGATCTCGTGCTTTTCGACTACCTACTGCATCGCCGTCGGCTCATATGTGACCGCCGCCGGGGTTACGTCGAATCTGTCGCTGAAATGGAACGGGACAACATGGAGCGTCCTTTCCACGCCGAACCCAGCCAGCTTCAGCTCCAGCGTTCTCTCAGCCGTCCATTGCGTCGCTAAAACCGCCTGTACGGCGGTGGGGCGCTACGTCGATTCCGGCACCACCAAAACACTGGCGATGCAGTGGAACGAAACGTCCTGGACCATCCAGCCGACGACCGATCCGAACGGCTCGGTCAGCGCAGAGCTGTCTGGAGTCTCGTGCCCGTCGACCTCGGTGTGCCTCGCAATCGGCAGTCAGAAAAACGCCGGCGGGGACACATTGCCACTCGGCTTCAAATGGAATGGCAAATCCTGGGGTCAGCAGGTGATCGAAGCGGACGAGCTGGGAGCCCTGACGGCTCCTTTGAACGGGATCTCGTGCGTGTCGACCTCCGCCTGCCACGCGGCCGGCTCGATCGCCTACGGGGCCACCACCAAAGAGCGGAACCTCGCGTACCGCTGGGACGGCGGTTCGTGGGCGCTGACCGAATCGGGTGGCTATCAGCGGACGTGGGACGAAGTTCCCCTTTCCCCCCCTACGGAAACGATCGACGCCGCGGAACCATCTGACGTCGCCTGTGTGTCGACTACCTGTATCCGAGTGGGAAGTGTCAAAGACGGCTCCGGGAAATATTTCGCCCGGGCCAAGATCTGGAACGGCTCCTACTGGACCCTGACCCCCGCGCCGCCCAAACCCTCGGGAGCCAAAGAAAGCGAGCTGGTCGGGGTTGCCTGCACAGCCGCCAATGCCTGTCGAGCCGTCGGTAGCTTCATTGATTCCGGAGGGGTAAAGAAAACTCTCGCAATGGTGTGGAATGGGACCAGCTGGAGCCAGGCAACGACCCCGAATCCAGCGGGCGGGACCCAGAATCAGCTCTCCGCGATCAGCTGCACCTCGGTCTCCGACTGTCGAGCCGTCGGTAGCTATGTGCTGGGGGGCATCAAGAAAACGCTTGCGATGTCCTGGAATGGGACGGCCTGGAGCATCGCCGCAAGCCCCAATCTCGGCTCTTCGACCCAGCTCAACGGTATCTCCTGCGTGTCGACGACCTTTTGCCGCGCGGTAGGGAACTGGAACGAAGGCAGCACTACCAAATCTCTCGTGTTGGGCTGGAACGGAACGGCGTGGGCGACAACGGTGCCACTCCACCCGGCAGAAGCCAAATCCTCGCGCCTCATCGACGTGTCCTGCCCATCAACGACCTTCTGCCTTGCGGTGGGAATGTTCGTGGACGCGTCCGGAACCCAGCAAGGGCTGGCATACCGATCCACCGGTGGCACCACGTGGGTACAGGCACAGTCCGCACTTGGCACACCCGGTAAAGGAGTGGAACTCAAAAGCGTTGCATGCCCGTCAGCCGCTCTGTGCAGAGCTGCAGGTAACTATCTACCTACTACGGGGCCGCGCAAATCCGTGTTCGCGACATGGACAGAAAATTTTACTCTTGACAAATGGGAACTCTATTACCCCCTCTCACTCAAAGAATCCACCAAAGCCGAGCAGGCAGGAATTGCATGCGTATCGACAACGAGCTGCACATCGGTCGGAACCGACTCTCAGGAAAACGGGCCTCTTCAGGAGATCGCGTACTCGTATAACGGCTCTGGGTGGAACACGATCGACTACCCCGGTTCGAGTACAGAACTCAACGACACCTCCTGTACGACGGCCGACGCCTGTATCGCGGTCGGCAAGCGCACCTCCGCCTACGGATCCGAATCGCGTGCCTGGCGCAAGAACGGATCGACCTGGTCCCTGATGTCGATGCCCTCAGTCGCGGGCTCGTACTTGACAGGGGTCTCGTGCTCCGATTCCACCAAATGCACCGCGGTCGGGGGGCAGGGAACCTCCACGAGCCCACCGCTGGCCCAGCGCTGGAACGGCTCGTCGTGGTCCAATCAAACGGCCCCCGCGCCGGGTGGCAGCCCCACCGATATCTCGTTCAAATCCGTCGCCTGCCCCACGGCAACGCTCTGCATCGCGGTCGGGCAGTACTACACCTCGGGCAGCAAATTCAACATGCTCAGCGAGATCTGGAACGGAACCTCGTGGTCGATACAGACGCTCCCGCTTCCCGCCGGCGCGACGCAGCACCTCCTTGAGGACATCAGCTGTTCGTCGAGCACCTTCTGCATAGCCGTCGGGGCATATCGGAAAGCCGATAATCGCTTTTGGCCATTCATCGAGCATTGGAATGGCACGCAGTGGCAGGTCACCACGCCGCCTGAACCGGCTGAAGCGGAGCAGACGGACCTGACTGCCGTGTCCTGCACGTCGAGTACCGCTTGCACGGTGGTCGGGTCGTACTGGAAGGCTATGAACAATCGCGACTCATACGTGGGTCGCTGGGACGGGAACTCTTGGAAGATCCAGGCATCGGCTAATCCCGATGGAGCTAAAACCACAGTTCCCAGCGACGTATCCTGCGCGGGTGCGAAGAGATGCGTCAGCGTTGGTGCGAGCAATCCATCCGGCGGCTTCAATCCGTTCGTGATGGGTTGGGATGGATTCAATTGGGTGTGGGAGCCGGTTTCCAACCCTTCGTGGTCGACCCTCACAACCTTCAGTGGAGTGTCCTGCCCCTATACCGGCGACTGCGTGGCTGTGGGTGAGGGGGACTCGGTGGCCGGAAATAAAGAGCTCATCGAGAAATCCCTCGAGCCGACGGAACAGAAAGGCAGCCCTCCGGAGACGACCATCACCTCTCCGATGCCGAGCTACACGAGCACGATCTATAAAAGTGGAGCCCCCGCAAATATCTGGGTCACCTTTGCCTCGAGCAAGCCGAACTCGACGTTCGAATGCAAGCTCGACGGGAAACCCTATGGAGAACCCTATACACCCTGCACGTCGCCCTACCTGATGCCCACGCCCTCGGCCGGCTGGCATACGTTCCGGGTCAGGTCAAAAGACAGCGAAGGCGTCACCGACTGGTATCCGGCACGCTGGGATTTCAACACCGCAAGCTATCCCGGGGCGCCGGCCGGTACCGAACTCGTATCGCCAAGATCCGGTTTTAAGACATCCAGCCACTACACCTTGAAGGCTAGATGGGGCGTTCCGCCGGCCAATGGAGGCGGCGGGGTGACCGGAGTCACCTATCAGGTCGCTCTCCCGAACACATCGCCGTTCTTCAAAACGATTCCGGCCAACTTCGTAGTTGGTGCGGACGGAAAACAGGTCCAGTGGCCCCTGCCGGTCGGCAAAGAGTCCCCCGGAGAAAGCGAACCCGCCTACTTCGACGCCGATGCGTATCTCGCCGATCTGAAAATCAGTACGGAATTCCCCGTACCGATGAAGTTCAGGGCGGTCTTCGACGGAGGCCAGAAAGCCGCGGGCGTGACCGAGCCGTCGAGCACTGAATACGACGAGCTCTGGAGCAGCCCGATGAACGCGACCGAGCAGATCGGTCCGGCGAATCTCGACCTGTTGAGCGGCCGGTTCACGATCAGCAGGACCGACGTGTCGATACCAGTTCCCGGCTATGAGAGCAATCTAGAATTCACCCGCGTCTACGACTCTTCGTATGTCGGGCAGGCCGGGACCTCGAAAGTCCTGGGCGGGCCTTGGCAGCCCTCGCTCCCAATGGAAGCTGCCTATCCGGGCCAGGCCTGGGCGCATCTCGTCGAGGAACACGAAGATGCTTGGCCCGCCGAATATGATGAAGAAGGAGAACTGATCGAAGAAGGTTATCCGGCCGAAGACTGGGTCGAACTGTATGACAATGAAGGCACCGCTTCGGAATTCGAACTCATAAACGGTCAATATGTGTCACCGGACCATATGACTGAATACTCCTTGAAAAAGTCCGGAGAAACGTTTGTCCTGACGGACAAGGACGGTAATAAGACCTACTTTGCGAAAAACGCCGTGGGGCCTGTCAACGAGTACCGAGTTACGGCCGTCGAGTTCAAATCAGCTCCGAATATGGCTCGGCTGATCTACGAAAACACCGGGCAGGAGTATCGACTCACGATGATCATCGCGCCGTCGGCGGCTGGCGTCACCTGTGAACCCAACGGCCCCTTCTACGCACCGACCACTTCCGGTTGCCGCAGCCTGACTTTCCAATACACGCTAAGCCCAGAACATTACACCTATGACCGACTGTACTCACTCACTTACTTCGGTCCCACTGGTTCGGGTACAGGTCAGGTGGTCGCGCGTTACGGCTACGACAGCAACAAAATGCTGAGTGAAGTGTGGGATCCGCGTATTACGCCGAATCTCAAAGAGACCTATGCGTATCAGAGCTATGACATTGAAAAACTGACTATCCCGGGCGAAGAAACGTGGACCCTCGGATACTATCCCGGTCAGTACGTCAAGAAACTCAAAAGCGTGAGCCGACCAAGTTTGATCCCGGCTACCCCGGTCGCGCAAACGACGATCGCGTATGAAGTTCCCCTGAGTGGGTCGTCCGCGCCTTACGAGATGGGAGCCGAGACGGTCCGGCAGTGGGGCCAGAAGGACTACCCGCTCAACGCGACGGCGATATTCCCGCCCGATGAAGTGCCCGCGTCTCCGCCTACCAGCTACTCACGTGCGACCGTCAAGTATCTCGATGCCGATGGCCAGCTGGTCAATATCGCGTCACCTCAGAATCCAGGTGCCTCGGGCCCGTCGATCAGCACTAACGAAGTCGACGAACACGCAAACGTAGTGCGCTCTCTCAGCGCACAGGCACGGCTGGAGGCGTTGGCGGACCCAAATCCGGCACTTCGTTCCCAGGAATTGGATACGAGGCGACTTTTCTCCGCGGACGGCACCGAGATGCAGGAGGAATGGGGCCCGGTCCATACGGTCCGGCTGGAATCCGGCAGCACGGTCGAGGCACGGCAGCACAAGACGGTCCTCTACGACGAGGGTGCGCCGGCCGAAGTTCTCAACAGCGGCATGAAGCCCAGCCTTCCGACGACAACGAAAATCGGCGCTCAGGTCCCGGGGCAGGCTCAGGACCTCGACGTGCGTGTCAGGAAAACCGAATACAACTGGACGTTGCTGAAACCGACGACGGCCATAGTCGATCCCAGCGGTCTCAATCTGCGCACCAGGACTATCTACGACGAAAGCACCGGCTTGACGACGGAAGTCCGACTGCCGGCTAATCCGGAAGGCGGGGATGCGCGGACCACGAAGATGGTCTACTACACCGCCGGGGCCCATCCACTCGACGGGGAATGTGGCAGTAAACCGGCCTACGCCAACCTGCCGTGCAAGGTGCTGCAGGCCGCCCAGCCCACTCCAGCCGGAGGAAATCCTGGAACCCCGGTCACGAGAGTCGTGTCCTATTCGGCGCTCGATGCCGCAACCGAAATCGAGCAGAAAACGAGCGGTGAAGTCGTCAGGACTACGAAAGTCACTTACGACGGCGCAGGCCGCCAGCTCAAAGAGAGTGTGACTGGAATCGGAGCCTCCATTCCGACCGTCGAATCGATCTACAGCTCAACGACGGGACGGCAGGTGGGTCAGCGATTCGTCTGCGAAGCGCCGGAAAACTGCACCGGTTTCGACTCGCAGGAAACCATCGCGACGATGAATGCCATCGGACAGGAAATCGCTTATCTGGATGCCGATGGAAACACGTCGATCATGACCTACGATCTGCGGGGGCGTCGCGCGACCGTCTCAGACGGGAAAGGAACTCAGACCTACGGTTACGATTCCAATTCTGGACTCCCAGTCCAGGTGATTGATTCGGCTGCCGGAACGTTCACGGCCAACTACGACGCCGACGGCAGTATCCTCGAAAGAGGACTTCCCAATGGCCTTGTCTCGCGAACGACGTATGACGAGACCGGAACGCCCGTCCGCCTGCTCTACGAGAAGGTCTCCAGCTGCGTGTCGAACTGCACCTGGCTGGACACCAACGTCGAGGAGTCGATCCATCATCAGTGGCTCCGCCACACTCGAAATGGATCGGTCGATGAGTACAGCTACGACAGCGCAGGCCGGGTCCTCCTGACCAAGGACAAAGCCCCTAGTGGACCATGCACGACCAGGACCTATTCCTACGACGCGAACTCGAATAGGAAAAAACTGGTGACGAGGGCGCCGGGGGCTGAAGGAGCCTGCGACACGACCTCCACCGGGCAGACCCAGGCCCTCGAATACGACACGGGCGATCGTCTGATCGGCGAAGGCGTCACCTACGACAAACTCGGCCGGGTTACCGCGCTCCCATCGAAATACTCCGGCGGAGGGGCCCTGACGACCAGCTTCTACGAGAACGATCTGATCAGAGCCCAGACACAGGACGGGTTGACGAATACGTACGGTCTCGATGCGTCTCTGCGGCAGAGTTCCAGTACACAGTCGGGGAGCAAAACGGCGACTCAGATCCTGCACTACTCGGGTCCCTCCGATACTCCATCGTGGATTGCCAATGGCGCAGCATGGACACGAAACATCTCTGCGATAGATGGTCAGCTGGCGGCGATCCAGGAAAGCAGCGGCACGACCATGCTCCAGCTTCCGGATCTCCACGGAGACATCGTCGCTACCGCGACCTTGAACCCGAACGCAACCGGCTTCGCCGCAACCTATGAATACGACGAGTTCGGCGGTCCAAAGCAGTCGAGCGGACCGAGATTCGGTTGGCTCGGCGCGATGGGACGCAGGGCCGAATTGCCATCCGGTGTGGTGCAGATGGGAGTCAGGAGCTACGTACCCGCAATAGGTCGCTTCCTTTCGACCGACCCACAATTCGGCGGATCCGCCAATGCCTACGAGTATGCGATGCAGGACCCGATCAATAACCTCGACCTCGACGGAGAACGAGTACGTCGTAAGCGGCGGGGAGGTGGTGGACCCAGGGCCGGGGCCGCCAACGACATCATGGATGTGATCCCCGATCCTCCGGCAGCTCTGTCGGGCGCGTGTGTGCCGTCGAAGGCCTTGGGCATAAGGATAAGGCTCTTCTTCCAGCTAATGGGTGCCGGGTGCGTTCGGAAGGTACAGTACGTTGTGACAAACTGGGGACAAGTAGGGGCGGCTGGCTTCCTGGGCGCGATGTGGTGTCTTGCAGTGCATGCCAACCCGGCCGCGAAACCATGGGGTTTGGCGCTGTCGGTTGCGCTTGCGATTAGATGGTGTAAGGGCAAGGAACGTTACTGGGCATTCGTGTATATGGGGGGATAGCGAATAGCTTCCGGTCAATGCCGCGAAGTGGGCGCCTCCGACAAAGCGCCCGCTTCGCGGCACCTAGCTAGTGTCGAAAGTGGCGGTGCTTGGTGAAGACCATGGCGACGCCGGCGGCGTCGCAGGCTTCGATCACCTCGGCGTCGCGCTTGGAGCCGCCGGGCTGAATCACCGCGGTGGCGCCGGCTTCGATCGCCAGCTGCGGGCCGTCGGCGAAGGGAAAGAAGGCGTCTGAGGCGACGACGGAGCTGGGGAGAAGGTCGTCGGCGTTCTCACCACGGGCGTCGCGGCACTTCTCCACCGCCAGCCGCACCGAGTCCACCCGGCTCATCTGACCGGCGCCGATGCCGAGGCTGGCGCCGTCTTTGGCGATCACGATCGCGTTGGAGCGGACGTGGCGGACCACGGTCCAGGCGAAGAGCAGGTCGCGCCACTGCTCCTCGCTCGGCTCGGCCTTCGTCACCACCTCCATCAGCTCGCGCGGCTCCGGGTCGCCGTCGCGGTCCTGGATCAGCAACCCGCCCAGGACCCGCTTGACGTCGCGTTCAGCCGGATCGCGGGGGCGCTGTTCCTCTTCGCAGAGGATCCGAATCGCTTCCTTCTGCTGTAGGACCGCAAGTGCGCCGTGTTCGTAGTCGGGCGCGATCAGCACCTCGACGAAGTTCTGGTGCAGCGCCTCGGCCAGCTCCTCGCTGATCGGCCTGTTGAAGGCGATCACCCCGCCGAAGGCCGACATCGGGTCGCAGGCGAGCGCCCGTTCGTAGGCCTGCAGGGAGTCCTTGCCGATCGCCACCCCGCAGGGGTTGTTGTGCTTGACGATCGTGCAGGCGGGCTCCTCGAAGTCCTCGACCAGGCGCCGGGCCGAGTCGAGGTCGAGCACGTTGTTGAAGGAGAGCGCCCGCCCGTGCAGCTTCGAGACGCGCGAGAGGACGTGGCTGGGGGCCCCGGCCTCGGCGTAGAAGGCGGCGCGCTGGTGCGGGTTCTCGCCGTAGGAGAGATCGATCACCTTCTCGTAAGCGACGGCGAGGTGTTCGGGGAAGTCCTCGTACTCGGCCGAGAACCAGCGGCTGATCGCGGCGTCGTAGCGCGCCGTCTGGGCGAAGGCCTCGTTGGCGAGCCAGTGCCGGGTCGAGGCTGAGATCTCCCCACCCGCCTCCTCCAGCTCGGCCAGCACCGCGTCGTAGGACTCGGGCTTGACGACGACTGCGACGGCGGAATGGTTCTTGGCGGCGGCGCGGATCATCGTCGGGCCGCCGATGTCGATGTTCTCCACCGCTACCTCGGGCTCGACCTCGTGTCCGGCGACCGTCTCCTCGAAGGGGTAGAGGTTGACGCAGACCAGATCGATCGGCTCGATCTCCTCGCGCTCCAGCGTCGCCATGTGCTCAGGGTCCTCGCGCCGCGCCAGCAGGGCTGCGTGCAAACGCGGATGCAGCGTCTTCACCCGGCCGCCGAGGATCTCCTCCTGGCCGGTGAACTCGGAGACGTCGGTCACCTCCAGGCCCGCCTCGCGCAGCGTCGCGGCGGTGCCGCCGGTGGAGAGCAGCTCGATGCCGAGCCCGGCCAGGCTCTTGGCGAAGTCGGCGACCCCGGTCTTGTCGGAGACCGAGATCAGCGCTCGGCGCACCCGGATCGCGCCGTTGCTCACGGTCTCGGGGCGGGTGTCTGCTGGGGCCTCACTCATCGACGACGACCAGGTTCGGGTCGCTTGGGTCGATCCTAACTACGCCCCGGGCGATCATGCGGATCGCCTCCGGGTAGAGCTCGTGCTCGGCGGCGTGGATCGCCTGCTCCAGCGCGTCCCGGTTGCGATCCGGCGGCACCGGCACCTGCCGCTGCACGATCACCGGCCCGGTGTCGACGCCCTCGTCGACGAAGTGGATGCTGACGCCGGTGACCTCGACTCCGGCGTCGAGCGCCTGGCCGATCGCGTCGAGGCCGGGGAAGGAGGGGAGCAGGGCGGGGTGGACGTTGACGATGCGGTTGCGGAAGCGGGCGACGAAGGCGTCGCTGAGCAGCTGCATGTAGCCGGCGAGAGCGATCAGGTCGGCTCCCTGCGACTCGATCCAGTCGCCCATCGCCGCGTCGCGGGCCGCGCGGTCGGCGAACTCGGCACTGGGGAAGACGGCGGTCTCGACCCCGGTCGCCGCCGCTCGCTCCAACGCTTGCGCCCCTGGCTTGTCGGAGCCGACCCCGACCACCTCGAGCCCCTCGCGGCCGTGCAGCAGGTCGAGGATCGCCTGCAGGTTGGACCCGGTCCCGGAGGCGAGGACGACGATACGAAAGCTGCTCACGCGCGCATCTTAAGATCGGCGGGTGTCCCTCCTCGATCAACTCGGTCTCGCCACGCCGGTGGTTCAGGCGGGGATGGGCGGCGGACTGAGCCGCCATGAGCTCGCCGTTGCCGTCTCCGAGGCCGGCGGGCTGGGGACGATTGCGGTCAACGGAGCCGAGGCGATCGAGCGGGAGCTGGCAGCCGCGCGGGCCCTGACCGACCGGCCGATCGCGGTCAACCTGCTGTTGCCCTTCGCCCGGCGCAGCTGGTTCGAGGCGGCGAGGCGGGCCGACGTCGTCGTCACCTTCTGGGGAGCCCCCAAGCGCCGCACGCTGGGCACCTGGCTCCATCAGTGCGGAAGCCTGGAGGAGGCCAAGGCCGCCCATGCGGCCGGCGCCGACGCGGTGATCGTCCAAGGGGTTGAGGCGGGAGGCCACGTTCGCGGAACCGAGCCGGCGCTGGAGCTCCTCGGCCGAGTCAGGTCTACGCTGCCGGCCGACTACCCGGTCCTGGTCGCCGGCGGGATCGCCGACCGCGCCGACGCGGAGCGCGCTCTTGCTGCCGGCGCGGACGCCGTCATCGCCGGTACCCGCTTCCTGCTGAGCGAGGAGAGCCGAGCTCATCCCGAATACCGGCGTCGTCTGGTCGAGGCCGAGGAGACGATTCTCACCGAGCTGTTCGGGGTCGCCTGGCCGGCCCCGCATCGCGTGATCGCGAACGCCGCCACCGAGCGCTGGCTTGCCCCCGATCCTCGTGGCCCCGCCCTGAACCGGCTGCTGAACCGGCTCAGCGCGACCGGAGCGCGTTACGTGCCCGCCTCGATCCAGGGACGCCTGGTCAAGGCCCAGAGGCCCGACGGCCGGCTGCTCACCCCGCAGGGTCCCACCGACGACGGACCCGCCAACCTGCTCGACGCTGGGCCGCTCTACGCGGGCGAGACGGTCGCTCGCATCGACGACGTCCGCCCCGCCGCCGAGATCGTCCGAGGGCTGACGCCTTAAGCCCGCTAGCTGTAGTTCCTAACCACCTTCGTCAGTAGCTGAGACATCCGGGCCTCGCTGGAGGCTGGAGCTGCGAAGCCAAACCAGCCCCAGGAGGTCCGGATGCAAGTCCACGCTAGAGCACGCCTTACGCCGAAAGGCAGGGCCCTTGTCATCGAGAGGGTCTTGGAGCACGGTTGGTCGGCAAGGGCGGCGGCCGAGGCCGCCGGCGTTGCCGACCAACCGTCTATCGCTGGATCTCCCGCTACCGCTCCGAGGGAGAGGCCGGCCTACTTGACCGCTCCTCGGCCCCGCACTCGATCCCCCACCGGACACCGCGCGAGAGGGTCGCCGCGATCCTGGCCCTTCGCCGCCTGCGGATGACCTCGACTGAGATCGCCGAGCTGCTCGCAATGCCCCTCTCGACGGTATCGGTGGTGTTGAAACGCGAGGGGCTTGGCAAGCTCAGCCGGCTGGAGCCACCTGAGCCACCTAATCGCTACGAGAGACGGCAACCGGGCGAGCTGATCCACATCGACGTCAAGAAGCTGGGCCGCATCCTCAAGCCGGGTCACCGGGTGACCGGCAATAGGCGGGGACAGGCGAGCACCCACCGCAACGGCAAGCCCGTGCGTCTCGCCGGCTGGGAGTTCGTCCACATCGCCATCGACGATCACTCTCGCCTGGCCTACGCCGAGGTTCTGTCCAACGAGCGAGGCGAGACCGCAGTTGGCTTCCTGCGCCGGGCGGTTGGGTTCTTCGCCTCTCACGGGATCTCGGTGCAGCGGGTCATGACCGACAACGGCTCGCCCTACGTCTCCTCTGTCCACGCCCTCGCCTGCCGCGAGCTCGGCCTGCGCCACCTGCGCACCCAGCCCTATCGTCCTCGCACTAACGGCAAGGCCGAGCGCTTCATCCAGACGATGCTGCGCGAGTGGGCCTATGGACGGGTCTTTCCCACCAGCGCAGAGCGCACCGCGGCGCTGCCTTCCTGGCTCGAGCGCTACAACTGGCGAAGACCACACGGCAGCCTCGGCCACCGACCGCCCGCGTCAAGGCTGACGAACGTTGCTGGGAACTACAGCTAGCGAGTGGCCGGGACCACGGCCACGTTCTCCAGGGCGAACTTCCCGTTCGCGTCCTCGGGGTCGCCAAGCGGGTAGCGGCCGGTGAAGCAGGCGTCGCAGTGATCCTCGGGCGGGGTGCCCACCGCCTCGTAGACGCCGTCGATCGAGAGGTAGGCCAGCGAGTCGGCATCGAGCTCGTCGGCGATCTCCTCGATCGTCCGGTTGTGGGCGATCATCTCCTCGCGGGTCGACATGTCGACGCCGTAGTGGCAGGGGTTGCGGATCGGCGGTGCCGAGATCCGCAGGTGGACCTCCTTCGCCCCGGCGTCGCGCAGCATGCCGACGATCTGCCGCGTCGTGTTGCCGCGCACGATCGAGTCGTCGACGACCACCAGCCGCCGGCCGGCGACGATCTCCGGCAGCGGGTTGAACTTGAGCCGCAGCCCGTGCTTGCGCAGCTCCTGCCCTGGCTGGATGAAGGTCCGGGCCACGTAGCGGTTCTTGATCAGGCCGTCATCGCGGGGCAGCCCCGAGGCGCGGGCGAAGCCGGCTGCCGCCGGGTTGCCCGAGTCCGGCACAGCGATCACCAGATCGGCGTCTACCGGCGCCTCGCGCCAGAGGATCTCGCCCATCCGCCCCCGCACCTGCTGCAGGACTTTGCCCTCGAGCCGGCTGTCGGGGCGGGAGAAGTAGATGTGCTCGAAGACGCAGGTCGCCGGCCGCTCGGCCTTGACCACCTGGCGGGTCTCGAGGCCGCGCCCGGTCAGCGAGACCATCTCGCCGGGGTGGACTTCGCGCATCAGTTCGGCGCCGATGATGTCGAAGGCGCAGCTCTCCGAGGCGACGACGAAACGGTCGCCGAGGCGGCCGAGCGAGAGCGGCCGCACCCCGTGCGGGTCGCGGAAGGCGACGATCGCGCGCTTGGTCATCACCACGGTCGAGAAGGCGCCCTGCAGGCGCGGCATCGTCTCCGTGACCGCGTCCTCGACCATCTTGCCCTCGTGGGAGGAGAGCAGCGCCGCGATGATCTCCGAGTCGGAGGTGCCGCGGAAGGCGATGCCGCGCTCCTTCAGCTCGGCCCAGAGCTCGACCGCGTTGGTCAGGTTGCCGTTGTGGGCCAGCGCCAGCTCGCGGCCGTCGTCACGCCAGACCGGTTGCGCGTTCTCCCAGGAGCCGCCGCCGGTGGTCGAGTAGCGCACGTGGCCGATCGCCATGTCGCCCTCCAGCGCCCGCAGCTTCTCCTCGTCGAAGACCTGCGAGACGAGCCCGGAGTCGCGCAGGGTGGTGATGTTGCCGCCCTCGCAGGTGGCGATCCCGGCCGACTCCTGGCCGCGGTGCTGCAGTGCGTAGAGGCCGAAGTAGGCGAGGCGGGAGACGTCGTGCCCGGGTGCGTATACGCCGAACACCCCGCATTCCTCGCGCGGGCCCTCGCGGTCGGTGATCACCCGCTCGGTCAAGAGAATGGCGCGCTTTCCTAGCGTTAGAAGGACGTGACGCGCAGGCGGACGCCTACCCCGGCAGGGTAGCAACGGAGGGGGACCGGACCGCCGGCTCCGGGGACTACTCGCCTGTGTCGCGGCCCGGCACCCTCACCGTCAGCCGCTTGCTGCCCTCTTGCCCGGCGGGGCTGTCGGCGATGACGGTCAGCTTCACTTTCAGCGACCGGCTCGGCGGCAGCCGGTCGAGCCGGCGCAGCACCGGTTTGCGCAGCGGGACGCTGAACAGGGCCGGTTTGTTCGGCATCAGGTCCTTCGCGGCGCTGCGCAGGAGGATGATCAGCCGGGTCGGTTTGTCGCCGGCCGTTTTCAGGTTCGGTTTCGGCTTGAAGCCCCAGCCGACCTGGCCGAGGACGTGGACCGTCGCTTCGGTGCTGACGCCCGCCCGAACGAGGATCGACTTCAGCCGTGGCGCAGCGCTGGCGCTGACGGCGGGGATTGGGCACTCGGACTGGTAGTCGGCGCTTTTCGGGCATCTGTCCTGGGTGTCGTCGCCATAGCCGTCGGCGTCCCTGTCGTCCTCGACGGTCACCATCAGCGGGACCCCAAAGCCGATCTCGGCTTTGACTCTCCTCACTTCGCCCAACGCTGCGGCGCCTTCGAAGCTCCCTCCAACGCCCGGCAACGAGTTGCAGACGAGGCTGCCGCTCGGTCCGTAGAGGCCGAGGTAGCCGGTGAAGGATTTGACCGGGATCCGGACCGGAAAGACGTTGAGCCCTTCGCGGACCGTCTCGGTCGCACTCTCGGCTTCCTTGCGGTAGTCCTGCTCTTCGTTGAGGATCCGGTAGAGCTCGAGCCGTAGGGCAAGAGGTGGGGTGCCGGGGCCGGCCTGAACCCGCCAGCTGGTGATTACCTGCGGCGGTTCTTCCGGCACCACCGGCTGTATCAAGGGGCTGTCGCTGCCGGTGAACACCAGCAACGTGCGGTTCGCAACGTTGCCGTTGGAGGTGCACGGCTGACCGACCTCTTTCGCTGTCGAGGCGCTCGGTGCGACCGCGAGGAGGGCGACGAGGGCTGCTGCCGCAGCGGCGAAAAGGGCACTTGGGCGTTTACTCATTTGCGCACCCTAACCTCGGCAGCAGGCCAAGGTTGCGCCATGGACGCGGGCCTCGGACCAGGCCCCCCTCGATAGCGATAGGTTCTCGCGGAGTTTGTGACTGGTACCCGCAAATACACGAAGACAAGGGCGATGGCTGTGTTCCCCTCCCTGCTTGCAGCTGTGGTTGCGCTGTCGAGTCTCTTCGTCGAGGGGGTATCGGCAGCTTCCCTCGATCGAGTGCCCGACTCCTTCTTCGAAGCCGAGCCCCAAGCGGAACTCAACCTGAGGGGAAGTAATGGTTACTCGATCGACATCCTGGCAATCGGCACGAGGGTCAGCCTCGACGCGTCCGGAAAGCACGGCGGCGCAAGCTACGAAGTGCCCCAAGAAGGGGTCACTCCAGATCGGATCGAAGCCCAGTTCGGCGATCTGGGCCGAGTGGCGGTGGAATTCCGGGCCATGAGGACCATTCGCGAAAGGCCGCCTCGCGGTTGCAGAGGAGGGGAACTGGTGATCAGGTTCGGAGTCTTCGTAGGCACGATCGAGTTCGCCGGCGAGAAGGGCTACACGAAAGTCATCGCGACGCAGGCCAAAGGCCGCACCGAGGTCACCGAAGTCTTGCCTGGCCGGGAATGCCTAGGCCGGTGGTCAGAGCCAGTATCGCTCTCCGACAAGTCGCCCGAGACGGGAGAGAAGACCTTGCTCGTCGCAGAAACGAAAAAAGCGAGTGCAAGGCATGCTTACTTTCAGGCGGAAAGAATCACCGAACCGGGCAAACCAGACCAAACGATCTTCCTTGCCGGACAGAAGGAAAGGCAGGGGAATATGAGCATCCTGCGCTCCGGTTACGCGTCGGCTCGAGTCGGCGCCTTCGATTTCAATGACGAGCTTGCCGTGGCGACCGTGGATCCGCCGCAGCCGTTTGCAGGTACCGGCACCCTCCGGCGCGATCGGCAAGGCGAAGCGAAATTGATCGGTTCCCTGACAGTCTCGGTGCCAGGGGCAGACGAGAGGATCGTGCTGACCGGACCCCGGTTCAGGGTGGGGCTGATCTCGATGCCCTGGCCGCCGAGACCCCCACAGGGCAGGTCCTGACTACAGCCGCTCTCCGCTCTCCGCGTCGAACATATGCAGCTTCGAGGTGTCGGCCCAGAGCTCGGTGCGGTCGCCGCGTTTGATCTTGCTCGCCGGGTCGAGGCGGGCGACGATCTGCTCCTGGCCCTCGCGGACCTCCGGCACGCCGGTCTCCTCGAGCCGTTCCTCGACCAGGTCGGCGAGCTGGTCGGACTCGACCCTTCCCGACTCGACGTGGAAGTAGGCGTAGAGGTCGGAGCCGAGCGACTCGACCAGGTCGATCTCGGCCTCGAAGACGACGCCGCGCTCGTCGCGCAGGTCGCCGACCATCGAGGCGTCTTCGAAGCTCTCCGGGCGTAGTCCTGCGACCACCTCGCCCTCGCGGCCGCCGCCCACGCCCTCCGGCGCGTCGGTTTCGCCGATCGGCAGCTTCACCTTGCCGCCGCCCACTTCGGCCGGCATGAAGTTCATCGCCGGCGAGCCGATGAAGCCGGCGACGAAGAGGTTGACCGGCTCCTCGTACAGTTCGGCCGGGGTACCGACCTGCTGCAGGACGCCGGCCCGCATCACCGCGACCCGGTCGCCGAGCGTCATCGCCTCGACCTGGTCGTGGGTGACGTAGACCGTCGTCGTCTCCAGCCGCGACTGCAGCCTCGCCACCTCGGTCCGCATCTGCACCCGCAGCTTCGCGTCGAGGTTGGAGAGCGGCTCGTCCATGAGGAAGGCCTTCGGGTCGCGGACGATCGCCCGCCCCATCGCGACCCGCTGGCGCTGGCCGCCGGAGAGGTTGGCGGGACGGCGGTCGAGGTGCTGGGTCAGGTCCAGCGTCTTCGCCGCGTCTTCGACCTTCTGGTCGATCTCCTCCTTGTCGACCCCGGCCAGCTGCAGCGCGAAGCCCATGTTCTGGCGCACCGTCATATGCGGGTAGAGCGCGTAGTTCTGGAAGACCATCGCGATGTCGCGGTCCTTCGGGGCGCGGTCGTTGACCACCTCGCCGCCGATCTTCAGCTCGCCGCTGGTGACGTCCTCGAGCCCGGCGATCATTCGCAGCGCCGTCGACTTGCCGCAGCCCGAGGGGCCGACGAGGATCATGAACTCGCCGTCGCCCACCTCCAGGCTCATCTCCTTGACGGCTTCCTGGCCGTCGGCGAAGACCTTGGTGACTCGATCGAGGGTTATCTCTGACATCTGTGGGCTCCTTATCCCTTGACGGCCCCGGCGGTGAGTCCGGAGACGATGCGGCGCTGGAAGAAGAGGACGAAGACGATGATCGGCACCGTCACCACCACGGCAGCGGCCGCGATGCTGCCGGTCGGTTCGGTGAAGGACGACTCGCCGGTGAAGAAGGCGAGCGAGGCAGGCACGGTTCGCGAGGCGTCCGAGGAGGTGAGCGAGATCGCGAAGAGGAAGTCGTTCCAGGCGAAGATGAAGACGAGGATCGCCGCCGTGAACATGCCCGGCGCGGCGAGCGGCACGATCACCTTGCGAAAGGCCTGGAACGGCGTCGCCCCGTCGACCTGAGCGGCCTGCTCCAGCTCCCAGGGGATCTCGCGGAAGAAGGCGACGAGGGCATAGATCGCCAGCGGCAGCGAGAAGGTCAGGTAGGGGATGATCAGCCCCGGATAGGTGTCGTAGAGGCCGAGCGCCCGCCACATGTCGAAGAGCGGCCCGATCGTCGAGATCGGCGGGAACATCGCGATCGCCAGCGCCCCGGCGAGGATCACGCGCTTGCCGGGGAATTCGAGCCGGGCGATCGCGTAGGCGCAGAAGGAGGCGAGGACGATCGAGATCGCCGTGGTCGAGAGCGCGATCAGGATCGAGTTGATCAACGGCTTGATGAAGGGGCTCTCGTCGATGCCGCCTTCGAAGAGGCTCTTGTAGTTGTCGAAGGAGACCTCGCTGGGAATGAAGCGGCCGTCGGCGATCGATTCCGGCGGCTTCAGCGAGACCGAGATAAGCCAGAGGACCGGGATCAGGGCGAAGATCAGCACCACCGCGATGCCGATGCTCCAGAGCACGTACTCGCGGCTTCCGCGTTCCATCTACTTCACCGGCCTTCCTTCTTCGACCCGCGTGCCGAGCACCCGCACGTAGACGAAGGCGATCGCCAGCACGCAGATGAAGATCAGCACCGAGACGGCCGAGCCGAGTCCCAGGTTGAGTCGCGAGATCAGCTGGTTGAAGCCGAGGATCGAGACCGATTCGGTGTCCTGCGCACCGGCGGTCATGATGTAGATCGTGTCGAAGACGCGGAAGGCGTCGAGGGTGCGGAAGAGCAGCGCGACGAGGATCGCCGGCTTCATCAGCGGCAGGGTGATGCGAAAGAAGCGCTGCACCGCGTTCGCCCCGTCGACCTTCGCCGCCTCGTAGAGCTGGCTGTCGATCGTGACCAGGCCGGCCAGCAGCAGCAGCGCCATGAAGGGCGTCGTCTTCCAGACCTCGGCCATGATGATCACGGCGAAGGAGCTGAAGCGGCCGCCGAACCAGTCCATTTCGTCGGAGATCAGCGGCAGGTTGTTGACGAAGCCGCTGTCCGGGGCGAAGGCGAACTGCCAGGCGAAGGCGGCGACCACGGTGATGATCCCGTAGGGGATGAGGACTCCGGTGCGGACGGCGCCGCGACCGAAGATCGCCCGGTGCATGACCAAGGCGATCGCCATTCCCAGCACCAGCTCGATCGCGACCGTGACGACGGTGAGGAAGACGGTGTTGAAGAGGTCGGTCCACCAGAGCTGAGAGCTGAGGACCGAGGTGTAGTTGTCGAGGCCGACGAAGCCGCCCTCGTCGGGGAAGCGCAGGTCGATCTGCTGGACCGAGAGGATGATCGCGTAGACGATCGGGTAGGCGGTGACGGCGAGCATCGCGATCACCGCCGGTGCGCAGAGCAGCCAGGCGAGCCGCCGCTCCGAGCGCGTCTTCTCGCTGATCGCTGGGTGTCGCTCCGCGCCCGCCTCCATCAGAGCAGCCCTTCCCGCTTGATCGCGTCTTCGAGGTTCGACTTCAGTTCGTCATAGGTGGCGGTCGCGTCTTCGGGATCGATCTTGTCCGGCGGGTGCAGCGAGCGCTGCACCGCCAGGCTGACGTCCTGGTAGGCGGCGGTGCTGGGGCGCGGGCCGGCGCCTTCGATCGATTCCTTCACCAGCTGGGCGAAGCCGGGGTAGGCCTCGGTCACGGTTTTGGTCGAGTAGAGGTCCGAGCGCGAGGGCGGCAGTCCGTCGAGTTCGACCGCGGTCTTCTGGCTCTCGCGCCCGGCGAGGCAGGCGGTGGCATCGAAGGCGATGTCCTTGTTCTCGGAGAAGGAGCTGACCGCGAGGTTGAAGCCACCGAGCGGCGGCTTGCTCGGGCGGTCTGCGTCGATCCCGGGGAAGCGGGCGAAGCCCATGTTTTTGGCGATGTCCGGCGCTTCTTCTTTGGCGCTCGCGTAGGCGAAGGTGTAGTTGGTCATGAAGGCCGATTCGCCGGACTCAAAGGCGATCCGCGAGGTGTCCTCGTTCGAGGTCGAGAGGCTCGGCGGCGCCGTCGAGGAGTTGGCGAAGCGGCCCATCACTTCCAGCGCCCGCGTCGTCGGGCTCTCGGCCAGGTCGACCATCTCCGGCCCGGAGAGGAGTTTCGTGCCGGCGCTCTCGATCAGCGCGTTGGCCCAGACCGTGAAGCCCTCGTAGCGGTTGGCCTGCACCTGGATCGTGCCGGCGTTGCCGCGGCCCAGCCGTTCGGCCTCATCGATCATCTCGTCCCAGGTCTGCGGCGCCTCTTTGACCAGGTCTTTGCGGTACCAGAGCAACTGCGTATTGGTGTTGAACGGCGCCGCGTAGAGCTTGCCCTCGAAGGAGGCGGTTTCGATCACCCCGGGGAAGACCTTTTCGGTCACTTCCTGCTTGCGGGGGCCGGTCCACTCTTCGACCCAGCCGGCGTTGGCGAACTCGCCGGTCCAGATCACGTCCATGCCGACGATGTCGATCGAGGAGTCCTCGGCGCCGAGCCGGCGGACGAGCTGTTCGCGCTGCTGGCTCGCGTCCGTCGGCAGGAATTCCGGTTCGACCGTGTACCGGCCTTTCGATTCTTCCGAGCAGCGTTTCGCCACTTCCTCGATCGAGCCGCCCGGCTGGATCGCAACGAACCAGGTCAGCGTTTGCCCGCGCGATCCCTCTGAGTCCTCGCTGCCCGCGCTCAGGGCGACGATTGCGAGGACCACGACCGCGAGGATCGCCAAGAGCCCAAGTGCAGCCCGTACTGTCAATTCTCTCCTCCTTCGCAGGCCTCGCCACCAGGGGCGGGGTGCACGGAAGGAAATGCCCGGATCGTCGCTCGTTCAAACGCTGCGGGACCGGGTATCTATGCTCCTGCTCATGACCGGCTGTCTCGCAAAGCGCACCACCGTGCAGGAAGTGAAAAAAGAAAAAATCACGGTGGTCTCGTGGAGCAGCACCGAATATGACGACGGCGATTGCTGGAAAGAAGCCAATCCCACCCGTCTGACCGCTCCCGAAACAGGCCTCTACGTGATCCAGTGGTCGGTCGACATCCTGCCTTCGTCCCTCTCCGGCGAGAAGGAGCTCTGGATTCGCCTCAACGGGGACGACAACAAACGCCTTGGCGCACAGGACTACGTCGGCCCGGCAGATGTTCAGACGCTCACCGTGCAGGGGCGACTCACGGCCGGTGACTACGTCGAGTGCTGCATCTATCTCGAAACCACTGCCGGCGGCGAAACCTCGAAAGACGAATACAGCTCCGGCGACGACCTCAACCGGGTGAAGTTCGAGCTGGTCAGGTAGGAGCTGCCGGCGTCTCTAGGCGGGGCTCTCGAGCCTCTCCGCGAGCGAGCGCCAGGCGCCCTCGGCCTCCTTCAGGCCGACGGTGAAGCTGCGGTCGCCGGCGGCGATCTCGATCGTCGTGCCGCCGGCCGAACCGAGCACGACAGCGCCGAGCGACTCCAGCGCAGCGCGGTCACCGCTGAGCAGGAAGCCGCCGCTGCCCTCTCCGAAGAGGGCCTCCTCCGGCGAGCAACCGCGTTCGCGCAGGGGCTGGACGTCGACGCTGCAACCGACTCCGCCGCCGATCGCGCACTCGGCGAGGGCGCAGGCGAGGCCGCCGTCGCTTACATCGTGGGCCGATGAGAGCTTGCCGGTGCGGACGACGTCTCGCACGGTCTCACAGGCGGCCGCGACGGCGGTGATGTCGGACCGGGGGAGGCCGCTGGCGAGCTCGCCGCGCTGCTTCGCCAGCTCCGAGCCGGACAGCGTCGGCGAGAAGGGGCCGAGGAGGGCGATCGCGTCGCCCTCCCTGACGAAGGCGCTGCCCGCCACCTGCGCGGGATCGGGCAGCTCGCCGACCATGCCGACCACGGGAGTGGGGTAGATCGGCCCTTCCGGACCCTCGTTGTAGAGCGAGACGTTGCCGCCGACGACCGGGACCCCAAGCGCCTCGCAGGTGTCGGCGAGGCCGCTGACCGCCCGGTCGAGCTGCCAGGCAGGGGCCGGTTTCTCGGGGTTGCCGAAGTTGAGGCAATTGGTCAGGCCGAGCGGCTCGGCGCCGACGCAGGCGAGGTTTTGCGCGCACTCGAGCACCGCCTCGACCGTGCCCGCGTAGGGGTCGCAGGCGACCCGGCGGCCGTTGCCGTCGATTGAGACGGCGATCGCGTTGCCGGCCTCGGGGATCTGCAGCACCGCCGCGTCGGCCGACTCGGGCCGACGCACCGTGCGCGAACCGACCACCGAGTCGTACTGCTCGAAGGCCCAGCGCTTCGAGGCGACGCTGGGGGAGGCGAGCAGCGCCAGCAGCGTCTCCTCGGCGGATGCACCCTCGGCGAGAGTCGCCCGGTTGCCGTAGATCCAGCCCTCGGGCTCGGCCGGATCGAGGTCGTAGAGCGGGCAGCCGTCGACGAGGGCCTCGACCGGCATGTCGCCGACGACCTCGCCGCCGCGCAGCACCCGTACGTGACCGCTGTCGGTGACGACGCCGATCTCCGCCGAGCCGGTCTGCCATTTCTCGCAGACCGCCAGCACCTCTGGCACCTTCGACGGCTCGACCACCGCGAGCATCCGCTCCTGCGACTCGGAGACCATGATCTCGAAGGGCTCCATGTCGGCCTCGCGCAGCGGCACCAGCGCCACGTCGAGGTCGATGCCGACCCCGCCCGCCGAGGCCATCTCGCCCGCCGAGGAGGTCAGGCCGGCAGCGCCGAGGTCCTGCAGCGAGACCAGCAGCCCCTTCCCCAGCAGCTCCAGGCAGCACTCGAGCACCTTCGACTCCTCGAAGGGGTCGCCGATCTGCACCGTCGGCCGCTTCGCGTCGTCACCGTCGCCGAGCTCGGCCGAGGCCAGCACCGAGGCGCCGCCGATTCCGTCGCGGCCGGTCGAGGCGCCCATCAGGACGACGGCGTTGCCGATCCCGGCTGCTGCGGCGCGCACCATGTCCTCGGTCTTCGCCAGGCCGACGCACATCGCGTTGACCAGGCAGTTGTGCTCGTAGGGCGCCTCGAAGTAAATCTCGCCGCCGACAGTCGCCACCCCGATCGAGTTGCCGTAGTGACCGATGCCGCGTACCGCACCGTCGAGCAGGTGGCGCGAGCGCACCGAGTCGAGCTCGCCGAAGCGCAGCGAGTCGAGGATCGCGATCGGCCGCGCCCCGAGTGCGAAGACGTCGCGGAGGATGCCGCCGACCCCGGTTGCGGCACCCTGGAAGGGCTCGACCGCGCTCGGGTGGTTGTGCGACTCGACCTTGAAGGCGACCGCGTAGCCGTTGCCGACGTCGACCGCACCGGCGTTCTCGCCCGGCCCCATCACCACCCGCTCGCCCTCGGTCGGCAGCCGCCGCAGCAGCTTGCGCGAGTGCTTGTAGGCGCAGTGCTCGGACCAGAGCAGGCTGAACATCGCCAGCTCGACGTCGTTCGGCTCGCGCCCGAGCTTCTCCTGGATCAGCTCGAACTCCGAGTCGGTCAGCCCCAGCTCGCGGTGCTTGGCGACCTCCACGGTCACACCGGCGCTCCGGCGACGGCTTCGAAGACCCGCAATCCGTCGGTCGACCCCGTCAGCGGATCCACCGCGTGCTCGGGATGGGGCATCAGGCCGAGCACGTTGCCCGCCTCGTTCTGCACGCCGGCGATGTCGCGCGCCGATCCGTTCGAGTTGTGCCCCTCGGCGTAGCGGTAGGCGACCTGGCCGTTTGCCTCGAGCGCGTCGAGGACGTCATCGGGAGCCCAGTAGCGCCCTTCCCCGTGCTTCGCCGGAATCGACAGCCGCTCGCTGAAGGATTGTGCCCCCTGGGACGGGGACGATCCTTCAGCGACCAACTCGACCTGGTGGCAGCGGAAGCGCAGCTCCTCGTTGACGAGCAGGGCGCCGGGCAGCAACCCCGCCTCGCAGAGGACCTGGAAGCCGTTGCAGATGCCCAGCACCGGTCCGCCCGCGGCGGCGAACTCGGAAACCGCCTCCATCGCGGGGGAGAAGCGAGCGATCGCGCCGGCGCGCAGGTAGTCGCCATAGGAGAAGCCACCGGGGACGACGACGGCGTCGATGCCGCCCAGATCGCGCTCCTCGTGCCAGACCAGGCGTGCGTCCCCCAGCAGCGAGCAGGCCTGCAGGGCGTCCCGCTCGTCGCACGATCCGGGGAACTGGAGCACTCCCCAGATCACAGCGTGACGATCTCGTAGTCCTCGATCAGCGGGTTGGCGAGCAGCTTCTCGCAGAGCTCCGAGAGCCGTGCCGGATCCTCGGCCTCGAGCTCGACCATGCGGCCGACCCGCACGTGCTCGATCCCCTCGAAGCCGAGCGCCGGCAGCGCCCGCTCGACCGCCTTGCCCTGGGGGTCGAGGATTCCCTCCTTGGGCCGGATCAGCACGCGGGCCTTCGCCACTAGAAGGTCCGCTCCGTAATCCGCTCGTAGGCCTCGACGTACTTGGCCCGGGTCTGCTCGATCACGTCGGCCGGCAGCTGCGGCGCCGGCGGGGTGTGGTCCCAGCCGGCCTCGTTGGCCCAGTCACGCACGTACTGCTTGTCGAAGGAGGGCGGGGTGGCGCCCGGCTGGTAGCGGTCGGCAGGCCAGAAGCGCGAGGAGTCCGGGGTCAGCACCTCGTCGGCGAGGACGACCTCGGCGCCGGCGTGGCGGCCGAACTCGAACTTGGTGTCGGCGAGGATGATCCCGCGCTCGGCGGCGTGCTCGGCCCCGCGCGAGTAGACCTCGATCGAGATCCGCCGCAGCTCCTCCATCAGCGCCCGGTCGCCGACGATCTCCGCCGCCCGCTCGAAGTCGACGTTCTCGTCGTGGTCGCCGATCTCCGCCTTGGTCGCCGGGGTGAAGATCGGCTCCGGCAGCTTGTCGGACTCAAGCAGCCCGCTCGGCAGCTCGATCCCGCAGACCGCGCCGCTCGCCTTGTATTCCTTCCAGCCCGATCCCGAGAGGTAGCCCCGCACCACGCACTCAACCGGGTACATCTCCAGCTTGCGCACCCGCATCGCCCGTTCCGCCACTTCTTCCGGCACGTCGGCCGAGACGAAGTGGTTGGGGACGATCTCGCCGGTCAGCTCGAACCAGAATTCGGACATCCGGTTGAGCACCTTCCCCTTGTCGGGGATCGGCGTCGGCATCACCACGTCGTAGATCGAGATCCGGTCTGAGGCGACGAGCAGCAGATCGTCGTCCCACTCATAGATCTCCCGGACCTTGCCGGAGGAATGGAGCTTCAAATCTTGGATGGCGGGCATGAATCCCGATGCTAACCACCAGGCAAGCGGAGCACCTGTTCGCCGAACACCTGCGATCCTTTTCAGCGGTGCTTCCCCCGGAACCGAAGAGCTCCCCGCTGGTGCAGACGCTGCGCTGGAGCTTCCGCCCACTTTCCTTCATGCAGGAGAACAGGGAAAGGTACGGCGACAACTTCAGCGTCAAATTCCTCACCTTCGAGCGCCCGATGGTGATGATCTCCGATCCGGCCGCGATCAAGGCCCTCTACATGGAGCGCTCGCACGGTCTGCCGCCCGGCCGCGACATCATCCTCACCCCGATCGTCGGCCCGCGCTCTCTGCTCGTGACCGAAGGCGCCGATCACCTCGCCCACCGCAAGCTGATGCTGCCGCCCTTCCACGGCGAGCGGATGCGCTCCTACCAGCCCTTGGTCGAGGAGATCGTCGACCGCGAGATCGATTCCTGGCCGCTTGACGAGGAGTTCGCGATCCACCCGCACATGCAGGCGATCACGCTCGAGGTGATCCTCAAGGTCGTCTTCGGCGTCGCCGACGGCCCACGCTTCGAGCGTCTGCGCAGCGTTCTCACCAGAGTCCTGGAGGAGACCGCCTCGCCCTTCGCCCAGCTCGTCGGCCTCGCCTCGCGCCGCTTCGGCGGCCGCGGTCCGTGGGCCAAATTCGAAAAGCAGCTGAAAGAAGCCGATGAGCTGCTCTACGCGGAGATCGCCGAGCACCGCGCCAGCGGTGCCTACGAGGAGCGCGACGACATCCTCTCGCTGATGATGCAGGCCCGCTTCGAGGACGGCAGCGAGATGAGCGACTCCGACCTGCGCGACCAGCTGATGACCCTGCTGCTCGCCGGCCACGAGACGACTGCCACCGCGTTGGCCTGGACCTTCGACCTGCTGCTCCGCCACGGCGAGCAGCTGCGGCGCCTGCGCGACTCGCTCGAGGACGGCGAGGAGGACTATCTGCGGGCGACGATCAGCGAGTCGCTGCGCCTGCGCCCGGTGGTGCCCTTGGCGGGACGGCGACTCAATGCCGACCTCGTCACCGATGGGCTGACGTTGCCGGCCGGCACCGACGTTACGCCGGCGATCTGGCTCGCCCACACCCGCGCCGACTCCTACTCCGAGCCGTTTGCCTTCAAGCCCGAGCGCTTCCTCGAGAACCCGCCCGACACCTACGCCTGGATCCCGTTCGGCGGCGGCATCCGCCGCTGCATCGGCGCCGCCTTCGCCGAGTTCGAGATGCGGATCGTCCTGCGCGAGGTGCTGACCCGCTGCGAGCTGCACAAGGCGAATCCGGCGCCGGAGAAGATCGGCCGCCGCAACATCACGCTCTCGCCGAAGGACGGCACGCCGGTCGTCGTCACCGCGCGCCACCCGGCCCGCGAGCGCGACCTCGCCGCCGCCTAACCGGCCCATCCTTCAGGGACGTGCCACCGCTTGTGCACCCATAGCGGCCCCTAACTAGTGGCACGTGCGGCGGGGTGTTCGTTCGCCCAGCGCGCGATGGTTCCCGAGCCCGAGATCACCTCGCCGTCGTCGAGGACGAGGACCGGCACCTCGTTGGTCCCGCTCAGCTCCCGCACCTCGGCGCGCTCGTCGTCGCGGCTGCCCCAGGTCCAGGGCATCAGCCGGTAGCCGCCGACCGTCTTGATCTCGTAGTCGTACCCCGCCGCGTCGAGCGCCTTGCCGGCCTTGGCGCAAGGGTGCGCAAAACCCGGACCCACCTTCTTCTGCCCACAGGTGTAGAGAACCATCGGCGAGAACCTTAGCCGCTCAGCGCAGCGCCTCGAGGCGCTCGAAGATCTCCGGGAGGTGGGTGAGGTAGGCGTCGTAGTCGAAGACGGCGTCGAGGTCGAGCTCGGGAGCGGCGGTTGCGAGCAGCTCACGGAAGTGGACGCCGGTGTCCCAGGCGCGCTGGGCGTTCTCCTGGACGACGCGGTAGGCGTCGTCGCGGGTCATGCCGGACTCGACCAGGGCGGTGAGGGCACGCTGGCTGAAGAGGGCGCCGTGGGTGAGGTCGAGGTTCTCCTCCATGCGGTCGGTGCGGACGGTCATGCCGCTTGCCACCTTCGCCGCCAGGTCCTGGATGTAGTCGAGACCGATCGTCGCGTCGGGCAGGATCACCCGCTCGGCGCCGGAGTGGGAAATGTCACGCTCGTGCCAGAGGGCGATGTTCTCCAGGCCGGCCTGGGCGTAGCCGCGCAGGACGCGGCTAAGGCCGGTGATCCGCTCGGTGCGGATCGGGTTGCGCTTGTGCGGCATCGCCGAGGATCCCTTCTGGCCGGCGGCGAACGGCTCCTCGACCTCGCGCACCTCGGTTCGCTGCAGGTTGCGCACCTCGGTGGCGAAGCGCTCCAGGCCGCCGCCGGCGATCGCGATCCGCGAGGTGAGGACCGCGTGGCGGTCGCGGGGGATCACCTGCGTGGCGACGTCCTCGCGCTGCAGCCCGAGCCGCTCCATCACCCGCGCCTCGACCGCGGGCGGGATCGAGGCGTAGGTGCCGACGGCACCGGAGAGCTTGCCGAAGGCGAGCTGCTGGAAAGCGTCCGTGAGCCGGTCGACGTTACGACCCGCCTCGAAGGCGAAACCGGCCATGCGCAGGCCGAAGGTGGTCGGCTCGGCGTGGACGCCATGGGTGCGGCCGACGCAGAGGGTGTCGCGGTGCTCGAGCGCCAGCTCGACCAGGGCATCGCGGTAGGCGCGGGCGCTCGCCAGCACCACCTCTCCGGCTTGCCGAAGCTGCAGCGCCAGCGCGGTGTCGAGTACGTCGGAGGAGGTGAGCCCGTAGTGGATCCAGCGCCCGTGCTCGCCGACCGAGGCGGCGACGACGTCGACGAAGGCGGCGACGTCGTGGTCGGTGATCTTCTCCCGCTCTTCGACCGCCTCGACTGTGAAGGCGGCCTTCGCCCGGCACGCCTCCGCGGCCTGCTTCGGCACGACCCCCTCCTCGGCCCAGGCCTCCGTCGCCGCCAGCTCGACCTCGAGCCAGCAATCCAGCTTGCGCTGCGGGGACCAGACGGCCCCCATCTCCGGACGGGTGTAGCGGGGGATCACGCGTTGATTATCCGCGCGGCGAGGATCCCGGCGTTCTTTGCCCCGTCGATCGCCACGCAGGCGACCGGGATCCCGGGCGGCATCTGCACCGCCGAGAGCAGCGCATCGAGGCCGCCGAGGCTCTTGCCGAGGATCGGCACGCCGATCACGGGTAGGTCGCTGTGCGCGGCGGCAACGCCGGGCAGCGCCGCCGACATGCCCGCCCCGGCGATGATCACCTTGAGGCCGCGCATACGGGCGTTCATGCAGTAGTCGCGGACAAGCTCGGGATCGCGGTGGGCGCTCATCACCCTCATCTCGAAGCTGATGCCCGCCTCGTCCAGGGCCGCGCCGGCGGCTTCCATCTTCGGCATGTCGTTCTTCGAGCCCATGATGATCCCGACCAGGGGCTCGTCGACGTCGATCTCCTCGAAGGCCTCCTCGACCTCAGGCGACGTGGTCGACTCGGTTGGCTGGGGATCCTCTGAGATCTCGCTCATTCGTTCCTCTCTGACTGGGCTAGCTGCTGACGCGTTCGACCGCCCGAGCGGCGATGTCGGAACGCATCTGCATCCCGTCGAACTCGATCCGGCTGGCAGCATCGTACGCACGATCGCGAGCCTCGGCAGGAGTCGCGCCCAGAGCGGTCACGTTGAGCACGCGGCCACCTGCGGTGACGGTTTCGCCGTCGCGGTCGGCGGTGCCGGCATGGGTGATCTCGGCCAGCTCGGCCGCCGCATCGAGACCACCAATCACGTTGCCCTTCGAGGAGGACTCCGGGTAGCCGGCAGAGGCTAGTACCAGGGTCACAGCCCAGTCCTCGGCGAACTCGGCCTCGACCCCGGCCAGCCCGCCCGGGTCGCGCGTCGCCAGGCAGAGCTCGGCCAGATCCGAGCGTAGCCGCGGCAGTACCGCCTGGGTCTCGGGATCGCCGAAGCGGGTGTTGAACTCGAGCACCTTGGGGCCGCCGGGACCGATCATCAGCCCCGCGTAGAGGACGCCATGGAACGGCCGTCCCCGCCGTGCCATCGCGGCAACGACCGGGCGGTGGACCGCGTCGACGATCTCCTCGACCTCGAGCGAGCCGAAGCCCGGGACCGGCGAGTAGCTGCCCATGCCGCCCGTGTTCGGCCCCTCGTCGCCGTCGAAGATCCGCTTGTAATCCTGGGCCGGCGCCAGCGGCACCACGTTCTCTCCGTCGCAGAGCGCCAGCAGGGAGAGCTCCTCGCCGACGAGGAACTCCTCGAGCACGACCGTGGTCGAGCCGAAGCGTTGCTCGGTGAAGAAGACGTCGAGGGCGTCGCGCGCCTCGCCCTCGTTCGCGCAGATGATCACTCCCTTGCCCGCTGCCAGGCCGTCGGCCTTCAGCACCGCTGGGTAAGAGGAGCGGGCGAGCTGCTCCACCGCTTCCTCGCGGCTTCCCAGCAGGACGTGCGAAGCGGTCGGCACGCCGGCCTCCTGCATCAGCTTCTTGGCGAAAGCCTTCGATCCCTCCAGCTCTGCGGCAGCGCGACTCGGGCCGAAGGCCGGCACGCCGGCCTCCTCCAAGGCGTCGACGACGCCGGCCACCAACGCTGCCTCGGGCCCGACCACGACCAGGCCGATCCCGTGCTCCTTCGCCACGGCGACTATCGCCTCGACGTCGTCGGCGGCGACGTCGGGCAAGCACTCGGCGTCGGCGGCGATCCCCGCATTCCCGGGTGCGCAGAGCAGCTGCGGCGCCCTCGCCGAGCGCCGCAGCGCTCGTACGATCGCGTGCTCGCGCCCACCCCCGCCGACGACGAGAATCTTCAAGTTGACGGCCCCAGATCACCGCCATGCGGCGTCCTCGGTCGCCCGAATAGCGCTGCTATTCGGGCTCCCTGCGTCCTTGCCTGGCGGCGCCTGGACCTCGTCATTCCCTAGAGCGAGCCGGCGAGGTCGTCCGCCGGCATCGCCGCCAGCGTCTGGCTGGTCATCGTTCCGCGCGAGCCGAGCTCGACCGAGACCTTCGCCATCGTCTTCTCGTCGGGCGCCTCGACGATCGTGACGAAGTCGTACTGGCCGAGCGTCGCGTACTGGGCGATCACCTTCGCCCCGATCTGCTCGACCTCTTGGTTCACCTCGGCAACCCGGGCAGGGTTGTTCTTCAGCGTTCGCACGCCGTCGGCGGTCAAGTTCGTCAGCATCACGTAAGTCGGCATCGCAGTCTCCTCTCGGCAGGGTGGCCCTACGTTACTTGTGCCTGCAGCTCGAGGAAAGGACGTCCGGGGGTCGTCTCCGGCAACTTGTGAGCGACCGAAGGGAGCGGGTTGCCGGGGATGGCCCCCGGACGTTCACCGCCTAGCCGTCGTAGCCCGCGTGAACGTGATCGCAGTGATCCGCGCGGGCGAAGGCCGGCCCCGGGCCGTCGACGTCGAAGCAGTAGATGAGCTCGGTCGGGTGGGCCGGTTCGGGCAGGAAGGCCAGCGTGCCGGCGAGTTTGGCGCAGGGCGCTTCGGCTCCGGTGTCGGTGCAGGAGACGCCGTCGACGGCGGCGATGTCCATCGCCCGGCCGTAATAGTGATTGGAGACGCCGCCTTCGACCGTGTATTGCGAGTGATCGGAGCGCAGCGAGGAGATCGTGATCTGGTGCTCCTGGGTCATCGCGCCGAGCAGGCCGACGATCCGCGGGTCCAGGGCGCCGGTGGTGATGTCCTGCAGCTCTAGGTCATTGGAGAGGGTCAGGTTGGCCCAGTTGATCGGGGCGCCGACGGTTCCGGGCAGGGCAAGCGCCCAGTCGATCGCCGTTGCTTTGCAGCGACCCTCGAGCCGAGCGGCGTCGTCGAGCACGGCCTGCACGTACCAGGCGGCCTGGTTGTGGGTGAAGATGCCGGCCCGCAGGCTGCCGCGAGACCAGATCAGGCGGGCCAGGGTGGCGGCGGAGTCGGCGGCGCCGGCGCGGCGGATGCGCCCGTCTTCATCGCCGTCCACCGCGTAGGCCTTCCACTCGCTCGAGTCGAGGCCGAGCGGGCCGGACCTGCGCAGCTGCGCTTTGCTCATACCGCGGCCGAAGTCCGACTCGAGGCGGGCGATCGCGGCAAGCGCCCAGACGCCGCGGCGGCCGAGTCCGTAGCGAGCCGCGGCCGTCTCGAAGGCTTCGAGGTAGCCGGCGGGGATTTCCTCGCGCCAGGCCGGCGCCGGCTCGCAGCTGAGGCTCTGCAGCTGCGGGGTGAGGGCAAGCGCGCCGCTGCCGATTCCGAGCGAGCCGTAACAGGCGGCGTTGGCGAGCACGTCCGCCACGTACCAGTCGGCGTGGTTGTAGGCGAAGATCGCGTCGTAGGTGTTCTCCGGCATCCCCGCTGCGCTGAGGTAGCTGGCTGCGGCGAAGATCGCGTCTTCGGGGTTGTAGGGGTCTTTTACCCCGTCGCCGTTGGCGTCGACTCCGTAGCTCGCCCACGTTTCGGGCATGAACTGCATCCAGCCGATCGCACCGGCATAGGACGGTCCCATGTTGGATCCGAAGGCGCTCTCGATCCCGTTGATCGAGGCGAGGATGGCGACGCCCTGGGGACCGAGGCCGTAGGCATCGGAAGCGCGCTGGTAGATCGGGATCAGGATCGGCGGCACGCCGCTGGCGGCACAGGTAGAGCTCGGGATCGAGGGTACTTCGAAGATTTCGGCGGGGGTCGGGGCGGGGACCGCGCCGGCGTCGGGCTCCGGGGCGGGCGTCGGGTTCGAGCCGTCGATGTCCGGTGCCGTGTCGGCCGCGGTGCCGCCGCTGCTCTGCGGCTTGCCCGGGTTGGCGGGTGGGGCCACTGGGGGCGCCGTCAAGGAGTCGCCCTGCTCAACCGCGCCGGCGGTGGAGGCGGGTGCAGGACTTACCGGTTCGGCCGGAGCTTCCGTGAACGCAGGTGGGGTGGGGGGAGCTTCGGCGGCGGATGCCGCCGGCGCGGTCAGGGCCGCGCCGACCGCGGCGACGGCCAGGGTGTTGCGGAGCCTCCCCATCAGCCCAGCATGTCCACTACTTGCCACTCGCCGCTGGCTTTGTCGCGCTGAACCGTGACCCGCAGCTCGCTGGTGACGCCGAGGCGCAGCAGCGAAACGCTGAGCGTGTGAGTTTCACCTTGACGAGGTCCGGGCACGATGTTCAGCACTTTCGCCCGAGGGACCTCGGCGCTGGCGGGCAACCGGGGCGGTCGCTGCAGCAACGAGCGGGCGAGTTGGGGTGTGGCCGTCTCGGCGAAGGCGGCTCGGACCTCCGCGTCGTTCTCACCGGTCTCGAAGAGGACGAAGGCGTTGGCGAACTGCTTCGCCACGGCAAGCGCCGCCGGCCCGGCCGGCTCGGCATTCGTTGCTGTGGTCGGTTTGGTCGATGCGCCGGTTTTCGCGGCTGCCGGTGTAGCCCCTGCCGCTGTGGCGATGGCTTTCGAGGTGCCGGCATCCGCCTCGGGTTTGAAGTCGGGTGCGGCTCCCTGCAGGACGGGCTCGGCTGGGGCAGGTGTCGCCTCGACCGGCTCGACCGCGACTGGTGGAGTCGGCACGGTGGCGCTCACTTCGGGGGTCGTGCTGTTGCCCCCGTCGGAAGCCAGGCGGAGCCCCAGGGCGGCGGCGGCGATCGCGGCCACTGCCAGCCCGGTCACCGCAGCTACCCGCAATGGGCCGCTCCAGCCACCGGTCCGCTCCTGGATTGGCCAGACGATGACGCGCTCGGCCGCCCAAGCGATCCGCTCAAAAGGCCACCTGACGGCGTCGGGAATGCCACGCAGGATCTCGACGCCATCCCAGGCGTAGATTTGGATTCGTTCGATCATCGTTTCGGGCTCAGAAGCTTACGTCGGAATCTCGGCAAGATTCCTGAAGTCCAGAAGCCTGGTTTTCGCTTCCCAAGTGCGTTGCCTCTCCCCATCCCACGACATTCTCGGCTGTTTAGTTAACCGTTTCCTTAAGGCGTCGATGCGGCCAGGCCCGCCTTCTCGAAGGCGAGCTCGCCCTCTTCGGCGTCGACGCGCACGACATCTCCTTCTCGGAACTCCCCCTCGAGCAGCTTCAGCGCCAGCTTGTCGACCAGCTGCCGCTGCACCACACGCTTCAGCGGCCGGGCGCCGTAGGTCGGGTCGTAGCCGAGGTTGCCGAGCAGCGTCTTGGCGTCGTCGGTCAGCTCGATCTCGATCCCGCGCTCGCGCACGCGGCCGACGAGCCGCTCGACCTGGAGCTCGACGATGCGGCCGATGTCCTCCTTCGAGAGCCGGTGGAAGATCACCGTGTCGTCGATCCGGTTGAGGAACTCGGGCTTGAAGGTGGCGGCCAGCACCTCTTCGATCTGCTCGCGGATTCGCTCGTCCACCGACTCGGAGACGATGCGGTCGCTGCCGACGTTGGAGGTCATGATCAGCACCGTGTTGGTGAAGCTGACCGTGCGCCCCTGGCCGTCGGTCAGGCGCCCGTCGTCCATGATCTGCAGCAGGGTGTTGAAGACATCCGGGTGGGCCTTCTCGATCTCGTCGAGCAGCACCACCGCGTAGGGCCGTCGCCGCACCGCCTCGGTCAGCTGCCCGCCCTCCTCGTAGCCGATGTATCCGGGCGGGGCTCCAATGAGCCGGGCCACCGTGTGTTTCTCCATGTACTCGGACATGTCGAGGCGGACGATCGCCTGCTCGGAGTCGAACATCAGCTCGGTCAAACTCTTCGCCAGCTCGGTCTTGCCGACCCCGGTCGGGCCGAGGAAGAGGAAGCTGCCGATCGGCCGGTTCGGATCGGAGAGCCCGGCGCGTGAGCGGCGCAGCGCGTTGGAGACGGCGGCGATCGCCTCGTCCTGGCCGATCACCCGCTCGTGCAGCCGCTCCTCCATCTGGATCAGCTTCTCGACCTCGCCCTCCATCAGGCGGCTGACCGGGATTCCGGTCCATTTGGCGACGACCTCGGCGACGTCCTCCTCGGTCACCTCGTCGGAGAGCAGCGAGCCGCCTCCGGCGTGCAGCTCAGCGATTCGCGCCTCCTGCTCGCCGACCGCCTTCTCCAGCTCGGGGATGTCGCCGTAGCGCAACTTCGCCGCCCGCTCGAGGTCGGCCTCGCGCTCGGCCCGCTCGGCCTCGCGTCCAGCCTCCTCCAGTCGCACCTTAGCCTCGTTGATCGAGTCGATCGCACCCTTCTCGTTCTGCCAGCGGGCGTTCATCTCGTTGAAGCTCTCGTTCAGCTCGGCGAGCTCGGCCTCGAGGGTGTCCAACCGCGCCGCCGAGGCGTCGTCACTCTCTTTCCTCAGCGCTTCGCGCTCGATCTCGAGCTGCTGGATGCGCCGCTTTACCTCGTCGATCTCGGTCGGCATCGAGTCGTTCTCGATCTTCAGTCGCGAGGCCGCCTCGTCGATCAAATCGATCGCCTTGTCCGGCAGGAAGCGGTCGGCGATGTAGCGCTCCGAGAGCGTCGCCGCGGCGACGATCGCCGCGTCGGTGATTCGCACCTTGTGATGCTCCTCGTAGCGCCCCTTCAGCCCGCGCAGGATCGCGATCGTGTCGTTGATGTCGGGCTCGCCGACGAGCACCGGCTGGAAGCGTCGCTCCAGCGCCGCGTCTTTCTCGATGTGCTTGCGGTACTCGTCGAGGGTGGTGGCGCCGACCGCACGCAGCTCGCCGCGGGCCAGCATCGGCTTCAGCAGGTTGGCGGCGTCGACCGCCCCTTCGGCCGCGCCGGCGCCGACGATCGTGTGCAGCTCGTCGAGGAAGAGGACGATCTGCCCCGCTGCCTCCTGCACCTCGGTCAGCACCGCTTTCAGCCGCTCCTCGAACTCGCCGCGGTATTTGGAGCCGGCCAGCAGCGAGCCGATGTCGAGCGCGATCACGCGCCGGTCGCGCAGGCTCTCCGGCACGTCGCCGGCGACGATCCGCTGCGCCAGCCCCTCGACTATCGCCGTCTTGCCGACGCCGGGGTCGCCGATCAGCACCGGGTTGTTCTTGGTGCGGCGGGAGAGGACCTGGATCACGCGACGGATCTCCTCGTCGCGCCCGATCACCGGGTCGAGCTTGCCGGCCTCCGCCTCGCGGGTCAGGTCGCGGCCGAATTTCTCCAGCGCCTGGACGCTGTCCTCGGGGTTGGGCGAGGTGACCTTGTGCGGGCCGCGCACCTCGGCGACCGCCTTCTCCAGCGAGCCGCGGCCGGGCAGGACGTCGGCGACGCCGGAGCCGCTGCCGGTCAGTGCCAGCAGGATGTGCTCGGTCGAGATGTACTCGTCGCCGAGCTTCGCCATCTCCTTCTCGGCTTGCTGCAGCGTCTTGACCAGCGCCGAGGCGGGACGCGCCTCCGGCTCCTGGTCGCCGCTCAGCTTCGGCAGCGCATCGACCGCCTCCTGCGCCTGCGCCGCAATCCCGGCCATGTCGGTGCCGAGCTTCTGCAGGATCGGCACCACCAGCCCGTCCTGCTGCTCGAGCATGGCGACGAGCAGGTGGGCCGGCGCCACCTCCGGGTTTCGCTGCGCCGAAGCAAGCTGCTGCGCAGCGGCAACCGCTTCCTGCGACTTGACCGTGAATCGATCGGGCTGCACCGGGATGCGATTGTAGGACGCGAGCGAGGCGCGCCCGGCTAGCCCGCCGCCTCCGCCCGCCGCATTCCGGTCACCGCCCAGACCGCCATCAGGGCCATCAACCCGAACGAGACCGCGTAGGTGAGGAGCACCTCGGCCGGAAGGCCGGCGAGGAGGTCGCGGTTCGTGTTGAGGATCAGGGTGATCGGGTTGTACTCGGCGACGTGCGAGATCCACCCGACGAGCAGTTCCTGCGGCACGTAGACCGGCGACATGAAGAGCAGCATGAAGATCGGGAACTGCATCAGCGGACCCGCCTGCAGGGTCCGCAGTCGCAGCGCGATCCCGCAGGCGAAGAGCAGCGCGACGACGTTGACGCTGAGCGAGAGCAGGTAGAGGCCGAGTATTTCGACGGCGCTGCCGCCGACTTCCATTCCGGCGAGCAGGGCCACGATCGTGACCACGGTCCAGGTCACGATCACTCGCGCCATCGCCGTCAGGGTGTAGCCGAGGACGATCGTCGTCCGGTGCTGGGTCGCTAGGAGCATCCTGCGGCCCATCCCGAACTGGAAGTCGGCAGCGATCGAGAAGCCGGTGAAGACGCCGCCCAGCGCCGAGGCCTGGAGCAGCACGAAGCCGAAGACGAAGGTCGTGTAGCCCTCCGGGTAGTCGAAGTTGGGCGTCTCTGCGATCGCTGAGAGCCCGCCCGCGAAAGCGGCGAGGAAGAAGAGAGGGAAGATCAGCGCCGGCAGCAGCAGCGCCGGCCTGGTGAGGGTGTTGTGCAGGTTGCGCCAGGCGATTCCCAGGGCGGAGGAGAGGTAGGGGCCGCGGGTGCGGTTCACGAGCGCACCAGCCTTTCCTTGAGCGAGAGCGAGGCGATCGTGATCGAGCCCGCGATCAGCGCGATCGCGATGCCGAAGGCAAGCGCCAGCGCCTCGGGGTCCCAGCCGACGACCATCAGGCTGCGGATGCCCTCGATCATGTAGCTGACCGGGTTGATCGTCGCGATCGTGCGGAACCAGTCCTCGGCGATCAGTTCGCGCGGCAGCGTGATCGAGCTGAAGAAGAGCAGCACGAACAGCAGCGGGAACATTCCCTGCACGGCCTCTCCCGACCCGGTCCGGATTGCCATCCACATGCCGATGCCGCCGAAGCCGATCGAGATCAGGATCGAGAGGCAGAGCAGCACCGGCACGCCGGCGACGCCGGCTTCGAAGTGGGCGCCGGCGGCGAGCCCGACCGCGAGGTAGACGATCGCCTGGATCAGCCCGATCACGACCAGCCCGCCCAGTTGACCGGCGATCAGTGCCGCACTGCGCATCGGCGTCAGCGCCAGCCGGTTGAAGAACCCGTTCTCGATGTCTTCCGCCAGCGCTTGCCCGGAGTTCATCGTCGCGAAGAGGGCGCCCTGAACGAAGGGCACGGCGAGCACGAAGGTCAGGTAGGAGTCGGTGGGGAAGCCGGGGATCTGCGTCGCTGCATCGAGCCCGGCGCTGTTGACCGCGAGCAGGAAGAGCGGGAAGACGATGCTGGGGACGATCATCGCCGGCTGGCGCAGGGTGCGCAGCACGGCGCGACCCGCGAGGGACCCGACCTGGGTGCGCAGCGTGGAAGCGCGCGAACCCCTGGGCGTTTCCCTCAGGGCGACGGACGCAGAGCTCAAGCGCCCACCTCCTCGAACGCCGCGGCTTGCTCGGCCTCGCCGGGAGCGTCGCCGGCACCCTCGAGATGGCGCCCCGTCTTCTCGAGAAAGACGTCGTCGAGGCTGGGCGCGTGCAGCTCGATGTTGGCGAGGCGCAATCCCTCGGCGTCGAGCGCCCGCACGACGTCGGTGAGCTGCTCGGCGCCGCCCCCCAGGCGCACGCCGACGGCCTCTCGTGAGGCCGGCACCCGCTCGCCGAAGCGCTCGAGCACAGCGAGGACCCGGTCGGCCTCGGCGGGATCGCTTGGCACCACCTCGAGGCCGGGCCGGCCGATCTCCGCCTTCAGCGCTGCCGGGGTTCCCTCGGCGACGATCTTGCCGTCGTCGATGATCCCCACCCGGTCCGCCAGCTGGTCGGCCTCCTCCAGGTACTGGGTGGTGAGGAAGACCGTGACCCCCTCCTCGCCCGCCAGCCGCGCGACCTCGTCCCAGAGCGCCGCGCGGCTCTGCGGGTCGAGGCCGGTGGTCGGCTCGTCGAGGAAGAGGACGCGAGGACCGTGGACCAGCGCCAGGGCGAGGTCGAGCCGCCGTTTCATCCCGCCGGAGTAGCCGCCGACCTTGCGGTCGGCGGCCTCGGCGAGCCCGACCCGCTCGATCAGCGCGTCGCCGCGGCGGACGCGCTCTGCGCGGGGCAGGCCGTGCAGAGCGGTCTGCAGCCGCATGTGCTCGCGAGCGGTCAGGTGCGGGTCGAGCGCCGCTTCCTGCAGCGCCGCCCCGATCGCCTCACGGACTGCCGGCCCTTCGGAGACGATGTCGCGGCCGGCCACACGGGCCCCGCCCGCCGTCGGCGGCAACAGGGTGGTCAGCATGTGGACCGTGGTCGACTTGCCGGCGCCGTTGGGCCCGAGGAAGCCGTAGATCTCACCGGGATCGACATGGAGGTCTATTCCGGCGACGGCCAGCGGTCCGTTCTTGAACTCACGGACCAGGCCTTCTACTTCGATGCTGTTGCGGAGCGGGGATTCCGGCATGGCTCCTCCGAGCAGATTGCTTTGCGATCTAGATCGTGATGTATAGCAAAGATTGAGATCTTCAACTATCGAAGTCTTCTGCTATCTTTGTGCAAATGGCGTCGAGCTCTTCTACCCGTGGCAGGCCCAAGCTCACTCGCGGCAGGACGAAGCTCGAGACCGAGACCTGGGGGCTGCTCGCCGACCTCTTCATGCTGCAGCGGCCGCTGATGATGGCCCTCTGTCGCGAGTTCGACCTCTTCCCACCCCAGCTGATGGTGCTGAAGGCGCTGGACCAGCCGCGCCCGATGCGCGACGTCGCCGCGACGCTCGCCTGCGACAGCTCGAACCTGACCGGGATCACCGACCGGCTCGAGGAGCGGGGCCTGGTCCAGCGAACCTCCGACGAGAAAGACCGCCGCATCAAGCTGCTCGTCCTCACCGAGGAGGGTCAGCGGTTGCGACGCGAGGTGGTCGCGCGGCTCCACCAGCCTCCGGCGGCGATAGACAACCTTACCGACGAGGACCTGGGCGCTCTACAGGGGCTGCTGCAGAAGGCGCTCGACGGCTAGGAGGGTCTAGCGACCGTCGCCGAGGCGGCGTTCGAGCTCTGCGGCCCGCCGACGCGTCCGTTCCAGCTCGGCGCGCATCGCTTCGACCCGGCCCTCCATTTCCAGCACGGTCTCCACCCCGGCCAGGTTCAGCCCCAGCTCCGAGGTCATCCGCTGGATCTGGCGCAGCCGCTCGACGTCGCGCTGCGAGTAGAGACGCGTGTTCTTCGGCGAGCGCTGCGGGGTGATCAAACCTCGCGCCTCGTACATCCGCAGGGTCTGGGGGTGCATGTGCGCCAGCTCGGCGGCGACGGAGATCATGAAGACGCCGCGCTCGGAGTCGATTTCGGTTTCGACCCGCGTGGTGATCCTGCGCCTGCCTTCGGCCGTGCTCATCGCATGGCCTTTCTCAGCAGGTCCTCGCGGGGGTTGGAGCCGTTGAACGCCTCCGCGAGCTTGTCCGCCGCCTCCTGCTGCTCCTCGGTCAGGTCCTTCGGCACGTCGATCTCGAGGCGGTAGCGGATGTCGCCCTTCCCCGAGCCCTTCGGCTTCGGCGGGCCCTCGCCGCGCAGGCGCTGGATCGAGCCGTGCCTGGTCCCGGGCGCCACCTTGATTTTCTTCGTGCCGTTCAGCGTCGGCACCTCGATCGTCGCGCCGCGCAGCGCCTCGGCCATCGTGATCGGCACCGTCACCTCGAGGTTGCCGTCACCCAGTCGCTTGAAGACCGGGGAGGCGGCGACTCGCGTCGTTACGAAGAGATCGCCGGGCGGCCCACCCCGCGGGCCGGCCTCGCCCTTGCCGGCGAGACGGATGCGGGCGCCGTTCTTGACCCCCGCTGGGATGTTCACCTTGTAGCGCTTGGTCTGCTGGGTGAGCCCGGAGCCGTCGCAGGTGGGGCAGGGGTTCTCGACGATCTGGCCGGCCCCACCGCACTGCGGGCAGGGCTGGCTGATCGAGAAGAAGCCCTGGCTCTGGGCGTCGATCCCACGCCCTTCGCAGCGGGGACAGACGATCGGGCTGGTTCCCGGTTTGGCACCGCTGCCGCGACAGGTCGGGCAGCGCTCGGCCTTCGGCACGGTGACGTCGACCTGGGCGCCGTTGACGGCCTGGTCGAAGCTGAGGCTGACTTCCGTTTCCAGATCGCGCCCGCGCATCTGCTGGGGCTGGGGCCGGCCACCACCCCCGCCGCGGCTGAAGATGTTGGAGAGGATGTCGCCGAAGTCGCCGAAGCCCCCGCCGCCGGGGGCGCCTCCGGGCGGAAACGGGCCGGCTCCGCCGCCGCCGAAGCCGGAGAACATGCTGCCGCCCGCGTCGTACTCCTTGCGTTTCTCGGGATCGGAGAGCGTGTCGTAGGCGCCCTGCACCTCCTTGAAGCGCTCCTCCGCCTGGGGGTCGTCGGGGTTGCGGTCAGGGTGGTATTTGCGTGCCAGCTTCCGGTACGCCTTCTTGATCTCCTCCTCGGACGCCCCTTTGGGGACGCCCAGCGTCTTGTAGAGATCCTCGGCAGCCATACGCTCCTACTCGCTCACCACCACGCGAGCCGGCCGGATCAGCTGATCGCCGAGCCGGTACCCCTTCTGCATCACCTCGACGACCGTCCCCGACTCGGCTCCCTCGACAGCCAACGTCGAAAGCGCTTCATGGACCGTCGGATCGAACTTCTCCCCCCTCGGATCCACCGCCTCGATCCCGTTCCGCGCCAGCGTGTCCCGCAAGCTCCTGAAGACCAGCAGCACCCCGTGCGCAAGCGCGTCCTCGGAATCTCCCTCCGGGTCCAGCCCCGCCGCTTGCAAAGCCCGCTCTAGGTCATCGAGCACAGGCACCACATCCCGGATCACCTCAGCTTTCCCACGAGCGGCCGCGATCTGCACCTCAGCCGTCATCCGCTTACGGAAATTCTCGAAGTCAGCCTTGGTCCGCTTAGCGAGTTCGAGGTACTCGTCCCGCTCTCTCTGAGTGTCAGCGAGAAGCGCATCGAGATCCTCGGCGACCTGCTCCGCCCCTCCTGCGCTGGAGCTTCCAGCTTCGGGGCTTGAACCCTGAGGGTTGTCCGCCTCTTCCGCGGGTGGCGTGGGTGATGGGGGGGTCGAGGACGCCCTCGCCCGCAGCGCCCCCCCATCACCCGCGCCAGGACCCGCGGCCGAGGGGTCCCGTCCCTCAGCGCTCATTTGTCCTCGCCCTCATCCACCACCTCAGCATCGACAACCTCCTCCTCATCATCAGAGGAGTTGCCCTCAGCAGAAGCCCCGTCGCCGGACGCCGCCTGCTCCTGCTGCGCCGCCGCATAGATCTGCTCCGACACTTTCTGGAAGGCCCCCGTCAGCGCCTCGGTCTTCGAGTTGATCTCCTCGACGCTCTCCGACGCGAGCGACTCGCGCACGTCCTTGATCGCCGCCTCGATCTCCTCTTTCGCCGACGCGTCGACTTTGTCGCCCAGCTCCTCCAGCTGTTTCTCTGACTGGTAGGCAATGTTCTCGGCGACGTTTCTCGCCTCCGCCAGCTCGCGTTGCTTGCGGTCCTCCTCGGCGTGGGACTCGGCGTCGGAGACCATGCCCTGGATCTCCTCCTCGGAGAGGCCGGAGCCCGACTTGATCTCAATTTTCTGCTCTTTGCCGGTGCCCAGGTCTTTCGCCGTGACGTGGAGGATGCCGTTGGCGTCGATGTCGAAGGTGACCTCGATCTGCGGCATGCCGCGGGGCGCCGGCGGGATGCCGGTGAGCTGGAACTTGCCCAAGCTCTTGTTGCCGGCGGCCATCTCGCGCTCGCCCTGCAGCACGTGGATCTCGACCGAGGGCTGGTTGTCATCGGCGGTAGAGAAGGTCTCCGACTTCTTCGTCGGGATCGTCGTGTTGCGCTCGATCAGTTTCGTCATAACGCCGCCTTTGGTCTCGATCCCCAGCGTCAGCGGGGTGACGTCGAGCAGCAGCACGTCCTTGACGTCGCCGGCCAGCACGCCGGCCTGGACCCCGGCGCCGATCGCAACGACCTCATCCGGGTTGACTCCCTGATGGGGGTCCTTGCCGGTCAGGTCCTTGACCTTCTCGCGCACCGACGGCATCCGGGTCATGCCGCCGACCAGGACGACGTGGTCGATCGAAGCGTCGGCGTCGCCGAGCGCCCGTTTGACCGGGCCGACCACCCGCTCCAGCAGGTCGCTGGTCAGCTCGTTCAGCTTCGAGCGGGTGAGCTTCATGTCGAGGTGCTTGGGCTGGCCCTCGACCGCGGTGATGAAGGGCAGGTTGATCTGCGTCTCCTGCGCCGAGGAGAGCTCGATCTTCGCCTTCTCGGCAGCCTCGTAGAGACGCTGCAGCGAATTCTTGTCCGCCGCCAGGTCGACTCCCTGGTCGCGTTTGAACTCGCTGACCAGCCACTCGACGATCGCCTTGTCCCAGTTGTCGCCACCGAGGTGGTTGTCGCCCGCGGTTGCCTTCACCTCGAAGACGCCGTCGCCGATTTCGAGCACCGATACGTCGAAGGTGCCACCGCCGAGGTCGAAGACGAGGATCGTCTGGTCCGCGCCCTCCTTGTCGAGGCCGTAGGCGAGCGAGGCGGCGGTCGGCTCGTTGATGATTCGCTTGACGTCGAGCCCGGCAATTTTGCCGGCGTCCTTGGTCGCCTGGCGCTGATCGTCGTTGAAGTAGGCAGGGACCGTGATCACAGCGCTGTCGACCGTCTCGCCGAGCTTCGCTTCGGCATCGGTCTTCAGCTTCTGCAGGATCATCGCGCTGATCTCCGGCGGGCTGTACTGCTTGTCGCGCACGTCGATCCGCACGTCTCCGTTGGGGCCGGCGACGACCTTGTAGGGGACGATCGTCTCCTCCTCTTTGACCTCGGCCTCCTTGCGGCCCATGAAGCGCTTGATCGAGAAGATCGTGTTCTCGGGGTTCATCACCGCCTGGCGCTTGGCGACGGTGCCGACGAGACGGTCCCCGGACTCGGTAAAGGCGACCACCGAAGGTGTGGTCCGCCCACCCTCCGCATTCTCGAGGACAGTAGGCTCGCCCCCCTCCAGCACAGCTACGCAGGAATTGGTCGTGCCCAGGTCGATCCCAATCGTCTTACCCACTATCGAGTACCTCCAAGTTCAAGTTAGTCGGCCTAAAAAATATGAGTGTGAGTATGGCAGATCTTAAACAGGATGCAAACCCCTCTGCGTATAGTGATCTTGCGGGCTGGGGGGAAGGAGCCGCATCTTGAGTCACCGCATACGTCTTCTGATCGTGGGACTGTCCCTCCTCGCCTTCGTCCTACCCGGCACTGCTGGGGCCAAGCAGGGCAAAAAAGCAGAGAAGGTCGTCAACGTGATGACCCGCAATCTCTATCTCGGCGCTGACCTGACGCCGGCGATCACCGCCTCCGGCCTCGGTGCTTTCGTCGAAGCCAACGGGCAGATCCTGCGCGAGGTGACGGCCAACAGCTTCCCGACCAGGGCCAAGGGCCTGGCCCAGGAGATCCTCAAGAAGAAACCGGACCTGGTCGGCCTGCAGGAGGTCGCCCTCTGGCGCACCGGACCGCCGAGCCTCGAACCGCTGCTCAACACCGCTGCCGGCCCGACCGCGACGACGGTCCGCTACGACTACCTGCAGGAACTGCTCGCGCAGCTCAACAAGGGCAAAGGCAAAGGTGGCAAAGGCAAGCCGCAGTACCGGGCCGTCGTCTCCCAGGACGAGTTCGACTTCGAAGCGCCCGCCAACGAGAACGGCGTCCCCGGCGACGGCCCCAACGGGGCCATTCCGAACGCCGAGATCAATGGCCGGCTGACGATGCGCGACGTGATCCTCGCCCGCACCGGCGCCGGCGTGACCGTCAAACGCCCGCGATCCGGGAACTTCGCCAGCCTGCTGGTGGTCAAAGTCTCAGGGGTCAACGTGACCGTGAAACGGGGCTGGACTGCGGTCGACGCCAAGGTCCGCGGCAGCAAGCTGTTCCGCTTCGTCAACACCCACCTGGAGGCGTTCGACCCCGCCACGCAGGTGCCGAGCATCCGTGCGCTGCAGGCGAGCGAGCTCGTCGCTCCCGGCGGGCCGGCCACGACCAGCCTGCCGGTGGTGCTCTTGGGTGACCTCAACTCCGACGACGACACGGTCGAACCCGGCGACCAGCAGGCCTACCGAACGCTGCTCGGCGCCGGGATGCGGGAGCGCAGCACGAACAAACCGCTCAGCTGCTGCATCGACTCCAGCCTGCTCGCGGTGGGTGCCGGCGGCAGCGTCGCCAACTTCGACCACCAGGTCGACCACGTGATGACGCGCAATCCGAAAGAGGTGAAGCTGAAGTCCTCGTCGGTCACCGGCCGCCAGCCGGTCAACGGCTTCTGGGACTCCGACCACGCCGGAGTCTTCAGCGCCTTGCGGTTCTTGCCTTAGGACTCTGAGAGGGGGCGGCCATCCCGTCCCCTCTCCGCTAGTTCTCGCCCGCGGTGCGAGCGACGAACTCGGAGACTTCTTCGGCCTGCTCCTGGTTGAGGATGCCGCCGGGCATGCGGCCCAGCGTGGTGCTGCTGTCGACGCCTTTTTCGACCGCGTTAAGGACCCGGCCCTCGACTCCTTTGATCGTGTCCTCCGACCCGGGCCCGGTCGGGACTCCGGACGGGGCGAGGAGCATGTCGAGGTCCGGCCCGTAGTTGCCATCGGTTCCGGCCGCGTAGAGCGTGTGGCAGTTTCCGCAGTTGGTTTGGAAGAGGCTCTGGGCTTCCTCGAGGCCCGCGGGCACAGACTGGGCGCCACGGTCGGCGTCGCCATCCGAGCGGAAGGCGAACCAGGGGATCAGGACCGCGAGGAAAACCACCAACAGCCCGAAGACGATGAAGGTCTTTTTGCTCATTTGCGCCCGGCACGGTACCAGGGGCACATCCGGCGCAGCTCGCACTCCCCGCAGCGCGGTTTCGGGCGGCAGACCTCGCGTCCGTGACGGATCAGGTTCATGTGCAGCTCGTAGGCGTCCTCGGGGTCGACGATGGCGAGCATCTCGTCGTGGGCGAGTTCGAAGGCAGCCTTCGCCGGAAAGAGCCCAAGCCGCCCGCCGACGCGGTAGACGTGGACGTCGACCGGGATCTCGGGAATGCCCCAGGTGAAGATCAGCGTGCAGGCGGCGGTCTTGCGGCCGACCCCCGGCAGCGAGATGAGGAAGGAGAGCGCCTCTTCGCGCGGCGCCGTCGCCAGCCACTCGAGGTCGGGCGGATCGCCCAGCTGCTCGAGGATCGCCTGAATACGTGGAGCCTTCTGCTTGGCCAGCCCCCCGGACCGGATTGCCTCCTCGACCTCGACCACCGGCGCGTCCCGCACTTCCTGCCAAGAGGAGAAGCGATTCTGCAGGCCATCGAAGGCGCGATCCCGGTTGCCGTCGCTCGTGTGCTGTGAGAGGACGGTCCGCACCAGCTCTGCGATCGGCAGGCCGTGGGGTTTGCTCACCGGCCGCCCATACATCTCCCGCAAGCGGTCGCGAATTGCCCGCACCCGCCTCTTGTCCGGCCGTCTCCACGTCATCGCCGCCACCCTAGACGGGACGTGCCACCGGTTAGGCACCCATAGTGGCCCCAAACTGGTGGCACGTCCCTCGGCATATGGTTCAGCGGGATGACGACCGCGATCGAAGAGAGCGAGCTCAGCATCGATGGCGTCAGGGCCTTCTACCGGCGGGTGCCGGGGGAGGGGACGCCGACCGTCTACTGCCACGGCAATCCCACCCACAGCGAGGACTGGCTGCCGTTTCTCGAGCGCGGCGGGCCGGCGATCGCGATCGACCTGCCGGGCTGGGGTCGCTCGGATAGGCCTGACCCGCGGCGCTTCGACTACTCGATGCTCGGGTTGTCGGCATTCCTCCAGCGCTGCCTCGACTCGCTCGAGGTGACCAGGCACAAGCTCGTCGTTCATGACTGGGGCTCGCTGGCGTTGATCGGCGCGCAACGACGGCCGGAGCTGGTCGAGAAGCTGGTTGCGATCAACGCCGTCCCTCTGCTTCCGGGCTATCGCTGGCACTGGGTGGCCCAGGTCTGGCGCCGCAAGCCGCTTGGCGAGATCGCCAACGCGACGACGACGAAGCGCTCGATGGCGCTGACACTGCGCCAAGCCCGCGGGGACCGCAGCGCCATGCCACCCGAGTTCGTCGAGGCGGTCTGGCGCCACTGGGATGCCGGAACCAGGCGCGCGATCCTGCGGCTCTACCGCGCTGCAGACCCGGATCGCCTCGCCGCTGCCGGTGGCGAGCTCGCCAAGCTCGCCTGCCCCGCTCTCGTGCTCTGGGGCGACCGCGACGTCTATCTCCCGGTCAAATTCGCCCGCGACTACGCGCAGATCCTCCCCAGCGCCGAGCTCGAGATCGTCAAAGGCGCCGGCCACTGGCCCTGGATCGAGGATCCAGCCGTGGTCGACCGTGTGCTCGACTTTCTCGCCCGTTAACGTCCGGATTACAATTACCTGATGACACGTGCGTTTGCCGCAATTACGGCCAAGCTGCCGAAGGGCTGGGGCGATCTGGGCCGTCAAATCGGCCTGCTGCTGGTTGTCGACCTCGCATACGAGACCGTGCGCGGGCTCGCCGACGGGCAGCGCTCGGTGGCTTTCGCCCACGGCCAGCAGGTCATCGACGCGGAGCGCTCTATCGGCACCTTCTTCGAGCCCGGCTTCCAGTCGTTCTTCATGGGCTTCGACTGGCTGATGGACTTCGCCAACCAGGTCTACATGAACAGCCAGTTCGCGGTCGTCCTCGCTTTCTTCTTCTGGCTCTACTTCCGCCGCAACGAGGCCTTCTACTTCGTCCGCAACATGTTCATCGTCGCCATGGGCTTGGCGCTGGTGGGCTACACGCTCTACCCGACCGCGCCGCCGCGGCTCTTCCCCGAGTACGGCTTCGTCGACACGATCAACGACTTCTCCAGCGTCAACCACGACTCGGCCCTGGCCAAGCTCTTCATCAACCCCTATGCGGCGGTGCCGAGCATGCACTGCGCCTTTGCCGCGATGATCGGCCTCAGTGGCGCGAAGCTCTCGCGCCACTGGTATACGCGCGCCTTCTGGATTGCCTGGCCGCTGCTCGTCGCCTGGGTCGTGATCGTCACCGGCAATCACTACTGGATCGACATCGGCCTCGGCTGGATGGTCGCCGCCATCTCGGCGCTGGTCGCCAGCCGCCTGCTCGCCCGTGCCCGCCCCGAGGCCTGGGCCTGGCGCAGCGGACCGCGAGAGGCTGAGGCTTAGGCCCCAAGCTTCCAGGCGCTCCGCCCGGTAGCCTGACCCACGATGCAATCGACGGCGCCCCCGAGGGCGCCTGGCGGCCGCCGCAACGGCCGTCAGGCCCGCAACGGCCAGGAGCTTCGCGCCTACGCCCGCGATCGCCTGATCGAGTCGCGGCTGACCCCGAACGCGATCTCGATCGCCGGCCTGATCGGCAATCTGGTCGCAGCGGGGCTGGTCACCCAGCGTCTTTTCTTCCTCGCCGGAATCGCCTTCATCGTCGGCTCGGTGATGGACACCCTCGACGGCCGCTACTCGCGGATGTCGGGCAAGGGAACCCTCTTCGGCGCTTTTCTCGACTCGACCCTGGACCGGATCGAGGAGGGGATCGTGCTCGCCGCGGTGGCCGGCTACTTCGCCGCTACAGGCGACGATTTCGCGGCGGCGATGTGCGTCGTCGCTGTGCTCGGCTCGCTGATGGTCTCCTACACGCGGGCGCGCGCCGAGGCGCTCGGCGTCGAGTGCAAGGTGGGGTTGGCGACACGACCGGTACGGGTAGTCATACTCTCCATCGGCTTGGTCTTCGCCAAGGGCGCCGGGCTCGGCGATTTCGAGCTCCTGGCCCCTGCGGTCTACTTGATCGCGGCGCTGACCATCGTCACGACGATCCAGCGTGTATGGCACGTCCGAAACCAGCTCTCAAGCGAGGCGGACCCCCCGCCCAACCTGTAACCAGTTCCGGCGCAGGGTGTCCTTTGCCCCCTAGCCAGATCGAGGAAGGACTTCGAATTTCATGAGCGAGACCAACGGAGCAAACGGCAGCAACGGAGCCGCCCGCACGGACGAGAAGGTCCGCGTCGCGATCGTCGGCGTCGGCAACTGCGCCAACTCCTTCATCCAGGGCGTCCAGTACTACAAGGACGCCGATCCCGCCGAGGAAGTGCCGGGCCTGATGCACGTCGATCTCGGCGGCTACCACGTGCGCGACGTCGAGTTCGTCGCCGCCTTCGACATCGACTCCGAGAAGGTCGGCAAGGACCTCTCCGAGGCGATCTGGTCGGGGCAGAACGACACGATCAAGTTCGCTGACGTGCCGAACCTCGGCGTCAAGGTCGAGCGGGGGATGACCCACGACGGCCTCGGCAAGTACCTGAAAGAGAAGATCACCAAGGCGCCCGGTGAAACCGCGGACGTGGTCGGCATCCTCAAGGAGACGAAGGCGGACGTGCTGGTCTGCTACCTGCCGGTCGGCTCCGAGGAGGCGACCAAGTGGTACGTCGAGCAGGCGCTCAAGGCCGGCGTCGGCTTCGTCAACTGCCTACCCGTCTTCATCGCCCGCGAGGACTACTGGGACAAGCGCTTCAAAGAGGCGGGGCTGCCGATCATCGGCGACGACATCAAGTCTCAGGTCGGGGCGACGATCGTCCACCGCCAGCTCGCTCGCCTCTTCCACGATCGCGGCGTACGGGTCGAGCGCACCTCGCAGCTCAACGTCGGCGGCAACATGGACTTCTACAACATGCTCGAGCGCGAGCGGCTCGACTCGAAGAAGATCTCGAAGACCAACGCCGTCACCTCGATCATGGGCCACGAGCTGCCGGCCGAGGACGTCCACGTCGGTCCCTCCGACTACGTCGCCTGGCTCACCGATCGCAAGTGGGCGCACATCCGGCTCGAGGGCAAGTCCTTCGGCGATGTGCCGCTCAACCTCGAGCTGAAGCTCGAGGTCTGGGACTCGCCCAACTCCGCCGGGGTCGTGATCGACGCGGTGCGGCTGATCAAGCTGGCGCTCAACAACGGCATCGCCGGCCAGCTCGACGGTCCCTCCAGCTACCTGATGAAGTCGCCGCACTCACAGCGGCCCGACGACGAGGCGCGGGAGCAGACGGAGGAGTTCATCGCCGCCAACGCGCGCGGTAAGACGGCGTCGGTCCCAGGCGGAGCGAAGGTCTCCGCCTGACCGGGCTTGTGCCCGCTGAGCAGCTCTCTATAGCCCAGATCACGCCGCACCGGCGTGAGACCCTGAACCCGGTCAACGAGTTCGTCCACCGTGTCTCGGAGGAGCTCGAGCGCCGCGGCCACCGGGTGCTGGTCGCCGGCGCCGGAGATCAGGTCAAAAAGCGCCTGCGCACGACGCCGCTGGACATCGTCCACGTCCACGAGCCCTTCGCTCCACGCGTCTCCTCCGCTGCGCTGCGCTACTCCTCTGCGCTGAACGTCGCCACCTTTCACGCGCCGCAGGAGCGGGTGCTCTCGACCCAGGTGGCGCGGCCGCTGGTCGAGATCTTCTTCGGCCGCCTCGACGCCCGCACAGTGACCAGTGCGAAAACGGGGGAGCTGCTGGAGCGCTACTTCCCGGCTTCCTACGATCTGCTCGAGCCGGGGGGCGACTCCCGCGACTGGTCGGAGGTCGCCGCCCATCTGGAGGAGATCTACCTTCGTCTCGTCGCTCGCCGCCATGACCCGACGGGCAACCCCGAGGTGCGCAAGCGGATCTCGAAGCGCCCGCTGATCGAGGTCGACCTGCACATGCACACCGACCACTCGCCCGACTGCGCCACGCCGGTCGAGGTGCTCCTGGAGACGGCTCGCGACCGCGGCCTCGGCGCGATCGCGATCACCGACCACAACGAGGTCTCCGGGGCGCTGGAGGCGCGCCGCATCGCCGAGCAGATGGGCGACATCAAGGTGATCGTCGCCGAGGAGGTGAAGACCGCCGAGCAGGGTGAGGTGATCGGCCTCTTCCTCGAGGAGAAGATCCCGCGCGGGATGACGATGGCGGAGACGATCGCCGAGATTCGCCGCCAGGGGGGGCTCGTCTACGTTCCCCACCCCTTCGACCGCTTCCACTCGGTGCCCGACTATGAGCACCTGATCGACATCGTCGAGGAGATCGACGTGCTCGAGGTCTTCAACCCGCGCGTGGCGGTGACCGCCTTCAACGAGGAGGCGGAGCGCTTCGCCAGCAAGTACAGAATCGTCTCCGGGGCCGGATCCGACAGCCACGTCGCCCAGGGTCTCGGCAGCGTGCGGGTGCGGATCCACGACTTCGACGGGCCGGCGGAGTTCCTCGAGGCGATGCGGGACGCCGACATCACCCGCAAGCACAAGAACCTCGTCTACGTGCAGGCGCTGAAGCTGTTGCAGACGACGGGAAGGCCGAAGGCGCCGAAACGCCGGGTCCCGGATGCGAAACCGGTGCGGGGGGGAAGGCCGCGCAAGCGGCGTTCGGTGAGCAAGAGCTGATGCAGGCGGGTCGCGCGAAAGGAGCCGCGCCCGCCTCGTCAAAGAGAGCGGCGAGCGTGCCAGCGACCGACGATGAGATCAGAGAGAAGTACCTCGAGCGGGCGATCCGCGAGCTCAACCAGCTGAGCCACGATCTGCAGGCCTGTCCGCACTGTCCGCGCGGCAAGCTGATGCCGGTGCTCGGCTCCGGCCACCCGCAGGCCGACGTCTTCATGCTCAAGCAGGCGCCCGCCGCGGCGGAGATCGAAGAGGGCGTCGCCTTCTACGGCCGCGCCGGCAACGCCCTGATGAAGAGCTTCAAGCGGCTCGGGATCGATCCCCTGGTCGTCTACGGCACACTCTGCGTCAAGTGCCCGATCGCCGAGCCCGACCTCGCCGCCGAGCAGTGCCTGCGGCGCGTGGTCGAGGAGATCGCGATCGTTCAGCCGAAAATCGTCGTCGTCATGGGCGAGCCCGCCCTGCGCGTCCTCAACGGCTTCGAAGTCCCGCTCTCCCGCCCGATCGAGCCGCGCGAGGGCGAGGTCCAGGCCTTCACCCCGACCGTCGACGCCCTCTACACCCCCGACATTGACGACTCGCTCGACGAAGAGGGTTCCAAGCAGCGCTTCTGGCGCGCCTTCAAGGTCCTCGGCGACTGGTACGAGGACCTTCCGCCCTACTGAGCGGGGAGCGACGGGTGTCCCCGTCGCTCTTACCGAGCTGCGGCGGACGCAGAGTCCGGCGAGCGCTGGTCGCCGTTGGACTCGACGATGTGGTCGGCCTTGCCCTTGGGCGAGAGGAAGCGGTCGATCGCCGCCAGGGCGAGGGCCGAGACCACGAAGGTGAGATGGATGATCGTCTGCCAGAGCATCGTGTCGGAGGAGGTGTTGGCGGCGTTGATGAAGGTCTGCAGGAGGTGGATCGAGGAGATGCCGACGATCGCCATCGCCAGCTTCACCTTGAGCACGTTGGCGTTGACGTGGGAGAGCCACTCGGGCTGGTCGGGGTGGCCACGGAGGTTGATGCGGGAGACGAAAGTCTCGTAGCCGCCGATGATCACCATGATCAGCAGGTTGGCGATCATCACCACGTCGACGAGGCCGAGGACGAGGAGCATCACCTCGTTCTCGGTCAGGTGGCCGGCATCGGTGACCAGGTGCCAGAGCTCCTGCATGAAGCGCCAGACGTAGACGCCCTGGGCGGCGATCAGGCCGAGGTAGAGCGGCGCCTGCAGCCAGCGGCTGATGAAGATCGTGCTGCCGACGGTGCGGGCGAGCGGCCGGTCGATGTGGGCTTCGGCGGCGATGGCGGCGCATCCTAGCCACCGCACTCGCCGGAACTTCTAGGGAGCGGCCGCTTCGGCGACGGCGCTCATCGCCTCTACCTTGGCGCTGGCCAGACCCCTGACGACGACGGTGTCGAGGGCCTCGTAGGCGGCGAGGGCGTCCTGGGCCTCGTCGCGGTCCGCCGCCGCGATGCCGACGGTTCCCTCGGGCTCGCCGAGCCGGGCGAAGTGATTGCGGTAGCCGTCGTGGAGATCGCGGTAGAAGGATTCCTCCTTGGCGAGGCGCCCGGCGGCGTCCGGGCCGACGGCGGTGCGGACGTAGCCGAAGACCGGCGGAGTCTCGCGGCCGGCCTCGCGGGCGCCGGCCTCGACCTGCCGGCGCGCTCCGGCGGCGAACTCCGGGGTCATCCAGTTGAAGAAGGCGCCGTCGTATCCGCTGCCGGCGAGGACGCACATCTTCGGACCCATCGCCGCGAGGACGAGGCGGACGCCGGGCAGTAACCGCCGCAGCTCCGGCAGCGCCTCCCGCATCCGGGTCAGCGGCTTCTCCGCGAAGCCGGCACCGACGCCGAGCCAGAGACGCGCCGGGTCGAGGTCCAGGCGGGCGACATCTGCGGCGATCGCGGCCGGTGGGGTGCGGTCGAGTGCGATCACGGCGACGCCCAGGTCCAGGTCGGGCGCGGCGGCACCGAACACGGCGAGCGTCTCCAGCCCCTTTGCGCCGGGATGGTCGTTCGACCACATCGAGCTGTAGCCGAGCTCGGCGCAGCGCTCGGCCAGCGGTCGCGCCACCTCGGGATCGAGCCCCGCCGCCACTCCGAAGCCTCTGTTCTGCTCAGCGCTCACGGCGCGCAAGCCTATTGCCTGATCTTCGTGCGGAAGCCGTGGCGCTCCCTAAGACCAACTCAACTACAGACAACAAGTTTCGGTCTAGCCTGGCATCATGGAGGCGATGGCTCAGGAATGGACTGACGGGCGGCTCGACGACCTCAGCAGAAGGGTCGATCATGGCTTCGCATCGGTGGATCAACGTTTCGACCGGCTCGAAACCGAGGTGCACGGCCTACGCGTAGAGATGAGAGACGAATTCACAGCGATACGCGGCGAGGTCAGTGGCTTGCAGCGCACGATGGTATTTGGGACCGTCTCCATGACCGGCGCGATCCTGGCGGGCTTCGCCGGCATATGCGCGCTGATCGCCGCGTCGCTCTAGGTAATGGCACTCAGCGTTCCAGCAGCGCCACGCACTCGATGTGGGGGGTCTGGGGGAACATGTCGACGGGCCTGACCTTGCGCAGGGTGTAGCCGGCCTCGACCAGCTGGGCGGCGTTCGGGGCCAGGGTCGTCGGGTTGCAGGAGACGTAGACGATCCGCTTCGCCTCGCACTCGATCACCCGGCGCACGATCTTCTGCGAGAGCCCCGCGCGGGGTGGGTCGATGACGACGACGTCGGGTTTGCCCGCCTGCTCGATCAGCGGGCGCACCCCGGTGCGGGCGCTGCCGGCGACGAATCTGGCGTTCTCGATCTTGTTGCGCTTGGCGTTGGCCTCGGCGTCGGCGATCGCCTCGGGGACGATCTCCAGTCCCCAGACCTCGCCGGCGCTCTTCGCCATCGTCAGCCCGATCGTGCCGATCCCGCAGTAGAGGTCGAAGACCCGCTCGCGGCCGCTCAAGCCTGCGTACTCGGCGGCGACCCCGTAGAGGCGCTCCGCCATCTCGGTATTCGTTTGGAAGAAGGCGCTGTGCGACATCTCCAGCTTCAGGTCGAAGAGCTCCTCGCGCAGGCGTTCCTCGCCGAGTGCGCCGGTCGGCCCGTCCGTTCCTCCCGAGTCGCCCTCGATCGCCGTGTGCAGGTCGACCGGTGGCTTGGGGAAGCGGGCCGCCGTGGTGACCAGCCGCGTCTGGATCTGCCCGGTGCGCCAGCCCTCGCGGACGACGAGGTTGCGCAGGATCCCCTCTCGCCCTCGCCGGTCGTAGGCAGGCACCGATTCGAGCCGCGCCCAGTCGCGCACCTCGTTGCGTGTGGCATTGCCGCGTTCGGATGCGAGCAGGCAGTCGTCCACGTCGACGATCAGGTCCCAGCGCCCACGCGCGTGGAAGCCGAGGATCGGTCCGTCCTCGCCCTCGCCGAAGGAGTACTCGAGCTTGTTGCGGTAGCGCCACTGCTCGACCGCCGGCTCGATCTGCTCGAGCTCGAAGCCGTCGAGGTCGCCGATCCGCCGCAGCGCCTCGTCGACCTGCTCCTGCTTCTGGCTGAGCTGGCGCTCGTAGGCGAGTCCCTGCCACGGCGCGCCCGGACACGGCTCGCCGCCGTGCACGCAGCGGTCCTCGATCCGGTCGGCACCGGGGCGCAGCAGCTCGACCGTCCGCGCCTCGGCGAAGCGCTTCTTGGCCTTGGTCACCTCCGCCCTGACCCGATCTCCCGGCAGGGCGCCGGCGACGAAAACGACTAGCCCGTCAGCCCTGGCGACGCCTCGCCCACCGAAGGCGAGCGAGTCGATCTCGACCTCGAGCAGATCGCCTTTCAACCCAGCTTCTTGCGAGCGCGCCGCGCTGCCTGGGTCGCCTGCTTGCGGACCGGCTGGGCCCGTCCCCCGACCTCGCGGCGTGCCTGTTTGATCAGCTTTTCCAGCTCCTTGAGCAGCGAGTCGGTCTGCCGCCGGCCCTTGTTGACCAGGTCGGAGAGCATCTTCTCGGCGTCGCCACGCGTCATCCGCCCCCGCTTGACAGCGTCGTCGACGACCTCCTGCAGGCGGTCGCGGCTCAAGGTCACGCTGCGCTCGAGGCTCTCACGGAACTGCTCGACGCTCTTGTCGAGCCCGGTCGTGCCGCCACTCTTTTTTGCCGCAGGTTTTTTCGTCGCTTTGGCTTTTTTTGTTGCCGTTTTTTTTGCCGCGGGTTTTTTGGCACGCGTCCCGGCTTTTGTTTTTTTCGTCGCTTTTTTGCCGGTCTCTTTTTTCGCAGCCATCGTTTCGTGCCTCCTGATCGTCCTGCGGGGCGGTGTGGCCCTGACTATCTCATCCTGACCGCTTCGGCGAATCCGCAGCCGGCCGAATTTCGAAGTCGGCCGCGACCGGCGTGTGATCGGAGAGGCGAATAGCGCGGCCGTCGCGGTCGACCTCGCGCTGCTCGGGTGGCCAGGCCTTTGGGGTCGAGATGGTCGTCAACCCTCTCGAAAGCAAGTGGTCGATTGCGCGGGGCCCCGTCGTGCCTTCGAGGCTGAAGAGCGCGTGCAGCTGCTCGAAGACGCCGGGATCCTCTGCCGGGCGCAGGTTGAGGTCGCCGCCGAAGAGCAGCGGTGCGTCGCCGGCCCACTCGGTCGCCATCCCCGCCGCCAGCAGCACGTCCTCGCCGGCAAGCAGGGGCTGGTCGTTGGTGGCGTGCAGGTTGGCGATGCAGAGGCCGGCGGCGGTGCGGGTGAAGGCCATCGCGCGACGCTCCGGCTTGCCTTCGTGGATCGTCAGCTCCCGCCGCTCGACGATCCGCCCGAGGGCGCTTGCGGTCCGCACCAGGGTCAGGTTCGAGCCGCCCTCGCCGGAGGCGATCAGGTCGGGGTTGATGCGGGCGGCGAGGGCGCGGAGGGCACCGAGCGAGTTTCGCGAGGTGAGGGCTCGGTGCGATTCGGCGCTGCAGGCACGAGCGAGCGGCTCGGCGAAGCGCGGCGGGCACTCCTGCAGGAGAGCGACGTCCCACTCGGCCTGGTCCAGCACCGCGGCGAACTCGCCCAGGAGATCGCGGTTCACCTGGAGATGTGTGTCGTTTCTCTCCTCGACCTTCAGCAGCCGGGAGCGCCAGGTGAAGAGGGCCGGGTCGGGAGGGAAGTCACGCCCGTGGAAGAGGTTCCAGGCAATTGCGGTGAACTTCACCCCGCGTAGTATCTCCGCCTTGAAGAGAGACTTCCTCACAGGCGAAGAGCTGGGTGCGTTCGAGTTGGGCAAGCTGCTCGACCGGGCGCTAGAGCTGAAGGCGGGCAGGCGCGACGGCGCCGGAGCGGATGCCCTGGCCGGCCGCAGCATCGCCCTCGTCTTCGAGAAGCCTTCGACCCGGACCCGGATCTCCTTCGAGGTCGGGGTCGCCGAGCTGGGAGCGACGCCGGTGGTGCTGCGTGGCGACGAAATGCAGCTTTCCCGCGGCGAGTCGGCCGCCGACACCGCCCGGGTCCTCTCCCGTTACGTCGACGCGATCGTGATCCGCTCCGGCTCCCACGAGACCGTCGCTGAGCTCGCCGATGGCGCCGAGGTGCCGGTGGTCAACGCGCTCACCCCGCTTCACCATCCCTGCCAGGCATTGGCCGATCTGCTGACCTTGCGCGAGCGCTTCGGCGACCTCAACGGCCTTCGCCTCGCCTACGTCGGCGACGGCAACAACGTCGCCCGCTCGCTGGCGATCGCCGGTGAGCTCGCCGGGGTCGAGACAGTGGTCGCTGCGCCGCCGGACTACCAGCTCGAGGAGGGGCACGGGGCGAAGCTGACCGACGACCCGCGCGCCGCGGCTTCCGGAGCCGATGCCATCTACACCGACGTCTGGATCAGCATGGGCGACGAGGTAGAGGCCGAGCGCCGCCGCGCCGACCTGGCGCCGTTCCGGGTCGACGAGGACCTGCTCTCGGCGGCCAAGGACAGCGCGATCGTCCTCCACTGTCTCCCTGCGCATCCCGGTGAGGAGATCGCCGCGGAGGTTCTCTACGGCGAGCGTTCCGCGGTCTGGGACCAGGCGGAGAACCGGCTGCACACCCAGAAGGCGCTGCTGGAGATGCTGATCGCCTCCTAGCTCTGGTGCATCCCGAGATCCACATCGGACCGTTGACCCTGCAGACCTTCGGTCTGATGTTCGCCCTCGCCTTCCTCGCCGCGGGGGCGCTGATCGCCAAGCGGCTGAAGGAGATCGGCAAGCCGGTCGACTGGGCCTACGAGATGGGCTTTGCGGCGCTGATCGGCGGCATCGTCGGCTCGCGCGTCTACTTCATCGTCCAGAACTACGACAGCGTCAAGGACGACCTGCTCGGCAACGTCTTCTCCGGCTCCGGCCTGGTCTGGTACGGCGGCGCGATCGGCGGTGCCATCGCCGTCCTGCTCTGGGCCTGGTACCGGGACTTCCTCAACTTCCGCTTGCTCGATCTGGCGGCGCCGGCGCTGGCTCTCGGCTACGCGATCGGGCGCTGCGGCTGCCAGCTCTCCGGCGACGGGGACTACGGCAAGGCCTGGGACGGACCCTGGGCGATGTCGTATCCGGATGGCACGGTCCCAACCGACCAGACCGTCCACCCGACGCCGATCTACGAGACCCTGGCGATGGGTTTCGGGGCCTGGATGCTCTGGCAGCTGCGCGACCGCTTCCGGGCGGGGGTCCTCTTCGCGATCTACCTCCTCTATGCCGGCAGCGAGCGCTTCCTGATCGAGTTCCTGCGCCGTAACGACGCCGTCGCGCTGGGTCTCACCACCGCGCAGCTGGAGAGCCTGGGAATGATGCTTGCCGGAGCGGTGTGGCTCGTGGTCGTGAGGCGCCGACACGGTAGCCTGTCCCGCGTGACTTCCACCGATCCGATCGCGCCCGCAGCCGGGTTGTAGCCGTGGAAGCCGAAAGCGAAGGAGGGACCGCCATGGCGAGTGCCGGCGAGATGGTCAAGCAGGCAGCCGCGTCGATTGCGACGGCAGGGTGCGAAGCCCCCGAGGCCGACGCGAAAGCCCTCGTCGCCAAAGCGCTCGAAATGAGCGTCGAGGATTTGGAGCTCGACGGCTCGACCACGGTCTCACCGCAGATGCGGGAGGAAATCGAACGGCTGGTGGCGCGGCGCCAAGAACGCGAGCCGCTCGCCTACATCGTCGGCAGCGCCCGCTTCCGCGAGATCGAGATCGGCGTCGACGAGCGGGTGTTGGTTCCCCGCCGGGAGACCGAGCTGCTGGTTGCCGCCGGCGTCGAGTTGCCACAGGGCGCCCGCGTGCACGAGGTCGGTACCGGCTCCGGTGCAATCGCGCTTGCCCTGCTCAGCGAGCGCCCCGACCTGCATGTGACAGCTTCTGACCTCTCGCCGGAGGCAGTCGACAAAGCGCTTGAGAACGCCGAGCGCCTCGGCATCCAGCTCGAGGTGACGGTCGCCGCGGGGATCCCGGACTCGGTCGACCGGGTCGACCTGCTGATTGCCAACCTGCCCTATATCACCGCCGACACGATCGGCGAGCGTTCGCCGGAGATCCGGCGCGAGCCGGAGATCGCCGTGCAGGGTGAGAGCGGCGACGACGGGCTCGGGGTGATCCGCGGGCTGGTCGGGGAAACGCCGAGCGGCTGGCGGATGGCGCTCGAGCACGACACCCACCACGGCCCGGCGATGCGGGAGCTACTGCGTGAGGCAGAGACCCGGAGGGACTACCGGGGCGACGAGCGGGTGACGGTCGGCCTGTCCCCATGAGCTCTGTCCCTTCGAGGGTCGAGCCCTCGGAGGGCTCCACTGAGAGCGAGCGCCGGGCGAAGCTGGACCGCTTGCGAGCGGAGGGAATCGAGCCCTTTCCGCGCGGCTACCCGGAGCGGACGAAGATCGCGACGATCCTTGCCGAGCACGACCCGGCCGAGCTGGGGGAGGGAGAGCATCAGGAGTCGTCCTACCGGATCGCCGGTCGCCTTGTAGGTCGTCGCGGCCACGGCAAGACGACGTTCTTCGACGTTCGCGACCTCTCCGGCTCGATCCAGGCCTATGCCCGCCTCGACTCGCTCGGCGAGGAGGCGTACGGGCGGATCGCCGATCTCGACATCGGCGACCTCGTCGGCGTCGAGGGGGATCTCCATGTGACCAAGCGCGGCCAGCTCGCCCTCGCGGTGCGAGAGTGCGTCCTGCTGGCCAAGTGCCTGCGCGACCCGCCGGACCTCTACCACGGCATCGAGGACCCCGAGATCCGCTACCGCCAGCGCGAGCTCGACCTGATGGCCAACGATCGCTCGCGCGAGATCTTCGTGATGCGGGCGAAGGTGATCGCGGCGATCCGCAAATACCTCAACGAACGTGACTTCCTCGAGCTGGAAACGCCGATCCTGCAGCGGATGACCGGCGGCGCCGCGGCGCGCCCGTTCGTCACTCACCACAACGCGCTCAACCGCGACCTCTTCCTGCGGATCGCGACCGAGCTCTACCTCAAGCGCGGCGTGATCGGCGGCTTCGAGAACGTCTACGAGCTGGGCAAGTTCTTCCGCAACGAGGGCATCTCGCCTCAGCACAACCCCGAGTTCACGATGCTCGAGTGGTTCCTCAGCGGGGCCGAATACAAAGACGTGATGGCCTTCGCCGAGCGGCTGATCGCCGCCGTGGTCGAGGAGGTGCACGGTACGACCAAGGTCGAGCGGGGTGACGAGACGATTGACTTCGCCGTGCCCTGGCGGCGGGTGACGCTGCGCGACGCGATCAAAGAGGAGACCGGGATCGACATCGTCTCCGCCGGCCGCGACGAGCTGGCCGAGGTGCTCGACGAGAGCGTCGACCCGAAGGCCGACTGGGCCGCGCTGGTCGACTCGATCCAGGGCAAGTTCGTCGAGCCGAAGCTGATCCAGCCGACCTTCCTGGTCGACCTGCCGCTCGACATCTGGCCGCTGGTCGTGCCCCAGCCCGAGCACCCGGAGTTGCTGGGCGAGGCGTTCGACGGGATCGTCGGCGGCATGGAGGTGATCGGCGGCGGCACCGACGTCAACGACCCCGAGATGCAATACCGCCACTTCGTCAAACAGCGCGAACGCCAAGAGGCGGGAAGCGAGGACTCGCCTCACCAGCACGACGAGGAATTCGTGCGCGCGCTCGAGTACGGGATGCTGACGATGAGCGGCTCGGGCATCGGCATCGACCGGCTGATGATGATCCTCGCCGGCGTCGACAACCTGCGCGAGGTGATCCTCTTCCCGACCATGCGCGAGGCGACCACCGACTGACCGCCGAGGACGTGCCACTTCTTATGCACCCATATGGGCACATAAGAAGTGGCACGTCGAGGACTTAGAAGGCCGAATGGAGCAGGCCGCCGTCGATCGGGATGACGGTGCCCGTGAGGTAGGCGGCGCGCTCGGAGCAGAGGAAGGCGACCAGATCGCCGTACTCCTCGGGACGGCCGAGGCGGGCGGCGGGGATTTCACTGCGCGCGGCCTCTTCGGCGGCGTCGAGGGAGCCGCCGGCGGCTGCCAGGCGTTCGGTGGCGAAGCGGCCGGTGGCGACCGTGTTGACCGTGATCCCGTCCGCGGCGACCTCACGCGAGAGCGTCTTGAAGAAGCCGACCGTGGCCATCCGGTGCGAGTTGGAGAGGTTGAGGCCGGGGATCGGCTCGCGGGTCGAGGTGGAGCCGACGTTGACGATTCGCCCCCAGCCGCGCTCCCGCATTCCGGGCACCACGGCGCCGGCCAGCACCTTTGGGGCGAGGACCAGCGAGCGGTAAGCCTGCTCCCACTCATCCAGCTCGTGGTCGAGCGCGCCACCGAATGGAGGGCCGCCGGTGTTGGTGATGAGGACCTCGATCTCGCCGAGAGACGCGGCCACCTCGGCGGGAAGGTCCGCAAGACGGTCGAGGTCCGTTGTGTCGGCGACGAACGCCGTTGCCCCGCTGCCGATCTCCGCCACCGCTTCGTCGAGCTTCTCCTGCGAGCGGCTGGCGATAGCCACCCTGGCGCCTTCGCGCGCCAGCACCGCGGCGATCGCCCGACCGATCCCGCGGCTCGCCCCCATCACCAGGGCAACCCGCCTCTCCAGGCCTAGGTCCATGCCGCACCTCCGTGCGGGGGCATGCGTGCGCAGAGATAGGCGAAGAGGCCGACGGCGACGAGAGCGCCGAGCCAGTGCAGGCCGAGGATCACGCCGAGCAGGCCGGCCAGGCCCGCCAGCACCGCCCAGCCCAGGGTCGGCGGCACCTCGAGTCCGACGATCCGGGCGGTGATCCAGGCGCAGAGCAGCCAGGTGGCGGGACCCACCAGCCAGCCCCAGCTCTCGAAGAAGCCGCGCGAGAAGATCGCCCCGAGCAGCAGCGAGAGCACCGCCACCGCGACCAGTTGCACGAGCGCCACGCGCCAGAAGACCTCGACCCTCATCGGCGGGATTGTTCCGTGCTCAGCTCGCCGGTGCTTCGTCGGCCCCAATGCGCTCCTTCTCAGGACGACGACTATCCTCTGGCGAGGATCGCGAATCCGGGCGGTTAGCTCAGTTGGGAGAGCGCCTGCCTTACAAGCAGGAGGTCACTGGTTCGAGCCCGGTACCGCCCACTCAGGTTTGCGGCGGGAATATCTGCTCGAAAGCAACATCGGGAAGCTTGCTGATGTTGAGCAGGTATCCCCGCCAGCCCGCGCGTTTCGCTGTCTCGCTCAAAGGATTTCGAGGCTCGAAGACCTGCGGAGTCGCTTTGAGAATGTGCGGTGGGACATAGTCGATGCGGACGAGTGTCCGGCCGTTCTGCCTGTAGCCGGCTAGGTACAGCCCGTGGTAGATGCCGGCGAGGATCCGCTGATGTTGCGGGCCCCACGCCGCACTCATGATGCGATCTGGGAAGGAGTCCGTGTTGTTCGGCAGGCGAGTGGTCTTCACTTGAGCGAGGAACCCGCAGAACTTGCAGATGATGTCCGCGCACTCGAAATTCCTCGGGAGGCGCCGGAAGTGCCGAGCCCGGTTGCAGCGGGGGCAGCGGGCGTGCTTGCAGACGGCAGTCTCTCCGCGATCGCCGAGATCTTGGCGTTTGGTGGCCACCTAAGTCAGGGAGAAGACGACGCGGACGGTGGCGGTGACCGTCGAGGATCCCGGCTTGGTGGGGGGAGTGGGCTTTGCGCGGGGGCCTTGTGGGCCGGCGTCTTGGGAGGCGGGGATCACTTCGCTGCCTTCTTCGATGCTGAGCACCGGGCCGAGGGTGGCGCCGGCGCGGGTGGCCAGGGCTGAGGCCTTTGCCTTTGCCTGGTCGAAGGCGGCGAGCAGGGCGTTGTTGAAGGCGAGCTCAGGGTCGCCGGGGAAGAAGCGCGGCCCGCGGGTGGTGATGGCCCCTGCACCGATAGCCGCAGAGATCAGCTCGCCGGCCCGGTCCGCCTGGTGCAGGATCACCGAGATTCCCTCGCCGGCCCGGTAGATCGCTCGTTTGTCTCTAATCACGGGGTCGACCGATATGCGTCCGGTAGTGACGTCGCCCTCGCCGACGCCGGGCACCGCCTGGACCGCCGCGATCACCGCCCGCAGGCGGGTCGACACCGCCCGCAGTGCCGCCACCCGGGTCCTGCGTTCGACCCGCACGGAGAGCCCGATGGCGGCTGAGTCGTTGGCGACCTGCTGGGTCGCGCTGCCCCTGACGGCGACGGTCCCGGTCTGCGCCGAGGCCGCTGCGGGAACGAGCAGCGCCAGAGCGAGTAGGACGATCGGGATCGGTGTTCTAAGGAATGACAACAATTTGAAGTTCATCAAAGATCTGGTACGAGGCGGTATTCTGACTCTGATCGATGGGGCCGGAAGGGCGGTTCCGTACGGAGGATCAAGGGAGGGGAACTGGATGCGGAAGAAGATCGTCGTCGTTTTGGCCGTGCTGGGACTGCTGGTCGGGGCAGGAGCTGCGCTCGCGGGCACGTTCAAAGTCAACGTACGCCTCGGCGACATCGTGCTCAAAGCCGAAGGAGGGTTCTCGCCGAATGCCCTGCCTAAGTTCAAAGACGCGCCGGTCAGCGTGCACGGGGGCGGCAAACTCTCGACGGTTTCAGGCGATCTTCCGCCGATTCTCGACACCTTCGTGATCGAATTCGACAGGCACGGTCACGTCGACACCACCGGCCTGCCGGTCTGCACCAGGGGCAAACTCGTCGCAACCGACGTGCCCGCCGCCCGCCGTGCCTGCGGCGATGCGATCGTCGGCGAAGGCTTCGGCCGCGCCGTCGTCGCCTTCCCGGAACAGGGCCTGATCAAAGTCGGCTCTCCGATCACCCTCTTCAACGGTCCGAAGAAGGGCGGCAACGACACTATCATCGCCCACGCCCATCTCGATTACCCCGGCCCGACGACCTTCATCGTTCCGGTCGTGATCGAAAAAATCAAAAATGGCGTCTTCGGCTACCGGACCAAAGTGAAAATCCCGAGGATCGCCGGCGGCTACGGGATTCCAATCTCCGGCTCCGCCAAAGTCGACCGCAAATGGACCTTCAAGGGCGAGGAGCACAGCTACATCAACGCTCGCTGCGAAACAGGTCGCTTCCAGGCCCAGGGCAAATTCGCCTTCAAAGACGGCACCCTGATGAAGGCCGGCTTCCTGCTCCCTTGCAAAGTTCGTAAGTAGGGAGCGGAGCAGGCGGATGAGAAGGAAGGTCGCCATCGGGGCAGCGATGGCCGTGCTCGCCATGCTGGCTTTGGGGAGCACGGCCAGCGGGCTGAGGCTGATTGCCGGCGATCTCGTCGTGATCGGTGACGGGGGCTTCACTCCCAAGCGCTTGCCGAAATTCAAAAACGCTCCGATCAGCGTTCACGGCGGCGGCAAAATCTCGACCATCTCGGGCAAATTGCCGCCGGTGATCAAAGACATCAACTTCGAATTCGACCGCCACGGCTCGGTCGTGACCACCGGCCTGCCCGTCTGCACCTCGAGCAAACTCCAGGCCACCACGCCCAAGGTGGCGCGCAAGCTGTGTCCCGGAGCAATAGTCGGCAAGGGGTTCGGACGTGGCGTGGTCGCCTTCCCCGAACAGGCGCCGATCCCCGTCTCGACGCCGATCACCCTCTTCAACGGTCCGAAGAAGGGCGGTAACGACACCGTCTTCGCCCACTTCTACACGACGGTGCCGACCCCGGTCGCCTTCGTCATCCCGATCGTGATCCAGAAGATCAACAACGGCCTCTACGGCTATCGCACCGAGGCGAGGATCCCGCCGATCGCGGGCGGCAACGGCATCCCTCTGGCCGGTCACCTGAAAATCGGCCGGAAGTGGACCTACAAGGGGAAGCGCTACAGCTACCTCAACGCCCGTTGCGAAACAGGTCGCCTGCAAGCCCGCGGCGAATTCCACTTCAACGACGGCACCTTCCTGGTCGGCACCTTTCTCAGGACCTGCCTCGTTCGCGACTAGGGGATGGTGATCGGGTGAAGAGAAAGGCGGTCTTCGCGGTGGTGCTGGGAGCGCTCGTCCTCGCCGCCTCTGCGAGCGCGATCCGCATCGCAATCGGCGACATCGTGCTGAAAGCGCACGGAGGATTCAGCCCGAAGGCGCTGCCGAAGTTCAAAGACGCGCCGATCACCCTGCGTGGCGGCGGCAAGCTCTCGACGCTCTCTGGAGATCTCCCGCCGATCCTCGACAACTTCGTTATCGAATTCGATCGCCACGGCCACGTCGAGACAGAAGGTCTCCCCGTCTGCACCAGAGGCAAACTCGTTGCCACTGACGTGCCCGCCGCTCGTCGTGCCTGCAAGGAGGCGATCGTCGGCGAAGGCTCCGGCACCGCGGTCATCGCCTTTCCCGAACAGGCTCCGATCAAAGTCTCCTCGCCGATCACGATCTTCAACGGTCCGAAAAGCGGCAATGACTACACCGTCATCGGCCACGCCTATCTCGACTATCCCAGTCCGACCACGTTCATCGTTCCGGTCGTGATCGAGAAAATCAACAACGGGGTCTACGGCTACCGGGTCAAAGTGAAAATCCCGAAGATCGCCGGCGGCTACGGGCACCCGATCTCCGGCTCAGGCGAAGTCGGCCGCAAATGGACCTTCCGCGGCAAGGAGCACAGCTACGTCAACGCCCGCTGCGAAACCGGCCATCTTCAGGCTCAGGGTGAGTTCAGCTTCAAAGACGGCACCCTCATGCGCGCCACCTTTCTGCGGGCGTGCAAGGTTCGTAACTAGCGGCGCGCGAGGCTCGCCGGTTTAGGCGCTGGCGTGAAGTTCCGGCGTCTGGGTGCCGCCGCGCTGGCGCTCGGTCTTGGCGACGACGTCGAAGAAGACGTCGTTGCGGCCCCGGCGCATCTGGCGGGGGAAGAAGTGGCGGGCCCGGCGGTGGGTGGCGGTCATCGCTTTGAACGTCGCCTCGTGGGCGCGGCTCCAGCGGATGCCGAAGATCTCCCGCACCCGGGGAGGCAGGGTGCCCTTGATGATGTGGTTCTGGGCGACGATGTTGCCCCGCGCCGCTGCCGGCACCGGCTGCTCGAAGGCAACCAGGGGAGCCATCTCGAGCCCGTGCTCTGTCGCCTGAAGGTCGGGAGAGGAGAGCCTTTCGTCCCACCAGGCTTTGAACTCGCGGTAGCTGCCCGGAACCTCGCAGCTCGGCAACCCGAAGAGCTCGCCGAAGCGGACGTAGTCCTGCCAGAGATCCTCGCGCTCGGTATCGGAGAGCGGCCGCACCATCGCCTCGTACATCGCTCGCCCGGAGTCGGCGATCACCGCCAGCGTCCACAGCATCAGTTCCGGGTCGAAGGCCGAGTACGGAGTGCCGGCGGGGTGGACCCCGGCGTCTTCGGAGAGCGTGCCCTTGACCCGTTCGTGCAGCCGCTCGACCACCGCAAGCGCCTTGTCGGCTTCCTCGCGGGTGCCGAGCAGGATCGTCTCCTGGATCTTGGCCGTGCGGGCGAGCCGCTGGAAGGGCCGGTTGGCAGAGCTGGTGCTCAGCATCGTGCCGGTGTAGGTGAGCGGCTCCAGGGCTCCGATCAGCAGCGCCCGCTGCCCGTAGAGCAGGCCGACCGCGCGCTCACCGTGGACGCGCCGTGCCACCGAACGGCCCGGTGGGAAGTAGTAGTCGCCCTGACTGGAAACGGTCACGCTGACCGCAGATGCTACTCCGGGGCCGGGAGGCCGGCCACCGCTCGCTCGAGCAGCCCTCGTGAGCCGTCCTCCTCGCGCAGCTCGTGCGCGGCGAAGATCTCGTCCAGGTCCTCGCGGGTGAGCGTCTCCCGCTCGAGCGCGTTGGCGGTGAGGTCATCGAGGCATTCGCGGTTCGCCGCGAGCAGCGCCCGGGCCCGGCGATAGGCCTCGCGCGCCAGGTTCATCGCGGCAAGGTCGACGTCGCGCCGGGTGCGATCGGAGAGCGCGTAGTCGCCGGTCGGCAGCGCTATCGGCGGCGCCCCATCGGCGTCCAGCGCCACGCCCATGCCGAACTCGCCGACCATCTGCTGGCAGACCGCGTGCACCCGCGCCAGGTCGTCGACGGCGCCGGAGTAGGAGTTGCCCAGTACCTCCTCCTCGGCAGCGCGACCGCCAAGCAGGGTGACGACCTCGTCGAGAAGTTCGTCGCGGGACTTGAGGTAGGTGTCCTCCTGCGGCGAGTGGCCGACGAAGCCGAGCGCCGGCCCGCGCGGGACGATGCTGAGGATCTCCGGCGGGTCGAGGCCGAGCAGCCGCCGGCAGAGCGCGTGGCCGGCCTCGTGGTAGGCGACGATGCGCCGCTCCTTCGAGTTCAGCCTGCGTGCCTGCTGCGAGCCGACCGACTGGCGCAGCAGCGCCTCGTCGAGGTCCTCGCGCGCCATCGCGCTGCGTTCGGCGCGGCCGGCGATGATCGCCGCCTCGTTGAGCGCGTTGGCCAGCTGGGCGCCGGTCATCCCGGTCGTCTTGCGGGCGACGTCGGTCAGGTCCAGGTCGGCGCCGAGGGGCTTGCCCTTGGCGTGCGCCCGCAAGATCGCCTCGCGCCCGTCGCGGTCCGGCGGCGAGACCAGCACCTGGCGGTCGAAGCGTCCCGGCCGCAGCAGCGCGTGGTCGAGCTTGTCGACGTGGTTGGAGGCGGCGATGACGATCACCGTGCCGGGATCGCGCTCGAACCCGTCGAGCTCGACCAGCAGCTGGTTGAGCGCCTGCTCGCGCTCGCTCGAACCGCCATCGCCACCCCCACCGCTGCGCGCGCCTCCCACCGCGTCGAGCTCGTCGATGAAGATCACCGCCCGTCCCGACTTGCGCGCTTCCTTGAACAGCCGCCTGATCCGTGCGGCACCCCTCCCGACGAACATCTCGACGAAACTCGATCCCGAAGCGGCGAAGAAGTCGACGCCCGCCTGGGCGGCTACCGCGCGGGCCAGCATCGTCTTGCCCGTCCCCGGCGGGCCAAAGAGCAGCACGCCGCGCGGCGGCTGGGCGCCGAGGGCGGCGAAGCGGTCGGGGTCGCGCAGCCACTCGGCGACGTCCATCAGCTCGTCCTTGGCCGCGTCGACTCCCTGCACCTCATCCCAGAGCACCGGCTCGGTCTTGCTCGCCTTCACCGTCTCCGGCTTGGTCGAGCCCACCGTGCTGCGCATCAGCTTGAGGAAGACGAAGAGCAGCCCGGCCATGAAGAAGACCCCGAAGACGGGGTACCAGTCAAAGAAGAAGCTCTGAATTTGTTCCGTGGTAGACAAAAGTGCTCAGTGAGTGTGGGGGTTGTGCGCCCGCACTCCAATCGCACATGTGTCCAAACTGCGGCCTGAGGCTAAAGTTCGTGCCTGGCGACCGCGCCGCTCTGCAACGCCTGCTCCACGAGGGCGACCCGCTTGCGGTTCTGCGGCAGGTCTCCGACGCCGAGCTTCTCGAAGAGCGCGCGCATGTGCGTCTTCACTGCGTCTACGCTGAGATGGAGCTCCGCGGCGATCGCCTGGTTGGTCGGCGGTGTGGCGAAGCTGCTGCCGTCCTTGAAGGGACGGCAGAGGGCGACGAGGACGCGCCGCTGCCCGGGTGAGATCGTCGCCGCGGCCGGCACCTCGCTCGCAGCGACGGTCGCTTCCGGTGCGCTCGTCCCTCCCTCGCCGGGACGGCGGAAGAGGATCGCGGTGCGGCCGAAGCGGACGGTGTCGCCGTCGCGCAGGCGGCGGCGCCCGTGGACTCGCTCCTCGTTGACGAAGGAGCCGTTGCGGGAGAGACCGTCGTCGAGCAGCGTGCACTCGCCGCCGACCACCTCGATCTGCGCGTGCAGAGCGGAGACCTCCTCGTCCCAGTCGAGACGCAACCCCACCGCTTCGCCCCGTCCCACCCAGAGCTCGGCCAGACCCTCCCCGATCGTGACGATGCGTTGCTCTTCGCCGCCGTCGCGGAAGACGAGGAAGGGGCGGCCGGCGCGCTCGGCCTCGATCTGAGCCTTCAGCTCGGGGGCGCTGGTCGGGCGTGGGTTCGTGCTCACACCGCTGATCCTAAGAAACGAGGCCCCGCTGCGGCGGGGCCTCGTCTGCGCTCATACCCAGCTTCCGGCGGGCTTAACCTCGCACCACCTGCGATCCACCGACGATCGCCTCCTCGCCGCTGTCGCCGAAGACGATCCAGGCCTTGTTGCCGCCGTCGTAGTCGGGCGCCCAGAGCTTCATCGTCGCCGGCCGGTCCCAGACCGTCACCTCATCGGCGCCGGGCTCCTCCAGCCCGCGCCAGATCCGCACGAACGGGTTGCTCTCCCACTCCGCGGAGATCGTCGTCGGCTCCCGGTGGCCGGGGTGGACCACGGTCTCGGGGGGAAGCTCCATCAGCCGCATCACCGAGGCCTGCAGGTCGGCGAAGCCGCTCGCCCCCGGCGCCATCGTCCCTCCGACGGTCCCCTTGAAGAGGACGTCGGCGGTGAAGAGATCGCTGCCGTTGACGAGGAAGGCGATGTGGCCGGCGGCGTGGCCGGGAGTGGAAATTGCTTCGATCTCGAGGCCGCCGGTCGAGAGCTTGCCGCCGTCGGCGATCGTCTCCGTCACCTCCTCCTCGATCTCATCCGCGGTCTCGGCATGGGCGACCAGCGGCAGCCCCCCGAGCTGCTCGCGCGCCTCCGCCAGGCCGGCGACGTGGTCGGGGTGGGGGTGGGTGAGGAGCACGTGGGTGATCTCGATCCCGTCCTGCTCGGCCCGCTCGAGCAGCGGCCCGAGGTCGTCGTTGCCGTCGATCAGCACGCCCGTGCCGCCGGGCTCGTCGGCGACGAGGTAGGCATTAGACAGCCACTGCGGGTTCTCGGTCCTCTCGACGATCATCGACCTCTCCTTCGGGTTGCTCGCGTACCGGAACTCTCCCAGAACTCAGACGGCGGCCGAGACGGCGCTGCCCTCGAGCAGGGTCCGGGCGACGAGCTCGGGGTCGTCCCACATCGGCGTGTGGCCGACGCCGGGGAGGACCAGGTAGCGGGCGCCGTCCGGCCGGCGCTCGGGCCGCGGCGGCGCGACCAGGCGGTCGAGCTCGCCCCAGGCGAGGGTCACGGGCAGGTCGGGATAGCCGGCCGGGTCGAAGATGTGGGTACGCATCGCCCGGTTGGCGCCGTCGTAGCCGTTGGCGTCGATCCAGCCCAGAACCAGCTCGCGGCCCTCCTGGACGGGGATCCGCTCGGGCCGGGCGGCGAAGGTGGACAGCATCGCTTCGCGACCGCGGCGGGTGCGGAGGGCGAGTGAGACGAGCGGGCGCAGCCGCTGCGCCCAGCGGCGAGGCTCACCGCGGCGCCTACCCAGCGGCGCTCGCCAGAGGCCCGCCGGCGAGATCGCCGTTACCGAGGCGGCCCAGCCGGCGCGTCCCATTTCCAGCCCGACCCAGGCGCCGAGCGAGTTACCGGCGACGTGGGGACGCTCGATGCCGCGCTCCTCGCAGGCCTCGCGCACGGCGGCGGCGAGATTGGCGGGACTGGACTCGATCGTCTCCGGCAACGGGGGAGCGGAGCCGAAGCCGGGCATGTCGATCACGACCGGCTCGCGCTCGGTCGAGAGCAGGTCGAGGACCGGATTCCAGACTGCCGCCGAGCCGCCCAGCCCATGCAGGAGGAGCAATGGCTCCCCGCCCGCCTCGCTCATTTCCATCCCGGCTTCGCAAACAGCGCTTGCACGTCGGCGATCCTACGCTCCCGGAAGCCGGCCTCGGAGCTGCAGAGGTAGAAGGTCCAGAGGCGGCGGAAGCGCTCGTCGTAGCCTTTCGCGCGCAGCCGCTCCCAGGCGTCGAGGAACCTCCTCCGCCAGGCGACCAGTGTGGGCGGATAGTGGGCGGTGATGTCCTCGCGCCAGACCTCGCGCATGTCGGTGACGCGGGCGAGGCAGTCGGCGATCAGCCCCTGCGAGGGTAGGCAGCCGCCCGGGAAGACGTAGGTGTTGGCGAAGCTGCGGGCGCCCTTCTCGGTCTCGTAGATGCGGTCGTCGATCGTGATCGCCTGCAGCAGCATCAGCCCGTCCGGGGTGAGCAGCTCGCCGCAGCGGCGAAAGAACTCGTCGAAGTACTGCCAGCCGACCGCCTCGATCATCTCGACCGAGACCAGCCTGTCGTAGCGACCTTCCAGGTCGCGGTAGTCCCGGGCCAGCACCGTGACGCGATCCTCGAGCCCCGCTTCCCGCACCCGCCGGCTCGCCAGCGCGTGCTGCTCGGCCGAGATCGTCGTCGTCGTCACCCGGCAGCCGTGCTCGCGCGCAGCGTGGATCGCAAGCCCACCCCAGCCGCTGCCGATCTCCAGCAGGTGGTTGTCCGGTCCCAGCTGGAGCCGCTCGCAGATCCGCTGCAGCTTTGCCAGCTGTGCTTGCTCCAAGCTCGCCTGGCGGTCGGGGAAGTAGGCGCAGGAATAGACCATCCGCTCGTCGAGGAAGGCGGAGAAGAGGTCGTTGCCGAGGTCGTAGTGGGCGGAGATGTGCTTGCGCGCGCTCGTCCGGGTGTTCTCCGGCACCAGGTGGCGCAGCCGGTGCAGGACGCCGCGCGGCCAGGCGACGGCGTCGCCGAGGCGGTCGAGCCGCCCCAGCTCGCGGGCGGCGATGCGGATCAGCGAGACGAGGTCGTCGGTCTCCCAGAGCCCGTTGACGTAGGTCTCTCCGAGGCCGAGGCCGCCGCGCAGCGGGCCGCGCCAGGCCGCCGGATCGCGGATCGTCAGGGTTGCCCACAGCTCCCCGTCGGTGGGGCCGAAGCTGTGCCGGCGCCCGTTCTCGACCAGCTCGATCCGGCCGGCGCGAACTCGGCGCAGCGTCTGCGAGACGGCGGTCCGGGCGAGCCGGTCGCCTACGGCGACAGGAATCCCCTCGGTCTCCTCCCCTCGGGGTGGGGGAAGTAGTTAGCGCCCTTCAACTTCAGCCGCAGTGCCTGCGCGTAGATCTTCGCCACGACCTGCAGCGTCATCGCCGGGTAGCGGGCCAGCATCCGGTTCAGCACGAGCCCGCTCAGCTCGTGCCGGCGCAGCGAGAGGGTTGCCTCGAAGGCCTTTGCCTCCCCGTCGCTGGGGCGCGACTCGATGCGGACGGCGAGCTTCTCGCCGGGCTCGGTGGCGAGGAAGGAGTAGGTCTGGTCCATCCCCATCAGGGGGGAGACGTGGAGGACCTTGTCGAGCTCGTCGGTCAGCACCGCTCCTTTGCGCTTGCCGCGTTCCAGTACATAAGGATGACCCTCGCCCCAGGGGATGTTGTTGACATCTGCGACCACCGCTTCGACCTGCTTGCCGGCAGCGTCGAAGCAGTAGTAGAAGCAGACGGGGTTGAAGATGTGGCCGAGGTAGCGCAGGTTGGCCAGCAGCCGCACCGGTCCGCCGGGACGCCGGCCGGTGCCGGCCTCGACCGTGTCGCGGGCGCACTCCGCCAGGGAGCGGGCCGGATCGCCCATGAAGTCCTCGCGGCGGAAGCGCGCCGGTGCCGGCCGCCGGGCCGACCAGAGCGGGAAGGGGTCGAGCACCCCGGGCAGCTCGTCGAGGTCCAGGTACATGAGGAAGAGCCGGTAGCGGAAGTCGTGCTCGACCGGCTCGAAGCGCCGGTGCCGGATCCAGCCCTCGTAAGCGGCCGAGGCGCTCATGCCGCCAGCGCGGCCGGGATCGCCGCCGTCGCGGGGATGCGCTCACAGGTCCTGATCGCGCTGAGCACGCCGTCCTCGTGGAAGCCCCAGCCCCAGTAGGCACCGCAGAAGTGGGTGCGGCGAACGCCGCTGATCTCCGCCTGCCGGCCCTGGGCGCGAACGCCGGCCGCGGTGTACACGGGGTGGGCGTAGGAGAAGCGGCGCAGCACCTTCGCCGGGTCGATTTCCTCGCTGCGGTTGAGCGTGACCAGGTACTGATGCTCGCTGCGCAGCCTCTGCAGGTTGTTCATCCAGTAGGTGACGGTGCTGCGCTGCGCCGGCTCTTCGCTGAGGTGGAAGTTCCAGCTCGACCAGGCCGTGCGGCGGCGCGGCAGCAGCGAGGCGTCGGTGTGCAGGGCGGCCTCGTTGCGCTGGTAGGGGATCGCGCCGAGGATCTCTCGCTCGGCCTCGCTCGGGTCGGCGAGCATCGCCAGCGCCTGGTCTGAGTGGGTGGCGATCACGACCTCGTCGAAGTCCTCCGTCTCGCAGCCGTCGGCCTCGACCCGCACGCGGTCGCCGAGCCGCACGATGCCGCGCACGGCAGCCCGCAGGCGGATGCGGTTGCGCCAGGGGGCGGCGATCGCCTCGACGTAGCGGACCGAGCCGCCGCGAACGGTGCGCCAGCGTGGGCGGTCGCGCAGGCTGAACATGCCGTGGTTGTCGAAGAACTCGGCCATGAAGCTGGCCGGGAAGCTCCACATCTGCTCTGGGTCCGCCGACCAGACGGCGGAGGCCTGCGGCACGATCAGGCGCTCGATGAAGTTCCTCGAGAACCCCTTCTGCTCGAGCCAGAGTCCGAGCGAAGGGGCCGTCCCGTTCATCCCGATCAGCGCCCGGGCCTCGCGGTTGAAGCGCCGCCAGTCGCGCAGCATGCCGAGGAAGGAGGGGCTGAGGAGGTGGGAGGGGCGGGCGAAGAGGCCGAGCGGCGTGCCCGCATACTCGAACCTGCCGCGGCCGTCGGAGACCGAGAAGCTCATGTGGGAGGGCTGGGCGGCGACGCCCAGCTCGTCAAGCAGCCGTTCGAAGTGCGGGTAGTTACGGTCGTTGAAGACGATGAAGCCGGTGTCGATCCAGTGGGTTCCCTGCTCGTCGTCGACGCGGACCGTGTTCGTGTGGCCGCCGACGCGCCCAGCCGCCTCGAAGATCGTCAGCTCGTGCTCGCGGTGCAGCCGGTGGGCGGCAACCAGCCCCGAGATCCCGGTTCCGACGATCGCAATCTTCATCTCAGACAACTACGTAGAAAGCCGCCAGACAGATGAATTCCGTATTCGGTACGACGATGGTATGGCGGATCGAGCAGCGCAGCGCCTGGCGCGTTACCGTGTTGGAAGTTGACGTGAAGAACAGATGCACCGCGGCGCCCAGCTTCCGCCCAGTGCTCTTCGCGATCTGCTTCTCGATGGCGCTCCTTGCGTACATGCAAGCCCCTGCGGTTGCGTCGCCGGCTGCGGCCGGGCAGTCCGCTTTGGGAGCGCCGACAGGCGGGACTCCCTTCGACCGCCAGGGCATGTGGATCTGGTACGTCGAGCGCTCCGACGGCGGCAGCATCCCGAGGATCGTCTCCCAAGCCAGGCGGTCCGGCATCCGCACTCTCTACGTAAAGGCCGGCGATGCCGACGATGTCTGGAGCCAGTTCAGCCGACGACTGGTCCGTGCCCTGCACCGCGGCGGGCTCGACGTCTGCGCCTGGCAGTTCGTCTACGGCGAGCAACCGGTGGCGGAGGCCAAGGTCGGCGCGACCGCGGTCCGCCGTGGCGCCGACTGTCTCGCGATCGACGCCGAGGCCCACTACGAGGGCAAGTACGCGGCGGCCGATCGCTACATCCGCGCCCTGCGCGGCCGCATCGGTCCCAACTTTCCCCTCTCCCTCGCCGGCTTCCCCTACGTCGACTACCACCCCTCTTTCCCCTACTCGGTCTTCTTCGGTCCCGGCGGCGCCACCTACAACCAGCCGCAGATGTACTGGAGGGCGATCGGCACCTCGGTGCGCGGCGTCTACGAGCACACCTACCTCTTCAACCGGCTCTGGGGCCACCCGATCCACCCGATCGGGCAGACCTATGGGGGCGTCGGCCATAGGGAGGTCCTGCACTTCCGTCGTTTCGCCGAGAGCTTCGGCGGCAAGGCGCCGAGCTGGTGGGACTGGCAGGAGACCAGGTCCCGCACCTGGGGCGCGCTCGGTGCGAAGGCCGTTCCCCTGGCCAACTACAGGCCACTTGTCACCCATCCGCTGCTCAAACGCGGTAACCGCGGCGATCTCGTCGTCTGGGCCCAGCAGCACCTGGTCGGCGCTGGGCAGACCCAGCTGCCGGTCACCGGTTTCTTCGGCAAGCTCACCAATGCCGCGGTTCGCTCCTTCCAGACCAGCCGCGGGCTGCTGGCCGACGGGGCGATCGGCACCTCGACCTGGCAGGAGCTGCTCAGCGTCACGCCGGTGAGGCCGCGCTGGTCGGCGCGCCCGGCGCGGGCCTCCGGCACCGCCGGCTCGAGCCGTGCGCTACCTGCCAGCCGTCCGCTCTCAGCTTCGCTTCCGGCAAAGGCCTACGAGACAGAACCGGGTCCCGCTCCGTGAGCCGGCGCCCGGCGGGGGCGCTTGCGGGCATAGCCACGATCCTTCTCCTCGCCGCCCCGGCCGGGGCGATGCCGCTGCGGTCCGGCGTGGCCGTGAACGACGTCGTGCTCGAGCGGCCCAGCGCGGCGTCGGCGCGCATCTCGGCGATCACGTCGACCCAGCGCTACCCGATCAACGACGGCAGCGCAGCGACGATCGCGGTCAGCGTCACGCCGCAGTGCGCGGCCACCTGCAACGCCGCCGATCCCCAGCTGATCGCCGGCTTCATCGGCACGCTGATCCACGGCGACGAGATCAGCCTGCTCACCGTCCAGCTCGACACGCCGTTCGAGCTCGGCTTCGACTGCGGCTTCGGCGCCCAGGCCTGCTACTTCAGCGGTCAGAACAAGATGGTGATCAGCGGCAACGACACGGTCGGGGACGACGGCTCGAGCCGCGAACTGGTCATCGCCCACGAGTACGGCCATCACGTCGCCCAGCATCGCGAAAACCCCGCTCCCTTCCCGGCCGCGATCGACTGGGGGCCCGAGCATTGGGCCAGCTACGAGAACGTCTGCCAGGGCAAGCGGGCGGGCACGCTCTTCCCCGGCGACGAGGGCACGCATTACTACGAAGACCCCGGTGAGGCGTTCGCCGAGGCCTTCGCTCGCAATCGCTTCCCCGATGCCGCCGTCGAGTGGAGCTGGCTGCCGGCGCTGAAGCCGGACGCCGGCTCCTTCCAGGCGATCCGCGAAGACACCCTTTCGCCCTGGCAGGGGCGCACCAGCTTCATGCTGACGGGGCGCGTACCGGCCAGGGGGGAGGGCGCAGCCGTCGAGACATTGCGCACGCCGCTCGACGGGACGGTGAGCCTGCGCCCCAGCCTGCGCAGGCACGGCTACGAGCTGGCCCTCCGTAGCCGTGCCGGCAGGCTTCTTCGCAGCTCCCGCCAAGGCCTCGGGCCCCTCCACCAGCTCGACTACACTGTCTGCGGCCAGGCCAAGATCCGCCTCGTGATCCGCTCCACCCGCCCCCATCCGGGCACCTTCAAGCTCCGAATCCAGCGACCCTGAGATAATCCCCGACAGGGCGCCAGCCGCCCATCCCTCGGGGGCGTAGCTCAGTTGGTTAGAGCGCCGGCCTGTCACGCCGGAGGTCGCGGGTTCGAGTCCCGTCGCTCCCGTTCTCTGATTCATGCCCTAGAGCTGAAAGCTGCTCAGATGGGCACGGTCAAGCCCGGTCAGCGAATCTAAGTGCCGAAACGAGCTGCGTGGCCTCTGGGCCGATCAAGCCCTCCGTTTCTCCAGTCATAAGACCGAGTCTGGCCTCGATGATCCATTTAGCGAGATTGTCTCCACTCAACCCGTCGGGGGGCGGAAGTTCGTCGGCTAGCAAGTGCGCGATCCGTCTACGCCGGAAGCCCCACCGGAACCAAGCAATGGATGCGAGGTCGTCACATCCGAATCTCACCGCCAGTGGAAATAGATCGAGTGCTTTTCGCTCTACGTCGCTCAGTTTAGGGAGGTCATCCTCGTCAGATTCGTTGGCAACGACATAAAGTGCAGCGAGTGCACCCGCGAGGCGTGAGATCCCAAAGCCAAAACCCTTATCGGTCAGAGTAATCATCTTTGGCAACGGATTGCCCGAGCTGCGACCCGGATTTCCCCGGTCCTTAAGAAGAGCCGCCTCGACTATCTCGTCGATGCTGGTACCCCCCATCCATAGAGCCAGAGTCGAGTCCAAAGCATTGATGGCATTGGTCCAGTCGGTAGCTGTGCTCTCCATATTCACGAGTGCGGCCATGCGTGTTCGTTCAAAGTTTTGTTTTGGCAGCATGGGGACCACCAACTGAGGTGTCATTCGGCTCAAAGCTGATACGAAGATCCCGCGCCAACCGCTGATGTCCTCGGTGACCGTCTCGCCCACCGCGTTAACGGCTGCGAGTAGGCCTGCTGTCGTCGGCAGACCTACGCCGGCAATACGGCTCGCCTCGACAATCCATTCAGGCGCCTCAGCACTCTCAACGAATTCACGCCCCACCCTATTTATAACTTCGCTCACATCTAGGGCTTCGGAATCGCTCATAGCCTCGCGGAATGCCCCAAAAGAATTCCGTAGGACCGCCTGTCCCTCATCCGCTTTATTGCTAGCGAGGAAGGTGAACGTTGCCAGCTCCTCCTCCGTTAGTCCGTTGAGCTGAACCTGAGGATCATTCAGCGTGGTACGAATGAGAGCCTGGATCTGGCTATTGACCGTAGTAGAAGCATCCGGATACTCGAGAAATGGCGCTCTCTCGCGAGCCGCCTCTGGGTTTGGGTCAGCAGTAATAGGAACCCACTTCTGTGGAATGACTACGCCGATGCTTCGAGCTGCTACGTATGCCCGGCCCGCTCTTCCAATTGCATTGAGGAGATCCGATCGAGTCTTTTCTATACGAACCTCAGGTGGAAGATGCCGGGCATCTCCAATTTCGGTTCCACCAATTACGACTGCGGTTGCGGGAAGATTCAAGCCTTGGGCGAGAGTGCTCGTCGCAAAGATCGCTCGGGCTTGCCCACTAAGAAAGCTCAACTCGCTTGCTCTCTGCTCGTCCGGCAGCATCGCCGCCGTATGTACTGCGATACCCCGATCGATCAGACCTCGGAGAAGGCTTTTGATGCCAAGCTCATAGTCGGTCAAGTCAAGCAATGCGCTGACTGTCTCTGGTTTGGAATTGAGGTTCGGTCTGGGTTCGAGGTCTGGAAGATCCCTTGCCACGCTAAAGCTATAGTGCTTGTTCTTGGGCAGAAAGGTGAGCACCCGCTCCCCTGCATTAGCGAGTTGGTAAGTGACTCGGCCCGCGGCTTGATTCACGTATCCACCCCGCGGGGCGCGGATCTCGCCGTCTTTTTGGCGTTCGGCTTTAAGTTCTACAGAAAAAGACCCCGGCAGAACTGCATAGTCGGCTGAATCGAGGGTCTTCCAGGCACCTTGATAGCTGGCTAGAAGGTTTACTGGTGCCTCAAACTCCTTTCTTCGTCGCCCAGGGTCGCCGTCTAGAATTGTGCGAGCCTCTTGGAACGGCTGCTCAGCTCGATCGGTATCAATTCCCATAACGGCTCGCAGGGTCCTAGTAGGGCGCCATGGCGTGGTTATGACTTGGGATTGAGTTCTCGTTGCACGGCCGATCCACTCCCCGATCTCTTCTGAGTTTGCAAGCAAAGCCGAGAGCATGATGACTCGCACGTGTGGGGTCTTGTCGAGTACAGCGGATACAGTCAGCTCCGCAGTAACTCCTCGAGAACCCTGGGCTCCAAGAAGATGACACTCATCCATGACCAGTAGTCCGAGGTTCTCGAATGACTCTGGCGTCTGGCGCAGCGCAAGCGAGCACTTCTCAGGCGTCATAACGAGAACTTGTCGCTCTTGTACATCCGCTATTGACTCCTCGGAAAGCGTGGTGAACTCAGCTCCCCCCAAAAAACCTCTGACCGCGATACCTTCGATGTCTCCGAAAAGGCTAGATAGGTCCCTAGTTACTTGACTTGCCAGCGCATTCGTAGGGGTCAAGTAGAGAGTCCAGCCTTGGTCGAGTGTTGCTGCAATACCGAGCTCTGCCACCGAGCTCTTACCGGCTCCGGTCGGCACTGCAACCACTGCATGGCGAGGCTCGCCCGTCAAAGCCCCAGCTGCGTACTCGGCGGCGGCAGGCCATAGCAACGGTCGTCGTCTGGCTCGGCGCTTTATGTATGCAGCGAAGGTGCCATCGCCATTGTCCGAAAGAGAATGAAGCGCGCGACCACTGGTCGCGCGGCACGCTGCTCCCAGGAGGTTCGCCAAGTGAGAGGCATCCGCGTCGACCCCAGCCTCATCTAGCCTTTTGGACAACGTCTCGAGTCTCTCCGAGGGGTCCCTTGCCCTATGGTCGCCGCCAGTCAAAAGCCATGCAACATGGTCTCCAACAGCATCGGAGATTCGTCTCCAAATCTCCCATCGAAGGCGATCTGACAAGCGGAGCCCCTCGGGTGGCGTGAGGTCATCCGATCTTCGAGGCTCTCTCAGTTCGAGTAGTGCGCCAATTGACTCAGCGGCTTGTGCGGCAGCGGGCGCCTCAGGTAGATTCCCGGCCTCGATTGATTGGGGATCAATTCCTCTCGCCGCAACGGCGGCGTTAGCGTCGAATCCAGAAATCAGATAAAGCGCCCCAGCCTCCATGCATGCATACTGGACTGCTGGGATTGGAGTTCCAAGGTCATCCCCGGCATCATCCGTAAGACCACTTAGGTCCCGCACAAGCTCGAGTGCCTCTGCGGCGACGAACGCACATCCCTTAGTGAACTCCGAGGAAAAGTCCCCGTGAAAGACTGCTTCAAGCTCGAGGGCCGTGGCCAAACGCCGAACGTCAGCAAGACGTTTGCCGTCGACTTGATCGGCACCCAAATCTCGAATCGAGACGATATCTACGAATGCACCCGTCAATAGGCGCCGAATCTCGTCGGGGCCTAGTTCCTCCACCTCGGGTAGATGCTCCAGCAAGCTGTCAATTCGAGCGTCGAACATTCAGGGGAGGAGCTCGATCTGTGCTGAGCGAATCTCGTTGGACACCTTGTCGAAGAACGGGTGGAAATACTCAAGCTTCAGGTCCACCACTCGCTTGTGACTTTGAGGGGGTTTCAGCTCACCCAGTCCTGGATGGTCGGCTGTCAGGTCGACCGGCGCGCCGTGGACAACAATGGGTAGGTAGCAGCATCTGTGACGCCAGATGGCAGTCGCGAACCCCAGGCCAATCTCCTCGGGAAGCACATCCTTAAGCGCCTGAAGCTCTTGGCGGACTTCTACTCCTCGTTTGCCTGCGTCGAGCGAGAAGAAAAAGTCGACCGCTTCGGCTAGGCGGTCCGAACCGTAGTCATTCGATGTCTTTGCCTCACCGATGAAGGGAACTGCATCGCCATCCTCGTCGTAGATCCCGATTACGTCAATACCTTGTCGATGAGGAACCGGGTGAGGCTGCTTCAAGGCCTCAGTCCGTCCGAGAAGGCAAGCGGTAGCGCCTCGCTTTCGGAGTACCAGCAGGGCATGTGCCAATACCTCAGCAATATATGGATTTCGCACAGTGTCGCGAAAGCGTAAGCCAACATCATCACGAAACTCGTTAGTTGCACCAACAACTCGCTCGATGTGATGGCGAACTTCGCTACTGATGTCGGTATCTACGTCTAGAAGCTCTTTGCTCAGTGCTGCATCTCGGCCAACTGCTCCAGACAACACTCCTACGAAATACCGACCAAGCGCTGGAGGCACCTCCTCGTTTTCGAGATCTGCCGCCTGTATTGCAATATGGGTAGTGGGTCCAGGACTCTCGTCGAGAAGAAGGTGCTGATCCAGGCAGGTCAACGCGTTCTCGATAATTTCCAACGGGTCCATGGCGCGTGAGTTTAGCTAGATACTCAAACTTGATAGAGCAAGCGTGCCTGGAGTCTTTTGTTGGACTTAGGTCGCGGCGATCCCGTGGCAGAGTCGTCGTAGAACTTAGCCAGCGCGTGACATTGTGCCGGCTGCGCGAGAGTGGCTCTCGCGCAGTACGATTTGTTTCCCTTACCTCGTATCAAACGTTAACTCGACGTAAGGACTATCTATTCTTCGCTGGCCGTCTCTGTGTATTTCTGAACCAATGCCATGGTTTCGGCTGAGCGGGTTTGGAGGGTTTCGCTGGCTTGCTCGAACTTCTCGGGGTCGGGTTTGGGGGGATCGCCTACGGGGAGGCCGGCGTAGTTGTCCCAGATGGTGATCTGCTCGAAGAAGTTCATGAAGGCGATCTCGACCTGGACGAGGTTGGAGAGGGCGGTTTGGGTCTTGTCGATGGCGCCGGTGATGAAGACGGCGACAAAGGTGGCGGCGCCGAGGCCGCTAAAGGCCAGGGTGCCCAGCTTGTCGCCGGCGAAGAAGGCTCCGTAGACGGAGGAGGTCGCGAAGAGGGTGAGGCCGACGACGAACATGGCGATGCACATGTAAGTGATCGCCTTGTAGGACCGTGTTGCGTTGCCAAGGGTGCTCTCGAGGACCTGGGCGGTCTCGGTGCCGAGCTTGATCAGGCGCTCGGCCTGGGCGGCGGCCACCTTCTGTTGCAGCAGCAACTGCTCCTGCGAAATGTCCTGACTGGTCACCTCCACGGGCGAGCGAGACTATCTCAGCCGAGCGAACGCAGGTCAGCTTCGGAAAGGAAGCTGGAAGCCCGGCGCCATTCGCGCTGGAGCTTCGGTTCGACCGAGGTTGAGTTGCAGCCGGCGGTGGCGAGGCAGTCGCCCCAGGTGTTAGCGGCGGCGATGTAGCGGTTGAGGGCTCGCTCGCTGGGGGTTGCCGCCGATATGACGCAGTCGATGGCGAGGGTGTCGACCGGGACCTCGTCGTAGGCGGCCTTCACTTTGCGAACGTCGTAGACGTACCGTTCGTAGCTGAGGCCGAAGGCGAGGCGGCGGCGCAGGGTGTTGAGGGAGCGGAGGAGGCCACCCAGCTGGTCCTTGCACTGGGCGTTGGAGGCCGAGGCCTTGGCGGGTGCTGGGCGCTGGAGACCCGAATTCCTCTCCGCCGAAGCCGGCTCGTCTCCACCGCAGGAGGCCATCGTCAGCATCGCGATACCGATCAATATGGTGCCGCCGAGCCTGGCCAAGACGGCGTAGTCTAGGCCCGATGCGGAGAGCGGGGAAGTCGATCGTCGCCGCCATCGCGACGCTGCTCGTCCTTGCCGGCTTCGCGCCATCGGCAGGCGCGCAGGGCGAGGTGCTCGTCGTCGGCGACAGCCTCGAGGAGCTCACATCTCCCTACTTGAAGAGGTACCTGCCGGGCGTGCCCCTGACCATCAACGCGGTCGGCGGCTACAACAGCTACCAGATCTTCGACCTGTTCCAGGAAAGCTACGACCCCTCCCAGTCCGTGATCGTCTTCGACGCCGGGACCAACGACAACCCGGCCTATCCCGAGATCCTTGCGGGAAATCTGGCCGCCGTCGCCCGTACCGTCGGCTCACGCTGCATGGTCGTGCCGACCATCCACGGCCTTACAGTGAATGGCATCGGCAACGACGGCAAGAACAGGGTGGTCGAAGAATTCGCCACCTCGCGTCCGGGCACGGCGGTGCCCGATTGGGCCGGGGCCGTCGCCACACATCCCGAGCTGATGCAACCCGACAACCTGCACCCGATTCCGGCCGGCGCCGACCTCCGGGCCCAGCTGATCGCGCAGGGGGTCCAGGAATGCCTTGCGGGTTCGGTGTCCGCCTCCAGCTCCGCCCAGTCCCAGGCGCCTACCCTGGAGTCCGGCCCGGAACTGGCTCCGGTCGGTAGGTTTGCGAGGCGGCAGGCTGCGGTGATGCAGACGATCGTCTCGGGAATCGCGCGTCGCTTCGCTGTGCGGATGGCCGAGCGGGAACCGTCCCTTGCAGTGTTGGCGGCAGTAGCGCTTCGCTAGAGAACGAATTGACCACACCCAGTCGCAATGCCTGAACCGATTCGCCGTGGACAGCGGTACATGCCGGGCCTCGACGGCCTGCGCGCGATCGCGGTCCTCGGCGTCATCGCCTACCACCTCGGATTCGGGTGGGCGCAGGGCGGGCTGCTCGGCGTCGGTGTGTTCTTCACCCTCAGCGGCTACCTGATCACGGACATCCTGCTGACCCAGCAGCGGCGCGGCGGGATCAAACTGAAGTCCTTCTGGATGGCGCGCGCGAGGCGGCTGCTGCCGGCCCTCTTCGTGATGCTGATCGTGGTGACGGCCTGGGTCACCGTAATCGGCCCGCACCAGCCCGCCGATTTCAGGAGTGCCGTGCTCAGCGCCGTCGGCTACATCAACAACTGGTGGCTGATCTTCCACGACGTCTCCTACTTCGCCCGCTTCGCGCCACCCTCACCGCTGAACCACCTCTGGTCGCTCTCGGTGGAGGAGCAGTTCTACATCGTCTGGCCCTTCCTGCTGCTGCTCGGGATCCGTCTCGTGCCGGAAGAGAAGTACACGGGCGGGGTGCGCTTTCGCCTCGCCGGCGTGACCCTCGGCGCGGCCGCGGCGTCGGCGATCCTGATGGCCATCCTCTACAGCCCGTCGCTGGACCCCTCCCGGGTCTACTACGGGACCGACACCCGTGCCCTCGAGCTGCTTGCCGGCGCGGCGCTGGCGATGGTCTGGCCGAGCCGCCAGCTTCGTGCCGACATCCCGCCCCCCGCGCGGCGCACGATCGAGATCGCCGGCGTCGTCGGCCTGATCGGTATTGCGCTGATGTTCTGGAAAGTCGAGGAGTTCTCACCCTTCCTCTATCGCGGCGGCTTCACGCTGTTGGCCCTGGTCTCGGTCCTGGCGGTCGCATCGCTCGCCCATCCCGCCTCCAGACTCGGCCCGATAGTCGGCTGCAAGCCGATGCGCTGGATCGGCGAGCGCTCCTACGGCATCTACCTGTGGCACATGCCGATCATCGTGCTGACCACTCCCGAGGGCGCGCACGGCACGGACCTGCTGCGAGCCGCGCTGCAGGTCGCCGCGATCCTCGGGATCTCCGAGCTCTCGTGGAGGTACGTCGAGGACCCTGTTCGCCACGGCGCCCTGGGCCGGCTCTGGAGACGCTGGAAAGCGGGTGAGTTCCGGGTTGACGCGGTCTCCCGCGGGCAGTGGGCGGCCGCGGGGAGCATCGGCCTGGTCCTAGTGATGGCCTTTGCCGGCCTGGCCGGGGTCGGGGTTTCGAGCGAGTCGAAGGCGGCGAGCTCGGACCCCGTCTCGAAGACGGTGAAGGCGAAGGCGACCGCCGCCGATGCCTTCACGGTGAGCTGCGAAGGCGTCGTCCACATCGGCGACTCGACCTCGGAGGGCCTCGTGTCTTCGGAATACCTGCCGGACCCCAAGCAGCTGATCAGCGCCCAGTACGCGCGGGTCGGTGCCACCACCCAGAACCTCGACGTCTCCGGCGCCCGCTCGATCTACGAGAACTTCGAAGGCAACCCGAACGCCCAGGAAGCCGCGGAAGCCTGGAGGAACGAAGGCTTCAAAGGCTGCTGGGTGCTCGCCCTGGGTACCAACGAGGCCGCCAACGTCGCTGCCGGCTCGACGATCGGCTACGACGAACGCATCGACAACATGATGTCGACGATCGGCGAAGAACCGGTGATGTGGGTCAACGTGAAGTCACTCGAGACCACGGGCCCCTACGCGGAGGACAACATGAAGGCCTGGGACGAGGCACTGCTCCATGCCTGCGATCGCTACCCCTACATGCGGATCTACGACTGGGCCGCGGACGTGAAGGACCAGTGGTTCATCCCGGACGGGATCCACTTCACGACCCCGGGCTACGCCGCGCGCGGCCGGATGATCGCCGACGCCATGCTGGAAGCGTTTCCGGCCTCCGAGAAACTGGAGATGGCGGACAGCGACAACTGCGTCGTCACCGGCGAGCCGCCGTCGCTTTAGCCGGCGACCTTGCTGAAGAACGCCCAGCGGTCATAGAGGCCCAGCGCCGCCGCGAGGGCGTCGCCCCGGATCGTCGTCGTGCCGCCGCTGCCGATCAGCTGGGCGTAGTCGATGCGGGGCGAGTCGCCGCGCTTGGTCACCCTGATCCCGCGCAGGCCGCCCTGCAGGTAGGGACCGAGCCGGGAGTTCATTTCAGCCTGCGAGAAGTGGACCGTCCAGCGGTGCTGGGGCGAGTAGTAGTCATAAGGGTCGTCGACGCTCTGCAGATAGGGGACGTCCGGGGCGCCGAGGAAGCCCGACTCGGTGCGGCCGCCCGATGAAGAGAAGTAGGTCGTTTGGGCGACCTGGCCCTGGAAGGTCGCCACCTGGCTCTTGGTCGCCTGGACGGCGCGGTCGGTGCGTGCGGTCTCCAGTTCGACCCCGCCGTAGATCTGGGTGCGGGTGTCCGGGTAGAGGTCGAAGTCCTCACCGCCGACGTCGGTCGAGAGGGCGATCGACCGCGCCGCTACCGCGAACGTCTTCAGTGTCTCCATCGGCCATTCCGGTGGGACCTCTCCCGGCACCGAGCCGCGCGCGTAGTTGTTGACGTTGACACTGTTGACCACGTTCAGCCCGGAGCCGCCGGCTGGGACCGCCTCGAGCGCGCCGCGGTAGGCCCCGACGCCGGCGATCTGGACGATCCCGTTGCTGTCCGCGTGGAGCCGAGGACCGCAGCGGGCGAGCAATTTCCCCGAGCTGGAGAGGAGCTGCACCGAGGAGCCGCGGCGGTGAGCCCTGTATGAGCGGGAGGGATCCAGCTCCCGGCCACAGGCCGCCGTCGCCCGGGTGAAGCCGACGTCGGAAGAGGAGACGTCGAGCAGGACGCGCACCAGCGGCGCTCGCGGCAACCTGGTCAGCTCGATCCCCTGGAAGTAGTGACCGAGGATCTGCCGGTAGTTCGCCCCGTGCTTGCCGAACCCGTAGGCGCCGTAGGCGCTCAACCCGACCCCGTGGCCGAAGCCGGCGCCTTTTACCACCCAGGTGACTGCGCCCCTGGCGGCGGATGGACCGGCGAGGACGGCTACGAGGATCGCGCCCAGGACTGCGGTCCGCACTCGGCTCATCCGCGCCGAGGATACCCGCGCGCTTCCCGGCGGAGGCTAGTTCGACCGCGGTGCGTAACGGTTGTGCAGCATCAGGCCGTTGCCGTCCGGGTCCCTGAAGTGGGCCATGTGGCAGACCCCCGAGTCCATCGTGTCGGCAGCGAAGCTGACCCCGCGCGACTCGAGCTCGGCGCGAGCGGCTTCGACGTCGTCGACGTGAAGGGCGATCGGGTGGGTGTGGGGTTGGAACTCGATCCCGAACGCCTCCGATTCGATCACGCTGATCGTCAGGCTGCCGGTCTCGAACTCGGCCCCGGGCATTTTCCCGTAGCGGGCGGAGCACGGCAGCCCCAAAGTGGTGCCGTAGAACTCCACCGCCGCGTCGAAGTCCTTGGTCGGAACCGTGACGAAGTCGACGCCGCGGACGAGTGGGGCAGGTGAGTCCATGGCGACGAATGTACCCGGTCTGGCTGACTCCGAGGTAGGCTGCTGCGACCGGTTCCGAGAGGAGGAGTGCATGGCGGTCAAGCTGCATCGCTGTTCGACCATGTGGGTAAAGGTCGGCGCGCATCCGTGCTGGAAGGTGCAGAAGGCGCTGGACGAAGCGGGGGTCGACTACGAGATCGTCAAGCACCCATCTTTCCCACGCGGCAGGCGAATCGAGTACATCGAGCTGATCAAAGGCGGAGAAAACGCCCTGCCGGCGATCGAGCTCGAAGACGGCACGCTGATCCGCGAAGAGTCGAAGGACCTGGCGGCACGGATTCGCGAGGGGCGGCTCGGTATCTAGTCGCGCTCGCGCTTGCGAGCGATGAAGACCATCTTGGTGTGAACCGCCTCGTCCAGCGGCTGGCGCAGGATGCCGTCGAGCTCCATGCCGAAGACATCGAGGCACTCGAGGCCGACACGGTTCAAGACCTCGATCACCTCCTCCGCCGGGAAATGTCGCTGGCGGTGGACGTGGGCCGTTACCTCGCCACTTCCCTTGCCGGTGTTCGGATCGAGCTCCTCGATCTCGAAGCGCGCCTCGCTGATCGCGCCTGACTCTACGTCCGGCGCTCCCTGACCGCGCCAGACGAGCCTCCTTCCGCGGCGCTCGACCACGATGGTCTCGGCGAAGAACGTGCGGTAGGCACGCAGTGCGTTGAGGTCGAACAGCAGCAGGCCGGTGCCGGCCAGGTTGTGACCCATCCCGGCCAGGGCGAGTTCGATCTCCTCGACCTCGAGCAGGTAGTTGACCGCGTCGTTGAGGGCCCAGACGAGGTCGAACTCGCCGAAGTCCGGCAGCTCGCGCATGTCGGCGAGCGAGAGGCGGACTGCGTCCCCTGCCTTGGCCCGTGCCAGCTCCAGCATCGAGGCCGAGATGTCGCAGGCGGTCACCTCCCAGCCCCACTTGAGCATCGGCAGGAAGCTCTTGCCGGTGCCGCAGCCTACGTCGAGCAACCGCCTTCCGGTCAAGCCGTGCCGCTCCAGTGCGACCCCCAGGTCGGCCAGCCACGCCTCGACTTCGTAGTCGGCGGTGAAGTCGTCATAGACCGAAGCGATCGCCTCGTAGGCCCGCTCGGCTCCCTCACCGCTCCCCTTGAACCCCGAGACCACCACCATGAAAAGGAGAACTGTCCATTGATAAAAATAGTTTCAGCAATAAAATCTACCCGTCTGTTTTTTGGCTTAGTAACGTTGACCAATCAGCGTTCCGATCACTCAGGGTGGAGGACTGGATGACGGCTGGGAGTGGGATGAGGCCCACCGCATCTGCCTGCGCATGGCCTATCGCTATGCGAAAAACCCGAGCGAAGCAGAGGACATAGCCCAGGACGCCCTGCTGCGTGCCTGGCGCCGGCGCTCCACGCTGCGTGACGACGCACGGCGCAAGGAGTGGCTGGGCACGATCGTCCGCAACGAGGCCTTTCGCCAGCGTGCCCGCATGCGTCCCGACCCGATCGCGACGATCGAGACCTACGAGGGAGCCGACGACGAGCGCGTCGTCGCCACGGTCGAGCGGGCCGACCTGCACGCGGCCCTCAAACGGCTCGATGACCGTGATCGGCAACTGCTGCGGCTGCGCTACAACGAGGACCTCACCCAGGAGGCGATCGCGCGCCGTCTGGGGATACCGGAAGGCACGGTCAAGGTGAGGCTGCACCGGGTGCGTCACAAGCTGCGCCGCGAAATGGGAACCGGAAAGGCCCCCACGCGGAGGGCGTCTCAGCCGGCCGCTGCCACGCGGCGCATCTCATCGGCCGCGGCCCGCGGCCCGATGTAGGGCACGAGCATTGCGAAGAGCAGGTCGGGGAGCAGGGCCGGCAGCTGCGCCGCCCGCCCGGCGAGAAGCTCGTCGAAGATCAGGCCGGATACGGCGCCGGCGGACATCAGCGAGATGTTCTCCGGCAGCTCCCTGCCGCCGGCCAGCTCACGCCCGTCCTCGAGGAACTCGGTGAATTTGGCGACCGCGTTCCAGTGGAGCTGACGGGCGTCGGCGCCCGCGGCTGCAACCTCAACCACCGCCGTCCGGGCCAGCAGCGGGTCGAGCGCGAACACCTCGACGATCTTCTCCAGCCCGCTCCGTACCCGCTGCAGCCAGGGCTTGCTGCCGTCGCAGTTCTCGATCACTTCGGCAAAGACCTGGTCGACCAGCATGTCGTAGGCGGCGAGGAAGCACTCTTGCTTGTCCTCGAAGTGCTTGTAGAAGGTGGTGCGGGAGGTGCCGGCCTCCTCGATCACGTCGGCAACCGAGGTCTCCTTGTAGCCCTCGCGACCGACCACGCGGATCATCGCCGCGAGGATGAGATTGCGCCGCGTTTCGGTTGCCATCGGCCCGCCCCAGGTCGGGAGAAAACTCTGCAGTACCTTCATCATAGCGGCATGGTGTACGTAAACGTTTATCTCTCCGTTTCGCCCACCTCCCTGGCAGCCGCTACTGGGCCGATATATGGCACCAGCGTCGCAAAAAGCACCTCCGAAATCAAACTCGGCAGATACTCCGCGCGTCCCTCATTCAGCTCGTCGGCGATCAGCCCGGCGACGGCGCCGATCGCCATCCGCGAGGTGTTGGCGGGAAGGTTGCGCCCGCCCGGCGCGAAGTCGCGGCCCTCGTCGAAGAGCGGCGTCAATCGCTGCAGCGCAGCGCGGTATCGGCGCTGCGCGGCCGGCCCGGCGCCGCCGACGTCGATCAGGGCCAGACGCGCGGCCTGCGGGTCGGCGGCGAGGGCCTCGAGCAGCGCCGCCAGGCCGGCACGGGCTCGCTTCGGCCAGCCCTCCTCGGCCTCGTAGGCAGCCGTTATCCGCCGCACCAGAGCGTCGACGGCGTTGTCGTAGGCGGCGAGGAAGCACTGCTCCTTGTCCTCGAACAGCTCGTAGAAGGTGGTGCGGGAGATTCCCGCCTCCCGGGTCAGGTCGGCGACCGTGGTCGCGCTGTAGCCCTTCGCCGCGACGACCTGCATCGTCGCCTCCAGCAGCCGTTCCCGCTGGGACCGAGCCACCACCTCGGGCGGCAGGCGGTGCCGCCCTCGCGGCGGCTTCCAGCGCTCGCGCTTCTCTCCCCCCGCCTGTGCCACCGGCTCAGCCTTCCATCAGCGAAGAAACTTCCTTCTCCGCCTCTCGCGACTGGCGCAGCGCCTCCTCCTGTCCGAGGTAGGGCACCGTCGCGATGTAGACGATGTCAGGAAGCAGCTCCGGCAGGCGCTCGGTGTTGCCGGCGAGAATCTGGCCGACGATCAACGACTCGGCGGCAGCCAGGGCGGCGCGGCCTGCGCTGGAGGGGATCGCCTCTTCCTCTAGCGGGTCGTCGCGGCCGCGGTCGAGCAGCGACTGCAGCACCCGCTTGCCGGAGGCGTAGAGCTCGAAGGCCCGCTCGCCCGAGGAGGGCGCCTCGACCAGCGCCATGCGGGCGAAGGCCGGCCGGCTCGCCAGTAGCTCGAGGAATGCCGCCGCGGCGTCTCGCACCATCGCCGCCCAGGGCTTGTCGGGCGAGTAGACGGCGACGATCTGCGCCATCGCGTCGGCCAGCGAGAGCTCCATCGCGGCGTGGAAGCAGTCCTCCTTGTCCTTGAAGAGCTCGTAGAAGGTGGCGCGGGAGACGCCGGCGGGCTCACAGATGTCGGCGATCGTCGTCGCGCCGTAGCCCTTGCGGGCGCAGGTCTCCGCCATCGCGTTGAGGATTCGTTCGCGCTGCGAGCGGGGGATCAGCGGCTCGGGCAGGTCGTCGCGGCCGGCGGGCAGGTGCTCCCGCTCGATCATGCCGCCTAGATCCTGGGGGGGAGCGTGAGAGGTGCTGCTGTTGGAATGTGAGGCGGGAGGCATTATCGCTCCTCCGAGCAAGACAACCGTGTTTAGGTAAACGCGATTGTACACCCCCACGGCTGCCGGGGGGACGGTCTAGTACCGAATTAATATTTCGGCTACCGACTGGGAACGCGGCTGGGATGCGACTCCACTCGCCGCCGCGCTCAGCAGATGCGAGCTTGCTTTTCGCCTGCCGCCTTGGCCTGCGGAGAGGGCTTGCCGCTCATCTTGGCCAGCGCCCGCTCGATGTCCTCACCCAACATCTCCGCCATGTCGCGGCTGAAGTTCTCCTTGACGACCATGCGCAGCACGGCGACCGACTCGGCGTTGGGCGGCAGCGTGTAGGCGGGGACGATCCAGCCCCGCTCGCGCAGGCGCTCGGAGAGGTCGAAGACGTCGAGGCCGCCGTCCTTTTCCGTCGGCTGTACGACGACCACCGGTAGGTAGCGCGCGTCGTTGAGCAATTCGAAGCGGCCGGAGGCGGTCAGCGATTTCTCCAGCTGGCCGGCGTTCTCCATCAGGTTGCCGACTATCCGCTCGTAGCCTTCGTGGCCGAGGCGGAGGAAGTTGTAGTACTGCAGCAGCACCGCGTTGCTGGCGCGGCTGAAGTTGAGGCTGTAGTTGGCCATCTCCCCGCCCAGGTAGTTGATCTTGAAGACCAGCTCCTCGGGCACCACAGAGGCGTCGCGGAAGACGACCGAGCCCATGCCGGGGTAGACGAGGCCGAACTTGTGGTTGGAGACGTTGATCGAGCGCACCTGCTCGAGCCGGAAGTCCCACTTCAGCTCCGGATAGGAGAAGGGGGCGATGAAGCCGCCGCTGGCACCGTCGACGTGGATCGGAATGTCCCAGCCCTTCTCCTGCTTGACCTGGCGCAGCAGCTCGTCGATGCCCTCGATTTCGTCGACCTGGCCGGTGAAGGTGGTGCCGAGGATTGCGCCGACGGCGATCGTGTTCTCGTCGATCTGCTCCTTCACCTCGTCCGGGCCGATGATGTGGCGGTCGGTGGTGAGCGGGATCACGCGCTGCTCGACGTCGAAGTAGCGGGCGAACTTCTCCCAGCAGGTGTGGACGTCCGCACCGAAGACGACGTTGGGCTTGGCGCTGTCGTCGCCGCGGCGCTTGCGCCAGTTCCACTTGTGGGCGAGGAGGCCGAGCATGATCGCCTCGGAGGAGCCGATCGTCGCCGTGCCGACCGGCTCGCCGTCCGCGGGCGCGTTGAAGAGGCGCCCCATCATGCTCACCACGCGGTGGTGGATCTCCTCGGTCTGCGGGTACTCGTCCTGGTCGACGAAGTTGCGGTTGAGCGTCTCGGTGGCGAGCTGCTGTGCCTCCGGCTCCATCCAGGTGGTGACGAAGGAGGCGAGGTTCAGCGCCGGGTTCCCGTCGAGGTTGAGCTCGTCGTGGATCAGCTGGTAGGCGGCCCGGGCGGGCATCGATCCCGGTGGGATCGCGTGCTCGGGGATCTCGTCGGTGAAATAGCGGCTGCTGTAAGTGGTGTTGGTGAGGCTGCCGGCGTCGCCGCTGTGGACCCTTCGCATCATCGCTGGGCACTGTACACGCGGGCGATGGTGTCGCCCCGAACTTCGGACCCCTGTACAACGACGCTGGGGCCGCTCGCCGGGACCATTTGTCCATGACGACGGCACCTCGTCAGATCGTGGCCTTTGGTGGCGGTGGGTTCTCGATGGAGTCGGGCAACCCGTTGCTGGACGACTACGTGCTCGGGCTCTGCCGGCAGGAGCGGCCGCGAGTCTGCTTTCTGCCCTCGGCGAGCGGCGACGCGGATCACTACATCGTCCGTTTCTACCGGGCCTTCCCGGCGGACCGTTGCGAGACGAGTCACATCTCCCTCTTTCGCCGCGAGCAGGGACCGGCCGACCTCCGCGAGCACCTGCTCGCCCAGGACCTGATCTATGTCGGCGGCGGCAGCGTGATCAGCTTGCTCGGGGTCTGGCGCGCGCACGGGATCGACGAGATCCTGCGCGAGGCGTGGGAGGCGGGCGTGGTCCTCTGCGGCCTCTCGGCGGGGTCGCTGTGCTGGTTCAAGGAGGCGGTCACCGGTTTTCACGGCGCCCCGCGGCAGGTCGAGGGACTGGGGCTGCTGCCGTTCAGCAACTGCGTCCATTACGAGCCCGATTCCGAGCGAGGCCGATCCTACGCCGAGTTCCTGCGCAGCGGGATGCGCTCGGGTTACGCCGCCGAGGACGGTGCTGCGCTGCACTTCGTCGGCACCGAGCTGAACCGGGTCGTGGCTTCGCGGTCGAAGGCACGCGGCTATCGCCTCGACACCTCCGGCGAGCGGGTGGTGGGAACGAGGCTCGCCACCACCTACCTCGGCGATCCCCCGATGGCTCCGATCGCCGCCCAGCCGGGGGCGCTGACCATGGTCGCCGCTTGATGTCCACCACCCGCATCCTCACCCTCGGCGGTCACGACTTCACCTCGCGCCCGCCCGACCGCGCCGTCTGCGAGTTGATGCTGCGGTTGGCGACCGAGCGGGCCGGGGGGCGGCCGCGGATCTGCCTCCTGCCCACCGCGAGCGGCGATACCTCGGAGCAGATCGGCCGCTTCTATGCCGCCTTCGGCGAGCGGCCCTGCGAGCCCTCGGACCTCTCGCTCTTCCGCCTCGGTAGGCGCCCGGTGGCGTTGCGAGACCACCTGCTCACCCAGGACCTGATCTACGTCGGCGGCGGCAGCTTGCTCAACCTGCTCGCGGTCTGGGAGGCGCACGAGCTCGGCGCCATCCTCAGCCTCGCCTGGCGGCAGGGCATCGTCCTCGCCGGGCAGAGCGCCGGCGCGATGTGCTGGTTCGAGGCGGGGATCACCAAGTCCTCCGGCCGGCCCGAGCCCGGTGCCGGCCTCGGCCTGCTCGGCGGCAGCCTCTGCGTCCACTACAACAACGAGCCCGAGCGCCGGGCGGCCTACCTCGCCGCGGTCGGCGAGGGGATGCCCGCGGGCTATGGCCTCGACGACTACGCCGGCCTGCTCTGGGAGGGCCGCGGCCCTCCCTCCGCCGTCACCGCCCGCCGCGGCGCCCGCGCCTACCGCGTCACGATGAACGGGGCCGGCGTAGTGGAGTCGCCACTGCCGGCCCGCTTCCTTCCCGCTCCCGCGCCCGCCGCGCTGCGCGAGGACATCGCCGAGTTCCGCCGCATCACGACGATGCGCAAGCGAGCCGGCTGGCTGGGCTGATCCCTACCCGGCTGAGCCGCCGGCCATCGGCGGCGAGGTCGGGTCCGAGCCCTCCTCGCCGAGGCTCTCCCGGGCGATGTAGTCCTCGGCGAGCAGCAGGTTCTCCTTCGAGCGCTCGACCACGTTCAGCAGGTCGCTCATCAGTGCGACCTCCTCGACCTGCTCCTTGACGAACCACTGCAGGAACTGCTCGGCGCGGTAGTCCTTGATCCCGCGCGCCAGCTCGAAGAGGGCGAAGATCTCCTCGCTGACTCGCTTCTCCTGCTCAAGTGCCATCCGCACCGGAGCGCTGCCGTCGGCGTAGGCCGTCTCCTGCGACTTGATGTCGGGGATGTGGATCTCCTCGCCGACGTCGAGCAGGTACTGGATCATCATCATCGCGTGCTCGCGCTCCTCGAGCGCCTGGCGGTAGAAGAAGTGAGCGAGGCGGGGAAGCGTCTCAGCGTCGTAGTAGACCGCGGCGCCCACGTACTGCTGCGAGGCGGCGAACTCGTTGGCGATCTGCTCGTTCAGCGCATCGGCAAAGCTTTTCTCGGCCAATTTGGACTCCTAGCTCGACGGGACGGGTGGAGGCAACGTAGCCGAAACTCCGAATTCGGCTGGCCGAAGAGGCGGTGAGGCAGCCCTAAGGATTCAGCGGGTCGATTCCTGCCAACGGAAGCCGGTCGGCGTCAGCTGAGGATCGAGCGGGCTGGTCGGAAGACCGGGCGGAGGCTCTGCTTCGTTGTAGCCACGGGGAGCGGTGTCGTTTGGCGTGTCGGGGTGGAAGAGCGAGGCGAGGACCTGGATCTGGCCGCGGCCGATTCCGAGCTCCCACTGGCCGCCGCCGTAGGCGCCGATGCCGTGCTCTGAGCAGTAGTCGTAGGTCTCGCAGAGATCGCGCAGGCCGCCGACTCGCGAGGGCTTGATGTTGACCATCTTCGGCTCCCAGGGAAGCGCCTCGATGTCGGCGATCGAGTGGATCGGCGCGTCCCAGGTGAGGCGGTCGCGGACCGGCTCGAGGATCGGCCGGGTTTCGTCGTTGACGTCGGGGTCCTCGATCCAGGCGTCGGGGAAGGCCTCGATCAGCTTCGCGTAGAGCTCGGGATCGGTCTCGACGTCGACGACCGTGCCCTTGTAGAAGCCCTTCAGGTCGAGCGAGTCGATCGCGCCGGTCTCGACCAGCTCGGCGATCAGCTCGTCGGTCCAGTCGTTGGTCGGGTCGAGCTTGAAGCGGAGATTGGGGTAGCGGTCGAGCTTTTTGTTCAGCGTTTCGATCGTCGAGGGCTCCTCGCCGCCGGGCGAGAGCCGCATCGAGCAGACGAAATCAACTGGTCGCGGCTCGCGACCGAGTGCGGCAGCGATTCCGCTGCCTGCCTGTCGCAGAGCAAGGTCGAGCGCGGCCGACTCGAAGGCCCAGCGGCGATAGCGGCGCGAGACGTCGCGCTGAGGCTCGGCCGGGAAGGTGTCGGTCTCGCCGATGAACTCGCAGAACTCGCCCAGGGTCGCGTAGCCGGTGAGGTCGAGCGAGGGGCCGGCGTCCTGGAGCGCGATGTGGTCGACGGCGTCGTAGGTGACGTCCTCGCCGAGGCCGTCCTCGCCACCGCCCCAGAGGTGGATCACGGTGCTGAGCCGTTCGAAGCTGGGGATCTGCAGCTCGAGCGGCTGCAGCTCGTAGCCCTCGATCTCCAGCGGCAGGTCAGCGAAAGCGTCGAAGGTGGCCATCCAGTGTGGGAGCCTAACGACGATGGACCACACGGCCCACGGTTACTGGTTGGAAGAGACCGGGCGTGTTTCGCCGGCGCCTGAGCTGGTGGGGGAGCGAAGTGCGGATGTGGTCGTGGTCGGTGGCGGGTACACGGGGATGTGGGCGGCCTGGCAGATCAAGCGGTTGGAGCCCGACGCGGAGGTGGTGCTGCTCGAGGCTGATGCCTGCGGGAACGGGCCGAGCGGGCGGAACGGGGGGTTCTGCAACGTGATGTGGTTCTCGCTGCAGAACATGCGGGCGCGCTGGGGGGATGCGGCGGCACTGGCGCTGGCGCGAGCGGCTGAGCAGGGCGTGGCCGGGGTGGAGTCCTTCTGCGAGGAGCAGGGCGTCGACGCCTGGTTCCGCCGCGGCGGCTACCTCCAGGTCTCGACTGCTCCCGCCCAGGACGGGGCCTGGGAGGAGACGCTGGCCGCCTGTCGCGAGCTCGGCGTCGCAGACGCTGTCCAGCCACTGTCACCGGATCAGGTCGCCCAGCACTGTTCCTCCCCCGCCTTTCGCGGCGGCGCTTTCTACCCCGATGCGGCGACGGTGCAGCCGGCCCGCCTGGCCCGGGGGCTACGACAGCGGCTGCTCGATGCGGGGGTCGAGATCTGCGAGCGCTCGCCGGTCCGCAGCCTGAGCAGCGCCCCGGCGGAGGTGGCGGCGCAAACCCCCGCAGGCCGGGTCCGGGCCCGCAAGGGGGTCATCGCGATCGGCGGCGCGGCCAAGTCCCGCCGCGGCCCGCTGCGCAACGCACTCACCGTTACTTCTTCGCACATCGTCCTCACCGAGCCCGTGCCGGATCTGCTCGAGCAGATCGGCTGGACCGGAGGCGAGTGCATCACCGACTGCCGCACGATGCTGCACTACTTCCGCACCACCCCCGACGGTCGTATCGCCTTCGGTCTGGGAGGAGGGCAGATCGCGATGGGAGGACGGCTGCGGGGAAGGGTCGAGGTGGACAGCGAGGTGGTGGCGATGGCCGAGCAGCGACTGCGTGCCTACTTTCCAGGTCTCGAGGGACGTCGAGTCACCCACGCCTGGGGCGGTCCGATCGACGTCTCGCCGACTCACCTGCCGCTCGTCGCGCCGCTGCGCGGGGGCCGCGCCTTCGTCGCCGCCGGCTACACCGGCAACGGCGTCGGCCCCTCCCACATGGTCGGTCGCGTCCTCGCCTCCCTCGCCCTCGACCGCAGTGACGAGTTCTCCCGCCTGGCCATCGTCGACCCCTCCCCCCAGCGAGTCCCCCCCGAGCCCTTCCACTGGCTGGGCGGTAGCCTGATTCGTCGCGGCATCATGAGTAAGGAGAACGCAGAGGCCGAAGGACAGTCAGCTTCTCCGATTCACAGGGCGCTTGCGCGCATCCCGGAGCTGATCGGCTTCCACATCGGCCGCTGAGCTCAGAAGACCGACTCACTGTGCGTATCTGCACCGTTACTCTTGCCCGCCCGCAATGATGAAGGAGGACCGGGGTGAGCACGTACCGGCCGCTGTCGAGTCGCGACCAGCAAGAGAAACGTTTTGAAGAGCCGCAGAAGGGGATCCCATCCTATCTTTGGGAACCCATTCTCGATTGGGTCAAGCAGTTCGTTTGGGCGTTCTCCCCAAGGCTCTCCCGCGACACCTTTCGCAGTCAGCGAGTGAAGCGGATGCAGGTCGCCATGCGGCTCAGCGATCCCTTCGACTACAGCGGCATCGACGCTGTACAGCTAAGCCGATTTCTCAATCGCCTGCGCCGAAGCTCAACGATGACCCTGAACGTGCTCGACTACATGCTTGGGTTCGAGGCCAGCAAGTCACAGGCCGTGGCCCTCCAAGAACTGCTCACCCTCGGTGGCTCGGAGTGGGAGGTCTCAGAGGCTCCGGATGGCAGTGGGCGCCGCTACGAGCTGACCAAGCGGGCGATCGGTCCGGTCAAGGAGGCAATCGAAGGGGTCTCCGATGCGCAGCGGGCCCACCATCACCTCAGCCTCGCCTGGAGCAGGCTCGCCGGTCGTGACCCAGACCCCTCGAGTTCCTACCGTGAGTCCATCCGTGCCGTTGAGGCGGCAGCCAAGCCCATCGTCTCCCCCAGGCGTGAGCTGACCACGCTCGGCAGCGTGATCGGTGAGCTGCGTGCCAAGCCCGAGCTGTGGGAGGTGACGCTGGAGAAGGCTACGACTACGGATGTAGCGGCGATGGCGGCGACGATCTGGACCTCCCAGCTCGACCGCCACGGCACCGACGACGGGACGGTGCCGCTTTCGGTCTCCCAGGCGGAGGCGGACGCCGCCTTCTACATTGCGCTGGCGCTGGTGAGGTTGTTCGCCGGTGGCCACGTCAAGAGGCGGGGAGCTGGCTAGTTCACTTCGCTTGACATTTCCGCCGTCACCAGCGAGACGTAACGACCTTCTTCCGCGTATAGAAGTCCACAGCATCGGTTCCGTTCGCATGCAGGTCGCCGTCGCAGGAGTCCTTCCACCCGGCAAAGGGGAACCAGGCCACTGGGGCGGGGACGCCGACGTTGACGCCGAGCATGCCGGCTTCGGCCCCGTAGCGGTACTCGCGGGCGGCCTCGCCGGAGGCGGTGAAGATGGCGCCGGCGTTGCCGTAGCGGGAACCGTTGAGGAACTCGATGGCGGCGTCGAGGTCGGGGGCGTCGACGAGGGTGAGCAGGGGCCCGAACAGCTCTTCGCGGGCCAGCTCGGACTCCGGGTCGGCGACGGCGATCGTCGGACCCAGCAGCGTCCCGGCCGCGCCGCTGTCGCCGCGGCCGTCGAGGAGCAGCTCGGCACCGTTCTCGGCGCTCCGTGTGATCGCGGCCTCGACCTTGTCGCGGGCTGCTGCTGCCACCATCGGGCAAACGTCTGTTGCTGGGTCGTCCCCCGGGCCGACGCTCAATTCCCGCGCAGCGGCGGTCAGGGCCTCACGTACCTGTGCCCGCCGCTCCTCGTCGCCGACGACGACGCACACGGAGCCCGCCAGGCAGCGCTGCCCAGCCGCGCCGAAGCTCGAGCCCATGATCGCCGGCACCGCCTGCTCGAGCTCGGCATCCGGCATGACCACGAGCGAGTTCTTGGCGCCGCCCAGCGCTTGCACCCGCTTGCCGGTGGCCACCGCCCCCTGGGCGACGATCCGCGCCGTCTCGGCGCGGCCGACGAAGGAGATCGCGTCGACGCCGGGGTCCTCCAGCAGCGCCGTCACCGCGTCGCGCCCGCCGTGGACGAGGTTGACGACACCAGGCGGGATCTCCTCAATCGAGTCGACCATCTCGACGATCAGCGCCGCCGGGCGCGGGTCCTGCTCGGACGGCTTGAGGATGAAGGTGTTGCCGCAGGCGATCGCGTAGGGCAGGAACCAGAGCGGGATCATCGCCGGGAAGTTGAACGGGGTGATCGCCGCGACCACGCCGAGCGGCTGGCGCACCATCTCGACGTCGACCCCGGCGGCGACGCCCTCCAGCGTCTCTCCCTTGAGCAGGTGTGGGATCGCCGCCGCCGACTCGACCGACTCGATCCCGCGGCCGACCTCGCCGTCGGCGTCGACCATGGTCTTGCCCATGTCGGCGCAGACCAGAGCTACCAGCTCGTCGCGGCGCTCCAGCAGCTGCTCGCGCAGGGCCAGCACCGCTCGCGCCCGGCGCTGCGGCGGTACCTCGCGCCAATCGGGCTGCGCAGCCCGAGCCGCCGCGACCGCCTCGCGGATCTGCTTCGCTCCCGAGAGCGGCACCAGCGCTGCCACCTCGCCGCTGACCGGGTCGAGGTCGTCGAGTGTCTCGACCCCGTCCACCGGCCGCCAGGCGCCGCCGACGTAGTTCGCCAGCCGCACCGCCCCCTCCGGCCGATGGGCCGATTCCCGCTGATATTCAGCGGTTTTCGGCCCGTCGGCGGTCATGCGGTCACCTCGGCCGGAGGGGCGGGGGCTGGTGGGACTACGCGGTCAGGGCGGACTGCCGCCATCCGCTCGGCCCGGCGCTGCTGCCACAGGACCAGGACGACCGCGATCACGGTTACGAGGAAGAGCATCGTCGCCAGCACGTTGACCTGGACCGGGATGCCGCGCAGGCTCACCCCGTAGACGTAGAGGGGGAAGGTCACCGTCGTCCCCGAGTTGAAGTTGGAGATGACGAAGTCGTCGATCGAGAGGGCGAAGGCCAGCAGGGCGGCGGCCATGATCCCGGGCGCAAGCAGCGGCAGGGTGACGGTGCGGAAGGTGGCGAGCGGGGTGGCGCCGAGGTCGGCGGCCGCCTCCTCGAGGTGGCGGTCGAAGCCGATCAGCCGCGAGCGCACCACCACCACGACGAAGCTGATCGAGAACATCACGTGGGCGATCAACAGCGAGCCGAAGCCGAGCGCGAACGAGTAGTAGATGAACATCGAGAGCAGCGAGGCGCCGATCACGATCTCGGGCGTCGCCATCGGGATCACGATCAGCAGGTTCGCCGCTCGCCGGCCACGGAACTTGTGGCGGACGAGGGCGATCGCCATCAGCGTCCCGATCGCGGTGGAGATCACGGTCGAGAGGGCAGCAAGCCGCAGGCTGGTGAAGAGCGCGTCGTTCAGCTCCGTCAGCGAGAAGGCGCTGCTCCAGTACTCGGTCGTGAAGCCATGGTCGAGGCCGAAGGTGAGTTTGCCCTGGGGCGTGGCGCCGAAGGAGAAGACGGCGATGACGACGATCGGGATCAGCATGTAGGCGACGGCGAGGCCTGCGTAGATCGGCAGCGCGTTGCGGCGCAGCCAGGCCCAGCCGTTCGCGGCGAGAGCCATCAGGCCCTCCCCTCGTCCTCGTCGCCCATGAAGGCACCGGTGCCGGCGAAGCGGATGTAGATGGTGACGACGGCGAGGATCAGTCCCATCATCAGGAAGGAGAGCGCCGCCGCCTCCGGGTAGTCGCGCTGGTTCAGGTAGAGCGACTGGATCACGTTGCCGACCATCGCCTGCTGGGTGCCGCCGAGCAGCTGGGCATTGATGTAGTCGCCGAAGGCGGGGATGAAGGTGAGCAGGACGCCGGCGACGATCCCCGGCATCGTCAGCGGCAGGGTCACCCTGAGGAAGGCTTGGCGCGAGGAGGAGTAGAGGTCCTTCGCCGCCTCGACCAACCGCAGGTCGAGCCGCTCCAGGTTGGCGTAGAGCGGCAGGATCATGAAGGGGAGGAAGTTGTAGGTGAGGCCGGCGATCACCGCTCCCGAGGTCGCCAGCACGCGCCCGTCCTGGGGAACGAGGGCGAGTGTCTGCAGCACGCTGACGATCGGGCTGGAGTCGCTGAGGATCGTCTTCCAGGCGATCGTGCGGATCAAATAGGTGGTGAAGAAGGGCGCGATCACCGCGAACAGCAGCAGCAGCTTGAAGCGGCCGGCGCGGAAGGCGATCGCGTAGGCAAGCGGGTAGCCGATCAGCAGCGCCAGGATCGTCGCCGTGCCGGCGTAGAAGAAGGAGCGGCCGATCTGCTCGGTGTGGCCGGAAAGGGAGTCGGGGAAGTTCGACCAGGCCCAGTCGAAGGTGTAGCCGGTGGTGAGCGAACCCGAGCGCAGGGCGAGTTCGCCCATGAAGTACATCGGCACTACGAAGAAAACGATGAGCCAAAGCAGGCCCGGCCCCAAGAGCCAGTATGGGACCAAGCGCTGCTTCAGACTCATCGCACCTACCTCACCCAGTGATCACTTCCTGCCAGGCCTCGTTCACCGGTTCGATATCCGGCGGCGAGTCCTGGTCGGTGCACTTGCGGGTGAAGTTCGGGCTGGGGAAGACCAGAGGGTCTTTCGCCAGTGCCGGTTCAACCAGATCCTGCACCCCTTCGACCGGCGGGATGTAGGTGATGTATTCGGCCAGAGGGGCGTTGATCTCCGGCTCGTAGATGAAGTTCATCCAGCCGTATGCAGCGCCGGTGTTCGGTGCCCCAACCGGAATCACCATGTTGTCCGACCAGAGCGAGCAGCCCTCTGTCGGCATCCGCCATTCGGCGTTCTCGTTTTCGATGATCGAGGCGTCCCCCGACCAGCCGATCGCGGCGACGATGTTGCCCGCGGTGAGGTCCTCGGTGTAGTCGTTGCCGGTGAAGCGGCGGATCTGGCCGGAGTCGGCCGCCGCCTTGATTTTGTCGACTGCGTTGAGCCAGTCCTCGTTGGTCGCCTCGACCGGGTCGACGCCTTCTGCCAGCATCACCAGCGGCACCGTTTCCCGCAATTCGCCGAGCATCGTCACCTTGCCCTTGTATTGCGGGTCGAAGAGGTCGTTGACCGAGCGGATATCGGGTGCCTTGGCGGTATCGACCCAGAGCCCGCCCATGCCACTCACCCACGGCACCGAGAATTTGCGCCCGGGGTCGAAGGAGACGCCCTCGAGCTGCGGCCTGATGTTTTCGAACACCGTCGGCAGCTCGTCGTGGTTCACCTCCTGCAGGTAGCCGAGGTCATACATCTGCTTCGCCATCCAGTCGGTGACGATGAAGATGCTGCGGCCGCCCGATTCGCCCTCCTCGAGTTGCGGTTGCAGCTTGCCGAAGAAGGCTTCGTTTTCGTTGACGTCTTCGATGTAGTCGACGCTGACTCCGGTTTTGTCTTCGAACTTGGCAACGGTGTTGTTCGGGCCCGGGTCCATGTAGCCGGGCCAGTTGGAGATCGTCAGCTTGCCGCTGACCGGCCCGCCCTTCGCCACCGTCACTTCCTCGCTGTTGCTGCCACCGCCTACGGTGTCGTCGCCGCAGGCGGCCACACCAAGCGCGAGGACCAGGATCGCCACCGCGCACGCGATTGCCGCCAAGCCCTTACTGGATTGCGAATTTCTGCTGCTCATCTCTCTCACCTCTCAAGTGCTTCGAGCTCGGCGTTGCTCGTGGGTTCGTTCGCCTCGCCTCCGCTACCCGCTCCCGCCTCCTGTGACGCTCGCATCACGTGCATGTGCTCCGGCTCCCAGCTCAGCGCCACCCGCGCCCCGCCTCCCGGCAGCCGCTGGCGTTCGGCCTCGTTCACGTTGGGGCAGAGCACCGTCATCTGCACCCCCTTGCCGAGGTCGACTATGAGCTGGGTCGCGGTGCCGAGGTAGACCGAGCTCTGGACGACCCCCTCGATACGAGGCAGGCCGTTCGAGGAGGCCGGTGACCCGCCCTCCGGGACCGCGTCGATTCGCAGCTTCTCCGGTCGCACCACCGCGTAGCAGCGCTCTCCGACCGCGAGCCCGTTTGCCCCGACCCGCACCGCCGGGCCGTTGTCGAGCTGCACCTCGTCCGGCCTCGCCATAGTCGCCGGCATCAGGTTGGAGACACCGATGAAGCCGGCGACGAAGGTCGTCGCGGGCCGCTCGTAGACCTCCTCGGGGTCGGCGACCTGTTCGACCCGGCCCTGGTTCATCACGGCGATCCGGTCGCTCATCGTCAACGCCTCCTCCTGATCGTGGGTGACGTAGACGAAGGTGATGCCGACCTCGCGCTGGATCCGCTTCAGCTCGATCTGCAGTCCCTTGCGCAGCTTCAGGTCGAGCGCTCCCAGCGGCTCGTCCAGAAGCAGGACCTTTGGCAGGTTGACCAGCGCCCGCGCCAGGGCGACACGCTGCTGCTGGCCACCGGAGAGCTGCGCCGGCTTGCGCTTCGCCTGGGCGGCGAGGCCGACCCGGTCCAGCTCGGCATTGACGCGACGGCCGATTTCCTCCTTCGGCACCCGCTTCCGCCGCAGCCCGAAGGCGACGTTGTCCTCGACGCTGAGGTGGGGGAAGAGCGCATAGCTCTGGAAGACCGTGTTGGTGGGGCGGCGGTGCGCCGGGAGCCCTGCCACGTCGTCACCCTCGATCCGGATCTCACCCTCGCTCGGTTGCTCGAAGCCGGCGATCATCCGCAGCGTCGTCGTCTTGCCGCAACCGCTCGGCCCGAGCAGGGTGAAGAACTCTCCGCCGGCCAACTCCAGGCTGAGGTCGTCGACGGCGACCACGTCGGCGAAGCGCTTGGTGACGCTTTTCAGCTCGACGCTTGGGGTACCACTCTCCATCTCACTCCTCCGACGTTCCTGTACGACGTTGGAGCCTCCCACTAGAAGGTAGCGCTACGGACTCGTCGAGCAGCCCGGGCGGGGCGACTTCGCGCCGGCGGAGGAAGAACGGTTCGCGCTTGTGCCTGCGCCAGGCGAACAGCAGCACGACACCGATGACGAGGAAGCCGACCCCGATCACCGCCGGCGGCGCGACCCCGAACCAGGAGGTCCCGGTGTAGGAGTTGGCCGGGTCGGAGTAGTCGATCAGCGCCTTGAAGAAGAGGTAGCCGAGCAGCACCGCGCCGATCACCGGCGCGACGCCGATGAAGAGGAAGTTCTTCACCGACTTGCGCAGCTCGTGCCGGTAGTAGACGGCGCAGGCGATCCCGGTGAAGGCGTAGTAGAAGGCGATCATCAGGGCCAGCGCCGAGAGCGAGTCGAAGAGGAAGTTTTCGCTGATCAGCTTCGATGGCAGGTACCAGGCAACCGCGAGGACGCCGATCGCGACCGTGGAGACGACCGGGGTGAAGAAGCGTTTGCTGACCTCGCCCAGGGCCGCCGGCATCGCCTCGGCCCGGGCCATCGAGAGCGAGGTGCGGGCGGCGGGAAGGATCGTCGTCTGGGTCGAGGCGAGAGCCGAGACGACGACGGCAAGCAGGACGATGCTGCCGAGCGGGTCGCCGAGGACGCCGGTCGCGTAGGAGGAGAGGATTTCCTCGTTGTCGTCGAACTTCTCCGCGCCGCCGACGCCCTGCCAGGCGACCAGCGCGGTGGCGACGCCGAGGTAGGTGACGAGCAGCAGCACGGTGCTGACGAGGCCGGCGAGGCCCGGTGCGGTGACCGAGCCCTCGGTCTCCTCGTTGAGGTTGACGGCGCTCTCCCAGCCCCAGTAGATGAAGACGCCGAGCAGCAGCGCCCCGGTCAGCGCACCGCCGCTGTCGATCGCGAAGGGGTTGAACCACGAGAAGGAGGGATCGACGGCGGTGGCCGGGCCATCGCCGGCCAGGACCTTGTAGAGCGCCACCGCGGCGAAGATCAGCAGCGGGCCGATCTGGAGCACCATCAGGCCCTTCTGCAGGTGGGCCGAGAGCTCGGTGCCGAGTACGCAGATCGTCGTCATCACGGCGATCAGCGCCAGCGCCAACAGGGTGACCCAGAGCTTGCTTTCGACCAGCCCGTCGGCGCCGATCAGGTCGAAGAAGGAGTAGGCGGCGACGTCGGCCAGCGAGCCGACTACGAGGATCCCGGTGACGCAGATCGCCCAGCCGGTGATCCAGCCGCTCTGCGGGCCGATCGCCCGGGTGACCCAGGAGAAGCTGGTGCCGCAGTCCTGGTCGGCCCGGTTGAGGTAGTAGAAGGCCGCCGCGATGAAGAACATCGGCACGAAGGAGACGAGCAGCGCGGCGGGCGCCTGGAAGCCGACGATGACCACGATCGAGCCGATCACCGCCGCCAGCGAGTAGGCCGGCGCGGTCGAGGCGAGCGCGATCGTCAGCCCGTCGCTGAAGCCGATCGCGTCCTTCTTCAGTCCCTTGTCGCCGCTGCCGGGTATGGCCGCGACCGGAGTGCCGGCCTCGCCCGGGGCTGGAACCGCTGAGCTCTCCATGCGTCTCCTTCCCTAGTTCCCGCTGCAATTGTCCGCGGCGACCGCTTCAAGGTATTCGGAGCGGACAACCTGCACAAGTGGCAAATGTCCTAAAAGCTCGGCACTAGCTTGTACATTTAGTACAAGCTAGTGCCCGGAAGTTGACCCTCTGCACATTGCAGAACTGCCAACTCGGAGCTAGCGTTATCCATAACGTCGTAGCAGGAGAGGAGAAGGAAAATGGCCGTTGCATCGCAATCGAGCCAAAGCCAAGAGACGACCACCGGTCTGCAGGAGCAGGCCAGGCGCCACCTCTGGATGCACTTCTCGCGCATGGGCTCATACGGCGAGGAGCACGAGATCCCGATCATCGTCCGTGGCGACGGCTGCTACGTCTACGACGAGCACGGCAACCGTTACCTCGACGGCCTCTCAGGGCTCTTCTGCGTCAACGCCGGCCACGGCCGCGCCGAGCTTGGTGAGGCGGCAGCTCGCCAGTACGCAGAGCTCGACTTCTACACGCTGTGGAGCTATGCCCACCCGCGGGCGATCGAGCTGGCCACGCGGATCGCCTCGCTCGCCCCCGGCGATCTCAACCGCGTCTTCTTCACCTCGGGCGGCTCGGAGGCGGTCGAGTCGGCGCTGAAGCTCGCCCGCAACTACCACCGGATGCTCGGAAAAGGCCAGAAGCACAAGGTGATCGCGCGTGAGATCGCCTACCACGGCACCTCGCTCGGGGCCCTCTCGGCCACCGGCATCACTGAGCTGCGCTCGCAGTTCGAGCCGCTGACACCCGGCGGCTGCCACGTGCCCAACACCAACGTCTATCGCTGGCCCGAGGACCGCCACCCGCTCTGGGCGGCGACCGCGATCGAGGAGCGGATCGAATTCGAGGGGCCGGAGACGGTCGCCGCGGTGATCATCGAGCCGGTGCAGAACGCCGGCGGCTGCTTCGTCGCCCCGGACGGCTACTTCGAGCAAGTGCGGAAGATCTGCGACCGCCACGACGTGCTGATGATCTCCGACGAGGTGATCTGCGCCTGGGGCCGCCTCGGGCATTACTTCGGCTGCGACCGCTTCGGCTATGTCCCCGACATCATCACCGTCGCCAAGGCGCTCACCTCCGCCTACGCCCCGATGGGTGGCGTGATCTCCTCCGACCGCGTCGCCGAGCCCTTCATGCAGGGGGACGCCTCCTTCGCTCACGGCTTCACCTTCGCCGGCCATCCCGTCGCCTCCGCGGTAGCGATGGCCAACCTCGACGTCTTCGAGAGCGAGGACCTCTGCGGGCATGTTCTCGCCAAGGAGGACGAGTTCCGCCAGATGCTGGAGAGCCTGCGCGACATCCCGATCGTCGGCGACGTGCGCGGGGCCGGCTACTTTCACGCGCTCGAGCTGGTCAAGGACCGCGAGACGAAGGAGAGCTTCGACGACGACGAGGCCGAGGACCTGCTCCGCGGCTTCCTCTCCGGCGAGCTCTACCGGCGCGGGCTGATCTGTCGCGCCGACGACCGCGGTGATCCAGTGATCCAGCTTGCGCCGCCGCTGATCGCCGACACCGAGCAGTTCGAAGAAATCCACGACGTTCTGCACAGTGTCCTGACCGCGGCCTGGGAGCGGGTCCGAAGATAGGCCCTCGAATGCTCACCGTTCAAAGCCTTCTCGACGAGCTTGACCTCGAGCTCGCGGTGGGCACGCGTGCGGCGGAGGCCCCGGTTCGGTGGGTGCACATCTCCGAGCTCGAAGATCCGACCCCGTGGCTCTCGGGTGGGGAGCTGATGCTGACGACCGGCATTCCCCTCGACAGCGCGGCCAAGCAGCGCGACTTCGTCCGCCGCCTCGCCGAGCACAATCTCGCGGGGCTCGGTCTCGGCACCGGCTTCAGCCACGAGAAATTGCCGAAAGCTCTCGTCGAGGAAGCGAAAAAACGGGACTTCCCGCTCTTCGAGGTGCCTTACTCGACGCCGTTCATCGCGATCACCGAGAAAGCCTTCGCCCGGCTCGTCAACGAGCAGTACGAGGTGCTGCAGCGCGGCATCGCGGTGCAGCGCCGACTCGAGCGCCTGGTCCTGGAAGAGCGCGGCCTGGAGGAGATCGTCGCCACAATCGCCTCCGCCGTCGGCGGCACCGTGGCGATCCTCGGCGGTCGCGGCGAGCGCCTCGCCGGGCGCGGCTTCCGTCGTCAGCTCTCCGCCGAGGCAGTGAAGGCGATCCGCGAAGAAGCGCTCTCCCACACCGGCGACGGCCACCCCTTCGTTCCGGCCCACTCCTCTGTCGCCGGCCGCGCCCTCGCCCACCCGGTGATCTCACCCGGCGGCGGTCCTCCGCAGGCCTGGGTCGTGATCGTCCGCGACTCCGGCGGCCTCGGTGACTTCGAGCGCCTCATCCTCCAGCAGGCGGTCGCGGTGGTCGCCCTCGAGCTGATGCGCCGCCGGGTCGCGCGCGAGACCGAGCGCCGCCTTGCCGGCGACGTGCTGGCGGGTGCCCTCGGCGGCCGCCTCGAGCCCTCGGAGCTGCGCCGCCGCCTCGAGCCGTTCGGCATCGGCGACGAAGCGGCGGTTCTCGTCTTTGCCCTCGACGATCCGGCTGCGGCGGAGTCGGCCCTGGAGCGGGCGCTCGCCGCCGACGCCTGCCCGGCGGTGGTCGCGCCCCATGCCAGCGGCCGTCGCGAGCTGCTCTGCGCGGTCATCGACGCGGCCGACCGCGACCCGGTCGACGTCGCCGCCGACGCCCGCAAAGCGCTCACCGTGGACCGGGGCGCGGTTCGCGCGGCAGCCAGCCGCCCGGCCCCACCCGAGGACCTCAGGCATTCCTTCCACGAGGCACGCTGCGCGCTCGAGGCGACCGCCGTCGGCAACGGCAACGGTCCCGAGGTCGCCTCCTGGCGCGATCTCGGCGCCTTCACCCTGTTGCTTTCGATCCAGGACGACGAGGCGCTGGCGCTCTATTGCGACAGCGTCCTCGGCCCGATCGAGGAGGGCGACCAGGAGTACGGGGGCGAGCTGCTGCGCTCGCTGGAGGCGTTCATCGAGCAGAACGGGCAGTGGGAGCGCGCCGCCCGCCAGGTCTACTGCCACCGTCACACGCTGCGCTACCGGATGCGAAAAGTCGAGGAGCTGACCGGCAGGGACCTCTCCCGCGCCCATGACCGGATCGAGTTCTGGCTGGCACTGAGGGCGAGGGAGCTGGTCACGTGAGGATCGGGATCCCGACCGAGATCAAGCCCGCGGAGTACCGCGTCGCGATCACACCGGCCGGGGTCCGGGAGATGCTGGAACACGGCCACGAGGTGCTGGTCGAGGCCGGTGCCGGCGAGGGCAGCGCGATCGCCGACGCCGAGTTCGAAGCCCAGGGGGCCCGCGTCGCTCCCGACGCAGCCGCGGTCTTCGACGAGGCCGAGATGGTGCTCAAGGTGAAGGAGCCGCAACCGCAGGAGGTGGCGATGCTGCGTCCCGGCCAGCTGCTCTTCACCTATCTGCATCTGGCTCCAGACCCCGAGCTGACCCGCGGCCTGCGCGATTCCGGCGCCACCTGCATCGCCTACGAGACCGTGGAGGACTCGCGCGGACGGCTGCCCCTGCTGGCGCCGATGAGCGAGATCGCGGGCAAGATCGCCACCCAGGCCGGCGCCTTCATGCTGGAGAAGCCACTCGGCGGCCGCGGCATCCTGCTCGGCGGTGTCCCCGGCGTCGCCGCCGCCAACGTGATGGTGATCGGCGGCGGGGTCGTCGGCATGAACGCCGCCTTCATCGCGATCGGGATGGAGGCCGACGTCTTCGTCTTCGACAAGTCGATCGACCGGCTGCGCGAGCTCGAGGTGGGCTTCGCCGGCCGCTGCTCGACCGTCTACTCGACCACGCTGGCGATCGAGGAGATGCTGCCCCGGGCCGACCTCGTGATCGGCGCCGTCCTCGTCCACGGCGCGCGCGCGCCCTTTGTCGTGCGCCGCGAGCAGCTGGCGCTGATGAAGCCGGGGGCGGTTCTGGTCGACGTCGCCATCGACCAGGGGGGCTGCTTCGAGACCTCGCGCCCGACCACGCACCAGGATCCGACCTTCGAAGTCGACGGCATCACTCACTATTGCGTCGCCAACATGCCCGGCGCGGTGCCGATCACTTCTACCCAAGCCCTGACCAACGCCACTCTGCCCTATGCGATCTCCCTTGCTGACGGCGGCGTTGCCGGGGCAATCCGGCGAGACCCCGGGTTGCGGCCCGGGGTCAACGTCGCCGCCGGCGAGGTGACCCACCCGGCGGTTGCCGAGGGCGTGGGAATGAGTTGCGTTCCGGTCGAGCAGGCCATGGGGCTCGAGCATCCCGAAACTGAAAATCGAAAGGCGGAGGTGACCTGAGAAATGGCAGCGGCGACGAAGACGAAGCTGAGGAACTTCATCGGCGGCAAGGCCGTCGATCCGGCCGAGGGCGGGACCGAGGAGGTCGTCAACCCGGCCAGCGGCGAGGCGATCGCCGAGGCGCCGCTCTCGACCAAGCCCGACGTCGACGCCGCCGTGGCGGCGGCCAGAGGCGCCTTCGGGGGCTGGGCGGCTACTCCGCCCGCCGAACGGGCCCGGGCGCTGCTGCGAATGGCCGACCTGATCGAGGAGCGGGCCGAGGAGATAGCCGACCTCGAGTCCGCCGACGCGGGCAAGCCGCGCAACGCGGTGATGGAGGACGAAGTGCCGGTGATGGCGGACGAGCTGCGCTTCTTCGCCGGTGCCGCGCGCACGATGGAGGGACGCGCCGCGGGCGAGTACATGGAGCGCCGCACCTCCTTCATCCGCCGCGAACCGGTCGGAGTCATCGGCCAGATCACCCCCTGGAACTACCCGCTGATGATGGCGATCTGGAAGATCGGCCCGGCGCTCGCCAGCGGCAACACCATCGTCCTCAAGCCGGCCGAGACGACGCCGCTCACGACCCTCCTCTTCGCCGAGTGGTGCGCCGACATCCTGCCGCCCGGCGTCCTCAACGCGATCGGCGGTCATGGTGAGCCGACCGGCGCCGAGTTGGTCACGCACCCCGACGTAGACATGGTCTGCCTGACGGGCTCGCCGCCGACCGGCAAGTGGATCGCAAAGGCAGCGGCTGACACGCTGAAGCGCGTCCACCTCGAGCTGGGCGGCAAGGCGCCTGTGGTGATCTTCGACGACGCCGACATGGAAGCGGCGATGGAGACGATCGCCGGCACCGGCTACTACAACGCCGGCCAGGACTGCACCGCGGCGACCCGCGTTCTCGCTGCGAAAGGTGTCTACGACGACGTCGTCAACGGCCTTGCCGGGGAAGCGAAGGGGCTCGTCCTCGGCGACACGATGTCCGCCGACACGACCCTGGGCCCGCTCAACTCGGAGCGCCAGCGCCAGCGGGTCGAGGGCTTCCTCGAGCGCAAGCCCGGCAACGCCGAGATCGTCACCGGCGGCAGCCAGCCGGACCTGCCCGGCTACTTCCTCGAGCCGGCGGTGGTGGCCGGGCTCGAGCAGAGCGACGAGATGATCCAGGACGAGATCTTCGGGCCGGTGATCACGGTGCAGCCATTCACCGACGAGGCGAAGGCGATCGAGTGGGCCAATGGAACCCGCTACGGGCTCGCCTCCTCGGTCTGGACTCGGGACGTCGGCCGGGCGATGCGCGTCGCCAATGCGCTCGAGTTCGGCTGCGTCTGGATCAACGACCACATCTCGATCGTCTCCGAGATGCCGCACGGCGGCTTCAAGCAGTCCGGCTACGGCAAGGACCTCTCGGTCTACGCGCTCGAGGACTACACCGAGATCAAGCACGTCATGGTCAACCTCGACTAGGGCGTCGTCTAATGATTCTGACCGCATCTGACGGCCCCAGTCGCTGCTATGCGGTGTCCTCAGTCGTCCGAATAGCGCTGCTATTCGGACTCCCTGCGTCCTTGCCTGGCAACGCCTGGGTCACGTCATATGCTGGCCAGCCTCATGAGACGACGCCCTAGTCGATGAAGGTATTTATTGGAGCGGCCGTGGCCGCGGTCTTGTTCATCGGCGCCGCCCCGGCTCCGAACGACAAAATCGAGGAACCGCGCTGCCACGGGCGGCAGCCGAAGATCGTCGGCACCGACAACGACGACTTCCTGCACGGGACTCCCGGGCGTGACGTGATCTGGGGCGGGCTCGGCAACGACACGATCCTCGGCAGCCTCGGCAACGATCTGCTCTGCGGCGGCCCCGGGACGGACCTGGTCCACGGCGGCCGTGGCAACGACATCGCCGACGGGGGCGCCGGTGACGACGATCGGGTGGTCGGCGACCTCGGCGACGACCGGCTCTTCGGCGGGTCGGGTGCTGCGGATGAGGTGGCCGGCAGCCTCGGCATCGACATCCTCACCGGCGGACCGGGCAGCTTCGACCTCGTCCACGGCGACTACGGCTACGACCGCATGGACGGCGGGGCCGGCGGCGGCGACATCGCCTCCTTCGCCACCGACGTCGGCTCCGGTCGCGGTGGCGGGGTGAAGGTCTCGCTTGCCGCCCACCGGGCACGCGGTGACGGCCATGACCGCCTCTTCCGCTTCGAGAACCTCGAGGGCTCGGCCTTCGACGACGTCCTGGTCGGCAATCGCCTCGGCAACATCATCGACGGCGGTCCCGGAGACGACAAAATCCTCGGCGGCAAGGGCGACAAGCTCCTCGGCGGCCAAGGGTCCGATCGCTGCCGTGGAGCCAAAGGCCTCAGGTTTTCCTGTGGGCGCGAAGCGAGGACGAAAGCGTCGGCTTACGTCGAACTCGACCCCGCCCCCGGTGGCGGCGGCGGACTGGAGATCGTCGGCGGTCCCGGCCGCGACGACTTCACCGTTTCCTTTGACGACGCCTCCGCGAGCTTCGGCGTCACTGCGGCTAAAGGGATCGCTCTGGGCCCTGGCTGCAACCGGATCAGCGCCGTGCAGACAACCTGCCCGACCGACGGTCTCGCCCGCTGGCTGATGGCCGACCTCGGTCCTGGCAACGACCGGCTCCGGGTCGAAGGCTCGCTGGTCGGAGCGCAAAACATTCGCATTGCCGGCGGTCTCGGCGACGACACAATTCACGGCGGTCCCGAGGACGACCTGATCGAGGCCGGCTTCGGCAGCGATCGTCTCTACGGCGGCGCCGGTTCCGACGGCCTGATCGGCAGTACCCCCGGCCCCACCTTCCTCTACGGCGGTCCGAACGGCGACCTCTTGGCAGCAGGCGGTGGCTGCGCCGGCGGCGCGATCGTCGGCGGTCCCGGCCGCGACGATGCCTCCTTCGCCGAGACGCAGGCGCACCCGGGCCTGCTCTTCGTCTCCTTCCCGCAGAACAAGGCATGGATCGACGAGGTGCGCGGTTGCCGGCCGGTTCGTCTCGACGACTCCAACGAGGACATGGAGGGCTCCTTCGACTGGGACGTTCTGATCGGCGACGGTCGTGCCAACGCGATCCTCGGTCAGCCCGGTGCCGACCGCTTCTACGGCGGCGGTGGCGACGACGTGATCGACGCTCGCGACGGCGACCGCGACTTCTCTATCCAGTGCGGTCGCGGCAAGGCAGCGAAAAAAGGCAAACCGATCCGCGGCAAAGCAGCGGGGCGCGCCTTGCGCGACTCCTTCGACCCGAACCCGGCGCTCTGCAGCATCTCGAAGAGCGGGCGCCCGGTGCCGGGCCTCGGTCACGCGGCCAATTAGGCCACACGTTTCGAGCCCATTCCTGGGTTGTGCTCTATGAGGTAAGCGGCTAGTGTGAGCCTGGTTGTAAACATCGATGTCTAGCAGTGGACCTCGAAGGGATAGACGCTGGCTTCATCCGAGTCATCCTGCTTTGCTCTCGATAGAGAAGCGATCGTCCGGGCGCTCATCGACCTGGTCGCGGAACACGGCTACGCCCGGACGACGGTCGAGATGGTGTTGCTGCGCGCTGGGGTCGATCGGGAGGCGTTCGACCGTCACTTTCGCGACGGGGTCCACTGCGTCGTTTCCGCCTGGGACGAGATCAGCCAGGAATGCGTCAACGATCTGACGGACGCATATAGAGGCGAGGCAACATGGCTGGACGGGATACGCGCGATGCTCTATTGCGCCGTCAGCGCTGCCGGCAGGGACCCCAACCGGGCGAGCTTCGGAGTGGAGGCGCTCGCGGCGGGCAAGGCGGCGCGCACACGCCGGGACATGACCTTGCGCTCGCTCGCGGCGTTGATCGACGCCGGCCGCCGGGAGACGGATGACCCCGACCTGATCTCACCCCTCACAGGCGAAGCTCTCGCCGGCGCGATTTACTACCAAGTCCAGGCGAAGATCGCCGCCGGAGCGCACTCCGAGCTCCTCTCGCTGATCCCGGAGCTGATCTCGAGCATCGCCCTCTCCTACCTTGGGCCCGACGTCCTTTCGACAGAGCTCGCTTCGAGTACGCCGGTCGAAGACGCACCGTCGATGTTGAGCAACGGGCTCGGAACCACCTCGCCCGGCGAGTTTGCCTCGCGGGGCAAGCGGGAGCGGCTGATCGCCGGCCTTGCTGACGCAGTTAGGTCCTACGGCTACGAAGGCGCAACGATCGGCCGCATCGCCGGCGCCGCCGCGGTTTCGCCGCGAACCTTCTACCTCTACTTCGCCAGCAAAGCAGCCTGCTTGGAGGCGGCCTTCGACTCGGTCATCGGCGAGCTGCGGACGCGGGTGGAGGGTGAGTTCAACGCCGAAGGGCGCTGGCCCAGCGGCCTGCCCGCCGGCATCTCGGCGATGCTCGAGTTCCTCGCGGCGGAGCCGGCGCTTGCCTATCTCTGTTTCGTCGAGGCCCTCGCCCGGGGGCGGGGGGAACGAGGCGATATGAGAAAGCGATCCAGAGCTTTGTCCCTTTCTTCAGGCCAAGCGACCCTTCCGAGGAGGTTCTGGTCGAAGGCGTGATGTCGGTAATCACCCACCGGGTCAAGGCGGGCGAAGCGAGAGAACTCGAGAAGCTGCTTCCGGATCTCACCGTGCTTGCCCTCGCCCCACACCTGGGCTTAGCCGATGCGGAGTGCTTGGCGAACGCTTGAACTAGGCTTCGGGCATGGCCCTGAATGCAAGTCAGGACGAGGCCGCGGCGATTGCAGCCGCGGTCGCGCGTTTCGAGGCGGAAACGGCGGCACCGGCCGCGGACACGGCGGAGACGATCGCCCCGTGGCAGCGGGCCGCCTTGCTCGAAGGCGTCAGCGCCAAGGAACCTGTCGGCGACCCTCAAGGAGGAGAGAGATGGCTGTCGTGAAGATCATCGAGCTGGTCGGCAGCTCGAAAACTTCGACCGACGACGCGGCGAGGCAAGCGCTGAGCCAGGCGCAGGGCACGCTGCGCAACATCCGCGCCGTCGACATCGTCTCCACCGGCATCCGGGGAGAGAACCTCGACGAGTACCGCGCCCACGTGCGGGTCGCTTTCCTGATCGAGGGCACGGATATCGACTAGTGAGTGGTCGAATCGACACGGTGATATCCGGGGGTTCGAGTCCGTGGCGATTCGATCCCGAACGGGGTGTTCTATGAGCGAGCAACCAAAAGAGGTCTCGCGCGACGAGGCCCAGAAGCTGATCGACGACGGTGCGCAGCTGATCGACGTGCGCGCCGATCACGAGTGGGAGATGGGTCGCATCGCCGGTGCCAAGCACCTGCCGCTGGCCGAGCTGACGGATCGGGTGGGGGAGATCGACCGCGATCACCCCGTCGTCTTCTACTGCCGCGGCGGCAATCGTTCGACGATGGCGGCTGAGGCGCTCGCCGCCGAGGGGTATGACACGGCGAAGCTGAGCGAGGGAATAGTCGGCTGGGCGGAGGCGGGGCTGCCGCTCGAGCCGGAGGGCGGCCAGGTTGCCGAGTCGGGCGAGGCGGCGGCGATCCTCCACGCCGAGAAGAGGTTGCCGCCCAGTTGAGCGCACCTGTCAGGCGTGCCTGGCAGAGCCAAAAAAAATAAATACCTGAATCCCTGTCAGGTTTTGCTATTTTCTTGTTCGTGGAGGTCGTCGTCGATCAAGACAAGGAGCAGCGCGGCAAGGGGCGCACCGGCACGCTGGAGAACCCGGAGACCTACCGCAACGTCCCCGGGCACATCATCCCGATCATCGAGCGCGAGTTCGACGACTTCGACAACGAAGCCGAGACGTTCCTCGCCGGCAAGATCCCCGAGGACGAGTTCATCGGCTTCCGCCTCAAGCAGGGCGTCTACGGCCAGCGCCAGCCCGATGTGCAGATGGTGCGGGTCAAGCTTCCCTTCGGCGGCGTCACCCCGCAGCAGATGGAGGCCTTCGCCAGCGTGGTCGAGAAGTACGCGCCGCTCGACAAGGGCCACATCACCACCCGGCAGAACATCCAGATTCACCACATTCCGCTGCGCGACATGGAGTCGCTGCTGCGCGAGATCGCCGAGGCCGACCTCTCCTCGCGCGAGGGCTGCGGCAACACGGTGCGCAACGTCACCGGCGACCCCTGGGCGGGTGTCGCTCCCGACGAGATCTTCGACCCGACGCCCTATGCCGGCGCCTACGCCCGCTACTTCGTCCGTCACCCGACGACGCAGCTGATGCCGCGCAAGATCAAGACCGCCTTCACCGGCTCCGACGAGGACCGCGCGATCACCGGCATCCACGACGTCGCCTTCCTCTCGCGCGAACGCGACGGGGTCAAGGGCTTCGAGATCCGGGTCGGCGGCGGTACCTCGATCATGGCTCGCGTCGCACCCACGCTTTACGACTTCGTCGAGGCCGACAACGGCGACTACCTCAAGGTCTCCGAGGCGGTGCTGCGGATCTTCGACCGGCAGGAGTGGCTGCGGGTCAACCGCGCCCGCGCCCGGATCAAGGTCCTGATCGACAAAATCGGCATCGACGCCTTCCGCGAGCAGGTCGACGAGGAGCTCGAAGGCGACTGGGTCACCGAGAGGGATTTCGACGCCGAGCTGGTCGAGCGACTGCGCTTCGAGGACGACGAGGAGGCAAACGCGCCCGAGGCGCCGCTCGCCCCCGCCTCGCCCAACGGCGATCGCACCGAGTTCGACCGCTTCGTCGAAGGCAACGTCCAGCCACAGCGCCAGGAGGGCTTCTCCGCGGTCGAGGTGAAGATCTACCGCGGCGACCTCACCCCCGAGCAGTTCCGCGGCCTGGCCGCGATCATGCGCGACTTCACCGGCGGCTACGCCCGCAGCACCGTGCAGCAGAACCTGGTTCTGCGCTGGGTGCGCGACGAGTCGCTCTACGACGTCTGGCAGCGACTGGGAGAGCTGGGTCTCGCCGAGGCCGGCGCCCGCGAGATCACCGACGTGGTCAGCTGCCCCGGCACCGACAGCTGCAAGATGGGGATCACCAGCTCGATGGGGCTCAACCGAGCGATCAGGGAGCGGCTCGAGGCGATGGAGATCAGCGACGCGCTGACCCGCAAGATCCACGTCAAGATGAGCGGCTGCCCGAACGGCTGCAGCCAGCACCACATCGCCAACATCGGCTTTTACGGCGCCTCGCTGAAAGTGGGCGAGCGCCAGATTCCCGCCTACATTCCGCACATCGGCGGCAACTACGAGGGCGGCGAGGTGATCTTCGGCACGCGGCTGAAGTCGCGGCTGCCGGCCAAGCGGGTCCCCGAGGCGGTCGAGCGCTGGGTGCGGCTGTACGAGGCCGAGCGCTCCGGCGAGGAGGAGTTCAACGCCCTCGCCGAGCGGATCGGCGCCGCTCGCTTCGAAGAAGAGGTCAAGGACCTGACCCTGCCGGCCGAGTTCAGCCTCGAGACGATGCAGGAGTTCATCGACTGGAGCCGCTCCAGCCCCTACAAAGTCGAGAGGGGCGAGGGAGAGTGCGCGATATGAACCCGGTCGTCGAGTCGCCGAAAATCGAGGATCCGGAGGCGGTTGCCGCGGAGCTCGAGGATCGCTCCGCAGAGGAGGCGATCGAGTGGATGTTCGAGACCTTCGGGGCGAACCACTACATCGCCTGCTCGTTTCAGAAAACGAGCTCGGTCACAGCCCACATGGCAAGCCAGGTCGATCCCGAGGCGCGTTTCTTCTACCTCGACACCGACGTGCTCTTCCCGGAGACCTATGAGACCCGCGACCGCCTCGCCGATGTGCTGGGGATCGAGTTCGATCGCTTCCACAACCTGACCCTTGAGGAGCAGGCCGCTCAGCATGGCGACGAGCTGTGGAAGCGGGATCCCGACTCCTGCTGCGGGCTGCGCAAGGTCGAGCCGATGAAACGAGCCCTCTCTTCCGTAGACTGCTGGCTCGCCGGAGTCCGCCGCGAGGACTCGGCTCGGCGCGCCAACACCCCCAAGTTCGGCTGGGACAAGCGTTTCGAGCTGTGGAAGTTGAACCCCCTCGCGGACTGGACCGAGCGCGACGTTTGGAACTACATCCGTGAGCACGATCTTCCGTACAACCCGCTCCACGATCACGGCTACCCGTCGATCGGCTGCACGCACTGCACGCAGCCGGTTGGGCCGGGTGGCTCGCCGCGAGACGGCCGCTGGGCCGGTGTCGCCAAGACCGAGTGCGGGATCAACTAGCGGCGCCCAGCGCCTGAATACGCCCCCCTTCCCCTACCGATTGGTGAGACTGCCCCTATGAGTGCGGAGCGAGTGAGCGAGATTTCCGGGGACCATGAACGCGAACGAGTGAAGCACGAAAGGTATGAATGAGCGAGACGATGACCGAGCTTTCCCTGACCCTTGACGAGCGCCACACCGCCGACTTCGAGATGATCGGCAACGGCGGCTTCGCGCCGCTGACCGGCTTCCAGGGCTCCGCCGACTGGGAGCGCGTCTGCTCCGAGATGCGGACCGTCGCCGGCGATTACTGGCCGATCCCGATCACCCTGGCGACCGACCTCGAGTGCGAGGTCGGCGACGTCATCGCCCTCTCCAGCGACGAAGGCAAGCCGCTGGGCCGGATCAAGGTCGAGGAGATCTGGGAGCGCGACGTCAAGCGCGAGGCGGAGCAGGTCTACGGCACGACCGACGAGGAGCATCCCGGCGTCGCCGCGATCTATGCCGAGGGCAACCGGATGATCGCCGGCCCGATCGAGGTCGATGCGCTGCCCGACCACGAGGAGCCCTTCATGCGCCGGTACAAGACGCCGGCCGAGCACAAGGCCGACTTCGAGGCGCGCGGCTGGAAGAAGATCGTCGCCTTCCAGACCCGCAACCCGATCCACCGCGCCCACGAGTACCTGACCAAGGCGGCGTTGGAGACCTGCGACGGCCTCTTCATCCACCCGCTGATCGGCAAGACCAAGGCCGGTGACATCCCCGCCGACGTGCGGATGCGCTGCTACGAGGTGCTGATGGAGAAGTACTACCCGAACGACCGGGTCGTGCTGGGCGTAAAGCCGGCGAAGATGCACTACGCCGGCCCGCGCGAGGCGGTCCTGCACGCGATCGTCCGCCGCAACTACGGCGCCACCCACTTCATCGTCGGCCGCGACCACGCCGGTGCCGGCGACTACTACGGCACCTACGACGCGCAGAAGATCTTCGACGAGATCGACATCGACGAGCTCGGGATCGAGCCGCTGATGTTCGAGCACACCTTCTGGTGCAACGAGTGCGAGGGGCTCGCCTCCGGCAAGACCTGTCCGCATGACCAAGAGGCGCACCTCTTCCTCTCTGGAACGAAGGTGCGCGAGATGCTCGGCAACGGCGAAAGGCCGCCGCACGAGTTCTCGCGTGACGAGGTCGCCGACATCCTGATCGACGCTTACAAGGAGGACTGAACGAGCATGGCTGGCGAGAAGGGCTTCACACTCTGGTTCACCGGGCTTTCCGGTGCCGGCAAGACGACCATCACCGGGCTGCTGGAGACGGAGCTGCGGAACCGAGGCTCGAAGCTGGAGATCCTCGACGGCGACGTCGTGCGCGAAAACCTCTCCAAGGGCCTCGGCTTCTCGAAGGAGGACCGCGACACCAACATCCGTCGCATCGCCTTCGTCGCCGACCTGCTCAGCCGCAACGGCGTGCCGGTGATCACCGCGGCGATCTCCCCCTATGCGGAGATCCGCGACGAGGCGCACGAGCTGATGGGCGACCGCTTCATCGAGGTCTACGTGAAGGCATCGGTCGACACCTGCGCCGAGCGTGACGTCAAGGGGCTCTACGCGAAGGCCTTCGCGGGTGAGATCAAGGAATTCACTGGCGTGTCAGACCCATATGAGATCCCGGAGAACCCGGACTGGGTCTGCGACACCGAGAACGAGAGCCCCGAGGAGTCGGCGGAGAAGCTGCTGGCGTACCTCGAGTCGCGGGATTTGATTCCGGCGGCTGCGGTTACTGCCTGAGACTCGAAGCGTGTGGGAGGGGCGGTGGCCCCTCCGTCTGACAAAGGCCGGGCTAATTAGCCCGGCCTTTTGAGTATCCGCCAGCCGGAGGGGCCACCGCCCCTCCTCTCAGGGACGGACCCGGCAACCGCAGCCGCCGGTCTCAGCGCGGAGCTTGGCGTGGAATCGTGGGGTGCAACGCGTTTGCCGGTATATGGCCGGGGAACGCGTTACACCGGGCTATTTGACGAGGATGGTGCGGCCGTCGTCTAGGCGGTAGACGGTGCCGAGGGGTTCGCCGCGGCCGATCACGCGCTCGCCTGGTTTGACCTCGACTTCCTCGATTTTTTCGCCTTTCTCGGTGACGATGGCGTCGGCTGGGCGGGTTGCGGGGTTCGCTTTCGAGTTGGAGGTGAGCGCGTCGGTGAGGTTTAGGGACGACAGCGCGGCCAGGAGGAAGGCGACGGAGAGGACTATTCCGAGGTCGAAGAGGTTGACGAGGCCGTCGAGGGGGTCGCCGGCGCGGTCGTCGCGGCTGCGGGCGCGGGCGGTGACTTTCATGGCGCCACGGCCCAGTGCGAGTGCTGGCCGACGGGCAGGCCGTTGCCGTGGTTGGCGGTGAGGCTGGCGGCGATGTACTCGACGTCGGAGTAGTCCTGGGCGTAAAGGCGATCGCGGACGAGGGAGATCGCGAAGGCGATCGCGCCGACCAGGAGGCCGGCGACGGTGACGCTGAAGGCGACCCGCAGGTTTTCGGTCAGGGTGGCGACGTCGCCGTCGGCGAGGCCGGCGAGAGCCGGCGAGAGCGGGATCAGGGTTCCCATCAGCCCCAGTACCGGGCCCATGCGGACGAGGATCCTGGTGCGCTCGAGGCGGCGCAGCGAGCGGTAGTCGTACTCCGCCAGCTGCTTGGCGATCCTCGTTTCGGCGTCGGGCCTGCCGATTTGCGCGAGCACCCCGCTCAGCGCCTCTTCCATCGTGCGGTTGCGGGCGATCGGGAGCAGGGCCAGGAGCGCCTGCTCGCGCATGCCCGCGGCAAGCCGGCCCTGGCACTCGGCGATCGCGTTGTCGAGCTGCCAGATGCTGCGCCCGCGCCGCCGCCGCAGCTCCATCAGCAGCGAGCCGGCTTCGACGATGACGAGCGCCAGCGCCGCCAGCGCCAGCACCAAGACCGGCACGCGCAGCGCCTCGGAGACGTCGAAGAGGATCTGCTCGACGTTCACTGGATCACCTGCCCTGGCCCTTTGCGACGGGATAGCGAGAGAAAGGCGCCACGCGCCTCGGCGAATGCTCCCAGGCCGAGCAGTCCGGCGGCGACGAGCAGGCCCATCGCGGCGTCGGAGAGCCCCGGTCCGCTGCCGCCGTCGCCCTCGAGCTTGCCGGTACGGGCGCCGGGGGTCCCGGTGGGCTTCGGCGGAGTCTCGGAGCTGCTCAGCAGCACGCCGCTCACCTGCTCGTCATTCTCGGCAGGGGGCTCGGATTGCCGGCGCTGCGCCTTTGGAGCGGGCTTCGGCGCAGGGCGGGGCGTTGCTGCCGAGGCCGCCGCTACGGCGCTCGGGCCTGGAGGCGCGGCACCAGACGTACCTGCCGCGGCGCCATGGTCGGGCGCATCCGCGTCCTTGTTCTTGCCGCCGCCCTTCCGGTTCGGCCCGGAAAGGGGAGCGCCGACCTGAACGGTGACCACCGCCGAGGCACCGACGTCGTCGCCGGGCGTGGTGAGGCCGACGACCACGTCGTAGCTGCCCCGTTTGGCGAAGCTGTGGCTGGTGGTCGAGCCGGAGCCGGAGTGGCCGTCGTCGAAGTACCAGGAGTAAGTCAGTTGCTCACCCGAGCCCGATTTTTCGACGAGGGCGGTGAAGGTGACCGTCTTGCCGGGGCGGGTTCGCAGCGGCGAGGCCTTTGCCCGCACCCGCAGCGGTGAGCCTTTGCGCAGGACGAGGGTGATCCCCTGCGGTGCTTCGAAGGCATCGGTCGAGTTGAGGTCTTCCGGCCCGGCGCTGGGTCGCAGGAAGCCCGTTCCGGTGGCGGTCGCGTAGACGACCGGGAAGCCGTCGAGAAAGGCGCCCGGATCGAGCGCCTGGTGGCGGCTGAGCATGACCGCTCCGCCCGCGGGCCGCTGCACCTCGAGATAGGAGAAGCCGATCGGGTCGGCCCCGGCCGCTTCGACGATCTTGCCCAGCGAGAAGCCGGACACGACCTGGGTGGTCTCGCCGCTTGTTGAGCGCAGTACGTAGGGCTGGCCGGCGATGTCCTCGCTGCCGGCGAGCAGGTCGAGCGAGAGCGTCTGCTGGGCACCCCCGGGACTGACCACGGTCACCTGCGCAGCGTCGGCGCGCGCGGTTGCGGTCAGGGGCGAGGCGAAGGCGAGGATCGCCAGCGCCAGCGCGAGCAGTGCCGGGACCCTGGTCATCCGGTCGAGAAGGAGACGGAGAAGCAGCCGAAGCCGTTGTTGGGCGGGGCATAGAAGCCGGCGAAGACCGCCTGTCCGTCGGCCGTCAGCGCGCCGCGCAGAGGTGCGGGGAAGCTGAAGCTGCCGGCAGGGCCTTCGCTCGGCGCGCTCGGGGCCAGGCCCAGGATCGCCGCTCTTTTGTCGGCGTAGACGTCGCTGCGCAGGCGGAAGATCGCCCGTGAGGCGGCGCCGTTGATCTCAATCTCGGGGTTGCGGCTCGTCAGATCGATGCCGTGGGCGGGATAGCTGAACCTGACGCTGCCCAGGTAGTAGAGGGCGGCCGATCCGCTGGCCGGGTCATACCAGCCGTTGGCGAAGGGGAAGTTGTAGGTATAGACGAGGGTGGGATTGGTGCCGGCCGGACGGTCGGGGCAGGGGTGGGTGTTCTCCGGCGCCGCGGGGGCGGCAACCGCTCCTTCGCCCGCCTGCGGTGCCTCCTGGGTGTTGGTGTAGCGAATCCAGGAGTCGCGTACGTGCCAGCTGAGGCTGGCCGCGGTGACGTTCACCGCGCCGGCCGGACGGGCAAGCAGGGGCGGTTCGTCGCTGATCGCCCCCTGTTGGGGGGTGTCGGGAGGGACGACTGCGGCGTTGACCCGGATCGTGCCGAGCGCGCCACGGGGTATCCGGACGCCGAGCCGCTTGCTCAGCGCCCGGGCAGCGCCGCGCCGCCAAACAAGCTGCGCCTTCCGCAACTGCGCCGTGCCACGCGCCGAGTCGATCGCCAGCGAGTCCGGGGCCATCCTCAGATCGAAGACGGTGCGGCGCTTGCCGCCCAGCTTGGCGCTGAGGGTCGAGGCAGAAGTAAGCGCGACGCGAAGGCCGGTCAGCCTGACGACCTTGCGAGCACCTCCGCTGCCGGCGGCGAGTCGCAGCGCTCCGTCGCCGGCCAGGTCGGCGGCGCTGCTGCCGATCGAGCCACCGCTGATGCCGAGGCGGATCTCTCGGCCGCTGCTCTCGGCCGCTCCGGCACCGCCGATGTCCACCCCTCGTTTGTCCAGCAACTGCGATTGCGCGGCGCCGACGACAAGCGTGGTGCTTCCCACCGGCTTCGCCGTGTCCGCGGTTGCGGACACGGCGAAGACGAGCACCAGCGCAAGGACTCCCAGCAGGGTTACCGTGGCGCCGCGCATCGCTTTAGCTCTCCGGGTGGACGAAGGAGACGCTGAGCTTGTTCAGCGCCGTCCCGGTGGTTTTGTACGAGCCGCCGAGGAGCCAGAAGGCGCTGGTCCCGGGAGTGGCGAGTTTCACCGAGCTGTTGGTCGAGTCGGTGTCGTCGTCACCACCGCCTGGCGCGTTGTCGGCACCGAGGTCGGGGAACGTCCACTTGATCGTTTCCAGGCCCGCGCTGGGCGTGTCCGCCAGCTCTTCGACGACGATGCCGCCGGTGGCGATGTCGGCCACGTCTACCCGTCCCCAGGTCCAGGAGCTGCCGAGGCGGGTTGCGACGTCCATGCTGATGCGCGATTTCGCCCCGTCGATGACGAGGGTGGGGTTGGAGAGCACGGTGCCGAAGCCGTGGGCCGTGTTGCAGAGGGCCACGGTGCCGCTGCCGCGCAGAACGAGCTTGCCGGGGGTGCCGGGTTCGTACTCGCCGCTGCCGGCGGGCCAGCTGAAGAACTTGCCCGCACCGGACATGTCGACCGCGTCGCTGCGGGTTGCCCCGCCGGAGAGGTTGAACACGCCGTTGGTCTGGACCGTGTTGCGGAGGCTGTTACGGAAGCCCCAGTCGATCGAGCCTTCCGTCAGCGCCTCCGACGATGCGCCAAGCGTGGGCTCGGCCAGCGGCGTCGCCGGAGGGGGCGGCCACGACGAGGCGGTCGCCGGAATGACGATGTTGCAGGCGGAGGCGAACGGCCATGTCGCGTCGGCTGCGTCGGTCGCGGCGGTCATGGTGAGCGGTTCGAGCGTGTCGCCCTCTTCGTAGCTGCAGGGCCCGGGGTTCATCGGGTTGCAGAGCTGCAGCGCCTCCTCGCCTGCGGCGGTGATCGTCACCGGCAGGTCCCCCCAGGTCACGCTTTTGGCGTTTTCGCTGTAGAAGGTGCCGGCGTCGTCGATGTCGAGTTTGGCCAGGTCGACACGCTGGGTCGGCGTGTGGATGCCGCTCATGTTCGTGTCGACGTCGACCGTAAGACGCGAGTCGGCGCCGTCGATCGTCACCGTCGGGTTGGAAAGCGTGATGCGGAAGCCGTGCGGGGCGTTGCAGAGCACGACCTCGCCGCTGCCGTCGATCACCGCCACGTCGTCGCCGGCATCGCCGGCGGAGTTGAGGACATAGCCGCCGCCACTCGCGGGGAAGCTGAAGCCTCCGATCGGCGCAGTCGGCTGGGTCGCCGGTGCGATCGGCACGATCGTGCCGCCGGAGAGGGTGACGACGTAGAAGCGGAAGGATTCCTGGAAGCCCCACTGGATCGAGCCGCCGCTGACGCTCGCCGGGCTCGTCATCGCCGGTGGCGTTGCCGGGTCGGCTGCGCTCCCCTGGATGGTGCCTTTCAGCGGCACCCCGCACTGTTTCGCGTAGGGGTCGACCGGACCGCCGGGAAGGGCGTCTTTGTCAAGCGGCAGCGGTTGGGGCGGTGAGGGAACGGGAGTAACGAGGGCATCGACGTCGAGCGTTCCCAGCTTGCCGGCGGCAAGCTGCTCTAGCTCGAGCTTCTCACGCAGGGCACTGGCCCCTTTGCCGGTCAGCGAGAGCTTCGCCCCGTTCAGCGCCAGCGAGGTCGAGTCGATCTTCGCCGCGCCTTTCGCGCGGAAGACGACCAGTCGTTTGCCGCCGAGCTTGGCGCTGATCGCGGTGCGGTTGCCCGCGACCTGCAGGATCAGGTCTTTCAGCGTTGCCTTGCGTCCCTCGAGGCTGAACGCCAGAGCACCGGTGGTCTGGATCGTCGCCGCCTCTCGCAGCTCGAGATCGACGACCGGCAGCGCGATCTGCTGGCTCCCGCCTTTGCCCTGGCGCGCCAGGACCCGCTTGGCCGCGCTCGACTTGCCGGCTTTGGCCTTGACGCCCTGGGCGAGCAGGGAGCTCTCGCCGCCGAGCTTCATCGAGAGGACGACCTCGCCGCTGCCCGGCGAGGCTGCGGCTACGCCGGTCGTGACGGTTGCGGAGAGTGCCAGCGTCGCCAGCACTGCCAGGGCGCGGCGTCTCCGGGGTGGGCGGGAAAGGTGTGCGGTCATCGTTTGGTCGGCCTCCTCAGCCTTTGGTGTCTGATCGGTAGTTAGGGTGCCCTAAGAAATTCAAACTAACAGAGTAGGAATTAAGTTGCCTTGCTGGCTGCTGCCGGCCCGCGGTCGAGCCAGGCCACGTGCAAAGCCGTGCGGCCGTCGTGCTCGGTCAGCCGCGCATCGGCTCCCCAGACCTCGGCGAGCCGCTCCGAGCTGAGTACCTCGTTCGGATCTCCGGTCGCCACGGTGCGGCCCTTGGAGACGACCACGGCGGTGTCGGCGACAGCCGCCGCCAGCGCCAGGTCGTGTACGACCAGCAGCACGGTGAGGCCGTCGTCGGCCAGTTGCCTGAGCAGGGTGGCGACGCCGACCGTGGCTCCGAGGTCCAGCTGTGAGGTGGGCTCGTCGGCGATCAGCACCGGCGCCTCCTGGGCGAGGCCGATCGCGATCTGCACGCGCTGCAACTCGCCCCCCGAGAGCGTCGTCAGGGCCCTCTCGGCGAAGCGGGTGACCCGGGCGCGCTCCATCGCTCCCTCGATTCCCTCGCGGTCGGCGGCGGTCAGCCGGCGCAGCGGGCGCAGGTGCGAGGAGCGCCCGATCGTCACCGCTTCGCGCACGGTGACCCCGGCCGGGACCGGCATCCGCTGCGGGACGAAGGCGCGGGCATGGGCAAGCTCGCGGCCGCGCATCTCGCTGACGTCGCGGCCCGACCAGAGCACGGTGCCGGCGGCGATTCGCTGCAGGCCGGAGACCGCGCGCACCAGAGTCGACTTGCCGGCGCCGTTGGGCCCGACGATCGCGACCAGCTGACCGTGCTCGATGCGCAGGTCGGCTCCACGCAGGATCTGAGTCCCGCCGATCTCGACCTCGACGCCGCTGGCCATCAGCGGCGGCTGCTTGACCCTTGTAGCAGCGACGCGAATCAAGTTTCCCACCAAATAGAGGGGAAACTTGATTCGCGTGAGGTGCTCGCAGCCTCCATCACACGACCTTCCGCAGCAGCCAGAGGAAAAGAGGCACGCCGAGGAGGACCATGAAGGGCCCGACCGGCATTTCGATCGGTGCTCGCAGGGTGCGGGCGAGGGTGTCGCCGGCGGCGAGCAGGGCCGCGCCGCCGATCGCCGAGGCGGGGACGACGAAGGTCTGGCTCGAGGTTCCGCCCGCCATCCGCACCACGTGGGGGACGACGAGACCGAGGAAGCCGAGCAGGCCGGCGATCGCCGCTGAGGCGGCGGCCAGCAGCGCGGCGGCGACCCCGGCGCCGAGGCGAATCAGGTGCGGCCGCGAGCCGAGCGAGGCGGCGACGTCGTCGCCGAGCGCGAGCCGGTCCAGGGGCCGGATCAGCAGCGCCGCGACGACGAAGCCGACGGCGAAGTAGGGCCAGATCGTCTCCAGCTCCTCCCAGCCGCTCGAGGTGAGGCCGCCGGCGATGAAGAAGATGGCGGAGGGCGCCCGCTCCGGATAGGCGGCGAGCAAGCCGGTGGTGGCGGCGGTGAAGAGCGAGAGCACCGCGATGCCGGCGAGGATCACCTTGCCGACGCTGCCGCGGTTGGCGCCCGACCAGGCGATCGAGAAGACCAGCCCCGCCGCCAGCAGGCCGAAGAAGAGCGCCCCGACCGGTAGCAGCGCGATCGAGCCGGGGAAGAGGATGATGATCAGGATCGCGCCGAAACCGGCCCCGCCGGTGACGCCGATCACGTCGGGCGAGGCGAGCGGGTTGGCCAGGGCTCCCTGCAGGATCGCCCCGGCGATGCCCAGTGCGGCACCGACGACGAGCGCCTCGACCGTGCGCGGCAGGCGCAGCGTCTCGACGATCTGCTCGTCGGGCCCGCTGCCGCCCCCGCCGAAGAGGATGTCGATCACCTCGCCGAAGGGGACCTTGACGGCGCCCAGCGCCAGCGAAGCGATCACCGCGGCCGCGAGCGCGGCGAGCAGCGCCGCGAAGACGAGGGTCCGGCGCGCCACGCTCAGTTCTGCAGGTAGACGCGGCGCACCTTGCGGATCGTGCGGGCGACGTCGGTGCCGGCCTGCAGCAGCGAGTTGTCGACCGATATGTAGATCCGCCCGTTGCGAACGGCCGAGGTGGTGGCCCAGGCAGGGTTGGTGCGCAGGTACTCGGTGAGGCTGGGGATGTCCTCCTCGTTGGCGTGGGGGACGGCGACGATCACGTCCGGGTCCTCGGCGACCACGACCTCGTCGGAGATCCGCTCGAAGCCGGAGCTGGACTCGACGCCGCCGGTGAGCAGGCGCCCGCCGGCCTTGGTGACGATGTCGCCACCCCAGCTGTTGGGGAGGAAGGTGAAGGGCGTGCGGCCGACGCCGAGGATCAGCATCACGGTCGGGTGCTGCTCGATGCCTCTGCGTGCCTGGGCGACACTTTTCTTCATCGACTCGACCAGGGCTTTCGCCTGCGGGAGCTTGCCGACCATGGCGCCGACCACGAGCGTCTGCGCGAAGGCGCCGTTGAGCCGATAGGGCTCGTGGACCGTGACGCGGATGCCGAGGTTGCCCATCGCCTCGTTGCCCTTCGCCCAGGTCCGGGAGGAGAAGACGAGATCGGGATCGAGCGAGGCGAGCTGCTCGAGGTTGGGCCCGTTTGGATGGGAAAGGGGAAGCGCGGGCACGCCCTTCAGCTTTGGCGAGAAGCGTTCCGCGCCGCCCAGCGTCTGCCCGATGCCGACGGGCTTTACGCCCAGCTTGGCCAGCGTGTTGGCGGTGAACGGAGTCAGGGCGACGATCCGCTTCGGTGGTGCTGCCTGCGCCGTGGCGGAGAGACTGAGGACCGCGGCGAGCAGCGCCGCGGCGAAGGCCTTCCTCACGCGGGCACCTTGGCGTCGATCACCTCGTAGTGGCGGACCTCGCTGCCGTGGGCGAGCTCGCCGTCAGCGTGGCGGTGGCTGAGCTTGAAGAGATCGCTGTTGACCCAGGCCTTGAACGCCTCGTCGCTCTCCCAGCGGCTGAGCACGATGTACTCGCCCTCGCGATCGCGGCGCAGGAGCTCGAAACCGGCGAAGCCCTCGGCCTTGTGGACGTGGCTCTCACGCTCGAGGAATGCGCGCTCGAAAGCCTCCCTGCGCTCCTCTTTGACGTGGACGACGTTCATCACGATTACCAAGGCCCTGCTCCTTTCGAATGGCGCCCGTTTCAACAGTTACATTAGGGCGCCCTAATTAGGTTAACCTAATTAGGGTAGCCAAAATGGGAGGGGACGGAGGACCGCGCGTCCCCGGCCGGTCTGCCGCAGCTAGGCTGCCGTGCCTCGATGCTGATCGAGCTCCAATCGCATTCGACCGTCTCCGACGGGCAGTTGGCGCCGGCCGAGGTGGTCGCCCAGGCCTGGGAGGCCGGCGTTACGACCTTGGCCCTGACCGACCACGACGCGATCGCGGGGGTGATCGAGGCCGCCGAGGCAGCGAAGGCCTTTGGGATCGAGCTGGTGCCGGCGATCGAGATGTCCTGCGTCCACGAGTACGCGGAAGACCTTCATATCTGCGGCTACTGGGTCGACCTGGAGGAGATTGCGCCGGCTTGTGAGCGGGCCCAGCGGGAGCGAGTCGAAAGGGCGGGGAAGATCGTCGAGAGGCTGCGCGGCTGGGGTTTTCACCTGACCCTGGAGGACGCGGTCAGGGAGGCGGGCGACGCACTCTCGATCGGACGCCCCCACATCGCCAAGGCGGCCGGCGCCACCGGCGACCTCGGGCCCTTCTTCGAGGAGTACCTGGTTCCCGGCGGAAAGGCCTTCGTGCCGCGCAGTTGGCCGACCGCCGAGCAGGCGATCGAGCTGATCCACGAAGCCGGCGGCGCCGCCGTGATCGCCCACCCCTACTGGGACATCGACGACTCCGATCAGGTCGACGATCTGATCCGGACCCTGCAGCCCGACGGGGTCGAGACCTTCTACCCGGCCCATAACCGCGAGCAGACAGCCCACCTGCTGGAGCTCTGCCAAGCGCTCGACCTCGTCCCGACCGGCTCCTCCGACTATCACGGCCCGACCCACAAGACCTTCGCCCGCTTCGGCGCCTACGACACCTTCGGCCTCGGCGAGCCCGAGGTCCCCGCGCCGCCCGCATAAATAGACTGCCGCACCCGATGTTCCAGAAGGTGCTGATAGCCAACCGCGGCGAGATCGCGATCCGGGTCGCGCGGACCCTGAAGGAGATGCAGATCGGCTCGGTTGCGGTCTACTCCGAGATCGACCGTGAGGCGCCGCACGTGCGCGAGGCCGACGAGGCCTTCCTGATCGGCCCGGCGGTCCCGGCCGAGAGTTATCTGAACATCGAGAAGATCATCGACACCGCGAAGCAGGCGGGGGCAGAGGCGATCCATCCCGGCTACGGCTTCCTCGCCGAGAACGCCGACTTCGCTCGCGCCTGTGCCGAGGCGGACGTCGTCTTCATCGGCCCGCCGCCCGAGGCGATCGAAGCGATGGGGTCGAAGACGCGGGCGCGCGAGATCATGGCCGAGGCCGGGGTGCCGATCGTGCCGGGGGCAACCGAGCCGGCGAAGGACGTCGAGGACGCCCGCAAGCAGGCCGAGGAGGCCGGCTACCCGGTCGCCTGCAAGGCGGCGGGTGGAGGTGGCGGCAAGGGCTTCCGGGTGGCGATGACCCACGACGACCTCGAGGAGGCCTTCGAGGGCGCTGGTCGCGAAGGCGAGAAGTTCTTCTCCGACGACCGCGTCTACGTCGAGCGTTATCTGGAAGACCCGCGCCACGTCGAGGTCCAGGTCCTGGCCGACTCGCACGGCAACGTGATCCACCTCGGCGAGCGCGACTGCTCGATCCAGCGCCGTCACCAGAAGGTGATCGAGGAGGCACCGGGTCCCCACGTCGACGCCGAGATGCGCGAGCGAATCGGCAAGATCGCCACCGAGGCGGCTGCGGCGGTCGGCTACCGCGGCGCCGGCACGGTCGAGGGGATGCAGGTCGGCGAGGAGTACTTCTTCCTCGAGATGAACACGCGGGTGCAGGTCGAGCACTGCGTGACCGAGATGGTCACCGGCGTCGACATCGTCCGCGAGCAGGTGCTGGTCGCCGCCGGCGAGGCGCTCTCGATCGCCCAGGAGGAGGTCGAGCTGCGCGGCTGGTCGATCGAGTGCCGGATCAACGCCGAGGCAGCCCACAAGAAATTCGCTCCCGCGCCGGGGGCGATCACGACCTATCGCGAGCCGGCTGGGCCCGGCGTGCGTGTGGACTCGGGGGTTGAAGCCGGCAGCGAGGTGACGCCGATGTACGACCCGATGGTCGCCAAGCTGATCGCCTGGGACGTCGACCGCGAGCACGCGACCCGGCGCATGCTGAGGGCGCTGGCCGAGTACGAGGTCGGCGGCCTGACCACGCTGATTCCCTTCCACGAAGCGATCCTGGCCACCGAGCAGTGGGCCAACGGCGAGACCTGCCGCGACCTGATGGAGGACCGCGACTGGCTCAAGTCGACCGCGCCGCAGGATGCTGCGCCGGCTGCGGCCGAGGATGGTGCTGCCGAGCAGATCGCCCGCGACTACAAGGTCGAGGTCGCCGGCAAGCTCTTCGACGTCAAGGTGATCGGCGAGGCCGTTGCAGGCGGCGGAGCTGCCCCCGCCGGCGGCAAACGTCCGCCCAAGCGGGAGCGCAAATCAGGCGGCGCCGCAAGCGCCTCCAGCGAGTCGCTGCCCTCCCCGCTGCAGGGCACCGTGCTCAAGGTCGCGGTGGAGAAGGGCGCCGAGGTCGCCGAGGGAGACCTGATCTGCGTGATCGAGGCGATGAAGATGGAGAACGAGATCGTCGCCCACCGGGCCGGCAAGGTCGAGGAGCTGAACGTCGCCGAGGGCGCTGCCGTCTCCAGCGGCGACGTCCTCGCGGTGATCAAGTAGCGCTCAGCGTTTCTGCTGTTTTTCCTTCTGTTCCTTGCGTTTTTCTCGTTCTTCGCGCTTTTTTTCGCGGATCTGCTGCTGGCGCTCGCGCCGGGTCAGCGGGATCACGTCCGCTTCTTCGCGACAGGTCCGGCCGACGCAGTCCTCCAGCTTGCGTAGTTCGCGGTGGAGGTAGTTGCGGACCGGGAAGTAGTTGGGGATGCGGACGATGTTGTTGAGCTCGTAGGGGTCTTTTTCGAGGTCGTAGAGCTCCTTCTCGCGGTTCGGCCAGGCGATGTACTTGTAGGGGCCGAGGCGGATTCCCTCGTAGTCCTTGGGCGGGGCGAGGATCGACGCGGTCGCGCCGCCGCCCCGGCGCTGGGGGCGGCTGCGAGCACTGGGCCGGGCGATCGTGCCGTTGGCTTCCACGTCGGAGGTCTCGACGAAGGACTCGAACAGCAGCGGCCGCCGGGTGCGCAGTTCTGAATCGTGCAGGAAGGGGACAAGCGAGCGGCCGTCGATGCTCTTGCTGGCTTCGGCGCCGGCCAGCTCGAGGATGGTCGGGGCGACGTCGATGTTCGCGATCAGCTCGCCGTTTTCGGTGCCGGCGCGGATTTTCGGGCCGCGGATCAGGAAGGGAAGGTGCGTGGAGGGCTCGTAGGCGAGGAACTTGCCGCCGGTGAGCCGGTGCTCGCCGTAGAAGAATCCGTTGTCCGAGGTGAAGATGATGTAGGTGTTGCGAAGGCGCTGCAGCCCGCCCAGCGTGTCGACGATCAGCTTCACCCCGTCGTCGATCGCTCGCAGCGACTCCAACGCCTTCTGGTAGTAGACGCGGTAGGTATGGACGTCGTTGAGCGACAGGTAGGGCGCTTCGCGGATGAAGCTGGGCTTGTCGCTGACGTTGCCCTCGCCGACGCCCTCTTGGCGGCTGCGCGGGAAGTTCGCTCCCTTGAACCAGTCGTAATGGCGCGGCGCGGGCTCCGGCCCGGCGGGCCGGCGGAAGTCCCCGTGCGGCGCGGTGTAGTCGAGCTGTAGGTAGAAGGGCTGTTCGAGCGAGGTTTCCTGCAGCTCGCGGGCAGCGATGTTGGTCAGTGTGTCGGTCTCGTAGTAACAGGGCAGCCCGTTGAGCGGGGCGAAGGGGCAGCCGATGTCGTCGCGGACGCCGTATTCGCGCGTTTCCCAGCTGCCGGAGTCGCCGTAGGGCCCCTCGAGCAGGCCGTTGTTGTTGAGCGTGTAGCCGTAGAAGTAGTGATTGGTGTCGGCCTTGAGCAGGGTGTGCCAGGCGTTCCAGCCGGGCGGCACGGTCTTTCCTTCGTCGTAGGGCTCGTCGCCGTAGCCGTTGAGGAACTTGCCGACGTGGATCGTGCGGTAGCCGGCGTTCTGCAGCCAGACCGGCAGGTTGTTGCTCATCGCGGCGCGGAAGGAGAAGCCGAAATAACCGCCGTTGGGCTGGATGTTGCCCTTGACGCCGTTGTTGTGCGAGTAGCGGCCGGTGAGCAGGCTGACCCGCGAGGGGCAGCAGAGCGGGTAGGGGACGTAGTAGCGGGTGAAGGTCATGCCCCGTTTGGCGATCAGGTTCAGCGTGTTCGGCATCGCTTGCAGGCCGCCGACGTTGGCGTAGAGCTGGTCGAGCGTCTGGTCGTCGGTCTGGATCACGACGAAGCTCGGTTTCTGCAGGGCGGCCTTGGCGTCGTCGGTCCGCTGGACGGAGATGACGATCGCGCAGAGCAGCGCCATCACCGCCGTGGCGATGATCAGACGGGCGCCCCCTGGCGCGCTGCTTTGTCTCGCTTGCCGCATGAATTATTCGCCGGTAAGCCGGCTACGGGTCGAAAACCACCGCTTCCGGTGAAGTTTCGAAACGCTAGAGAACGTTCAGGACGCGCCGAGCTTTTTCGCTGCGTCGCGGAAGTTCTTCACCGTGGCGCTGGGGGCTTTGCGCCCTTCCAGTTTCTCGCCATGGCGATTGACCCAGATCACCGGCACGTTCATTTTCAGCAGCGGCGCGACGTCGTTGGTGTAGCTGCAGCCGATGTGCGCCCAGCCTTTCTTGCCGCCGATCCGCCGCGCGCACTCTTTGAAGTGGACGGGGTCGGGCTTGTAGCTGCGGACCTGCTGGGCGGTGACGACCAGGTCCAGTTCGGTGCGCAGGTGGCGGCGCGAGATGCCGAGCAGTTTGTCGTCGATGTTGGAGACGATGCCGATCTCGTAGCGTTTGCCGAGCCGGTCCATCGCCGCGTTGGCCTCGCGGAAGGGGAGCCAGTAGGCGACGCTGTTGGGCAGGAATTGGGCCCGCGAGGGCTCGATCTCCCAGCCCATCTCGCCCGCGACCTTGACGATCGTGCGGCGCAGGACCTCGGCGTAGAGCTCGTAGGAGCCGGCCATGATTTCGGCCTGCACCTCCATGAAGCGGGCGAGGAAGGGCCCTTCCTCGAAGCTGAAGCCGTCTTTGGCCGCCTCTTTCTTGCAGGCGTCGATGATGCCTTTCTCCCAGTCGATCAGGGTGCCGTAGCAGTCGGTGGTCACCCATTTGATGGATTTGAGGCTTGGGAGAGGCATGAGGGCCGCGGCATTATGCCTTATTGAGTAGGCTGCCGCCCGCGCCCGAGCGGGGCGCTCGCGAAATGGACCTCCTCGAGTACCAGGGCAAGCAGCTGTTCGCCGCGCACGGCATCGCCGTGCCGAGCGGCGAGGTGGCCTCGACGGTCGAGGAGGCAATTGCTGTCGCGGAGCGGATCGGCTACCCCTGTGCGATCAAGGCGCAGGTGCTGATCGGCGGGCGCGGCAAGGCCGGCGGGATCAAGATCGCCGCCGATGCCGAGCAGGCGCGCGAGCACGCCGACGCGATCATCGGCATGGACATCTTCGGCCCACGCGGCGAGGGTCCGTTCCGGGTCGACCAGGTCTGGATCGAGGGTGGCTCGGACATCGCCGCCGAGTACTACGCCTCCGTCATCCTTGACCGTGGCGAGAAGAAGCTGCTGGCCATGGTCTCGGCCAAGGGCGGCATGGACATCGAGGCCGTCGCCGAGGAGGACCCCGCGGCGCTGGTCAAGCGCCACATCGATCCGACCCGGCCGTTCACGGCGGCTGAGGCGCGCCCGATCGTCGACGACGCGGCCCTCGACGAGGACGTGCGCGAGCAGGCGGCCGAGGTGCTGGCCAAGCTGGCCGAGGTCGCGAGCGAGGAGGACGCGACGCTGATCGAGGTCAACCCGCTGATCGTCACCGCCGATCGCGAGGTGGTCGCGCTCGACGCCAAGGTGACGATCGACGGCAACGCGCTCTATCGCCACCAGGAGCTGGCCGAGATCGCCGACACGGCTGACGATCCGCAGGAGGCGATGGCGAAGGAGAAGGGCCTCACCTACGTCAAGCTCGACGGCAACGTCGGCATCCTCGCCAACGGCGCCGGGCTCTGCATGTCGACGCTGGACGTCGTCGCCCAGGCGGGCGGCAGCCCCGCGAACTTCCTCGATGCGGGGGGCGGCTCGAAGGCGGAGGCGATCGTCGACGCGCTGACCGTGATCACCTCCGACCAGAAGGTCACAGCCATCCTTTTCAACATCTTCGGCGGCATCACCCGCTGCGACGAGATCGCCAAGGGGATCGTCGAGGCCTCGTCGCAGCTCGACCTCAAGGTGCCGCTGGTGGTCCGCCTCGACGGCACCAACTCCGAGGAGGGGCTGAAGATCCTCGGCGAGGCGAATCTGCCCAACCTGCAGCAGGAGACGACGATGCTCGACGCCGCCCGGCGCGTGGTCGAGCTGGCGGGGGCGAGCAGCTGATGTCGATCATCGTCGGCAAGGACACGAAGCTGGTCGTCTCCGGCCTGACCGGCCGCGAGGGCTCCTTCCACGGCCTGCGCAACCAGGCCTACGGCACCCATCTGGCTGCGGGTGTGACCCCAGGCAAGGGCGGCCAGGACGTCGAGGGCGTGCCCGTCTTCGACTCGATCAAGGAAGCGGTGGAGGAGGCCGACGCCAACACATCGATGATCTTCGTGCCGGCGCGCTTCGCCGCGCCGGCGATCGACGAGGCGATCGAGTCCGGCGTCCACACCGTGATCGCGATCACCGAGGGCATCCCGGTGCTCGACATGCTGAAGACCTACTGGAAGGCGAAGGAGGCGGGGATCCGCCTGATCGGCCCTAACTGCCCCGGCGTCCTCTCGCCGGGCAAGGCCAACGTCGGCATCATCCCGGCCCAGTTCTTCGACCCGGGCAAGATCGGCGTCGTCTCCAAGTCGGGCACGCTGACCTACCAGATCGGCAACGAGCTGAAGCAGGCGGGTGAGGGCAACTCCTCGATCGTCGGCATCGGTGGCGACCCGATCATCGGCTCGGACTTCATCGACATCCTGACGCTGTACGAGGCCGATCCCGAGACCGAGCTGATCGTCATGGTCGGCGAGATCGGCGGCGACGCCGAGGAGCGCGCAGCCGAGTTCATCGCCGCTGAGATCTCCAAGCCGGTGGTCGCCTACATTGCCGGCTTCACCGCGCCGCCCGGCAAGCAGATGGGCCACGCCGGCGCGATCATCTCCGGCTCCTCGGGCACCGCCCAGGCGAAGAAGGACGCGCTCGAAGCGAAGGGCGTCCGGGTCGGCGAAAGCCCGACCGAGACGGCAAAGATCGCCGTCGAAGTCCTTCGCGGCTGACCGGACGGCGGACGGCCCGGCGTTGCTAGGCTCGGGCTCGATGGCTGCTGAGACGATTTCGTTCGCTCGTGGGGCGCCTAGCGCCGACATCCTGCCGCGTGAGGCGGTGCGGGATGCTGCGGCCGCTGCGCTAGCCGAGGACTGGCAGAAGGCGCTCTCTTACGGGACCGGTGTTGGGCACCCGGGGCTCTGCGAGTGGGTCGCCGAGCGGCACGGAGGGTTGGACGCCGGCCAGGTGATGATCGCCAACGGGTCGCTGGAGGCCGGGGCGATGCTGTTCGAGCATCTGCTCGAGCCGGGCGACCGGGTGGTGGTCGAGCAGCCGACCTACGACCGCACGCTGCTGATGCTGCAGCGGCTGGGGGTCGAGCTGGTTCCCGTGGCGCTCGAGGCGGACGGGATCGATCTGAGCGCCTTCGAGGCGGCCCTCGCCGATGGGCCGATCAAGCTTGCCCACGTCATCCCCAACTTCCACAACCCCGCCGGCTGCACGCTCTCGGCCGAGAAGCGGGTGCGGCTGGTCGAGCTGGCGGCCGAGCACGGCTTCTGGATCTTCGAGGACGACCCCTACCGGGAGCTGCCCTTCGAGGGCGAGGCCCTGGAGACGATGCTCGCGATCGATCGCGCCGACTGCGTGGTCCACGCCTCCTCCTTCTCGAAGACGGTCAGCCCGGGCGTTCGAGTCGGCTACCTGGCCGGACCGGGGGGCGAGATCGCGAAGCTCGCCAAGCGGGCCAACGAGACCTACATCTCGCCGAACATGCTGGCCGAGTCCATCGTGCTGGAGCTGTGCCGCTCCGGCGGCCTCGACCGCAACATCGAGTTCGTCAAAGGGGCCCTGCAAGCGCGTCGCGACTCCCTGGTCGAGGCGCTCCGCGAGCAGATCCCCGAGGCCGAGTTCGTCGTTCCCGGTGGCGGCTACTTCCTCTGGCTCGACCTTGCCGAGGGCACGGATACCTCGGCGCTGCTGGCTGAGTCGAAGGGCGAGGGCGTCGCCTTCGTCGCCGGCCCCGATTTCATGATCGATGGCGGCCACAACAGTCTGCGACTCTCCTTCGCCAGCGTCCCGCCGGAGCAGATCGCCGAGGGCGTTGCCCGCATCGCCCGCGCGCTGGACCGCGTCCGCGCCGGGTCACCCGCCTGAGGCCGCGTAACCGGCGTCTGGCGGCGTCCTCGGTCGCTCACGTGCAGGGCACGCTTCGCTCCCTGCGTCCTTGCCAGGCTTGGTTGCGCGGCCTCAATGCCGCCTACTCGACCCTGACTGTGCCCTTTATGAAGGGGTGGAAGAGGCAGTAGTAGCGGTAAGTGCCCGGTTGCTTCAGGGCGACTGAGCCGCTCTCGCCGCCCTCGATCGTGCCGGTGTCGAAGGACCCGTCGTCGGCGGTGGCGGTGTGGGCAGTCGAGTCGCGGTTTGGGAAGGACACCGTCGTGCCGGCCTCAACCGTCAGCTCTGCCGGCATGTAGGCGAAGTCGGCGATAACGACCCCTTCGCCGCTGCCACCGGTCACGCCGCCCTCGGCCGTCTCATCGTCGCTCCCGCAGCCGCCGCCCACGACCAAGAGGGAGATCGTGGCCAGCAGGGCGGCGGCGCGAGAGCGGGCTGTCAGGGGGGCCACGTTCCTCACTACGGAGGTGGGACGGGACCGGATCACCGAATCGAAGCGAGTGATCCGGTCCCGGAGCCCGACCCGTAGGAGCGTGCGGAAGGGCAAACCAGCGAGGAGAGGACGACATGCCGACAAGCACGCAACGCGAAGGAGCGGCCGCCCCCGTGGAGGGCAACGCCATCGCCCGCGTCGCCAGCGACCCGGTCTCGAGGCGGAAGTTCATCGCGCTGGGCGGTGGCTCGGCTGCGCTGGCGGCTTTTCTCGCCGCCTGCGGCGATGACAACGACACGACCATGACCACCTCGACCGCCTCCGGCACCGAAAGCGAAACGGAGAAATTCGGCAAGGGCGACGTCGGCATCCTCAACTACGCCCTCACGCTCGAGTACCTGGAGACCGCCTTCTATGCCGACGTGGTCAAGAGCGGGCTCTTCAAGGGCTCCGATCTGGAGACGATCCGCAAGTTCGGCAAAGAGGAGGCCGAACACGTCGCCGCTCTCACCGCGGCGGTCAAGCAGATGGGGGCCAAGCCGGCGCCGAAGCCAAAGACCGAATTCCCGCTGAAGAGCGCCAAGTCGGTGCTCGAACTGGCGGGGACGGTCGAGAACCTCGGCGCGGCCGCTTACCTGGGCCAGGCGCCGAACATCAAGAGCCCATCGGTCCTCGCCTCGGCGCTGGCGATTCACAGCGTCGAGGGTCGCCACTCGGCGGCGCTCAACACGCTGCTCGGCAAGTCGATCACCCCGGACGGCGCCTTCGCCAAGCCGGCCAATGCCGACGAAGTTCTCAAGTCGATCGAACCATTCATCGTCGGCTGACCCGGCGGGCACGAAAGGAGCACGAGATGAGCAATACGGAACTCACCCAGCCGCAGCTGGCCGCGGTCCAAATCGACGACGACAGCGGCGACCTCTCCCGCAGCGAGGTGATCCTCAAGGGTGCCCTGGCCGCAGGAGCGATCTACGGCGCCTCGATGGTCGGCCCTTTGGTCGGCCGGGCGCTGGCGCAGTCCGGTGGCGGCGACGTCGGCATCCTCAACTTCGCCCTCACCCTCGAGTACCTCGAGGCCGCCTTCTACCGGGAGGCGAAGACCCGGGTGAAGGCGAACGGCGAGCTGATGAGCCTGATCGACCTCGTCGGCAAGGACGAGGAAGAGCACGTGAAGGCGCTGACGGCCTCGGTCAAGCAGCTCGGCGGCAAGCCGGCGGCCGAGCCGAAATTCGACTTTCCCTACGACAGCACCGCCGAATTCCTCGAGCTCGCCCAGACCTTCGAGGACACCGGCGTCAGCGCCTACAACGGCGCCGCGCCGCAGATCAAGTCGAAGGAAGTGCTGGGCTCGGCAGGGGCGATCGTCCAGGTCGAGGCACGCCATGCGGCGGCGATCCGGCTGCAGAATGGGGCGGAACCGTCACCGCAGGCGTTTGACCCCTCTCTGGACGAAGCTAAGGTCCTGAAGGCGGTCGAACCGTTCATCCAGTAGCGGATTGGAGCGGCGTACAGCGAGATGAAGATCCGGGGTGCCAAGGCCGAGCGACTCGCCGACGAGGAGCTGATGCCGCTGATCGGCGAGAAGGACCCCGATGCCTTCGAGGTCTTCTATGACCGTCACGGCGGCGCCGCCTACTCGCTTGCCTACCGGATCGTCGGCGAGCGGGGAGCGGCCGAGGACGTCACCCAGGAGGCCTTCATCTCGATCTGGCGCAGTGGCGCCCGCTACGACCAGGCGCGCGGCAGCGTGCGCTCCTGGATGCTCGGCATCGTCCGCAACCGGGCGATCGACTTCCTGCGCAGCAAGGCCGGGCGGGCGCCGAAGCTCGATTTCGACGACGACTCGATCCTTGAGCAGAAGCCGGCCGGGGAGCTGACCGAGGCCGAGGCGCTGCGCCGCGAGACCGCGCACGAGCTTCGCGGCGCCCTCGGCGAGCTGCCGGGGGAGCAGTCGAAGGTGATCGAGCTGGCCTACTTCGGCGGCTTCAGCCACTCGGAGATCGCCGCGATGCTCGGGGTGCCGCTGGGCACGGTGAAGGGACGGATGAGACTCGGGTTGGAGAAGATCCGCGGCGAGCTGGCGGAGGGATTGGCATGAACGAGACAGAGCACGATCGCCGGCGCGACGAGTTGGCCGCGTACCTGCTCGGTGCGTTGGAGCCGGGTGAGGCGGCCGAGCTGGAGCGCCACCTGGCGGGCTGCGAGGAATGCCGGGAGGAGCTGGCCTGGCTGCGTCCCGCCGTGCAGTTGCTGCCCGAGGTGGTGGAGCGGGTCGAGCCGGCGCCGGAGCTGCGGGCTCGCCTGATGGGGCAGGTGCGCTCCGAGGCGGATCGACCGCCGGCGCCTGCTTCGGATCGCGAGCGCGAACCCAGTCCGCGCCGCCGCTTCGTAACGCTTCGACCCGCCGTCGGCCTCGCCGCGCTCGCCCTGATCGTCGCCGCGGTCGCCGGCTACGCGATCCGCGGTGGCGGCTCGGACGGTGGCGAGACGAGCACCGTCGTCTCCGGCAGCCCTCCTGGAGTCACCGTCGAGATGGTCAGCGAAGGGGACTCGGGCACCCTGCACCTGGCGAACCTGCCCCAGTTGCCGCCCGACGAGGTCCTGCAGGCCTGGGTGGAACGGGACGACCGGGTCGTCTCGGCGAAGACGCTCTTCGTGCCCAACCGCGACGGCACCGCGACGGCGGTGATCGACGACATGACCGGCGTCGACACGGTGATGGTCACTGAAGAGCCGCGCGGCGGCAGCGCTCAACCAACGAGCGCTCCAGTGGCAAGCATCTCCGTCCCGAACTGAGAACGGTGGCCGCGTCAGCGGCCGTAGCGATCCGAAGAGAGAACCAGCTGCTCCGGGATCGTCGCCCGTGGCGGCGGCGCCGGATCGGCGCGAACCGAGACGGTCTCGGCGACGCTGCGCGAGACCTCGTGGGTCCCATCGCCGGAGAGGATCGTCACGCCGTCCTCGTCGCTTCTCTCGACGCTGCCCTCCAGCCCCGGCTCCAGCCCCGCGTCCTTGAGGTAGTGCAGCAGCTCCTCGGCCTCGTTCTCGAAGCGCAGCACGTGGACCTTGGCGCCGACCTCCACGTCGGAGAGCAGCGAGCCGGTCTCGCGGGTCCCGTCGACGATCGGGTGGCCGTGCGGGCAGGTGGTGGCATCGCCGATCGCGATCCGCATCCGTTCCTCGAGCACCGGCGACATCGCGTGCTCGATCCGCTCCGCCTCCTCGTGGACCTCGTCCCAGGGGATGCCGAGCACGTCGGTGAGGAAGCGCTCGATCATCCGGTGCCGGCGGACGATGTGACTCGCGTGCTCGCGTCCCGATTCGGTGAAGTCGAGCGACTTGTCGGCCTTGCGCTCTACGTAGCCGTCCTGGATCAGGCGCCCGACCATCTCGTGCACGGTCGGCGGCGAGAGCTGCATCGCGCGGGCGATGTTGGCCCCGGTCATCGGCAGGCCGGCCTCCTCGAGCCAGAACATGATCTCGAGGTACTCCTGCTCGGCGACTGTGGCGTGCTCCTGCGACAACGGTGCTCCTTCCCGGGTCTGGCGGCAGCTGGGGCCGATATTAGTGCTTGCTCAGCGGCGCTCGACCAGAGTCGTGACGACCGCCTCATAGAAGCCGTCGCCCATGCTGCCCTCGGTCACCGTGGCGTTGTCCCAGGCGGCGAGCGCGGCGCGCAGGCCGGGGTCGCGCTCGGGCCCGTTGGCGACGACGAAGAAGCGCCCTACCGCGGCGGCCACCTCGAGATCCTCGACCGAGTCGCCGACGGCGATGCAGCCGGCCGGGTCGTAGCCGCGGGCGCGGGCATGGGCCGCGACGGCGTTTGCCTTGCTGACCAGCCTGGGAACCAGGTGGTAGGCGTGGGTGGGTCCGTCGATCGCGGGCATCTCCCGCCCGATCGCGCCGTTGTCGAGCAGGCGCAGGTCACCGTGGCCCTCGGCTCCGAGCAGCTCGTTCGCCTCCGCGACGTCGACCTTGCCGCGGAAGAGGTGGGAGAGGACGCGTCCGTGGTGCCAGGGCGAGTGGTACTCGAGCCGTCCCTCGAAGCGCTCGAAGAGCATCGCCGGGATGCCGCGCGACTCGATCTGCTCGTAGACCGTGCCGTGCTCCTCGTCGGGGACGAGATCGCCGGTCAGCAGCGTCTTCTCGCCGTCGATCGCGAAGGCGCAACCGGCCTCGTAGATGTAGGAGGTCTGGCCCATCAGCCGCGCTGCCTCGTGCACCTGCGGCTCGCGCCGGCCGGACATGATCACCACCTCGACCCCGGCCCGCTGGCAGGCCTCCAGCCCTCGCGCCTGCGCCAGCGAGAAGGCCCCCTCAGCATCGCGGAAGAGCGAGCTGCCCTTGCCGAGCAGGGTGCCGTCGAGGTCGGTGTAGACGCATCGCAGTGCCATGGGTGCGGCCGCTACGGTAGCGACGTGCCTTGGAAGCTCGCCGATCGGACCCTCGGACTGTCCCAGCCGCTTGGGGCAGGGATCGTCAACGTCACCGCCGACTCCATGTTCGAGGGGGCGCGGAGCGGCACGCCGGAGCAGGCGGTCGAGGACGGGCTGGCGCTGGTCGAGGCCGGCTTCGACATGCTCGACGTGGGGGCGGTGGCGGCGCAGAGCGGGCCGCCGGTTTCGGCCGAGGCCGAGGCGGCTGCGCTGGTCCCGGCGATCGAGGGACTGGCGGACGCCGGCGTCCCGGTCTCGGCCGACACCTTCTCGGTCGAAGTTGCGCGCCAGGCGCTGGGGGCCGGCGCGGTAGCGGTCAACGACATCTCCGGCGGCTCGGAGGAGATGTTCGAGCTCGTCGCCGAGACGGGCTGCGGCTACGTGCTGATGCACATTGAGGGTCCGCCGCGCGTCGACCGGCCACCGCGCGAGTACGGCGACGTCGTCGACCACCTCAAGTCCTGGTTCGGGGGGCGAGTCGAGACGGCGCTGAGGCTTGGCGTCAGCGAGGAGCAGATCGCGATCGACCCCGGACTCGACTTCGACCTCACCACCGAGCAGGACCTGGAGATCCTGCGACGGCTCGGCGAGCTGCGCAAGCTGGGGCCGGCGCTCTACGTCTCGCTCTCGCGCAAGGACTTCATCGGCGCCGTCCTCGCCGGTTCCTGGGAGGGACGGTTGCCGGCGGGCGAGCGTGAGTGGGGCACGGTCGCGGCCGTCTCGCTGGCGGTGCGTGGCGGCGCCGACATCCTCCGCATCCACGACCGCAGCTCGCTGCAGGCGGTAAAGGTTGCTGGCGCGATCCGGGCTTCGTCAGGCAAGGACACAGGGAGCCTGAATAGCAGCGCTATTTGGGCGACCGAGGACACCGCATGACGAAGCCCGGGGCCGCCAGCTTGCTGGAGACACCCTGGGCCGTCGCGCTCGATCCAGCTCGCCGCGACGGCCGCGTCGTCGCCGAGAGCGCCGAGGAGGAGCGCAAAGCCAAGCGGGTGGCGCTGCCCAAATCGCTTGACCCGGGCTTCGTCGAAGCTCTCAACGCCGCCGGCATCGAGCGCCTCTACTCGCACCAGCGCCAGGCCTATGAGGCGGCCGCGGCCTCCAACCTGGTGATCACCAGCGGCACCGCCTCGGGCAAGAGCCTCGCCTTCAACCTGCCCGTGCTCGACGGCATCGCCCGCGACGCCAAGAACCGCGCCCTCTACCTCTACCCGACCAAGGCGCTCGCTCAGGACCAGGCGCGCAAGCTGGGCCAGCTGCGCCCGCCGGGGCTGCGCGAGGCGATCTACGACGGCGACACCCCGCGCGAAGAGCGCCCGGCGATCCGCCGCCGCAGCAACCTCGTCCTCACCAATCCGGACATGCTCCACGTCGGGATGCTGCCCCACCACAAGAGCTGGGGCGACTTCCTCGCCAACCTCGGCTGGGTCGTGGTCGACGAGGCGCATACCTACCGCGGCGTCTTCGGCTCCCACGTCGCCAACGTCCTGCGGCGGCTGCGGCGGGTGGCGCGCGCCTACGGGTCCGAGCCGCGCTTCCTGCTCGCCTCGGCGACGATCGCCAACCCGGTCGGCCTGGCCGAGGAGCTGGTCGGCGCTCCGTTCGAGCTGGTCGACGACGACGGCGCGCCGCGGACAGGGCGCGAGATCGCGATGTGGAACCCGCCGCTGATCGACAAGGCGACGGGAACACGTCGCTCGCCGCTCTCGGAGGCGGCGGACCTGCTCGCCGAGCTGGTCTCTCACGACGTGCGCACGATCTGCTTCCTTAAGAGCCGGCGCGGGATCGAGCTGATCCAGCGCTTCGCCCGCGAGGCGCTGGAGGCGCGCGGCAAGCCGGAGCTGGCGGCCCGGATCGCCCCCTACCGCGGCGGCTATACCTCGCAGCAGCGACGCGAGATCGAGGCGCAGCTGGTGGCGGGGGAGTTGCTCGCTGTCGTCGCCACCGATGCGCTCGAGCTGGGAATCGACATCGGCGAGCTCGACGCGGCGATCTGCGTCACCTTCCCCGGCACGGTCGCCAGCCTGCGGCAGATGTGGGGCCGGGCGGGGCGGCAGCGACGCGGCTTGGCGGTCTACGTCGCCGGCCAGGACGCGCTCGACCAGTTCTTCTGCCGACATCCGGACGAGTTCATCGACCGGCCGGTGGAGGCGGCGATCCTCGACCCGGCCAACGATCAGATCGCTTCCCGCCACATGGTCGCGGCGGCTTACGAGTTGCCGCTGAGCGACGCAGATGACGAGATCTTCGGCGATGGCTGGCGCGAGCGGGCCGAGAGGCTTGCCGCTGTGGGAGAGCTGCGGCGCGCCCCCGGCGGCCTCGCCCCCCGGCGCAGCGAGTTCGTCGCCTCGAAGATCCCGCTGCGTTCGGCCTCGACCGACTCGGTCGCCGTGATCGAGCGCGACTCGGGAGAGATGCTCGGCCTGGTCGAGTCAGAGCGCGCCTTCACGACGATCCATCCTGGCGCGATCTACCTCCACCTGGGCCGCTCCTACGAGGTCGAGCAGCTCGACATCGCCGGACGGCGGGCGATCGTCTCGCTCTTCGAGGGCGACTGGTACACGCGGCCGAAGAAGGAGACCGAGATCTATATCGAGGCGGTGCGCGAGCAGCGGCCGACCGCCGGGGTCGAGCTGCACTTCGGCGAGGTCTCGGTGACCGAGCAGGTGATCGCCTACCAGCGGGTCTCGATCGCAGACCAGGAGCCCTTCGACATCGTCGCCCTCGAGTTGCCCGAGCAGCACTTCGTCACCCAGGCCCTCTGGTACGTGCTGCCTGAGCCGCTCAGCGGCTCGTTGCCGCCGGACGTCCTGCTCGGTTCCCTGCACGCGACCGAGCACGGCCAGATCGCGGTGCTGCCACTGATCGCGATGTGCGACCGCTGGGACATCGGCGGCCTCTCGACCAACGTCCACTTCCAGACCGGCCGCTCGACGATCTTCATCTACGACGGCCATCCCGGTGGGGTGGGGATCACCCTGCGCGGCTACGAGCAGTTCGAGCGCCTGCTCGGCGATGCCGAGCGGCTGATCGCAGAGTGCCCCTGCGAGTCCGGCTGTCCCTCCTGCGTGCAGAGCCCAAAGTGCGGCAACCTCAACGAGCCTCTGCACAAGCAGGGGGCGCTGGAGCTGATGCGGACGATGAAGGGGGCGGTGTGAAAAGGGGGAGGGGGACTCGCCGTCACGAACAGCAGGGAGGTTCCGTCGAGACCCCCTCCCCCTTTTCCGAGCGCGCGCGTCAGGTGGCCGTCATCGGCTCGGGGCGCTGCCAGCAGGATTCGGAGCTCGCGCGGCTGGCCGAGGAGGTCGGCCGGCTGCTGGGCGAGGCGGGGGTGACGGTCGTCTGTGGCGGCCTCGGCGGCGTGATGGAGGCGGTCGCGCGGGGTGCGGCAGCCGTAGGCGGGACGGCGATCGGGATCGTCCCCAGCGCCGAGATCGAGGACGCCAACCCACACTGCACCCACGTCGTTGCCACCGGGATCGGCCACGCGCGCAACCTCGCCGTCGTCTCCTCGGGCAGCGCCGTGATCGCCGTCGGCGGCGAGTGGGGCACGCTCTCCGAGATCGGCTTCGCCCGCGCCCTGGGCCGCACCGTCGTCGCCTTGCGAAGCTGGACCCTCGAGGGCCAGGGCCCGATGGAGTCGGCTCCAGGCGTTGTCCCGGCCTCGACAGCCCAAGAGGCGGTCAGCGCAGTCCTGTCGTCACTCTGACGCCCGCCCCTTTGCGCGAATCAAGTTTCGATGAAATGGATCGGAAACTTGATTCGCATCCGGCCAGAGTTCGCGGATGGCAAGGATGGCGAAGGCGTGCGACCAGGCGAGGGGCGTGGTCGAGGTGGGAACCCCGGTGTGGGTGTCAACCCGCTCGGGCAGCATGTCGAGTGGGGTCGCGGCGCGGCGCAGGCAGGCCATCAGGCGCAGGGCGGCATCTCGCTCGCCAAGTGCGGCAAGGCTCCATGCGGTCCACGCGGTCGGTGCCGTCCAGGGGTCGTCCCCGCCATCCCAGTTCTCGGAGGGGACGATCCCGAAGCGGCCCGCTTGGACGGCGAGGGTCAGCAGAGTGCGGCGAACCAGGAGGAACAGGGCTGGCTGGGGGAAGGGACGTACCGCCCAGGCCGCTGCCGAATCGAGACCCGAATCCGGATCATCAGCGCGACGAACCAGTCCTCGTTTGGTCCTGAACTGGACTAGTTCCCGCCGATGGGCCGAAAGGCGGCCTATATCTCCGCTTTTAGGCCCATCGGCCCAGTTCGAGGCGATTGCGTTGGCTAGGTAATCGCCCGCATCTTCCTCGTGGTAGTCGGCGCGGTCGTGCCAGGGCTGCGTCGCTGCCTCGGCTTGCAGTCCCGCCGCCCTGGCGGCAGCGTTGACCCAGCCGGCCGCGTCGCCCTGTGTGGCGCGGCCGCCCACCGACGTGCCGTCGCCGTGAAATCGCGCTGCCGCTTCGAGGTCGAGTCCCCGGAGGAAGCGCACCACCTGCCGGGCCTCTTCGCGATACCCCGCCGCGGCGAGAGCGATGGCGACCGCCCCGGCGTCACGGGGCCAGACGTAAGCCCAGCCGTCACGGACGCCGGCCGCTACGGCGCCGGTGCGGCGATCGGTGAGCGCCCACAGCACGAGCAGTGAGCGCCGGTAGAGGCGGCGGGCCCAGGCGGGTGCATCCGCCCCCAGCGGCCGCGCGCGAGCGAGCCGGCGCCGGTCGGCGCGAGACGCTTCCTGGCCGCCGACTCGTCGGGTGACGACGAAGCTCTTCCCGTTGGCGTGGGCGACGGTCCGCAGCACGTTCGTCCCCGGCACGTAGCGCTGTCGGACCGAGTCCGCCTGCCAGAACGGGATCGCCCTTCCATCCAGCGGCATGCGCGCGACGATGCCGGTATCGGCGGGCACAGTTCCGGCCCGCTGCCGCTCGACCGGGTTGCGGATCAGCGCCAGGCCCGCTGGCCCCGGTCTCCAGGCCCCGACCACGCCCCCATAAGCGTCGACCGCGGCAACCCGTCCGCCGTTGCCGACCACCGCGACTCCGAGGAAGGGCGGCGGCAGCCCGGGCAATCCCGCCGGCGTCCGTGGATCGGTGCTCGACCCCCCCGAGATGACGATCGCGCCCACCACCAGCAGGGCCACGAGCCCCAGCGCTGCACGAGTCGTGCTCACGCCCCAATGCAATCAGCCCCTCCCGCTCTTGGTCGCTAGCCTTCGCCTGTGCGGCCAGCCTGCACATCTGCTCTGGCGAGATAGCTCAGTTGGTAGAGCACACGACTGAAAATCGTGGTGTCCCCGGTTCGAATCCGGGTCTCGCCATTCTGGGACAGTCTGGACTTTTGTCTGGACTTTCCGCCCCTCGGAATCGGCTTCAGACCGCCGATTCCGAGGGCGGTTTTTGAAGTCTGGACTTTCGGGTCCGAAGTCACCCAAATTCCCCAGTTTTAGGAGCCTGAAGTCTGGACTTTTTTCGGGACGATTTCGCCGGTTACGGGCAGCGAAAGCAGGCCGCAGGCGATCGGCCATCGAAGGTCGAGCTAGGGAAGAGTTAGGCGGCTGCGCCGCCGGGCGCGGTCGCCAAGGAGCCGTCCGGTCCCCAGCCTGCGGGAGCCGTAGGCGGCTCGAGGATCTGCTCGCGGTCTCGTTGGGCTCGGGCCAGCGTCAGCTCGTCGGGGCCCGGTGCTGGACAGCTCTCGGTCGGCTGGTCGAGAAGGCCGAGCCCCTCGGCTTCGGCGTGCGTCGTCTCATAGAGCCCCTTGTCGTGGGCCAGGCGACGAGCAGTCAGCCCGAGCATGCCGGCGCCGAGCAGCCATCCCATCTCGACGTCCTTGGCCCAGCGTGGGCAATCGAATTTCTCTCGGCCGAGGCCGAGGTTCTGGAAGCAGGCGAAGATCGACTCGACCGCGTTGCGGCGAAGCATCAGGACCCCGGCGCTCGATCGCGCGATCGGAGTCGCCGCCGCGGGGATAGAACGTGTAGAGGCGAGGCTCCTTGTGGGCGTAGGTGGTGACGGGCTTGCAGACGCTGTTCGGGCAGGTCCAGCGCAGGCGGGCCTTGGTCGGATCCGGAGCCTCGACGCCGCGCGGGATGTCCTCGCGGGCACGGCGCTCAGCGGTATAGAAGCCGTCGGTGTCCTTGAGCCTCATCTCGCCGCAGGCGCAACGAGGCACGCCGTCGTTCTCGGAGTGGGGCAGGTCGCGCCGAAAGCCCTTGGCGCTCTTGGGAAAGATCGGCTGAAGGCCGTAGTTGAAGACCAGATCGCGCGAGAGCTGCCGGCTGTTCTGAAAGAGGCCATCTCCGACGATCGCGCTCATCGGGCACTCGGGCCATGCCTCGAAGAGCTTTTCGAGCAGCTTGAGGAGCGCTTCTCGCTCATCGCCGCTGGCCGGCATCAGAGTGGCGGCGATGGGAAGGGTCGTCGCCATGTCGGCCAGGATCACCAGCCGGTAGCCCTCGGTGAAGCGGTACGGCCTCCCCTTCGCGTTGGTGTAGACGACTGCGTTGACCATCTCGCGCCCGTCCCCGTGGAGGATCCGCTTGTGCTCGGGGTCCTTGGGATGGCGTTGCGGGACCGGCGCCGGGACGAGCGTGCCGTCGACGATCCCGATCTCGCCGACCAGGAGAGCCTCGCCCTTGCGACGCCCGCCGCGCTTGCGCGGCCACTCCCGCTGGTTGTGGATCTCCGCCAGCTGGCGGATCAGATCGATGTTGGCTGCGACCAGGACGTCGGGGTCCTTGTTGCGCAGGAGGTTGTGCAGGGACTCATAGAGGGTCTTTCGGGCGACGTCGGTCGGATAGTCGTGAGCCCAGGCCAGGGCGGGACGGTTGCCGGTCAGCTGGTTGTGCGAGCGGGCGATCTCGGGTCGTCCTCTGCCAAGGGCCATCTGCAGGAAAACGGCGACCACCATCTCCCGCCGAGCGCGGCGGCCGCGCAGATTTGTCTTCGCAAGTAGCCAGTCGATCAGCCACCTGACGGTTCCGAGCCCGCGCATGGCCGCCATCTCGACCTCCGAGCAGGTTTCGCTGGGTCGCGGCGATCGCGAGACCGGCGCCGTCTCGTCGAAGGCGGCAAGTTCCCTGTCGGAATGGCGTTCTGACTTCGTCGCCTCGAAGGCTTTCTCGACCAGCTCGGCGAGGTCTTTTTGACTCAGGCCGGGGGTGGCTCTGGCTATCTCCAGCTTCTTCAGGTACTTCCACTCCTCGACGCGGGCGCTGCGAGCCGTGATCCCAAAGTGGCGTTGCCGACGGCTTTTGACCTCCTTGGCAGGCGCGGCTGCCGGGTACATCGGATCTCCGGGCTCCGGTTGCGGCGGGACGTCGATGTGATTGCTAGCTGCCAAGTTCTTGCCCTCGGGTATAGGTGGATCCCAGGGCGAACCCCGCGTGTTTGTCTTTTGCGCAAATGTTTTTCTGCCTCACTTGGGGCCCCGAATCCGAGAATTCGAACCTGCCGATGGCAAGGGGCGGGGCCTCCCAGGCCATGCCCTCGAAGAAGCGCTCAACCGAGACAGAGAGGGCGCACGCGAGCTTGAAGAGGGTCTCGGCGCGGGCGACACGCTCCCCTCGCTCCAGCTGGCCCACCGCCGTGCGGTGCAGCGAAGCTCGGTGGCTGAGCTCTTCCTGGGAGACGCCGGCTTCTCTGCGAGCGCGGGCGAGATTCGCCCCGAATCGCTTGGCGAACTCGCTGCGAACGGGTGCCATCAGCCCTCTCCCGTTCGAGGCACTGGGCTCTCCGGCGCTCACCTCGCGAAACCGGCCCCACCGGTACTCGCCGGGCTGCCAGGCCAGTCCCTCGAAGAGTCGCCCCGGATCTACTTCCAGGGCGCCGGCGAGCTTGACCACCGTCTCGACGCGTGGCGATCGGAGGGCGCGCTCGAGGCTGCTGACCTCGGTGCGGTTCAAGGAGGCGCGCAGAGCCACCTCGTCTTGGCTCATGTCCGCCTCGCGGCGGCAGCGAACGAGGTTCGCGGCGAAGTGCGTCATGACGAACTCCCTCGCCGTGGGCGGAGCGTCCGGAGCACCTCGTTTGCGACCACGCGCCGACGCCATCAGAGCGCAGCCTCGCCAGAGCCACCGTCTCCACCTGGAGACGGTGCGATCCGAAACCTTCCAGCCGCGTACTTGCCGACCTCCCAGGCAAGGCCCTCGAAGAGGTCTCCGGGCGACACCCCCAGGGCACCGGAGACCTTGACCACGGTGTCGATCCGAGCAAGGCGAACTCCTCTCTCCAGGAGGCCAATCCCGTTGCGGTGGATGGAAGCGCGAAAAGCCAGCTCTTCCTGGGAAAGACCAGCTTTCAACCGATAGCGGGCGAGGTTCGCGCCGAAGACGTCGGCGACCCCGTAGCCAGGGCCCGCCATCAGGCGCTTCCCTTCGATCCGTCGATCTGGCCCAGCAGCCCGTACAGCGCCTCGTGCTGCTCCACGGCGCTGGCGTATTCGTTCTCGCGATCATTGGCCTCCGCCAAGTCGCGGAGGACGTCGATCACGTCGCGGTCGGGAACCAGAAAGCCGCTGTCGAGCGCCTCCAGCAGCTTCGCGTAGGCGGCGAGTTCTCGGTCGAGGCGGCTGGCGTCTTTGAGCTGGTGCGGGTGCTCCGCCAGCTCCTCCCGGATGCCTCCCTGCGCCACCTCGAAGATGAAGCGAAGGAACCTCAGATCCTTCGATGAGATCGTCAGGACAACGGCATCGCCGCCGCCCGTAGGGTTGGAATCAGCCATGAGGAGCGTGTTCTCCTTTTGGTCAGGCCCTCGGTTGGCGTTCCACCGCCGCCGAGGGCCGCTTAGTCAGGCCGATACGCCGAATCGCCCACCCGCAGCGACCAGCCCAACAAGCTCAGGACTGGTGGCGGCGAGAGCCGAGCACGGCACACGTGGCCCTATGTCCTGGCGAACGTAGACCCGCGACCGGACTTCGGCCGCTGATGTAGGTACCCCCGCGAGCGTCTTGAGCGGCTGTCAAGAACGAGCGATAGCGGCATCAGACGTTCGAGCATCGTGGAAGGCGATGACGACCACGCGATCCTCCGTCTCGATCATGTAAACCACGATCAGCCAGCCCCAGGGACCGATGACGGCCCGGCAGTCTCGCCAGACACCGGAGAGCTGCTTGCCGGCCCGTGGGAATTCCTCAAGGGTGGCCAGCGAACGCGAGACTCGATCCCGCGTATTAGCGGGAAGGCGGCGGGTCTCGATCAGCTCTCGAAGCTCATCACGCGCAAGGTGCGTGACCTCGATAGACGGCATCGACTAAAGCTCAGAAAGCGGCAGTGTTTCGCCGCGCCGAGCTTGCTCAATCGACTCTTGGGACCGCTCCCAGGCACCAGGAATTCCATCAAGGATTTCCGTGATCCGAGTGGCGTCCGGGTCGGCTTCATCGAGCGCACTGGAAAGAAGGGACCTCGCCAGGGTTCCTTCCTGAACGTGGGTGCGCTCGGCCAAGCTGGCGAGCTTCCGCGCGTAGTCGGGCTCAAGAGTCACGTTGATCCGTCGATTTCGGTCTGCCACAATCTCAGGGTACACGTATGGGCACGCGGCGTACAGCCTAGCTATCAGGAACGCGCCAAGTCTTCGCCGGTAATCTGGCCTTATGGCCCATCACAAGCGCAGACGCCTTGAGCATCGTGGCGCAGGCCGCCTACTTTGCAAGCCCAGGCCAAACAACGTCCCTCTGGTCGCTTAGCTTCGAGTTTCCAAAAGGAAAGCAGGGGAGATTTTGCCTAGGGGGACGGCGCCAGCAGATGGCGAGCGAAATGCGCTGAGTGGATTTCTGCCTCAGTACAAGGTGGCTGCGGAGAAGGTTCTACGTGAGCTAACTGCGGGGAATCTCGAGTCCGTGGTTCTCGGCGATCGTGAGGCGGGTCGCCTGGACGATTTCCAGCTTGTCTGCATACGTCGAAATGGTCTGCGGCTCGATGCCTACCAAGTGAAATGGGGCCGTGCAGACGATCCGCTTATTGACTCTGAGTTTCGGGGATTGCTGCTCGACATGATCCTGGGCCTTCGGAAAATCCGAGAGGCCCAACGCAGACGTCGACAGAACGGCGCCAGGCCGGTGGAACGGTTTGTGGCCCACCTCTATTCGAACCGACCCGCTTCGACCGCGAGCCTGCGAGGGGACGGATTGGCGGGACAGGGTCTCAACCTGGACAGATTTCTCCGAGAGGTTTGGGGGCCTGCGGGAGAGGGCGCCTTCGAGTCGACCAGAGACATACCGGCGCACTGGCACGGCTATATCCGAGCCTTGGCCGAGAGGTGCTCACTGCAGACCGACGCACTTTTGAACATGGCCTCAAACCTCTCCATTGAACTCTGCCAGCGCCTTCCTGAGGAAAAGTTGACGAGTGATCTTGCTGCAGAGCGCTTCCGGCGCGACATCGAGGGAATGGCAGCCGGAATGAAGGCCATGGTGATCGACGACACGGTCCCCGAGACGCTGGACGTCGGTGAGTTCCTGGGCAGACTCGGCCCAGAGTGGCTAGGGCGTGGCCGGCGACGCTCGAAGCATGAATTCCCCGTGCCAGCCGAGATTAAGCCGATTGAAGCTTCGGTTTCAAAGCTTCAATCGGCACTCGACGATCACGACAGCGGCTACATCTTCCTGCTCGGTAGCCCTGGCTCAGGAAAGTCCACCCTTCTTACCCAGATGCTTCGCGTCGATGCGCGCCTTGCGGCTCGCTACTACGCCTATGTGCCAGGCGATGACACTCGGACCCGAGGCGAGGCCCATGCATTCCTTCACGACCTGGTTTTCACCCTCTCGGGCGAGCGATCGTTCCTGCCACCCGACAGCGATATCTCATTGCTGCGAGACCGGCTTTATAAAGAGCTCGCTGCGCTTAGTGAACGATCCACAGCACAGGGATCGTCGGCAATTGTCCTGATAGACGGGCTCGATCATGTGCTTCGCGACCCGCTGCCACACGATGGCTTTCTCGCCGAGCTACCACCTCCCGATCGAATACCAGATGGGGTTCTTCTCGTAATTGGAACCCGGACACGCGAGGACCTACCAAAGCATGTTGCTCCTGCCGCCACTCCACAGCGAGTGATTGAAACCGAGGCCCTCTCTCGGACAGCAGTGATTGCACAGGCAGAGCAAGCAGGCATCGAGGGGCTAGCCGAGCAAGTCTTTCAGGCTTCTGGGGGGCACCCGCTACTCACTCAGACGTTCATCAAACTTGCCGAGAGTCTTCCTGCCGAGAGACAGGCAGAGGCACTCTCGACACTCCCTCGTCTTGATGGCGAGGCCATGCGTTACTACCAAAGCGTCTGGGTAGGTTTTGAGGATGATGATGAGCTAGTCGACATCCTGTCGGTTGTGAGCCGTCTGCGAGTACCAATCGACCTCGACTGGCTTCGGCTTACGGGTTCTTCTAGTATTGATATTCGCAAGCTCGAGAGATTGAAGTATCTCTTCAGAGAAGGCAGCACTGGACGCTGGACCTTCTTTCATGACTCCTTCCGAGAGTTCCTGCGCGAGCGTACCTCCGAGCGCGACGGGAAGGTAGTCGCAGCGAAGGAGCTCCAGGCGCAAGGGGAGATCGCGGACCGTTGCATCGCTACCGAGCAGGGCCGCCCGGAGCACTGGGAGCAAATCCATCACCTCTTGCGAGCGGGACGAACCCATGAGGTGCTAGAGCGAGCTACTCCTCAATTTTTTCGTGCTCAATATGACGCAGCGCGTCCCGTGGAGAATATCCAAAAGGACATTCGCGAGGCCGCTGCCGCCCTAGCCGAGATCCATGAGCCCGTCGGATTGGTCCGACTGGCACTAAGTGCAATCGAAAACGAAACCCGCGACTTCTCGTTCCCGCACGGAACCGAGTTCGCCAAGCTTTTGGCGGCGTTGGACCGGCCGGACCTAGCAATGGCGCATGTCGCCAACATCGACGACGCTTACACGGACCGGAACCGCAAGCAATCGGCAATGCGACTCGTTAGGGTCCTCAAGGACGCAGGCTACCCTGACGACGCCGAGAGTCTCTTTGAGATGAACGAGCCTCTCGAATGGCTTGGAGGCCGCAGCGAAGACCTCAGGGCGACGGACGGGCCTTGGCAGACTCTTTACTCCTGGGCACGCGCAGCGGTGGTCATGCGTGGAGCCGAGCACGTGCTCGCCGGCGTCGATCGGGTCGACCTCGGTGAAGACGACGCACACTGGCGCTCGTCCAAGGACGGAGATACGCAGCTACGTGGATTCAAGATGAACCTTGTTGGCTGCGCGGCCGAAGAGGCGCTATTTCGGGATCAGCGTGAGGATTACGAAACACTTCTCGCGGCGCTCGATCAAAGTGAGCCCGAAGGGGCGGACCAAATCGCCGATTGCCTATTCGCAGAACTTGAACGCACAGCAAAAGGAGAAACAGACCAACGCCTCTTAATCATCGACCGGCTCTTGGGTGTCGCAGACCTCCTCTCAGGACGGCGGCGAATGCGGGTGGGGGCAATTCTTGGAAATGTCGGCCGTAGTACCGAGGCCGAGCGGCAACTCGCCTCTCTTCCTCGGCCTAGCATTCCCGAACGCGAATCGCTGCGAGAAAACGGGCCGGGCTGGAACTACCTCTACTCCTACTACCGACTCCGTGCTCAGATTGGGAAAAGGGATGATCCGGCGCGCGTGATTACAGTCCCTAATGAGGGACGCAGAATCGAGGCTTATCTTGCCCGGCACGTGGTCGCACAGGCCACACTGCACGGCCGCGTTTGGGCTGGAGAGGAAGTCATGCCAGGCGAGTTGGTTCGGGCCGTCAGGTCTTTCCATGCCTACCTCGACAACTTGGCCCGAGAGGAGCGATTCGGGACCAGTGGCCTGGGGGGTGTGCGAAAACGTCTCGCCCATACGGCAATCTCGCTCGCCCAGGGAATGGGTAGGGAGGCACTGGAAGAGCTCTGGCACTATTGGAAAAAACGCTGGGAAGACGACGAGCCCGACTTCCTCAATAGGGGCATCGACCTGATCGGTGCCTTCCGAGATGCTGGGATCGGGGAAGTCGAGGTCCGTGCTCAGCTCAAGAAGCTGCAAGCGGCGATGAAACGCCATGACGACCTAGCCGCTGACGATTGGGTTCTCCTCGCCTTGGCCTGGATCGAATCCGATGAGCGAGCGATGGCTGAGAAGGCCCTCGGTCGAGCAATGTGGCTGACGACCGGAGTTGGCTTCCGAAAGGACTACCAGCTCAATGAATGGCTCAAGCTCTTGAGGCCGTTGCTAAGCACTGACGAGGCAGGATCCGCCGCCCACTGGCTGGCTGAAGGCATCATCGGAGTCTCCCATCGAATCGAAGCGGGAGCGCCGTGGGAAGCGGGTCGTCTTCTAGTGAAAGAGGTAGCCGAAGCGAACCCCAGTCTTGCTTTTGAGTGCGCACAGCGGCTGACCGAGGGTGCAGTGCTTGAGATCGACGATGTTGTCCTGACCCTTCTTGAAGGCACTGCAAGTCACCCCACCGCCCTCTGGTGGACTGTGCTGAGCGAGATGCTCATTGGGATCGGAGCAAAGGCCCCAAAGGAAGCGATCACGGTGGCTGCAAAAGCGGAAGCCGACAAGTCGCGCGTTCTTGGTCTATTGCGCGCAACTAGCGAACGCGTGTCGATTGAGGGCCGACCAAGTGAGCGGATCGGGTGGCGAAACGCGCTAGTCGATGCGGCAAGCGAGGCGGGCATCGTTACCAACGAGCTGGGATTGACCGCAGCGGATCTCGAAATCGGCGACGAGACTCCATCGGCTGATCACTATTCGAGCGAAACGACCGGTGATGGCCGCGACGAACTGACGGTAGATGAGTTGGTCGCCGCGATCGAGTCCGACGGTAGCGATTACACCACCGCCAAGGCGGTAACACACAGGATCGGCGAGCTTAGCGACGACCAGATTGCTCGCGTTGATTTGGCACTCAAGGGTGGTGAGCGCGAGGCGGCGTTTGCCGCCTCGCTCGCCGAACGCGCTCACGCCGCAGGCGATCGTGAGGAGGCTTGGCACCAGGCAGAGCGGAGCTTGGTGGTCGGAACTGCCAGCGATTGGCAGCGCCATTGGGCGGGAGGACCCGTGATCGATGCCGCAGCGATTCTCAAGGCGATCGACGCTGATCGTGCACGACGGCTTCTATTTGAGCGCTTCGCCACAATCGCCTCAGGCGATCAGTTTCTACTCAGCGCCGTAGGGCGAGATCTGAGTGACTTCCTTGATCTCTTCGGGCCTTTCGATCAGGCGGCGATAGCAGACTCGGTGTGGGAGTTTATGACTGTGCTGCTGAGTCGCGACTCTCAGCCAGGGGCTCCCAAAATCCCCCGTCCTGTTGCCGAGGCAGAAATTCATCGTGGCCTCGACAGCACCACCGTAGACAAAGCACTAGTGGAGGTCTTGGCTCAATTCCTTCGCTCCCCATACACCCTGGGTTGGACCTGTGGGCAGCGGGCGCTTCTAGTTTCTGCGCGAGCAACCCCCGATTCCCAATTGCTTAACCGAATGCTAGTTGACCCGACGATAGACACTTCGATCGTACTCGCGGTCCTTGCCACTCTCGCAAATAATTGCTTCAAGCCCTCTGAGGATCTACTCAATGTGCTGCATGAGATCGCTGTGGGCCCGCGACTCGACCTTCGCGCTGGAGCCCGCGATGTACTCGGGCTCTTCGGAGAAGACCCCCCGGATGCAGAGGGAAAACCCCTTTCGGCCGGCTTCGGACTCCACATCGCCTCAAGAGTGAGTCGCGAGCGTGCCGAGGAGGCAAGGATCGGGCCTGCGGACCTTGAGTCAATGATTGGGATTTACCAAAAGGAGCTTGAGAATCTCGCCCAGATCTCCGATGTCGATACGTCGACTCTGCGCGAAAGGGTTGGGGTGCTGGCCGAACAAGAGGAAGCGGGTCAAGGCAGCGACCAGCTACCAGCCCGAGGCCCATTTGGGTGGGGCTACCTAAAGCCAAGTGCCCGTCGGGTGCGTCGGGCGGTTGGGCAGATTTGCGCTGAACTTTTCGATGCTGGAAAGGTCCATCCATATGACGCGCTTTGGGCTTGTGGATTGGCACCACTCTATGACGTCTCGCTACTGCAAATGCGACCACAGACCCGACCCCAAGCGGTTGTTCCGATTCTCACTCACAAAGAGCGCGAGTCCCACTTCCGGGATTGGTTTCTGCCCACCGAAGCTGGCGCGGAGCGGCTAGCGCAGGGCCACGATGACTGGCACGTTATAGGTGAGGTCTCGCAGCTAGCCATTCCGGGTAGCCAATACCCTGAAGAGCGGCGCGAGCAGGGGTTGGTGACCAGTGATGAGGCAGATCGTTTCAAGCAAACTTGGCTGAACACTGCTGAGGAGCACACCAAGGAACCCCCTAGGTTCGACGGGTCGCTGATCGTGCAGCGCACGCACATTCAAAGCGGAGCCCCCGACTGGTGGGTGGCCTTCCACAGCGGAGCGGCCCAAGAGGTTGGCCTTGTCCCAGAGCCCTCGAACCCATTCACTTGGACGCTTGACGGCGAGGTGATGGTCCAGTCGATGTGGTGGCGATCGGGCTTCCGGTGGTGGCCCGCAAATTCCCCAACCGATGAGGTCGGGGAGGGCTGGTTGGTACTGGCCCGCCCTCAGATAATCGAGAAGCTGAAATCGACTTTCGGCAATCTCAGGATGAGTTGGAAGGTGACGACTTCGATGCGAATTGAAAGCTCTGGTGAGCAATCGGTGCGCGCTCAGAAAGGCAAGATCCAACTCTAGATTCGGTTGAGGAGAAGAAGCCTTTGAAGAAGGTCTCGGCCCGGTAGCCGGGTTGCGCCGAATGCGTGGTGGTGACCTGAGATTTTTGGTCCCGCTAGGTGGGCCTCGGGGGGCCCGCCGCTCGATTCCTGAGATTGAGTCGGTGCCGCATTTGAGTGCCTGCTCAGCCGTCGAAGTGACGGCTCGCGGCGCCGACAGCCTTGTCGTAGCCGCCGAACGCCTTCCGGATCTGCTTGAGGCCTGGGATCCGTGGCGCCTTTCCGGAGCGTCGAGTGAGGCGGCGCTTGACCTCTGCCCACTCGGAGTACTCCCATTGCGAGGGCCAGTGGCCGTCGGGCAGCTCTAGGTCCCGCCTGGCCGCCAGCAGGGTGGAGAGGATCTCGGCCGGCTGGTAGCCGGGCTGGGTGCCGATCGCGTGGTGGGGGCTGCCCGCAACCCGCTGTGGCCCGCCGTCGAACCAGAAGCGGCATGCGGCGCGAACTGCGGCGAGCCAGTGCCCATACAAGCGCGAGAGCGTCGTTGCCGCCGGCCACTCCTCTCCTTTGGAGAGGCGCTCCTTGCGGGTCTCCTCGTAGGTAGTCGTGGGAACGAACTCGCCATCGTCGGCGACCAGTTCGATCAGCAGGCCCAGCGATGCCTGGCGCCGCTCGGCCGGGGAGTCGACCGCCAGGCTGTTTCCCAGCAGGCGGCGGAGGTCCTGGGCCGCGGTCTCGGGGCAGGCAAGGCGGTTCCTGACAAGCGAGACGATCGCCGCGGCGACCTCGGTGGCATTGTCGCTTGAGGGGGCGGCCGGCTCTCCTTCGGTGGGACTGGCGGCCGAGTTGGGACGCGAGCTCATCCAGCCGGCTCCTCTGGCGCCGCAATCCGAAGCTCGGCGGCTCGCTTCAAGCCGTTGGAGAGGACCGCCGCCCACGACCTGCCGCCCTTGCCAAAGCGTTGGCGCAGCAAGGCGTCTGAGGGAATGCGCTCCTCTCCCCGCGTTTTGGCGAGCCTTTGCTCGCGCCAGGTCATATACGAGGTGCGGCTGATGTCCGGTCCAACCTCGGCGACCGCTTCGACCAGGGCCTTGACCAGTTCATGCTCGGAATAGGGCTGAGCGCTGTGGCTCCTGGCGAGGACGTCCTCGTCGATCAGCCCGGCCAAGTACTTCGCCCGCGGCCAGGAGCCGATCTCAGGGCACTTGACGAACTGAGCGGCTGCAGGAGGGCGAGCCAGATTTCCCTGCGCCAGGCTCACCCGAGCCACCGAGGCGCAGAGCCGGTTGTACTGGCTGTAAGTGAGCGCTTCAGCTTCCTCCGGGCGCAGCTGCTCGGCGACCCAGCGCAGCCAGGCGATGAGGTCTTCCTTGCGACTCGGCGAAGAGTGAGACCGATTGCGCGACCTGCCATCGGCCCGGAGCATTGGTGTGGGCGCAGAGTTGAAGTCGAAGCCGCCCGCCGGTTCGGACTCTCGCGGCTTTTCGGGCCTATAGCCCGGTGTAGAGCGATGCTGATGTCCGAGCGTCGAGAGGGCCTCGGGCCATGAGCCGATGAGGTTGTAAATCACCGGCAGCGTGGGATACCGGGCCGCTCCGTCTGCGCTCGAGGGCAGCAAGTCATCCCTCCAGCGCCGATAGTCCGGCTGCATCAGGGCGGCGTTCGGGCCCTGCTTGAGATCGACGTGCTCGATCCACGCTCTCAGGACATCGAGAACCTCCTCACGCGTGTAGTGCTTGCCGCAGGCGGTGAGGCGACGGGAGAGAACGTCGATCGCGGGTTGCTCGCCGATTGCCTCGAGGCCGGCGCTGAAGGAACCGGAGAACGCGTTGCGGATGAATTGCACCGACGGCCACTCGGCCCGATCTTCGGATTCGGATCGGAACTGGTCATAGCGCCGGCGCGACGGCTCTCCCAAGGCCCAGCTGAGAGGATCGGCCTCGCTGCGCGCCTCTCGCTGAGCCGAGGCAAACCGCCGAAGAGCCTCTGCGGCCTGCTCGCGCTTGGCGGTCATCTCACCTATCCCCAAGCGTCTCTGTAGGGCCTCGTAGACAAGCCGCCTGTCTGCCTCACTCCGGTTCCGCAGCAGCTTCCAGAGCTGCAGTGCAAGCGGGTGCGCTGGGCGCTCAGCTGCTTGGTCTTCGACGGGAGCCGCCATCGAGCGCACCGTAGATGGCCCTCGATGCGCTTACTGGGGTTCTCCCACAAGAGACTGGGAGATGGGCCACAGTTCCCCTAATGGGGAAAGTCTGCGTCAGCAAACCCCTTCAGAATGCGAAATCCGGATGAATGCGCGCGCCGGATTGGGGAACCACATCGCACAAGCTGGGGAAAGCCCCCAAATGAGCGGTAGAGCTTCTGGTCTTAAAGCGGCTCTGGGCGCGGGTTGGGGAAAAACTCCAGAGCAGCCCATTCTCGGGGTCGGCACCGGCTATCGCCCGTGCCATCAGCGCGTCGCTCCGCCGTTGCGGAAGCGGCCAGTAACGGGTTCGGCCAGGTCGCCGGCAGGACCAACTGACGCTGCGTCTCGAGACCCTGAACAGGATCATGGAGGCGATGGGCGAGACGATGGTCGTCTCGACGACGCCGCTAAGCAAGGCGGCTCCCGGCGCCGGGAACGTGGCGATCTCTGAGCTGCGCGCCGATTACGAGCAGCGCACGCCGGGCGAGCGCCTGGAGCAGGCGGCCGAGCTCAGCAAGGTCGCCACCGAGCTGGCGATAGGAGCGGAGACTTGATGGCGGTCCTCGAGGTCGATGAGCTGCTGGAGGTCATCGACCCCCACGAGGTCGAATACGTGATCATCGGCGGGTTCGCGGTTTGGCCCATGGCCGCCCCCGAGCGACCAAGGACGTCGATATCTGCCCCAATCCCAAGCAGGCGAACCTCCGTCGACTTGCCGCTGCCCTCGAGGAGCTCGAGGCAACCCCGATCGACCTCGACGAGTTCAGGGACGAGTTCGACCTGCGACCCGACTACGAGGGCCTGCAGCAAGGCAGCAACTTGACCCTGATGACCAAGCATGGCCGCCTCGACGTGATGCAGACCTTCAGCTTCGAGGGGACCGATGAGGGGCTTGGCGACTACACCGATATCGCCGGCCACGCTGTCTCCCGAGACTTCTACGGCAAGCCACGAAGGTTCTGCGGGTACGAGGACCAGCTGGCGATGAAGCGCGCCGCCAATCGAGACCAGGACCGGATCGACGTCAACAGCCTGAAGCTGGCTCGCCGGGAACTCTGACTTAGCTTCAAGTCATCGGCGGGATACCGAGCTGGCGGCAGATCACGCGTACGGTGTGCCTGGGTACCTCTCGGTGGCGCGGCACGGTGCTGGCTCCAGCGGGACCTCGCCATACCGAATGCCGTCCGCCCTCGCGGGCGAGCTGGCAGTCTTGCTGGCGCAGAGATGCTGCGCGACGCTCTAGGTGAGTACTTGGCGTCTCTTCAAGCACCCGCGCAAGACGACTCGGCCGGCATGGACCGCGAAGAGTTGGAGCTGACGATCAGCTCCTGAGTGCTCGGCTACTCGTCCTCGAGGGTGATCCGCTCCATGTAGCCGAGGTCGTCCTCGGGCTCGACCTCGTAGGTGATGCCGCCGGGGTGGTCTAGCTCGCGGGCGAGGCGGCGGACGGCCTCGTCGCTGGTGAGGGCCTCGACGATGGCCTTCTGCTTTTCGTGGCTCTCCTGCCAGCTGACGGCGAATCGCATATGGCGAGCCTAGTCGCTGGGCTCGGGCACGATCAAGGTGCCGCGACGAAGCCCTCAGGCTCGTCGACCACGGCGTTGACCAGCTCGCCGATCCCCTCGATCTCGACCCGTACGGTGTCGCCGACCTTGAGCAGGTGGTCGCGGATCGGCTTGCGGCCGATGCCCACTCCGACCGGCGTGCCGGTGGCGATCACGTCGCCCGGCTCGAGGGTGAAGGCTTCGGAGAGATGGGAAACCTGCTGGAAGCAGTCGAAGATCATCTCGGAGGTACGGGCGTCCTGGCGCAGCTCCTCGTTGAGAAAGCACCGGATCCGCAGGTCGTGCGGGTCTCCCAGCTCGTCTGGAGTGACCAGCCAGGGGCCGAGCGGTCCGTGCGTGTCGAAGGACTTGCCGATCGTCATCGTCTGCGCCCGTCCCTGCCAGTCGCGGACGGTGACGTCGTTGGCGCAGGTGTAGCCGGCGATCGCTTCGTGCGCACGCTCGACCGGCACGTGGCGACAGCGCTTGCCGATCACCAGTGCCAGCTCGGCCTCGTAGTCGAGGAAGGTCGAGACCCGAGGCATATGGACCTCGGCGCCGGGGCCGACGATGCAGGTCACCTGCTTGTTGAAGAAGACCGGCACCTCGGGAGTGTCCATCCCGGTCTCGGCGATGTGTTCGGCGTAGTTGAGCGCGATCCCGAGGTACTTGCGCGGCGTGGCCGGGGCCAGGAGGCGCACCTCGGCGAGCGCCAACCGAGGTGCCCCTCGGCTCGCCTCTCGCAGGCCGTCCAGGCCGGCCTCGGCGAGAGCGGCCACCGGTTCGGCAGGCAGGCCCGAAGCTCCCAGGTCGATCACCTCGTCGCCCTCGACGACCCCCAGCTCGGGCTTTCCGTCGTTTGACTCGAATCGGCAGAGCTTCATCGTCGTTCAGTGCCCGGTCGCGGAGAAGTGCTGGAAGTCCTTGGGCCAGGGCCAGTTGCCGCCCCACTCCCAGCCGGCCGAGGCGAAGGCAGCCACGGCCGGGCCGTTGCGGTGGATCATGCCCATCGAGTGCCGCCCGCGACGCGCGAAGGGCGCCCCCGCGGGAGGGGAGACGTACCCGGACGCCGTCACGTATGGGTTCTCCACCGGGTTGACGTCGATCGCCCTGCCGTAGGCGTGTTCGGACCAGACACCCGGCCGGCCGGCGACGAAGCGGCAGTTGAAGGCGGAGGTGTTGTCGGCGGCCATGCTGCGATGGTCGTCGGCCCCATAGGCATCGACCAGGCGCATCCTCCGGATCGGGAAGCGCTGCCGGAAGAGCGAGCGCATCACGGCGAGCATCGCCTGTGCGGCATCGCGGTGGACGACCAGCCTGCCGCGGTGGAGCTGCCGGTCGAAACCCCAGTGGCTGACCGTGAGCAGGCGCAGGTCGGCGAAGCCGACGGGGCAGCCGCGATGCCAGGAGACTCCCGACATCCGCTCTCGCGTGGGCGCGTCGATGCCGACGATCTCAGCGCGGAAGCCAGGCGCCTCCCCGGTTCGCGCCACGGCGTCCGGCGCACCGCTCAGGACGAGGACGGCGGCGCCGAGCGCCAGCAGTCCGCCCGCGGTCATACGGCCGTGCGCCGTTCCTCCCGGATCAGCCACCAGTCGACGACGTAGCCACCGAAGGGGACCACCGCCCCGACCAGGATCCAGAAGGTCGTCTGTGCGGACCAGCCCATCTGCGGGCGAAGGTTGAGGGCGACGATCACGTAGGCGATGAACAGCCCGCCGTGGATCGGGCCGAGGATCTGAACCCCCAGCTCGCTGCCCCCGGTCCGCTTGACGATCGAGGCGATCAGGAGGGCGAGAAAGCTCGTCGCCTCGGCGAGGGCGATGTAGCGCATGGGCTTCACGGGCGGAACCCTATAAGTGTCAAAGCGCAGTGAGGTGGGTAGGGACTGGTCCATGCGACTTTCGAGAATGCTCCTTGTGCTCGCCATCGCTTCGCTGGCGATTGCGTTCTCGGCCTGCGGCGACGACGACAACGGGGACGGAGGGGATGGGGGCGCCGCCACCGCTCCCGCCACCACCGAACCCGAAGGCGGTACTCCCGCCGGTGGCAACGCCCCCGCGCCCAGCGGCGACGCGGTGCGCGCGGAAAAAGTCGAGATCGTCGAATTCACCTACGACCCCGACCCGGTCACGATCGAGGAAGGCGGCAAGGTGATCTGGATCAACCGCGACGCGGCGCCGCACACCGCGACCGCGGACGACGGCTCCTTCGACACCGGCACGCTTGAGATGGGCAAGCTGAAGTCGGAGAGCTTCAAGGAGGCGGGCAGCTACCCCTACTTCTGCGAGATCCACCCGGACATGCGGGGCACGGTGGAAGTGGTTGAAGCCGGCTAAGCGTTCCTCGTTCCGACTTCTGACGGCCCCTCCCCTCTATACGCAAGTGCTACGGTCTGACGCACATGGCGAAGACGGTCGGTGTCCGAGAGCTACGGCAGAACCTGAGCAAGTACCTACGCCGGGTCAAGGCCGGCGAGTCACTGACTGTGACCGAACGCGGTCGTGAGGTTGCGCGAGTGGTGCCGTTGGGGGGGAACGAGTTCCGCGAGATGCTGGCTGAGCTGCACGGCATCACTCTTCCGCCCGCGAGCGAGGGGCTCGCGGATGCAATCGCTCGAATGGACCGAGAAGGACGCTTCGTCCCATCCTCGCCCGCCGGCACAACCGACGCCTTCCTGGACGAGAGCCGTAAGGACATCGGCTAAGCCGCGTTGCGCCTCGTCTACGTGGATACCAGCGCACTGGGAAGGGTGCTGCTGAACGAGCCGGATCGACCTGCGATCCAACAGGCACTGGCTGGGTTCGACGAGGCCCTATCGAGTCGACTGCTGTGGATCGAGCTCGGTCGTTTGGCGCGGCGTCGCGACGAAGAATTCGCAGCGAAGGGCGTTGCCTCCGAATTTCTGCCTGTTTCCAAGGAGCTCTTGCGGGGCATTGCTGCCATTCCAATCGAGGATGAAGCTGTCCAGGAGGACATACTTGCCGAAGCCGAGACGATCACCCCCTTCTCCGTGGCAACGCTCGACGCGATTCACCTGATGACGGCGGTCCACATGGCGGAGCACCTTCCACTGACCGTCATGACCTATGACCGGCGGCTTGCCGAGGGTGCTCGCGAGCATGGCCTCGCGGTCCTCTCGCCTCGGTAGCACGGTGAGACATCTCGATCTTCGCCGCGTTGCCGCGATCTACGCCGGCGGTGTTCTCGGTGCCCTCGCTCGCTCGGCCTCTCGCAGGCAGCGCCGCACGGAGCCGGGGGCCGGCCTTGGGCGACCTTCGGGGTCAACATGAGCGGCGCCCTGTTGCTCGGCTACTTCGTCGCCAGGCTGCGAGACCACCCCGAGGACAACCTCACGCACCCGTTCCTCACCACCGGCGTCTGCGGCACGCTGACGACGTTCTTCACGCTCCAGCCCTAGCTCTTCGAAATGGTCGAGGGCGACCACCTCGGCCTTGCCACGGCCTCCGTCATCGTGACGCTCGCGGTGGGGTTCCTCTTCGTTCGCCTCGGGATTGCAGTCGAGCGCCGTCCGGAGCAGGCTCAATCATTGCCGGTGCAGCTCTGAGTGGCGAGGCCCTGGTCATCGTCGCCGGCGGAGTGCTCGGCTCCTTCACCACCTCTCGACCTGGATGCTGGACTCGCACCGCCTTGCCGACGCCGGTCACACCCGCCTCGCCTGGATAAACCTCACGCTCTCGCTGGCCACGGGCTTCGCTGCGGTTGCTCTCGGCCACTGGCTGGGGGAAGTCCTCTGAAAGTGCGGATCGCCGTCCGCCCCTGCCTCTACTTTGGATTTCGTGATGGAGCAGCAAGCTCTCACCGAGACGCTGATAGTGGCGAGGGTGCCGCTGCGCAAGCTCGAAGACGGCCAGCGGGTTGGCGGGGTCTACGCGGTTCGCGAGCGCGAGCTGCGGCGCAAGCGCAACGGTGAGCCCTGGCTGCGGCTCAGCCTCGGCGATTCCAGTGGCGCCTGCGAGGCGGTCGCCTGGGAGGAGGCCGAGGCTCTATACGCGATCGCCGCGCCCGGCACACCGGTCTACGTCACCGGCCTCTTCGAGGTGAGCGAACGCTGGGGCGAGAAGATCAAGATCGCCGAGCTGCGCGAGGCGGCACCGGAGGAGTACGACGCCGACGACCTCGCGGTCGAATCGGAGGTCTCCTTCGAGTTGCTCGAGAGCGTCCTGCGCGAGCTGCTGGCGACGGTTCAGGACCCGCAGCTGCGACATCTCCTGGACCGCTTCTTCGGCGAGAGCTCCGAGATCTGGGCCCGCTTCCGCGACGCGCCGGCGGCGAAGGTCTACCACCAGGCCTACCGCCACGGGCTGCTCGAGCACACGGTCTCGGTGGCCCAGGCGGTCAGCGCCGCGGCAGCCTTCTTTCCCGGCATCGATCGCGACGTCGCCGTCACCGGCGCCCTGCTGCACGACATCGGCAAGACCGAGGCCTACAACGACGACCCGCTGGCAATCGATCTCACCGATGCCGGCCGCCTACAGGGCGAGATACCGCTCGGCTACTACAAGGTTCGCCGCCAGATCGAGGAGATCCCCGGCTTCGACCCGGCGCTGGCGCAGGCCGTCCTACACATCATCCTCGCCCACCACGGCTCGCTCGAACACGGTTCCCCGGTCGTCCCCGCCACCCGCGAGGCCGTCCTCGTCCACATGATCGACAACCTCGGCGGCCGCCTCGGCAGCTTCGACCGCCTCGAGCGTCAATTGCCTGCTGGGGAGTCTTGGTCCGGCTTCGACAGGGCCCTGTCCGGCTCCGCCTTCTTCGGTCAGCGCGCTGCTTGACCGCCCAGGCGTTCTGAGCCGTCGATAGACAAGGACGCAGGGAGTCCGAATAGCAGCGCTATTCGGACGACTGAGGACGCCGTATAGCGGTGTCTCAGAATCGCCTGGTGCAGCGTTCGATTCGCTTGACATTGCCGTTGGCAACTTTGATGCAGCGGATCAGCTTCTGCGGGTTGGCACCGCGCTGCTTGGTCACCTTGAAGGAGTGGCGGATCTCCTTCTGCAGCCCTTTGTTGAAGCCGTCGATCGTCTTGCCGATCTGGTCGAGGCCACTCGATTTGATCGCTTCGTCGGTCGTCTTCAGGACCGGCTTGACGATGAAGAGGTAGCAGAGCGCCAGCGTCCCGGCGACGACCGCAAGCCGGATGATCCCCGACGTGACGTTGCCGAAGAGATTGCGCAGGAGGTCCATGAATCGGGCCGCACACTATCCTGCGAGCCGTGGCGAAGGACACCGAGAAGCTGATCCGCCAGCTCTCTCTGATCTCGTTCCTGATGGCCCAGGGCAGACCCGTCTCGGCCCTGGAGATCAAGCGCGAGGTGGAGGGCTACAGCGACATGAACGACGACGCCTTCGCGCGTCGCTTCTACGCCGACCGGGCTGAGCTGGAGAGCCTCGGCATCCAACTCGGAGTGGAGAAGCCTGGCGAGGGCTTCTTCGAGGCGGAGCTCTACTCGCTGCCGCCCGAGAACTTCTACCTCGACGCGATCGAGTTCACCGACGAGGAGCTGGCGGCGCTCAGCACCGCGCTCTCGCTGCTCTCCGAAGGCGAATTCGCCTACGCAGAGCCGCTGCGCCTGGCCCTGCAGCAGGTCGCGTGGGGTCACCCGAACCCGCTCGAGGAGGGAGGCCGCGCCCCGGTCGAGATGGCGATGACGGCTTCCGCCGGCGGCCGCGAGCTCTCGCAGCGGCTCTCCAAGATCGAGACCGCGATCTCGCGCCGCAAGACGATCGAGTTCACCTACTACACGATGGAGCGCGACGAGACCGAGAAGCGCAAGGTCGACCCCTACCACCTCGTCTTCCGCAGCGGCCAGTTCTATTTGATCGGCTACGCCCACGAGCGCGAGGCGGTGCGCGTGTTCCGCCTCTCGCGGATCCAGGGCAAGGTCGGCTACGCCTCAAAGGCCGAGCACGACTTCTCGCCGCCGGAGGACTTCGACCGGCGCGACTACGGGCAGCGCGCCGACTGGCAGCTGGGGGAGACCCAGGGCACGGCGAAGGTCTTCGTCCGCGACCGCATCTCCTGGCTGGTCGAACGCGACTTCGGCGCCTACGGGACGCTGCGCGCGGCGAAGAAGTCCGACGGAGCGCCGGGCAAGGGCTCGGTCTTCGAGACCGACTATGCCTCGACGCGGGAGCTGATCGCCTGGGTCCTGCGCTGGCGCCAGAATGCGCAGGTGCTCGCTCCCGACGAGCTGCGCGAGGAGGCGGAGAGCCGTCTCGGCCTGCTCCACGAGCGCCACCGCAACGGCTTCGAGCCGGCCAAGACCGTCGACCGGCCGCTGCGCGAGGCGCCCAAACGGGCCCGCTCCAACGGCCGCGCCGAAGCGGCGATCCGGCCTGAGCGCTTCGCCCGCCTGGTCACCCTCGCGGGCCTCCTGATCGACTCCGCCAAGCGGGACGAGCGGCTCGGCGTCGTCGACCTGCGCCAGCGGCTCGAACTCACCGGCGAGGAGCTGCAGGAGGACATCGAGCTGCTCAACGTCGTCAACTTCGGCGGTGGCACCTACGTCCTCTACGCCGAAATCGTCGGCGACGAGATCGAGGTCGACTCCCAGCCCTACGGCGACAACTTCGCCCGCCCGGCCCGCCTGCTGCCACTGGAGGCAAAGGCCCTCGTCGCCGCGATCGACCTCTTCGGCGACCACCTGCCCCAGGGCGGGCTGCAGAGCGCCCGCGGCAAGATCGTCACCGCGCTCGGCCACGATCCCTCCGAGGAGGGGCTGGAGATCGCCTCCGGGGGTGGCGGCGACGCCGAGGTCGCACGGCTCGTCAACGAGGCGATCGCCTCCAGCCGCATCCTCGAACTGCAGTACTACAAGGAGAACGAGGACCAGTTCACCAAACGGGCGGTTGAGCCCTATCGGCTGGAGAACGGGCGCGAGGGCTGGTACGTCGAGTGCTTCGACCTGACCAAAGACGGGGTCCGCCACTTCAAGCTCGACCGGATCAAGGAGGCGACCCTGACCAAGGAGACCTTCGAGCCGCGTCCCGAGGTCGAGGAGCTGGCCGGGGTCGAGGGCTGGATGACCCACGGCGAGGTGCCGACCGCCCACGTCGCCCGGGTCTGGGTCTCGCCGGAGCGGGCGCGCTGGCTGCGCGAGGAGCGCACCGTGGTCGAGGAGCTGGCCGACGGCGCCGTCGTCGTCGAGCTTCCCTACGCGGGCACCTCGTGGCTGGTGCGGGAGATCCTCCGCGGCGCCGGCGATCTGGTCGTGCTCGAGCCCGACGAGGCGCGCGAGGCGATCGCCAAAGAGGTCGAAGCCTGACCCAGGCGCCGGGGCATCCCGAGATCCGGCGGCTGGTCGCCCCCAACCCGGGGCCGATGACGCTGGCGGGGACGAACACCTATCTCTACGGCTCCGATCCCTGCGTCGTGATCGACCCCGGGCCCGCCGACGCCGGGCACCTCGACGCGATCCGCACCGCCGCCGATGACCTCGACGGCATCGGCCTCATCCTGCTCACGCACAGCCACGGCGACCACTCGGACGGCGCCGGCAGCCTCGGCGTCGAGGTGGTGCTGCCGGGGGACGGCGAGGAGCACGCCGGCCTGCGCGCTGTAGCCACGCCGGGTCACGCACCCGACCACGTCTGCCTGATGACCGCCGACGGGGTCTGCTTCAGCGGCGACCTCGTCCTCGGCGAAGGCTCGACCTTCGTCCCGCCCGATGGCGGTTCGCTGACCGCATACATGGACTCGCTGCGCCGCATGCAGGCCGAGCCGATCGAGCTGATCTGTCCCGGTCACGGTCCCTGGATCGAGGATCCGGCGGCGAAGCTGGCCGAGTACGTCGAGCACCGCGAGATGCGCGAGCGACGCCTGCTTGCCGCTCTCGAGCGCGGCGAGCGCTCCAAACAGGCCCTGCTCGCCGATGCCTGGAGCGACGTTCCCGTCGAGCTGCGTCCCGCCGCAGCGCTGGTGATGGAGGCCCATCTGGCGAAGCTCGAGGCCGAGGGGAAGCTTCCTGGTCGGCTGGCCAACTGATACATACATGCAATGAGTTCGAGTAGCGGCAGGAGTGCGGTGCGCGCAGGGCTGGTTGCCGGGGCGGTCGGTACCGGCATCGCCGCAGCCGCTACGGCTGCCGCCTGGCACTGGATGGCGCGGCGCCCGCTGCCCCAGCAGGAGGGGACGATCTCTCTCGATGGGCTCGAGGGGCGGGTGCGGATCCGGCGCGACCGCTGGGGGGTCCCTCACATCGAGGCCGAGCGCGAGGCGGACCTCTGGTTCGCCGAGGGCTTCTGTCACGGACAGGACCGGCTCTGGCAGCTCGACTTCTACCGCCGCGTCGTCGCCGGCCTGGTTTCAGAGATGGCCGGACCCGAGGCGCTGCCGATCGACCGCCTGATGAGGACGCTGAGCATCCGTCGCATCGCCGAGCGCGAGGCGGCGATGCTCGACCCCGAGTTGCGCGCCCAGCTGGAGCGCTTCTGCGACGGCGTCAACGCGGCCGCGGCGGGGGCCAAGGCGCTGCCCTTCGAGATGCAGCTGCTGCGGCTGGGCTGGAAACCGTGGCGGCCGGTGGACATCCTCAGCCTCGGCAAGCTGCTCGCCTTCGGCCTCTCGACCAACTGGGAGCGGGAGCTGCTGCGGGCCGACATGGTGCGGGCGCTGGGTCCCGAGCTGGCCGCCCGCCTCGACGCCGGCTACCCCGCAGACAACCCCGTCGTCACCCAGGAACCCTGGTCCGGCGACGGCCTCGCGATCATCGAGCAGATCGACGCCGTGCGCCGCTCGATCGGGCTCGCCGCGGAGGCGAGCGGCTCCAACAACTGGGCGATCTCGGGCGACCTGAGCGCGACCGGGTCGCCGCTGATCGCGGGCGACCCCCATCTTCCCCCGAGCATGCCGGGCATCTGGTACCAGGTCGGCCTCACCCTCGGCGACCGCTTCGTCCGCGGTGCCTCACTGCCGGGGATGCCGGGCGTCTACATGGGGCAGAACAACGACGTCTGCTGGACCTTCACCAACGTCATGGCCGACGTCGAGGACCTCTTCGTCGAGCGGGTCGAGGGCGATGACTACCTGTTCGAAGACGAGTGGCGGCCGCTCGAGATCGTGCGCGAGGAGATCCCGGTGAAGGGCCGTGACGCACCCGAGGTCCTCGACGTGCGGGTGACTCACCATGGCCCGATCGTCAACGAGGCGTTGGGCGCCGACGCCGCCGAGCCGCTGGCGCTGCGCTGGCTGGCGCTGGACCAGCCGACCGCCTTCAAGGGGATGTTCGAGCTGCACGGGATCGGCTCCGGCCCGGAATTGGTCGCCAAGCTCGAGGGCCACACCTCACCCGCCTCCAACCTCGTCTGGGCCGACCGCCACGGCTCGATCGGCTACAAGCTGATCGGCGGGCTGCCGCTGCGCAAGGGCGGCTGCCCCGACCTGCCGAAGCCGGGCTGGACCGGCGAGTACGAGTGGGAGGGCCAGATCCCCTACGAGGAGATGCCCGAAGCGGTCGATCCCGAAAGCGGCTTCCTGATCACCGCCAACAACCGCATCGTCGGCGACGAGTACCCGCACCACATCACCAGCGAGTGGCTCGACGGCTTCCGCGCCGCCCGTATTGAGCAGCTGCTGCGCGAGAGCGACGAGCACGACCTCGACAGCTTCGAGTCGATGCAGTCCGACGATCTCTCCCTGCCGGGCCTCGAGGCGGCGCGGCGGCTGGGCCGGCTCTCGCCTCACGGCCAGCGCGAGCGCAGCGCGATCGAGCGCCTGCGCAGCTGGGACGGCCGCCTTGACCCCGACTCGATCGCGGGAACGATCTACCAGGCATTCCTGCTGCGGCTGGCACGCGAGGTGGCGCGCGCTGCGATCGGCGACCGCGATCTGGCCGAGCGCTGGCTCGACCGCGCCGACAACGGCTTCACTCCGCACGTCACCTCGCCCTGGCGCTGGCACTCGCACCTGATGAACCTCTGGGAGGAAGGCGACGAGGAGCTGATCGGCCGCTCCTGGGATGGCCTGGTGCTGGAAGCGTTGAGCGGCGCCCTCGACGACCTCGGCGACCGCTTTGGCCCCGACCCCGAGGCCTGGCGCTGGGGCCACGTGCACGAGATGGAGTTCCCCCACCCGCTGGGTGAGGCGAACCCGCTGCTGCGCCGCCTGCTCAACCGCAAGGTCAAGGCCGGCGGCGCCCAGGAGACGGTGAGCCAGATCGCCTATGACCCCAATAACCCCTACAAAGCCGTCTGGGCGCCGAGCTGGCGCATGGTCGCTGATCCGACCGCGCCCGAGCGCTCGCGCTGGCAGATGTTCACCGGCCAGTCCGGCCATCCGGCCAGCCCCCACTACGACGACCTCCAGCCCGACTGGCTCGAGGGCCGCACCCAGCCGATGGCAGGCGAGGGCCCCTGGCGCGAGCTCGACCTAGTTCCTGCCTGACCCCCGCGCCCTCCTCGAACTGCATCAACTTCCAACCCTGGTGGATCGAGAAGTTTGATGCAGTTTGCCTCGGGCGATGAGATGCAGCCTTCTTGGTGGGACGACCGAATCGGCCGCTGGATGCAACGGTTAGTGGGGGGTATGCGCCGCACGTTCGTCCTCGCCGTAGTCCTCTCGCTCTCTATTGCCGCCTCAGCCGGGGCGCAGAGCGACGCTCGCACGATCGATTTCAAGGGCCAGGAGGTCGCCGTTCCAGCGGGTTGGCCCGTCTTCCGGCTGGCTGAGCACCCGCGAATGTGCGTGCGGCTCGACCGGCGGGCGGTCTATCTGGGTACGCCGGGCGCCGGCCAGCGCTGCCCGGCGACCGCGCTCGGCCGCGAACGGGCGATCCTGGTTGACCCCGCCACACGCGCTCGCGCCCGGGCGCAGGCGAGCGCCACCGTCCCCACCGCGGTGACCGGCAGCGACGAGTACACCGGGCTCGGTTTCGACGCCTGTACCGCCCCCTCCTCACGCACGATGGCCGCCTGGGCGGAGTCGCCGTACCGGGCGATCGGCGTCTACATCGGCGGCCTCAACCGCGCCTGCTCCCAGCCCAACCTGACGGCCGCCTGGGTGAGCGAACAGGTCGCCGAGGGCTGGCACCTGATCCCGACCTACGTCGGCCTGCAGGCGCCGACCAGCGCCTGCACCAGCTGCGCCAAGCTCAGCCCAACGCTGGCGGTCGCCCAGGGCAAGGCCGCTGCCCGCGACGCGGTCGCCGACGCGCAGAGCATCGCGATGGGGCCCGGCAGCCCGATTTACTTCGACATGGAGGCCTACACGCGCACCTCGAATGCGACCGGGGCGACGCTGGCCTTCCTCGAGGCCTGGACGGAGGAAGTGCACGCGCTCGGCTACAGCTCCGGCGTCTACAGCTCCAGCGCTTCCGGGATCGCCGATCTCGCCGCCCAGATCGGCCGCGGCTACTCGCTCCCCGACGATCTCTGGTTCGCCAACTGGAACGGCGCCAAAAACGCGCTCGACCCCTACATCCCGAGCACCGCCTGGACCGTCCATCAGCGCATCCACCAATACCGCGGCGGCCACGACGAGACCTACGGCAGCGTGACGATCAACATCGACAACAACTTCGTCGAAGGGACCACGGTCGGCGGTACCGCCCCCGCCCCGGCACCGGTGCTGCCGCCGCTGACCGTGAAGAACGTCAGGACGGCGGGCGGGACGGTGCGCGCCTGGGTCCGCTGCGGCTGGGCGGAAGGGCAGACGTGTCCCGGCCAGATCGTGCTGCGCTCCCACGTCAGGTTCCCGCTGCGCGCCCGCCGCGGCGTCCCCAGCAGGGTCGTCCGCGTCGCGGTCGGACGCCGCACCTTCCGCCTCGCCGGCGGCAGGTCGCATACGTTCAAGGTTGCGCTCGACACCCGTGGCCGTCCGCTGCTCGACGTTCGCGGCTCGCTTAAGACGCAGCTCCTGGTGGCGATTCCGGGCGCCCGGGCCACCCACGCGGTCGAACTCAGTCGCTAGCCGGCAGCGCCGAGCATTCCGTCGCTCGAGTCGGCGATCGCGGTGACCGTCTCGACGATCGGCGTTGGGGCTTTGGTTGGAGAGCCGGCGTCGAAGGGCGGTTGAGGGTCGTACTCGAGCCCGAGCTGGACCGCCTGGGCGACCTCTGGCCCAACCTCCTGGCCGACCAGGTGCAGCGCCATGTCGATCCCGGCCGAGACACCGGCCGCGGTCATCACTTTGCCGTCCTCGACGAAGCGGCCGCCGACCGGGTCGGCGCCGAAGTCGCGCAGGGGCTCCAGATAGAGCCAGTGGCCGGTCGTCCGCTTGCCCTCCAGCAGGCCGGCGGCACCCAGCACGAGCGAGCCGGTGCAGACCGAGGTCGTCCACTTGGTCTGCTCGTCCACCTGGCGCAGCCAGGAGAGGACCCTCTCGTCCTCCATCAGCGGCCGGTTGCCGTCGCCGCCGGGGACGAGCACGACGTCGGGCTCGGTCACCTCCTCGAGCGTGTGGTCGACGCTGAGGCCGAGCGCGCCGCTGTCGGTGCGGATCTGGCCGCGCTCGAGGCCGACGAACTTGACCTCCCAGCCGGGAACCGAGCGGAACACCTCGTAGGGGCCGATTGCGTCGAGGGCGGTGAGTCTGTCGAAGATGAGGATCGCTATCTGCATGGCAGGAGCATGACGCGACAGGACTGTCGATTCCAGTGGCAGGATTGCCAATATCCGATAGATTTCTGCCATGCACCGCGTTGTTGCGCTCTGCCTCGACGGACTGGTCGCTTTTGACCTGACTGCGCCCGCGCACGCGTTCTCGGCGGCCTCTGGCGCCAAGGGCCAGCCGCTGTACGAGTTCTCCACCTGCTCCCCTGGCGGAGCGGAGCTGGAGACGATTACCGCCTTCTCGGTCAGGCCGCAGGGAGGTCTGGAGCTGCTCGACCGTGCCGACACCATCGTCGTCCCGGCCTACTTCGCGGTCTTCTCGCCCCCGCCCCAGGAGGCAACTGAGGCGCTGCGCAGCGCTGCCGCGCGCGGTGCCCGCGTGCTCTCCGTCTGCGGCGGCGCCTTCGCCCTCGCCCACGCCGGCCTGCTCGACGGCCGCCGCGCGACCACGCACTGGGCCTTCGCCGCCGAGATGGCAGATCGCTTTCCCGCGATCGAAGTCGACGCCGCCGCTCTCTACGTCGACGAAGGCGAGGTCATGACCTCGGCTGGGCTCAGCGCCGGCATCGACCTTTGCCTGCACGTGATCCGCAAGGACTACGGCGCGGCGGTGGGGGAGCGGGTCGCGCGCCACATGGTCGCCGCTCCCCACCGCGACGGCGGTCAGGCCCAGTTCATCGAACGCCCCGAGGCAAGCCCGGAACGCTTTGCCGGCTCGCTGGAGCCGACGCGCCGCTGGGTGCTGGAGCGGCTCGAGGAGCCACTCGACGTGGCGGCGATGGCACGCTACGCCCGCGTCAGCCCCCGCACCTTTGCCCGTCGCTTCCGGGGGGAAACTGGAACCACCCCGCTGCAGTGGCTGCTCGCCCAGCGCGTGCTGAAGGCGCGCCGCCTGCTCGAGGAATCCGACCTGCCGGTCGACGAGGTCGCCTGGCGATCTGGATTCGGCACCGCCGCCTCGCTGCGCGACCACTTCCGCCGCGCCACCTCGACCACCCCTACCGCCTACCGCCGCTCCTTCAAGCCGCTCGCGGCTTGATCCAGAATCAGCTCTCAGTCCCAGGTCGCCAACGGCAGGTTGTCCAGGATCGTCCGGTCGGCGGTGACGAGCCGGGCGTCGGTGACGATCGCGTGCGCCGCGATCAAGCGGTCGAAGGGATCGCGGGTCCAGGAGAGGCTGGTCGCGGCCTCTGCGAGTTTCGAAAGAGCCAGGTCTGCGGTCTGGAGACCGATGCTGCGCCGCAGCGCGGACAGTGGTGCGATGGCAGGCTCGGTGACTCGTTTAACTTCGAAGAGGTAGGTCAACTCCAGTTCGACGACGGGGGAAACGAACGGCTGCTCGGATTCGACGAGTCCGCGCACCGCTTCCGGGATCCGCTTCTCGGCGCCCTCGTAGAGCCAGCCGACCACATGCGTGTCAAGAAGGATCAGGGTTCCACTCCGAAGACCAGTCGATGTGGATCAGCTCGTCGGGGTCGCCGACGATGAAGCCCTCGCGCCGTGGCAGCCGGTCCCAGATCGACTGCTGCTCCTTTGGCGCAAGGACGAGGGTCTTGCCGTTGCGTTCGATCTCGAGCGGCTGGCCGGTCTCGAGGACCTCGTCGAGCATCCGGTAGATGTTGGCTCGCAGTTTGGAGGCGGTGACAGCCAAAGCAGTCCTCTCAGAAATCGTACGTACGAAGGAAGAGCGAGACGTACGTACGATAGCATCGGGGGCGGGGATCCGGGAGATTTGTTCCTGCAGCGGCATCTGGGGCGACGCTAGCGGCTCGTTTCCGACGTGTGGTGCGCATAACGACTCCAAACTGCAACGCGTCAGCGGCACGAATCGGGCAGTCTTCGCGAAGTGAGCCGACGCGACCAGATCAAGCTCAGCGAGGAGGAGCTGCTGGAGCTGCTCGAGGGGGAGCGGGTCGCGGTCGTCTCCAGCCTCGGGCCACGCGGTTGGCCCCACTCGATGCCGATGTGGTTCGTGCCACGCCAGGGCGAGATCTGGATCTGGACCTACGCCAAGTCGCAGAAGGTGCGCAACCTGGAACGCGATCCGCGGGCGACTGTTCTGGTCGAGACCGGGCACGAGTACGGCGAGCTGCGCGGGGCCTCGATCGAGGCCGAGGCTGAGATCCATAGCGACCTGGACACCGTGGTGGGTTTTGCCGAAGAGCTGACGCTGCGCTATGCGGAGGGGATCTCCTCGGTCGAGGGAGATGCCAAGGCAGCGCTGGAAGCGCAGGCGCCAAAGCGGGTCGCGATCCACTTCAAGCCGGTCCGAATCGCGAGCTGGGATCACCGCAAGTTGGGCGGGTCCTACTGAGTCGTTAACTTTCCCGCGATCCGGACGCCGCTTTGGCGTGTTAGGAAGTGACCCGCACCGCGCGCCAACCGAGAACCGCACCGAGTTGAGACACGCCAAGAAGACGATCTTGCTGCTGGCCTTTGTGGCCACCCTTGCCGCCCCCGCTATGGCGCAGGCACTGCCGAGGACCTTCTTCGGCATCGCGCCGCAGACGATCCTCACCGACACCGACGCCGCCTACATGAAAGCGGGCCGGATCGGCAGCGTGCGCTGGCCGTTCAACTGGTCGACCGTGCAGCCGACGCTGAAGGGCGGCTACGACTGGAGCAGCATCGATCCGGCCGTCGCGGCGGCCGCACGGCGGGGGCTGACGATCCTGCCCTTCATCTACGGCACCCCGCGCTGGGTCGCCCCCAAGGTGACGACGATGCCGATCGACAGCGCCCGCGCTAGGAACGCCTGGCTGACCTTCGTCAAAGCGGCGGTGAAACGCTACGGGCCGGAAGGCGAATTCTGGGCCCTGCATGCCCCTGCGGTCGCCGGGATCAACTACGTACCGGCGGTTCCGCGGCCGATGCCGATCCGCACCTGGCAGGTCTGGAACGAGGCGAACTTCTTCTACTTCGCCTACCCGGTCTCGCCGGCCCGCTACTCGCGCCTGCTCAAGCTCACCCAGCCGGTGATCAAGAGCGCCGACCCCAGCGCCAAAGTGATCCTCTCAGGCCTCTTCGGTAACCCAGACGAGGAAGGAAGGCGCGGCCGCGACGCGACCGATTTCCTCGCCGCCCTCTATCGCGTGCCCGGAATCGAGCGCTACTTCGACGCGGTCGCCCTGCACCCCTACGCCTTCCACGTCGACGACCTGGAAGAACTGACCGAGGGGATCCGCGAAGTAATCGTCGACAACCGAGACTTCAGCTCCTCCCTCTACATCACCGAGATGGGCTGGGGATCTCAGAACGATCCCCACATCGTCGCCTTCGAGCAGGGCATCAGGGGCCAGGCACGCGAACTGCGCAAGTCCTACACCTACCTGATCGGCAACCGCCACCGGCTCAACCTCAAGGGCACCTACTGGTTCTCCTGGAAGGACGTTCCCGGTGCCTGCAACTTCTGCGACTCGGTCGGCCTCTTCCACGCCGGCGATCGCTTGAAGCCGAAGCCTGCCTGGCGTGCCTTCGTCGCCCTGACCGGCGGCCGCGCTCGACCTTAAGCGTTGCGTTCCGGGGCGACCGCGACCACCGCGTACTCGCCGGCACTGAGACGATCGGCCTCCCAGTCGCCGCTGCCGAGTGGGAAGAAGACGTCCGCCGAGCCGAAGCGGGCCAGCTGGCAGAGCGCCAGCATGGTCTCGGGGAAGAGCGGCTGCCGGTGGCTCGGGTCGACCCAGAAGGACTTGAGCGCCGCCGGCGAGTGAGGGTTGACCGTCTCGGCGATGAAGAGGCCGCCGGGGCGTAGCCGGGCGAGGCTGAGCTCGAGCAGGCGCTGCAGCTCCTCCCGGTCGAGGTGCTCGATCACCTGGGCGCTGAAGACGGTCCCGAGCGAGTCGGCATTGCTGCCCTCGAGACGGTCGAGGAGGTTCGCCTGCTCGACCTGGTGCCCCTTCTCCCGGCAGCGCTCGACCATGCCGGGATCGAGGTCGACGCCGTGGGACTCGATTCCCCGCTCCTCCAGCAGGTCGAGGAACTCGCCGCGCCCGCATCCCGCGTCGAGCACCGGAGCGAAGCCGGCGACAAGGTCGAGGTAGACCTTCTGGCGCTCGCGGATCATCTTCTCGGGGCCGCGGAAGAGGTCCTCGAAGCCGCGGTAGCCATCCACCTCGTCGTCGGGGCCGGCGCTAAAGCCGATCACCTCCCCTAGCAGAGGATGAGTCCTCTGTGAGAAGCGGTCATCGGCCATGTAGGGCGTCGCATTTGCTGCCTGCACCGCCTCGGCGGTTGCCTCGGCCCGCGCCCTCAGGGCGGCGAGCTCGGTCTCGAGATGGGTCGCGGACCGCTCCTGGCTCGTTCGCAGGGCATCGACGAAGGTGCGGTCCCGCTCGAAGGTGGCGTCGACGTTGTCGGAGATGCCCTGGAGCTCCGTCTCGACCGAGGAGAGCTTTGCCGCCAGCGCTTTCGCCTCGGCCTGCAGCGATTCCGTCCGCTTGGCGTCTTCGGCCTCGAGGGCGCGCTGGTCCTCCTGCAGCCGCTCTGCGCGCTTCTTCAGTTCCCGCTGCAGCCGTTGCGTCTGCTCTCCCAGGTCCTTCTCCAGCCGCTGTCCCTGCTCCTCCAGGTCGTGCTGCTGCTCCCCGAGCTCGCTCCAGCGCTCCCGCTCCTCCTTTGTCTTCGCTTCGATCGCCGCAATTCGCCCTCTCACCACGTCGACGTCGTCTTCGAGGCGCCGGCGTATCTCCGCCTCCCCTCGAGCCGCGCGTCCCTCGACCTGGCCCAGCCTTGCGCTCAGCTCGTCGATCGCCGCAGCGGTGCTGATGTCGATGCGCTGCTGGTGCGAGGCGTAGGGGCGCAGGAGGCGCATGTAGAGACGCTTGGCGAAGGCGCGGAAGCGGCCCGATCCTCGCCGCGGCGGCGGTTCGCCGAAGCGAAGCAGGTGGTGCAGTTGCGCCCTGCCGGAGGCGGGATCCCCCTCCGGGACGATCTCGCCTGCGTCGAGACGGATCAGCGCGGCGCTTCTGTCTTCGGCGGTCCCACTCTCGTCCTCGTCCGAGCCGGCTGGGCTCTCGAAACGCGCCAGGACCCGCGCCCGCCTCACTTCGGCGATTCTTGCCTCGAGCAGCTCCCCGGCTGCCCGGGGCGAGTGCGTGCGGCGGATGTCCTCGCCCGCCCGGCGCCCTCGCTCAGCGGCAAGCTCCGGCTCACCGTAGACCTCGGCCATCAGCTCGGCGGCGTGCTCGATGTCCGGCTCGGCCCACTCGCCTGCGGCCGGGTATGGATCCGCGCCCGGACCGATCTTCGCCATCGAGTGCTCGACCAGGTAGCTGTTCTCCGCCGTCATGAAGTCGAGGTTGCCCGAGTAGGCGGTGGCGATCACCGGCCGCTCGAAATACATCGCCTCGGCCATCGTCAGGCCGAGACCCTCGGAGCGGTGCAGCGAGACGTAGCAGTCGCAGCTCTGGATCATCGCGTTCTTGACCGCGGGGTCGAGCGTCTCGCCGACCAGATGGACGTCGGGATGCTCGGCGGCGGCCTTCTCCAGGGCTTCGGCCTCAGCGGGAAAAAGCTCCCCGGAGACCGACTTGATCACGAGCGAGGTTCCCGATCCCGGCTCGAAGGCGCGGCTGAAAGCGTCGACGATCCCGAGGGGGTTCTTCCGCTTGAAGACGCTGCGGTGGTCGAAGACGAAGAGGAAGCAGAAACCCTCCGGCATGCCGAGCTCGTCCCGGCTGAGCTTCGCCGGCGGGGTGGGCGCAACCGGAATTCGCACCGTGGCGACCGGCACCGGCGCCAGCGTCCGGATCGCTTCGGCGACGTGCTCGGAGGCGGCCCAGACTTCGTCGACGTGATCGAAGGAGTCGCGCCAGCGCTCGGGGAACCGAGAGACCTCCCAGAACCAGAGCCCCGCCGTATGGCGGTCCTCGAAGGGCTGCGGCCCGGCGGCGCCGGCGAGCTCCGGAAGCATGTCGGCGTTGACGCAGACCAGGTTGAACTCGAAGGGGAGGTCGCGCTCGTCAAGGCCACCCAATGCCTTCGGCATCTTTGCCGCCTCGACCGGCACGTCGATCTCCGCCGCCGGCACCTCACAGGCTTCGAGCGCCGAGCGGACCTGGCGGGCCGCCTCGCCCACACCGAGCTCGGACTCCAGGTAGCCGAAGAGGTTCACGCCCGGCGCCGCGCGGGTGGGCCGGGCGCGGCCGGCGCCGTTGGCCTTGGCTGCGGGCGGGAGAAGCGGCTCGGGAATGCCCAGCTCCGCGGCGTGCTCATGCATCCAGCGGGCGAAGGCCTGGCGGTCGGCGCCCTCGATGTCCGGGAAGGCCTGGCGCAGGTCCGCCCTGGAGTCGCGGACGGCGTGGGCATAGCGTGTGGCACCGCCGTTGGAACCCGGTACCTCGGTCAGGTAGTCGGTGAACCGCTTGGCCCCGCGGCCCGAGAAGACCGAGTGCTTGAGCGCGCCGTCCTCGACTGCCTGCCGGTGCAGCCGCCGGGCCGGGCCGTCGAGCCTGATGCCGTTGGGAAGCGAGTCCCACCCGTACGGCCACGTCCTGGTCTCCTCGTAGCCGCTCGCCAGCAACCGGTCCGCGTACTCCGAGCAGATCTGGGAGAGGGCGGGAGAGCGAGCAACGTCGATGCGGTTCTGGTGGCGGCTCAGCTCGCGTGGCCTGCGGGGGTCGAAGCCGCTGAAGTGGAAGAAGCGAAGGGGCTGTCCATCGGCCAGGTAGCCGTCCCCGCCCTGCTCGAACTTCCGCGCCGGCAGGTTCCAGTAGGCGATGTTGTAGCCCGGATCGCGGAGGACGAAGAGGCCGGGCCAGAGTCCCGGAACCAGGTCGATCCAGCGCTGGTCGACGAAGTGCCCGCGCTCGGGGTCGACCACGCAATGGCGCTCCAGCCGCTCCGACCACCAGTCGAGCAGCGAGCTCGCCGTCTCGCCGGCGCCGAGCGAGATGAAGCCGAGGTTGTAGGTGCCGGCGATCAGGATGTCCTCTTCGCTTGGCCTGAGGCCGTCACGCGGCAGCGGTGCCGTGAAGTGCGGCGTGAGGACGATCTCGTGCTCCTTCGCTTTCCGGTGGATCTCCGCCAGCGAGCCGGCGATCCAGATATCCGGGTCGAGGTAGGTGACCGTCTCCGCCCCGGGCCGCCCCAGCAGGTGGCGGAGGAACCAGGGCTTGACCGCAGTGGAGAACTCGACGACGTCGTAGGAGGCGGCCATCTGCTCGGGGTCCGGCAGGCCGATCTCGTCGACGCCGACCAGCTCGAAAGGCTCCCCGGCCGGGTCGAGGTAATCCTCGAAATCGTCGATGACGAGGACGCTGCAGCGGCCCTCGGGTTCGACCGTCTGGAAGGACTCGGCGAGGACCCGCGCATGGGCCACGTAGTTCTTGGCGATAATGGTGCAGATGTTCAAGTCGACCTCTCCCGCTCCGCGGGCATCATGACCGACGGAGCGGCCCGAGCACAGGAGCTGGTCGACTCGGTCGGGTCCTGGTACCACCGGATCGAAGTCGCCCCCGGCCTGGTGACGCCGGGCGTAAACGATTCGCAGCTCGTGCTCAGGGCTCTCAACCTACCTGCCGATCTCTCCGGCCTGCGGGTATTGGACATAGGTACCCGTGACGGCTTCTTCGCATTCGAGTGCGAGCGGCGCGGAGCCGAGGTGGTCGCCGTCGATTACATGCCCCCCGAGGAGACCGGCTTTCCGGTCGCTCGCGAGCTGCTCGGCTCGAACGTCGAGTTCACTCAGGAGAACGTCTATGAGCTCTCCCACGAGCGCTACGGAGAGTTCGACCTCGTCCTCTTCCTCGGCGTCCTGTACCACCTGCGGGACCCGATGCTGGCGCTGGACAGCATCTGGAACGTGGCCCGGGGGCGCCTGATCGTCGAGACGCAGATCATCGACGATGCCCTGCTGACCGCCGAGGGCGAGTTCAAGCGGCTGGCCGACATCGATCCCGAGCTGGGGTCGATGCCGCTGATGCAGTTCTATCCGGGCGCCACTCTCAACGAAGACGCGACCTGCGTCTGGGCGCCCAACGAAGCCTGCCTCGACGCGATGCTGGAGGAGACGGGGTTCGCGGTCGAGTCCCAGTTGCGCATCGGCCAGCGCGGCATTGCCTTCGCAACCTGGACCGATGACGCCGAGCGGGCCTACTGGCGGCGGCGCGATCGCACCGTGGGGAGGCTCGATTGACGCCGGAGCTGCCGCTCCCGCCTCTGGAGATGAGGGAAGTGGTCGGCCCGACCGACCCCGCTGCCTTCGACAATCCCGCCGGCGAGCCGGTCTTCCCCGACCTGCCCGACGCGGCCTACGACTCGGTCTTCGATTTCGGCTGCGGCTGCGGTCGCCTTGCCCGGCAGCTGATCCAGCAACAGCCCCGCCCGCGCCGCTACCACGGCATCGACCTTCATCCGGAGATGATCGAGTGGTGTCAGCAGAACCTCGCCGCCGGTGCCCCTGGCTTCTCCTTCAGTCACCACGACGTTCTCTATCCGGAGTGGAATCCCGGCGAGGGCAAGCCAGACATCGCACCCTTCCCGGTGGAGGACGGCTCCTGCACGTTGGCGATCGCCTACTCCGTCTTCACCCACCTGGTCCAGGCGCACGCCGAGTACTACCTGCGGGAGGTGGCGAGGATCCTGGCGCCCGGCGGCTTCTTCGAAGCGACCTGGTTTCTCTTCGACAAGCAGCTCTTCCCGATGATGCAGGACTTCCAGAACGCTCTCTACATCAACGACGTCAACCCGGCCAACGCGGTGATCTTCGACCGCGCCTGGCTCGTCGATTCGGCACGGGAGAACGGGCTGGCGATTCTCGCCGCCGAGCCGCCGAGCGTGCGCGGCTACCACTGGCTGGTGCGGATGGGCCCCGGCGAGGGCGGCCTGACCCTGGACGAGTTTCCCGAGGATGCCGCACCGGTGTCGATCGAGGGCACCCGCGCGGCGGTCGCGCCCGGCAGCGGCTGAGGCCGTTCAGCCCGACGAAGCGCGAGCTTCCTCTTTTTGCATCTGCTGAACCAGCAGCTCGAGGAATCGCACGGGTGCGATCTTCCAGCTCCCGTCCTCGCGTTCGACCTGGATCGTAACCCGGCGAGGCGGCGCTTTCGGTTTCTTCCAGCCGATCGCGACGGCCGCCTGTTTTCCGTTCTTCTTCACCGACGCGATCTTCACTGTGCCATCCAGTTGTCCAGCGACGAAGTTGAACTGGCCGGCGAGGTTCGGCAGGGTCGGCGGATCGGTGTAGAGCATGCGTGCGAGCTCAGGGTCGTTCAGCTGGACCGCCCGCCACCATTCCAGCGTCGTGCGCTGCGGCGAGCCGGCCTCGTAGCGTTGTACTTGCGCATTCGACACCGGCAACGAGAGGTTGGACTTGCTCGTCTGGGTCTCTGTCGAGCCGGTCGAGCTGTCGTCGTCGCCGCAACCCTGAGCGAGCAGCAACGCGACCAGCGCCAGGACCGCGAGGACTACGGATAGACGTCCACTCCTCATCGGCGGCGGAGACTACTGAGTACTCCCCTGCGTATGCTCAGGACGGGATGATGGATGGCAGACGTATATGCGTGGTCGTTCACTATGAGGGAGTGAGCGGCGCGGCGCGCTCGCTGCCCGATCGTCTCGGAGAGCTGAGGGACGCCACGATCGAATTCCTCGTGCCGGGCCCGGGTCCAGCCGAACGCGGGCTCGCGCCCCTCGGGCAGGTGCACCAGCTGCGCTTCTCGGCCCTGACCTTCCCCGGCGGTTCCACTGCCGCGCCGAGCCACCTGCTCAACCTGGTTGGCCAAGTGCGTCTGTTCCGCGAACACTTTCGCCGCACCCGTCCGGACCTCATCGTCGTCACGTCGATGATGGTGCCCACGGCGACCCTGGCGGCGCGGCTCGAGAGGATCCCGGCCCTGGTCCACGCCTCAGAGCTGCTCAATGCCGAACGGTTGCCTTCGGCTACGAAGCGAGCCGTTGCACGAGGCCTGATGGCGGGCACCTCGGCGTGGGCGACGATGGCGGTTGCCTGCTCGGATCTGGCCGGCGCCCAGCTCGATCGTTCCCGTCTGCGTGTCGAGACCCTCTACCCGCCGATCTCAGATCCTGGCGAGGAAGGCGATAGGGACGGGTTTCGCCGCGATCACGGGATTCAGCCCGGCGACGTCTGCGTGGCGATGGCCGGCAACGTAACGCGGGGCAGGGGACAGGACCTGCTGCTGCGAGCGATGCCGTTAGTGCGCGCCCGTGTTCCGCAGGCGCGCTGCCTGATCGCAGGCGAGCCGTTCGAGAGGGAGCGAGACCTCGCCTACCGCGAGCGCTTGACGAACCTCTGCGGGGAGCTCGAGATCGAGCAGGCTGTCGATTTTGTCGGTGTAGTCGATCGCGTGGCCGACTTCTACGCAGCTGCCGACGTCGTCGTCAACCCGGCCCGAATCCCCGAGTCGTTCGGACGGGTCGCCTGCGAGGCGCTTGCCGCTGGTCGCCCGGTGGTGGCGACGAGGGTCGGGGCGGTGCCCGAGGTGCTCCGTCACCGTCGCACTGCCCTGCTGGTCGAGCCGGATGCTCCCGACGAGTTTGCGGCAGCGGTGATCGAGCTGATCGAGAACCGCCGCCTCGCAACCGAGCTGGTCGAGGCCGGCCGCGAAGATGTGCTGCGACGGTTCGCTCCAGATCTCGTGGCGGCACGGTTCAGGCGTCTGGCCGAAGAAACGCTGACTGGCGAACGGATTCCGGATACGGCCGAATCAGCCCAGCCGGCGGCGGGTTCTCCCCATCCCGCTGAGGCACCGTTCTGATGCCCTCTTCCCTCGCTCTCGCGCCGCGAACGCTTCCACCTCGCGAAGACGAGTTGCTCTTCTTCCTCCACGTTCCGAAGACCGCGGGTATCAGCCTGACCGCGGTTCTCGACGCCAACTTCGCTCCCGGCGAGATCTTCGAGGCCCAGGATTGGGAGGAGGCGGGCGAGGTGATCGAGCGGATGTCGCCGGTCGAGCTCGCACGCGTGCGCTGCGTGCGCGGCCATTACTGGTTCGGGCCCGGAGACCAAGCGGTGTATGACCGGTTCTCCGTCGATCCGGTCACGATCACGGTCCTGCGCGACCCGGTTGCCAGAACCATCTCCGCCTACCAGCACGTGATGCGCTGGCCCGATCACTGGCTGCGAAGGGAGGTCGGCATCGGCGAGGACGGGTCGATGCCGCTCGAGGAGTTCGTCGAGCACCCTGGAGCGCAGGGAGAGATCGCCAACCTGCAGACGCGGCTGATCGTCGGCGCGGTCCCTGGTAATCCCGTCAAGCGTGACAACGCCAGGGAACAGGCAGTTCCCTTCACCGAGGAGGAATTGCTGGCCGCGGCGAAGGCGCGGCTCGACACGTTTGCCTGGGTCGGCCTGACCGAGCGCATGGACGATTCGGTGCGGCTGCTGACCAAGTGGATGGGGTGGCAGCCCCTCGAGGAGCTGCCCAACCTGAACGTCAATCCTCGTCCCTCCGCGGAGGTGGAGGTGCCGGAGGAGACCCGGGCGGCGATCCTCGAGCGCACTCAACTCGACCGGGAGCTCTACGCCTACGCAGGCGAGCGTCTCGAGCGTGCTCTCGCCGAGGATGCCGCCGGCGATCCGGTCAGTCCGCCTGCCGGGTAGCGGCCAGCGCTCTCGACTCGGCCTCGGCATCACGGCGCAGCGCCCGCTTTGCGCTCGCCCTGAGCCAGAGGTTCATGCGCTGGGCTCGCCAGGCGCGGCGCTCTGCTGTTGCTCCGAAGGCCTTTCGCAGCACTCTGCGGCGGTTGACCGCCATCGCTTCCTCGGGCCCGTCCTGCCAGCGCCTGCTCGAGGATGAGCGGCGGCGATGGACGACCTGCGCCAGCTCGGGACAGAACCAGGATTCGACCCCGGCAGCGGCGGCACGCAGGCCCAGGTCCATGTCCTCGGCGTAGAGGTGGATCGTCGGGTCGAAGGGACCAAGGTGCTGCAGCACCTCCCGGGGGGCGGCCAGGCAGGCCCCCGAGAGCCAGCTCACCTCGACGCGGGTGTCAAGCCGCCAGGGCTCGGTGCGGGCGCGCGCGACGCGCGGCTGCAGTCGCCCGGGGAGCAGGGCTCCCAGCCATGGCCAGGCTCCGACGGGCGGGCCGCTGGCAGAGGGCTGGATGCTGCGATCGGGATTGAGTAGGCGAGGACCGGCGATGCACCGGCGCTCGAGGGCAAAGGCAGCGAGGTTGGGCAAGCGGTTGTCGATCAACTCGGTGTCGGGGTTGAGCAGGACGATTGCCTCTGCCTCGGAGAGGCTTATCCCTCGGTTGCATGCGGCACCGAAGCCGTGATTCGAGTCGAGCCGCTCGAACCGCCATCCGCCCCGCCACTCGGCGGTGGCGCCGTCCGGGTCGTCCGCCGACGCGTTGTCGATGACGATCAGCTCGGCGTCGGCATCGAGGTGGTGGTTCATCGACTTGACCAGGCGTGCCAGGTAGTCGGCGCATTCCCAGGTGACGACGACGAGCGAAAGGCTCAAAGGCGCTCGGCGAGAGTCTTGACCTTGGCCCGGAAGAGCAGCAGGGCAAACCCGCAGGCGAAGGCGAAGATGAGTCCCGGACCGATCCAACCCCAGGCGCTCCCGGCGGCCTCGATCACGGTCGGTGCCGAGGGGTCGACCGCCCACTTCCGGATCAGCTCGAAGACAGGGGCGAGGGGATTGACCATCAGCAACCAGCGAAAGTCGTCCGGGATGCTCTCGACCGGGTACATGATCGGCGAGGCATAGAACAGGGTGAGCGAGACCACGGTCCAGATCTGGGCCACGTCGCGGAACTGGACGAAGAGCGTCGAGAGGATGAAGGCCATCGCGATGGTGAAGACGAGCGTCGCCAGAATGGCAAGCGGGACGAGGAGCCAGGTCACCTCCGGTTCGAGGCCGGTGGCGAGGAGGATCGCCATGATCGCGACGAAGTTGAGCAGGAAGGTGAAGACCGAGGTAAGCACCACCGAGAGCGGGATCACCGCCCGAGGGAACTCCATCTTGCGCAGCACTCCTTCGCTCGCCACCATCGACCTGATCGACCGTCCACAGGTGTCGGAGAAGAACTGGAAGACGAGCAGGTTGAGGAGCAGCATCGCGGGATAGTTGTCGACCCCGCCGCCGATGCCGAGGATTTCGCTGAAGACGAGATAGATCACGCCGAACATGGCCAGTGGCCGGGCAAGCGTCCAGACATAGCCGAGCACGGAGCCGGCGTAGATCAGCTTGAACTCGGCCACCGAGTTGAGCCAGAGCAGGTCCCAGAAGCGACGCCAGTTGGAGTCGAGGCCGCGCGGACCGGGGATCTCGCGCAGCTCGTATGAGGCTGGGTGTGCGCTCACGGTTCCGCCACCGTCAAGGTGGGATCCTCGGCCGGCTGGTCGGGTTCGTGGTTGAGATATCGCTCGGCGATTTCCGCCGGGTCTCCCTCCAGCACCACCCTCCCACCTTCGAGCAGGACCGCCCTGTCGCACTGGTTCTTCATCACGTCCATCGCGTGGGTGACGAAGACGATCGTCCTGCCTTCGTCGCGCAGCCGTCGCAGCCGCTCCAGGCACTTGGCGCGGAATTCGGCATCGCCGACCGCCAGCACCTCGTCGACCAGAAGCACGTCCGCATCGACCTGCGCCATCACCGAGAAGGCGAGGCGCACCCGCATCCCCGAGGAGTAGTTCTTCAGCTTCATCTTGGTGAAGTCCTCGAGCCCGGCGAACTCGATGATCTCGGGATAGAGGGAGCGGGTGCGGTCGGGATCGAGGCCCATCATCACGCCGCTCATCACGACGTTGTCGTAGGCCGCGAGCTCGGGATTGAGGCCGACGCCCAGCTCGATGAAGGGCGCCACGCGTCCGGCGACGCGCACGCTTCCGGCGTCGGCGGCGTAGACGCTGGCGAGGATCTTCAGCAGGGTGCTCTTGCCCGAGCCGTTGGCGCCGGCGATCCCGAGGAACTCTCCCTCCCCAACCCGAAAAGAGACTCCGTCGAGCGCGACCAGCTCCGCGCCCTTGCGGCTGCGGATCGGGTGCAGGAGCCTCTCCTTCAGCGTCTCCATCTGGTGGGCGGGAATGCGGAATCGCTTGTGAAGGTCTTCGACTTCGACGGCGGTGATCGCCGGCGCCGGGCGCAGCTGGACCGGAGGGGACGCTTGCTCCTCTGTCTCCTCGGTCTCTTCTCCATCGTCTTCCTTCTCCTCGCCTTTCGCCTCGGCAGGAGCGCTCTCGGCCTGCTCCGGCTCTGCCGCCTCGGCGATCTCCTCCTCGGGTGGGGGCGTCACATCTGGGCCGACGCGAAGCACGGCGTCAAGCGCCGCCTTGAGGCGGGCACGCTCGGCGTGGACCGCGCTGAGCTCGACGTGCAGGTCGGTGTGCGAGCGATGGGTGGCGGCCAGCTCATCGTGCAGCTGTCCGATCCGAGCGTCGAGGATGCGAACCTGCCGGCGCAGCTCGGCGCGGTCGGCATCCGCCGCCGACAGCGCTTCCTGCAGCCTTTCGCTCGACTCGACCGCGCGCGAGAGTTCCGCTCGCAGGGTCTCCTCCTGCCCGCCCAGTTGCTCTGCCATCGCGCCTAAAGTAGCCGAATGCCGGAAGGAGCCGAGATCGCCGTCTGCATGGCAACGTTCGATCCGGACCCCCGGCTCTTCGAGCGGCAGGTCGCCTCGATCCGCGAGCAGGACCGTGGCGACTGGATTTGCCTGATCGGCGACGACGGCTCCAGCCCCGAGTCGCTGGCGGCGATCAGGGCGGTTCTCGACGGCGACGAGCGCTTCCGGCTGCACGCTTTCCCGCAGCGGTTGGGCTTCTACCGCAACTTCGAGCGGGCTCTGGGCCTCGTCCCCGCCGAGGCCCGGATGGTTGCCTTCTGCGACCAGGACGACCGCTGGCACCCGCAGAAGCTCGGCACCCTGGCGACGGCACTGCGGCCGGGCGTCAACCTCGCCTACAGCGACATGCGGATCGTCGATTCCGAGGGCATGGTCGTCTCCGACACCTACTGGACCCGGCGCCGCAACAACAGCACCGACCTGCTCTCGCTGCTGATCGCCAACACGGTTTCCGGCGCTGCCAGCCTCTTTCGCCGTGAGCTGCTCGAGTACGCGCTGCCCTTTCCGGAGTTGGGCCCCGGTGGCTTTCACGACCACTGGATCGCACTGGTCGCTCTTGCCCTCGGCGATCTTGCCTACGTCGAGGCGCCGCTGCTCGACTACGTCCAGCACGACGCAGCCTCGATCGGCCATAGCCGGGCAAACCGCGGCGGGGCGCCGCGCCGCGATCTCCACGGCTGGGCAGAGACCCTGGGCAGGCTGCGCAGCGGCGAGCTGGCCCGCCGCTGGCGCGCCGCCTATGACGACGTCTACCTGCGCATCGCCGCCGAGGCGGCAGTGCTGGAGGAGCGATGCGGGGGGCAGATGACGCCGGCGAAGCGGCATGCCGCCCGCCGTATCGCCGCCGCCGACCGCTCGCCGCTGGCGGTGCCATGGCTGCAGCTGCGCAGTTTGAGGCGACACCTCGGCCGGGACGAGACGATGGGGGTGGAGCGCGGCCTGGCGCGGGGCATCGCCTGGCATCAGCTCAGCCGCGTCCGTGCCCGGACCCTGGGCGCACTGCGCCCGTAGGATGGCGGCCGGTTTGGCCAAGCGGGCACTGATAACGGGCATCACCGGGCAGGACGGCAGCTACCTGGCGGAGTTCCTGCTCGGGCAGGGATACGAGGTGCATGGGCTGGTCCGCCGTCCCGACGCGGCGGACGACGACCGCCTGCGGGCGATCCGTGAGCAGATCGTCCTGCACGGAGGCGACCTGCTCGACCAGGACTCGATCGCGGCCGCCATGCGCGAGTGCGAGCCCGACGAGGTCTACAACCTCGCTGCCCTCTCGCACGTGTCGACCTCGTGGGGGCAGGCGACGCTGGCGGCCGACTGCACCGCCCTCGGACCGCTGCGGGTGCTCGAGGCGATCCGCGAGACCCGTCCCGAGGCCCGCTTCTTCCAGGCCTCCTCGAGCGAGATCTTCCCCGGCTCCGGGGGGGTCCCGCAGGACGAGTCGACGCCGGTCTCGCCCCGCTCGCCGTACGGGGCGGCGAAGACCTACGGGCACTTCCTCACCGCCAGCTATCGCGCCCGCTACGGGCTCTACGCCTGCTCGGGCATCCTCTTCAACCACGAGAGCCCGCGCCGTGGCCTCGAGTTCGTCACCCGCAAGGTCTCGCACGCCGCCGCTTCGATCAAGCTGGGCCTCGCCTCCGAGCTCAGCCTCGGCAACCTCGAGGGCCGGCGCGACTGGGGCTACGCCCCCGAGTTCGCCGACGCGATGTGGCGGATGCTGCAGCAGCAGGAGCCCGAGGACTTCGTCCTCGGCACCGGCCGGGCCCGCTCGGTGCGCGAGCTGGTCGACGTCGCCTTCGCCGCGGCCGGCCTCGACCCCGGCGACTACCTGCGAACCGACGAAGACTCGATGCGCTGGGGGGACCAGGACTTCGCTCTCGCCGACCCGAGCAAGGCGAAGGAGCAGCTCGGTTGGGTCGCGACTACGGAGTTCGAGGAGCTGGTGGGGATGATGGTCGCCGCTGACCTCGAGCGGCTGCAGCAGGCCTAGCGGCTCTCCTCGACCCCGCCCGGTCCGAGGATGCGGACGTCGGGCAGGGGCACGATGAAGCGGCCGCCTCCCTCGAGGAAAGCCGACTCGCGCTCGAGGAACTCGTCGAGGAAGTGCCAGGGGAGGACGAGGTAGTAGTCGGGTTTCGCCGCACGCGACTCTTCCTCGCTGACGATCGGGATGTTGGTGCGGATCGTCCGCGACCCCCACTTGTCCTCGTTGCGGTCGGCGGCGCAGGCGATCGTCTCGCTGTCGAGGCCGGCGTACTGGAGGATCGTGTTGCCCTTGGTCGAGGCGCCGTAAGCGTGGATCGTCTTGCCTTCGGCGACGAGCGAGCGGCAGAGCTGCGAGAGGTCGTCGCGCACCGCTTCCGTGCCGGCCTTGAAGGCCTCGTAGGGGTCGGGTGCGTCGAGCGCCAGCTCGAACTCGGCCAGGCGCAGGTCCTGGATCGCCTCGGCGTGCTCGGGCCGCAGCTGCCGCTGTCCGCGGTGGCCGATCATCAGCCGGATCGAGCCGCCGTTGACGTCGTTGACGCCGGCCGCGAGCGTCTCCAGGCCCTCGGCGGCGAAGAGCCGCTCGAGCACCGCCAGCGAGTAGTACTCGAGGTGCTCGTGGACGATCGCGTCGAAGGCGAAGCGCTCGAGCATCAGCGGCAGGTAGTGGAGCTCCATCCCCCAGACCCCGTCCTCGGCAAGGCTCTCGGCGACGTCGCGGACGAAGGCACCCGGGTCCTCGAGGTCGTAGAACATCGCGATGCTGGTGATCACCTTCGCCTTGCGACCGGGATGGCGCTCGGCCAGCGGGCCGCGGGCGAAGAAGTCGTTGATCACCTCGTAGCCCTTTTTGACCGCGTAGCGAGAGACGTCTGAGGGGTCGAAGCCGAGATGGTCGATGCCCTCGGTCTCATAGCCGTCGAGCAGGGTGCCGTCGTTGCAGCCGATGTCGACGACGAGGTCGCCGGCGGCGAGCCCGGCCAGGTCTTCGGCTTCGCGGGCGATCCCGTGCAGGTTCTCGGTCATCGTCCGGTTGACGCCGCTGCGGTACCAGTAGGAGCGGTAGAGGATCGAACCCGGAACGGTGTGGCGGGTCTGGATCAGGCCGCAGGCGTTCTCGTCCGCGGTCATGTCGCAGCGGACCAGCTCGAGCGGCACCGGGCGCTGGACGGGATCGTCACCGCCGGGGTCGGCGAAGGCGCCGGCGATGCACTGATCGCCGAGGTCGATCACCGGTGCCAGCTGAGTCGAGCCGCAGATTCGACAGCTGGTCCGGGTCCGCAGGCTGGTGGGGTTGAACGGCGCGGCCTCTGACACGGCGCGGCACGCTACCAGCTCGGCTGGGCGCCCCAGCCTTCGTCGGTCGGCGATCGAATGTACGCTCCCGGCGTGCCGAGCCCGCGCGCCCTCATCACCGGAATCACCGGCCAGGACGGCAGCTACCTCGCCGAGCTCCTGCTCGAGAAGGGGTACGAGGTGCACGGCATGGTGCGGCGGCTCTCGAGCGAGAACCACGACCGCCTGCAGCACATCCGCGACCGGATCTCCCTGCACACGGGAGACCTGCTCGACCAGCGCTCGATGGTCGAGGTGATGCGCAAGTCCGAGCCGGACGAGATCTACAACCTCGCCGCGATGTCCTTCGTAGCGGCCTCCTGGAACCAGCCGACCCTGACCGCCGAGTTCACCGGGGTGGGGGTGACCAGGGTCCTCGAGGCGATGCGGGAAACGTGTCCGGAGGCGCGCCTCTACCAGGCTTCCTCGAGCGAGATGTTCGGCAAAGTGCTGGAGACCCCGCAGAGTGAGACGACCCCCTTCTACCCGCGCAGCCCCTACGGGGTGGCGAAGGTCTTCGGCCACTTCATCACCGTCAACTACCGCGAGAGCTACGGGCTCTACGCCTGCTCGGGGATCCTCTTCAACCACGAGAGCCCGCGCCGCGGCCTCGAGTTCGTCACCCGCAAGGTCACCCACGCGGCGGCGGCGATCAAGCTCGGCCTGGCCGAGGATCTGGCCCTCGGCAACCTCGACGCGCGCCGCGACTGGGGCTACGCGCCCGACTACGTCGAGGCGATGTGGCGGATGCTGCAGCAGGACGAGGCGGAAGACTTCGTCATCGGAACCGGCGAGGATCACTCGGTCCAGGAGCTGGTCGACATCGCCTTCGCCGAGGTCGAGCTCGACCCGAAGGACTACGTGCGCCAGGATCCGCAGTTCATGCGCCCGGCCGAGGTCGATCTGCTGATCGCCGATCCCACGAAGGCGAAGCAGCAGCTCGGCTGGGAGCCGAAGGTCGACTTCGAGGAACTGGTGCGGTTGATGGTTCGCGCCGACCTCGAGCGCCTGCGCGCGGGCGTGCCGACGGCTTCGGCCTGACCGAATGAGCAGCGGCAACGGCCACCTGGCCCCGGTGATGCTCAACCAGCTGGCCCGCTACAGCGCCGCCCTGCCCCTGCTCGGCGGGCAGGATGCAAGGACACTGCTGGAGGTGGGCAGCGGCAGCGAGGGGGCCGCCCGTTTTTTGCCCGCGGACTGGGAGATCACCGTTTGCGATCGCGACTTCAGCGACTACGGCGCGGTCCAGGTCGACTCGGGCGACGGGCTGAAGCGGGTCGAGGCCGACGTCACCGAGCTTCCCTTCGCCGACGGCGAGTTCGACGCGGTCCTCGCTCTCGACCTGCTCGAGCACGTCCCCGCGCATCTGCGAACACGGGCTCTGCAGGAGCTGGCAAGGGTGAGCCGGAAACGCCTCGTCGTCGGCTGTCCCTGCGGAGAGAGGGCGCTGCGCTTCGACCGGGTGCTGGCGGCCTGGTACCGGCTCCTGCCGATGCGATCGGTGCCGACCTGGCTCGACGAGCATCTGGAGAACGGATTCCCGGAGGGCGCCGAGATGGAGCATGCGCTGAGCCCCTACGGTGAGGTTCGGCTGCAGGGAAACGAGTGGCTCTGGACGCACCTGGCGATCTCGGCGCTCGAGGCGACGCCGGTGGTGCTGCGGGGGACTCTCCGCGCCGCCGCTGCGCTGGAGGACGATCTCGAAAGCGGCGGGCGGCGGCCGAGGTGGCTGCGGGCGCTGCGCGGCGGCGACCGCCGGCCGGCCTACCGCCAGATCGCGGTCCTGACTAGATCCGCACGTTGACGCAGGCGACCGCCCGGGCGGCGGCGGCCTTGTCCTCGGGCCAGCGGGCTTCCTTGGTGAAGTCGTGGTACACCGCGTCCGCAGCGGCGGCGGGGTCGCTGAGGTTCCAGCCGTCGCTGTCGTAGGCGTAGACATCCAGCTTCGACTCCGCCGGCCGCAGCGCCTCGATCATGTCGTTGACGGCGGCCTCGTCGAGCTGGCGCGACCAGCCCATGTCGATCGCCCGGCCGTAGGGGACGGTGATCAGGATGCGGCCGTCGGGCTTGGTCACCCGGCGCAGCTCGCCCAGGGCGACGCGCAACTGCTCCTGCGGATCTGATCTCTTCCCGCCGTCGTCCCCGTAGAAGGTGTTGTCCATGCCGATGTGCTCGAGCGTCGAGAGCGAGAGCACGGTGTCGAAGTAGCCGTCGGCGAAGGGCAGCTCGCGCATGTCCCCGTACTGGTAGGAGACGCCCATCTCCGGGAACGACTCGGGCTCGGGGGCGAGGGTGGAGATCATCAGCGAGTCGAGCAGCGGCAGGAAGCGCGGCAGCAGGAAGGAGTGGTTGAGGATCGAGCCGGCGTCGAGGGCGCGGCCCGAGGGCTGCGCGGCGAGCAGCCACGGGTACTCGATGACCCGCTCGTCGTAGCCGTAGCCGAAGCCGCTGGGAAGCTTCTCCCCGCGCTGGATCGCTTCGGTGAGAGCGCTGCAGTCGAGTGCCTGTTCGAGCAGGCGGTAGCGCCGCCGCATGTAGGTGCGCCGCCACTGCCGCAGCGGCGGCCTGTGGCCTCTCGCCAGCCGTTCGAGGCAGCCGTTCGCGCTGCTCACGCCGGCGCCCTGAGAATCAGGTGGCATGGCGGCGCCGTCGCAAGGCGAGCGCCTCGCGGGCGCCGATCTCCAACAGACCGTCGGCGGGGGGCGTCCTGCGGGGCAGTTGCTTGGCGGCGCGCCATCCGGCGATCCTTCCATATAGCCCCCGTGCCGTCCGGTGCGCGAGCAGCTGGCCGGCGCAGATCGCCGCCTCGACCGCGACCGCCCTCGCCAGCAGTCCCGGCCTGCCGCCGAAGCCGTAGAGCCGCAGCAGGAAACCGCGGCTCCAGCCGGTCATCGCGTACTTGCCTCCCGTGTTGGCGCCCATCGTCTCCGAGTAGGCGTGGACGCCGCGGGCGCCGGGGGCGAGCCGGCAGCGGAAGCCGGCGGCGCGCATCCGCAGCGCCAGGTCGAGGTCCTCGTAGTAGAGGAAGATCCGCTCGTCGAAGCCGCCCACCGCCTCGAAGGCCTCGCGCCGGTAGAGGGCCGCGCCGCCGGTGGGACCGAGCGGATCGGCGGCCGAGTCGAGGGCGGAGACGGGTTCTCCGTTGAGGTAGTCGAAGCCGAGCAGGGTGCGGTCGGCGATGACCCCGGCCGAGTCGATCCGGCTCGGGTCGCGTTCGCTGAGCAGCACGCCGGCGACCGCGTCGACCCCGGGCTCCAGCGCGGCGGCCAACCCCACGACGAAACCGGGGTCCGCAGTGACGTCGTCGTTGAGGAAGACGATCGGGTCACCGGGCGCTGCCGCGACCGCACGGTTGAGCGCCTTGCCGAAGCCGAGGTTGGTGCCGAGCTCGACCGCCTCGGCCCAGGGAAAGCTCTCGCGCACCAGAGCGGCGCCGAGGCCGTCGTCGCTGTTGTCGGCGATCACGACACGGGGGCGGAGCTCTTGGGCCTCGAGCGAGCGCAGCGTTTTCGCCAGCCGCTCGCCGGCGCGCAGGGTGGGGATGTAGACGGTCGGCTGCAAGCGCGGCTCAGCCGGCGTCCCCGAGCCCGAAGGCAGCGCGTATCTCGCGCCGGAAGGCGCCGCCCCCGAACTCCTCGGTATAGCGCTGAAGGTTGGTTCGATACATGCCGAACCCGCCCGGATCGCGGCCGATTCGCAGTACCGCCGAGCGTAGGGCCGCGGCATCGGTGGGGTCGACCGCGAGGCCGATCTCGTACTCGCGCACGAGGTGCGCGACCAGGCCGTGGTTCGGGGCGACGACCGGCGTCCCCACCGCCGCCGCCTCGGTCAACACCCGCGAGGTGCCGGCGTGGAAGCGGTAGGGGAGGACGGCGCAGCGCGCCGAGGCGAGCTCGCGCATCACTTTCTCGTCGCTGAGCCGCCCGGTCCGGTCCCGGACCTCGATCCCGTGCTCTCGCATTCGGGCCAGCTGTGCGGCGAGGTCCTGCTCGTACCCGGGCTCGACCTCGCCCGCGACGGTCACCTGGAAGCCGTCGGCGTCCTGCTCGAGCGCGCCGGCGAGCAGGTCGAGGCCCTTGCGGGGAGCAAGGCGGCCGAAGAGGATGCAGCCCACCCGCTCCGCCTCCGGCAGCGGCTTGACCGTGACCGGGATCGGTGGCTCGGGCAGCCAGCGGGCAGCCGCACCGCGCCGCTTCGACCAGCGCTCGGCGGCGACCCGGTCGAGGGCGAAGGCCGTATGAGCGTCTGGCCGGCGCTGCCAGCGGCGCACGTTGAAGTCCTGGAACTGCGCCCTGGCTCGCTCGCCCAGCGGCAGCCGCGTGCCGTAGGCGGAGCGGTAGTGGGCGCGGGCCTGGAAGACGCAGATGCTGTGACCGAAGGGGAACCGCCGGCGCCGCGTGGCGAGCCAGCGCAGCACCGGATCGGCGTGCATGATCACCAGCTGGTCGGGATTCGCCTCGGCGCAGACCTCGTCGATCAGGGCCAGTTCCTCCTCGGCCACCGCCGACTTGTCGAGCAGCTCGCCGTCGCGCTCGAAGGTGCCCGGCGTCTCGGTCGGCTGCGGTCGCTGGCCGCCGAGCGGACGGGTCTCGACGCCGTCCAGCGGGATCCGCTCGAGCGCCTTGTCCGGCGCCGCGAGGACGACTTCGGAGTTGGGCAGGAGCGCCTCGGCGAAGCTCTTCATGTAGAGCGGGTTGTGGCCCGCCTCGTTCCAGTCGAAAAGGCAGAATCGCATCGGCGGGATCGTATGCGCGGCGGTTGTGGGGCCGTCCCGCGGCTCAGTCGCCTGCCAGGCCAAGCGCGCGCCGGATTTCCCGCCGCGCCTTGTTGGCGTTGAGCCCGTCGGCGTAACGGCGCAGGTTCTCGGCGTAGCGCCCCGGTGCCTCCGGGTCGAGGGCGAGCTCGAGGATCGCGTCGCGTATCGCGCCGGGATCGTCGGGGTCGGCGGTGCGGCCGAGGCCGTGCTCGCGAATCAGGTGCCCGACCGCCCCCTGACTCGAGCCGACCACCGGGGTGCCGCCGGAGGCCGCCTCGAGCAGGACCCGCGAACCCGGCGGCAGCCAGCCGAAGGCGAGCAGGGCGGCGCGGGCGGCGGCGAGTTCGTCCAATGCCTCCTCGTAGGGAAGCCGTTCGAGCCGGGTCTCGACCTCGGCGCCGCCGCTGCGGATGCGGGCGACGTCGTCCTGCAACTGCACCCCGTACTCGGGGGCGACTTCGCCGTTGAGTCGCAGCCGCAGACCCTCGCTGCCGGACTCCAGCGCCGCGGCGACCCGGTCGATTCCCTTGCGCGCGTCGAGATAGCCGAACATCACGCAACCGTCCTTCTCGGCTGCGGGCCGTGGCTGCGGGCTGTAGTTGAGCGGCGGCTCGGGCAGGTAGTAGGTGTCGGCCCGTGGGTAGCGCTTCCAGCGCTTGCTCGCAACGGGATCGAAGCCGAAGAGCGCGTGGGCATCGGGGCGGCGCACCCAACGCAGCACGTTCGTCTCCTTGTAGAGAGCCTTCGACCACTCGCGGGCGCCGAGGCGCGTCCTGTAGGCCCACGGGTAGTGCAGCGGCGCAAAGAAGACGTAGAGGCTGACTGCGGCCGGCAGTGGCGGGCGCTTCAGCAGCCAACGCAGCACCGGGTCCGCCCAGAGCAGGACCAGGTGATCCGGTTGCACTTGCCGCACCTGCTCTTCGATCAGATCGAGCTCGGCTTCCGCCAGCTCTGCCTTGGGGGTCTCGTCCGGTCCGGCGAGCACCGGGCGGGGCCGGCCGTCGCCGAGCGAGATCGCCTCGTGTGGGCCCTCGCCGAGGCTGTCGAGTGTCTGGTCCGGGGCGGCGAGGACGACCTCGGCGCCGGGTCGCAGCGCATCGGCGAAGGTCTTGGCGAACTCGGCGTGATGACCGCCATGGTTCCAGTCGAAGAGGAGGACCTTCATCGGCTCGCGATCGTAGTCATGCCGGGGAGGGGCGCGATGGGCGCAGGCGGGCGAGCAGCGGCCGGATCGCACCACCGATCTCGGCCAGTGGCCCGCGGGTGAAGATCAGCGAGAGGATCGTCCAGCTCACCCCGGTGACGGCGAGGCCGAGCGCCAGACCCAGCGCGTCCTCGGAGAGCGGCAGCGAAAGGGCGATGCCGGCGGCGGCTACCCCGATCGCGAGGATCGCGCCGAGCTGGGCCAGGGTGCGGTTGTCGAAGGGCCGCTTGAGGTAGAGAAGGACGACGGTCTGGGCGACCGCTCCGACCGCCAGCGCGATCCCGACCGAGGTCGTGTCGACGGGGCGGATCAGCAGCAGGCAGGCGAAGAGCGCTCCCGTTTCCACCAGCGAGCCGATCACCGGCACGCGCGAGTTCTCCTGGGCGAGCGAGAGGCTGAGGATCGTTGCGACCACGCTCGAGACGAGGAACATCGCGATCGAACCGGGCAGGAGGATGTCGACCGTCGGCATCCAGGTGTCGCCGAGGACGACCGCGGTCAGCGGGTAGGCGGCGCCGGCGACGAGGGCCAGCGCCAGCGCGGTGACGATCGCGCTCGAGGTCGCCATCCGCGCAGCGCGGCGTGCCTGCTCGGCAGCCGAGCCGCGCGAGAGCGTCGGCAGCGAGACCCTGAAGACGGCCGAGTTGAGCGCGATCGGGAAGGAGAAGAGCCGCTTCGCCATCGAGTAGTAGCCGGCCAGGGCGGTCCCTCCAAGGACGGCGAGGAGGGAGACGAAGCCGAGTTCGCGGGCGAGCCCCACTCCCTGGAAGACGCTGGTCCCGACGCCGAAGCGCAGCAGCGGGCGAATCGGGCTGAGGTCGCGCGTCAAGCCCGTGGGATAGGTCTGGATCCGCATCGCGACGAGCAGGCTGATCAGGGCGCCGGCGGGCACCGCCCCGGCGAGGCTGAAGGCGCCGAGGCCGGCGATCGCGGCGACGAGCGCGAAGGCGTTGAAGACGAGCGTGTCGGCAGTCTCGACCAAGGCGACGCGACCGAAGTTCAGCTGCCGCTCCATGCCGATCGTCGGCCGTGCCCGCAGGGCGTAGAGGGGCGTGGCGAGGAGGGCGACCGCGATCACGTCGACGAGGCGGTCCTGGGCATCGAGCGCGGGGAGGACGACGAAGGCGACCAGGGCGATGCCTCCGGCGAGCAGGCCGGAGACCAGCAGCATCAGCGTCACCACGGCGCGTTGCATCTGCGGCGAGGGCTCCTCCGGCAGGCGGATCAGGGCGGCGGGGAGGCCGAGCTCGGTCAGCCGCTGGCCGACCAGCTGGACCGCGAGGGCGATCGCGAAGAGCCCGTAGTCGGCCGGCGAGAGGAGCCGGGCGAGGGCGATCGTGACGCCGGCGGTGAGCGCCTGCAGGACCAGCGTCCTGCCGACCAGGATGCCGACCCCGCGCGCCGCTTCCGAGGCGAGCCCGGCCTCATCGGCGCTGTCGGCCAGCTCCTGCTCGATGTCGGGCGTCTGGGCCGGCTCGAATCTGTCCATCGTCGTCTTGCCCGGTCGCCGGGTTCGGCCGGGGTGCTCCCTAGAGCAGGCCCGCCGGCGGCTGGATCGCGAAGATCTTCAGCACCGGGCCTCTCGCGCCGGCTGGGTCGACCTCGTAGATTGCGGTCGCGGAGTCCTCGGAGCCGATCAGGAAACCGGTCCCCTTGGGCACGTCGCCGGGGGTGTCGAGGTCCCGCTGGAAGCTGAAGCCCTGGTAGTCGGCCTCGCCGAGGGAGACCCGCAGCGCCGTGTGCTCGCGCTCGGGATCGCTCTGGAAGAAGGCGATGTCGCCCCTGATCTTCACCTCTTCGGTGCTCAGGTTGCTGGGGGCCTGGCTGGCGATCGCACCGAAGTCGAGCGACCACTCGGGCGGCGCAACGCCGGCGAAGGGCAGCGCGGTGGCGAGGATCTGCGTCTTGAAGTCGGTCTCGCCGGAGAGGACACGCAGCTGCACCCGGGTCTCCTCGATGTCGCGGTCGATGATGAAGAGATCGGGGATGCGGCCGCTGTAGGTCGCAACCGCGTAGTCGCGGGTCGAACCGGGGGAGGGCGGGCCGACCTTCGAGATCATCCGCTGGTGGACGTCGCCGTTGTCGGCCCGTCGTACCGTCGTCAGCAGGTTCTGGCCAAGTGGCTCGATCGAGAAGAGGGCATCGGTGCGCAGTGGCGGCCACTGGGCAACGTCGAACTGGGCGTCGGGCGGGGCGCTCAGCGGGAAGCGGGAAACGAGTCTCGCTCCCTCTTCCGGGCCGCCGGGGAGGAAGAGGCTGAGCGCTGCCTCCTCGTCGCGGGTGTTGAGCCACCAAAGCGGCGTGTTGTCGGTGGGCCTGTCGCCGTTGGTCATCACGGCGCGAGCGCCGGCGACGCTGCTCGGGAGCTGCTTGGTCGCAACCAGCGGGTACGGCTTGGGCAGGGTCGCCTGCACGGCCAGTCCTGCGACCAGCAGCGCTCCGATCGCGACGACGCCGACGACCAGTGGTGCTCGCACCGCCTTCCAGCGTGAGGAAGCGGGCTCTGCCGGCGCGTCCACGTCGGCCTCGGGCTCCGGCGGGCGGTTGCTCACGCGGCGAAGTTTCCCCCATACCCAGCCGACCACCCCCGGCGGTCGTTGCGGGTTCTCTGCAAAGGCGCCGAGGATGAGCAGCACCGGTGCGACCACGAGCCAGTCGACGTGCTGGGTCCAGAGGTTCGTGTAAAGGCCGAAGAGAGCGACGAAGAGCAGGTACGCGGCAACCATCGACCAGCGGAACGAACGCGTCCTCCGGGCCGCGGCAAAGGCGCCGGCAGAGAGCAGGCCGGTGATCGCCACGCCGGGGACGAGGACGCCGAAGCCGCCGTCGGCCCAGAAGGCGCCGGCAACCGTGCTCGTCACCCAGGGCGGGGTCAGCGCCCCGGAGACGCCGCTGATGTTTTCCGAGCCCGAGACGAAGTCCTCGAACGCCAGCGTGCTGTAGATGCCGTGCCCGAAGCCGGCCACGGTCGGGAAGTGGCCGACTATCCCTTCCAGGGCGAGGAAGTTCGTGGTCAGCGCCAGGTAGACCGGGACCAGCGGCTTGACGAAGAAGGGCAGGCTGGGCAGCACTTCGCCGAACAGTTCCGCCTCGAAGGGCGTGGTCGGGTGCTGGTAGACGCGCAGGTAGAAGCCGAAGCAGATCGCCAGGAAGGCGATCAGGCCGCCGGTACCGAGCACGTAGGAGTTGGGGCGGCCCCAGTAGAGCCAGCGGGCGAGGATGGCGACGACGATCGGCAGCACGACGCTGCCGCGGCCGGCCTGCAGCCCGAAGGAGCCGATCGCCACCGCGGCGACCCCCAGCTCGAAGCGGGACTCCTTGGCGAAGAGGTCCTTCGGCCTGGTCAGGGCGGCGATCGCAGCGACGGTGAGCAGGTCGGTGAGGATGATCGTCGGACCGCCCTGGCCGAAGCGGGCGGCGTCGATGCTGCCGCTGAGCAGGGGGATGGTTCCCGCCTTGGCGAACTGGTGGGCGAGCTCGAGCAGGCCGATCGCGACCATCGCGACCAGCGCCCGCCGGAACATCCGCTCGGAGATCGTCAGCTCCCGCCTCGACTGGCGCAGCGCGGTTGAGGCCATCGCCAGGCCCTCGCCGATCAGCCCGCCGGCGAGGAAGGCGAGCGGGACGCAGACCACCACCTCGATCATCAGCGTCGGCCAGGGCCCCTGGGTGTTGAGCAGGTGGATCTGGGAGAGCAGCGCCGCGAACGCCCACGCCAGCGGGAAGACCAGCAGCGGCGAGAGTAGCGAGGCGTTGATGCGGCGCAGGGTCATCCGCTCTAGGCCGGCCCCAGCCGGTAGCCGCGGGCGTAGCCGGCGCGGGTCATCGCCAGCCAGACGGGCTCGCGCAGGCCCTTCGGCAGCGGCAGTCGGGCCAGCAGGCCCAGCAGCGGCGCTGCCAGTCGTACGGCGGTCCAGGCGAAGCCCTTCGGAGGCTGCACGCCCGGATGGGGGCGGTCGGGACGCAGCTGGTTATAGAGGGCGGCGGAGCGGCCGACCGTGACCGAGCGGCGCAGCGACTGCGCCGGCGTCGTCGGGTGATCGTGGAGGACGAGCAGCTCGGGGTGGTAGTCGAGTTCTAGGCCGGCATCGGCCAGGCGCACGCCGAGCTCGGTGTCCTCGACCGCGGCATTGGGGAAGCGCTGGTCGAAGCCGCCGACGCGCTCGAGGATCGAGCGCTTGACCGAGGCATGGGAGCTGTAGAAGTAGCTCGCGGCGTCGACCGGCCCGGCCTCGAGCTCGAAGTAGTGGAACTGGGGCCCGCCCTGCTCGAGCCAGCGCATGAACGGCGTAACCGGGCTACGCGGGCTCCACGAGATCCGGCCCAGCACGCCGTAGCTCTCCTCGGGCCTGGCCGCGTGTAGGTCGAGATGAGCGCGCAGCAGGCCGGGGTGCTCGGGCTCGGTGTCGTCGCCGAGGAAGAGGATCACCTCGCCGCTCGCCGCCTCGACGCCGGCATTGCGCGCCGCCGCCGGACCCCCTTGCGGCTGTTCGAGCAGGCGGACCGGGATCGTCGCACCGGCAGAACGGGTCCGGACCTGCTCGAGCGTCCCGTCATTGGAGCCGTTGTCGACGACGATCGCCTCGAGGCTCGCGTCTCCCGCTTGCTGTGCTTCGAGCGCGGCGAGGGTCCGTGCCAGTGCTGGGGCGCGGTCCTTGGTTGGTATGACGACCGAGAGGGAGTTCATTTGGCGCCGCCCGCTCTAAGGCGTCGGGAGAGCCTAAGTAGCGGCGCGGCGATTGGAGCGGCCCGGCGGTGGTGAAGGCGGATGTAGCGCTCGACCGAGCGCAGGCGGATCGCCTGCTGGCGGCGCTGGTCGACCTGGGCGAATGCCTCGGCGCCCGCGTGGCCCACCTGGGCCGAGCCGGCAATGAGGTTGCGGTAGCCCTCGTCGTGCAACCGCTTGGCCAGGTCGACGTCCTCGTACCAGAGGAAGAAGCCCTCGTCGAAGCCGCCGACCTGCTCCCAGAGCTCGCGGCGAACGAGGAAGCAGGCGCCCGAGGGCTGGCCCACCTCGCTCACCTCGCCGACGGCCGGGCTTGGCTGGCGTCGCTCGCCGAAGGAGCCGGCGAAGATCCGCACCAGCATCGTCGCCGTCGTGGGCAGTTCGGCGTGGTAGCGATCGGTGTCGCTGCCGAAGATCGGCCCCACCATTCCCGCCCGTGGCTCGGCGTTCGCCGTCGCGGCGAGCGCAGCCAGCGCGCCCGGCTCGGGCATGACGTCGGCGTTGCTGACGCAAACCAGCCCGGCGCCGCCGCCGTGGAGGGCGCGGTTGGCCGCCCGGCCGTAGCCGAGGTTCTCCTCGCTTAAATCGAGGCGCACGTCGTCGGGGACGCCCTCGCGCAGCAGCTCTTTCTGCTCGGGGCGCGAGTCGTTGTCGACGATCGTCACCCGCGCCTCGACGCTCTCGGAGGCGAGATAGGCCTGCGCCGCCGCCAGCGTCGCCTCGGCGGTATTCCAGTTGACGATCGCGACATCTATTGCGACTGGGGAGGCGTCCCGGCTCATCGTCGGCGCGACGATAGCCTTCCGGCGACGTGCAAGACCTCAAAGGCCTGATTCTCTCCGGCGGGGCCGGAACGCGGCTGCGCCCGATCACGCATACCTCCGCCAAGCAGCTGGTGCCTGTCGCCAACAAGCCCGTGCTCTTCTACGGGATCGAGGCGCTGGTCGACGCCGGGGTGACGGAGATCGGGATCATCATCGCCCCCGAGACCGGCGACGAGATCCGTGAGGCCGCCGGCGACGGCTCGGCCTTCGGGGCGAAGATCACCTACATCGTCCAGGACAAGCCGGCCGGGCTCGCCCATGCGGTGCTGACCGCGGAGGAGTTCATCGGCGGCTCGCCCTTCGTCATGTATCTCGGCGACAACCTGCTCGCCGACGGCCTACGCGGCCTGGTCGAGACCTTCCGCGCCGAGGAGCCGGACGCGCTGATCCTGCTCACCCCGGTCGACGACCCGCAGTCCTACGGCGTCGCCGAGCTCGACGGCGAGCGGATCGTGCGCCTGGTCGAGAAGCCCAAAGACCCGCCGTCGAACCTCGCCCTGGTCGGCGTCTACCTCTTCGCCCCGGCGATCTTCGATGCGGCGCGGGCACTGGAGCCGTCCTGGCGCGGCGAGCTGGAGATCACCGAGGCGATCCAGGGCCTGATCGAGGACGGCCGCCAGGTTCGCTCCGAGGTGGTCAGCGGCTGGTGGAAGGACACCGGCCAGCTGGCAGACATGCTCGAGGCGAACCGGCTGGTGCTGGAGGAGATCGTCACGCGGATCGAGGGGGACGTGGACGCCGAGTCCCGGGTCGAGGGCCGCGTCGTGGTCGAGCCGGGGGCCAAGGTCGAGCGCTCGGTCGTGCGCGGGCCGGCGGTGATCGCCGCCGGCGCCTGCATCGAGGACGCCTACGTCGGGCCCTACACCTCGATCGGCGAGGACGTCCACGTTCGCCGCTCCGAAGTCGAGCACTCGATCATCCTCTCCGGCTCCGTGGTCGAGGACCTCGGCACGCGGATGGAGGCGAGCCTGCTCGGCCGCGAAGTCAAGCTGACCCGCAGCGACGGGATGCCCAAAACGCTGCGGATGCTGGTCGGCGACAAGTCCGAGATCAAGATCATCTGATGGGCGGCCGGCGATGAAGGTGCTGGTGGCGGGGGCGGCCGGGATGCTGGGCCGCGACGTGATGCTCGCGGCCGGCAACGCCGGCCACGACGTTGTCGGCTTCGGTCACAACGAGCTCGACGTCGCCGACGCCGCCGTGGTCTCGGCCAAGCTCGATCTCGAGCGTCCCGACGTCGTCATCAACTGCGCCGCCTGGACCGACGTCGACGGAGCCGAGGAGGCCGAGGACGCGGCGATGACGGTGAACGGCACGGGGGCGGGCAATCTCGCCGCCGCCGCCGCCAACGTCGGCGCTTCGGTCGTCTACGTCTCCAGCGACTACGTCTTCGACGGCGCCAAGGGCGCGCCCTACGTCGAGACCGACCAGCCGGCACCGCTCTCCGCCTACGGTCGCACCAAGCTTGCCGGCGAGGAGGCGACCGCCGCGGCCAACAAACGCCACTTCATCGTCCGCTCCTCCTGGCTCTTCGGCATCGGCGGCTCCAACTTCGTCGAGACGATGCTGCGGCTGGCCTCCTCGCAGAACGAGGTGCTGGTCGTCCGTGACCAGGTCGGCGCGCCCACTTACACCTGGCACCTCGCCTACGGCATCGTCCGCCTGATCGAGGGGATCGAGTTCGGCATCCACCACATGGCTGCCGGCGGCGCCTGCTCCTGGTACGACTTCGCCCGTGAGATCTTCGACCAGGCGAAAGTCGAGTGCAGGGTGCTCTCGGCGACGACCGAGATGCTCGGCCGTCCCGCCCCCCGACCGGCCTTCTCTGCTTTGACCAGCCAGCGCGAGCATGCGATCGAACTGCCCCCCTGGCAGGACGGTCTCGCCGGCTACCTGGCCCAACGCTCTAGCGAGAGGGAGGCGGCATGAAGCTGCTCGTCACCGGCGCCGCCGGTTTCATCGGATCCACCTACGTGCGTCTCGTCGGCGGCGAGCACGAGGTTCGGGTGCTCGACAAGCTGACCTACGCCGGCCGGCGCGAGAACCTGCCGGCCGACGTCGAGCTGGTCGAGGGCGCGATCGAGGACCCGGCGGTCGTGCGCGAGGCGATGGAGGGCTGCGCCGCGGTCGTCAACTTCGCCGCCGAGTCCCACGTCGACCGCTCGATCGACGACCAGGACGCCTTTGCCCGCACCCACGTGATCGGCACCGGCGTGCTGCTCGACGCGGCCCGTGAGCTCGGTGTCGGCCGCTACCTGCAGGTCTCGACCGACGAGGTCTACGGCTCGATCGAGTCCGGCTCCTTCACCGAGACCTCCCCGCTCGATCCCTCCTCGCCTTACTCGGCGACGAAGGCGGCCGGCGATCTGCTCGTCTCCGCCCACTTCCACACCTACGGCCTCGAGGCGGTGATCTGCCGCGGCTCCAACAACTACGGCCCGCGCCAGTATCCCGAGAAGCTGATCCCGCTGATGGTGCTGAACGCCGTCCACGGCGACTCGCTGCCGGTCTACGGCGATGGGCGGCAGGTCCGCAACTGGCTCTACGTCGAGGACTTCTGCCGCGGCATCCACGCGGTGCTGGAGAAGGGCAAGCCGGGCGAGGCCTACAACGTCGGCGGCCCCGACGAGTGCGAGAACATCGAGGTGGTCAAGCGGGTGATCGAGCTGACCGGGGCCGACGAGTCGCTGATCGAGTACGTCGCCGACCGGCCCGGCCACGACCGTCGCTACTCGCTGGGCAGCGACAAGATCCGCGAGCAGCTCGGCTGGGAGGCCGAGGTGCGCTTTGCCGATGGCCTCGAGCGCACCGTCCAGTGGTACCGCGACAACGAGGAGTGGTGGGGCCCGATCCGCTCCGGCGAGTACCGCGAGTACTACGAAAAGCAGTACGGCAAGGCACTGGGCTGATGCTCGAGCGCTGCCCGACCAAGCTCGAGGGTGTCGTCGCGCTCGAGCCGACCGTGCACGGCGACGATCGCGGTTTCATGGTCGAGAGCTACCGCCGCGACCTCTGGACCGAGTTCGGGGTCGAGGTCGAGTTCGTCCAGCACAACCACTCCCGCTCCTCCAAGAGCACCCTGCGCGGCCTGCACTTCCAGACCGAGCCGGGCCAGGCGAAGCTGGTCCGCTGTCCGCGCGGCAAGATCTTCGACGTCGCCGTCGACCTGCGCCGCGGCTCGCCCACCTACGGCCAGTGGGAGGGGCACGTACTCGACGACGAGACCCACCGCCAGCTCTTCGTCCCGGTCGGCTTCGGTCACGGCTTCGCCGTGCTCAGCGACGTCGCCGACGTCACCTACCTCTGCTCCAGCACCTACGACCCCGCCACCGAGGCGGGCATCGCCTGGGACGACCCCGACGTAGGCGTCGAGTGGCCGGTCGAGGATCCCCTTCTCTCCGAGCGCGACAAGACCGCCCCGCGTCTCAGCGAAGTCGCCGAGACGCTCCCCTTCTGATCGCCTCTCCCGTGACGCTCTTGCGCCGCAAGTGGCGCGATCGACGCACCACGCGTCACAGTCAGCCCTGCAGGATCCCCCACGCCCAACACAGCCACCCTCGACATGTCTGCCACATGGCCTAATGTTCTCCACATGTCCAAGATGATCCAGATCCGAAACGTGCCCGACGAGGTCCACAAGACCCTCAAGGTGCGTGCTGCGGCGGAGGGCCTCTCGCTCTCCGACTACATCAAGCGGGACCTCGAAGAGCTCGCCAGGCAGGCCACGATCGAGGAGGTCTTCGCAAGCGTTCGTGCCCGAGGGGAGCCCGGCATCACCGCTGAGGAGATCGTCTCGATTCAGCGCGAGACCCGAGGGGACTAGACAACCGTGGCGGTCGTAGACGCCTCGGCCCTCGTCACGGTTCTGGTCGGCGGCAAGCACGCCGGCTGGACCGTGGAGCAGATCCGGGAGAGGGGATTTTCACGGTCGCTCTGGGCGCCTCACCTGATCGACGCAGAGGTCGGCAATTCACTGCGTCGCCTGGTCGCGACCGGGAGAGTGGAGGATCAGCGTGCCGCGACCGCCCTGCGCAACCTGGAACGGTTCCCATTGCGTCGAGTCGTCCACGCCGGGCTGCTCGACCGGACCTGGCGATTGCGTCACAACTTCAGTTTCTACGACGGTCTCTACGTCTCCCTCGCCGAGCAGCTGCGAACGCCCCTGTTGACGCTCGATGCCCGGCTCGCAAAAGCGGCTGCCGCAGCCACCGGGATCGACGTCGTGACCGCTGTCTAGCCGGGGCTAGCGTCCGCGTACCGCGGTGATCCCGAGACTGACCGCGAGCTTGGCGCCGATGCCGGCGTAGACCGCCGCGTTGACCAGCGGGTTGTGCTCGGTGGCGTCGAAGCGGCGGTAGAAGCGGCCCATGCCGCGGTGGAAGGCAATCTCCTGCTTCGGCGCGCGACGCTTGCCGCTGGAGCCGCCCTTGACGTGCAGGGCGACGCCGGCCGGCTCGTAGAAGACCTTCCAGCCCGCTTGCCAGAAACGGCGACACCAGTCGAGGTCCTCCATGTAGAGCCAGTAGCCCTCGTCGAGCAAGCCGACCTCGCGTACCGCCTCGGCGCGGCAGAGCATGAAGGCGCCGTTGACCGCGTCGACCTCGCCCGCCTCGTCATCGCCCAGATGAGTCGCCCGGTACTGGCTGAGTGCGGTGGAGGAATCGTCGTCGCGGCCGATCCCGGTGAAGTGGGCGAGGGCGCTGAGCGGGGTGGGGAAGGAGCGCTTGCAGGCGTGGTCGAGCTCACCCGACTCGGTCACCAGCTTGCAGCCGATCATGCCGATCTCCGGATCCGAGCGCAGCCGCTCCAACGACGCATCGAGGGTCCCGGCATAGACCTCGGTGTCGGGGTTGAGCAGCAGCACCGCGTCGGCCTCGTCCTCGCGCAGGACGACGTTGTTGGCGGCCGAGAAGCCGATGTTCTCGCGGCGGATCAGCCGCACCCAGGGGAACTCGCGGGCGACCATGTCCGGCGTTGCGTCTGGGCTGCCGCTGTCGACGACGGTGACGCGTGTCTCCCCCGAGGCCGGGTGCTCTTGGAGCGAGTGCAGGCAGCGCCGCAGCAGCGCTTCGGCGCCGTGGCTGACGATGACGACCTCGAGCTCGAGGGACGTGCCACAGCTTTGGTGCCCGTATGGGTGCTCAACAGGGGGCACGTCCACGCGGTCCCTCTAGTAGGCGCCTTCGCCGCGGACGATCGCGCGCGGGGTGCGGAGCAGGATTGCCAGGTCGCCGGTCACCGAGATGTTGTCGAGGTAGTCGCGCTCCATCGCCAGCCGCTCCTCGAAGGTGAGATCGCCACGGCCGTAGACCTGCATCGGTCCGGTCAGGCCCGGCCTCACCCCCAACCGGACTCGCTGGCGCTCGTCGTAGAGAGCCACGACTGCCTCCTCCTCCGGGCGCGGCCCGACCAGCGACATGTCGCCCTTGAGCACGTTGATCAGCTGCGGCAGCTCGTCGAGGCTGGTGCGGCGCAGGAAGCGCCCGGCCCTGGTCACGCGCGGATCGTTGCGGATCTTGAAGGCCGGCTCGTCCAGCTTCTCCAGGTCGACGAATTCGGCCAGCCGCTCCTCGGCGTCGGTGACCATCGTGCGGAACTTCATCATCGTGAACCGCACCCCGTCCTTGCCGACGCGTTTCTGGCGGAAGAAGACCGGCAAGCCCGAATCGACCACGATCAGCAGCGAGATCGCAACCATCAGCGGGGAGATCAGCGCCAGCAGCGTTCCCGAGACGACGATGTCCATGGCCCGCTTCATCGCCATCGTCGAGCGGGGCGGATCGGAGAAGCGGAAGTCCAGCACCGGCAGCTCGGCGAGGCGGTTGAGCTCGATTCCGGGTCCCAACAGGCCGTAGTGCTGGGGGAGGAAGGTGAGGCCGAGGCCGGCTGCCTTGCACTCCTCGATCAGTCGCTCGGCCGCCGGCTCGCTCATCTCCTGCTCGGTTACGACCACCCGCTCCACTTCGTGCGTTCTCGCCACTCGCGAGATGTCGTCGATCGTGCCCAGGTTGGGTAGTGAGATCTCAGCATTGCTCGATCCGGCCGGCGCCAGATAGCCGACCAGCCGCAGACGTGCCTCGGGATGGGTCGCGAGCCGTCGTGCCACGACCCCCGCCGCTGCCGCCGGCCCGATCGCGATGCCAGTCGCAACCCCCGCCAGCCGGTGCCAGAAGAAGCGCAGGACCGCCCGCACCACGAAGCACCCGACCAGGGTTCCGAGGCCGACCATGATCGCGCTCTTCGGTGAGAACGGGCCAACCGGGCTCAGTGCCAGCAGGCCGTCGAGGACGATCGTTCCCAGCGCGCTGGCTGAGATCAGCGCCGGCAGCTCGTCGAAGGTGCTGTGGCGGATCCGCCTGTGGTCGTTGTCGTAGAGACCGTGCAGCTTCAGGACCAGAATCCAGGCTGGGCTGAAGAGAACCGCCCAGAAGAGCGTGCCGATGTCCGTGGTCGAGGTCGTCGCGGTGGTGACGCAGAGCATGGCGAAGAGGGCGAGTAGGTCACCGCTGGCGAGCAGGCGACGCAGCTGGGCACCCCGCTGGCGCGCGCGGTTCGGTCCACCCAGTCCGGGCCGGGCTGCCACCGCAGTCTTCTCGGCCTGAGTCGCGTCGGGGGCGGGAGGTTTGGGCGCCCCTTGCGTAGCGGATCTCTGCGCGTCGCGGGCCATCTTCGTGCTCACCCGCAGCTCCATCCTTCACCCAGGCAATCCGCCCGGGGATTGAGTTCCATCGCCCGTTCTATATCGGCACGGGCCGCAGCTTCATCGCCGGCTTCGTGCTCGGCCTTGGAGCGAAGGTAGTACCACTGCCAGTTGTGGTCCTCGCGGTCGATCGCGTGGGTGTAATGGACCACTGCGGCCGGAAAGTCACCCTGGAGTTCGGCCAGGAGGCCGAGCTGGACGTAGGGCGAGGCCGCCCAGGGCTCGATCGAGCGGGCCGTATCGGCATGGTCGATCGCCGCCCCGACGTCTGCCCGGGCGGCGGCGCTCCGGCTGGCGTCGAGCTCCCGCTCGACCAGCAGCGGGCCGACCAGCGCGAGTGCGGCGATCCAGGCCACCGCCACGCCGGCGACGGCGAGGCCGTAGCCGCGGCCGTCGGACTGCACCGCTTCGCGGCGCGGATCTTCCGCCAGTTGGCGGCACCTCGCCGCGAGGACCACGCCGCCGGCGAGGAAGAAGACGCCGCCGAGCGCGGCGATCTCCCAGAACCAGTCGAAGCCGGCACCGATCGCGAAGGCGAGCATTGCGGCGAGCAGCACCGCGTAGCGCTCGCGCTGTGGGTGCGGCGCCGCTCGCCAGGTTGCAAAGGCGCACCAGAGCAGCGTCGCGATCAGCGCCAGCACCAGCAGTCCGCCGACGGCGCCGAGCTCCGCGAACGCCTCGAGGTAGAGCGAGTGGGCGTCGTGCACGGGTAGGTCGATAGAGCGCAGCTGCTCCCAGGAGAACTCGTAGGTGCCGGCGCCGTGGCCGAGCACGGGCTCTTCCTCGAAGGCGTCGACCGAGACCCGCCAGAAATCGTGGCGGCCGGCCCCGGAGAAGTCGGCGAAGTGCTGCTTGGGGTCTTTGGGGAACTGGATGTCGGAGCTGGAGAACTGGTCCCAAGCGCGGCCGCCGACCGCGACCGCGGCGGCGATAGCGAGCACGGCTCCTGTCAGAGCGATCCATCTCAGCAGCACCGGGTTGCGCGACATGTCCTCGGCGCGGGCCGTCAGCCGCCCGCCTCGCACCTCGACTCGTCGCAGGCCGGCGAAGAGGAGCAGCGAGAGGACGATGCCGCCGAGCAGGATCGCCAGCACCGTCACCCCCTGGTCCACCGCCGCCTGGGTGGCGAGGTTGTCGGCCAGGTCGCGCCGGTCTTGCACCGCGAGAACCGCGGGTAGCGCTCCAACCACTCCGATTCCCAGCGTCGCCAGCAGCCAGAGGCGGTCCTTGGAGAGGGCGACGGTTACGCCGGCGGCGACGACGAGAGCGAGCAGCCCCCCGCGCGAGTAGGTGAAGTAGAGCGTCAGGAGGAGGGCGGGGATCGCCGCCGCCGCGAGCCAGCGCAGCGCCGTCCAGGCTGCCTGGCGGCTCAGCCAGAGCGACATTGCAACGGATATCCCAGCCACGGCCCCGTTTGCGTTCCAGTAGCCGAGCGGGTAGCGCAGGCGTGGGCCCGTGCCCAGAGACCCGCTTACGTCCAGCACATGCGGAAGGAGACGGCTGCCCAGGCCTAGAAGAGCAACGAGCGCCAGGGCAATTCCCAGACCTTCAGCGAAACGTTGGCGCCTCTCGTCGGTTTGGGCGATCAGGAATGCGGCAAGGAAGAAACCGAGATAGACCAGAACGCGGTCTGCCTCGTTCACGCTGAGCTCAACCGACCCCGACCAAAGGGAAGAGATTGCACAGAGAAGCGACAGACCGACGATCAGCCCCACCGACCAGTACAGGGGTCGCCCCAGCGTCGTGCCTGCAGCTGCTCCCAGCACGAGCAGGCCGATCACGATCCCCCAGACCGCGAGGCCGGCGATGTGACGACCGCTCACGTCGAAGCCGCCTCCGGCCAGCGCCAGACCGACAATCAGAGCGATCGGAGCGAGCAACGCCGCCGTTTGGTCTAACCTTGCGCGCGATGAACGGGATGCGCCTCCCTCAGGCCCGCCTCGCGGGCCACTCTGCCTACGGGTTTGCGTTGCTGATGGCTCTACTTGCATTGGCTTGCTTTCCGGGGTTCGCTCAGGCGGACTCGAGTGGGATTCAATACTCCGACGCGCCGCCTACCGCGACCGGGGAATCTCCCCCTGTCCGTCATCAACAACCCCCGGCGAAGTCTTCAGGTGCGAACGGCGGAGCATCGGCCCCGTCCGGAACGACCGAATCAGGGGATTCGAATTCCTCCGGAACAGGGTCTTCGACGGACGATTCATCTTCACAGGGAGGCGTGGCGCCGACAACGGACGGCGGCGACGGCACCGGGCAGGGTAGCCCAGCAGTCGGCTCCAAAGAGGCGAACAAAGCACCCGCGCAAGCGGTCGGTCAGGAATCGACCAAGCAGGCGAGCGACGATGGCTCGTCTTCTCCGCTGGTCCCGATCCTGATCGCAATCGCCGTCCTCGCCGCGATCTCGCTGGCTGCGGTGATGATCAGGCAGCGGCGCCAGCGCCAAGGCTCCACCACGCCCGTCTCGAGCAGGGCGAGCTGACCATGAGCGAGAGGCGGGGGGGCCCAATGGGGCATATGCGTGCCTGGACAGCTGTTTTCGCAATCGTCTTCGCGTCGGCTGCCGCGACTGCGCCGAGCGCGGCGGCGGTTCCAGGCGATTTCTGGGGGGTCTCGCCGCAGGCAACCCCGACGCCGGCGGAGTTCCAGCGGTTGCGTATGGGCGGGGTCGACAGTGTGCGGATCCCGATCGGCTGGGGTGCGGTCGAAACGGTGCAGGGCGTGGCGGACTTCTCCCACGTCGATCCACTCGTCGCCGGCGCCGCCCAGGCCGGCATCAGCGTGCTGCCCTTCGTCTACAACGCGCCGCCTTGGGTACTTCCCTCGACTGTGGTGCCGGGATCGCACGGCACCGTCAGGGCGCCCAAAACGCTGCCGGTGAAGACCGGCGCCCAGCGTGCGGCCTGGGCGAACTTCCTCAAACTGGTGGTCGCCCGCTATGGCCCCGGCGGCGCCTTCTGGAAGGCGAACCCGGGTCTGCCGGAACAGGCGGTCCGGACCTGGCAGATTTGGAACGAGGAGAACTTCAAGTACTTCGTGGTCAGGCCGAATCCGGCGGAATACGGCAAATTGGTGAAGATCTCCTACACGGCGATCAGGAGCGTCGATCCCGCTGCGCAGCTGGTTCTCGGCGGCCTGTTCTCCGAGCCGAACGAGGCGACGTTCAGAGTGAGGCCGCCGCAGGCCTACTTCGCCACCGACTTCCTCGATCGTCTCTACGAGACGACTCCTGGGATCAAGTCGAAGTTCCACGGCGTCGCCCTGCATCCCTATACGGCCAGGTATCAGGAGCTGACCGAGGACATCGAAGAGTTCCGCGCGGTCCTGCTGGAGAACAAAGACAGCGCCAAGAGCCTCTGGATCACCGAGATCGGCTGGAGCTCCCAGCACCCCGCCGGCAGAGATGCGTTCGCCAAGGGGCCGAACGGACAGGTGAAGCAGCTGAAGGGAGCTTTCAACCTGTTCCAACGCAACCAGGCGAAATGGCGGCTGAAACGGATCTACTGGTTCTCGGTCGACGATCAGCCCGGCAGCTGCAACTTCTGCGACGGCACCGGCCTCTTCGGTGCCGGCTTCGTGCCGAAGAAGTCGTGGTTGGCCTACGTCAAGTTCGCCGGCGGAAGCGCCTACTGATCGCCGGACCGGGGTAGGCGTAAGATCGGTGGATTGGCCACTGATCCGAACAGGAGTGCGGTAGCCGACCCACTGGCACCCTTCAGCGCCCCGGTAAGGCGCTGGTTCGAGGCCTCCTTCGAGGGACCCACCCCCGCCCAGGCCGGAGGCTGGGAGGCGATTTCGAGCGGGGCCAATGCGCTGATCTGCGCCCCGACGGGCTCGGGTAAGACACTCGCCAGCTTTCTCTGGGGAATCGACAAGCTTTCCCGCGAGACCGAGCGCGGCCAGGGTGTGCGCCTCGTCTACGTATCGCCGCTGAAGGCGCTCTCCTATGACATCGAGCGCAACCTGAGGGCCCCCCTGCGGGGCATCGGCGCTGAGATCGCCGTCGGCCTGCGCACCGGCGACACGCCCCAGTCGGAGCGGCGGGCGATGCGCAAAACCCCGCCTGACATTCTCATCACCACCCCCGAGTCGCTTTACCTGATGCTCTCCTCGGGCGTTCGCGAGATCCTCACCACCGTCGAGGCCGTGATCGTCGACGAGATCCACGCGGTCGCTCAGTCCAAGCGCGGCTCCCATCTGGCGCTGACGCTGGAGCGACTAGAACATCTGTCCAGTTCAGAGACCGTCCAGCGGATCGGGCTCTCGGCGACGCAGCGGCCGCTGGAGCGGATAGCCCAGTTCCTCGTCGGCCCCAAGCGAGAGTGCAAGATCGTCGATGCCGGGATCGCCAAGGAGCTCGACCTCGAGATCGTCGTCCCGGTCGAGGACATGGCCGATCCCGGAGCAGCCGCCTTCCCCAATGCCGACGGCAATCCCACCGAGGGCGAGCCATTGGCCCACGTCCGCTCGATTTGGCCAGCCATCTACCCGGAGCTCTTGAAGCTGGTCAAGGAACACACCTCAACGATCGTCTTCGTCAACAACCGCCGCGCCGCCGAGCGCCTAGCCAAGCGCCTCAACGAGCTCGCCAACGGCGAAGGCGAGCACGAGCTGCCGGCCACCGAGCACGCCGGGGCGGATGGGTCAGGTCCGGCGGGAACTCCTCGCGACAGCGAGCCCGACGGATCTGACCCATCCGCGCCTGTTGAGATTGCCCGAGCGCACCACGGCTCCCTCTCCCACGAGGAGCGCACCGTGGTCGAGGAGCTGCTCAAGTCGGGCCAGTTGCCTTGCCTGGTGGCGACTTCGTCCCTCGAGCTGGGAATCGACATGGGCGCTGTCGACCTGGTGATCCAGGTCGAGTCGCCGAAGTCGGTCAGCCGCGGGCTGCAGCGGGTCGGGCGCGCCGGCCACTCGCTGGGCGAGGTCTCGCGCGGCCGCATCTTCCCCAAGTTCCGCGCCGATCTGCTCGAGTGCGCGGTGGTCGCCAAGCGGATGCGGACGGGGGAGATCGAGGAGACCGTGATCCCGCAAAACCCCCTCGACGTCCTCGCCCAGCAGCTGGTCGCGATGGCGGCGCTCGACGAGTGGAAGGTCGACGAGGTCGAGCAACTGGTCACCGCCAGCCAGCCCTTCCACGAACTCTCCCGCGAGCAGCTCGAGAACGTGCTCGACATGCTCGACGGGCGCTACCCGTCGGACCGCTTCGCCGAGCTGCGGCCGCGGATCGTCTGGGACCGCACCGCCGGCACCATGCACGGCCGCAAAGGCGCTCTCCAGCTCGTCGTCACCAACGCCGGCACGATCCCCGACCGCGGCCTCTACGGCGTCCACCTGCCCGACGGCCGCCGTGTCGGCGAGCTCGACGAGGAGATGGTCTACGAGGCCCGGCCCGGCCAGACCTTCCTGCTCGGCGCGACGACCTGGCGGATCGAGGAGATCACCCGCGACCGCGTCATCGTCACCCCGGCACCCGGCGTCCCCGGCGCCGTCCCCTTCTGGAAGGGGGACGGGATCGGCCGTCCGGCCGAGCTGGGGCGGGCGATCGGTGCCTTCGCCCGCGAGGCGGTCTCGCGCAAGCCGAAGGAGCTGGCCGCCGAGTACGACCTCGACCGCCGCGCCGCCGAGAACCTCGTCGCCTACCTGCGCGAGCAGCAGACGGCGACCCGTGTCGTGCCCTCCGACGAGACGATCGTGGTCGAGCGCTTCCGCGATGAGATCGGCGACTGGCGCCTCTGCGTCCTCTCTCCCTACGGCGGTCGCGTCCACGCCGCCTGGGGCCTCGCGCTCGCCGCCAAGATCCGTGCCGAGCGCGACCTCGAGGCGGACGCGATCTGGTCCGACGACGGCATCGTCATCCACCTCCCCGACGCCGACGAGCCGCCTCCCGCCGATCTCGTCCTGATCGAGCCGGACGAGCTCGAAGACCTGGTCGTCGGCGAGCTCTCCGGCTCGGCCCTCTTCGGCTCCCACTTCCGCGAGAACGCCGCCCGCTCGCTGCTCATCCCCCGTGCCTATCCCGGCAAGCGCACGCCGCTCTGGCAGCAGCGGCTCAAGTCGCAGAGCCTGCTCGAGGTGGCGCGGGACTTCCCCCGCTTCCCGGTTGTGCTCGAGACCTACCGCGAGGTCCTGCGCGACGTGCTCGACCTGCCCTCTCTTGCCGAGCTGCTGGGCAAGCTCCATTCGCGCCGGCTCAGCCTGGTCGAGGTCGAGACCCCGACCGCCTCCCCCTTCGCTTCCTCGCTGCTATTCGACTACGTCGCCACCTATATGTACGAGGGGGACACGCCCAACGCCGAGCGCCGGGCGGCCGCGCTGGCGCTCGACCGCGACCTGCTGCGCGAGCTGCTCGGCCAGGAGGAGCTGCGCGAGCTGATCGATCCGGAGGCCCTGGAGGAGGTCGAGGCGCAGCTCCAGCACCGCACCGAGGCCGGCCGGGCCGGCGACCGCGACGCGCTGCAGCAGGTGCTGCGCAACGTCGGCGATCTCACCGCCGCCGAGTGCGAGGAGCGTGTCGCCGAGGGCTACTCGGCCGCCTCGATGCTGGAGAAGCTCGTCTCCGAGCGCCGCGTGGCACTGGTCAGGATCGCCGGCGAGGAGCGCTACATCGCCGCCGAGCACGCCGGCATGTACCGCGACGCGCTCGGCGTGCCGCCACCGGCCGGCCTGCCCGAGAGCTTCCTCGCCGAGCACCCCGACCCGCTCGTCGCCCTCGTGCGCCGCTACGCGCGCACCCATGGGCCCTTTCCGACGGTCCAGCTCGCCTCCCGCTACGGCGTCGATCCGACCCCTGCCCTGCGCGAGCTGGAGCGCAGCGGGGTCCTGGTCCGCGGCGAGCTGCTGCCGGGTGGGACCGAGCGCGAGTGGTGTGACTCCGACGTGCTGCGCCGGGTGCGCCGGGCCAGCCTCGCCCACCTGCGGCGCGAGGTCGAACCGGCTGCCCGCGACCGCTTCGCCCGCTTCCTGCCGAGCTGGCAGAACGTCGATGCCCACCGTGCCGCGGGAGCCGGCCCCGATCGCCTGCGCGAGGCCCTGGTCCCCCTGCAGGGGGTTGCCCTCACCCCCAAGGTATGGGAGGCCGATGTGCTGCCGCGCCGGCTCGGCGCCTACTCACCGGCCTGGCTCGACGAGCTCTGCACCAGCGGCGAGCTGGTCTGGATCGGTGCCGGCGCGCGCGGTCGCAGCGACGGTCGCGTCGCCCTCTACTACCGCGACGACGTCCGCCTCGCCGGCCCCCCGCCCGCCAACGTGAAGCTGGAGCCGGCCGAGGGCGAGGTCCACGATGCGATCCGCGAGCGGTTGGCAGGCGGCCCTGCCTTCTGGCTCGACCTGCTCGCCGACCTTGACGTTCCCGGTGAGGAGCTGCACAGCGCTCTCTGGGACCTCGCCTGGTCGGGCGAGGTGACCAACGACTCCTTCGCCCCGTTGCGGGCACCGCGCCTGCGCGCCGCCTCGCCGCCGGAGAGCCGCGGCCGCCGCTTCGGCCGCCGCCCGGCCCGCGGCGCCGCGGTGCAGGGCCGCTGGTCGTTGACCGCGCCGCTGTTCGAGAACGCGCCCGCCGCAGGGCCGCGCCTGCGCGCCCAGGCCGAGCTGATGCTCGAGCGCTACGGCATCGTCACCCGTGAGACCGTGCTCGCCGAGGGCATCCCCGGCGGCTTCTCGACCCTCTACGCCGAGCTCGGCAACCTCGAGCTGCTCGGCACCGCTCGCCGCGGCTACTTCGTCGAGGGCCTCGGCGGCGCCCAGTTCGCGCTGCCCGGTGCGGTCGAGCGCCTGCGCTCGCTGCCAGAAGACGACGGCTCCTTCCTTCTCCTCGCCGCCACCGATCCGGCCAATCCCTACGGCGCCTCGCTGCCCTGGCCGAAACCGGCAAACGGCCGCCGCCCCGCCCGCACCCCCGGCGCTCACGTCCTCCAGCGCGACGGCGCTCCGGTGATCTACCTGGAGCGCGGCGGCCGCGGCATCCTTCGCCTCGTCGAGCTTGACGGCGAGGAGCTGGCAGCGGCGATGCGTGCCCTCGCCGACGCAGTCGCAGCCGGCCGCCTGTCCAAACTCGCGATCGAGAAGCTCGACGGCGAGCCGGTGATCGGCTCCGGCCATGAGGATGTGCTGATCGACGCCGGCTTCAGCCGCGGCCCCCGCAAACTCACTCTCGCCGCCCGCTGAGACTCAGCGACTGCGGCCGAGGCCGATCAAGATGCCGACCCGCTTGGACACCGTTTCGACGGTGTCTGGGGAAGCGAGGCCCATCCTGTGTCCGAGGCGGTCCATCGAGATCGAACGAACCATCTCCGGCATCGCAAAGCTCACCCGTTTCAATCCCCCTTCGGGGGGCTCGATGCGAACGTGCAGCTCGCTGCTGCGGTCGGTGGTGGTCAGTGGCACCGTAATTGCAAGCCTCGCGGGGGATCGATTCATCGCCCGGATGGAGACCACCAGCACGGGTCGACGACCTCCCTGCTCGTGTCCCACCACTGGATCGGGGTCACCGATGTAGACCTCGCCTCGCTGGACCCTGGGCCGTTCAGCCGGCATCGAGCGGCCTGTCGAGGGGAGCATCGAGCCATGTCTTCATTTCCTCGTGGATCTCATCCCCGTGCTTCGCATAGGACTCGTCCATCGAGGCGAGAAGCCGCTGCTCCTCCCACAGGTCCACGGCTGCCTCGAGCATCTCAATCACGCTTTTCCCCGCCAGCCTTGCCTCGTTTGCGAGGCGTTGCTGCGTGCTCCGCCTGACACGGATCGTGGTGGTCTCGACAACAGCCATGCATCGAGTCTACAGATCTGTCTACACAGCAGGAATCGAGGTCCATGCGCATCCAAGGATCTGGCCGGCCACCCTCTTCCCCTCGCCTTCTTCCGAAATGCGAACAGCGGCTGGGATAATCAAAGAGATGCCGGATCGCGAAGAGGGGCAGGGACCGGTCGAGCTGCTGCGCAGCGTGCCGCTCTTCTCCGACCTCGAGGAAGGGGAGCTGGAGCGGTTCTCGCGCGTCGCCGTGGCCCGCTCGTTCCCGACCGGGACGCGCGTCTTCCACGAGGGCGACCACTCCGATGCCTGCTACATCGTCCGCGACGGCAGCTTCCGGGTCACCCGCGAGCACTCCGATGGGCGGGCGATCACGCTGGCGACTCTCGGGCCGGGCGACATTTTCGGCGAGCTGGCGATGCTCGACGGCGAGGTGCGCTCGGCCAGCGTCGAGGCGCTCGTCGACGGCGAGCTGCTGGCACTGCCGGCCGGCGAGGTGCGGGCGCTGCTCGCCCGCCACCCCGAGATCACCATCAAGCTGATCGCGGCGCTGGTGCGCCGCCTGCGCAGCGCCAACGAGCGGATCTCCCGCCAGTCCTTCCAGACCGTCCCCAGCCGCGTCGCCGGCGTCCTCTCCCAGCTCGTCGTCGAGGAGGCGCCGCGTGGGGAGAAGGGCGGCGAGGTGACGATCCGCATGAACCAGGCCGATCTGGCCCAGCTGGCCGGCACTTCGCGCGAGAGCGTCAGCCGCTTCCTCGCCGACCTCGAGCGGGCCGGGATAGTCCGTCCGGGTCGCGGCAGGGTCACGGTCCTGGAGCCGGACAAGCTCCGCAACTACATCTTCTGAGGCCGCCACGACCGACTTCGCCGACCTCCGCGCACAGATGGTCGAGCGGCAGTTGCGCCGGCGCGGCATCGGCGACGAGCGCGTCCTGGCGGCGATGGGGGAGGCGCCGCGGGAGGCGTTCGTCCCCAACCGTCATCGCCGCCGGGCCTATGCCGACTCGGCGCTGCCGATCGGCGAGCAGCAGACGATCTCCCAGCCCTGGATCGTCGCCGCCATCTGCCAGGCGCTGGCGCTGAGCGGCGAGGAGCTGGTGCTGGAGGTGGGGACGGGATCGGGCTACTCGGCCTGTGTCCTCTCGCGGCTCGCTGCCCACGTCGTCAGCGTCGAGCGACACGAGTCGCTGGCCCGGGGCGCTGAGGAGACCCTGGCCTCGCTCGGCATCGGCAACGTCGAGATCGTGGTCGGAGACGGCAGCCGCGGCGTTCCTGCGCGGGCACCCTTCGACGCCATTGCTGTCCACGCCGCCGCTCCCGCGCCGCCGCCGACGTTGCTCGAGCAACTCGCTGACGAGGGCCGCCTGGTCGTCCCGGTGGCCACCGATGCGGTCGACCTGCTCACTGCTTTCCGCCGCCACGGGGACGAGCTGGAGAGCGAGACGATCGGTCCCTGCCGCTTCGTGCCGCTGTTGGGCGAGGAGGGGTTCGGGGGATAGGTGGGCTAGCAGCCCACCGGATCGGGGTCGGCGCCGTCCTTGATCACTTCGTCGTCGCCGCCGCCGCACTGGATCGACTGGTCGCGCCGGCCGTCGATCGCGTCGATGAAGTCGCCGCCGCCCTTGCCGACGAAGGTGTCGGCGCCGAGATGCCCCATGAAGCTGTTCTCGCCGTTGTCGCCGATCAAGACATCTGGCCCATCGGACCCCTCGAGGCTCTCGTTGTCGCCCTGGACCTGATCGAGCGTGCCGCAGCCGTCCGGACCGCCACCGCCGCCGAGTTTCACCGTCAGAGCGGCGTCCGAGCGCCCGTAGGAGACGGTGTCGTCGCCAGGCCCACCGCTGTAGACGTGTCCCTGGCAGACCGGTACCGACGAGACCAGTAGGTCGTTGCCGGGCCCGCCCGCGAGCTGGTCGCCGCCCGGATCGGCGTAGAGCACGTCGCTGCCGCCGTTGCCCACCAGGGTGTCGTTGCCGTTGTCGGGGCCGTTGTAGTTCTCGCCTGCCTCGAGCACCTCGTCGCCAGGCCCGCCGCTGAGGGTGTCGGAATCGGCATTGCCGTTCGCGCGCACTTTGACTCCGGCGGGGACGCTCTCGCCGATCGAGATGCCGTCGTTGCCGCTGCCGCCGGTGACCACGACGAGGCTGGTGACCACTGTGGTCGGACAACTGACGATGGTTTCGCTGCCGGCCGCGGCGCAGCCATCCCCGGCAGCGACAGGGCCGTTGTCGGAGACGATCCAGCCGCTGCCGCCGAAGGAGACGCGGATGTCATTCGACAGGACGTCGCCCTGGACGATGAGGCTGGTGCCGTCGAGGCCCTGGTTGAGGATGACGAAGGTGCCGCTGCCCGGTGGGTTCGGCTCGACCCCACAGGAGTGCTCGGCGGCAAAGCCGCTGCAGTCATCGGTGCCGGCCCCGCCATAGGCCTCATCCGGTCCTCCGGCGCCGTTGAGGTTGTCGTTACCGACGCCGCCGTCGAGGCGGTTGACGTTGCCGTCGCCGTCGAGGTCGTCGCCCTGGGGCGAGCCGACCACGTCCTCGAAGCCCTGCAGCGTGTCGTGGCCGTCGCCCTTTGACCGCTGGGCGCCAAGGTCGACGATGACGCCGCTACGGGTCGCGCTGGCGTAGGAGACGATGTCCTGGCTGCCGCCGCCGCCGTCAAGGGTGTCTTCGCCGCTGTCGCCACGGACCACGTCGCCATTGCCGCCGCCACCGCTGGCGGCGTCGCTTCCCGCGCCGCCGTAGACGAAGTCGCTGTCGGCGCCGCCTTCGAGCTGGGGCTCATCGCCGGGCCCGCCTTCGATCTGGTCGCTGCCGGGCCCACCTTCGATCCGGTCGTTCCCCTTGTCGCCGTGAAGCTTGTCGTCGCCGGCGCCGCCGTCCTCCTCGTCGTTGCCCTTGTCGCCGTTGACGAAGTCGTTGCCGCTGCCGCCGATCAGGTTGTCTGGGCCCTTGGCGCCGAGGAGGACGTCGTCGCCAGGCCCACCATCGAGACCGTCGCTGCCCTGCTCGCCGCTGAGCTCGTCGTTGCCGCCGCCCCCCTCGATTCGATCGGAGCCCTTCTCGCCATCGAGCCGGTCGTCACCCTCTTCGCCGTAGAGCTTGTCGAAGCCGCCGCCGCCATTGAGCGAGTCGTTGCCGGACCCGCCGCAGATCCGGTCGTTGCCGTTCGGCCCGCCACTGATCCGGTCGTTGCCGCCGCCGCCGTAGATCACGTCGCTTGCCTTCTTGCCGACGATCACGTCGTCGCCGGGAGTGCCGACGATGGTTGCGTGCTTTCCCGCGCAGCTGGCCGCGCGGGCGTTTCCGGCCGCAGCCAGCAGAAGCAGTGCCGCCGCACAGGCAAAAGCGCAGCAGATCATCCTTCCGGTTCGGATCGTCCTCGGTTGCAGATGCATCGGTCCCTCCATCGACTTGGTTACCCGGCGCCTCGACCGGGTTCGAACAAACGTCCAGAGGGATGGGAGATGGCCTGCATCTCAGCGTCAACACGCTGTGGCAGGAAAGATCACAACCTTTCACCGGGAGACGCGCTGACCGCGCACGACGCGGTCAGATACTCTCGCTGCCGCATGAGAGGCGGGATCTACGTTCTCAACTTCTATTCGCCGGTTTTCGCGGACCAGCTCAAGCGCGGTCGCAAGACGGCGACGATCCGGCTTGGCGACAAGAGCAACAAGTACGAGCGCGGCCAGGTCGTCTGGGTCACGGTCGGCTTCCGCCACAGCCCGCGGGAGAAGATCTTCACCGCTGTCATCGACGACGTCGAGCTGAAGAAAATCTCCGAGCTCTCGCCGCGCGACATCGAGCACGAGAATCCGGAGTTCCGCCGCCGCGAGGATGAGGTCAAGTTCCTCGAACAGATCTACGGCCGCACGATCGGCCCCGACGACGAGGTCACCGTGATCCGCTTCTCGCAGATCGTCGAGCCGCCGGGGGCCCACTTCGGCAACGGGGAGACTCCGCACCACAACTAGCGGGTCCCCGAATGGCCGACTACGCCTTTCTCACCACCTGGCTGCTCGACGCCCCGCGCGAGCGGGTCTGGGAGGCGATCTACGACCAGGAGCGCTGGCCGCAATGGTGGCGGGGGGTCGAGGAGGCAGAGGAAGTCCGGGCGGGGGAGGAGAACGGCGTCGGCACGGTCGCGCGGATGGTCTGGAAGAGCCTGCTGCCTTACCGGGTGGAGTTCGAGGTGACGACGACGCGGGTCGAGCGGCCGCACCTGCTCGAGGCGGACGCCGTGGGGGAGCTGACCGGGGTCGGTCGCTGGCGTCTCTACGAGCAGGACGGCGTCACCGCGGTCCTCTATGAGTGGAACGTCGCCACCACCAAGGCTTGGATGAACTTGCTGGCGCCGGTGGCGAGGCCCGCCTTCGAGTGGAACCACGACTGGGTGATGTCTCACGGCGGGACGGGAATCGCTCGTCTGCTGGGCTGCCGCTTGCTCGCCAGCGACTGAGTCTCGGTCGCGGCGTCAAGTCGCTATCTTTCACCCCTCTGGCACTCTCACCCCGAGAGTGCCAAGCCAGTTTTGCGAACTTCTCACCCATAAATGGAGGTACACGGATGAAGCTGAAGCCCCTCGGGGACCGGCTGATCGTCAAGCCGATCGATGAGGAGGAGACGACTGCCAGTGGCATCGTCCTCCCCGATACGGCGAAGGAGAAGCCCCAAAAGGGCAAGGTCGTCGCTGTCGGCGACGGCAACTGGGACGAGGATGGCGAGAAGCGCATCCCGCTCGATGTCGCGGAGGGCGATGAGGTCCTCTACTCGAAGTACGGCGGCACCGAGGTCACGGTTGAAGACGAGGACCTGCTCGTCCTACGCGAGTCGGACGTTCTCGCCAAGCTCGGCTGACCGTCATCGATACCCGGACTTAGAAGAACCAAGGAGGACTGAAATCAGATGGCTCATAAGGAGCTGAAGTACCAGGAGGAGGCACGAGGGGCCCTACAGGCCGGCGTCGACGCGGTTGCCGACGCGGTCAAGGTCACTCTCGGCCCGAAGGGGCGCTACGTAGTGCTCGACAAGAAGTTCGGCGCGCCGACGATCACCAACGACGGCGTCACCATCGCCCGCGAGATCGAGGTCGAGGACGTCTTCGAGAACCAGGGCGCCCAACTCGTCCGCGAGGTCGCCACGGCGACCAACGACGTCGCCGGTGACGGTACGACGACGGCGACGCTGCTGGCCCAGATCATCGTTCGCCAGGGCCTCAAGAACGTCGCCGCCGGCGCCAACCCGCTGGCCCTGCGCCGCGGGATCGAGAAGGCGGTCGAGGAGGTCGTCGAGACCCTGCGCGAGAAGCAGTCCAAGGAGGTCGCGGGCAAGGAGCAGATCGCCCGCGTCGCCGCCATCTCCGCCGGCGACGACGAGATCGGCAACGTGATCGCCGACGCGATCGAGAAGGTCGGCAAGGACGGCGTGGTCAACGTCGAGGAGGGCCAGACCTTCGGCATGGAGCTGGAGTTCACCGAGGGGATGCAGTTCGACAAGGGCTACATCTCGCCGTACATGGTCACCGACCAGGACCGCATGGAGGCGGTGCTCGAGGACCCCTACATCCTCATCGCCAACCAGAAAATCGGCTCCGTGCGGGACATCCTGCCGGTGCTCGAGCAGGTGATGCAGGGTGGCAAGCCGCTGCTGATCGTCGCCGAGGACGTCGAGGGCGAGTGCCTCGCGACCCTCGTCGTCAACAAGCTGCGCGGCACCTTCACCGGTGTCGCGGTCAAGGCACCCGGCTTCGGCGATCGCCGCAAGCGGATGCTGGAGGACATCGCGATCCTCACGGGCGGTGAGGTGATCACCGAGGAGATGGGCCTCAAACTCGAGAACACCCAGATCTCTCAGCTCGGCAAAGCCCGCCGCGTCGTCGTCTCCAAGGACACGACGACCGTCATCGACGGTGCCGGCGACGCCGAGGCGATCAAGGGCCGGATCAACCAGATCAAAAACGAAGTCGAGAACACCGACTCCGATTTCGATCGCGAGAAGCTCCAGGAGCGTCTCGCCAAGCTGGCCGGCGGTGTCGCGGTGGTCAAGGTCGGCGCCGCCACCGAGACCGAGATGAAGGAGAAGAAGCACCGCGTCGAGGACGCCCTGCAGGCGACCCGTGCCGCGCTCGAGGAGGGCGTCGTACCGGGCGGTGGCGTGGCGCTGCTCAACGCTCAGTCCAGCCTCGACCCGGACAAGCTCGACGATCCGGATGAGGCGACCGGTGCCCGCATCGTCCACCGGGCGCTGGAGGAGCCGGTCCGCCAGATCGCCGAGAACTCCGGCGAGGAGGGGTCGGTCGTGGTCAACAAGGTCCGCGACCTGAAGCCGGGCGAAGGCCTCAACGCGGCCAACGGCGAGTACGGCGACCTGATCGCGGCCGGCGTCATCGACCCGACCAAGGTCACCCGGTCGGCGCTGGAGAACGCCGCCTCGATCGCGAAGAACATCCTCGTCACCGAGGCCGTGATCGCCGAGCCGCCCGAGAAGGACGGCGCCGGCGGCGGCATGCCGGGCGGCATGCCGGACATGGGCGGGATGATGTAGCCCACGCCCGCCCGGGCGTATCCTCGCCTCAACAGGCGAGTGGCTTTTCGAGAGGCCCGGCAACCGCCGGGCCTCTCTCGTTCCCCTCCGCGAATCAAGTCTCCATGAAATGCTGGAGAACTTGATTCGGGTGTCGGCTAAGACACGGGCGGGGGAGGCGGAGGCACGGGGGCTTTTTTCACCGGAGGCGGCAGCGGCAGGAGGCCGCCGGCGTTGTATTCGGCGTACTGGAGGAAGGTGGCGCGGCGGACCTTGAGGCGAAGCGTGTTCGCGGTGCGGGGGTAGAGGCGCAGGTCGTAGGGATTGCCGCTGTTGCCGAAGCCGGTGTAGTAGACGAACATCCGCACCCGGGGGCGCTTCACCACCCAGCTCACGAGCTGCTTGGCGAAGCGGGGTTCGTCCTCGCCGTAGACCGCCCACTCGGCGATCGCCAGCGGCTTGCCCCGCCACTGTTTGCCGGCGACGAAGCGGTTGAGGTCTTTCCAGACCGGATACTGGGAGTAGAAGTCGGTTCCGGCCCAGTCGACCCAGCGGGCGCCGGGCCAGTAGTTGCCGGGGAAGTTCCCCTTCACCCGCGGCGAACCGCCCGGGAGTGGGCTCCAGATGATGCTCACCGGCGCCGCCGGCAGGCTTACCGGGGGCGGACCTTTGGTGCGGTTGAGGGGCGGCAGGCCGATTTCCGCCAGGGTCGCGTTGATCCCTTCCAGCGTCTGGCCGCCGCGGACGATCGTCACGATCCGGCGGAAAGCCTGCTTGTACCAGCCGGTGGTGTGTTCGCCACCCCGCTGGCTGCCGTCGCAGTAGACCGCCGACCAGGCGTTGAGGCAGCGGTTGGGCTCGCCCAGCGGCCTGATGTAGGCGGGCAGGCCGCGTTTGGCGAAGAAGTCGTTCAGCTGCAGCAGGTAGTTGTCGCCGCCGCCGAGGGCGATCTGCGCCGGGGTGATCAGCTCCGCCAGCGTCTGGTCGTCCGCGGTCGAGATGTGCAGGATCGGCCGTGTGCCGGTTTCGCGCCAGCGTTCGTAGGCGGCGTTGAGGCTGTTGCCCCAGGGATGGAAGGTCTCCAGCAGGGCTGGGTGCTTGCCGCCGAGCAGTTCGCTGAATTCGTGGAACTCCTGCGTCGTGCCACGGTCGCTGACGCCGAGGAAGACGTTCGGCTTCGGCGGGGCGAGGCTGAGGGCTGCCGCCTGGCCGGCCCCGAGTGCCGTCAGGGCAAGCGCGAGGGCGGCGACCCGTCTAGGAATCCGCCAGGACATCGCCCATCCTCTTCGGCTCGACGCCGAGTGACTCGACGTCGGCCGTGCCGCGTTCGCTGGTCATCGAGACCTCCATCAGCTCTGCCTCCTCCCAGGTTGCAAACACGGACTCGCCGAAAACGGAGCGGGTTGCGATCAGGCCGGAGCGGACCAGTGACAAGGGCAGGTGGACGATGGTTCGCGGTCGGCCGGCGGCACGGCTGACCAGGTCGGACATCTCGTCGTAGCTGAGTGTCTCGGGGCCGACCAGCTCGTAGCGCCGGCGTCCGTCACGGGCGAGCGCGGCTGTTACGCAGCGAGCTGCGTCGTCCGCCCAGATCGGCTGGAAGCGCGCCTTGCCCTCGCCGGAGACCGGCATTACGGGCAGGAAGGAGAAGCGCCGCAGCAGCGTCAACCAGGGATCGGAGTGGTCGTAGACGATCGAGGGGGCGAAGATCGTCGTCTGCAGAGAGGAGGAAGCGATCGCCTCCTCGGCCAGCCACTTGGCGCGGAAGAAGCGGGTGCGCTGGGCTGCGGACGCGTTGAGGGCGCTGAAGAAGACGAAGCGTCGCACCCCGCTGCGCTCGGCGGCGCGCAAGAGGCGAACCGTGGCGAGGCCGTTCAGCTCCTCGATCCGGTGCGGTGGCTGGTCGCGGATCGTCGCCGCCAGGTGGACCACCGTGTCAACGCCCCGCAGTGCCTGTCGCACCAGGTAAGGGTCGGACATCTCGCCGAGGTCGCCGAGGGCGATCTGTACGTCGACCCGCCGATGCCCCAGCCGTCGCGGCTCCCGAACCAGGCAGCGCACGTCTTCTCCCTGCTCGAGCAGCAGCGGCAGGAGCCGCGATCCAATGCTTCCGGTGGCGCCAGTCAGCAGCAGCATGCGACCGCCGATGCTAGTGGCGGCGTTTTCTCGGCTTGGTCTTCGGCTTCAGCGTGAGATCGACCTTGCCGCCGGCCGCTTTCGCTCCGCTTGCCGGTGTTGAGGACTTGACCACCAGCCGGATCGACCGCAGGCCTTTCCTTGCCTTCGGCTTATTGACCTTGCCGACCCGGCAGCCCGCTGCGGCCAGCGCAGCCTTGGCCTTCGCCGGCGTCTTGCCGGCGAGCTTCGGCACGAGGCAGGAGGGAAGCACGGGGAGTGCCGGCTGCGCGGGTGGACTCGCGGATCGAATCGCCTCTTCGGTTGCCGCCACGGTGCCCGGGGGGAGTCCTCCGCTGACTTCTTCCTGCGGATCGAGATGCTCGACCGCCTGCGCCGCGTTCAAACGCCCGCCGGTGACCGTCATGCCTGCCAGCGACGCAACTGGATCGACGCTCGAAAGCAGCGCGTTGCGGACCTGTTTGACCGTCGCCGACGGGTCCAGCGAGAAGAGCAGCGCCGCCGCCCCGGTGACGTGCGGAGCCGCCATCGAGGTTCCCTGGAGGAAGGCGTAGCTGGGCGGAGTGGAGAGCGGTGCCTGGCAGGTGAGTTTCACCTCGTCGAGCCAGATCCCATTGGCGGCGGTGGGCGATGGGCCGGCGGTGAAGCCGAATCTCAATTGCACCGAGTGGCCGCCGAGCCCGTCGATCTGCGTCGTCTGGAAGAACGCCATTTTCGAGCCGCTGGTCGTCGCCGAGCCGAAGTTGGCGAAGGCGGGCGAGCCGTCGCTGAGCACGGCGTAGAAGAAGGTCCCGCCGGCGCCGCCGTTTCGATACCTCGAGCCGCTCAGCCTGCAGGGCCCCGTGCCGGCCGGAATCGGCACCCCGCCGGCGAGGGTGACGACGTGCATTGAGCTTGGTTTCGGTGCCTCGCCGGGGGAGTCGCTCATGCCGAAGGAGGTCAGCGGGCCGTCGCCGGGGCCGGCGCGTCCGAACCCTTCGCCTCCGGTGTTGGACCAGGTGGTCGAGAAGTCGTCCGTCTCGTAGTCGTCGTCGATGTGCTCGACTTTTGCCGGGTAGGTGCTGAGCGTCTCTGTGCCCGGAGCGCCGAGATCGACGCTGGTCTGCCCCCAGTCCGAGAAGTCGGCGAGCAGGTCGGCCTGGTCCGTGGCGGCGACGCAGACGACGTTGTCGACGGAGCTTTTACCTTCGGCGAGGGGGTTGTAGTTGCACGGGTAGTGGGGGACCGAGTCGTTGTCCTCGCCGTCGTTGCCGGCTGAGATGACGAAGAGGATCTGGGAATTGGCGGCGATCGCGTTCCTTGCCGCCGTGCTGAAGGTGGTGCCGCCGAGCGACATGTTGGCGACGCGTGCGCCATGCGCCGCCGCGTAGTTGATTGCCTGGATCTGCGAAGAGTTAGGGCAGCGCGAGCCGGAATCGTCGGTCGGGGTGGGCGTTGGGTCGGTGAAGTAGCTGCACACGCGCAGCGGCATGATCCGCACGTCCTGGGCGACGCCGGTGATGCCGATGCTGTCGTTGCCGGCGGCGCCAATCGTCCCCGCTGTGTGCACGCCGTGCCCTCCGTCGATCAGGTCGTCGTCGGTCGGGTCGCCGTCGACGGCGGGGCTGTTCGCCGAGGGACCGACGAAATCGGCGCCGTGCGAGTCGTCGACGATGCCGTTGCCGTCCTCATCGCCTCCGCCGGGCGGGTCGGCGGGATTCGTCCAGGCGACGGGTCCGAGGTCGGGGGAGTCGAAGCGGTAGCCGGAGTCGAGGTCGGCGATCACGGTGGACGGGGTCCCCACGGTGCGGGCCCACGCTCCCGGTGCGTCGATGTCGGCGCCGGCAAGGGCACCCGCGAAGCCGGCGATTCCGAGGCCGGTGTTCTGCAGTCCCCACAACTGGTCGAGCAAGGGGTCGTTGGGGAGCGCATTCGGAGCGCTGTAGCTGTCGCGTTCGGCTACACGCACGCTGGGGTCATCGCGCAGGGCGGCGAGCGCATCGCCGATGCTCTGATCGGTGTCGACCCGGACCAGCTGGAAGTCGGGATCGCCCAGTAGCCGCAGCGATGACACCTCGGCCGCATCGCGTGCCTCCACGCGTTCGCTGCGGTCTGCCTCCGTCTCCCACTCGACGATCGCTCGCTCCGAGGAGAAGATCGTCGCCGGTGTCGATGGCGCTGCTGGAGATCCGCCTTCCTCCATCGCGGCCGGCGCCGATTGAGCAGCCAGCAGCATCCCGAGCAAGACGCACGCGACTGGGATACGTGGCCTGGACACCAACGCAAGATAGCCGTCACTCGGAGTGGAACGGGCCAGGGACAGCCCGGTATCCGCCGAACAACCCCTAAAATGTGCATCCGCGCTTGGCGGGGGGCCTGGCTCCCCTCACGCACTGAAAACGACTTAGGAGAAAGCCTCGAATGACCTACGTCATCGCTGAGCCGTGCATCGGCACCAAGGACAACTCATGCGTTGAGGTATGTCCGGTCGACTGCATCCACCCGACCCCGGACGAGCCGGATTACGACTCGGTCGAGATGCTCTACATCGATCCGGACGAGTGCATCGACTGCGATGCCTGCGTCGAGGCTTGCCCGGTCGACGCCTGCTTCGCCGAGGACCAGCTCCCTGCCGAGTGGGCCAAGTACGCCGAGATCAACGCCGAGTACTACAAGAGCAAGAGCGCGGCTTAGGGCCCGCTCTCCATCGTCTCCAGGTCTCGGTCGAGCTGGGTCAGGGTCACGGCGCCGGGTGGAGCCGGCACAGCCCGGAAGGTCGAGGCGGCAAGCTCGAGGCGGAAGGCGATCTGCCTGTCGCCGTTGAACGCGGTCACGAGCGGGTTGTCTCCCCAGCTCACCAGCCAGCCGCCGCCGGGAAGCTCCCGTGCCGAGCCGCAGCAGTGACTCGCCTTCACCTCTGAATCGTTGAGCTGGCCCAGGTAACGCGCCCGACCCTGCTTGGGGTCGAGGCGGTAGAAGACGACCCGCGGACGCCGCGGGCGGTCCTTGCCGTTGTCGTAGATGCTGACGCTCCCGTCCTCGGCAAGGCGGACGTCGTGCTGCCCGCCGAGCAGCTTCTGTGCCGGATCGCCGAGGATGCGCAGCGAGTCGGCGGTTTTGCTTCCGCCCAGCTTCCAGACGATTTCGCCGGTCGAGCGCCGAATTCCGTACACCGCATCGGTGTGGCGGGTGGAGATCACCACTTCGTTTGAGCCGCGTGGCTCGATTGCGTTGATGTGCACCGGGTCGAATGCCTGCCGTCCCTGCAACCGGCGCCGGGGGTTGCTCAGCACGTTTCGCCACCAGCGTCCCGTCTCCGCGAGGGAGATGTGCCCGCGCGAGTTCCAGCGCCACAGCACCCGCCCGTCTGGATCGAGTTCCTGGATCTCGGCCGAGACGATCGCGGCTCGGACGGGACCCCCGAACCGGCTCAGGTCAGCCGTTTCGGGCACGTAGGTGTCGACCAGGACGTTGCCGTTGCCCAGCTCGCGGAACTCGTGCCCGTCGATGATCGAGCCCTTTGTGCGAACCAGCCGCGAGAGCTCTCCCGCGGGCGAGCGGATCTCGTGCGCCATCCGGGGGTCGAGGCCGTAGCCGTCTCCGAACGACCTCGCCCAGGAGAAGGTGCCGTCGCTGAGAATCTGTGCCCACAGCGCGCGCGTCGGGGGGCTGTACCACCAGCGCGGCACTCCTTCCTGGTCGAAGACGATCACCCAGGGCCGCTCCTCTCGGGACGCTTGGAAACTGACGACGAAAAGGCCGGGCGCAATCTGTCCGAGACTTTCGAATCCCCAGGCCGGGAAGTCGGCGGGGAGGCAGCGCACCTCGTAGGCGCGGTGCCGCTCGCCGTCGATGACCACGATCTCGAAGTCCGCGCCGGGCGGCACCCCGGGATCGATGTCGACGGCTCCGGTCTCCGGCGAGCTGGAGCCGGCCGCGACTTCGACGCCATCGCTTGCCTCGGCGTGGATGGCCGCGCCGCCCCGGCCGCAGCGTGAGACGTAGTGAGTCTCGTCGATATCGAAAGCGGGGTAGAGGCCCTCGATCGCGATCGAGGAGCTGTCACCTACGGCTTTACTCCCGGTGTCGCCACCGCAGCTCGCCACGGCGGGGAGGACCAGGCTCGCGATGAGTAGGCGCCAGAGACGGCAATGTCGAAAGGCGAAGGGCGTGCTTCGCGAACCTACTGAACGACCGGCAGCGGAGTGCCGCTGACCGGTGGCGGTTCGGCGGCGGCGGGAGTCGCCTGCAGCACCGGCAGCTCCTGCGGCGTGGCGGCGACGATGCCTCGGGCTGTCTGGCGGATCGCCTGTGAGGCTGGGGCGTCGGGCTCGGCGGTGACCAGCGGCGTGCCGGCGTCGGCGTGCTCGCGCAGCGCCTCTGAGAGCGGCACCTTGCCCAGCAGGGGGATGTCGAGCTCGTCGGCCAGCTGCTGGCCGCCGCCCTCGCCGAAGATCGTGAAACGCTGGCCCTCTGGGGTGGTGAAGCCGGACATGTTCTCGATCGCACCGAGCAGCTCGAGGTCGAACTTCGCCGCCATATCAGCGCCGCGCTTGGCCACCGACTGCGCCGCCGGCTGTGGCGTGGTGACGATCAGGAACTTGGCCTGGGGGAGGAGCTGGGCGAGGGTCATCGAGACGTCCCCGGTCCCGGGAGGCAGGTCCAGCAGCAGGTACTCGAGCTCGCCCCAGGCGACGTCCTCGAGGAACTGCTGGATCGCCTTGTGCAGCATCGGGCCGCGCCAGACGACCGCGGCGTTGTCCTCGACGAAGAAGCCGATCGACATCACCTTCACGCCTCCGGCTGCCTCCAGCGGCAGGATCTTGCGCTCGCCATTGACTTCAGGCTTGCGGTTGACCCCGAGCATGCGCGGGATCGAGTAGCCGTAGACATCGCAGTCGAGGGCGCCCGCCGGGTGGCCTTCGGCGGTCAGCGCAGCGGCGAGGTTGGCGGTCATCGTCGACTTGCCGACACCGCCCTTGCCCGAGGCGACGCAGATCACGTTCTTGACTTGGGCCAGGGCGCCCTGGGGCAGCTTGCCGCGGCCCAGGGTCTGCTGCAGCTGTCCCTTCTCCTCGTCGGAGAGGACGTCGAAGCCGACCGCGACTTCGGTCACCCCGTCCAGCTCCGAGACCTGCTTGGCGACCGCTTCTTCGAAGTGCGAGCGGATCGGACACCCCGGGGTGGTCAGTGAGACGATCACCTCGACCCGGCCGCTGTCCTTGATCTCGATCGAGCGGACCATGCCCAGCTCGACGATCGAGCGGCGCAGCTCCGGATCGATGACGGCGCGCAGCTTCTCGGTTATCTGATCCTGCGTGGGGAGTGGCATTGAGGCCATTCTCGCAAAGGCATGGCGGCGGCACCCGCCGGGCCGCGCGGGGGAGAGATTGCCGGGTCCGCGCCTTGGCCTCCGCATATGTCAAGCGAAGGAGGAGCGATGTCGGGAGCGCGGGGCGGAGCCGGTCGGATCGTGGCCATGGGATTGGGGCTGGCGGTGGCCCTTCTTCTGCTGGTGGCGAGCGAGGCGAAGGCCGGGAGGTACTCGGTGGCCCAGTGCGGCTGGTACGTGGGCGCTGACGCCGACTGGGCCGATTCCACCGGCGGCGCCAAGTTCCGCCAGGACGGCTGGTGCGTGCCGGCGGCGGGACAGGATCCCTTCGCGGGAGTTCACCTGAAGAGCCTCACCCGTGAGAACCAGTCCGCGGTCACCGGCACTCGCTTCGCCCGCTGGCGCTGGGAGGTGCCGGACGGGACCGGCATAACCCGGGTCAGCGGCACCTGGTGGCACGCGCTGCACGATGGCTTCGAGCACCGGCTCGGCGTCGTCCCCTGGACCACCGGCGGTTTCGACGTCTTCTCCGCGGCGGCAAGTACCGACGTCACGCCGCGCGGCTTCGTCGCGGGCTTCTCGCCGCCGGTCTCGGCCTTCGAGGCACGACTGCTCTGCGCGCGAGCCGAAAGCAAGTGGTGCAGCCTCGACCAGCCCTCGTGGGCGAGCCTGCGAGCGCTGACGATCACGATCGAGGACGCCTACATGCCTTCCTCTTGGATCGGCGGCGACATGCTCGACGGCGGCTGGCTGCGCGGAGAACGCAAGCTCGGCTACACCGCCGGGGACTCCGGTGCGGGGCTGAGCCAGACCGAAGCGCTGCTCGACGGCACCCCGGTCGTCCGTCACCCGCATCCCTGCGCCGCCGCCTCGATCGGAGGCGAGTGGCGCGCCACGGCGATGCGCCCGTGCCCGCGCGACCGCATCGGCTATTACCCGATCGCCACCACCGCCTTCTCCGACGGTCCGCACACGGTGGGCCACTGCGCGACCGACTTCTCCGGCAACACGACCTGCCTGCAACCCCGCACCGTCCTGATCGACAACAACCCGCCGGCTCACCCCCGCAAGCTGGCCACTGCCGGCGGCGGTGGGTGGCAGCGGGTCAACGACTTCGACGCGGTCTGGGCGAATCCGGACCAGGGTGTGGCCAGCCCGATCGCAGGCGCCTCCTGGCGCATCGAGGGGCCGGCGGGCTATGACAGCGGAGTCAAATTCGCCGCGGGTCGCAATCGCGCCGCCCTCGAGAACCTCTCGGTCCCTCGCCCCGGAACCTATGCGCTGCACGTCTGGCTGCGCGATGAGGCCGGCAACGAGGCGCCGGGCTCTGCAGTCGACGCGCCGCTCCGCTTCGACGACGTCCCGCCGGGAATCGCCTTCGGGGTCGAGCCGGGCGCAAATCCGAACGACGAACTACCCAGCTCGATCCTGGCCGAGATCGATGACACGCTCTCGGGGCCGGCGAGCGGCCAGATCCACTACCGGCGCATCGACTCCGAGCAGTGGACTGAGCTGCCGACCAAGTTCGAGGCCGGTCCTGAGCCCGGTACCGCACGTCTTCACGCACGGATTCCCGGCGACCTCGCCGCAGGCATCTACGCCTTTCGCGCCGAAGCGCGAGACGCAGCCGGCAACGTCGCCGTGAACACTCGGCGCGTTGACGGCACGGAGATGGTGCTGCGCAGGAAAGTCGCTGTGGCACCCGCCCGAAAGCCGGCTCCTCCCCGGGCGAAGACGCGCCTGTTCGCTCGTCTGAGCTGGCGACGCCAGAGTGGCGACGCAGTGACGGTTCCGTTCGGTCTCGCTGCCGTCCTCAACGGCCGCCTCGTCGATGCCGACGGTGTGGGCCTCGGCGGCCGGGAACTGCGGGTGGTCTCGCGGCCCTCGCGTGGCGCCCAGGTTCGCCCCAGCGTCCGCACGGTCGGCACCGGGCCGCAGGGCGGGTTTCGCCTGCCGCTGCCCCCCGGTCCGTCGCGGCGGATCACGGTCAACTACCGGGGAGACGCGACTCTGGAGCCGTCCCGTCGCCCAGCCCTGGCACTGCGGGTGCGAAGCGGCATCCTCTTGCGGGCGACGCCGCGGCGGTTGCGCACCGGCGAGCTCGTCCGCCTGCGCGGTCGGGTGCGGACGCTGAGGGCGCCGCTGCCGCGACGCGGCAAGCTGGTCGCGATCCAGTACTACGAGTCCGCCGCCGGTCGCTGGCGCCCCGTCCTGGTCACGCGTAGCGACCACAGCGGCCGCTTCGATGCGCGTTACCGCTTCCGCTACATCAGCGGCACGGCGAGCATTCGCCTTCGCGCCGTCGGTCTCGCCGAGGAGCGCTGGCCTTACGTGCCGGGTGCCTCGCGGCCGCTGGTCGTCGAGGTCAGCGGCTGAGATAGGGTGAAGCCTGGATGTCGCAAGCCACTCTTCACACCAGCGCCGGGGCAATCGTGCTCGAGCTGCACGACGACGACGCGCCGAAGACGGTCGAGAACTTCCGCAAGCTCGCAGCCGACGGTTTCTACGACAGCCTCGTCTTCCACCGGGTGATCCCCGACTTCATGATTCAGGGCGGCTGTCCGGAAGGAACCGGCCGCGGTGGCCCCGGCTACACCTTCGAGGACGAGTTCAACGATCACAAGATCGTCCGGGGGGCGCTGGCGATGGCCAACGCCGGACCCAACACCAATGGCTCCCAGTTCTTCATCGTCACCACCGAGGCGGCGCCGTGGCTCGACGGCAAGCACACCGTGTTCGGCCAGGTAGTCGAGGGAATGGACGCAGTCGACGCGATCGAGTCGACTGCGACCGACGGTTCGGACAAGCCGCTCGAGCCGCAGGCGATCGAGCGCGTCGAGCTCTCCGAGTAACGCCGCTCAGCCGGCGGGCGGCTCTTCGCCCAACTCGGCCGCACCGCGCTGTTGGCGACGGCGGCGCATCCCTTCGCCCGGTCGCCAGAGGCTGACCAGGCCGGCGACCAGAGTGACGAGGAAGATCTGGCCGATCATCATCTCCAGGCCGGAGATCAGGCGGCCAGGCTGGCCGCCTGGAACGAGGTTGCCGTAGCCGGTGGTGGTCAGGGTCGTATAGCTGAAGAAGAGGAAGTCAGATCCCGCTGGATGGGCCACCCCTTCGAAGAAGGGTCCTCCCTGGATTCGGTCGATCGTCCCGTAGAGGAAGGTGAAGAGGATTCCCAGCACCGTGTAGACGCTGACCGCGCCGAGGATCGTGCGGAATCCGACCTCGGGGGAGGAGACGACGCGGCGCAGGACAGCGGCCATCGCCACCGTCAGCAGCGTGACCTGGACTGCCGAGGCGAAGTTGAGCCAGGTGCGGTCGTCGGTTGTGGCGGCGACGGCTGCCAAGCCGATCGTCAGAGCCGAGAGCGCAACTGCCGTCCGCACCACTACGGGCCGCGCATGGGAGCTGGTTAGAGCGACCACCGACGTAGCGCTCGTAGCGATCGTCAGCACCACCGCTGCCCAGCCATGGTTGGACAGCAGCGAGGTGAGCACATAGGTGGTGAGCACCAGGGCAAGGACCAGGCCGAATGCGTCGCTGGCCTTCTCGGCACGCTGCAACCAGCGCTCGCGCATGCGTGCGCGGGGAGATGCCTTCTCCATCTCCGTCCGTTCGTCCGCCGCCCGCCGTTTCCTGCTGATGCGGCGTCAGCGGAGGGGGAGGGATTCGAACCCTCGAGACGCCTTACGACGTCTGCCGGTTTTCAAGGTCGGCGCGAGGGCACGGGAATTGGCTTGTTCAAGCCGCTTAGCGGTTTCGTGCCACCGCCTGTGCCACCGTTCGCCCAACTACCGTCCTTCTAAGCCACCAATGTCGGAAGCGTCATTTTCATGGCGCTGACGGACTGGTGCGGGCAGGAGAGAGGAGGGTGAGCTTCTGTTCCAGCAAAGTCACCACATCGGTCCCTCGCCTGCGCTCATGCTTTCAGCTAGATGCTGAAGCTCAATAGAGAACTCGGATAGCTTGCCTACTAGATCAAGGTCTTCCGTCCAGATGCCTCAGTGAAGTGCAGACGGATCGTCCACGGGCTTTGTGTAGGTGACGGCTACAGAGCGGTCAAAAATCAGCATGAGGTGGGATGTCTGCGGCGGAGGTCTCCGATAGGCTTCGTCGCTGCAGCAGGCCAGTTGTCAACGACGGGCGAGGACGCGCGTTTCTATGGAGCGAGTCGATTACGAGTCAATAGTCATTCAGGAGCTGTTGAACGCCCATGATCGCGGGGAGCTCAATGTTTCACCTTGGTACCAGCGTCGCGCGGTTTGGTCGAATGCCCACAAGTCGTACTTGATCAACACGATCTTCGAGACCATGCCAGTCCCGACGATCTATATCCGGCATACGATCGATCTTGAACGGGAGATGACTGTCAAAGAGGTCGTAGACGGTCAGCAGAGGTGTCGCTCGATTATTGAGTACAAGGAGGGCGGGTTCGCCGCTCGCCACCCAGAGCATTCTCGTCGCGTGTACTACAGCGATCTTTCACCGTCACAGCGTCAGCAGTTTCTCATGGCGAAGCTTCCGGTGGCCTATCTAATTGGTGCCGATGATTCGGATGTCATCGAGATTTTTGGTCGGCTTAACGCCGTGTCAAAGACCCTTAATGCGCAAGAGAAGCGAGCCGCGAAATGGAGCGGCGAGTTCCATCAATTCTGTCTGCGCGAAGCCGTCGAGCGCCTTCCGCTCTGGCGAGGTTTGAATATCTTTGGCGCAGCTGATATTTCACGCATGCGCGAGGTCCAGTTCACCGCAGAACTCGCGATGGCGCTAGTCGAGGGTATGAGTGACTTCAGTGCAACGCGAATCGATGAGGCATACAGGCTATGGGACGAAGACTTTCCTGATCGGGGTGTCGTTGCTAAGCGCTTGGAGCGAGTCTACAAAGTGATTGCGTCTTTGGGGCCAGATACGGTGAAGGACACTATCTTTTCCCGCTCACCGGTTTTCTATTCATTGATTCTCGTTTTGGACAGCCTGAAAAAACTGCCTACGAAGATCGTGTTGGAAGAGACGCTCGACGAGATCGATACGAGGTTCAACGATCCCCGGCCTGCGCCAGAACGCCCAGAGGAGGACTTGGCGTTTGTCGCGGCCTGCACTGCCAGCACACAGCGGATCACGTCGCGGGAAACTCGTTTTAAATACATCAAGTCGTTCATGTAGCACGCGCGCCTGTGCCGGCACAAAATCTAGCCGTCCCTCATACCGAATTTATCGGTAGGGCGAACCGTCATAGAAAGATCATTCAGGGCCTGAGCCAGGTAGAGGTCCGACTGCAGAAGTTGCTGGCAGAGCTTGTAATGTTGCGGCTCTTCGACGAGTTCCAAGATGCAATCGCGGGCATTGCGTTGAGGCTTGCTTGCGGCACACCTTATGTTGACGGTACGGCCCCGGTTCTTCTTACAGATCCTGCAAGGTCGACGTCTGGCGCACGTCAGCTATTTGAAACCTTTGGACGATCCAGGCAGGTGAGGCCCAGATGGTCAAAGGTCACCTTCATCAACGACACGACCAAATATGTTCTTGATTCCTCCAACGCATTTAATGCAGCCTGCAAAGCGAATGCATTGACGATCTCAGAAATGCAAGCGATCCGAAATAGGATTGCGCATTCAAATACCAAAACCCGTGCCGCTTTCGCTGACGTAGTTCAGCGGCACTACGGTGCAACGCTCAACCACATATCGCCAGGAATGCTTTTGATTTCGACGCGGTTCTCTCCGACGCTTCTAGAACAGTACCTTGGCGCCTGCCGCGCAATAATGAATGGTTGCGCGAAGCTGTGAATATTCTGCGCTTGAAGGTTGAGCGCTTGAGCTAGGTCAAGCCCGGACGTGCTCGCCGGCGGGAACGTAATGCTCCAGGTTGGCCGGGTGCTCAAGGGCGAAAGGAATGCCCTCTTCCGCGAGCTTGACTACCTCGGCGTAGGTGTCGCCAGCGGCGGACCAGCCCTCTACATCGGGCGACTCGGCCCACCAGCCGTCGGCTTCGTGGTGGTAGATGACGCGCACGGTTTCCATTAGATCCTCCAGGTCAGAGTAGCTTCCGGGCCTCGTCTTCGGCAAGTCCAACGTCTCTGACGAGAACCTTGCGGACCAGGCCGGAGGGGACCGTTGCGTTGTCGTGGAAGGCAAAAGTCAGCGGCGGGCGGCCCGGAGCCTCCATCCGGCGATGCGATCCCGACTGCCGCGATACGCGATAGCTCAACGGCTTGCGTTCCAGGATCGCCAGCAGGCGCTTCGCCTTCATCGTGGGGAACTGGCTCATGTCTCGACCCTATTCTTCGGTTTCTTCGATGTCTTTGGAACGACCGTCCAAATAGGCGTCGAGCAGCGCTGCGCCCTCGGCCTCGGAGCCCGGCATCAGGTGCCCGTAGAGGTCAAAGGTCACGGTGATCGAGGCATGGCCCATGAACGAGGACAGCGCCTTGGCGTTGATGCCGGCAGCGATCATGAACGACGCGTAGGTGTGGCGCGCTTGGTGGAGCCGCAGGCGCTCGCGAATTCCAGCGTGGTGCCAAGCGCTGTCGGCGTTTCGGTAAAGCCGCTCGGGTTGAAATGGGGTCTTGTCGTCCTCCCCGAAAACGAGCGCGCCACCCGTCGAGGCTCCCTTGCGCGTTCGCTGGGCGATCAGCAACTCCCGTAGGACGGTTGGAACCGGCACTCTCCGCCGAGATCGTCTGGTCTTCGGCTCGATGCTCCCCTCCTTGGGGTCCCACGACTCTCGGACTTCGATGATTCGCTTCGCCACGTCTACCGCTTCCCAGCGAAGGGCGCGCAACTCGCCGGATCGCAGTCCCGCATAAAGAGCGGTTGCCCATATGGCGCGATCCGGATTTGGCAGGACTGCGAGCAGAGCGGCGGCAGAACTCGGCGTCACGATCTCCACCTCGTGCCGTTCCGGTACCGGCAGTTCGAGATCGCGAGTCGGGTTGACTGGCACCCCTTCTCGCGCGCGGGCGCGACGATAGATCGCCTGAAGCGGCCGGAGCGAGTTTCGGATTGTGGAGGCCGCATGTCCTTCGACCTGCCAATCGTCAACAACCTTCTGGAGATCCGATGTGGTGAGCGCGCTTACCTTGAAGTGCCCTACGGCGGGGACGATTCGGTCGGTGAACGCCTGTCGGTAGCCGCGCAGTGACGATGGCTTGAAGGGGCGGCCAGAGCGGCTGCGGATCTCACCTCGCTCCGCGCCAGCGAGCCAGGCTTCCCCCGCTTCGCGGATCGTTCTTTGGCCCGGTGCTCGCAAAGCGCCGAGGTCGAGGGACCGCTTGGCGTCTGCGCGCCATGACTTCGCTTCGGATTCAGTGCGGAACGACTTGCTGATCTTCTTGTTGTCACGCCGCGAGTAGAGGGAGGCTTCGAATCCCCCCGCGCACCGACAGCGCCCGCCACTCCGTGCCGCGCAATCCTTCGTGTGGCGCTTGCGGATGCCCTCGGCCATCAGCCCTTGCTGCCTGTCGTGTACTGCCCGAGGCGCGTTCCGCCGGGCTCCCAATCCATTCCGTCGAGCAGTTCACCGGGTGGGATGCCTAGCGACCCAGCGAGCTTGATGAGCGTATCCACGCGGGCGACCCGTTCACCGCGCTCCAACTGGCCGACTGCCGTGCGGTGAAGCGAAGCCCGCACCGACAGCTCTTCTTGGGACACCTTGGCCCGCTTGCGGCAGTACGCCAGGTTCCGGCCAAATCGTGAGGCAATCATGGGTCTTCGCTTCCGATCGAGAACTCACCTGGGCGAAAGCCGCCCGGCTCCCAGGCCATGCCGTCGAGGAGGCTCCCGGGCAACACCCCCAATGAGCCCGCGAGCTTGACCACCGTGTCGATCCTGGCGAGCCGCACTCCTCGCTCCAACTGGCCGACCTCGGTGCGATGCAGGGAGGCACGGAAGCCCAGCTCTTCCTGGGAAATGTCAGCTCGCTTACGGGCTTGTAGGAGGTTCGCGCCGAAGGCCCTGGCGACCTCGACGTTAGGAGCCATCTCGCCGCCCTCGTCCTCCGACCTGACCAAGCAAGCCATACAGGGCTTCGTGCTCTTTAACGACCCGCACGTACTCGTTCTCGGCATCGATGACCTCTGCCAGGTCGGCGAGGACGGCACGCACATCGCAATCAGGGACGATCACCAACTCGTCCAGCGCCATAAGAAGTCGCCCGAAGGCGGTTTCCTCGCGGCGTAGACGCGCCGGCTCTTGGAGCTGCTTCGGATAGTTCGCCAGCTCGTCTTTGATGCCGTCCCGCGCCATCCCAAAGACGCGGCGCAGGAAACGGACGTGATCGGCCGGGAATGTGAGGGCAACAGCCGAGCTGCGACCCGTAGGGTTCTCATCAGCCATGAGGAGGTACACGCTCCTTGTGGTCAGGCTCCCGGTTGGCGTTGACGCGCCGCCGGGAGCCGCTTTTTGCTTCGGCATCCGCCAGCCTAGCAGCGCCGTAGAAAATTTTCTACGGCTGCGGTCTCTACTCGCCTCGGAGTAGCTGGCCGATACGGGTCCAGTGCAGGCCGACCTCCTGAGAGATTTCTCGAAGGGACAAGCCGGCTTTCTGTGCCCGTTTGAAACTCGCGAGACGCTCGGCGTGTGCCTCTCCGACCTTGCGCTCGAAGTTGGCCTGAGCGCGCCGTAGGTCTCGGCGGGCTTTTTGCTGCGCGGCGTCTGCCATTGCCAGGAGCCTATGAGTTGCTTGGGACCCCGCGCCTTCGGAGCCCTGGTCCCCCTCGGGCGTGTCATGCCGACTCCCCAAGAACGTGGCTGGCGTTATCCGCCGTCCACCGTTCAAGCTCACTCACCGGCACGAGCCGCTTCCGTCCTCGACGGACAAGCCGCAGCTCCGGAGCAACGTTGGCATCGAAGAAATCGGGTCCGACACCTATGGCCGCTGCCGCCTCAGCCGGAGTGAGGGCAATGCGCGGGATCGGTGCGGGGAGCTTCTTCGCCATTTCTCTCTGCCTCTGTTGTCAAGAAAGAGCGGCCATTGCTTCGGGTGACTTTGTTAAGCGTCAGAACGAAGGTCACCCGCGCCCCCGGCAATTCGTCCGCGCTTGCTCCCGGCGGCGGGGTCAAAACCCAAGCCACCAAAAGCAAAAGCCATTCGGCCAAAGCAACGAATCAGAAGCCAAGAGCCATAAGGAAGGCAAGAAGTAACAGTCAGAAAGAAAGGAGTTCAAGGCAGCCAAAAGCAGCCATGGAAGCCACTCAGGCCAAGGCCCAAAAGCAACAGCAACCACCCTCACGCCCTATCACTGAAGTGATCCTCCGGGGGCGTTCCGGCTCCCGTCCGGACGTTAAGGGCGCATGTCTTTCTCGCCCCAACCCGATGCATTTCGCCTTCGGATCTGACAACGAAGGCGATGCTCAGCATTGGAAAGCTCGGAACTGGCCAAGAGAACTACTACCTGGAGAAGGTCGCCGAAGGAGCCGAGGACTACTACTCCGGCGAGGGCGAGGCAAAGGGGCAATGGATGGGCGACGCGGCCGCCGAGCTTGGCCTGTTCGGGGAGATCGACCCCAAGCAGCTCACGGCGATGCTCACCGCCAACAATCCCGTCACGGGCGAGCCATTGGGCCTGCGCGTCGTAGGTGGGCGCGGCCCGGTCCCCGGCTTTGACCTGACTTTCTCCGCGCCAAAGTCCGTCTCTCTGACCTGGGCGCTCGGAGGCGAGCAGGTCTCCGCCGAGGTCGCCCAAGCTCACCAGCTCTCCGTAGAAGCCGCCCTCGACTACATGCAGCGCGAAGCCTGCTGGACCCGCCGGGGAGCCGGCGGCTCTGAGTTCGTCCACGGCAACGGATACCTCGCCGCCGCCTACGTCCATCGCTCCTCGCGCAACGGGGATCCGCAGTTGCACACCCACGTCCTGATCGCCAACGCGACCAAGGGACCGGATGGCCGCTGGTCCCGGCTCTACCACCCGGCGATCTACCACCACGCGAAGACCGCCAGCTACCTCTACGAGGCACACCTGCGCCATGAATTGAACCGCCGGCTTGGCGTCGAGTGGCAGGAGGTTCGCAAGGGCATCGCCGAGATCGCGGGCTTCGCCGACGAGCACCTGCGCGCCTTCTCGACCCGCCGCGCGGAAATACTCGAGGCGGCCGGTCCCGACGCTTCCGCCCGCGCCCGGCAGATCGCCACCCTGACCACGCGCAACGTCAAGGAGCGGGAGCTCACGCCCGAGACCATGCGCGAGCGCTGGCTCTCGCGGGCCGAAGAGATCGGCTTGGACCGCGAGGTCATCGAGGCGACGTTCGGCACAGAGACCCAGCTCGCCACCAAGCTGACGCTCGACCAGCTCGACCCCCAGGTGACGGCGCACGCCTCCCACTTCGACCGCCGCGATGCCGTGCAGGCCGTCGCCGATCTCCTGCCTAATGGAGCACCCGCGCCAGAGGTCGAGAGCGTCGCCGCCGCCTTCCTCGCTTCAGACGCGGTCGTGACCGTCGCGGAGACCGTCAAAGGTCAGCGCTTCACCACGCAGCGCATCTGGGAGCTGGAGCGCGAGGCCCTGAAAACCGCCGAGCGGATCGCGAGCGAGCCTCGTGGCGAGGCCGGGGAGCTGATCGCGGCCAGGGTGATCGGAGCCCGTCCCACCCTGAAGCCCGATCAGCGCGAGATGGTCCGCCGATTGCTCGCGGGACACGAGGGCATCGTCGTGGTGATCGGCGAGGCAGGTACCGGCAAGAGCTTTGCCACCGTTGCCGCAGCCGAAGGTTGGGCGCAGGCCGGGTATGAGCTACGAGTCGCAGCGCCAACTTGGCGGGCGGCGAACGTGCTTCGAGCCGAGGGGCTTGAGGCGACGACTGTCGCAGGCTTGCTCAGAGACCTTGAGCGCGGCAGCTGCGATCTCTCCTCGCGGTCAGTTCTGCTCGTTGACGAGGCCGGAATGGTTGGCTCGGAGAACCTGGCCGACCTGATCCGCCACGCCGACGCAGCCGAGGTCAAGCTCGTTTTGGTCGGCGATCCGCAGCAGCTCGGCTCGGTCGAGGCGGGCGGCCTGTTCTCCGCAATCGCCGATCGCACCGTGCCGGTCCACCTGGACGAAGTGATCCGCCACAACCACGATCTTGACCGGGAAGCAGCCAAGCGCATCCGCGAAGGCGAAGGACGAGATGCCCTGAGCCTCTACCGCTCTGCCGAGCGCGTCACCGTCGCGCGGGACGCAGAGACCCGCCGCGAGGCGATGGTCGAGGACTGGTGGCGTTCCTTTGGGCAAGGTGAGGACGCGCTGATGGTGGCGAAGCGAAATGCCGAGGTGGAGAGGCTGAATGCGACGGCGCGCGAGCTGATGCAAGCCGAAGGCCGGCTGGGCAAAGACGAGATCGAAGTGGGCGAAGCTCGCTTCGCTGCCGGCGACCAGGTCATCACCCGCATAAACGACCGGACCAACGAGATCTACAACCGCGAGCGCTGGCAGGTGGCGGAGGTAGATGCCGAACGCGGGCGCATCGTTCTCGACGGCATCGACCAGGCGCGGACGGTCGAGGTCGGCCCCGACTACCTGGGGCGCACGACCTTGGGCGGCGAGGCTCCAGCGCTTCAGCTCGCCTACGCCGTCACCACCTACTGCGCCCAGGGAACCACCGTCGACCGTGCCTACGTAATGGCCGATCCCTCGATGGACAAGCAGGAGTTCTACGTCGCTACCTCACGCAGCCGCGAGCAGACCTACCTCTACGCCACCCCCGAGATCCAGGCCCAGCGTTTGGAGTACGCGCCTGCCGGTCCCGAGCGAGACGCCATCGCCCACCTAGCTGAAGCCGCCGAGCGCGACCGCGCCCAAACCGCTGCCCACGACGAGGCGCTTCGAGCAGAGCTGGTGAAGCTCTCCGCCGAGGAACTGGCAGCGCGGCGTGCCGAGCTGGGCACCCCAGCCCGCCGGGAGGCCCAAACCGAGGAGACCTACGCCCGCCAAGTCCGAGCCGTCGAGGAGCGGCGCGGCCAGGTCGAACAGGCCATCGCCGACCGAGAAGCAGTCGAAGCGCTCGGCTGGCGCGAGCGCCATCAAAAGCTGCCCTATGCCAACGAACGCGAGGAGCTGCTTCGAGAACGCCTGGCCGAAAACGTCGCGAAGCTGGAGCAGATGGAGCGGCCGGGTACAGATGCCCGGCGCGAGCGCGAGATCGCCGGTCACCTTCTTGACACACGCTCAGCCCAGGCCCTTGCCGGCGCCCGGATCAAGCCGCCCTCCTACATCGTCAAGGAGCTGGGGGAGCGGCCCGACGATCCGGCGAGGGCCAAGGCTTGGGATCGCGGCGTCCGTGGCATCGAGGGCTACCGGCTCGAACACCGAGTGAAGGACACGCGCAACGCCTTTGGTCGCGAGCCGCAAGACGCAGTAGCGCGAGCGGTTCGCGAAGCGGCGCGGCGGAGGCTTGCCGAGGCTCAGCGCAGGCTTGGCCTTGAGCAGCAGCTAGCCAAGACCAAGCAGAGGACGAGGAGCATCGAACGAGGCTTCGGAATCGGTCGGTAGGCACCCCGACCCGCGCGATTGAAGCACCGCGCTCGCGGCCGTCAACCCCTTCGGGGTCGGGCTGCGCGCCCTTGACTGCCGCTCTCGCGGCGCTGGTTTGCGGGTAGGTCGGGGGATTGATCTGAGGCGCCCCCTACGATGATCACATGGCTACTGCGGGGCTTTTCAAGGATGTTCTCCAGATGCGGGAGAACGCCTATCGAGGAGTAGCTAGACCTCTGCGAGCCAGCAGGGCTGCGACTGCCTCTGCCTCGCTCACAGACGCATACACCTGGCCGGCAGGCGGGACTCGATCCGGCGTTGCCTTTTCCCGCATGTTCGACGGCCTCTATGGCCCTAATGGGTCCCCCAGCGCTGCCGCCGCCGCCAAGGCGCAGTTGGCGTCTATGCCGGTAGGTAGCACGCTGAGAGATCTTTACTCCCCTCGCAAACTCGACCGCCTGGTCAAAGACATGACCGGCCGCGGGAGCCTGATGTCGGCGATGACTGGATTCGATGCCGCGAAATGGGCAGAAGACATTCAGTCCGTCGGTGCTCACCGAGACGTAGTCAGACCTCTTGGCACCGGCGGTGCCGGCGCGGCGATCTCCACTCTCACAGACGCATACACCTGGCCGGCAGGCGGGACTCGATCCGGCGTTGCCTTTTCCCGCATGTTCGACGGCCTCTATGGCCCTAATGGGTCCCCCAGCGCTGCCGCCGCCGCCAAGGCGCAGTTGGCGTCTATGCCGGTAGGTAGCACGCTGAGAGATCTTTACTCCCCTCGCAAACTCGACCGCCTGGTCAAAGACATGACCGGCCGCGGGAGCCTGATGTCGGCGATGACTGGATTCGATGCCGCGAAATGGATGAAGGCTGCACAAGTAATCGACGCCGGAAGCGAGCTTTTGGGGCGGAATGGACGACAGGCTGTGGCCACATCTTCACTCGCTGCTGCCATAGAGAGAGATCGTGTTTTTGTGCCCTCAGAAACGGATGAGCCATCAATGGGCGTAGACGTGGTGGGGCCGCAGCTTCTCGAATGGCTTAGGCAGCTTCCTGTTTCCGAGCGCCACAACCTAGTTTCGTATTTGCTCACATTGCTTTCCCCGGCTACAACGGGACTCAATGCGACAGGGATTATTGAAATTCCCGAACCGGCAACGAGCGCGATTGTTGCGATCGTTTCGCTCATGGGAATCGTGCTTATCGCCCGTTCGTCGCGGCACTAGCGACACGCTGGGACTACTCCGAGCTATTGGTGGTCGCCTAGCTCGATGCTTTCTTCCTCTGATCGCGCCCCCGCTTCAAGACTCCTTAGCGTGGACCGGGCTTCTTCAAAGAGTGTGATGGCGTTTTGCAGCATCGTGCATTCGTTGTCTGGGATCGGGTTTCCTCTTTCTGCCTCCGTTGCCAGAACGACAACGTCCGCCTGCAAGTGTGCCTCCGAGAGCTTTTCCCAGCTCTCCAGCGTCAGATGGCGCGCTAGGAGCAGGCGATCCGAATTGGGTATGTCGCGGGCAAGCCGATGCTCCCCCCGCCGGGGCCAGCGCTTCATGATGAGCGCGGCCGCTGCGACCGTACTCGCCCGGTGAAGGTCATCGCCGTGAGCCCTCGCGACGCTCCTTACCAATCGTGCTTCGAGCCGCCGCTCGCGGACATCTTGATGACGTTGGCGCCTTTCCTCGACGCGAGCTAGATTGCGACCACCTACGTATGTACCCGCCAACGCTGCGATGGCAGCGATGGCCGGAGACGCAAAGTCGCTAATGGCCGCAAGGAGCATGGCCGAAACCCTGCCCAATCGTTCGGTCAGATCGGCTGCTACCGCCATCGGCCATCGGATAGATGGCACGTGTACGTTCCGAGGAGCCCCTGTGCCATAACCGTGCCACAGTCATGCCACAGAACAATCGGATTCAGCCGGAGCCAACCGGACTCGGATGAGAGCCTTACCGCTACTCCGTAAACCGCTCTAGCAAGCCAGATTTAGCGCCATAAGCGGAGGGGGAGGGATTCGAACCCTCGAGACGCCGTTCGGCGCCTGCCGGTTTTCAAGACCGGTGCATTCAACCGCTCTGCCACCCCTCCGAAGGTGGTTGCCGACCCGATGCTAGACGCAGAGGGCGCATGCGGATCCGGCTGCGACTGGTTGGATGTGTGAATGCGCCGCCTGCTTGTCCTTGCGTCGGCGATGGTCTTCTTTGACGTCGTCTTCTTCTCGGCGATTGCGCCGTTGTTGCCGGACTACGTGTCCGATCTTGGGCTGAGCAAGGCCCAGGCAGGAATTCTCACTGCCGCCTACGCGGCGGGAACCCTGCTCTGCTCGCTGCCCGCCGGCTGGCTCGCTGCCCGCTTCGGGCCCCGCCGCGCGGTGATCGAGGGGTTGTTGCTGCTCGGTGCCTCCAGCGTCGTCTTCGGCTTCGCGGAGCAGTACGAGCTCCTCGTCGGGGCGCGATTCGTCCAGGGGATCGCCGGGGCGCTGATCTGGTCCGGCGGACTGACCTGGCTGATCACCGTCGCGCCCGACGAGCGTCGTGGCTCGGTGATCGGTACGGCGCTGGGGACCGCCGTCGCCGGTGCACTGTTCGGGCCTGCGCTCGGGGCGCTCGCGGCTGAAGTCGGCACCGAGTTGATCTTCGGAGGGGTCCTCGTCGTCGCCGCGATTCTTGCCGTGCTCGCGTTTCGGACCCCGGAGGCAAACGCGCCCGAGTTGCAGGATCTGCGCGAAGTCGCGGCGACGATCGTCAGCCGGCCCGTCCTGGTCGGGACGGTTCTCGTCGCTGTGCCATCGCTGATGTTCGGCGCGGTCGAGGTGTTGGTGCCGTTGCGGATCGACGAGCTCGGCGGTGGGCATGGGCTGATTGCCGGTGGCTTCATCGCGGGCGCGGCGCTGGAGGCGACACTGGCTCCCCTCAGCGGACGCTATTCCGACCGGGCTGGTCGCCGCACACCGTTCATGGTCGGCCTCAGCATCTGCGCCGTCGCCATGGCGGCACTCGCGGTGGGGCAGACGCTCGGTGTGGTGATGGCTGCTCTGGTCGTCACCTCGCTGGGCGCCGGCCTCTGCTTCGCACCGGTGCTGACGATGCTCTCCGAGGTGGCCGAGTCCAGCGGTCTGCACCAGGGCTACGCCGCAGGGCTCTCGAACATGGCTTGGGCCTCCGGTCAGGTCGCCGGCGGAGTCGCCGGTGGTGCCGTCGCGAGCGTCGCCGGCAACGCCGCGCCCAGCTTCGCGATCGTCGTCCTACTGCTGGTGACGGTTGCCTACGCGCACCGCGCCTTGGCGTCCCCGCCCGTGCGACCCGCCGAAGGGTGAGGCCTTGACTAATAGGCTTCCCCGGATGAATTCCGGGAGGCAACGGGACGGCTCCGCTTCGCCCTGGAAGAACTGGGCGGGAGATCAGACCTGCACGCCGGCCAGCAGGGTTCGACCGCGCGATCGGGAGGAACTGGCAGCGGCGATCGTCGCTGCCGCCTCCGCCGGACGCAAGGTCAGCGTCGCCGGCAGCGGCCACTCGTTCACCGACACGGCGATGACCGGCGACACGATGATCGATGCCGGTGCGCTCAGTGGTGTGATCGATGCCGACCCCGCCTCGGGGCTGGTCAAGGTCGGCGGCGGCACCGTGCTTGCTCAGCTGAACGAGGAACTGCACCGCATGGGACTGGCGATGGAGAACCTCGGTGACATCGACAGCCAGACGGTCGCCGGGGCCACCTCCACCGGCACCCACGGGACGGGGGCGAAGCTGCGCAACATCTCCTCGCAAGTGGTCGGAGCGGAGCTGGTGCTCGGCGACGGCTCGGTGCGGGAGCTCGATGAGGAGGGCGACCCCGATCTCCTCCGTGCCGCTCGCGTCGGCATCGGCGCCCTTGGCGCGGTCTCGGCGCTGACCCTGCGCTGCGTCCCGGCCTTCACCTTGGACCGGGTCGATAGTCCCCGCCCTCGCGAGGAGGTCCTCGACAGCTTCCAGGAACGGGCCGACGCCCACGATCACTTCGAGCTCTTCACCTTCCCCTACGCCGACTCTGCCCTGGTCCTGGAGCGCAACCGCACCGACGCGCCCGCGCGCCCGCGAGGCAAGGCCGCCGCCTTCCTCAACGACGTCGTCCTCGAGAACTGGGCACTGGAGGCGGTCTCCGCGGCAGGGAAGCTCTTTCCTCGCGCGATCCCGTCGCTGTCGAAATTCGCCGCCTGGCTCGCCTCGGGCAGCCACTCGATCGATCGCAGCGATCAGATCTTCGCCAACGAGCGCCGCGTTCGCTTCACCGAGATGGAGTACGGCGTGCCTCGCGAGCAGGGTCCGGAGGCGGTGCGCCGGGTGATCGACTGGGTGCGCTCCAATCGCTACCCCGTCTTCTTCCCGATCGAGGTCCGCGTGACCGCGGCCGACGATGCCCTGCTCAGCCCCTCGCACGAACGCGACACCACATATATCGCGGTCCACCAGTACCGCGGGATGGAGTGGCGCCCATACTTCGAGGCGGTCGAGGCGATCATGGCCGACTACGCCGGCCGGCCGCACTGGGGCAAGCGCCATTTCCTCACCGCGGCGACGCTGTCCGAGCGCTATCCCCGCTGGGCCGACTTCCAGAAGGCGCGTGACGAGCTGGACCCCAACCGCGTCTTCACCAACGAGTACGCGGCGCGCGCGCTCGGCTCCTAGCTAGAGAAAGGTCTGGCCCTCGCCGCGGTAGGTAGGGACCGTGTCGACGACGCTGCTGTCCTCGACCAGGTGGAGGACGTCGAAGCGCTCGCAGAGCTCGCCCGCCTTGGCATGGCGCATGTAGACGCGGTCGCCTACTTGCAGTTGCCGGGCCGGGGTGCCGCTGAGGGGGGTCTGGACCTCGCCGGCGCCCTCCTCGGAATCGAGCTCGAGGCCGGGCGGGAGCCAAGGGGACGGTAGGCGGGCGCCGTCGCCGCTGCCCGAGGCCAGGTAGCCGCCGCCGAGCGCCGTCGCCACGCCGGCGGTGGGCTTGCGGACGATCGGCAATGCAAAGCCGGCGGCCGGGGTGAGCGTGAAGCGGCTGTAGTAGTCGAAGAGGGTGGGCGCGTAGAAGCCCGAGCCGGCGGCGATCTCGGTGACCGAGTCCTCGGCGCCGGTCAGTTCGAGGCTGCCGGTGCCGCCGCCGTTGACGATCGGCAGCTCGGCGAACTCGCGGATTGCGGCAACGACCGCTGCCCGCCGCTCGGCCAGCTCGGCGGCGGAGCGGCGCTGCATCGCCTGGATCGCCGTGCCGCGCAGGCGGCGGCCCGGCGGCTGATCGCCGACGCCGGCGATCTGGCCCTCGTAGGACATCAATGCCGCCAGCTCGAGCTTCGGGCGCCGCTCGATCTCGCGAGCGAGGGCAACCGCCTGCTCGACCGTGTGTATGGGTGAGCGCTTCGGTCCGACCTTGATCCGTCCCCCCAGCGCCCACCAGCCGGCATCGAGATCGATGCAAACTCGTACTGGCGCGGCGTCGCCGCCCAGCACCGACTCGATCGCGTCGAGGTGCTCTTTGCAGTCGACCATCACGATCGGCGCCTCGCCCGGGTTGGCGACCGAACGCAGCGCCAGTTCCCCCAGGGCTCCGGTGTCCGCGGTCGGGTAGGCGAGCAGCAGGTTCTCGAACCCGCTCTCGGCCAGCCACAGCGTCTCCGGCAGGGTGAAGGTCATCAAGCCGGCGAAGCGCGCGTCCCGCTGCAGGATGCGCTCCAGCAGCGCCCGGCAGCGGACAGACTTGCTGGCGACCCGGATCGGCTTGCTGCCGGCCCGTCCCAGCATCTCCGCGGCGTTCGACCACATCGCGTCGAGATCGACGAAGGCGAACGGCGCCTCTACCTCCTCGAAGATGGCTTCGTAGCGCTCATGAGACTGCTCCGTCATGGCCCTGAGCCTAACCGCGTCACCCTCGGGCGCGCCGCCGCTAATGTTTTGGGCCCGGAGAGGTGGCCGAGTGGCTGAAGGCACTCGCCTGCTAAGCGAGTAGGGGGCGCAAGCTCTCTCGAGGGTTCGAATCCCTCCCTCTCCGCTGTCCGGCGGCGGCGCATTGCGGCGTCCTCGCTCGCTCACGTGCGGAGCACGCTTCGCTCGCTGCGTCCTGGCACTGCTTGCCGCCAGACAGCGGAGCTGATGGCTGGCCGGAGCGAAGGTCGCTGGGCTACGAGACCCGGGAGCGGAGGATTACCCGGCCGCCGTGGGCCGGGATCATGGTGACGTTGCGGTGCAGGGCGCGCTCGGGCTCGGGCTCGGCGGCTTCGAGGTCGAGGCGGCGGGCGGTTGCCTCGAGCACGACGCGCTGCTCGGCCATCGCCAAGGCGGCGCCGAGGCAGCGGCGGATGCCACCTCCGAAGGGGATCCACTCGTAGGTGCCGGGTTTGCGGTCGAGCCAGCGCTCGGGCCGGAACTCGAACGGCTCCGGATAGAGGTCCTCGCGGTGGTGGAGGAGCAGGATGCTCATGCCGATCGCTGTGTCGGCGGGCACGGCGTACGGGCCGAGGCGCCAGGGGACCTTCACCCGCCGGCCGATGAACGGTACGACCGGCCGCGAGCGCATGCTCTCGATGATCGTCGCCTCGACCCACTCGGCGGAGCCCTCGCCGGAGCGAACGGCGTGCAGCAGGCCCTCGTGGGCATCCGGATTGCGGACCAGCCGCTCCCACGTCCAGGAGAGCGAGTTGGCGGTGGTCTCGTGGCCGGCGAGGACCAGGGTGAGCAGCTCGTCGCGGACTTCGCGGTCGTTCATCTCCTCGCCCTCCTCGGTGCGCGCCTGCAGCAGCAGCGAGAGGATGTCGCGCCGCTCCTCGAGGTCCTCGGCCCGGCGGCGCGCCCCGATCACCGCGTAGGTCGGGCGGTCGAGCAGCTCGACCCCGAGCCGGATCACGCCGATCGCCTCCTCGCGGTTCAGGTTCATCAGTTCTCCGACCTGGGCGAGTGGCGAGGTCGATGCAGCGACGAGACGCTTGACGGCGACTCGCATCCAATACTCGGGGGTGCCTCGCTCAGGCTTCCCCCCGATGCCGAAGATCCCCGCCATGATCACGTCGAGCGTGATCGCCTGCATGCGAGGTGCGAGGGCGAAGGGACGGTCGATGGGCCAGCGGTCGATCTCGCTTTCGGCGGCATCGGTGATCATCGCGGTGTAACGCTCGATCGCCTCGCCGTGGAACGGCGGTAGCAGCAGTTTGCGCTGGCGCATGTGGCGCGGCCCGACCGCGGTGAGGACCGAGTTGGGGCCGAGGATCGGGCGCAGCGGCGACTCGCCGGCCAGCGACGGTGCCTGCTCGGGCTTGGCGGTGAAGAGGGAGCGAACGTGGTCGGGATGCCCCGTGACGACAGGGCCGCCTGGGAGAGCGGATCGCATCCGGAAGACCTCGCCGAGGCGGCGGCGGGCGCCGAAGACGAACTCGATCTGGCGCTGGTTGAAACGCAGTACCTGAGACGTCCGCGACAGCTGTACCAGCGGGGGGTCGGGAAGACCCACGTCCTCGCCCGGCTCGAGTGGGCCGGCCGGTGAGGGAGGTGCTTCGCCGACGACCTCGTTGGGGAGCGCCTTGTCTGCGCTCGGAGCTTCGGCCACCGGGTTCACAGCAATCATTGTGACATAGATCGATGTCAACGTTTGTGGCCTCTGTCACGCATGAGCCACTCTCTACAGTCATACGCATGAACCGCGACAGGCGAACGGCGATCATCGCGACGGTCGGACCGGCTAGCTGGGAGGACGACGTCTTGGCCCGGCTGATCGAGGCCGGCGCGGACGTACTCCGCCTCAACTTCTCCCATGCCGACCGCGATCGCCATGCCAGGACGATCGAGTCGATCCGCGCTGCGGCGGAGCGGGTAGGACGCGAGGTGGCGGTGCTTGGCGACCTGCCCGGGCCGAAGCTGCGGATCGGCGAGCTGCGCGGCGACGTCGCCGAGCTGGAGACCGGCTCGCACGTGAAGCTGACCCCGCAGAAGGTCGAGGGAGACGAGGACACGATCCCGGTCGCTTGGCCGGAAGTCACCGGACTGCGCGAGGACGAGTTGGTCTACCTCGCCGACGGGGCGATTCGCCTGCGGGTTCGCGAGCCGGAGGATGGCGGCGTCGATTGCGAGGTCGAGGTCGGCGGGACTCTGTCCTCGCATAAGGGGATGAACATTCCCGGGGCGAGTGCACCGGCTGCCACCGATGGCGATCTCAGCTGGGTCGAGTTCGCGGTCGAGCACGGCATCGACCTGTTGGCGATCTCCTTCGTATCCACGGCCGCCGACCTCGAGCCGGTGTTCGAGCGGCTGCGCTTCCTCGGCTCCGACATCCCGCTGATCGCCAAGATCGAGAAGCAGCAGGCCGCCGAGAACGCGGAGGAGATCGTCCGCGCGGCGACCGGGGGAATCATGGTGGCGCGCGGCGACCTCGGGATCGAGCTGCCGCTCGCCCGGGTGCCGGTTGTCCAGAAGAGCCTGATCCGGGCTGCCGGCAAGCGCTCCAAGCCCTCGATAACCGCGACTCAGATGCTCGCCTCGATGGTCACCGCGCGGCGGCCGACCAGGGCCGAGGTGACCGACGTCGCCAATGCGATCTACGACGGCACCGACGCCGTGATGCTCTCCGAGGAGACCGCTGTCGGCCAGTACCCGGTCGAGGCGGTGAGGGTGATGGACCAGATCGCTCGCGCGACCGAGCCCGACCTTCCCTACGGCGAGTGGCTCTTCACCCGCACCGACCAGGCGACCCAGGACGTCGCCGACTCGGTGGCGCAGGGTGCCGTCGGGGCGGTCTACAGACTGGGACTGGCGGCGCTGGTCGTGCCGACTCAGAGCGGCCGGACCGCGCGCCTGGTTTCGGCCCACCGGCCCAACGTGCCGGTGCTCGCGGTATCGCCGCGGATCGAGACCGTGCGCCGCCTCAACCTGCTCTTTGGGGTGACCGCCGTGCTCAGCGATCACGAACCCGACGTGCGCAGCCTGCTTGCCGACTGCGCGGCGCTCGCCGCCGAGCACGGAGTCGCGAGTTCCGGCGATCTGATCGCGATCACCGCCGGCCTGCCGGACCAGGAGCTGGGCACCAATCTCTTCGAGGTCCACCGCGTCCCCTGAGGGCGGGTAGGGTTCCCGCCGATGACCGACTTCGACGCGATCGCGAAAGGGATGACGCAGGCGGTGCCGTTCGCCGGCCACCTCGGGGTGGAAGTAACCAGGATCGGGGAGGGCGAGGCTGTGGCTCTACTGCCCGAGCGCACCGAGCTGACCAACCACGTCGGCTCCCAGCACGCCGGCGCCCTCTTCACCGTGGCCGAGACGGCCTCCGGCGCGGCCTTCGTCGGCGCCTTCGCCTCGCGTCTCGGCGAAGTGACCCCGCTTGCCCGCAACGCTGAGATCTCCTACGAGAAGATCGCCAAGGGCCCGATCGAGGCGAGCGCCAGGCTCGGCGTCTCCCAGGCCGACGCGCTCGCCACCCTCGACACCGACGGCAAGGTCGTCTTCCCCTGCGAGGTCGAGATGACAGACGCCTCCGGCCAGCGCGTGGCCACCGCGACCGTCCACTGGCACGTGCGGCTGAACAAGCCCGCCGAGGCCGAGGCCGCCTAGCCGTGTCCCAAAGCCCCTAGAATCGCCTTCCCGGGTCCCGACCCGGAACCCGCGCCCGTAGCTCAGTTGGATAGAGCGTCGGTCTACGAAACCGAAGGTCACAGGTTCGAATCCTGTCGGGCGCGTTCGGTGAAACCCGCTTGAGGAGCGGGTTTCCTGCGTTCTGGGGATCGCGCGGGAGGGCGAAAAACGGCCGTGGGGCAACGCCTGGGGCAATGTGAGGTCCGAGTGACGGTCGGCCGAAGCCCTTGAGAAGGGTCTCCCGTCCACCTACGTTCGCCGCGTAAGCGAGAAATAGCGGCTCCGGCGGCGCAGGAACGCCCCGGGGCCTGGCACCGAAGGATTAGCTTCGATGCGAGAGAGACGGTACCCGCCGTCCCGTCACGGGATGCATCGCGGGCGTCCTCGGTGCCCGATCCGAGAGGAGGGGCGCCGATGCCCAGCAGCACCGCCACGATCAGCAGGGACCAGCGCGACGGCCTTTACGCGCTGGTGCGGAATCACCTCGGCGGCCTCAGCGACGTCTTCGTGGAGATGGAGCAGCGCAAGGACTTCGACGCCGCCGAGCGCCTCGGCCGCGAGTTCGCCGAGGACTTCCGGCTGCTGGATGACATGGGTTGGCGGCCGAATGACGGCCGCGAGTCCGTTGCTCTGACGATGCCGCTCGGGGAGCTGTCCGAGCTGCTCCAGCGGCTCCAGGACGAAGCTGAGCGCGTGTTGGCCGAATCGCCCGCCGAGCGCAGGTCGAGGGAGGAAGACGAGGAGACGAATCGACGCTTCCGCCTCGGCCTCGACGCCTGCGAGGGCGTTCTGGCCGAACTTGATCGCGAAGGCGGCTGATCCGATGGAGCCCTCGCCCGAGGTCGCCGCTCGCTTCGCCAAGAACCTGCGCCGCTGTCGCGAACGGGCGGGGCTGTCCCAGGAAGAGCTTGGCTATCGCGCTCAGCTCCACCGCACCCAGGTCGGCTCCCTGGAGCGCGGCGTGCGGACGCCTCGGATCGACACGGTGCTGAGGTTGGCTGGAAGCCTCTCGGCGCCGGTCAGCGATCTGCTCGACGGCCTGGAGTGGACGCCTGGATACGTCGAGATCGTCGGCGGCGGCTTCGAGATCGCCGAGCGGCCGGAGCTAAAAGCGGCATGACCTTCCAGGCCTACGACAGCGCCAGCTTCAAAGCCCGCTTTGCCGAGAACCTGATCCGCTGTCGCAGGCGAGCGGGCCTCAGCCAAGAGAAGGTCGCGCTTCGCGCCTCGATCAGCCGCGGGGCCGTCAACAAGTACGAGAAGGAAGCCAACGTCCCCAGCCTCGACATCGTGATCCGGCTTGGCGGCGCTCTCTCGATCCCGCCCGCCGACCTCCTCGACGGCATCGCCTATCGGCCCAGCTTCGTCGGCATGGGACCGGGCGAGTACAACATCTCGGAGGCCGATCCAGGCGCCTAAACCGAGCACGTGCTCGCTTCGTTCCGTACTTCGTTCCGCGCTTCGTTCTGTACTTCGTCCGCGGTTCGCATCGGGGTTCGTACAGGGGTCCGCACTGGGGGCCGCGTCGGGGTCCGCACTGGGGTTCGCACCCAAACTCCGGCTCGCACTGCGGCTCGCTCTATAGCTCGCACTACGGCTCGCACTGCACTTCGCACTACGGCTCGCATTGCGGCTCTCGGCAGTGCCCTCTTACTCTCTTGCGGCCTAGCTTTTCGGAGCTCCTAAATCGCTGACATCTATATCCCGAAGGGGTCTACTTCCGTAACCGATCCTCTCCGGTGGCTGTCGTCAAGGTGCGGAACCGTCCCGCCGCCGTCAGCCTCGCCGTGGCTCTGCTGACTTTCGCCTGCGGAGTGACCGGGCGCCTCGCTGTCGCTCGACGCGCTGCACCTTGTAACGTTTTGTCCGTCAACGTCAAACGGGGCGGCGTCGCGCTAACGACCCGCCCCCGGCTCACGAGGTACTAGCTCATGAGCGTTTCCCAGGATACGTCGGCCCCTGCGGCCGATCCAGGCTGCGGCGACAAGCGGCGGCTGGTCAAGACCAAGACGCCCGGCGTCTTCAAGCGCATCGACGGCGACGGGAACGTCGTCGGCTACGTCGCCGTCATTCGGGTGGCGGGGAGGCAGCGAAAGCGCAATGCCCGCACCTACGAGGCGGCGCGGCGGATCAAGCGCGAGAGCGAAACCGACCGCGACCGCGGCGAGCTCCAGGAGCGCACGACGATCACCTTCCTGCGTTTCCTCGACCAATGGGTCGAGCGCTATCGCGGCCAGGGGAGGCGCGGCTTCCGTGAGAACACCCGCGACGAATACCGCCGCCTGATCGCCGCCTACGCTCGTCCCTACTTCTCCGGCAGGCTGAAGCTGGTCGACGTGACGACGTACGACATCGCCCGTTTCCTGGACTGGCTCGCCGACGAGGGCGAGCAGGGCCGTCGCCTCGCGGACAGCACGGTCGCGAACATCGTCAACCCACTCCGTGCCGCCCTTGCCACTGCGAAGCGCGAGGGCCTGATCCGCCATAACCCCGCCCAGGGTTTGGCGCTGCCCCACCGCGAGCAGATCGCCGACGAGAATGACGAGGTCAAGGTTTTCACCCGCGAGCAGCTCTCCGCGGTCCTCGCGATGGCGCCCGAGCGCCACAAGCCGCTGTTCGAGCTCCTGGCGAGTTGCGGCCTGCGAATCAGCGAGACGATTGCCCTCCAGCGCCTGCACCTCCAACTCGACGCCGACAAGCCCGAGGTCTGCGTCCGCCGCGCCATCGTCCGCGAACGAATCGAGCCGCCCAAGAGCAAGCACGGCCGCCGCGAGGTCCGCCTGTCGCCCTCGCTGGTGGGGCAGCTGCGTGCCCACCTGGCGGCGCAACCCGATCAGGATTCCACCGCCCTCGCTTTCCCCAACGAAAGCGGCGGGGCGCTCGACCCCAACAACCTCCGCCGCCGCGTCCTCAAGCCACTGGTCGAGGAGGTCAACGCCCCCTGGGCCGGCTTCCACACGTTCCGCCACACCTTCGCCTCGCTCCACCTCAGCCAAGGCACCAACCTCCTCCAGCTAAGCCGCGCCCTCGGCCATCACTCGCCCGCCTTCACGTTGACCCGCTATACGCACCTGCTGCCCGGCGACGAGGCCCCGGCGCTCGATCTGGCGTTCCGGGGCAACTTGGGAGAGACGGCCAAGCTCAGATCCTGATGCTTAGGAAATGACCGTCAAGTTGGTAACTGATCCACCAGCATCGCGCACCGCCTGTTCGGCGGCGCCGTTGTACCCCTTGGGGACGCAGAGAATAAATGGGCATGACGTGCCCGTGTCGGACATCTGACGGCGGGAAAAGTCGGCGAACTGCTCTTGAGAGGTCGCGGCCGTAAAGTCATTGCCGACCTTTGCCTCGCCGATCCAGATCACTTCTTCCCTCGTTCCGATCGCGTCCGGCTCGTGGCGGCCAATCTTGTATGGGTCAGGGAGCGAGAGACCACCGCTGGCATGCGTCACCGACACGCCCTGCTGCTGCATCCAGCGGACCATTCCGGCAACGCGCTCCTGGTGGATCGAAGATTCAGCCATCGGATTCCCCGCTCACGCAGCGTTTTGAAGCGTGTACTGCCGCCATGGGATGGCCTCCATTGGCACTGACGCCAAGAAGTCAACGATGTCGGGGCGGCCATAGTAGGTCGGGACCCCATGCGCATCTTGTGCCATCAGCACCGTCGGCAGATTTCCAAAAGCCGCTGAGAATTCGACAATTGCCTGATCTCGTGCGCCCGGTGTATCGAACACCGACTTCCTGACAACCGCGATTGCGAACTCAACCCCCTGCTCGTTAACCACCGCCCCGTCAAAGCTGCTCATCATTTCCTCCGTTTTCCAGTGTCACTGCGCTTTTTGCGCCAGGTTCCTTTTTTGGTCCGACTCCTCGGCTGCTTTCCTCCGCCCTCGTCGGATACGTGGGGCACTCGACCCGAACGTCGATCGGCCATCGCTTGTCTCCAATCCCGTCGTTTTGCCGCAACGTCCGCGAAGTATCGACGCCATGTCGGACAGAAAAGTCGACGATTTGATCGACATCACGAAGCCGTCTTGTCGTCGGACTAACGTCGTGCCCATGCATGTCAACCGCATGGGCAACGATGGAGGGGGCGATGGGACGAGTCGAGGTTTCCAACGATGAGCTTCGGACGGTTCGCGATGCGATGCGCGAGTTGGGCAGGCTCATCGAGAGCTTGGAGAGCGGAGACGCTGAGAAGTTCGTGCTGACTAAGCACGGGCAAATGCGAGCCGTAGTCGTTTCGCTCGACGCCTTTACTGCGATGCGCGCTGAGGCTCGACCGGAATGTCTGCCGGAAGCCGCCTGAACTCGGTGGCCGATGCTCGCCAGGCCCGTTCTGGGGGCCGACAGAGAAACTCGATTCCCTAGTCTGAGCAGATGAGATCGCTTGAGGAGACTGCTGCGCTTGTTGCCCTCCTGAGGATCGGTCGCCGCTTCTGGCATGAAGTCGCCGAGCTGGTCGAAGAAGAGGAAAGCGCCCTGCGTGTGCTTGAGCGGGAGCTAGAAGGGCAAGAGGAGGGGACCTTGTTTCCGGACGAGTCGGCCCCTGAGAGACCCAACTTGGACTCGATAGCCGAGGAGATCCAGGGATGGCTCGCCGAGGGAATGAAGATAGTCACCGTCCTTGACGAGAACTATCCAGCCAACCTACGCACCATTCACGACCTGCCTCCTCTCCTGTTTTTCTACGGCGATCTACGTCCCGAGGACGAGCAGTCGATTGCGATCGTAGGGACGCGCCATCCCACGGATGCTGGCCGAAAGCTTGCTGCTGAAGTTGCCACTGACCTGACGAAGCGGGGCTACGTCATTCTCAGCGGTCTGGCACAAGGCATCGACGCTGCTGTACATGAGGCAACCCTTCGCGCAGACGGTCGCACCCTCGCAGTGATCGGTACCGGACTTCGTCTGTCCTACCCAGCGAAGAACAAGGAACTGCAGTCGCGACTGGCTCGCGAGTCGGCAGTTCTCTCCCAGTTCTGGCCCGACCAGCCTCCGACTAAGCGAACGTTTCCCATGCGAAACGCCGTGATGTCCGGTTTTGCTCTCGCAACCGTTGTAATCGAGGCTAAAGGGAAAAGTGGTGCGAAGATGCAGGCCCGACTGGCCTTGGAGCACGGTCGTCCAGTCTTTCTTCCCGATTCGCTTGTTCGCGAGCATGACTGGGCTCAGGAGTACGCCGAACGCCCAGGTACGACCGTTGTATCTACGGCAGAGGAGATTGCCGAGCATCTAGACAGCCGATACAGCCTCGTGGGTCTCACGGCATAAGTGGCGGAGCATCGTGGCCACGGTTGGGGAGCTGAGCGATCCGTATGCGAACTTCATGCTCAACCCAGCGCCGCGCGGAGAAGGGGTCTGCGAGGTGTGCTCGACCTTTACGCGACCGCCGTTCAGTCGGTGCATTCCCTGTGATCGTGAGGTTCCCCAATCTGCCGATGCTGTCCTTCCGATCTCCTACAGCATTCACGGATCCCAGCTTCACAGGGCGCTAGCTGGCTACAAGCGTCTTTCGGGTCCTGGGGCTCGCCAATTTCAACTTCAGCTCTCAGCTGTCCTATGGCGCTTTCTTGAGTTGGAAGGCCACGAGGATTGCCTAGCTGAGGCGGCGGGTGTCACCGGCTTTGAGATCGTCACGACCGTCCCGTCGAGCTCTCAAGAGCGGGACGCTCAGCATCCTCTTCCGCGGATGGTTGGGGGGACAGTCCAGCCAACCGCGGATCGTTTCGAGCGGCTTCTTGAGCGGTCGTCGGCCGCTGTTGCAGATCACGAGTACAGCGAGGAGAAGTTTGAGTCCCGACGCGAGCTTGACGCCGAGCCCGTTCTCCTGATTGACGATACGTGGACTCGTGGTGCCAATGCCCAGAGTGCTTCCACGGCGTTGAAGGCGGCAGGGGCTGGCGCAATTGGGGTGCTCGTAATCGGTCGGCATGTTCACGAAGACTTTGGCGACAACAAAGCGCGGCTTCGTGCGTTGCCGCGCCCATTTGATTGGGAAACTGCTGGCTTCACGCGTAAGAGGCTCCGGGACCAACTAGCAGCGAAACGTTTACGCTGCACCACCAGCTAGCCTTGAATGCATGGGCGAGGCGGTTGGAGTTACGGAGCTGCGGCGAGGCTTGGGCGCCTACGTCCGCCGAGCGAGCGAGGGGGAACGGCTGCTGATTACCAACCGCGGTCGGCCGGTGGCCCAACTCGGGCCGTTGCCTAGCATCGGTGCGGATGAGGCCCTGATCGAGGAGGCGACTCGCCGGCTATCCGAGGTCGCGCCCGGTGCGGAAGTCGTTCTTTTTGGTCCGCGTGCTGGGCAAGTCGCCGGCGATAGTGAGCTGGACCTGATCGTCATCGAGCCGGACTTCGATGGTCGAAGGGCAGAGTCCGCGCGGCTCCGAAAGGCACTTCGAGGGCTCGATGTCGCGGTGGACCTAGTCCTATATCGAAGGCAAGAGGCCGAGGAACGGCGTGGTGTTCCCGGCACCCTTCTCTTCCACGCCTTGCGAGAAGGTCGGGTTCTCATCAAAGCGTGACTGGACCTCCTGGGGCAACGATTGGGGCAACATGCCCCACAGATCCCAGCCGATCCCAGCGGGACTCGATTCGCCGGAAACCGCTTGAAACCGGGCCCCACGTAGTCCAGCCGATCCACCGTCTCGGGCTACGAAACCGAAGGTCACAGGTTCGAATCCTGTCGGGCGCGTTCGTTTCCGCCGCTAACGGCTTTGTTCCCTCTGCTCGGTGACCGGTCGCCGGTACCATCTGCCCGTGACCACGAAGGAGCGACTTCACAATGCTGGTCGACGAGCTCTCCGAGCAGGAGGCCGAGGCGGCTCTGGTGATCGTCGAGCGTCGGCGAGACGATCCGATGTTGGGAGCGCTTGCCACCGCTCCGGCTGACGACGAGCCAGCGGCTGTCGACGAGGACGCCAGCGCCGACGAGGCGCTTGCCGCTTATCGCCGCGGCGAGGCAGTCGGGGCCGAGGACCTGCGCCGCGAGCTCGAGCTCGATTGAGCGCCGGCTGGTCCTATGAGGCGACGCCCCCAACGCGGCGCGACTCAAGTGGCTCGACCCGCCGGTGCGGCAGCGAATCGTCGATGCGCTCGATCGTTTCGTCGCTGACCCGCGCGCCGGCGACATCCGCAAGCTCAGTGCGAGCCAGTGGCGGCTGCGGGTGGGCGAGTGGCGGGTGCGCTTCAGCTTCGACGAGAAGCGGCGGGCGATCGTGGTCCTGCGGGTGCTGCCGCGCGGGCGCGCCTACGATCGCTAGCCACGTCGGCGTCTTCAGGCCGCGGCGCGGCTGAGCACGAACATCGGGATCTCGCGGCCGGCGAGTCCGCGAAACGCTTCCGCCGACGGTTGCAGCCCGATCCAGCAGCGCCAGAGCCGTTCGGCCTCCTCGCCACGGGCCTCTCGGGCGAGGACCGGGATCGCCATGCCGCCGATCGCGATCGTCGCCTCCGGGTGCTGCCGCAGGTTGAGCGCCCAGTCCGGGTTGCGGGTGTTTCCCAAATTCATCGCCGCCAACGCCAGCTCCTCGCCACAGCGGAAGCAGGCGACGGCAGTCGTGCGGGGGAGGCCGGAGCGGCGGCCGGTCGTCGTCAACGAGAGCACCGGCTGACCGGCGGCGAAGAGCCAGGAGCGCCGCAGTCGCCCGCGTGAGAGGCGTAGCAGCCAGGCATGGAACCTGGTCACCCTGGTCGCCACCGGCCGCAGGCGCATCGGCGCCCCCGCGGCCCGGGCCAGCGGCCCACCGAGGAGCGGTAGCTCCACCAGCCGGCCCAGCAGGGTGCCGGCGCCCCGCCGCCTGCTCTCTGCCTCGACCAGCACGGCCAGGCCCGGTCCCGGCGTCGATCCACCGCCGCTGGTTGGCCCACTCATTCTTGAGACCCTATCAAGGCTCTTGATGCCCTCTCAAGGATCACGCCCCGGGCCGTCGCGTGCGCCAGACTGGGGCCGTGCCGCGCAACCGGGCCAGCATCGAGCGAGAGCGCAAGACCGAGGAGATCCTCGACGTCGCCGCGCGCCAGCTGCGCGCGGGCGGCTACGAAGCCCTCTCCGTGGCCGCGATCGCACGCGAGCTGGACATCGCCGGCAACTCGGTCTACTGGTACTTCCCCTCCAAGGACGAGCTGTTCGTCGCCGCGGTTGACCGGCTCCTGCTCGGCATCGTCGCCGACAAGCCGCCGGGGAGGCGCAGCCTGGAGCGACGCGTGCTCTGGTTCGTCGAGCAGCTCGACGACCTCGACCGCCTGCGGGCCGGGATGCGCGAGCGAGCGCGCCGCTCGGCACCGGTGGCGGAGCTCGTCGAGCGCCTTGACCGCGACTCGCGCCAGATGCTGCGCAACGCCCTCGTCCCCGAGGTCGAGGCGGAGCGTCTCGACCTCGCCACCGAGGCCCTGCTGGCGACGATCGAGGGAACCTGGATGCTCGGCCTGCGCGGCGAGCGCCGGCGACGCCTACTCGGCTTCACGCTGCGCCGCTTCACCGCCTGAGCGGTTCAGGTGAAGTCCGAGGCGCTCGAGTACGTCGCATAGGCGGGGAGTCCGGTCCATTCGTAGCTCTGGAGGGTGAGTCCGCCTGGGGTGGTCTCGCTGCTGGCGAGGCGGAGGCCCGCGGGTGCGCAGCCGTCGGGGAAGAGGCGGCGGCCGTGGCCGACGACGACGGGCGCGACCACGAGTCGGAGTTCGTCGATCAGCCCCGCGGCCAGCAGGGATTGGGCGAGCCGGGCGCTTCCGTGGATCTGGAGCTCCCGGCCTGGCTGCTGCTTGAGGTCTGCGACCTGGGCTGCGACATCGCCGGAGAGGATCGTGGCCGGGTTCCACGTGGCCGCTGTCAAGGTTTGCGAGGCGACGTACTTCGGCAGGCTGTTCATGAGCCCGGTGAAGGGGTCGTCCGGGTCGGTGATCTGCGGCCAGTCCCTCGCGAAGGCGTCGTAGGTGCGCCGCCCGAGCAGGAGTGCGTCGGCTTGGCCGAACCATTCGGCAGCCCGGTGGATGAATGCCTCGTCCATGTGGGGGACGAGCCATCCGCCCTGGGTGAACCCGTCGCTGGTGTCCTCCTCGGGCGATCCTGGTCCCTGCGATACGCCGTCGAGGCTCACGAACTCGATCACGATCAGCTTCATGGCCGTGCCTCGACGAGCTCGGCGAGCTGTCGCGTGACGGTGCCCCAGCCGTCGTGGAAGCCGAGCTGCTCGTGCTTCTCGCGGTCGGCGATGTTGCGGTGCATCGCGGTGGCGGTGTACTCGGTGCCGTTCGGGTGATCCTTCATGGCGATTACCGCGGTCACGAACGACGCCTCCGCGGGGCGCCAGCCCGCGACGAGCGCGTCGGTGAAGACGATGCGCTCGAGTTCGTCGACGGCGAGGAAACAGCCAGTGATATGCGGACGGAACTCGGTGCCGCCCTGGCCGATCTCGGTGCGGAAGGACCCGCCTGGGCGCAGGTCCATTTCCCGCACGCGGCAGACTTCCGGCGCGGGCACCCACCATTGCTCGAAACTCGCAGGATCGGTCCAGGCGTTCCAGACTGCCGAGCGCGGGGCCTCGATGATGCGGGCGACAGTCAAGTCGAGCTTGGGATGAAGAGATGTGGTCATTCGGACGTTTCCTTGTCGTAGGCGTCGGTGACGAAGCGCTCGAGCCGGTCGGTGCGGCCTTCCCAGACGCTTCGCTGTTGGCTGAGCCAGGTCTCGATCGCGTCGAACGACTTCCTCTCGAGCGTGCAGGTGCGTACGCGGCCGCTCTTGCGCGTCATGATCAGCCCCGCGTTCTCGAGGTAGCGGATGTGCTTTACGAACGACGACAGCGCCATGTCGAACGGCGCCGCCAGCTCGCCGACGCTCGCCGGGCCGGTCCCCAGCCGGCCCAGCACCGCACGGCGGGTCGGGTCGGCAAGGGCTTGAAATGCACCGTCGAGCTGCTGCGAATACTGAGCCATTCGGCTAAGTTACCCTAGCGCGACACTAAGCGCAAGGGCTAAGTGTTGACCTCAGTACAAGGGGCAACACGCGCGCAATGCGGGATTTGTTTGCCAGAGAAAGGCAGACAACAGGCGTCACAACGGCCTCGGCGGGGGCTCAGTTGGTCGATGACGCAGCGTCTCGTCATTCAAGACGGCAGTAGATGCTTTCGCAGGAATTCGATCTCATCGGCGACAACGGCCTCGTGCTCGGGGCCGTCATAGATGTCGAAGTGATCGACGCCCGCGTAGACACGGAGCTCGCCGAGGGGGGCTCGGCGGGCCGCCCGGATTGCGGGTCCGGGGGCCGCCACCTGGTCAGCATCGCCAACGCATACGAGCCAGGGACAGTGGAGACGACGAGCATGCCGGACGTGGTTGAACGAGAGCGGCGAGGTCAGCAGCCAGCGTGACGACGCCCGGTTGCGCCAGCGGGAGTTCTCACCGATGGCGACCACATGCCGCCAGCCAGCCTCGCTCTGTGGAGCATTGATGAATGCCGCCTCATCGGACTGGCCGACGGCCGGGAGATGCCGGCCGCGGATCGCGGCGGAGATCATCTGCGCCTGCACCCGCAACGGCGAGCGGTATGCCTGCAACATCGTCAGGAAAGGGACCTGGCTGATCGCCGCCGCCACGCGGCGGTCGGCCGCGGCGGCGGCGAGGGCGTTACCCCCGCCCATCGAGGAGCCGAAGGTCGCGACTCGGGTGGGGTCGACGCCCTCGAGGCCGCGGGCGAAGTCGATGGCTGCGGACCAGTCCTCGAGTTGGCGTCGGGGCTCGAAGAGATCTGACTCGCCGTCGCTGTCGCCGAACCCGCGGTGGTCGAAGACCAGCGCGGCGATCCCGGCCTGCGCGAAGCGCTCGGCGAAGGCGCCGAGGCGGTCCCGGCGGGTGCCGGTGAGCCCGTGCGCCATCGCTACCATCGGCGATTCGACCGCAGAGCCGCCCGGGTACACCCATGCCGCGCACCGCTGGCTCTTAGAACTGAACCACGTGTCTTCGCGTCTCATGCCTGGGAAACGATCGTAGACGCAGAAACGTGAGGTGAATGACCGACGCCGTGATCGCGCCCAGCGGCGCTCGATTTGCCGATCAGCCGGAGAGCGCCGCTTCCATCCCCGCCAGCTGGGCCTCGATCCCGGCCGAGATCCCGTCGCAGATCTGGTGCACGCCGGGGTCGGCGATCCGGTAGAGCGAGCTGGTGCCGCGCTTGCGGCGCGAGACGAAGCCCTCCGCGTGGAGGGCACCGAGGTGCTTGGAGACGTTCTGCTGCGAGCCTCCGACCAGCCCGGCTAGCTCCCCCACAGAGGCCTCGTCCTGGCGGCGCAGGATGTCGAGGATTCGCAGCCGGGTCGGGTCGGAGAGGGCGCGAAAACGGCGCGCGATCAGCTCCGCCGCCTCTGGGGTCAACCGTGTCGGCTTCATCGTGTTATTCTACCATTCACAACTGATAAGTTGGTCAATTGTGAATTTGTGAAACGGTAGAAGGGAAGAAAATGGACACGGCACGGAAGCTGGGGCCGATCGGGCGGCTGGGGCGCTACGCCGCGACTCATAGACGGGGAGTTTTCCTCGTCTGGGCGCTGGTTGCGGCAGGTCTCGGGCTGCTGGCGCCCCGGGTCGAGACGGCGCTCTCCGGCGCCGGCTGGGAGGCCGGCGGCTCGGAGTCCGTCCGGACCAGGGACCAGCTCCAGCGCGAGTTCGGGGGCGCCGGCTCCTACGCGCTCCAGGTGGCGGTCCACTCCTCCGGGGCCGGAGCGAACGCGCCGCAGTTCCAGCGCACTGTGGCCGCGGTCGAAGGGGTGCTGGCCGCCGACCCCGCGGTCGGCGACGTCATCCCGCCGCGTCCCGGCGCATCCACCTCCGCCGATGGCCTGACCGCGATCGTGGTCGGCGCCGCCGCCCGCGTGCCGAACGAGATGGTCGCTGCCGCCGATCGCCTCAGGCCCGAGATCGCCGCCGCGGCGGGACCGGGAATCGAGGCGAACCTGACCGGCGCCGCGGCGATGTGGGCGGACTTCAACGAAGCCAACCGCGAGGCGATGCTGAAGTCGGAGCTGATCTCCTGGCCGGTGACGCTGGCGATTCTCGTCCTCGCCTTCGGCTCGCTGGTAGCCGCGGGCCTGCCGCTGATGCTGACGATCATCGGTCTTGTCGCTTCCGCCGGCGTCCTCTACCTCGGCAGCCTGATCTCGCCGATCTCGATCTGGGCGATGAACTTCGCGCTGATGTTCGCGCTGGCACTCGGGATCGACTACGCGCTGTTCGTCGTTATGCGCTTCCGCGCTGCGCTCGCGGGCGGGCGCAGCGCGGTCGAGGCGGTTGCCGAGACGATGGACGGTGCCGGCAAGGCGGTTCTCTTCTCCGCCCTAACGGTGCTCGTCTCGATCTCGGCGGTGCTGCTCGTCCCCAGCCCCGCCTTCCGCTCGGTCTCGCTGGGGATCATGGTCTCGGTCCTGTTCGTGCTGGCGGCGACGCTGACGCTGCTGCCTGCCGTGCTTGCCAAGCTCGGGCCCAGGGTCGACAGGCTGTCCCTGCCCCGGGCCGGCAGCGGCGATCGCGGCTCGCCGCGGCTGGCGCGCTGGGGGGAGCTGCTGTGGCGGCGCCCGTTCCTGTTCGGCGGCGTCGCCCTGGTCCTCCTCGTCGGCCTTGCCCTCCCGGCCCTCAGCCTGAAGACGGGGATGCCGTCGATCAAGGTCGTCCCCAAGGACGACTCCTCGCGAATCGGCTACCGGCACCTCAGTGCAGCCTTCGGCACAGGCGCGCCGGCGGCGCTGCAGGTCACCGCGCCGCGCTCCGCCCGCACAGCGGTGAAGGAGGGGCTGGAAGACGACCCCGGCATCGCTTCCGTCGCCGCCCCCATTGCCGGCGCAGGCGACGCGGTCCTGATCGGCGCGGTGCCGGCCGGCACCGCCGCGAGCGCCGGCTTCGACGACACGGTCGAGCGGCTGCGAGACACGCTGCCACCGGCCGCGCTGGTCGGTGGCGCGGCCGCCGAGAACCACGACCTCGAGTCGGCGCTGGCGGCGAAGGCGCCGCTGGCGATCGGGCTCGTCGTCGGGCTCGGGTTCCTGCTGCTGCTGGTCGCCTTCCAGGCACCGCTGGTGGCGGCGATCGCGGTTCTCGCCAACCTGCTCTCGACCGCTGCCGCCTTCGGGGTCGCCAAGCTGATCTTCCAGGACGGCCACCTCAGCGGCCTGTTCGGCTTCGAATCGCAGGGCTTTCTCGACGCCTGGGGGCCGATCTTCTTCTTCGCGATGATCTTCGCGATCGCGATGGACTACACCGTCTTCCTGCTCTCCTCGGTACGAGAAGAGTGGGAGCGGACGGGGGACGCGAGGGAGGCGATGGTCGGCGGCCTGGCCCGCTCGGGGCGTGTCGTCCTCGCCGCCGGCGCTGTGATGGTCGCGGTCTTCTTCACCTTCGCTCTCTCGGGACCGCTGCCACCGAAGGAGATGGGGGTGATCCTCGGCGTCGCCGTCCTCCTCGACACCTTCCCGGTCCGCCTGCTGTTGCTGCCGGTGTTCCTGCGGCTCGCCGGACCGGCGGCCTGGTCGATGCCCTCCTGGCTCGACCGCAACCTGCCCGACGTCCGTTTCGGGCACGGCGACTAGCCAAACCGCCTGGCCTTCGATTGATGCACAAAGGGTATCCTTAGTGGTCAAATGACCAAGCCCAGCCACCGGGTTCGGGGCCGGCCTAAGCAGTCCTCGGCTGTCTCCCTGGACGGCGTTGGCGGGCTTGACCGGGATAGCGACGTGCCGCTCTACTTTCAGCTGGCCGCGGCGCTGAAGGTGCTCTTGGAGGTCGGAACCTGGGAGGCCGGTACCCGCTTTGCCTCCGAACGCGAGCTCGAAGAAGCTTTCGACGTCTCACGGGCGGTGATCAGGCCGGCGCTCGACCTCCTCGTCGGCGACGGCGCCATCGTTCGTACCAAGGGATCGGGTGCGTTCGTCGCTCCCCCTCGGCGGGAAGCTCAGGTGATGGGGCTGGTCAGGATGGCGCTCGATCGTCGCGACGATCTCGCAATCAACGTGCTCAGCGCCCGCCGGCTTCGTCCCGACCGTACCGTGTCGCACTTCCTCGAGATCGAGGATCCACAGGAGCCGGTCACGCACGTAACCGCCGTCGCCGACGTCGGTCAGCCGTCGGTCTGTCTCATCGACTCCTTCACCACTGTGCCGTGGATGCTCTCCACCGCTCAGGCCCTCAAAGCGGGTGAGAAGCCCGGCCCCGGTGGACTCGACCTGACCCGTGCCACCGTTTGCGTCGAGCACACCTTCTTCGGCGAGTGGGGGTCCTCTCAGGTGGGCGCCTCAGCCGGCGATCCGGCAATTATGGGGCGCTTCGTCCAGTACGGCCGAGCGAATGGGTCGAAAGGCGAGCGCCCGGTCGAGTTCGCCCGCCTCATCTACCGGGCCGACGGTGCTCAGCTTCCCTTCGAGCTCAGCTAAATGCTAAGGAACAATTAATCAATCAGCGATAGATTGACGGGTACTTGATGCGTATCCACATCAAGTACGCCTCCAATGACTGCGCTGGGCCAGAACCTGATCGATGCGCTCGCTCTGGGGAGCCTCTACGCGCTGATCGCCCTCGGCATCACCCTCGTCTACACGGTGATGGGGATGATGAACTTCGCCCACGGCGAGTTCATCATGCTCGCCGCCTACGCCCTGTACGCCTTTGCCGGGATGCCGTTCGCGGCGGCGCTCGTGGGCGCGCTCCTGACCGGGATCGTGGTCGCGCTTCTCGCCGAGCGCGTCGCCTTCCGCCCGGTGCGCAGCGCCGACCTGTCCGCCCAGCTCGTCACCTCGCTGGCGGTTGCGGCGATTCTCCAGAACGTGGTGACGGTGGCAGCCGACGCCCGCGCCCAGTCGGTTGAAACGCCGGCTGCACTCAGCGAATCGACCAGCATCGGCAGCATCTCGGTGCCGAACCTGGAGTTCGTCACCCTTGGGCTGACGGCGATCGTCCTGGCTGGCCTCGGCTGGCTGCTCTACCGGACCCGCACCGGACTGGCGATGCGAGCGGCGGCAGAGAACTTCGACATGGCTCGCCTCCTCGGCATTCGGGCTGACCGCGTGATCGCGATCGCCTTCGCGATCAGCGGCGCTCTCGCCGCGGTGGTCGGTGTGCTGATCGTGATGCAAACCGGCCAGGTCTCTCCCGCGATGGGACTCACCCCGGTCTTGGTCGGGTTCGTCGCGGTGGTGATCGGAGGTTTCGGCCGGATGTTCGGGGCAGTGATCGGCGGCCTGCTGCTCGGGGCGCTCTCCTCCCTGCTCGGGGCCTACCTCCCCGATTCCCTCGTCCCGTTTCGCGATGCGATCGTCTTCACGTTCCCCGTGCTGATCCTGATCTTCAGGCCCCATGGCCTGCTTGGCGGAGAGATCGGAAAGGCTCGGGTGTGAGCGGCGCGCGATTTCGCTCCCGCTCATCTGTTGCGGCTTCGCTCCTTTGGCCGCTGGGTCTGATCGCAATCGCCATGCTGGTCGGCGCGACCGGCACGCGCTCGCTCGAAGGCACGGTCACCCTGATGCTCTGCAACCTGATCGTCGTGCTCGGATTGCAGGTCTTCGTCGGCAACAGCGGCGTCTACTCGTTCGGGCAGCTCGGCTTCGCGACGGCCGGCGCCTACGTGGCGGCGCTCTTCACCTTGCCGGCGGCCTTCGCTCAGCTGCAGACACCCGGCCTGCCGGATTTCATCGCCGACGCCCACCTCGACCCGTTCCTTGCGACGCTCATCGCCGCGACTGTCGCCGGTCTTCTCGCCGTGGTGGTGGGCCTGCCGCTGATGCGCACCTCCACCCTTGCTATCCCGATCTCGACGTTTGCCTTCCTGGTCGTCGCCTACAACGTCGTCGCCAACTGGGACCGCGTTACGGGTGGCAGCAGCGGCCTGGTCAGCATCCCGACCACGACCGGCGTCGAGTCGGCCGGGCTCTGGGCAGCCGCGGCTGCAGTCCTTGCGATCGCCTTCAAGTGGTCCTCGAGTGGATATCGCCTGCAGGCGACGCGGGAGGACGAGGTCGCCGCACGCTCGGTCGGCATCGGCGTGATGAAAGAGCGGCTGATCGCGTTCGGCATCAGCGGGGTGCTGTGTGGAATCGGCGGAGCGCTGGCCGTGCAGCAGTCCGGAGTTCTCACTCCCACCGCCTTCTACTTCGGCGCGACCGTGACGACGATGACGATGCTTGTCGTCGGCGGTGCCCGCAGCGTCCTCGGAGCGGTGATCGGAGCGATCGCGATCACCTCGGTGAACGAGCTGCTCCGCGGTGTCGAGAATGGCGTCGATCTCTTCGGTGCGATCTCGATCGGCGCGGCTCCTGGCCTGGCCGCCATCGGTCTCGGCCTGATCCTGCTGGCGACGATGATCGCGATGCCAAACGGGTTGAGCGGCGGCAGGGAGGCGGGCGAGCTGCCCTGGATCCGCCGACTGGGCTCGATGACCGTCGCACCGCCGCCCAGGTCAGACGGTGCAGTGGCTGATCCCCCACAGGCCACAGCAGCCGTCAAAGGCGCCCTGCGTGCAGAGGGAATATCGCTTGCCTTCTCCGGTCTGCGGGTCCTCAGAGGCGTCGACCTGCGACTCGAGCGCGGCGAGGCGCTTGGCCTGATCGGGCCGAACGGTGCCGGCAAGACGACCCTCGTCAACGTCCTCAGTGGGTTTCAAGGGGCCGACGCCGGGATCGTCACGCTGGACGGGGTCGACGTCACCGGACGAGCTCCGGCGCGCCTTGCCCACGATGGACTGGCTCGCACCTTCCAGGCTTCTCTGCCGTTCCCTCACCTGACCTGCCTCGAGAGCGTCGCTGTCGGCGCAATGGGCATCGGGATCGGCAGGCGTCGCGCGGCGGCGATCGCCGCCGACGTCCTCGGTCGCTTGAACCTTCGCGAGCTGGCTGCGCTGCCCGCCGGCTCCCTACCTCCGGGAGGCCAGCGCCTCCTGGGGATCGCCCGGGCGCTTGCCGTGCAGCCCCGCTACCTGCTCCTCGACGAGCCCGCTGCCGGGCTGAACGAAGCCGAATCCGGAGAGTTGGTCGAGATCCTCCGCAGTGTGATGCGGGACTTCGGCTGCGGGATCCTGCTCATCGAGCACGACATGGGCACCGTCATGGAGCTCTGCCCCCGGATCCAGGTTCTCGACGAGGGCACGACCCTGTGCGAAGGGACTCCAGAGGAAGTCCAAGCCGACCCTGCGGTGGTCGAGTCCTATCTCGGAAGCTCCTTCCTGGCGGCCACGGATGCTTGATCTGCGTCAGATCCGGGTCAGCTACGGACGCGCCGAGGTGGTCCACGGAGTCGATATGAGCGTCGGCCGGGGAGAGACGGTCGGGATGATCGGGCCGAACGGCGCGGGCAAGAGCTCGCTCCTGCGGTCGATCTGCGGCCTGGTTCCGCCCAGCGGGGGAAAGGCGATGTTCGAGGACCGCATACTGACCGGAATGGCGCCGGAGCAGATCTCACGCCTGGGCCTGGCACTGGTGCCCGAGGGTCGCCACGTCTTCAAGACGCTCACGGTGGCCGAGAACCTGCAGCTCGGCACCCGGAGCAACGGCGACAGCGCCGCCTCGATCGAGCAGGCTCTCGAGCGTTTCCCGGTTCTCCGCGATCGCGCCCACCAGCGTGCCGATCGTCTCTCTGGAGGAGAGCAGCAACAGCTGGCGATCGCCCGTGCCCTGCTCGGCAAGCCCAAGCTGCTGATTCTCGACGAGCCCTCGCTCGGTCTCGCGCCGAAGACGATCGACGTCATCTACGAGCTGTTGCAGGGTCTGCGCGACGAAGGGGTGACGATGCTGCTGGTCGAGCAGAACGCCACCCGCACGATCGACTTTTCCGATCGCTGCATCGTGCTCAGCGCCGGCAAGGTCCGAGCACAGGGCTCGCGCGACGAGCTGCAGCGCAACCCCAATGTCCTACGTGCCTACCTGGGGAGACAGCCATGAGCGAAAATGAAACCCTGAGCAATCGAGAGGACGCGATGTTCGACGACCAGTCGTCCCATATCCCAACCAGCGAGGACGTCTGTCTCGCACTGCGCCGCTGCTGGCAGCCGGTCGCGAGGATCCAGGATCTGGAGGACGGCCCGCAGCGCGCGGTAGTCCTTGGCGAGGCCCTCGCCGTCTTCCTCACCGAGGGCGGGGAGCCCGCGGTCATCGCCGACCGTTGCGCTCATCGCGGCGCCTCGCTGTCGATGGGCAGGGTCTGCGGCGAGTCGATTCAGTGCCCGTACCACGGCTGGGAGTGGGCGGGCCGGGACGGCGCCTGCACTCGCATCCCATCGCTCCCCGACCAGCGCCAGATCCCACCTCGCGCTCGGGTTTCGGCCTATCCGGCGCGTACGCACTGGGGTCTCGTCTGGACGGCGCTGGAGGAGCCGCTGACCGACCTTCCCTACCTGCCGTGGTTCGACCCCGTCGATTGGACGTGGGGTCATGGCACTCCATTCGAGCTGCCCGTCGCCTTCGGCTTGATGATCGAGAACTTCCGCGACGTCGCCCATCTCGCCTTTGTCCACCAGACCACGTTGGGGGTGCTGCCGGAGGAAATCGAGCCACTCGAGCCGAAACGCGATGGGCTCGAGGTGACGCTACGGCGCAAGATGGAGTTCGGCGACGCAGGGGATGCGGTTTGGGGCCCGGTGCGAGAAGTGGGCTACCACGCGATTGCCCCCAATTTCACCTCGGCCCGGATATCCACCGAGGAGGGCGAGCGTTGCCTGCTTCATGCCGCACGGGCCATCGGCCCGACCGAGTCGGCGCACTACTGGATCGAGGGAGGCCTCGAGAATTTCGACGAGGCGAGGGTCGAGCAGGCGGTTGCCTTCGACACACGCGTCTACGCCGAGGACCGGCGGATCCTCTCAACGGTCGAGCCGCGCGAGTTGCCGCTCGACCCCAACGCGGACGTCAATGCTCTCGCCGATCGGTACACGCTCGCCTACCGGCAGGCGTTCGTCGAGTTCGTGCAGCGAGCTATTCGCCGTACTCGGGAATGAAACGCGGCTCGATCTCGGTCACGAATTTAGGCTTGCCGCTCGAGTAGACGTAGATCGGCCACGAGCTGGTTGGGCGGTGATCGTCGCTCGTGTACTTGAACCTGCCGATGATCGTCTTGTGAGGCTTTGCCTCGAGCGCGGCGGCCAGGAGATTGCCGTCGACGCTGTCGGTTTCCCTGATCGCATCGAGGATCAGCTGCCCGCTGGCGTAGGCACCGAGCAGGCTGCCCGAGACGTCGGTATCCACGCCGGCTCGCTCGAGCTTGTCGAACAGCTTCGCCGTCGCCTTGTCGGGTGGGTCATAGGCCGAACCGTTCGAGGTGACGTAGATCTCGCTGGTATCCGGGATTCCCTTCAGCCAGAAGGTGCCGTCGAAGGCACCCGGCCCGAGGATCGGAACGTCTATGCCGGCGGCGCGGATCTGCTTGATTGCCGCGGCGCCGCCCGGCGGGTAGGAGCACATGACCACGGCGTCTGCATCCGCGTTTCGCAGCTCGCTGACCTGGCTGGCGATCGACTCATCGCCGTTCTCGAAGTCCGCCGAACCGGCGACCGTGCCGCCGAGCCTTTCCCAGGTTTGCTGGAAGGCCGAGCAGTGGACTTTGCCGTAGATCAGCGAGGTGTCACGGAGCAGGAACGGATGCTCCACGCCCTTCCTGTGCAGGAACGAGGCACCGGCGCTGGCCTCGCTGAGGAGGCTTGGGTACGAACTGAAGGAAAGACGCCCGGTCGTCGGCGGTCCGTAGCCAGGTTCGTTCGCGTTGGCGAGGTTCAGCTTGTTCTCTTCCTCGGCCAGCGGCGAGCCGGCCGCGGCGGTCAGGGCCTCGCCGCTGAAGAGGAGCACGTCGGCCCCGTCTTCGATCACCTTTTGAACCGCCAGCACGGCCTGCTGGGGATCCGAGCGGGTGTCGGCTTGGATCACCCGTAGCTTGTGGCCATCGATTCCGCCGCGGGCGTTGGTTTCCTCGACCAGCTGTTCGACGGCTGCGATGGTGGCGTCCCAGGGCGCCATGTAGCCGGTCTTGGCAATCGCAGCGCCGATCGTTATTTCCTCCGGCAGGCCGGCGGAGCCGGAATCGCTCGCATTGCCGCTGTCGCCACAACCGGCGAAGAGCGCCAGCGCCAGCACGGGTAGGGCGAGTAGCGGCTTGGCCGAGAGACAGCTGGTTCTCGGCGGGCGGTGGTTCAGGAAGGCAATACAAAAAGATTATCTGAGCAACGCAAATCCGCCGAAGGTTTTTGGTCGTTTCGATCGTCAATATGAGAACTACGACGTGGCGAAGGTGGCGGAGCGGGAATCGGTTCGCCTGTCGCTGTCGAGGCTCCGAATCGCTTCCAGCTCCTCTCTGGTGAGCTCGAAGTCGAAGAGGTCAAGGTTCTCGTAAGCCTGCTCCGGCGTGACCGATTTGGGGATGACGACGTTGCCGAGCTGTAGGTGCCAGCGCAGGATCACCTGGGTAGGCGTCTTGCCGTGGCTCTCGGCCAAGCGGGCGATCGCCGTCTCGCCGCCGAGCAGGTCGCCCTGTGCGAGCGGGCTCCAGGCTGCCGTGGTCACCCCGTGCTCGGCGTGCCAGGCGCACAGGTCCGCTTCCTGGCAATACGGATGCAGCTCGACCTGATTGACCGTCGGCCAGGTCTCCGTTTTCTGTCCCAGTAGGCCGAGATCCTCGATGCCGAAATTGGAGACGCCGATCGTCCGTGCCGCCTCCTCGCCGTGGATCCGTTCGAAATCTCGCCACTTGTCGAGGAACCCGCTCTGGCTTGGGAGGGAGCAGTGGAGGAGGTAGAGGTCCACGTGGTCGAGCCCGAGCCGGTCGAGGCTTGCCTCAAAGGACGAGAGCGTCGAGCCGTGCCCGTTTTGCGAGGTCCAGAGCTTGCCGGTTACGAAGTAGTCCTGACGGGGTAGACCAGAGGCGGCGAGGGCCGCACCAACTTGCTTCTCGTTGCCATATGCGGCCGCGGTGTCGATGTGCCGGTAGCCGACCTCGAGGGCCAGCTCAACTGCTCTCTGGGTCTTCTCCGGCGGCACCCCGAAAGTGCCGAAGCCAATCTGCGGTATCTCGATGTCGTCGTGAAGTGGGAGGCTGGAGACTGTCATCTATACCGAGTTCCTTTCCTATCATGACAGGTTCATTGCTGTCATGAGAAGTTAATCAGACAGTCTTTGAGTATTCAGCTCTTATTTGCTTATTTGGCAAAACGGCCGGAGGTCACCGGCCGTTTCGTCCAACCGGGCGTGGCCAACGACCGGGGCCGGGCCGCTAGGCCGTACGCCCCCCCAGCTCACCTGGGAAGCGAAGGACTTGCGGCACTCCCCTGTCGGGTCCGAAGGAGGCCTAGAGGTCGATCCAGGTACCGCTGGGGCCGAGGTTGCGGACCGGCGTCTCGCCGATTCGACTCTCGCAGCCCCATGACTCGTGGATGTGGCCGCAGACGGCAAGGCGCGGCTGCTTCTCCTCGATTGCGCCAAGCAGGGTGGGGCTGCCGAAATGCATCCCGCTGCCGTTGCTGTCGCAGTGCCCCTTCGGGGGCGAGTGGAGGACGAGGATCGCTCGCGCTGGGCAGGTATTGAGCATTTCGCCGGCAGTGCCGTCCTCGAGGTCGAAGCTCCACTCCCAGGGGGTGACGGGGACGCCGGCTCCGAGGCCGTAGAACTCGGCGCCCTCGACCGTCGCGCCGCTGCCGTGCAGGACGGTGGCCGCTGTCCAACCCGCGGATGCCTCGCGCAGCGCGTCCTCGGTCTCGTTGTTGCCGGGGACGAGGACGGTGGGTCTCTCGATTGCGGCCAGCGCGTCGATCGTCTCCTCGAGCCCCTCGTGCACCGAAGCGAAATCCCCGGCACCGATCACGACGTCGGCGTCGGCCGACATCTCGACCAGCTTCGCCGCCTGGTCGAGGTCGCGGTGCAGGTCGCTGAAGGCGAGCAGCCTCATCGCGCCCAACTTAGCGTTTCAACCGCGCGTGTTGCGTTCCACGCTCGTTGCACAAAGGTGCTGACGCGAAACTTTCTGTCTTCTAGGCTGCCATCATGGAGACGGTGAGAGACCGGTGGACAGACGAGCGCCTCGATGACCTCAACCATCGCGTGGAGAAGGGCTTCGATCGCGTCCACGCCGACCTACGCGATTTGCGCAATGACCTCGGAGGAGACATCGGTTCGCTCCGTACCGAAATGAACGCCCGATTCGACGCATTGCAGCGAACCTTGATTCAGGTCGGTGGGGGAATTGCAGCGGCCTTCGGAGCTGCTCTGATCGGCCTGATCGCGACCCAGCTCTGAGTCCAGGCGAGGCGGCTGCCCGACGTAGGCCTCGGCTGCGCCGCGCGTTTACCGGCTATCACGGAGAAAGCGTTGCACCGCCGGGGGCGCCGACGGTTTCGCCCGGCTCCTCGACTACTTCTTCGACCTTGCCGGAGGGCATCGCGACCAGAGCGACAAGGAAGGCGAGCACCATCACGCCGGCCATCACGTAGAAGACGGTGCGAGTGGCGAGGGCGAAGTCGTGCTGGACCGCGGCGAAGAGCTGCTTGGCGCTGGCGCCCGCTACTTCGGCGAAGCCGGCGCTGTCGCTGGAGCTGCCCTGGCTGATCGAGTCGGCGATCTGGTCGGCTTGTGCCTTCGGCACGCCCTCGGCGCCGAGGGTCGACTCCAGGTTCGACTTGTTCTCGAGGATCAGGATCGTGCCGAGCACCGCCATGCCGAGGCTGGAGCCGAAATTGCGCACTGTCTGGGTGATCCCGGTCGCCTCGCCGTAGCGGCTGGCGGGCACCCGGTTGAGCGCGTCGGTGTTGGCGGGGCTGAGCACGAGGCCGACCCCTGCCCCCGCGATGACGATGTAATACCACTGCGAGCTGACCGAGAGGTCGGGCAGCGACTGCGCCCAGAGGGCGAAGCCGACCGCCGCCACGGCGCAGCCGAGGATCATCGACGGCCGCGCGCCGACCCGGTCGAGGATCCTCCCTCCGTATTGCGAGGCGACGGCGAAGCCGGCGAAGAAGATCAGCAGGTAGAGGCCGGTTTCCGAGGCGCTTTCGCCGAGTGAGATCTGCGCGTACATGCTGGCGAAGAAGAAGAGCGGGATGAAGGGGATCATCAGCAGGAAGAGGATCGCGTTGTCGACCGCGAAGGCGCGGTCCGCGAAGGTCCGTATCTGGATCAGCGGGTTGGCGACGCGCAGCTCGAAGAGGACGAAGCCGACGAGCAGAGCGATACCCGCGGCGATGCAGATCCAGGTGATCGGGTTGCCCCATCCCCAGACGCTCGATTGCTGCAGACCGAGCACGGCCAGGCCCATGCCGCCCGAGACCAGTACGGCGCCGCGGTAGTCGAGCGGCGCCGGATGCTTCTCGTTGCCCGGCTTGGAGATCGCGGTCAGGACCAGAGCGATGATCGCGACCGGGACGTTGACCCAGAAGATCGTGCGCCAGCTGATCTCGACCAGATAGCCGCCGGCGAGCGGGCCGATCGAGGTGAGGCCACCGGTGATCGCGAAGAAGATCGCCATCGCGCGGCCGCGCTCGCGGACCGGGAAGGCGCCGAGGACGATCGCCAGCGCCGCCGGGAACATGATCGCCGCGCCGGCGCCCTGGATCACGCGGAAGGTGATGATCCAGGCCTCGTCGAGGCTGCCGGTCGGGGTGGCACCGCAGAGGGCGGAGGCGGTGGCGAAGATGATCACGCCGAGCACGACCATGCTGCGGTGGCCGGCGATGTCGGCGATCCGCCCGCCGAAGGCGAACAGCGCCGAGAGCGAGAGCAGGTAGCCGTTGACGATCCACTGCACTCCGGTCGAGGAGAGCGAGAGATCGTCCTGGAGGCTGGGCACGGCGATCGCGACGATCGTCATGTCGATGAAAGTCATCGAGACGGCGAAGATCATCGCCGCGAGGATCAGCTTGCTGTTCTTGCCACCGGTGTCGTTCATGCCTGTGCCGTTTGATGCAGTCCCTCCGAATCCTTCCCCACCGACGGACCGATTTCCTCTCATATGGACGGGTTTTCGGCCCATCGGCAGGAGGTTCGATAATCTCGCCGCCCTCATGCCTGACGTCTTCTGGCTCGGCCTCGGAATCGCGGCCTTCATCTTCCTCGTCGGTGTCATCACCGGCGCCCGCTCGCGCACCACCGGAATCGCCACCGGCGCGGCGATCGGCGCCTTCCTCGGCGTCGTGCTGGCCTTTCCGCTGCTGGCGATCGGCCTCGCCACCAGCTAGGCCGCCGGTCTCCGCATAGTCGCCTTCCGCGGCGGGTAGCCGACCAAGAGACCCGACAGGAAGGAAGTCATGACCCACGCGATCTCCGTCCCGGCGCTCAGGCTCCATGACGGCGTCGAGATCCCACAACTCGGCTTCGGCGTCTTCCAGGTGCCGCCCGAGGACACGCAGGACGTCACCGAACAGGCGCTCGAGGCGGGCTACCGCCACATCGACACCGCTGCCGCCTACCGCAACGAGAAGGGGGTCGGCGCTGCGGTCGCGGCGTCTGACCTGGCCCGTGAGGACCTCTTCGTCACGACCAAGCTGTGGAACTCACAGCAGGGCTACGACTCGACCCTGGCCGCTCTCGACTCCAGCCTCGGCCGGCTGGGCTTTGACTATGTCGACCTCCACCTGATCCATTGGCCGGTTCCCAGCGAAGACCGCTTCCTCGACACCTGGCGGGCCTTCGAACGGATCCAGGGCGAGGGGCGCATCCGCACCATCGGCGTCTCCAACTTCAGGATCGAGGATCTGGAGCGACTCGAGCGCGAGGCCGAGATCAGGCCGACCGTCAACCAGATCGAGCTGCACCCGCGGCACCAGCAGGCTGAGCTGCGTGCCTGGCACGCCGAGCATGGGATTGCTACCGAGGCCTGGAGCCCGCTCGCCCAGGGCGACGTGCTCGACGAGGAGACGATCGTCGCGATCGGCGAGCGGCACGAAAAGACTCCTGCGCAAGTGGTCCTGCGCTGGCACCTGCAGCTCGGCAACGTCGTCATCCCCAAGTCGGTGACGCCCGAGCGCATCCGCGAGAACCTCGACGTCTTCGACTTCGAGCTGAGCGATGAGGAGATGGCGGCGATCGCGGGCCTCGACGCCGGTGAGCGCATCGGCCCCGATCCGAACACCTTCGTTTCCCCCTAGGAATTTCACCGACGGGCCGGAAATACGCCCATGTGGCGGGAAATCGGCCCATCGGCAGTCTTTCGCGCTTGCGCCGGCTCAATGGTGTGGCGGCGACCGCCTTCGTGGTCGGCGGCTCGCTCTTCGCGATCGGGGCGGGGCTGGCGCAGGCTGGGGTGGACGCGACAACCTGTGCCTCCGTCTACCTGGTCGGCGGCTTCTTCTTCAGCAGTGGCGGCTACGCCTCTGTGCTGCAGGTGGTGAACGAGCCGGCCGACGGGTCAGTTGGGCGTCCCGAAGTCCCCTGGCGCTGGTGGTCGCGCGAACCGAGTCGCCTGCAGTGGCTGAGCGCCGTGGTTCTCTTCGCCGGCACCCTGGTCTTTGCGATCAACCTGGTCGACTCGTTCATCGAGGGTCTCAGCCCGAGCGCTGAGGACCGGCTCATCTGGTCGCCGGACATGGTCGGTTGCGCCCTCTTCCTCGTCTCCGGCCACCTGGCGATGGTCGGGATCGGCGGTGGCTGGCGGGTCTGGCGCCGCCGCGACCTCGGCTGGTGGATCGTCGCCGTCAACCAGCTCGGCTCGATCCTCTTCATGGTCTCCGCGGTCGCTTCCTTCGTGCGGCCCTCGACCGGCGACGCGCTGGCGACGGGGATCGCCAACTGGGGCACCCTGACCGGCGCTCTCTGCTTCGCGGTGGCAGGCCTGATGCAGGAGTTCGAGCACCCGTTCGGCCCGCGCCGCCGCCGCGAGGCAGGTTGAATTGGGATAGCGCTATTTCGCTGCTGCGTCGAGGTCGCGGGCGCGGACCTTGCCGGTCGCGGTGCGGGGAATCTCCTCGACAAAGAGGATCTCGCGGGGAACCTGGAAGCGGGGCAGGCTCTCCCTGACGTGCAGGCTCAGCTCCTCCGCCGAAGCGGTCGTCTCCACCGCCACGACGTAAGCGCGCAGGCGCTGGCCGAACTCCTCGTCCTCGACCCCGACAACGGCGACGTCGGCGACCGCCGGGTGGCCACCAAGCACGTCAGCGACCTCCTGGGGGAAGACGTTCTCGCCGCCGGAGACGATCATGTCGTCCTCGCGCCCGTCGATCAGCAGCAAACCGGACCGGTCGAGGTGGCCTAGGTCGCCTGTGTTCATCAGGCCGCCGACCGTCTCCTTCGGGGCCTCGCCGCTGGAGTAGCCCTCGAAGACGAGCGGGCCGCCGATGAAAACGTGGCCGACCTCGCCGGACGCTGCTTCGCGGCGATCGGCGTTGAGGACCTTCAGCGTCGTTCCGAAGGGAGGACGGCCGACGGTGCCCGGCGCCGCGCGCAGGTCGGTCGGGCCGGCGATCGCCCCGAAGCCGGTCTCGGTCGATCCGTAGAAGTTGTAGAGGACGTCGCCGAAGGCGTCCATGATCCCGGTCGAGGTCGAGCCGAGCAGCGGCGCGGCGCCGGAGATGACGGCGCGCAGCGAGGAGGTGTCGTAGCGCTCGCGGGTTGCCGTCGGGCAGCGAAGGATTCGGTCGAGCATCACCGGAACCGCGACCAGCGCTGCGACCCGGTGGCGATCGATCGCCGCCAGCACTGCCTCGGCCTCGAAGCGCCGCTGCAGGACGACCGGCATGCCGAGCATCAGCCCGAGCGAGGCGGTGGCGAAGCCGTAGCCGTGGAAGAGGGGCGGGGCGACCAGGATCGGCTCGCCGGAGCGCAGCGGGATGTTGGAGAGGATCGTCGTCAGCGGCCCCACCACGGCGCCCAGCTCCGGGTCACGGGGAGCGGACTTGGGCACGCCGGTGGTGCCCGAGGTGAGGATCACCAGACGGCCGCCGGCCGTGGGACGGGGGAGTTCCTCCAGCGGGCCGGTGGCGAGCCCGTCGAGGCTCGGGCCCTCTGGCTCCTGGTCGAACCAGGCGGTGACCCGCGGTCCGCCGAAGCCGCTTTGGCGGAAGGTCTCCTCGAACTCCTGGTCGTGGACGACGAGGGCGGGTTTCTCCCGCTCGAGGACCCCGCCGAGCTGCGGCGCCGGGAAGTCGGTTCCGACCAGGAGCAGGTCGGCGCCGAGATGGGAGCCGGCAGCCATCGCCTCGATGAAGCCCCGGTGGTTGCGGCACATCACCGCCACGCTTTCTCCTGCCTCGACTCCGTACTCCCGCCGCAGGCTCGCCGCGATCGCGCGGCAGCGGCGATCCAGCTCGCCGCAGGTGACCTCACCGCGGTCGTCGGCGATCGCGATCCGCTCCGGGTGCCGGGCGGCAGCCAGCGCGACCAGCATCGCCGGTCCCGGATCCATCCGCAGCGCTCGCCCCACCGCAGGCAGCTGCGACAGCGAGAAGGAGGAGAGGATCCCGGCGCCATGCAGAGCGCTCACCGTGCGCTGGGCAAGGCGGGCGTTGAAGAGCAGGGTCGACCCTTCCGTCGAGTCGCCGGTCTCGGGAACGTCCTCGGCCGGCTCCTTCTTCGCCGAGCTCCCTCGCGCCGCCTCGGTGTCCCCGGTCAGCCGGTAGAGCAAGCTGGTGGTCGCTTCCGTCGGCCGCCGCCCAACGGTGGAGATGACCTCGGCCAGCGGCGACCACCAGGGGGCGATCGCCCGCGGCCGCCGCACGATCGCCCGGCAGATCGTCCCCGCCGCCTGCTCAGGCGTCTGGCCGGGGACGTGGCGGTAGATCGGCGTCGGCGCGCTCATCCGGGTGTGGATCAGCGCCATGTAGACCGAGGTCGAGGTCACGCCGTCGGCACGGAGCTCCGGGGCGGCGCTGCGCAGCCAGATGTCGAAGGCGCTCTTCGACGCCTGGTAGGCGCCCCAGCGCGGGCCGGGCACGATGCGGGCGCCGATCGTCGAGACGTTGACGATGTGGCCCTCGCCGCGGGCGCGCATCGAGGGCAGCAGCGCCAGCAGCAGCCGCACCGGACCCAGGTAGTTGACGCCGATCGTCCGCTCGAAGTCGTGGAAACGGTCGTAGGAGAGCTCGACCGAGCGGCGGATCGACTTGCCGGCGTTGCTGACGAGGACGTCGACGTGGCCGCGCTGGGCCAGCGCCCACTCGGCGAGCGCATCGACGCTGGCCGTGTCCGTGAGGTCGGCGGCATGCGCCCGCGCGTCGCCGCCCGAGGCCCGGATCTGCTCGGCGATCTCCTCGAGTCGGTCTCCGGACCGGGCGGCGATCAGGACCGTGGCTCCCCCAGCGGCGAGCCGGCGGGCGGTCGCCTCGCCCAGCCCATAGGACGCCCCCGTGACGAGCACGACCTTGCCGGCGACGGCTGCCCTCAGCTCCGCCTCCTCGACCTTCGAGGGGGGATTGGCGAGCGGCTCCGCCGCCCGGATGAGGCCCGCCCGCACCCGCTCGAGCGGGCCCATCAGGCGGCGGCCGGCTCCCGCTCCCGCACCCGGGTCACGTAGTCGCCGGTGTCGAAGCGGGAGAGGCGGCGGCGCAGCTCGAAGGTCGAGCCGGGGAACATCGTGCTGTTGCGGCCATTGGCGTCGAGGTAGTAGCTCATGCAGCCGCCGGCGTTCCAGACGGTGCCGGGGAGGCGCGACTGCACCTCGGCGTTGAAGCGGTCCTGCACCTCGGCCCGCACCTCGACGCTGCCCAGGTCGCCGCGGTCCATCGCCCGCAGCCCCTCGAGCATGTAGCCGATCTGGGTCTCGATCAGGAGGAAGGCCGAGGAGTGGCCGGTGCCGATGTTGGGACCGAGCAGGACGAAGAGGTTGGGGAAGCCGTTCACGGTGCTGCCGAGGTAGCCGGTCGGGCTGCCGGCCCAGGTCTCCTCCAGGGTGCGACCGTCGCGACCGCGAATCCGCTCGGCGATCGGCAGGTCGGTGATCGTGAAGCCGGTGCCGAGCAGGATCGTGTCGACCTCCCGTTCGGTCCCGTCGGCGGCGAGGACCCCGTTCGGCTTCACCTCCTGCACCGCGTGGGGGACGACGTCGACGTTGGGCTTGCTCAGCGCCTGGTACCACTCGTTGGAGAAGAGCAGGCGCTTGCAGCCGAGCGTGTAGTCGGGGGTGAGGACGCGCCGCAGCTCCGGGTCGGGGACGGTGTGCTTCAGGTGCGCCCGGCCGGCCGCCTGCAGCGGCGCCAGCAGGCGCGGGTTGCGCATCGCCACTCCCAGCAGCTCGGTGCTGTAGTAGAGGCCTTCGCGCAGGGCGCGCTGGGTGGAGGGGTAACGGCGGAAGACCCGCTGCGTGCGCGGCCCGACCGGACCGTCCATCTTCGGCAGTACCCAATGGGCGGTGCGCTGGAAGACGGTCATCTCGCCGACCAGCGGCTGAATCTCAGGTACGAACTGGACCGCGGAGGCGCCGCTGCCGATCACGGCGACACGAGCGCCGTCGAGGTCGTGCTCGTGGTCCCAGCGCGAGGAGTGGAAGACCTTGCCCTTGAACTCGTCGAGGCCGGGGATGTCGGGGATCGTCGGCTCGCTCCAGGGTCCGGTTGCCGAGACCATCACCTGGGCTGCATAGTCGCCGGCGCTGGTCTCGATCAGCCAGCGCTGCCGCTCCTCGTCCCACTCGGCGGCGAGGACGTCGGTGTCGCAGTGGATGCGGTCGGCGACCCCGTGTTTCTCCGCCACGTCGAGGACGTAGCGGCGGATCTCCTCCTGCGGGGCGAAGGCCCGGCTCCAGTCTGGCTTGGGGGCGAAGGAGAAGGAGTAGAGCGTGGTCGGGACGTCGCAGGCGCAGCCGGGATAGGTGTTGTCGCGCCAGGTGCCGCCCGGCTCGCCGGCCCGCTCGAGCACGACGAAGTCCTCGATCCCGATCCGCTGCATGTGCACGGCGGCACCGATCCCGGAGATTCCGCCGCCGATCACCGCCACCCGTACGTCCCGCTCGGCCATGCGGCGGGATTCTAGGCGGTTACTGGCCAGCTGGCCAGTCGGCTAGGCGCTGGCCGGCGGATTCGGCTTGCGTACCCGTAGCCGCGCCTCGGGGGCAAATCGATCGGCGATCAGGCTGCCCTTCCTGCCGATCACGCACGAATCGCAGAAGATGACGTACGCGTAGACGCCGGGTCGCAGGTCCGGGATCTCGAAGTGGAGCCGGTAGCGCGGCCAGGGGGGTCGCCCTCCTCCACCGCTGCTCGACTCGCTTTCCCCCAGCGGCGTCGCCTGGCCCAGAAACCAGTAGGGAGGCCGGCCTGGAGGTGCGAGGACCTCGGGCAAGCAGAGCGCCCGCGGGCCGCACGGGTGGGGCTCCGGAGCCTTGTCGAGTGGGACCAACGAGACCGGGAACGATGCCGGCAGCTTCGGTTTGGAGGCAGCCGCGCAGGAGCCGCAGCCGATCGTGAGAGTGACGGTGTAACCGGGCGCCCCGCTCGAGCGGGAGGTCTTTTCGATGCCGACGTCGGCCTGGGCCGGAGCAGCGGCAAGCAGGCCAGCGGCGAGCAGGCAGGTGGCGAGCAGGGTCATCGGCGATCGTCTCTGAGTGGTCATGTAATCGATACGCGCCAGACCCGCTCCGAGGTCCATCGGGACGTGCCCTGTTCGGCACCCATATGGGCACCAAAGATGTGGCACGTCTCAGGTCGGGTTCGTCTCGGGCCGCCGCACCTGGTGGCGGCCCTCGCCATAGCTGCGGGTCTCGTAGGCGATCATCGTCCAGATCAGCACGTTGACGATGGCGAGCGCGACCAGGGCGGGGACCGCCGTCGCCACCGGGACCAGGATCAAGAGGACGATCGCGAGCAGCAGCCGTTGCCGGTTGATCGTGTGGATGTGGCGGTAGCGGAAGGCGACGTGGCCGAGCAGGTAGGCGGCGAGGCCGCCGAGCAGGGCGAAGGCGGGGACGGCGTGCAGGTGCTCACCGGTGTGGCCGATCGTCTTCTTCAGGCCGAGAGCTACGAGGACGATCCCGGCGACCATCAGCAGGTGCAGGTAGGAATAGGAGTCGCGGGCCATCTCGTTCTGTGGCTTGCCCACCTCGGCCTCTGCCAGGCGCCGTGCGGCGACGATCGCGACGATGTCGAAGTAGACCCACCACATCGCCGCGGTGAGGGCGACGCCGAGCACGGCGGCGGTGCCGATGCCGAGGTCGAGGGTGCCCGAGGCGCCGACCCCGATCGCGACGATCGACTCGCCGAGGGCGATGATCACGATCAGGCCGTGGCGCTCGGCGAAGTGCTCGGGCATCAGCTTCCAGCCTTCGGAGCCGAAGAAGTAGGGCCCGGCCATGTCGAGGAAGAGGGCGAGTGCCCAGAGCGCCCCCTGGGGGACACCGTCGAAGAAGGATGCGGTCGCCAGCAGGGTGACCGCGATCGCCGTGCTGGCGGCGAGGCCGAGCACCGAGTGGCGCAGGGCGTCGTCGTCGGGGCTGGCGAGCATGAAGAGGGCGATCTGGGCGGACCGCACCACCCCGTAGATCAGCGCGAAGGCGAGCGCCAGGTCGCCGAAGGCCTCGGGCACGCAGAGGGAGACGAGCAGCAGCGCCGCGATCGCGCCGAAGATGACCAGGCGCACCGCCCCCTCCTCGGGGTCGATCACGCTGGTCAGCCAGGAGTAGCCGGTCCATGCCCACCAGAGCATTCCCAGCACCAGCAGCCCCTGCGCCAGCCCGTCCCAGGTCGGGTGGTCCGACATCAGCGCCGTGCACTGGGTCAGCGCGAGTACGAAGATCAGGTCGAAGAAGAGCTCCAGCGGCGTCACCCGCTCGCCTTCGCGCAGCCTCGCGCTGAGCCGGGGTCCGCGGGCTTCGCTGGAGGCCGCCATCGCCGCCATCTTCGCAAGAGCCGGGGGTGGGCCGGCGGGCTAGGTGTCTTCGGCGTGGTAGCGCTCGAGCAGGGCTTCCTCCTGCTCCTTCTTCGGGAAGAGGAAGAAGACGAGCGCGGCGCCGAGCGCGATCGCGACGATGCCGGCGGTGTAGGCCAGCTCGTCGCCCTGCAGGAAGGAGGACTTGGCGGCGGCGATGATCTGCGCCGAGTGGCCGGGGTACTGCTCGGCGATGTCGGCGGCGCTGGAGAAGGACTTGGTCAGCTCTCCCTGCACGTTCTCGCTGACCTTGCCGCCTTCCGGGGAGGCGGCGATCGCGGCGCCGGCGGCAGCGGCATAGCCGGCGGTGAGCAGGGCGCCGAAGATCGACTGCATGATCGCGCCGCCGAGGTCGCGCTGCAGGTCGGCGGTCCCGGAGGCCATCCCCGCCCGCTTGACCGGCACCGAGCCGGTCAGCGAGTGCGAGGCGGGGGTCCCGGCGAAGCCGACGCCGATCCCGATCAGGGCGTAGCCGAGGCCGACCTTCCAGTAGGAGATGCCCTGCTTCCAGAGCAGCAGCATGGTGAGGAAGCCGAGCACGCAGAAGACGTAGCCGACCAGCAGGGTGAAGCGGGCGCCGCGCGCCTCGACCAGCTTCGCCGAGCGCGGGGCGACCACCACCATCAGCGCCGCCGCCGGCAGGATCGCCAGACCCGAGTCCAGGGTCGAGTAGTCGAGCACGTTTTGCAGGAACTGCTGGCCGATGAACATCGCCCCCATCAGCGAGCCGAAGACGATGATCCCGGCGCAGGCGGCGACCCAGAAGATCCGCCGCGACGCGACCTCGAGGTCATAGAGCGGCGAGCGCGCCCGGCGCTGGCGGATCACGAATGCGGCCGTCGCCGCGATCGCGACCAGGCCGAGCCCGATCGCGAGCGTGCCCTTGCCCGGCACCGGCGCCAGGTTGATCCCCATCACCAGCGCCGCGATCAGCAGGATCGAGAGGACGCCGCCGAGGTTGTCGACCGGGTCGCTGGTCTCGTTGACGTGGGCGGGGACGTAGCGCCAGGCGAGGTAGAGGGCGACGGCGGCCAACGGCAGCGTGATCAGGAAGACCGAGCCCCAGTCGAACTGCTCGAGCAGGGCACCGGAGATCAGCGGGCCGAGCGAGGCGATCGCGCCACCGATTGCCGACCAGAGGGCGATCGAGCGGGTGCGGGCGGCACCGGACCAGAGCGCCGTGATCAGGGCCAGTGTGGTCGGAAACGCCATCCCGGCCGAGATGCCGCCGATCAGCCGCGCCGCGAAGAGGACCTCGATCGAGGGCGCGAAGGCGGCGATCAGCGCCTGCGGAATCGAGAGCGCCATGCCCAGCAGCAGCATCCTCTTGCGGCCGTGGCGGTCGCCGAGCGCGCCGAGGTAGAGGACCGAGGTTGCCAGTCCCAGCGAGTAGCCGACCGCGACGAGATTGAGCGACGTCTGGCCCGCGTTGAATGCCTTGCCGATGTCGGGCAGGGCGACGTTGGCCACCGCCAGGTTGAGGTTTGCAACCGCCGCGACCAGGATCAATGCGGCGAGGACGAGGCCGGCGCGCTTGGGGCTGCTCGACTCCATGCCGCGCCAACCTATCCGAGCTTGGAGCCGTGACGGCGGTCACGCGCCGTATCGGTGGCTCCTGAGAGGATTGGCTGGTGAGCCAGGATCGCAAGCGGCCCGAGGCGCCGCGGGCCGAGAAAGTGCTGCCGGGCGTCTGGCGGCTGCGGCTGGCGCTGCCCTGGCCTGGGGTCCCTCACGGCAACGTCTGGGCCGTCGCCGCCGACGGTGGCATCGTTCTCTTCGACACCGGGATCGGCGGCAAGGGCCGCATGCGGCAGTTCGACCTCGCCCTCGCCCAAGCCGGCTTCGGCCTCGAGGACGTCCGCCTGCTCGTCTGCACCCACTCGCACACCGACCACTACGGGCTCGCGGCGCCGATCGTCGAGGGTGCCGGCTGCGAGCTCTGGATGCATCCCGCCTGGGAGCACGTGCGCCTGCTGGCCGACGATCCCGCCGCGGCGCTCGAGCAGCGGCTCGAGGTGGCGCGCCAGAGCGGCGTTCCGCTCGCCGGGCTCGAACGCTACCGCGAGGCCCGCAGCAAAGACGAAGATAACGGGATCGACGCGATCGTCGAGCCGGACCGCGATCTCCTGCCGGGGGTCGAGGTGGAGACCGATCTCGGAACCTGGCAGGTGCACGAGACCCCGGGCCACGCTCCGTCCCACGTCATCCTGCACCAGCCCGAGCGCAAGCTGATGATCTCCGGCGACCACCTGCTGGGCCGCACGGTGCTCTTCTTCGACCACGGCCACAGCCCCGATCCGGTCGGCGAGTTTCTCGGCAGCCTCGACGAGGTCGAGCCGCTCGCGGTCGACCTCTGCCTGCCCGGGCACGGCCGTCCCTTCCGCGACCCCGAGGCGAAGATCGCCGAGGCCCGGCGTCAGGTCGAGGAGCTGCTGGACAAGGTGCGCGAGTCCCTAGCAGAGGAGGAGAAGCCGGCCTTCGAGATCGTCGGCGACATCGTCGGCGCCGAGAACCTCAACACACCGGTCAGCGCCTGGATCCTGCAGATCGTCCTCTCCTGCCTCGACCACCTGGCGATCCTCGGCGAGGTGGTCAGGGTCGATGGCACCGACCCTCAGCGCTGGAAGCTGGGATAGCCTGCCCGGTCGATGGCCAGCTTCACGTTCACACGCCAGGTGGCGGCACCGCCGGAGACTGTCTTCGACGTGCTCGTCGACCACCGCAACTACGCCAAGATCACGCCGCTGCGCAAGTCGGAGCTGGAGCGCGAGGGTGAGCCGGCGCCGAACGGGGTCGGTGCGATCCGCGTCCTGCACTCGGTCGGACCGCCGCTGCGCGAGGAGGTGCTCATCTACGAGCGCCCCAGCCGCTTCTCCTACAAGTTGCTCACCGGTGCCCCGGTCCGCGACCATGTCGGCACCGTTGAGCTGATTCCGCAGGATGGCGGGACGAAAGTCGTCTACGCCGTGCGCACCACCCCGACCCTGCCGCTGATCGGTGGCGCCGCGGTCGCTGTGGTCAAAATCGGGATCAAGCAGCTGCTGGGCGGCATCGCGAAGGAGTCCGAGCGCCGCGCCGCCACCCCCCCGGTCGCCTAGCTGTTGCTGGTAGACCGTCCGCGCCTTTGGGCAGCCTTGAGCCGTTCCCTACCATGACCGGCTCGCCGCATGAGCCCTGAGAAGCGCCCCGCCTCCAAACGCAAAGCAGCGATCGCCCGTCTCCGTCACCGGGTCGAGCACCTCTGGCGCGAGCACCGCCGCGCCACGATCGGCGTTCTCGCGGCCGTCGCCTTGCTCGCCGCCGCCGGCGGTGCCCTCGCCTATGAGCTGCTCAAGCGCCCCGCCGACGTCCACAACCCCGACGCCGCCTTCGTGCCGCAGAAGCCGGCGAAGCCGAAGAAGGCGAAGACGGTCAACTGGCCATTGTTCGGGTTCAACGCTGCCCGCACCCGCTACCTGCCGGTGAAGGGGATCAAGCCCCCCTTCCGCAAGCTCTGGCGCTATACCGGCCGGCCACTGCTCGAGTTCCCGCCGATCTACGTCGGCGGCAAGCTCTACTTCGTCAACAACAACGGCACCGCCTTCGCCCTCGACGCCGACACCGGAAAAATCCTCTGGGAGCGCAGCGTCGGCCGCCTCAACGCCTCCTCGCCGACCTATTACAAACACCGTCTCTACATCGTCAATCTCGTTCCCGGCCACGTCGTCAAGCTCGACGCGAAAACCGGCAAGACGATCTGGAAGCGCTCGCTGCCGAGCCGGGCCGAGTCCTCGCCGGTGGTGATCGACCGCACCGTCTACTTCGGCTGCGAGGACGGCAACCTCTACGCGCTGAGCACGATCAGCGGCAACGTGCGCTGGGCGACGAGCCTGGGCGGGCCGATCAAGTCGGCCCCCGCCTACTACGGGGGCACAATCTTCGTCGGCGACTACGGCGGCTACATGAATGCCGTCGACGCGAAGACGGGAGAGCTGAAGTGGCAGAGCGGCTCGCTCGGCCCGGGCTTCGGCGCCTCTGGAGCTTTCTACTCGACGCCCGCCGTCGCCTTCGGCCGCGTCTACGCCGGCAACAACGACGCCCGCGTCTACAGCTTCGACATCAGGGACGGGACGCTTGCCTGGAGCTACTCGACCGGCGGCTACGCCTACTCCGGGCCGACCGTCTCGACCACCCAGCACGCTCCGCCGACCGTCTACATCGGCTCCTTCGACGGCAACGTCTACGCGCTCGACGCCAAGGACGGCAGCTTGCGCTGGAGCCGCTCGGCGGGCGGCCAGGTGATCGGCTCGCTCTCGGCGGTCGGCGACATCGTCTACGTCGCCGAGTTCAGCAACGAGTCGACCAGCGGCTTCATGATGCGCAGCGGCCGCCGTGTGTTCCGCTACCCACGCGGCACCTACTCCGCAGTGATCTCCGACGGCCGCCGCCTCTACCTGACCGGCTACTCGAGCATCACGGCCCTGCAGCCCTACAAGTACAAAGCCGCGGTGGCCGAGCGCATCGCCGCTCCGAAGGTGAAACGCAAGCCGCGCCGCGCCAAGAAACCCCAAACTGCCTCAACTTCTCGATCTGGCAGGTAGAAAAGTTGATGCAGTTCGCGGGTCAGCGGCCGGCGGGAGCAAGGCCGCCGGGGGGCGGCGGCGGCGCCTGCGGGGGATCGGGAGCGAAGTGGGGGAAGCGGGGCGAGTGGAGCTTCTCGCTGAGCACGGCGAGGCTCGATGGGTAGTTCTGGATCCGGTAGGCGCTGGTCGAGCCGAAGTCCTGGTAGTAGATGAGCATCTTGCAGCGTGGGTGGCGTTCGACCCAGGTCAGCAGGCGACTGACGAATGCAGGATCGTCGCCGCTGGATACGCCCCACTCGGGTAGCGAGAAGGGCTTGTCGTCGAAGCGGTTGTAGAGGCCGTTGAGCGATTTCCAGTCCTGGTTGTCCGAGTAGAAGTCGGTGCCGACCCAGTCGACCCAGTCGTCGCCCGGGTAGAAGTGTTTGGGCCGGTTCTGCGGGACGGTCGGGGAGCCTGCCGGCAGGGTGCTCCAGATCACCGCGATCGGCGCCGCGGGCAGACCGCGCAGGCCGCTTTTCAGCGGCGGCACCCCGGCCTCGGCCAGGCGGGCATTGATCTGCCTGCGCTTGCCGCCGCCGTGCAGGACCACGTACATGCGGCGGAAGGCGAGCTTGTACCAGCGCGGCTTGTGGGCGGCGTCGCGCGGCGCTCCGGCGCAGTCGTAGGAGGCATAGACGTTGAGGCAGCGGTTGGGCTCGCCCAGCGGCCGTAGGTAGGCGCGCATCTCCTTCTCCCAGAAGAGCCGGTTGAGCCGGATCAGGTAGTCGTCGCCGTACCCCTGGGCGATCGACCGCGGGCTGATCAGCTCGTGCCCGTCGTTGTTGTCGGCGGTGGTGAAGTGGAGGACCGGCCGCGCCCGCGCCTCCTGCCAGCGTTCGATCGACTCGGGGAAGTCCGAGCCCCAGGTGCGGAAGGTCTCGATCAGCGCCGGGTGCTTGCGCAGGGCGGTGCTGAACCGGCCGAAGTCGGCCGGGTCGCCGGTGTCGCTGATGCCGAAGAAGATCTTGTTGCCGCGCGGCAGCAGCGCGCCCGCCTGAGCTGCAGTGGCCGAGACCAAGCAGAGCAGCGCGACGGCTAGTGCCGCAAGGGCGGCTCGCTTGTGAGCAGAGCGGTGCATCCGAGCCTGATTCGACCGGGGTGGGCGATCTCCCTCCCACCGGTGGGCCGGGGTCGGAGGTGTAGATGACATTCCGGCCCCCCGGTGAGAGGTTGCCTGAATGGAACACTCTGAATCCGTATTTGATCCGCCACGGTGCCGTAGCTCAGGCAGCTGACTCGAACGCCTCGTTGCCGGCGCGGCCGGCGACGATCGCCAGGACCTGATCGGCGTACTTGGAGACGAAGCTGGGGCCGACGCCGCTGATCTCGGCCAGGCCGGCGGGGCTCGTCGGCCTCGTCGCGGCGATCGTCGCCAGGGTTTTGTTGTGGGCGACGGTGTAGGCCGGCTTGCCGTCGGCTGCGCGCAGCCGCCACGCCTTCAGCTCCTCGAAGAGGGAAGCGTCGGCCGAGGACAGCTCGGGCGCTGGGGTCGCGGCGCCCTTGCCAGAACGGCGCTTGGGGCGGACCGCGATCGTCTCGGGGTCGGGCAACCAGCTCGCCTCCGCGCAGAAGTCGCAGCAGCGGTCCAGGGGCCGCCCCGCCTGGCGGTCGCCGAAGTGGCCTAGCAGCGCCTGGCGCCGGCAGCGGTCGGAGTAGATGAAGGACTTGATCGTCTGGTAATCGCGCCAGCCCCGCTCGTGGGCGATCGCCAGCTCGGGGTCGCCGGCGCGCTGCTGGTTGAAGCGGACCAGGCGACCGAGGTCGGCGCGCATCGCCAGCAGCACGGCTCTCGAAGGCAGGCCGTCGCGACCCGCTCGCCCTGCCTCCTGGTAGTAGGCCTCGAGGCTGGTCGGGATCGCCATGTGCCAGACCGAGCGCACGTTGGACTTGTCGACGCCCATGCCGAAGGCGTTGGTTGCGACGATGACGTCGACCTCGCCCGTCATGAAGCGGTGCTGCGCCGTCGTTCGGTCTTCCGCCTCCATTCCGGCGTGGTAGGCCAGCGCTTGCAGGCCGGCTTCGCGCAGGGTCGACGCCACCTCGTCGGTGTCCTTGCGGGTGCCGCAGTAGACGATCGCCGGGCGGTTCTCCGGGTTGGAAAGGCCAGCCTCGAGCAGCGCCTGCCGCCGCGCCTTCGAGCCCTTGCCTTCGAGCCGTACGACGTCGAAGGAGAGGTTGGGGCGGTCGAAGCCGGAGCGCACCTGCAGTGGGTCGCGCATCTCGAAGCGAGAGGCGATCTCCCTCGCGACCGCCTCGGTTGCGGTTGCCGTGCAGGCCATCACCGTCGGCCGCCCGAGCCGCTCGGCGATCTGGGGTAGGCGCAGGTAGTCGGGCCGGAAGTCGTGCCCCCACTCGGAGACGCAGTGCGCCTCGTCGACGACGAGCAGGTCGATGCTCCGCTGCGCCAGCGCGTCGAGGAAGATCGTCGAGGCGAAGCGCTCCGGCGCGCAGTAGACGATCCGCGCCTCGCCGGAACGCACCTGTGCCAGCGCGGCCCGGGCCTCGCCTTCGCCCATCCCCGAGGAGATCATCGTCACCGGGTGGCCGCCGGCTGTCAGACGCTGCCACTGGTCGCGCATAAGGGCGATCAAGGGGCTGACCACGATCGTCAGATCCCCGCCCGCCAGCCCCGGCAGCTGGTAGCAGAGGCTCTTGCCGCCGCCGGTCGGCATCACGATCAGCGAGTCGCGGCCGGCCAGCGCGGCTTCCACCGCCTCGCGCTGCCCCGGCCGGAAGGACTCGAAGCCGAGCTGCGCCAGCAGCTCGTCGGCTAGGGCCTGCCTAGAAACCGAGGACTCCACCGGGCACCGGCTCGGGCAGCCAGGGCTCGTGCCACTGGCAGATGCCGCGGGTCAGCTTCTCCGCCTCCGCCGGCCCCCAGGTCCCGGGCTCGTAGGGATGTACGGGGGGCGGGTCGTCGAGCAGCGGCTGCACGATCCGCCAGGTCTCCTCGACCGCGTCCTGGCGGGTGAAGAGCTGATGGCGGCCGGCGATCGCGTCGCCGAGCAGGCGCTCATAGGGCTCCGGCTCCTCGCCGGGCACCTTTTCGAAGAGGACCTCGAGGTCGGCCGGCTCGAACGCCTCCTCGCCCGCCTTCTTGGCGTAGAGCCGCATACGGGCGCCGGGCTCGGGCTCAATCCGCACCGTCATCTGGTTGGCCTCCGGCTGCTTGCCGGGCCCGACCCCCAGGCGAGGCGGCTTCTTGAAGACGACGGTCACCTCGCTCGACTTCACCGGCAGGCACTTGCCGGCGCGAATGAAGAAGGGAACGCCGCTCCAGCGCCAGTTGTCGATCGCCAGCTCGACCGCGGCGAAGGTCTCGGTCTGCGAGTCGGGGGAGACGTCCGTGACGTCGAGGAAGCCCTCGTACTGGCCGCGCACGTAGCGCTTCGGGTCCGCCGTGCGGGTGGCCTTGAAGAGTTCGAGCTTCTTGTCGCGGATCGAGTCGTGGTGGTTGCCGGTCGGCGGCCCCATTGCGACCAGCGCCAGCACCTGCAGGGCGTGGTTCTGGACTACGTCGCGCATCGCGCCGACCGCGTCGTAGAAGCGGCCGCGGTCCTCGACGCCGAAGTCCTCGGCGATCGTCATCTGCACGTGAGAGACGTGCTCCCTATTCCAGACCGGCTCCAGCACCGAGTTGACGAAGCGCAGGTAGGTGATGTCCATCACCGGCTCCTTGCCGAGGTAATGGTCGATGCGCAGGATCTGCTCCTCGTCCAGCACCTGGCAGAGGTCGGCGTTGAGCGCCCGCGCCGATTCCAGGTCGTGGCCGAAGGGCTTCTCGATCACGACGTGGGCGTTCTCGGTCAGGCCGGCCTTGCTCAGCCCGTGGACCACTGTTGCGAACAGCGAGGGCGGGATCTCGAGGTAGAAGACGGGCCGCTTCGCCTCGCCGACCGCCGCCCGGACCTGCTCGAAGGTGCTGGCGTCTGCGTAATCGCCCTGGACGTAGGAGATCCGGGCGAGGAGTCGGGAGACGGCATCCTCGTCGGGTTCGGCGACGGTCGAGTCGATCGCCTCGCGGGCGTGCCGGCGCAGCTGCTCGGTGCTCCAGGCGTCGATCGCGACGCCGACGATCGGGCAATCGAGCTTGCCGCTTGCCTCCAGCCGGTAGAGCGCCCGGAAGGTCATCTTCTTCGCCAGGTCGCCGGTGATGCCGAAGATCGTCAGCACGTCGGCCGCGTCATCGCTGTGCTGTGCCTTGCCCTTCGCCATTCGCCCGCCAGGCTACCCGTTGGCCACGCGGCCAAATGTCGCCTGGCTCGCGTAGGGTTAGCGACCATGGAGCTGGGACTCGTCGGCCTCGGCCGCATGGGCGCCAACATGGCTCGTCGCCTGATGCGCGACGGCCACCGCATCGTCGCCTACGACGTCAACCCCGACGCGGTCTCGGCGCTGGCCGGCGAGGGGGCGGAGGGCGCCTCGTCGCTGCAGGAGTTGGCCTCGAAGCTGACCGGGCCGCGCTCGGTCTGGGTGATGGTGCCGGCCGGCGAGATCACCGAGAAGACCGTGGAGGACGTCGCCGCAGTGCTCGATTCAGGCGACGCGATCGTCGACGGCGGCAATTCCTACTACCGCGACGACATTCGCCGCGCTGAGATGCTGCGCGAGAAAGGGATCGACTTCGTCGACTGCGGGACGAGCGGCGGCGTCTTCGGTCTCGACCGCGGCTACTGCCTGATGATCGGCGGGCCCGACGGGGCGGTGGAACGGCTCGACCCGATCTTCGCCTCGCTGGCGCCGGGGGTCGAGTCGGCTGAGCGCACGCCGGGTCGAGTCGGCGATCCGGGCCCGGCCGAGAACGGCTACCTGCACTGCGGGCCCAACGGCGCCGGGCACTTCGTGAAGATGGTCCACAACGGGATCGAGTACGGGATCATGGCCGCCTACGCCGAGGGCCTCAACATCCTCAAGAACGCCGACGCCGGCAAGGTCCAGCGCGAGGCCGACGCCGAGACCGCGCCGATGGAGCAGCCCGAGTACTACCAGTACGACATCGACCTGCCCGAGGTGGCTGAGGTCTGGCGCCGGGGCAGCGTGATCGGCTCCTGGCTGCTCGACCTGACCGCGGCGGCGATGCGGGAATCGCCGGACCTGGCCGGCTTCGCCGGCCGCGTCTCGGACTCCGGCGAGGGCCGCTGGACCTCGATCGCCGCGATCGACGAGGGGGTGCCGGCGCCGGTGCTCACCGCGGCGCTGTACGAGCGCTTCGCCTCTCGCGACCTCGACGACTTCGCCGACAAGGTGCTCTCGGCGATGCGCAAGCAGTTCGGTGGCCACGACGAGAAGCCGTCGTAGGACGAGGCCGGCAGGGTGGCAATCGACCTCCAGGTGGTCGCCGACGAAAAGGCGGCGGCGAGGCGAGCGGCAGAGCTGATCGCCGCGGCGGGGGCGGAAGCCGTCGCCGAGCGCAACATCTTCTCGCTGGCGATGAGCGGTGGCCGCACCCCGTGGGGGATGCTGGCGATCCTCGACGAACAGGAGGCGATGCCCTGGGCCGAGACTGAGCTCTTCCAGGTCGACGAGCGGCTTGCCTCACCCGGCAGTCAGGACCGCAATCTCACCCACATGGTGCTCGGCCTCTCGATGGGTAACCAGTCGGCGCTGCGGCCGATGCCCGTCACCCAGCGCGACCTCGACGGAGCCGCGCGCGAGTACGAATCGCAGCTTCCCCAGCCGCTCGACTTAGTCCACCTCGGCCTCGGCCCCGATGGCCACACCGCCTCGCTGGTGCCCGGCGATCCCGTTCTTAAGGTGACCGACCGCCGCGTCGCCCTCACCGAGACCGCCTACCAGGACTATCACCGCATGACCCTCACCTACCCGGCTCTCGCCGAAGCCCGCCGAATCGTCTGGCTCGTCACCGGAGAGAAGAAGCGCGAGCCCCTCGCCAAGCTCCTCGCCGGCGACACCTCGATCCCCGCCGGCCGGGTCGAAAACGACGAGATGGTCGTCGTCGCCGACGAGCCCGCCGCCGGATAATTCGTCGTTCGCTTATTCGCGAACACTCAGTTCGCGAATTCGCTAACATTTCTCCATGGCATCGAATTCCTCCTCGCCGATGGGGGCAACCCCCGCCGCATCTCTGGTCGAGCAGATACGAGAGCGCAGCGGACTGAGTCAGGCTGAGCTGGCGCGGAGAGCGGGGCTGCCTCGCTCGGTTGTCAATGCCTACCTGCGTGGCAATCGTGAGCCGGGCACCGACACGCTTGCCCGCCTGGCAGCGGCAGGGGGCTTCGAGCTCGGCTTGGCCCCGCGCAAGCCGCCGGTCGACCCTGTGCGGGCTGGTCGGATTCTCGTTCAGGTTCTCGAGCTTGCCGAGGCGCTCCCGTTTCGACCTCGTCCGGAGCTCCAATTCCCGCGGCTGAAAGACCGGATTGCGACGGCGGGATTGGCGCGATGAGCGAGCTCGTAGACAAGCTCTTTGCCATTCACGACTCGCTCACCGGGGCAGGAATCGCCCACGCTTTCGGAGGAGCCATCGCGCTTGCTTATTGCGTCGAGGAGCCGCGCGGTACTCGCGACCTCGACGTCAACATCTTCGTTGACGCATCTCAGGCGGAGACCGTTCTGGCCTCTTTGCCGGAGGGAGTGAAGGTCGAGAAGGAGGATGTCGCCAAGGTCAAGCGCGACGGGCAGACGAGACTGGATTGGGACGAAACGCCTATAGACGTCTTCCTCAACAACATTCCGCTCCACGACGCCGTTGCCGCCTCTGTCGCCTGGGTTCCCCTCGAGGGCCGCGAGGTACCCGTTCTCGACTGCGCCTCGCTCGCCATCTTCAAGGCCTTCTTCAATCGCACCAAGGATTGGGCGGATCTCGAGGCGATCGCCCTTGCGACCCCGGAGGACATCGAAGAGGCGGCGGCGACGATCGCCGATCTCGTCGGCAGTGAAGATCCCGCTGTGAAACGCCTCGAAGAGCTTGCCGTTCCCGGCGCGGTCAGCCCCCGGTAGATCCCGCCCGGGCTATGCGGGCTCCAGCGAGACCGCGTGGTTGGCGACGATCATGCCGTCGGGGTCGTAGCGACGCTTGATCTCGGCGAGACGGGCGCAGACCTCGGCGGGGAGGATCGCGTCGGCGTCGCAGGGGCGTTCGGCGAAGTTGAAGTAGCCGCCGTCGGCAGCCCACGGCGCCATCGCGTCGTGCAGGCGGTCGAGGTGGCCATGAATCGCCTCTCCCAGCTCCGGCGTCATCGGCATGCCGACTCCGAACATGACGAACTCGGCGTCGAGGTGGGAGAGGGCGCCGCCGTTCGGGTCGGGGCGGCCCAGCGCGCCGCCGAGCTGGCGCAGCTCGGTGAGCAATAGCGGCGATCCGGACTCCGGGCCGGCCAGACCCCCGAAGGCCTCGATCGCCTCGTCGGGCAGCTCGCGGATCGTCCGGTGATGCCCCACTCCCGGCACCGGCTGCTCTGGGTCCATGTGGATCCGGCAGAGCCCCTCGGACGGGATCTGCCCGAAGGTGTCCATGACCGGCTCGCCGATCTCGCGCAGGGGCGCGATCGTCGCTTCGCCCTCTGCCTGTCCGCCGATGCAGGCGGCACCGATCGTGAGCAGGGGGACGTCGCGAATCTGCTCGGGAACATCTGGCACCGGCGGTGGGCGCAGGAAGCGGACGACCGAGGTGACGTCGTCGGGGAGCTCTGCAGCCCAGTCGCGGTAGAGCCGCACCGCATCCGCTCCGACCTCGGCCGGCCAGAGCAGAGTGCCGGCATAGATGTCGCCGATCGGCACCAGATCGAGATGCAGGGCGGTGACGATCGCGTAGCCGCCCCCGCCGCCACGCAGCGCCCAGAAGAGGTCGGGGTCGTTCTCGGCATCGACGGTCCTCGGCTCGCCGGCTGCCGTGACCAGCTCGATCGCCCTGACGCGGTTGCAGGCGAAGCCGTAGCGCCTGCCGAGCCAGCTCAGGCCGCCGCCGAGCGTGTAGCCGATCACGCCGACGTCAGGGGAAGAGCCCGGCATCGAGGAGAGGCCATGGGCCTGCGCCGCTTCGCTCAGCTCCAACACCAGCGCTCCGCCCTCGACTCGTGCGCTCTGCGCGTCGGGGTCGACCTCGACCCCGCGCATCCGCTCGGTCTTGATCAGGATCGTGTCGTCGAGCGGGTCCATTGCGGCGGCGCCGTGGCCGGTGCCCTGGCCGGCGACCTTCAGCCCCTTCGCAGCGGCGAAGCTGACCACCTTCGCCACGTCCGCGGCACTCTCGACGAAGGCGACCGCCTCGGGGTGCAGGTCGGCCGTCAGGTTCCAGGCCGCTCGCGCCTCGTCCCAGTCGGCGTCGCTGGGGGTGGCGATCCGGCCGTCGATCGACAGCTCGGCGAAGTCACTCATCTGGGTCTCCTTTGTCAGCTCGGCGTCGAACGCTCGACGGTGCCCGCGGCCCCCACCAGCACCTCGCTGACCATATCCGGAGGGAAGAGGCCGTGGGCGGCGACGCCCGGATCGGCCTCGAGGCGGGCCGCGAGCGCGGCCGGGTCGCCGACGGCGCCACGGTAGTCCGCGATCACGCCAGCGTCGGGACTGCGCGGAACGTCGCGCAGTTCGACCTCGCCGCCGAGCCGTGCCAGGGTCGAGCGCAGGCCGAAGGCGAACAGCTCCAGCGGCACCGGAGCGCTCAGCTCCTCGACCGGCTTGCTCGAGTCGGAAATGACGACGAAGCGCTCGGCCGCCGCAGCGACGATCTTCTCGCGCAGGTGCGCACCCCCGCCGCCCTTGATCAGCCAGCCGTCGGGGGTGACCTGATCGGTGCCGTCGATAGCGATGTCGAGCCGCTCCAGCTCGCTGAACTCCTCGACCGGGATGCCCAGGCCGCGTGCCTGTTCCTCGGTCGCCACCGAGGTCGCCACGCAGCGGATCCCACTCAGCCCGCGGGCGGCGAGTGCCGGCAGCAGATGGGCGACGGTGGAGCCGGTTCCGAGGCCGACGGTCATCCCGTTCTCGACCAGCTCCGCCGCGGCCTCGGCCGCGATTCGCTTCTCTGCGTCGGCGTCGGTCACCGGGCAGGACTTTATGCTCGCGATGAGATGGACGCGCGGATCTGGCTGAGCGGAGAAGGCGGTGAGCCGCGGTCGGTCGCCCTTCCCGCTGGGCGTACCGTGGTCGGCCGCGACCCCCAAGCCGAGATCCACATCGACGACGACGCGGTCTCCTGGAATCACCTCGAGATCGAGAACCGCGGCGGGGTATTGATGGCCACCGATCTCGACAGCAGCAACGGCACCGCGCTCAACGGCGAGCCACTCGACCGCCCCCGCCGCCTGCGCGACGGCGACACGCTGCTGGTCGGCACCCACCGGCTCGAAGTCTCCGATCCGATTCCGGGCAGGGCCGGTGGAACTGTGCCTGCCGCCCAGCCCTCCGTCGCCCTCAGCGAGGAGGAGCGGGCGACGGCGGCCGCCCTCGTCGCTCCCTACCGCAGTGAGGGCGCCTTCGCCGGACGTCCCGCCACCCGGGCTGAGCTCGCCGAGGCGTTGCACGTCAGCGAGCGCACCGCGCAGCGCCGTCTCGACGCCCTCGCCGCGAAGCTCGACGTCTCCGGCGACAGCGGTCGCGACCGCCCCCGCCTGATCGCCGCCCGTGTGATCGAGCTGGGCCTCGACCGCTCCCGCTAGCGCCTGGCCCGGAGCGGGCCAAACGTGTCCCGGAAGGGGGCGCGGCTGTCGTTGGCGCGCTCGCCCCGGCACTCGACCATCGGTTGAACACATCACCAACCCACAAAGGGGAGTCACAAAATGTTCTACCGATCGATTCTCACCGCACTGTTCGCCTTTCTCGTCCTCGCGCTTCCAGCCGGCAGCGCGGTGGCAGCGGCAGGTTCCTCGGGATCCGTCGTCTTCTCCCGGGTCGTCGCCAAAACCGTCAAAGACGCGGAGGGCAAAGAGACGACGACGACCGAAGGCGGCCTCTACGCGGTCCGCGACGGCCGTCTCAACCAGCTGACCGAAGACCCGACCGACACCGAACCGGCCTTCTCGCCGGACGGGCGGGCGATCGCCTTCGTCCACAGCGGCGACATCTTCTCGGTGCGCGCCGACGGCTCGGGCCAGCGCCGTCTCACCAGCGGGGCCGGGCTCGACACGGCTCCGAAGGTCTCGCCCAACGGCAGGATCGTCGTCTTCGAGCGGCGCTCCGTTGCCGGTGCGCCGGCCGATCTCTACTCGGTGAGCACGCTGGGCGGGGGAGCGAGAGCGCTGACCACCACCCCCGAAGACGACCACGAAGCGTCCTTTTCGCCGGACGGCCGTTTGATCGTCTTCGTCCGCAGCATCGCCGAGACCGGCGGCGGCACGGCCGATGACCTCTACTCGGTGCGGCCCTCCGGCGCCGGCGCCGCGCGCCTGACCAGGACGGCGCGGGTCGACGAGTTCACCCCGCGCTACTTCGCCGGCGGCATCGTCTACAGCCGCGGCGAGAGCGGCGAAGGCCCGAGCGCCTACGCCGACGTCTACACGATGAAGCGCAACGGGGACAGGGCCCGCCCGCAGGTCGCCGGAGTCGGCTCGGCCTACGTCGAAGACGTCTCGCCCAGCGGACACACGCTGCTCTTCCGCCGCGACCGCGGTCTCTGGGTGAAGCGGATCGGCCCCGACCGCGCCCGCAAGCTCAGCGAGCTGCCCGACGGGTCGGAGACGAACTCGGTCTTCTCCTCGGACGGCAAGAAGGTGGCCGCGTTCATCGAGGCGGAGGGGCGGGAGCAGCTCGCCTCGATCGACGTCGCAAACGGCTCCACCACCGAGCTGGCCGAAGGTTTCGAACCGCTCGAACCTTCGACCGCGCCGGGCACCGTCACCACTCTCGGCCCGACGATCACCTGGCAGCCGGTGCGCCGCTAGCTCTCCCTGGCTCCCCTGAAGAGGTCCCTTCGCCTGGCGAGGGGACCTCTTCGTCGTTCCGCGCCGGTATAACCGCCCGCATGGGGGAACCGGCAATCGGCTCCACGCTCGGCGGCTACCGGATCGAAGCGCTGATCGCGCGCGGCGGGATGGGGGTCGTCTACGAGGCGACGCATCTGGCGCTGGAACGGCCGGTTGCGCTCAAGGTGATCGCTCGCGAGCTCGCCGAGAAGGAGGGTTTTCGCGACCGTTTCCTGCGCGAGTCCCGCCTCGCCGCCAGCCTCGACCACCCCGGCGTCGTGCCGATCCTCGACGCCCGCGAGGAGGAGGGCGAGCTGATCGTCGCGATGCGGCTGGTCAAGGGCGGCGACCTGAAGAAGCTGATCGACCGCGAGGGGCCGCTGCCGCCGGCGAGAGCGATCGCCCTGCTGGGCCAGGTCGCCGAAGCGCTCGATGCAGCCCATGCCGCCGGCATCGTCCACCGCGACGTCAAGCCGCACAACATCCTCGTCGAAGGGGACCGGGCCTACCTCAGCGACTTCGGCCTCGCTAAGGCCTACGAAGACACCGGCGCCTGCAGCGGCACCTCGATCGTCGGCACCGCCGAGTACATGGCACCGGAGCAGTGGCGGGGGCAGGGGGTGGGACCGGCCGCGGACATCTACTCGCTGGGCTGCGTCCTCTACGAGGCGCTGACCGGCGTCGTTCCTTACGCCCGCAAGGAATCCGACACCGAGCCGGAGATGCCGAAGGGAATCGACGCGGTGATCGAGCGCGCGGTCTCCAAAGACCCGGCCGATCGCTACCCCACGGCAGGCGGGCTGATCGCAGCTGCGGAGGCGAAGGAGGGTGCCACCCCGACGGCGACGCGAGTCCTCTCCGCGAGTGCGGAGAGTCCCACGGTTCGAATCGGGGGTCCGGCCTCCGGGGGCCGGCGCATCGGTCCAAGGGCGAAGCAGTGGCTGGGTGCCTCGGTCGCCGTGGTCGCCGGCGCGATCGGGCTGGCGTTCCTGCTGCTCGGCGGCGAAGACGTCTCCGTCTCCTCGCCGATCGCGGTCGGCAACGGCCCGCTCCGCCTCGCCGTCGGTGACGACGAGGTCTGGGCGACGAGCGCCGCCGATGGCACCCTCTCGCGAATCGATCCGGAAGCGATGGCGGTGATCGATCCTCCGCTGCGGCTCGGCAGAGGGGTCTCTGGGGTGGCCATCGGAGAGGGCGCCGTCTGGGTCTCGCGCCCCTCGACCGGCGAGGTGATGCGGGTCGATCCCGTGGCGAACCGGGTCCGCGACAGGATCCGCGTCGGCGGCCGGCCCGGTGCGATCGTCGTCGCCGGCGGCCGCGTCTGGGTCGCCGACGAGGCCGGGGGCGGGCTGACGGCGATCAACGCAGAGGGCTCCCATGTCTTCAAGCGCGGCATCGCTCCCCACGCCTCGCCACTACGTCTTGCCGCCGGCGCCGGCGGCATCTGGGTCAGCAGCGCCTCCACCGGCACGATTCGCCGTATCGATCCCAGCGACGCAATCGCCGGTGCCCCTGTCACGGTTGGGCGGGGTCCCTCCGGCATCACCGTCGGCGGCGGGATCGTCTGGGTCGCCAACAGCCGAGGCGACACCGTGACCAGGGTCGACCCGGCGATCCGGACCCTGCTCGGCGAGCCGATCGCGGTCGGCAGCCGCCCCGGCGGGATCGACGCCGGCACCGACACCGTCTGGGTCGCCAACAACGGCGACGACAGCGTCAGCCGGATCTCGATCGCCGATGGCGACACCGTCGGCGACTCGATCGGCGTCGGTCCGGCGCCCGGTGCCGTCGTGGTCGGCGAGGAAGCCGTCTGGGTCGCCAACAACGGCGACGGCACGGTCACCCGCATCGAGCCTTGAGAGCCGCGAACCACCCGCCGACGGGCCGAAAAAGAGCCCCTATAGGCGTATCTCCGGCCCATCGGCGGCGGGGAATAGGATCGAGAGCATGTCGAGCGATCGCGACATCGACCAGCTCTGCATCGACACGATCCGCACGCTTTCGATCGACGCGATCCAGAAGGCCGACTCCGGCCACCCTGGGACGCCGATGGCGCTCGCCCCGGTTGCCTACACCCTCTGGCAGCGCTTCCTCCGTTTCGATCCGACCGACCCGATCTGGCCCGGCCGCGACCGCTTCGTCCTCTCCGCCGGCCACGCCTCGATGCTGCTCTACTCGCTGCTCCATCTGGCCGGCGTGCGCGCGGTCGACCCCGACTACGAGATCGTCGGCGACCCAGCCGTCAGCCTCGGTGACATAAAGCACTTCCGCCAGCTCGACTCGCGCGCTCCCGGCCACCCCGAGTACCGCTGGACCTCGGGGGTCGAGACGACGACAGGGCCGCTCGGTCAGGGGATCGCGACATCGATCGGAATGGCGATCGCCTCCAAGTGGCAGGGGGCCCGCTACAACCGGCCCGGCTTCGAGCTCTTCGACTTCGACGTCTATGCGATCGCCGGCGACGGCTGCTTCATGGAGGGCGTCTCGAGCGAAGCCGCCTCGATCGCCGGCCACCTGAAGCTCGACAACCTCTGCTGGATCTACGACAACAACCACATCACGATCGACGGCAAGACCGAGATCGCCTACGACGACGACGTCGCCGCTCGCTTCATGGGCTACGGCTGGAACGTGACCAGGGTCGGCGACGCCAACGACACCGAGCTGATCGCCACCGCGCTCGAGGAGTTCAGGGGCGAGGAGACCCGTCCGACCCTGCTCATCGTCGACAGCCACATCGGCTGGGGGTCGCCGCACAAGGTCGACACCCCCGCCGCCCACGGCGAGCCGCTCGGCGAGGAGGAGGTGCGCGAGACCAAGCGCGCCTACGGCTGGCCCGAGGACGCCCAGTTCCTCGTCCCCGACGGGGTCAGGGAGCATTTCGCGGCCGGGATCGGCAAGCGCGGGGCCGAGCTGCGTGGCGCGTGGGAGCAATTGCTCGCCGAGTACGCGAGCGAGAACGGCGATCTCGCCGCCGAGATCGAGGCGATGCAGCGTCGCGAGCTGCTCGACGGCTGGGACGCCGGCATCCCCAGCTTCGATCCCGACGAGAAGGGGATCGCCACCCGCAAGGCCTCGCAGAAGGTCGAGAACGCAATCGGGGAGCGCCTGCCTTGGTTGCTCGCCGGCTCGGCCGATCTCACCGACTCGACCTCGGTCCGGCTCACTTTCGACGGCGCCGCCGACTTCGAGCCCGGCTCCTACGACGGCCGCCAGCTCCACTTCGGCATCCGCGAGCACGAGTCGGCGGCGATCTCCAACGGCCTCTCGCTGTCCAAGCTGCGCTCCCTCTGGTCCACCTACCTCACCTTCTCCGACTACGCCCGCCCGGCGATCCGGCTCTCTGCCCTGATGGAGTTGCCGGTGATCCACCTCTTCACCCACGACTCGATCGGCCTCGGCGAGGACGGCCCCACCCACCAGCCGGTCGAGCAGCTCGCCTCGCTGCGCGCGATCCCCGGCCTCGACGTGATCCGCCCCGCCGACGCCAACGAGGTCGCCGAGGCCTGGCGGGTCGCGCTCGACCGCACCCATCAGCCGGTCGCCCTCGTCCTCACCCGTCAGAACGTGCCTGTGCTCGACCGCTCCCGCTACGGCTCGGCCGAGGGCCTGCACCGGGGCGGTTACGTGCTCGCCGACGCCGAGGGCGGCGATCCGGAGGTGATCCTGATCGCCACCGGCAGCGAGATCGCGCTGGCGCTCGGTGCCCACGAGGAGCTGAGCGCCGGTGGGATCCGCTCCCGCGTCGTCAGCCTTCCCTGCTGGGAGCTCTTCGACCGCCAGGACCAGTCCTACCGCGACGAGGTGCTGCCGCCGGGCGTCACCGCTCGCGTCTCGGTCGAGGAGGCCTCGACGCTCGGTTGGGACCGTTACGTAGGGTCCGGCGGTGTCAAGATCGGGATGCACACCTTCGGCACCTCGGCGCCGCTGAAGGACGTACAAACCAAGTTCGGCTTCACCCCCGACCGGGTGGCCGAAGCCGCAAAGGAGCTGCTCTCATGAAGCCGACCGCGAAACTGCACGATGTGGGTCAGAGCCTCTGGCTCGACAACATCACCCGCACGATGCTGGAGGACGGCACGCTTGCCGGCTACATCGAGGACCTCTCGGTCACCGGCCTCACCTCCAACCCGACGATCTTCGACAAGGCGATCTCCGGCGGCGAGGTCTATGACCAGCACATCGTCGAGCTGAGCCAGAACGGCGATTCGGCCGAGGAGGTCTTCTTCGAGCTCGCGCTCGCCGACCTGCGCGACGCCACCGAGCTCTTCAGGCCCGTCCACGAGCGCACCGCCGGGGTAGACGGCTACTGCTCGCTCGAGGTCTCGCCCCTGCTCGCCGACGACACGGCGGCGACGATCGCCCAGGCGGCACAGCTGCACGGCCGCGCCGGGCGCGACAACCTCTTCATCAAGATCCCGGGGACGAAGGCGGGCCTGCCGGCGATCGAGGAGTCGATCTTCGCCGGGATCCCGATCAACGTCACCCTGCTCTTCTCCCGCGAGCAATACCTGGCCGCCGCCGACGCCTACCTGCGTGGCATCGAACGGCGGATCGAGGCCGGCCTCGATCCCGACGTCGCCTCGGTCGCCTCGCTCTTCATCAGCCGCTGGGACGTCGCCGTCTCCGACGAAGTACCGGACGACCTGCGCAACCGTCTCGGCCTGGCGGTCGGCTTCCGCGCCTACCGCGCCTATCGCGAGCTGCTCGACTCGCAGCGAATGCAGCGCCTGATGAACGAAGGCGCCCGGCCGCAGCGCCTGCTCTGGGCCAGCACCGGCACCAAGGACCCCGACGCCTCCGACGTCCTCTACATCAAGGGCTTCGCCTCCCCCTTCACGGTCAACACGATGCCCGAGCAGACCCTGCACGCCTTCGCCGACCATGGCGAGGTCGGCGAGCTCGTTCCCCCTGACGGCGGCGACGCCGAGCAACTGCTGGCGCAGTTCGGCGAGGCCGGGATCGACGTCGATGCCCTGGCCGAGCGGCTGCAGGAGGAGGGCAAGGTGGCCTTCGTCAAGTCCTGGGAAGACTTGATGGGATCGATCGAGTCCAAGCGCGGGGCGCTCACCGGGTGAGCGCTGCCCCGACGCTGCGCGAGCAGCCCGCCTGGAAGTCGCTGGAGCACCACTTCGCCGAGATCGAGGGGCAGCACCTGCGCGATCTCTTCGCTGCCGATCCGCAGCGCGGCGAGCGCCTCGTCGCCGACGGCGCCGGCCTGCACCTCGACTTCTCGAAGAACCGGATAACCGACGAGACGGTGATGCTGCTCGGCCGCCTCGCCCGCGAGTGCGGCGTCGAGGAGCGCCGCGAAGCGATGTTCGCCGGCGAGCACATCAACGTCTCCGAGGACCGCGCCGTTCTCCACGTTGCCCTGCGGATGCCACGCGAGCGCTCGCTGATCGTCGACGGCGTCGACGTGGTCAAGGAGGTGCACGAGACGCTTGACCGGATGGCCTCCTTCGTCGAGCGCGTCCACTCCGGCGAGTGGAAGGGACATACCGGGAAGCAGATTCGCAACGTGGTCAACGTCGGCATCGGCGGCTCCGACCTCGGCCCCGTGATGGCCTACGAGGCGCTGCGCCACTACAGCCGCCGCGAGATGACCTTCCGCTTCGTCTCCAACGTCGACGGCACCGACTTCGCCGAGTCGACCCGCGACCTCGATCCCGAGGAGACGCTCTTCGTCATCTCCTCCAAGACCTTCACCACGCTGGAGACGATGACCAACGCCCGCAGCGCGCGCGAGTGGGCGCTGGCCGGCCTCGGTGGCGACGAGGCGGCGGTGGCAAAGCACTTCGTCGCCGTCTCGACCAATGCCGAGGAGGTGGCGAAATTCGGCATCGACGTCGAGAACATGTTCGGCTTCTGGGAGTGGGTGGGGGGCCGCTACTCGATGGACTCGGCGATCGGCCTCTCGACCATGCTGGCGATCGGCCCCGCCCGCTTCGCCGAGCTGCTCGCCGGCTTCCACGCGATGGACGAGCACTTCCGCGAGGCGCCGTTGGCCGAGAACCTGCCGGCGCTGATCGGGCTGCTCTCGATTTGGTACGGCAACTTCTTCGGCGCCCAGACCTGTGGCGTCTTCCCCTACGACCAGTATCTGCACCGCTTTCCCGCCTACCTGCAGCAGCTGACGATGGAGTCGAACGGCAAGCACGTCGCCCTCGACGGCGTCCATGTCGACTACGACACCGGCGCGATCTTCTGGGGCGAGCCGGGGACCAACGGCCAGCACTCCTTCTACCAGCTGATCCACCAGGGCACGCGGCTGATCCCCTGCGACTTCATCGGCTTCTTCCACTCGAACAACCCGCTCGGCAACCACCACGACTTCCTCATGTCCAACGTCTTCGCCCAGTCCGAGGCGCTCGCCTTCGGCAAGACGCCGGAGCAGGTGCGCGCCGAGGGGACGCCGGAGGAGATCGTTCCCCACCGGGTGATGGAGGGCAACCGGCCCTCGAACACGATCCTCGCCGAGCGCCTCGACCCGCACACCCTGGGCACGCTGGTCGCCCTCTACGAGCACAGCGTCTTCACCCAGGGGGCGATCTGGGGGATCGACTCCTTCGACCAGTGGGGGGTAGAGCTGGGTAAGGCGCTGGCGGTGGCGATCATCCCCGAGCTGCAGGCCACCGATGAGCCGAAGCTCGCTCACGACAGCTCGACCAACGCGCTGATCCGCCGCTACCGCCAAGCGAGGCGCGCGGAGTAGAGCATGACGCCGCTCGACGCCCTCCCGCTCGCGGCGTCGGAGTCGAACCTGTTGGCCGCGCGGGAGCTGATGGCGTTCACGCTCGGCTTCCATATCGTCCTCGCCTGCATCGGCGTCGCCCTGCCGGCGATCATCCTCGCCGCCAACTGGCTCGGCCTCAAGCGCGGCGACGAGGACGCGATGCGGCTGGCCCGCCGCTGGTCGAAGGCGATGGCTGTCACCTTCGCCGTCGGTGCGGTCACCGGCACCGTGCTCAGCTTCGAGTTCGGCCTGCTCTGGCCGAACTTCATGGAGCGCTTCGGCGACGCCTTCGGGATCGCCTTCGCGATCGAGGGAATCTTCTTCTTCACCGAGGCGATCTTCCTCGCGATCTACATCTACGGCTGGAAGCGGCTCGGCGGCTGGGCCCACTTCTGGTCCGGCGTGCCGATGGTGATCACCGGCATCGGCGGTGCCTTCTCGGTCGTCACCGCCAACGCCTGGATGAACCAGCCGCAGGGCTTCACCCTCGATGCCGCCGGCAAGGTCGTCGACACCGAGCCCTTCAAGGTTCTGATCAACCCGGCGACCGGCTACGAGGTCCCGCACATGATCCTCGCCGCCTACATGGTCGCCGGCTTCCTCGTCGCCTCGATCTACGCGGTCGGGATGCTGCGCGGGCGGCGCGACCGGCTGCACCGCCTCGGCCTGCTGATCCCGCTGACGATCGCCTGCATCGCGACCCCGATCCAGCTCTTCGTCGGCGACACCGCGGCGCGCGAAGTCGCCGACCACCAGCCGGCCAAGTTCGCCGGCTTCGAGTGCATCCAGGAGACCGGTCCCGACCAGACCGAGTACATCGGCGGCATCTGCACCGACGACGGGGTGAAGGGGGCGATCGGCATCCCCGGCCTCGACTCCTTCCTCGTCGGCTTCAGCCGCGACACCGTCGTGACCGGGCTGGAGGACGTCCCGCCCGACGAGCGCCCGCCCGCCAACACCCTGCTCCACCTCTCCTTTGACGCGATGGTCGGGATCGGCACGGCGCTGATGGGGCTCGCCACCTGGCTCGCTTTCGTCTGGTGGCGGCGGCGCGACATTCCGCGCACGCCCTGGTTCCTGCGCGCGGTCGCGGTCTCCGGCGTCGCCTCGATCGTCGCCCTCTGGTGCGGCTGGATCGTCACCGAGGTCGGGCGCCAGCCCTGGATCGTCCAGGGCTACATGCGGACCGAGGAAGCGGTCACCGAGGCTGAGGGCATCTGGTTCGCCTTCGCCGGGGTGCTGCTGCTCTACGTGGCGCTGGGCACGATCGCGATCGTCGTCCTGCGAAAGATGTCGCAGCGCTGGCGCGAGGAGGGTGAGGGAGCCGAGGCCGACACCCCTTACGCCCCGTCCACGGAGGCGGTCCGGTGACCAAGGCCGACGCTGCGGCGGTGATCCTCTGGATCGGCGCGACGCTCTACGCGGTCTTCGGCGGCGCCGACTTCGGCGGCGGGCTCTGGGACCTGATCGCCGGCGACGCCGAGAAGGGGGAGAGGCCGCGGGCGCAGATCCAGCAGTCGCTGACTCCGGTCTGGGAGGCCAACCACGTTTGGCTGATCTTCATCCTCGTAGTCCTATGGACCGCTTTCCCGGAGGCATTCGGCGCGGTGATGTCGACGCTGTACGTACCGCTGGCGCTGGCCGCGTTCGGAATCGTCCTGCGCGGCGCCGGCTTTGCCTTTCGCAAGTCGGTGCGTTCGCTGCAGGCGCGGCGGGCGATGGGTGCTGCCTTCGCCCTTGCCTCGGTGCTGACCCCGTTCTTCATGGGCACGGTGGTCGGCGCGATCGCCGCCGGCAACGTCCCAGCGGAGGGCAACGGCGACGCCTTCTCGAGCTGGCTGGCGCCATTGCCGCTGCTGGTCGGAGCGCTCTTCGTCGCCACCGGCGCCTATCTGGCGGCCGTCTTCCTCGTCGCCGATGCCCGTCGAACCGGCGCCGGCGACCTCGAGGCCTACTTCGCCCGCCGAGCCCTGATCGCCGCGCTTGTCGCCGGTGCCTTTGCCTTCGCCGGCGTTTTTGCCCTACACGCCGACGCTCGCTACCTCTACGACCGGCTCACCGATGAGGCGCTGCCCCTGGTGATCGTCTCGACGATCTGCGGGCTGGCGGTCCTGGTGCTGCTGGCGCGCGGCACTCACCGGGGATTGCGGCCGCTGGGCATCGCCGCCGTCGTCGCCGTGATCTGGGGCTGGGGCGTCGCCCAGTTCCCCTACCTGCTGCCGACCTCGCTGAAGATCTCCCAGTCGGCGGCACCCGATCCGACCCTCGATGCCGTCCTCGTCGTCTTCGCGATCGCGGTCGTCGTGGTGCTGCCGGCGCTTGGCCTGCTCTACTGGCTCAGTCAGCGCGATTTGCTCGAGGGAGAGCACTGAGTCGAGCCTCCGGCGCGGGTGAACGATCGCACCCAACTTCAAGCAAGGGCGGCGGCGACCCGATGACGCCGCATGTCAACGAAAACCGCCATGCCGAGGCCAATCGGCGCCGCCGTCCTCTCCCTCCTCATCGCGCTTGCTGCGGCTGCCTTGATCGCGCCGACGGCGAGCCTCGCGGCTCCCGAAGGCAGCGGGCAGTTGGCATTCTCGCCTGCCTCCCTGACTTTCCCGAAGACGACCGTGGGCAACCAAGCGCAGGCACAGGACCTGGTTGTCACGAACGAAGGCGAAGCCGAAACCTGGGTCGAAAGCGTCTCGATCGAAGGCGGCGACGCCTCCCAGTTCAACCTCAGCTGGTCGAACTGCAACACCACGCTCTACGCAGGTCAGAAGTGCACGCTGTCGATCGGCTTCGTCCCCAGCAGCGTTGGTGAGAAGCAGGCGACCGCCGTCGTCCGTTTCGGCGGCACCCAGGTCGAGGCGGCGCTCGCGGGCTCCTCGGTGGCACCCCAGCTGCAGTTCACGCCCCCTAGCCACGACTTCGGCATCCACTGGACCCACTCAGGAAGCGATACCTGGCTGCAGCTCGCCAACGCGGGCGAGGCAGCCGTGCAGGTGAACAACCTCGACATCGTCGGCGACTCGAGCATCTTCGGCACCGGCTCGAGCGACTGCTGGGGCCGCTGGCTGCAGCCCGGGGAAACCTGCGGGGTGCAGGTCTGGTTCAACCCCCAGGACACGGTCGGCTATTCGGCCCAGCTACGGGCAAGCTCGAACTCCTATTCCTTTACGGCTGATCTGAGTGGAACCGGAGGCCGCGCGATTCTCGAAGCCGAGGCGAACCCAGTCGGCTTCGGTGCTGTTCCGGTCGGTGCCGCGGGCGCGACTCGGGCAATCACCCTTGTCAACTCCGGCAACTTGCCCGGCTCCTTCTTCATCGCCGTGATCGCCGGCGGCGACTCCGGCAGCTTCGATCTGCTCGACGAGAACTGCACCGGCGCCCCGGTGATGCCGGGGGCCGGCTGCACCATCAACGTCCGCTTCGACCCGCAGAGCGCCGGTGCCCGGTCGGCCCGCCTCGCGCTCTTCGGCGAAGGCGACGGCGGCACGATGGTGATGCTGAGCGGCGAGGGCGTCGCCCCGATCGCGACCCTGGCGCCTGCCGGCCTGGACTTCGGGCGCCAGACGGTCGGCACGAGGAGCAGCGGCCACTTTCTCACCGTCGCCAACGACGGCAGCGCACCGCTGAAGCTGTCCGGCGCGGCGATAGTCGGCGCCGACCTCGATCAGTTCCTTCTCGCCGGCGACACCTGTACGGGCACTGTGGTTGCGCCCGGCGAGGAGTGCCTGTTGCGGATCCGCTTCGCCCCCGACAGCACCGGCGCAAAGGCAGCCACGCTGCGAGTCGCCGGTGGCGCTGGGGTGCTCACCGCCTCGCTGAGCGGGGTCGCGGTGGCGAATCGTGGAACGGTGTCATCCGCCGTTACCTACCACCCCCGCCGCAAGCGCCACCGCTTTCGCCACGGGGCGCAGCTGAGCGTCGTTGGAGCGAATTGCCAGGCGAACCACTGCCGCGTCGCGGTCAGCCGGCGCCTGCGCGTCAAGGGCGGTTAACTGCGGGAATGCCCGAGGCGGTCCTCTTCGACATCGACGGCACCCTGCTGGTCACCGGGGGTGCCGGCGGGGTCGCCTGGCAACGCGCCTTCGCGGAGCTGCACGGGATCGAAGCCAACGTCGCCGAGCACACCGACGCCGGCATGACCGACCCCGAGATCGCCGCGATCATCTTCCGCGAGGTGATCGGCGGGGAGGGCAGCCCGGAAGAGCGGGCGAAGGCGATCGCCGGCTACCTCAAGCACCTGCCGGACACGGTCGCCGAGTCGAGCGGCTACCGGGTGATGCCCGGCATCGAGGACCTGCTCGATCGCCTCATCGACGAAGGAGTGCTGCTTGGCCTCGTCACCGGCAACATCGAGGCAGCCGCCCACATCAAGCTCTCCCGTGCCCGCCTCAACCGCTTCTTCAGCTTCGGTGGCTACGGCTCCGACTCGCCTGACCGTACCGAGGTGACAAAGGCAGCACTGCGGCGCGGCGCGCTCGTCTCCGGCGGCACCCTCAGCGATCGCGCCTGTATCGCGGTCGGCGACACCCCCCGCGACGTCAAGGCCGGCCACGGTGCCGGGATCAAGGTCGTCGGCGTCGCCACCGGCAGCTACTCGGTCGAGCAGCTGCGCGAATCCGGAGCCGACTGGGCGCTCCCCTCAGTCGAAGAGGGCTTTCCTCAGGACGTCTAAAGTAATGCGCCATGTCGGCAAGGGTCGCCGGGATGGCGTGTTGGGTGCGGGCGGGGTTTCTCCTCCTGCTCGTGTTCTGGGCGGCTGCATCGATCGGCTGCGGTGGCGACGCACCTTCCACCGCGTCCGATTCACAACAGGCGGACCGCTTCGACGCGGAGCAGGCCTTTCGACTGGTCGAGCGCCAGGTCGCCGCCGGCCAGCGACCCGCCGGTTCGCCCCAGCTGCGCAAGCTCGCGGCTGAACTGCGACCGCTGCTTCCCAGCGGGCGCTTCGAATCGATCCCCGGCGAGCCCCGCTTGCGCAACGTCGTCGGCACCTTGCCGGGGATTCGGCCCGGGATCGTCGTCGGTGCCCACTACGACACCCTTGTCAAGCCCGCCGGCTTCGTCGGAGCGAACAACGGCGCCGCCGGCACGGCCGTCGTGATCGCCGCCGCTCGGGCACTGCAGCGAGCGCAACCGGCCAAGGGTGCGCGGGAGGTCGACTTCGTGCTCTTCGACGGCGAGGAGCCGGCGGCCGGGCTTCCCGAGGAAAGTGCCGATTTCTACAGCGAAGGGCTGCGCGGCTCACGGGCCTACGCGTCCGCTCATACCGGCGAGACCCAAGCGATGATCCTGCTCGACTACGTCGGCAACCGCGGTCTGCGCCTGCCGCGAGAGGCGACCTCGACCCCGTCGCTGTGGAGCCGGGTCTTGCGTGCAGCCGAAGTCGCGGACGCCCAGAGGTTCTTCTCGGCCGAAGCCGGTCCGGCGATCGTCGACGATCACACTCCGTTCCTGCGGGCCGGCGTACCGGCAGTCGACCTGATCGACTGGAGCTACCCGGGTCACTCGCTGGCTGATGGCCTGGACAAGATCTCGCGTCAGAGCCTCGACGGCGTCGGCGAGACAATCGTCCAGCTGGTCGAAGAACTACGCCTGGGCTCCTGACACAGCGCATGCCGGCGTCCTCGGTCGCTCGCGTGCAGAGCACGCCACACTCCCTACTCCTTGGCCTGCTTGCGTCAGGAGCCCAGGGTGCAGCGGGCCTGGTAGATCGAGGTGAAGCCCGATTCGAAGCCGTTGCGCGCGGCGCGCAGGTAGAGGCGCCAGACGCGCACCCGCTCCGGCCCCGCGAGCCGCACGGCGTCGTCGAGATTCTCGTCGAGGCGACGTGCCCAGTGGCGCAGCGTCTCGGCGTAGTCGGCACCGAACTCCTCGACGTGGCGGGTGATGAAGCCCGCCCGCTCAAGCGCCAGCAGCACCCGGGACAGGTGCAGCGGGTCGGCGTCGGGGAAGACGTAGCGTTCCGAGAACGGCCCCGCATCGGGATCGCTGTGGCGGAGCCGGGTGATGCCGTGGTTGAGCAGGCGCCCGCCGGGCTCCAGCAGTCCGGCCAGCGTGCGCGCGTAGACGTCGATCTGCTCGGCGCCGACGTGCTCGACCATGCCGATGCTGGCGATCGCATCGAAACGCTCGCCAACCAGGTCGCGGTAGTCCATCACCCGGATCTCGACCCGGTCGGCGACGCCGGCTGCCTCGGCACGCTGCCGCGCCCTTTCCGCCTGCGGAGGGGAGAGGGTGATGCCGACCACGCTGGCACCGTGTTTCGTCGCCGCCCAGAGCGGGAAGCTGCCCCAGCCACAGCCGACGTCGAGCACGCGGTCGCCCTCCTTCAGCTCCAGCTTGCGGGCGACCATCTCCAGCTTCTCCTCCTGGGCCGCCTCCAGCGTCTCCGCTCCGCGTGAGAAGACCGCGCAGCTGTAGGTCATCGAGTCGTCGAGGAAGAGCGAGAAGAACTCGTTGGAGACGTCGTAGTGGTGGCGGACCGCCTCGGAGTCGCGCTCCTTGCTGTGGCGCCTGCCGCTTGGCTGCAGCTCCGAGTCCGGCCGCCGGGGCGGCCGGGTCAAACCAGCCGCGCGTACGGCGCCGAACAGCAGCCGTGCCTTGTCGCCCCCTTCCAGCGACGGCGGCTTCCAGCTGTCGAGCAGCTCGATCACCGCGTCCATGTCGTCGACCTCGATCTCGCCGCTGACGTAGGCGCGCCCGAGGCCGAGCTGTCCGGGAGCACGCAGCGCGTGTGCGGCGGCGCGGGGAGAGCGCACAAAGAAGGTCGGTCCCTCGCCGCCGGTTGCCGGCAGGCGCGTCCCGTCCCAGAACTCGACCGTGAACGGCCGCTCCGGGATCAGCCCTTCGATCTCACGTCGCAGTCTCGCGGTGCTGGCGAACGGCATCGGCGCAGCATATGATCGCTCACAGTGGCAGGGCCTCTTCCTTCAGACATCCAGCCGGTCGCGAACGAGACGCGGGACCGGATCATCACCGGGCTGGTGACGCTGATCCCGTTTGTCGCAATCGGCTTTGCCGGCTGGCAGGTGTGGGGCAGCGCCCTGCACTGGAGCGACGTCTTCCTCTTCCTCGGGATGTACGTGCTCACCGGTCTCGGGATCACGGTCGGCTTTCACCGCCACCTCACCCACCGCAGCTTCAAGACGACGAAATGGCTGCACGGCCTGCTGGGGATACTCGGTTCGGCTGCGATCGAGGGGCCGGTGATCTCCTGGGTCGCCGACCACCGCAAGCACCACGCTTTCTCCGACGAAGAGGGGGACCCGCACAGCCCCCACGTCGATCACGGCCACGGCTTCCAGGGCGCCATGCGGGGTCTCTTCCACGCCCACATGGGCTGGCTCTTCATCCACACCCAGCGTGGCAACAAGGAACGCTTCGCCCCCGACCTGCTCGAGGACCCGGTGATCAGCTGGGTCGACCGCACCTTCCTGCACTGGGCGATCCTCGGCCTGTTGATCCCCTTCGCGCTGGGCTGGTTGATCGGCGGCACCCTCTTCGCCGGGCTCACCGGCCTGCTCTGGGGCGGCCTGGTCAGGGTCTTCGTCCTGCACCACTTCACCTACAGCATCAACTCCCTTTGCCACGTCTTCGGCAACCGGGACTACGAGACCACCGACGAGTCGCGCAATCTCGCTCTGATCGCGATCCCGACCCTCGGCGAGGCCTGGCACAACAACCACCACGCCTTCCCCACCTCCGCCGTCCACGGCCTCGGCCGCTGGCAGCCCGACCCCTCGGCGATCGTGATCGACCTGCTCGAGAAGACCGGCCTGGTCTGGGACGTCGTCCGCGTCCCCCCCGAGCGCCTAGCCGCCAAGGCCGTCTGACTCGCCTCGACCCTCGAGGTCGAGTAGCGCTGCGATGTCGTCGAGATCGGCTGGCCGGCCGCTGGCGCGCTTCATCCGGATCAGGTCATCGAGGCCTACGATCGGGATCTCGATGCCGTCGATTTCGACGACAAGGGCGGAATCCCGCAGGCGATCGAAGGGTCTCGCGCCCTTGGGTTCGTTGAGGATGTGGAGCTGCCCGTGTCGGGTGGAGAGGGGTGGGACCACGGCAGCGATCGCCAAGCGCTCCGAGTCCGCGACCTGCACCTGAGAGTCTCCTGGCAGGGCGTCACGTGGTTGGGCTTCCAGCTCTTCCAGGGCGGATGCGAGCCGCTTCAGGTTTTCATCGCTTCGGCGCGGCACGAGATCGAGGTCCATGGTGGTTCGTCGATGACCGTGAACCTGAACTGCAATGCCACCGATCACCACAAAGTCGACGCCATGACCGGCGAGTGTCTGCAGCAGGCGACTGAGATCGAGGGGGCGCTCCGCTGCTTGCGAGAGCTTGCTCAATTCTGCTCCCTCATGGTTGCCGGATGACCCCGCGGCGCGCCTCTTCCCCGGCTAGCGCGAGCTGTGAGGCCACGCGGTTCCAAGACGCTGCCTCTCGAAGGCGTTCTGCCGCAGACATCCTCGCTGCGGCCGTCAGGTCGGCACTGGAAATCGGGCTTGCGAGTGGCTCGACCTTCAGCTCGAGGCGCTCGCCCATCGCCAGCAAGAGCGTTGCGACTCGCTCGAAGGTGGGCGATTCGGCGCCACGCTCGATGCGGCTGACCGCATCCTGGCTCGTTCCCGCCCGCAACGCCAATCGTCGCTGGCTGAGGCCGTGTCGTTCTCGGGTTTCTCTCAGCAAAGAGCCCAGGTCCGAAATATTCTGACACCGCATACAGTGTCAGAATAACTGAACAGCTAGGGCGTGGCGGGCGACTCGTACCAGTCGATCCAGCCACCGCATGCCTCACTCAGGGGGACGATGCGGTGGGGGCGGGCGGGAACGGCGACCAGTTGGCCGAGGTAGGCCTTGCCGTCGTAGCCGCTGAGACGCTGGAGGAAGCTCGGCTCCGCGGTGGTGATCGTGAAGCGCAGCGGGCCGCCGTCGCTGACGAGTTCGCCTGCCGGCCAGAACTGACCGTCGTTGAAGAGGCTGATCGTGTTGGGGCGCTGGCCGTCGAGTGCCGCCGAGAGGGACTGGCGGAAGCCGGGTGCGGAGAGGGTCAGGTCGAAGGGGGAGAAGTACTGCAGCGAGAGGCGCCAGCGGCCGGGCGGCAGGTTCAGCGTCTGCGAGGTGCGCTCGTCGGTGCCCAGGATGGCGATGGGGCTCCAGCGTCCCTTGCCGCCGATCACCGGGTTTGGGAAGAGCGAGGCTATGCCCTGGTTGGAGGTGAGGATGCGGAGCTCCGGTGCGGCGCAGTCGGCGAATGCGGCCGGCTCGGTTCCCTCGAGCAGCACGTGGCGATCCTCCGGCGGCGGCGAGATCTGCTTCCAGAGCAGGTACGAGGGGGTGGCCGCAACGCGGCGGAAGCCTTTCGGAGCTTCGCTGTTCCAGGCTGCTCGTCCGGTGACCACGAAGGGGAAGCGTTCGAGCGTCGCCTGTGAGAAGGAGTCGAAATCGATCGGGCTGTAGGCGTTGCCGGTGTCGAAGGGCTTCTCCGGGTTCTGCGAGACGTCGGTGTCGGGGAACTCGACCAGCGGCACGTGCGTGTCGGCGCCGAGCAGCTCATGAGCGGCAAAGCGGTCCTGGCCCGCGTAGAGGACGGGTTCCCCGCGGATGATCGGTACGAAGGCCTGCAGCTCGGAGCCGTGCCCGGGCGGACCGACCGGCGCGTCGCGCAGCGCCAGCAGGCTCGAGTACACCGCCCCCCCGACGAACGCCACTGCGAGAACGCTCCAGCCGAACCGCACTACTCCCGCCGATGGGCCGAAGTTACGAGATATAGGACGCTTTTCGTCCCGTCGGCGGCCGAACTCGAAGAGGAGCGGCCGGATCGCCACCAGCATCGCCAGCGGCGCCCCGATCATCAGCGCCTTTGCCTGCGAGTACTCGCCGCTGGTCAGGAGCGCAGCGATGTAGAGGAGGGCGCAGGCGGCCAGCCCGGCCGGCACCGCGAGATCGCGGCGGCGCACCCACCAAACGGTTCCCAGTAGGACCGCGAGCCCGGCTATTGCACCGGCCAGGCCGGGCAGCTGGGCGCCACCGGCTGCATTGAGGCGGTAGTTGCCCGCCGGCCAGATCCCGAGTGCCTCGACCGGGGAGACGGGGCCGTAGGTATTGCTGCCGGCAACCCTGTTGAACCCCTGAGCGAAGCCGAAGGGTCCGACGATCGTCAGCAGCACGGCCAAGCCGGCGAGGGCGGCAATCGTCAGCAGCGTCGCCGGACGCAGCAGCAGCCGCAGCAGCGCCCGCGGAGCCAGCGCCCGCCGCACGGCCGGAACGGTAAGCCCCCAGAGGATGAGGATCCCCACCGGCCAGGCCAGCCCGGCGAAGCTGTAGGAGAAGAAGATGCCGCCGGCGAGGGCGAGGAAGGGAAGGAGGAAGAGCAGCCGCGGCCAAATCCTCGCGGGCAGACGGCCAGGGTCGAGCAGGTACACCGCAAAGGCGAGCACGAAGAGCGCCTCGGCGGTCTCCTTGAAGGTGCCCTGGGCGAAGTAGGAGGCGCCGAGGTAGGGAATCGCGACCAGGGTTGCCGCAAGGAAGCGCCGACTGCGGCCGAGGTCCGCCAGCGCCGCCAGTGCGGTGAGCGCCGTGAGCACCCCGATCGCGAAGATCTCGCCGACAAAGGCTTGACCGAGGCTGATCCCGGGCACAGCCGCAACTGCGTCGGCGAGCGCGTGCGGGCCCAGCGGGTAGCCGGTTTCCGGTGCCGGTCCGAGCCCGCTGCGCAGCCACTCCGCCCAGGCCAGGTGCAGGCCGAGGTCGTTGTTGAATCCCATTCCGATCAGGCCCCAGCGGCCGTTGATCGCGAAGGGGATCGAGAGGACCAGGACGACGATGAGCGCCACCGGCAATCCGTCGCGCAGAGAGTCGCCGTCCTCGCGACGCGGTAGCCACCAGAGGAGTGCCGCTGCCGCCGCGATGAGCAGAACCAGGCCGATTGCTGCACTGGTCGCGTGGCCGGGGGCGCGGGCGAGGAAGCCGGTGACCGTGAGCATCGCCCCGAATCCGGTCACGGGCGCCAGCCACGACCGGGAGGGGCTCGCGCCGGCAAGCCCGAGGATCGCGCGTCCAACCAGCAGCGAAGCGGCGCAGATCAGCGCCGCCGAGGCGTAGGTCCCGATCATCAGGGGCGGAAACTATGGCAGCGGCGCCAGCCAGCGCGCCTCGGCTCAGTACTTGGTGGCCGCGCGCTCCAGCGTCTCGCGCAGGTTCTCCCCCCGCAGCGGCCCCTCGTGCCCGGCGCAGACGAGCGCCGGTTCCAGCGCGGCCAGCTTTCTCACCGACTCCTTTGCCTTGGCGTGATCCCATGCCCAGGCGGGATGGGGAACGCTCGCCTCGCCCTCGGGAAGCGGCCGCAGCCGCGCCGAGTCGGCGAAGTAGACGACGTCGCTGACGATCGCCACGCGGTCGCTCTCGCGCCAGAGGCCGATCAGCCCCGGTGCGTGGCCGGGCAGGTGGACGACGCGGAAGCCCGCCACCTCGTCGCCCTCCTCGACCGTTCCCACGATCTTCACCGGGCCGCCGTCCCAGCGCGGCAGGAGCACCCGATAGAGCCAGCGGACGGGCACGATCGGCAGCTGCGAGAGGTCCATATAGGGGGCGAATGAGGCGTCGCTTTCCGCATCGGCGACCTCGTCGGGATGGCAGTGCACCGGGACGCCCATCGAGGGGGCCGTTCCCCGGTGATCGGCGTGGGCATGGCCGAGCACGATGCGCTTCAGCCCGCCGAGCTGCTGCGCCGCCGCCTTCGCCGGCTTCACCATCGCCTTGGTGCCCGCGTCGAACTGCACCACGCCCCCTTCGTCCTCGAGGAAGTAGATGTTCATCGACTTGCGCAGGTCCCCACGCAACAGCCAGACACCCTCCGCGATCTGCTCCAAGCTCATCCCGGTAGACGAGTCTAGGGGACCACCTCTTAGGCTTCGGCTCATGCCGATGCTGTGGAAAGTGGGAATGGTGGTGTTGATCGTTTGCCTGCTCGCCTCAATGGCGATCGCGATCGTCCGCCTCTCGACCACGCCGACCGAAATCATCGGCGACGGCTACCAGGGTCTCCCCGCCCGCCAGGCGCAGCGTTAGTATCAGCCGCGTTCAGCGACTCGAGCAGAGGAGACGGCCGTGTTCACTCGCATCGTGGTTGGGACCGACGGATCGGAGACCGCGGCTGAGGCTGTCCGCCAGGCTGTCGATCTGGCCAAGCTGGCCGGCGCGCAGCTCAGCATCGTCAGCGCCTACGAGCCGGTTTCCAAGCGGCGTGTCGAGGCGGAGAAGCTCGATGCTCCAGCCGATGTCCAGTACGGGATCGGCCCGCGCGAGGACGTCAACATCGTTCTCGATTCAGCCGCCGCCGAGGCGAAGAAGCAGGGGGTGGAGGTGCAGACCCACCCGGTCGAGGCCGATCCCGCGGAGGCGATTCTCAACGTCGCCGAAGAGACCAAGGCCGACCTGATCGTCGTCGGCAACAAAGGAATGACCGGGGCGCGTCGCTTCCTCCTCGGCAGCGTTCCCAACAACGTCTCCCATCACGCTCCCTGCAGCGTGATCATCGTCCGCACGACCTAGCGGCTGCCGGCTATCCGGTGACGATGGTCGGGTCGGTTGCCCGGCCGGCGTCGATCAAGCCGGCGCCCTGACGCGTCGGCGGCAGCCCCAGGCTGCGTGCCGTCTGGGCCAGGCGCTGTGCCACCGCCGTGACCAGGGCGGGCCCTTTCACCTTGCCCGTCAATCTGCTTGCGAGGACCATCGCTGCGACCGCCGACACGTGGGAGGCGGCCATCGAGGTGCCGACGTAGCTGCTGGGCTCGCCGAAGCGCCGCGTGCTGCCCGCCTTCAGCGTCACTTGGTAGACCGGACTGGCGGAGACCGACGGGCAGCCGGGTTCGGCCGTGCCCCCGCCGGGCGCGAGCAGGTCGACTCCTTCGCCGCTCAAGGAGTAGCTGCCCAGGCAGCCTCCCTCGGTGGTTCCACCGACGCCGATCGTGTGGGCGCTGGTCGCGGGCGGGGCGACGCAGGCCTCCGAGCCGAGGTTGCCTACAGAGGCGACTGCGACCACGCCCTTGCGGTAGGCCGCGCGCAGCGCTTCGTCGACCACCGGCACCCGCCGTTCGCAGCCGAAGTTGAAGCTCATGTTGATCACGTCGGCGCCGTGGCCGACCGCGAAGCGAATGCCCTTGGCGATCTCGTCGGCGCGCCCGCGCCCGAATTTGTCGAGGACCCGGATCGGCATCAGCTTGGCCCGGTAGGCGAGCCCGGTCAGCCCGATGCCGTTGTTGGTCTTCTCGCCGATCGTCCCCGCGACATGGGTGCCGTGACCGTTTTCGTCGAGCGGCAGCGGGTCGTCGTCGACGAAGTCGTGACCTTTGGCGAATTGGCCCGCGGTGAAGTCCGGGCTCGCCTTGAAGCGCTTGCCCTCAGAGCGGTAGGCGACCCCCGTGTCGAGGACCGCGACCGTGATTCCCTTCGCGCCGGGCCGCTTCAGCGCCGCCAGGTTCTCCCAGGCCGCAGGGGCGTCGATGCCCCCAGGGGAGGCCGGCAGCTCCGGCGTGCCGGGTCCCTCCCAAGGTAGGAAGTTCCACTGCTTGGCGACCCAGCCGCCGGGGGTGAGGGGGCTGGTCAGCGGCCCGGGATCGTTGGGGATCCTGATCTGTTCCGCCGGGGTCACCGAGGCGACGGCGATGTGGTTCAGGGTGGCGTAGGTGACCCGGGGGCTGCGGCGCAGCGCCATCGCCGCCTCTTTTACGCCCGTTCCCGGCGACAGCTCCAACGCCCGCCCGTGCCGCTCGCCGTCGAACTTGACGACGAGCTGGTGCGGGACGAATCCGTGCGCCGGCCCGAGTGCGGCCGCGCCGCTGGCGGGAGCAGCGATCGGGAGCCCCGCGAGCAGGGCCACGGCGACAGCGGTCGGAAAGGGTCGATTCATCTGGCTTGGGCTCGCGGAATTCCCTGCATTCGAGCGAGCAACTACCTAACACCGGCTCGCCACGGAAGTTGTTGGTCACACATACTCTCGGAGCATGAACGGCGATGCCTTCAGCTCGCAAGACGAGCGCCTGATGGCGCTGGCGATCGAGCGGGCGCGCGAGGCTGAGGCTCATGGCGACGTCCCGATCGGCGCGGTCATCGCTCGCGAGGGCGAGCCGATCGCCAGCGCCGGCAACGAGCGCGAGCTGCGCGCGGACCCCACCGCCCATGCCGAGATCCTCGCGATCCGTGCTGCCGCCGAGGCATTGGGAGGCTGGCGGTTGCCGGGCACGACCCTCTACGTCACCCTCGAGCCCTGTGCGATGTGCGCCGGGGCGATCGTCCTCGCGCGCATCCCCGAGGTCGTCTTCGGCACCGCCGACCCCAAGGCCGGCGCCGCCGGCAGCGTTCTCGACGTTCTCGCCGAGCCTGCTCTCAACCACCGCCCGGCAGTGCGCAGCGGCCTGCTCGGGGACGAGTGCGCTGCCCTGCTCACCGACTTCTTCGCCTCCCGCCGCTGAGGCGGAGGGGAGAGTTTCTTCGATAACAGGCTTTGCGGGAGGTGCATTTCCTCGCCCTTCCAGCAGTGCGGCACCTTCCACTAGCGGTGCTACACTTATACGTATGCCCACCAACAAGCCCCGCTACACCGTGACCGACACCGGCACGCTGAGCGAGTTGCTCGACGTGGCACAGGGGTATTGGCCTGAGGAGAGGGATCGCAAGAGGCTTCTGTTGCGGCTTGCAGAGGCCGGCGGCGAGTCCATCGCAAATGCGGCGGCTGATCGCCGCGCCGCTGTCGTGGACACCGCGGGAGCGCTCACCGGCGTCTACAGGCCTGACGAGCTGAAGCGGCTGCGGGAAGATTGGCCGGAGTGATCGTCCTTGACGCGAGTGTGCTGATCGGCCATCTCGACGGCGGCGATCCGCACCATGAGCGAGCTCGCGATCTGCTCGAGGCAAGCGCTACGTCGCCCTTGGCCGCCAGCTCGATCAGCATCGCTGAGACCCTGGTCGCGCCAGCGCGAGCAGGACGCCTCGACGTCGCTCGCGACGCGCTCGAGCAGATCGGCATCGAAGAGCTGCGCCTTGGCGCCGACGCCCCGACCAGACTTGCGCAGCTGCGAGCCGACACCGGTTGCAGGCTCCCCGACTGTTGCGTGCTGCTTGCAGCTCAGGACAACGAGGGAACAGTGGCCAGCTTCGACGCCGAGTTGGTTCGGGCAGCTCGAACGCTGGGGCTCGAGGCGGTCTGAGAACGGAGAGGGTGGGATTCGAACCCACGAGGCGGGTTAACCCCGCCCACGCGATTTCCAGTCGCGCTCCTTAAGCCACTCGGACACCTCTCCGGGTACTGCCCAAGGGTATTGATTCGGCAGAGGTCGGCTCTGGCAGTGGCACGACGATCGCCTCACTTTCGGACACGGGCGGGGCCGTTGCCGGGCGATGGCCGCGCAGGCGCTCGTGGCTGCAGACCACGTAGCACCACTCCATCAGGCGCATCCGCGATGCCGGGTCGATTTCGACGATCGTCGCTCCGACCAGATGCTTGCTCTCCACCTCTCGGCAGGAACGGACTTCGACCTGGGCGGCGACCTCGTGCGTCTCGCCGGCCGCGTCGTGGAGTTCGAGCAGGACCGCCGGCCTGGCGCCGATCTCCAGCGGTGCCTCGAGAACGAGGCCGACGCCGGCCGCGCTGGCGTCGATCAGCCGGCCGGTGACGTGCCCGTCCTCGGAGAAGCAGTGGGCGGGGGCATCTCCCTCGAAGCGGTAGATCAACCGGCGTTGCTGGCGGCGGCCGACCGCGAGCAGGGTGCGGAGGACGCGGCGCAGCTCGAACAGCCCCAGCAGCGGGACGATCACGGCGGCGATGCCCGGCAGGTCGGGAAGCGGACCGACGCCGGCCAGGTCGAGCAGGCGCAGGAGCGTGCCGCCGGCAAGCAGAACGGCGCAGACGAGGACCAGGTGCAGCTTGCGCACCGCGTCGAGGCCGCCGCCGTCGGCTCCCTGCTTCGGCGTCACCTTGAAGGCAGTGCGGCCGGGGCGGACGATGCAGCGCAGCGCCCGCGTGTAGATCTCCATCGTCAGCATCTCGTAGTGAGCGGTCTCGCCGATCTTCATGTAGCCGCGGGCAAGGGCCGAGCCGGCGCCGAGGTTCAGCACCAGATAGGGCAGCCAGAGCGCCGCCAGCGCCACGACGCTGATCTTCATCGGCAGCTCGCCGGTCCACAGCACCAGGGCCAGGGTCAGCAGCAGGAGCAGCCGCATCGGCGGGGCCAGGTAGGCGGCGAGGCTGGCGAAGTAGGAGAGGCGCTGCAGGGGGCGCAGCTCGCGGGCGCGCAGGGGGGACTCGGGCAGGGTGAAGACGGCGAGGTTGCCGCGGGCCCAGCGGTCGCGCTGCAGCAGGTAGCCGTCGAGGTCGTGCGGCGCCAGACCCTGGACCAGGACCTCGTCGTGATAGCGGCTCTGCCAGCCGTGGCGCTGAAGGCGGATCGTCGTGTGGAAGTCCTCGGCGATCGTCTCGGTGGCGACGCCGCCGATCTCGAGCAGGGCCCCACGGTGGATCAGCGCCGCCGAGCCGCACCAGTAGGCGGCGCCGTGGCGGTCCTTGCCCGGGCAGACGACGCGGTAGAAGAGCGACTGCTCGTGACGGCCGACCACGTAGTGCTGGACCGAGTCGTGGTTGAAGAAGTCATGCGGGCTCTGCACGAGAGCCATGCGCTCGTCGTCGAAGTAACCGACCATTGCCTCTAGCGCGTCGGGCATCGGCACGTGGTCGGCGTCGAGCATCAGCACCAGCTCGCCCTCGGTGCGCGGCAGCGCCGCATTGATGTTGCCGGCCTTGGCGTGGGAGTTGTCAGGGCGGGTGAGGTACTCGGCGCCGGCCAACTCGGCCAGCTCCTTCATCTCCTTTCGCCGCCCGTCGTCGAGCAGGTAGGTGGTGTGCGGGTAGGTGAGCGCGCGGCAGCCGGCCAGAGTTGCGGCCACCACCTCGTAGGCCTCGTCGTAGGTGCAGACGTAGACGTCGACCTTGCGCCCCGGCGTCGGCCGCAGGCGCACCGCCGGCGGGTTCGACCAAGAGAACCAGGCCAGCGTCCCCAGCGCCCAGAGCCCGTAGATCTCGGTCACCAGCAGCATCCCGAAGGCGATCGGGCTCGCTCCTTCGGAGCTCCAGCCGATCCGCCAGGTCAGGTAGCCGAGCCCCCAGAGCAGCGCCCCGATTGCGAGCCCGCGCAGCAGCCACTGGTGGCGATCGAAGAACCGCCCCACCCGGGTTTGCTCGCTGCCTTGCACCCCCGCTGCATCGGCGCATCCGGCTCCAGCCTTGAGCTTCGCCGCATTTCGTCCGTCCCTAGAATCAGCCCCTGGCTGTGCCCCGGAGGGGTGCCGGAGTGGTTGAACGGGGCAGTCTCGAAAACTGTTGGCGTCGCAAGGCGCTCGTGGGTTCGAATCCCACCCCCTCCGTTTCCTCGCCCAGCATTGGTGCGCTCTCCTGAGGCGCCGCTCGAAGGACAGAGCGGCTGCGTCCGGAGACGCCGGTTCTCCAGGCTCAACCGCGCCTGCTACGCACCGCTGCCTGCGTATACCACCCCCGTTCCTTGACAAAGCCGAACTCGTATGTTTATCCTGTGCCTGTCGCTAAAGGAACGCGAGTGTCAGTACAGGGAACTCACTCGTTTTCTAGCGACGAAGCACAGGGAAAACGGAGCCCACGGGGGCCGCCAAGGGAAGCGGTCGGCAGAGGGGCTCACGGGACAAGGAGAGAGCTACGTGAGACGCCAAGCGAAGGCCATCGTCGCTGCATCGGCATTGCTGCTGACCCTCGCCTTGGGAGTCACGTTGGCGGGAGCGGTGGCTCCCGTAGTGACGATCGACCCGGCCTCCTCGGTCTCCTACACCTCCGCCCATGTGTCGGGCACTGTCGACCCCCAAGACCAGGAAACCTATTTCTACTTCCAGTACTCCAAAGACCCGGTCAACGAAGGCTGGAGCTCAGGCGCCTTCCAGGGCCCGATCGCCCCGGGAGCGGGGGTGCAGAACGTCTCTGAGGATCTGGGCGGTCTGACGCCAGGAGCCGAATACGAGGTTCGCCTTGTTGCCGAAAACTTCGCCGATCCCGCACAGACGACCTCGGCCGAGCCCAATCCAATCTTCACCACCGACCCAGTCGGAGCGCCAACCGTCTCGATCGACCCGGTCACGACCTTCACCGGGACCAGCGCTCACTTCTCGGGATCGATCAACCCCAATGCGCCTGGTGGCAACCCATCGGCCTTCGATGTCAATTGGCACTTCGAGTGCGCGCCTGCCTGCCCGGGCTCGTTGAGCGGACAGGTCTCGGCCGACAGCTCGAGCCACGTGGTCGAGGCCGACGTCACGGGCCTCGAACCCAACACCGACCACGAAGTGACGCTGGTCGCCTCCAACGCTGGAGGGCAGGTCGGCGATGGGCCCGAAAGCTTCAAAACGGAGGGGATGGCTCCGGTGGTGCAGACGCTCTACGCGGGTGAACTGGATACCAGCGAAGCGACTCTCGCCGCCAGCATCAACCCGAGGAATTCTCCGGCCGCCTATCAATTCGAATGGGGCACGAACGCCGGCTACGGCCACGTGGTTCCTGCCGCACCTGTCTCTCTCGGGACTGAAGACAACGCCTTTCACGTCGTTACCGCTCAGCTGAGTGGACTGGAGCCGGGCACGCCGTACCACTTTCGCGCCGTGGCCACGAACAGCGATACCTCCGAAACAATTCATGGCATCGACCGTACTTTCACCACGCTAGCGGCCGACAGTGTAACTGGCCCGGGACTGCCCGATGGACGAGTCTACGAGAAGGTTTCGCCTGTTCAGAAGAACGGCGGAGACATAGACAGGGGAAGTGGTACGAGCCTGACCTCTGGCCGAATGGCGCAGGTATCTTTCGATGGAAAGACAGTCGCCTTTGCTTCCAAAGTCAATTTCGGGGGAAGCGGTGCACCCTCGTACTCCCAATACATAAGCACGCGTCATTCGGATGGTTGGTCAACGAGGGGCATCTCACCGCGCACCGAGCCCGATCCTCAATTTCCATCCGAAGTCTCGAAGTACATCTGGCTTTCAGACGATCTTTCGAGTGGCGTCGTCAGGGTCCCCCACACTGCGCTGAATCCCGGCGACCCCGGTAACGATCTCGATCTCTACCTTTGGACCGGTGACGACGATGCCTTCAGCCGGATCACGGTGCCGCTGGTCCCCTTGGCACCGGGAGCACTCACCAAATCTTTCCTCCCAATGTATGACGCTTCCGCTGATGGACGCCAGATCGTCTTCGGCTCAACTGTTCCCCTTGCCCCTGGGCCCGTGGAAGCAGGGGTCTACGAGTGGGCAGAAGGAGAGCTTCGCAATGTGGGAATTCTGCCCGATGGCACCCCGGCAGAGTATTCGGCAATGGGGAATGGGACCGCGGCAACCGTATCCACACACGCTGGAGACAACGTCATATCCGACGACGGGTCTCGGATCTTTTTCAGCACCCGAGACGGGTTCAGCGGCCAGCAACAGATGCTGGCGGTGCGTGAGGAGGGCGCGACGACACGGGAGATTGCCGGAAATCCTGGCAACAAACCTCCCGTGTTCCAAGCGGCCAAGCCATCCGACGGCTCGATTGCCTTCTTCACCTCATCTGCACATCTGACGCCAGACGCAACAGGAGATACGGCCGATTGTGGCGCCCCAGGCGTTCAGGTCAGTGGGTGTCCCGATCTCTTCCGGTGGAGCGCGAATGCCGCGCCTGGAAATGACCTCACAGATCTCACTACCGCCGATCCAAACGGCGGGGGTGTGTTGGGCGTGCTTGGGATCAGCGACGACGCAACGACGGTTTACTTTGCTGCTACCGGGAACCTGGCACCGGGTGCCGTCCGGGGTATTCCCAATCTCTATCTATGGCGAGAGGGTCAGGGCGTTCGTCATGTGAGCGCTCTGTCTCCGGTGGTTGCCGCCCAATTTTATCTCGATGCAGGGCTTTGGAGCGACGCTCTGATGAGCGAGGCCGCCAATGGGGGGAGAGGGACATATGGCAGTCATCCCAGAGTGACTCCCGATGGGAGATACATTCTCTTCCAGTCGTTTGCTCGAATAACTGCTTATGACAATGCGGGTTTCAAGCAGCTCTATATCTATGACTCACTGAGAGACGAAGTCCGGTGCGTGTCATGCAACCCAATGGCTCCTCATTCAGGTGCGGACGCGTATCTGAGCATCCTGATGGACAACGAGCAAGCCCATCAGGGCTTCAGTCCCAACAGGCTTCGCCCCAGGAACCTGTCAGATAGCGGGGGTCGGGTATTTTTCGATACCAGAGAGGCCCTTGTTCCCGGGGACACAAACGGCAAAGTCGATGTCTACAAGTGGGAGGACGGCCGGCTTCACCTAATTTCCAGTGGTGAAAGCGGATCCAATTCGACGTTCATGGGGGCCAGCAGCAACGGTGATGATGTCTTCTTCGTCACGGCCCAGCCCTTGGTTCGATCGGACCGTGACGTATCTCTCGATGTATATGACGCGCGGGTAGGCGGTGTCGCTGAGCCAGCGCCCCTTCCTGGGTGTCAGGGTGACGAGTGTCAAGGAACTCCTATGGCCGCACCTGGGTTTGCAAACCCAGGTACCTCCAGCCTGACTGGGCCAGGCAACTCTGCATCTCGATCTAAGAAAAAGCGACATAGATCGAAGAAGAAGCAGCACGGGAAGCATCGACGTAAGCACCAAGAGCGACGCGATCAGGCGGCAAGCCGATCGACCGGGAGGGCTGGTTGACATGGGAGCGATGACGAAGGGCGGGCACCTGGGAAATTGCCATCAACGCGGTGGTTCCTCCATGCGCCAGCTAGGTCCTATCGCTTGGCTGATGCTGATTGGGAGCATCCTGCTATCGATGTCTTTTCCGGCTTCAGTTGGTGCGGCATTCGGAATCGCGGCTTGGGATGGCAATTGGACCGTGGAGGAAACTGGCGTCGCTTTTAGCCAGGCCGGTGGTCATCCGTATGCGAGCTCGGCCACCTTCGACTTCAATCTGATGCCTCACCCGGAAGGCGGGATGACCGTTGACGGAGCCGTTCGTAACGTCCGTGTCGAACTACCTCCAGGGCTGGTTGGGGCAGCGAACGCGGTGCCGACCTGCACTCTGGCGGAGCTCTCTCCAGACACTGCCAATGCGGACTTTCCGTTGCCGGATTGCCCATTGAGCAGCATGGTAGGACAGGTCAAACTTAGCTTTGACAGTGGTCCCAAATTCATAGGAATTTTTCCGCTGCTGGTTCCTCTCTTCAACATGGAGCCGCCCCCAGGTGCCCCTGCGCAGTTTGGCTTTCCGGTGGTGGGTTTTCCCGTCCTCTTGACTGCCGATGTCCGCAGCGATAGCGACTTCGGTCTGAATCTCAACGTTCGCAACATCAACCAAACGCTGGTTTTCGCTGGTTCTGAAACCACTTTCTGGGGTGTGCCCTCCGACCCGAGTCATGACTCGCAGCGTTGCATGGCGATCATCTTTCCCAACACGGAATGCACAGGCGAACCAGGCACTGTTTCCGGGCCAAATTCCTACTCAGTCGCTAACCCAAAGCCCCTGCTGAGGAATCCGACCTCTTGCACGACCTCTGGGACCGGAAGGCCCGTAAACCTTTTTGTTGAATCTTGGCAAGAGCCAGCTCAAAGTGACGAAGCAAGTTTCGTCACCCATGAGCCTGGCAGCCCCTTGGTTCAGGTTGGCAACGACGGCTGTGATGTCGTGCCCTTCGGACCCGACATCACGGTGCAGCCTGCGACCCGTCAGGCTGATTCACCTACTGGCCTGGAAGTCAACCTGACAGTTCCCGAGGAAGGCCTCAATAACCCTAATGGGATCGCGCAGGCGGATCTCAGGAAGGCAGTGGTCAAGCTTCCAGAGGGAATGACGGTCAACCCTTCCTACGCCGACGGTGTGGAGGTCTGCACGCCTGAGCAGATCGGTCTGGTTTCGACCAACCCGCCGCGTTTCAACCTCGAGGAGCCAACATGTCCGGAGGCATCGAAGATCGGCACCGTCCACATCGAGACGCCGCTGGTGAACGAACCTCTTGACGGATCGCTGATCGCGGCGCAGTCAAACGACGATGCGCAGGCAGGTCACGAGAACCCTTTCAACTCCCTTGTTGCCCTCTACATCGTTGCCGAGGGAGCGGGCACGCTAGTGAAGCTGCCGGGAGACGTTGCACTGAACGAGAAAACCGGCCAGCTGGTTTCCACTTTCGATGAAAATCCGCAAGTGCCCTTCAACCGCTTCACGCTGAAGTTCAAGGGAGGTCCCAGAGCACCCCTGGTGACCCCTTCGACCTGCGGCACCTACACCTCGGTCGCCGAACTGACGCCCTGGTCGCGACCCGATCAGCCCGTAACCGATAGCGATTCCTTCACAGTGAGTACCGAGCCAAACGGGGCCCCTTGCCCAACGTCAGCCGGTGCTCGCCCCTTCAACCCGGTGCTGCGAGCCGGCACCCTCAACCCCTCCGCCGGCTCCTTCAGCCCCTTCGTCCTGCGCATGAGCCGCAACGACGGCGACCAGGAGATCACCTCCTTTGAGTCTTCCCTGCCCGCGGGCCTGGTCGCCAGCCTCGCCGGCACCACCAAGTGCTCAGACGGAGCCCTGGCCCTGGCAGCGACCAGGACCGGCAAGGCAGAGAAGGCAAGTCCATCCTGTCCTGTCTCCTCGAGGATCGGCACCGCCCTCTCGGGCACCGGCTCAGGCCAGATCCTCACCTACGTCCCAGGAACGGTCTACCTCGCCGGCCCCTACAACGGAGCCCCTCTCTCGGCGGCGACGATCGTCCCCGCAGCAGTTGGCCCCTTCGACGTCGGCACGATCGTCGTTAGGGCGGCTCTACGCATAGACCCCGAAACCGCCAAGGTCGCAGTCGACCCCGTCCCCATCCCGTACATCCGAGCGGGCATCGCTCTGCATGTGCGGGACATCAGGGTGATCCTCGATAGACCCGACTTCACCCTCAACCCGACCAGCTGCGACCCCAAGGCGGTCACAGCGCGGATGCTTGGAACGGGAGCCAACTTCGCGATTCCGGGCGACGATGTTGCAGCCGACCTCTTCGAGCGTTTCCAAGCCGCTAACTGCGCCGCTCTGCCCTTCAAGCCAAAGCTCTCCTTCAAGCTCAAGGGAGGAACCAAGCGAGGTCAGTTCCCTGCCTTCCAGGCGACCTTGAAAGCACGCCCTGGCGATGCCAACCTGGCAAGGACCACGGTCGTCCTCCCAAGGTCGGAGTTCATCGAACAGGGCCACATCAGAACCGTCTGCACCCGCGTGCAGTTCGCCGCGAACCAATGCCCCCCAGGATCGATCTACGGCCACGCCAGGGCGATCACGCCGCTCTTCGACACGCCAGTAGAAGGACCGGTTTACCTCCGCTCAAACGGAGGCGAAAGGCTCCTCCCAGACCTAGTCGTCTCCTTGAAGAACGGCGAGATCGAGGTTGCCCTCGCCGGCTTCATCGACTCGGTCAAAGGACGAGTCCGAAACGCCTTCAACGTCATCCCAGACGCCCCGGTGACCAAGTTCACCCTGAACATGCAGGGCGGTAAGAAGGGCCTCCTCGTCAACCACCTCGACCTCTGCAAGGTCACCTCGAGGGCCGATGTGAAGATGGTCGGCCAGAACGGCAAGGTGGTCGAGACGAGGCCGAAGATGGGGACTTCGTGCAAGAGACAGGCCGGGGCCCAGCGCGATTCCCAGCGCTAGGGCTCTATTAAGGCCGGGATCGGGCCGCCCAAGGTTCCTCTCAGCGAGACTTTGGGCGGCCCATCCTCTAGAGTGCCGAAGCTCTAGGGACCCGAGTGTGTTTGGGGAGCATGGGAAGCTTGGGTAAATGGGAAAGCTGATGAAGGGGAGGGATCCGGTGGGGAAGACCAAATCGAGCGCTTTGTTTGCAGTGGCCCTGGCAGTGGCCCTGCTTGTCGTGCCTTTGGCCTTTGCGGCCGAAACCACCCGCGAGGCCTACACCGAAGCGGTCGAGCCGATCTGCAAGGCCAACACGAAGGCCAACGAACGGATCCTCAAAGGCGTGCGGGGCAAGGTCAAAGCCGGCCAGCTCGACGCCGCTGCCGCCCAGTTCTCCAAAGCAGCCTCGGCCCTGCGCAAGACGATCGTCCAGCTCAAGGCCGTCCCCCAGCCGACCGCCGACGAAGCCAAGCTCGGCAAATGGCTGAAATACGTCGAAGAAGAGGCGACCCTCTTCCAGAAAACGGCGAAAAAGCTGAAGGCCGACGACAAGGTCGGCGCCCAGCGGATGGTGATCCAGCTGACCCGCAACGCCAACCAGGCGAACAACCAGGTCTTGGGCTTCGAATTCACCTACTGCCGCTTCGAACCCTCGAAATTCACCTGAGAGAGACGATGAAGATGGCTGCGACGAGGAAAGCCGCGCTCGCGGGGGGCTTGCTCTGTCTCGCTTTCGGCACCTTCGCTCAGGCGGAGGTGACCCAAAAAGGCACCTTGCGCGTCTCCTTCGGCGGCAAGATCGCCCCACACAAGCTGCCGCGGGTGGGTACGGCTCCGGTGGAGGTCTCCATCTCGGGCGACATCACGACCACCGACAACAGCGCACCGCCACAGCTGCGCACGATCACGATGTCGATCAACCGCAACGGCAAGCTGGACTACAAGGGCCTTCCAAATTGCCGCTTCCATCAGATCCAGCCCGCCACGACCGGCGAAGCCCGCGAAGCCTGCGCTCGCTCCCTGGTCGGCAACGGCTCCTTCAGGGCCAACGTCGCCCTGCCGGAACAGTCGCCCTTCCCCTCCAATGGAAAGGTTCTCGCCTTCAACGGCAAGCTGCACGGCAAGCAGGTGATCTTCGCTCACATCTACGGCACGGAACCCCTGCCGACTTCCTTCACCCTGCCCTTCGAGCTGAGGCGACAGAACAAAGGGGTCTTCGCCACGACCCTCGTCGCTCAGCTGCCCCGGGTGGCTGCGCAATGGGGCTACGTCAGCGGGGTTTCCCTGAACCTGCAGCGACGCTTCAATTATCGCGGCAAGAGCCACAGTTATATCTCCGCCGGGTGTCCCGCTCCCAAGGGCTTCCCCGGCGTGAGCTTCACCTTCGCGCAAGCCTCCTTCGCCTTCGAAGACGGCAGGACGCTTACCTCGAAGATGACGCGGGACTGCGGGGTCCGTAAGTAGGTATCTTCGCCCCTGAGGCTCTGGTGGCTAGGCTAGGCCCTGGCCACCCAAGCCATCTGCCCAGGTAGCTCAGTTGGTAGAGCACTTCCATGGTAAGGAAGGGGTCACGAGTTCGAGTCTCGTCCTGGGCTTTGAATCCATGCCGTGAGCAGGCGCTTCTGCCCCCTGATCGTTAGGCTGCCGCTTCGTGGACTTCGCCCTGTCGGACGAGCAGGAGGACTTCGTCGACGCGATCCGCCGCTACTGCGATCACGAGTGCGGCACGCCGGATCAGCGCGAGCGCTTGACCGAGGGCTACACCGAGCACCACAACGCGACGATCTACAAGGAGATGGCCGAGCTCGGCTGGCTTGGGGTGACGATCCCAGAGGAGTACGGCGGCTCCGGCGGGACCATGCTCGACGCCTGCATCTTCATGGAGGAGACCTCGCGGGCGCTCGCCCCGATCGGCGGCTACGCGACGACGCTGATCGTCGCCGGCGCCACGCAGCGCTTCGGCACCGAGGAGCAGAAGCAGGAGATCCTCGGCGGGATCGCGGGTGGCGCCGTGGAGGCGATCGCGATGACCGAGCCCGAGGCCGGCTCGGACGTCGGCGCCCTGACCACCTCCGCCGCACAGGTCAACGGCGGCTTCGTGATCAACGGGCAGAAGGTCTTCTGCTCCAACGCCCATATCGCCGACCACGTCCTGGTCGTCTGCCGCACGACCAAGGGAGCCACCAAGCACGAAGGCCTGACGATGATCTGGGTGCCCCGCGATGCCGAGGGGCTCGAGGTGATCCCGATCGACACGATGGGCGGGCGCGATACCAACCACCTCTACTTCACCGACGTCGAGGCTCCGGCCGACGCCGTCCTCGGCCAGGTCGACCAGGCCTGGACCCAGCTCATGGCCGGGCTCAACGTCGAGCGGCTGATCCTCGCCGCGACGATGCTCGGCATCGCCCAGCGCGTCTTCGACGACCTCATCGTCTACGTCAAGGAGCGCGAGCAGTTTGGCCGCCCGATCGGCTCCTTCCAGTCGCTCCAGCACCGCATCGCCGACATGGCGACCGAGATCGAGGCGGCGCGCCTGATGACCCGCTGGGTCGCCACGCTCACCGACGAGGATCCCGACCGGATGCTTCCTCGCGAGGCCTCGATGGTGAAGCTCTTCGTCACCGAAACTGCCAAGAAGGCGGCGCTGGACGGCATGCAGATGATGGGCGGCTACGGCTACGCTTCCGAGTACGACATGGAGCGCCTCGTCCGCAGCTCGCTGGTCTCGACCATCTACGGCGGCACCTCCGAGATCCAGCGCAACATCATCGCCAAGACCTTCGGTCTCTGAGCCCCGCCCACACGTCGCCCAGAGCGCTCAAACGGCATACTCCATTCGGCAGGAAGTGAGAGCGCCCGTAGCTCAGTGGTCAACGGGCTTTTAACGAGGCCCAAAGAGCGTCGGTCTTTCAAGCCGAAGGTCGCGAGTTCGATTCTCGCCGGGCGCATTCCGCTGCTTTCCTGGCAGCGCCGCGCCTTTCCCAGTGCAGAGCCGAATCCACGGCTTCCTCTCGAATCGCCGTTCCGCGTCCGACCCGGGCGTTCCGGCCCGTTCCGCAGAGCCTTGGTCGCATCCTGGTCGCATTTTCACGGCCGAATAGGCTCCAGCGGCAATGGCGGACGAAGCACGGCAAAAGGCACGCGCGAATGTGCAGCGCGCTCAGGCCAAAGTCGAGCGTACCCAGGGCCAACTTGAGAAAGCCCGGGAGGCGCGGCGCGAGAGCTTCAAGCAGGCGCGAAAAGCCGGTCTCTCGCTGGCCGAGATCGGCAAAGCGGCCAACCTGCACCGCAGCCGAGTCGATCAGATCCTCCAGGGGAAGTAGCCGCGGGCTGTCTAGTCGCCTAGACAGCCCTGCTACTCCGGGCGACCTGAAGAAGCGGCCCCCGGCGGCGCGTGAACGCCAACCGAGGACCTGACCACAAGGAGAGTGACCTCCTCATGGCTAACGAGAACCCTAAGGGGCGCGACCCAGCCGTCGTCCTCACGATCCTGCCGATCAGGTCTGCTTCCTGCGCCGGGTCTTCGAGATGGCGCGCGACGGCGTCAGAGACGAGCTGGCGCAGTATCTGGACCGACTACGAGAACCGAGCCGCCTGCGCCGCGAGGAGGCTGTCTACGGGCGTCTCCTCGCAGCTCTGGAGGAGCGCGTGATCGTCCCCGACCGCGATGCCCGCACCGTCCTGGGCGACTTGGCAAAGATCATCGACGCCGACAACGAGTACCGCCGTGTCGTCACCGAGCATGAGTGGGGTCATGCGCTCTCACTGGATCGCGCTGCACAGGACGACATCGCCGCGGGCGAGCGCTACCTGGAGTTGCTTCCAGAGGGGTTCGTCAAGCTCGTCCGAGGGGCTGGCTACGGTCCTCGGGAATACACGCACGAGGTCGTCGCTGAGGTCTATTCAATGTTGATGGGACGATGGCGGCTAGGGCAAACCGGACAACCCCCGTGGCTTCACGCGGAGGTCTATGAGCTTGTTAGGAGGGTAGCTGGATGGAATCAATGAAACTGCCGGCCGGATACCTTCTGCCAGCGGGCACAACGATGGCTGATGTTCAGCGGCTTGAGCTTGAGCTGCTGGCGAGCGAGGGCTTGGACGTAAAAGATCTTCAGCCCAAAGATGACCGTGAAGAGGGTCATCCAAACGGGCAGTAGCACCCTCGGGTCGCATTTCTGTCACATAACTGCTGCAAGTCTGCTCGGCGTGCGGGGGACACTTCTCTCAAGCCGAAGGTCGCGAACTTGATTCTCGCCGGGCGCATTCCTCGCTTTCCGGGAGGCTTCTGTCGGCAAAGGTAAGTCCTGGACTCGATCCGGTTGATCGGGGACGATGTGGGCGATGACTGTCGTCAATGAGAAATCCCGTGTGGCGCCGCTCGACGCTGCAGCGATGGAGCGGCTGAGTGAGGCGCTTGACCGCGAGGGCGTGGTTGCGGCGATGTTGATCGGCTCGCAGGCGCGGGGCACCGCAGGGCCGCTTTCGGATGTCGATATCGCCATCTGGTGTGACCCGAGCCTGGATTCCCGTGGGCGCTTCGATCTTCAGCTCGATCTGGCAGGTGCTGCCGCACGGGCCCTGCATACAGACGAGATCGACGTCGTCCCGCTCAATGACGCTCCGCCGCTCATGCGCCACCGTGCTATTCGCGACGGCAAGAGATTGGTCGAGCGCGACCCCAACGAGCGAGTCCGCTTGGAGACCAGGGCGATACTCGACTATCTCGATACCGCACCGTTGCGCGTCGAGCTCGGACGCGGAATGCGACGACGAATGAGGGAAGGCCGCTTTGGTCGACGTTGATCGGTCGAAGCCCGGATGCAGCGTCTCGAGGAGATCGTCGAGCGACTGGACGAGGTGTGGCGGGAAGGGGAGGACGCGTACTTGGCTGACTCCCGACAGCGGGCAGCGACCGAACGCTGGCTTCAGCTCGCGATCCAGATCTGCATAGACCTCGGCACTCAGATCGTTACCGAGCAGTCGGCACGGCCGCCCTCCGACTATGCGGAGGTCTTCACGATCCTGGGAGAGAAGCGCGTCATCGCCCCCGAGCTTGGGTTGCGCCTTGGCAACGCCGCACGACAGCGGAATCTGATCGTCCATCTCTATATGGAGATCGATGACCGAGCTGTCTTCGCCTCTCTGGCTCACCTCGACGACCTGCGTGAGTTCGCCGCGACCGTCGATCGCCTGGCTTCATCAGCGGCCGATACAGAGGGCGCTTGACGGCATAGAGGCGCCCGCCCCGGCCACGGCCATGGCGCTATTCTTCGGTTCAGCCTCGCGCCTCGGCCCGGGGTTTTCTCTTGTAACGGCGTCGAACGCAATCGAGGAGAAATGGCACGCGGAGATGTCCGCATCGCGGTGACGCTGGCTTGCGAAGACTGCAAGCGGCGCAACTACCAGACAAATAAGTCCCGCCGGAATTCGCCGGATCGGGTCGAGCTGCGCAAGTACTGCCGCTGGTGCGGCAAGCACACGGCCCATAAGGAGACGCGCTAGGGCCAATGGCCAAGACTCGCGCACAGCGCAAGGCCGAGCGCCGCGCCCGCGAAGCGGAGGAACTCAAGCGCTCCGACGGCGAGCGCTCCGTAGAGGCACGCGCTCAGCACGACACCCAGGTCCCGGTCTCCGGCGACATCGCCGAGATCGAGGCGGTGGAGGCCGGCATGGCCGTCGGTGCGCCCGAGCGGAGCCTGGAAACCCCGGACGCGCCGAAGCCCTCCCGGGCGGAACGGCGCGCCGAGGCCAAGGCGCTCAAGGAAAGCGAGAAGCGCCAGCGCGAGGACCAAAAGCGGCGCGAGAGCGAGCAGCTGGCCCGCAAGCAGAAGCAGGCGACGGCAGACCGCCAGCGCGGCGGCGTGACCGGCTTCATCGCCTCCTGCTGGGCAGAGCTGAAGAAGGTCCAGTGGCCCGACCGCGACACCCTGGTCCAGGCGACCGCCGTCACGATCATCTTCGTCGCCGTCGCCGCCACCTACCTCGGTGCCCTCGACGCCGCCTTCAACTTCCTCATCAAACAGATCCTCTAGCGGGATCTCCTAACAAAGGCAACCACTTCTCAGATGTATCGCTGGTACGTGATCAATACCTATTCCGGGCACGAGAACAAGGTCAAGCACAACCTCGAGCACCGGGTGCAGACGATGAGCCAGAACCGCAACGTGCGCCAGGTCGTCGTTCCCACCGAGCAGGTGATGGAGCTGAACAAAGACGGCCAGAAGGAGCCGAAGGAGAAGCGGACGATGCCCGGCTACGTCCTGGTCAACATGGAGATGACCGACGACGCCTGGGGCCTGGTCAAGAACACCCCCGGCGTCACCGGCTTCGTCGGCTCGCGCAACAAACCGGTGCCGCTCTCCAAACCGGAGGTCGACCGCCTGCTGCACCGCGAGACGGCCGAGCGCCCTCGCACCCAGGCCCAGTTCTCTATCGGCGAGTCGGTCAAGGTCGTCTCCGGCCCCCTCTCCGACTTCTCCGGCGAGATCGCCGAGATCAACGAGGACGCCGCCAAACTCAAGGTGCTGGTTTCGATCTTCGGCCGCGAGACTCCGGTCGAGGTCGGATACGACCAGGTCAAGAAGATCTAGCGCAGCCCGCTACTCTCCCCGTCCCGATGGCAAAGAAAGTCCTCACACAGATCAAGCTGCAGATCTCCGCCGGCTCGGCCAACCCCGCCCCGCCGGTCGGCCCCGCGCTGGGCCAGCACGGCGTCAACATCATGGAGTTCTGCAAGGCGTTCAACGCCCAGACCCAGTCCGAAGGCGGGACGATCATCCCGGTCGAAATCACGGTCTACGAGGACCGCTCCTTCACCTTCATCACCAAGACCCCGCCGGCCGCGGTCCTGATCAAGGAGGCGATCGGGATCAAGAAGGGCTCGGGCGAGCCTCACGTCAACAAGGTGGGGACGATCTCGATGGACCAGGTCCGCCAGATCGCCGAGCGCAAGATGCCCGACCTCAACGCAAACGACCTCGACGCCGCCTCGAAAATCATCGCCGGCACCGCCCGTTCGATGGGCGTCGACGTCAAATAGGGACATGGCACACGGTAAGCGCTTCCGCCAGCAGTACGGCAAGGTCCAGCGCGACCACGCCTACCCGCCCGCCGAGGCTGTCGGCCTGATCAAGGAGACGGCGAGCGCCAAGTTCGACGAGACGGTTGAGCTGCACGTGCTGCTCGGGGTCAACGTCCGCCACGCCGAGGAGCAGTTGCGCGGGACCCTGGCGCTGCCGCACGGCCTGGGCAAGGACGTGACGATTGCGGTGTTCGCTCAGGGCGAGCAGGCGCGCGACGCCGAGGCGGCGGGGGCAGACTTCGTCGGTGCCGACGACCTCGCCAAAAAAGTCGACGAGGGCTGGACCGATTTCGACGTCGCGATCGCCGCACCCGACATGATGCCGACGGTCGGAAGGCTTGGCCGCGTCCTCGGTCCTCAGGGCAAGATGCCCAACCCGAAGGTCGGCACGGTCACCGACGACATCGAGAAAGCGGTAACCGAGTCGAAGGCCGGCAAGATCGAGTACCGTACCGACCGGCAGGCGATCGTTCACCTAGCGATTGGCAAGGCCAGCTTCGACGCCGACAAGCTGCTCGACAACTTCACCGTGGTGATGGAGGAGATCGTTCGCGCCAAGCCCTCCTCCGCGAAGGGCCGCTACATCGTTTCCTGCACGCTGACGACGACGATGGGCCCGGGGATCCGGGTCGATGCATCGAAGGTGGGCGACCGCGACGCCGTTGTCGCGACGGCCCAGACTGCCGACGCGGTACCCGAGCCCGCAGAGGAGCCGGCGACCGCCTAAACTCCCCCGCCGCGCTTTACCCAAGACCACCGGCAACCGCCGATGGGCCGATTCCGCCTCGTAGGCGTATCTCAGGCCCGTCGGCAGTGGAAGCCCGGTGCAGGTGAGACATGAACCGAGACGAGAAGCAAGCAACAATCGAGGAGATCGCCGCCCAGATCGAGGCGGCCGAGGCGATCTTCGCGGTCGACTACCGGGGAATCAGCGTTCCCCAGGCGGCTGAGCTGCGCTCCAAACTGCGCGAGGCCGACGCCAGCTTCCGTGTCGTCAAGAACCGCCTGACCAAACTTGCCGCCGACAAGGCCGGCGAGGATCGGCTTGCCGAGCTGCTGCAGGGTCCGACCGCGCTGGCCTTCGTCCGCGGCGACACCGCCCTGGCCGCAAAGGCGATCTCGGGCTTCACCAAGGAGCACGACGTGCTCGTCTTCAAGGGCGGCTTCATGGAAAGCATCAGCCTCGACGAAGACCGCTTCAAGTCGATTGCCCGCCTGCCCTCGCGCGACGTGCTCAACGGCCAGTTCGCCGGCGTCGTCGCCAGCCCGCTGACCGGCCTGGTTCGCGGTCTCGGCTCGATGATCCAGGGCCTCGCTTTGCAGCTCGGCCAGATCGCCGAGAAGGGCTTGGTCTCGGGCGAGGCGCCTGTTGCTGAGGCCGCGCCGGAGGCACCGGCAGAGTCCGAGGAGGCCCCCAAAGAGGAGACTCCGGCTGCAGAGGCTGACGCCGACGCCCCCGCTGCTGAGGAAGCCCCGGCCGAGGAGGAGAAAGCTGAGGAGCCCGCTGCGGAGGCGGAGCCCGCTGCCGAGGACGCCGAGGAGCCCGCGGCTGACGACAAAACTTCTGAAACTGACGACGAGAGCAAGGAAGAGGAGTAGATGGCAACCAAGGTTTCGACAGAGGACTGGATCGAAGAGCTGAAGAGCATCTCGGTGCTCGAGCTCTCCGAGCGGATCAAAGCGCTGGAGGAGGAGTTCGGCGTCTCGGCGACCGCTGTCGCCGCGGCAGCCCCCGCCGCCGCGGGAGCTCCAGCCGGCGACGGTGCCGGTGGTGAGGACGAGGCTTCCACCGTGGACGTCGTGCTGACCGAGGTCGGCGGCCAGAAGGTGCCAGTGATCAAGGTCGTGCGCGCCGCGACGGGCCTTGGCCTGAAAGAGGCGAAGGCGATCGTCGACGAGGCTCCGAAGGCGATCAAGGAGGGTGTCGAGCGCGAGGAGGCCGACAAGCTGAAGGCCGAACTCGAGGAGGCCGGCGCCACCGTCGAGCTCAAATAAAAAGCCGCAACGACCGCGGTCGGAACCCAGGCAGGGAGCCGAATCCGCGGCCGAGCGCGACCGTGTGTTATTTTTCGCGGTCGCGCGCCAGTTGTGTTCCCCTGCCCATATCTGCGCTTTTTTACGTCCCTCTGACCTTCTGAGGAGTCGCCGACTTTGGCACGTTCGAACGCTGCCCCCGTAACCCGTAGGAGTTTTTCCCGACTACAGAATTCTCTCGAAGTCCCCCACCTGATCGATATCCAGCGTCGCTCCTTCGAAGAGCTGACGGATCCGAAGGCGGGCGGGCTGCGCGAGACGATCGACGACATATCCCCGATTGAGGACTACACGGGGAACCTCGCCATTGTCTTCGGCGAGTTCAAATTCGAGGAGCCGCCGCACTCGATCGAGGAGTGCCGCGAGAAGGACATGACCTACTCGCGGCCGCTGACGGCGACCGTCGCCTTCCAGAACAAGGAGACGGGAGAGATCCGTGAGCAGGCCGTCTTCATGGGCGACTTCCCGTGGATGACCGACCGCGGCACCTTCATCATCAACGGCACCGAGCGTGTCGTCGTCACTCAGCTCGTCCGTTCCCCCGGTGCCTACGTGATGGCTCCCAAGGACGCCGAGAAGCAGGTCTTCATCGCCAACCTGATGCCGGCTCGCGGCTCCTGGCTCGAGCTCGAGATCGACAAAAAAGGCAAGGTCTTCGTCCGCATCGACCGCAAGCGCAAGCTGCCGGTGACCGTGCTGCTGCGCGCGATGGGCTACGTCGAGGACGAGAAGCTGCTCTCGATGTTCGACGACTCGATCTACATCAGGCACACGATCGAATCCGACACCGAGGCGACCAAAACCGAGGAGGGCGCCCTGATCGAGCTGTTCAAGAAGCAGCGCCCGGGTGAGCCGCCGTCAGTCGACGCCGCCCGCAACCTGCTCGAGCAGCTCTTCTTCGACCCCAAGCGCTACGATCTGACACGGGTCGGCCGCTACAAGCTCAACGCGAGGCTCGACCTCGACATCGACCTCGACACCCGGGTCCTCACCCACGACGACATCATCGCCTTGGTCAAGGAGCTGGTCAGCCTTCCCAAGCTGCTCGGCATCCCCGAGGAGGTCGACGAGGAGAACCCGATCAAGGACTACGCCGCGGAGGCGATCACCTACCCCCGCGAGCCCGTCAACGAGCACCTCGACGAGTACGAGCACTTCGGCAACCGGCGCCTGCGCACGGTCGGCGAGCTGATCCAGGAGGCCTTCCGCATCGGCCTCTACCGGATGGAGCGCGTCGTCCGCGAGCGGCTCACGACCGAAGACTCGGACGCGATCACGCCGCAGACGATCATCAACATCCGCCCGGTTGTGGCGGCGATGAAGGAGTTCTTCGGCTCCTCGCAGCTCTCGCAGTTCATGGATCAGACCAACTCGCTCTCCGGCCTGACGCACCGGCGCCGTCTCTCGGCGCTCGGCGCCGGCGGCCTCACCCGCGAGAGGGCCCCGATCGAGGTCCGCGACGTGCACCCGACCCACTACGGCCGGATGTGTCCGATCGAGACCCCGGAGGGACCGAACATCGGCCTGATCGGCTCACTCTCCTCCTATGCACAGGTCTCCGAGCACGGCTTCGTCACCACGCCCTACCGGGTGGTGAAAGACGGCACCGTCACCGAGGAGATCGTCCATCTGGATGCGACCCAGGAGGAGGACAAGGTGATCGCCCAGGCGAACGCCGAGGTCGACGAGAAGAGCCGCAAGCTGAAAGGGCCTCAGGTCTTGGTCCGCGCCGGCGAGGACGAGTACGCAACGGCGCTGCCGAAAGAGGTCGACCTGATGGACGTCTCGCCGACCCAGATCTGGTCGGTGGGGACCGCGCTGATCCCGTTCCTCGAGCACGACGACGCCAACCGGGCGCTGATGGGCTCCAACATGCAGCGCCAGGCCGTGCCGCTGCTGAAGCCCGACCCGCCGCTGATCGGAACCGGCATGGAGCGCCGGGCCGCGATCGACACCGGCGACGTCGTCCTCGCCAAGAACGAGGGCGAGGTCACCCACGTCGACTCGAAGCAGATCGTCGTCACCTCGGGCTCGAAAAAAGACGAGTACCCGCTGCACAAGTTCATGCGCTCCAACCAGGGCACGATCATCCACCAGCGACCGATCGTCAACACCGGCCAGAAGGTCAAAGCCGGCGACGTGCTCGCCGACGGCTCTTCGACCGGCGGCGGCGAGATCGCCCTCGGCAAGAACTGCCTGGTCGCCTTCATGTCCTGGGAGGGCTACAACTTCGAGGACGCGATCATCCTCTCCGAGCGCCTGGTCAAGGACGACGAGCTGACCTCGATCCACATCGAGGAGTACGAGATCGACGCCCGCACGACCAAGCTCGGCGACGAGGAGATCACCCGCGACATCCCCAACCGCTCGGAGGAGAGCCTGCGCAATCTCGACGAGCGCGGCATCGTCCGGGTCGGGGCCGAGGTTGCCTCCGGTGACCTGCTGGTCGGCAAGGTGACGCCGAAGGGCGAGACCGAGCTGACCGCCGAGGAGAAGCTGATCCGCGCGATCTTCAAGGAGAAGGCGCGCGAGGTCCGCGACACCTCGCTGAAAGTTCCGCATGGCGAGGGTGGCGTCGTCATCGACGTGCTCACCTTCAGCCGCGACGACGGCGACGATCTGCCTGCCGGCGTCAATGACCTGGTCCGCGTCTACGTGGCTACCAAGCGCAAGATCGCCGAGGGCGACAAGCTTGCAGGCCGCCACGGGAACAAGGGTGTGATCTCGAAGATCGTGCCCGAGGAGGACATGCCACACCTCGCCGACGGCACTCCCGTCGACGTGATCCTCAACCCGCTCGGTGTGCCGAGCCGGATGAACATCGGCCAGATCCTCGAGACGCATCTCGGCTGGGTCGCGGCCAACGGCTGGTACGACGACGGCTCCGAGGCCTATAAGCAGGCTCACTCCGACGAAGGTGACGGACGTGTCTACGTCGCCACCTCGGTCTTCGACGGGGCGACCGTCGAGGACGTCGACGAGGCGCTTGTCTCCTGGAGCGACGAAAACTCCGAGCGTGGCATCGACCTCGGCATCGACAAGCGCGAGCGCCCCGGCGCCCGCGCTTCCGGTACGGCGCAGCTCTACAACGGCCGCACCGGCGAGCCCTACGAGGGCAAGGTCACGGTCGGCTACATGTACATCCTCAAGCTGCTGCACCTGGTCGACGACAAGATCCACGCTCGCTCGACCGGTCCGTACTCGCTGGTCACCCAGCAGCCGCTGGGCGGCAAGGCGCAGTTCGGCGGTCAGCGCTTCGGCGAGATGGAGGTCTGGGCCCTGGAGGCCTACGGCGCTGCCTACACGCTGCAGGAGATGCTCACGGTCAAGTCCGACGACACGGTCGGCCGCGTGAAGGCATACGAGGCGATCGTCAAGGGAGAGAACATTCCCGAGCCGTCGATCCCGGAGTCCTTCAAAGTGCTGCTGAAGGAGATCCAGAGCCTCTCGCTCGACGCCAACGTCGTCTCCGAGGGCGGCGATGTCGAAGTCGCCGAGGAGGACGACGACCTGCTGAAGGCAGCCGAGGAGCTGGGCATGGACCTGACCGGCGTTCGCGCCGACTCCTCCAACGGAGCGGCTGACGAGCAAGAGGAGCAGGTGGTCGCCGAGGGCGATGGAGGGACTGACGGAGACGGGGCCGAGCCGGCCAAAGAGGCCGAAGAGGCAAAGGTGGAGGACTGATGATCGACATCAACAATTTCGACGCAATTGAGATCGGCCTCGCGTCGTCGAAGAAGATCCGCTCCTGGAGCTGGGGCGAGGTCACCAAGCCGGAGACGATCAACTACCGCACGCTGAAGCCGGAGAAAGACGGCCTCTTCTGCGAGCGCATCTTCGGTCCGACCAAGGACTGGGAGTGCTACTGCGGCAAGTACAAGCGCGTCCGCTACAAGGGCATCGTCTGCGAGCGCTGCGGCGTCGAGGTGACCCGCTCCAAGGTGCGCCGCGAGCGCATGGGGCATGTCGACCTGGCTGCCCCGGTCTCCCACATCTGGTTCTTCAAGGGCGTGCCGAGCCGGATCGGCTACCTGATCGACATGGCGCCGAAGGAGCTGGAGAAGGTCCTCTACTTCGCCGCTTCGATGATCACGTGGGTCGACGTCGAGGCCCGCGACAAAGACCTCGGCAAACTCGAGAAAGAGGTCAAAAAGGTCACCGACTCCTATGAGGCCGAAAGGCAGAAAAGGACTCAGGAGCTGAGCGAGTCCCTGGAGCGCCGGGTCAAGTACCTCGAGGAGGGCACCTCGACCAAATTCGACGACGACGACCACATCTGGGCCGACTCGCTGAAGCTGACCGCAACGCAGCTGCGCAAGTTGAAGGACGACGAGCGCACCAAAATGATCAAAGAGCTGCGCAAGACCTTCGACGCGGAGATCTCCGACACCGAGGCCTACATCGACGAGGCGATCGAGCGGATGCAGGAGGTCTGGAAGATCTTCACCGAAATGAAGCCGAAGGACGTCGTCAACGACGAGACGGTCTTCCGCGAGCTCAAGGACCGCTTCGGTTCGCCGTTCGGCTGGGGTGAGTACTTCCGCGGCAGCATGGGCGCCGAGGCGGTGCGGGACCTGCTCGAACAGGTCGACCTCGAAGCCGACTGCGAGGAACTGGAGCAGATCATCAACAGCTCCAAGGGTCAGAAACAGGCCCGTGCGGTGAAGCGGCTGAAGGTCGCTTCCGCCTTCCTCAACTCCGAGAACAAGCCGGACTGGATGATTCTCGACTGCGTGCCGGTGATTCCGCCGGAGCTGCGGCCGATGGTCCAGCTCGACGGTGGCCGCTTCGCCACCTCGGATCTCAACGACCTCTACCGGCGCGTGATCAACCGCAACAACCGGCTCAAGCGCCTGCTCGATCTCGGCGCCCCCGAGATCATCGTCAACAACGAGAAGCGGATGCTGCAGGAGGCGGTCGACGCGCTGTTCGACAACGGCCGCCGCGGCCGGCCCGTCACCGGGCCCGGCAACCGCCCGCTGAAGTCGCTCTCGGACATGCTCAAGGGGAAGCAGGGACGCTTCCGCCAGAACCTGCTCGGCAAGCGCGTCGACTACTCCGGCCGCTCGGTGATCGTCTCCGGCCCGAGCCTGAGGCTGCACCAGTGCGGCCTGCCGAAGCTGATGGCGCTGGAGCTCTTCAAGCCATTCATCATGGCTCAGCTGGTCGAGCGCAAGGCGGTGCAGAACATCAAGGCCGCCAAGAAGATGGTCGAGTCGATGGTGCCCGAGGTCTGGGACGTGCTCGAGGAAGTGATCCACGAGCACCCGGTGCTGCTCAACCGCGCGCCGACCCTGCACCGCCTCGGCATCCAGGCCTTCGAGCCGGTGCTGGTCGAGGGCAAGGCGATCCAGGTCCACCCGCTGGTCTGCCACGCCTTCAACGCCGACTTCGACGGCGATCAGATGGCCGTGCACGTGCCGCTCTCCGCCGAGGCTCAGGCCGAGGCGCGGATCCTGATGCTCTCGGCGAACAACATCCTCTCGCCGGCGCACGGCGCGCCGCTGGCGACGCCGACCCAGGACATGGTGCTCGGCATCTACTACCTCACCTACGGCCCGCCCGCGGAGGAGCTGGCGAAGATCGACGAGGAGCTGAAAGCCGGCAAGGGCGCCGGCCGCAACGGCTCGGCGCCGAAGGTGTTCCGCTCCGCTCAGGAGGCTGAGCTCGTCTACGAGAACGGCGGCTGCAAACTGCACGACCAGGCCGAGTACCGGCGGGCCGGGCACGAGCACTTCCTGACTACGGTCGGGCGGATCATCTTCAACGAAAAGATCGAGCGGGCGCTCGCTGAAGCGCTTGGGGAGGACTTCGATCCCGAGCAGTTCGAGTTCGTCAACCACGCGCTGAAGAAGCGCAACGTCAACGAGATGGTCTCCGACCTGGTCGACGCCTACGGGGCGCCGGCGGTCTCGCAGGTGCTCGACGCCTTCAAGGACCTCGGCTTCCACTATGCCAGCCAGGCGGGAATCACCGTCTCCAAGAACAACGTCGTCTCGCCGCCCGACAAGGAGAAGATCCTCGAGCGCTACGAGAAGCAGACGGCGGAGATCCAGGCCCAGTACGACGACGGCTACATCACGGCCGAGGAGCGCCATGAGGCGGTCACGTCGCACTGGAACAAAGCGACGGACGAGGTTGCACAGGCGATGGAGGACAACCTCGACGAGCTGAACCCGATCTTCATGATGGCCAACTCGGGAGCGCGTGGTTCGTTCAAGCAGATCCGCCAGCTGGCGGGGATGCGCGGCCTGATGGCCAATCCGAAGGGCGAAATCATCGAGCGGCCGATCAAGGCCAACTTCATGGAGGGCCTCTCGGTCCTGGAGTACTTCATCTCCACCCACGGCGCCCGAAAGGGACTCGCCGACACGGCGCTGCGCACGGCCGACTCGGGTTACCTGACCCGACGTTTGGTCGACGTCGCCCAGGACGTGATCGTCCGCGACGAGGACTGCAAAACCAAGGACCACATCGAGATGGCGCTGCGCAAGGACGACAACTCGCTCAACGACAATCTCGTCGGGCGGTTGGCGGCGAAGAAATTCGAGACCAAGCGCGGCCGCGAGCTGCTCAAGCGCAACCAGGAGATCACCCTCGCCGACGTCGAGGCGATCATCGAGGCGTTCGAGGGAGAGGAAGTCAAGGTTCCGGTTCGCTCGACGCTGAAGTGCGATGCCGACTCGGGTGTGTGCCGTGCCTGCTACGGCATCGCTCCGGCCACCGGCTCGACGGTCGACATCGGCGACGCGGTGGGCATCATCGCCGCCCAGTCGATCGGCGAGCCTGGGACGCAGCTGACCATGCGTACCTTCCACACCGGCGGCGTCGCCGGCCAGGACATCACGCAGGGCCTGCCGCGCATCGTCGAGCTCTTCGAGGCGCGTAAACCGAAGGGCCTGGCGCAGATGGCCGAGGCGGCCGGCAAGGTCTCGATCGAAGAAACCGACAAAGCGCTGAAAGTGATCGTCACCGAGTCAAGCGGTGAGGAGCACGCCTACAGCTTCCCGGTGCGGACCCGCCTGCACGTCGCCGATGGCGAGAAAGTCGAGATCGGCCAGCAGCTCAACGAGGGCTCGCTCTACCCGGCTGACCTGCTGGCGATTCGCGGCCGCACCGACGTCGAGCTCTATCTCGTCGCCGAGGTGCAGAGGGTCTACCGCGCCCAGGGCGTCGACATCAACGACAAGCACATCGAGCTGATCGCCCGTCAGATGCTGAAGAAGGTGCGGATCGAGTCGAAGGGCTCGACCAGCCTGCTGCCGGGCCAGCTCGAAGACCGCGGTGCGCTGAAGCGGCTAAACAAGAAGACGAAGGAAGACGGCGGCACGCCGGCCAAGGCCGAGGAGGTCATCCTCGGAATCACCAAGGCCTCGCTGGCCACCGAGTCCTTCCTCTCCGCCGCCTCCTTCCAGGAGACGACCAAGGTGCTCACCGACGCAGCCCTGGAGGGCAAGCGGGATCGCCTCGTCGGCCTGAAGGAGAACGTGATCATCGGCAAGCTGATCCCGGCCGCGACCGGCCTCAAGCACTACCGCACGCTTGCGGTGGAGCCGGCCGTGCCGATCGAGCCGCCCAGCGAGGACGGCCTGCTCGACGAGGAGGAGCTGGCCGCCGAGCTCGGCATCGACGGCGGCGAGACCCCGGTCGAGAGCTTCGGCCCCTCCTTCGCCGAGGAGCTCGAGGAGCTGGCGCAGGAGATCGAGCAGACCTCCGAGGAGTCGTCGCAGTAGGCGAATTCTCTGGGAGTGAGGAGGGGTCGGGTGCCCCTCCTCACTCAACTTTTTCGGTGGTGCGGCTGAGGCCGTCCGAGGTTGAATCGCCGAAAAAGTACAAGCCGTTCGGAGGGGCACCCTACCCCTCTGCAGCGCTCGAAATGCGGCTGGCGACGACGTCCTGCGGTCGAGCTGCATTACGCTGGCGGCGGTGATGGGATCTCGCAGGGCTAGGAGCAAGGCGTTGGTCGTCGCTGCGATGGCGCTCGTGCTCTTGGTACCGAGTCAGGCGATGGGGCAGGACGAGTCGGCTGCGACCGTTTCCAAGAAGCGGGGATGGCGGACGTTGCAGGGGAAAGGCGGGTTCCGGATCACGGCGCCGGCTGGGTACCGGCTGCGGCTGCATGGTGGCGGGTATGAAGTCTCGGGCGGGGCGGGACAGATGACGCTGCTGGCGGTGAGCACGTCGGGGGCGCCGCGGACCGTTGCCGAAGCGCTGCTCGGCAGGGCGTTGCCGGCGACGCCGAACGCTAATCAGTTTGGGCTGCGAGTGCCGCTGAAAGCGGGTGGCTCGGCTGAGGTCTACTTCGACAAGGCGCCGGGAGGCGTGGCGGTGACGGCGCTCGTGCCGGCGAGAAAACGAGGCGGGAAAGGCAAACGCGGACGCCCCGTGGCCGGCGCTTCGGCGACGATCGGGAAAGGGCAGCGGCAACTTTTCGCGCGGATGGCAAGGAGTGCTCGCAACGTGCGGCCGGTGAGCTTGCCTACGGTCGCAACGCAGGAACAGGAAGCGCCGATTCCGCTGAAGCCATTTACGACCGCCGATGGCAGCGCCAGGGCGACGGTGCCCGACGCGCCGGGGTGGGTCGCTGGTGGCAGCCAGGGGATCGTCGAAGGTGGTCACCCCGACCTGGGGAGCTACGCGTTCGGCGTTCCCGCCGGGTTCTTCGAATACTGCTTCTTCCCACCCTGTCCGGGGATCCAGGCGCCTTTCATGGGGGCTCGTCAGGCGGTCGAGCAAGCTTGGCCGCTCTGGCTGAACCAGGCAGGCGCCAACGTCAGCGACATGCGAGTTGTCGGCCAAGTCCCCAATAGCACGGGCGTGCTCGGCTCGGGCATGGACTCCGGGATGTTCCAGGTCTCGTTCAACTCGAACGGGAAACCCGGCTCGGCCTACGTCATCGCCGGCACCTTCACCACTGGCGAAGGCTTCTGGTACCTCTACCACAGCTACATCGCTGCCTACAACGGAGTGCCGGGCAGCGTCGGCGACGCCTTGCTGCGCACCTGGCAGAGCTGGGATCCGAGCGTTAACCAAGCCGAACGGCGGGCGCAGACCTTCGTCACGCAGCAGGAAACGACGCAGATCATCCAGTCGGCAAGCGAGTACCGGCGCCGGGTCTTCGAAAAGACCAACTACAACTGGAGCGCCTACATCCGCGGCAACGACCCTGTGCTCGATCCGGTCGCGCCCGGCGTGATCGGCGAGGGCAACCAGACGCTGGTGCAGGGCCCCGACGGCAAACTCTTCAACTTTTCCGGCAGTCAATTCAAAAAACCCGGCGAGTGAGGATCTGGGAGGGTCCGCGGTTCCCCACCGTCGGAACCCGCTCCCTTCGGTCGCTCACAAGTTCCGCCGGAGGACACCCGCCCCCTCGTAGTTCCCCGGAGCTGCCTTACGCAAAAGCGGCCCGGGCAATGCCCGGGCCGCTTAGGTGCCTGCTTGATTCGCGTTGGGTTAGTTGCTGCTGCCGCCGGAGAGGCAGTAGGCGTAGACCGTGAGGGTCTCGGCCGTGGCGGCGTAGTTGTGGGCGTGGACCAGCCAGCCGTTGCCGCTGCGCATCGATCCGGCCAGCGCGATGCGGTAGTTGCTGACGTTGTTGCCGCCGCTGATCACCGTGGTGCCGGCGGGGCAGGCGACGCTCCCGGTGGCGTTGCCGTTTGCGGCGATCGCGCCGCTGTCCGAGACCTGGACGATCGCGCCCAGCTCTGCTGCGCGGACCGCGCCGGCCTGGAGCTCGCTCGAGCCGACCGAGTCGGGGCCGAGGTCGTTGGCGGTCAGGGACTGGTCCGTTACCTCCGAAGAGCCGACGGACGCTGGAGCCAGATCGGCCGCGGCCAGCGACTCCGGAGCCACATCGGCCGAGCCGACCCCGTTTTCGGCGATCTCGGTGGTGTCGACCGCGTCGGGGGCGATCTTGCTGGCCGCGACCGCGTTGTCGCGGAGGTCGAGTGTGCGGACCGTGCCGTCGACGATCTGCGGCGAGCGGACGGTGTTCTTGCCGACGCCGGCGGCGATGGCGCTGCCCGTGAGGGCGGCGAACAGCGCGATGCAGGCGATCACGAGGGCGGGGGAGGGACGGAATGAGCGGGTCTTGCTGGTCATCGGAGGTTCCTTTCGTTGGTTTGTAAATCCGATGGACCAAGCTTCGAATCGATTGGGGTTTCTCTCTACGGACCCCAGGGGTGAACCTGCTCACCCCTGTCATCACTGGCCAGCCAGCCAGTCCTGGCTCAGGCCGGATAGATTTCCCCCATGCCAGCCGCCCAGAACGTCTGCGTGATCGGTGCCGGCTCGTCCGGGATCGCCGCCTGTCAGGTCCTCAATGCGCGTCGCATCCCCTTCGATTGCTTCGAGAAGGGATCCGCGGTCGGCGGCAACTGGCGCTTCGAAAACGACAACGAGATGTCGTCGGCCTATCGCTCGCTGCACATCAACACCTCGCGCGGGCTGATGGCCTACAAGACCTACCCGATGCCGGAGGACTATCCGGACTACCCGAATCACTTCCAGATCGCTGCCTACTTCGACGACTACGTCGACCATTTCGGCTTCAGGGAGAGGATCCGCTTTCGAACCGAAGTGACCGGCGTCGAGCCGGTCGACGGCGAGTGGGAGGTGACGGTCGCCGATCGGGATGGCAATCGCGAGACCAACCGCTACCGGGCGGTGCTGGTCGCCAACGGGCACCATTGGGACCCACGCTGGCCGGAGCCTCCCTTCCAGGGCTCAGACGAGTTCGAGGGCGAGCAGATCCACGTCCACTACTACCGCGAGGCAGACACGCTGCGCGGCAAGCGGGTTCTGGTGCTCGGCATCGGCAACTCGGCCACCGACATCGCCGTCGAGGCCTCACGGATCGCCGACAAGACCTTCCTCGCGATGCGGCGCGGCGCTTACATCATGCCCAAGTACCTGAACGGCAAGCCGACGGATGAGGCGGCATCGAAGCTGCTGACCCTGATGCCGCTCCCGGTGCAGCGCTTCGTGCTGGGGCGGATGCTGGGGATGACCGCCGGCGACATGACCGCCTACGGCCTGCCCCAGCCCGATCACAAGCTGCTCGAGGCGCACCCGACCGTCTCAGCGGAGCTGCTCTCGAGACTAGGTCACGGCGACATCGCCGTGAAGCCGAACATCGACCGCTTCGCAGGCGGCCGCACCGTTCGCTTCAGCGATGGCAGCGAGGAGGAGATCGACCTCGTCGTCTACTGCACCGGCTACAAGATCAGCTTCCCCTTCCTCGACGAGGCGGTGGTTTCAGCCAACGACAACCGGCTGTCGCTCTACCGTCGCGTCGCCTCGGTCGAGCACCCCAACCTCTACTTCATCGGTTTCATCCAGCCGCTGGGGGCGATCATGCCGCTTGCCGAGGCGCAGGCGGAGTGGGTGGCGGACCTTCTCGGCGGCCGCGGCACGTTGCCTGCACCGGCTGAGATGCGGGCGGAGATCGCGGAGGCTGAAGAGAAGATGCGGAAGCGCTACGTCGCTTCTAAGCGTCACACGATCCAGGTGGACTTCCAGCCTTATCTACGCGAGATCCGGCGCGAGCGGAAGCAGGCGGCTCAGCGGGTTTGAGACGGAGGGTGGGGCGAGGTCTGGGTGCCTCTCCCGCTTGCTGGGGTTTTCGCCTGGCGCGCCAGTTCTCTCACTGGGTGGTCTGTGCGAAAACCAGGACGCCGCTGCGCCGGAGAGGCACCCAGACCTCGCCTCGTCGCGCCGCCGTGGGGCCCCCGCCGCGGGCCGCGTGGAAGCTTTGGCTGGGGGTTCCAGCGCTTGAAGCCGCTATCGGAGTCATCCTCCGCTGCGCCCTCGGGCTCAGGTTCCTTGCTCGCCCACCAGACCAGCCAGAGTGCGCCGAAGACGGGGATCTTCAGCACGACCAGCAGGAAGAAGATTGGCCAGAACCCCTCCACCGGCTCAGTGTAGAGCCATGGCCCACTGCTGCAAGACCTCGACGTGAGCCTCCTCCAGGCCGAGGTGGGTCTCGGTCGGGACCAGCAGCGTCGGCTCCTCGCGCTGCTCTGCCCACTCGTAGCAACTGGCGTCGAAGTTGTCGTCGATCCAGGCCATCGCCCGCCCCCGCCCGTACTCATCCAGGGGCCCGACCTTCCAGTGCGCCGCCCCCGCCCGCACGGACCCGTCGAAGGTCACGTGCGGCAACTCCGGCACCCCGAGGATCTGCGGCAAATAGAAGTTCGCCTTGTCCTCCCAGCCGGTCGCCCAGACCAGCTCGAAGTGCTCGCTCAGCCGCCGCAGCCGATCTCCGCATGGGAGCGAGATCAGGTGCGGAACCCCATCGACCAGCTCCAGCTGAGCAAGCGACCGGTCCGGCTTCTCCTCGAACCCGAAAAGGCTGATTACGCCGTCCACGTCGACGGCAAGGATCGGCTTGTTCACGGAGCGAGGCTAGCTACCAGCGGTAGTGAGCGAACGCCTTGTTCGCCTGCGCCATGCGGTAAATGTCGTCCTTCCGCTTCCAGGCGCTGCCCTGTTGCTGAGTGGCGTCGAGAATCTCGCTGGCAAGGCGCTCGGCCATCGAGTACTCGCGGCGATTGCGCGCGTAGTCGACCATCCAGCGAATCGCCAGGGTGCGAGCACGGCGTGCGGGCACCTCGACCGGGACCTGGTACGTGGCGCCGCCGACGCGGCGGGAACGGACCTCCAGGGTCGGCGTCAACTGCTTGATCGCCCCCTCGAGCGTCTCGATCGGGTCCTCGCCGGAGCGCTCGCCGACGATCGCCAGGGCGTCGTAGACGATCCGCTCGGCGACCTGCTTCTTGCCGTCGCGCATCACCTTGTTGATCAGCTGCTGGACGAGACGATTGCGGAAGCGGGCGTCGGGCTCGACCGGCCGGATCGTGGCTGCGGAGCGGCGCGGCACTAGGAAGCCTTGACTCCGTAGCGGGAGCGAGCCTGCTTGCGGTCGGAGACGCCGGCGGCGTCGAGGGTACCGCGGACGACCTTGTAACGGACGCCGGGCAGGTCCTTGACGCGACCACCCCTGACGAGCACCACCGAGTGCTCCTGAAGATTGTGTCCCTCGCCGGGGATGTAGGTGGTGACCTCCATCCCGTTGGTCAACCGCACACGCGCGATCTTGCGCAGCGCGGAGTTCGGCTTCTTCGGCGTCACGGTCGCGACGCGGGTGCAGACTCCGCGCCGCTGCGGCGCGGCGACCGCCTTCTTGCGGCCCTGTCCCGACTTGAGACCCGGCGTCGTCGTCTTCTTCTTCGGGCGCTTGCGGCCCTTCCTGACAAGTTGATTCGTATTCGGCACGGCCGCGCATAGTAGAGCAGTCCGCCCAAAACCAGCCCCGCCGATGCAGCCAGCTCCGCCCAGAAGCCGTTGTCGAGCACCGCGGTGGCCCCTGCGAAGCGGGATTCCTGGGCGCTTGCGTCGAGCCCTGCCGGCAGGTCCACGAGCAGGATGACGGCCAGGCTGACCAGGCCGAGGACGAAGATCATGCGCCCCAATCCGCGGCGCCAGGTGCGCATCCCCGTCACGGCAAGGCCCGCTGCAAGCAGGGCGATGGGGATCAGCAGGAAGGAGTGCGCCTCTCCAGCGTCCTTGACGTCGACGGTGGGTGGGGTCGCAGCCGGCAGGCCCGCATATCCCGGCTGTCCGATCTCGACTCCGCGGTAGGCGACGAACTGGGAGACCACCAGGCAGATCGCCGATCCAACGATTGCGAGGCAAACCGCTCGCTTCGGGGTCAACACCGCGCTCGCGCGGGTTGCCGCCCGTGTCGCGCCGCCAAGCACTTGCCGCGACAGCGCTTCTCCTTTACCGAATGCGCGAAGGAGCAACACTCCGGCCGGGCGCAGCCGCTTGCCCAGCGCCCTCGCAAAGCCGACCGCGTCCTTCCGCCCCCGCTGCAGCCGGCGGACCAGAACCGGGCGCGCTCGCTCTAGCCGCTTCCCTACCGCCCGGTCGGTCTTCTGCGTCCACCCAGCCAGCCGGGCGGGCGTCGTGCGAGCCAGTTGACGCGCCGTTCGGATGCGCCGCCGAACCGCTGCTATCATCGCGCGTCGCTCAGGCTTCTTTGCAGCACGCTTCTTCGGAGCACGTTTCGCCGGGCCCGCGAGGGCCTTTTTCATGCGCGGATCCCGGCTCTTGCCGGAGCGCTTTTTTTCGACTCGTCCCCGTTTCAAGAACAACCCCTTACCTTAGGAACCATGCCACGCACCTTTCCACTAGAGAAGACGCGCAACATCGGGATCATGGCGCACATCGACGCCGGTAAGACGACGACGACCGAGCGCATCCTCTACTACACCGGCCGTACCCACAAGATCGGCGAGGTCCACGAGGGCGCCGCGGTGATGGACTGGATGGAGCAGGAGCAGGAGCGCGGCATCACGATCACCTCCGCCGCGACCGCCTGCGAGTGGAACGGGCACAGGATCAACATCATCGACACGCCCGGCCACGTCGACTTCACGGTCGAGGTCGAGCGCAGCCTGCGCGTCCTCGACGGCGCGATCGCCGTCTTCGACGCGGTCGCCGGAGTCGAGCCCCAGTCGGAGACCGTCTGGCGCCAGGCCGACAAGTACAAGGTGCCGCGCTTTGCCTACATCAACAAGATGGACCGGACCGGCGCCGACTTCTTCAACGCAGTGGAGACGATGAAGGACCGGCTCGGCGCCAACCCGCTGCCGATCCAGCTGCCGATCGGCAACGAGGCCGAGTTTGCCGGCGTGGTCGACCTGATCGAGATGAAGGCGCTGGTCTGGAAGGACGAGCTCGGCACCGAGTTCGAGACCACCGAGATCCCCGCCGACCTCCAGGACCAGGCCGAGGAATACCGGACCCAGCTGATCGAGGCCTGCGCCGACTACGACGACGAGTTGATGGAGGCCTATCTCGGCGAGGAGGAGATTCCTCACGAGCGGATCGCCAAATCGCTCCATCGCGCCTGCCTCGACACCAAGGTGACCCCCGTCCTCTGCGGCTCCTCCTTCAAGAACAAGGGGGTGCAGCCACTGCTCGACGCTGTCGTCGAGCTGTTGCCCTCGCCGCTCGAGGTGCCGCCGGTGACCGGGCTGGTGGCTCCGGGCAAGGGCGAGGACGAGCCGACCGAGGCCGAGCGGCCCGCCGACGACAACGCCCCCTTCGCCGCCCTCGCCTTCAAGGTCATGTCCGATCCCTACGTCGGCAAGCTCACCTATTTCCGCGTCTACTCGGGCAAGCTCGACGCCGGTGGGCGCGTCCTCAACGTGAAGACCGGCCGAACCGAGCGAATCGGCCGCCTGCTGATGATGCACGCCAACAGCCGCGAGGAGATCGAGGAGTGTTACGCGGGCGACATCTGCGCCGGGGTCGGCCTCAAGGAAACGGGCACCGGCGACACTCTCGCCGCGCCCGACGCGCCGATCGCGCTGGAGAGCATCGAGTTCCCGGAGACGGTGATCGCCGTTGCGATCGAGCCGAAAACCAAGGCCGATCAGGAGAAGATGGGCAACGCCCTGCAGCGGCTCGGCGAGGAGGACCCGACCTTCCGGATCGAAAGCGACGAGGAAACCGGCCAGACCCTTATTCACGGCATGGGCGAGCTGCACCTCGAGGTGATCGTCGACCGCATGCTGCGCGAGTTCAAAGTCGACGCCAACGTCGGCAAGCCACAGGTCGCCTACCGCGAGACGATCCGCAAGCGCGTCGACAAGGTCGAGGCCCGCTTCGTCCGCCAGACCGGCGGTCGCGGCCAGTTCGGCCACGTCGTGATCAACGTCGAGCCCGCGCCGGGCGAGGGGTTCGAGTTCGTCAACAAAATCAAGGGCGGCGCGATCCCGGGCGAATTCATCGGCCCGGCCGAACAGGGAATGAGGGAGGCGCTGGAGAACGGCGTCAAGGCCGGCTACCCGATGGTCGACGTCAAGGTCGAACTCGTCGACGGCTCCTTCCACGACGTCGACTCTTCGGAGATGGCCTTCAAAATCGCCGGCTCGATGGCGATCCAGGAGGGAGCCCGCAAGGCGAACCCGGTCCTGCTGGAGCCGGTGATGGCGGTCGAGGTCGTCACCCCCGAGGACTTCCTCGGCGACGTGATCGGCGATCTCTCGCGCCGCCGCGGCAAGGTCCAGGGCCAGGACCAGCGCGGCAACGCCCTCGCCGTCCAAGCTTTCGTCCCACTCGGTGAGATGTTCGGCTACGCGACCGAACTACGTTCGATGACGCAGGGCCGGGCGACCTACACGATGCAGTTCGAGCGGTATGAGGAGGTCCCGGCGAACATCGCCGAGGAGATCGTCGAGCACCGTTCGGGTGAGCCGGTAGGGGCAGCGTCTTAGGCCAACCGCGGACCAAGCGTGCATCTGGCTATATTTCCCAGGTTCGCCCGCAAGCAGGAAAAAATGCCCTGCCAGGCAGCGCCAAACAGACTTAATCAGCCAACCCAGACAGAACACGACTTCGAAAGGTAGAACGGAGAGAGATGTCAAAGGAGAAGTTCGAGCGCGATAAGCCGCATGTGAACGTCGGCACCATCGGTCACATCGACCACGGCAAGACGACGCTGACGGCCGCGATCACCCAGACCCTCTCCACGAAGGGCGATGCCGAGGCGAAAAGCTTCGAGGAGATCGATAACGCTCCGGAGGAGAAGGAACGCGGCATCACGATCGCGACCTCGCACGTCGAGTACCAGACCGAGAACCGCCACTACGCCCACGTCGACTGTCCCGGCCACGCCGACTACGTCAAGAACATGATCACCGGCGCCGCCCAGATGGACGGCGCGATTCTGGTCGTCTCGGCCGCCGACGGCGTGATGCCGCAGACGCGCGAGCACATCCTGCTCGCCCGCCAGGTCAACGTCCCGCATGTGGTCGTCTTCCTCAACAAGATCGACCAAGTCGATGACGACGAGCTGATCGAGCTGGTCGAGGAGGAGGTCAAGGACCTGCTCAACGAGTACGACTTCCCCGGCGACGACACGCCGATCATCAAGGGTTCGGCGCTGAAGGCGCTGGAGGGCGACGAAGAGGCTCAGAAAGCGGTCTTCGAGCTGGCTGCCGCGCTCGACTCCTACATCCCCGAGCCGGTACGCGAGCTCGACAAGCCTTTCCTGATGCCGATCGAGGACATCTTCTCGATCACCGGCCGCGGCACCGTCGCCACCGGCCGCGTCGAGCAGGGAATCGTCAATACCGGCGACGAGGTGGAGATCGTCGGGATCAAGGACACCACCACCACGGTTGTCACCGGGGTCGAGATGTTCCGCAAGATCCTCGACCAGGGTCAGGCCGGCGACAACATCGGCGCCCTCCTGCGCGGTACCAAGCGCGAGGAGATCGAGCGCGGGCAGGTGCTCTGCAAGCCCGGTTCGATCACGCCGCACACCAAGTTCAAGGCCGAGGTCTACTGCCTGAAGAAGGAGGAGGGTGGCCGTCACACTCCGTTCTTCTCCGGCTACCGGCCTCAGTTCTACTTCCGTACCACTGACGTGACCGGCATCGCCAACCTCCCCGAGGGGACCGAGATGGTGATGCCGGGAGACAACGTCGAGATGACGATCGAGCTGATTCAGCCGATCGCGATGGATCAGGGCCTGCGGTTCGCCATCCGCGAGGGTGGCCGGACGGTCGGCTCGGGGGTCGTCTCCGAGATCATCGAGTAGCGACCAGGGGGCGGGCTCTGCCCGCCCTGTCGCCGCCTGGGGCGGCGAGACAACTGCAAGGCACATACGACCGGGGCGGCGCCCCACAAAAGGGGCCCCGCCCTTCATGCGCGATAGGACTGCGCGAGAAAGACGAGAGACAGTTTCAACGTGGCAGCGATAGCAGCACAAAAGATCAGGATCCGGCTCAAGGCGTACGACCACGACGCCATAGACCGGGCTGCCCGCGAGATCGTCGAAACCGCGGAGCGAACCGGCGCCAGCGTCTCCGGCCCGGTGCCGCTGCCGACCGAGAAGAACGTCTACTGCGTGATCCGTTCCCCCTTCAAGGACAAGGACTCGCGCGAGCACTTCGAGATCCGCACCCACAAGCGGCTGATCGACATCCTCCAGCCGTCTCCGAAAACGGTCGACTCGCTGCAGCGGCTGGACTCGCTGCCGGCCGGCGTCGACATCGAGATTCGCCTCTAGAGACGATGGCTGCGATCCTCGGCAAGAAGCTCGGCATGACGCAGGTCTTCCGCGAGGACGGCGAGGTCGTGCCGGTGACCGTGATCGAAGCCGGGCCCTGCAAGGTGACCGCGGTTCGCGAGCCGGAGCGTGACGGCTACACCGCCGTCCAGCTTGCCTTCGGCGAGATCAAGCAGGGCAAGCTGAGCAAGGCCGAGGAAGGCCACCTGAAGAAGGCTGGTGCCGCGCCGATGCGTCACCTGGTCGAGTTCCGTAACGAGGACCTCGGCGCCGAGGAGGCCCCCAAGATCGGTGACGACGTCACCGTCGAGGCCTTCGAGGCCGGTCAGAAAGTCAAGGTCTCCGGGATCTCGATCGGCAAGGGGTTCCAGGGCGGGATCAAGCGCCACAACTTCAGCCGCGGGCCGGTCACACACGGTTCGCACAACGTGCGAGCGCCGGGTTCGATCGGCGCCAGCACCTTCCCCGCCCGTGTCTTCAAGGGCATGCGGATGCCGGGCCAGATGGGCAACAAGCGGGTCACCCAGTGTGGGCTCGAGGTCGCCGACGTCGACGCCGAGCGCAACCTGCTGCTGATCAAGGGCTCGGTGCCGGGGTCGCGCAACGCTGTCGTGGAGGTGAGGACCGATGGCTAAAGCCGCCGTCCTCGGCAAGACGACCAAAGCCGACCTGCCCAAAGAGATCTTCGCCGAGCCGTTCCACCACTCGCTGGTGGACGAGGCGGCCCGTGCCGACCTCGCCGCCCGTCGCCGGGGCACCGCCTCGACGCTGACCCGGGCAGAGGTCGCGATGACCGGAGCCAAGGCCTGGCGACAGAAGGGCACCGGCCGCGCTCGCGTCGGCGCGCTCAGCTCTCCCAGCCGTTTCGGCGGCGGTGTCGCCTTCGGCCCCAAGCCGCGCCACTACACGGTCAAGGTCAACCGCAAGGCACGGCGCAAGGCGATGCGCTCGGCTCTCTCGGTCCACGCCGAGCGCGGCAGCGTCGCCGTGGTCGATGCAACTGCCTTCGAGACTCCCTCGACCAAGACCGCCGCCGAGGCTCTGGACAAATGGGGCGCGAAGCGCTCGACCCTGATCGTGCTCGGCCCAGAAGAGGCCGGCGCCGCGAAGAGCTTCCGCAACATCGCCCGCGTGGCCGTGGTCGAGGCCACTGCGGTCGGGGTGGCGGACGTGATCGGGGCCGCCTCGCTGGTCGTCTCCGAGGGCGCCCTCGAGAAGCTGAAGGAGAGGCTGGCCTGATGGACGCGCGCAACGTGATCATCCGCCCGGTCGTCTCGGAGAAGAGCTACGCACTGATCGCCGAGGGCAAGTACACCTTCAGGGTCAACGACCGTGCCCACAAGACCCAGATCGCCCGCGCCGTCGAGGAGATCTTCGACGTCAAGGTCGCCGCTGTTCGCACCTCCAAGGTGAGTTCCAAGCCAAAGCGTCGCGGTCTCCACGCGGGCCGGACGAGAGGCTGGAAGAAGGCGATAGTCCAGCTCGCGCCCGGCGAGCGAATCGAGCTGTTCGAGGGCGCAGAGACTGCATAGAGGAAGAGGAATGCCGAACCGCAAAACAAAGCCGACCAGCCCCGGACGCCGCTTCGCGACGTATCCGTTGCGCGAGCAGCTGACTGCTTCCAGCCCGGAACGCAAGCTGACCGAGGGTCTGCGCAAGTCCGGTGGCCGCAACTCGAATGGGCGGGTCACCGCCCGGCACCGTGGTGGCGGCGCCAAGCGGCGCTACCGGCAGATCGACTTCAAGCGCCTGCGCGACGGCGTGCCGGCGAAGGTGGCGACGATCGAGTACGACCCGAATCGCAGCTGCTACATCGCCCTGCTGCACTACGCCGACGGGCACAAGAGCTACATCCTCGCTCCGGCGGGAATCTCCGTCGGCGATGAGATCCAGTCCGGTCCCGGTGCCGACATCAAGCCCGGCAGCGCGCTGGCTCTGAGCGACATGCCGACCGGCACGATCGTCCACAACGTCGAGCTGGTCCCCGGCCAGGGCGGCAAGCTCGGCCGCGCCGCCGGTGCCGCGATCCAGCTCGCCGCCAAGGAGGGTGAGATGGTGACCTTGCGGCTGCCGTCCTCGGAGATGCGGATGGTCCGCGCCGAGTGTCGCGCCACGGTTGGAACCCTCTCCAACGCCGAGCACCAGAACGTCAAGATCGGCAAGGCGGGCCGCAACCGCCACAAGGGCAAGCGGCCGCAGACGCGCGGCGTCGCGATGAACCCCGTCGACCACCCGCACGGCGGCGGCGAGGCGCACCACACGCCTGGCGGCCACCCCGTGACCCCTTGGGGCAAGCCGACCCTCGGTTACCGCACCCGTAAGAAGGGCAAGCAGTCCGATCGCTACATCGTGCGCGGCCGCCGCCGCGGGAAGAAGAAGAGGTAAGCAACAAGATCATGGGACGCTCGACGAAAAAGGGCCCGTGGGTGGAAGAGGCGCTGATGAAGCGGATAAACGCGATGAACGAGTCGGGCCAGAAGCAGATGCTGAAGACCTGGTCGCGCACCTCGACGGTCTTCCCCGACATGGTCGGCCACACGATCGCCGTCCACGACGGCCGCAAGCACGTGCCCGTCTTCATCTCCGAGTCGATGGTCGGGCACAAGCTCGGCGAGTTCGCGCCGACCCGCACCTTCCGTTCCCACTCCGGTACCGGCAAGGGGTCTGACTAGAGATGGCCTCTGCGATCGTCGTCCGCGCCAGCTCCCGCTACGTCCGCGTCGCCCCGCGCAAGGCCCGCCTCATCGCCGACCAGGTGCGCGGCCTGCACATCGACCAGGCCCGGGCGCTGCTCGAGTTCTCGCCCCGGGGTGCTGCCCAGGACATCCGCAAGCTGATCGATTCCGCCGCCTCCAACGCGGAAAACAACCATGACCTGGTCGCCGATGAGATGCGGATCGCCGAGATAACCGTCGACGAAGGGCCGACTCTGCGCCGCTTCCGTCCACGGGCGCTCGGGCGGGCCTCGCGAATCAACAAGCGAACCAGCCATATCGCCGTGGCTCTGAGCCCGGACGAGGAGGACTAGATGCTCGCCACTCCGACCAAGCACACCTGGATGGCGCGTCTGGCACATCGCATCTCTGCGTCCTCGGGCTTGTCTTTGCCTCCAGCAAAGACTGCGCCCTGCGTCCTTGACCTGCTCGACCAGCCGCGCCCCCAGGCGCACTTCGCCAGAGAGGCGGGCATCTAATGGGCCAGAAGATCCACCCCGGCGGCTTCCGCGTCGGCTACATCCACGACTGGAAGTCGAACTGGTTCGACGAGAAAGACTTCGCCGACATCCTGCTCGAGGATCTGAAGATCCGCGACCACATCGAGGGTAAGCTCGCCCACGCCGGCCTTTCCAACATCACGATCGAGCGCCACGGCGAGGTCGCCGTGGACATCCACACTGCACGTCCCGGCATCGTCATCGGCAAGTCGGGCAGCGAAGTGGATGCCCTGCGCAAAGACCTGCACAAACTGACCGGGAAACCGGTGAAGGTGAACATCCGCGAGGTGAAGCGCCCCGAGCTCGACGCGAAGCTGGTCGCCCAGTCGATTGCCGAGCAGCTGCAGAACCGGGTTGCCTTCAGGCGGGCGATGAAACGAGCCCTTACCTCGGCGATGCGGTCGGGAGCGAAGGGCGTCAAGGTCCAGGTCTCCGGTCGCCTCGGCGGTGCCGAGATGGCGCGTACCGAGGGTTACTCGGACGGCCGCGTGCCGCTGCACACGCTGCGGGCCAACATCGACTACGGCTTCTTCGAGGCGCGCACGACGACCGGTCGGATCGGCGTCAAGTGCTGGATCAACAAGGGCGAGGTGATGCCCGAGGGCTTCCGCACCGACCAGCTCACCGACGACGAGCCGCAGGGCAGCAGCCAGCGCGGCGGTCGTGGTGGCGACCGAGGTGGACGCCCGGGAGACCGCGGCGGACGCCCGGGCGGCGACCGCGGTGGACGCCCGGGAGATCGCGGCGGGCGTCCAGGCGGAGATCGTGGCCGCGGCGGCCAGCGTGGGGGTGGTCGCTGATGCTGATGCCGAAGCGGGTCAAGCACCGCAAGCAGATGCGCGGCCGAATGCGCGGCAACACCAAGGGCGGCAGCACCGTCGCCTTCGGCGAGTACGGGCTGAAGTCGCTGGAGCGAGGCTGGATCACCAACCGTCAGATCGAGGCCGCTCGTGTGGCGATGACCCGCAAGATCAAACGTGGCGGCAAGGTCTGGATCAACGTCTTCCCCGACAAGCCCTTCACGAAGAAGCCCGCCGAGACCCGGATGGGCTCCGGCAAGGGCAACCCCGAGGGCTGGGTTGCGGTGATCAAGCCGGGCAAGGTGATGTTCGAGCTGGCCGGGGTCCCTGAGGATCTCGCCCGCGAGGCGCTGCGGCTGGCCGGTCACAAGCTTCCCGTGAAGACCAAGTTCGTCGCCCGCGAGGGGGTCGAGTCCTGATGAAGCCCTCCGAGGTGCATAACCTCAAAGACGACGAGCTGGTGGCGAAGCTGATCGAAGCCAAGCAGGAGAAGTTCAACCTGCGCTTCCGCCAAGCGACCGGCGAGCTGGAGAACACCGCACGGGTCCCGGCCTCGAAGCGCGATGTGGCGAGGCTGCTGACCGTGGCGCGCGAGCGGGGGATCGACGTTGAGAAAGAGCTGAAGAGATGACGGACGACGAGACTAAAAAAGACGACGCAACTGACGAGACGCCTCAGGACGAGGCGCCGGAGGCTGACGCGAAGGACGATGCGGCTGCCGATGAGCCCGCCGACACGTCTGAGGCTGAGCAGGCTGAGCCCGCTGCGGCCGAGGCGAAGCCTGCTGCCGCGCAGGAAGCGCCTGCGGAGCCGGATCCTGAGGACGATCTTCCTTGGAAGGAGAAGCGTCGCCTGGAGCGTTCCCGGCGGCCGCACAAGGCTGGTCCGGCGCTCAAGCCGGAGGAGCGGGCTGCGAAGCGGGCCGAGGAGCGCAAGGCCAAGGCGGAGTCGCGGCGCAAGGAACGGGCCGCTGCGAAGCAGGACAAGACCGCCGGGACGGGGACTCCTTCGGCCGAGCGCGACTCCGTCGCCGCCAAGACGCGACAGGGAGTCGTCGTCTCCAACAAGGCCGAGAAGTCGATCACGGTGCGGATCGACATTGCCCGCAGGCACCCGACTTACGAGAAGGTCGTGCGCCGCTCGCGCACGCTGCACGCGCACGACGAGCGCAACGAGGCCGGCGAGGGCGACATCGTGCGGGTCGTAGAGACCCGGCCGCTTTCCAAGACCAAGCGCTGGCGCCTGGTCGAGGTTCTGGAGAAGGCCAAGTGATCCAGCAGGAGTCGAGACTGAAAGTCGCCGACAATTCCGGCGCCCGCGAGATCCTCTGCATTCGCGTCAAGGGGGGCTCGCACCGCCGCTATGCCGGCGTCGGCGACGTGATCACGGCGACGGTGAAGCAGGCCAGCCCGCAGGGCGGCGTGCGCAAAGGAGAGGTCGTCCAGGCTGTCGTCGTGCGCACGCGCAAGCAGCTGGGCCGCTCCGACGGCACCTACATCTCCTTCGACGAGAACGCCGCGGTTCTGATCGATCCGGCGAGCAATAACCCGCGCGGCACCCGCATCTTCGGGCCGGTGGCCCGCGAGCTGCGCGATCGCAACTTCATGAAAATCATCTCGCTGGCGCCCGAGGTCCTCTGATGGCATCGATGCGGATTCGTAAAGACGACCAGGTGATGGTGATCGGCGGCAAGGACGCCGGCAAGACGGGCCGGGTGGTGCGCACCGAACCGAAGAAGAGCCGCGTCTATGTCGAGAACCTCAACATCGTCAAGCGCCACGAAAGGCCGCGCTCGGTCAAAGACGCGCAGCGAGGCGGTGAGATCGGCGGCATCGTCGAGAAGGAGGGGCCGATCCACGTCTCCAACGTGATGCTGCTCGATCCCAAGGACAACAAGCCGACCCGGGTCGGCTTGCGCCGCGAGAAAGGCCAGCGCGAGCGCTACGCGAAGCGGAGCGGGACGGCGTTCTGATGGAGGCTGCCACCACCCAAACCCAGCAGGCCGCGCCACCGCCGCGTCTACGCGAGCGCTACGAGCAGGAGGTGCTGCCGGCGCTGACCAGCAAGTTCGGCTACACGACGCAGATGCAGGCGCCGCGCCTGAGCAAGATCACCCTCAACATGGGGCTCGGCGAGGCGAAGCAGAACAAGAAAATGATGGAAGCCGCGCAGAAGCAACTGGCGACGATCGCCGGCCAGCAGCCCAGCGTGCGCCGCGCTCGCAAGTCGATCGCTTCCTTCAAGGTGCGCGAGGGCATGCCGGTCGGCGTCTCGGTCACCCTGCGCCGCGCCCGCATGTGGGAGTTCCTCGATCGCCTCTGCTCGATTGCCGTGCCCCGCATCCGCGACTTCCGCGGTCTCAACCCGCGCTCGTTCGACGGTCGTGGCAACTACTCGATGGGTGTGCGCGAGCAGCTGATCTTTCCCGAAATCGACTACGACTCAATCGACGAGGTGCGCGGTCTCGACGTGACGATCACCACCACGGCGAAAACCGACGAGGAGGCGTTCGAGCTGCTGCTCGGGCTCGGGATGCCCTTCGCCAAAGAGGGTCGCCCCGGAGGGCGCGATGCCGAGGCGGAGGCCGACGCCGAGGAGGAGAAGCGCAAGGAGGAGGCGCGGCTGCGGGCCGAGGCCGAGCAGGCCGCGCTCGAGCAGCTGAAGGAGGAGAACCCCGACGCCTACGCCAAGCCCGAGACCGAGGAGCCGGAGGCAGGCGAGGCTGACGAGGGGGCCGAAAAGGACGACGCCGAGAGCTCGGCCGATGAGGAGAAGCAAGAGGATGGCTAAGACTTCGCTGAAGGTAAAGCAGGGCCGCAAGGCCAAGTTCAAAAGTCGCGAATACAACCGCTGTCGCCGCTGTGGCCGGCCGCGCGCCTACTACCGCAAGTTCGGCCTCTGCCGGATCTGCCTGCGCGAGGCCGCTCACGAGGGTTACGTCCCCGGCATGACCAAGTCCAGTTGGTAGGACCACGATGCTGACCGATCCGATAGCCGATTACCTGACCCGAATCCGCAACGCGCTTGGCTCTGGCCACGACCAGGTCGAGATCCCGGCTTCGCGCCTGAAGATGGAGATGTCGCGGATCCTCAAGGAGCAGGGATACATCCTCGATTTCGCCAAGAAGCCAGCGAAAGTGGGTGAGGCGATCGCGATCCGGCTCAAGTACACCGAGGACCGCCGTCCGGTGATCTCGGGTCTTGAGCGGGTGTCGCGCCCTGGGCGGCGTCGCTACGTCGACCACAAGCAGGTGCCGCGCGTGTACGGCGGTACCGGCACGGCGATCGTCAGCACCTCGGTCGGAGTGATGACCGGGCACGAAGCGAAGTCGAAGGGTGTCGGCGGCGAGGTAGTCGCCTACGTTTGGTGATCCAGATGAGCCGGATCGGAAGAAAGCCCATCCCCGTCCCCGAGGCCGTCACGGTCGAGCTCGGCGCTGGCCGCGTCGCGGTCAAGGGACCGAAGGGCGAGCTCTCCCAGAGTTTCTCCACCGACATGAAGGTGGAGCAGGGCGATGGCGTGCTCACCGTCGCGCGCCCGACCGACCGTGGCGAGCATCGCGCCCTGCACGGCCTCACCCGCAGCCTGATCGCGAACATGGTCGAGGGCGTTACCGATGGCTTCGAGAAGCGCCTGGAGATCCAGGGCGTCGGCTACCGCGCGCAGCTCAAGGGCAAGAACCTCGAGATGGCCCTCGGCTACTCGCACCCGGTCTCGATCGAGGCACCGGATGGAATCGAGTTCGAGGTGCCGCAGCCGACGGAGGTCATCGTGCGCGGGATCGACAAGCAGCTCGTCGGGCAGGTCGCTGCGGACATTCGCAAGCGCCGCCCACCCGAGCCGTACAAGGGCAAGGGCATCCGCTATCGCGGCGAGCACGTTGCCCGCAAGGTGGGCAAGCGCGCCTAATGTCCGCTCCTTCCCACACAGCACACCTCAGCCGGCTGCAAACCGGCGCTGGATCTTCGTCCTCGGGTTTGCCTTTGGCACCACCAAAGGCTGCACCCTGCGTCCTCGCCCAGCTTGGTTTTCGCTCGGCTGAGTCGCACTGCGCGGAAAGGAGCGGACATTGACGGTCCTCACCAAGAGGCAGAGCCGCCTGCGCCGCCGCCGTCGCGTCCGCGCCCGGATCACGGGCACCGCGGAGCGCCCACGCCTGTCCGTCTACCGCTCCAACCGCGGCGTCTTCGCCCAGCTGATCGACGACGGCAAAGGTCACACCGTTGCCGCGGTCAACTGGATCGAGCCGGAGCTGCGCAAGCTCACGGCGAGCGAGCAGGCGAAGCGTGCCGGGGAGCTCTTGGCCGAGCGCGCCCAGGCCGCCGGCGTCGAGAGTTGCGTCTTCGATCGCGGTGGCTACCAGTACCACGGCCGCGTCAAGGCGCTCGCCGAAGGAGCGCGAGAGGGGGGACTGGTCTTCTAGTTCTGTACCTTGGACCGCTCGCTATGAAGGGAATGGACACAAGCAACGTCGAGACGGTGAGCCCGCGAGGGCTCGACCTGCAGGAGCGCGTGATCGAGATCAACCGCGTCGCCAAGGTGGTCAAGGGCGGTCGCCGCTTCTCTTTCACGGCTCTCGTCGCCGTCGGCGACGAAGAGGGCGTTGTCGGGATCGGCTACGGCAAGGCGCGCGAGGTGCCGCTGGCGATCCAGAAGGGTGTCGAGAACGCCCGCAAGGACTTGATCCGGATTCCCAAATACGGGCAGACGATCACCCACAAGATCATCGGCCGCTACGGCGCCGGCCACGTGGTCCTGCGCCCGGCCAGCCCCGGTACCGGTGTGATCGCCGGCGGCGGCGTGCGGGCGGTGCTCGAGCTCGGCGGGGTCAAGGACGTGCTGACCAAGAGCATCGGGACGCAGAACCCGATCAACCTGGTCAAGGCCACGATGGATGGGCTGATTCGGCTCAGGCGGCCTGAGGAGGTCGCAGAGCTTCGAGGACTCACCGTTGCTCAGGTGCTGGGCGTCGAGAAGACGAACGGGGTAGCGGAGACTCTGGCTGAGGGTTCAGGCGAGCCCCAGCCGGCGGGTCCTGTCGCCGCAGGGGACCCACCGCCCCCTCCGGTAGCTAAAGCTTCCTCGGGGGCGGTCCCCCCTACAGCGCCACCCGCCGGAGAGGCCGCTGAGTCCACCCCTGAGGCGCCGGCCGCCGCGGCTGAGACTCCGGCTGCTGAGGAGGCACCCGCCGCTGAGGAGGAAGCTGCTGAGGCGCCAGCTGCTGAGGCTGCTCCCGCCGAAGAGCCCAAAGCTGAGGGTGAGGGTTCGTGAGCGTGAAGATCAAGCAGGTTCGTTCTTCGAATGGATCTAATCCGTCGCAGAAAGCCACGCTGAAAGCTCTCGGGCTTGGGCGGATCGGGAAGGCTGTGGAGCGGAAGGACTCGCCGCAGTTGCAGGGGCAGATCCGGGTGGTCTCGCATCTGGTCGAGGTGGATGGCTGATGGCTGAGACGCCTCGCTCCGAGGAGATCGGGCTGCACAACCTGCGGCCGAAGCCGGGATCGCGCAAGCCGCGCAAGCGGCTGGGGCGCGGCGAGGGCTCGGGCCTGGGCAAGACCTCCGGTCGCGGGCACAAGGGTGCGGGATCGCGTTCGGGGTCCTCGCGCAAGGCCGGCTATGAGGGCGGTCAGAACCCGATTCACATGCGGATGCGAAAGCTCCGCGGGCCGAACAAGAAGACGTCGATGCCATTCGAGAACTTCAGGACCAAGTCGCAGCCGGTCAACCTCGCTGACTTGGAGGAGCGCTTCGACGCCGACGCCGAGGTGACCCCGGAGACGCTGAAGGAGAAGGGGCTGGCGAAGCGCTCGGAGCCGGTGAAGATCCTCGCCCGCGGCGAGATCTCGAAGAAGTTGACGGTTCGCGCCCACGCCTTCAGCGCTGCCGCCAAGGAGAAGATAGAAGCGGCAGGCGGTTCCTGCCACACTCTGGAGCCCTAATGCTCCGGACTATTGCGAACGCTTTCAGCGTCGCCGACATTCGCAAGAAGCTCGCCTTCACCGCGGCGATGCTGCTGCTGTACCGGCTGGGCGCCTACATCCCCGCCCCGGGGGTGGACATCGACGCCGTCAGGGAACTCGAGGACAACTTCAGCGGTTCCGGCATCCTCGGCTTCCTCGACGTCTTCTCGGGCGGCAGCCTCTCGCGCCTCTCGCTCTTCGCGCTGGGGATCATGCCCTACATCACCGCCTCGATCATCCTGCAGCTGCTGACGGTGGTCGTGCCCTCGCTGGAGAAGCTGCAGAAAGAAGGCGAGGTCGGGCAGCAGAAGATCACCCAGTACACGCGCTACCTCACCGTCGGCCTCGCCTTCGGCCAGTCCTTCGGCTACGTCTTCCTCTTCCGCTCCTTCGGAGAACAGGCCGGCAGCAACGTGATCGGCGAACTCAGCGGCCCCAAGGTGCTGCTGATCGTGATCGCGCTGACCGCGGGCTGCACGCTGCTGATGTGGTTCGGCGAGCTGATCACCCAGCGCGGGATCGGCAACGGCATCTCGCTGATGATCTTCGCCTCGATCGTCTCCGGCCTGCCGCAAGGGCTGCAGGCATGGTGGACGAACCCGGATCAGGTCTTCGTCGTGATGATGCCCTTCGTCGCGCTGGCGGTGATCGTCGCGATCGTCTTCGTCCAGGAGGGACAGCGCCGCATCCCGGTCCAGTACGCGAAACGGGTCGTGGGTCGCAAAATGACCTCGGGTGGCTCCACCTATCTGCCGCTGCGGGTCAACATGGCCGGCGTCATTCCGGTCATCTTCGCCGCTTCGATCATGGCCTTCCCGCCGACGATCGGCCAGATGCTCAACACGCCGGCCGCGCTCGACTTCGCCGCCTTCTTCGGTCCCAACAGCTGGGCCTACGTGGTCGGCGAGGTCTTCTTCATCGTCATCTTCACCTACTTCTACACCGCGGTCACCTTCAACCCGGTCGACCAGGCAGACAACCTGAAGAAATACGGCGGGTTCATCCCCGGCGTCAGGCCGGGCCGACCGACCGCGGAGTACCTCGACCGCATCCTCTCGCGGCTGACCTTCCCCGGGGCTCTCTACCTGGGCGCGGTGGCGGCGCTGCCGACGATCCTGATCAACCAGACGTCGGCCAACTTCTTCTTCGGCGGAACCTCGATCCTTATCGTGATCGGCGTCGCGCTCGACACCGTGAAGCAGCTCGAGGCGCAGTTGATGATGCGGAACTACGAGGGCTTCCTCAAATAGGCGCCGGCCGATGTCGGAGCTGAACCTAGTTCTCCTCGGCCCGCCCGGGTCGGGTAAGGGCACCCAGGGGGAGCGGCTGCAGGAGGACCTGCGCCTTCCCTATTACGCAACCGGCGACATCCTGCGTGCCGCGGTTCGCGACGAAACCGAGCTCGGGCGCGCGGCCAAGGAGTACATGGACCGCGGTGACCTGGTGCCCGACGAGGTGATCGTCGGTGCCATCGGCGAGCGAATCGACTCTCCCGAGGCCGCCGACGGGTTCATCCTCGACGGCTTCCCTCGCACGGCCCCCCAGGCCGAGGCGCTGGCGAAGAAACTGGAGGAACTAGGGCGCGAGCTGACCGCCGTCCTCTTGATCGACGTCAGCGACGACGAGGTGGTTCGGCGGCTGGGGGGGAGGCGGACTTGTGTCGACAGCGGCCACGTCTTTCATGTCGACTTCAACCCTCCGAAGGAGGAGGGGGTCTGCGACGTCGACGGCAGCGAGCTGGTCGTCCGCGATGACGACAAGCCCGAGGTGATCCGCCACCGGCTCGAGGAATACCACGCGAAGACGGCGCCGCTGATCGAGCACTACGACCACCAGAGCCTGCTGCGAAGGGTCGAGGGAAGCGCCGCTCCGGACGAGGTCGCCGACGAGATCCAAAGGACCCTTGCGACGCTGCGCCTGGAAGCCGACGAGGCGATCTAGCGGCGGCCACTAGCGTGTACCGCATGATCATCAAGAAGACCCCCGAGCAGGTCGACAAGATGGCCGCGGCGGGAGAGATCCTCGTCAGCTGCCTGCGGATGCTTGCCGCCAAGGCGCGCCCGGGGGTCACCACCAAAGAGCTCGACGTCGCGGCGGAGAAACTGATCCGCTCGCAGGGTGCCGAGCCGGCCTTCAAGGGCTACCGGGGCTTCCCCGCATCGATCTGTGCCTCGCCCAACTCGATGGTCGTCCACGGCATCCCCGGCCACTACGAGTGCAAGCGCGGCGACGTGCTCTCAGTCGACGTCGGCGTGGTCAAGGACGGCTGGGTCGCCGATGCCGCGATGACGGTGCCGATCGGCGCGATCGATCCCGAGGCAAAGAAGCTGCTAGACGTGACAAAGGCCGCCCTCTTCGCCGGGGTCGAGCAGATGCAGCCTGGCAACCGCCTCGGCGACGTCTCGGCCGCAATCCAGCGGACGGTGGAGATCGAGGGTCTCTCGATCATCCGCACCCTGGTCGGCCACGGCATCGGGCGCGAGATGCACGAGGATCCGCAGGTTCCCAACTTCGGCACGCCCGGCAAGGGCCCGCTGCTGGAGGAGGGGACGGTCTTGGCGATCGAGCCGATGGTCAATGCCGGCGGCGCGCTGGTGCGGATGGGGGACGACGGCTGGGCCGTCTACTCGCAGGACGGCTCGCTGGCGGCTCATTTCGAGTTCACCATCGCCGTCACTGCCGACGGTCCTCGCATCCTCACCCCCTGGCACGAGGACGAGTAGACGCTACGCTGGATTCACGCCTCGCCTGCTGACACTCGGGCTATTGATCGCGGCGATAGCCGTGCCCGCCGCCCAGGCGGCACCGCAGCCCTATGGGACCAACGACGCTGGCGGCTTCCGCAACGTGTTGCCACCGGGCGAGAACGGTCTTGCCACCTTCTCCCAGGTCCTCGCCTTTCGCGCCTCCGGGCTGTTGCCGTCGCACTTCGCCGACCAGCAATCGCTCTACGAAAACCTCGTCTACGGCTCGCCGACCCTCACTGACGCGCAGGTTCCGTTCTACTTCAAGGACGCGACCTTCGGCGTACAGCCCGCCGATGTCGCCTCGACGATCCAGCCACGCCCCGACGTGACGATCGTCCGCGATGCCGCCTACGGCGTGCCCCATATCTACGGCGACACCCGCTCCGGCACGATGTTCGGCGCCGGCTACGCCGGGGCCGCCGACCGTCTCTTCCTGATGGACATCCTGCGCCATACGGGACGCGCCGAACTCGCCTCCTTCCTTGGCGGCTCCAATGCCGAGGCCGACGCTGCGCAGTGGGGCTTTGCGCCGTACACAGAGGCCGATCTGCAAAAGCAGCTCGACCGGGCGCCGCGGATCTATGGACAGCCAGGGCAGCAGGCAGTCGAAGACCTGCAGAGCTACATCGACGGGATCAACGCCTACGTCACCGCCGCGAGCGTCAACCCCGCTCTGAGACCGGCCGAATACGCCCTGTTGAACAAGCCGATGGAACTGTGGAAGCCGACCGACGTGGTTGCGATCGCTTCCCTGGTCGGCGGCATCTTCGGTCGCGGCGGCGGCAACGAGCTGGCCTCGGCGCGGACGATGCAGGCCTTCGAAGCGCGCTTCGGACGCAAGGCGGGACGCAGGGCCTGGCTCGACTTTCGTTCGAAGAACGATCCGGAAGCCCCGACCACGCTCAGCAAGCGCTTCCCCTACGAGACCCGGAGCGCCTTCGCCCGGCGTGGCCTCGCCCTGCCCGACCCCGGCAGCGTGCGCGAGACCGAGATCGCGAGCGCATCCGCGGCCAGTTCGGCCAACGGCAACGGTGGGGGGCTCTCCGGTATTGGAGAGGCGCTGCGACAAGGCCCGCTCGAAGGGGCCCACGCTTCCAACTGGCAGCTCGTCTCGGCCAAACACTCGGCGACCGGCCATCCGATTGCGGTGATGGGCCCGCAGGTCGGCTACTACGTCCCGCAGATCCTGATGGAGCAGGACCTGCACGGGCCGGGCATCGATGCTCGCGGAGCCTCGTTCGCCGGCGTCAGCCTCTACGTCCAGCTCGGCCACGGGCGCGACTATGCCTGGAGCGCCACTACCGCCACCTCCGACAACGTCGACACCTTCGCCGAGGTGCTCTGTCGCGACAGGTTCCACTACCTGCACCGCGGCAAATGCAGGCCGATGGAAAAGCTGGTCCGAAGCGAGAGCTGGGCCCCCAACGCGATCGACCCGACCGAGGCCGGCTCGCAGACGCTGACCGCCTACCGGACCGTGCACGGGATTGTCTATGCCCGCGGCAAGGTCCAGGGGCGCCGGGTCGCCTTCGTCCGCCAGCGCAGCACCTACTTCCACGACGTCGACTCGGTGGTCGGCTTCGGTCAGCTCAACGAACCAGGGTTCATCACCGGGGCCGCCCGCTTCAAGAAGGCCGTCTCCAACATCAACTTCCTCTTCAACTGGGCCTACCTCGATTCCGAGCAGATCGCCTATGCGCTCTCCGGAGCGATGCCGCAGCGCGCTCGCGGCACCTCACCCGACTTCCCGGTTCTCGGCACCGGGCAGTTCGACTGGGAGGGCTTCAAGCCGTCGAATCAGACCGCCGACTACCTGCCTTTCGCCAAGCATCCGCAGGCGGTCGACCCGCCCTTCCTCGTCTCCTGGAACAACAAGCAGGCCCCTGGCTGGGCGGCGGCCGACGACCAGTACGCATACGGGTCTCTCTTCCGTTCGCAGATGATCGCCGACAAGGTTCGGGCCGGTACCCGCGGCAAGAGCCGGATGACCGTTGCCCAGCTCGTCCAGACGATGGAGGAGCCGGCGACACAGGATCTGCGCGGCTACCGGCTCCTGCCGACCGTTTTCAAGGCGGTGGGCAAACCGAAACAGCCCGCGCTGCGCCAGGCGCTCGCCACTCTGCGGACCTGGCATGGGGCCGGTGCCCACCGGCGCGACCTCGATCGGGATGGCGTCTACGACGAAAACGCCGCTGTCGTCCTGATGGATGCCTGGTGGCCGAAGCTGGTCGAAGCGGAGTTCAGGCGCTCTCTGGGCGCGAAAGCGTTCGAGGCGCTGGAGGGGATGATCGCCCTCGGCGACCACACCGGCGGATCCCCCGATGCACCGGATTTCTTCGACGGCTGGTGGGGCTACGTGTCCAAGGACCTGCGAGCGCTCTTCGGCCCCAGACCTCGCGATGCCTATAGCCGGGTCTACTGCGGCAAAGGCTCAAGGGCGCGTTGCCGCAAGGCGCTTCAGCGCAGCCTCGCTGCCGCGCTGAAGGTGACCCCGGCTCAGCTCTACGGGGGCGGCGACGGCCAATGCGCGGCGAACCCCCAGCCTTCCTGCTTCGATCAGAACCGTCCCCAAGTCACCTCGGGCATCGCGCTCGGCCCCTTCCCCTTCCAGAACCGGCCGACCTTCCAGCAGGTGGTTGCACTCACGCAACGCCTGCCTCGCTGAGAGAATCGGCCTGTGCCCGAGCAGAAGACCTGGACCGAGGTCGACGAGTACGTCAGCCGCTTGCTGGCCCCTCATGACGAGGCGCTGCAGGGAGCGCTGGATGCCGCTGAGGAAGCGGGATTGCCGCCGATTCAGGTCTCGCCGCCGCAGGGCAAGCTGCTGAACCTCCTGGCGCGTATGCAGGAGGCGAGGACGATCCTCGAGTTCGGCACCCTGGCGGGCTACAGCACGATTTGGCTGGCGCGCGCTCTACCAGCCGACGGGCGCCTGATCACCCTGGAGGCGGATCCCGGCTACGCCGAAGTGGCCCGCGCGAACATCGCCCGGGCCGGCTTGGACGACCGCGTTGAGCTGCGGGTGGGACCGGCGCTTGAGCTGCTGCCTTTGCTCGACGAGCAGGACGTCGGCCCGCTCGACTTGATCTTCATCGACGCCGACAAGGTCAATACGCCCAACTACTTCGCCTGGGGGCTCGATCGCTGCCGGCCGGGCAGTGTGATCGTCGCCGACAACGTCGTCCGCGACGGCTCTCTGGTCGAGGCCCCTGACGACGATTCCACCGCCGCGGCGCAGCGCCGTTTCCACGAGCTACTTGCCGCTGAGCCCCGGGTTGCCGCCACCACGATCCAGACCGTTGGAGCCAAGGGATACGACGGCTTCTCGGTGGCGCTCGTGACCGGCTGACGGGGCGTCCACCGCCGGTCGTCCCCTGCTATCTTTCCCGGTCGGCCCAGTGGGCCGGTGTTTGCGCCTGCCGCCCAACTCCTGGGGTGCGCAGGAGTCCTGTGTTCGATACGAGACCGGAGCAATGAAGGTTCGAGCTTCCGTAAAGCCGATGTGCGAAAAGTGCAAGATCATCCGCCGTCACGGGGCGGTCTTGGTGATCTGCCAGAACCCGCGCCACAAGCAGCGTCAGGGTTAGGGGCGTAGAGATGGCACGTATCGCAGGCGTCAACATCCCGGTCGGCAAGCGCGCCGAAATCGGACTCACCTACATCTTCGGCATCGGGCGCTCGACCGCGCAGGACATCCTCAAAGAGGCCAAGGTCGATCCGAACACCCTCGTCAAGGACCTGACCGAGGACGAGGTGATGCGTCTGCGCGATGCAGTCGAGCAGCGCGAGGTCGAGGGAGACCTGCGGCGCGAGCGCTCGCAGAACGTCAAAAGACTGATGGAGATCGGTTCCTACCGAGGCCTGCGGCATCGCCGCGGCCTGCCGGTTCGCGGCCAGCGGACCAAGACCAACGCGCGCGGCCGCAAGGGCCCGCGCCGGATGAGCGTTGCCGGCAAGCGCAAGGCGCCGGCGCCTAGGTAGGGGAGAACCTGTGGCTGCAGCTAAAAAACCCGCCAAGGGACGCGCCCGGCGCCGCGTCAAGAAGAACGTCACCTACGGGCAGGCGCACATCAAGACTTCCTTCAACAACACGATCGTCACCCTCACCGACACCGAGGGCAATGTGATCGCCTGGGAGTCGGCCGGTTCTGCCGGTTTCAAGGGATCGCGCAAGTCGACTCCGTTCGCCGCCCAGGTGACCGCTGACTCGGCTGCCAAGAAGGGCATGGAGCACGGCCTCGAGAAGGTCGAGGTGTTCGCTAAGGGCGCCGGCTCCGGCCGTGAGACCGCGATTCGCTCCCTGCAGGCCGCCGGCCTCGACGTCACCACCGTCAAGGACGTCTCGCCCCAGGCACACAACGGTTGCCGCCCTAAGAAGCGGCGGAGGGTCTGATGGCTCGCGATACCGGACCGCAGTGCAAGCAGTGCCGCCGCGAGGGACAGAAGCTCTTTCTCAAGGGGGAGCGTTGCTTCACCGACAAGTGCGGCGTCGAGCGCCGCTCTTACCCCCCCGGCGAGCACGGTCGCGGCCGCATGCGCCAGTCCGAGTACCGCGTGCAGCTGCGCGAGAAGCAGAAGACGCGCCGCTACTACCAGGTGCTCGAGAAACAGTTCCGTGCCTACTACGACAAGGCTTCCCGGCAGGAGGGCGTGACCGGCGAGAACCTGCTGCGACTGCTGGAGTCGCGCTTCGACAACGTGCTGGTCCGCCTCGGCTTCGCCGCTTCGCGGCGCCAGGCACGCCAGCTGATCCGGCACGGTCACTGGCTGGTCAACGGCCGCCGCGTCGACATCCCCTCCTACCAGGTTCGCCCCGAGGACGTGATCTCGATCAAGTCGGGCTCGGCGGCGAGCGACACGATCCGCAAGGCGACGGAGCTCGTCTCCACCGTGCCGGCCTGGCTGCAGGCCGATCACGACTCGCTTACCGCCAAGGTCCTGCGCTATCCGGAGCGCGCCGAGATCTCGGCGCCGGTGCAGGAGCAGCTGATCGTCGAGCTGTACTCCAAGTAGCCGGAAACCCGTTTCTGAACACGCAATACGCAAGGAACTCATGACCACTGACTTCCAGGTCCCTCGAATTACCTCTGAGAAGGTTGACGATCGCCGTGGCACCTTCACCGTCGAGCCCCTCGACAAGGGCTTCGGCTACACCTTCGGCAACAGCCTTCGTCGCGTCCTGCTCTCTTCGCTGGGCGGGGCTGCGATCACCAGCGTCCGCATCGAGGGCGTCGCGCACGAGTTCTCCACCGTGCCGGGCGTCAAGGAGGACGTCACCGACATCGTCCTCAACCTGAAGGACCTCGTCGTCCGCATGCACACCGATGCGGATGAGGTCGAGGCCCCGCTCGTGGCGACCGGCCCGGGCGAGGTGAAGGCGAAGGACATCGACCTGCCCTCCGGCGTCGAGATCCTCAACCCGGACGCCCCGATCGCGACGCTGGAGAAGAAAACCAAGCTCGAGGTCTATCTCACGGTCGGCCGTGGCCGCGGCTACTCGCCGGCTGAGGAGAACAAGTCCGACGAGCAGCCGATCGGTGTGATTCCGATCGACTCGATCTTCTCGCCCATCCGCCGCGCTTCCTACTCGGTCGCGACGGCGCGCGTTGGGCAGCGGACCGACTTCGACAAACTGACCCTCGACCTCGAAACGGATGGCTCGATCGAGCCCGGTGCCGCGCTGCGCGAGGCCTCGGAGATCCTGATCAAGAGCCTGGCGATCTTCACCGATGCCGACCGGGTCGAGGAGCTGACGGCGCGCGATCCGGTCACCGCTGGTGCGCCTGACGTGATTCCAGGCCCCGTGGGCGATGGCGTTGCCAGCAGCAACGGGCTGGATGAGATCCTGATCGAGGAGCTCGAGCTCGGGGTCCGTTCCTACAACTGCCTGAAGCGCGCCGGAGTGCAGACGGTCGGTGACCTGGTGCGGAAGACGCGCTCGGAGCTGAACGCGATTCCCAACTTCGGTCAGAAGTCGATCGAGGAAGTGATTGAGACCCTTCAATCCCGCGGCCTGGACCTGCACCAGGACTGAGGAAGCGGACGGAGCCGGAGCAGAGCGATGCGTCACCGCAAGAAGCGCAACAAGCTGAGCCGCGACGCGGCGCATCGCGAGGCACTGCTCTCGAATCTCTCCAAGCAGCTGATCGAGCACGAGCGGATCAAGACCAGCCAGGCGAAGGCGAAGGCGGTCAAGCCTGAGGTCGAGCAGCTGATCACGCTGGCGAAGAAGGGCGGGCTGCACGCTCGCCGGCAGGCGTTGGCGACGCTGCACAACGACAAGTTCATCGTGCACAAGCTGTTTGAGGAGGTTGCTCCGCGATATACCGAGCGGCCTGGCGGGTACACCCGGATCGTCAAGTTGGGTCCAAGGAAGTCGGACTCGACTGAGATGGTCTATCTCGAGTTGGTCTAAGAGTTCGGAAGGGCGGGGTGCCCTCGCCCGGACAAAAGGCGCGCTAATGAGCGCGCCTTTTTGAGTATCCGCCCGTTCGAGGGGCACCCCGCCCTTCTGGACGCTGACCACCCTCCAGGGCCGGCTCCGTCACGCGCATCGGAGATTGACCCCGCTGGGGTGGGGTCAAAGTCGGTTACGTGTAGCTGACGGACTCGAGGTATAGGCCGTGGGGTGGGGCTGTGTCGCCGGCGGCGGAGCGGGGGGCTCCGCGTAGGAGTTGCTTGAAGCTGTCCAGGGTTCGGCGGCCGGAGGCGACTTCGAGTTGGGTGCCGACTAGGACGCGGACCATGCTGCGCATGAAGGCGTCGGCGGTGATGGTGAAGCTGAGGAGGTCGCCGCTCTGGCTCCACTCGGCGCGATGGATGTCGCGGTCGAAGCGGACGTGGTCGGTCTGGGTGGGGGTGAAGGCGGTGAAGTCGTGCGTGCCGGGGAGGGCCGAGGCGCAGGCGTCGAGGGCGCCGCGGTCGATTTTGTGTGGCCACCAGAGCGCTCGGCGCTCCTCGAAGGGGCTCGAGGCCTGGCGGGTGAGGACCCGGTAGCGGTAGGTGCGGGCCAGGGCGTCGCGGCGGGCGTTGAAGCCCTCCGCGACCGGCGCAGCGGCGATGACGGCGATGTCGCGGGGTCCGAGGCCGTTGAGGCGCCGCGCCAGGTCCCCGGGAACCTCGGCTGCCGTAGCGAAGCTCGCCACCTGCCCACGCGCGTGCACACCGGTATCGGTGCGCCCGGCCACGGTCAGCTCGACCGGCTCTCGAAGGACGGTGGCCAGGGCCGCCTCGAGCTCCCCCTGTACCGTCCGCAGCCCCGGCTGCTTCGCCCAGCCACGGAACTCCGTTCCGTCATATTCGAGATCGAGCCTGACCGTTGCCACGGCGCGCAGTATGCCCGTCGACGGCCCACCTAGAATCGGTGCCGATGCGCGTCCTCCTGACCAACGACGACGGAATCACCGCCCCCGGCCTGCAGGCCGCCCGCCGCGCCCTGCGCGAGATCGAGGGGGTCGAGGTCGACGTGGTCGCGCCGGACTCGAATCGCAGTGCGACGGCGCGCAGCATCACCACGCGCTCGCCGCTCACGGTCGAGGAGGTCGAGTTCGGCGACGGCGACAAGGGCTACGCCACCGACGGCACCCCGGTCGACTGCGTGCGCTTCGCCGAGCTGGGGCTCGTCGGCCACAGGCCCGACCTGATCGTCTCCGGCATCAACCACGGAGCGAACCTCGGCGATGACATCACCTACTCCGGCACGGTTGCCGCGGCCTTCGAGGGGATCGTGCTCGGTATCCCGGCGGTGGCGTTCTCTCAGCAGTCCTCGGGCGGCGGCATGGGCTACGTCAGCGGTCGCTTCGAGTTCGGTATGGCTGCGGCGTTCGTCGGCCAGCTGGTGGGCCGACTGCGCACCGAGCCGATGCCGGAGGCGACGCTGATCAACGTCAACTGCCCGGCGGGAGAGCCGAAGGGAATCGAGGTGACGAAGCTCGGCAAGCGCATCTACAACGACGAGCTGAAGCTGGTCGGCGAGGAGGCCGGCACGGCGCGCCGCCGCTACGAGATCTACGGCTGGAAACCTGGCTACGAGGAGATCGAGGGCACCGACCTCTTCGCGGTGGCGCAAGGGCGGATCTCGGTCACGCCGATCCACTTCGACCTCACCGACCATGGCGGGCTGGACCGGCTGCGCGGCTGGGGCTTCGAGGAGATGCTGGCGGCGACCGCTGCGGCGGCGTGAACGATTCGGCGAAGAGCAGAGCCGCCGAGCTGCGGCGCCGGCTCGAGCACCATAACCGCCGCTACTACGTCCTCGACGATCCGGAGATCGGCGACGACGAGTACGACGCCCTGCTCAACGAGCTGCGCGAGATCGAGGCCGAGCACCCGGACCTGCTGACACCCGACTCGCCGACCCAGCGGGTGGGCGCGCCGCCGCTCGACCGCTTCGAGCAGGTCGAACACGCGGAGCAGATGCTCTCGCTTGCCAACGCCCGCGATGAGGAGGAGCTGCGCGCCTGGGAGACCCGCATTCGCAACCACCTCAAGCGCCTCGACATCAGCGCCGCCGAGTTCAGCTATACGACAGAGCCGAAGATCGACGGGCTGGCGATCTCGCTCACCTACGAGGACGGTGTCCTCACCCGCGGCGCCACTCGGGGCGACGGCAGGATCGGCGAGGACGTGACCCGCAACCTGCGCACGATCAGGGCGATCCCGCTGCGGATCGAGGATGCGCCGGCACTGGTGGAAGTGCGGGGCGAGGTCTACCTGCCGATCGCCGACTTCAAGGCACTCAACGAGCGCCGAGCCGCGGCCGGCGAAGCCGCCTTCGCCAACCCGCGCAACTCGGCCGCGGGCTCGATCCGCCAGCTCGATCCGGCGCTCGCCGCCGAACGGCCGCTTTCGATCTGGTCCTATGGGCTCGGTGCGACGCGAGGACTCGACCTCGCCACGCACAGCGAGGAGATCGAGTGGCTGCGCGAGCGAGGCTTCAAGGTCAACCCGGACACCGCCCACCATCCCGGCGTCGATTCCGTGGTCGAGCGCTGCCGCTGGTGGGAGGAGCGCCGCGAGGAGCTCGACTACGAGATCGACGGCGTCGTGGTCAAGGTCGACGAGCGGGCGCTGTGGCGGGAGCTGGGCGTGGTCGGTCGCGAGCCGCGCTGGGCGATCGCCTGGAAGTTCCCCCCGACGACGGCGACGACGAAACTGCTCGACGTGGTCTGGAACGTGGGGCGGACCGGCCACCTGGTTCCCTTCGCGATGCTGGAGCCCGTCCACGTCGGCGGGGTCACTGTCTCCACCGCCACCCTGCACAACGAGGAGGACCTCGCCCGCAAGGACGTACGGCTGGGAGACGAGGTGGTGGTGATGCGCGCCGGAGACGTGATTCCCCAGGTCGTCGCGCCACTGCCCCAGCGCCGGCCAAAAGGGACCCGCCGAGTGAAACCGCCGAAAAAATGCCCGGCCTGCGGCACGCCGGTCGAGAAGCCTGACGAAGCCGTCTTCTCGATCTGCCCCAACCGCGCCGGCTGCCCGGGCCAGTCCTTCCAGCACGTCAAGCACTTCGTCAGCAAGGGGGCGATGGACATCGACGGCCTTGGGGAGAAGCAGGCGATGCGCTTCCTGCGCGAGGGCCTGATTTCCGACGTCGCCGACATCTATGAGCTGAAGGAGGAGCAACTGGCGGAGCTGGAGGGGTTCGGCGAGCTCTCGGCCCGCAACCTCATGGCGGCGATCGAGGCTTCCCGCGGGCGCCCCTTCAGGACCGTTCTCTACGCGCTCGGCCTTCCTGGTGTCGGCTACGTCACGGCGGAGGTCCTAGCCGACCACTTCGGCTCGATCGACGCCCTGCACACTGCCGATCCCGAGCAGATCGAGGAGGTCGAGGGAGTAGGGCCGATCATGGCCGTCCAGATCGCCGAGTCGCTGGCCGACGAGCGCACCTGGGAGCTGGTCGGCAAGCTGCGCGAGAAGGGGCTGAAGCTCGAGCAGGACGCCTCTGAACGTCGTGCCGGCGGGGGCCCGCTGGAAGGCAAGACCCTTGTTCTCACCGGCACCCTCATCGACCTCACCCGCGAGGAGGCAGCGGCCCTAATCAAGGCCGCCGGCGGCAAGGTCGTCAACTCGGTCTCGAAAAAGACCGACTACGTGGTCGCCGGCGAGAACCCCGGCTCGAAGCTGACCAAGGCCGAGTCCCTGGGCACCGAGGTCCTCGACGAGGCGGGCCTGCTCGAGCTGCTTCAGACAGATACGTAGCTCAGATATTTCGCTTTCGTCACATTCGGCGCACTCGCGTGAGTCGAGCAGTGTCAAGGTCCAGAGATGACGTTTGCCCAGATCGGGCCGCTGACTACGACAGTCGAAGCTGTGGCAACCGCTGTGGGTGCAGGCGTCTTGCTGGGCGGTGTCACGGCGGGAATCGTCAGGCTCGCGGCGGGCCCCTCTCGTACCGAGATCGAGTCCGGAGCCCTTCGCAGCGGCTACATGGGCGGAGCCGTCGGCGCCGCTTTCGTGCTCGTCGACGTAGTCCTGCGCTATGGTGGATGAAATGAGTTGTCTGCTATGAGGATGAGGCTGTGGAAGGTCTTCGTTACGCAAATATCGGCATAGCAGTTTGTATAGCGATCACGATCGTGGGGGTACTCGTCTTTAAGGACTCGAGCGAAGCAGCAATGCAGGCCTGTGCGCTCTTCGGGTTTGCTGTGGCGTTGATCGTCGCCAACGTCCTCGACGCGCGCGCCAAGCGACGGAAGAAGGAACGCGCTCAGTAGGAGGCGATCGCGGCGGCGATTCGGTCTTGTTCGAGATGGGCGAGGCTGAGGTTGCTGACGCTGCCCATCAGGATCGAGAAGGTCATTATTCTGCCGCTGCGGTTGAAGCAGTAGCCGGAGAGGTTGCTGACGCCGGTGAGCGTGCCGGTCTTGGTTCGGCAGCGGCCCTCGGCGGCGGTCCCGTCGGTGCGTGAGACGACCGTTCCCTCGCGGCCGGTCAGGGCAAGGTCCTGGATGAACTCGTCGCCGACTTCGGTCGTTCGCATCGCCTGCAGGAAGGCGACGACCTGGCGCGGCGAGGCGCGGTTGGACCTGGTCAGGCCCGAGCCGTCGACGGCGTGCAGGCCGGAGCCCAGCTGGCGGGCGAAGCGCTCGACCACGGTCGCTCCGGCTGCGGTGCTTCCCCCGCTGCCGAACCGCGCTCCCAGCAGCTTGATCAGCATCTCGGCGAAGAAGTTGTGCGAGTAGACGTTCGTCGTGTTGACGATCTGGGTCAGCGGCGGCGACTGCACGCTGGCGATCGTCCTGCTCCCAGCCGGTGCCGTGCCCAGAGCGACCTTGGTGGGTAGGTCGATGCCCGCGCCGTGCAGCGACCGGACCAGGGTCGAGGCGGCGACCTTGGCCGGATCCGAAGCAAAGCTGCGTCCCGCGGCGCTGCTGTAGCCGGAGTTCAGCGAGAGGCCGGATAGCGGGCCTATATAGGAGCTGGTTCCGTAGCCGGAATCGGCGACCCCGCGCAGGCGGTCGAAGATGGTGTCGTCGGCGTAGAGCCTGCCGGTGACGGAGCGGATCCCGGCGGCCCGGATCTGCCCCTTCAGGGCCAGCAGGTCGGTGCCGAGCCCGCCGAGGAAGCGGTCGTAGAACGCCGGTGTCCCAAGGGCCGGGTCGCCGCCGCCGACCAGATAGAGATTGCCGCGAAGCACGCCGTTGGGCGTCAGCTCTCCGCTGCTGGCCACCGTGGTCTCGATCCGGGCATCGATGCCGAGGCGCGACAGGGCGGTGGCGGTGGTGAAGATCTTCATGTTCGAGGCCAGCGGCCGCAGCCGTCCCGGCGCCCGCGCGCAGACCGGTCGTCCCGTTTCGGCATCGACCACGTAGAGGCCGCTGGCCGCTCCGCCCCCGCGGACCAGCCGTCCGCGTAGCGAGTCGCAGAGCGGTCCTGCGGACGCTGTCGCGGGAAGCAGGAGAATCGCGATGAGCGCCAGGAGAACGGCTGAAATTGGGAGGGTCCGCCTCACTGAGTGAGATAATCCATGTTTATGGGCAAAGTTGTGGACATCGAGTCCCAGCCGCGACGGCGCCGCGGCCGTAAACGCCCGTCTAAGACCGCTCTCGTCCTCGGCGGTGGCGGCTTCACCGGTGGGGTCTATGAGATCGGCGCCCTACGCGCCCTCGACCTGCTCGCGGTCAACAGCACCGTCAACAACTTCGACGTCTACGTCGGCACCAGCGCCGGCTCTTTCGTCGCCGCCATGCTCGCCAATGGCGTCACGCCCGACGAGATGATGCAGGTGATCAACCGGCGCATCCCCTCGGATCTGGAGGATCTGGACCTGGGCAAGGTGTTGAAGCCCAACTACCTCGGCTTCCTGCAGAAGGCCGCGATGCTGCCGCTGCGCACGGCGGAGCTGGCTCGCAGCCTGGTGCGGATGGGCACGTTCTCGGCGATGGACGTAGGGGTGGGGCTGGCGGAGGCGCTGCCTACGGGTTTCTATTCGGGCGAGGGCATCTCGGACTACGTGGGGGCTGCGCTGAGCGAAGACGGCCGCGTGGACGACTTTCGCCTGCTCGACAGGGAGCTCTACCTGACCGCAACCGATCTCGACACCTGCGAGCGGATCGTCTTCGGCGAGGAGGGCTGGAGCGACGTTCCGATCTCGAAAGCGATTCAGTGCTCGACCGCGCTGCCGATCGTCTACAAGCCGGTCGACCTCAAGGGTCGCCAGATGGTCGACGGCGGCATTCGCTCGACTACCAACGTCGACATCGCGGTCGAAAAGGGAGCGAAATTCATCGTCGTCGTCAACCCGCTCGTGCCCTTCGTCAACGACTTCGAGAAAACGATCCCCACCGTGTTCGGCACGCGCGTGCGGCGTGTCTCCGACATGGGCTTGCCCGCGATCGCCAACCAGACCTTCCGTTTGATCGCCCACGCCCGCCTGCACCAGGCGGTCGAGCAGTGGCAGGAGCGCTACCCGGGCGTCGACATCATCCTGCTCGAGCCCGAGCCCAACGACGAGTTGATGTTCGGCACGCCGATCATGGACTACTCGCGGCGCCTCAAAATCGCCCGCCACGGCTTCGAATCGGTAACCGCGGCCCTGGCCCAGGACTACGACCGCTACAAGGAGATCTCCGACCGCCACGGCCTCGAGATCTCCGAGCGCCGCGTCCGCCGCGTGGTCGAGCGAGCCGCCGAAGAGGAGCCCGAACAGCTATCCGCCTGGCGCCGCGTCCTCGAGCAGACGACCTCCACTCTGCTTCGCCAATCCGGCGAGGCGTCCTGAGCCGCAGCGGAGGGGATCCGGCAACCGGATCCCTCCCAAGCTCGAGCTCGGACGAGTTACGAGGCGACGCAGGGCTCGATCAGCTGCGGGCGTTCCGACGACGCGGCTAGGCGTCCTGAAGCTGACGATGGGACGGGAGGGTCGGTGATGCCTCCGAACGTTTTGCGCGGGAGGAGCGCTGCACAAGAGGCGTTAGCAGGAGCCTCTTCTTCGACGAGTTGCGAGTGAGGAGGCATCACCGACCCTCCCGCCTCGTGCCACCTCAGGCCGCGTAAAGTCGCTCGATCTCGTCCTCGTGCTTGGCCGCGACCACTGCCCGCTTGACCTTGAGCGTCGGCGTCAGCTCGCCGCTTTCCTGGCTCAGGTCGCGGGGCAGGATTGCGATCTTCTTCACCTGCTCGACCCGGGCGAACTTCTCGTTGATCTGCGCCACGTGGTCTTCGATCGCTTTGCGCACCTCTGGGTTGGCGGCGAGCTGCTCGGGGTCCTCGGGGAGGCCCTTCTCTTTGGCGTAGGCCACCGCATCTTCGGGGTCCAGCGTGACCAGGGCGACCAGGTAGGGCCTGCGGTCGCCGACCACGACGCACTGCGAGACCAGCGGGTGCTGCTTGATCTCGTTCTCGAGGTTGGCCGGGGTGATGTTCTTACCGCCGGCGGTGATGATGATGTCCTTCTTGCGGCCGGTGATCTTGATGAACCCATCGCCGTCGACCTCGCCGATGTCGCCGGTGTGAAGCCAGCCGTCGACGATCGTCTCCCGGGTCGCCTCCTCGTTCTTGTAGTAGCCCTGGAAGACGTTCGGTCCCTTGACCAGGATCTCGCCGTCGTCGGCGATTTTCACCTCGCAGCCCGGGAACGGTTTGCCGATCGTGCCGATCCTGAAGTCCTCGGGAGTGGAGATCGTCGCCGCGGTTGAGGTCTCGGTCATTCCCCAGCCCTCGAGCACGAGGACCCCTGCGGCATCGAAGAAGCGCAGGATCTCGGGATTGATCGGCGCTGCGCCGGAGACCGCGAGCCGCAGCTCGCCGCCGAAGAGGCCGCGGATCTTCGAGAGAACCTTCTCGTCGGCGAACGCGTACTGCTTGCGGAGGAGGAAGCCGGGCTTGCGCCCCGCTCGCTCAGTCTCCCGCATCTTCTTGCCGACCCCGATCGCCCAGTTGAAGATCGCCTTCTTGAGGCCGCCCTCTTTCTCGATCCCGCTGGTCGCGGCGGTGTAGATCTTCTCGAAGATCCGCGGCACCGAGGGGAAGTAGGTCGGTTTCAGCTCGGCGAGGTTGGGCAGGATCTTCAGCGGGTCGCGCTCCCAATAGGCAAGGGTGGCGCCGAGGTCGAAGCTGCCGAGCTGGATCAGGAGGGCGAAGGAGTGGGCGAGGGGGAGGTAGAGGTAGCTGACGTCCTCGCCCTCGATCACGCTGTTCTCGTTGACCATGTCGAGCATCGCCCGGTAGTTGCCGTGGCTGATGATGCAGCCCTTGGGGGGCCCGGTCGTGCCCGAGGTGTAGATGAAGGTGCAGATGTCCCCTCGGGTGACGGCGCTCCAGCGTGCCTCCCAGTCGGAGCCGTTGCCGGTCGCGCCCTTCGCCGTCAGTTCCTCGAAGGAGATCGCGTCCTCGCTGGTGCCGGTCATTCGCACCACGTGCTCGAGCAGGGGCAGGCGGTCGCGCACAGCGCGGATCTTCTCCATCTGTTCGTCGTCCTCGACGACGACGACCTTGGCGTCGGAGTTCTCCAGCACGTACTGGCACTCCTCGGGCGAGTTGGTCTGGTAGATCGGCACCACGACAGCACCGGCCGAGAGGGCGGCGAAGTCGAAGTAGGTCCACTCTGGGCGCGTGTTGCCGAGAATCGAGACCTTGTCGCCCTTCTCGACCCCGAGCGAGATCAGCCCGAGCGAGAGCGAGCGGACGATCTCCAAGACCTCTTTGAAGCTGCGATCGACCCAGGCGCCGTCCTGCTTGTAGCGAACCGCAGGGGCATCGCCGTAGATCTCGGCTGCGCGCGGAAGCAGATCCGCGAGGGTCGCCGATTTGGTTCCCCGCCCCATAGCGGGGGAAAGTCTAGTTAATAGTCAAATAGCGGCGCTAGCTGTAGTTCCCAGCAACGTTCGTCAGCCTTGACGCGGGCGGTCGGTGGCCGAGGCTGCCGTGTGGTCTTCGCCAGTTGTAGCGCTCGAGCCAGGAAGGCAGCGCCGCGGTGCGCTCTGCGCTGGTGGGAAAGACCCGTCCATAGGCCCACTCGCGCAGCATCGTCTGGATGAAGCGCTCGGCCTTGCCGTTAGTGCGAGGACGATAGGGCTGGGTGCGCAGGTGGCGCAGGCCGAGCTCGCGGCAGGCGAGGGCGTGGACAGAGGAGACGTAGGGCGAGCCGTTGTCGGTCATGACCCGCTGCACCGAGATCCCGTGAGAGGCGAAGAACCCAACCGCCCGGCGCAGGAAGCCAACTGCGGTCTCGCCTCGCTCGTTGGACAGAACCTCGGCGTAGGCCAGGCGAGAGTGATCGTCGATGGCGATGTGGACGAACTCCCAGCCGGCGAGACGCACGGGCTTGCCGTTGCGGTGGGTGCTCGCCTGTCCCCGCCTATTGCCGGTCACCCGGTGACCCGGCTTGAGGATGCGGCCCAGCTTCTTGACGTCGATGTGGATCAGCTCGCCCGGTTGCCGTCTCTCGTAGCGATTGGGTGGCTCAGGTGGCTCCAGCCGGCTGAGCTTGCCAAGCCCCTCGCGTTTCAACACCACCGATACCGTCGAGAGGGGCATTGCGAGCAGCTCGGCGATCTCAGTCGAGGTCATCCGCAGGCGGCGAAGGGCCAGGATCGCGGCGACCCTCTCGCGCGGTGTCCGGTGGGGGATCGAGTGCGGGGCCGAGGAGCGGTCAAGTAGGCCGGCCTCTCCCTCGGAGCGGTAGCGGGAGATCCAGCGATAGACGGTTGGTCGGCAACGCCGGCGGCCTCGGCCGCCGCCCTTGCCGACCAACCGTGCTCCAAGACCCTCTCGATGACAAGGGCCCTGCCTTTCGGCGTAAGGCGTGCTCTAGCGTGGACTTGCATCCGGACCTCCTGGGGCTGGTTTGGCTTCGCAGCTCCAGCCTCCAGCGAGGCCCGGATGTCTCAGCTACTGACGAAGGTGGTTAGGAACTACAGCTAGGCCGTGGGCGCCTCTCGCTGCTGCGACTTGCCCGACAGGTTCCGCAGCGAAGATTCGAAGAGGAATCTGTCAATCCGTCCGTGGAAGATGGGCACACCCATCTGCATGCACTTGCCGATCACCTCCTGCCGCTTCATCTGAAGTTCCTCGGCAAGCTCGGACGGGGTGAGGTGATTGGCCACGGCGGACCTCCCAGGTCGTTGAAATCGGGTAGAGAGATATTTACCCGCTAAAGCGGACGTGTCAACCAAAGGGGCGCACTGAGCGAGAATCGGCGGCGGCGTCGAGTCGCGATAATGCGTACATGGCCGAAGTCACCCAAGACAGCGGCACGGAGCCGGTGGCCGTGCCGCTGCCCCGCAGGGGCCGCATCCGGGTGATCCTCGCGCTCTCGCTTGCGATCGGCCTCATCGGCTACCTGATCGTCAGCATCTCGACCCAGGAGGCGGGCCGAGAAGTCGTTCGGGTCGCCGGCATCTCGGATACCCAATCCACCTTCGGCGGCATCCCGCAGGCGGGGGACCGGTTCGGTTCCGCCGATGCGCCGGTCTCGATCCAGGTTTTCAACGACCTGCAGTGCTCGAGCTGCCGCGCGGACTTCCTCAGCACGATCCCGCAGCTCGCCGAAGACTACGTACGGCCCGGCGAGGTGAAGCTGCTGATGCGCCACTACTCAGTCGCCCGCAATCCCCTCGAGCTCGGCTTCTTCGGCGCTGAGGCAGCGGCCGAGCAGGGCTATGGCTGGCAGTACACCTACCTCTTCTTCCGCAATCAGGACGAGGCGGAACGATTCGGGGTCGGCGATGAGTTCATGTCCTCGCTGGCCGGTTCGATCGGCGAACTGGACGTGCCGGCATGGGAACAGGTCTTGGAGACCCAGAGCAGCTCGGATGGGTCGATCGCGACGAGGCTGGAGGGATACGACCAGCTGGGCGCCGACCTCGGCATTCGCGCCGGGCAGGCGATGATCGTCAGCGGGCCGGGAGGCACCGAGACGCTTCAGGACGGCCCGACGCTCCGCCAGATCGAAGCCGCGATCGAGTCTGGGCGGTAGCGGCGGCGAGTGTCTGGGATAATCGCCGCCTCTCGGGGCGTGGCGCAGCCTGGTAGCGCGCACCGTTCGGGTCGGTGAGGTCCCCGGTTCAAATCCGGGCGCCCCGATGAAAGCTCTGTACGTGGGGGAATTCGCGACTTTTACTTGCGTGCGGGGTCACAGGTGGGCCCCTATGCGCAAGCTCCTGCTCATATCCGCAATCGTCGCGCTGATCGCGCTCCAACCGGCGAACGCCGGTGCCCAGAGCGTGCCGCAGGGCTTCATCGGTATTTCGCCTCAGAACCCCGCGAACGAGTGGGACTACCGCTTGATGGAGCGGGCCGGGATCGAGAGCGTGCGCCTGCCGATGGCCTGGTTTTCGATCCAGGAGAGCAATCCGGCCTTCGCAGAACCAAACTGGTCCGGGTTCGACCGCGCGGTGCGGTTGGCCGCCGAACACGGGATCAGGGTTTTTCCCTTCCTCTGGGGGGCACCCGGCTGGGTCTCGCCGCACCAGAGCGCCGAACCGGTCGAAAGCTACGGGCAGCGCCAGGCTTGGGCCTACTTCCTGCGCGACGCCGTCGAGCAGTATGGGCCCAAAGGCTACTTCTGGGAAGAAAACCCGACCCTGCCGTTCCTCCCCATACGTCGCTGGGAGATCTGGAACGAGCAGAACATCGTCACCTTCGCGCACCGCCCCGAACCGGCGCGCTTCGCGAGGCTGGTTCGCCTCTCGGGCCGGGTGCTGCATCGGGCAGACCCCTGGTCGAAGGTGATCGTCGGCGGCCTCTTCGGCCGGCCGCTTCAGATTCCGCCGAACGTAGGATCAGGGGACTACCTCTCGCGTCTCTACGGCGCTGGTCGGGTCAAGCCGTACTTCGACGGAGTCGCTCTTCACCCTTATGTGGCGGAGGCCCGGGAGATGCGGAGCCAGATCGAGAATCTGCGCCGCATCATGCGCGTCCACAACGACGCGGCGACGCCCCTCTACATCACCGAGCTGGGCTGGGGCTCGGATAGCAACGAGTCTCGCTGGGAGCGTGGCCTTCAAGGTCAGGCGCGGGAGCTCGACCGTGCCTTCGCGATGCTCGCCACGCAGCGGCTGCGCTGGCGGATCGGCGGCGTCTGGTGGTTCTCCTGGACCGACGAGGGGGGCTCCTGCCAGTTCTGCGACTCGGCCGGCCTGCTGACCGCGGGCCGGCAGGCGAAGCCTGCCTGGTACGAGTTCAACTACTGGACCGGCGGCGATCCTGACACGGTGCCGCGCCTCGCGACCGAAGATTGACCCGAGTGCCCCCGGGGTAGCCGTTCCTCGTGGAAGAACCGCGAGGAAACGGAGGAAGGATGGAGGCTGCGAGAACGACGGCGCCCAGCAAGGGGATCTTCGACAGCGCCAACATCGAGTCGCGCGACCAGATCGTCGAGCTGCTCCACAAGGCCTACTGGATGGAGATCGAGACGGTGATGAGCTATCTGGCGGCTTCGGTCAACCTCGACGGAGTCCGCGCCCAGGAGATCAAGGAGTCGCTCTCCGAGGACATCGAAGAGGAGTTGGGCCATGCGCGACGCTTCGCCGAGCGGATCAAGGAGCTCTACGGCGTCGTTCCCGGCTCCGAAGACTTCGATGCCGAACAGTCCTTCCTGCAGCCACCGACCGAGCAGACCGATGTCGTCCACGTGATCCGTGGCGTGATCAAGGCCGAGACCGGCGCGATCGAGCACTATACCCGCGTCGTCGAGGAGACCGAGGGGGTCGATCCCGTCACACAGGACATGGTGATCGACATCCTCCACGACGAGCAGGGCCACCGCCGCCTCTTCGAGGGGTTCCTGCGCGAGTACGAGCTGGAAGGACGGGCCTAAGCCCGACTTTCGTCACCAGGTGTCGACGAAGCGACCGCTGCGGGCCGGCTTTGGCGCGGCTGCCAGCGTCGAGGCGATCAGAGTGCGGGTTTCGGCCGGGTCGATGACGTCGTCGATCTCGAACAGCATCGCGGCGTTGAGCGCCTTTGCGTTGTCTTCCGCGGCAGCGGTCAGATCGCGGACCCGGCGTTCGCGCTCGCCTTCGTCGGCGATCTGCTCCAGCTCTTTGCGCAGGGCCAGCTTCACCGCTCCCTCGAGTCCCATCGGGCCGAGGTGGGCACTGGGCCAGGCGAGCGTGAGCAGCGGCTCGTGCATGCTGCCGCCGACCATCGCCTGCGCCCCGAGCCCGTAGCCGCGGCGCAGGACCACGGCTATGAGCGGCACTTGCAGGGCTGCTCCGGCGACGAGGAGGCGCGAGGTGTGCCTGACCAGGCCGGTGGCCTCGGCCTCGGGTCCGACCATCATCCCCGGCGTGTCGACCAGCGAGACGACGGGCAGCCCGAAGGCATCGCAGAGCTGCAGGAACCTGGCCGCCTTGTCGGCGGCATCGCTGGTGATTGCGCCCGCCATGTGCTGGGTGTCGTTGGCGAAGATGCCAAGCGGTCGCCCCTCGATCCTGGCCAGGGCGGTGACCATCTCCGGCGCAAAGCGCTCGCGCAGGAAGGTGACCGAACCGGAATCGGCCAGGGTCTCGACGATGGGGTGGACGGGGTAGGCACGGCGCCGGCGCTCGGGCACGAGCGTGCGGAGGGGCTCCTGGTCGGGTTCGGTGCCAGGAGGCGTCGCTCCCTGGAAATAGCCCAGCAGGCGCTTGGTGACCTCCACCGCCTCCTTCTCATCGGAGACCGCTACGTCGATCGTGCCGTTGCGCGTCTGCATCTCTGCCGGCCCCACCTCGTCGGGATCGACCTTCCCCAAGCCGCCACCCTCGATCATCGCCGGGCCACCCATGCCGATCGAGACGTTTTCCGTCGCCACGATCAGGTCGGCGCAGCCGGCGATCGTCGCGTTGCCGGCGAAGCAGCGGCCGGCAACCACCGCGATCCGTGGCACCAGGCCCGAGAGGCGGGCCCAGAGGGCGAACGCGCGGGTGTCGAGCGCCGAGACGACCGGGTAATCGGTGTCGCCGGGGCGACCGCCGCCACCCTCGGCGAAGAAGACCGTCGGCAGTCTCATCCGCTCGATCAGCTCGAAGAGCCGGTCCTTCTTGCGATGACCGAGCGCCCCCTGCGTCCCGGCGAGGACGGTGTAGTCGTAGGAGAGCACGGCGCAGGCGCTGTGCTCGCCGAAGAGGGCGCCGTTGACGCGGGCCGTGCCGGCGACGAGGCCGTCGGCGGGGGTGCGGGCGATCAGGTCCTCGATATCGCGCCGCCCGCGCTGCGCTGCGACAGCGAAGCGGCCGTACTCGACGAAGGTTCCGGGATCGACCAGATCCGCGACGTTTTCGCGGGCGGTACGGCCGCCGCCGGCGTGGCGTCGCTCGACCGCCTCCGGGCGGGCTTCGTCCTGCGTCAGCGCCCGCCGACGCAGCATCTCCGCCAGGTCGTCCCGCTCCTCACCCTCGCTCATTCGAACCCGTCCCCCACGCAGGCAATGTTCCCAGATGGCCTTTTGTCCGCCACCGAAGCAGCCTGGCCGAAGGGACGGGTTTGCCGGGACGCCCGACGGGGGTAGCGAAAAGCCCTGAGGCCGATGGTTATCCTCGATGCCGCCGGGAACAGACTCCCAGCGGAACGATGCGCTCCACGCCCAACAGTTCGACTATGAGCGAGAAGCCCAAGGGGCTCCAAATGACACTTCCCGCGAAAGCAGAGAACGTCGCGCTCGTTCGCCATGCGCTGGCCGGTCTCGCCGAAGAGATCGGGATGGACGAGCCGGGCCTGGCGGACCTCAAGACCGTCGTCACCGAGGCTTGCATGAACGTCGTCGTTCACGCCTACGACGGCGAGGTGGGCCCACTCAGCGTCGAGGCCGAGCCCGACCTCGACGGTCTCACCATCGCCGTGCGTGATGCGGGGACTGGGATCAGGCCCCAAGCGGACCCTGAGCGTCCCAGCCTGCGCCTCGGCCTTTCCCTGATCGCGGCCCTCTCCGGCAGTTTCGCGATCTCAGGCGGGCTCGACCAGGGCACCGAAGTGAGGATGCACATGCCGTTGCGCGGCGGCGGTTCGAACAGCGACGGCAATGGGGTGGCGGCCAGGCCTTCCAGGACGGACGAGACCGAGATCGTGATTGGGCGCTCTGAGCTGCTCGGACCGGTGCTCGGTCGCGTCGTCGGCGCGGTGGCCGCCCGGCAGGACCTCCCGATCGATCGCGTGTCCGATGCGGTGCTGGTCAGCGATGCGATCGCGGCGGCGGCGCCGCCGCGATTCGTCGATGGACGGGTGCGGCTGGGCCTGGACGATCGCGATGGGCTTGCCTTGCGCCTTGGCCCGATGGAGGAAGGTGGCGCCGAGCGGGTTCGTGAGGCCCTGGGAGTGCCCGAGGTCGGCGGGTCGCTGGAGGCACTGGCAGACGACCTGGCAGTCGAAGAGGCTGCGGATGGCGAATACCTGGTCATCCACTTCGCCCCCGCGCCTGCGGCTTCCTAGACCTGCCGATCCGCTACTGCTGCTCCTCCTCGACCCGCTCGCGGATGCGTGCGAGCGAGCGTCGCAGGATGCGCGACACGTGCATCTGGGAATGCCCGATCTGCTCGGCGATCTGCGACTGGGTCATGTCCTCGACGAAGCGCAGGCGCAGGACCAGCCGCTCGCGCTCGTCCAGGTGCGGGAGGACGGCCTCGAGCGCGATCCTGCCCTCGACCAGGTCGTAGCCCTCGTCCTCGTTGCCCACCCATTGCGCGGGGGAGACTCCCCCCGACTCGTCGTCGCCGCTCGGCTGCTCAAGGGAGACCGTGCGGCGATTGTTGTTCGCCTCCAGCACCTCGAGCACGTCGGTCTGCTCGAGCTCGAGGCGCTCTGCGATCTCCCCCACCGAGGGAGATCGCTGCAGCTGCTTGGTCAGCTCGGTGATCGCTTTGTCCACGTCGGCGATCCGGTCGTGAAGGCCGCGCGGGACCCGCACGGTCCAGACCCGGTCGCGGAAGTGGCGCTTCAGCTCGCCGAGGATCGTCGGCGTGGCGAAGGCGGTGAAGGGAATACCGCGCTCTGGATCGAAACGGTCGACCGCGTTGAGCAGGCCCAAATTGGCCACCTGCAGGAGATCGTCGAAGGGCTCGCTGGCCCCCCGGTAGCGCAGCGCCAGGCGCTTGGCAAAGGGCAGGTTGCGGCGGACCAGCTCCTCGCGGATCGCAGGGTCGTTGGAGGCGACGAACTTCTTCCAGAGTGCTCGTTCGCCGGCAAGCTGGTCTTCCGCTCCGGGAGCGGAAGTTGTGTTCTCCACCTTTTTTTGCCGCTTCGGTGTCATCGCAGTCAGTAGAGGCTCTCCCCAGCTGGTGCCGCCCTCGAGCCATGACCAAGCCGTGCAGCGCTCTCCAACCGTACTGGGTCCATACCCCGGGCTGCGGGAATTCAAGCGGGCGTGTACGGCGGGCAGCCGGGGGGTACCGAAAGCTTTACGGCGCTAGGCTCCAGCCAACTTCGCTTTCGACCAGTTCTACCCAGAGGAGACGCCCAGATGGCCTTTTCGGTTCCCGACCTTCCCTATGCATACGACGCGCTCGAGCCCCACATCGACGAGGCGACGATGCGCGTCCATCACGACAAGCACCACCAGGCCTATGTCGACAAGGCAAATGGCGCGCTGGAGGGGACCGAGTGGGCCGACCGCGACGTCGAGGACGTACTGCGCAACCTCTCCAGCCTGCCGGGCGACAAGCAGGGCCCGGTCCGCAACAACGCCGGCGGCCACTACAACCACAGCCTCTTCTGGCAGATGCTCAGCCCCGATGGCGGCGGCGAGCCCGGCGGCGAGCTCGGCTCGGCGATCACGGAGACCTTCGGCTCCTTCGGCTCCTTCAAGGAGGAGTTCAAGAACGCCGGCATCGCCCGCTTCGGCTCCGGTTGGGCCTGGCTGGTCAAGGACAGTTCCGGCCTGGCGGTGGTCTCGACCCCGAACCAGGACACGCCGCTGTCCGACGGCAGCGTGCCGCTGCTCGGCTGCGACGTCTGGGAGCACGCCTACTACCTGAAGTACCAGAACAAGCGTCCGGACTACATCGACGCCTTCTGGAACGTCGTCAACTGGGACTACGTCGCCCAGCGCCTCGCCGACGCCGGCTGAGCTAGCGGGCGACGACGGATACCGGTACCGCGGGCCGCGCCGCCTCAGGCAGATGGCGCGGCCCGGCGTCGTCCTTGGGCGGGATCAGGCTCATCGCGTGCTCGGCCTTGGCGGTGATCGTCAAGCTCGGGTTTACGCCGGGGTTGGCGGGGATCGCCGCGCCGTCGCAGACCAGCAGGTTCTCGTAGCCGAAGACCCTGTTGCCGGAATCGACGACGCCGTGCTCCGGGTCGGCGCCGACGACCGCGCCGCCGAGGATGTGTGCGGTCGAGGGAATGTTGCGAACCGACTCCGTGATCGCGCTCTGCGCGACGCCGCCGGTGCGCTTTTCAAACCAGCGCGCGACCTGCTCGGCGGCGGGGATGTAGGTCGGGTTGGGGCGGTGGGGGTCCTGCTCGGTCTGGAGGCGAACGCCGCCGCCGAACAGCTTGCGCTTGGGGCGCAGGTGCATCGCCGCGTCGACGGTCTGCATCACGAGCAGGATCACGGTCCGTTGCGACCAGCGGTGCGGGATCAGCATCCGCGCCGTGCGCAGCGGGTGGCGCAGGATCGCCGCCAGCCACTTCAGCGGCCGGGTCAGTTTCGTCCCCGGCCCGGTCATCGCGGTGAAGGTGCCAGCCATCGCATCGCCGCCCTGGCCGTAGGTGACGACCTCGATGTGTGTATCGGGATCGGGATAGATGCTCGAGGTGATTGCGACCGAGCGGCTGAAATCGCGCTCGTCGTCAGGTGCGGTGACAGCCTGGATCGACTCGGAGTTGGTGCGGACCAGATCGCCGAGCCGTGAGGAGATGTGCGGCAGGGCCCCGCTGTGGCGGCAGTTGGCGAGCAGGTTGTTGGTCCCGAGGGCGCCGGCGGCGACGATCACGCCGCGAGCGGTAAGCGTTCGCCGGCGCTTGCGTAGCCAGGACCCCGAGCGCTCGCTCGTTATCGCGTAGCCGTCGGAGCCGTCGAGGGCACCGAGCGGCCGGATCTCGGTCACCTGGCGTTCCGGCTGGATCTGGACTCCGAGCTTCTCGGCGAACCAGAGGTAATTCTTCATCAGCGTGTTCTTCGCTCCGTGGCGGCAGCCGACCATGCAGCTGCCGCAGCGCATGCAGCCGGTGCGGTTGGGTCCCTCTCCTTCGAAGAAGGGATCGGGGACCTCCTTGCCCGGCTGGTCGAAGAAGACGCCGACCTGGGTGTTGGTGAAGGTCTCGCCGACGCCGATCTCCTCGCCGTATTCCTGCAGCAGCTTGTCGGCGGGACCGATTCCCTCGTACTCGACCACCCCGAGCATCCGCTCGGCGGTGTCGTAGTGGGGCGCCAGCGCCAACTCCCAATTGTCAAGGTCGCCCCACTGGGGATCGTCGAAGAAGGCGGGGCGGGCGCGATAGAGCGTGTTGGCGTAGCCGAGGCTGCCACCGCCGACGCCGCTGCCCGAGACGATGAAGACGTCCTTGAAGAAGGTCATGCGCAGCACCCCGCGCATACCGAACCGGGGCAGCCAGAAGTAGCGCTGGGGGTGCTTCAGGTTCGACTCGGCGAAGTCCTCGTCCCTGAACCTGCTGCCGCACTCCAGCACGGCAACGCTGTATCCCTTTTCAGCGAGCCGCAGTGCCGAAACCGAGCCTCCGAAGCCCGAGCCAACGACGATCCAATCGTAGTCGTGCTTCAACGTTGAGCCCCTTGGGGCCTAGGCCTCGCCGGGCTCCATCGGACGGAAATCCGAGGTGCGGGCGCCGCAGACCGGACAGAACCAGTCTTTGGGGATGTCCTCGAAGGCGGTTCCCGGTGGGATGCCGCCGTCTGGGTCGCCGATCTCCGGGTCGTAGATGAATCCGCAGCTCTCGCAGATCCAGAGCGTTGCTTCGGTGGCGGTTGTCATGACAAAAGCTTAGTCGCGCTCACTCTTTGCTGAAGCTGACCGACACCGGCTCGCGCTCGGCCGGATCCTCGATCTCGAAGAACTCGCGTTTGGTGAAGCCGCCCTGGTTGGCGATGATCGAGCCCGGGAACTGTTCGATGTCGGTGTTGTAGGACTGCACGTTGGAGTTGTAGATTCGCCGCGAGGCCTGGATCTCATCCTCCAGCTCGGAGAGGTTGCGGCTGAGCTGCTGGAAGTTCTCGGTGGCGCGCAGCGTCGGGTAGTTCTCGGCGACGGCTTTCACGTCGGCAAGCGCCTGGGTCAGCTTCTGCTCGGCCTTGGCGGTTTCCTCGACGCTCTGGGCAGCCATCGCCTCGGCCCGCGCCTGGGTCGTCTTCTCGAAGGTCTGGCTCTCGTGCTCGGCATAGCCCTTGACGGTCTCAACCAGGTTGGGGACGAGGTCGTGCCGCCGCTTCAGCTGAACGTCGATTCCGCTCCAGGACTCGTCCACCCGGTTGCGCGCCGCGATGATCGAGTTGCGCTTGGCGATGAAGTAGAGGACCGCGATGACGATGATCGCGACGACGACGATGATGGCGATGGTCATGGAAGCTCCTGTGGTCGGACCTATCTAGAGGCCATCCTACGCGGATTCGGTCGCGGCAAAGCTTAGGATCGACCGCGATGAGTGCCAAGCAGGAAGCGCAGGGCTGGGCGGAGATCGTTCGTGGGTTCGGCGAGCGTCGCGAACTCGTCTACGAGCCGATCGGTGGCATCAACCCCAAGGATGGTCCAGTCGCCCTCTGCGTCGGCGGGACCAACCGCCTCACGGGGCAGCTCGCCGAGGGCTTCTGGGGATCCTCCTGCGACGCCGACGAGCGCGAGGCCGGCGGCCTCTTCGGCAAGGCGGTCCTGCCGGGCGCGCTGCTGGCCAAGGCCCACATGCCGGATCTGGCCAAGGTCGTGCCGGCCTTCAACGTCGAATCGATCGAGGGGCACGAGGTGGTCACCCAGCGCTTCGCGCGCAAGGTCGAGTTCGAGTCGATCGAGTTCAACAAGCGCTTCCTGGCGACGGTGCCGAGCGAGTACGACCCGGTTGCCCTGCGAGAGCTGTTCGGTCCCGGCTTCCTCGAGTGGACGACGACGATGACCGGCGAGATCGACTTCGGCATCAACGACCGCCAGCTCTGGTTTCTCTGGCGCTTGGGCGAGCGCAGCGAGGGGGAACTGAAGGCTGCCCTGAACAATGCCGGTCAGCTGTTCAAACGGCTGCAAGCGGAGATGGACGAGAGCGGCATCCACACCTATGCGCCCGGGCCTTGGCACGCGGGCCAGGAGCCCTTCCCCACAACTGGGTAGTCAGGCGCGCTCGCTCTCGAACAAACGTCCATTGACATGGGTCCAGAATCTTCTGGATCGGAAAAGCAAAGATTGGCGATGCCGATGGCTGCTGCGTGAGCGCACTCGCCGGCACGATCTCCGCGCCTCTGGCAAGGCCGGGGGAAATCGGCATTGGGCGCTTGCTGCGGCCGCTGCTCTCCCTGCTCACCGCTGCTGCGATTCTCGCCGTGGCGCTGCCGGCGGCCTCTCGCTGAGCGGCTCGACGGTGACGATCGTCCTCGGCACTCCCCATCGTCCTCGAACCTCGATCTCGCCGGCAACGCCTGCTCGACTTCAACCGTCACCGGCAGCAGTAAGAAGCAGTTCTAGGCGGCGCTCAGGCCGGGTAGTCGGGATCGCCGGGGAGGACGACTTTGTGATCCTCTGGCGTGCCGATCACCTTGGGCAGGATCGGTTCGATCTCGCGCCCGCGGTGGGCTTCCATCGCTTCTTTGGAGTTGCGGAAGGCGGCCAGCGATTCAAGCTGCTTGACGGTCGGAAAGGCGAGCGTGAGCTCGCCGCTGACCTGTGCCTCGAGTGCCGCCGCTGGTTCGAACCAAGCGGCCTCGGTTGTCTCGACCCCGTCCGGTTGGGGCGGGGTGTGAGCAGGTGCGAGCGCGAGGAAGAACCACGCGTCGAAGCGCCGCGAGATCACCTCCGGGGTGATCCAGCGGGAGAACAGCACCAGCTCCTCCTCGGCGGGCAGTTCGATTCCCGCCTCCTCCTTCAGCTCGCGCAGCGCGCAGGCTCTGTGCCCCGCCTCGTCCTCTCCGTCCTCGGCGTCGACCGCGCCGCCGGGAAAGACCCACACCCCCGGCATGAACCTGGCGCTTTCGGTTCGCTTCAGCAGCAATACCTCGAGCGCCCGGTCTCCGTGCTTGCCACCTCGGCGCAGCAGCACCACCGAGGCCGCGGGCCGGGGATCGGCGGGGGTGCCGAGGTTGGGCTGCTCCGCGGGCCCGCGCTTGCGAGTGCTCACGAGGCCAGCCTATAGCCGACTTTGCGATCCTCTTTGATCATGGCCGTCTTAGTCCTCAGTCAGGCTCTACCACGATGTCGTTCTCTCGCTGATTGAGTGGCTGGCGGTGTCACGGGGGAGGTACATCGGGCTGGGGGTGATCGCGCTCGTGGCGGTGGGTGCGATCTTCGTCTGGCAGTTCGCCCCCCGCGACGACGTCACCCGTGCAACCGTCGGCGAGGCGGTTCAGAAGTTCCGGGACCGGGTCGAGCAACGGGTCGCGCGCGGTGCGGGTCTGCTCGGCGGAGTCGAGTACGGGGTGTACCGGTACGCGATCCACGGAGGGGAGGACATCGACGCGACGATTCTGAGTGCGCGTCACAACTACGGCGGCGTCTCGACGATTGCCATAACGCCCACGTCCTGCGGCGTCGAAGAAAGGTGGCAAGTGCTGAGAGGGCGCTGGACCGAGGTTAATCTCTGCCGCACCGAGGGAGGCTCGCGAGTTGCGACGCTGCGCGATTCCCACGAGTTCTACGGCGAAGTGCGCCTCAATGCCTACGTCTGTCGGGGAGACGAGATTCCCGCTGCCGCCGATCAGCAGCCGGGAATGCGCTGGGCCTTCCACTGTGAGGACGACGAAGCTTCGGCTGAAAACGTGACCCGAGTCATCGGGGTCGAGAAGCTCGAGGTTGACGGGCGGAGTGTCGACGCTGTGCGCTCGAGGTCGATCATCTCGCTCGAGGGCGAAGTCTCCGGGACTGATCGGCGCGAGGAATGGCGCCGCCGGTCCGACGGTCTGCTCCTGCGCAGAACCGATGATGTGAATACGAGCCTCGACATCCTCGGCGGTGCGGACTACGAGGAGCGCTACTCCCTCGATCTCATCTCGGCCCAGCCGCAGCGCTGAGTGCGCGCCGGCGGTCGCGGCTCACCCACAAGCGGCGGGCGAGCCAGGCCAGCAAACAGATGAGCGCCGGGAGGGCGAGAATCGCAAGGCCGACGACGGCGATGCCGGCAGCGACGCCCAGAATTTTGCCTGCATCGTCGAGGGCATCGCTCACTCCCCAGCTGCCGCCTGAATCGGCTGCTGCCGGGGTACCGGTCTCGATTCGCAGCGAGACTCGGGAGAAGTTGGCTTGGCGGCGCAGGGTGGAGAGGCGGGAGCGCAGTACGGCTGCCTGCCGCCTCTCGGCACGAAGCTCGGCTTCGACCGCGACGCGCTCGCTGTTCGTCTCGGCTCCGGCCAGTTGTGCGAGCAGGCCTTCGATCCTGGCCTGAGTGTCCCGCAGTCTTTCGCCGACCCCGACCGTCGGCGCGGTGATGTCTTGCGTCGCCTCGTGCCGGGAGCGGACCTCGGCGATCGCCGAGAAGGCGGCGAGCGTGTCGCCAAGCCTGCCGCTGGGGATCAGCAGGTCGAAGGAGGCGCCGGCCCGGCCTGCGCTCCCATCGCGAATCGCGGAGTTGAGGACGATGCCGTCAGCGGCATGGACCGCGTCGAAGACCTTGGCGGCCACGGGGCGGATCTCGGCGGGCTCCGTGCCAAGCACCATCTGGGCCGAGCGCTCTATCTCGCGCCTGCTCGTGCGCGAGGCATAAGGTCCCGACCCGCCTGAGCGGGGGGACGCCTGTGGAACGACTGCCTCGTACTCGGTGCTCGAGGTGCCCTGAGCCGCTGAGGCGCTTTCGCCCGCTGCCGATGGCATGGGAGTCGAAGGGTCCGGTGCCGCATTCGTCGCCGCGTCCGGCCGATCGGGAGTCGGAGCAGAGTTCAGCCGGCCGCCATCCAAGCGAAGGGAGTCCTGTCCGTTTTGCGACGTGGTCACCACTGCCGTGGCGATCGCTATCGCCGCCACGGCGCAGGCACCGGCCGGGGCCAGCAACCTGCGGGGTGGGATAGCACGGAGCCGCTCGAGGACACGGTCGAGCGCGCCCGCGCCACGACCGTGGTGGGGGAAACCAGCCTCTGCCCGGGCATCCAGCTCTGCGACGAACTCCGGCCGTGGTGCGGGGCGCAGTGCCTGCAGCTCGGCGGCGAGGTCCAGGTCGTCTCTACGCGGCTTCATTGCACGCCTCCCTCAGCTTGTCGATGACTCGGTGCAGCCTCGTGCCGGCATTGGACTCGGAGATCCCGAGCACGCCGGCGATCTCCCCGTTGGAGAGACCGGCGAAGAACTTGAGCGAGACCAGCTCGCGCTCGCGCGGCTCGAGGCGGTTCAGGGCTCCGGCGAGGACGAGGCGAAGCTCGCTGCGTTCGGCCGGATGGGTTTCGGCCAGGCTTTCGACGTCGACCGGCTCGACGGCCAGCTCGGCTCGCCTGTTGCGGCGACGCAGCTCGTCCAGTGCGGCGTTGCGGACGATCCCAAAGAGCCAGGCGCGACCGCTGCCGCGTCCAGGATCGAAGCGCGAGCGCTTGCGGTAGGCCCGCTCGAACGCGGTCGCGGTCACGTCCTCGGCTGCGGCGCGGTCGCCGAGCAGGCCGGCTGCGTAGGCGAAGACGTCGTCGCGGCTGGAGCGGTAGAGCTGCTCGAAGGCGAGCGTGTCGTCCGTGGGGGCTTCGCTGGCGGGTGCGGCGAGAGCTTGACTCACGCCCTTACTACGAGCGTCGCCCCGTTTCGTCACACCAGGGAATGTGGCTCAGGCGGCCTGGGGGAGGCCGGCGGGCGCCGGGTGGGCCGAGGCCGACGCAGCCTCGATTGCCTCGGTCGCGATCTCGAGCAAGCTGCTCAGCTCAGCCTCGGAGATCGAGAGCGGCGGCATCAGCACGACGACGTCGCCGAGCGGCCGGATGATCGCACCGCGCTTTCGTGCCTCGACCGTCACCCGGTGCCCCAGCCTGAGCGCGGGATCGTGCTCGCCGAGGTCGATGCCGACCATGAAGCCGCGGCAGCGGACCTCGGCCACCTCGGGCAGGGCTTCGACGTCGTCGAGCAACTGCCGCAGCAGACCGATCTTCGGTTGCAGCCTCTCCAGCGTGCGCTCCTCCTCGAAGGCGTCGAGATTGGCGAGGGCGGCCGCGCAGGCGAGCGGGTTGCCGGTGTACGTGTGGCCGTGGAAGAAGGTGCGCCACTCCTCGTAGGCGCCGAGGAAGCCTTCGTAGATGCGCTCGGTCGCCAGGGTCGCGGCCAGCGGCAGGTAGCCGCCGGTGAGGCCCTTGGCGAGACACAAGAGGTCGGGCGAGACCCCCTCCTGCTCGCAGGCGAACATCGTCCCGGTACGGCCGAAGCCGGTCGCCACCTCGTCGCAGATGAGGAGAACCCCGAAGTCGTCGCAGAGGCGGCGAACCTCGCGCAGGTAACCCGGAGGATGGATCAGCATGCCGGCGGCGCCCTGGACGAGCGGCTCGACGATCACCGCGGCGATCTCCTCTTCGTGGGCGGCGAGCAGGCGCTCGAGATCGGCGGGATCGCCGGGCTTGGCGGCGTGGGTCGGGAACAGCAGCGGCCGGTAGGCGGTGTGGAAGAGGTCGATGCCCCCGACCGAGACGGAGCCGATCGTGTCGCCGTGGTAGGAGTCGCGCAGATGGACGAAGGAGGTGCGGCGGGTGTGCTGGCCACCGCGCTGCTGCTGGTACTGGAACGCCATCTTCAGGGCGATCTCGGTGGCGGTCGAGCCCGACTCCGAGTAGAAGACGCGGGAGAGGCCGGGCGGCGCCAGGTCGACGAGGCGGGCAGCCAGCTCCACGGCGCCGGGGTGGGAGAGGCCGAGCATGGTCGAGTGGGCGACCTTGTCCAGCTGCTCTGCAAGAGCGGCGTCGATGCCCGCGTGCCGGTGGCCGTGAACGGTGCACCAGAGGGACGAGACACCGTCGATGTAGCGGCGGCCGTCGGTCGCGATCAGGTGCGAGCCCTCGGCGCGTTCGATCATCAGCTGCTCTTCCTCACACCAGCTCTGCTGCTGGGTAAAGGGATGCCAGAGGTGGTCTCGATCGAGCTGGATGGAATCGGCCGGCATCGGGTAGTGCCGACCCTAGTCAGGAGCGCGGCGGGAACCCGAAGCGTGCGGCTTCGCACACAAACCTCTACATCAATAGATGCAATCCTTCTTCGATGGCTGAGCGTGGAGCACCCCCGAAGGTCCCGGAGCTGCGGCGACGGATGCTGCACGCCGTCCGCTCGCTATTCGCCCCGTTGCTCCCGGACGACTATCTGGAATTGATCAACCCGCTCTGGTCCACGCGCGAGCTGCGCGGACGGATCGAGCGCATCGACCAAGAGACGCCAGATGCCGTCACGGTGCTGATTCGCCCCGGATTCGAGTGGGAGGGGCACCGACCAGGGCAATACCTGAGGATCGGCGTCGTCGTCGACGGGGTGCATCACTGGCGTGCCTACTCCCTCACCTCCGAGCCCGAGCGTCCCGACGGCTGCATCAGCATCACCCCGAAGCTCGTCGATTCCGGCAAGGTCTCGCCCTATCTGGTCCGTAGCGCCAGGCCGGGGGACATCGTGCGGCTCGGCGGAGTCGAAGGCACCTTCGTGTTCCCGGATCCGTCGCCAGGGAAGCTGCTCTTCGTCAGCGCTGGCAGCGGGATCACACCGATCATGAGCATGGTGCGCAGCCTGCATCGGAAAAAGGCGCTCGCCGACGCGGTCCACGTCCATTCGTCCCGAGATCTCGAGGGAGTGATCTTCGCGGACCTCCTGGGCGAGATCGACAGCTCCAACGAGGGCTACCGCCTGCACCTGCAGATCACAGGCGAGCGGGGCAGGATCGGGGCTGACGATCTCGATCGGCTCTGCCCCGACTGGCGCGATCGTCACGCCTTCCTATCTGGCCCTGCCGAGATGCTCGATGCGATGAGCAAGCGCTGGGAGCGGGACGGCAATCGCGAGCTGCTCCACATGGAGCGCTTCCAGCCGCTGATCGGCGGTGAGTCGGGCGAGGGCGAGGGGGGCGCCGTGCGCTTCGCCAAAAGCGGAGTGGAGGCTCATTGCGACGGCGGCACGCCGATCCTCGTCGGCGGAGAGGAGGCGGGCGCGATCCTTCCCTTCGGCTGCCGGATGGGCATCTGCCACACGTGCGTGGGCAGGCTCTGCAAGGGGGAGGTGCGCGACCTGCGCACCGGCAAAGTCCACGGCAGCGCGGGAGAGATGATCCGCACCTGCGTGAACGCCCCCGAAGGACCGATCGAGATCGCGCTTTGAAACCGACGAAAGGGAGACGATGAACCCGATGACCGCTGAGGTCGAGAGCCCGCTTGCCCACCTTTCAGGGGAGCAGCTCGAGCAGCTCGCCGGCGAGCTCGACGAGATCCGCGACCGAGTCTTTGCCGACCTCGGCGAACGCGATCGCCGCTACATCGAGAGCATGATCGCGATGCAGCGCCGCCTGGCCGTCATCGGCCGCGTACTGCTGCTTGGCGCCCGCCACCGGCCCGCCCAGATAGCCGGGACCGCCGCGTTGTCGATGGCGAAGATCCTCGAGAACATGGAGATCGGGCACAACGTCCTGCACGGGCAGTGGGACTGGATGAACGATCCCCAGATCAACTCCTCGACCTGGGATTGGGACACGGCCTCGACCGCGGAGGCCTGGAAGCACTCGCACAACTACGTCCACCACACCTTCACCAACATCCTCGGCAAGGACAAGGACCTGGGCTACGAGATCATGCGGATCGACCCGCAGCAGAAGTGGCACCCGGTCTACCTCGCACAGCCGCTCTACAACCTGCTGCTGATGGCGTTCTTCGAGTGGGGGGTCGCCCTCCACGATCTCGACTTCGAGGCGATCCGCAAGGGCAAGAAGTCAAAGGCCCAGGTCAAGCGCGAGCTGGCCGGCATCCGCGAGAAGGCGAAGAGCCAGGTCGTCAAGGACTACATCGCCTGGCCGCTGCTCAGCGGCTTGGCGATGACGGCCCTCGATGCGGCCCTCGAGGCCCGCAGCGGCGGCAGGCGCCGCGGCGGATTGGCTGGGGTCCTGAAACGCGCCCTCGGCGGCGGTCGGAGCACCTACCGCGCCGCGGCGTCCGCGAACGCGACGGCCAACATCGTCCGCAACATCTGGTCCTACGCGATCATCTTCTGCGGCCACTTCCCGGATCAGACGCACACGTTCAAGCCCGAGGAAGTCGAGGACGAGAGCCGCGGCGGTTGGTACGTGCGCCAGCTGACCGGCGCGGCAAACATCGAGGGGAGCCCGTTGTTCCACGTCGCCAGCGGCAACCTCGGCTACCAGGTCGAGCACCACCTTTTCCCGGACCTGCCGAGCACCCGCTACGCCGAGATCGCCCCGCAGGTGAAGCAGGTCTGCGAGCGCTATGGCCTGCCCTACAACAGCGGTCCCCTCGGGCAGCAGCTCGGGATGGTGCAGCGGACGATCCTGCGACTCGCTCTGCCTGGCGGCACGCCCCGCCCCAAGCCGGGGCCGTACCGCGGGGAGGATCATCCCGCTCTGTGATAAGGCACACAAGAGTAACTATTGCGCTCGTAAAATAGTTGCCTTTATGTAAATATTGTCGGCATGCAAGCGAACGACATCGCAGCGATTGCCGGGCAGGTAGCCGCTCCACAGGCCAGCGAGGCCGAGCAGGAGACCGCGGCGCGGCTCACCGCTCTGCTGCGTCACCTCTTTCTCTACGACCGCGGCAACATGCTCCGGTTGGTCGAGGAGAGCGGCCTCTCGATAACCCAGTCCAAGGCCCTGCTCGAGCTGGGCGGGCTCGGCGAGGCGACGGAGGCGCGTCAGGTTGGCGACCTGGCGGAGGCGCTCGGCGTCTCTGTTCCCTCGATGAGCAGGGCCGTCGACGGTCTGGTCAAGAAGCGCCTCGCCACCAGGGTGGAGGACAGCGAGGACCGCCGGGTGCGGCGCATCGCGATCACCGCCAAGGGCAAGCAGCTCGTGGACACGCTCCTCGTCATCCGTCAGGCCGGGATGGAGACCTTTGCCGCCGGCCTCACCGCCGCCCAGCGGCGCAAGCTCGACGCGGCGATCGACTCGCTGATGGACAGAGAGGACATCGCCGAGGCATATGAGCACATGAAGGAGGTAGGACCCGCTTGACCCGCTACAGCCACCTGATCACCGACGAGAACCGCAAGTGGTGGACGCTCGGCGCGATGTGCTTTGCGCTGTTCATGATCATGCTCGACAACACCGTCGTCAACGTCGCGCTGCCTTCGATCCAGCGCGACCTCGGTGCGTCGATCTCCGGCCTCGAGTGGACGATCAACGGCTACACCCTCTCCTTCGCCGTGCTGCTGGCAACCGGTGGGCGCCTGGGCGACATCTTCGGCCGGCGCCGCATGTTCCTCTTCGGGGTCGTCATCTTCGCCCTCTCTTCGGCGACGGCCGGTCTCGCCGCCAACTCGACCGACCTCGTCATCAGCCGCGTCGTCCAGGGCGTCGGCGCGGCGCTGATGATGCCGGCGACGCTCTCAATCGTCACCGATGCCTTCCCGCCGCACGAGCGGGGCAAGGCGATGGGGACGTGGGCGGGGGTTTCGGCGCTGGCGCTCGCCGTCGGCCCGGTCCTGGGCGGCTTCCTTACCGAGCACGTCAGCTGGCGGGCGATCTTCTACCTCAACATCCCGGTTGCGATCGGGGCTGTTGCGGCCGCGCTTTTCGCGGTGCGGGAGTCGCGCGACAACACGGTCGGCCGCGAGGTCGACTACGCCGGGGTCGTGGTGTTGACCGGGGCGCTGACGGCGCTGATCCTGGCTCTGGTCGAGGGCAACAGCTGGGGCTGGGGATCACCGGGGATCGTCGCCCTGCTGGTCGGCGCCGGCATCGGCCTGGCAGCCTTCGTTGCGCTGGAGCTGCGGGTCAAGGTGCCGATGGTGGAATTCCACTTCTTCTCGGACCGCAACTTCCTCGGCGCGGTCGTGGTCGCCCTGATCGTCTCCTTCTCGATGCTGGGCGTCTTCTTCTTCCTCACCCTCTACATGCAGAACATCCTCCATTACTCGCCGCTGGAGGCCGGTATCCGATTCCTGCCCTCGACCCTGATGATCGTCGGCGTCGCGCCGGTCGCCGGGCGCCTGGCGGACCGCTTCGGGCCCCGCTGGCTGATCGCCGGCGGCCTTGCCATCGTCGCCGCCTCGCTCTACAGCTTCAGCGGGATCGCGGTCGACTCCAGCTATCTCGATCTGCTCCCCGGTTTCATGCTGCTCGGGATCGGGATCGCGCTGACGATGTCGCCGATGACCAGCGCCGCGATGAACGCGGTCCCGGTCGAAAAGGCCGGGATCGCCTCGGGCGTCCTCTCGATGTTCCGCATGGTCGGCGGCAGCCTCGGCGTCGCCGTGACGGGAGCGATCTTCCAGGGATCGGTGGGGGCCGACTTCGAGACCGCGACCCCGACTGAATTCGTCGATGCGCTCGGCAACGCGATGCTTGTCTGCGCCGTCGTCGCGATGATCGGGGTCGCGATCGCGGTTGCGGCGATCCGCACGCAAAGGGACTCACTCAGTCCCGAGGCCGCTGAGGCCGCGGTCAATCCCGGTGGCTCTGGGGTCGCGGCGCGCGAGGCGGTGGCCACCGGCGAGCCGGTGGCCTGAGTCACGTGCTCGTCCTGTTGCCTCCCTCGGAGGGCAAGACCGCTCCCAGTGTGGGCGATCCGGTCGATCTCGACTCGCTCGTCTTCGCCGAGCGGCTGAGCGAGCGGCGAGCGGAGCTGCTCGACGCGGTGGATCCGGGTCTGCGCGACGCGCCGGCCGGCCCGGCAGCCGAGGTCTACAGCGGTGTCCTCTATGGCCATCTGGGGCTGCCCGAGTTGCCGGCAGCCGCGCGGCGGCGGGTGCTGATCTCCAGCGCGCTCTGGGGCTTCGTCCGTTCCGACGACCGGATCCCGGACTACAGCTTCTCGGCGAAGACACGGCTCGACGGGATCGGGCCGCCGGCCAAGTGGTGGCGCGAGCCGCTGGCGGAGGCCGTGCCGGACAAAGCCGGGGAGCTGATCGTCGATATGCGCTCCGCTGCCTATGCCGCCGCCTGGCAGCCACGGCAAGCGACGGTCCTCGCGGTTCGCGGCTTCCGCGAGCGCAATGGCGAACGCAAGGCCGTCACCCACATGGTGAAGGCGATCAGGGGCGAAGTCGCTCGCGCCTTGCTGTTGGCGAAGAAGGTGCCTGCCGGTCCCGAGGATGCGGCCAAGATCGCGAGAGACGCCGGCTTCGAGGTGGAGCTGGGCGATGCCAGCCTGGATGTGATCGTCTCCGGCTGATGGATCGGCGACTCAGTCGGCGATACGCGTGAGAAAGCGCCAGTCGACTCGCCAGGAGCTGGGATCGTCGAGGCCTATCTGCGGCAGGGTCTCGACCTCGACCCTGCCAAGCGCTTCGATCGTCTCGCGGTTCGACCGCTCGACCGCGCTCGGCTGCGAGGGCCAGGGGGTGAGGACGATGGCGGCGACGTCGAGGCCGGCGCCGCGGGCGGCCCCGATCGTCAGCAGGGTGTGGTTGATCGTGCCCAGGCCGGGCGATGCCACGATCACAAGCGGCAGTCCGAGCTCGACCGCAAGATCACGGACCAGGTAAGAGGGGGAGAGCGGCACCAGCAGGCCACCGACGCCCTCGCAGACGAGGACATCGGCGTTTGACGCGGCAGCATGAGCCGCCGCCGCCAGCTGCTGCGGCTCGATCTCCTCGCCGGCCATCGAGGCGGCGAGATGGGGAGAGGCCGGCGGGCCGTAGCGGTAGGGCGCGATCTCCTCGTCGCTCTGTGCCGATCCCGAGGCCCGGCGGAGCAGCGCGTGATCCGACTCTCCCGGCTCGTCGAGCCCGGTCACGGCCGGCTTGAAGACGGCGACGCTCCTCTTCTGCGCCGCGAGGGCGTGAGCGGTGACCGCGGCAACCACGGTCTTGCCGACCTCGGTGCCGGTACCGGTGACGAAGACTCCGTTCAAAGGACCTAGGCGGCGACGGCGACCGGGGCGGGCCCGGAGGCTGCGATCCCCAGCTCGCGCATGGCGAAGCCGACCTGCTCAGCTGCGTGGCGCAGCTCCTCGGCGCGATGCGTCGCCATCACCGTGAAGCGCAGGCGAGAGGAGCCCTCCGGCACGGTTGGCGGACGGATTCCCTGGGCGAAGACGCCACGTTCCAGCAGCAGCTCGCTCAGCTCCATCGTCTTCGACGCGTTGCCGACAGCGACTGGGACGATCTGGGTCTCCGAGCCACCGGTGGCCACTCCCTGGGCACGGAGAGCGGAGCGCAAAGTCGCCGCGTTGGTGCGCAGCTGCTCGACCCGCTCGGGGTGGGACTCGAGCAGGTCGAGGGCCGCCATCGCCGCCGCAACGACAGGCGGTGGCGGTGCGGTGGAGAAGATGAAGGGGCGAGCGGTATTGACCAGATATTCGGTCAGCTCGCGGCCGGCACAGACGTAGGCGCCATAGGCACCCAGCGCCTTGCCCAGGGTGCCGACGACGACGTCGACTTCGCCGCTGAGGCCAGCGGCGGCGACCGAGCCGCGTCCGCCAGGGCCGAGCGCCCCGGTGGCGTGGGCCTCGTCGACCAACAGCCGGCAGCCGTGACGCTTGGAGAGCTGCACGAGCTCCGCCAGTGGGGCGGTATCGCCGTCCATCGAGAAGAGGCCGTCGGTGACGATCAGCGAGCCTCGCCCACCGGCCTCGCGCAGGCCCCAGGCGAGGTGCTCGAGGTCGCAATGGCGGTAGACGAAGGTCTCCGCATGAGAGAGCCGGCAGCCGTCGATGATGCTGGCGTGGTTGAGCTCATCGGAGAAGACCACCTCGCCGCGCCGGGCAAGCGCCGCGATCGTGCCCGTGTTGGCCAGGTAACCGGCGCCGAAGAGCAGTGCCGACTCGTAGCCCTTGAACTCGGCCAGTCGCTTCTCCAGCCGGCCGTGCGGCTGCATGTTGCCCGAGATCAGTCGCGATGCGCCGGCGCCGGCCCCCCATCTGGCCGCCGCGTCTGCGGCGGCGTTGCGAACCTTGGGATGGTTGGCGAGGCCCAGATAGTCGTTCGAGCAGAGCAGCAGCACCGGCTGGCCGTCGAGCGTGACATGCGGGCCCTGGGGGCCGCTGACCAGCCTCAGGCGCCGGTAGAGGCCCTGGTCGCGAAGCTCCTCCAAACGCTCCGCGATATCGGTCATGCCGCTGTCGGGTAGGGCGGCGGCTTCTTCGCCTTCTTGATCACCCTCAGCTGGGTCGAGGGGTCCCAGAAGTTCGCCTCGTCTTGGCGGTCGATCAACTCTTGCATCGGCGTCTCGGGGGCCTCGCCCTCCAGCCAGCCGTCACGGTTGTCGGGTCGGGGATTGGCGCCGTTGTCCGGCTGGCGGGCCACGTTCAGGCCCAGCTCCTCGAACATCGCCCGGTCGTCCTCCGGCTCGGCGCCGAGCGTGGTGAGGAAGTTCCCCATCATCACGCCGTTGAGGCCGGCCTTGACCGCCAGTGGCTGCAAGTCGCCGAGGTTCTCCACGCGGCCACCGCAGAGGCGGAACAGGGCGCCGGGGATGATCAGGCGGAAGATCGCCACCCACTTGACGACCTCCCAGGCGTCCATCAGGGGGCGGTCGCCGAACTTCGTCCCCTCGCGCGGGTTGAGCAGGTTGATCGGCACCGAGGTGGGGTCGATCTCCGACAGCTCGAAGGCCATCTCGACCCGCTGCCGCGGCGTCTCGCCGAGGTTGAGGATGCCGCCGACGCAGGTCTCCAGCCCGGCCTCCTTCACCGCCTGGATCGTCCGCAGCCGCCCCTCGTAGCGGACGGTGGTCGATACCTCGGGGTAGTAGGAGCGCGCCGACTCGACGTTGTGGTGGACGCGCTGGACGCCGGCGTCCTTCAGCCGCTTCGCCCGTTCCGTCGACATGTGGCCGATCGAGGCGCAGCGCTTCAGGTTGGTCTGCTCGGCGACCAGCTTCGTGCCCTCGAGGATCTTCTCGAAGTCCCGCTTCGAGAGCCCCTGGCCCTGGGTGACCATGCAGAAGCGGTGCGCGCCCGCCGCCTCGGCCGCCTTGGCGTGCTCGAGGATCTGCTCGGGCTCCAGCATCGCGTGCATCGGCGTGTCCGCCTCGGCATAGCGCGACTGGGCGCAGAAGCCGCAGTCCTCGGCACAGCCGCCCGACTTGGCGTTGACCAGCGAACACATGTCGGTCGAGTCGCCGAAGTTCTCGCGCCTCACCTTCCAGGCGCGCTCGACCAGCTCACCGATCTCGTCGTGGTTTGTCAGCTCGCCCAGGGCGAGGGCTTCATCGAAGGAAATCAGGGACGCCATTGGGCGCCAAGGCTAGGTGGCGCCCCGGACGCCCGGGCGGTCCCGAGCGAACAGCCTGACCTCGTCTCTTCCCGCCTCCTTTGCCGCGTACATCGCGGCGTCTGCCTCCTTCAGGACGGACTCGAAAGTGGCGGGAAGACCACTGCCGAAGGTCGCGACTCCGATGCTGGCGCTGAGCGGTGGCAGGCCCTCGATTTCCGGCGCGTGCTCGCGGATCCCGGTCGCGATCGCTTCGGCGACGAGGCGGGCCTCCTCCTCGCTACAGCGCGGCAGGACGATCGCGAACTCATCGCCGCCAAGGCGGGCCAGCACGTCTGTCTCGCGGCTGCGGCGGCGCAACACGCCGGCGATCTCCGCGAGCACCCGGTCCCCGATCGGGTGGCCGAGCGTGTCGTTGATCTGCTTGAAACGGTCGAGGTCGAGCATCAGCACCGCTCCCTGAGTCCCTTCGCGGCGGCTGCGCGCGATCTCCAGCCGCAGGTCCTCCTCGAAACGCCGCCGGTTCTTCAGCCCGGTCAGTGGATCCTGGCTCGCCTGCAGCTGCAGTTCCTGCATGCGTTCGTTGCGACTCCAGATGACCACCAGGGCCCCGAGCAGCGCCGCCAGCGATATTCCCAGCACCGCGATCAGCACCGGCAGGCTCATCCCAGGCCGGTCCGGGTCTCGGACCACGAGCAGCCAGTTGCGGTCGGCGATCTGGATCGGCACTGCCGCCGACTCGTCGCGGGACAGCTCGGGGCCGAAGATCGTCCTGCCGCGCTCCAGCAGCTGCGCGTCGACGTCCTCCGAGAGGGCGGAGGCGATGGTCTTGGCGAGATCGGGGACGTGGAAGGACCCGGTCGCGAAACCGGTCAGTGCGGCACGCCGTCCGGCTGTCGATCCGGTGGGGGCTCCGTCGGCGTAGACGGGGTGAAAGACGTTGATCCCCGAGCCGCCGAGGACGAGGTGGATCACCGGCGTCGCGGCCGGCTCGCCCCGGTCGCGGGCGCGGGCCAGGAAGGACGAACGCACGCTGTCGCTGCCCAGGTCGTAGCCGAGAGGCGGGGTCAGCTCGAGGTCCTTGGCAGCGAGGAAGACGAGGGGGAAGTATTCGGGACGGGGTTTGGCTCGCCGGAACCCGATCGGGGCTCGTTCGACGATCGGATAGCCGTGACCGCGTTCGAAGTCCGCCCGGTCCGCCTGCGGCACCGCCTGCACGAAGGCGGTGCCGGCGAGGATCCCCGCCTCCAGCAGCGAGTCGGCGAGGATCTCGAAATCGTGCTGGGAGAAGCGTCCCTTGGCCTGGTAGAAGGCCGCGGCGCTGGAGAGCTGCCCGATCGAGAACGAGGCGAGCGTCTCAGCCTGATGTGCCGAGCGCAGTGCCTCGTCCCTCTGCACTTGCTCGAAGTTGTCGACCTCGCGCGAGTGGACCACGAAGCCGACCAGCACCGAGCCGATCGCGATCGCGGCGACAACCGCCAGGCCGAGCCAAAAGCGGACGCGCATCGACCTGTTTTTGATCACGCGCCCTGGTTCCTCAGTCCACGGGTGCGTTGGCAAGCGACTCCCAGAGATAGAGGGAGGCGAGGCTGCGGTGGGGTCGCCAGGGCTCGCCGATCTCCAGGACCCGGGCGGGAGTCGGCATCTCGTCGAGTCCGTACTCGATCTGCACCGCCTTGCGGATACCGAGGTCGCCGCCGGAGAGAACGTCGGGTCGCTCGAGGTGGAAGAGCAGGAACATCTCGGCGGTCCACTGTCCGAGTCCGCGCACCGCGACGATCTCCTCGATCGCCTCCTCGTCGGAGAGCCGGTCGAGCCGGTCCAGCTCGAGTTCGCCGGAGATCACATGGGCAGCGAGATCGCGGAGGTATTCGACCTTGCGGCCTGAGAGCCCGGCCGCGCGCAGGTCCTTTTCGCTTGCCTCCAGCAGGCGCTCGGGCGCGGGCGTCTTACCGTCGAACAGATCGAGGATTCGCCCGTAGATCGTGCGCGCTGCCTTGGTCGAGAGCTGCTGGCCGACGATCGCCCGCAGCAGAGCACCGTATGCGTCGGCCGGCGCCTCCTCGCGACGTCGCTGCAGCCGCGTCTCCAGGTCGATCTCGCCGATCCGCTCGATCAGCGCCGCCATCGTCGGGTCGGCGGCGGCCAGCTCTTTGCGCCCCGGGTTCACCGGCCCTTCCACTGCGGCTTGCGCTTCTCCATGAAGGCCGCGATCCCCTCGCGGAAGTCCTCGGAGGCGAAGCAGGACTCGCGCAGGGCAACCAGGCCGGCCTCCTGCTGGTCGCTCAGTACCGGGCAGGCGTTGAGCAGGTCGATCGCGTGCTTGTTTCCCTTCATCGAGATCGGTGCGTTGGAGGCGATCTCCGCAGCCAGCACCACGGCGAGGTCCTCGAGCCGGTCGTCGTCGACGACTTCATGGACGAGACCCATCCGCTCGGCCCGTCTCGCTTCGAAGTAACGCCCGGTGAGGAACAGCTCCTTTGTGCGTGCCAGGCCGACCGTGTCGAGGAACTTGCGCAGCCCGGTGTGGCCGTAGACGAGGCCGAGTTTGGCCGGCGGCATCCCCAGCTTTGCCCCGGCGGCGCAGATCCTCAAGTCGCAGGTGATCGCCAGCTCGAGCCCACCGCCGAGGCAGTGGCCGTTGATCGCGGCGATCGTCGGCCAGGGGAAGCCGGCCAATGCTTCCAACGCGTCGTGAAAGGGGTGGGCGACGAGTGCCTCGGCGTCGCGCTCGAAGGTCTCGGCCGGGATCGAGGCGAGGTCGTAGCCGGCGGAGAAGACCGGTGGGGCTCCGACGATCATTACGCAGCGGGTTTCGATCCCCTGGTCGAGGCGGGGCAGGGTCTCGGCGAGCGCATCCAAGACCTCGTGGTCGAGGGTGTTGCGCCGCTTGGGATTGGAGATGCGGAGGCGGGCGACCGCCTCGGCCGGGAAGTCGAGCAGCAGCTTGCCGCCGGCGAGCTGCTCGGTCACTCCAGCACTACGAGGACGTCGCCTTCGCTCACCGACTGACCCTCCTCGCAGCGAATCTCCTTGACGGTGCCATCGTCTTCGGCCTCTACGGGGATCTCCATCTTCATCGACTCGAGGATGACGACCGTATCCCCGTCCGAGACCGTGTCCCCTACCGCGACCTCGATTTTCCACACGTTCCCGGTGATGTGCGCCTCGATGTCCATGGCGGGGGACAATATCTGCGCGTGGCGGCGGATCGATCCAGCTCGGAGCCCAATCTCGGGGTGGGCGGTTCGCTCGTCGCGCTCGTCGCCGCGCGCAACGAGGTGGATCGCATTGGGGAGACGATCGCCGCCCTTCGCGATGCCTTTCCGGGGGCGGCGATCTGGGTTGCCGACGACGCTTCGAGCGACGGCACGGCTGAGGTGGCGATGGCAGCAGGCGCGAAGGTCGTCAGCCGGGGGCGGCCGCACGGCAAGGGCGCCAACGTGACAGCGGCGGCGACGGCAGCGCTCGACGAGGACGCCTCACCGGAGCTGGTTCTGCTCTGTGACGGAGACCTCGGCGAGTCCGCTGGGCGCCTGAGGCCGCTGGTCGAGGCGGTTGAAACGGGAGAGTGCGATCTCGCCGTGGCGGCATTCGGGCGCCGGGTCGGCGGTGGGTTCGGATTGGCGCTCGGCTTCGCCGGCTGGGCGATCCGACGGCTCTGCGGTCTCGAGACCAGGGCGCCGATCTCCGGCCAGCGGGCGATGAGGTTGCAGGTCCTTCGGGCGACGCTGCCGTTTGCCAGGGGCTACGGGATGGAGCTGGGGATGACCGTGGATGCCGTCCGCGCCGGTTTCCGCTTGGGCGAGTACGAGCTCGACCTGTCCCACCGGGCGACGGGCCGTACCGCGGCCGGCTTTGCCCATCGGGCCCGCCAGCTTCTCGACTTCGTCCGCGCCTATCGAGCGCGGCGGCGCTGAGCCGGATCGCACCTCTTCGCGACGCCTGCGGTCCTATCTGGGAACGGACGGTGACCTATCCTGCAGTGGTGACCGGGATCGCCTTGCGGCTGGGGGGACGCTCCGCCATCGGCGGAGTCGCTGCCGCTCTGATCTTCGTTTTCCTTGCGGCGCCAGGCGTCAGCCAGGCCGAGCTGGTCGAGCGGGGCGATCTGTTCGTCAGGTTCAGGGGCGGCATCGATCCCAGCGCCCTGCCGCGCGACTGGCGCGCACCGATCGCGGTCGATATCGATGGCACCGTCAAAACCCTTTCGGGGGAACGGCCGCCTGCGCTGCGGCAGCTTTCGATCGCGATCAACCGCGGCGGTCATCTCGATACCCAAGGCTTGCCGGTCTGCCGGCGCAGCCAGATCGATCCCTCCTCGAGCAAGCAGGCCCTGGCCGTCTGCGGGCCGGCGCTGGTCGGGCGCGGCAGGTACACGGCGGCCGTGGCCTTTCCCGAACAGGAGACCTTCACCTCGCGGGGGCGAATCCTCGCCTTCAACGCGGTCATCGACGGCGAGCAGGCGATCCTTGCCCACGTCTACGGCCGCAAACCGGCGCCGATCACCCGCATCATCGTCTTCCACATCCGCAATGACACGGGCACGTTCGGCACGGTGTTCACCGGCGCGCTGCCGGAGTCAGAGAGCCACTACGGCTACGTCAAGCGACTTCGCCTCAACCTCTTCCGCCTCTTCACCTACCGCGGCCAGGTCCACAGCTATCTCAGCGCCGCCTGCGCAGCCCCGCCGGGTTTTCCCGGTGCGGTCTTTCCCTTTGCTCGTACCGGGATGGTTTTCGAGGATGGCCGCCGTCTCTCCAGCACGCTGACGCGCAGCTGCCGCGTGCGGCGCTAACCGGCCTGGATCCAGACTCCGTCCAGGGATCGCTCGACCGAGCCGGCGAGGGAGAGCAGGGTCGCCTCGTCGTTTTCGCGACCCAGCAGCTGGGCGCCGATCGGGAGCCCAGAGGTGGTGAGCCCCGCCGGCACGCTGATGCCGGGCCAGCCGACCACGTTCCAGGCGAAGGCGAAGGGGCAGGTGGCGCCGGCGGTTGAGCTGGTCGTCCAGTAGCCTCGGCCGGAGAGGGCGCCGACGCGCGGCGGCGGCAGCGCCGTGGTCGGCGTGAGGACGACGTCGCAGCGCTCGAAGATGCGGCCGATCCGCCGGCGCAGCCGCGGCTCGCCCGAGCGAGAGAGCCGCAGCGGCATGCCGCTCAGGGCCTTGCCGAAGCGAGCGTGGACGCGGGTGCGCGGCTCGAGCGAACCCTGGTCTTCGCCGTGGGCGCGGAGCCATGCCTCGACTCCGGCCATGCCCCGAGGGACGATCGCCGGGCCGACCATGCCGTACTCGGGGTCGGCGGGGAGGACTTCGTGCCCGAGCTCGCCGAGCCGCTCGCCGAAGGCCTCGATCGCGGCGCGGTGCTCGGCATCGACCTTGGCGGGGACGCCGAAGGGGGTGGAGAAGGAGATCGCGATTCGGAGGCGGCCCGGTTCGCGCGCGGCGGCCTCGACGAAGGGCTCGCTCGGGGCTTGCGGCCGGTGCAGGTCTGCGGGGACGTTGCCCTGGATCGCGTCGAGGAGCAGAGCCGCGTCGCCGACGCTGCGGGCAAGCGGGCCGTAGCAGCTGAGCCCGTTGAAGGCCTCGGGGTCGGGCCAGGTCGAGACGCGCCCGCGCTGAGGCTTCAGCCCGACCAGGCCGGTCCAGGCCGCGGGGATGCGGATCGAGCCTGCACCGTCGGAGCCGATCGCCGCCGGGACGACGCCGGCGGCCACCGCCGCTGCAGCGCCGCCACTGGAGCCGCCCGGCGTGTGGTCCGTGTTCCAGGGGTTGCGGGTGGCCCCGTGCAGCGGCGTCTCGGTGAAGTGCCACTGGCCGACCTCGGGCGCATGGGTCTTGCCGATCACGATCGCCCCCGCCTCACGCAGGCGGCGCACCGCCTCGGCATCGCGAATCGCGGGCTTGCCGCCGCCGCAGCCGAAGGGGGTGGTGTGGCCTGTGAGGTCGACGTCGTCCTTGATCGCGACCGGTACTCCGAGCAGGGGGGCGTGTTCCTCGTCACCGAGGCGCCGGTCCGCCTCGTCTGCCTCGGCGAGCGCCTGCTCGGCGCAGAGGACGCGGAAGGCGTTCAGCCTCTCCTGGGTCGCCTCTGCACGCTCCAGGGCTGCTTCGACCAAGTCCCGCGACGAGGCCTCGCCGGTCTGGAGCAGCAGCGCCTGCTCCTCCAGGCCGGCAAAGGTCTCGTCTGCGGGTGTGCCCTCGCTTGCCTTCTCGGCGACGGGCTGGGCGGGGCTGGTCGGCATCGGGTTTCCTCCCTGTCAAGCATTGTTCGTTCGAACGAACGATAAGCGAAGAAGGTAGGCTGGCGCTCCTTGGCCACGATCGCCCCCCCAGAAACCCGCGAGCGCATCCTCCGCACGACGGTCGAGCTGATCGGCAGCGAAGGGATCTCGGCCGTGACCAATCGCCGCGTCGCAAGCGCCGCCGCAGTCTCGCTCGGCTCGCTCACCTACCACTTTCCCAGCCAGGTCGACCTGCTGCGGGAGAGCCTGCTCCTCTTCGTCGGCGAGGAGGTGGCCCGGCTGGGGGCGATCGCCACCGACCTGCGCCGGCGCCAGCTGAGCTTCGAGCAGATCGGTGTCGAAGTGGAGCGGATCGTCGAGGAATCGAGCACTCGGCTGCAGCCGCTCGCGGAGATCGAGCTTCATCTTCATGCCGCCCGCGACCCGGCCCTCCAGGAGGCTTCTCTGCGTTGCTTCGAGGCCTACGAAGGAGTCGCGGCAACGGTCCTCGAGATGCTCGAGGTGCCGGACCCAGAGCGGCACGCCCGCACGGTCGTCGCCGTGATGTACGGGATGACGCTGCGCCGACTCGGCACCGGCAGCGAGGACGCTGCCGGCGTCGCCGCGGCCCTGCTGACGATCGTCCGCGGCGCCGCGCGTTGATCCTCGCGATCGACCAAGGCACGACCGGGACCACCTGCCTCGTCTTCGACGAGAGTGGACGCGTCGCGGGACGGGCCTACTCGGAGTTCGAGCAGCACTTCCCTCAACCCGGCTGGGTCGAGCACGACGCCGGCGAAATCTGGGAGGTCACCCGCCGGGTGGCGCGCGAGGCGATCGCCGATGCCGGCCTGAGAGGAGAGGAGCTGCGGGGGATCGGGATCGCCAACCAGCGCGAGACCGTCGTCGCCTGGGACCCGGCGAGCGGCGAGCCGGTCCACCGGGCCCTGGTCTGGCAGGACCGGCGCACCGCGGAGCGTTGCGACCGCTTGCGGGAGGAGGGGCACGAAGGACTGGTGCGCGAGCGAACCGGACTCGTCATCGACCCCTACTTCTCTGCGACCAAGATCGAGTGGATCGTGCGCAACGTCGATGGCGCCGAGCGGGCCGTTTTCGGCACGATCGACTCCTGGCTCCTCTTCAAGCTGACCGGCCGTCACGCGACCGACCACACCAATGCCTCGCGGACGATGCTGTTCGACATCCACCGCCTCCGCTGGGACGAGGACATCTGCGCGATGCTCGGAATCGACCCGGCGCGTCTGCCGGAGCCCCTGCCTTCGGCGCACGTCTACGGCACGACCGGTGAGTTCGGCGGCGAGGTGCCGGTGGCGGGGGTCGCCGGCGATCAGCAGGCGGCGCTCTTCGGCCAGGCCTGCCACGAGGTTGGGACGGCAAAGAACACCTACGGGACGGGCAGCTTCGTCCTGCTCAATACAGGCGGTGTCGTGCCCGAGCCGGGCGAGGGCCTGCTGGCAACGGTCGCCTGCTCGGGGGGTGAGGAGGCAGCCTACGCCCTGGAGGCATCGATCTTCGTCACCGGCGCCGCCGTGCAGTGGCTGCGCGATGGGCTGGGTCTGATCGAGACCGCTGCGGAGACCGAGGCTCTCGCCGCGGGGCTGACCGGCAACGGCGGCGTCTACTTCGTCCCTGCCTTGACCGGGCTCGGCTCGCCGCACTGGGACCCCTACGCGCGGGGCACGATCGTCGGCTTGACCCGGGGGAGCGGGCGCGCGCACTTGGCGCGGGCGGCGCTGGAGGCGATCGCCTACCAGACCGTCGACGCCGTGCGGGCTCAGGAGACCGCGTCCGGGGACCGGCTGAAAGTGCTGAAGGCCGACGGCGGCGCCGTCGCCAACCGCTGGCTGATGCAGTTCCAGGCCGACCTGCTCGGCGCCGAGGTGGTGGTGCCGGAGGTGGCGGAGACGACCGCGCTCGGCGCCGCTTATCTGGCTGGGATCGCCACCGGGCGCTGGTCCCGCGAGCAGGTGGGGGAGATGTGGCAGGAGGCGGCGCGCTACGAGCCGGCGATGGAGGAGGACAGACGGGCGGCGCTGTTCGCAGACTGGCATCGCGCGCTCGAGCGGGCGAAGGGGTGGGCACAGGCCGGCTCTGAGGCTGGCGCGTAACCGCCTGCTGCGCAAGGGGTAGGGCAGAGCGATGGCCGCCCCCCGGCCGTCTTCTGCCCATGCCGGATATGAAGCCACAGGTCTATAAGGACGACCGTCCTGCCGAGTACTTCGACCAGTTCCACGCGGCGGCGCGCAAGGGGGTCGGCTGGACCTACACCTTCGTCCGTCTGATTCTCTCGCTGCCGACGCTGCTGATCTACCGCGTGCGCGCGATCGGGGTCGAGAACGTGCCCAAGTCAGGCCCGCTGCTGCTTGCGCCCAACCATTTCAGCCAGATGGACCACTTCTTCGTCGGCCTCTACCTGCGGCGCAAGGTCCGCTTCATGGCCAAGTCGCAGATGTTCGGCCCACCGGTCCTCACCTACATCTACAAGCACGGCGGCGTCTTCCCGGTGCGTCGTGGGCACCACGACGAGGAGGCCTTCAAGACCGCCTTCACGATCCTCGATCAGGGCGGGATGCTGCTCGTCTACGCAGAGGGCGGCCGCTCGCGCAGCGGTGAGCTGGGCGAGGCCAAGCCGGGCATCGGCCGCATTGCCCTGGAGTCTGGATGCGCGGTGGTGCCGGTTGCGATCCAGGGCTCGGAGAAGGTTCGGCGCTGGAAGCGATTCAGCTTCCCCAAGGTCACCGTTCAGTTCGGCGAGCCGCTCTCCTTTCCGGTCGAGGAAGGAGCGGGCCACGAGCGCCAGCTCGAAGCGGCGCAGGAGGTCTTCGCCAAGGTGCGGGGGATGTACGAGGGTCTGGCTACTCGTAACGGACGCTGAGCTTCTCGTAGAACTCAGGGTCGTGGCCGGGGCTGACGATCGCGTCCGGGAACTCGCGGCGGAAGAGTTTCAGCTCCTGCAGCGAGCGGCGGTAGTTGTGGGCGTCGAACGGCCGCGGCGCCAGGGGGGCGCTGCCGTCGAGCTGGCCCTGGGTATAGGTGGCATCGCCGCCGATGACGAAGTCGCGCTCCTTCAGGCGAGCGATCACGGACATGTGGCCGGCGCTGTGGCCGGGGGTGAAGGCAAGCCGGATCGTGCCGTCGCCGAAGAGGTCGAAGGCGCGGCCGAAGGTCGCGTAGGAGTCGATCCCGCCGCGGTCGAAGTCGACCGTGCGGTAGTCGAAGGCGTAGTCGTAGTGGCTGCGGCGGTAGCCGTTGAGCAGGGGGCGCGGTCCGGTCGCTGCAGCCTTCCACTCGGTCTCGCTGACGACGAAGGTCGAGTTGGGGAACTCGGAGATCGCCGAGGTGTGGTCGATGTGCATGTGGGTCATGACGACGATCGGGATCTCGCCGGGGTCGAGATTGCGCTCGCGCAGCTGGGCGGGGACGTCCTCGCCCGGTTTCAGGTCGGGGTGCCCGACGTTGTTGCCCATGCGGCCGAAGTTCTCCCGCCCATCGGTGGCGATCGAGGGGTGCAGGCCGGTGTCGACGAGGATCGCTCCGGCGCTGGGGTGGCGGAGCAGGAAGGCGGGGACGGGCACCGTCGAGGCCGGATTGCCGCTGAGCAGGGCGCGCAACAGCTTCAGCGTCTCAAGGCGACCACCCGGTCGCTCCATCATCGTCATCGGCCAGGTGACCCGGCCGGCGACAATCGGTTCGACCGTGACCGTGGCTCCGGGTGTGCCGCCGGAAAGCGGCTCGTGCAGGGGTTTTGCCTCGACGTGGACCTTCATCGCCGAGTCACATTACGGCGATCGATGCCACGGTAGGCTGCCCGCCGATGTCTGAAAACTCTCATTCGCAGATCTTCAGGTCCGGTTTGCTCACGGGCCAGGTGTGCGTGGTGTCCGGCGCCGGCAGCGGCTTGGGGCGGGAGACGGCGCTGGAGCTGGCGCGACTTGGGGCGGCGGTGGTCGGTTGTGGCCGCCGCGAGGAGCCACTCGCTGAGACGGCGGGGCTCGCCGCTGATCTGGAGGGTTCGTTCGAGCACGAAGCGATGGACATCCGCGACGAGGAGGCGGTCGATCGCTTCGTCGACGGGGTGCTCGAGCGCCATGAGCGCATCGACGTCCTGGTCAACAACGCCGGCGGCCAGTTCCTCGCGCCGGCCGAGACGATCACGCCCAAGGGCTTTCGCACGGTGATCGAGCTGAACGTGCAGGGGACCTGGCTGATGACCCACGCGGCGGCGACGAAGGCGTTCATCCCGCAGGGCGGCGGCAAGGTGCTCAGCGTCACCCTCTCGCCCCATCACGGGATGCCGGGGATGGTTCACTCGGGCGCCGCCCGCGCCGCGGTCGAGAACATGATGCGGACGCTCGCCGTCGAGTGGGCGCGGTTCGGGATCAAGACCTGCGCCCTCGCCGCCGGCCAGTTCGCAACCGAGACCCTGCTGACGAAGTACCCCCAGGTCGTCGTCGACAACCTCGAGCGCTCGATCCCGATCGGCCGCGCCGGGCGGGCGGAGGAGATGGCCTGGCTGGTCGCCTATCTGGCCTCTCCCGCGGGCGACTTCTTCTCCGGCACGACGATCACGATCGACGGCGCCCGCGACAACTGGGCGGGTCCGTGGCCGCCGGAAGCGATCGTCGGCGAGGGCGGCAAACCCGTCGCCGAGGAGCGCCGCCCGAAGGACTGAGCTAAGCGCGCGGCTCGAGGATTACGAGCGGGATTTCGCGGCCCTTGCTGTGCACCTGGTAGTCCTCGTAGCCGGAGTAGCCCTTGACGACCAGGGGCCAGAGGCGCTCGCGCTCCTCCGGCGTGGCGACGCGGGCGTGCACCTCGAGGTGGTGGGAGCCGACCTGGACCGTCGTGTCCGGGTTGGCCTTGAGGTTGTGGAACCAGGCCGGATGCTTGGGGTGGCCTCCCTTTGAGGCGACGATTACGAGGTCGTCGCCGTCGCGGACGTAGAGCAGGGGAGAGGTGCGCTTGGTGCCGCTCTTCGCCCCGACGTGGTCGAGGAGCAGCATCTTGCCCGGCACTCCCGGGATCTTGCCCCCAATGAAGCCGCCACTGATGCGGTAGAGCGCCGTGTGGGCGCCCGTGGCGCGACGGAGGGCAGGCCAGATCCGCTCCACTACGTCGAGGTAGCGGGGAGGACGCCTGCCCTCTGTCGCCGCGGGGCTCAGGTGTACATCCCCCCGAACATGCCGCCGGTGACGTTGAGCACCTGGCCGTGCACGTAGTTGGCCAGGGGCGAGGCGAGGAAGAGCACCGGAGCCGATGCCTCCTGCGGGGTGGCGGGACGGCCGAGCGGGATGATCGCCGAGGCCATCGCCCGCATCTGCTCGGGGATGCCGAGCTCGATCTTCTCGCCGGTGGGCGAGGTCATCTCGCCGCCCTGCTCCTTGGCCGCGGTGAGGCGGGTCTCGACGAAGCCGAAGGCGACCGCGTTGACGTTGATCTTGAACTGGCCCCACTCCTTGGCCAGCGTTTTGGTCAGGCCGACGACGGCCATCTTCGCCGCCGAGTAGTTGACCTGGCCGGCGTTGCCCATCATTCCCGAGGTCGAGGAGATGTTGACGATCTTGCGGAAGACCTCCTTGCCCTCGTTGCGCTCTGCCTTGGCCGCCTCGCGCCAGTGCGGTGCCAGCGCCCGCGCCACGCGGAAGGGGACGATCGTGTGGATGTCGATCATCGCCTGGAACTGCTCGTCGGTCATCTTGTGGGCGACGTTGTCCCAGGTGTAGCCGGCATTGTTGACGACGATGTCGAGGGCGCCGAAGGCGTCGACCCCGGCGGCGATCAGCTTGTCGGCCGCATCCGGCTCGGTCAGGTCGCCGGCGAAGACGGCGGTCTCGCCGTCGATCTCGTTCGAGGCCTGCTCGGCGACGTCGGCGTCGAGGTCGTTGATCAGCACCTTGGCGCCCTCGCTGACGAACAGCTCGGCAGTCGCCCGGCCGATTCCACGCGCCGACCCGGTGACGATCGCCGCTTTCCCATCAAGAAGTCCCATCAGTCTGCGTTCTCCTTAGGTCGTGAAAGTCGGCTCGGGAGGCTATAGGGAAAGGGCGCTGGCTGACTGGCCAGTCAGGCACTGAGGCGGCATGAGCGGATGCAGTCGCGCTCCCGCCGGGTGGTGCGCGACGATTGACGCCCGTCCACACAAAGGAGGCTGACGTGCAACCCGAGGGATACCCAGTCACTTTCTCCGTCGACTATCCCGACCGCAAGCTCGACCGCGTCTCCACGTTCTTTCGGATCTTCGCCGCGATTCCGATCTTCATCGTCTCCGCCCTCCTCGTCGGCGACATCTACTCGACCGGCGAAGCGGCCGGCTACCTGACCTGGGCCGGGGCGGGCATCGGTCTGCTGACCCTGCCGGTACTGGTGATGATCCTCTTCCGGCAGAAGTACCCTGGCTGGTGGTTCGACTGGAACCTCGAACTGATGCGTTTCAGCAACCGAATCGGCATCTACGTCTCGCTGATGGACGACCAGTACCCATCGACCGACGAGCAGCAGTCCGTGCACCTCGAACTTCCGTACCCCGATGTCGAGAACGAGCTCGGCCGGGGAATGCCGCTGGTCAAGTGGCTGCTCGCCATCCCCCACTACATCGTGCTCTTCTTCCTCTACATCGGGGCGTTCTTCGCGATCGTCTTCGCCTGGTTCGCGATCCTCTTCACCGGCCGCTATCCGCGCGGCCTCTTCGATTTCGTCGAGGGCGTCTACCGCTGGCACAACCGGGTGCTCGGCTACGCCTTCGCCCTGGTGACCGACAAGTACCCGCCCTTCCGGCTTGGCGCCTGAGCCGGAGGAAATCCTGCGGGCGGTCTACCGGGCGTTCAACGCACGGGACATAGATGCGGCGATCGAGGCGATGCATCCTGCAGTCGACTGGCCGAACGCCTGGGAGGGCGGCCGCGTCGTCGGGCGCGAGGCGGTGCGCAACTACTGGTCGCGGCAGTTCGAGGTCATCTCCAGTCAGGTGGAGCCCGAGGCCTTCGTGGAGGAGCCGGACGGCAGCGTCACCGTGTCCGTCGCTCAGGTCGTCCACGACGACAAGACCGGGGAGCTCGTATCGGAATCGCAGGTCGGTCACCGCTACTGGATCGAGGATGGCCTGATCCTGCGCATGGAAGTGCTGGAGCAGCCGGATGCTCAGGGCGACGGCGACATCAGCAGCCGGTAGTCGAAGATGGTTTCGTAGCCCATCGCCGCGTAGATCGGTTCGCCCATCGGCGAGGCCTGCAGGGAGGCGAGGTCGGCGCCGAGCTCGAAGCCGGCGTTCGTCGCGGCCGCGGTGGTCGCCCACGCCAGGCCCATGCCCCGGGCCTCCTCCAGGGTCCCCACCCAGTAGACGCCGGCGACCCCGTGGCTGACGATCGTCATCGCGATGCTGACCGGCCTGTCGTCGAGATAGGCGATGAAGGCGACGACATTGTCGGCGAGCAGGCCGGCGCGGTCCGTGTAGTGGCCGAAGACCTCGGGCGGGAAGCCGAGGCTCGTGTAGGAGGCGGCGGCGACGTGCCAGTAGTCGTCGACCTCGTCCTCGGCGCTGACTTCGCGCAGCTCCGCGTTGGCCGGGAGCGGCTTGGTCTCGACCGGCTGGCCACGGGTCATCTCCGGCATCGTGAAGACGCACTGCAGCCCGGCCGCGCCGGCCGTCGCCGCCAGGTCCTCGTCCTCGGGCACCTCACCCCGCACCCAGACGCTGAAGCCCCGGCCACGCTCGCTGAAGAAGTCCCGGGCGCGGGCGATCAGCTTGCCGGGATCGGCTTTGTCGTCGATCCGGAAGGCCGCATTGGAGATGACCGGGTGCTCCGGAGTGCCGGCGCCGAGCAGCCAGCCATCACCGGCCTCGACCGTCGCGTGGGGGTCGAGTTCGAACAGCTGACGGGAGCTGTCGACCAGGTTCAGGTGAGCACGCCCGTGGGACACCTCAGTGGAGTTTGACGCCGCCGTCCTCGGTGATCGTCCAGTGCGGGTTGTGGGCGATCTCCCAAGGGTGGTCATCGGGGTCGAGGAAGACGGCGCTGTAGCCGCCCCAGAAGGTCTCGGCCGGCTCACGACCGATCCGGGCTCCGGCGGCTCGGGCTTCCTCCACCACGGTGTCGACCTCCTCGCGTGAGCCGAAGTTGAGCGCCAGCGTGACGCCGCCCCAGCCACCGTTGTCCTCGACGCAGCTGTCCTCCGCCAGCCGGGTTCGGTCCCAGAGGGCCACGACCATGTCGCCGGCCTGGAAGAAGACGACGTCGTCGCCGGGTTCGGCTCCGGACTCCCAGCCGAGCGCCTCGTAGAAGCGACGCGCCCGGCCGAGATCGCTGACCCCGAGCGTGATCAGGCTGAGGCGCTGCTTCATCCTTGAGGCGGCGGCGGGGGCTCGGTGGCCTGGGGCTCTTGCGACAGGGGAGGTGGCATCTGGTTCGACTGGCTCGGCGGCGCAGGCTCGCCTGGAAGCGGGTCGGCTTCCATCTCCCACACGTGGTTCAGCGAGACCTGGATGTAGGCCCAGAGAGCCGGGGCGAGGAGGAGGTAGAGGATGATCGCGATCCAGCCGTTCAGTGGCTCCTTGCCGGCCAGGCGCGATGCTCCCATCACCCGCTTGGTTCCCCGCCAGTAGGTGACCAGCGCCGGCACGATGATCAGTGCGCCGGGGAAGAGCGCCAGCACCGAGTTGGTCGGGTTCTGCCCCAGGTCGTAGCCCTTGGCTTTGCCGTAATCGCGCAGCTCGCGGTTGATCCGGTACCACCAGACGAGGTGGTAGATGCCGAGTGTGATGAACGGCAACAGAGCCGCTGCCCACGGGCTACGGATCTTGACTCGGTCCTGACTCTGGCGAATCTGCATTTCGTACGCCATCGAACCCTCGTTTCTCCCCCACCGCTTGGTCGGTCGCAGAGACCCTATGTCAGCGTTGCCGGATCTCCTACTCCATGGACCGCTCTTCGACCACCTCGAAGACGCCATCGGCCCCGACCGATTCGACGAGCTCGTCAGCTGCGGCACGGCGCGCGTCGTAGTCGCTGCTTTCCCGCTGGCCTGCGCGCAGCTCCTCCAGTGTGCCGTCGAAGAAGCCGAAGGTGATCACCTCGTTCTCGTCGCCGACGTTCTGCAGGGCATAGAAGTGCTTCCAGCCGGAGGGAACCTCCACGTCGTCGTCGGGGATGAAGGCCTTTCTGAACTCCTCCATCGTGCCGGGCTTGAGCTTGCGAACGGTGAGTGCACAGAGCATTTCTGTCTCCTCTCGATCTGCCTGCCTACCCTCGATCGTAAAGAATGCTCGGCGCCGTGGGGGACCTGGCCGGCATCTTCGTTCTTGCCCTGGTTGCGATGTTCAACCCGACGCTGCTGGCTGCGGTGACGGTGATGATGCTGCTGCCGAACACCAAGCGGCTGATGCTCGGCTACCTGCTCGGCGCCTACGTGACGAGCATCTCCCTCGGCCTGCTGATCGTCTTCTCGCTGAATGGGTCGAGCAGCGTCGAAACCGCCAAGAGCAGCCTCAGTCCTGGTGAGGACATCGTCGTCGGCCTGATCGCGCTGCTCGTCGCCTTCGTGCTCGGAACGGGGCGGGACCAGCCGTTGAAAGAACGTCGCCGACAGCGAAAGGAGGAGAAGAAAGGCGCGGAGGAGCCGAAGGAATCCTGGCCGGAGCGGATGCTGGGCAGGGGTTCGGCCCGCGTCACCTTCGCGGTCGGCGTCGTCCTCACCCTTCCGGGCGTCTCCTACCTCACCGCCCTCGACCGGATGGCGAAGCTTGACGCGACCGCGCTGGAGACCGCCTTGCTGGTGTTGGCTTTCTGCCTGATTCAGCAGCTCTTGCTCGAGGTGCCGCTGCTGGGCTACGCGGTTGCGCCGGAGCGAACCCAGGATGCGGTTACGCGATTCCGCGCCTGGCTCGCCCGCAGCGGCCGTCGGGTCGCGACGATCGGTGCCGCTGTGCTCGGCGGCCTGCTTCTCCTGCGCGGCCTGATCGAGCTGCTGGTCTAGGCACCAGCCGCGATTGCGGCGAGATCCTTGGGGCGCAGCAGCGCCAGGAGCGTGCTGCCGTCGACGATCGCCAGGCCGCCCTTGCGCAGCTTCACCCGGCCGCCGGTGAGGCGCGCGACCTCGCCCGAGAAATCAGGCTCATGCCCGCTAAGCAGGACGTTGCCGCGGCCGGCCGCAAGGGCGAGCGAGTCGAAAGGCCCCCCGCGCAGCTCCTCGGCGACCTCGGGCTCGACTCCGAGCGCCCGGCAGGCGATCCTCGCCGTCTCCGCCGCTCGCACCTTCGGGCTGGTGAGGCAGGCATCGATCTCGGCTCCGAGCGCAGCCAGCGCCCGTCCCGCCGCCTCCGCCTGCCGTTCGCCCTTCGGCGTCAGCCGGCGCGCAGCATCGTCTCCGTTCCCATCCTCGGCGTCGCCGTGTCGCAGCAGGTAGATCATCACCCGATCCTAAGGCCGCCACGAGCTGCTCGGTGGATCCTTGCAGCCCCGATTTGTCACGAGCAGCCTGAGTAGTCGGCCATCGCCGTCCTTAACCTCCCTGACTCGCAAGAGCATTGCGATATGGAATCCAGTCCATCAAGCAAAGAGGGAGTTACCAGTCATGAAGAAGAACAGACTAAGAGTGATGCGCATGGCGTTTTTCGTCGTCGCGTTCGCTGCTTTGGGGTTAACGGGAAGCGCATCGGCCAAACTCGTAGGGGAATTCACGAAGTTCCAGCGTGTCCCTGGGCCAGCCCCGGAGTAAAAGAATGCCTTTACATGCAGAGCGAAGCCGGCGAAGTGACGCTGGACAACATCACCCTGCCGATCGAAAAACAGGTGGTTCTTCAGGGTGGGTTCGGCGAACCCGTTGAAGGGATAGCGCCTTTCTTTGCGGCCAAAGGCGGCGTGACGCTCTCCAAAACGCCCGGGTGGCTCCCCGGTGGATTGCTGAGGCTCGTTCCCACCGCGGAATCACCGCCCCTGATCAAAGGGCTTGCGGCGTTCTACATCGAAAATGCTCTGACCGGAGTCAACGTGACTCTCGAATTGGCCCAGGCGGCCTCCAACATCGAGATCGGCCTGGCCAATCTGACCGCGGGGGAAGGTCTCGCGCTGAAAATTCCGGTCAAGGTTCATCTGGAAAATCCGTTCCTCGGCAAATCTTGTGTTATTGGCTCCATCGGCAAACCGCTGATCTGGGAGCTCACAACGGGCACGACCGCCCCTCCAGAACCAAATCTGCCAATTAAAGGAAACCCCAGTGAAAGTGAAGTACTCCTCGAAGAAGAACAGATCCTGAAGTTGAACGGGAACGTCCTAGTCGACAATGAGTGGTCGGCGCCGACTGCAGATGGCTGCGGCGCACCGCTTGGTTTCCTCGTCGACCCCATCGTCGACCTGCAGATTGGAACCACAACGGCTGGGCACAACAAGACGATCCTGAGAAATACGGTCTATATCGCAACTGCCGCGGCGGTGAAATTAAACAATGAAGACCACTGAATCGGTTGGCGCGGAAAGAGGAGATGCGGCGATGAGATCAAAGGCCTTACGCATCCTGCTACGAGGTGCTTTGGCGGCACTGGCGATCAGCGCTGTGTTCGTGGGAAGCGCCGGCGCCAGCCCCGCTTGGAAGTTTTCGGGAACCGAACTGAAAGCTGGCGAAACGGAGGTCACTATTGGCGCGGCTTTCACGAGCACCATGACAGTGCCCGGCGCACCTGTGAAGTGTGAATATATGGTCTACAAACTAGTGATTTCAAACAGCGAAGCTGTCGGTAAAGGGGAAGTAACGGAGTTGCCTTTTTATAAATGCACGGTAACCGGCGGCGCAAAATGCACGGTTGATGCGGTTGCGGCGGAAAAACTACCGTGGCCGGCCCACCTGAAAACGGTTGCCGGCAGTAACTACGTCGTGTTCAATAAAGTCAATATCAGCATCCTCTACGGCGGTGCGCTGTGTCCGCTGGGCGAAACGGTGGCAACGGTCACCGGTTCGGCGGGGGCCTCGTTCGACAACGAAGCAGAAGCCGTCACCTTCGACGCGGCGAGCATCAGCGCGACGAAAACGGAACTGAAAGCGCTCGGTGCGGCGATTGAATGGGGAGGCGTATTCCCGACCGAGGCATTTGGCTGGCACAGGGAACAGCCATTGACGGTTTCATAACGCCCATCGCTACGGCTGCGAGCGCCGGGGGAAACCCGGCGCTCGCACCTCTTGTCGAGCCCTACAACCTCAACTGCTTGCCGAGGATCTCCTCCATGAGTTCCGAGCATGGCACGGGGGGACACGCGCGGTCATCCGAGGGCAAGGACTCCCAGCAAATCAGCTTGTTGAGGGCGAGGGCGGTGGCCGGCAGTGATGGTGGGTGCCTGCCTGATGTGTCCGTCGGGTTCGCCCAGGTTGCGCCGCCTAGACTCACGACTGTGATTCGATTCGCGCCGCCGCATGCAAGCTGATCTTGCCGAGCTCGAGAGTCGCCTCTGGGACGCTGCCGACGAGCTGCGCGCGAACAGCGGGCTGAAGGCGTCGGAGTACGCCTCGCCGGTCCTCGGGCTGATCTTCCTGCGCTTCGCCGACGCCCGCTTTGAGGCGGCGCGCGAGCGAATCGAGGCGAAGGGCTCAGCCCGGCGCAAGGTCGGCCCCTCCGACTACCAGTCCGAGGGCCTGATCCACCTGCCACCGAAGGCGCGCTATGGCGCCTTGCTGGAGCTTCCGGAGGGAGCCGACCTGGGCAAGGCCGTGAACGAGGCGATGCGCTTGGTCGAGAAACACAACTCGGAGCTGGAGGGGATCCTGCCGCGGAGCTATGCCGCGATTCCGGACGCAACCATCGCCTCGCTGCTGCGCCACATCAGCAGCTACACCAAGGATCTCGAAGGCGACGCCTTCGGGTTGATCTACGAGTACTTCCTGGCCAAGTTCGCCCTGGCCGAGGGCCAGGGGGCGGGCGAGTTCTTCACGCCGATGTCGATCGTGCGGCTGATCGTCGAGATCATCGAGCCCTTCCACGGGCGAATCTTCGACCCGGCCTGCGGCTCGGGAGGCATGTTCGTGCACTCCGCTCAGTTCGTCGAGCGCCATCGCAGGTCGCCGGGCGAGGAGCTCTCGATCTACGGTCAGGAGAAGACCGGCGACACGGTGAAGCTGGCGAAGATGAATCTGGCCGTGCACGGGCTGAACGGCGAGATTCGCGAGGGCAACAGCTACTACGAGGACCCTTTCGAGAGCCTCGGCCATTTTGACTTCGTGATGGCCAATCCGCCCTTCAACGTCGACCGGATCGATAAGGCGAAGCTCGTCGACGACCCTCGTCTCCCGGAACTGCCGAAAGCAGACAACGGCAACTACGTCTGGATTCAGCTCTTCGGTGGCTCCCTCACCGAGAGCGGGCGGGCCGGTTTCGTGATGGCCAACTCGGCCTCCGACGCCCGCCACAGCGAGGGGGAGATCCGCCGCCGGCTGATCGAGGAGCGACTGGTCGACGTGATGGTCGCGGTGGGACCGAACTTCTTCTACTCGGTAACCCTCCCGGTCACGCTCTGGTTCCTCGATCGCGGCAAGCGCGAGACGTCGCGCGCGGACCAGGTCCTCTTCATCGACGCTCGCGAGGTCTTCCGTCAGGTCGACCGCGCCCACCGCGAGTTCACCGAGGAGCAGCTCGAGTTCCTGGCGAACATCGTGCGCCTGTACCGCGGCGAGGAGCCGGAGCTCGCGCGCGGCGAGAACGCCCTCTTCGCGGAGCGGTTCCCCGAGGGCGCCTACGCCGACGTCAAGGGCCTCTGCAAAGTCGCCACAATCGAGGAGATCGAGGCACAGGGGTGGAGTCTCAACCCGGGCCGCTACGTGGGAACCGAGGTCGAGGAGCTCGACGAGGAGGTCTTTGAGGAGAAGTTGGCCGCCGCGCACGCCGAGCTGCGCACCTTGGGCGCCAGGGCCAGGGAGCTGGAAGAGGGCGTGGACACAGTGCTCGGCAACCTGCTCTCCAGCTGACCCTGAAGACCGCGTTAGGGTCATTTCTTATCTCTAACGTTTATCACGTTAGACGTTAGAGTCGGGTATGGTGGCCCCTGTGGAGCTCGAGACGCACGCACCGACCTCGTTCGGCGAGGCGCGCCGCACCGCCGGGCGCCACGGCTACGTGGCCTACTTCCCGGCGACGATACCGCGGTCCCTTGACCTGCCGGCCTCGACCGTGCGCCTGCTCGGCGAGGCCGAGGGGGCGCTGGGCCGGCTCGCCGGCGTCGGTCGCCTCCTCCGGAACCCCGATCTCCTCATCCGGCCCTATCTGCTGCGCGAGGCGCTCTCCTCGACGCGGATCGAGGGGACGCAGGCCAGCATGGCCGAGGTCTTCGAGGCCGATGCCGCCGGCGAGGCTCCGAACGCCGACGTCGAGGAGGTCGTCAACTACGTTGCCGCGATGCGGTGGGGGCTCGAGCGCCTCGACGAGCTGCCGCTCAGCACGCGCCTGCTCTGCGAGATGCACCGCCGCTTGATGGACGGCGTCCGCGGCCGCGAGCTCGCCCCCGGTGAGCTGCGCACGAGTCAGAACTGGATCGGGGCGCCGGGCTCGACGGTCGAGACCGCCCAGTTCGTGCCCCCACCGCCCGACGAGCTGCCGGACCTCCTCGGCGATTGGGAGCGCTTCGCGCACGAGCAGCCCGAGTTGCCGCTGCTGGTGCAGAACGCGCTCCTCCATTCCCAGTTCGAGACGATCCACCCCTTCCTTGACGGCAACGGGCGCCTCGGGCGGCTCCTGCTCGTCTTCTTCCTAATCGCCCGCGGCAGGCTCACCGTGCCGCTGCTTTACCTGAGCGCCTACCTCGAGCGCCAGCGCCAGGACTACTACGACGCCCTCCAGGCGATCCGCGAGACGGGCAACCCGATCCCCTGGATCGACCTCTTCCTGACTGCCGTAGAGACCCAGGCCGACGACGCGGTCCAGCGAGCCCAGCGAATCATTGCCCTCCGTGAGAGCTACCTTCAGAAGGCGGCGACGATGGGAACCCCAAACGCCCTCACCCTCGTCGACCTGATCTGCGAGAACCCGGTGGTCACTACCAGATCGATCGAGGACCGCCTGGACGTGAGCCGCCCCACCGCGCTGCGGTTGCTGAGGCGGATGGAGGAGCAGGGAGTGTTGACCGAGGGCGATGCAGGCGCGCGAGGGCAGAGACGGTACGTTGCGCGGGCAATGATGGAGGCTGTGGTGGGAGATCCCAATGGATGAGTGGAAACAGGTCGAGCTGGCCGATCTGTGTACTCGGGTGACCAGCGGTGGGACACCTGCCCGGTCCCATCCCGAGTACTACGCGATGCAGGCTCACGGGCATCCCTGGGTCAAGTCCAGCGAACTGCGCGATCGATACATCGGAGCGACCGAAGAGCAAATTTCCGATCTGGGACTGCAGAACTCCGCTGCAAAGCTCCTCCCCCCGGAGACTGTCTTGGTGGCGATGTACGGAGCGACTGCAGGAAGGGTTGGATTGCTCAAGATTGAAGCGGCACTGAACCAGGCCATTTGTGCCCTGGTGCCCGATCGTGATCGAGTTGATCCGGTCTTCCTCTTCCACACGCTTCGTTCCCAGCACGAAGCTCTTTCCGGAAAGGCCGCTGGCGCTGCTCAGCAGAATCTGAACGCCGGAATCGTGAAGGCGTTTCCGCTCCGTGTCCCTAACGTCGTGACCCAGAGTCGCATTGCGGCAGTCCTTTCAGCCTTCGACGAACTGATCGAGATAAACGAGCGGCGGATCCAGCTGCTTGAGGATCGCGCTCGATCGCTCTACCGGGAGTGGTTCGTGCATTTCCGGTTTCCGGGGCACGAGGACGTCGAGTTCGTTGACTCGGAGCTGGGGCCGATTCCCAAGGATTGGGCGACCTCTTCGGCGGCGGAGATATTCCACATTAACCCGAGGGGTTCAAGCTCCCAGGATGACTACCGAAAGGTGACAATGGGGGATGTCAGCGTCCGTGCCTCCCACGTCTTGCCGTCGAAGCTGACGAAGCGAGCATCCGGTAGCAGGTTCAGAAGAGGCGATGTCCTGCTTGCGCGAATCACACCGTGCCTTGAGAACGGGAAGACAGCCCTCGTGTTGTTCCCGAAGACAGACGAGATGGCGGTTGGATCGACCGAGTTCATCGTGCTCAGAGGCATCGATGTCGGTCCTGGATTTGTCTACTGTGCGGCGCGCAGTTCCGAGCTCAGAGATCACGCAATTAAGAGCATGAGCGGGGCGTCCGGACGTCAACGTGTCCCGACCGACGCTTTTAGATCCCTTCGCATAGTGAAACCGTCAGGAGAAGTCGCTGAGCTCTTTGAGGATGTAGCCATGCCAATGCTGGAGTCCGTATTTCAGCACCGCCTCCAAAGCGAGCAGCTCGCTGCCACCCGCGACCTCCTCCTCCCGCGCCTCGTCAGCGGCAAGCTCGACATCTCCGACCTCGACCTCGGCGTTCTCACCCCCGCGGAGACAGAGTGAGTCCGCAGGACTATTCGGAGGACGAACTGGTCGAGCGGCCGACCCTCGCGCTGCTCAAGTCGCTTGGCTACGAGATCGTCGACGGGTACGCCGAGACGCTGGGGCCGGATGGGCTTGGCCGCGACGACCAGTCACAGGTGGTGCTGCGGCACCGGCTGGAGCCGAAGCTCGCCGAGCTGAACCCGGAGCTGCCGGCTGCGGCGATCGAGGCGGCGGTTGAGGAGCTGGTGCGCGATCGCTCCGCGCTGGAGCGCACCCGCGCCAACCGGGAAGTCCATCGGATGCTGCGCGACGGCGTCACCGTCACCTTCGCCGACGAGGAAGGTGGGCGCTCGACGGAGACAGTACGCGTCATCGACTGGATTGAGCCAGCCGAGAACGAGTTCCTCGCGGTCCGCCAGTTGTGGGTGATCGGCCCCCTCCACACCAGGCGCTGCGACATCGTCTGCTTCGTCAACGGGATCCCGCTGGTGCTGCTGGAGCTGAAGGCCTCCCACAAGACGGTCGAGCAGGCCTACCGCAAGAACCTCCGCGACTACCGCGACGCGATCCCGCAGCTCTTCACCCCGAACGCGTTCGTCGTCCTCTCGAACGGTTCGGAGACGAAGGTCGGCGCCACCTTTACCGAGTGGAAGCGCTTTGGTGAATGGAAGCGGATCGATGACGAGTCCGAGCCCGGGATCGTCTCTCTCGACACCGCGATCCACGGCCTCTGCGAGCCGGCGCGCCTGCTCGACATGGTCGAGAACTTCGTCGCCTATCTGGAGCGGCCCGGCGGCCTCCTCAAGGTCCTCGCCCAGAATCACCAGGTCCTGGGAGTCAACGCCGCGATGCGGGCACTCGCCGACCCGGCTACGCGCGACGGGCGGCTCGGTATTTTCTGGCATACCCAGGGCTCGGGCAAGAGCCTCTCGATGCTGATGTTCACCCAGAAGGTGCTGCGACGCCAGCCCGGCAATTGGACCTTCGTGATGGTCACAGACCGCGCCGAGCTCGACGACCAGCTCTACGAGGAGTTCAAGGACGCCGGCGTGGTCGAGGGGCACCTCCAGGCGGACTCCTCAGCGAACCTGCGCCGGCTGCTCGGTGAGGACCACCGTTACGTCTTCACACTGATCCACAAGTTCCGCCCCCCGGAGGGGGAGGAGATGCCGGTCTGCTCGGACCGCAGCGACGTGGTCGTGATCACCGACGAGGCGCACCGCAGCCAGTACTCGGCGCTCGCACTGAACATGCGCCGGGCGCTGCCGAACGCCGGCTTCCTCGGCTTCACCGGCACGCCGCTTATCAAGGGCGAGGAGGAGCGCACCCGCGAGGTCTTCGGCGACTACGTCTCGACCTACAACTTCCGCGACTCGATCGAGGACGGCGCGACGGTGCCGCTCTTTTACGAGAACCGGATCCCCGAGCTGCAGATCGTCAACGAGAGCTTCGACCAGGAGATGACCGGGATCCTCGAAGCGGCAGAGCTGGACGAGTCCCAGGAGCGGGCGCTCTCACGCCGCTTCGCGACCGAGTACCAGCTAATCACCCGACCCGAGCGGCTGCGGCGGATCGCCGCCGACCTCGTCCGCCACTTCTCCGGGCGCGGTTTCCTCGGCAAGGCGATGTTCGTCGCGATCGACAAGGCGACCGCCGTGCGGATGCACGACCTCGTCGCCGAGGAGTGGGAGATCCACCTGGCGGAGCTCCGCGAGCGCGCCGAGCGGCTGCCGGAGTTGGAGCGCATCGGCGTCGACGAGCAGATCGCCTTCATGGAGGGGACCGACATGGCCGTCGTCGTCTCCCAGTCCCAGAACGAGATCGCCGAGATGCGGGAGGCCGGCCTCGACATCGCGCCGCACCGCGAGCGGATGTTGAAGGAAGACCTCGGCGAGCGCTTCAAGGACCCCGATGACTCATTTCGGCTGGTCTTCGTCTGCGCGATGTGGATGACCGGGTTCGACGTTCCCTCTTGCTCGACGATCTACCTCGATCGGCCGATGCGCAACCACACGCTGATGCAGACGATCGCCCGCGCGAACCGCGTCTTCCCCGAAAAGGAGAACGGCCTGATCGTTGACTACGTCGGCGTCTTCCGCCACCTCAGAGCCGCGCTCGCGGTCTATGCCGCGGCGAGGGACAGTGAGCAGGAGGCGGAGATCATCCGCGACAAGTCGGCGCTGGTCGCCGAACTCGAGGATGAGATCGGCGAGCTGGTGACCTTCTGCGAGCGCTGGGACATCGACCTCGAAGCTCTTGCTCGGGCCGAGGGCTTCGAGTTCATCGCCCTGCGCGACGCCTCGGTCGAGAGCCTCCTCGTCGAGGACGTCACCAGGCGGGCCTACCTCGAACGCTCCGATGCGATTCGGCGGCTCTTTACGGCGATTCTGCCGGACCCGGCCGCCACCGCCCACATCCGGGTTGTCGGGGTGGCCCGCAATCTCGCCGAGACGATTCGCTCGCTGGACCCGGTTCCCGATCTCTTCCATGTGTCCGGAGCGGTTGAGGACCTGCTTGACCGCTCGGTCGGGGCCGAGGAGTACGTGATCCGCGCCACGGCGGATGCGGGGGACGCCGCCTCGCTGATCGACCTCAACGCGATCGACTTCGATGCTCTGGCCGCACGACTCGCGGGCAGGAAGCGCTCCTCCGCGCGGCGCATCATCGGTCAGCTCGAGATGAGGGCCGAGGCGGCGGCGCAGAGGAATCCCAGCCGGAGGGATTTGGTCGAGCAGCTGCGGCGGCTGATCGACGACTACAACGCCGGCAGCTTCAACGTCGACGAGATGTTGCGCCGCCTCCAGGCATTGTCGCGCCAGCTCTCCGAGGAAGAACAACGGACCGCACGCGAGGGCCTGTCGGAGCCCGAGCTGGCCGTGTTCGACCTGCTGACGAGGCCGGACCCGGTGCTGACCGATGAGGAGCGCGAGGAAGTGAAGCAGGTCGCGCGCAAGCTGTTGGAGCACATCAAGGACCGGCTCGTTCTGGACTGGCGCCGCAAGGCGCAGACGCGCGAGGCGGCCCGCAGTCTGGTCAAGGACATCCTCGAGGAGCTTCCCGAAGATGCATACGGGCCAGAGGTCTGGGAGCGCAAGGCGGGCATCGTTTTCGACCATATCTTCGCCAGCTACTACGACGACGGGGGCAGTGTCTACGAGCCTTCCGGGCCGGCCGTCGAGGTGGTTGCCCCGCCGCCTCTGGAGCCGACCGCGTTGCCGTCGTCGATCGATGTGGACGATGTCACGGAGGAGGTGCTGGCGAGGATCAAGGGCAACCCCGCGTTCGCCGAGATGGTGGCTGAGCAGCTCCGCGGCGAGAAGGCGTACTTCGCTGTGCCGAGCGAGGAGATGATCGCCCGGGACGAGAGCTTCGACGTCGAGTTCAAGTCGACGGCGCGCTGGAACCTGTACGACCGCTGCAAGGACAGGCGGATGGAGGACGCTGTGGTCAAGACGATCGCCGGGTTCCTCAACACCGACGGGGGAACGTTGTTGATCGGCGTCGGTGATGACGGTCGAGTAATCGGGCTGGGGAATGATCTACCCCTTGTGAAGCCGCAGAGCTCCGACGGGCTTCTCAACTGGCTGACCACCCACTTGATCAACGCCCTCACCCACCCGGTGGTGATGCGCACCCGCGCTCGAATCGATCAGCTCGACAACGGTGAAGTCTGCAGAATCGACGTGGCCCGCTCCTCGTCCCCGGTTATGGCCCGGATGAGCGACGGCGCCGAAGTTTTCTGGGTGCGGATGAATAACAGCACCCGCAGCCTCCCCGAGATCCAGATTGCCCAGTACGTCCGCGACCACTGGGGCTGACGGCTCAGGTCGGCATGCCGCTGACCTACAACCCCAACTGCTTGCCGAGGATCTCCTTCATGATCTCGTCGGTGCCGCCGCCGATGGGGCCGAGGCGGGCATCGCGGACGGCGCGCTCGATGCCGTACTCGCGCATGTAGCCGTAGCCGCCGTGGATCTGTAGGCACTCGTCGGCTATTTCGAGGACGCCGCGTTGGGTGACGAGCTTGGCCATCGTCACCTCCTGGATGCAGTTCTGGCCCTCGTAGAAGAGGCGCAGGGCGTTGTAGGTGATCGCCTTGGCCGCTTCGGCCTGGGTCGCCATCTCCGCCACCTTGTGGCGGATCACCTGAAAGTTGCCGATCGGGCGGCCGAAGGCCTTGCGCTCCTTGGCGTAGGCGATCGTCGTCTCGAGCAGGCGTTGCATCGCGCCGACGGCGCCGATCGCCATCAGCAGCCGCTCCCAGGCGAAGTTGAACATGATCAGCTTGAAGCCCTCGTTCTCCTCGCCGAGCAGGTTCTCCTCCGGCACCTCGACGTCGGTGAAGGCCAGCTCCCCCGTGTCGGAGGAGTGCCAGCCGAGCTTCTCCAGCTTCTGCGCCACCTCGTAGCCGGGCATCTCGCGCTCCAGGACGAGGAAGGAGATGCCGTGGTGGCCGCCCTCCTGGGTGGTCTTGCAGGCGCAGACGAGGAAGTCGGCGCGGACTCCGTTGGTGATGAAGGTCTTGGAGCCGTTGACGACGTAGCCGCCGTCGACCTTCTCGGCGAAGGTGGAGATGCCGGCGACGTCGGAGCCGGCGCCGGGCTCGGTGATCCCCAGGGCGCCGATCTTCTCGCCGGCGATTCCCGGCACCAGCCAGCGCTGCTTCTGCTCGTCGGTGCCGAAGTTGAAGATCGGCGGCAGGGCGATCGAGGTGTGGGCGTTGAGGCCGGCGGCGACGCCGCCTGAGCCGCCCGAGCGGGCCAGCTCCTCGACCCAGATCGCGTCGTGCAGGTGGGTCCCTCCCTGGCCGCCGTACTCCTCCGGGAACTTGAGCCCGAGGAAGCCCAGCTCGGCACAGCGCCCGTACAGCTCACGCGGGAATTCGCGCGCCGCCTCCCACTCGTCGACGTTGGGCGCGATCTCCTTGGAGACGAAGCGCCGCACCGTCTCGCGCAGCTCCTCGTGCTCCTCGCCGAAGGGGGGGAGGATAGCCCGCACGCCTGTGTCCTTGACAATTGACACTTTCGTTACACCTGAAGCGTATTGTCTGCGCTTGGATCGGCTAGCGTGGCTACCATGGAGCGCACGATGTGGAACGACGAGCGACTGGACGACAGGTTCGACGGTTTGGACCGGACCCTCGATCGGATCGATCGGGATATCCGAGATCTTCGCCTGCTCATGTTCCAGCTCTGGGGATCGACCATGGTCGGCATCCTCGCGACTATCGGCACGGTTATCGCGACTAACACCTGAGCGTTTGTCTACGCTGGCCTCGGTCGCCTAGATCCCGTAGCTGCGACCGATCACCTCGAGCATGATCTCGTCGGTGCCGGCGCCGATTCGGTTGAGGCGGACGTCGCGATAGGCACGCTCGATCTCGTACTCCTTCATGTAGCCGTAGCCGCCGTGGATCTGGATGCACTCGTCCGCGACCTCGCAGGCGATGCGCGACGTGTAGAGCTTTGCCTCGGAGATCTCGCGCACCGGGTACTCGCCGTTGGCGTAGCGCCAGGCGGTCGCATAGGTGAACTGTCGCGCGGCCTCGATCTTGGTCGCCATCTCGGCGAACTTGTGGCGGATCACCTGGAAGTTGCCGATCGAGCGGCCGAAGGCCTTGCGCTCCTTTGCGTATTCCAGGGTGCGGTCGAACATCCGCTGCGCCCCGGCAACGGCGCCGGCACAGGCGACCATCCGCTCGCTCTGGAGCTCCCAGGCGATGTGGTAGAAGCCCTTGCCCTCTTCGCCGAGCAGATTGCTGGCCGGGACGCGGACGTCCTCGAAGCTGAGTTCGGCCGTGTCGGAGGAGTGCATCCCCATCTTCTCGAGCTTGCGCGAGACGCTGAAGCCGGGCACCGTCTCCCCGTTCTCGTCGCGCAGGTCGACGACCAGCAGGCTGATCCCGTCGTGTGCCTTCTCGGGGTCGGTCTTGACGACGAGGACGATGAAGTCTGCCCGGGCCCCGTTGGTGATGAACGTCTTCGAGCCGTTGACGACGAATTCGTCGCCGTCGCGGATCGCCTTGGTGCGGATGCCGGCGACGTCGGAGCCGGCCTCGGGCTCGGTGATGCCGAGGCAGCCGATCTTCTCGCCGCGGATCGCCGGCGGCAGGTAGCGCTGCTTCAGCTCTTCGGTGCCGAGCATCTCGATCGGCGGCAGGACCATGTCGGTGTGGACGATGAAGCCCATGTTCAGCCCGCCCGAGCCCGAGTAGCTCAAGCACTCGGCGCGGACCAGCGAGTAGTAGTAGTCGCCGCCCTGCCCGCCGTACTCCTCCGGGAAGCAGAGGCCGAGGAAGCCGAGCTCTCCTGCCCGCTTCAGCACCTCGCTGGGCCAGGTCGACTCCTCCCACTCGTTGCGGTGGGGCCAGAGCTCTTTCTGAACCCACGACTGCATCGACTCGCGCAGGTCTTCGTGCTCCTGCGTGAAGATCATGTGCTTGCGCTCTGCCGCGTGATCGGGCTTGATCACCTTGGAGCCGTTAGTCGTCGCTGTCGCCACTGGCTTCTCTCCTCGTTTCGCTGATCTCCGCTGGGACGGGCCGCTTTTTAGGCACCCATAGGGGCCTATAACTGACGGCACGTAGCGCCGTGGACAGTAGCACTTCCTACTTTCGATGGAGTCGGCTATGGTCCCGGCTCATGAGCGCGGAGCGAGCAAGCGTGCATATCTGGTTCTTCGCGCCGCGAGCGAAGCGCGAAGCGGTGTGACCATGGACTACGAGGTCGTCAAGTACGAGGTTGCCGATGGCGTCGCCACGGTGAGGCTGAACAACCCGGAGAAGCGCAACATGCTCTCCGGCCAGATGCTGGTCGAGCTCGTCGACGCGATGAAGACCGCGCGCGACGCCGAGGAGGTTCGCGCGGTCGTCCTCACCGGCGCCGGCGACAAGGTCTTCTGCGCCGGCGCCGACCTGGGCGGTTTCGCCGCCGACGTGCCCCTCGTCGCCAAACACTTCGCCACCGACCTCTTCCTCGAGTTCTTCCGGTTGATGCCGCGCTTGGGCAAGCCCTCGCTCTGCGCCGCCAACGGCCACGTCTTGGCAGGGGGGATGGGCCTCGCCCTCTCCTGCGACCTGCTGATCGCCAAAGAGGGCGCCACCTTCGGCACGCCGGAGATCAACGTCGGCGCCTTCCCCTACATGATCATGGCGATCATCTACCGCAACGTTCCGCGCAAGAAGGTCAACGAGATGATGCTGCTGGGCGAGCGGCTGAGCGCGGAGCAGGCGGTCGAGTACGGGCTCGCCAACAAGGTCGTGCCGGCGGAGGAGTTCGACGCCGCGGTCGCCGACTGGGCGGGGAAGCTGGCCTCGAAGAGCCCGGTGCTGATGCGCCTCGGCCACGACGCGATGTACCGCCAGCAGGACATGGCGGTCGACGACGCGCTCGAGTTCCTGCGCTCCCAGCTCTCGCTCACCTTCTCGACGGAGGACATCGTCGAGGGCGTCACCGCATTCTTCGAGAAACGCGATCCGCAGTGGAAGGGACGGTAGGCGTGGGAAGCACTGAGCAAGAGTCGAAGCACCTGCTGCCGGGCACCGCTCCGCTGACGGAGCTGACCGAGCAGCTGCACGAGCGGCGCGAGAAGGCCAAGCTCGGCGGCGGCGAAGAGAAGATCGCCAAGCAGCACGAGCGCGGCAAGATGACGGCGCGCGAGCGGATCGACCTACTCGTCGACGAGGGCACTTTCGTCGAGATGGGCATCCACGGCCGCCCCCATTTCGCCCAGCGGGCGATGGAGGGCAAGGAGGCGCCTGCGGACGGTGTGATCACCGGTTGGGGCGACGTCGACGGCCGCCCGTGCTGCATAGCCGCCTACGACTTCACCGTGATGGCCGGTTCGATGGGGATGACCGGCGAGCTGAAGGCGACGCGCCTGCGCGAGATGGCCCTCTCCAAGCGCATGCCCTTCATCTGGCTGCTTGACTCGGCCGGCGCCCGCATTCAGGAGGCAGCGGGCTCGCTCTTTGCCGGCTCCGGCCACCTCTTCCGCGAGGAGGTCGAGATGTCGGGTGTGATTCCGATGGTCGCGGCGATGATGGGTCCCTGCGCCGCCGGTACCGCCTACATCCCGGCGCTCGCAGACTTCGTGCCGATGGTCTCCGGCCAGGGCGCGATGGCGCTCGCCGGCCCACACCTGACCAAAGCTGTCACCGGCGAGGACATCTCGGTGGAGGAGCTGGGCGGTGCCAAGGTCCACTGCCGCAAGTCGGGGGTGGGGGACCTGGAGGTGAAGGACGACGAGGAGTGCATCGCCGCGATCAAGATCTATCTCTCGTTCTTTCCCTCCAACTGGGAAGAGAAAGCGCCGGTCCGCGAGGTGAGCGACCCGATCGAGCGCCAGTCGGAGAAGCTGATGGAGATCGTTCCCGACTCCTCGCGGCAGCCCTACGACATGTACGACGTGATCCGCGAGATCGTCGACGACGGCGAGTACTTCGACCTGAAGCCGAAGTTCGCCAAGACCCTGATCACCTGCTTCGCTCGCTTCGGCGGCCGGCCGGCCGGGATCGTCGCCAACCAGCCCAAGCAGCTGGCTGGGATCCTCGACAACGACTCGGCCGACAAGGCGGCGCGCTTCATCAACCTCTGCGACGCCTTCAACATCCCGCTCGTCTTCCTCCAGGACGTGCCCGGCTTCATGGTCGGCGCGAAGGTCGAGCACGCCGGGATCATCCGCCACGGGGCGAAGATGCTCTACGCGGTCAGCCGCGCCACCGTGCCCAAGGTGACGGTGATCGTGCGCAAGGCCTACGGCGCCGGCTACTACGTGATGTGCGGCAAGGCCTACGAGCCCGACCTGATCGTCGCCTGGCCCGGGGCGGAGATCTCGGTGATGGGAGCCGAGGGCGCGGTGGAAATCATCGGCCGCTCGATGATCGAGGCCTCCGACGATCCCGAGGCGACCCGCGAGGCGATGCTGAACGCCGTGCGCGAGCAGATCGATCCCTATATCGCCGCCGGCAACGCCGTGATCGACGACGTGATCGACCCGCGCGAGACCCGGGCGACGATCGCCAACGCGCTGGTGATGGCCGCAAACAAGCACGTCGAGAAGCCGAAGAAGAAGCACGGGGTGATGCCGGTATGAGCCCAGGACGCTGCAAACCGGCGCATCTCGGCGTCCTCGGTCGTTCGGCTCGGGTCGCGCACTGGAGTGCGCTCCCCTCACCTCACTTCCCTGCGTCCACCGACCTGCTTGGTTTTCGCGCCCTGGGAGGTGCGGTATGAGCCGCTTCGACGACCCGGTGGTGATCAGCTGCTCGATCAGCGGCGTGATCGCCAACCGCGAGCAGTGCCCGGCGATTCCCTACACGCCGGAGGAGTACGCTGCCGAGGCGCGGCGGGCGGTCGACGAGGGCGCCTCGCAGATCCACATCCACGCTCGCAAACCGGACGGCACGCCTTCCTACGAGGTCGAGGACTTCCGCGCGATCACCGAGGCGATCCTGGCCGAGGTCGGCGACGTGATCGTCAACTACTCGACCGGCGCGATCGGCATCCCGATCGAGAAGCGACTCGAGTACCTGCGGGAGCTGAGGCCCGACGTGGCGGCACTCAACATGAGCTCGATGAACTACGCCAAGTACAGCTCCCGGCGCAAAGACTTCGTCTTCAAGGCGGTCTTCGAGAACAGCTTCGACACGATCATCGAGTTCCTCACGGCGATGAAGGAGCTCGGGATCAAGCCCGAGCACGAGTGCTTCGATGCCGGTCACGTCGCCAACCTCGACCCGCTGATCGACATGGGCCTGCTGGAGCGGACTCCACTGCAGATCTCGCTGGTGATGGGGGTCAACGGCGGTATCCGGCCGACCCCGCGCAACATCGCCTTCATGTCGGAGCAGATTCCGGGCGGTGCCGAGGGCGAGAACCAGTGGCAAGTGATCGGCATCTCCCGCGACCAGTGGAAACTGCTCGGGACATCGCTGGTCCTCGGCGGCAACGTCCGCGCCGGGGTCGAGGACAACCTCTATCTGCCCAACGGCGATATGGCCCGCTCCAACGGCGACCTGATCGCCAAGGCGCGGCAGATGGCCGAGGACGTCGGCCGCCGTGCCGCCAGTGTCGCCGAGGCCCGCGAGCTGCTCGGAGTGCCGAAGCGTGACCGCGCTGCCGCTTAGCGACGTCAAAATCCTTGACCTGACCCGGCTGCTGCCGGGGGGCTTCTGCTCGCTGCTGCTCGCCGACCTCGGCGCCGAGGTGCTCAAGGTCGAGGACACGGGCATGGGCGACTACATCCGCTGGGCGCCGCCCTACTACGGCAGCGACGAGCAGCAGGAGCTGGGCACGCGCTCAGCGCTCTACCTCTCGCTCAACCGGGGCAAGCGCTCGATCCGGCTCGACCTCAAGAACGAGGCTGGGCGCGAAGCGCTGCTGCGGCTGGTCGAGTCATACGACGTCGTCCTCGACGGCTTCCGTCCCGGAGTGCTCGACCGGCTCGGCGTCGGCTACGAGCGGATGAAGGAGGCCAACCCCTCGATCGTCTTCTGCGCGATAACCGGCTATGGCCAGGACGGTCCCTACACCCAGCGCGCCGGGCACGACATGAACTACCTCGGGCTGATCGGCCTGCTCGGGCTGACCGGCGCCAAGGACGGGCCGCCGGTGCAGTCCGGTGGCCAGATCGCCGATCTCGGCGGCGGCGCCCTGATGGCGGCCTTCGGCGTGATGGCGGCGCTGCATGAGCGCCGCCGCTCTGGCGAAGGGCAGATGGTCGACATCTCGATGGCCGATGGCGCTCTGTCCTGGCTGGCGATGGTCGCCGGCCGCTACTTCTGCGACGGCGAGGTGCCGAAACGCGGCGAGCAGCAGCTCGCGGGGGGCATCCTCTGTTACCTCCCCTACGAGGCCAGCGACGGCTGGATCAGCTGTGGCGCCTTGGAGCCGAAGTTCTGGGCTGCCTTCTGCAACGGGGTGGGGAAGCCCGAGCTGATCGAAAAACAGTTCGAGGCGCCTGGGTCCGATGCCTGGCGCGAGGCCGCCGAGGTTTTCCGATCCCGCACGCGCGCGGAATGGAAAGCCTTCAACGACGAGCACGACTGCTGCATCGAGCCGGTGCTCGATGTCGACGAGGCGCTTGACTCGGAGCTGGTGCGGGCGCGCGAGATGGTGGTCGAGATGGAGCAGCCCGAGCTGGGCGCCATCCGCCAGCTCGGCGTGCCGGTGAAGATGAGCCGCACCCCCGGCGATCCGACCCGGCCGGCGCCCGCCTTCGGCGAGCACACCGACGAGGTGCTGCGTGAGGCCGGCTACTCCGACGAGGAGGTCGCCGCGATGAAGGAGTCGGGCGCCGCCGCCGGTCCCAGCGCTGATTCAGCGACAACCTTCCGGGCATGAGCGCCACCGGCGAGAAGCCGCTGCTGCGCATGGGCGAACTGGCCGAAGCATCCGGCGTGCCGGCGCCGACGATCAAGCACTACCTGCGTGAGGGCCTCTTGCCGGAGCCGGTCAAGACCAGCCGCAACATGGCCTACTACCCGCCCGAGTTCGTCGACCGGATCAAGCTGATCAAGCAGCTGCAGGAGGAGCGCTTCATGCCGCTGAAAGCGATCAAGTCGGTGCTCGACGAGGACCCCGAGCGCGCCCGCGCCCTGGTCGAGCTTGAGGACCGCATCCTCGACCGCGCCCTGGCCGGCGAGCGCACGCGAACCAGCGCCGCCGAGGCGCGCGAGCGCTACGGCGTCCCCAAGGAGGTGCTCGACCGGCTCGAGGGGCTCGAGGTGCTCAGCCCCAACCGTCGTGGCTACTCGCCCTCGGACGTGAAGATCATCGAGGCGATCAGCCGCTTCCGCGCCGGTGGCTACGACGAGGAGATCGGCTTCACCGTCTACGACACCCTGCGCTACAAGAGCGCGATCGAAGACCTGGTTCGCCAGGAGGTCGAGGTGGTGATGGACCGCCTCGCCGGCGAGGTCTCGCCTGAGCGCGTGGTCCAGATGCTCGAAGCCGGCGCCCAGCCCCTGCAGGACCTGATCGCCGCGCTCCACACGAAGCTGATGGTCGCCGAGCTCGAGCGCCACCGCGCCAGCCGCGGCTGAAGCCCCCAGTTGGACCAGCGGGTCGCTCGGCTCAGCAGGTCATCGCAACGGTGACTTTGCCCGTCGCTCCGCCCGCGGGGACGACTGCCCATTTGACGAAAAACGTGCCGGGCTGAGCCTGATTGCAGGTAAGGGTCACCTCGCAGAAGTTTGCGAAGGGGGTGGTAGGCACCTGACTGTTCAAGCAGCCGTTGGGATCGGCGAGTCCGTACGGGCCGGTCAAGCCGAATTCGGTGAGTTTGATCGTCACCGTACTGGTGTTGAAGATTTTCACTTTTTTGGTCGTGGTTGGTCCGGTGAAGGCCACCGGGACCGGCAGCAGCGTCACCGCGTTCACTCCGATCGGCGCACCGGAATGGCCGCCGTTGAGCTGCTCCGTGCTTTCGCCGGTGAGATAGGCCGCGTTTTTGCCAAAGGAGAGGCCCGAGACTCCGGATTCTTCCGCGATCGCTTTCGAGAATTTCCCCGTGCGTTTGGTCACCTCTTCTCCCATTTTGGGGACCTCTCGCGCGGTCGTGCCGAAGACTTCCGTTTTTTCGGGGAAGACGCATTCTTTGCCGGTGATTTCGACCACCATGAAGAGTGAGACTTCGTCGTAGAACTTTTCGCCGCTTTCGAAGCCTTTGCGGAGGAATTTCGTCGTTGTCGTCGCCGCTAGAACGCCGGTGCTTTTCCCTGGGCTCTTCACCGTGCAGGCTTTTTCAGCCCCGCTGACGACGCAGCCACTGAACGACAGCGAAGCGCTCCCTTTGGCTTCTTCTTTTATTTCGCCGGCGCCGCTCTGCGCCGTGCATTTGATCGTCAGTTTGAGATTGGGCACAGCCAGTTCGAAGGCGCCACCTGAGCTGGACGTGGTTTCGCTGCTGATCCCCAGGCTGGGGAGCGGCTCTCCTTCGGTCGTCCATTCATAGGCCTGGGCGATTCCTCCGCCGGCAAGGCTGAGGGCCAAGGCAGCGAGGATGACGATGAAGGCTCTCGGTGGGCGCATGACTGGGATAGCCGACGAAATATCCCATCGAGCCCGATATAAGTCAAATATCCTTGATCATTGAGCTCCACGGAGTGGCCTCTGTAGGCGACCACTCCGTGGAACGTTGCGCGTCAGCTACGTCGTGATGGCGATCGGATCGGGTAAGAGAACGCTGTATAAGGCGTCCAGTTTCGATTCGCCTTCCGGACAGAAGAGGCCTTCGCCGTGTTCCCACAGGACTTCCGTCGCGTGAATGGTCGCTAATGCGCCCCCGTTCGGCGAACCTAAGAAATCGAAGACGGGTTCGGCGCCATAGAGGCAATGGATCATCGCACCGGGACAGACCACTAACACTTTCGTGTTCTCGATCGTAAGCGTGCCTAAGTTCGACGCTGTCCGTAAGAGTAAGGCTAAGCCGAGTTGGACGGTTTGGAATGCGCAGCCTTCTTCTACCCCGGTTAAGCAATCTTCGACGAAGTCGAAGACTTCGAGGTGGATTGCCAATGGGTTACCTAAGCCTAAGGCAAAGCCTAATAGCCGGGCTTTTTTGCAGGTGATTGTTCCTTTGCTGGTTAATAGTTTCGGCCCTTCCGCCAGTGCGGCGAAATGACCCATGTAGATGTTTTCCGCAGCACAGGGTTCTTCGTTTTTTTTACACAGGGCAGTGGGTTCTGCTGCGGCTGAGGTGACACCGACGAGCGCCATTGCGGTCACGGCTGCGATCGTCGCCAGGCCTAGCGACTTGCTGAGTCTCACTGGGTCTCCTTTGTCTGTGTTTCCCGAGGGACTCGGGACGAGATCCAGTGATGATGCCGACCGGAGGCTAAATGATCAAGGAAATTTTAGTATGAATTTCTATCCTGGATGACCGGCTGCGAGGCTCTCGCGTTCTTCTTCGATTGCAGCGAGGGAGGTCATCGCGCCGGTTTCCTCGGCGACTCTCGCTGCTTCGTCGAGCACGTCGTTGACGTCGGGATCGCCCGCCGCGGCGCGTGCGCGCGCCAGCGCGAGAATTGCCAGTGGCAGCGACCAGAGCATGCCGCGCTCGCGAGCTATCTCGCTTGCCTCGGTTGCGAGCGCGATCGCCTCGTCGGTGCGGCCGACGCCAGCCAGGGCCTGTGCCCGCAGCCCGGCCCGCCAAGCCTCCATCTCTCCACCGTTGCCCATCGCCTCGCGGTAGATGCTCTCGGCGATCTCCAGCGATTCGAGCGCTGCGGCCGGGTCCTCGGCAGCGAGCTGGCAGGCGCCGAGGTTGGCCAAGGCAAGGCTGCGCGAGAAGACGTCCCCGAGCCGCTCGGTCTCTTCGACGTTGCGCCGCGCGACGCCGATCGCTGCCTCGACTTCGTCCCGCATGGCCAGCATCAGCGAGAGATTGCTGCGGGTCCAGCTGACGGTCTCGGGGTCGCCGTCCTCGATGGCGATGCCCAGGCCTTCCTCGAACAGCGCATCTGCCTCGTCGAGGCGACCGAGCTCGCGTTCCGCCAGCCCCTTGCCCATCGTCGCCCAGGCGATCGGGCTGCCGATCACGATGCCGGCTCCGATGCTGCGATCCCCGCCGGTCAGCTCGAGCACCCGGTCCATCTCACGCGCGAAGCCCTCGAAGTCGCCGGTGCAGAGGAAGGCGTAGGAGCAGGCGGCGCGCATCGCCACGCGCAGGTGGATGTCGCCCGATTCGTCGGCCAGCCGGTTGGTTTCCTCGACCGCCTCCAGCCATGTCTTCGCCTCGTGGCGCATGCCCGGCCGGGCAGCGGTGGCCAGCCGCAGCATCGCCAGCGAGTGGAGATCCCCCGTTCGCGTTGCGATCTCCTCCGCCTCGGCGACCAGTCGCGCTTCCTCGCCTGTGTCCATGCCAAGGCGCCAGGCGTACTGGAGCTGGAGCAGGCGCGAGGAGACCGCCAGCGCCGCCGTCTCCTCGCTCTCCTCCAGACCGGCGGCCAGCTCCATCACCCTGTGCCAAAGCCGCAGCGACTGAAGTGGCTGGCTGTTGCCAACCCAGTAGGCGGCACGGGCGGCCCAGCGTGCCGCTTCGAGCGGCTCCTCTCCCGCCTCGAAATGATGGGAGACGAGGGCCGAGAGCTCATCGAGCCGGTCCGGCTCCAGCTCGATCAGCGCACGTGCTGTGGCAGCGTGGGTGGCGGCCCGTCGTTCCGCCAGCTGGGTTCCGTAGGCCACCTCGCGGGTAAGCGGGTGGCGGAAGGCGAGCACCCTTTCTGGGTACAGCTCGGCTTCGTAGAGAAAGCCGCCGTCGACCAGCTCACACAGGGCCGGGTTCAGCTCCTCCTCGCTCAACCCGGCGGTCAGCCCGAGCGCCCGCGCACCGACTTCCTTGCCGACGACCGATGTCACCTGCAACAGCTGCTTGGCCGCCGGATCGAGGCGGTCGATCCGGGCCGAGAGAACCGCCTGCACGGTGGCGGGGACGCCTGCCTCCTCGACCGGCCGCACCAGGCGGTATTCGCCCCGCTCTCCCTCGAAATGGCCGGCCTCGACCAGCTCGCGAACGATCTCCTCGACGAAGAACGGGTTGCCGCCGGTGCGCTCGTGGATCGGCTCCTCGAGGCCATCCAGCGAGGGGTCTTCGCCGGCGATGTCGCGAAGCAACTCGCGGGTGTGCGCCGGCGCGAGCGGCTCCAGGGAGAGACGGCGATAGATCGGCGAGCCGCCCCAGTCGAGCGAGTATTCGGGCCGGAAGTTGACCACGCCGAGGGTATTGGTGCCGGCGACCGAGTTGATCATCTCGTCGAGCATCGTGTTGCTGCCCTCGTCCATCCAGTGCAGGTCCTCGACCACGAGCACGACGGTGTGGCGGCGGGCAGGGGCGTTGATCAGACGGCAGACGACCTGGCCCAGCGCCCGCGCCCGGGCCTCTGGGCTCATCTGGGTGAGGGGACGGTCCGGGTCGGGCACACCGAGGAAGTCGAAGACGAGCGGCAGCTCCTCGGCGAAGTCGGGATCGAGCAGCAGCGCCCGGCCGGCGATCTTCTCGCGGACTATCCGGTCGGCATCGGCGTCGCCGATGCCGAAGTAGGCGCGCAGCATCTGCAGCACCGGCATGAAGGGAATCGACCTGCCGTGCGATTGGGCCTGCGCCTCGAACACCTCGATTCCCTGCTCGCGGCAGCGCTCGGCGAACTCGTAGGTGAGGCGGCTCTTGCCGACGCCGGGTTCGGCGACGATCCCGACCACCGCGCCCTCGCCGGCGGCAGCGCGCTCGAGCGCCTCCTCCAGAGTCCCCATCTCCGCTTCGCGGCCGACGAAGCGGGAGAAGCCGCGCTCGCGGGAGAGGTCGAGCCGCGAGCGCGCGGCGCCCACCCCCGCCAGCTCGAACACCTGGACCGGCCTGCTCGCGCCCTTGATCTCGAACTCGCCGAGGTCCTTCAGCTCGAGGAAGCCCGCAGCGAGCGCCGCCGCGTGCTCGGTCAGGTAGGCGGTTCCCGGCTCGGCCAGTGCCTCCATTCGCTGGGCGAGGCCGACCGTGTGCCCGATCGCGGTGTACTCGCCTTGGCTGCCGGCGCCGATCGCGCCGGCCACGACCTCGCCGGAGTTGATCCCGATCCGGGTGGAGAAGTTGAGCCCCTGGCTCCGTCTCAGCTCCCCCGCATACTCGGCGACGTCGTCGAGCATCTGCAGAGCCGCGTAACAGGCGCGCCGTGCGTGGTCCTCGTGGGCCACCGGAGCACCGAAGATGGCCATGATCCCGTCGCCGGTGAACTTGTCCACCGTTCCCTCGAACCGCTCCACCGCTTGGGCGAGGATCGAGAAGAAGCGCTGCATGATCTTGCGCCACTCCTCCGGGTCCTGCTGCTCCGCCAGGTCCATCGAGCCCTTCACGTCGGCGAAGAGCACCGTCACCTGCTTGCGCTCGGCCTCGTCCTGGCGGATATCCGGCATTGCGACAAGGGTACGGAAGCTCGCTCCCGGGCCCCGCTGTAGCCTGGCTGCGTGCGATCTGCACTGGTCACTGGAGCGTCAACTGGAATCGGCCGGGCGACTGCGCTGCGGCTCGACGCCGATGGCTGGCAGGTATTCGCCGGGGTGCGCAAAGAGGAGGACGCCGAGTCGCTGCGGACAGCGGGTTCGGAGCGGCTGACACCGCTGATGCTCGACGTCACCGACGCCGCCGCGATCGCCACTGCGGCCGAGCGGGTCGCCGCCGATTCGAGCGGCGGTCTTCAGGGCCTCGTCAACAACGCCGGGGTGGCGATCCCCAGCCCGCTGGAGACGATGCCGATCGAGGATTTTCGCCGCCAGATCGAGGTCAACCTGACCGCCCAGGTGGCGGTGACGCAGGCGATGCTGCCCCAGATCCGTACCGCCCGTGGCCGCATCGTCTTCATCAGCTCGATCGGCGGCCGTGTGGCCTTTCCGCTCACCGGTGCCTACCACGCCGCCAAGTTCGCGATCGAGGCGGTCGGGGATGTCTTCCGTCAAGAGCTGCGCCCCTGGGGCATCTCGGTCTCACTGATCGAGCCCGGCTCGATCGACACCCCGATCTGGGATCGGGGCGAACGCGAGGCCGATGAGATGGGAGCTCGCGTACCGGTCAGGGAAGAGCTCTATGGCAAGCCGATAGCGCAGTACCGCAAGGTGATCAAGCAGACGGCGGAGCGCGGAATTCCTCCCGCCAAGGTCGCCGATGCGATCGCCCACGCACTCAGCGCAGAGCGCCCGCGCACTCGCTATCTGGTTGGCATCGACGCCAAGCTGCAGGCTCGCCTCAAGCCCGTCATCCCTACACGTCTCTTCGACCGCATCGTCGCTCGCGTCACGGGTCTCTAGGCCAAAGCGCGCATCCGCTCCACATATACTGGCCAAACTGATTGACTGGTCAGTCAGCCAACCGTCACCGAGAGAGGACCCTTTGCGCGCAGCGGTTGTACAGCTCAACTCGACCGACGACAAGGCCCGTAACTTGGAGACGGCCGAGCGCCTGGTTCGCGCCGCGGCCGGCGATGGGGCGGAGCTCGTCGCCCTGCCGGAGAAGTGGAATCTGCTCGCTGCCGGCGAGGACCTGCTTGCCGGGGCCGAGTCCCTCGACGGCCCAACTCTCTCTGGCGCCCGCGTTTGGGCGCGGGAGCTCGGCGTCTACCTGCTTGCCGGCAGCATCTCCGAGCAGGGAGAGGGCAAGGCTTACAACACGTCGGTTCTGATCGGGCCGGATGGCGAGGACCTCGCCGTCTATCGCAAGATCCACATGTTCGACGTCGACGTCGGCGGAGTCGCCTACCGCGAGTCCGCCCACGAGGAGCCGGGGGGCGAGATCGTCACGGTAGCCCTGGGCGAGGCGGTCGCCGGTCTCAGCGTCTGTTACGACCTGCGCTTTCCCGAGCTCTACCGGATCCTCGCCGTGCGTGGGGCTCGCCTGATCACCGTCCCTTCGGCCTTCACAGAGACCACCGGGCGGGACCACTGGGAGGTGCTGCTGCGGGCACGAGCAATCGAGAACCAGGCCTTCGTCCTCGCTCCCAACCAGGTCGGCGAGGCGCCGCCTCACTTCAGCTCCTATGGGCACTCGGCGATCGTCGATCCCTGGGGCTCGGTTCTCGCCACCGCCCCCGCGGGAGAGTGCTTCGTCGCCGCGGATCTCGACTTCGCCGAGCAGGACCGCGTGCGCGAGTCGCTTCCCTCTTTGGCCAACCGCCGGCCCCGTGCCTATGTCTGGCCGCAATTGCTGGAGGCTCACGCCTGATGGCTGGGAGGCCCTTCGAAATCCCCCCGCGCACGCCTGACGGCGGCGGACACACTGCGCGGTGCGGCGTCCTCAGTCGGCCAAATAGCGCACTGCTATTTGGCCTCCCTGCGTCCTTGCCCCGCTTGGTCCGACGCTCGTCAGCCGCACACGCGGAGATTCCGAATGGCCTCTAAAGCGCCGCCGATCGACAAGCGCCGCCAGATCCTCGACGCCGCTATCCGTGTCTTCGCTCGCCAGGGCTTCCACTCGACCCGGGTCTCCGACATAGCCGATGAGGCCGGGGTCGCCTACGGCCTTGTCTACCACTACTTCAAGTCCAAGGACGAGGTGCTGAACGAGCTCTTCAGCGAGCGCTGGTCGCTGCTGCTGGCCGCAATCGAGGAGACCGACCGCAGCCAGTCGGCGCCGCGGGAGAAGCTGGGGGCGGTCGCCTCCTTCATCATCGATTCCTACCGCCACGACCCGGAGCTGATGAAGGTGATCATCGTCGAGGTGACGCGAGCCGCGAACTCGTTCGGGCGCACCCATCTGCCGGAGATCCGCCGCGCCTATGACTCGATCGCGAAGATCGTCGCCGATGGCCAGAAGATGGGCACCTTCCGCCGCGACATCGACCCGAGCTTCGCCTCGATGTCCTTCTACGGGGCGATCGAGCAGCTCCTCTCCGGTTGGATCTTCGACGTGATCCCGGCTTCTGACACCGACTTCGACCAGGCAAAGACTCTTGTCGTGGCGACGATCTGCGACGGTCTCGAGCCTCGATAGGTAAGGTCGGGCGCTCGATGGAGAACGACATCGTCAAGCGACTCGCCTGGAGCGGAATGCTCGCCGCGGCCGGTGCCCTGGCAAGCGTGGTCGCGACCCGGGTCGCCGGGATCGTCTTCCGCCAGGTCTTCCACGAGGACCCGCCCGAGTAGATGCCCGATCCGACCGGCATTCCGCCCAAAGAGCCGACCGACCGCTCGGTCGGCGAGCTCGTCTTCGACGTCAGCGAAAAGGCGAGCACGCTCGTACGCGAGGAGATCGAGCTCGCCAAGGCGGAGATCTCCGAAAAAGTCGGCAAGCTCCTGCGCGGCTCGGTCGTCGGTCTCGCCGCCGGCATCTTCGCCTTCCTGGCGCTGATCTTGATCATGGAGGGCGTCGCCTGGCTGCTCGCCGAAGAGGTCTTCGGCGGTAACGCCTGGCCCGGATTCTTCGTCGAGGCGGCGCTCTTCCTCCTGATCGCCGCCGCCGCCGGCTTTATCGCCTACCGCTCGGTCCAGGCGGGAGCGCCGCCGGTTCCCGAGCAGGCGATCGAGGAGGCGAAGCTGACCAAGTCGATGCTGGAAGGCGAGGAGAAATGAGCGCCCATCCCGATCCCGCGCGACCCTCGACTGCCGGCATGTCGGGGCGTTCCGCTGCCCAGATCCGTCGCGACATCGACGCCCAGCGTCAGGACTTCGGCCGTTCGGTCGAAGCCCTGCGGGGGAGGGTCACCGAGCTGACCGACTGGCGCCGTCAGGTTCGCGAGCACCGCTCGCAGCTGATCGTCGGCGCGGCGGTCGCGGGTTTTGTCGTCGGCGGCCTGATGATGCGCCGCCGCCGCCGTTAGCTCAGAACGTCTTTAGAGACGCTGCCGACTCCGAGCAGGCCGGGGCCGACGTGGGCGCCGATCACGGGGCCGATCTCTGAGATGTAGACCGGCTCGCAGCCGAAGATCTCACGGCAGTCGTCGGCGAGAGCGTTAGCGGCCTCTTCGTCCTGGATGTGCTGGATCACCCAGGCATCGAGGCCGGACTCATGGCGCTGGCGCGCGTAGTCGCGTAGTCGCTCGATAGAGCGCCCCCGGGTCCTTACCCGCTCGACCGGGGTGATCTCCTCCTCCAGGGTGAGGATCGGCTTGATCTTCAGCGCCGAGCCGATCCAGGCGCGGGCGCCGCCGATCCGGCCACCGCGCCGTAGGTACTCGAGCGTGTCGATCGCGAACCACATCTTCAGCTCCTCGCGAGCTTGTTCAGCCCGGGCCAGGACAGCCGCGCCATCGCCTCCTGCCGCCGCAGCGGCGGAAGCGGCGAGCACCGAGTAGCCCATGCCACCACAGGCGGAGCGGGAATCGAAGACACGGATGCACTCGCCTTCCTTGCCTTCGGCGATCAGCCGCTCGCGCGCCTGGTTGGCGGCCTCGAACGTCCCCGAGATCTCGGCGGAGATGTGGATCGAGACGATTTCCTTGCCCGCGTCGAGCAACGGTTCGTAGACCGAGACGAAGTCGCCGATCGAGGGCTGAGACGTGGTGGCGCCGCCTTCGGAGGCGCGCAGGCGCTCGTAGAAGCCGGCGTAGTCGGAGATCTCCAGCTCGCGCTCCTGATGGTCGTCGACGGATACATAGAGGCTGATCCGCTCGATGCCACGCTCGGCGACCAGCTCCGATGGGAGGTAGGCCGTAGAGTCGCACACCACCGCAGTTGGAGCGCTCGAAGTCAAGGCCAAGCGATTCTCTCAGACGTCCCGCTACACTTTATGAAGTGACTGAGACTCCCCAAGCGGCTGTTGGCCTCACGGACAAGGCGGCCGAGAAGATCGCCGAGCTGCTCGGCACCCAGGAGGGTTCCGAGGATCAGGCGTTGCGCGTCGCGGTGCGGGGCGGCGGTTGCTCGGGGTTCCAGTACGCCCTTGCCTTCGACCGCGCCAAGGACGACGATCACATCTTCGAGGTCGACGGCGTCTCGGTGATCGTCGACAAAGTCAGCATGCAGTTCGTCTTCGGCTCCGAGGTCGACTACGTCGAAGGGCTGCAGGGCGCCGGTTTCCAGGTCAACAACCCGAACGTGGTTGCGGCCTGCGGCTGCGGTTCCTCCTTTCAGGTCAAGGAGGACGCAGCGGAGACAGCTGCGGTCTAGCTGCTCTATTCGATCTGGAGCGGTGGCGACTGTGCTGGTGGCTGTGCGGCGGGAGCGGCGGCGACCTCCGGCTGCTCGACGCCAAGCGCCTCGGCCAGCTCGCCGGACTCGAACATCTCCTCGACGATGTCAGCCCCGCCGAGCAGCTCGCCGTTGACGTAGAGCTGGGGGAAGGTCTGCCAGTCGGAGATCTCGGAGGTCACTTCGCGCAGCGGCTGCAGGGCCGGCAGCACGTCGATCGCGCCGTACTCGACGTCGAGCGTGTCGAGCGTCTGCACGACCCGCATCGAGAAGCCGCAGCGCGGCATTTCCGGCGTGCCCTTCATGAAGAGCAGCACCGGGTTGGCGGCGATCAGCTCCTCGACCTTCTGCTTCAGCTCGGCGTCGGCCACGGACACAGAGTAGCTACCCGGATACCTGGGTCTTGACTGAGAGTGCGTGGATCGCGCCGTCGTCGAAGCGATCCTTGACCGCCGCCTTGACCAGGCGGTGCTGGTCGATCCTCGAGAGACCCTCGAACTGCGGGGCGGAGACGGTTGCGCGCAGGTGATCTCCACCGCCCGTCTCGTCGACCACCTCTACCGTCGCGCCGGGGAGCGCCGCCTCGATCATCGCCTCGATTTCCGCCAAGTCGGCCATGACGCGATTCTATGGATGCGACCCCAGCTGAGAGCGCCGCCCAGCTGGCAGTAGACAAAAAGTTACAATTTCATCTGCCATGTGTAGGTCTATGCCATCTAGCATCGGTGCATGGAGTCGATGAGATCGACCTGGACAGACTCGCGTCTTGACGACCTCAACGGTCGCGTCAGCGATCTCTCGGTTCGCATTGACTCGCTCCAGCGGACCATCATCCAGGTCGGCGGGGCTTTGATCGCAGCCTTCATCGGTCTGATGGCCGCCGTCCTTGGCCTGGTCGCGACGCAGCTCTGAAGGATCCGCTAGCCGGAGATCTTCTCGCCCAGGGTCTCGAGCATCTCCTCAACCCGGACGAACTTGACTCGAGGGCGGCCGTGCGGCTCGCCGCGGCCGACCTCGGCCTCGTTGATCGCCTGCCAGTCCTCGAAGCTGACGAAGCGCACGCTGCGCTCGGCAAGCAGGGCCTCTATCGCTGCCGGCTCGGGCCGCTCGGGGCTGAGCAGCGTTTGGCTCTCGACGTCGGCGAGCAGGTGCTGCACCGTCTCCAGTGCGTCCTTCTTGTTGGTGCCGATCACGCCGGAGGGGCCGCGCTTGATCCAACCGGCCGTGTAATGACCGACCTTGTGGCCGGCGTCGTGGGAGTCGAGCACGCGGCCGCCCTCGTTGAGGATCAACCCGCGCTTTTCGTCGAAGGGGACGCCCTCGATCGGGACGCCTGTGTAGCCGACCGAGCGCAGCACGAGGCTGCACTCGAGCTCCTCGCGCTCACCGGTGTCCTTTGCCCGTAGCGTTCCGTCCTCGTCGACCAGCTCGTTGCGGCCGATCACGATCTTCTCCACTTTGCCGTCGCCGACGATCTCGACCGGCGAGGTGAGGAAGCGGAGCACGATCCGCTTGCGCTTGCCCTCGGCCTGCCGCCGGGAGAACTCGCGCAGGGTCTCGACGTTGACCCGGGTCGTCTTGTCGGCCTCCTCGGACTCGAGGTAGGCGGCGCTGGCCGGATCGAGCTCGACCTCGGAGGGGTCGACGACGACGTCGGCATCCTCCATCTCACCCAGCTCCTTGATCTCGGGATTGGTGAAGGCCGCCTGGGTGGGGCCGCGGCGGCCGAGGACGACGATCTCCTTGATCCGGCTCGCGTCCAGCATCTCGATCGCGTGGTCGGCGGTGTCGGTCTGGCGCAGCTCATGATCGGTCAGCGCCAGCATCCGGGCGACGTCCATCGCCACGTTGCCGTTGCCGATCACCACGGCACGCTCGCCGCTGAGGTCGAAGTCCTCGTCACAGTAGTCGGGATGGGCGTTGTACCAGCCGACGAAGGCGGTGGCGGCGTGGCTGCCGGGCAGGTCTTCGCCTGGGATGCCGAGCTGGCGGTCGGTCTCGCAGCCGACCGTGAAGAGGATCGCGTGGTAGTGCCGCTCGAGATCGTCGACCTCGATGTCATGACCGACCTTGACGTTGCCGAAGAAGCGGAAGCCCTCCCGAGCGGCGGTTTTCTCGTAGACCCGGATTACCGACTTGATCTTGGGGTGGTCCGGAGCGACACCGCCGCGGACCAGGCCGAAGGGGGTGGGGAGGCGATCGAAGAGGTCGACCTGGGCGTGCGTCGCTTCGTCTTTGAGGATGTGCTCGGCGGCGTAGAAACCGGACGGGCCGGCGCCGACGATGGCGACTCGAAGGGGATTTTCGGGAGTTCCGATCTTGCTCATGGCCTCTGTTCGACGGTCGGTGGGGGTCTATGGCGAGCGCGAAAGGATAGGGAACGACGCCTTTCGGGCCCTATGCGGCCAGCAGCATCCGGTTGCAGTCGGGGCAGACGCCGTGGCTGAGCGATGGCAGCTCTGCCCGGTCGAATAGCTGCAAGCGCCGCACCGCCTCCTCGACCTCGACCCACTCGCCATCGACTTCGAAACGGTCGCACCAGCCGCACATCTCGAGGGTGTCCTCCCCGCGTGGGGTATCGGGGTCGAGCAATGGCATCGGGGTCTCGCGCTCCTCTTCAGAGCGGAGGCTGGCGGTGAATAAGACCACCCGGCCGCCGGGCCGGGCGATGATCCTGATCTCCATCGCGCGGCGGACGCGTGGGCCGTCGCAGCGGAAGGGCAGCTCTACGGTGCCGATCTCATCGCGTATGCGGCGCAGCAGCAGGCGTTGCAGCCTTTTCAGCTCTTCGCCGTCGACGTAGTCCCACAGCGAGCGCCCGAGGCTGCTGCCGGCCTCTGTCCAGCCGTTCTCCTCGGCGAAGCGGTAGTACCCCTCGTCGACCTTGATCAGCCGGTCCTGATCGTCGATCGCGTAGCTGAGGGTCTCGCTACTCATCCAGTGGCAGGTGCTGCCTCCGGTACGGCGCCCGGCGTGCCATCCAGGGCGTCGAGCGCCTTGCGGATCGAGAGTGCGACGCAGGTGAAGATCGGCGTCTCGCGCTCGGTATAGGCGCTTGACTCGGTCGGGCGCAGCTCCTGCACGAGGTCGAGGAACATGCCCGGGTCATCCCCCTCGAAGGCGACGACGAACTCCTGGTCGTCGAGGCCGAAGGAGTACGAGGTGTTGATCGTGATCTCGGGATAACGCCGCCCGACTTCGATGTGGCTTTTCATGATCCGCCCACGCTCCTCGGCCGGCAGGCCGTACCAGCGGCGCTGCTTGACCATCGGGTAGAGGAACAGGTACTTGCGCTCCGAGGTGCAGATCTCGGGCCGCGCCTGCTCCTCGGAGTAGGGCGAGTGCTTGGTCATCGAGAGGAACGAGTAGGGGGTCTCCGTCCACTTCGCCAGGCCGCTCTGGCCAAGGACGACGTGGAAGGTGTGCAGATCGTCGAGATTGGGGCTCTGGCTGAGCAGCACCAGGTCGACGTCGCCACGCGTGCCTATGGTTGAGTAGGCGCGCAGCGAGCGGTCCAGCCCGAAGTCCTCGCAGGCGGCGAGGAACTCCAGCTTGTCCGCGGCTCGAAGCTCGGCGTCGCGGCGGCGCCAGGCGGGATCGATCTTGAAGAAGGTGAACTTGGCGAAAGTGCGGTCGGCCATTGGGTTGACGATAGCCGTCTCTATGGTGGGGGCGGGACTCGGACAGGGGGTTCCGCTTAACTTTTTCGGTGGAGCGGAGGCGGCCGTCCGAGGGCCGGGCGCCGAAAAAGTACAAGACGCTCCACCCCCTACCCGAGCCCCGCGCCAAGGGACGGGCGCTTCGTCTACACGAGTGACCTTGGTTCTGCTGCCGAAGGGGACCGGGGTGGAGGAGCTTGCACGGGTCCGCGGCATTGCCCCGGGATTGCTCAGCGCTGGGCTGGGGAGCGTGCCGGCGGAGCAGACGTATCTGGATATCTCGCAGGGGAATCGGGTTTTCGATTCGCTCTACGACTGGGATCTGCCAAGGAATGTGGGCGGGGGGATCTGTGGGCCGGCTTACTCGGAGGCCGTGGTCGAGCGGGCGGAATCGGCTCCTGCGGATATCGAACCGGGGCTGTTGGCGGAGACCCTGAGTAAGGCGGGGAAGACGTGTGCGGTCCGCAGCGCGAGTTCGAGGCAGCTCGAGAGCCTCGTGCAGGAGCTCCGCGGCGACGATCTCCTGCTCGCGATCGAGCGGGCACCGCCGGCGAAGAACGAGGCCTTGGCGATGGGGATCGCGGGGCGGGGATTTGACGGGACCCTGACGTCGGATAGCACGCGATTGGACGGGTACGTGCTTTCAACCGATATCGCGCCGACGGTTCTCACCCGTCTCGGCGTCGCCGTGCCGGCGCAGATGTCCGGCCAGCCGATAGAGGTGGATGGATCGACCGACCCGGCCGGTCTGGTCTCCCTGGGAACGCGAATGGCTGCGATCTCCGAGCGGCGCGGGCCGGTGATCGGGATCAGCCTTCTGGCCTGGCTACTTGCGTTTGGCTTGGTGCCGGCGGTCTCTCGGGGACGAGCGGCGCGGAACTGCGTCCGCGTGGCCGGCTTGAGCGTGGTCTACCTGCCTTTGCTGCTGTTGCTCGGCTCGGCGCTGGAGCCGAGCCAAGCTGCCGAACAGCTCCTCGTGATGTTGGGTGCGCCGCTGCTTGCCGTCGCGACGCTGGCGATATGGGGTGGCTACCGCGCTCTCGCCGTCGCGTCGGGTCTGGTCGTTCTGGCCTATGCCGTCGACGTGGTTGCCGGCTCCCCGCTCACCTCGCTTTCGCTGCTGGGCCCGAACCCGGGGCTCGGCGTGCGTTTTTACGGAATCGGCAACGAGCTGGAGGCGCTCCTGGCCGTGCTGGTCGTCGCTGGAACCGGCGCCGGACTGGCGGGTTTTGCGCCGCGGCTCTCCGCGCGAGGCGCTGCCACTACGTTCCTGGCGATCGGGCTCTTCTTCGCCTTCATCTTCGCTGCCGGGCGGTTTGGCGCCGACGTCGGTGCGGCGATCGTCCTCTCGCTCGGCGCCGCCGTGGCAGCCGCCGCGATCGCCACCAGACGCCGGGGCGCGGGCCTGCTTGTGGCCGCGATTCCGTTCGTCGTCCTGGCTCTCCTCGCCCTGGTGGACCTGATCTCGGGAGCGAACGCCCACCTGACCCGCTCGGTTCTCGATGCCGGTGGGCTCGGTGACCTCGGCGACGTCGCTCAGCGGCGCCTTCAGCTCTCTGCCCACAGTTTCAGCCGGCCTGTGGTGCTGATCTTCCTGCCTTTGATCGCCGCCATCGCCGCTCTCGCCCTGGTGCGGCGCGATCGCCTCCGCGCATGGCTGCGCGGCTACCCCGCGGTTCGCGCCGGTCTCCTCGGGGCGCTGGCTGCAACCGCCGTGGGAACCCTTGCCAACGACTCCGGTGCTCTGCTGCTGGAGATCGGCACCGCCTACCTGCTGGTCTTCATCGGCTTCGCCTGGGCGGAAGCGCGTCCTCGCCCTGGAAGTCGCCTCTGAGCAATCGACTACTCTTTGCGTTTCGTGCGAATTGCACTCGTCTCGCCATATTCCTGGAGCTACCAGGGCGGCGTGAACCGGCACGTGGAGGCGCTCGCCGAGGAGTTCCTTGGTCGCGGCCATCACGTCCGTGTGCTCGCTCCCTTCGACCCACCCGACCGTTGGAGCCGGGTGCTGCATCGTGCCGATCCCGAACGGCGTGAGGCCCCGGACTACTTGATCCCCCTTGGCCGCACGGCAGGCTTCTCCGCCAACGGGGCGGTTTCCAACCTCGCGCCGTTCCCGGCCGGTGGCGTGCTCGCCCCGCGTCGCGAGCTACGCCAGGGCAACTACGACGTGATCCACATCCACGAGCCGGTCGTTCCCCTGGTCGGCTGGAACGCCGCACTCGGCGCTCGCGTCCCGGCTGTCGGCACCTTCCATGCTTACTCGACCAAGGCGATTCCGAACCACATCGCCAATTCACTCGGCTCGAGGCGCGTCTTCAACCGTCTCTCTGCGCGGATCGCCGTCTCCGAGGCGGCGGCCTGGACCGGTCGGCGCTGGTATGGCGGTCGCTACGAGATCGTTCCCAACGGGGTCGATGTCGCTGCTGCGCCCAGCGGCCCAAAGCCCGCAGCCGAAGAGCTGCGGGTCCTCTTCGTCGGGCGCCCCGAGGAGCGCAAGGGGCTGCCGGTCCTGCTCAGCGCTTTCGGCGCCCTGGTCGAGCACGTGCCAAGCCGGCTGACCGTGATCGGCGCCGAGCGCGAGGACGTGCTGCGCTATCTGGCCGATCCCGAGACGATGCGCTGGATCGACGTCCGCGGCCGGGTCTCCGGCGACGCTCTCTGGCGCTCCCTGCACGAGGCCGACGTTCTCTGCGCCCCGTCGCTCTCGGGGGAGAGCTTCGGCATGGTCCTGACCGAGGCATTTGCCGCTGGGACCCCGGCGATCGCCTCGGCCATCGCCGGCTACAGCGACGTCGTCACGGACGGCGTCGACGGGGTACTGGTTCCCCCGGCCGATCCCCAGCGGTTGGCGGAAGAGCTGCAGCGCGCCCACCTCGAGCCGGAGCGGCTGGCCGCGATGGGGGCGGCAGCGAGACACAGCGCCGAGCGATACGCCTGGCCCCGAGTTGCCGACCAGGTGACCGGCGTCTACGAAAAAGCGATAGAGGCACCTGAGCCGAGCGGCGTCCTCCAGCAGGTCGGCCACTGGGCCGGTGTGAGGCCGGCCGACGGCCTTCCCCCGCGTCCTGCGCAGCGGCTGCCCTCGCTCGATCCGCCTCTCGCCACCGGCGGAACGAGGGGACGCAAGCTCGCCCGCAGGATCGGGCTAGGGGTCGCGGGCATCGCGGGGGTCGGCCTGACGGCTCTGGCGGCACAGAAGATCGGCGTCGACAACGTCGTTGCCAGCATCGTTCGCTCCGATGCCACCTGGGTCCTGGTGGCCTGCGCGCTGATGGCCCTTTCCCTCTTCTTCCGCGCGGCCTCCTGGTACTGGATCGTGCGGGCGGCGCTTCCCAACCGCCCGGTGCGCCGCCGCGACGTCACCTCGGCGACGATGATCGGGGTGCTGATGTCGGCAACGCTGCCGGCCCGCCTGGGTGAGCCGGCGCGGGCGATGTCGCTTGCGCGTCGGATCGGCAGGATGCGCGAGACCTTCCCGGTGCTGCTTGGCACGCTCGTCTCGCAGACGCTGCTGAACATAGTTGCGTTGGCGCTGCTCGGCGTGATCATCGTCTCCACGACCGAACTTTTCCACTCCAGCACGGAGAAGCTCTTCGCCTTCAGTTTCGTGCCCCTGGCCTTGCTCCTCGTCGTGCTGTTGGCGCCGCCGTTGATGCGTCGCAACGGCAACGGCCGGCTGGCCCGGATCGGCTCGTTCATGCACCGGGCGCTGCTGCAGGTGCGTGCTGGATTGACCGTTTTCCGCAGCCCTCGCCGCGGGGCGGCTGCTTCGGCGGCGCAGCTCGGGGCTTGGGCGATTCAGCTGGCCGCCTGCTGGGCGCTGCTGGCGGCTCTTGGTCTGAGCGAGGCCGGTATCGGTGCTGCAGCAGCGGTTCTCTTCGCCGTCAATGTCACCGCGGTGGTGCCCGCCACTCCCTCGAATATCGGCGTCTTCCAGCTCGCTGTGATCAGCGTTCTGCACACGGGATTCGGTATCGGCACTGCCGATGCGCTCGCCTACGGTGTGATCCTGCAGGCGGTCGAGATCGCCACCGCGGTTGCGCTTGGTCTTCCCGCGCTGGTGCGGGAAGGTCTCACCTGGAGCGATCTACGGGTCCAGGCACTTTCCTCAACCCCAGTCCGGCTTGAGCCCAAGCCCCGCGCTCGCTCGGCGAGGCCTCGCGAGACGGTTTAGGTCGCTCCTGACAGTGGCGGGCGTCAGCCCGTTCCTTTGGATAGGGTGCATTGCGCTGACGGCGTACCAGTAAACAGCTTTCTATTTACCAAAATAAACTGGATGCAAGCCGGAGGCACAACAACGGGCCGACTTCGCGCGGGTGGCTTAGTTCTTTCCCTCTTCGCTGCTCCGTTGAATGTGCCGATCCTGCGAGCTCATGTAGACGGGCCGCTGCGGCTGCCCGAGCTGCGCGAGCGGATGGGGGGAGCGGCGCAGACCACGCTCCGGGGGCATGTCGGCAATTTGCGAGGAATCGGTGCCCTCGAGAGGCACGTGCTCAGCGGTATGCCCTACACGGTCGAGAACGAATTGACTGATTTGGGCCGAGAGGTTCTCGCTGTGGCGGAGGTCGTCGAAGCATGGTTGGCCCAAGCTCCACAGGGATCGATCGCGCTTGGCAGCGAGCCCGCCAAGGGGGCTTTGAGGGCGCTGATCGGGGGCTGGGGGTCGACGATGCTGCGAGCTCTGGCTGCGCGTCCGCTCTCGCTCACCGAGCTCGCCAGCCTGATCGGAGGATTGAGCTATCCGGCAGTTGAGCGACGCCTCTCGGCGATGCGGGCCGCGCGTCAGGTCGAACGGCTGGGGGGAAGCGGGAACAGCACTCCCTACGCCGTTACCGACTGGGTGCGACAGGCCATCGCACCCCTGGCAGTGGCTGGGCGCTGTGAGTGCCGTTACCTGGCGGCGGAGTCCGATCCGCTCACCCGAATCGATATCGAGGCGGCCTTCCTGCTCGCCGTCCCTCTCGTTTCGCTCGCCGGCCAGGGAGGCGGGTCGTGCCTGCTGGGTGTTGACACTGGCGCTGTCGAGCCCGGTGAGGACAAAAGCCGCCTCGCAGGGGCGAGGGTGGTGGTCGAGAAGGGGGAGGTCACGTCGTGCGTCTCCCGGCTCGAGCGTAATCCCCGTACCTGGGCGCTTGGGACCGTCAGTACATGGCTCGACGCTCTGGTCGAATGCCGGCTGGAGCGATTGCGAATCGGCGGCGAGGATCCAGACCTTGTGCGGGAGCTTGTCACGGGCCTTCATGGCGCACTCTTTGGTTCCGAGAAGTCGGGACAGCCAGATCCCGCTCGCTGAAAAAATATATTCAAGTAGTCACTAATTACTTGCTGCGCTGGGGTGTGCCTCGGCGGATCGGGTTGCGCCGAAATGCGCGCGTGATAATTCGTCTTGCTGGAATTTGCAGGGAAGAAGAGCTGCTTCTTCTCACATAAAAAATCTTTCGCAATCTTGAGTGCTGTGAATCTCTTGACCAAATACATGAGGGCGTGTTAGCAATACGTCGAGCTGACGAACACGCCAGTACTACATAGGCGTTTGGTCCGCTCCAAAACTCACGGCGGTGGCCCGGTTCGGTCCTTTCCCATGGGGATCGATTTCCTCTCCGGCCGTGTAAAGGTCGACCCCCTACACGTCAGCAAGGGGGCGAGCGGCGGTAGCGGGGGGCGGGGCTGTGGCCCCGCCCCCGCCCGCGGCGTATCTGAACGCTTTGAGCAGGGCGCGGGAATGACATACGGCTCCAGCAGATGTCGCGCCGGGGTCCCAGTGAGAAGGACCCCGGCGCTAACCGTAACTCAATGCCCGCAGGGGATTAACCCAACGGGCAGTGCGATCATAGAGTGTGGGTTCTGATCTTTCCAGTTTGGAGGCAAATTTTGACCCAATTTGCGACTGTGGTCACGCAGTCAAAACGCCTCCCCGCTCGGTACCGGCGATCAACTCGTCGGGGGTCTTATCCGAGGGAATAAAGCCCGATTTCATCCCGAAGTAAACGGCCTGGGGGTGGTGGGCGACGATCGCGACAGTCGACTGCTCAGGCATTACCGCGTAGCCACCGGACAAGGTCATGCCGATCTTTTCGAGATCGAGGAGGCGCCAGACCTTCTCGTGCTCGGACTGATCGGGGCAGGCGGGGTATCCCCATGAGTAACGGCGGCCCTGGTCCAGCGGGATGTCGAGATCCCGGCGCGCTTCCGAGTGCAGCCACTCCGCCAATCCCTCTGCCGCCTGCACGCCCAGTCCATGCACGAAGAGCTGTTCGGCGAACTCTCCTTCCCGCTCGAGCTTCTCGATCAGCTCGGTCACCTGGGGGCCGACGGTGACCCCCTGGAGGGCAACGACGTCCCGCTCGCCGGAGTCGAGTGGCCGGAAGAAATCGCTGAGGCAGATACGGTCATGCTTGGGCTGGCGGGGGAAGACGAGGCGCTCGACCTCGCGCTCGTGATCCTCGGGATCGAAGACCACCACCTCGTTGCCGTCTGAGGCACAGGGGAAGTAGCCGAGTCGGGCTCGGGGACGTAGGTAGTCCTGCTCACCCCACATCCGCTCCAGGCGCGCCGCGAAGCCCTCTTCCGTGTCGGTGCCCTCGACCAGATCGCGCCAGGCCTCGCCCTTGACGCCACGCCCACCCCAATGCAGCTTGAAGAGAACGTGGCGGTCCAGGTAGGGGAAGACGTCGGTGAGGTCAGGCTCGATCTCGCGAACCCCCCAGAAGGGCGGCTCCGGAATCGGCACATCGGTGCGCGCGCCTGAACGGGTGCTGCTGTCGGTGGTCGGCGGTCCGTCGTCGACCACGGCCGGCTTCTCGCGCAGCTGCTGCGCCTCGGCGCGAATGCGCTCCACCAGTGCCTCGCGGGCCGGCTCATCGACAAGAGCATCCATCGTGTCCAACCCTTGAAAGGCGTCCTTGCAATAGAAGACGCCGGGCTCGTAGACCTCGTCGGACTCCTTCCCCTTCGGGTAGAGCGTGCGGCGCCCGAAGTCGCGGTTGATCGCCGCGCCACCGATCAGCACCGGGAACTCGAGTCCCCGCTGGTGAAGCTCCTGAACGCAGATGGGCATCTGCTTGGAGGTTGAGACGAGCAGGGCGGAGAGCCCGATTGCGTCGGCCTTGTTCTCGATCGCGGCCTCGATGATCGTGTCGACCGGGACCTGCTTGCCCAGGTCGATCACCGTGTAGCCGTTGTTGGTGAGGATCGTGTTGACCAGCGACTTGCCGATGTCGTGGACGTCGCCGAAGACGGTGGCGATCACTACCTTGCCCTTGGTGTGGCCCTCGATCCGGTCGAGGTAGTTCTCCAGCTGGGCGACGGCGCGCTTCATCACTTCCGCCGACTGCAGGACGAAGGGCAGGATCAGTTCGCCGGCCCCGAACTTGTCGCCGACCTCCTTCATCGCCGGCAGCAGCACCTCGTTCAGGGTGGGGACGGCGCCGATCTTCTCGACCGAGCGGTCGATCCACTCCTCGACGCCATCCTTCTTGCGGCGCAGGACGTGCCAGTGCAGGGCCTCCTCCGGCTCCATGCCCTCGGTTGGATCGGCGGCCTCGCTCTCGGCCTCTTCGCCCTTCGACTCGAAGTGGCCGATGAAGCGCTCCAGCGCATCCTCGCGCCGGTTGAAGACGAGGTCGTCAGTCAGCTCGCGCTCCTCGTCGGGGATCTCGCTGTAGGGCGTGATGTGGTTGGGGTTGACCATCGCCAGGTCGAGCCCCGCCTCGACGCAGTGGTGGAGGAAGACCGAGTTGAGGACGGCTCGTGGGCGTGGCGAGACGCCGAAGGAGACGTTGGAGACGCCGAGCGAGGTCTTCACGCCTGGGATCTCCGCCTTGATCCGGCGGATACCCTCGATCGTCTCCACCGCCGAGGGCTTCCACTCATCGTCGCCCGTGGTCAGGGTGAACGTGAGCGCGTCGAAGATCAGTGCCTCGGGGTCGAGGCCGTGCTCGCCGCAGGCGAGGTCACGAAGCCGTTCGGCGATCTCCACCTTGCGCGCCGCCGTCTTCGCCATCCCGACCTCGTCGATCGTCAGGGCGATCAGCGCCGCGCCGTGGGCCTTCGCCAGCGGCACGACCACGTCTGCCTTGTCGCGACCCGCCTCGAGGTTGATCGAGTTGACGATTGCCCGCCCCGGGATCTGCTCCAGCGCGGCGCGGATCACCTCCGGCTCGGTCGAGTCGACCTGAATCGGTGAGGGCTGGGTCAACGAGATCCGCTTCACCACAGCGCCCATCTGCTCATCCTCGTCCTGGCGCTCGGTCAGCGCGACGCAGACGTCGAGCACGTGGGCACCGCCTTCGACCTGGTCTTCGGCGACCTGGACCAGGCCGTCGTAGTCGTCGGAGAGCAGCAGCTCCTTGGCCTTGCGCGAGCCTTGCGAATTGACCCGCTCGCCGACCAGGGTCGGCCGCGGTTCCTGCACGAGCGGGGTGGAGGTCATCATCGAGGACACCTCGATCGGCCCGGGGGCGGGTCGTGCGCCGGGCTCTCGCTCGCCGACTCGCTCGCGGATCGCCCGGATGTGCTCCGGCGTCGTCCCGCAGCAGCCGCCGACGATGTCGACGCCATAGCGCTCGACGAACTCGCCCAGCGTCGCCGCCAGCGGCTCGGGCTCTTCGGGGAAGATCGTCTCGCCGTCGGGCCCTTGCAGCGGCAGGCCCGCATTGGGAATGCAGTGGACGGGCAGCGGGCTGTTCTCGCCCAGGAAGCGGATCGCGTCGCGCATGTCCTCTGGACCGGTCGAGCAGTTGAGCCCGATCACGTCGACCTCGAGCGCGGTCAGCGTCGTCAGCACCGCCTGGATGTCGGTGCCGAGCAGCATCTTGCCGCCCTGGGGGAGCAGCGAGACGCTGGTCTGGATCGGCAGCTTGCGCCCGGTCGCAGCGAATGCCTCGCGGGCGCCGAAGATCGCCGCCTTCACCTCGAGGATGTCCTGGGCGGTCTCGATGATGATCAGGTCGGCGCCGCCTTCGACCAGGCCGCGCGCCTGTTCGGCGAAGACCTCGACCAGCTTGCCGAAGGAGATGTCTCCCAGGGTGGGGTCGGTAGAGGCGGGCAGGAAGCCGGTCGGCCCAATCGAGCCGGCGACGAAGTGCTCCTCACCCGCTGCCTTGCGGGCGATCTGCGCAGCTTTCGTGTTGATCTCGAGCGTGTGCTCGCCCAGGCCCCACTCGTCGAGCTTCAGCCGCGAGCCCTGGAAGGTGTCGGTCTCGACCACCTCGGCACCGGCCTCGAGCATCGAGCTGTGCACGCCCTCGATCACGTCCGGGCGGTTGAGCACGAGCGCCTCGTGACACTTTCCCTCGAGGCCGCCATAGTCGGCCTGGGTCAGGTCGAACTGCTCCAGGGTCGCGCCCATGCCACCGTCGAAGACGACGATGCGCTCATGGGTTGCGGCTATGTAGTCACGCTCGGCCATCCAGGAGAGGCTACCGAGCGGTCTTCGGAGCGCGTCTCAGCCGCGCATGCCGAAGCGGCGCTTCATGTCCCGCGCGTTGAAAGCCTGCGCGATCCGAGTGACCAGACCGCGGCGGGCTTTGCTGTAGGGGTACCAGGTGGGCTCGCGCTTGCCGCCGAAGCGGGTGATCACCACAGACTCGGACCGGCAGTACTTCTTGATTCCCGGTTCGCCGTGGCGATAGCCGATCCCCGACTCCTTCCAGCCCCCCATCGGAACGTCCATCGCGGCGTAATTGACGATCACGTCGTTGACGTTGACGGCGCCGCACTCGACTCGGCGGGCGACTCGCTCAGCTCGCTCACCCTTCCCGAATACCGACCCCGAGAGCCCGTAACGGGTGTCGTTGGCGAGGCGCACCGCCTCCTCTGAGTCGCGTACCTTCATCACGCCGACGACAGGCCCAAAGGTCTCGTCGCGCATCACCTTCATCGAGTGGTCTACGTCGACCAGCACGGTCGGTTCGAAGTAGTCCCCGGGGCCGGCCACCGGCTTACCGCCGGTCAGCGCCTTGGCGCCGTTGGCGAGCGCGTCGTTGACCTGCTCCTCGATGATCGCGGTCTGGTTCGGCGAGGTCATCGCGCCGACGTCCTTGCCGAAGCCGCGACCGTCCGCGCCCTGGCGCAGCTTGCCGACCTCTGCCGTCAGCTTGGCGACGAAGGCGTCATAGGCGGGCTCCTCCACATAGATCCGCTCGACCGACATGCAGACCTGTCCCGAGTTGTACATCCCGCCCCATGTCGCGGCGTTGGCCGCGCGCTCGAGATCGGCGTCGGAGAGCACGATCATCGGGTCCTTGCCGCCGAGCTCGAGGCTGACGGGGGTGAGTGTCTCGGCGGCCCGTGCCATCACCTTGCGGCCGGTGCGATCGGAGCCTGTGAACTGGACGAAGTCCGCCCCGTCGATCAGGGCGCCACCGGTATCGCCCAGCCCCTGCACGCAGTCGAATACGTCGGGCCCGCCGATCTCGTCCTTCCAGGCCTGGACCACTTCGGCGACTCCCAGCGGGGTGAACTCCGAGGGCTTGATCACCACGGCAGCGCCCGCTTGCAGTGCGGGGATCGCGTCGCCGAGGGCAAGGACGAGCGGAAAGTTCCAGGGACTGATGATCCCGACCACGGGATGGGGCCGGTACTGGATACGCAGCTTCTTCGAGGCAAGCAGGGGGCTGTGGGGCCGGACGCTCTCCTCGCCGATGAACCTGGCCGCCTTGGTCCCGTAGAAGTTGATCAGGTCGGCGAGGTAGATCGGCTCGATCGCGGCGTCGCCGCGCACCTTGCCGGTCTCGGCCTGCATCTTGTCGAGCACCTGCTGCTGGTTGTCGAGCAGCCAGTCACGCAGCTTGCCCAGCCAGTGGTAGCGGCCCTCGATGCCCATCGCCTCCCACTCGGGCTGGTTGGCGCGGATGCGGGCAACGGTCTCGGCGACAGCCTGGGGAGAGTCGACCGGGACGCTGGCGATCGTCTCGCCGGTCGCCGGGTTGTGAACGTCGAAGTGGTCGGGGTTGCCGGCGCCGTTGGCACCGTTCGCCGCGTTGATCGCTTCCGTGCTCGTCTCGACGGTGCCGCTCTCCACTGGAACCTCCCTCGTTGCCCTCTTTGGCTGGTCAGCCAACTTTAGCCGTTAGCGAGGCACGAGGCGGAAGACGCCTCCAGCCTGGGAGGTCACGTAGACCCGGCCGCGCTCGTCTTCGCCGAACGACGTCGGCGCGTCGACGCTGAGCCCGAGCCGGCGGTCGCCGCCGGCGCGGGTCAGGTGGGGGACGAGGCTGCGCAGCCGCCCGGCGCAGAAGTCGGCATAGACGTAGCGGCCCTGCAGCGATGGCAGGCGGCGGTCACGCACCACGTAGCCACCGATGATCGTGCAACTGCCGCCGTCCCGCCCGCGGTCGTAGGCCATGATCGGCTTCGTCGTGCCGCCTGGATCAGCCGTGCCGCTGCTTTCGTCGGTGTAGGTCGCGAAGCCCTCGAACGCATCCCAACCGAAGTTGGTGCCGTTGGCGGCGCCCACCGTCGTGTAGTCGAGCTCCTCGAAGCGATTTTGCCCGACGTCGCCGATCGCGATCCTTGGCTGTTGGGAGGTGGACTCGTCGAAGGAGAAGCGGTACGGGTTGCGCAGGCCGTAGCTGTAGATCTCATCGCGCCCGGCCCTGCCGACGAACGGGTTGTCGGCCGGCACCGAGTAGGGGCGCCCACCCTCCGGCCGCGGGTCAATGCGCAGCAGCTTGCCCAGCAGGCTCTCCTTGTTCTGGGCATTGTTGGGCGGATCGCCGCCCGCTCCTCCGTCTCCGGTGGCGAAGAAGAGCAGGTTGCCGAGGAACTGGAGCTGGCCGCCGTTGTGGTTTGCGTTGACCGGATGGGGGATCGCGATCACGCTGCGGCGCGAACCTCGCGCAGCCCGCGTGGGGCTGCCGCGTTTGAACTCGTCAACGCGGATATTGCCCTGGCGGTCGGTGTAGTAGACGTAGAAGCGGCGGCTCTGTGGATAGTCCGGCGCGAAGGCGATCGAGAGCAGGCCCTGCTCGCCGCCGTCGTAGCTGACCAAGCTCCTGATGTCGAGAAAGGGACGGTTCGCCTTGCGGCCTTTGCTGAGGACGACGACGGTGCCGCGCTGCTCGACGACGAAGAGCAGGCTGGGGAAACCCGGGGCGCCGGATACATAGGTGGGCGCATCGAACGTGCCGATCCGATGCAAGGCAACCCCACCTCCGCGACGCTGTGACGCGGAAGCGTCACCGTCTTGCGAACCTTGCTCTTGGGCGGAACCGCAGGCCGGCAGTCCTGCCAGTGCCAAGGCCGCGGTGGCGATGCTCGCTGCGGCCCGGCGTCTCATCTCGGGCAGCTACCTACCCGCGCCTTTCCCTTTGTCAACTTCGACCACTTCGCCGCTGTCGGTGACGATCGTGTCGGGGGAGGCCTCGGTGATCCGCACCGCGAAGGATCCGCCCGGCTTCGTTCCGGCGGCAGTCTCTGCCTTCGCCTGGCCACCGAGGCCGGCACCGACGCTGTAGAGAAGGGTGTACTTGCCGGTCCTCACCGCGTTCAGCTTCCATACCGCGTCGACGGTTTCGCCTGGCTTCACTCGGCCGAAGTCATAGGTCTTGACACCCGAGGTGCTGGCCCCTGCCGGCTCGGAAGAGCCGGCGAGCCTTGGGTACTTCGCCGAGAGGACCCAGATTGGCCGGTCCGGCTGGGCGAGCCCGGGCTGGGGATCGCGAATAGCGAACGGGATCGAGGCCGCACTCCCCTCTTTGCCGGCGACGTTGACACTCACGGTCAGCGCCGGGATCGCTTTTTGGCCACTGTTGCGGATACCGAGTTGCATCAGCGAGGTTTGGCCAAGGCGCTGCAGGGTCGGGAACTCCGCGCTGATTACCTCGGTCCGGTAGGTGCCTGCATCTCCGTTCCCGCTGGAAGAGGAATCGCCGCCACAGGCCGCGGCCGAGACGGCCAGCGCTGCGGCAAGAGCACCGGCAGCCGCCGCACGAAGGCGGGAACGCGGAGCGTGTGTGCGATGCCCCCCCAAAGCGGCCGGAACATACCACGGGGTTTGCGCCCTTCCGGCTCCTTGCGGCGCTCTGCCGTTTGCGTTAGCCGGATCTCAACAGTCGTGTAACGGTCGGCCGCTGACGCATCGCATAGACTCGTTTCACTGAGCAGGGTGTCGTTTGGATGCGGCGCCGCTCTCCGGAGGAGCAGATGGTCAGATCCGCGGTAGATAGGGCATTCCTGCCCGCAAAGTCGCTGTTCGAGCAGGTAGGGGACATGATGATCCTCACCGCGCGTACGCTCGTTTCCGCGGTGAAGCCGCCCTACCCCTACGGCGAGGAGTTCATCGGCCAGTTCCTCTTCGCTCTGCAGCTCTGCTGGTTCCCGCTGCTGGTCTCCACGGTGGCCTTCGGCTTCGGCGCGCCGGGTCTGCAGGCGGCGAACTTCCTCTCCCTCTTCGGCGCTCTCGATCGGCTGGGCGGCTTCTTCGTGCTCGCCTCGATCCGCGAGTTCGCACCCTTCGTCACCGCGGTGGTCGTCGCCGGCGTCGCCGGAACCGCGATCACCGCCGATCTCGGTGCCCGCAAGATTCGCGAGGAGCTCGACGCCCTGCAGGTGCTCGGCGTCGATCCGATCAAGAACCTGGTCGTGCCGCGCTTTCTGGCGCTGATGCTGATCACCGGCCTGCTTGACATCTACGCGCTGGTATTCGGCATCAGCGGCGGCATCATCACCGAGCTCCTCTACAAACAGCCGCTCGGCGGCTTCTTCGCAACGCTCTTCTCCAACGCCTCGATCACCGACCTCTGGGGCTCGGTGATCAAGTGCACGCTGTTCGGCGCGATCATCGCCGTCGTCTGCTCTTACAAGGGGATGACTGCGTCCGGAGGTGCGGCCGGCGTGGGCCGTGCGGTCAACCAGGCGGTCGTCATCTCCTTCATGGGCGTGTTCGCCTTCAACTACGCCTTCACCCAGACCCTGCTCGCCACCAACCCCGAGCTGCAGACGATTCGATGAGTCCCTGGCTGGAGGTCCCGCGCGGCTGGCTCGACTCCTTCGGTGAGATCGCTCGCTTCGGCTCGCGCGTCGCCGGCCTCGTCTACTCGGGCCGTGTCCTGCGCTTCTTCGGCGAGAGTCTGCGCCAGGCCGGGATCCTGATCCTCGGCTCGGCCCTGATCATCTGGGGCCTTGTCTTCATCCTCGGCCTGCAGTGCGGGATCGAGGGCGCCTACCTGCTGCGAGCCCAGGGCGCTCCCGCCTATGCGGGCGTCTTCTCCGCCTGGTGCGACCTGCGCGAGATCATGCCCTACGCCTTCGGCTACATGCTTGCGGCCAAGGTCGGCACCGGGATCGTCGCCGAGCTTGGCGCGATGCGGATCTCCGACGAGATCGACGCGCTCGAGGTGATGGGCGTGCCGCCGGTCACCTTCCTTGCAGCGACCCGGCTGCTCGCCGCCTGGATCGCCTTTCCGTTCATGTACCTGGTCGGGATCGGGATCATGTACTTCGCCAGCTACCTGGCCGTCGTCCAGCAGATCGGCGACGTCTCCTCGGGCGGCTACCTGCTGATCTTCTGGATGTTCCAGAACCCGCCGGATCTGATCTTCAGCCTGATCAAGGGGATGTTCATGGCGACCGCCATAGTCCTGGTCGGCTGTTACTACGGCTACACGGCTTCAGGGGGGCCGGTCGGGGTGGGCACCGCGACCGCGAAGTCGATGGTTCTCAACATCGTCTTGGTTCACATCATCGGGATGCTGGGCACCCTGGTCTTCTGGGGGGCAAATCCGCGGGCGCCGATAGGAGGCTGAGTACGCTTATGTCGATGGACGATCCGACACGACCCGACGACGCCGAGTTCGAGGCTGAGGCGGAGACGACCGCCGAGGCTGCCGCACCGGTGGCACCGGACTCGAGTGGCCCCTACATCAGCGAGGACGGGGCGACGATGGGGCGGGACTTCGTCATCCCCGGTGTCGACCCGGCCGAGTCGGACCCCTACCGCTTCCACACGGGGCGCAAGCGCGACCACGGGGGCGAGGACGCGATCGAGATCATCGACCTGGTCAAGCAGTTCGGCCGTGCGCGGATCCTCAATGGGCTCAACCTGGGCCTGCCCGAGGACCAGGTCTCGATGGTGCTCGGCCCCTCGGGCACCGGCAAGAGCGTGCTGATCAAGCACATCGTCGGTCTGCTCTATCCGGACTCGGGCGACGTGCTGGTGCACGGCGAATCGATTCCGAACATGACCGACGACGAGCTCTTCGAGGTGCGCAAGAAGTTCGGCCTCCTCTTCCAGGACGGTGCGCTCTTCGGCTCGATGAACATCTACGACAACACCGCCTTTCCGCTGCGCCAGCACACCGATAAGAGCGAGGAAGAGATCGGCGAGATCGTCAACCGCCGCCTCAAGGAGGTGGGGCTGAGCGAGGCGATCTACAAGATGCCGAACGAGCTCTCGGGCGGGATGCGCAAGCGCGCCGGCTTCGCCCGGGCGCTGGTGCTGGAACCGGCGATCGTCATGTTCGACGAGCCCGACTCGGGCCTCGACCCGGTGCGCACGGCGCTGCTCTGCGAGCTGGTCCGCGAGGTGCACGAGGAGAACGGCGGCTGCTACCTGGTGATCAGCCACGACCTCAACACCGCGCGGCGGATCTCGGACTTCATCGCCGTGCTCTGGAACGGCAAGATCGTTGAGTCGGGCCCCAAGGAGGAGCTCTTCGACTCGGAAAACCGGTTCGTGTCGCAGTTCCTCAATGCGGACGTGACCGGTCCGCTCTCGATGGATTGAGCGCGATCGCGGCTTGGGCCGTCCGCCATGCGCGGGCGGTTCTGGCGGTTTCGGCTCTCCTTGCGCTGGCTGCGGGCTTTGCCGCGACGCGGCTGCCCACCGACGCCGGCACCGACACACTGGTCGACACCGACACGGCCAGTTACCGCGCGACCCAGCACGTGCGCGAGGTGTTCGGCGAGGAACCGGTGGTCGTGCTCGCCCAGGGAGACCTGCAGGAGCTGGTGCTGACATCCAACCTGGGACGGCTGCTGCGGCTGGAGGGTTGCCTTTCGGGCAAGGTGCCCGAGGGTGCAAAGCCGATCCCCGGGCCTTGCACCGAGCTGGCGCGATCGAACGCGGTCCAGTTCGTCGCCGGGCCGGCCACCTTCCTCAACGAGGCCGTGATCCAGATCGACCGCCAGCTGCGCCGCCTGGCGGCACGGGTCCCGCCCGATCAGCTGCGCACGCTGCTGCTCGAAGTGGCGGCGAGATACGGGATCACCAGCGTGCCGAGCATCAGCAACCCCGACTTCATCGCCGCGGTCGTCTTCGACTTGCGGCGTTCGCGCGGCACGCCGAAGGCTCGCCTCGCCTACCTCTTTCCCAACAGCCGTTCGGCGCAGATCATCGTCCGGCTACGGCCTGACCTGACCGAGTCCGAACGTCGTCGTGCCCTGGAGCTGATCCGCGCCGCCGTCTACGACCAGACGCCTCGCCGCGTCTGCGAGTTCAAGGGGAAACCGGAGGCCTGCTTCGCTCTGCGCGGAGGCAGCTACACGATCTCCGGGGCTCCGGTTGTGGTGGAGGGGCTCTCGGAAGCGTTGACGGACACGCTGCTCGTTCTCTTCGCCGTTGCCGTGGCGGTGATGGCGCTGACCCTGTTGCTGGTCTTCCGCTCACGCTGGCGACTCTTGCCACTGGCCATCGCCCTCGCTGCGGCGGCATTCACCTTCGGTCTCCTACGGCTGGTCGGCGGTTCGCTGACGATCGCCTCGATCGCGACCCTGCCGATCCTGATCGGCCTAGTCGTCGACTACGCGATCCAGCTCCAAGCCCGTTTCGATGAGGCCGTGGCTTCTGGTGCGAGCGGCGTGGACGCCGCTCGTCAGGCAGCCGCCCGTGGCGGACCAACCATTGCTACTGCGTGTCTCGCGACCGCCGCGGGCTTCCTGGCCCTCCAGCTCTCCCCGATCCCCATGGTCCGCAGCTTCGGCTGGCTCCTTCTTGCCGGCATCCTCATCGGCTTCGCTCTCGCCTTTCTCGCCGGTTTTGCTGCCCTTAGCCTGCGCGCTTCAGGAGTGGGAGGGGGTGCCCCGGATGCGCGCGGCGTCATGTTTTTCGCAGCGCCGGCTTGGCGAGAGAAACGACGCCCAAGGCGAAAAACCCAGCAAGCGGAGGGGCACCCCCTCCTGCCCCTGACGCAACGCATCCTAGAGTCGGCGATCCGCCGCCCGCGCCGAGTCCTGGCTGTCGGTGCGGCGCTGGCACTGGCGGGTTGGGCCCTCGGGACTCAGATCGACACCACCACCGACATTCGCGATCTGGGACCGCAGAGTCTGCGGGAGGTGCGCGACCTGAGCCAGCTGCAGGACGCCACCGGGGTCTCCGGCCAGCTCGATGTCAGCGTCGAAGCGCCTGATTTCACCGACCCCGCCGTTATCAGCTGGATGGCCGACTTCAAGCGGAGGGTCCTGCGCGAGAACGGGTTCGTCGGACCGCAGCCGAGCTGTCAGGAGGCGGAAGTCTGTCCTGGGCCGGCTCTCTCCGATTTCCTCACCGGCGGGGGCGGTGAGCTGACTCGGCGGGATCTCCGCACGACTCTCCGCGAACTCCCCGCCTACGACCTTGATCAAGTAGCACCGGTAGATCCCCAAACCGGCTTGCCAGGGAACACTGCGCTGCTGAGCTTCGGCATCCGGGCCCAGTCGCTCGAGGATCAGCAGACGCTGATCGAGCGGATCGAGGATGAGATCGGCGAGCCCGGTGAGCCAGGTGGACCTCCGGAGGGGGTCCAGGTTCGCCTCGCCGGGCTGCCCGTGATCGCCGCGGAGGCGGCTGCCGATCTCTCCGCCAGCCGTTACTGGCTCACCCTCGCGGGCCTGTTCGCGGTCGCCCTGGTCCTGCTCGTCGTCTACCGGGCGCCGGCAAGGGCGCTGCTGCCGCTGGTGCCGGTGGTCTTGGCGACGGGCTGGTCGGCGCTCGTGCTCTGGCTCAGCGGCATCCCGCTCAACCCGATGTCGGCCGCGCTTGGGGCTCTCACGATCGCGATCGCCACCGAGTTCAGCGTCATTCTCGCGGCCCGCTTCCACGAGGAGCGTGGCGATGGCCGTTCCGTCGCCGACGCTCTGCGCGGTGCCTATTCCCGCACGGGGTCGGCGGTGCTCGCCTCCGGCATCACGGTTACGGCCGGCTTTGCCGTGTTGATCGCCAGCGACGTGAGCATGTTGCGAGACTTCGGCTTCGTCACCGTGATCGATCTGGTGGTCGCGCTGCTCGGCGTCATGGTTGCGCTGCCGGCCGCGCTGGCCTGGATGGAGGAGGGGTGAGGGATCGTTACTCGGCCGCTGTCGGCCTGCTCTTTGCCGCGGTGATCGCGATCGCCTTTCTGAACACCGTCGGCAACGAGGACGAAGGCATCCTGGGCCTCGACAAAGCCTCGAAGAACTGGCCACTGCCCGAGTTCGCGGTGCCCCTTGCCGGCAGTCGGCTGGAAGGCGACGCCAACGTGGCTCAGGACGACTGCGAAACCTCGCAGGCGCCCTGTCCGGACGACGCCCGCCGCACACCCGCCTGCCGAATCGAGAACCCCGGTGCGGTCCGCGTCTGCGACTTCTTCGACCGGCCGCTGGTGCTCTCGTTCTGGTTCGCCCAAGGCGGCAATTGCGTTAACCAGCAAGACGCAGTCGACGAAGCCTATGCACGCTACGGTGAACGCGTGGGCTTCCTCTCCCTCAACGTTCGCGACGATCGCAGCGAGGTTCGCGACCTGGTCCGGGAGCACGGCTGGGAGATGCCGGTCGGATATGACCGCGATGGGGCGGTTGCAAGCCTCTATCGGGTCGGCGGGTGTCCCACCCTCGCCTACGTCTATCCCGGTGGCACGCTGCAGAGCTCGAGCGCTCGCGAGCTGACCCGAGCCCAGCTCGAGGAGCGGATCCGCGGCCTGCTTCGCGCGACCCATAAGGCGGAAGGCCGCTGAGATGGGCAGGACGGGAGCGGCAAACCCCGAGCCGGGCTGGGAGCCGGCACCAGAGCAGGGCTGGGTTGCGCCCCACATCGCCGCGGAGTTCCCCGGGCTTGGGATCGCCTGGATCGAGGTCGATGGCCGCGCCGGGCGCAGCCCGGAGCCGGTGCGCCGCCGCCTTCGCGATCTCTCCGATCGCTTCTTCGGTGGTCACGCGATCCATATGAGGGAGAGGCCGATCCCGTGGGCCTACCGCGTCTTCTTTCGTCAGATCGGCCTCGATCCAGACCGGACCCGCACTCCGATCGAGCAGCTTGCGCTCGACCGGCTTCACGACGGTGCCTTCAAGAGCAGCGGCATGCCGGTCGATGCGCTGACCATTGCCACGATCGAGACCGGGATCGCCCTGCGGGCTTTCGACGCCGACCAGCTTGAAGGACGGCTGTGCATCCGCGACTCAGCCCCCGGCGAGTCGTTGTCGGGAAGGTCTGGAGAGCTGGCCCAGGGCACGCTGACGATCGCCGACGAGAGGGCGCCGCTCAGCCTCCTCTTCGGGGCCCCGAGCGAGGGTGCCCCTGTCAACCGCGACACGACCAGGGTTGCGATCGTCGCGGTTCAGGTCAAGGGCGTTCCCCAGGCGGCGGTCGACGAGGCCCTCTGGATCGCCGGTGCAGCGGTCGAGGCCACTTGAATTCTTAACCGGCGTCACTTTTGTCCACCTCGTGGCGTGATCTACACTCGAAGCGGTCTATGCCGGATTTGCTCGAACGAGACAATCTCGCAGCGCTTCGGGTAGGAGGCGACGAGCGCCTCGCCCGGGCTGAGCTGCGGCGGCAGATAGGTCGTCTCGAGCATGAGCTGGGAGCCCTCTTTGTCGAGGCCTTTCCTCGCCTGAAACTCGAGCTCGGCGTCGGAGCGGCCGCTCACGAGCCACGGGTGGTCGGACTGGGGGAGCTGGAGCGGATTCGCGACGAGCTCGCAGTCCGAATCGGCGAGGCCCGCAAGGCTCACGGGGAGCGCACGGACGTCGAGATCCGTAACCGCGAGCTGCTCGATCAGATGCTGGCCCGGCCTGCCGACTTCAAGTGGGTGCGGATATCGCGTGAGGACATCGGCGTGCCCGGCTGCGGTCACTGGCACTCGCGACCGCGCCTCGGCCTGCTCGGAATGATGATGGGCTGGTGGCAGGTCAAGGTCTCCTCCGGATGTCCGTTATCCGGGCGGCTTGCGGCCGTTGACCGAGAGCCGCCGGGCCGAGAGCGAGCGTCCGCCAGCGCCGTGGGGCTCGTTTCCGCTTGCTGAGCTGACCGTGCTTGCCGGCATCGTGATGCTGGCGATCGGGTTCATCGGTGGGTATCCGACCGCGCTTGGGGTAGGCGTGGTGCTTGGCGCCCTCGGCGGCCTCGAGGTGTCTCTGCGCGAGCACCTCGCCGGCTACCGCTCGCACACGACGCTTCTCGCCGGCACGGTCTTCGTCCTCGTCGTGGGCGGCCTCTTCTACCTGTCCGGCCTGATCCTGGCGATCTGCCTGGGTATCGGCGCAGTTGCGTTCGTCGCCTCTTTTCTAGCGCTGCGCCGAGCCTTCCAGCGTGCCTCCGGCGGCCTCTCCTTCAAGGCCGGCGGCCTTCGCAGCTGATCGCCAAGCGACAGCCGGCTAGACGAGGACCGGCGAGCGCTCACCCGTGTCCCTCGCGGCGAGCTCGCTCGAAAGCAGGGCACGCTGGCGAGAGGTGAGGGTGCCGAGGCGCTTGTTCTCGTTCAGGGCGAGACCGAGCAGGAACTTGCGGGCGCGGGTGCGGCCCCAACGGCGCTGGCTGGTCAGCAGCTCGGCCAGGGTCATGCTCTCGGTCTCCCAAGGGCAATCCCGCACGATGTCGGCGGCCTCGACGTCGCCTCGCGCGATCGAGCGCTTCAGCTCAGCCCGTGCGAGTCGCACGCGGTTGGCGCGGGCAAGCGCCTGCATGTGCTGCGGGGCCTGAACGGCAGAAGCGGTCGTCGGTGCAGAGGCAATCGAAGCAGCGTCCACTGGGACTCCTCCCTTCGGGGGTTAACTGGGTATCTCTGGTGCGCCTGACCGGCAGCCTTGCGCCGCAGTCTGGTTTGAGTCGAGTTCTCTACCGCTCGCTTCCCTGCCCCGGGAGACGATCGGCGCGGGGGCAAGCTATGTCGGCTGGCGTTTGGCGTCAACCCCGCACTTGCGTCATTGCCGCCGGGCCGTTCGCTAAGAGCATCTTTTTCTTCCCCTGGAAGCCTCGTCCGAATTTGGGCCGCACCGAAACTACCCCGACCGGGGTAGGTCCGGGAAGTCCTCGATGGTCCGGGCGATCGTCCCCAGGGCTGCGTCCAGATGCTCGCGCTCGTGCGTCGCCATCAAGCTGGTCCGCAGCAGCGCACCACCGGGCGGCACCGCCGGGTGGATCGCGACATTGGTGTAGACGCCGGCCTCGAAGAGCGCCTTCCAGAGCAGCACCGCCTGCCAGTCGTCACCGACAAGGACCGGGACCACGGGCGTGGTCGCTGTGCTGCCGTCGGGAAGGGTTCCGGGCTCGATCACCTTCAACCCGAGGTGCCGCAGGCCCTCGCGCAGGTACTCGGCGTTGGCGAGCAGGGCCTCGAACAGCTGCGGGCCGTCGGAGCGGATCACCCGCAGCGCCGCCAGCGCCGCCCCCACCGCCGCGGGCACGGCTGAGGCGCTGAAGACGAATGAGCGCGAGGAGATCCGCAGGTACTCGATCACGTCGGCCGGCCCGGCGATGAAGCCGCCACAGGAGGCAAGGCTCTTGGAGAAGGTCCCCATCCGCAGGTCGACCTCGTCCTCGAGCCCAAACAGCTCGCAGGCGCCGGCGCCACGGGCGCCGAGGACACCGGCGCCGTGTGCCTCGTCGACCATCAGCCGGGCGCCGTAGGCCTTACAGAGCTCGACGATCCGCGGTAGGTCGCAGACGTCCCCCTCCATCGAGAAGACGCCGTCGACGACGACGAGGACGCCGCCACCGTCCTCCGCGGCCCGTTGCAGCATCTTCTCCAGCTTGTCCATGCGGTTGTGGCGGAAGGGACGCAGCTTGGCGCCGGAGAGCCGGCAGCCGTCGAGGATCGAGGCGTGGTCGCCGGAGTCGCAGACGACCGTGTCGCCAGGGCCGAGGATCGTCCCGATGGCGCCGAGGTTCGACTGGTAGCCGGTCGTGTAGACGATCGCGTCGTCGGTCCCCATCCACTCGGCCAGCTCGCGCTCCAGCTCGACGTGCAGCGGCGTCGTCCCGTTCAGCAGCCGCGAGCCGGTGACGCCGGTGCCGTAGGTCTCCAGCGCGTCGCGGGCAGCCTGCTTGACCCGCTCGTCCCCGGTCAGGCCCAGGTAGTTGTTGGAGCCGAGCATGATCGTCTCGCGGCCCTCCATCTCGACCACCGGACCCGCCTGCGATGTGAGCAGGCGGAAGTAGGGGAGGAGGTCGTGCTGCTTGGCTGCTTCGAGCTGCTCGAGGCGGTCGTGGTTGCGTGCCTTCTCGAAGACGTCGATGGGGGCCTTGGCGGTTTCGCTCATGGGCGGAGTGTAGGTTCAGGCTCCCATGGCAAGCGTGACAATTCGGCCCGTACGCACGCGGCGCGAGCTGAAGCGCTTCGTCAAGGTTCCCTTTCGCCTCCACCGGGGCCATCCGCAGTGGGTGGCGCCGCTGATCTTCGAGCGAATGCAGTTCCTCGATCGCGGCAAGAACCCCTTCTTCGAGCACGCCGAGGCCGAGTACTTCATCGCTGAGCGCGAGGGCGAGCCGGTGGGTCGTGTCACTGCTCAGATCGACGAGGGCTGGGACGAGACCCAGGGCGGCAGCGATGCGATGTTCGGCTTCTTCGAGAGCGTCGATGACCCGGACGTGGTCGCGGCGCTGTTCGACGCGGCTGGAGAGTGGGCGGGGGGGAAAGGCCGCGGGCGAATTCTCGGGCCGATGGACTTCACCACCAACGACGAGGTCGGCATCCTGATCGAGGGCTTCGAGCTGCGTCCGATGATCCTCGAGAACTGGCATCCGCCCTACTACCAGCGCTTGATCGAGGCAGAGGGCTTCGAGAAGGCGATGGACCTGCTGATGTGGGAGCTGCAGTTCGGCGATCTCAAGGAGGGCGAGAGCTTCGACCCGGCGATCCACGCCGCCGCCGAGAAGGGCCTCCGCGACGAAGGGGTGACGATCCGCAGCATCGAGCTGCGCAACCTCGCCGACGAGATGCGCAGCTTCTCCGAGGTCTACAACGAGGCCTGGGGCAGCAACTGGGGGTTCGTGCCCGCAACCGACGCCGAGATCGAGTTCCACGCCAAGCTGCTCAAGCAGGTACTCAACCCCGACTGGGCCTACATCGCCGAAAAGGAAGGCGAGCCGGTGGGGGCGGCGTTGACCCTGCCGGACATCAACCAGGCGATGGCGAAGCTGAACGGCCGCCTGCTCCCCTTCGGCTGGCTGCGATTTCTGCTCGCCAAGCGCAAGATCGACCAGCTGCGGGTCCTGGCCCTCGGCGTCAAGAGCGAGTACCGCCACAGCGGTGTTGCCGCCGGGCTCTATCTCAAGCACCTCGAGACGGCGGCATTGCCAGGCACGATCGAAGGTGGCGAGATGGGCTGGATCCTCGAGACCAACGAGGCGATGAACCGTGCGATGGAGGGCATGGGGGGGAAGATCGTCAAGCGCTACCGGATGTACGAGCGCGCTCTCTGAAGCCGCAAGTTCCGCGGTTTGCCTGGCGCCTACCCGGTACCGGCCTGGGCCGTCGCTAGAGTCGAGGCGGTGAGTGAAAGTTTCGAGTTGGACGGCGAGGTGCTCTCTGAGGAGGATGCAGAGCCCGGCAGTGAGCACTCCGTTCGGGTGTTGCAGCCCTATGAGGAACCGGCCTCGCCGGTCTTGCGCGGCGAGGTGCGCACAGCCGCGATAGCCGCCGCCGGGGGGGTCCTCGCCGGCGCAGCCACGGTGGCTGCCGTGAGGGCGGTCAGCGCAGTCGGCTCCCGCGGCCGCGCGCCGAGGAAGCTCTCGCGACGACGGGAGCGCCACCCGAACGTGGTCGCCAGCCGCTCCTTTCTCGTCGACGTTCATCTCCTCGGCCGCTGACCCGCCGATGACCGCGGCGCTCGAGGTGGAGGTAAGGCCTCCCTCGCCGTACCGGCTGCCGACCTATGGCGGCGAGGACGGCGTGATGAGGATCCGCAATGGGGTCGCCTCGCGCCTGCTCCACGCGGAGGAGAGCCCGGTTCTGGTGCGGGCGTGGCAGCCGGCAGCCGACCGGGTCATCGTCCGGGCTGAGCCGGTGGACCCGGCCTCGATCGTCTCCCCCGGTCCCGCGCTTGGAGACCGGCGCCGCCCGGCAGGCGATAAGGAGCTCGAGCTGGCCGTGGAGCGAATGCGCTTTGCGCTTGCGGTCGACGACGACCTCGGCGAGTTCTACCGCCGCTTTCGCCGCGACCCGCTGCTTGGGCCCCTGTTGCGCCGCCGCCCGCATCTGCGCCCCCGCCGCCGACCCTGGCCCTGGGAGGCGCTTGCATGGGCTGTGGTCAAGCAGTTGATCGAGAGTGGCAAGGCGGCGCGGATCCAGCGCCGCATCGTCGGTCGCTGGGGTCTGCGTCTGGAGGGTGGTCGCGATTCCCTGCACGACGTCCCGGCCCCTGGCCTGATCGCCGGCCGGGCGCCGGTTGAGCTGGAGTCGATGGGTCTCTCGCTGGGCCGCTCGCTCGCCCTGCGAACGGTCGCCGGCGACATCGCGGCCGGTCGCTGCGACCCCGGCGAGCCTGTCGCCGACCGCCGCTTGCTCGCGACCCGCGAGATCGGACCCTGGACCGTCCAGTGCCTCGGCCTCTTCGGCCGGGGAGATCCAGATTCCCTCCCGGCCGGCGACCTGATGTTCCTCAAGCAGGTGGGCCGCCTTGCCCATCTCGGCCGCCGCGCCACGGTCGAGGAGGTCGAGGAGTTCTACGCGCCCTATGCGCCGTTCCGCGGTCTCGCCGGTGCTTGGTCGACCGCCCTCGCCTAGCGTTTTCGGTTCGATTCGGCTGCGTGGAAAGCGGCTGGATTCAAGCGTGGATGGCAGGCGCCGATAAGGGCAGCGATGGAGCGTTCGACGCGGGGCGGGAGCTGGCCCGACAAGCAGGTCAACGAGTTTCTGGATCAGATCTCCGCCGGCGGAGAGGACTACCGCCGGCTGGTCGAGCGCCTGCCGGCGATCGTCTACGCCTCTGAGCTCGGCGAGCATGGCCGCTGGCGCTACGTCAGCCCTCAGGTCGAGGAGATCCTCGGCTACACCCCTGAGGAGTGGCTCGCCGACCAGACTCTCTGGGTGAAGCTGCTGCACCCCGAGGATCGTGAGCGAGCGCTCTCTCAGGAGACCCGCAAGACGCTCGGCAATCGCAACCCACCACCGGTCGACTACCGGATGATCACCCGCGACGGCGAGGTGGTCTGGATCCTCGACGAGGCCGTCCTCGAGCCCGACGAGGGGGGGACCCCGGTCTGGCACGGCGTCCTCTACGACATCACCGAGCGCAAGAACACCGAGCAGGAGCTGCATCGTGCTGCAGCTCAGCAGGCCGCGGTCGCCCGCCTCGGCGGGCGGGCCCTGAAGGACGGCGATCCCGATTCGCTGATGCGCGAGGCGGTCTCGTTGATGACCGAGATCGAGGGAGTCCAGGGCGCCTGCATCTGGGAGCTCGGCCGCGATGGGCGCCGGCTCAGGCTCCGCGCCGGGCTGGAAGGGCAGGTGGTTGGATCGGGGCGGGTCTCTGCCGGCCGCGACTCCCATGCCGGCGCCGCACTCGACTCGGGCCTGCACGTGATCGTCGACGACTGGTCGTCGGAGACCCGCTTCTCGATGCCGCCGGCGCTGCGGGTGATGGAGGTGCGCAGCAGCCTCGCCGTCGTCATCGACGGCAAGCAGAGCCCCTTCGGCGTGCTCGACGTTCATTCGACCGAGCCCAACCGCTTCACTCCCCAGGACGTCCACTTCGTCCAGGCCTCTGCCAACGTCCTCGCCGACGCGATCGAGCGCCACGCCGCCGACGAAGCCCTGCGCCACCGGGTTCTGCACGATCCGCTTACCGGTTTGCCAAACCGGCTCAGCTTCGTCGACGCCCTCGACGACGCCCTCAAGCGAAGCACCTCCTCGGGATCGCCGGTCGGGATCATCTTCCTCGACCTCGACCACTTCAAGTTGATCAACGACAGCCTCGGCCACCATGCCGGCGACGAGCTGCTGCGTGCGGTATCGCCTCGGCTGCGTGCCCACCTGCGGCCAGGCGACATCGTCGCTCGTTTTGGCGGCGATGAGTTCGGCATCCTCGTCGACCGCCTCGCCGACGAGGACGAGGCGGTGGCGATCGCCGACCGGGTGGCCGCCGCCTTCGCCGAGCCCTACTCGATGGGCGGTGCGGACCACTTCGTCACCGCCAGCCTCGGGATCGCCGTAGCCCGGCCGTCGGGGCGCGAGCCCGTCGACGCGGAGCTGCTGATCCGCGACGCAGATGCCGCCATGTACAGGGCGAAGGAGCGGGGCCGGGCGCGCTGCGAGCTCTTCGACGCCGAGATGAGGGCCAGGGCGATGCGGCGGCTCGAGGTCGAGCGCGAGTTGCGCCACGCCCTCGACCGCGACGAGCTGGACCTCCACTACCAGCCGGTGATCGCTCTGCGCAGCGGTGAGATCACCGGTCTCGAGGCGCTGGTCCGCTGGCGCCACCCCGAGCGCGGCCTGCTCGACCCTGGCGACTTCGTCTCGATCGCCGAGGACAGCGGCCTGATCGAGCCGATCGGCCGCTGGGTGCAGGAGAGCGCCTGCCGTCAGGTCCTCGACTGGCACGAGCAGCGACCCGATCAGCGTCCCTTCGACGTCTCGGTCAATCTCTCCGCACGCCAGGTTGCCCACCGCGATCTCGCCGCATCCGTGGCCGAGGTGCTCGCCCGCACCGGCTTGGAGCCGGCCAGCCTGCGGCTCGAGATCACCGAGAGCGTCCTGGTCGAGGAGTCGGCGACCGCCATCGCCACCCTCGAGGCGCTCAGCGAGATCGGCGTCGGCCTCGTCCTCGACGACTTCGGCACCGGCTACTCCTCGCTCGCCTACCTCAACCGCTTCCCCTTCGACGCGCTGAAGATCGACCGTTCCTTCGTCGACGCCCTGGGTGTCGAACAGGAGCCCACCGCGATCGTCGAGGCGATCATCGGCATGGCCCGGGCGCTCTCGCTGGACGTGATCGCCGAGGGGGTCGAGAACGAGGCCCAGCTCTCCGAGCTGAAGCGCCTCGGCTGCGACTACGCCCAGGGACACCTCTTCTCGCGGGCTCTGCCGGCGGAGAAGATCTCGGCGCTGCTGGTCGAGGGAGGAGCGGCCTTACTCGGGGATTTCGCCGGGTAGGTAGGTGTTGCTCTGCACCTCGGAGGGTGCGGGGAGCGTCGAGATCAACCCGTTGTCGCGCATCCAGCCGATGAAGGTGCGCCAGGCGGCAGGGTTCATGTAGCCGAAGGGGCGGGCGCTGGGCGTCGCTTCTTTCGCTTTGCTGCTCGGCGGAGCAAGCAGCGGCAGCGTCGCGGCCAGCTCGGCGCCGGTCAGTTTCGGATCGAGGTCGGGGTTCGCTTCGAGCAGGGCGTCGGCGGCCGCTTTCGGATTCTCCACCGCCGCCCTGGTACCGCGAGCGAGGGCGGCGATGAAGAGGCGGATTGCCTCGGGCTCGTCCTCCAGTCGCCTGCGCTGCGCCACCAGGACCAGCTCGTCATAGGTGGGGACGCCGAGTTTGTCGACCGGGGTGACGGAAGGGTCCAGGCCGCGCAGGCGAAGGTCGACGCCCTCGACGTTGCTGAAGCCGCCCAGCATCGCTTGAGCCTTGCCACCGGCGATCGCGGGCAGGAGGCCGAAGCCGACGTTGACGACCTTGACGTCGCCAGGCGAGAGGTTTGCACGGGCGAGAATCGTTTTCAGGTAGGCGTCCTGGTAGGGGATGCCGGCGGTGGCGATCGTCTTGCCGCGCAGGTCACCGATTCCCCGGATTCCGGATTTCCGCAGCCAGATCATCGAGGTGAGCGGCCGGTCGACCAGAGCGGCGACGGCGAGAACGTCGAGACCCTTCTCGTCGGCCAGCATCACCTCCGGCTCGTAGGAGATCGCCAGGTCGCTGCGGCCCGCGGCGACCTGCTTGATCGGAGCGGCGGGATCGGACGGCGTCTCGATGCTGACGTCGAGGCCGGCGTCGTTGAAGTAACCGAGCTTCTGCGCCATGTAGATCCCCGCGTGGTCGGGGTTGGGGTAGAAGTCGAGCGTGAGGGTGAAGGGCTGCGGCTCCCCGCTCACGTCCTCGCTCTTCTCGCCACAGGCGGCCAGGCCCAGTGCGAGGGAAAGTGCGGCGAGGAGGGCGGCGATCGCCCGCAGGCGGGGAAGCTTCATCCCTGCTTTCTATCGCCAAGTGATGACGCGTCGCTCGGCGAGGGCGAGAAGTGCGAAGAGACCGATCGTCATCGTCGCGAGGACGAAGACCGCGGCGAAGACCCGCGCCGTTTCCAGCTGGGCGTTATCGACCAGGATCAGGTGCCCCAGTCCGGAGTCCGAGCCGGTCCACTCGGCGAACACCGCGCCGATCGCGGCGACGGCGACGGCGATCTTGGTACCGCTGAAGAAGTAGGGCAGCGAGCTGGGCGCCTCGAGCCGCCAGAGGATCTGGCTGCGAGAGGCGTCGAGACTGCGCATCATCTTCTTCGCCTCGGGGTCGACCGAGCGCAGGCCATCGAGCGTGTTGACGGTGATCGGGAAGAAGCAGATCAGGGCGATGATCCACAGCTTCGGACCGATCCCGAAGCCGAACCAGACGACGAGGATCGGCGCGATGGCGACGATCGGAATCGTCTGCGAGGCGACTATCAGCGGATAGAACGCGCGCCGTAGGGTCTCGGAGAGGTGCAGGGCGACGGCGAAGGCGAGCCCGGCGGCGATCGCGCAGGCGAGTCCCAGCAGCATCTCCTGCAGCGTCACCCAGGCGTTTTCGGCCAAGAGCGAGCGGCTCTGCCAGAGCGCCTCGGCGATTTCCGCGGGGGAGGGGACGAGGAAGTCCTCGAGGTTCAGCGCATCGGCGATTGCGCCGGTCGACGCGGCAAACTGCCAGGCGCCGATCAGGGCGGCGAGGACGAGAGCGGGGGACAGCCAGCGCTTCACCGCGCCCCTTCCCTCAGCGCTCGCAGCGCTCTCTCCCTGACGGCGACGAACTCGGGATCGGTGACCGCCCGGTCGCGATCGGCTGCGCGTGGGGCCGGCGCGCTCAGCTCCGCCACGACCCGGGCCGGCCGCGCCGACAGCACGACGACCCGGTCGGCGAGGTAGAGCGCCTCCTCGACGTCATGGGTGACGATGACGACGGTGCGCGGCTCGACCTCCAACGCCTTCGCCAGCCACTCCTGCATCTCCGCCCGCGTAATCGCGTCAAGCGAGGCAAAGGGCTCATCGAGGGCAAGAACCGGCTTGCCGGCAACGAGCGTTCGCAGGAAGGCGACCCGCTGCCGCATTCCGCCCGAGAGCTCGGCGGGTGTCGCGCGCTCGAAGCCGGCGAGACCAAAGCGCTCGAAGAGCCGCGCCGCCTGCCGGCGCGCCGCTGCTCGGCGGATGCCACGGTTGCGCAGAGCCAGCGTGGCGTTGTCGATCGCATCCAGCCAGGGCAGCAGCAGATCCCGCTGGGGCATGAAGGCGCAACGCTCGAGGCGGCTGGCCGGGTCGCCGGCTTCGCCGAGTGTGACGGTGCCTCGCTCGGGCTCCTGCAGCCCCGAGATCAGCTCGAGCAGGGTCGACTTGCCGCAGCCAGAGGGGCCGACCAGTCCGAGGACGCCGTGGGCGGCGACCTCCAGGTCGAGTGTCTCGATCACACGCAGCTCGCCATAGGAGTGGCCCAGGCCTTTGACCGAGATCGTGATCCCGGCCTCGCCTTCGGCGGCAGGAGAGGCCACTGCCGGAGCGAATTCCTCGGTTCTCGCAGACATCATTGGTATCCTGGCGCACTCCGTGCTCCTGACCAAAAAGGTCAGGAAAGTCGATAACCACCCTGCGCGGAACTCCTATGGACCCGGCAATCATTTTGTTTGGCTTCGGCATCGGAGCAATGGTCGGCATGACCGGCATGGGCGGCGGCACCTTGATGACGCCGCTGCTGATCCTGCTCTTCGGCGTCAAGCCGGTGACCGCGATCGGCACCGACATCTTCTACGCGGCTGTGACCAAGACGGTCGGCGGCTGGCGCCATCTGCGGATGGGGACGGTCAACATCCGTCTCGCCTACTGGCTCGCCGCTGGAAGCGTGCCCGCCGCGGTGGCCGGAGTGTGGGCGATCTCCATCCTGCAGAGCAAGGTAGGCGAAGAGGAGCTCGACTCGATCGTCTACGCGCTGCTCGGCGGCACCCTGCTGATGGTCGGGATCATCACCCTCGCCCGGGCGTTGATCCTCAGCAACCTGATCGAAGAGCGCGAGGACTTCACGATCGAGCGCCGTCACAAGGTCGCCGCGGTCGCGATCGGGGCGACCACCGGCTTCGTGATCGGGATCACCTCGGCCGGCTCGGGCACGGTGATCGCGATCCTGCTGATCGCGGTCTACCGCCTCGTCCCGCGCAAGGTCGTCGGCACTGACGTCTTCCACGCCGCGATCCTGCTCTGGGCCGCCGGCATCGCCCACTGGGTCGGCGGCAACGTCGACTTCATGCTGGCCGGCAACATCCTGCTCGGCTCGGTGCCCGGCGTCATCGTCGGCTCCCATTTCGCCGCTCGCGCTCCGACCGGGTTCCTGCGCACCGCGCTCGGCGTCGTCCTCATCGCTTCCGGAATCGTCACCGTGCAGAAGGGCGATCCGCTCGTCTGGCCGATCGCGGCCGCCGTCGCCGGCATCGGGCTCGGGCTGCTGATCTGGTTCCCGCGCTGGTGGAGCGCTCGCCGGGTCGAGCGCGAAGCCAAGCAAGGGATCGACCGTTCCGCCGATCTGGCGCCGGACACGATCGGCTGACTGATTAACTAGCCGTCATGCGTGTATCGGCGAAGGCGGACTATGCGGTCCGTGCGGCGGCGGAGCTGGCGGCGGCCGACGAGGGCCCGGTCAAGGGCGAGAAGCTGGCCGAGGCACAGGACATTCCGCTGCAGTTCCTCGAGCACATCCTGCTCGAGCTGAAGCACGCCGGCATCGTCCGCGCCCGGCGTGGCGCCAAGGGCGGCTACTGGCTCGCCCGCCCCGCCGACGAGGTGACGATCGCCGACATCGTTCGCGCCGTCGAGGGTCCGATCGCCCACGTGCAATCGACCCCGCCGGAGTCGATCGAGTACCGCGGCAATGCCGAGCACCTGCAGGAAGTCTGGATCGCCGTCCGCGCCAGCCTCCGCGCGGTCGTCGAGCACGTCACCCTCGCCGACCTGGTCAGCGGCCAGCTGCCCGCCGAGGTCGAGGAGCTCGCCAGCGCCCCCGACGCCTGGGCCGCGCGGTAACCCTCAGTCGCTCGCCGGGACGCCGCCGGCGACGATGTTGACGAAGTTCTCCAGGTGGCGAGTGGTCCAACACTCGAAGGCGCCGTCGCAGTAGCGCTCGTAGGCGGCCATCACCGAGTCGCCGTAGTTCCAGTAGAGCCTTGGCTCGGGGTTGAGCCAGAAAAGGCGGCCGGCACGCTCTGAGATCTGGCCGAAGACCTCGGCGTGGGGCTCACGGCCATTGGTGCGGGCGTCGCCGAGGACGATCACGGTCGAGCGCGGGTCGAGCTCGTCTGAGATCTCGGTCAGGAACTCGAGCCAGACCCGGCCATAGTCGGTGTAGCCGGAGACGTCGGCGACGCCGCCCTCGCTGGAGATGCGCTGGGCGATGACGCGGAAGTCGCGCTCGTGCTCGAAGACCTCGGTCACCTCGGAGATGCGCTCGATGAAGACGAAGCTGCGCAGCTTGCGGAAGGAGTCGTGCAGGGCGTGCAGGACGGAGAGGAAGAAGACGCTGGCCGAGGTGACCGAGGTGGAGACGTCGCAGAGGACGTAGATCTCCGGCCGGCGCGGCCGCTTCGGCCGGTAGCGCAGGTGCATCGGCACGCCGCCGGTCTCCAGCGACGCCCGCATCGTGCGCCGCACGTCGACCGTCTGGCCCTTGCGGCGGCCGCGCTGCTCGTGGCCGAGGGTCGCCAGCCGCCGCTTCATCTGGGAGACGGCACGGTGGACGGCGGCGAGGTCCTGGGTTGGGCTGGTCGGCAAGGTACGGTCGAGCTCGGCCAGCGGTCGCGAGGGGGGCAGGGTGGAGGTGCGCTCGATCAGGTCCCGCTCCAGCTCGCGGCGCAGGTGGCGCTCGAAGCGGTTGAGCTGCTCGCGGTCGATCGGCGGCAGCTCGGCGGCCCCATCCTCAGCGCCCTGCTGGGCGCCGGTGGAGAGCCCCAATGTGCGGCGGATTCGTTGTACGTCGACGCCGACCACCCCGGATCCCTCGCCCTGGCGGCCGAAGGCGGCGATCGCCAGGCGCGCCAGGTCGCGCATCTCGCCGTCGTTGCCGTCGACTATCGCCTGGCGGACCTGCTCGCGCAGCTCGTCGATGTCGAGCCGCTCGCCGCCCTCGTGCCGCCGGTCCTGCTCCTCCACGCCGCGCTCGATCGCCTCCGCCTCGGCGGCGCGAAAGAACCAGCGCTCGAAGAGCAGCTCGAAGACGCGACGGTCCTCCTGGGACTTGGCGATGGTCGCCGCCAGCGCCTCGCGGAAGTCCTCCCGGGAGGTCCAGGGCACCTGATCCAATGCCGCGAAGGCGTCGAGGATCTCCGAGGTCCCGACCGCAACCCCCTCGCCGCGCAGCTCCTCGCAGAAGCCGAGCAGCTTCGCCGCGATGCCGGGCGGTCCGGCCTCAGCCTTGGGGCCGTACGGACTCGACAAGCTTCACCCCGACTCGCTCCGCGACCAGCTCGATGTCGGTGCGGTGCTTGATGATGATCGACATCGACTGCTCGAAGGTCTCCCTGTCGATGTCCTCGGCTCCCATCAGCAGCAGCGTGCGCGCCCAGTCGATCGACTCGGCGATCGAGGGCGGCTTCTTCAGGTCGAGAGCGCGAATCATCCGCACCACCTCGACCAGCCGCCGCGCCAGCGCCTCGGTCAGCTCGGGAGCGTGCAGGCGCACGATCTCCATCTCTCGCTCCAGCTCGGGGTAGTCGAGCCAGAGGTAGAGGCAGCGCCGCTTCAATGCCTCGGTCAGCTCGCGCGAGTTGTTCGAGGTGAGGACGACGATCGGCATCGTCGTCGCCGATACCTGGCCCAGCTCGGGGATCGTGATCTGGAAGTCGGAGAGCAGCTCGAGCAGCATCGCCTCGAACTCCTGGTCGGTCTTGTCGATCTCGTCGATCAGCAGCACGACCGGCTCGGGACTGGCGATCGCCTGCATCAGCGGTCGCTCGAGCAGGAACTCCTCGCTGAAGATGTCCCCGTGGACGTCCTCCCAGCCGTCCTCGCCGCCCGCCTGGATTCGCAGCAGTTGCTTGCGGTAGTTCCACTCGTAGAGGGCCTTCGCCTCGTCCAGCCCCTCGTAGCACTGGAGACGGATCAGCTCGCGGCCGCTGGCGCGTGAGAGCGCCTTGGCCAGCTCGGTCTTGCCGACTCCGGCCGGGCCCTCGACCAGCACCGGCTTGCCGAGCCGCTGCGCGAGGAAAGAGACGAGCGCCGCGGACTCATCGGCGAGGTAGCCGACTCCGGCGAGCGCGTCCTTGACCTCGGCGACAGAGCCATCTGGCATGAAGCGATGATAATTGCACCGTGCTTGACCTCGCCCTCCCATTCGCCGGGCTGCTGCCGCACAGCGCCGGCCCCTACATCGCACTTTTGATCGCCGGCTTTGTGATCGGCATCCTCGGCCACCTCACCGCCGCGCGCTGGCTGGTCGCAACCGGGGTGATCCTGATCTTCCTCGGCGCCTTCCTCTTTCCCCTGGCGTTGAACCTGACCGAGCCCAACCCGCCACCCGTCGACACTTCGCGCTAAGTCGCACGAAGCAGGCTAGAATGCCGACCCGTAGGGCGCAGGCGAACCGTCCGGGTGGGCGTACGGGGGGCCTGTGGCCATGCCAATTCAAAGCGCTATGCCGACCCCCAATACGCCCAGGAGGATCCCGTGTTGACTCGATTCCGTACCTTCGTCCTGTTTGCAGCGCTGGTCGCGCTGGCAACTACGTTTGTTGCTTGCGGCGGTGGCGATGACGGAGGCGGTAGCAGTAGCAACGAGAACCCACAGGCGGTCCTCGAGGAAGCCACCCTGAAGGGGGTCGAAAGCGGCAACCTGGACCTCTCGCTCGAGGTGGCGGTCGAGGGCAAAAACGGCGGTGACGTCGACATCAGTCTCTCCGGCCCGTTCCAGGGCGAAGGCGGTGGCGAACAGCTGCCCGAACTCGATATGACCGCTGAAGCGAGCGGCTCGGTGGGCGAGGAAGACGTCGATTTCGAGGGCGGTCTAGTCCTGCTCTCCAACAAGGCCTATGTCAACTACGAAGGCACCGAGTACGAGGTCGACCCGACGACCTTCAGCTTCGTCAAGTCGTCGATTCAGCAGCAGGGGGGAGGAGCGAACGAAGTCACTCCCTGCCAGAAAGCCGTCGGCAAAATCAATTTCGCCGAGTTCGTCGAAAACGCCAGCAACGAGGGCAGCGCCGACGTCGAGGGCACCAGCACGACCCAGATCAGCGGCGATTTCAACACCTCGGCGGCGATCGACCTGCTGGTCGAAATGGCTGAAGACCCCGCCTGCAAAAAACAGCTGAATACGGCCGGCCCGCTCCCTTCCACCGAGGAACTGGAAGAAGGCAAGGACGAGGTGAAGAGCGCCATCAAGGACGCGCACATCGAACTCTACGTCGGCGATGACGGCATCGTGCGCAGGACGGTGGCCGAGCTGACGATCGAACCGGAAGAGTCCGGCGGCGAGTCTGAAGCGGTCGAACTCGATCTCGACATGACCCTGAGCGGGGTCAACGAGAGCCAGACGATTTCGGCGCCGAGCGGTGCAAAGCCACTGAGCGACCTCTTCCTCAAACTGGGGGTCAACCCAATCGAACTGCTCGGCCTGCTCAACGGCGAAGGTGATCTCAGTGCCACCCAGGGCGGCCTGGGCGGCCTGTTGGAAAGCTTCAGCGGCGGCTCGGGGAGCGGAGATCGCCAGGCGTATCTGAAATGCCTGCAGACGGTGAAGAGCGCGGCCGACCTGCAGCGATGCGCTGGGCTCAAATAGCGGCTTTTCTTCGCTCGGCCCACGGCTGGCCCTATCTGCTGACGCCGCTGATCCCGGCGGCGGTGGCGCTCGATCTGGCGGGCGCCGCCGCCGGGATCGTCTTCACCGCTTCGGCCCTGGGCATCATCCCGACCGCGGCCCTGATGGGGCGCGCGACAGAGGAGCTCGCAGCCCGCTCCGGGCCCGGCATCGGCGGCCTGCTCAACGTCACCTTCGGCAATGCGCCGGAGCTGATCATCGCCCTCTTCGCGCTTCAGCAGGGTCTGCAGGAGGTGGTCAAGGCATCGCTCGTCGGCTCGATCATCGGCAACATCCTGCTCGTGCTCGGTGCCTCGATGCTGGTGGGTGGTCTTGGGCGCGAGAAGCAGACGTTCAGCAGGACCACCGCCGGCGTGCAAACGACGATGTTGCTGCTCGCCGCCGCGGCGCTGGTGATGCCGGCGATCTTCGAGCTGGTCGAGGGCCAGGGGCTGCCATCTCCCGGCGCCACGACGGTCGACTACGACTCGACCGTGGAGAACCTCTCGCTCGCGGTCGCGATCGTCCTGATCGCGACCTACGTCGCGGGCCTCTTCTTTTCACTGAAGACCCACCGTGACATCTTCAACCCCGAGTACGAGGAGGAGGAAACCTGGGGCTGGTCGACGCGCAAGTCGGTCCTCGCCTTGGCCGGCGCGGGTCTGCTGGTAGGGCTGATGTCGGAGGTTCTGGTCGGCTCGATCGAGGAGGCCTCGCACGCGATCGGGCTTTCGGAGTTCTTCATCGGCGTGATCGTCGTCGCGATCGTCGGTAACGCGGCGGAGCACTGGGTCGCGGTGCTGGTGGCGAAGAAGGACCAGATGGACCTGGCGGTCAACATCTCGATCGGCTCCAGCGCGCAGGTTGCGCTCTTCGTCGCGCCGGTCCTCGTCCTCGCCTCCTTCTTCCTCGGTCCCCACCCACTCGCGCTTGTCTTCAACGGCTTCGAGCTGGGCGCGATCCTGCTCGCCGTGCTGATCGCCAACTACGTCGCCCAGGACGGCGAGTCGACCTGGTTCGAGGGTGTGCAGCTGCTCGCGGTCTACGCCGTCTTCGGCCTCGCCTTCTACTTCGCCTGAGCCGGGGCGCGCCGGCCCAGTCGCATAGGCTCATCTGCTCGTGGAAGTCTTCCTCCTCTTCGTCAGCTTCGCAGTGATCCTCTCGGGGGCGCTGCTCTTCACCAACGCGGTCGAGTGGCTGGGCCACCGCCTCGAGTTGGGCGAGGGGGCCGTAGGCAGCCTGCTTGCCGCTGTCGGCACCGCGATGCCGGAGACGCTGATCGCGATCGTTGCCCTGATCGGGGCGGCCGAGGGTGCCGATCAGGTCGCGATCGGGGCGATCGTCGGTGCACCGTTTCTGCTTGCGACGCTGGCGATGGGCCTGGTCGGGCTCTTCGCCTACCTCTATCGCAGCCGGCGCGAACAGGGCCTCGAGCTGGACGCGCACAAGCCCACCCTCGAGCGCGACCTACTCTTCTTCCTCGCCTTCTTCTCCGTTTCCCTGGCGCTTGCCTGGGGGGCGCCGGCGGAGCTGCGGATCCCGGTAGGGATTCTCGTCCTTTTGGCCTACCCGCTCTATATCCGTCGCACCCTGAAGGGGGGCGGCGAGGTACAGGATGAGGAGAGCCTCAACCCGCTCGTCTTCGAGCGCCGTTCCGAGCGCCGTACGGACCCCGGACTGTGGGTCTGCCTATTTCAGCTCCTGGTCGGCCTCGGTGCGATGGTCGGCGGCGCCCATCTCTTCGTCGAGGAGCTGCTCCACATCGCTGAGAGCCTCGGGGTCGAGGCGGTCGTGCTCGCACTGATCCTCGCTCCGCTGGCTACCGAGCTGCCGGAGAAGGTGAACAGTTTCTTCTGGGTCCGGGAAGGCAAGGACTCCCTGGCCCTCGGCAACATCAGCGGGGCGATGGTCTTCCAGTCGACCATCCCGGTCGGGATCGGCCTGATCTTCACCGACTGGGAGCTGAGCGGAAATGCGGCCCTCTCGGTCGTTCTCGGCCTCATCGGGGGCTTTCTCGCGTATGAGGTACTGCACCGCCGGGGGCGCTTCGAGCTGCCCGCCGTGATCGGCTGGTTCGCCCTCTATACGGCGTTCATCGTGGTCGTCGTGCTTGGCGCCTGAGCCCTCGCCTGGGCTCGGATCGACAGCTGACAGCTACCCAAAAGCTTCTTTGATCTAAAGATCTGTGGTATAGCTAAGCCGCGCTGCGGCCCGGCTCCATGCCCTTGGGGGTAGCTCAAAGGCGGGCTGGACACGAGTCGCAGCAACCGTAACTCAAATCAGCGGCTTTGCCGCTGCAAAGGAGACGATGAAAGTGAGAATCATCAAGATGCTCGGCCTCGCCGTGGCAACGGCCCTGGCCGCAATGGCGTTCATTGGATCAAGCACTGCGTCTGCCGACAGTGCCTGCTTAGTGGACCCGGGGGCGCTTGGTATGTGTCCTGGGGGAGCGATCTGGAACGGCCCGATAATCGGCTTATCGAATGAAGCCTTATTCAAACTCCACGGCACCATTACCAAATGCAAATCTACCTTCTTAGCCGACTACAACTTCAACGAGGGTCCCCATGTTGGAGTCTTATATTTAATTTTAAATCTGACTTTCAACGAATGCGTGGGCTCCTGTCCGAACGCCTTCGCTGAGAACCTGCCCTACTTACTGTTAGTGAGAATGGCACAGCAGCACGCGTTCCTCAGCGGAGATGGCAAAGGACCGCCTGCGTTCTTACTCCAGAATTGCTTTATTTTAAACCTCCCGATGAACTGCTTATACAGAACTCAGCAGCCATCGTTAATCAAATATTTATTAGAGCTGAACCAGATAGGAGGCTTTCCGTTAGCGGGTGCACTCGATTTCAACCTGCCGATGAAATGGGCAGGAGATGACATGCTCTGCCCGCAGGAAGCCAACTTCGAAGCGACGTACTTAATTTATGAGGACCAAGGTGGTTTTGAGGGTCCGGAGCTGTTCTTTACGGCTTTACCGTAGAGGTTGATTAAAGGGGCCGCGCTGTGAGGGCGCGGCCCCTTTCTCTGTGTGTCCGTATCTCGTCCATCGACGGCCAGACCGTCGCAAGATGCTCGGCTCCGCTGGGGCCGTGGCCCTGATTGCAATGGCATGCGCTGGGGCAGGCACAGCGTCTGCTGACAGCACCTGCTTAGTGGATGCCGGCTTTGCCGGCGAATGCCCCATGGGCTCGCTATGGATAGGGCCGATCATCGGCTTATCCAAAATGGCGATCTTCAAACTCGAGCAGTCCGTGACCAAATGCAAATCCGGATTCTTAGCCGACTACGCTGGAAACGAGGGCTTTCATACCGGAGTGGCTTACTTAGTCTTAGGCTGGGGATTCAAAGAATGCACGGGCGGCTGTGAAAAAGTCACGGCCGAGGCGCTTCCTTACTACATCTTAGTTTCTTCATTACAGAAACAGGTGCTGCTGGCACAGGATCAAGCACTGCCGCCGGCTGTCTTACTCGAAAACTGCACCGTCTTAGGAGTCGAACTCGACTGCTTATATCAGGCCCCGGCACAGACGATATTTCCCTTCGTATTAGAGAAAAACGAACAGGGAGAACCGTTAGCAAGCGCGCTTGACCTCACTGTTCCGCTGGTCTGGGCGGGGGATGACCCGTTCTGCCCGCAGGAAGCCAGCTGGAATGCGAACTACTTAATTTATGAGGATGGAGACAATGGGGAGGGCGCGGAGCTGTTCTTCACGGCCTTACCCTGAGGGAAGGTTCGATTCGGAAGGCCGCGCCCCCGGGCGCGGCCTTCAGACTGCCGCGAGCTCCGCGAGGGCTTTGAGCACGACGTCGTCGTGCGTTTTGGGAGAGACCTTGGGGAAGACGGTGGCGATCTTTCCCTCGGGGTCGATCAGGAAGGTCGCTCGTTGCACTCCCCAGTACTTCTTGCCGTACATCGACTTCTCGACCCAGGTGCCGTAGGTCTCCGCCACGGCGTGGTCGGCATCGGCGAGCAGGGTGAAGTCGAGCTCGAACTTGTCGGCGAACTTCTTCACCGCCTCGACCGGGTCCGGGGAGACGCCCAGGACCCGCACTCCGGCGGCCGCGTAGTCGGCGCGCCGGTCGCGGATGCCGCAGGCCTGCGTCGTGCAGCCGGGGGTGTCGGCCCGAGGGTAGAAATAGAGGGCCACCGTTTCGCCACGCAGGTCGGCGAGGGAGACCTCGTTGCCATCCTGGTCGGGCAGGGTGAAGTCGGGCGCCTTCCTCCCTGCTTCGAGCACTACTCGGTGTCCTCGCGGCCAGGGTCCTGGCCGTCCTCGTCCTCGTCGAGCTCGTCGTCACCCTGCTCCAGCGCGGTTTCCGAGACGGAGCCGCTCGAGCCGGGGTGGTAACTCGTCTGAAAGCGCTCGAGTGCCCGGTCGCGGCGGTCTTCGTCGACGGGGACCTCGTCGGAGATCCGCACCCACTCGGCACCCTCGTAGGCCTCCATGTTGAAGACCTCCTGATCGAGCGAGGTCGAGTCGTCGACGACGACCAAAACCTCGGTCTGCGGGTTGAAGTAGGTCCCCGGCTGCATCAGCAGCTCATCGACCTCATAGAGGTTCTCCTCGGCGGCGCCTGCCATCAGCTCGATCCTATGCAATCGGATAGCTGGCGCTCCGTCTCCGCCTCCACGTCGAGCGGCTCTTGCCCCCGGCGCACGCGCCGTTCGTTACGGGCGAGGACGAGCTGGCGAATCTCGGTCCGCAGCTCGGCGCGAATGTCGGCGCGAACCTTCGGTGGCTCGAGTGCCCGCTGTACCTCGGCCTCGACGTCGAGTGCCGCTTCCCCCCGACGCTGGCGCCGGTAGGACTTGGCCTCGAGCATCTGCCGTGCCTCCGCTGCCTGCAGGGCGGGGTCGACGGGCGAGGCGAGGCGCATCCCTTTGATCGGCGGCAGGTCCTGGTCGATCGCGAAGGGCCCACGGCCGACGTTGCGCCAAGCCTTGCCGGAGCCGGCGAAGGCTATGGCGGCGATCGGCACCACCACGAGGGTGATCAGGAAAAGGACGGTGCCGTTGGCAACCGCCGTCGCTGCCAGCGGGAGAGCCATGGCTCAAGGGTACGACTTCGAGGCGTTCCGGGCCAACCGGGCCCAGTCACCTGGCCAGGCCGGTGAAATCGGCGATCTGGCGCTCCGTCTCGGCTTCCACGTCAAGAGGCTCCTTGCCCCGGCGCACTCGCCGTTCGTTACGGGAGACGACCAGTTCGCGAATCTCGGCGCGCAGCATCTCCTCTAGGTCCGGTGAGGAATCGTCGTCGGTGGCAAGCAAACTCGTCATCTCGGCCTCCACGTCGAGCGCCGCTTCCCCCCGACGCTGACGCCGGTAGGACTTGGCTTCCAGCATCTGTCGCACTTCCGCCGTCTGCACGATCCGGTCAACGGGTAAGGCGGGCATGGCAACCAGAAAGGGAGGCGGGATCCTGCCCTCAAACGCCAGGCTGCCCCTTTCCTGACTGTCCCGTCGCTCGGGGCCGGCGTGGAAGCGGTCGGCGGAGGCGACGAGCAAGGCGACGAGCATGGTCGTCACCAAGAGGTAGACACCTTGGATTCCGAGCGCCCCCAATGGATCCATCGCCGTAAGGGTACGGATACCACGGCAGATCGGTCATCCGCTAACCTTGCGGCTGGTTGACTGACCAGTCAATCGGTGGTCGTCGCCTCATGGCGAGGCCTCGAGAAACGGCTTACGCACGGACGAAAAGGAGCCTCGACCCGTGGTTGACTTCACCCTGACCGACGAGCAGAAAGATCTGCGCGAGCTGGCGCACAACTTCGCGGAGAAAGAGATCCGCAAGGTCGCCTGGGAGTACGACAAGGACGGCACCTGGCCGCAGGACATCATCGACAAGGCCTGGGAGGTCGGGTTGATGAACACCCACATCCCCGAGGCCTACGGCGGTCCCGGCCTCGATTACCTCTCCGGCTGTCTGATCGAGGAGGAGATGGGCTGGGGTTGCTCGGGCATCGGCACCTCGCTGATGGCCAACGGCCTCGCCTCCGCTCCGATCACCCTCGGCGGCTCCGAGGAGACGAAGAAGAAGTACCTGGGGATGCTCAGCGAGGCACCGAAGCTGGCCTCCTTCTGCCTGACCGAGCCCGACGCCGGCTCCGACGTCAGTGGGATGAAGACGAAGGCCGTGAAGAAGGGCGACAAGTACGTCATCAGCGGCTCCAAGTGCTTCATCACCAACGGCACCTACGCCGACTACTTCACGGTTTACGCCAAGACCGATCCCGAGGCGGGCCACCGCGGGATCAGCGCCTTCGTCGTCGATGCCGACCTTGCCGGGGTCAGCGTCGACAAGAAGGAGGACAAGATGGGGCAGCGGGCGTCGAACACCGCGACCATCTCCTTCGACGAAGTCGAGATTCCCGCGGAGAACCTGCTCGGCGAGGAAAACAAGGGCTTCAAGCTGGCGATGATGACCCTCGACCGCACTCGCCCGGGTGTCTCGGCGATGGCTGTCGGCATCGGCCGCGCCGCTTTCGAGTACGCGGCCGAGTACTCCAAGGAAAGGGTCCAGTTCGGCGTGCCGATCGCGATGCACCAGGCGATCCAGTTCATGATCGCCGACATGGCGACCAAGGTCGACGCCGGCCGCCTGCTGGTCTGGAACTCCGCTGTCCTGCTCGATCAGGGCAAACGCAACACACTGGTCTCCTCGGAGGCAAAGCGCTTCGCCGCCGACTCGGCGATGGAGATCACAGTCGACGCGGTTCAGGTCTACGGTGGCTACGGCTTCATCAAGGAGTACCCGGTGGAGAAGTTGATGCGCGACGCCAAGATCATGCAGCTCTACGAGGGCACCAGCCAGATCCAGCGCTTGGTCATCGCCCGCGAGGTACTGCTGCCGCGCAACATCGACGAGACCACGCCCGAGACGGACGCCAAGGCCAAGGAGTCCGAGGGCAGCCAGTCAGAGCAGGCAGCCGCTACGGTCTAGGACATGGATGTCTCCGAACGCGCCGCTGCTGGAAAAGCGGCGCGTTCGCAGGCTTCTCGCTCCGCCCACGCGGAGTGGGAGCCTGCCGGCGACCGGGCCGATCCGGTCGCGATCCTCGAAGGGCAAGGAAGCAACCGGGTCCCCGAGTTGCTGCCGATCCGCTATGGGCGGATGGCGGTTTCGCCCTTCACCTTCTACCGGGGGGCGGCTGCGGTGATGGCCGCCGATCTCTCGGGTACCCCAGTCAGCGGGCTGGAGGTGCAGGCGTGCGGCGATGCCCACCTGAGCAACTTCGGCGTCTTCGCCGCGCCTGACCGGCGGCTCGTCTTCGACCTCAACGACTTCGACGAGACCCTGCCCGGGCCGTGGGAGTGGGACGTCAAGCGTCTTGCCGTCAGCTTCGAGATCGCCGCGCGAGAGAACGGCTTCAAGCGCAGACAGCGCCGGGCTGCGCTCCTGGCGGCGGTCGGTCGCTACCGGGAAGCGATGCGCCGGTTCGCCTCGATGCGAGCGATAGAGATCTGGTATGCGCGCCTCGACGCCGAGGTGGCAATGGAGCAGGTGCAGGCGCTCGATCCCAAGGCGGTGAAGCGGGTTGAGAAGGGTGCGGCCAAGGCTCGTGCCAAGGACAGCCTGCGCGCGCTGAACCGCCTCACCGAACGTGTCGACGGTGAGCTGCGAATTGCCAGCCGCCCGCCGCTCCTGGTCCCAGTCGAGGAGCTGATCCCCGACCGCGAGCTGGAGCAACAGGTCGAAAGCGAGGTCCGCGCTGTTCTCGACCACTACGCGGAGACGCTGAAGGGCGATCGCCGCCACCTGCTCAGCGGCTACCGCTTCCGCCACATGGCGCACAAGGTGGTCGGGGTGGGCAGCGTCGGCACCCGCGCCTGGATCGTTCTGCTGACGGGCCGCGACGACGAGGATCCACTCTTCCTGCAGGCAAAGGAAGCTCAGGCCTCGGTACTCGAGCCCTATGCCGGCGAGAGTCGCTTCGAAAACCACGGCCAGCGGGTGGTCGAGGGGCAGTGGCTGATGCAGGCCGCGAGCGACAGCTTCCTCGGCTGGTGCCCGGCGAGGGGTATCGACGGCCGCGAGCGCCACTTCTACGTCCGTCAGCTCTGGGACGGCAAGGGGTCTGCCGAGGTTGAGGCGCTGTCGCCAGAGGGCCTGGAGGCCTACGCGCGGATGTGCGGCTGGACCCTTGCCCGGGCCCATGCCCGCTCAGGCGACGCGGTGGCGATCGGCGCCTATCTCGGCTCGAGCGACTCCTTCGACACAGCGATCGCCGAGTTCTCGGCGAGCTACGCCGACCAGAACGAACGCGACCACGCGGCGCTGGTTCAGGCGATCGATTCGGGGCGGCTCGAGGCGGAGGACGCCTAGCCGGCGATCGCCCGGGTCCGCTGACGGGCGGCCTTCTGGCGGGCGTTCTTGTCCAGCACGGACTTGCGCAGGCGGGTCGACTCGGGCGTCACTTCGACGCACTCGTCGTCGCGGAGGAACTCCAGCGCGTTCTCCAGCGAGAGCCGGGTGGCGGGGGTGAGGCGGACGAGGATGTCGGCGCTCGAGGCCCGCACGTTGCTCTGGTGCTTCTCCTTGATCGCGTTGACGTCGAGATCCTCGGGCCTGGCGTTCTCGCCGACGATCATCCCCTCGTAGACTTCCTCGCCGGGGCCGACGAAGAGGGTGCCGCGGTCCTGCAGGTTGAAGAGCGCGTTGCTCGCGGTGGAGCCACGGCGGTCAGCGACCAGGGCGCCGGTCGCGCGGGTGAGCAGGTCGCCGGCCCAGCGCTCCCAGCGGTCGAAGACGTGGTGCATGATCCCCGTGCCGCGTGTCTCGGTGAGGAATTCGGTGCGGAAGCCGATCAGCCCGCGGGCCGGAACGAGGTATTCCATGCGCACCCAACCGGTCGAGTGGTTGACCATCTGCTCGAGCCGGCCCTTGCGCTGCGCGAGCAGCTGGGTGATCGCCCCGACGTGCTCCTCGGGCGCGTCGATCGATAGTCGCTCGACCGGCTCGTGCAGCTTGCCGTCGACCTCGCGGGTGAGCACGCGCGGCTGTCCCGCGGTCAGCTCGAACCCCTCTCGCCGCATCAGCTCGAGCAGGACGACGAGTTGCAGCTCGCCGCGGCCCTGAACCTCCCACGCATCGGGTCGCTCGGTCTCGAGGACGCGGATCGAGACGTTGCCGACCAGCTCGGCGTCGAGCCGGTCGCGCACCTGGCGCGCAGTCAGCTTGCTGCCCTCCGATCCGGCCAGCGGCGAGGTGTTGATCCCGACGACGATCGAGAGCGAGGGCTCGTCGACCGTGATCACCGGCAGCGGTTGCGGGTTCTCGGGATCGGCCAGTGTCTCGCCGATCGTCACCTCTTCCATGCCGGCGACGGCGATGATCTCTCCCGGACCCGCCTCCTCGGCTGAGACCCGCTCCAGCGCCTCGGTGATGTAGAGCTCGGAGACCGTCGCCCGCTCGACGCTGCCGTTGGCGCGGCACCAGGCGATCTGCTGGCCGGAGCGGATCGTGCCGTTGTGGACTCGGCAGAGCGCCAGGCGGCCGAGGTAGGGGGAGGCGTCGAGGTTGGTGACGTGGGCCTGTAGGGGCTGATCGGGGTCGTACTCGGGCGCTGGGATCTTCTCCAGCATCAGGTCGAGCAGGGGGGAGAGATCGCTTCCCTCGACTCCCTCCTCGAGCGAGGCCCAGCCGGCCTTGGCGTTGGTGTAGGCGATCGGGAAGTCGATCTGCTCCGAGTCGGCGTCGAGATCGATGAAGAGCTCATAGACCTCATCGACCACCTCGGCGATGCGGGCATCGGGCCGGTCGACCTTGTTGATGACGAGGATCACCGGCAGCTTCGCCTCCAGCGCCTTGCGCAGGACGAAGCGGGTCTGGGGGAGCGGCCCCTCCGATGCGTCGACCAGCAGCAGCACGCCGTCGACCATGGTCAGGCCGCGCTCGACCTCGCCGCCGAAATCGGCGTGACCCGGGGTGTCGACGATGTTGAGCTTCACCCCGTTGTATTTGACGGCCGTGTTCTTGGCGAGGATCGTGATCCCCTTCTCGCGCTCGAGGTCCATCGAGTCCATCACCCGCTCGGCCACGTCCTGGCCCTTGCGGAAGGCACCGGACTGCCAGAGCATCGCGTCGACCAGCGTCGTCTTGCCGTGGTCGACGTGGGCGACGATTGCGATGTTCCTAAGGTCGTTTCGAGTGGTCATTGGACGGGAAGGATAGGAGGCAGTGCCCAAGAGGGGCGCTGCCCAAACTCGTGGCAAAAACGAGGCCCGCCGGATGGCGGGCCTCGTTCGTACTGCTGAAGAGCGGTGTTGCGACTACGAGGTCTGCTGAACGCTCGCTGCAGCAGGGCCCTTGGGGCCTTCCTCGGACTCGTAGCTCACCTTGGCGCCCTCGGCCAGGGACTTGAAGCCCTCGCCCAGGATTGCGCTGTGGTGGACGAAGACGTCCTTGGAGCCGTCATCGGGTGTAATGAACCCGTAGCCCTTGTCGTCGCTGAACCACTTGACTGTTCCCGTAGGCATGCATTGCCTCCACTTCATGTGCTGCGAACGCGGAGGATGCGGTAAAGCAACGACGCGACTCGCTAGACACGACTTTTGCCGGATATGGATCCGACCTAACGCGGGGACCGTAGCAGGCTGACACGGGGGAAGATGCGGCGCTCGGAAGGCCGTCTGGCGGTGTTGAGGAGGTGAGAGTGCCAGTCGATACCGTGATTGCGATGACCCCAGGGCGTCGATTTCGCCTGCGGAAGCCCCAGGGCTGGGCCGCGATGCTGGCCGCGGCTTTCCTCGTCATGCCCGCCTCGGCCACCGCGATGGCCACGCGGGCAAACTCCACCGACCTCTCTCCGCGCCTGGCTGAGCTGTCGAGGCCGGCACTGCGGACCGCACCCGAGGCGGTGCAGGACGAGGCGCTGGGGGTGGCGGCCGAGGGTCCCGGCAGCCTGCTGCGCGACGGTAGCCGCGTCCTCGTCGACGTGCGCTTCGAGGGCGGGGTCGAGGCCGGCGCTGACGACCTGCGGGCAGCGGGCGCGAAGGTGGTCAGCGTCAGCTCCCGCTACCGGACGGTCACCGTGGCCGCCAAGCCGGTGGAACTGCGCGCTGTCGCCGCAGTGCCCAAGGTTGCCGGCGTCACCGAGATCCTCGCTCCTGTGGTCTCGGCGGTCGGCTGCACCGGGTTGGTCACCTCCGAGGGAGACGCGCAGCTCGGCGCCTCAACCGCGCGCGCGACCTTCGGCGTCAACGGAAGCGGGGTCAACGTGGGGATCCTCTCCGACTCTTTCGACGAAGACCCCACTGCTCCGACGCGCGCTGCACAGGATGCCGCCAGCGGCGATTTGCCCGGGCCCGGCAACCCGTGCGGCTACACCGCGCCGGTGGGCGTCTTCGCGGATTTCGGCGAACCCGCTGAAGCCACCGACGAGGGACGCGCGATGGCCCAGATCGTCCACGACCTCGCGCCCGGGGCCTCGATCTCCTTCGCGACGGCCTTCACCGGCATGTTCGCCTTCGCACAGAACATCAGGGCGCTGCACGCGGTGGGGGCGCGGGTGATCGTCGACGACGTCCTCTACCCGGACGAGCCCTTCTTCCAGGAGGGCCCGGTCGGAGTGGCGGTCAACGACGTCACCGCTTCCGGCTCGGCCTACTTCTCGGCCGCCGGCAACAACAACCTGATCGACGCCGAAGGCCGCGACATCGCCTCCTGGGAAGCGCCGCAATTCCGCGACTCGGAAAGCTGCCCGGCGGCGCTTCTCGCTCTGCCCGAATTCGGCGAAGGCCACTGCATGGATTTCGACCCGGCCGAAGCGACGAAAGACGACACCTTCGGCATCACCGTGGAAGCCGGCGAAACGCTCTTCGTCGATCTGCAGTGGGCGGAGCCGTGGTTCGGCGTCGGCACGGATCTCGACCTGTTTCTGCTCGACTCGAGCGGAGAACCACTGGAAGTCGAAGGCGGCACGCTCGACAACGTCGCCAAAACCCAGCGGCCCTTCGAGTCGCTCCAATGGAAAAACGACGGGCCCGAACCGGAAGTCCAGGAAGTCCAGCTGGTGGTCAACCGCTGCGCCTCGGCCTGTAACCCGGAAGCGAGCTCGGCGGCCGTCCCCAGGCTCAAGTTCGCGCTGCTCGAGAACGGCGGTGGGGTGAGCAAAACCGAGTACCCGGAATCCTTGGAAGGAGACGTGGTCGGTCCGACGATCTTCGGCCACAACGGCGCCGGCAACGCGGTCAGCGTGGGGGCGATCCGCTACAACGCGACGACGGCTCCCGAGCAGTTCTCCTCGCGTGGCCCGGTCACCCATTACTTCGGCCCGGTCAGCGGTCCCGTGCCGGCGTCACCGCTTCCCGCGGCGGAGGAAATCTCGAAGCCGGATCTGATCGCGACCGACGGTGCGGCCAACACGTTCTTCGGCTCCTTCCAGTCGGGGCTGTGGCGTTTCTTCGGCACCTCGGCTGCGGCTCCGCATGCCGCCGCCGTGGCGGCGCTGATGCGCGAGGCGAATCCGTTTGCCACCTTCGCGCAGATGCGGACGGCTCTTGCCGCGACGGCGACTTCGGTCGGCGCCTTCGAACCGGATGCCGTGGGGGCGGGGATGGTCAATGCCCTGGGCGCGGTCAGCTCTGTGGCGCTGCCGCCGAAGATCTCGATCACCGAGCGGCCGCCGGCGCTGAGCAACGAGACCAGTCCCCGTATCGGCTTCACCGCGAACAGGCCCGTCACCTTCTCCTGCGCGATCGATGGCGGCGGGCTGCAGCCGTGCAGCTCCCCCTTCGTGCCGGTGGCGCCGCTCTCCGAAGGCGTCCATGGCTTTGCCGTCAGGGGCATCGATGCGGCCGGTCGCATCGGAACCAGCGAAACCGTCAGCTTCGAGATCGACGCACGCCGTCCGCGCACCTTCTTCCGCAAGCATCCGCCGAAGACGATCAGGACTCGCCACCGTCGTGCAAGGGCGTCCTTCCGCTTCGGCTCCAACGAGGCCGGCGCCACCTTCATCTGCAAAGTCGACGGCGGCTTCCTGCGCTTTTGCGGAAGCCGGTTCTCGCGGCGTTTCAGCGTCGGCAAACACGTTGTCCGCGTCAAAGCCCGAGACACCGCAGGCAACGTCGACCGCTCGCCGGCGGTATTCCGCTTTCAGGTCAAGCGGATCGGCTAGGGCGGTTATTCGCGCAGCCGTCCAGCCAGGCCCGAGTGGCGGTCACCGCCATCGTCGCGCCGGACCGCCATCGCCAGGGCGCCGGGGTCGCCGACGAGCACGCAGTTGTTACGGGCGCGGGTGATCGCGGTGTAGAGCAGCGGCCGGGTGAGCATCCGTGCGTGCGAGCGGTGACAGACGCCGACCACGACCGGCACCTCACATCCCTGCGCCTTGTGAACGGAGATCGCGTAGGCGAGCCGCAGCGTCGCGGTCTCGCCGTAGGGGATCGTCAGTGAGCCCCCGTCGTCCGTGTCGACGACGATCTCTTCCTCGTCGGGATCGTCGGAGCGGAGGAAGACGATCGAGCCGTTCATCAGGCCCAGCTCGTGTGAGTTACGGGTCTGGATCAGGCGGTCGCCGATCCGGAAGCGCTCGCTGACCGCCGGCTTGCCGCGCGGGTTGAGGCGCTCCTGCAGCCGCTCGTTGAGCGCGTCGATCCCGATTGGTCCCCGGTACATCGGCGCCAGCACCTGGACGTCGCGAACGGGGTCGCAGTCGAAGCTCTTAGGCGCTCGCTCGGCGACGACCTCGACGACCGTCTCGAGCGCACGCGCCGGGTTGGCGCGGTCGACGAAGAAGAAGTCGCGTTCCTGCTCGCCCTCGGGCTCGAGGTGGGGCTGGCGCCCCTGGTTGATCTCGTGCGCAGCGGTAGTGATCATCGAGCGCGCCGCCTGGCGGAAGATCTGGGTGAGGCGGACTACCGGCGCCGCTTCAGAGGCGATCAGGTCCTCGAACGGCTTGCCGGCCCCGATCGGTGGCAGCTGATCCGCATCGCCGACGAAGACGACGTGAGTCGACTCGGCGAGGCCACCGAGCAGGACCTCGATCAGCCGCAGATTCAGCATCGAGGACTCGTCGACCACGACCAGATCGGCGGGGAGGGGATGCCCCGGCTTGAAGCCGGGCTCGCGACCCGGCGACCACTCGAGCAGGCGATGGATCGTCTGCGCCTCGTGACTTGTCGCCTCCTCGAGGCGACGGGCGGCGCGCCCGGTCGGGGCGCAGAGGGCGATTCGCGCCTGGGCCGCTTCCGCCTCGGCGACGATGGCCCTCGTGCAGGCGGTCTTGCCGACGCCCGGGCCGCCGGTCAGGACCGAGATGCGCGATGCGAAGGCGCCACGTACCGCGGCCCACTGCTCGTCGGTCAGTTGCGCCTCCTCGCCGTCATCGGGCGGCGCCTCGCCGGGGTCATGGCCGAGATGGGAAGGAGCCGCGGCACGGATCGCGAGTGTCTTTGCGACGGCGAGCTCACTCTCATGGGTCTGCTCCCGGTAAACGCGTCCTTCGTCGAGGAGCAGACCGCGGGCTGCGGTCAGGACGTCGGGATCCGGATTGAGCCCGAGCAGCTTTGCGGCACGACCGGCCAGCTCAGCGACCGGCAGGTTGGTGTGTCCCTGTTGCTCGGCCTCGGAGAGGGCGAAGACGCCGGCGGCCTGAGCCCGGCTGTCTGACTCCGGTGGCACCCCGGCCGCCATCGCGATCTTGTCGGCGCGGGCGAAGCCGACGCCGGCGACCTCGGTCAGCCGGTAGGGGCTCTCGTGGAGGATCGCCATCGACTTGTCGCCGAAGCGGGCGTGGATGGGGGCGGCCAGGTGGGCCAGTCCATGTGGCGCCAACTGCACGTGCAGGTCGCGGACGGCGCGCGAGGCGTGCCAGGATTCGGCCGCGGCGGTGGCCTGCTTGGCGCTGACGCCGCGCAACGCCGCGAAGACGCCCTCGGGGTCGGCGGCGATCGCCTGCAACACGCCCTCGCCGTGCTCGTCGCGCAGGCGCTCGGCCCGGGACGGGCCGATGTGGCGCAGGGTGGTCAGGTAGGCGATCTGGCCGGCACGGTCCGCAGGGTCGATCGGGACGGCCCCCTGGGCTCGCAGCTGCCTGCCGAAGCGCGCGTGCGTCTGCCAGTCTCCGCTTACCTCGGCTTGGTCGCCGGCGTTCAGATGCGCCACCGGGCCGACCAGCGCGAATTCCTCGCCCGTGTCGGAGTTCTGCACCTCGAGCACCGCGTAGCCGTCGTCCTCGGCGCGGAAGATGACGCCAAGCACCGCGACTGTGCCTGAGAAGGCACTCTCGTCGGTCTCGAACAGGGTCGCTGCTTCGGGCACCGTTCAAAGCTAGCCGCAGCCAAGGCGGCAGCCGAGAGCCCGGACACGCAAATTCCGCGATACGTAGGATCGAGGCGATGAGCGCCGAGAGCCAGAGCCTGCCCCACATCGACGAGCACTCGATTGAGATCATGGCCGGGCCGCAGGCGGTGTGGGACGCACTTGGGCACGTCGTGGAGCGAACGATGTCCAGTCGAGGTGCACCGCAACTTGGGCGCCTGCTCGGCAGCGCCGATCTGCACCCGGGCGGACCCCGACCGCTTACCGAGGGATCCTCGATCACGGGCTTCCACGTGGACGTGGCCGAGGCCCCACATGAGCTCGCCCTCGTCGGCACTCATCGCTTCTCTCGTTACGCGCTGATCTTCCGCCTCCACGATCTCGGCGAGGGGCGCACTCGCCTGCGGGCGGAGACCCGCGCCGACTTTCCCGGCTTCAAGGGAAGCATCTACAAGACGTTTGTGATTCGCACTCGGGGCCACGTGCTTGCCACCCGCCGGGTCCTCACCGCCACCAAGCGACGCGCCGAGCGCTAACGTGACCGGGAGATGCCCGACGTCCTCAAGCTGACCCCGTCGGAGTCACTGGAGGTGCGCTCCTCCAGTCCCGAGGCGCTGGAGGTGGAGGCCACCTATGGCCCCGGCGGTTCGGCGCCGCCCAAGCACTTCCACCCGAGCCAGGACGAGCACTTCGAGGTGCTGGAGGGAGCGATCCGGCTGCGCATCGACGGCGAGGAGCGTGAGCTCGCTCAGGGTGAGCAGATCGACATCCCCAGCGGCAGCGTCCACCAGATGTGGAACCCGGGCACCGAGCCCGCACGGGTCCGTTGGCGCACGTCGCCAGGGGGACGGACCGAGCAGTGGTTCAGGGCGGTCGACTCGTTGCACCGGCAGGGCAAAGTGGGGCGTAACGGAATGCCAGGCCCGCTCGCCTTCGGCGTGATGCTCAGCGAGTACCGCGATGTCTTCCGTCTCGCAGGTCCAGACCGGCTACTGCGTCCAGCCTTTGCGGCCCTTGGCGCGGTCGGCCGGGCTCGTGGGTATACGGCCTCACCTTGACGGCGTCCACGAACGGGCTCTGCGACAGCTGCGCGCATCAGCGGCTGGTGTCCAACACGCGCGGTTCGGTCTTCTCGCTCTGCGAGCGCTCGCGGACGGATTCGCGTTACCCGCGTTACCCACGGATTCCGGTGCTGGCTTGCCCCGGCCACGAGTTGCGTGGCCGGGGCACCGGCGAGCACCGGAATGAAGCTGATGCCTAGCTCGCCATCGGGTCGGGTTCGCCGAGCTGCGAGTTGGCAGGCGGCTCGTAGATCTGGCCGGGGACGCCGCCGACGATCAGCAGCCGGATCCCCTCGGAGCCCGGCCAAACCTTGCGCGTGACTCCTGAGCCGACGCGGGCCAGGTGGTCCGGATCGAGAGGGAAGCGCTCACCCTCGATCTCCAGCTCTCCGCTGCCGCTCAGGGTGACGTACACCTCCTCCTGCCCGTCTTCTGCGTGGGTGTGCTCCGGGTAGTTCTCGAAATTCGGTGGCATGTCGATCACCTGGAGGCCGAACGACTCGACCCCAAGCTCTGCCCGGGCGCGCTTGAAAGCACCCAGGTACACCGCCTCCATCTCGTCGATCTTCTTGACCGCGTGGCCTGGCATTTTTCCTCCTCCTTTGCGAAGTCCAATCCCTGTCGGGACCTAGGCGGCTCAGCCTAGCCGATTCGCACGAACGTTCGTGCTTTTCTGTAACCTGAGCGAGGTGAGCGCTGTCACCGAGACGCGTAATGCCGACGGCTCAGCGGCGACCAAGGGGGCCGAGACCCGGGCGGCCATTCTCGACCGTTCGGTCGACCTCGCTTCGGCCGAAGGGCTGGAGGGGCTGACGATCGGCCGGCTCGCCGCCGAGCTGGGGATGAGCAAGAGCGGTCTCTTCGCCCACTTCGGCTCCAAGCAGGATCTGCAGCTGGCGACGATCGAGGCCGCAACTCAGCGCTTCCGCGTCGCAGTGATCGACCCGGCTTTGGGAACGGCCGACGGCGCCCCCCGTCTGCGGGCGATGGTCGACAGCTACATCGCCCACCTCGATAGCGACTCCTATTCCGGCGGCTGCTTCTGGGCTGCCACTTCTGCTGAGTACGACGACCGGCCCGGTCCCGTGCGAGACGCGATCGTCACGGCGCTCGATGCCTGGCTGGGAGAGCTCGAGCGCCAGGCGCAGATCGCCGGCGTTGCCGATCCCGCCCGGCTCGCCTTCGAGTTGTACGCAGTGGTGATGGGGGCCAATGCGCGTTATCGCTTGTCGGGCGATCGCAAGGTGTTCGAGTACGCGCGCGATGCGTTCGAGCGCCTCTTGGACGAAGTGCCCGGGCGCTAGTCGAGCAGGCCGACCTGGCGCAGGATCGAGACCGAGTCCGAGTAGACGTCCTTGCGCTTGATCAGGCCATCCTCGAAGGGGATCACGTCGACCCCGTCCCAGCTGATCGTCTCGCCGCTTGGTGGGACCTCGATCTCGCCTCTGCGCATCGGCTTCGTGTGGGTGGCCGTTGCCGTCCACTCCTGGGTCACGACTCCCTCGCGCACGTACAGCCGCCGCGTCTCGAACCGCATATCGGGCCAGGACTCGAAGATCCCGGCGATGTGGGCGCGCACCTCCTCGCCCTGCGCCGTCTCGCCCGCGGTGTGGTTGGCGAAGACCATGTCGGGCGCGTGCATGGCGACGATCGCATCGAGGTCCTGAGCGTTCCAGGCCTCGTTGTAGCGCCCGATCGCTTCGGTCAGAGCCTCGACACGATCCGCTTCGCTCACCGGCTCACTCTAACCCGAGTGCCTGCAGTGCGGAATGTTGCATTCGGCGCACTATGCGCGCGGTCACCCTAATTACCGTTCGTCCAGCCTAAAAATCTCGATTGACATCAGATGACTTTTTCTCTAGCATCAAACATCATGCCGCGCACCACGCTCGATCTCGACGCGACCGTCCTCTCTGAACTGCGTCGCCGCGCTGCCGCAGAGCGCAAGAGCATGGGGCAGGTCGCATCTGAGCTGTTGGCGGGAGGCCTCGCGGAGGAGGGTCCGGTCGAGTCGCGCCCGTTGAGCTGGACGAAGAAGGACATGGGCCCGTTCAGGATCGATCTCGAGGACAAGGAAGCGCTCTGGAATCTCCTCGACAGGGAGGAACTCGAGAGGGGCGGCGGTTGAGCACGGCCATTGACACCAACATCCTGCTGTACGCCTCGAACACCGGCAGCGAGTCGTTCGAGAAGGCATACGCCCTTGTCGAGCGGCTCGCGCGTGGGCCGCAGCTTCTCTATGTGTTCTGGCCGGTGGCCATGGGATTCCTGCGTCTTTCGACCAACCCGGCCATCGCAGAGAGGCCGCTGTCTCCCTCTGAGGCGCTCTCATCATTGAGCGATCTGATCGAACGCGATCACGTCAGAACTCCGGGCGAGGGAGCGGGCTTTCTCTCGGTCTTCAGGGAAACAGCCTCGGCGGGGACCCGTGGAAAGGACGTAACCGACGTTCACATCGCAGCTTTGATGCGCCAGCACGGTGTCGGCACCATCTACACCCGCGACCGCGACTTCCGCCGCTTCGACGGGATCAGAGTCGAGGATCCCTTCGCCTGACCGCCGATACCCTGCCTTCCATGTCCGGAGGGGAGAGGCTGAGCGTGGATATCGCTGTCGTCGGCGCCGGGTTGTCCGGCCTCTACGCGGCGAGTGCTGTCATCGGAGCGGGGCGGAGCGCGGTTGTGCTCGAGGCGCGGGATCGGGTCGGTGGCAGGCTGCTCAACGCGTTCCCGGGTGGCGGGGTGCAGGTCGACTTGGGCGGCCAGTGGGTCGGATCCGACCACTCTCGGGTCCAGGACCTGGCAGCGGAGCTCGGGATCGGGATCTTCCCCCAGTTCGAGGCAGGCCGGAACCTGCTTGACGTAGCCGGCAAGCGTCGCCGCTATCGGGGGACGATTCCCCGTCTCGGCCCCGGCGTGCTCTGGGACATCTTCGTCACCCGCCGTCGCATTGCCCGCTTGGCAGCAGAAGTGGGGGTGGAGGAGCCTTGGACCGCGGCACGAGCCGCCGAGCTCGATGCGCAGACACTCGCCCAGTGGTGCGAGGCGAACGTGAGGACCCCGATCGCACGCGAGCTGATCGGGCTGGCCGGACGCACCATCTGGGGGGCCGGGGCGGAGGAGCTCTCGATGCTCCATGTCCTCTTCTACGTCCGCTCCGCGGGCAGCTTCGACAAGCTGATCGACACCAAAGGCGGCGCCCAGCAGGACCGGCTCGAGGGCGGCGCGCAGACGCTTGCGCTCGGCCTTTCCGAGGGTCTTGACGACCGGGTGCGGCTCGGAACGCCGGTACGGCGGATCGAGCAAGGAGACAAGACGGTGCGGCTCTTCGCCGACGGCGTCGAGGTCGATGCCCGGCGAGCGATCGTCGCCGTTCCGCCCGCGATCGCCGCAGCGATCGAGTTCGACCCGCCCCTGCCCGAGCTTCGCCGGCGGCTCGCGGGACGCTTCCTGCCCGGCGCTCTGACCAAGTGCGTCGCCGTCTACGAGGAGCCCTTTTGGCGCGCAGACGGACTCAGCGGCGAGTCGGTGACCGACGCCGGCCCGGTGACGCTGAGCTTCGATTGCTCGCCCCAGGACGGATCGGCCGGAGTGATGCTCGGCTTTGTCGGCGGCCCCGACGCGCGCCAGATGGAGACGATGGACGCGTCCCAGCGTCGCGAGGCGGCGCTCGGCTGCTTCGAGCGGCTCTTCGGTCCGCGGGCGGCAGAGCCACTCAACTACGCCGAACAGGCCTGGACTGCGGAGGAGGAGTGGTCAGGCGGAGGCCCGACCTCCAACTTCGGTCCCGGTGGCTGGAGCGAGTGCGGTCCGGCGCTGCGCGAGCCGGTCGGTCTTGTCCACTGGGCCGGCACAGAGACGGCGACCGTGTGGAGCGGCTATATGGAGGGCGCCCTGCAAGCGGGCGACAGGGCGGCCGCCGAGGCGTTGTCGTTGCCGGCGGAGGCCGGCAGCCCGGTCGCCTAGGCTCGTCTGGTGGACCGCGTCCTCCTCGACAGGACTCTCGCCGATACCGGCGAGCCCGCCTACCGCAGCGCCCAGGTATGGGAGTGGGTGGCGCGCGGGGCGCGTTCCTACGAGGAGATGACCAACCTGCCGGCACCGCTGCGCGAGCGCCTCACGGCCACGGTGCCTCTCTCCACCCTGGCGCTGGCCCAGGAGGCGAAGTCGGATGACGGCACGGTCAAGGCCCTCTTCCACACAGCCGACGGGCGCCCGATCGAGGCGGTGCTGATGCGCTACCGGGACGGGCGCCGCTCGGTCTGCCTCTCCTCGCAGTCGGGCTGTCCACTGACCTGCTCCTTCTGCGCCACCGGGCAGATGAAGTTCGGCCGCAACCTCAGCGCCGACGAGATCCTCGACCAGGCGCTGCACTTTCGCCGCATCGAGGCGATCGACCACGTCGTCTTCATGGGGATGGGCGAGCCGACGATGAACCTCGACGCCGTGCTCGCCGCCTGCGAGCGGCTTCCCGACCTCGGTGTCACTCACCGGCGCACGGCGATCTCGACCGTCGGCTGGGTGCCCGGAATCGACCGCCTCGCCGAGTGCGAGATGCCGGTCTCGCTGGCGCTCTCGCTGCACGCGCCAAACGACGGCCTGCGCTCGCAGCTGATGCCGGTCAACGATCGCTACCCGCTGGCCGAGGTGCTCGCTGCCTGCGAGCGCTACCGCGCCCGACGGCGGCGCAAGGTCTTCGTCGAGTACGTGATGCTCGACGGTGTCAACGACCATCCCGAGCACGCCCGCGAGCTCGCCGCCCTGCTCGACCCGCGCGCCTACAAGGTCAACCTGATCCCCTACAACCCGACCGGCGCCTACGACGGCTCGCCGCCCGAGCAGATCGAGCGCTTCCGAGCGATCCTCGCCGAGCACCGCCTCACCGCCACGGTTCGCCTCACCCGCGGTCGCGACATCGACGCCGCCTGCGGCCAGCTCGCCGCCGGCGCCTAACCCACGCGAATCAAGTTTCCGCGCCGTTTGATGGAGAACTTGATTCGGATCCACAAACTGGCCAGTCAGCCAATTAGGATGCAGGGGCGATGGCCGTCGAGACCCCACCACGCCCGCCGGCACGAGTCGAGCCGCCCAAACAGCTGAGCCCCAATCCGGTCCGCCGGGTGGCCGAAGACGTGCGCGCAGAGATCAGCGTTCGTCGCCGCGGTGCCTACCCGCCCGGCCCCCAGGACTTCAACGTCGGCCGCACCCTGCAGGCCGCCCGCGATCCGCTGCCGATGCTGCTCGCCCTCTACGAGGAGTACGGGCCGATCTTCAGCGCCCGCCTCCTTCACCACCCGGTGATCTTCATGCTCGGCCCCGAGGCCAACCACTTCATCACCGTCGCCCACCCGGAGAACTTCCACTGGCGCGAGTCCAGCTTCGGCGACCTGATCCCATTGCTCGGCGACGGCCTGCTGACGATCGACGACGCCTACCACGACCGCGCCCGCGAGATCATGATGCCGGCCTTCCACCGCCGGCAGGTTGCGGCATCGGTGGAGGCGATGGTGACCGAGGCGACTCCGGCGATCGAGCGGCTGCGAGAGGGCGAGGTCGTCGACGTCTACGAGTGGATGCGGGGCCTGGCGATGCGGATCGCGATGCGGGCGCTGCTCGGCCTCGATCCCGACGAGGCCGGCAAAGGCGCCGCGGCCGCCGAGCACTTCGAGCGGGCGCTTGGCTTCTACGGCATCGATTTCCACCTGCGGTTGCTGCGCGGACCGGGATCGCCCTGGTCGAAGATGGCCGCCTCGCGCGCGGTGCTTGACGAGATCGTCTACGGCGAGATCTCGCAGCGGCGCAAGAACCCGGACCCAGAGAAGATGGACATCCTCAGCCTCCTGATCGGTGTTCGCGACGAGGCCGGCGAGGGCTTCGCCGACAAGGAGGTTCGCGACCAGCTGATGACCCTGATGTTCGCCGGTCACGACACCTCGACCTCGACCCTGACCTTCATGATGCACGAGCTGGCCCGCCACCCCGATGTGCTCGAGCGCCTGCAGAAGGAGCAGGACGAGGTGCTCGGTGGCGACATCCCGGACATCGAGCGGCTGGAGCGCGAGATGCCCTATCTCGACATGGTTCTCGACGAGGTCCTGCGCCTCTACCCGCCGGCCTGGATCGGCCCCCGGCGGGCTGTACGCGACTTCGAGTTCAATGGCCACCGGGTCTCCCGCGGCGCCTACGTCAACTACTGCTCCTGGGCCAGCCACCGCATTCCCGAAGTCTTCCCCGAGCCGGAGGCTTTCATCCCGGAGCGCTTTACCCGCGAGCGCAAGGCGGCGCTGCCGCGCGGCGCCTATGTGCCCTTCGGCGGTGGGCGGCGAATCTGCATCGGCAAGCGCTTCGGCCAGACCGAGGTGAAGCTGGTGGCGACGATGCTGCTGCAGCGCCTGCGCCTCGACGCGATGCCGGGCCGGACGATGACGGTGCGCCAGATGCCCACGCTCTCGCCCCGGGGTGGGCTGGAGATGCGGGTGCTTCCGCGCCAGTAGCTCGCCGCTCCCGGCCCGGCCTTCGGCGATGATCTGAGCGCCGATGCGCGCCCTGGTCATCTCCGACACCCACTTCGGCGCCTGGACGGGCCGCGACCTGCTGGCCGAGGAGCGCTACCTGGAGCGGCTGGCACCGCACCTGGAGGGAATCGACGAGCTGATCTTCCTCGGCGATCTCTATGACTTCCTCTTCGGTTCGGTCGGCGATGCCGTCGAGGCCTCCGCCGGGCTGCTGGACCTGATCGCCGAGAAGCTGCCCGGCAAGCGCCTGGTCTTCCTTGCCGGCAACCACGACCATCACCTCGTTCATCGCGACGCCGAGAACCGGCTCGAGGCCCAGCTCGCCGCCGGGCTCTCGCCTGGGAGCGATCCAGAGGCCCCGCCTGAGTCCGGTCACGCCGGACCGGGCTACTTCCGATCCTTCCTGACGCGGCGCCTGCCCGGGGTCGAGGTCGAGATCGCCTACCCCACCTACAGCTTCGCCGGCGTCCTCTGCACGCACGGTCACTACCTCGACCCGCACGCGCGGCTCTCCGGCTCGCGCGGCGACCGCCTCCTGACCCACGCGCTGTGGGGCATCGCCACCGGTGGCCCCGAGCAGCCGAAGTGCATCGAGGACTACGAGTCGGTGACCACGCTGCTGACCGAGTGGCTCTACATCGCCGCCCAGATGCCGCACGGCACCCACGCCCAGCAGAACGTCTACAGAGCGGCGCAGCGCGCCGGCCGGGCCGCCTCCGCGCTCTCGCTGCCGCTGCGGGCAGCGAAGCGACTGGGCGCCGAGCTGCGCGATCGCGGTTTGGGGCCTGCGTCCGAGCAGTCGCTGCCGAGCGAGGCCCATTTCGATTCGGTCGTCCGGGAGGAGGCCGAGCGCCGGCGCCGCGAGCAGCCGGCGCCGGAAGCAGCCTGGCCACGACCGGCGTATCCGGCTGCGACGGTGGTCTCGCCCAGCGATCCCTCCGAGCACGCGCTCGAGGCCTTCGCGCAGGTGGTCGAGAACCTCGGCTGGAATCGCGAGGCGGAGAAGATCGTCTTCGCCCACACCCACCAGCCGCTTGCGGCCGTCCGCTCCAGCCGCGACTCGCGCACGCGCTACTGGAACACCGGCTCCTGGATCTACGAGCCCGACCTCGGCTCGCGCCAGGCCTACGCCCGCTACCTGCGTTACGCCTGGCCTGGCACCGCGGTGGTCATCGACGACGAAGAGCCGGAACCTCGCTTGGTCGAGATGCTCGCGGACCTCAACCCGCTTGCCTCTCACAGTCGCCCTCACTAAGGTCACCCGGGGCAGGCTTATTTCTGCGGAAGGAGCTCCGATGTCCCCGTCTCTTGGCCCGAACGACCTCGACCCGCTTCGGGCGGACTTCTCCGGTGTGGTCCTCGCCGACGGCGACGCCGGTTACGACGACGCCCGCACGATCTTCAACTCGATGATCGCCAAGCGGCCGGCGGCGATTGCGCAGTGCGAGCGGGCGGAGGACGTTCGCGCAGCGCTTGCCTTCGCCCGGGAGAACGGCCTCGAGGTCGCTGTTCGCGGCGGCGGCCACAGCGTCGCCGGCGCCTGCCTCAGCGACGGTGGCCTGACGATCGACCTGCGGCGAATGAACCGGGTCTCGGTCGATCCGGGCGCGCGCACGGCGACGGTTGCCGGAGGGGCCGCCTGGGGCGACTTCGACCGTGCCTGCCGGCCCCACGGGCTCGCTGCTACCGGCGGGCGGGTTTCCACGACCGGTGTCGCCGGGCTTGCCCTCGGCGGCGGCTCCGGCTGGATCGAGCGTAAGTTCGGCCTCGCCTGCGACAACCTGCTCTCGGTCGAGCTGGTCAGCGCCGATGGCCGCACCGTTCGCGCCTCCGAGGACGAGAACCCCGAGCTATTCTGGGCTCTGCATGGCGGCGGCGGCAACTTCGGCATCGCCACCGAGCTGACCTTCCGGCTGCACCCGATGCCCGCCTTCACCGCTGCGCTGCTCTTCTGGTCGCCTGCTGACGGACCGGCGTTGAGCCGGGCCTATCGCGACTTCGCTGCCGAGGCCCCGGCTGAGGTGGGAGGCGCCCTGCTCTACCTGACCGGCCCACCCGAGGAATTCGTCCCCGCACACCTCCACAACCAGCTCGCGCTTGCAGCGCTCGTCACCTACACCGGCCCGGAGGCGGCGGCGCGCGAGGCGATGGCGCCGCTGCTCGAGCGCGAACCGGAGGGGCAGATGATCGCCGAGATGCCCTATGCCGAGCTGCAGTCGATGCTCGACGACCCACCGGGCTACCGCAACTACTGGTCGGCGGAGTACCTGAACGAGCTGCCCGACCCCGCGATCGACGCGTTTTGCGCCCGCGCCGGGGAACTCATCATCCCTTCGCCGACCCAGCACATCATCTTCCCCTGGGGTGGCGCGGTCTCCGCCGGGGCGGAGGGTTCGCCGATGGCAACCCGGAAATCGCCCTGGGTCGTCCACCCGTTGACGATGTGGGAGGACCCGGCCGACGACGAGCGGGCGATCCAGTGGACCCGCGACGTCTGCGCAGACGTCAAGCCGTACTCCACCGGAGCGACTTACCTCAACTTCGTCGGCGACGAGGGGGAGGAGCGGATCGTCTCAGGCTACGGGCGGGAGAACTACGACCGCCTGGCCGCCGTCAAGGCCGAGTACGACCCCGACAACGTCTTCCACCTCCACCACCCGATCCAACCCCTCGCCACGGCCTAGGGTTTCCTTAATAAGCGGCTCCGAGCCCAAGCCCAGCTGGCGCGAAGGGATCCGCGGGGTAGGGGTGGAGCGTCTAGTTAAGCGGAACCCCTACCCCGCGGATCCCAACCCCCGCGCCTACTTGATGAAGAGCATCTCCTCGTACTTCGGCAGCGGCCAGAGGTCGTCGGCGACGACCTTCTCCAGCTTGTCGGCCGCCTCGCGGACCTTGTTCATCGCGGCGATCTGGTTGTCGCGGGCGAAGATCGCCCAGTCGAGGCCCTCGAGCCCGGGATCGGCGTTTGCGGCCTCGAGCTCGGCGAGGGCGCCGTTCAGCTCGGCGAGCAGGTTCTTGGCCTCGGGCTCGAGGTCTGCCGCACCGGCCGCCGAGATCAACGCCAGGTGCCGCAGTGCCGCCGGCAGAAGCATCGTCTTGGCGATCGAGAAGGTCGTCTCCGCCTCGATGTTGGCGCGGATCGCGTACTGCTCGACCCAGACCTCGTAGCGGGACTCGAGCTCGCGCTTGGAGAGCACGTCGTACTCTTCGAACGCCTTCACCGTCTGCTCGGAGAGCACCTCCGGCAGCGCCTCAGGCGTCGTGCGCAGGTTCTTCAGTCCGCGCCGCTCGGCCTCCGCGTGCCACTCCTCGGAGTAGTTGTCGCCACCGAAGCAGACCTGCTTGTTGGCGGCGTAGGACTCCTTGACCACCTCGATCACGGCCTGGGCTGCGTCGGTTCCGCCGGAGATCTTTGTCTCCATCTTGTCGGCCAGCTCGTCGATCGCCTCGGCGACGATCGTGTTCAGCACCGTGTTGGGGAAGGCGAGCGACATGCTCGACCCCAGGGCCCGGAACTCGAACTTGTTGCCGGTGAAGGCGAAGGGCGAGGTCCGGTTGCGGTCGCCGCCGTGCATCGGCAGCGCCGGTAGCACGGTCGTGCCCAGCTCGAGGAACGAGGCCGGTGTGTTGGGATCGCCCTCGCCGCTCTCGATCGCCTCGAAGACCTTGTCCAGCTCGGCGCCGAGGAAGATCGAGATGATCGCCGGCGGCGCCTCGTTGGCGCCGAGGCGATGGTCCTGGCCGATGTTGGCGACCGAGGCCCGCAGTAGGCCCTGGTGCTTGTTGACGGCCTGGATCACCGCGGCGCAGAAGAAGAGGAAGTGGACGTTGTCGGCGGGCGTGTCGCCCGGCTCGAGCAGGTTCGAGCCGGTGTCGGTCCCCATCGACCAGTTGTTGTGCTTGCCTGAGCCGTTGACGCCGGCGAATGGCTTCTCGTGCAGCAGGCAGACGAGGCCATAGCGACGCGCCACGCTCTCCAGCACCTGCATCATCAGCTGCTGGTGGTCGGAGCCGACGTTCGAGTTCTCGAACATCGGAGCGATCTCGTACTGGGCGGGAGCGACCTCGTTGTGGCGGGTCTTGACCGGGATGCCCAGCTTCCGTGCCTCGAGCTCGGCCTCCATCATGCAGGCCAGAACCCGCTCCGGGATCGAGCCGAAGTAGTGGTCGTCGAGCTCGTGCCCCTTCGGCGGCTTGGCACCGAACAGCGTGCGGCCGGTGGCGAGCAGGTCAGGACGCTCGAAGAAGTACTGCTCGTCGATCAGGAAGTACTCCTGCTCGGGGCCGACCGTGGTGAAGACGCGCTGGGCCTCCTCGTCGCCGAGCAGGCGCAGAGCCTTGATCGCCGAGCGCGAGAGCGCGTCCATCGAGCGCAGCAGCGGGATCTTGCCGTCGAGCGCCTCACCCGTCCAGGAGGCGAAGGCGGTCGGGATGCAGAGCAGCGCGCCGTTCGGGTTCTCGAGGATGAAGGCGGGGGAAGTCGGGTCCCAGGCGGTGTAGCCGCGCGCCTCGAAGGTTGCGCGGACGCCGCCGGTGGGGAAGGAGGAGGCGTCGGGCTCGCCCTGGATCAGCTCCTTGCCGGAGAAGCCGGCGAGGACCTTGCCTTCGCCGCCGGCGGGCTCGAAGAAGGAGTCGTGCTTCTCCGCGGTGGAGCCGGTGAGCGGCTGGAACATGTGGGTGAAGTGGGTGGCGCCGTTCTCCAGCGCCCATTCCTTCATCGCCTCTGCGACCGCGTCGGCGAGGCTGGGGTCGAGAGCCTCGCCGCCGGCCAGGGTCGCCTGCAGCTTCTCGAAGACGTCGGCGGGCAGGCGTTCGCGCTGGACGGCGACGGAGAAGACGTTGGCGCCGAAGGGGTCGTTCTCGGGCTGGGTCAGGTCGAGCGCGCCAAGGGCCTCTCCGTTGGAGCTCCACTGCGCGGCGGTCACGTTCTGCTGGCGGATACGAGTCATACCTTGGTCAGTTCCTCACTCGGCGAAGCACCCATCGCTGGGCGCGGTTTGGCGATTCGGTCCTTCCCCCCTCGATTGAGAGGGGATTGCAGAGTAATGCCAATCGGCGGGCGATGGCTTTGTACCGCGGTACAAGGTTCGCCTCCCCGCCTTGTCCAGGGGGTTGGGGACGAACCTTTAGCCGAGCAGCGGGATCGCCTGCTCGACTCCGACCGGGTGGCGGAGACGGAACCCGCCTGTTGAGCGCATTTCCTCGCTCCAGCCGGGTCCGTGGCCGTCGTTTTCGGTCGTCATCGAGGTGTCCCAGCGCAGGCCGGCGATCACGGCGAAGACGTGCCCGTCGTTGGCATAGATCCGCACCCATTGCCCGGCGCCGGCCTCGCCCCAGCGCATGAACCCCCGCGAGTCGAGCGGCGATTTGAGCAGGCCGGCGGCGTGCAGCACGTAGCTGACCGATCCGGAGCAGTCATAGCCGCGCGAGCCCCAGTTGCGGTGGCCGCCGCCCCAGCGGTAGGGACGGTGCCGAATCCGATTCGCCGCTTCGATCATCGCCTTCACTGCGGGCGGCGCCGACGGCGGCGCAATTGCGCGTCCGCCCGGCAGGAGGCGGGCATCGGGGACGGCGGCGCTTGCGCTCGTTGCTCCGCTGAGCGTGACGGCGGCCAGGCCGCAGTAGAGCACGACGATTACGAGACCCCTGCGCATGAAAGTCCGATATCGGCAGATCCGCACATCGACTAAACACTCGGACGCGGTATCCCGAGGATCCCTACCTATTTTCGGTGAGCGATTTGCCTTTCAGGAGGAGGGTCGCACAGCGCCCAGCTCGGAAATCTCCTAGCCTCGTCGGCTAGCAGCGGGCCATGTTGCGTCGTCGGTTTCTAGCGATGCGCTAATGGACTCGTACGTCAACAACGACACTGCTTTTTACGTCGTCCTCGCCCTGGTCGCGCTGTGGCAGCTGCCGATCTGGGGGCGCAGGATTCTCGAATTCCTACGCGAGCTTCGAGAATTCCGCAGCGGCGACTAGCGGGGACCATCGAAACCGAGTCAGAGGGACGAGGCGCAGCCGACATTGACCACGCTGTGGTGGGGTGAAAGTCGGCTGCTCGAGCGTACGGGGGATTTCTCCGGCCGGCAGACGGCCGGGCTGAACACCTATAGCCTTCGGCCGCCCCCGACCTGGAGGAATCGCAAGCCAATGTTCGTATCCAAGGCCGCCGTCGTCGGCGGCGGCACCATGGGTGGTGAGATCGCCCAGGCGATCGCCGCCGCCGACATCCCCGTCGTCGTCGAGGACATCGACCAGAAGTTCGTCGATGCCGCGCTCGAAAAGGCACGCTCGGTCACCGAGGGCCAGCTCGCCCGCCTGGTCAAGAAGGAGAAGCTGACCCAGGAGCAGGCAGATGCCCGCCTCGCCGAGGTGATGGGCCTGGTCACCGGGACCACCACCTATGAGGAGTTCGCCGACGTCGACTTCGTCATCGAGGCGGTGCCGGAGCGGATGGAGATCAAGCAGGCCGTCTTCCGCGAGCTTGACGCCGCCACCCCCGGACACGCGATCCTCGCCTCCAACACTTCCTCGCTCTCGATCACCGAGATGGGGGAGACGACGCTGCGGCCGGACAAGGTCGTCGGCTTCCACTTCTTCTACCCGGCCTCGGTGATGCCGCTGGTCGAGGTGATCGCCGGCGACGACACCTCGCAGGAGACCGCCACCGTCGCCTACAACTTCGCCCAGGCGATCAAGAAGCAGCCGATCGTCTGCGGTGAGGTACCGGGTTTCGTCGTCAACAAGATCCTGATGGCGACGATCGGCGAGATCTGGCGCGCCCAGGAGGAGCAGGGGCTCTCGCTGAAGGCGATCGACGAGGCGATTGCCGCCGCCAAGGTGGCGCCGATGGGTCCCTTCTTCCTTACCGACCTACTCGGCCTCGACACCGTCCTCCATGTCGCTGAGCACCTCAATGAGTCCTACGGCGAGACCTTCTACGTCCACCAAGGGCTTAAGCAGCTCGTCGCCGACGGCAAGCTCGGCGCTAAGTCCGGCGGCGAGGGCTTTTTCAAGGACGGCGAGCAGACGATCCCTGGCGAGGCCGAGGCAAATGGCGAGGAACTGGTCACTCTCTTCACCAGCCGTGCCCTGATCGAGGCCTGCAAGCTGGTGGAGGAAGGGGTCTGCTCGGTCCGCGATATCGACGTCGGCATGATGGCCGGTGCCGGCCTCGATCCCCGGCGCGGTCTGTTGCCCCCCTTCTGGAAAGCCGACGTTGAAGGACTGGGCAAGGTGCTGGAGCAGATCGAGAAGCTCGAGGAGCGTCACGGCGAGCGCTTTGCGCCGCCCGTCCTCTTGCGCCGCCTCGTCGCTCAAGGCCGTCTGGGGATGGAGTCGGGCCAGGGTTTCTACCCCTACCCCCAGCCCGACGAGGGCGATCAGCCCGAGACGGTGAAGCTGGAGACCCGCGGCGACGTCGCGATCGCCTGGCTCGCCAACGCGCCGATGAACGCTGTCTCGCCGGACGTGATCCGCGACCTGGGCATCGTCTGGGAGCGGGTGAAGTCCTCCGGCGAGGTGGGGGCGATGGTGATCGCCTCCTCGGTCCCGGTCGTCTTTTCGGCCGGTGCCGACATCAAGGCCTTCACCCAGATGGACGAGGCCGGTGGCGAGGAGCTGATCCACACCGCCCACGCGCTGTTGCGCGACTTCGGCCAGGCCAAGGTGGCGACGATCGCCGCTGTCAACGCGCTCGCCTTCGGGGGCGGTTGCGAGCTGGCGATGGCCTGCGACGTGCGGATCGCCGCCGAGGCGGCCGTCTTCGGTCAGCCCGAGATCAAGCTCGGGATCATTCCCGGCTTCGGCGGGACCCAGCGCCTGCCGCGCCTGGTCGGGGCTAACAAGGCCCTGGAGATGAACCTGGTCGGCGATGCGATCCTCGCCGGCGAGGCACTCGACTTCGGCCTGGTCAATCGCGTCGTCGCCGACCAGGAGCTGTTCGAGACCGCGCTGATGTGGGGCGGCAAGCTCGCTGCTCAGGCGCCGCTGGCGGTCGAGCAGATAAAGCTCGTCTCCCACGCCGGCGACCTCGATGCGGGGATCGAGGCTGAGAAGCAGGGCTTCGCCACTGCTTTCCGCAGCGAGGACGCCAAGGAGGGCATCGGCGCCTTCCTCGGCAAGCGCACGCCGAGATGGAGCGGGCGGTAGCGAAAGCGCCACGCCACGCCGCTCGTTTGTTGGGCATGTCGTCGCGTCCGGTCGTCGCGCTGATCGTCGCTTTCCTGCTGGCCCTTCCCGCCACCGCGGGGGCAGCGGCCAGCGGCTCCTTCGACGACCCGATCGGCGACAGCCCCGAATTCGCGCCGGATCTCGGTGCCACCGCGGTCACGGTCGGCGACGACGACACGATCACGGTCAACACGAGGATCGTGCCGCGGCCGCCGGCGGGCTGGGGCGGCTGCGCCTACTACATCGGCTTCCCGCCGTTCCAGACCTGCGCTCCGTCGAACATGAACGTGACCTGGTACTTCGATCACACGCCGGCCGGCGGCAACGTCGCCGACGGCGGCGCCGATGCCAAGGTCGTGGTCGTCCCCTCGCAGGGGCAGACGTTCTGGGAGAGCAGCCGCTGGAGCGCCACCAGCGGCAGGTACTCCGCCGGGGCCCCGCCGGCGGGCGCCGAAGACCCGGGCGGCATCGCCTGGACGCTGAGGCTCGCCGACCTCGGCATACCGAAGCCGGCCACGCTTCGAATCTGGGCCGTCTCCCTCTACAAGTCCTACAACGGCGTCGGCACCCTGCTGAACTACTCGGACACCGCCGGTCCTGGCAGCGTCGCGATCGGGGGCCCGGTCGTTGGCGGCGACCCGGGGAGCGGCAAAGCCTGCAAGCAGGCGATCGGCAAGGCCAACGGCCTGCAGCGAAGGATCCGCAAGGCCAAGCAGGAGAAAGGCCAGGCGGCGCGGAAACGCCTCGCGCGCCTGCGAGCGAAGCGCAGGCGGGCGCTGAAAGTGATGGCGAGCACCTGCAAGGCCGAAGTGGACCCGGGGCCGCCGCCGAGCAGCCCGCCGCCTGGGTGCCGTCTGGTGACCAAGCCGGTGCTCCAGCAGGAAGGGCCCGGCATCTACGCGCCCTGGGTGATCAAGCCCGAAGTGGTCGTCGAGTGCGACTAGCGCTCTGAGATGATCTCGCGCGTGAGTGCGCGAGCGAACGAGCGCAGCGGGGCCGCAGCGGAGCGGCTCGCCGAGCTGATCGCGGAGTCGAGCTGTACGGTCGCCCTGACCGGCGCCGGTGTCTCGGTGCCTTCCGGGATCCCAGACTTCCGCACTCCCGAGACCGGGCTCTGGGCCAACGTCGACCCGATGGAGGTCGCTCACATCGACGTCTTCGAGCGCGACCCCGCCCGCTTCTGGTCCTACTACCGGCCGCGCTTCCACTCGCTTGGCGACAAGGAGCCCAACCCTGCCCACGAGGCGCTGGCGGAGCTGGAACGGCGTGGACTGCTGCAGGGCGTGATCACGCAGAACATCGACCGTCTTCACCGCGCCGCCGGCTCTCGAGAGGTGGTCGAGGTTCATGGTTCGATCGAGACCTCCACCTGCAGGGGTTGCGGGACCTCGTACGGGATCGCTGAGGTGGACGAGCTCTTCGACGAGGACGGCATCGCCGTCTGCGGCTCCTGCCAGGGAGCCGTCAAGCCCGATGTGGTCCTCTTCGGCGAGATGCTGCCGGAAAGCGCGATGATGCGGGCCCATCAGCTCGCCGCGGAGGCCGAGCTGATGCTCTGCGTCGGCTCTTCGCTGGCGGTCTACCCGGTGGCGAGCCTGCCCGGCATCACCCTCGAACGGGGTGGGCGGCTGGCGATCGTCACCAAGGGATCGACCCCCTACGACGATGACGCCACACTGAGGCTGAGCGGCGAGGTGGACGCCGAGCTGAGCGCGATCCTGGCGGCGCTCGGCTGAGATGGCCGACGTTTCGAGCGAAGTGGCGCAGGTGGCGCCGGACGCGGTCATCTTCGACAACGACGGCCTGCTGCTCGACACCGAGTCGGTCTGGACCAGGGCCGAGCAGGATCTGTTCGATCGGCGAGGCCGGGACTTCACCGGCGAGCACAAGCGCGAGCTGGTCGGCACTTCCGCCGAAATAGCCGGTGCGATCCTCGAACGGCGCCTCGGCGAACCAGGACGTGCGGCCGAGCTGATCGAAGAGCTGAACGAACTGGTCGTTGCCGAGCTCGAGCACGGGGTGGAGGCGATGATCGGTGCCCGCGAGCTTCTGCACAGCCTGCGAGAGCGGGGGACGCCGGTCGGTCTCGTCTCCAACTCGCCGCTGATCTTCGTGCAGCGCTCGCTGGAGATCGTCGGCTTCCACGACCGCTTCGACGTCATCCTCAGCGCCCACGAAGTGGCGGCGCCGAAGCCGGCTCCAGATCCTTACTTAGAGGCCTGCCGGCGTCTCAGCGTCGAGGCGGGCCCCTCGGTGGTCGTCCTCGAGGACTCGCCGACGGGAGTGGCGGCGGCGCGCGCAGCGGGCCTGACCGTGATCGGCATCCCGTCGGTGGATGGAGTCGAGCTCGCCGAAGCGCATCACATCGCCAAGTCGCTACAGGACGACGTCGTCTCTCGCCACCTAGTGCTTTAGCCGGCGTCGCTCGCGTGGCTGAGGCGGGGGTGCCCTCGAACGGGCGGATACTCAAAATGCCGGTCTAATTAGACCGGCATTTGTCCGGACGAGGGCGCCCCCGCCTCAGCCCCGAAGTACCCGCCTGCGACGCAGCACCCGCTCGCAGGTCTCGGCGATCTCACGCACGCTGCGCTCGTGCTCGGCGTCGAGGTCTCCGTGTAGGGCCATGTTCGCCGCCTCGCCGACCTCGGAGCGGCGGCTGCCGAGCGTCGTCATGTCCTCCTCGTGGCCAGGGTCTGTGAGCGCCCCGCGCAGCTCGATCAGCAGCGCCTCCAGGGCCACCCGCAGCTGCAGGGCCGCCTCACGCATACGGCCGGCGTCGAGATCGGCCCGCACCCGTAGCAGCAGCGTCTCGCAGGTGTCGATGTGTTCTCTTCCGCCGAGCACCGCGGCCACGCGCCCCTGGGGGCGCAGCTCTTCTGCCCGCTGACGCCGGCGCGAACCACTGCCACCCCGCACGTCGATCTCTCGGGCTTCGCTGAAATGACCCCCCGCCAGCTCCTCTCCACTGCCGTATCCGACTCGCACCGCGGAGGCGCGCTCGGAGGTCAGTTCGTAGGAGTAGGGGTTTGCGCCGGCGGTGCCGTAGGCGTGAAGCGCCCGGTTGAACAGGGCGATTCCCTCCTCGACCACGGCATCGGCTTTCTCTTCGTCGCCGCAAGCCTCGGCCAGCCAGCTTTTTGCCTCTCTCTCGTCGGCAAGCTCCTCGAAGGCGCGCACTGCGGTGACTCGGGTCAGCGGCAGAGGGCGAGGCTCGGCATCGGGCTCCGCTGCGCGGGGACGTCGTCGGCGCCGTGAAGGCGGGGGCGGAGCGCCCCGGGTTTCAACGACGAGGACGGACTCCTTCTCTCCGTCGCGGACGACGTAGCGGCCGTCGGCGGCGGAGAGCGTGCCGGGGAACTCGAACTGCGCGAACCCGAATAGCTTGGGGGTCTCGGTCAAAGACCCGGTTCTCTGGGGTCAGTCGGTGCCGGCACTCGCGCCGGTCCCGCCATCGCTGCTGCCCTGTTTCTCCTTCTCGTCGGGCAGCGCGAACTCCGATGGTGCAGTCGGCACCTCGGGGTTGTCGATCTCCTCCAGCCGCTCGGTGAGGCGCTGCCACTGATCCGGTTTCAGCAGCTGCGCGAACTGCGCCCCGAGCGCACCGTCTGCGTAGAGCGGCTGCCAGCCGATGTGGATGTGGTCGGCGTGGTCGCCCATCGCGAAGCTAGGCCCGCCCAGTTCCTCCAGTGAGATCAGCTCCTCCGGCACCATCGTGCCCTGGAAGCGGAGAACCTCCTTGAGGACGGTGTCGGTCAGCGTTCCCGGCCCCTGGTTGCCGAGCACCGGCACGCCGTTGATCGTGGCGATGTCGACCGCGTTGCCGGAGCTGTGGTTGGAGACGTTGCCGCTTGCGGTGTAGAAGCCGTGGCCGCACTTCAGCGACGTGATGGTCAGCTCGTAGCCCTTCTCTGCCAGGTACTCCAGCGCAGCCAGCACGCGCCGGTCGATCTGACCGGTGGCGATGTCGGTGCGGCCGCAGTCGTAGATCGAGAGGCGCTCGTCGGCGAGGACCCGCCGCTGCAGTGCCTCCTTGGGGAGGAGGAGGACGCCGGCGCTGCCGAGCTTCTCCGCGAAGGGGCTCTCGCCCTTGGCCCTGTAGATAGCCGTCGCCTCGAGCAGCTTCCAACCGTCGAGGATCGGCTTCGGGTCGATTCGCGGCGCCCCCCGGCCGGCCGGGCGGATCGAGAAGTTGATGTGCGAGTCGATGCCGTCGGCCGACGCGCCCACCCGGGCGAGGACGGTCCCAGCTATAACCTTCGACCCCACCTTGAGGGTTCCGTCGGCACCGAGTGCCGCCGCGTAGTCGATCGGCTGCGAGGCCTCGGCTTGCCGGTTCTCGTCGATCCGGTTGGGGTGGGCGTAGAGCCGCGGGCGAATGTTCTGGCTGTCGACCGGGATCCGCTTCTCCTTGCCGGTGGGCATGACCACCAGGCGGTGATCGCGGACGATGGTTCCCAGCTGCGCGTAGGTGTAGCGGTTGCCGTAGGCGTCCTGCAGCACCACGTAGCGGCCGAGCTTCTTCGACTGCCCGATCTTCTCGATCACTCCGTCGTTGACGGCGACGACCGGTGCGTCCTCGGCGGCGAAGATGTTGATTCCGCGCCGGGTGGGCGAGGAGGCGATCACTTCGGCGGCATTGCCGTATCCCTCACGCTCCTCCGGGGTTGCGCGCTTCAGCGCCTCGCGGGTGGCGATGTCGTCCGCGTAGCGGGCGTCAGCGGCGATCGGGAAGTGGGCGCCCTCGGTCAGTCCCGTCAGCGAGCCGACCAGGTCGGAAGGGAGCTTGCCGTAGGCCCGTGCGTAGAGCAGCACCTCCTGCACGTACCAGTCGGCATGGTTGTAGGCGAAGATCGCGTCGTAGAGGTTCTCGGTGCCGCCTGCGGCCTTCAGGTAGCTGGCCGCGGCGCAGATCGCGTCGACCGGGTTGTAGGGGTCCTTGCGGCCGTCGCCGTTGGCATCGAGTCCGTACATCTCCCAGGAGGAGGGGATGAACTGCATCCATCCCATCGCACCGGCGCTGGATACGTTGAGGTTGGTGCCGAAGCCGGTCTCGATCTTGTTGATCGAGGCGAGCACCTCCCAGGGAATCCCGTACTCGGTCCCGCAGGCCTGGTAGATCGGCAGCAGGAAGGGCGGGATCTCGAAGGAGTCGATGACGAAGTTGGGGACCCCGATCGGGGCCGGCCCGAAGGGTGCGAACGTCGCCGTCGGGTTGGCCTGGGTCGGCGTACCGCCGCTGGTGAACGGGGAGCCGCCGTTGGAGCCGTCGGCATGCGGCTGGTCGCCCCCGGTCGCTGCCGGAGCGGTGACGCCTCCGGCAGCTTTGCCGCTGCCACCGCCGCTGACGTCGCCGATGCTCTCGTTACGTACCGTCCCGCCACCGGTGCCGTCGATCGTGGCGCCGGCCTGGACGCCGGGTTTGGGCTGCGTGGGCTCGGGCGGAGCAGCAGGCGGCGCTTCGATGCCGGTCCCGCTCGAGGGAGCCGGGGGAAGCGGTTCCTCGCCGGCGCCGTCTGGCGAGAGGCACTGAGGATCGTCCGCATCGATGAGGGTGTCGCCGTCGTCGTCGAGCCCGTTCGAGCAGGCCGGCGGCTGGGGGGCTGAGGGAAGCGCCGGGGCAAGGGGCGCAGCCGGCTGGACCAGGTTGGCTTCGGTCAGGTCGTCGGCGCCTGCGAGGTTGCCGGCTCCGAGCGCGGTGACGACGCCGAAGCTGGCCAAGGCTGTGGTCAGTGCAAGCTTGTTTCTCATTCGACGGCGCCTCTGTACCTGCTGTCACACGCAGTGCAGCACTCGATCGCCCTCTCCCCGCGCAACGAGTCCGCCCAAGCTACTGACTCGTGGGAAGGCGTGCAACGGGTGGTAAGCCCCCCCAACAAGCCCTTAATCAAGATCGATCTCATGCCGCAGCGTGGGAGGATTTCAGGCCAACCGGATGCAGCCGGTTAAGCTCCCGTGAATGACCCCGGAACCGACCGATCGATTCGGCCCCGATGACGAGGATGGCCTGCGCGCACGCAGCGAGCAGGCGATCGGCGAGTTCGCCCAGGCACTGCTCGACAGCCAGGTACTGGAGAGCGCGCTGGCGGCGGCCTTCGGCGCCCGCGAGAAGGCCCAGGAGGCTCAGCACGCGGCGATGGCGGCGCTCAACCTTCCTTCCGCCGGCGACGTCGAGCGGCTGGAGCGGCGCTTGCGCTCTCTATCGCAACGGTTCGAAGAGGTCGAGGACCAGGTGGACAGGCTCTCCCGCGACATCGGCGAACTACGGCGAAAGATCGCCGCTCAGGTCCAAGACTAACCCTCTACTTTAGGTTGAGAGTATGGAGGTGGCGGCGCTGCCGGCGACCCTTGCCGCCCGCTCCAGGTCGTCGTCGTCGATCCGTACCCCATTCGTCGTTTCCTCGACGATCAGGACCGCCGCGACGGTGAGGCCGAGCGACTTGCCACGGGCCAGCACGGTGGCTGTCTGCAGGTCGCTGCCGGCTACCCCGGATCGGCGCGTCGGCGCGTCGCCGGCATGGTCGACGCTGGCGACCGCCGCACTGTTCGCTTCCTCCAGCTCGCGCGCGAGCCCTTCGGTGAGACCAGGGTCGGGCAGGGCCATGGAGTCCTCTCCGTAGGCCTCGGCCACAACGAGCAGCTCACCCACGCCACGGGTCGGCTCGACCGCGGTGCAGGTCCCGATCCTGATCGCTCGCTTCAGACCGAGGTCGGTGAGGTCGGTGAGGACGATCGCCGCGCTCGGTCCTCCCATCCCGGTGGACTGGATCGTCAGGGGATCGCCTGCTGCGGTCTGCCCCGAGTACCCCCATAGACCGCGGGCGTGGTTGCTCATCTTTGGTTTCACCAGCAGCTCCTGCGCCAGCAGCAATGCCCGGCCGGGGTCGCCGACCAGGATCGCGTCAGCGGCGATCGAGGCTGTGGGACGGAGTCGGGACGGCATCCTCATCCGACCCTATTGCGCCTGCAGCGCCGTTCGTCGCAGCACTGCCGTTCGGCTGGGCCTCGGGAGCAGACGCCAGCGACTCCTCGTGAGCTTCGATCGCCCGGCGCAGGTCGCGCTTGCGCATCCACTCGGCCGCGAAGTAGCTGCCGATCACGAAGCAGAAGGCGACCAGCTGCGCGACCAGGGTCTCCACCGTGGGGTAGACGCCCAGCCAGGTGCCCATCCACAGCGGCAGGTCGACGTCGATCGGGTGGATCGAGAGCCAGCCGACTCCCTGCATGGTTCGCGCCGTGTTGCCGACGAGGACGACCAGGACCAGGGCGATCAGCACGCCGGTCGCGATCAGCATCTTCTTGTAGGGCAGCTTGCGCTCGAGGGCGAAGGTGAGGGCGCCGACGACGGCGGTGATCGCGAGGCCGAGGGAAACCCCGGCGAGGACGACGCCGGTGCCGGAGCTGAGCTGCAGCGCCTGCAGGAAGAGGACGGTCTCGAAGCCCTCGCGGAAGACGCTGGTGAAGCCGAGGGTGTAGAGCCCGACCACTGTTGCCGCTCCGGCCCCGGCCGCCAATGCCGCCCCGGTCAGTGCCTTACCGCGGTCGCGGTGGCCCTTGATCCACTCGGTCCAGTAGACGCGGTGGAAGAACCAGTTCATGACCAGCAGCAGGACGCCGATCGCGACCACGCCGACCACGGCCTCGAGCTTCTCGCCGTATTTCGAGAGCGAGTCGAGCAGCAGCAGTGCCAAGGCGAACATCAGCACGCTGGCCGGCAGCGCGAGCAGGGCGCCGCGGTAGATCGGACGGCGCAGCGGCGCCCGCGGGCCGATCATGCTGGCGGTGATCGCGGCGAGGATCAGGATCGCCTCGAGACCCTCGCGGAAGACGATCAGGGCCGAGTTGGTGATCGCCGTCGTCGCGCTGGCGCCGTCGCCGGTCAGCGCTCTGGCGTCGACCAGCTTTTCGTCGAGATCGAGACGCGTTTCGCGGATCTCGCTCAACGGCGCCTCACGGGCGACGAGGCTGGCGAGGCCCGCATCGCCGTCGGCGCCGTACCAGATCAACCCCTCGATTTCGAGCGCCAGCTGGGGGTCGAAGGCGCGCAGCTTCAGCTCCGGGCCGAACTCGAAGAAGCCGTAGGCGGCGAGCCGCGCCTGCTCGGCCTCCTGGTAGCGCCCCGCCCCGGCAGCCGCTTCCAGCTGATCGAGGGAGATGTCGACGAGTTCGTAGTCGGCTTCGTCACTCGGTTCGGTCCACTCCTTGGGAGCGATGCGTTCGAAGGTCTCTGCGGCCCGGTCGCGGGCTGCGTCGAGCTCCTCCTGCGGCGCAACCCCGACGTTCTGCTGGGCGTTGTCGACGTCCTCGCGTAGCTCGGCGTAAGCCGCCTCGATCTGTTCGACCGCAGCGGGGTCGCGGTCGAGGAGGACGGGCTCGAGATCGGAGAAGGCGGCTTCAACCCCATCCATGAAGGCGACCGCCTCCTGCACCTCGAAGGGAATCGTCACCCGGCCGTCGCTGGTGCCCTTGTCGTACTCCTTCGGTACGAGGTCGAGGAAGCGGGTCAGCTGGCTCGCCCGGTTGACCTCCTCCTCGGGCGTGAGCGGTGCCGCGGTGAAGCCCTTCAGGTCTGCCTCGACCCGTTTGCGAGCGGCTTCGAAGCGCTGCCGGTCGGCGGCTGCGCCGGCTGCGGCGAGCGTGGCGAAGTCCCTGTCGGTGGTGCGCCTTGCGGCGTTGCCTCGCTGCTTGCCGTACTCGTTGGCAATTGCCAGCCAGTAGCCGTGGGCGATCGCCGCGGTTTCCGCGAAGCGGCCGCTGAAACCGCGCTCGGCCGCCTGCGCCGCTTCGTCGAGGTTGGTGAAGAGCCTTGCCTGGAAAGCGTCGAGCAGGTCCTTTTCGATCTGCACCACCGTGTGCTGTGGCGTGCCTTCACCCGCGGCGAGTTCGTCGATTGCGGCCGTCGCATCGACTCCCGGCCGGGTGAAGCGGGTCGTTTGGCGGAACTCGCGGATCTGCAGCCAGGCGCGTGCTTCGGCAGCGTCTCCACTTCGTGCCGCCGCCACCGCTACGGCGAGGGCGCCGCGGCGCAGCGCGGCGAGGATCCGACCCCGAGCCGCGGCCAGGCCGACTTCATTCGAGCCGGCGCCGGCTCGCCTCGCTGCGGTCAGCGAGGATTCGATTTCCCGCAGCTCGCCGGCGGCGCTGGCGGCAAGGCCTCTGCGCAGCGGTCCGCGCAGGCCAGCTTCTGCCGCAGCGATTGGGCCGGAGGTCGCTTCGTCGAAGAGCAGCCGGGTCTGGGCTGCGGCGAGATCCGCGCGGATCGCGTCGGCCGCCTGCCAGGGCGGCTCGGCCTTGCCCGCTGCAGCTGTCCACAGCAGAGCCGCCATTGCGATGAAGATCGCGATGGCGGCTCTGTGGGTCCTGAATGACCGCTGCTGTAGGCGTCCTTCCCTGACTGGCCTCGCCTAGCCTTCCTGGAGTTCGACGTTGAGCTGCTTCGCCGCCTGGGTCACCTGGCCGGCGATCGCCTCAGCCTGGGCCTGGGCCTGGGCGCCAAGCGCGTCTGCCTGCTTGGCGGTGAACTGCTCACCGTCAGCCTCGCGATCGCGCAGGTCTGAGGCGAAGTTGACCAGGCTCTGCAGCTCCTTCCTCGTCTGCTTTGCCTGCTGCGGATTCTCGGCCGCGATCATCGGTTCGATCCCGTCGTAGGTGACGAGGATTCCGCCGAGGATGTCGGCGATGTCCGAGAGGCGCGAGGTCGCCACGAAGCCGAGTTCCTCGGCGTCCTCCCCGGCGATGAAGCGCGAGTTCTTCCAAGCCTCGAAGTACTCGCTCATGGTCGGGGTCATGACGACGATCGAGGTCAGCGCGTCGGAGGGAGTGGGTTCGAACTCCTGCGCGTCGGCGTCGAGGTTCTTCGCCTGCTGTTCGAATTCGTCGAGCGTCGCCTTGTAGATGTTGGCGTCCGGCAGGCCCTCGCCGAACTCGACCGTGCCATTGCCGTCGACGTCCGCCTTGACCCCCTTCGCCTGCAGGTCGGGATTGGTTCCGTAGAGCGCCGTCTCGGTAAGGAAGAAGAGGTTGCCGGGCTGCTCGAGTTGCTCGCCGTCGGGGGTGGTGAGGCTGAAAGAGACAGCGTCTTCCGGTGTGGAGGCATCGGATCCGGCATCGATGTCGACGTCGTACTGGGCCAGCCGCGGTACTCCCGCGACGATTCCCTCCATCTCCTCGTAGGCCGGGTTGGCTGTGACGAAGGCGTCCTTCGAGTCGGCGAGGATTTCGGCGACTTCATCGCCATGCTCGTCGAGCAGGCGTCCGTAGTCGAAGTCGACCGACTCGGCCAGCGCGTAGTACTCGTCGGCGTTCTCTTTCAGCACGCTGACCTGGTCGACGAGTTCCGCCGAGTGGTCGGTGAGATAGCTCTTGACCGGCGCCAGCTGGGCCGTGCCGGCCTCCGTGGTCCCTGTCTCCTCGTTGTCGCCGCTGTCGCCACAGCCTGCGGCGACCGGGGTCGCCAACGCCAGCGCCGCTACAACGACGGCAAAGTGTGCTCTCGACTTCATCTAACTGAGTGCCTCCTCGATGGAAAGCCTACTTAGGGCTCCCTAATGACAAAAAGGGCACCCTAACCGAATCCGAGCTGTGGAGTCGGGATTGGTGGCCGACACTCGTGAGAAATCGGCTGTCGGGATTTCCTCCAGGCGTCTAAATACAGCGCGCCGGCCCGTCCATACCTTGATCTCGATCGTCCAAACCGCGACCGCCGGGGCGTGCTCCGTCGGGCTAGGAGGGAGTTTCGATGAGAAAGAAGATGGGCCTCGCCGTGATCTTTGCGGCAGTCGCGGCCTTGGTGCTGCCAGCGGCGGCATCGGCAGCGACCGTCGGCGAAGTCGCCGGCACGCTGGAAGAAAAGGCCGTCGAGCTGGACATGGTCTGGGTCGCGGTCGCCACCGCGCTGGTCTTCCTCATGCAGGCCGGGTTCATGTTCCTCGAGATCGGCTTCTCGAGACAGAAGAACGCCGGTACTGGGGTGGCGAAGATCTTCGTCAACCTGGCGATCGTGACCATCGCCTGGTGGGCGATCGGCTACGGCGTCGCCGAAGGAGGAGGCAACGACTTCTTTGGGGACACGGGTTTCTTCTTCCACTTCGATCAGGTGATCGGCAGTGGCGAAGAAGCGTTCAACGTGGCCGGCTCCGACGCAATGCTGATGCTCTTCGGGCTCGCCTTCTGCGCCGTCTCCCTGGCGATCGTCTGGGGCACCACCCTGGAGCGGATCAAGTTCGGTGCCTACGTGATCTACGCGATTGTCTTCGGCGCGGTGATCTACCCGCTGATCGCGCACGCGGTCTGGGGCGGCGGCCTGCTTTCCGACATCGGCGGCAAGCCGGTGATGGATTTCGCCGGCTCCTCGGTGGTTCACCTCACCGGTGCGGTCGGCGCGCTTGCAGCGCTGCTCCTGCTTGGTCCGCGCAAGGGCAAGTACGACGCGAACGGAAAGCCGCGGGTCATCCCCGGGCACTCGATGCCGCTGGTCGGCCTCGGCGTGGTCATCCTCTGGATCGGCTGGTTCGGCTTCAACGGAGGCTCGACCTTCGAAACCGCCGGCTCCTTCTTCGGTGAGGTGATGCTGAACACCCAGCTCGCAGCTGCGGCCGGTGTGATCGGTGCCTCTCTTGCCGTCTACCTGAAGAGCCGCTCGCTCGACGTCGGCATGGCGGGCAACGGTGCGATTGCCGGCCTGGTCGGCATCACCGCCCCGTCCGGCTTCGTCGAGTTCTGGGCGGCGCCGATCATCGGCTTCATCGCCGGCCTGATCGTCGTCTACGCGGTGCTGACGATCGACAGGTTCCTCGACGATCCGGTGGGTGCTCTATCCGCGCACGGCCTGGCGGGGATCTGGGGCACCATGGCGGTGGGCATCTTCGCCTCGCCGCGGCTGATCGTCGAAGGGGCAGGACCCGGTATCTGGTACGGGATCTTCGGCGACGCGAGCCTCAGCACGGCTTTCGGGCAGCTGGGGGTCCAGGGGCTGGCGGTCCTCTTCACCTTCGTCGTCGTCTTCGTGATCTCGATCGCGACGTTCGCGATGATCAAGTCGACGATCGGGCTCCGCGTCTCCGACGAGGAGGAGGAAGCCGGACTGGACATCAGCTCGCACGGCATGTACGGGTACCCGGAGCAGTTCATCCCGCAGCCGGAGTACTCGACGGGCCAGCCCGGCACGATGGGTACGGGGGCAGCTATCCCTGCCGCCGCACCTGCCCAAATGACAGCTACCGAGACCCGATAGGAGGGCTGAGCGCATGAAGAAGATCGAGGCGTTCATTCGCCACGAGGCGTTCGAGCCGATCAGGACCGAGCTGCTCGACAAGGGATTTCCCTCTCTGTCGATCATCGAGGCCAAGGGCTCGGGGCGCCAGAAGGGAATAGTCGAGCACTACCGAGGTTCGACCCTCACCGTCAACGTCCGGCCGAAGCTGAAGCTGGAGGTCGTGGTGGAGGACAAGGACAAGTCGGTGGTCGTAGAGACCATCCTCAAGCACGCCCGCACGGGCGAGGTCGGGGACGGCAAGATCTTCGTCCTGCCGGTGGAGGAAGCGATTCGCATCCGCACCGGCGAGGGCGGGGAGCCGGTTCTGCAGGCGCACGAGGACTCGGAGATCCCGGCCTAAGCGTTGTAAGGAGAAGCGGACCCCCCTTCCCGGAGGCCGTTGCGCAGCAGGTCGCTTCCTGCGATTCGCAACGTTTCCCCCTGAGCCTCCGGGAAGGGGGGTCCGCTTCTCCATCTGTAGCGGTTAGCCTCGGCTCTCTTCGATGGCTGCCGACGAGCGGATATCCCTGAGTGAGGCTTCGCGGCGCTCGGGTGTTTCCACCAGCACGCTGAAACGCTGGGCCGAGGAGAAGGTGCTGCCGGTGCGGCGGGGGCGCTGGACGGCGGCGGCTGCCGCACAGGCCCGGGTGGTGGCGCGGATGCGCGAGCGCGGTCACTCGCTCGAGGACCTGAAGCGGGCCGGCCGCGAGGGCAGGCTCGCCTTCGGCTTCGCCGAGGAACTCTTTCCGCGGCCGGAGGAGCAGACGACGGTCGAGGAGGTGGCGCGGGAGACCGGCCTGGAGCCGGAGCTGATCGAGCGCATCCTCGTCATCCTCGGCACCCCGCTGGAGCGCGAGCGGCTGCTCAGCCCACTCGACGTGCAGGCGCTGCGCCACTGCGCGCGCGTGCTTGCCGCCGGCTTCCCCCTCGTCGCCTTCCTGCAACTGGTCCGCGTCTACGCGCAGTCACTGCGCCGCATCGCCGACGCCGAGGTGCGCCTATTCCACCTCTACGTGCACGAACCGTTGATCCGCGACGGCGTCCCCGAGCTGGAGATGGCGGAGGAGATCGGCGGCCTGGCAGCGGACGTGCTGCCGCTTGCCTCGCCCCTGATCGACTACCTGCACACCCGCTACCTGCGCTTCTTCCTCGAGCAGGACGTGATCGGACACATGGAGAGCGAGCTTGACGCCGCCAGTCATCTGGGCCAGGTCCCGGTCACCCTCTGCTTCATCGACCTCACAGGGTTCACCCGCTACACCGAGGAGGAGGGGGACCTCGAGGCACTGGACGTGGTCGAGAACTTCGTCGAAGCGGTGGAAACGACGCTGCCCCCCGAGGCGACGATCGTGAAGACGATCGGCGACGAGGTGATGGTCGTCTCGCCGGAAGCGGCATCGCTGACCGAGTGGGCGGTCGGTCTTCTCACTCGCTTCCCGGAGCGGCCGCAGCCGCGGGTCGGCATCCACTGCGCCAACGCCGTCTACCGCGACGGCGACTACTTCGGCACCCATGTCAATCTCGCCCACCGGGTCGTCAGCCGCGCCCAGGCGGGGGAGGTGCTGGCAACCGACCGGGTGATCGAGGCAATCGAGGATCGGGAAGGCCTCGAGTTCGAGCCGATCGGCGAGGTCAGCCTCAAGGGCTTTCCCGCGCCGACACCGCTCTTCCTCGTCTACGCCTCCTCCGGCTAGCCCCAGGTCGACGTGCCCTTTGTTAGGCACCCATACGGGCACATAACTAACGGCACGTCGCGTAACACTTAGGTCTGTGGAGAACGAGGCGATGCTCGAGGCGGTGCGCGAGGGTGGGCTGCTGGCCGATGGGAGGCCGGCGGTCGCGATGCTCTCCGGCGGTCGCGACTCGGTCTGCCTGGTCGATCTCGCGGTGCGGCTGCTGGGAGCAGAGGGGGTGACGGTCCTCCACGTCAACTACGGGCTGCGCGACGACTCCGACCAGGACGAGGCGCACTGCTCTGACCTCTGCCGGCGCCTCGGCGTGGCGCTGGAGGTCGAGCGGCCCCGCCGTCCCGAGGGGCCGGGCAACCTGCAGGGCTGGGCGCGGGACACCCGCTACGCGGCGGCGGCCCGGATCGCCCTGCCGAACGATGCCGCGATCGCCACCGGCCACACCGCCGACGACCAGGTCGAGACGATCCTCTACCGGCTTGCCTCCTCGCCGAGTCGCCGCGCCCTGCTCGGGATGCGTCCCCACGACGGCAGCCTGGTGCGGCCGCTGCTGGCTTTTACCAGGGAGCAGACGACGACTTACTGCGAAGAGCGCGGGCTGTCCTGGCGCGACGATCCGAGTAACACCGGTCGCTCCTACGCCCGCAACCGCGTTCGCCACGGCCTGGCAGCGGCCCTGGCGGAGGTCCATCCCGCCGCCGCCAGCAACGTGCTCCGCACCGCGGCGCTGCTGCGCGACGAGGCGGAGGTGCTCGATGCCCTGGTCGATGCTGAGATCGGTGGCAACGGAGACCGCGGCACGATCTCGCTCGAACGGCTGGCGGAGCTGCCGCCCGCGTTGCGGCGGCTCGTCGTTCAGCGGCTCGCCGACCGCGCCGCCGGCCGGCCGGTGCCGGGGGCTGCCAACCACGCCGACGAGGTAGCGGGACTGCGCCGCACCGGTACCGCGATGCTCGACCTGGGCAGCGGCGTCAGAGCGGTCGTCGAGCGTGGCGTCCTGCACGCCGAGCGCTGAATCGGACGTGCCACTGGTTGAGCACCCATACGGGCACATAACTAGTGGCACGTCCTCTATCTAGACTGCCAACCGTGAGCGATCCCGCGATTGGCGAGACCCTCGTGTCCGGCGAGGATCTGACGCGGCGCGTCGCCGAGCTGGGCAGGCAGATCAGCGAGGAGTACGAGGGCCGCGATCTCTTCATGGTCGGCGTGCTGAAGGGAGCCGTCCTCTTCCTTGCCGACCTGATGCGGAGCATCAGCGCGCCCTGCGAGATCGACTTCATGGCGGTTTCCAGCTACGGCTCGCAGACGGACTCCTCGGGGGTCGTGCGGATCCTCAAGGACCTCGACGCGCCGATCGAAGGCCGCCACGTGCTGATCGTCGAGGACATCATCGACTCCGGCCTCACCCTGCAGTACCTGATGCGCAACCTGAAGGCTCGCAACCCGGCTTCGCTCGAGGTCTGTGCGCTGCTGACCAAGCCCGAGCGCCTGCGGGTCGACCTCTCGCCGCGCTACGTCGGCTTCGAGATCCCAAACCGCTTCGCGATCGGCTACGGCCTCGATCACGCGCAGCGCTACCGCAATCTCTCTTACGTAGCCGCTCTCGACGCCTAGAGCGCAAAACCGCCCTGGTACGCTGATTTTTCCCTGTGAGGCGTTTTTTCAAGAGCGCAGCTTTTCCGATCCTCCTGGTGGTGATCCTCGCCTTCGTTGCGCAGAAGGTGATCAGCAGCCCGGATGGCACAGAGGCGCCGTCCTACAACGAATTGGTGAAGCCCAAGAGCGGCTTGATCGCCGACGGCAAAGTCGACGAGATCACGATCAACACCAAGGACAACACGCTCGACGTCAAGCTCAGGAACGAAGACAGCTTCTCGACGGGTTATCCGGCCAATACCGAGCAGTCACTGCTCAATCTGATCGACCAGAGCGACGTGACCAAGTTGTCCGTCAAGGGCACTGGCGGCTCCGGTCTGCTCTCGCTGCTCACCTACATCCTGCCTTTCATCATCTTCCTCGGCTTCTGGATCTTCCTGATGAACCAGATGCAGGGCGGCGGTTCGCGGGTGATGAACTTCGGCAAATCGAAGGCGAAGCGGATGTCGGTCGACGCGCCGAAGATCACCTTCCGCGACGTCGCCGGGGTCGACGAGGCGGTCCAGGAGCTGCACGAGATCAAGGAGTTCCTCGAGAACCCGAAGAAGTTCCAGGCGCTGGGCGCACGCATTCCCAAGGGCGTCCTGCTCTACGGCCCGCCCGGTACCGGTAAGACGCTGCTCGCCCGCGCCGTCGCCGGCGAGGCCGGCGTCCCCTTCTTCTCGATCTCCGGCTCGGACTTCGTCGAGATGTTCGTCGGGGTCGGCGCCAGCCGCGTCCGCGACCTCTTCGAGCAGGCGAAGCAGAATTCGCCCTGCATCATCTTCATGGACGAGATCGACGCTGTCGGCCGTCACCGCGGCGCCGGCATGGGCGGCGGTCACGACGAGCGCGAGCAGACGCTGAACCAGCTGCTGGTCGAGATGGACGGCTTCGAGATGAAGGACAACATCATCCTCATTGCCGCCACCAACCGGCCGGACATCCTCGATCCGGCGCTGCTGCGGCCGGGCCGCTTCGACCGCCAGGTCGTCGTCGACCGCCCCGACCGCAAGGGCCGCAAGCACATCCTCGAAGTCCACACTCGCGGCAAGCCCCTCTCCAAGGCGATCGACCTCGACGCCCTCGCCGGCCAGACCCCCGGCTTCACCGGCGCCGACCTCGCCAACCTGATCAACGAGGCCGCACTCCTCACTGCCCGTCAGGGCAGGCGCGAGATCTCGATGCATGAGCTGGAGGAGGGGATCATGCGGGTGATCGCCGGCCCGGAGAAGAAGACCCGCGTGATGAGCGAGAAAGAGCGGCTGATCACCGCCTACCACGAGCTCGGCCACGCGATCGTCGGCCACCTGCTGCCCAACTGCGATCCGGTCCACAAGATCTCGATCATCAGCCGCGGCCAGGCGCTCGGCTACACGATCAGCCTGCCCAGCGAAGACAAGTTCCTCACCTCGCGCGCGGAGCTGACAGACACGATGGCGATGACCCTGGGCGGGCGTGCCGCCGAGGAGATCGTCTTCGGCGAGATCACCACCGGTGCCTCGAACGACCTCGAAAAGGTGACCGAGACGGCAAAGCAGATGGTGATGCGGTTCGGCATGTCCGAGCGGCTCGGTCCGCGCGTCTTCGGTCACGATCGCGGCCAGCCCTTCCTCGGCCGCGAGTTCTCCTCCGAGCCCGACTACTCGGACGAGATCGCGCGTGAGATCGACGACGAGATCCGCCGCATCGTCGAGGGCGCCCACCAGACCGCCAAGGACCTGCTCACCGAGAAGCGCGAGGAGCTGGACCGGATCTCGAAAATCCTGCTTACGCGAGAGACGATCGACGCAGACCAGTTCATGGCGCTGCTCGACGGCGTGGCTGAGGAGGACGTCTTCGCTGACGAGGAGGAGCCGGCACAGCCGGTTGAGCCGGAGCCGGAGCCTGAAAGGGCCCAGCGCGAGGGTCCGCGGGCGGCGCCCCGGCCGCGGCCGGGATTCGCCGGCGGCGACGCAAGCTGAGTTCCGACGTGAAGTTGATGGGGGTCGTCAACGTGACCCCCGACTCGTTCTCGGACGGGGGGCTGTATCTCGATGCGCAGGCAGCCGTTGCGCACGGGGAGGAGCTTGTTGGGGACGGGGCGGAGATTCTGGATGTCGGAGGGGAATCGACTCGGCCGGGTGCCGAGCCGGTTGACGAGGACGAGGAGCTGAGGCGGGTTCTGCCGGTGGTCGAGGGCCTGGCGAAGGCGGCCGCCACGATTTCGATCGATACGTCGAAGGCGACTGTGGCAGAGGCGGCGATCGCAGCAGGGGTGTCGATTGTCAATGACGTGACCGCGCTCCGCGGAGATCCCGAGATGGCGGCGCTCTGCGCGCAGCGGGGGGTCGGAGTCGTGCTGATGCACATGCCGGGGAACCCCCGGACGATGCAGGACGATCCCACCTACGACGACGTGGTCGACGACGTCAAGGCGTTTCTGGCGGGGCGAGTGGAAGCGGCGGTTGCGGCGGGGGTCGAGGAGGAGCGGATCTGGCTCGACCCGGGGATCGGGTTCGGCAAGACGCTCGAGCACAACCTGGAGCTGCTGCGCCGGCTCGGCGAGCTGCGTGAGCTGGGACGGTCGCTGGTGGTCGGCACCTCACGCAAGAGTTTCATCGGCCGGGTCGACGGGTCCGACGTCGGCCACCGGCTTGGCGGCACGATCGCATCCTGCGTCCTGGCCGCTGCCGAGGGAGCGGATGTGCTGCGGGTCCACGACGTCGGTGAGACCGTGCAGGCGCTGCGGGTTACGGGCGCGATTCTCGGTCAGGTCAGCCTGCAGGCCTGAGCCGCGCTCAGCGCTTCGGTTCGATCCAGGTCGCGCGAGCGTGTGCGACCAGCTCGCCCGTCTCGGAGAAGACCGCCGAGCCGGCGAGGAGCTTGCGCCCGTCGCGGTAGATCGGCCAGCCGGCCGCGACGTAGGTCCTGCCGGGCTCGACCCCGAGATGGATCTTGGCTGCAAGGCGGCCGAGGACGCTCGTTCCCACGTCCGGCAGCAGCATTCCGGAGATGCCGCCCGGGCAGTCGAGAACCGACCAGAGGATCTCCGGGCCAACCTCGCCGTTCTCGTCAGCGACCGAGTCGTCGACCCGCCAGGGCGAGGCGACCATCCGTCCGCCGACGGGGCCGCAGGTGACGCGGAGGCCGTCGCCTGCCCCTCGCTGGGGTCCGCAGACGAAGCACTCGGGGAAGGGGTGCTCGTGCTGCATCGGAGACGCCTCGCGGGCAGCGGCCGCCTCCTCGACGCTGACGGGATCGGGTATCTCGATCTCGAGCTCCCGGATCGACCGGGCCTCGGCGACAACTGCGTCGCCATCGCGCATCACAGTCGCTTCGTCGTTTGTTTCGACGTCCAGCGGCCGATCCAGCGGCGGCGGCAGGCGCAGCGTCACCTCGGCCGATCTGGGCGCGACGAAGTGAGCGAGGACACCGCAGGAGTAGCCGCCGTTGCCGCTGTCGGCGGGTCCTCGAAAGCGGTTCTCGATCACAACTTGCTCGGCCACCTGGACCACGATCTCATATGGGTATGGGAGCCGTCCATCGGCTAGGTTCACTGCGGATGGACGAGCCAAACGGCAACGGAACCGAGTCCAGGGTCGAGGTCGAGCTGCGTGGCCTCTCGATCTACACCCATCACGGGGTGAGCGACTCCGAGCAGGAGGTCGGCCAGCGGCTCGAGTTCGACGTCTCCTTCGACGTGCCCGACTGCGACGCGGTGCTCACCGACCGGATCGAGGACACGGTCGACTACGCGGCTGTCTGCGACATCGTCGCCCTCGCCGCCACCGAGCGCAGCTACCGGACGCTGGAGCGCCTGGCCCAGGTCGTCGGCGAGCGTTTGATGGAGCGCTACGGCTGCGACTCGGTGCGGGTGCGAGCGGCAAAGCCCGAGCCGCCTCTGCCGCTGGCGATCCAAGAGGTCGCCGTCGAGGTCGTCCACGAGCGCACCGAAGACGAAGCCGAGGAAGCCTGAGGACGTGCCGTCGGTTGTGCGCCCACATAGACCTCTTTTCGACGGCACGTCCTGATGCGGGTCGGGTACCTGGGGCTCGGGTCTAACGTGGGGGACCGCGAGGCGCATCTCAGGGCGGCGATCGCGATGCTGCGCGAGCGCGGGGTGGAGGTCGAGGTGGTCTCCTCGACCTATGAGACCGAGCCGGTGGGCGAGGTGCTCGAGCAGCCTGACTTCCTCAACGCGGCGGTGAGGGTCCGCACCGAGCTCGAGCCGGAGGCGCTGCTCGACCTCTGCAAGGAGATCGAGGCCGCGCGAGGCCGCGCCCTCGACGCTCCCCGCCACAGCCCGCGGCCGCTCGACGTCGACCTGCTGCTACTCGGAGACCTGGAGCTCGAGACAGAGCGCCTCACCCTGCCTCACCCAGAGGTGAGCAGCCGCCGCTTCGTCCTCGCTCCCCTGCTCGAGCTCGATCCCGAGCTGAGCCTGCCCGATGGCACGCACCTCGCCGAAGCGCTCGCCGACTTGCCCGAGGGCCAGCGCGCCGAGCGCGCCGGCACGCTTTCGATTCTTGATTGAAGCTTTGTGCCCCCTGTAGGGCACCAAAAGCTTCAGCGTCAGGCGGTCGTCGCCTGGGTGCCGCGCAGCGGCTCCAGCCAGGCGGGCGGGAAGATCGGCGGGGCGTCCCCGGCATAGTCGGGGATGACGCGCCTGGCGAAGCTGCCGGCCGGCCGGGAGTCGATCGCGGGACGCAGGTCCTGCATGGTCATCGCCAGCCGCAGGGAGGGCGCAATCTGGTAGTCGGCGGCATAGAGCTGCTCGCCATTGAGAACCCCCTGCTCGATCCAGGCGTCGATCCGGTCGAGGAGGCTCGGCAGCAGGGCGAGATCGCGGCGTGCGTTCTCGTCACTGGCCTCGTTGTAGCGGGCGGTGAGGGCGAGGATCGGATCCGCGGTTGCGACCGCCAGGCCGGCTGGGATTCCCAGCTTCGCCCCCTCCATAAAGCTGCGCAGCGGCGCCTTGTCCTTGCGCAGAGCCCACCAGATGAGCTGGCGAATCGGGTGCTGGAGCTCCTCGTCGCCGAAGCGCTCGGCCTCTTCGACCGCGCTGCGCTTCTCGGGGTCCTCTGGGAAGAGCGGCGGCTCGGGCTGGATGCGGTCGAGCTCGCGGGTGATCTCGCGCGAGCCCTGGATCTTGCGCCCGTCGATCTTCAGCGCGGGCACCGTCTGTTTGGGGAAGCCCATCGAGCGAACCACCAGCTTCTGCATCACCGGGAAGAGATCGGTGCGCTTGAAGGGAATGCCCTTGGCATTCATCATCGCCTGCACCGCAACGCCCGGATGCGAGCCTGGGATCGTGTAGAGCCGGACCTTCACCGGCGTCCATCCTAGGCCGTTCGCGATAATCGCGCCGTGCTACTCGCAGTGGACGTCGGCAACACGCAGACGCACCTCGGCGCCTTCGATGGCGAGCGCCTGGTCGAGCACTGGCGTTTTCAGACCCGCTCGGGCGCGACCGGCGACGAGCTGGCGGAGAGGATCAGCGGCCTCTTCACTCTCTCTGGGATGTCTCTCGCCGACGTCGACGCCGTTTGCGTCTCCTCTGTGGTGCCGCCGCTCGGCTCCCAGTTCGAGCAGCTGAGCGAGCGCTACCTGCAGGCGAAGTGCCTGACCATCGGACCGGGTCTGAAGACCGGCATGCCGATCCGCATCGACAACCCACTCGAGGTCGGAGCCGACCGCCTGGTCAACTCGATCGCCGCCTACGAGCGCTTTCAGGACGCCTGCGTCGTCGTCGACTTCGGCACCGGGATCAATATCGATGTCGTCTCCGCCGAGGGCGAATACCTCGGCGGCGCGATCGGTCCCGGCCTGGAGATCTCCCTCACCGCGCTGATCGACCGGGCCGCCCGCATCACCCGCATCGATCTGGAAGCGCCGGAAGCCGCGATCGGCCGCTCCAGCCGCGCCGCGATCCAGTCCGGCTTCGTCTTCGGCTTCGCCGGCATGATCGACGGCATCGTCCGCCGCATCGAAGAGGAACTGAGCCGGCCGCACCTGCTGGCAACCGGGGGCCTGGCCAAGTCGATCGTCCCCTTCACCGAGACGATCGAGGAGGTCGACGACATGCTTACTCTCAAAGGGTTGAGGTTGATCCATGCGCGGAACCAGGCATGAGCTGACCGATCCTTTCCGGATCGCCCACATCGAGATCCCCAACCGGGTTCTGCTCGCGCCGCTGGCTGGGATCGGCAACTGGTTCGTACGCCTGCAGGCGAAGCGGCATGGGGCCGGTCTGGCGGTCTCGGAGATGGTCTCCAGCTTTGGCCTGCACCATCGCAACGAGCGCACCCTGCGCGAGCTGATGCGGATCCACCCCGACGAGCACCCGGTCTCGGTGCAGCTCTTCGGCCACGACGCCGAGGTGATGCGCTCCGGTGCGGCAGTCGCCGCTGAGGCCGGGGCCGACCTGATCGACATCAACATGGGTTGTCCGGTGCGCAAGGTCCGCCGCACCGGCGCCGGGGCCGAGCTGCTTCGCGACCACGAGCTGGCTCTGGCGCTGGCCCGCGGTGCCGCCGAGGGAAGCGGGTTGCCGGTGAGCGTCAAGCTGCGCTCCGGAATCGAAGCGGGGGACCGTTCCGGCTTCGACTTGGCCATTCGCCTCGCCGAGGAGGCCGGCGTCGCCGCGATCGCCTTCCATCCCCGCGCCGCCACCGTCGGCCACAAAGGAACTCCCGACTACGCGCTGACCCGCGAACTGGCCGACCGGATCGACGTCCCGGTGATCGTCTCCGGCGGCCTCAAGGATGCCGCTGCTGCGCGCTTCGCCTACGAGGAGTCCGGCGCCGACGCGGTGATGATCGCGCGGGGATCGCTCGGCAACCCCTGGGTGTTCGAGGAATTGACCGGACGGCGGAATGTGCCCCCCGATCGGCCCGAGATGGTCGAGGAGCTGCTCTGGGTCGTCGACCGCGCCGAGGAGCACCTGGGGGAGGAGCGCGCCACCCGTTACCTGCGCAAGTTCTACCCCTGGTACATGGGTTCGCTCGACGCTTCGCCTGAGCTCGCCGACGAGCTGCAGCGCAGCGCCGATCTGCCCCGGGCCAGGCATCTGATTCGCGGTTTGGCCGCTTCGGCGCCCTCGCTATAATCCCGCGACTTCCTGCCCTGGTGTGGTGACTTAGTGATCGCCGCACCCGGGCGTTTTTGGGTCTAGGAGCCGTTCCCAGCAGTTTCACCAAGCAAAGCGAGGTCAGGCCAGTGAGTCGCCAGTCCGTAATCACCCCCGAGGGTCTCGAGAAGCTCAAGGAGGAGATAGATCACCTCTCCACCGTGAAGCGGCGCGAGGTCGCCGAGCGGATCAAGGAGGCGCGTGAGTTCGGCGACATCTCCGAGAACGCCGAGTACGACGACGCCAAGAACGAGCAGGCGCTGCTCGAGCAGCGGATCGCCCAGCTCGAAGAGAGGCTGCGCCGTGCCACCGTGATCGACGAGAAGGGTCTCGGCACGGACGAGGTTCAGTTCGGCTCGATCGTCCACGTCAAGGACCAGAAGACAGGCGACTCGCAGAAGTTCCAGATCGTCGGCTCGACCGAGGCCGACCCGCTGGAGCACAAGCTCTCCAACGAGTCGCCGATCGGCAAAGCCCTGGTCGGCCGCAAACGCAACGACGTGGTCACCGTCGAGGTGCCCAGGGGCCCCAAGAAGAAATTGAAGATTACGAAGATCGAGACGGCCTGAGCCGATCCCGGTAGGGGTTCCACTTAACTTTTTCGGTGAAACGTTTTGTCGCTGACGCCGCGAGGTCGACGACGAAAAAGTACAAGACGTTCCACCCCTACCGGGATCGGCTCTCTGCGCCCCGATAGGCTCGCACGCGTTCATGAGTGGGACTGATCAGCCAGAGCTTTCAGACGTTCTTCGCGACCGCCGGCAGAAGCTCGAACGGTTGCGGGAGGCGGGGATCGATCCGTTCCCGCCGGAGTTCGGCGAACGCGAGGACATCGCCGAGGTACGTGCCGCCCACGAGGGACTGGCGCCGGGGATCGAGACCGACTCGCGCCACCGGGTTGCTGGGCGGCTGATCGGCCGTCGCGGACACGGCAAGGCCTGCTTTCTCGACCTGCGCGACGCGAGCGGCCAGATCCAGCTGCACGCACGCGAGGACCTGCTTGGCGAGGAGGCTTACGAGGTCCTCGTCGACCTCGACCTCGGCGACATCATCGGCGTCGAGGGGACGGCGCTGGCAACGCGACGGGGCGGTGAGCTCTCGCTGGCGATCGATCGCTGGCGCCTGCTTGCCAAGAGCCTGCGGCCACCCCCCGACAAGTTCCACGGGCTGGAGGACGTCGAGACCCGCTACCGCCGGCGCGAGCTCGATCTGGTCGCCAACGAGGAGAGCCGCCGGCTCTTCGCTTTGCGGGCCCGCACGGTCAGCGAGGTTCGGCGCTGGCTCGACGAACGCGGTTTCGTCGAGGTCGAGACGCCGGTCCTGCAGCCGCTCTACGGCGGCGCCCTCGCCCGGCCCTTCACCACCCACCACAACGCGCTCGACCGCGACCTCTACCTGCGCATCGCCACCGAGCTCTACCTCAAGCGCCTCGTCGTCGGCGGCATCGATCGCGTCTACGAGCTGGGCAAGGACTTCCGCAACGAGGGCGTCTCGCACAAGCACAACCCCGAGTTCACGATGCTCGAGTGGTACGAGGCCTGCTCCGACTACGAGGACACTGCCCACAAGGTGGAGCTGATGGTCGCCGAGGTCGCCGAGCGCGTTCTCGGCACGACCAAGGTCGAGCGCGGCGAGGTGACGATCGACTTCGCTCCGCCCTGGAAACGGGTCACCTTTCGCAACGCGATCCGCGAGCGCTCGGGAATCGACATCGCCGAGCACCCGACCCGCGAGGCTCTGGCCGATGCGATGGGGGTCAAGCCCGATCCGGAGGAGGGTTGGGGCAAGCTGGTCGACGGCCTGCTCTCCAAGGCGGTCGAGCCGGAGCTGATCCAGCCGACCTTTGTTCTCGACTACCCGGTCGAGCTCTCACCCTTTGCCAAGTCGCACCGCTCCGAGGAGGGGCTGGTCGAGCGCTTCGAGGCGTTCGCCGGCGGCATGGAGATCGCCAACGGATTCAGCGAGCTCAACGACCCCGACGAGCAGCGGCGCCGCTTCGAGCAGCAGGCGGCGGAGCTTGCTCGTGGGGACGAAGAGGCCCAGCCCTACGACGAGGCGTTCGTCGAGGCCCTGGAGCAGGGGATGCCGCCGACGGGCGGGGTCGGAATCGGAATCGACCGCCTGGTGATGCTGTTGACCGGCGCTCGCAGCCTGCGCGAGGTGGTTCTATTCCCCGCGATGCGCTCCTGAGCAGGCCAAAAGGCCGCTCTGAGCGACTTTTTGCGTCCCGTGGCCGGAGTGGCGCTCTCGGTATCGTGTAAAGCGCACATGGATGCCTCCCGATAACCGAAGGGCATCTGCCGATACTTACTCACGCCTTGCGAGTTGAGTAGATAGAGAGGCTTTTTGTTCGAGCGATTCACAGAGCGAGCACGTCAAGTCGTCGTCCTGGCGCAGGAAGAGGCGCGCACGCTGAAGCACAACTACATCGGCACCGAGCACATCCTGCTCGGGCTGCTACGTGAGGAGGAGGGGCTCGCCGCCCGCGTGCTGGAGTCGCTCGACATCACCACTGAGCGGGTCCGCTCCCAGGTGGTGCGGATCGTCGGTTCCGGCGAGGAGGTCACCTCCGGCCAGATCCCGTTCACGCCGCGCGCCAAGAAGGTCCTCGAGCTGGCGCTGCGCGAGGCGCTCTCGCTCGGCCACAACTACATCGGCACCGAGCACATCCTGCTCGGCCTGGTGCGTGAGAACGAGGGCGTCGCCGCCCGCATCCTGCTCGACTTCGATGCCGACTCGGACAAGATCCGCAACGAGGTGATCCGGATGCTCTCCGGCCCCGGCGGCCGCCGCCAGGGCGGCCCCAGCGGGGGCGGTTCCGGCGAGGGCAAGAAGTCTTCGAAGCTGCTCGACCAGTTCGGCCGCAACCTGACCAAGCTCGCCGAGGAGGGCAAGCTCGATCCCGTGATCGGTCGCGAGACCGAGATCGAGCGGATCATGCAGATCCTCTCCCGCCGCACCAAGAACAACCCGGTGCTGCTGGGCGAGCCGGGCGTCGGCAAGACAGCCGTGGTCGAGGGCCTCGCCGCCCGCATAAACAAGGGCGAGGTGCCGGAGCTGCTCAAGAACAAGCAGATCTACACGCTCGACCTGGCGGCGCTGGTCGCCGGCTCGAAGTACCGCGGCGAGTTCGAGGAGCGGCTGAAGAAGGTGATGAAAGAGATCACCCAGCGCGGCGACATCATCCTTTTCATCGACGAGCTGCACAACCTGGTCGGTGCCGGTGCAGCCGAGGGCGCGATCGACGCCGCCTCGATCCTGAAGCCGGCGCTCGCCCGCGGCGAGCTGCAGACGATCGGCGCCACCACCCTCGACGAGTACCGCAAGTACCTCGAGCGCGACTCGGCGCTGGAGCGCCGCTTCGCCCAGATCAAGGTCGACCAGCCCTCGGTCGAGGACACGGTGAAGATCCTCGAGGGGCTGCGCGAGCGCTACGAGCAGCACCACCGCGTCAACATCACCGACGACGCCCTGGCCGCTGCCGCCGAGCTCGCCGACCGCTACATCTCCGACCGCTTCCTCCCCGACAAGGCGATCGACCTGATCGACGAGGCCGCTTCGCGGATGCGAATCAAGTCGATGAGCTCGCCGCCGGTCTACCGCGACCTCGAGGAGGAAATCGAGACGACGCGGCGCGAGAAGGAGACCGCGATCGAAGCGCAGGAATTCGAGAAGGCCGCCAACCTGCGCGACACCGAGCGCCAGCAGACGACCCGCAAGCGCCAGCTCGAGGACGAGTGGGCAGAGGGCGAGAACGGCGAGCGTCCCGACGTCGGCGAGGAGGAGATCGCGGACATCGTCTCGATGTGGACCGGGATCCCGGTCTTCAAACTGACCGAGGCCGAGACCAAGAAGCTGATCCGCATGGAGGAGGAGCTGCACAAGCGGGTGATCGGCCAGGAGGTCGCGATCACCGCCGTCTCCAAGGCGATCCGCCGCTCACGCGCCGGGATCAAGGATCCGAAGCGCCCGGCCGGTTCGTTCATCTTCCTCGGCCCCTCGGGGGTCGGCAAGACCGAGCTCGCCCGCACCCTCGCCGAGTTCCTCTTCGGCGACGAGGAGGCGATGGTCCGCATCGACATGTCCGAGTACATGGAGAAGCACGCGGTCAGCCGCCTGGTCGGTTCGCCACCCGGGTACATCGGCTACGACGAGGGCGGCCAGCTGACCGAGGCCGTGCGGCGCAAGCCCTACTCGGTGCTGCTGCTCGACGAGATCGAGAAGGCGCACCCGGACGTCTTCAACATCCTGCTGCAGATCCTCGAGGACGGGCGGCTCACCGACGCCCAGGGGCGCACGGTCGACTTCCGCAACGCGATCGTGATCATGACCTCGAACATCGGCGCCTCGGAGATCGCCAAGAACACCTCGATCGGCTTCACCGTCGCCGACGAGACCGGGATGTCCTACGACGACATGAAGAACCGGATCATGAGCGACCTGAAGAAAGTCTTCCGGCCCGAGTTCCTCAACCGGATCGACGAGGTGATCGTCTTCCACAAGCTGGCCAAGGAAGAGGTGAAGGAGATCATCGACCTGATGATCAACCGCGTCCGCGTCCAGGTCGCCGAGCACGAGCTGCAGCTGGAGCTGACCAACGAGGCCAAGGATCTGCTCGTCGACAAGGGCTGGGACCCATCGATGGGCGCCCGGCCGCTGCGCCGTGCGATCCAGCGCTACATCGAGGACCCGCTCGCCGACGAAGTTCTCAGACAGGGTCAGATGACCCCTGGCTCGACCGTGATGATCGCCCGCGATCCCTCGGGCGACGAGGAAGACCATCCACTCAGCCTGACCATAGTCAAGCCGAAGAAACCGCCACGGCCAAAGTCCAAGCCCGAGCCGGAGAAGGTCGGCGTCGGGGCGAAGAAGGACGACGGCGGCGAGCACGAGCCGGACGAGGGCGGCGAGCCCGCCGTCGGCGACGGCGAATCCTGATCGGCGCGGCACAGGGTGAGAGAGCCCGGCGCTAGCGCGGTCGGCACCTGGAGCGGCGGCCGCTTCCTCCACTTCGGCGAAGCAATCGAGGAGGAGAGGTTGCAGGCGCTGCTGCGGCCCGGCGATGGCATCGAGACCGTGCTCAGCGCCGACGCCTACGGCCAGGGCGAGGCGGACCGGGTTCTCGGGCGAGCGCTGGAAGGCGTTGCCCGCGACGAGTACTGCCTGGTCGGCGCCGTCGGCCACGACTTCTACGAGGGCGAGCGGGACGGTCCCAGGGGGTTCCCCCGCTTCACCGACCCTCGCCTGCGCGGCGAGGCCGACTATGCCGCCTACCTGCGCATGGCCACCGAGCGCAGCCTGGAGCGGATCGGCACCGATCGCTTCGACCTGCTGCTGCTGCACAACCCCGACCGCACCGGCTACTCGAACGAGGTGGTCTGGGACGGGATGGCGGCCCTGCGGGGGGCGGGCCTGGCCTCCCAGATCGGCGTCGCGCCCGGTCCCGCGAATGGCTTCACCCTCGACCTGATCGCCTGCTTGGAGCGCTTCGGCGAGCGGATCGACTGGGCGATGATCATCCTCAACCCCTTCGAGCCCTGGCCCGGCGAGCTCTGCCTCGACGCTGCCGAGCGCCACGGGGTGAAGACGATCACCCGCGTGGTCGACTACGGCGGCCTCTTCTGGGGCGACCTGCGCCGGGGGGCGGAGCTGGCCAGGGGAGACCACCGGGCTTTCCGTCCCGACGGCTGGATCGACATCGGCCTCGAGAAGCTGGACCATGTGCTGCCGATCGCCGAGCGGGCCGGGCTGACGCCGATCCAGCTCGCCTGCCAGTGGAACCTCGCTCACCCCTCGGTCGAGTGCGTCGTTCCGACCTTGATCCAGGAGGCCGGCCCGGAAGCCCGCCCGATCGAGGAGAAGCGGGCGGAACTGGCGGCGCTGCCTGCAGAGATCCTGCTCAGCGAGGCAGAGGTCGAGGAGATCCGGGCGATCGGTGACAACACGGGCAGCATGGCCCTGAAGGGCGCCAACCCCCAGCATGAGGGCGAGGAGCGCCCAGATCGCTGGCACCTCACCGAGGAGCTCGCCGAGGTCGGGGCCCGCTGGCACATCGACCCCACCCGCGACCTGATCGCAACTCCCTAGAAACCCAGCCGTTAGAGGGATCGGGTGCCCCTCCCCTGGAGACCGTTGCGCAGCAGATCCGTAACTCAGCTTCGAGGCGTGGTCCCAGAGCCTCCAGGAGAGGGGCACCCGATCCCTCTTGCCACTGCGGGTTCGCGTTGTGCCACGAGCTGGTGACCGGAGCGGGGCCGGGGGGACCCCTCCACTGGAGGCTCTGGGACCACGAGCCGAATCGCCTCTGACGATCTGCTGCGCAACGGTCTCCAGGGGAGGGGTCCCCCGGCCCCTCCCACTCACGACCTCCGAGCTTCATAGGCTGCGGCGCGTGCTGAAGATCGACGAGAGCCGTAGGCCGTGGTGGACGCTTGCCGGTACCTGCGCAGGCCTCTTCCTATTGATGCTGGATTCGACCGTTGTAGCGCTGGCGCTGCCCAGCATTCGCCACGACGTTGGCGCCAGCGACACCGCCCTGCAGTGGGTGATGAACGGCTACCTACTGGCGATCACGGTCTTCGTCGTCACTGCCGGCAGGCTCGGCGACATGTTCGGCCGCAAGCGACTCTTCCTCATCGGCGTGGGCGTCTTCGCTCTTGGCTCCGCTCTCTCCGGCGCTGCCGGCGACCAGGACCAGCTGATCGCCGGCAGGGTGCTCCAGGGCATCGGGGCGGCGCCGATGCTGCCGCTCTCGCTGGCGATCGTCTGCAACGCCTTCCCAGCCGGAGAGCAGGCGCGGGCGCTGGGCATCTGGGCGGGCGTCTCGGCGCTGGCGCTGGCGATCGGCCCGCTCGCCGGCGGCGCCCTGGTCGAAATCGACTGGCGAGCGATCTTCTGGATCAACCTGCCGGTGGCGGCGGTGGCCGTTGCGATCACCGCCTTCGCGGCACCGGAGTCGACCGATCCCGGCTCGGGGCGGCGAATCGACTTCCCCGGCCTGCTCGCGCTCAGCTTCGGCCTCTCGGCAGTGGTCCTGGCGCTGGTCCAGAGCCGGAGCTGGAGCGCGGCTACGGCGATCGCGACCGGCATTGCCGGCCTAGCCGCGCTCTTCGTCTTCTGGCGGATCGAGCACCGCAGTCGGGAGCCGATCGTCGAGTTCTCCCTCTTCCGCAACGGGCCCTACTTCGGCGCCAGTACCGCTGCCTTCGCCCTCGTCGGGGCCTACTGGGCGGTGATGTTCTTCCAGCCCCAGTACCTGCAGGACGTGCGCGGCCACTCGGCCGTGCTCAGCGGCCTGCTGATCCTGCCGGTCACCGCGCCGATGGTCGTCATCTCGCCCATGTCGGGTCGTCTGATCGGACGTTTCGGCGCCAGGAAGCCGATGACCGCGGGTATGGCTTGTGGGGCCGCCGGGCTGATCGTGCTGACGCAGCTCGAGGCCGATAGTTCCTATGGCCTGCTGCTCGCCGGCTACCTTCTCTTCGGGGTTGCGCTTGGCCTCGTCTACGCGCCGATGTCGACGGCGGCGATGGCGGCGATGCCGCCGGAGAAGGTCGGCATCGCCTCCGGCGTGCTGGCGATGGACCGGGTGATGGCGGGCACGATCGCCCTCGCCGCCAGCGGCGCCGTCTTCCACGCCCTTCGCGACGGCGGCGACTCTTTTTCAGCCGCGGTGGCCGGGTCGACCTGGATCCTGGTCGCCCTCTGTGCCCTCGGCACCGCGCTTACCTGGGCGTTTGTGCGCGATCCGGACCGACCGGGCCCCGACCCAGCGGTGGCCGGCGACCCACCTTCACGCGAGCTTCACCATCATCGCCACCATCGGCGCTTTCACCTCTAACCCCTTCACCGAATTACACTAAATTCTTTAATCAATCGAAAGAGAATGAATGTAGTTTCGTGTGTGGTTCATTTAGGCCGGGATTTGGGGGAATAGGTGACGGGTTTCCTTGACAGCGTCTATCCCGACCTGTCCACTGGGAAATAGTCACTCCGCATTCCAAAGCGGTTTTTGCCATCCTAGAAAGCGATGTCTTCTCTCCCAGGGGATGAGCTTCACGAGCTTTCTGAACGCCAGGATCCCCGACTCCTCAGAGCACTGGACGTGGTCGCGCCGGGTGGAGCCCTGCGCGAGGGTATCGACAACATCGTCCACTCCCGCACCGGTGGACTGATCGTGGTCGGCGATCCCGATGGAATCTCCCACCTCCTCTCGGGTGGGATCAAACTGGACATCGACTACACGCCGGCGATGCTCTACCAAGTGGCAAAGATGGACGGGGCGATCGTCCTCAACGCCGAGGCGACGAAGATCGCTTGGGCGAACGTGCAGCTGATGCCCGACCCGACGATCATGTCGGCCGAGACCGGCACTCGCCACCGCACCGCCGAGCGCGTCTCCAAACAGACCGAGGCGCTGGTGATCGCGATCTCCCAGCGCCGCGACGTCGTCTCCCTCTACGTCGAGGGGACCAAGTACATCCTCCAGGACATCCCCGCGGTTCTCGCCAAGGCCAACCAGGGTCTGGCGACGCTGGACAAGTACCGGGCCAGGCTGGACCAGGTCTCCACCCGCCTCACCGTGCTCGAGTTCGAAGGCGGCGGTGTCCTCTACGACGCTCTCGCCGTCCTGCAGCGGGCTGAGCTCGTGACCCGGATGGCGGTCGAGGTCGAGCGCTACATCGTCGAGCTCGGTACCGAGGGCCGCCTGATCGAGATGCAGCTGGAGGAGACGATGGTCGGCGTCGCCGCCGACAAGACGGCGCTGATCCGCGACTACAGCGTCGAAGATTCGGAGGAGAACCTGGCCACGGTGCTGCAGTCGCTGGCCCGGATGCCGCACGAGGACGTGCTCGACTTCGGTCGTCTCGCCGAGCTGCTCGGCTACGACCGCAAGCTCAACACTCTTGACTTCCCGGTAGCCCCGCGCGGTTACCGCGTGCTCGGCCGCGTGCCGCGCATACCCAAGCTTGTCGTCCAGAAGATCATCCACGAGCTGGGTGGGTTGGAGGAGGTCCTTGCGGCCTCCGACGCCGACCTGGAGGCTGTCGACGGGGTCGGTTCTACCCGAGCCAAGGACATCCGCGAGGGCCTGCGCAGGTTGCAGGAGGTCGATCTGGTTGACCGGTACCTACAGAGCTGACGGCGACTGGCGCCGTCACGGATCGGAAAGGAGCAAGGCGATTTCTGAGCTAGCTGAGGAGGCCATGGAGGCGGGCTTCGAGGAGGACGTCGTTTACGTCTGTGACTTCGAAGAGGGGGACAAGGTCGTCTATCCCCATCATGGCGCGGGATTGGTAATGAAAAAGGAGTCACGTGAGCTGATGGGGGAGGAGCGTGAGTACCTCACGATCAAGATCCTCCACAACGAACTGACGGTGATGGTCCCCTGCGAAAACGCGGGCATCGCCGGTCTGCGCCGGGTGATCGACGAGGAAGAGATCAAGAAGGTCACCTCGGTCCTCACCGACGACGTCTCCGAGATGCCGAAGAACTGGAATCGGCGCTTCAAGTACAACCGCGAGAAGATCAAGACCGGCGACGTTTTCGAGCTGGCCGAGGTGGTTCGCAATCTGGCGATTCGCGAGATGGAGAAGGGTCTCTCCACCGGCGAGAAGCAGATGTACACGCGGGCGAAGAAGATCCTCGCATCGGAGTTCATGTACGCGCTCGACAAAGACGAGGAAGGCGCAGAGGAGTACCTCGACGGGCTGCTGGAGGAGCGCTTCGCCGCCACGGCGACCGCCTAGTTCCAGCAACGTCACTGCGGTCATTGCGGCCGCCGGCTCCGGAGCAAGGCTCGGAGCCGGCGGTCCGAAGGCCTTCGTGCCGCTCGCCGGCAGGCCGATGATCGAGTGGTCGGTCGAGGCTTTTCGGGCGGCGAGCTCGGTGGGCCCGCTGGTCGTTGCCGCCCCCCCGGAGCAAGATCCCGGTCTCGGTGGCGACGATCTCACCGTGGTCGATGGCGGTGCCGCCCGGGCGGAATCGGTCGCCAACGCCCTAGAGGCGGTCGAGACCGAGCTGGTCGCGATCCACGACGCGGCGCGGCCGCTGGTCATGCCCGAGCTGATCGAGGGCGTCATCGCCAGCCTGGCCGCGGACCCTGGGGCCGCCGGTGCCATCGCCGCCACCCCGGTCACCGACACGATCAAGCAGGTCAGTCCCGGCTCGATGAAGGATTCTGCCCCCTCTGGGCTGCACAATCCTTCAACCGGCGTCGAAACGACGCTGGATCGCAGCCGCTTGTGGGCGGCGCAGACGCCGCAGGTGTTCCGGGTCGAGGCGCTGCGGGCGGCACTGGCGGGTGGCCCGGACCTGGTTGCCGCCGCGACCGACGAGGCGATGCTGGTCGAGGCGGCGGGCGGCAGGGTGCTGATCCACCCCTCCCCGCCGGAGAACCTCAAGGTGACGACGCCGCTCGACCTGCGCCTTGCCGAGCTGCTTCTCGCCGAGCGTTCAGCGCAGTAGAAGCCAGACCAGCGTCGCCGCGAAGCAGACCTGACCGACGCCGAGCGCCACGCCGAAGTTGGCGGCGCCGAAAGCCGCCCCGATCGCGGTGCCGCCGAGGAAGGCGGCAAGAAGGATCGCGAGCTGGCGTGTCATCGGCGCCTTCCGCGGTCCTCGGTGGGGAGCCCGGCTACGGCCCGGGTCCCGTCGTCGAGGTGGCGGCGCCGGCGCCGCTCGAAGAGCCTGCGCTCGACGTAGAGCGTCGCCACGCCGGCGAGCACGATCGCGAGCAGGTTGAGGCTGAGCTGTGCCATCGCCCCGCGCCAGTCGTCCCAGTTGCCGAGCGCGGCGGCGACGCCGATGTTCGCTGCGGCGGGAATCGTGGTGACGGAGATCAGCACCCCCACCAGCGCCCCCGACTTGGCCGAGGTCAGCGAGAGCACGCCTGCGGCTCCGGCGAAGGCAGCGACGATGAAGGAGAACTCGTCCGGCTCGGCGATGAACCGGGTCAGCGGGTTCTGGATGCTCTTGAAGCCGCTGTCGACCAGGCCCACCTCGGCGCAGAGCAGAGTGAAGAGGAAGGCGGCCGTGATCCCGACCGGAAAGCCGATCGCAAGCGCCGTAAGCGAGCGCAGGGCGACACCGAGACGCCGCTCGACCGCGGCGACGCAGAGGCCGGCGAGCGGGCCGAACTCGGGGCCGACGACCATCGCGCCGACGATCAGGATTGGCGAGCCGGTGAAGATGCCGACCGAGGCGATCAGGCAGGCAAGCGTCATGAAGACGAGGAAGTTGCCGCCCAGCTCGATGCTCTCCGAGGTGCGTGTCTCCACCTCCTCCCAGATCACCGCATCCGAAGGAACCCCACGTGCCGCCCGCTCCGCCCGCCTCGCCGCGTCGGAGATCTGCGAGTCGATCTGCTCCAGCGCGATCGAGCCGTCCCGCGGTACCCCGAGCTCCTTCAAGTCCTCGATGATCACGCTGGCGTCCTCGCGCGCGATGTCGCAGAGGATCACGTCGCCCGTTGGGCGCCGGGCCGCGCCGGCCAGGAAGATCAGGTTGCAGACCGAGGGCGACGCCCCCAGCAGGTCGAGGACCTTCTCGGACCGCTCGGCGGGGACGACGATCCGCAGGTGGACCATGGCCTCAGCGTATCCCGACGTGCCACTGGCTAGGTGCCCCTATGGGTGCTTAAAAGGTGGCACGTCCCCAATAGGATCGGCCGGTGCTGACCGACTACCACTTGCACTTGCGCCCGGACGAGCCGGACACCGCGGCGGAGCGCTTCTTCACGGTGGAGAACGTCGATCGCTACCTGGCTGCCGCCGACGATGCAGGCATTGCCGAGCTGGGCGTCTCCGAGCACGTCTACCGCTTCACCCAGGCGCTCGATCTCTGGCGTCACCCCTTCTGGCAGGAACAGGCACGCGACGACCTCGATGCCTACTGCGAGTTCGTGCGGGGAACGCCGCTGCGACTCGGCGTCGAGTGCGACTTCGTCCCCGGCGCCGAGGACCGCACCGCGACGCTGCTCGAGGCACGCGACTTCGACTACGTCGTCGGCGCGGTCCATTTCGTCGGCGAGGCCGCGGTCGACCACGAGGGCTGGGACGTATGGGAGGGGAGAGGGGACGCGGACGAGGTCTGGCGCCGCTACTTCGACGCTCTCGCCGAGTGCGCCCGCTCCGGCCTCTTCGACATCCTCGCCCATCCCGACCTGGTCAAGGTCTGGGGCTCGGCCCGCCCGCTGCCGGATCGCGATCCGCGTTTCTTCTACGAGCCGGCTGTCGAAGCGATCGCCGAGGCGGGGATCGCCGTCGAGCTCTCGACCGCCGGCCTGCGCAAGCCGGTCGGCGAGCTCTATCCCGCGCGGGCCTTCGCCGAGATGTGCGTGGAGGCGGGAGCTTCTTTCGCGCTCTCCTCCGACGCGCACCTGCCCGAGCAGGTCGGCTTCGGCTACGACCGCGCTGTCGAGCTCCTCGGCGAGCTGGGGGTCGCCGAGATCTGTGTCTTCGAGCACCGCTCGCGCCGGCTCGAGCCGCTCGGCACCACGGTGCGCGAGGATGGACCGGAATGAGCGTCGGGATCGGCTACGACAGCCACCGCTTTGCCGAGGGGCGCCGCCTCGTGCTCGGCGGGGTCGAGATCGAGCACGAGCGCGGACTCGCCGGTCATTCCGATGCCGACGTGCTCACCCACGCGGTGATCGACGCTCTGCTCGGTGCCGCAGGGCTGGGCGACATCGGCACCCTTTTCCCCGATGACGAGGAGCGCTGGCGCGACGCCGACTCGATCGACCTGCTGCACACAGTGGTGGGCACTGTCCCCGGGCGGATCGACAACATCGACGCAACGGTCATCTGCGAGGAGCCTCGGCTGACCGGTTTCCGGGCTGAGATGGAGCGGATCCTCGCCGAGGCGACCTCCGCCCGGGTCTGTGTCAAGGCGACCAGCAACGAGGGCATGGGATGGATCGGCCGCGGCGAGGGAATCGCCTGCATCGCGGTCGCCTCGGTCGAGGCCGGCTAGTCACTAGGCTTCCCGGTCCGATGGGAACCCCCCGCTCAATCGCGTCGGGCGCGCGGCAGTCGGCCTCGGACTTGATGTTCGAGGCAAAAGTGCTGCGAGAGGCCGGCATCCTCGGCCTCAGCCGCCCCGATAAAGCCGCCAAGGTCGCCGCCACCTTCCTGCGCTGGGGCGCTTCCCCTGCCACCGGCGTCGCGGTCGCGGCACACAAATACCCGCACGAGACGATGCTGATCGACGAACGCGGCCCGCTCACTTTCGAGCGCGTGCACCGGCGCACGAATGCGCTCGCTCACGCCTTCGCCGCGATGGGAATCGGGCCCGGTGACGGCATCGGGATCATGTGCCGTAACCACCGCGGCTTCATCGAGACGACGCTGGCCGCGGCGAAGCTGGGAGCCAGTGCGCTCTACCTCAACACGATGTTCGCCGGCCCACAGCTGGTCGAGGTGATGCGCCGCGAGGGTCCGAAAGCGCTCGTCTACGACGAAGAGTTCGCCGGCCTGCTCGACGGGGTCGACGAGAGCGTCGCCCGCATCGTCGCCTGGACCGACGGCACCCCCGAGGGCCAGACGCTCGACTCGCTGATCGCTGCCGGTGACGACTCAAACCTGAAGCCACCTCCCGACAAACCGCGCTTCGTCATCCTCACCTCGGGGACGACCGGCACACCGAAGGGCGCGCAGCGCTCGAGTCCCGACGGCCTGCTGGCGATGGCGGCGCTGATCGACAAGATCCCCTTCCGTTCCCGCGAGACGATGATGGTCGCCGCGCCGCTCTTCCACTCCTGGGGCTTCTTCCACTTCGTGGTCAGCCTGCCGACGGCCTCGACGATGATCCTGCGCCGTCGCTTCGACCCGGAGCAGACGCTGCGCGCGATCCAGGATCACCGCGCCCAGGTCCTCGGCGTCGTCCCGGTGATGCTGCAGCGCATCCTGCGCCTTCCCGAGGAGACGCTAGCCCGCTACGACCTCTCCTCGCTGCGGATCACCTCGGTCTCCGGCTCCGCTCTCCCGGGCGAGCTGGCGATCGAGTGGATGAACCGCTTCGGCGACTCCGTCTACAACCTCTACGGCTCGACCGAGGTCGCCTACGCGACCGTCGCCACCCCCGAGGACTTGCGCGCCGCACCCGGCACCGCCGGCCAGCCGCCGCGCGGCACCGTGGTCAGGATCTACGACGAGGCGGGTGGGGAGCTGCCGCAGGGCGAGGTGGGTCGCATCTTCGTCGGCAACGAGATGTCCTTCGAGGGCTACACCGGGGGCGGCGGCAAGGAGGCGATCGACGGCCTGCTCTGCAGCGGCGACGTCGGCCACTTCGATGCCGCCGGGCGCCTCTTCATCGACGGCCGCGACGACGAGATGATCGTCTCCGGCGGCGAGAACGTCTTTCCGCGCGAGGTCGAGGACCTGCTTGCCGACCACGGCGCCGTGGTCGAGGTTGCCGTGATCGGAGTCGAGGACGAGGAGTTCGGTCAGCGGCTGAAGGCCTTTGTCGTGACCGCCGGCGAGACCGAGGTGTCCGAAGAAGAGTTGAAAGAACACATCAAGGCCAACCTCGCCTCCTACAAGGCGCCACGGGAGATCGAGTTCCTCGACGAGCTGCCGCGCAACGCCACAGGCAAGATCCTCAAGCGCGAGTTGCGCGAGCGCGAGACCCAGAAGTCCTGAGCGGTCCAGAAGCTCCTCTCTGCTAATTGCGGGGTTTCCGCCGCGCCAAGGCTAGCGTGCCCTCCGGGGTGGATAGTAGGTTCCGGGCCGATGGGCGAGCCTGCTATTCAGCTGAGGGTGGTCGGTGCGGCGACCGAGGAGATGCACGAGACCGCGAAACAGGCCCTCGAGTGGGTCCGCGTCAGTGAGGAGCGGGTGGCCGAAGCCGAGGCACGAGCCGAGGAGGTTCGTGCCGAGGTGAAGCAGCGGGCGATAGCGACCCTGCGCAAACTCAGCGAGGAGGGGCGCCGGCGCGTCGTCGCCGAGCGCGACAAGCGGCGCGAGGCAGAGAGCCGCGCCACCCGCGCCGAGCAGGCCCGCGACCGAGCCGAGCAGGCTTTTGAGAAGGCGCAACAGGGCTCCCAAGCCGAACGCGAGCAGCTCATGGCCGAGATCTCCACGCTCGAGGCCGAGTCGAAGAAGTCGCTCGCCGAGGAGCTCGACCAGCTCGAACGTCGTTCCGAGGAGCAGGCCAGGCAGCTGGCAGAGCGGGTGCAGGCAGAGGCGGACCGCCGTGTCGCGGCCGCCGAGCAGCGTGCAGCCGATGCCGAGGCGGCGGCGCGCGAGGCGCATGAGGTCGCGGTTCGGCTCGAGGCTGAGATCGAGGAGCGGGTGATGGCCGGAACCGAGGACGTTCGCCGCGAGGCGGAGGAGCGGGTCCGCAAGCTGGTCGAGAAGGTCGAGCGCGAGGCCTCCGACCTGGCCCGGGCGCGTGCCGAGGACCAGCTCAAAGCCGAGTCCGACCGGATTCGCAGCCAGGCCGAGCAGCGCGAGGAGCGGGCTCGGCGGGTGGCCGAGGACGAGATCAAGGCAAGCGCCAAACGGGCACGCCGCGAGGCGCTCGCTGCCGCCGATCAGACCGCACCCGCCTGGGCGCGGCGTGAGGCCGCCGCGACGGCCGGCTACCGGACTTTCTAGTCCCGAATAGCATCTCCCTCCTATGCGGGAGGTGCGGATAAAGGACACCCTCACCGGTGAGCCGGCAAAGCTCGATCCCAGCGATCGGGTTGGGATCTACGCCTGCGGCCCAACGGTGTACAGCCGGATCCACATCGGCAATGCGCGGCCGTTCGTCGTCTTCTCGCTGCTCTCGCGCTTTCTTCGCTCGGAGGGCTACGAGACGAAGCTGGTCGTCAACGTCACCGACGTCAACGACAAGATCTATGTGGCAGCTCGCGAGGCGGGCGAGCCCTCGGCCGAGTTTGCTGACCGCATGACCCGTGCCTACTTCGAGGACACCGACAGGCTCGGGCTGGGCCGGCCTGACGCCGAGCCGCTGGCGACCGAGAAGATTGCGGAGATCGTCGCCCTGATCTCCGACCTGATCGAGGCCGGGCATGCGTATGAGTCCGGGGGGGACGTCTACTTCCGGGTGATGAGCCTGGAGGGATACGGCAAGCTCTCCAATCGCCACATCGAGGACATGGACCAGGGCGAGGAGACCGGGATGGCTTCGCTGAAGGAAGACCCGCTCGACTTCGCGCTCTGGAAGGCCCGCAAGGAGGGAGAGGACACCTCCTGGGACTCGCCCTGGGGCCCAGGCCGGCCGGGCTGGCACATCGAGTGCTCGGCGATGGCCGAGGCCGAGCTTGGTCCCTCGTTCGCGATCCACGGCGGTGGCTCGGACCTCGTCTTCCCTCATCACGAGAACGAGATCGCCCAGTCCGAGGCGGCGGGGCGCTCCTTCGCCAGGGCCTGGATGCACAACGGGATGGTCGAGACCGACGCCGAGAAGATGTCGAAGTCGGAGGGGAACATCTTCCAGCTGGGGGAGGCGCTCGACCGCTATGGGCGCGAGGCGGTCGTCGACTACCTGATCTCCGGGCACTACCGACAGCCACTGGCGTTCGGGCCCGAGCAGATGGAGCAGGCGGTGGCTCGGGTCGAGAGGCTGAGGAACTTCTTTCGGGAGCATCCCGTCGGAACCGAGAGCGGTGGGGGAGAGTCGAATGAGGGGTCGGCGGAGCAACAGCGGGGAGGCTCCGGCGACCCCTCATTCGACTCTCCCCGCGGGCCCGGTGCCCGCGTCGAGGCATTCCGGCAGGCTCTTGCTGACGACTTCAATACGCCGCGGGCCATGGCGGAGGTGTTCGAGCTGGTCGGGGAAGCGAACCGGGGGGAGGTCCCCGGAGCCGCGGAGGAAGTGCGCGAGATGCTTGAGCTTGTTGGGCTCGATTCGCTCGCGGAGACCGAGCGCGGTGGAGATGCGGAGGCGGAGGCGCTGCTCGTGAAGCGGGAGGAGGCGCGGGCGGAGAAGGACTTCGGGCGGGCCGATGAGATCCGCGAACGGCTGGCCGAGCTCGGGTGGGAGGTTCGCGACTCGGCCGAGGGTGCGAAGCTCGTGCCCAAGGGCTAGGCGATGCCGTCGGGAGACGCATCCGACTTTGACCACACTGGAAGGGGGTCAAAGTCGGATGCGCAGCTGATCTATGGGAAGCGGGTGGTCGCCGAGGCCGAGCGCGGGAAGCGGGGAGTGCAGCGGGTTTGGCGGGCACCGGAGACCTCCGCCGAGGAGTTGGAGCAGCTCTGCGGCTCGCCGGATCACCAAGGCGTCGTCGCCGAGGTCGACCCGTATCCGTACGCCGATCCGACCTTGCTGCTGCGCAATGAGGGCGCGCTCCTCGTAGCGCTGGACCAGGTGCAGGACCCGCGCAACCTCGGCGCTGTCTGTCGCTCGGCTGAGGCGGCGGGGGCGGCAGGCTTGGTGATTCCAGAGCGTCGCTCGGCTGAGGTGACGGCCGTGGCCTGTAAGGCGTCGGCCGGGGCGGTCGAGCATCTCGCCATCGCCCGGGTTCGCAACCTGACCGACTGGCTGAGCGAGGCTAAGGATGCGGGCTTTTGGATCTGGGGAGCCGATGCCGACGCTGAGTCCGCCCCCTGGGACGTCGACCTCAGCGGGCCCACGATTTTGGTGCTTGGTGGAGAGGGCAAGGGGATTCGCCCCCGTGTCGCCTCGGCATGCGATGGGCTGCTCGCGCTGCCTCGGCGCGGCAAGATCGGCTCGCTCAACGTCTCTGCCGCTGCCACCGCGCTGCTCTTCGAGGCCGTCAGGCAGCGCTAGCAGCTGCAACGGCGATTGCAAGAAATCCCTGCAAGGGGGTTGACAGAACTCTGCGCAGCCGTAAACTACCGCGCCACAAAGGGTGAACCTCAGCTTGACTCTGAGAATTGACCCAGTCCATATAGGGCGCCTCAGGGGAGGTAACGGCGCCACGACCCTTCATTCAAGGAGAAGGATCTGTGGCTCTATCTACGCCTACGCAGGACATGCAGCTCCCTTCGGGAAGGCTCAACGGCTCCGTTCGCGCCGTCGCCGAGACTAACTCTCAACCTGAGCTTGATGATCATTATCTGGTCGCTCTCGCCAAGGATGGCCGGGCGGACGCCTACGACGCGATCGTGCGCCGTTACCGCGGCTTCGTGCGGCTGAAGGCGTCCTCGTACTTCCTCCTCGGCGGTGAGGCGGATGACCTGATCCAGGAAGGGCTGCTCGGTCTCTACAAGGCGATCCGCGACTACCGCACCGATCGCGAGTCGAGCTTCCGCAACTTCGCCGAGCTCTGCATCACCCGCCAGATCATCACCGCGGTGAAGACGGCGACCCGCAACAAGCACACGCCGCTCAACCAGTACGTCTCCTTCAGCCAGACCCCGGCGGCCGCTGGGGATTCCGACACCACCCTCGACGAGATCCTGCCCGGCCCGACGGTCTTCGACCCGGTCAACCAGGTGATCGCCTCCGAAGAGCTGGACAGCCTCGTCTCCTGCCTCTCCGGTGTGTCCGGGGTCCTCTCGGACCTCGAGAGCCGCGTGCTCTCGCTCTACCTCGACGGCCACTCCTACGAGGCCACCGCCGAGCGGCTCGAGTGCGACACGAAGACCGTCGACAACGCCCTGCAGCGGGTCAAGCGCAAGGTCGGCGCCCATCTCGCCTCGCGGGAGGCCGTCCTCTAAGGCAGGTCCGCGAGCACGTAGTCGAGCAGCTCTCTGCCGTGTTCGGAGGCGACCGCAACGTCGTCGGCCTTGATCCGGACACGGTGCAGGGACTGCATCCTCAGGACGTCGCCGTCGCAACGGCTGTTGGGGAAGATGCCGGCGTAGGAGACGCCGAGGCGCTCGAGGTGATCGGCGACCAGCGCCGTCGCCGGGTTGTCCAGCGGCAGGTCGATGTAGACGGCGTCGAGGCCGGCGCGGCGGAAGAGATGGTGGCGCTCCGCCGCGACCACGGTCTCGAGGTCCGCGCCTGGGTCGAAGACGGTGATCAGCGCCAGGTTGTGGTCGGCGTCGACCTCGACGTGGAGCTCGCTCCGCTCCTCCAGCGCCGCTTCCGCGGGCGGCTCAGCCGGCGTTCCCCGCAGTTCGCATAGATCCAGCGTCGTGCTGACGATCTCGCGGTGGCGCTCCGGGGCATAGACAGCCCGCTCGTGGCCGTCGTTGAGCTTCGTGTAGAAGAGCGCTGCCGACTGGCGATGACGAGGCCCTTTGCCTGCCGCGTCGTTTGAGACCGAGGCGGGGATCCAGCCCAGCAGGAAGCCGGTCTCGTGCGCACCGAGCTCGATGTTGGCGCGCTGGCTGTAGGGATGGGCGGCGGTTGCCTCGCTGTACATCCCCGCCAGGCCCTGCTCCTGAGCCCAGTCCATCAGGAAGCGCTTGGTACGGGTAAAGAGGTGCTGACCCCGGGCTGCCGGCATCGTCACCGCCTGGCCGGAGTGGCCGACCGCATCGCCGGCGGCGCCAAGACTCATGCCCTCGTGGCAGAGCAACTCCCCGCCGGCGGTCTCGGCCACGCACGAGACGTAGGTGCCGCCGGCAAGCCGCGCCGACACCTCGGCCTCGTCGTAGACCCAGCGCACGTCATAGCTCTCCCCGTAGGCGACCCGGATCGCCTCACTCAGCACCCCGCCCTCGTCGGGCTCCAAGAACCGAAATCTCGCGTCCATCTCTCTATATTCGGTCTCGCGCCCGCCTAGCTTAATTGGTAAAGCACTTGATTTGTAATCAAGGGAGTTCCGGTTCGAGTCCGGAGGCGGGCTTCCGGGGCTATGAGTTGGAACCGGTGGAGCCGAGGATTCGAGCCTTCTCGGTCGCCAGCTCCTCGTCGGTGAGGACGCCCTTCTCGTGCAGGGTTGCGAGGCGTTCGAGGCTGGCCAGGCGAATGTCCTCGTCGGCGACAGCGGGCGCCGCAGTTGTGTCTGCGCCGGGCTTGCGCATCTCCGGCAGGCGCAGTTTCGCGGCGCGCTCGCCGAGGTTTGCGTCTTTGACCGCGCCGGCGACACGCTCGCGTGCGCGTCCGAAGGCGTTGCCGAGGTCGGCATCGGGGAATTCCTCGTTGGACTGTTTGCGCAGCTCGTGGATGCCGAATGCCGCCAGGCCGGCGATCGCCAGGGTGGTTAGGAAGGAGCGCAGGTTCTGGGTCGGCGCCGAGAGGAAGTAGATGCCGACGACGATCGCCAGCCCCGCATAGACGAAGGCGATGTACTCGCTGAGCACCGGCGCCAGAACTCTGCGGCAGGAACGTGCCGAGGAGGTCGGGGAGGCAAGCCAACCGGCGATGCCGAAGAGCACGCCGACGACGATCACGGTCGTCGCGATGCTCGTCATCAGCGAGGTCGAGATCGACCAGGCGGCTTCGGACGCCGGCTTGACGCCTTCGTCGGTCACCAACTGGTCGACGACGATCCCGCCGGCGATCTCGCGGGCGACGATCACCGCGAAGCCGGCCGCGACGAGGCCGATTCCGCAGAACAGCACCGTCACCCAGCGCCCCTCGCGCGAGAGATAGATGGCGAGTCCAAAGGTGAGCAGGGTCAGCAGCGAGAGGACCAGCGCCAGCCCCTTGATCGCGACGGCTATGTCCTGCGCGGTCTTCAGCTGATCTGAGCGCAGGATGGTGATCTGACCCGCGTCTGCCGGCAGGCGCTCGGCGAGGTCGGCGCCGATCCCGACCTGATCCGCCAGATTCGTCACCAGACTGCCGAGGTTGAGGCTGACGTTTCCTTCTTCGGTCGAGACGGCTTCGCCCTTGTCTTCGAGCACCGCCAGCAGCTGCTCGTGGGCTGTCCGGTTGGCTTCTTCCCAGAGGCCCTGCGCGGTGGAGGTCTTCAGCACCTGGTCGGCGCCGCTGCCCGCCACCTGGCGCAACCCGCCCGAGACCGGACCCGCCAAATCCTTCGTCTCGCCGGGAAGGATCTCCTCGAGTTCTTTCTCGACGTCGACGTTTTCGTAGAGCTGGTCGACGAGGTAGTTGCCGACGGCTTCGCGGATCGTCTCGTTCTGGATCAGCCGGCCGCTGGTGTCGACCCAGTCGTCGGTGTTGAGGGCCTGGCGCTCGGTCCAGATCGCGAAGACGCTGAGGAAGGCCAATACAGAGCCGAGAATGACCAGTGCCTTCACGGTGCGTCGTCGGCCGCGGCTCATCGAGAGGATGCTATACGTGACACATGAAGCTGGAGGGAATTCACCACATCACCGCGATCACCGAGGACGCCCAGCGCAACGTCGACTTCTACGTGGGGGTGATGGGGTTGCGGCTGGTCAAGAAGACGGTCAACCAGGACCAGCCGACCGTGTACCACCTCTTCTTCGCCGACGAGAAGGGAAGCGCCGGCTCCGACCTCACCTTCTTCGAGTTTCCCGGCGTGCCCTCCGGCCGGGCGGGGGCGGGGGACGTCCACCGGATCGTCTGGCGGGTCGGCTCTGGGGACTCGCTCGACTTTTGGTCTGAGCGCCTGTCCGCCAATGGCATTCAATCCGAACGCGACGAGGGCAGCCTGCGCTTCTCGGATCCAGAGGGTCTCGGCCACGAGCTGCTGGTCGTCGACGCCGGCGACGAGCCGCTGATCGCCGACCACCCGGAAGTACCCGCCGAGCTGGCCCTGCAGGGCTTCCATGCGGTTCGCGCCTACAGCGCCGACCCCGAGGCGAGCCGCGACCTGCTGGAGGCGCTCGAGTTCGCGCCGCAGGGCGAGGTCTGGGAGGCGCGCGGCGCCCAGCGCGGAGGCCTCTACGTCTACGACGAGCCGCCTGCCGAGAGAGGACTGCAGGGAGCGGGAAGCGTCCATCACGTCGCCTGGGCCTCGAGCATGGACGAGCACGCGGAGTGGCGCCAGCGGGCGATCTCGGCCGGTGCACAGCCGACACCGGTGATCGATCGCTTCTACTTCCGCTCGATCTACTTCCGCGAGCCGAGCGGCGTCCTCTTCGAGATCGCCACCCTCGGTCCCGGTTTCACCGTCGACGAGCCGCTCGAGCAGCTCGGCGAGAAGCTCTCGCTGCCGCCTGATTTCGAGCACCTCCGCGGCGAGGTCGAACCGAATCTGCGACCGGTAGTGAATCCCCGCACGGTCTCCGCCGAGTGAACGGCAACTTTGTCTGGCGCGATGCCGGACGGGTGGTCGTCTTTCGCGCCAGCGGGGTGCACGATGCGCCGCAGTTGCTGGTCGAGCACGGGATGGAGTCGTTCGTCCTGCTCTCGACCGAGCGGGCTTTGCCGGGGGCAGCGGAGCTGGCGGAAGCCGCCACCGCGGTGCACCTGGTGCCGGCAGGGCCAGTGCCCGAGCTGGCTGCGTCGCTGCTCGACTCGGCCCAGGCCGAGAATCTGGTCGCCTTTGGTGGCGGCCGGGTCATCGATACGGCTAAGGCGATTGCTTCGGTGGGCGGTGGCCGCGTCGCCGCGATCCCGACGACGATGTCGGGTGCCGAGATGACCGGAATCCACCGTCTCCCGGAGGGGGCGGAGGACAGGGTCGGCGATCTCGTGCGCCCAGCCCTGATCGTCGCCTCACCCGAAGCGATGACCGGCCAGCCCGAGCGCCAGCTCCGCGCCAGCTCGATGAACGCCCTCGCACACGCGGCGGACTCGCTCTACACGCCGTTCGCCAACCCGGTCTCCCAGATGACCGCGCTGCGCGGCGCCGAGCTGATCGCCACTGCGCTGGACCAGGATCCGGCCGAGCGCAACCGCGAGGCCCTCGCGCTCGGCTCGATCCTCAGCGGCTACGCGATCGACTCCGGCATGTTCTCCATGCACCACGTCATCTGCCAGACGCTGGTTCGCGTCTGCGGCTCTCCCCACGCCGGGACGAACGCCGCGATCCTGCCCCGCGCGATGGCCTTTGTGGCTCCCCGCGCCCCCGATGGTCTGGAGCCGCTCGCGGACGCGCTCGGAACCAGCCCGGCTGAGATCGAATCCCGCATCCTCGCGCTCGGCGGCGACCCTGCCGGCCTGGGCGAGCTCGGTGCCGATCGCTCGCAGCTCGAGCAGGCCCTGGACTCGATGCTGCTGCGGCCTGAGCTCGCCTTCATGCCCGAGCCGCCCACGCGAGACGAGCTGGCGCAGCTGATCGAGACGGCCTGGTAACCAGACGGCTGCCGCCGTGTAGCGCTCTTGCGATGCAAGAGCGGCTCAATCGCTACCACGCCTACACCCGCCGGCATGGCGTCAACTGGCCGATGTACCTGCTGGCGCGGGTGGCGATGACTCCTTTCTTCCTCGTCTACTTCCGCTACACCCGGACCGGCCGCGAACATGGCCGCCGCATCAAGGGCGGTCTGATCGTCGCCGCCAACCACAGGAGCTTCCTCGACCCCTTCGCGATCGGCGGCATCCTGCCCTGGCGGCGGCCGATGAACTACGTCGCCAAGGTCGAGCTGTTCGAGCGCCGCTGGCAGGGCTGGCTGCTCTCGCGCCTGGGCGCCTTCCCGATTCGCCGTGGTGAGTCCGACGAGGAGTCGATGGAGACCGCCCGGCTCGTGGTCGAGCGGGGCGGGACCGTTTGCATCTTCCCGGAGGGCACCAGGATCCGCCGCGGCTCGCTGGCGGAGCCGAAGCGAGGGGTCGGCCGGCTCGCCCTGCAGACCGGCGCGCCGGTCATTCCCGCCGCGGTACTCGGCACCGAACACGTGCGTCGCGGCTGGCGCATTCGTCCGCGCAAGGTCAAGGTGAGGCTGGGGAAAGCGATGACGTTCCCCCGTGCGAACGATCCCTCGCGCGGCCTGGCGGCGACCGTAACGGGAAGGATCTGGCCCAACGTCGAGCTGCAGTGGGAGGACCTCGGCGGGCTGCCGCCGATGCGCCGAGCCGCCGTCATCGGTGCCGGCAGTTGGGGCACAGCGGTCGCGGTGCTGCTCGCGCGCGGGGGCTTGGAGGTCCAGCTCGGTGCTCGCACGGCCCGGCAGGCGACCGAGATCGCTGAGGCCGGTGAGAACGAGCGCTACCTCGAGGGGGTCCGTCTGCCCAGCACTGTGCGTGTGCGCCCGGCCTCGGAGATCGAGCTCGCCGGCCTCGACCTCGTCTGCCTGGCGATCCCGTCCGGCTCGCTGCCCCAGGCCGTGGGAGCGATCGGCGACCGGATCGGCGCTCGCTCGGCAGTGCTGCTGCTGACCAAGGGGCTGATCGCGCCACTGGGGCAACTGCCGGCCGAATACGTCGGCGAGCGGGTCCGGGCCCGTGCGATCGCCTGCCTCGGCGGACCGGCGCACGCGCGCGAGGCGGTGTCCGGTTCGGCGGCCCTCGTACTCGGCTCGGCCGACGCAGACCTGCGCGACCAGCTCGGCGGCGTCTTCGACCGTGCCGGCCTGGTTTGCGAGCGGGCGGGGGACGTCGCCGGGGTGGAGATGGCCGGAGCGGCCAAGAACGCCGCGGCGCTGGCGGCGGCGGCTGCTGAGCCGCATGGGCTCAACGCGGCCGGGATCGCGGCGGCTGAGATCTGGCAGGAGTGCATCGAGCACGCGATCGGTCGTGGCGCCGAGCTCGAGACGTTTGCCGGTCTCGCCGGCGTCGGCGACCTGACGGCGACGGTGATGGCTCCCACCGGCCGCAACCGCCGCGCCGGCGAGCTGCTCGGCAAAGGGACTCCCGCTGAGGAGATCCCGGGCTTGATCGGGCAGGCCTCCGAGGGCCTCGACGCGGTGCCGTTGCTGGCTGCGGCGACGGAGGCAGCTGGGACGCCGGCCGAGGCCCTCTCCGGTCTCGCCGCCCTGATTCGGGGTGAGATCGATGCCGAGACCTGGGTCGACCGCCTGCGCCACGTCGAGCGCTCGAGAAAGGCTGCCTGAAGATGCATCTAGGCTTGCGATGTGAGCGCGGAGCGAGCGAGCGAGAACGTCGAGCCGGCGAGCCTCGATCCCGCCGCCAAGGCGGAGCTGGATCGGGCCTTCGAGGATCTCTACCGGGCGCATCTGCGCGACGTCTACTCCTACGCCTACTACCGGATCGGCAACCCTCACGACGCCGAGGACCTGACCGAGCAGGCCTTTCTGCAGGCCTATCGCCACTTCGACCGCGCCCGGCGGGAGTCCGACGGGAGGCCGCTTCGTCCCTGGCTGATCCGCATCGCTCACAACCTCGCCTCGAACTACTACCGCGACCGCTCACGCCGGCCGCAGACCTCGCTCGAGAACGCCGACCCGATTCCCGCCCGCCACGGCACCGAGGCGATCGCCGAGGGACGCGAGGAGTTGCGCCAGGTGATGGCCAAGCTGGACGACCTTCCCGACGACCGGCGCGAGGCGCTGATCATGCGCTTCGCGCTCGGCATGGACAACCGCGAGATCGCGCGTGCCCTGGGGCGCACCGACGGAGCGACCAAGGTGCTGATCCACCGCGCGATCAAGCAGCTGCAGGAGGAGATGGGCGATGAGTGAAGCAAGCGAGCGGCTGAGCGGCAGCAGCTGGGACGTCGAGCACCTGCTCTCCGATGCGCTGCGGCCGATCGAGCCCCCCGAGCGCCTCTCCGGCAGGGTCGAGGACACTCTCTCAGCGGTCACTCAGGCGGCAGCGGAGGAGCTCTCCGATTGGGCCGAGGAACTCTCCGACAGCGAGCTGCGGGCGCTGCGCGATCCACGCAACTGGGTCCGCCCGGTGGTTGCCGTCGGTGCCGGTGGCGTCGCCGCCAGCGCCCTGATCGTGCTCGAGGCCCGGCGCAGGGGGCGTCAGCAGGCCAAGGGTGGCCTGCGCTCGCTGAGCGGCCGGCTCAGGCCGTAGCGGAGGCGGTCTTCGCCTTCTTTGCCTTCGGCGTCGCTGCGGCGGCGCCGACTCCGAGGACGCCGAGCACCAGCTGGAAGACCGTGCCTGCGGTGTTGACCGGAAAGACGCCGAGGATTGTGTCGTCGCTGCCGACCGTGAACCCCCAGGCTGCAGTCGCCAGGAGAAGGACCCCCAGGCAGAGGGCGTACCGGCGCGAGCCGTAGTCCGCGGCGAGCAGGCCGACTGCTCCGGCGAGCACGCAGGCGACGTTGCTCCAGCCGTTGACGGCGAAGGCACCGAAGACCTCGCCGACCTCGCCGGGCGAGCCGAAAGAGGCGCTGTAGAAGAAGCCGACGATCCCGGTCAGGACCAGCAGGGCGCCGGCGAGGGTCGTGAAGAGCCTTGCCGGGCTGGGACCGTCCATGGCGACGATTGTAGGCTGCGCATCCCCGTGGCCGAGACTTGTTACAGGCACCCGAACCGCGAGACGGGGGTCTCCTGCTCATCCTGTGGGCGGCCGATCTGCCCCGACTGCATGACGCCGACCCCGGTCGGCATGCGCTGCCCGGAGTGCGCGCAGCAGAAGACGAAGGTGACCCGGGGGGTCGGCGAGGGCTCCCTGTTCGGCACCGCCCCGGCGACGGTGGTGCTGATCGCACTGAACGTGATCGCCTATCTGGCCGAGACCGCGACCGGCAGCGGCGGCCTCAACGCCGTCAGCGGCTCGCTTGTCGCCGACTTCGGTCTGCAGGGCGCAGCGGTTGCCGATGGCGAGTGGTACCGGCTGGTGACCGGCGGCTTCCTCCACGCCGGCTTCCTCCACATCGGCTTCAACATGTTCGCCCTCTTCGTCCTCGGCCGGCTGCTGGAGCCTGGCATCGGCACCCCACGCTTCGTTGCCCTCTACTTCGCCTCGCTGCTTGCCGGGTCGTTCGGGGCGCTGGCGCTGACCGATCCCGGTCAGTTCACCGTCGGCGCCTCGGGGGCGATCTTCGGCATCTTCGGCGCCACCTTCGTCATCGCCCGTGGCCGCGGGCTCAACACGGTCGCCTCCGAGCTCGGCGTGCTGCTGTTGATCAACCTCGCGCTCACCTTCGGCATCTCCGGCATCAGCATCGGCGGGCATCTCGGCGGCCTCGCCGGCGGTCTGCTTTGCGGCCTCGCGATCGTCGCGGGCGATCGCGGCATGCTGGGCCAGAATCGCCTCCCCGTGGAGCTGATCGCGATGACGGTCATCGCTGTCGTTTCGGTAATCGGCGCGCTGGCGGTGGCCTGAGTCAGGCGCGTCCCGAGTGCGCCTCGGATGCGCGCAGCTCGGCAAAGCCGATGTTGCCCGGCGGGTCGACCAGGTTGGGGTGCAGCAGGTGGCCGAGCAGCTCGACGCCATCGATCAGGCGAGGCCCGGGGCGCGAGAAGGTCGAGGCTGCGTCGACTGCGAAGACCCGCTCTGCTCCGAGCTCCTCGATCCGGTCCCAGTGCTCGAGCGCCTGCGCCCGGGAGTCGTCGACGTACCAACCGCAGGGCATCGCGATCGCGACGTCCGGGTTGAGACCGGACAGCTCGCCCCAGGAAACCTCGGGCGACTTCAGTCCCGGCGGCCCGGCGACGTCCTCGCCGCCGGCGATCGAGATCATCTCGGGAAGCCAGTGGCCGCCGACGAAAGGCGGGTCGAGCCACTCCAGCGCAACCACCCTGGGCAGGCTTGCTCCGGAGACGGCGGCGCGGACGGTTGCCAGCCTGCCCTCCAGCTCACCGCGCAGTTCGTGCGCCTCCTCTTCGATCTTCGCCGCCTCGCCCAGCCGGATCACGTCCTCGAGCATCTCGCCCAGCGTGCTCGGGTCCTGCTGGACCACCCGCGGCCGGCCGGGGAGGCGGGCGGCGACCTCGACCACGTCCTCGTAGGAGACGGCACACACCTCGCAGACCGCCTGGGTGACGATCAGGTCGGGGGCCAGCGACGCAAGCAGCTCCTCGTCCAGCTCGTAGAGGGCCTGGCCCTCGGCGACCCGCACCTTGACCGCGTTGTCGATCTCCCGGGCGCTCAGCCCGGCCGGCAGCACCGTGCGAGTCAGGTGGGGACGCGAACGCGCCTCCGACGGGTAGTCGCACTCGTGTGTCACCCCCACGACATCGTCGCCGAGGCCAAGGGCGAAGAGCATCTCGGTTGCCGAAGGGACGAGACTCGCGATGCGCATCCAGGCCAATATGGCACTTCTCGCCGGACCGGCGGAGAGGAAAGCTATATTCCCTCCGCCGAATGGCCGACGACGACCTCCCCCGAAGTACGGGGTCAAATAGCCGATGAGCGCCCTGCTGCTCATCTTCCTCGTTTTCGTGCTGATCGCCGTCAACGGGTTCTTCGTCGCGGCCGAGTTCGCTCTCGTGCGCTCGCGCCGCAGCCGGCTCGAGCAGATGGCTCAGGAAGGGAGCGGTCGCGCCCGCTTGGCCCTCGACGAGATCGATCACGTCGACGAGTTCGTCGCCACCTCGCAGGTCGGGATCACGCTGGCCTCGATCGGGATCGGCTTCCTCGGCGAGCCGGCGATCGCGACGCTGGTCGAGCCCCTGTTCGAGGGGGCTTTCGGGGAGGCCCTCTCCTATGTCCTTGCCTTCGTCTTCGCCTATTCCGTGATCACGCTGCTGCACGTCATCTTCGGCGAGCAGGCGCCGAAGATGATCGGGATCGCCCGCGCCGAGCGGCTGCTGCTCGGCATCGCCAGGCCGCTCTCGATCTTCCGGCGCATCTTCCACCCGCTGATCGTCCTCACCAACAAGCCGGCCCGGTTCCTGGTCACGCGGGTGCTGCGGATCGAGCCCGAGTCCGACGAGGAGGTCGGTTCGCCGGAGGAGCTGCGGCTGATGATCGTCCGTGGCGCCCAGCGAGGGCGACTCGATCCGGGCGAGGCGGGCATGCTGGGCGGGGTCTTCCACCTGCACGAGCAGGAGGCGCGGGAGGTGATGACGCCGATCCCCGCCGTCGTCACCGTCGACGCCTCGGAGACCGTGGAGACGGCGCTGCGGCGCTGCGTCACTTCCGGTCACACGCGGCTGGTCGTGATCGAGGACGAGAACCCCGACCGGGTCAAGGGCATCGTCCACAACAACAGCCTCGCTCGCTTGTACATGAGCGACGGGCCCGATGCCGGGATCGAGCCGGCGGTGCGCGAGGCGGTGATCGTCCCGGAGACCCGCCCGCTCGACGACCTGCTCCACGACCTGCAGGTCCAGCGCACCTCGCTCTCGGTCGTCGTCGACGAGTACGGGCGCACGGTCGGGATCGTCACCGTCGAGGACATCCTCGAGGAGGTGGTGGGGGAGATCGAGGACGAGACCGATCCCCGCGCTGCGGCCCTACGACAGCTGGCGAGCGGCGAGTGGTTCGTGCGCGGTCACGTCTCGCTCGGCGACCTCTCCGACGTCGGGATCGAGCTGCCGGTCGACACCGACGCCTACAACTCAATCGGTGGCTACGTCTTCGGCGAGCTGGGCCGGCTGCCGAAGCGGGGCGACTCGATCACCGCCAACGGCTACACGATCCGGGTCGAGTCGGTGCGCGAGAACCGGATCGAGGCGGTCCGGATAAGCGGTTCCGTCCGCCACGACTCCTAGCTTCTCCGGGCAACCCGCGTTCCCCCAATTCTGGAGGTCTTGCATGTGGGTTGTGCGTTTGAGCGACAAGCAGCTCGAGGTTCTCAGGGCGCTGCTGCGCGCTGAGGAGCATCTCGGCCCGGCGCTTCAAGGATCGGTCGAAGCCCTCGACCTGGCGCGCTGGGACGACCTGCCCGAGGCCGAGCTCCCCTGGGACGAGGTCGAGACGATCGCCCGCCGCCAGGGCATCTCTCCGGCTGACGTCATCTGGGACCTCTCTGGCCGTAGCTAGTCGTAGCTGTAAAAACCTGCGCCGGACTTCCTCCCGAGCTTCCCTTCGTCTGCCATCTCGACCAGGAGCTTGGGGGGCTTCTGGTACTCCTCGCCGGAGGCGGCGTAGAGGGCATCGCCGATCGCCTTGCAGACGTCGAGGCCGACGAAGTCGAGCAGCGCCAGCGGGCCCATCGGGTGGCCGGCGCCGAGCTTCATGCAGGTGTCGACCTCACCGGCCTCCATGCCGGTCTGTTCCATGAAGCGGACGGCGTCGAAGAGGTAGGGAAAGAGCAGCCTGTTGACGACGAAGCCGGCCAGGTCGGGGACCTCGACCGCGGTCTTGCCGAGCGCTGCGCACCAGGCGAGTGCCTTCTCGCGCGCGCCGTCGGCACCATCCGGGAAGCAGACCTCGACCAGCTTCATACGCGGTACCGGGTTGAAGACGTGAAGACCGAAGAGCCGGCCTGCGATCCCGCCCGCCTCGGCTATCTCGGCGATGCCGAGCGAGGAGGTGGTGGTGGCGAGGTGGGCGTTTGGGCATGCCTCGGCGACCCTTGCCAGCAGCTCGCCCTTGGGCGCGACCTCCTCGACGATCGCCTCGACGACGATGTCGCAATCGGAGAGATCGGCGGGGTCGGTGGTGACCCGCAGCCGCGATGGCTCCGCGCCCTCGATCTTGGCGCAGGCGGCGACCACTTTCTCCTCGGCGCGCCAGGCCGAAGCCTCGCTTCGTGCCAGCAGGATCGTGTCGGCGGTGGTGGTGGACACCGCGGCCAGACCTGTGGCGATGGCTCCGCTGCCCGCGATTCCCGGACTCTCGTACCCCTGGGTCGGATTCATGGCCGGGTTCCTATCAAGCTCTTCGAGGTGGAGGTCGGGCGGCTCTCCGAACGGCTTGTACTTTTTCGGCGATTCAATTTCGGACGGCCTCAACCGGTCCTTCGGAAAAGTTGAGTGAGGAGAGCCGCCCGACCTCCACCCTCAGTTACCCTTGGTTGACTGACCAGTCAATCGAACGGAGGCGTGCGATGGCAGACAACGGGAGCGGAAAGTTCGGCGGCCGCGAGGTCGTGATCGTGGAGGCCGTACGCACGCCGGTGGGGCGCGGTCACGAGCAGAAGGGCTACTACAAGGACGTCCACGCCTCGAACCTGTTGGCCAAGGCCTACTCCGAGGTGATCGACCGCGCCGGCATCGATCCGGCTGAGGTCGAGGACGTGGTTGCGGGCTGCGTGCAGCAGTTCGGCGAGCAGGGAATAAACATCGGTCGCAACGCCTGGCTCGAGGCCGGGCTGCCGATGGAGACCCCCGCCACCACCGTCGACCGCCAGTGCGGCTCTGCTCAGCAGGCGGTGAACTTCGCCGCCGCCCTGGTTGCGTCCGGGGTCCACGACGTCGCGATCGGCGGCGGCGTCGAGCACATGGGCCACATCTCCTTCGCCGACAGCTACTCGGTGATGCAGGAGCACGGCATGGCCTTCTCGCCACAACTGATGGAGCGCTACAACCTGGTCCCGCAGGGGATCTCGGCCGAGATGATCGCCGACAAGTGGGAGATTCCCCGCTCCGAGCTCGATGAAATCGGCCTGCGCTCGCACCAGCTTGCCGCCAAGGCCACCGAGGAGGGGCGCTTCGAGCGCGAGATCGTCCCCTTCAGCGTCAACGGCGACACCTACGCAACCGACCAGGGCATCCGTCCCGACACCTCGCTCGAGGCTCTCGCCAACCTCAAGCCCGCCTTCAAGGAGGACGGCAAGGTCACGGCCGGCAACTCCTCCCAGGTATCCGACGGGGCTGCCGCGGTGCTGCTGACGACACGCGAGAAGGCCGACGCCCTGGGACTGAAGCCGCGCGCACGGATCTTCGACCAGACGACGGTCGGCGTCGACCCGGTGATCATGCTCACCGGCCCGATCCCGGCAACGCAGAAGCTGCTCGAGCGCAACGGGATGGCGATGGACGACATCGACCTGATCGAGATCAACGAGGCCTTCGCCTCGGTCGTCGCCGCCTGGCGGCGGGAGCTCGACCCCGACATGGACCGGGTCAACGTCAACGGTGGCGCGATCGCTCTCGGCCATCCGCTCGGTTCGACCGGCGCGCGCCTGATCATCACCCTCCTCCACGAGATGGAGCGCACCGACAAGGAGATGGGGCTGGTGACGATGTGCTGCGGCGGTGGGCTCGGCACCGGCACTCTGATTCAGCGCGTCTGATTAGATTCCCCTACCAGTCAAAGTTATTGGAGGGGAGTTCGTCTTGAGCATGCGACTGAGTGCGGTGATCGTCGTCGCCCTTACCGCCATCCTGGTGGCGGCCGGCTGCGGCGGGGGAAGCGATGGTGACGGTGGCGGCGACAGCGGCGGCGGAGGCGGCGGTGAGACCGCGGCGGCGCCGCTCTCACAGGCCGAATTCGTGAAAAAGGCAGACGCCCTCTGCATCCAGGGCGGCAAAGAGACCGAATCCGAATTCGTCGCCTACGCGAAAGAAAACAAAATCGCCAAAGGCAAAGAACCGACTCAGGAGCAGTCTGAAGAGGTAATCGAAGAGATCATCCTTCCGGAGCTTCGTCGCCAGGTCGAGGAAATTCGCGGCCTCGGGATTCCCACGCAAGACCAGGCCCAGATCGGAGTTTTCCTCAACGACGTCGAGGACGTGATCGAGCGGGGAGAAGAAGACCCCGGCAACGCGGTGCAGAACCTCAACAAAGAACTCACGGCGGCGGACCAGCAGATCCAGGGCTACTTCAAAGTCTGTGGCCAGAAAAAATAAGGAGCGGTAGATTCCTCCAACCAGTCAAGGCGAGCGGAGGGGTCCACGTGAGCAAGCGATTGATCGCACTGTCCGTCGGCGTGCTCGGGGTTGTGTTGGCAGCTGCCGGATGTGGAGGGGACGATGAGGAAGCGAGCACGTCCTCGATAACAAAAGCCGAGTTCATCAGGAAGGCCGACGCCATCTGCAAAAAAGGCGACAGACAGGTCGAAGAGAAGTTCGCCGCCTTCCTGAAAGAGAACGAAGAGCTGCTCAAAACAAGCGACGTGTCCGAAGCGGAGCTCGCAGCCGGCTCGGCCGAGGTAGCGGAGACGATCCTGATCCCGGGTGCCCGCAAGGAAATGGAAACCCTCCGTGCGCTCGAAGCGCCGAGCGGAGATGAGGACCAGATCGAGGAAATCCTCGACGCTCTCGATGAATCGATCGAACGGTCCGAAGAAGACCCGCAGGCCGCAGTGATGTCGAACCTGGAAGTGTTTCGGAGGCCGAAGGGTCTGGCCGAAGAGTACGGCCTCAAAGTCTGCGGCTTGTAGGTGTTGAGCGAAACTGGCTGCCCGGCCAATCCCGCTATGCTCCGCGGCCGATGGACCTGACCCTCTCGCCCTCTGAGCAGCAGTTCCGCGACGAGGTTCGTACCTGGATCGAAGAGAATCATCCGGGTCCGGAGCCAGAGGGTGGGCTGGAGGAGGTGATGGCCTTTCGCCGCGAGTGGCAACTGAAGATGCACGCCGCGGGCTGGGCCGGCATCTCCTGGCCGAAGGAGTACGGGGGTCGCGGTTCCACCCTGATCGAGCAGGCAATCTTCGTCGGCGAGGCATCGCGGTTGGAAGCGCCGAGTCCCGCCAACGTGCTCGGCCTTGCGATGGGCGGACCGGTCGTGATCGCTCACGGCACCGATGCCCAGAAGCAGAGGTACCTGGAGCCGATCCTCACCGGCGAGGAGATCTGGTGTCAGGGCTTTTCAGAGCCGGAGTCGGGTTCCGACCTCGCTTCGCTGAAGACGCGGGCGGTCAAGGACGGCGACGAATGGGTGGTCACCGGGCAGAAGGTCTGGACGACCTTCGCTCAGTACGCGAAGTGGTGCATGCTCGTCGCTCGCACCGACCCCGACGCCCCCAAGCACAAGGGCCTCACATACTTCCTGATGGACATGGAGCAGGAGGGGGTCGAAGCGAAGCCGCTGGTCCAGATCACCGGCGAGGGCGAGTTCAACGAGGTGTTCATCAACGAAGCGAGGATCCCCGACGCGAACGTCATCGGGGAGGTCGGTAGCGGCTGGAACGTCGCGATCACGACGCTGATGAACGAGCGGGCGGGGCTTGCCTTTGGTGCGATCGCCCAGGTCGCCAACGGACTGAAGCGCCTGAGTGAGCTGGCGGCTGCGACCCGAGCCAACGGCGGCAGCGCAGCCGATGACCCCGTCTACCGTCAGCGCATCGCCCAACTCCACATCGAGGCCGAGACGATGCGGCTCAACGCCTACCGGGGCTTGACCAAGACGATGCAGTCCGGGATTCCCGGGCCCGAGGGATCGCTGGGCAAGTGGCAGTGGGCGGACATCAACCAGCGGATGGCAGAGCTGGCACTCGAGATCGAGGGCCCCTATGCCCCGCTCGACCGGGGTGCATCTCACGCGGTCGAGAGCGGTGCCTGGCAGTACCGCTTCCTGCGCTCGCGAGCCAACTCGATCGAGGGCGGCACCACCGACATCCTCAAGAACATCATCGCCGAGCGGGTGCTCGGCCTACCGAAGCTGCGCTGACGTGTATTTCGACCTGACAGACGAGCAGCAGGCGATCAAAGCCACAGCGCGGGACTTTCTCGCTGCCCGTTACAAATCGGAGCGAATCCGCGAGCTGGCCGATAGCGAGCTCGGTTTCGAGCAGTCCGACTGGGCAGAGATGGCGGAGCTCGGTTGGCCCGGCCTGGCGCTGCCCGAGGAGTGGGGTGGACAGGGACTGGGGATCGTCGAGCTCAGCGTTCTCTTCGAGGAGATGGGCTACGCGCTTGCCCCCTCGCCGCTCTTTTCCAACACGATCGCCGGCCTGCTGCTGGCGTTGTGCGGTTCTGACGATCAGCGCGAGCGCTGGCTGCGTCCGCTGGCCACGGGCGAGCTGCGCGGCACGCCGGCGCTCTGGGATGCCGGCTCCACTGCGATGCCGGGAAGCTTCACGATGGAGGCAAGGGCCGACGGCGACGGCATCGTCCTCGATGGCGAGAAGGTGCTCGTCCTCGACGCGGCCGCGGCTGACTTCTTCCTCGTCGCCACCGCGGATGGCCGCCGTCACCTCGTCGAGCGCGAGACCAGCGGGGTCAGCCTCAGCGCCGAACCGTCGATTGACCTCACTCGCCGTCTCTACTCGGTGCGCTTCGACGGCGTCCGCGTCGCAGCGGAGCAGAGCCTGCCGGCCGAAGAGGCCGACTACTACCCGGTCTTCTTCCGCCTCTGTGTCGCCCTGGCCGCCGAGTCGACCGGGATCGCCCAGAGGACACTGGAGATGGCGGTCGAGTACGCCAAAGACCGCAAGCAGTTCGGCCGGCCGATCGGCTCCTACCAGGCGGTCTCCCACCGCTGCGCGCAGATGCTGCTGGAGACGGAGAACTCACGCTCCGCCGTCTACGGAGCGGCCTGGGCTGCCGACGCCGAGCCGGAGTCGCTGTCGCTGGCGGCGTCGATGGCCAAGGCCTACGCCTCCGATGCCGGCTGGCGCGTGCCCGACGCCTCGATCCAGGTGCATGGCGGCATCGGCTTCACCTGGGAGCACGATCTCCACTTTTTCCTCAAGCGCGGCAAGACCAACGCGGCGATGTTCGGCGACGCCAAGTGGCATCGCGAGCGGGTCGCCGAGGCCGTCCTCGCCGAGGCTGCGGAGCCGGTCTCGGTCTGAGGCCGGCTGGACGGATGGGCGCCCTCGATCGCATCTCCGTTGCCGCGATCGGCGTCTCCGTCGCCGATCTCGAGGCCGAGACCCAGCGCGCCGAGGCGGCTGGGGTCGAGTGCGTCTGGGCTCCGGAGCTCTTCCGCTCCTCGGTCACCCAGGCCGCTTACCTGGCCGGCAGGACCGAGAAGATCGATGTCGCGACCGGCATCGCCTGGGCCTTCACCCGCAGCCCTTTCATCCTTGCCGTCTCGGCCCTGGACATCGACGAGATGTCAACAGGCCGTTTCCGGCTCGGACTCGGCTCGGGCGTCAAACGGCTGAACGAAACCTGGCACAACGCCGAGTACGGCAGGCCGGCCCCCCACCTGCGCGAGGCGATCGAGGCCACGCGGCTGATCATGCAGCAGGCGGGCAAGGGCGAACCGATTCGCTACGAGGGCTCCTACTACGACATCGACATCAAGGGATGGATCCGGCCCCACCCCGCGGCTCGCGAGTCGGTGCCGATCTACACCGCCGGTGTGCAGGGAGGCATGTGCCGGATGGCAGGCGACGTCGCCGATGGCCTGATCGGCCACCCGATCCAGAGCCTGCGCTGGATCGACGAGGTCGTCGTCAGCTCCTTCGAGGAGGGCCTGCGCCGCTCCGGCCGCGACCGCAAGGACTTCGACTACCTGCCCACTGTCTGCTGCGCGATCGACGACGACGAGGCCCGCGCAGTCGACATGGCGCGCCGCACGATCTCCTTCTACGCCACGGTCAAGACCTACATGCCGCTCTGGGAGCTGCACGGCTTCGCCGACAACGCAGTTGCCGCCGGCGAGGCCTTCCGCCGCGGCGACCTCGCCGCCGTCCCAGCTGCGATCAGCGATGAGATGGTCGACGCGTACTGCGCCGCCGGGCCGCTCGACAAGGTCCGGGCCCGGGTGGAGGCGACCGCCGAGCGCGCCGACGGCCTCTTCCTCACCCCGCCCACCTACTTCATCTCGCCCGAAGAGCTCTCCGAGTACCAGAACCGGATCATCGCGGCCTTCGGCCCCAGCGCCTCCGGCTGACTTCGCGCTTATTCGCGCTATGGGCGAAGAAACACGAAGTCAGGCCCTTGAGGTGCTGGCGCTCGTGTCGGAGATACCGCCTGGGTTCGTGCGCACTTACGGAGATGTCTCTCCCGGTGCGCCTCGCTTCGCCGGCTCGGTTCTGTTCGAGTGCGACGATCCAGACCTTCCCTGGTGGCGCGTCGTGCGCGCCGATGGCTCGCTGGCCAAGGGAGCGCGCCAGCGCCGGCATCTGGTCGCCGAGGGTGTCCCCTTCAAAGGCGAGCGGGTGGACATGGCGGTTGCGCGCCTCCCGTCCTGAGCGTCAGGCGCTCGGCCAGATCCTCTCACGGCCGCTCGACACCGCAGATGCGACGCAGAACTCCGGCGCCGGCCCGAGCACCATCTGCCGCTGCCAGGCGCCGGCTTCGGGCAGCGTGTCGATGAACTGCCCATACGACTGGCCGCGCGGCTTGTCGAGCCACTCGGCTCCGCCGGGGATGGACGCCTGCTCTCGCAGCGGCGCGTAGACGGCACCCCAGCCATCGGCCGACAGCGAGGCAGCGCGGTCATGCGGCGCGCGCCGGTGTGCGTCGACCGCCGCTTCGTTCAGCTCGCCCAGGCCGCCCCAGTCGGCGACCAGGTACCAGTCCTCGTAGCCGCTGCCGTCGTCAAAAGGCAGAGAGTCGAGGCGAAAGCAGGCTGAATCCATCTCCAGCTCGGCGTGGAAAGCGCGCTGCGCCTCCTCGTAGGCCTGCGGGTCGACATCTGCGCGAGGGCGGTGCCAGAAGACGTACGCGAGCATCTCGCGACGGTACTGCGCTACTCGTCGCGCGGGGTGATGCGGAAGATCGAGATCACCTCGGCGTTGTGGGCCTCGGGGTGGACCACGTAGGCGCTCGGCCCGCCGCCGAACCAGCCTGAGGCCTCGTTGTCGCCGACGAAGATGCCGGGATGGTGCTTGCCGTTCCCGTCCTCGACCCAAACTTTGTCGCCCTCTTTGAACCCGTGCCCGCGGTCGTTCACGGGCTCAGCCTAGCCGGTCAGGCACCGGCCCGCCCCCTCTGGTGGCTTGAGGGAGCGGGCCGGGCAATCGCCCGCCCGGGTTATGGGCAGACGACGATCAGGTGGAAGTCGGCATCGGCGGCAGCGCCTTTTTCGTCGCGGGTGTGGACTTCAACCGCGTTGGCGTTGGCTGCCGAGGTATTGGTCTGGGCGTAGCCGGCGCCCGGCACCGAGGTGCCGGCGTTGTTACGCCCAGCGACGTCGGCACAGCCGGAGACGTTGACCGGGAAGGTCACGGTGACCGCTCCGCCGCCCTCGGCGGCGGAGACCCCGGCGTCGCTGGTGCGTGCCAGTGCCGCGTTGCCAACCCCCGCGGGGTTGTTGACAACCGCCCAATACGTATGTGCCGCCCGCTCTGCAGCGGGCACCACCCCAAGCTTGTTGGTGTTGATCTGGTAGCCGGTGAGAGTCTTGCGCTTGATCTTGCCTGCTCCGATCGTCTGCTTTTTGATCGCCCCACCGTTGATCGTCTGCGCCGCATATGCGGTGCCTGCCAGTGCCACCACCAGCGCCGCAATGGCCACGACCATGGCCGGTGACGGCTTCTTGTTCCCCAGCGTCTTCATCGAGACCCCCTTCGTTCTTGCAGCGAGCCACTACCCAGATCAGGCAAGCTCCTAAACGCCTGCCGGGCTAACGGTCTGGAAGGGTGGCGGCGAAGCGCTCGAGCGTTGCCGAATCCGTCACGGCGGGGCCGTGGCCGGGAAGGACCAGTGAGGGTTTGAGCTCGGCCAGCTTGCGGATCGAGCGGCGGTTCTCGGCGGGGTCGTAGGTGAAGATCGTCGGCGGCTCCTTGATTCCCGGCAGTGCGGTCGCGTAACTCATGTTGCGAATCACGTCGCCGCAGATCGCGACCCGGTCGGAGTCGCGGAAGAAGATCACCTCGCCGCGGGAGTGCCCAGGTGCGTGGATGACGCGGAAGCCGGCGACCTCGTCTCCCTCTTGGAGGACGCGATCGACTTTGTAGGGAGGCCCCTGCCAGATCTTGCGAATCGTGCGGTTGACCGGGTTGCTTGCCGCGGCCTCCTGCATCGGGCGCTTACCTTCCATCGCCTCGACGTCGTCGGCGTGACAGGCCAGCGGGACCCCACGAGCTTCGCAAACGTCCTTGGCGACTCCCTGGTGATCGGGATGCGCGTGGGTCAATGCCAGCATCGAGATCTCCCGGCCCTCGATCTCGCTGAAGATACGACCGCGATCCCAGCGCCTGCCGGCATCGATCAGGACGTCGCCGGCGAGGTAGACGTTGATCGAGGGGTAGGGAAACTCCTTGAGGCGCCAGACGGCGGGAGCGAGGTGCTTCATCTAGTGCCCGATTCCGAGGGTGCCACGGGGATCGCCGCTGTGCTCCGCCAGCTCTTCGAGCTCGGCGGCCTTGCGTTCGCCTTCGATCCGGGCCGGGTGGTCGGCAGGCAGCGGCTCGATCAGCCTGCGGATGCGGTTGCGAACCTGGAGCGCGAAGTGGGGGGTGGAGGCGCCGGCGAGGGCGCGGATGTCCTCCGGGGTGACCGTGTGGGAAGCGTTCAGGAGATTGGGGCTCTCGGCCTCGCTCACGGTTCTCCTCCGATCTTCGTCAGTTCGGCCAGCTCGTCGATTTCTGCCTGTTGGTTCACATCGATGGCCCCAAGGTCTCCGATCACCCACACGTGGTTATAGAAGGCGCGAGTGGGATCCGTGGTGTAGCCCGGCTTGACGTCGAGCAGATACTGGCGCAGCGCGGTGGGAAGCGTATCGGCGTCGTCGCTGAGCAGCAGCGGCCCCCAGGTCCCCGAGGCCGAGAGCGGAGCGGCAACAGCGGCGTCGAGCGGGGCATCGCTACGGGCGACGACGAAACCGTGGCCGGGATCGTTGACGTTCCAGCCGAAGCCCTCGTCGCCGTAGCGGGCGAGGGCGATCGCGTTCTCGACCGGGTCCTCACCCGATACCCGTCGCACCCGGTTGCCGATCTTGGCTATCTCCCGCACTACCTCCGAGGAGATCGCCGAGGATGGACCGAGTACGTAGACCGCAGCTCGGGGACTCCGTTTCAGCGCCGCCGCGGTCTCCGAGGGCAGCCGGTCGGGGGCGGCGAAGAGGACCGGATCGCCGGAGCGGGCCGCCCAGGCCGCCGCCGGTGCCGCGAACCCGGGCTGGGTTTCGGAAGCGACGACGATGTGCCGGGGCGGTCGGCCCGAAAGCCTTTCTCGCAGCTTTGCGATCGAGGCCGCAACCGCCGCCGCCTTGCCCGCCTTGACGGCTGTGGCTGTCAGTCCATCTGGGACGGTGGCGGCGCCGATGGAGAAGGCCTGGGTCCCCTGGGTCTCCTTGTCGCCCTCCGGGCTGAGCGCATCCAGCGCCTGCGAGGTCGCCTCGGGCAAGCCGTCGTTGCTTGAAACCAGCAGCGGTGCCCCGGTCGGTTCGGCCATCAGCACCGCGGCGGCGACCGCTCCCTGCCAGTCGTTCTCGTCGACCAGGGTCACCGCGGCGGGGCGCTGGGTGGGGCTCGCCGCGGGATAGACCGACAGCGCTACCCCGGCCGCGTTGGCGGCGGCGTCGGAACCGCCGACTCGGGTTGTGTTGTTGGTCGCGAAGGCCGGGTAGCCAAGCTCCTCGGCGGTCTGCGAGGAGGGGGTCTCTGCCTCCTGAGTGGGGGACCGCGGCGCCGGCGCCGGCGCCGGCTCGTTGGAGAGGTCCTCCTTGGAGCCGCTGCCGCCGATCACGGCGGCGACGAGGAAGACGACCGCCACCGCGACCAGGCCGCCAACGGCCTTCAGTGCGGCAGGGATCGGTTTGCGCCGTTGCTTCGACTTGTAGGGTGCCGCCGGCGCTTGGGGTGTCGTCTCGGTCGACTTCTCGGGCGCCTCCGGGGTTGCCACGTCAGCGTTGATCGGTCGTTTCCTGGCCACAGACGGAACGCTACAACGCAGGGACTGGCTGGCTGGTCAGTTAATCTTTGCCTCAAACTGGTTGACTGACCAGTCAATCAACAGCCGCCGCCAGCAAAGAGGGGAACAATGGATTTCGCACTCAACGAGGAGCAGCAGGAGTTCAAGCAGCGCTGCCGGACCTTCGCCCGCGAGGTGATCAGGCCCGCCGCGCGCAAGCACGACGAAGAGGAGAGCATTCCCTGGGAGGTGATCAAGGAGGCACGCCGGCAGGGATTCGGGGGCCTCGAGGGGATCCAGCGCTCGGCCGGGGACTCAGAGGGCCAGCTGCAGGTGATCTCCGCCGAAGAGTTCCACTGGGGTTGCGCCGGCATCGCGCTGGCGATCTCCGGCTCCGGCCTCGCGGCGGCAGGCATCGCCTCCTCGGGTACGCCGGAGCAGATCGGCCAATGGGTGCCCGAGTGCTTCGGTAGCGGTGAGGAGATCAAGCTCGGTGCCTACGCTGTCACCGAGCCGCAGGCCGGCTCCGACGTCAAGAGCCTGAAGACGACCGCCAAGCGCGACGGCGACGAGTGGGTCCTCAACGGGACCAAGGTCTTCATCACCAACGGCGGCATCGCCGACGTCCACGTCGTCGTTGCCACGGTCGACCCCACCCTCGGCACCCGCGGGCAGGCCTCCTTCGTCGTCGGCAAGGGCACCCCCGGCCTCAGCCAGGGCAAGAAGGAGAGCAAGCTCGGGATCCGCGCCTCCCACACGGCCGAGATCGTGCTCGACGATTGCCGCATCCCGGCCGAGAACCTGCTCGGCGGTGAGGAGAAGCTCGAGCGCAAGCTGCAGCGCGGCCGCGAAGGCAAGAAGTCGCGTGGCGCCGATGCCCTTGCGACCTTCGAGATGACCCGGCCGCTGGTCGGCGCCTCGGCGCTGGGCATCGCCCAGGCCGCCTACGAGTGGACCTTGGAGTACCTCGACGGCCAGACCGTGGAGGGCAGGCCCGCGCTGCAGGAGCAGCGAATCCAGCAGGTCCTCGCCGATGTCGCGACCGAGATCGAGGCGGCGCGGCTCCTCGTCCAGCGAGCCGCCTGGATGGGTCGCAACGGCATCCCGATGACCGGTGGGCAGGGCTCGATGTCGAAGCTCAAGGGCGGCGACGTGACGATGTGGGCGACGACGACCCTGATGGACCTCGTCGGCCCTTATGCCTGGAGCCCCGATTGCCCGCTGGAGAAGTGGTTCCGCGACGCCAAGATCTACCAGTTGTTCGAGGGTACGGCCGAGATCCAGCGCATGGTGATCTCGCGGATGCAGGCCCGCGAGTACGCCGAGCGGCTGGGGTACGCCGCCGAAGTGGCCGAGCAGGCGACACAGTCCGCCGAGCCCGCCAAAGAGCCCGTTCCCGCGTAAGGACAAGAGAGCCATCGGGGGGCCGTCTCAGGCCGCTTCGCGGGAGTTCCTGAGAAGGCCCCCCGATGGCTCTAAGCTCAGGCCGTGCACGGCCACAACCACTCGCACGGCGTTGGTTCGCACGCGCACGCGCACGCGCTGGAAGCGCGGCGAGGTGACAGTCGCAAGCGGATGTGGATCGCGCTGGCGATCAACGTTGCGATGCTGGTCGTCGAGGCGGTGGGCGGAGTCATCACCGGCTCTCTGGCGCTACTCGCCGATGCCGGTCACCTGCTCTCCGACTCCGGCTCGGTCGCGCTGGCGCTGCTCGCTGCGGGCCTGGCGGCCCGTCCCGCCGGCGGACGGCGCACCTTCGGCTATCAGCGCTCGGAGGTGCTGGCGGCGCTGGTGAACGGACTTACGCTGGTGGCAATCTCGATCGCGATAGCCGTCGCCGCTCTCAGTCGCCTTGGCGACCCGCCTGAGATCGACGGTGGCGGGGTGCTCGCGCTGGGCCTCTTCGGCCTGCTCGGCAACATCGCCGCGACGCTGGTCCTGGCGCGAGGCCAGCGCGAGGACATCAACCTCGAGGGAGTGCTTCGGCACAGCGTCGCCGACGCTCTCGGTTCGCTCGGCGTGGTCCTCGCCGGCGCCTTCGTGCTGGCGGGTGGCTCCTCGGTCATCGACCCGATCGTCAGCCTCGCGATCGCCGCCCTGATCCTCGCCTCCTCCTGGCGGCTGATCAAGGAACCGATCGACGTGCTGATGGAGGCGGCGCCGGCCGGCTTCGACGTCGACGCGGTGGGCGCTGCGATCTGCGAAGAGGAGGGGGTGCGCTCGGTGCACGACCTGCACGTCTGGACGGTCACCGCCGGCTTCGGTGCGCTCGCTGCCCACGTCGTCGTCTCCGCGCAGAGCGACCGGGACCTGATTCGGCGCCATATCGAGGTGATGCTGCACGAGCGCTTCGGCGTCGATCACACGACGCTGCAGATGGAGGAGCAGGCCGACGAGGCGCTGCTGCGGGTGGAGAACGCCCCTCACGAGGCCTGATCGCAAGCGGGATTGCATCTCCGGCGCGATGCGCTGGGCCGGATCGCGGCTGAGCTAGCCTCGCTCGACGATGCTCAAGACTCGCCTTGCCCTGGCGGCTCTTCTTGCCGCCGCGGCGGCGCTGATCGTGCTGCTTGCAGCCGGCGCGGCGCCTGCCCAGGATCTCGAATCGAAGCTCGACGCCAAGGAAGCGAAGCTTTCGAAGGCGCAGGACCGCTCGGGCGTGCTGACGACGACGATCTCCCGTTACGGAGACCGCATCGACCGCTTGACCACCGAGGTTGCGGCGCTGCGCAATCGCGAGGCGGCGGTCGAAGCTCGCCTCAGCGCCAAGCAGGCCGAACTCGACCACGCAGTCGCCGAGCTCGACGTCGCCAAGAAACGCCTGGCGGTGATGAGGGCCCACCTGAAGCGGGCGCTGATCGCGCTGCGCGAGCGCCTCGTCGCGATCTATGAGACCGGGACGCCGGACGTCCTCAGCGTCATCGTCAGCGCCGAGGGCTACGACGACTTCGTCAACCACGCCGAGTACCTGAACCGGATCCACGGTATGGACGAGGCGATCGTCAGCCGCGTGAGGGAACTGCGCGACCAGGTGAAGCGCACCGTCGCCCGCCTGCGCGACGCGAAGAACCGGATCGAGGCGGCCCGCGATGCGATCGCGGCCGAAGAGGCGGCGCTCTCGAACGCCCGTGCGGCGGTGCAGCAGCGCCAGTCGGCTCTGGTCGCCACGCGGGGCAAGCGGGTCACCGCGCTGGAGAGGATCCGCGAGACCGAAGAGGAGCTGCACGGCGATGTCGCCGCGATCCAGGCCGAACTGGCGGCGACCCTGGGCGGGACCGCCTCGGCGCCGCTGCCGGCTGGGCCGATTCGCTACGGGTCCGGCCAGCTGATCTGGCCGGTCGACGGCCCGGTGGTCTCCGCTTACGGGATGCGCTGGGGCCGGATGCACGAGGGGATCGATATCGCGGTCCCGGCCGGCACTCCGATCCGCGCCGCTGCCTCGGGATCGGTCGTGCTGATGCAGTCCGATGCCGAAAGCGGCGGCTACGGCAACTTCACCTGCCTCGATCACGGCGGCGGTCTACAGACCTGTTACGCCCACCAGTCCTCCTTCGCCACGAGCTCGGGGCAGAGCGTCTCGCAGGGAGCCGTGATCGGCTACGTCGGCTGCACCGGGCACTGCTACGGCGATCACCTCCACTTCGAGGTGAGGATCAACGGCGCCTCGACGGATCCGCTCGGCTACCTGTAGCCAAGCGCCGTTAGCCGCCTTTACTCAAAATTTCTCGAAAATCCAATTATTCAGTAGGTCTTTAGGGTAAGCCCCTGCGACCCTGGGTAGAGCGATGAGGCGACCGGGATGATTCGCCAGGCTCACACCTATCTTGCAGGCGCGGTTTCGGGCACGGCCCTGGTCGCGGCGGCCGTCGTCGCCTTCGTCCTGCTCGTCTCCCTGCAGGCCCTGCGTGACTGGCCGCTGGCAGAGATCGGCGGTGGAGACGACGGTGCATCTGTCTCTGACGCACGGCCCGCTCCCAGCGGACCGGCTGCGACCTCAGGCGCTGCGGGAGGACTGGCCGGCGGGCCGGCGGGGCCGGCCGGCGACAAAGCCGGCCGCGACGGCGATTCCCGCACGCTCGGACTGGTCGGCGACGGCGGCACTCGAGCCAGCGCCAACCCGGCTCCTTCGATCGAGGCCCCGGCGGGGGGCCCCGGTTCGGTTCCCGGTGCCGATGTTCCCGCGAGCGGTTCTCCATCTCCGGCCTCGTCCCAACCTAGAGACGCCGGCAGCAGTGGGGGAAACGGCAATGGCAGTAGCGGTGGACCCAGCTCATCGTCTGCCGGCGGAGGAGCCGGCAGCGGAACGTCAACCTCCGGGGCGGTAACGGGGGCGGTCAACAACACCGTCACCGAAGTCGACAAAGTCGTGGGCGGGGCGCTGGGCGAAACCGGGGTTACCCAGGTGACCGAAGATGTCGTCGACGACGTCGCCGGGCCCAGCTCGCCGGTCGGCAAAACCGTCGACAAAGTCGTGGAAACGGTCGGCGGGCTTCTCGGCGGCAAACGCTGAGGGTGCGCTGAGGCACCGCTCGCCGTAACTCCGCTCTCAACCGTCACAATGCCGTCCGATGGCGGAGCGCGGACAGGCCGGCGCAGTGGCTGACCCGATCGAGGGTTCGCCTGTCTACCCGGCGGGGAGCCGGGTCAACGAGCGCGGCCGGATCGAGATCGGCGGTTGCGATCTGGTCGATCTCGCAGCCGAGTTCGGCACACCCGCGTACGTGTACTCCGAGGATGACCTGCGCACCCGCGCACGGGCGATCCAGGCTGCCTTCTCCGAGCGCACCGACAGCTTCGAGGTCGTCTACGCGAGCAAGGCCTTCCCTTGCACGGCAGCGCTGCGGATCTTCGCCGAGGAAGGCCTCTCCTGCGACGTCGCCTCCGGTGGCGAGCTCCACCTGGCGCTTCGCGCAGGCTTCGACGCCGAGCGGATCTACATGCACGGCAACAACAAGAGCGAGGCGGAGCTGGAACAGGCTCTGGCGGCCGGGGTCGGCCACGTGATCGTCGACTCGCTCGACGAGATCGAGAGGCTCGAGCGCATTGCCGCCGGCCGGCCGCAGCGCGTCCTCCTGCGCGTGACGCCCGGGATACGTCCCGACACGCACCACCGCATCGCCACCGGCCAGGAGGACTCGAAGTTCGGCATCCCGCTGGCTGAGCTTCCCCGGGCCGTCGAGCGTTGCGCAGAGGCCGGGCTCGACGTGCGGGGACTGCACGCCCACATCGGCTCGCAGGTGTTCGAGCTGGACGTCTACGACACCCTGGCCGAAGTGATGACCGCTGCCGGCGACTACCCCGTCGTCAACATGGGCGGCGGATTCGCCGTCGCGTACACGCGCGACCAGCGCCCGCCGGTGCCGGCCGCCTACGCCGAGGCGATGCTCGAGCGCCTGCCTTCGGGGATCAAGGTCCTCTGCGAGCCCGGACGCTCACTCGTCGCCAACGCCGGCGTCTCGATCTACACAGTGGGCACGGTCAAGGACGTGCCGGGCGTGCGCAAGTACGTCGCCGTCGACGGGGGGATGTCGGACAACATTCGCCCGATGCTCTACGACGCCGTCTACGAAGCCGAGATCGCCGATCGCATCGGCGACTCGACCCCTTGCCGGCTGGTCGGCATGCACTGCGAGTCGGGGGACATCCTGGTCAGGGAGGCGAGGCTGGAGGATCCCCGGGTCGGCGACGTGCTGGTCACTCCTGCCACCGGCGCCTACGGTCACGCGATGGCCAGCAACTACAACGGCGTCCTGCGTCCGCCGGTGATCTTCTGCCGCGATGGGGACGCCCGCGTCGTGGTGCGGCGCGAGACCTATGAGGACCTGACCTCGCGCGATGTCTGATCCAGTCCGCATTGGGCTGCTGGGACGCGGCACGGTGGGTGCTGCCTTCGCCGATCTCGTCGGCGAGCGCGCCGCCGCGATCGAGGCCGCAACCGGCAGGCGTCCGGAGATCTCGGGAATCCTCACTCGCTCCGAGGGGAACTTCGACGAGATCCTCGAGACCTCCGAGCTGATCGTCGAGCTGATCGGCGGCACCGACCCCGCTCGCGCTCACGTGATCGATGCGCTGCGGGCCGGCAAACCGGTGGTGACCGCGAACAAGCAGCTGCTGGCGCGGCACGGAGATGAGCTGTTCGGGATTGCCCGCGAGGCGGGCGTGCAGCTTCGCTTCGAGGCGGCGGTCGCCGGCGTGATCCCGATCGTGCGGGTGATCCAGGAGAGCTTTGCCGCAACCGAGATCGCCAAGGTCTTCGGCATCGTCAACGGGACCACCAACTTCATCCTCAGTGAGATGGCGGCCACTGGAGCTCCGTATGAGGAGGTCCTTGCCCGGGCCCAGGAGCTGGGCTACGCCGAGGCCGACCCGGACAACGACGTCAGCGGTGCCGATGCTGCCGCGAAGATGGCGATCCTCGCCCGCCTTGCCTTCCACACGCCGGTGACGCTCGAGGAGGTCGCCTACGAGGGCATCGAACAGGTCAAACCGGACGACCTCGCCTACGCCAAGGAGCTGGGCCTATCGTTGAAGCTGCTCGGGGTCGCTGAGCGCCGCGAAGGGGGGATCAGCGTCCGGGTCTTTCCCTGCTTCCTCTATGGCGGCCACCCCCTCGCCCCGGTCGAGGGCCCCTTCAACGCGGTGATGGTCGAGGCGCCGGAGATCACCGAGGTGACGATGTCGGGCCCCGGCGCGGGGGGAATCCAGACCGCCTCGGCTGTGCTTGGCGACGTCGTCTCGATCCTCAGCGGCGATGCGCCCGTTCACGAGACGCGCCAGAAGCTGCCGATCGTCACCGACGTCACCTCCTCCTTCTACCTGCACCTGGCGGTGGTGGACCGCCCCGGCGTGCTGGCTCAGATCGCCCATGTGCTGGGCGACAAAGACGTCTCGGTGAAGAGCGTCGTCCAGCGTGGCGTCGGCGACGACACCCGCTTGGTCATGGTCATCCACGAGTGCTTAGAGTCGCGCTTCGCGGCGGCGCTGGAGGAGATCGAGGGCCTCGACGTGCTCCGGTCCGCGCCCAGGGCCATTCGCGTGATCGAAGAGGAGTTCGTGTGAGGGCGGCATGCCCGCTGCGCTGATCGAGCGCTACCGGGAGCGGCTGTCGCTGGAGCCGGGAGACCCGGTGGTGACGCTGAACGAGGGATCGACGCCGCTGATCGAGGCGCCGCGCCTCTCCGAGCGGCTCGGTGTCCGCACCTACCTGAAGTTCGAGGGTGCGAACCCGACCGGAAGCTTCAAGGACCGCGGGATGACGGTTGCGGTCTCGCGGGCGAAGGGGAGGGGGGCGGAGGCGGTGATCTGCGCCTCGACCGGCAACACCGCTGCGAGCGCCGCCGCTTATGCGGCCAGGGCCGGAATGCGAGGAGCGGTGATCGTGCCGGAGGGGAAGATCGCGATCGGCAAGCTCGCCCAGGCGCTGATGCACGGGGCGCGCGTCGTCGCCCTGCAGGGGAACTTCGACGATGCGCTGCGCATCGTCCGCGACCTCGCCGAGAAGCACCCGATCGAGCTCGTCAACTCGGTCAACCCGCACCGGATCGAAGGGCAGAAGACCGCGGCCTTCGAGGTGGTCGAGGAGCTCGGCGAAGCACCTGGGGCGCTCGCGATTCCGGTCGGCAACGCCGGCAACGTGACCGCCTACTGGCGTGGCTTCCAGGAGGCCGGCACCGCGCCCGTGCTCTACGGCTTCCAGGCCGAGGGGGCGGCACCCCTCGTCGTGGGTGCTCCGGTCGCCAACCCCGAGACGGTGGCCTCCGCGATCCGCATCGGCAACCCGGCCCGCTGGGAGGAGGCGATGGACGCCTTCACCGCTTCGCGGGGCAGGGTCGCTGCGGTCAGCGACGAGCAGATCCTCGATGCCTATCGCTGGCTTGCGGCCGGAGAAGGCGTCTTCTGCGAGCCCGCCTCCGCCGCTTCGGTGGCGGGCCTGCTCGCTCACGGCCTGCCCGTGGTCGAGGGCGAGGCCCCGCCCGAGTCGGTCGTCTGCGTCCTCACCGGCCATGGCCTCAAGGACCCCGATACGGCGCTGTCGAAAGCGCCATCGGTGATCAACTGCGAGAACGACCTCGGCGCGGTCGAGCGCGCCGTCTTCGCGTGACGGCACGGCGGCGCCTGGTTCGCGTCCCCGCCTCGTCGGCCAATCTCGGTCCGGGCTACGACGTGCTGGCGGCAGCGGTCGAGCTGTACCTGGAGCTGGAGGTCGAGGAGACCGGCGATTTCTCCTTTGACTCCGGTGGGCTCGATGTCCCGGGCGATCGCGAGAACCTGGTGGTGCGGGCCTTCGAGAGTCTGCACCCGGCCGACGGGATCGCCTTCCGGCTGAACAGCGAGATCCCGCTCGCCCGCGGTCTCGGTTCCAGCGCCGCGGCGATCGTCGCCGGCCTCTTCGCCGCCGACCATCTCTTCGAGCTGGCCCTCTCGAAGGAGGAGATGCTGGGCCGGGCGACCGAGCTGGAGGGGCATCCCGACAATGTCGCCGCAGCGATCTACGGTGGCTTCGTCATCTGCGGCACGGACGGAGATGGGGGGACTTCTGCAGCGCGCTTCGATCCGCCGGGAGGGCTCGAGGGTGTCGCCGTGATCCCAGCTGAGGCGGTCTCGACCAAGCGCGCCCGCGAGGCGATTCCCGGCCAGATCCCGCTCGCCGATGCGGTTGCAAATGTCTCTGCCGCGTCGCGACTGGTTCTCGGCCTGCAGCGCGCCGACCTCGATCTCGTCGGCGACGGTCTCGCCGACCGCATCCACCAGGAGCAGAGGCGCGATCTCTACCCACGCTCGATGGAGCTCGTCGATGCTGCCGCCGAGGTCGGTGCGCTGGGCGCGACGATCTCGGGCGCCGGTCCCACGGTCCTCGTCTGGACCACCTGGCAGGACGCCGGCAAGGTCGCCGAAGAGCTGGAGCGGCGCTGTGCCGGCTGGGCCGAGGTCCGTCGCCTTCCCTTCAGCCCCCACGGTGCCGACGTCCCCGAGCTCTAGCCCGATGGACTGGATGATCCAGATCGGCCTGATCGAGCTGGCGCTCGGCGGCCTGCTCGGCTGGGCAATGGTGATTCGCGCGGAGCAGCCGAAGTGGCTGCGCCGGATCGGCGTCGTCGCCCCGCAGCGGATTCGCCAGGTCCACCTCGACTACGTGATGATGGGCCTGATCCTGATCGGGGTCGGGCTGGCGGTTCCCGACCTGCCGACGGCGGTTGCGATCGCCCTCGTCTTCGGCACCGTGGTCAACCCTCTCCTCTTCGTTCCCCTCGCCTTCGATCCCGATGCGGAGAAGCGCCTCTGGTACCGCTCGCTGGCGGTCGTCTCCTTCATCGGCGTCAGCGGCGGCCTGGTTGCCGCCGCGATCGTCGGCCCCGGCTGAGCTGATCCTTCTCGCAACGCCGGAGCGGCGGCTACGCTCAGCGCGTGAATACGAGCTGGAGAGCGATCGGGGCGGCGATCGTCGTCGCCGCTTTCCTCATCGCTCCGGCGACCTCACAGGCGACGCTCGTCTTCACCCGCAACCCACTGAACCCGGTGGTCTTCGCAGCTGCCGATGACGGCTCGGGAGCGCACCGCATCGGTCCCGGGACCAACCCGCGGGTCTCGCCGGACGGGCAGACGGTCGTCTTCCTCCGCGAGAGCAATGGCAAAGGCCCCTCGCGGCTGATGGTGGCGCCGGCCGCTGGGGGAGCGGTCCGGATGCTCGCCCTCAACTGGCAGGACGGCGACGTCTTCGCATGGTCGCCCGACTCGGCCACCATCGCGGTGCCGCTCGGTCCCGAGATCGGCCGTCTCTGGCTGACCGCGATCGACGTCGCCAGCGGCGCCCAGGACCCGATCGTCCGCGGCTACTTCAGCGGTGTCAGCTTCGCTCCGGAAGGAGGACAGCTCGTCTACGGACGGGCGAGCAACGAAGACTTTCCACAACGCAGCGACGTCTACCGGGCATCGCTCAACGGTGGGGAGCCGGTCCGCCTCACCCGCGATCAACGTTCCCGGAGCCCTCTCTGGGGCCCGGACGGGAAGATCGTCTTCGTCAAGCAGCTCGGCGAGAAACGGCGCCGCTACGGCCCCAAGAACGACCTCTTCCTGATCGACCCGGAGGGGAGTGGCCTCAGGCGGATCACCCACACCGTGGTCGGACCGCTGCTCTTCGGTCTCACCCCGACCGATTGGTCGGCGGATGGCAGGCGCCTGCTCGCCGAGTTCGGCGGCCAGGACACGAGCTACGCGGTCACGGTCAACCCTCGGACGGGCCTCGAAAGAACGCTGACGCGGGAGCGCGAGGTCGGCTTCGTCGGAGCCGCTCTCTCCAGTGACGGCAGCACCGTCCTCGGTGCGCTCGGCGGCTTCGAACCTGGGCCCGGCCACAAGGTCGTCAGCATCCCCTATGCGGGGGGCAAACCCACGCTGCTGGCGAGGAACGCCTCCGAACCGGACTGGAGCCGCTGAGCCGAGCGGCTGATTCGGTCAGGCGATGTTCGTCTACGTCAGCGGTCCGTATTCATCACCTGTCGGCACGCCGGCGGGAGAGGGGGAGGAAGCGATCGCCGCGAACGTGCGGCGGGCGAACGCGGTCGCGCTCGAGCTGGTCGGGATGGGGCATTCCCCGTTCGTCCCGCACACGATGATGTTCGGCTGGGAGGACCGCGACGGGGTCGCACGTGAGGACGCGATGCGCGTCTGCCGCGACTGGGTCGGGCGCTGCGATGCGATCTTCGTCATCGGCAGCTCCCCCGGCGCCGACGCAGAGCTGGAGGTCGCCGAAGAGCATGGCCTCTCCGTCTATCGGAGCATGGGGGAGGTTCCGCCGGCGTGAGCGAGGCGAAGGCCGGTGGCGACGGCAGCGATGCCAAAGAGTTTGGAAGCAAAGCTTTCGAGGCATATCTGGCTGAGTACCAGCAGTGTCACGAGAGCTACCGCCACACCTACGCGACGATCTGGCAGGCAGGCTCGATCTTCGTCGCCGCCTCGGCGGCGATCCTCGGCATAGCGGCATCGGGCAAGGACGGGATCGATCCACTCGTACAGGTGATCGCGCCGCTCCCCTTTCTCTTCTGGTGGCTCGGGGTATTCCGCCCGATGAACCGCTACGGGGAGCTGAGGAGCGAAAGGGCCGCCGAGATCGAGCAGACGCTCAACGCCTCCGTTCCGGGTCTGGCGATGAAGCACTCTCAGGCCTATGACGACGCTCGCAAGAGCGAGGGCTTCCTCAGTCGCCTGGTGCGCTTCAAATGGCTATGGCGGCCACGAGTGAGCGAGGTCGTCAACCTGGTCGGCGTCCTGCTGGTGCTGACCGAGGTCGCCCTGGTCTGGATCCACTACCTCTGAGGCTCAGACCTTTGCCTGGACCGGAGACGATCCACGACATCGCGGTATCGTCGCATGCACGATGGCGGACGGATACGCGATCAAGCACCGCGACGAGTTCGAGACGATGGAGGGGTCGGGCGAGTCGACCTGGCTGCTGGCGCGCAAGGCGCTCGGCACGGCTGCCTTCGGTTACAACCTGGTCGAGATCGGTCCCGGCGGCCGGATCCCCGAGCACGACGAGTCCAGCAGCGGCCAGGTCGAGCTCTACGCGATCCTCGAGGGCGAGGCGGTGATGCGGCTCGACGGTGAGGACCATCCGGCGCCGGCCGGCACCTTCGCCTCGATCGAGCCCCCGGTCACCCGCACGATCCTCAACCGCTCCGACGCCCCGGTCACGGCGCTCCTGATCGGCGTCGACCCGAGCGGCAGCTACGAGCCCGCCTCCTGGGCCTGACGCCTAACGGGGACGAGTTTCGTCCCTATTTGCAGGAAAACGCGAATCGACGCAATAGGGCGTGCTCGCGGCCCTATAATCCGGCGACTTGTCAACCCGTCGCGCGCCCGCTCGAAGAAGGCGTGGAAACCGGGAGGTCAGCATGTCCGATAGCCAGTCCCGTGAGCTTCACGGCGAGCACGGCACCGTTCGTTACTCGCCCGAGCGCCCCTACCGGCCGCTCGTCTCTCCGCCCAGCGTCGAGGACAAGGACGCCTGTGCGATCTACGCGTCCGTGCGCAAAGACGCGACGCCGAGTCACGCCCCGATCGAACTGGCGATTCCGGCCCTGGGGAAGATGCTGCACCGGGCCGGCAACGTCGACGGCGAGGGCGACGGCTGCGGGCTGCTGCTCGACCTGCCGCGCAAGATCTGGGCAGAGGAGGTCCGCTCCGGCGGTCACGACCCCTCGCTGACCCTCGACGATGCCTTCGCCGTCGCCCACGTCTTCATCGAGCGCTCGCAGGACCGCGAGCGGATCCAGCACGACGCTCGCGAGCTGCTGGGCCGCGGCGGCTTCCGCATCCTCGCCGAGCGGGTCGGCGTCGTCGACTCTTCCGCGCTCGGCCCTACCGCGCGCGAGGAGGAGCCGCACTTCTGGCAGCTGGCCGGCCTCGTAGCCGACGCCTCGCGCCGCGACCGCGTCCTCTTCGACCTGCTGATCGAGCTCGAGCAGAAGCTCGGCGTCCACGTCCCGTCCTTCTCGGCGACGACCTGCGTCTACAAGGTGATGGGGGCGCCCAAGGTGCTGGGCGAGTACTACCCCGACCTGCTCGACGAGCGCTTCGAGACGATCGGCAGCTTCGGTCACAACCGCTACTCGACCAACACCTGGCCTTCCTTCAAGCGGGTCCAGCCCTTCTCGGTGCTTGGTCACAACGGCGAGATCAACACGATCGCCCAGCTGCGCCAGGAGGCGCTGATGCTGGGGGTGCCGATCCAGCCGGGCTCCTCCGACTCGCAGGACCTCAACCGCACCATCGACACCCTGATCAGCCGCGATGGCCTCAGCCTCGCCGAGGCGATGGAGATGGTGGTGCCGCCGATCGCCGAGGAGATCCGCTCGCTGCCCCCCGAACTGCACCGCTTCTACATGTACCTGCACCAGGCGATGGGCCCGTTCGCGCAGGGACCCGTGGCGCTGATCGCCCGTCACACCGATGAATGCGTGTTCTCCGCCGACGCGCTCGGGCTGCGGCCGCTGTGGCAGGTTGAAACCGCCGACGACTTCGTCTTCAGCTCCGAGCCGGGCGTCGTCCCGGTCAACGCGATGGTCGGCGAGCCGAAGCCGCTCGCCCCGGGGGAGAAGGCGCTGGTCAGGATCGACGGCCAGCGCAAGCGCTCGACCCTGCACCCCCACGACGAGATGCTACGCATCGTCCGCAAGAGCTGGCTGGAGCGCAACGGCGCCGAGGATGCCGGCCCCTACGATCGCGCTCTCGACGCCGGCGGCCCGCTCGAGGGCGGCGAGGTCCCCGGTTACTCCGACGCCGGCCCCGAGGAGCCGGTCAAGGTCTCCGATCGCGTCCTCGCCGGCTTCGGCTGGCAGCGCGACGACGTCAAACTCGTCCAGCAGATGGCCTCGAACGGGTCCGAGCCGGTCGGCTCGCTCGGCTACGACGGCCCCCTCGCCGCGCTCTCGCCCGAGCGCCAGAACCTCGCCGACTACTTCAAGGAGACGGTCGCCGTCGTCACCAACCCGGCGATCGACCGCGAACGCGAGATGGAGCACTTCTCGACCAGGACCGTGTTCGGCCGCCGCCCCTCGATCCACGCCGCAGGCGAGGACACCGGCACGGTCGAGACCGAGTTCCCGGTGATCCTCGGCGGCCATCACGAGATGGCGCCGCTCTCCGACAAGACCTACCGCGCGATCGCGCGCAAGCACCGCACCTACCTGCTCGAGGACCTTTGGGAGGAGTTCCGCGGTCGCGCCGACGTCGTCGACATCTCGCTGCTCGAGTCGGAGACGACGCAGGGGGCGATCGAGCGGATCAAGCAGGAGGCGGTGAAGAAAGTCCGCAACGGCGCCGAGCTGCTGGTGCTGACCGACCGCACCGTCTACGACGCCGAGCGCCGCTACCTCGACCCTCACCTGGCGGTCTCCGCGGTCGACCAGGCGCTGAAGCAGTTCAAGGTCGAGCCGGGCGAGGAGAACCTGCGCCGCCGTTGCGGCATCGTGCTGCGCTCCGCCGCGATCCGCAACGTCCACGACACCCTGCTCGCCCTCGGGCTCGGCGCCAACGGCGTCTGTCCCTACACGATGGTCGAAGTGATCTGCGTCGAGGACTACGAGAGCGACGTATCCAACCTCTGCGACGCGCTCACCAAGGGGATCGAGAAAGTGATCTCGACGATCGGCATCCACGAGGTGCGCGGCTACGCGCGTCAGTTCTCCTCGATCGGGGTCAAGCCCGAGCTGGCTGAGCTCTTCCAGACCGAGGCCTTCGCGGCCTCGGAGTCGGCCGGCGTCGGCTTCACCGACCTGGATGAGGACACCAACGAGCGAGCCCGCATCCTCGGTGAGGACGAGGAGGCAAAGCCGGCGAAGACCTTCCGCTTCTACCCGAAGGTCTACAAGGCTGCGATCGCCACCGCCAACGGCACCGGCTCCTACGAGGAGTACTCGGAGAAGGTGCGCGACCTGGAGCAGCAGAGCCCGATCTCGATGCGCCACATCATGGGCCTGAAAGGGGATCGCGACCCGGTCGACCCGGCCGGGGTCGATGCCGGCGTCGGCCGTCACGACTACCCGGTGGTGATCTCCTCGATGAGCTTCGGCTCCCAGTCGGAGCCCGCCTTCCGCGCCTACGCGGAGGCGGCGAAGTCGATCAACGTGCTCTGCGTCAACGGCGAGGGTGGCGAGATCCGCGACATGTACGGGCACTACCGCAAGTGGCGCGGCCAGCAGGTCGCTTCCGGCCGCTTCGGCGTCTCCGCCGAGATGCTCAATTCCTCCTACCTCGCCGAGATCAAGATCGGCCAGGGGGCGAAGCCGGGGGAGGGCGGCCACCTGCCCGGCAAGAAGGTCTCCGAGAAGGTCGCCGCTGCGCGTAACGCCGCGCCCGGCACCGACCTGATCTCGCCCTCGAACAACCACGACCTCTACTCGATCGAGGACCTCGCCGAGCTGATCGACGAGCTGAAGACGGTCAATCCCGACGTGCGCGTCTCGGTCAAGGTGCCGGTGGTGCCGAACATCGGCACGATCGGCCTCGGCATCGCCAAGGCGGGGGCGGACATCATCACCCTCTCCGGCTTCGAGGGCGGCACCGGCGCCGCCCGCCAACACGCGCTGCGCCACGTCGGCCTGCCCTCGGACATCGGCACGCGTGCCGTGCACCGGGCGCTGATGGAGGCCGGGATCCGCAACCGGGTCGAGATCTGGGCCGACGGCGGTTACCGCCACGGCCACGACATCGTCAAGCTGCACTGCCTCGGCGCCAACCGGGTCGGCTTCGGCACTCTGGCGATGGTCAGCCTCGGCTGCACGATCTGCCGCGGCTGCCAGCTGGACACCTGTCACGTCGGCATCGCGACTCAGATCGAGACGGTCGAGCAGGCCCAGGAGCACGGCTTGAAGAAGTTCACGCCGCAGGAGGTCGACCTCGCCGCCGAGAGCTGCGCCCGCTTCTTCCAGGCGATGGGCGAGGAGGTCAAGCAGGTCGTCGCCTCGCTCGGCTACGAGCGCGCCCAGGACCTGGTCGGCCGCTACGACCTGCTCGAGCAGGTCTCCCACCACGAGTCGATCGACCTGGCGCCGCTGATCACGCCGCTGGAGGAGTTCCTCGACCTCGAGCCGATCGACCTGCCGGTCGGCGAGGAGCTCGAGGAGGCGCGGGCCGAGGCCGGCCTCGTCGTCGCCCGCCCGATCCGGATGGAGGCGAAGCAGGCATCGGCGCAGATCGGCGCCCTCGCCGGCGACATCTGCTCGGGTCGCACCGTGCGCAACCAGTTCCCCCGCGCCACCGACGCCAACGACCGCGTCCTCGGCACCGAGCTCTCCGGGGCGATCTCGCGCTCGCGGATCTTCGAGGACGGGCCGGAGTCGAGCGATGACGTGCTGGCCAGCCTCGAGTTCAACGGCGGCTCGGTCGCCGGGCAGGGGCTCGGCGCCTTCAACTCCTATGGCGTCTCGATCCGGGTCGAGGGCGGTGCCCAGGACGGCGTCGGCAAGACGATGCTGGGCGGGACCGTGTCCGTGCTCAAGGGCAAGGGCGCCAAGGGCAAACGGGTCAACGGCTCGGTCGGCAAGTCCTTCGCCTACGGCGCCCAGCGCGGCCGCCTCGTCGTCCAGGGCTCGGCCGACTCGCGCTTCTGCATCCGCCTCTCCGGCGCCGACGTGGTGCTTGCGGGGGAACCGGAAGAAGACATTGACGACGGCCGCGGCTGCATCGTCGACCGCGCCAACGCCAAGGGCTTCGCCTTCGAGTACATGACCTCGGGCCGGGCCGTCGTGCTCGGGGACATCGGGCCCTGGGCCTGCGCCGGGATGACCGGCGGCCGGGTCTATGTCCGCCACGGCGCCTTCGGCATCGACCGCGCGGCGATCGAACGCCGTCTCGGCGAGGGGGCCAAGGTCGAGCTGAAAGAGCTCGACGCGGAGGGGCTGCTCGACGTCGACGAGCTGCTCGGTCACTACGCCAACGAGCTGCGGGCGACCGGTCAGGACGAGGAGGCCGAGCGAATCCTCGGCCTCGCGGCAGAAGCCGGCGACAAATTCCTCATGGTCCTGCCCCACAAGGTGCAGGCCGACCCGAGCATCTCGACTGAGTGAGTCGGTGGCGGGAGAGGCACGTGGATGCCTCCCCGCCGGAACCCGCGCCAGCACTTTCCAGAAGGACCGAGGTTCAGCGGCTCACAAGTTCCTCTGGGGAGGCATCCACGTGCCTCCCAAGCAGCGGAAGCTCTCATCGAGATGCTCTCCTGCTTGAGCTGCGTAGGGACGGCGACCTGCTGATCGAGCTGGACAGAGGGACGGGTTCCCTCCGGAGGGAACTTGTGAGCCGCTGACGGCTTGAGCCCTTAGAGGGATTCCGACGCGGGTTCCCGCAGGAGGGGACCCGTCCCTCTCAGCGGCTGGTGCGGGTCAGCAGGTCGCCGATGGTGCGGATCTCGCGTAGGAGGCCGTCGAGCATCTGCTCGGTGTTCGTATGGATCCGCCACTCGGCGTACTTGCGGTCCTGCTCGACTTCGTCGAGGCGCTGCTCTAGCGCCTCGGTGCGCTGATCGATCGCGTTGATGCGCTTGTTGAGGCGCTTCTCCGTCTTGCGGACGCGTCGCTTGATGAAGTAGCTGGTCTCCTCGCGCAGGGCGTCGAGTTCGCGTCGCAGATCCGGGTTGTCGCTGCCCTCCTGCTCCGCCAGCATCTCCTCGACGCCCACCCGCACCCGCTCGATCTCCTCGTGCAGGCGCTCGCGGGCGCGCTCCGCGGCGACCGCCGGAGAGTCGGGAGAGGCAGGATCGTCTGGGCCGGGATGCCAGCTCACACCCCCATGCTAGGGGGGCTGGTGGCCGGAATTTCCGGATTTATCCCTCGAGCGCGAAGAGGCGGAAGCGGCCGACCATCAGCTCGTCCCCGTTTGCCAGCCTGCCCCACTCGACGAGATCGCCGTTGAGGAAGATGCCGTTGAGGCTGCGATCGTCGAGCACCCGCAGAGAATCGGGCTGCTCGGAGACGATCAGGGCGTGGCGGCGCGAGACGCTCGGATCGTCGAGCCGGATGTCGGCGGTGATGCTGCGGCCGATCCTGGTCCAACCCCGTTCGATCGGGAAGACCTGAATCCCACCGGCTTTTTCCTGGTAAGCGAGGTAGTTGCCGGCTTTGGGCAGCAGGGCGCGGGCCGTCTCCAGCCAGGCGGGAGGCGTGCTCGCGGTCGGAACGGAGATCTCCGCCGTCTGGCCATGCTCCTGCCTCGACTCGAAGATCGAGTCGCGATTGAACTCCGAAGCGCCGCAGCGCGGGCAGGCGGGCAGGCGGTCGTTCTCCCTCAGGAAGAGCTGAGAGCCGCAGGCGACGCAGAAAAACGTCCCCGAACCCGGGAATACACCCGTAGCGAAGCTGTCAACACCGATGCCGGGACTAGTACTGGTACTCGAAAAAATGGATCATCTCCTTCCCGGCGCCTCCACATTTCATGGTAGCGCCTTCAGCTCCATGTTGCATAAGTCATTTGCCGCATTTTGGTCATTCCGGCAACTGAGCCGAGCCTGAGACTAGAATCGCGCCGCCGATGGGTCACGTCAGCGCAGAAGTCGAGATCGACGCACCCCGCGAGCGGGTTTTCGAGGCCATCTCCGACCTGGCCACGCGGCCCGCGTTCCTCGACCACTTCGTCTCGGGCTACCGCCTGACCCGGATCGAGTCCAGCGGGGTCGGCGCCGGGGCTCGCTTCCGTTTTTCGACCGGACGGCGGGGGGTCTGGTTCGACACGACGATCGACGAGCTCGAAGCTCCTCACCGGATCGTCGAGCACGGCCGCGGCGGTCGCCTCAACCGGGTGCCCTCGACGACGCTCTGGGAGCTGACCGAGGGGCCGGGATCGTTGACGACCGTTCGCGTCTCCTACTGGACGGAGCCCTCGCACCCCGCTGACCGGGCCATCGAGAGGGTGGCGGCGGCCACTTCCTTCCGCGAGCGCCACTGGCGCGAGGCGCTGCGGCGCCTGCGGGACATGCTCGAGGCGGAAGAGTCGAGTGCCGATCGCGTCGCCGTGGCGGGGGGCAACCCTCACGCGACCGGTATTCCCTGAGCCGGTCTTTATAGACTCTCGCCGCCGATGGCCGCCTCCCGCAGATTCGCCCTGCCACTGCTTACCGCGCTTGCGCTCGCGGCGCTCGTCGTCGGCGTTTCGGCTTGTGGATACGAGAGCCATTCCAAGGAGGTCGTCGAGGGGGAGCCGGTGCAGCTCGGAGAGCTCCACTACAACGTCATCTTCTCTCGCTTCCTCAACCCGGACGACAACGAGGACTCGGCCTATCTCGTCGGCCAGCCGCCGCCGAAGGAGGGCTCCGCTTACTTCGGCGTCTTCTTCGAAGTGCAGAACGACAGCGACGAGGCGCAGACCCTGGCCGACTCGCTGACGATCGTCGACGCCGACCACGAGATCTTCGACGCGATCCCCAGCGAAAGCCTCTACGCGCTGCCGCTCGGTGGCGAAGTCGAATCGCAGGAACAGGTGCCGATCCTCGACTCGACGCCGGAGCAGGGCCCGATCGAGGGCTCGGTCGCCATCTTCGAACTGCCGGCCTCGGCCTCCGAGAACCGGCCGCTGATCCTCGAGATTCCCGGTCCCGACGGCCCGGGTGAGGTCACCCTCGACCTCTAGTCGGACCTAGAGACCGGCCGAGAGGACTTCGGCCGCCGCCGGCGCGGCGACTTCGCCGCCTGCGGCTTCAGCTTCGATCAGCAGCACGCCGACCGCCAGCCGTGGCTTTTCGGCCGGGGCGAAGGCGATGAACCAGGCGTCCTTGATCTGCTCCGGGGTCTCGGCGTTCTCCTGGCCCGGCTTCGGCCCCAGCTCGGCGGTGCCGGTCTTGCCGGCCACCTGCGCCTCGGCGATCGCGCCAGCCGTGCCGGTTCCGCCGGCCACCACGCCGACCATCAGTTCGGTCAGTTCCTCGGCGATCTGGGCCGACATCACCCGCTCGGGCTCCATCTCGGGGCGAAGCTTGCGGTTCCTCACCACCGAGGTCGGTTGGCGAACGCCGCCGTTGGCGATCGTCTGCGCCACGCTCGCCATCTGCAGCGGCGTCGCCAGCACTTCACCTTGGCCGATCGCGCTCACGCCGAGGTCGAGTTCGTCCCCGATCTCGGTCGGAATGCTCGACTCGGGCGGTTCGATCTCATCGACGATGTGGCTCTCGTAGAGGGTCGGGGGCGAGTTGAAGCCGAAGCGTTCGGCGGCCGCCACCAGTTCGTCGTTGCCGACCTTGGGCCCGAGCGGGGCGAAGTCGGCGTTGCAGGACTCGGCGAAGGCTTGGCGGAAGGTGCCGCCGCAGTACTCGCCGTTGGCGTTTTCGATGAAGCGCCCGCCGACGTTGACGCCGTTGGTGATTTCGAATTCCTCCTCGAGCGAGACCACGCCCTTTTGCAGAGCCGCCGCGGTGGTGATCGTCTTGAAGGTCGAGCCGGGGGGCTGGGGCGCCGAGAAGGCCTGGCCGGCGAGGGCGCGGACGTCGCCGTTGCGGGTGTCGAGCACCGCGACGCCGCCGGCCCGACCGGCGAGGGCCGAGACCGCAGCCAACTGGAGGTCCGGGTCGATCGTCGTCTTCACCGCGGCACCCGGGCGCGGCTCGGAGCGGGCGAGCACCCGGGAGCCTGTGAGCTCCGAGGTGGCGAGGAGCGATCCCCCGGGCCTGCCGGCGAGGCGGGCGTTGAAGGCCCGCTCGAGCCCGCTGATCCCGACCGGCGTTTCGGGAGGGAAGCCCTGCCGAGCAAGGGCAGGCAGATCGTCTTCTTCGGCCATGCCGACTTCGCCGGTGATGTCGATCGCCTCGCTGCCCAGCGGGTGTTCGCGAGCGTCGGCCGGCCCCTCGGCCAGCGGCGAGCCGTCGCCGGCGAGGATCGGCGCCCGGGGCGCCAGCTCGGTTTCGTTCTCGAGCTGCTCGCCGCGTCGCAAGCCGGGAAATACGAGGCTCGGATCCCAGGCGATGCCACCGTCGGCGAAGCGCAGCTCGAGGTTGGCCTCGATCGAGCCGAAGGCGACAGTCGTCGCGACCACCGCCACCGGGACGACCGTCGCTCCATCCGCCTCGGTCGAGTCCTCGGGCGAATCCGGATCGATCGAGCGCAGCGTCGAGATCTCCGCAGAGTCGCGGTAGGCGGCGGCGAAATCCTCGCGGTCGATTTCCCGGCGCGAGGCCTGGTTCAGCTCCCGGTACATCGCGCCGAGATCGTTCCGTGCCCAGGCCTGGGTAAAGCGCTCGGCTACGTCCTTCTCGGGCGACCCTGGGGCACCGGCAATCGCTCCGATCACGAAGGCGATCACGGCGATGGCCGTGAGGGGAAGCGTGCGGGTGAGGAGACGCCGGCGTCGCTCTGCTGCCTGCTTGCTTCTATTCACACGTGACTATTCTCGACTGGGGCATCGTCGCCTTCACGCTGGCACTCGCTCTCTGGGGGTATCGGCAGGGCCTGATCGTCGGTACTTTGACGCTCCTCGGCTTTGCCACCGGTGCCTTTGCCGGCAGCCGGCTCGGCCCGCTGGTGTTGAACCAGGGCTCACAGTCGCCCTACGCGCCTCTCTGCGCCGCGCTGGGTGCCCTGCTGGTTGGGGCTCTGGTTGCGGTGACGTTGGAGAGCTTTGCGCTGGGCTTGCGCGAGCGCATGGTCCGAGGCAGGGGATTGCATCTCGCCGACGGGGCAGGGGGAGCGGCGCTGATCGCCTCGGTGGCCCTGGGCATCGTCTGGGTCTTCGGCGCCGTCGCGCTGCACGCCCCCGGAACCGACCAGCTGCGCGCCGACGTTCAGCGCTCGGTGATCCTGCGCAGCCTCAACGACGTTCTGCCGCCGTCCGGACCGCTGCTCAACGCGCTCGACCGGGTCGATCCGGCGCCCTCGATCCTCGGGCCGGCAACGCCGGTGGCTCCGCCCGATCCCGCTGTCGCCGCCGATCCAGACGTGGTCCAGGCCGGCCGTTCGGCGGTCAGGGTTCTCGGAACCAGCTGTGGCCTGGGGGTCGAGGGCTCCGGTTGGGTCGCCGCCCCCGGTCTGATCGTCACCAACGCCCACGTCATCGCCGGCGAGGAGGACACCACGGTCACCACCCAGGATGGCGCCTCGTTGGAGGCGACCCCCGTCTACTACGACCCGGAAAACGACCTCGCCCTGCTTCGCGTCGGGACCGTGCTCCCGGCTCTGCAGATCGCGCCCGAGCCGAAGCGGGGCACGGCAGGCGCGGTGCTCGGCTATCCGGAAAACGGCCCCTACACGGCCTCACCCGCCCGTCTCGGCGAAACGCAGGAGACGATCAGCGAGGACGCCTACGGCCGCGGGCCGGTGCGGCGCCCGATCGCTTCGCTGCGTGGCGTCGTCCGCAGCGGCAACTCCGGCGGTCCGCTCGTCGACGCGGACGGTCGCGTCCTCGGCACCGTCTTTGCGGCGACGACGTCGGGTGCCCCGGGCGGGTTCGCCGTCCCCAACGACGTGGTGCAGAGCGCCCTGCGCAAGGAGCCGAACACCGCCGTCGACACCGGCGCCTGTACCGGCTGACGGAGTCCGGCGGGCCGGGATTTCGCGGGGCCACTACTTACGTTCAGTAAGCTCTGGAATGCAGTGGAGGTAGCGTCGTCGAGCCAAGAACAGGCGGCCCCGGGCGTTTGCCCGCACTTCCACGCGGCGATTGAGCTGATCGGCAAGCGCTGGACCGGGGCCATCGTCTCCGCCCTCACCGAGGGCCCGTTGCGCTTCGGAGAGCTGGCGAGAGCGGTCCCCGGGCTGTCGGACCGGTTGCTCTCTCAGCGCCTTCGCGAGCTCGAGGAAGAGGGCGTGGTCAAGCGCGAGGTCGAGGCCGGCTCACCGGTCCGGGTCTCCTACTCCCTGACCGAGAAGGGTGTTGAGCTGCGCCCGGCGATCCAAGAGCTGAAGCTCTGGGCAAAACGCTGGCAACGCGCCGCCTGACGCCGCCCTCGGGGCTAGCCTGGCCCCGTGGAACTGCCTGGGCCGTTTCCGGTCGGCCGCTACGCGAGAGCCCTCCGCGACGAGCTGCGCAAGCGGGCGCGGGTGCAGCTGATCGGCGAGGTCACGGGTCTGCGTCAGACGGCGAAGCAGACCTACCTCGAGCTGCGCGACAGCGACGGCGCGGTGCCGGTCACGATCTGGGCCAACGAGCTGGAGAAGCTCGATCTCGCCGAGGGGGCCCTGCGCGACGGCGCCGAGGTCGTGATCGCCGGCGGGCCCGACTACTTCCCGGGTAGCGCCGCCTCCTCGCCCGGATTCTCTTTCCGGGCCACGCACCTGCGCCTGGCCGGGGAGGGCGACCTGCTCGCTCGGCTCGCCGCGCTGCGCAAACAGCTGCGGGCGGAGGGCCTGTTCGAGCTGCAGAAACAGCTCGCGCGGCCGCTGCTGCCGAAGATGATCGGCGTCGTCACCGCCGAGACCGGCGCTGCCCGTCGCGACCTGCTCGCCGGGCTCGAGCGGCGCCGCTGGGGAGGCACGGTCGTCTGGGCCTTCGCTCCTGTCCAGGACCGTCATGCGGCGCCGGCGATCGGGGCGGCGATCCAGGGCCTGGCGGCGCAGCCGCAGGTCGAGACGATCGTCGTCGCCCGCGGCGGCGGCAGCCTCGCCGACCTCTGGGCCTTCTGCGACGAGACCCTCTGTCGCACGGTGGCGATGCTGCGGGTGCCGGTGATCAGCGCCGTCGGTCACGAGCGCGACTCGACCCTGATCGACGACGTCGCTGCCATCGCCTGCTCGACCCCGACCCACGCCGCAGAGGCGGCCGTTCCGCTCGATTGCGCCGCGGCCCGCCAGGGGCTCGGCCGCAGCGCTGCCTCGCTGCAACGGGCGGCTGGGGGTGCGGTGCGCGCGCGAACCCCTCACCTGGTCGCACTGGCCCGCGGCCCCGGCAGGGCGTTGCGGCGAGAGCGGCTCGCGCTCAACCAGAAGACCCGCGAGATCCGTGCCGCGTCCGAACGCGGCGTGGCGGAGCGGCTCGGCTTCCAGCGCCGCCTCGTGACAGTCGTCCTCGAGCGAGCGCGTCGCCGCGCTGCCGGGCCGGAGGCGGAGCGGCGCCGCGAGGCACTGCACCGCGCTGCCGTCGCTCTGCGCGCCCACGAGCCCGAGCGGACGCTCGAGCGCGGCTACGCGCTGGTCGAGGCAAGCGACGGCGAGCCGGTGACCAGCGCCGCCGACGCTCGCGCCGCAGAGCGCGTCAGACTGCGCTTCGCCGACGGCAGCGTCGGCGCCGAGATCGAGGAGCGGAACTGACAGAGCAGCCCGACAGCTACGAGGCCGCGGTGGAGCGGCTGGAGCAGATCATCGACCGGCTCGACTCGGGACAGGCCGGGCTGCGCGAGACGCTCGAGCTCTGCAAAGAGGGCCGCGATCTGGTCACCTACTGCGCCGCCGAGCTCGACGCCGTCGGCGAGGGTCTGAAGGAGCTGAGGCTCGACGAGCTCGCTGCCCGGCTGGAGCAGCCGTCCCACTCCGAGTAGAAGGGACGTGCCACCTTTTATGTGCCCATATGGGTGCTTAAGAGAGGGCACGTCCGGGTGCGCGGATCGCCTCGATGGCTGCTTCGAGCCGGCGACGTCCGGCGGCGATCGCTGCGGGGTCTAGGGATCGCAGCACCGGCTGCTCGGGCTGCTCGAGGAAGACGTAGGCAACCTCGACTCGCTCGGCGCCGAGGGCCTCGGCGACCGCGAGCGCGTAGAGATCGCGCTGGGTGGCGTAGCGCTCGGCGTGCTCGGCGGGGGTCGAGTCGCCGAGGCGATCGGTCTTGTAGTCGACGACTAGCGGCGGCTTGCCGTCGGCCTCGACCAGGAGATCGATCGAGCCGCGCAGGACGGTGCCGCGGAGCTGGAGCAGCAGCGGCACCTCAGCCCGGGTCCGTCGTGCTGTTGCGATGCGCTCGGCGAAGAGCTGTGAGGCGGTCCAGGTCCGAAAGGGCGTCAGCAGGCCATCGATCGCCGCATCGGTGGCGAGACCCGCGTCTTCGCCCAGGCGCCGTGTCAGCTCCCCGGATGGTTCCTGCCAATCGTTGGCCTGACTCCATTCGAGCATCGCGTGGACCGCGATGCCGCGTGCGATCGCAGTCTCGCGATCGGCTTCGTCCGGTGCTCCGCTGGGATCGCCGATCTCGCGGTCGCCGCCGCGCTCTGTCGGTCCTTCTTCTCTCAACTTGGCTTGTTCTCTCAGCTTGGCCTGCGCCGAGATCGCCGTGTAGGAGAGGGGCGTGTTCGGCACCGGCGGCGGCGTTTGCGGGAGCAAGGGCGCCGGGCCCTCGCCGGCGGCCTGGGCGACCTCGGCCTCGGGCCTGGTCGCGGTCAGCTCGGCTGCCCGCTCCGGAGAGGCGAGGCTGATGTGCACGGTGAGCTGGGAGGGAGGAAAGCTCTCGGTCAGCCCCGGTCGGGGCTGGGGGGCCGGGATCGCGATCTCCGAGTCCTCCTCCCGGTCGATCTCGAAGGCGGCGGCGATCCGCTCGGCAACGGGCATCCCGGTGGTGGGGGTAGGCGGTTTGGGCTGGATCACGCCGCTGAGGATCAATCGCTCGCGGGCTCGCGTCGCGGCGACGTGGAAGAGGCGCAGCTCCTCCTCGGCGTCGCGCTCGCGGCCCTCATCGCAGAGCGCGCGGTAGTCGTAGAGGTTGATCGACGGGGCACCGAGGCGGCGCAGCTGCATACCCACCCGCGGCGACTCGTGCTCGTGGCCGAGCGCCAGCGGCGGTGTGCGGGCTGCCGCCAGCAGGCCGCGGGAGAGCCCCGGGATGGCGACCACGTCGAACTCGAGGCCCTTGGCGCTGTGCACGGTCATGATCCGCACCCCGTCGTGACCCTCGACCGCGGTGGCCGCTTGCGGATCGGCATCGGCGCCGGCTCGCGCAGCAAGGAAATCGAGCAGGCCGCGCAGGTCCCGGCCCTCGGCGGACTCGTACTCGGCCGCCATCCGCATCAGCTTGCGCACGTTGGCAAAGCGGGCCTCGCCCGAGCGGCGCATCAGGATCGCCAGGTCGTAGCCCGTCTCCGTGACGGCGGCGTCGATCAGTCCTGGTAGGGGGAGGAGGGGGGCGCGGCGACGCAGCTCCCCGATCGCCTCGGCGAAGCGGCGCAGTAGATCCAGCTCGGAGGCGGGGATCGACTCCAGGAGGCCGGGCTCGGCCAGCTCCTCCTCGCCCAGCTCGCCGGCCATCTCGATCGCCGGCCAGAGGTGGCGGCCCTGCCCCGTGGCGGCGCGCAGTAGCCAGAGCGTGTCCGGGGTGACGCCGCAGGCCGGCGAGGCGAGGCTGCCGAGCAGCGCCTGGTCGTCAAGGGGGTTGGCGATCGTCGCCAGCAGCGCGCAGACGTCCGCCACCTGCTGTTGGGACCAGTAGCCGCGCCCGCCGACGACGTAGGGGCGCAGACCCGCTCGCTCCAGCGAGTCCTCGTGGGCATCGAGATGGGTGAAAGCACGCAGCAGGACCACCATCGCGCCGCGCTCGACGCCGGCGTCGGCCAGCTCGCGCAGGCGCGCGGCCAGACCGCGAGCCTCGGCCAGGATGTTGGCCGGCGTGCGGGCGTCGGTCGCCGGTTGCAGGTCGATGCCCTCGCCATCCCAGCCGTCGCGGCCGGTCAGCAGGAGCTCGACCGCCGAACCGCCGCCGGGGGGCCCCGCCTCGGCCGGCACCCTGCCGACCCGCAGCGGCTGGTAGCTCTCGCCGAGCAGGCGCTCTCCGATCGCATTGACCGCGCCGATCGCCTCGGGCCGCGAGCGGAAGTTGCCGCTCAGCGCCAGCACCTCGCCGTCGGCCGCGTCCCCGATCCGCTGCCGCTGTTCGCGGAAGACGTCGAGGTCGGCGTGGCGGAACCCGTAGATCGACTGCAGCTCGTCGCCGACCACCATCAGCCGGGCCTGCGGGCCGCGCAGCGCCTCGATCAGCCGCAGCTGCAGCCGGTTCGTGTCCTGGAACTCGTCGACCAGCAGGTGGGAGAAGCGGTTGCGGTAGCTGACGCCGATCTCGGTGCGCTCCAGCAGCCGCGCCGCGAGCAGTTGCAGATCCTCGAAGTCGAGTCCCGCTCGCCGCTCCTTCGCCGCCGCGAAGCGGGCCGAGAACAGGTCCAGAAGTGCCGCCAGGTTGCGGTAGGCCTCGCCACCCTCGCCCGCCTCCGCCGCGCGGCTGAGCAGGGCGTCGATCGCCTCGCGGTAGGGAGCGAGGGGCTTGGCCTTGCTTTCCGTTCGCAAGGAGACGATCGCGTCGAGGTCGGAGGCGTTCTCGTCGAGCGTGTCGAGCGCCTCCAGCCCCCGTTCGACCTCCTCGCGGCTGCCGCTGGTCGGCTTCAGCTCCTCGAGGGTCGCCGCGGCGACCTCGGCGGCGCGGCGCAGCGCCCCGCTGACGTCCGGCTCGGGCTGGGGCGGCAGCTGCGGCTCGGTCTGGCCGCGGCTGCGCAGCTCGGCGTGGACGCCGGCGACCATCGCCCGCAGGCCCGGGATGTCGAAACTGGCGACCAGCTCCTCGCGGCCGGGGTCGCCGCCGGCGAGGAAGTCCTCCAGGGCGCGGTCGAAGGCCTCGCCCGCCGCGCGCTCGGTCTCGGTTGCGTCGAGCACGCGGAAGCGCGGGTCGATTCCGGCGGCGACCGGATGGCCGACGAGCAGCCGGTTGCAGAAGCCGTGGATCGTCGTCACCCAGGCACCGCCGAGACCTGGCAGCAGCTCCCGGGCACGCTCGGAGCCGGCGGCGGCGCGCTCTTCGATCGCCCTCCGGATTCGCTCGCGCAGCTCGGCCGCAGCCTTCTCGGTGAAGGTGAAGGCGAGCACGCTGTCGGGGGAGACGCCCTTTTCGCAGACCAGCCGGCAGTAGCGATCGACCATCACCCCGGTCTTGCCGGTTCCCGCTCCCGCTTCGACGAGGACCGAGCGGGCATCGGCGGCGATCGCCGCCGCCTGCTCCGGGGTCGAGGTGCGTGCGCTCACCGCTCGTCCTCTTCCTCGATCGGCTCGACCGGAGCCCGGTCGCGACGGCATATCGGCGCCAAATCGCAGAACTGGGGACAGACCCCGTGGTTGCGCAGTCCCGGCCGGGGGCCCGGGTCACGACGGATGTCCCCTGCCCGCATGCGGCGCACTATCCCGCCGGCTCGATCGCGCGCCTCGCTGAGGATCTCCTCGAAGCCCTCGCGATCGACCATGTCGGTGCGGGAGAGGTTGTGGGAGGCGAGGGCCGCGGCGGCCTCGTCGAGGGCGACCCCGCGCGGGCGGCGCAGCGAGGAGGCGCGCATCGGGTGGTAGACCCCGCCGACCGTGGGCGCGTCCCAGAGCTCGGCGACGGCGATCAGGTAGAGCTGCAGCTGCAGCTTCGCTTCCTCCTCCAGCTTGGCCCGGGCGGTGACCGAGCCGGCGAGCTTGTAGTCGATCACCAGGGCACGCCCGTCCGCGTCGCGGTCGACCCGGTCGATTGCGCCGTGCAGCGCCCAGCCGTCGATTTCCAGCACCGGCCGTTCGGCGACGTCGGCCTCGCCGAACCCGGCCTCCAGCAGCCAGGGACGGAAGCGGTCTTCGCGTTCGGCCTCCTCGGCCAGGAAGCGGGCCAGCAGTCCCTCGACCCGGCGCAGGATCGCTCGCTCGGCGGGATGCTCGCCGAGGCCGCGCTCGCCGGCGATCTCGCTGACCAGCTCGCGGCCGCGGCTGGTCCAGGCCGTCAGCGAGCCGGGCCGGGGGAGAGGGTCTCCACCCGGCGCCTCGCGGTAGAGCCGCTCGAGCGCGGCGTGCATGATTCCGCCTTGGACGAGCGGATCCGGGGCGGGATCTAGTCGCTCGGGACGCAGCTCGTGGTTGACGAACCAGCGGTAGGAGCAGACGTCGAACCCCTCCAGGGTCGTGCCGCCGTAGGCGCCCACCGACGCCAGCCGCTCCAGCACGACCGGGTTGGTGAGTGGGCCCGGAGCCCTCGTCGCCAGCTCCGTCTCGGCGGCGCCGGCGAGCCGGCTTTCGATTCGGGTCGAGCTCTCACCCTGAACCCCCGCCTCCGACAGCAGAACGTTGACGTTCACCCCCTGCCCACGGGCAGCTACCGAGCGAGCCAGCTCGCGCTCCGACGGAGCCTCGGAGAGCCGGTGCACGACCTGCGCCAGCTCGCGGCCGCGGGTCAGGTCCTCGCCGGATTGCAGCTCGAGCAGCCGTTCGACCTCGTCGACGAAGGGGGAGCGCGCCTCGGCGGCGCCGTTCTCGTCGCTGTCCCGGTAGGAGAGGAAGAGACGGCGTTTGGGCAGTGCCAGCGACGCGTGGAAGAGATAGCGCTCCTCGGCCTCGTTGTCGCGACGCGGCGGCAGGCCGAGCTCGCCTCGCTGCGATTCGGAGAGAAAAGGGTCGGCGCGGCCTTCGCGGCGGGGGAACTCGCCGTCCTGCAGGGAGGCGACGAAGACATGGTCGAAGCGCGCGGCACGCATGCGGCCGGGGTCGCCGATCCGCACCCGCCCCGTTGCCGGCCCGGTCCAGGCGCGCACGGTGATCTCCGCCAGCGAGCGGCCGAGCACGCGGAGCTCGGGTGCCAGACCCTCCAGCGCAGCGCGCTCTCCGAGCGCGTTGGCGATTGCGCCGGCGGCGCGCGCCTCGAGCTCGGCACCGACCCCCGTCCCTTGGCCGCCCCTGCTTGCCCGCCGCTGGATTCGCCCCGCCATCTCAGCTGCCACGACTGCAACCGCGGCCGCCATCGCAGCCGGCTTGCGATCGGCCTGTCGCAGCAGGATGAGGTCGTCGGGAAGGTCGTCGTAGCGGTCCTTCCAGAGCCTCAGTGCGGCATCCGCATCGAGCACGCGGCGACGCCGTACGGCCCGCTCGAACCAGTCCACCTTGCGGGCGGAGATGCCGGAGGGACCGCGCATGTAGCGCAGCAGGTCGCCCGCCCGGCCGCCGCCCAGCTCGGCCTCGAGCAGGGCGATCAAGGCGCCGCCGACAGATGTCGTCGCCACACCGACCTCCGCATCGAGCGCCGTGTGCACGCCGTAGGACTCGAGCACGGCGGAGAGCAGCGGCCCCCGCCTGCCGGCACCGCGGACGACGATCGCGATCTGCTCGGGATCGGCTCCTGCGACGAGCAGCTTTGCGACCTCGGCGCCGATCGCCTCCGCCTCGCCGCGCTCGCCGGCGCTGCGCAGCACGGTCAGGGCGCCGTCCGGTCTCAGCCGGCCAGGTTCGGCGGCGCCGAAGGAGCGCTCCAGATGAAAGAGGAGGGGAGAATCGGTGTTGCCCGGCTGTGGTTCGGTCTCCGTGGTCGAGTCCACCCCGATCTCCCGCAGGCCGCGCAGCAGCTCCCCCCGGGCCGCCAGGGCGGTGTTCCCCTCCTCATAGGGGAGGGCGACCGTCACCTCGGTGACTTTCGTCAGTGCACCGATCAGGTCGAGCTGGTTGCGCGTCAGGTCGTCGAGGCCGTAGAGGAAGACCGGACGCTGCCGCCAGCAGCCTCCCTCCTCGCCGAGCAGGACGATCGCCTGGCGGGCTACGCCATGCGCGTCCACCCTGCCCAGGTCGCCTCTGATCCGGGAGTAAGCGCTGAAGAGGGCCGCAACGTCGCCGAGATAAGCCGAGCCCTCGAGGGTGCCGGCGACCGCTTCGACGTCGGCCGGCTCCAGGCCGGCTCCCTGCAGCTCGTCGAGCAGGCGCACCAGCGCCTGGGCGAAGCCGGGCCGGAGGGCCGAGTTGCGCAGCGGGCCGAGGCGGCCCCGCAGCTCCTCGACCGCGGCCGCAACCGCGCCGAGCCGCTGGGCGGGGCTCAGCTCGATTCCCGGCGGTGCGCCGGCAGCCGCGACGGTACGGAAGAGGCCGTCGAAAGTGGTCACCGTGGCGCCGAGAATCGCCCCTTCCTCGCTCAGCTCCCGCTCGAAGGCATAGACGTCGTCGGCGGTCGGGACGACCAGCACCGGATCGCGATCGAGAACGTCGAGCAGGCCACGCCGGATCAGTCCGGCGCGGCCGGAATTGGGCGGTCCGTGGATCAGATGGAGGCTCATCGGCGGACGTTCCAGCATAGGCTCGGCTCCGGCGCGCCTTCTGGTCCTCGCGGGGAGCCGCTGGACCGCTTAGGGAAGCCGCAAATGGGGCGATTCCGTGCCTCGATTTGCCGTCTTCCCCTCCCTCTACATTGGTCCCCAGCATGGCTCTCTGCTTCGTAGACCCAGCCGACGCGATTCGTGCGATGGCAGACTCGATCGGCCGCGAGGCTCGTCGGCAACTGCTCGGCGAGGCGGTGCGGGCCTGGGTCGACGAGATTCCCGACGACGAGCTGGAAACCCACTACGCAAAGGCCCTCGCCGAGCTGGACGAGCACGATCTCTCGATGCTCGCCGCCTGGCACGGCTCACTCGAGGTCGGCCAGCCGATACCGAATCGCGACTTCCTCATGGGCGCTTTCGGCTCGCTCGGCGAGAACCGCCGCGAGGCGCTGAAGCTCGCCGCCGGCTTCCGCGGCGAGGAGGCGGTCGACGCCGGAGTCACCGAGGAGGACGCCTTGGAGCTCGTCCTCAGCCTCCTCTCACCACCCCGCCAGATGGAGCTCGCGGTCGAGGCCGTCGAGCTCTACATCTGGGACCGCGCCGGCTCTGACAACTAGCGGCGCGCCGGATTGCCCGGGGGCAGCAACCCGTTTCCGCGATACGCACTCGCGGCCGTGCTCCTTGCGTTCATGGCGCCAGTTCTCGTCCCGCTGGCATCGGTATCGATTCTCCTCGGCGTCGTTCTCGGTGTCCTTCTCGGCGGCCTGGCGATAGCGGTCGCGATAGCTATGTTCGCGGGTGAGGCCGTGCGCAAATTTCGAAACTACCTCCGAGTTTTGTGGGACCACTACCGAATCAGAGGGCGCTGGCTCGAGTTTGTGCCGCCTGCCGTCGTCTTCCCCGGGTTGATCGCGATTCTCATCGTTATGAGTCCTGAGGTGCCGACCGAGAGAGGTCTGTTTCTCGGCGAATACTCTTCGTTCTTCCAGACCTCCGCTCAGGTTCTGGCTGCGCTGTTGATCGCAATGGCCGTTGAGGTGAAAGCTCCCAAGTCGGTCGAGGACACCGTCGCCGTGAGACCGGCGAACAAGCTGATGGTCTTCCTCCTTGCCCTGGCCGAGTTGGCGGCGATGTCGGCCCTGACGCCGTTTTTGCCGTCGTTCCTCTTTCGCCTGGAGCTCTATCTGACGATCGCCGGGGGAGCTGCCGCCCTGCTTGCCGTCGCGCTGATCAATCGTCGTATCCTTGTGGATTAGCTATGTCCGACGAGTTCTCAGTGGAAATCAGCGACGAGGCCAAAGCGGATCTCGACCGAATGGGCCGCTTGACGCGCCGGCTCGTCAAACAGGCACTCAATGACGAGTTGAGGACTCCGGAGCCATCGCTCGTCAAGCAAGGCGTCAAGGATCGGGGCTGGGAAGTGCTGCCGATCGGCAACTACCGAATCCTCTTTCACTCAGTCGAGCCTGAGGAGGAGGGCGTCCCGACTCGCCTGGTCGGACATATCGTCGACGAGCAGGAAGAGGATCAGCAGCCTGCCGTAGATCCGCCTGCCGCTTCAGCCTGAGCCGAGCGCCGCGCGAATCTCCGGTATCGCCTGCTCGTTGTCCTCGAAGTGGACGGCGTTGATGCCGGCCTTGCGGGCTCCTTCGCAGTTGACGAGGACGTCGTCGACGAAGAGGCAGGCCTCGGCGGGCTGGGCGATCCGTTCCAGGGTCAGTGCGTAGATCTTCGATTCGGGCTTGCGGCAGCCGACGAAGCCCGAGTCGACGACCGTCTCGAAGATCTCGTCGACCGGCAGCATCGCGCGCCAGAGCGGCTCCCACTCGCGCACGTTGTTGGTCAGCATCGCCATCTGGAAGCCCTCCGCCTTCAGCTCGCGCATCAGCTCGATCATCTGCGGGTTCGGCTCGAGCGCCTCGAAGTAGATCTCTTTGAAGCGGTGCATCTCGGGCCGGTGGCCGAGCAGCGGCTCCAGCGCGTCGGTTAGCAAGACGAGGAACTCCTCCTCGCTGATCTCGCCTCGCTCCATCTCGAACAGCGGGTTTTCGCCGTTCGCCTCGGTGGCCGCCTGCATCCCCTTGCCGAGCGCTTCGGTGGTGATCCCGGTCTTGTCCTGGAAGGCCATGAAGGACTGCAGCAGCGGCGTCGTCAGCACCCCGCCGAAGTCCGAGATGACTGCCTTGATCTCAGCCATCGCCGTACACGACCTCGTAGTGGCCGAGGCCCTCGCGGCCTTCGAGCGACCAGCGGAAGAAGGCGATCTCGCCACGCAGGCCGGGGTGGGAGATGGAGCTGGCGCTGATCAGCGTGCCGGCACCGCGCAGCGGGTGTGCGTCCTCGTCGTCCAGCCAGAGCTCCAGCGTTGCCCGCCGCTGCACGCCGTCGGGCCCGTACTCGGTCGAGAGCAGCGTCTCGGAGACCTCCACCGGGGCGCCGTCGGGCCCGCAGAGGACCGCGGCGACCTCCTCCTCTCCGTGCCCCTTGGAGGAGGGGTGGCGCATGGCGCTGAGCGCCAGCAGCCCCCCGTCGGAGAAGGCGATGCCGATCGACCGTCGCTGGATCTGTTCCGTGTCGCTCATCGAGGCGGGAAGCCTATTGGCCGCCCCGACATGAGGCCCGGTTACCATGGGCCCATGTCAGAGAACGAGACAGCAGTGGTCCTCGAGGACGACGTCGTCGAGGCGCTCGAGGAAGTGATCGACCCCGAGCTGGGCCTCGACTTCGTCTCCCTCGGCCTCGTCTACGACGTCGAGATCGAGAACGACGAGGTCTACGTCACCTTCACCCTCACCACCCCCGCCTGCCCGATCGGCCCCCAGGTCTCCGAGCAGATGAAGGAGTTCGTCGGCGACCTCCCCGGCGTCTCCGCCGTCCACCCGAAGATGGTCTTCGACCCCCCCTGGTCCCCGGAGATGATGACCGAGGACGCCAAGTTCGCACTCGGCTTCTAGGCACGGATTGCGCGGTCATAGGGGGTCATAAGGGGTCAGTTTCATCCCCATCCCATCCCCACGGGCATCCCCACGGATCAAGCATCGGGCCGTCTGGCTACGGTCGGTGTCGGCATGAACGACGAGGAGCTGAAAGCCGCAGTTATTCGCAGAAGCAGCCGAGCGCGACCGGTCCCAGACAGCGGCTCACGACGAGGCCCTCCGCTCGGAGCTGCGCGAGATGCCGAGCAAAGAGCTGGTTGCAAGACGAAACGACCTCAGCGATAGAGCGGCGGCCGAGGGCCGAGCTGCCGAAGCGCACAAGGAAGCGAGCGAGCGGCTCGACCTCTGCCAGCGCCACTACGAGAACATGGTGGCGCGCCGCGAAGCTGCGGGAGCGCTGCCACGCCGGGAGCGAAAGCGCGAGCTGCCGCATGCGATCGAGAGCGAGGAGAACTCCCACCAGCACCTCGAAGCGCAGCAGGCGAGAGTGCGCCAGCGTGAGCCGGTGTCTGAGGACGCAAGGCGCGAGCGGAAAGCCGCCCAGCAGGTTCTAGCCGAGCGCCGCGAGCTGGCGATCACCGCAGCCCGTATCTCGCCGCCTCCCTACATCGCCCGGGAGCTGGGGGAGAGGCCCAGCGATCCGGCCAAACGCAAGGCATGGGAGCGCGGGCTCAAGACCATTGAGACCTTCCATCAAGACAACGGGATCACCGACAATCGACACGCGCTGGGAGAGGCGCAGAGAGGGCGCGAGCGTGCGGCTCAGGATGCGGCGCGAAGGAGACTGCGAGAGGCACAGCGGGAGCTTGGCAGAGGACCGCAGGCCGTCCAGGGGAGGCAGCGCGGGATCGACCTGGGGATCGGACGCTAGTTCTGACTACGCCGTCGCCGCTATCCGAACGCGAGAAGGGCATCGGATGTTTCAGGTTAAGCGAAGAAGCTAAAGCGGCGACAAATCCGGCAGCGCTCTAGGGAGTCCAATTACGCGGATCGACGTTCTTTGACTCGCTCTTGTGCCACAGAATTTCCGAGTACCACACATAGAACTCGCCGAATCCAAGAAGGACGCCAACTAGCGTTAGAACAATCTCCAAAGCCATCAATTAAGGATATCACGCATGGATGCTACGAGGGCGGCGTATACGCGCTGGTCTTGACGTAGGCCCACGGACGTTCACCGTCATTCCCTGAACAGTAGGCTCCAGCCTTTAGCGCTGCCCAAGAGAAAGACAGAATATGCCCGAAAGCTCCCCAGGCATTAACCAGTACACACCAGGCCCATCCATTTGCCTTTGCGGCTGTCGCTTCGGGCAGAGAAAATACGTAGTCTCTGACTTTGGGAATGCAGGTTCCACCAAAAGCATCAATTAGCTCCCCACGAACGGGGTCAATTTCGGTCTGTGGAATGCACGAGTTCCATGCGATTTTAGCGTCATCAGAGAGGAAGTCACGAAGGTTACGAATAACGTCTTTTACTGCCCGCAGTGTAATGCGCGACGCTCCGGCCACCTTGGGTCTTCCCGTTCCGACTCGTGCTGCTCTGCGGGCCCCGCCTAGCCCCGCCTTACGCTTCTTGGCCTTCTCCCCGTCGAGATCAAAGCCGTTGACTGGATCACCCAAAGCGTACTCATAGGCATTAGCCGACCCACCCACTACTGGATCGACCGAGGTAAATCGCCCAATCCCTGGCACATAGCTCCTAGCGCCCATCTGGATCACTCCAGAAGGAAGTTCGGTTCGCCTCTGCTTTCCCCCGAGCCAGCCGAACCTCGGAGCTACCCCTTGTTTGGGGTTACCGAACTCATCGAACTCGAAGGTAGCGGTGGGTTTCGTCGCTGTGTGGCTGAGGCTAGCGGTGGCGATCACATCGCCGTGCAGATTGGTCAACTGCAGAGAGGTTCCCGCCACACTATCTTTGATTGCCGCCAGTTCGCCGCCGATGCCCGTGATGTTGCGGGTCCACGTCCCAGCTCGTTCGGTCCAGGCTGGAGAATCAGAATTATTCGCGTAGTGGAAGACTTCGGTTCCGCTCACGCCACCCGTCTGAACCCGCTGGCGTTGACGCAGCATCGCGTCGAGCTGGAAGGTGTTCGTGATGCTGCCCTGAGACTGGGTGGCAACCATGTCGTTTGAGAAGTAGCTCGTCGTCAGCGTGCTGCCTCCTGCGTAGCTGGCAGGAACGCTTGTGGTTCTACCCCAATGGTCGTAAGTCAGCCCCGTGGCGAGCAGCCGGTCGCCAGCGTCGTATTTGTAGGTCTGGGTAGTTCCGGCGGACGTTGTGTTACAGACCCCGCCGATGCCAGGCCCCCTTGTGATAAAGCTGGTGCGGTTGGAGTTTTCGTCGTATTCGTAGGAGCGCGTTGTGCAGGAGCCGCCTTTCGGAGTGTCCTTGACCTGGGTGAGGCGCCCCGCGCCGTCGTAGGAATACTGCTGAGAAGACAGCGTGCTCGTCTGCGCTAGGACTTGGCCTGTGATCGAGCGTTCGGCGTCGAAGTCGAGCCAGGTGCATTCGGTCGAGCAACTGGTTGTCTTGACGTAGCTCAGATGGACTGGTTGGCCTGCCTCGTCATAGGTCGTGGTGGCAAGCAGGCCGTTGGGCAGACGCTGCTTGACCAAGTTGCCGTCGGCGTCGTATTCGGCGGTGAATTCGCCTGCGTGGGTGTCATAGAGTTCGATTAGCAGGCCCGAAGTCGGATCGTATTCGGGATATTGGATGCCCTTCCCGTCATTGATGATGACCGGCCTGGAAAGGAGGTCATAGGTCGTAGTGGCAGTGTTGCCGTCAGCGTCTTTGTGAGTGGTTACGCGGCCAAGTTTGTCGTAGGTAGTCGTTACGGCCTGGTCGTCGCAGGCTTCGCATTTGAAGCGCTGGGTCAACGGCCTGCCGGTCGTCGTGCTGTAAGTCATTTCGGTAGGAAGGATTGGTGTGCCGGCACCTTCCACTTTGCTGCCCATTGGGCGTCCGGCGGCATCGTAGGTCGTGGTCGTTTTGCGCACGTTCTGAGTAGATCCGCCAGGACTTTCGATCACTTCGGTTGGCTGTCCGAGGACGTTATAGGAGGCGTAGCGGGCGACCGGGAGATCGGGCTGCCCAGCAGTGCCTGGTTGTTTGGCGGGCATCACCTTGCAAGGAAGCTCGGCGAATATTTCGGACTTGCACTGGGGATCTGAGGGATCTTCGGCCTCGAAATAGCGGACCACCGTGCTGCGCGCATCGCCGCCGTTGGGGTTAGCGGGAAGGCGACGTTCCGTCGGCAGGCCGGTTGCCGGGTCATACTCGGTATGGGTGCGCAGATTGAGATGGCCATTGCCCGCGTCGATAATTACGTCCGTAGGCTTTCGCAGCGCCCAGTCGTATTTGGTTTCAGTGACCTTCTGATCAACGTCTTCTGTCTGACCTTTGACCCGGGCGCCGACCGTTTCTGTCGTGGGCAGGTGGGGTTTTGGCGTGCCAGCGGGCGGTTCGGGTGCGAGGTAGTCGTATTGGATCGTCTTGTGCATCCGGGCTTCTACAAGCGAGCCAGACTCCAGGCGAACCTCATGCAGAGGACCCCATTCCTCTTTCATCTCAGTGCCGTCAGTTGAGAAGAGACGTTTGGTGTCGAGTTCTTCGGACTTGGCTGCTGAGCCCGATCCTGCGGCCAGAGCGCGCAGGCGATTTTGCGCGCTGAGTTCGCGGATGACGTTGCCGTGTTCGTCGGTTTCGGTAGTCGTAATCGAGGGCGCTGTGGTGCCGGCGCCAGATGGCGTTGCGGTGTTGACCAGCAGGCCGTCTGGATCCATGTAGTAGACGGTGGCACGCGAGTAGCTCGTCGGTGGGTTGGCTGGGATCTGGTCGGGCGGGAAGATCGCGGTCGCGTCAGTGGGAGCGTCTTTTTGGCCCCAGGTGGCAACAGCGGCCGGGCTGAGGTCGTAGGGGGTTTTGCTAAGCGGCACGCCGTAGGCGATCGTCGTCTGCGCTGTACTCGGACTGGCGAGAAGGCTCGGCCGCTTGACCCTGAGTAGGCGGCCACCTTCGGTTTCGGCTTTGCTTTCGTCGTATTCGAGCGTCCAAGGTTCCTCGCCAGGAGGGGTGATTTTGCGCAGGATGCCGTCGCTTGTGCCGTAGGTGTAGGTCTCTTTCAGGTTGGGCGTAATTCGCGGGTCCCAGGCTTCGATCAGGCGGCCCTGGGTGTCGTATTTGTAGCGGGCTATTTCCGATTCGACCATCGTGCCAGCGGTGTTTGCGCCGTAGAAGGTGATGCCGTAGAGGCGGTCGGCGAAGCTTTCGGGCGCTCCCCAATCAGTGGCGTCCTTGTAGGTGAATTCCAGTGTTCGGCAACCGACCGTCGAGGTGGCCAGCGTGTCGCCGCAGGGGATCTCGGGGGCCGAGGGGCCGATGATCCGCTTCAGCCGCCATTTGCCCCCGGCGGACTCATAGACCATCCGCGTCCTGTTGTTTTTGCCGCCGGTCTGCGACACAGAGGTCGGCACATACAGCGAGTTACCCGAGTGCATGAAGGTCGTGCGGTTTCCGTCGGCGTCGGTGAGCTGGAAGTCGGCCCCTGCTTTGCCCAGTATCCAGCCGCTCATCTCCGGCGGGGTTACGTAGCTCGTCCCCTGCACTTCGAAGACATATTCGTAGCTTTCGAGATCGGTGAGCAGGGCGTAGTCGCCGAAGCCTTCTTCTTTTTCTTCAGAGGTCGCCGCGACATAGCGGAGATCCTGCCAGGAAGAACCCGCTGCTTCGACCGGTGCGGTTGTCGTCCAACCACGGCCGAGGATCGAGGTGTCGGGAGAAGGGCCGGGGTCGCGTGAGTTGGAGGTGCGGGAGAATTCCAGGGCGGAGCCGAAGGCCGGGATCGAGACATCGGTCCGGGCGACGGTGAGATTGCCGGTCAGCAGATTGACCGCGCCTGGTCCGACATCCGCGATGGCATCACGGGTACCGCCAGTGTTGCGGTTGACGTTCGCTTTGACCGGCAGGCTGACGCCGCCTTCTCCGGTGGGAGCGTTGAAGCGGGCTCTGATTTCGATCTCGCCGCCGCTTTTTTTCAGTTCTTCGGTTGCGTTTGCCGCATCGAAGTAGACAGGGGTGCTTTCCGTGTCAGAGACCGTCAGCGGCCAGCTCACTTCTTGGCCTCCTCCAGTGCGGGTGAGTTTGGTCGGCACGGTTTTGTAGGGGCCGGTTCCTCCTGTGCGGTACTGGAAGGTGACGCCCGTGGTCGACGTTCCCGCCCAGGCGGCTTTCAGCTTCAGCCAGCGGGCGGTGCGGGTGCCTTCTTCGGGTGAAGTGACTTTGCTCGTGCTCGGTGCTGCTGGGTCGTAGTAGACCTGCAGATAAGGACGGTTGGCAGTGAGTGCAGCGGCACTCGAGGCAAAGAGGACGAAGCGTTCGGTGCAGCTGGTCGGGCCGCAGACGCGCGATTTGTCATCGAGCAGCTTCACCATCAGGCTCAGGTCTTCGGATTTGGCGATCCATTGCTCTACTGCGGTGGCGGGTACGTTGAACTGCCACCAGCCCGGCTGGGTGCCTCGCTGGGCGGTCGTGATCTGGCCGAGGCTCTGGGTGTAATCGCCGCCTTCGTTGGTCCAAAGTTTCATCGGGCCGTCGTAGCGGCTCCAGGTCGCTTCCCAGGTCCAGGGTTTGGGCACTTCGCGCAGCTCTACGCCGCTTGTGTTCTGTGCCCAGTCGAGCGAGTTGAGACCGAGGGTCGCGGAGGTCACGTAGGCGCTCTCGGGAATCGTGCTGGTATCGAAGCGCATCAGGGTCCGCGCCCAGTGGTCGTATTTTGCTTCGACTTTCGGCCAGTAGGCAGCCGAGAGGTCGGGCCTGCCCCAGGCGGCGCAGTCGCGCCAGCCGACTTCGCCTTTGGAGCCGCCGATCACGCAATCGAGGCTCGGGCCGACGATTGCCATGCTCGGATCGAGCTTCACTGGCCAGACGCGCTCGGGCTGCGATAGCCAGTCGTGCTCGGCCTCGACCTTGAGTTGCCAGTGACCATCGGCCCCCGGCTCCAACTCGTAGTGGATCGCACGGGAGGTGGCTGGGATCGGAGCGCTGTCGGACATGACAGGTGCAGGCAGCACGACGACCGCTTTGCCCTCCTCGTCGCGGAAGTAGATCGCGCCGTCCTCTTCTAGAGTCGGTGTGAGGCCAGCAGAGGCGCTGAGGTCGAAGCTGTAGGTGGTGGGCTGGGAGAGGTCCGCAATCTCGATGTTCTCCTTGATCCCGTTAGCTAGCCCTGTGATGTCGAAGGACACCTCGGCTTGCGTTGCCTCATAGCTGGCCGTTTTGCCTTCGAGTTCAACCGCCTCAGCACTGGTGCCGACGAGCTGACTCGCGACCCACTCATCCCCTACCGAGAGGCGGATCGGATCGGCATCAACCTGTTCGGGGAGGCTCACATCGAAACGGTTCGGACCATTTGTGAGCGCCTGATCATCGGTCTCGTGAAAGCCAGTTCCGATCTGCTGCCATTCGCCTTCTGTATCGCGGTAATGGATCGGAGTCTCATAGATCCTTGCTTCGAGGGAGCCATCGGGGAGGCGGAAGGTTTGGGAGGTCGCTGTGCGCTTTGACTCAAGCTCGACAGGTGGATCATCGAGGGTCGCGGAAACACCGGGGGGCTCAGAAGCTGACTGATCGAACTCATCCGCTGCGAAGGCGATGCCTGCCCCAAGCACAAACAGCGCTGCGACTGCTGCTACCACCAACCTGAACGCCTGCATCGAACGGTCTCCCCTTAGTTCGCTGATTTATCTTGCTGGCAGACAACGAGCGAGATGAGGAAACCCTGTCCATCGCCTCATCCCGCTCGTTGTCCTATTTCTGACTAAGCACGCAGGAACCATGCCCATCCCTGCTAGCGCCTTACCGCATCTGTGAACGTAAAAAACTTCTCTTCTGCCCCCCGCACTTTCCGACCGCCCATCTCGTACACACAGCCACGTTTCGCTAGAGCGATCAGGTGGTACGAGAAGGATTTATGGCCAGTGATCCCGTCAAATACCCGCTCAAGCTGAGTTGCGGATAGCGGAAGGTCGATGTATCGGAGCGCTTCGATGATCCAGATCTTTGTCGGATGAATGAAGGCGCAGAGAAGTGCGTCCCAGTCCAGATCCTCCCCTTCCCAATTCACCCCTTGGCTCCTTGGTTGCGAGGAAGATCTGTCGATAGGAAGTCGAAGCAAGCCATGAGAGGCTTGGTGTCTGACTGGGTGGGTGAGTTTCGTCTTCATCGGGTGTGAAACTCCTCGCACGGCGGGCCGTTCGGCATCCGCACCAGGGCCAGCTATTTCCGCGCCCCGGAGGATTGCTGTGTGCGTAGCGACCTCCTCCGGGGCGCTAAAACCGGGGCAGCCCTACTGACGAACCGGGCGGTTATCCGATTTTGAGTAGTGCAGGGTTTCAGTTCGGTACTCGATAGGCAACAGAAATTTCGCCAGTACTAATTCTTTCGCTAGTACTAGTTTTTATGTCCTCTGTAGTAGCCGCTCTCGGGCCTTTCCCGTCGACCGCGCTCAAAGCTAAACAGACCGACGACCGTGGGAATGGCCGTCTCTCCTGACTCGGCAATGCGGTTGGCGGATTCACCCTCGATCGCCAGCACCTCTTCTTCCCATATCTCGGTCAGGCGCTCCCGAAGTTTCCGCCTGCCCTCCGAGTCGAGCGGCGGGGCATCCCAAATCACGCACGGGGGCTCGTCGCCATCCATCTTCCGATTTCGGTACGAGGACAAGATTTCCGCAAGGAACCCTTGGACCATTGCGGAGGCTGTGTCATAGCGCTCGTCCCTTGACATTTCGGCATACACGTCGTCCGTGATTACCGGTAGAACGACGGCGCGGAAGACGGGACGGGCTCGGCTACCGACCCACCTGAAGCCCACAAACTCGATGCAGCCAGCTTCGTAGAGGATGCGGATATGTCCCGTCACGTATCTGACGTCCTCGCCCATGATCTCGGCAATCTCCCCCGCGCTGTACTCGCCTTGATGAAGGATCGTGATCGCTTCGAGCCTGATCCAGTGGTTGAGGGCATTGGTCATTGCCTCGGCAGGCCGCTTTGTGCGGTCTTTTAGCGGCACTCGCCCGATCTTCCATTCACGCTCTTTCAACACCGAGTCTCCAATCAGCTTCTTCTAGCCTAATCAGCAGCGCCGGAGCATAGTGCCCGTCTGGGCAGCGGGATTCCGCGAAGTAACGAGATTCGCAGTACTAAGAAATTTCTTACCATCTCCCTCCCGCCCCGGCAGAAGGCCGGGAGCTGACGAGCGGGAGGGAGGTGAATGGGATGACGGTCAAACCTGTCAAGCAGGTCGCGCCCTTGCTGCAAATCTTCAAGCAGCACTAGCACCGACAAAAGGGTCGGCCTCCGGCCGCTTGCACAGGAAAGGGGGCCGGCCCGATCTTCAGCGCAACAGGTCGCCAGGTGGAACGCCGACGGCCTCGGCCAGCCGCCGCAGGGTCGAAACCTTGGGATCGCGCTTGCCGCCCTCGATCCTGCTGACCTCCGTGGCGTGAACGCCACTGCGCTCGGCAACTTGCTCCTGGGTCAATTCCGCCTGCTCGCGGGCACGCCGAAGGTTCCTGCCGAGATCGCCACGCACGCCGGAGATCGTCCGTGCTGGCGGCGGATATCACCATAGGAAGTTTCACAAGTTGCCTCGATCGAAGGCTACCGCCACCTTGGCCACAATGAGCTGCCGTCGGGCAAGAAGCTTTGTTTCAGATATTTTGAATACTGAAACATTTTTAAACGCAATTTCGGTCTTTGGGTCATGGGGGCCGTGGCAGGGGCTGATGCCGACAGCGCAAAGCGCGCCTACGAGGCGATGGCGCCGGTCTATGACGACTTCACGGCCGACTACAACTACGAGAGCTGGATCGAGGGCCTGCTGGCTGCTCTCGATCATCACCGCCTTCAGGGAAGGCGCCTGCTCGATGTGGCCTGCGGAACGGGCAAGAGCTTCCTGCCGATGCTGTCCAGGGGCTGGGAGGTCACCGGCTGCGATATCTCCCCCTTAATGCTGGAGCTGGCGCGCGTTAAGGCAGAGGAGGGCGTAGCGCTTGCTGCAGCCGATATGCGCGAGCTGCCCCAGTTCGGCGAATTCGATCTCGTCTGGGCGCTAACCGATGCGCTCAACTACCTGCTTGGCACCGAGGAACTTGAAAGCACCCTCGCGGGTATGGGCGCAAACCTGGGACCGACTGGCCTACTGCTCTTTGACGTGAACACGCTGCTTGCCTACCGGACCTTCTTCGCGACGACGGAGGTCATCGAGCGGGATGGGTACGAGCTTGTTTGGCAGGGGCTTGCGTCTGAGCAAGTGCCCCCCAGCTCGATATGCACCGCTCGACTTGAAGTCGCAGATACGGGCACCGAAAGTGAGCTGCCTCCGCACATCCACCACCAGCGCCACTTCCCAGAAGCCGAGGTACTGGCAGCCCTGGATCGGGCCGGTCTGGAATGCCTGGATGTTCACGGCCACGGCCTCGATGGCGTCCTTTGCCAACCGCTTGACGAAGAGGTCCACACCAAGGCGATCTACGTCGCTCGCCGCAAGACGATGCAGCGGCCGCGAATGAAGCAGACGATTCAGTCGGTCGACGGACCCGACGGCGATCTCTACCTGATGCGTCCCGCTGTCGGCTTAGACCTTCAGATCGAGAACCCGAGCGAGAAAGACCGGGCCTTGCTCGCAGCCTTCGATGGCACTCGCACGCCGCAAGAGCTGATCGAGAGCTTCGGTGCCGAGGAGACCTACAAAGCCCTTCATCAGCTCGAAGGGCTCGGCGTGCTTGAAGACGCGGCGGACGACGATCTGATTCCGGAGGATATTCGCTCTCGCTATGACCGCCAACTCCGCTACTTCGGCGATATCTCCGAAGGACCACCTGCCTCGGAGTGCCAGCGCAGGCTCAAGGAGGCCCGGATCGCCGTCCTTGGAGTCGGCGGGCTAGGCGGCTGGTCAGCCCTTGCGCTCGCTGGCTGCGGGATCGGAGAGATGCTCCTGGTCGATTTCGACCGGGTCGAGCTGAACAACCTGAACCGCCAGGTCCTCTATGCCGTCGGTGACGTCGGTCGACCCAAGGTCGAGGTTGCCGCAGAGCGCCTCGGGGCCTTCGATCCCGAGATGCGGATCGAGGTAAGAGATGAGCGTCTCGGCAGCGAGGCGGCGGTTGCCGCTGCGATCGAGGGCTACGACATGGTGATCGAGGCGGTCGATTGGCCCGCTTATGAAATCGAGCACTGGGTCAACTCGGCCTGCTTTTCCGCCGGCATCCCCTTCATCGCAATGAGCCACTTCCCTCCGGTTGCGAGGGTCGGGCCGCTGTATGTGCCGGGGCAGACCGGCTGCTACGTCTGCGAGGAGGCCGAGCACCGCCGTAACTACCCCCTGTTCGACTTGGTGGTCGAGCAGCAGCGCGCCAAGCCTTCACCGGCTGCGACTCTCGGACCTGCCTGCGCTCAGATCGGAGGGCACGTTGCGCTGGACATCATGCACTTGCTCACCGGGCTCGCCGAGCCTTCGACTCTCGGCCTCGGCCACATCTATGACCTGCGAACGATGGAGGTCAAACGCGAGCCTGTGGTTGCAGAGCCGGGGTGTCCGGTGTGCGGGCATCTACAGGGCTGAGCATCAGAGGGCAATCGGCCCGAACAATGATGCGAGGCAACCCGTCGTGCTACTCATCTGACTTGCGCCTGTCAGTTGACGGGCACACGATTCGTCTGCGTCCTACGGACCCTTGAGCTTTGAGACAAAGTCGACCATCTCCACAACGACGTCAATCGACTCTCGAGCCTCCTCTTCTGTGATCTCGACGCCCCGATGAATGAAGGCGTTTCGACGAGCCACGTGCGACTTGTAGGTGTGCCAGCAAGTGGCTGAGGCGGGCCTGGTTCCCGTTAGCGCCTCGAAGATTCGAAGTCCAGAGGAGTCCATCAGCGACCAGGAACGAGGCATCTGGGGCGCTAGATGGTTGATTCCACGCCCTCAGGCGACGTAGTCGACCAGGGCGCGGCTCGGACGCCCGAGCCTGTGGTTGAGCGCGACGCATGCAGCCAGTGCCAGGAAGCGCTGGGCGATGCGGGCGCGCAGGTTATGAAGGGTGCGGGCGCCGTGGCGCTCCAGGGTGAGGATGTCCTTGCAGGTCCAAAAGATCGACTCGATCCGCTGGCGGATCGGAGCGAGGTGAAGGACGTCGTCGGGCTCGTTCTTTCGCGCCGGCCTGACGATCGTTGCGTCGAGCTCGCGGGCAGCCGCGGCGAAGGCGCGGCCCGCGTAGCCCTTGTCGCCGATGACGATCTCCCCCCCGGCCCGCTCGGCGCGCCGCAGCAGCTCGATCCCCACCTCGCGCTCGTCGCGCTTGGGAGAGGCGAGGGTGAATGCTCTCGGGGTGCCGTCGGGCGCGAAGAGGCCGTGCAGGCGAAAGCCCCAGAAGAACCGGGAATGAGAGCCGCACCAGCCATAGTCGGCGGCATCCGCCAGGGCCGAGCGGCGGGTCGTCTCGACGGAGCGAGCGCACTCCAAAGGAGTGGAATCGATGAGCAGCACGTCGTCGTGGAAGCCGGGAGATTCGGCGGCAAAGACGCCGGTGAGCCACTCGATCGTCTCGGCGAGGCGGGCCCTGCGCTTGTGAAAGCCGGGCTGCTGGGGCAGCTCGGGGAAGAGATCACGAAGCCGCTTGCGGGCGACGGCGAGGAAGCGTCGATCAGAGGGAATTCCCATGATCGCCTGGGCGACGCAGAGGGTCGCGATCTCAGCGTCGCTGACTCGACGACGGGCATTTCCGGGCTTCTCAGGCAGGAGATCGTCTGCCGTGCAATAAACGACGGTGCAGAGAGTGTCGAGGTCGGCGTGCATCGTGGCCTTTCGGTCGACGGTTGCTTCAGCACCGCCGACTTCGGCCTCTCTGCATTGAAATCCTCGATCACGGCTATCGCCGTGGAATCAACCATCTAGCTGCACAAGAGCATTTCCGCTGGCGTTTGCGATCTCTTCAATCTTGGCTCTGATCCACATCTCGCAGTGCACTTGAGCCGCGACGACCGCCAGACCAAACCGCCTTTGCTCGTACATATCTTCAGCCTCGAAGACCAATCGGTCCGCTGGAAAAGGCACGCCGACGACCTGGGCGATCGTCGCAATGCGAGGAGGGTCGGGAGAGAGCCCAGCCTCCTTTCGGATTTGGGCATAGAGGGCAATCGCTTGCTCTTTTGCCTCCTCAACTGAATCGGTGTTTACTTCGAGGTTGATCGAGCTTGGGCCGGTGCCCTCTTCCCAGGGCCGTACGACGTAGTAGCTATGAGGCCCAACCACTCGAACGCCTGCGTAGTCAAGCGGGATTCGCTCGTGGTCCTCTATTACGAACTCCACAGACCAAAGGGGCATAGGGGCGGAACGGTAGCGGTCTCCTCGGCAAGCTCGTCCACCGCAGCGCCTGTGCAAACGGGAGGCCCGTAGGAGTCAACGCCTCAAGGCGGTAGCGTCAGCAGTGCAGACAAATCGCTACCGACGGAGGCACCATGACTGATCGCGGTTCCCTCAGCAGCGCGGCCTACTTGGCGCGCGAGACTCTATTCCACCACCCACACCTGAACACGCCGCAGGCAATCAGTAGCGGCCCGCTCAGCATCCAGCAGATCGAAGTCCAAGACTTCGCCGAGGGTCTCACCGAGCTCGCCGCGCTTCAGCCTCCGCAGGCATACCAGACGGCCAGCGGGACTTGGAAGCTCACCCCGGCCGGGGTCAACGAAGCGGGGTGAGACCCGGATTCGCTTGACGCGCTGGATGTGTATGTAGCTTGCCGGTCGTGGGTTGCGCTGGACTGACCATCGCCGGAGGGGTGTTCGAGGTTGCGGGGTTTTTCCTCGTCGCTTGCGAGCTGGCTCGAATCCAATACCGCGAGTTCGGCGAACCGCTGCCTGTGAGGCGGGCGCGCGCAGTGCTGCGAAGGCTTTCTCGGCGATCCCAGGGGAGGACGGCGGAGCCTGGAAGCGCCGAGCTGAGAGCCGAGGGGACGTTGCGGGTGCACGGAAGCGCGCGTCAAGGTCCGGGGAACACACTCGAAAGTCGACTCGAAGCGCTGGAAAAGAACCAGCGCCGGTTGGAAGCGGAGATTGACGAGCAAAACGCTACGCTCGGGGGGGATATCGAGAAGCTGAGCGCGAAGCTCGGCGCAGTTCAAAAGGCGCTGGACGAGGAACGTCGCAGAAGCGAGGACGAGCGGCGGGCGGCGCTGCGAACGTCAGTGACGCTTCAGGCGTGCGGAACGGGGCTTTTCGTTGTAGGCGCCGTCTTGAGTGTTCTTGGCAGTACGGCGACCTGCTGACTTGAGTTCCGCTGAGCTTCATCAAGTGCCGCCGACTTGGATCGGCCCGAACAATTGATGCAAGGGCAAGCCCTTCGCATTAGTTCACGGGTCTGCCTTGTAGGCGCGATGCGAAAGAGGATTTGAGCCAAAATCGCGATTTCATTCGGATTGCTACAACTTTGCACTGCAATGGGGGGCTACGGGAAGAAGATCGGGTTTGGTGGCTGCCTAGCGGCGATCCTTTGTGTTCTCGCGATTCTTGCTCCCGTTGCCCTCGCCTGGGAGTACGTTCATGGCCCTCCAAAGGTTGAATCCGCGACCTTGCACGCGCTGCTCGAGGCCGATCCAAGCCCAGGATCGCATGTTCTTGGTCTATCCATATCGAGCGGATACTGCGTGGGGGAACCGCCGCCCCGATTCGACCACGTCGAGGTGGCGGAACGGCCCAAGGCCGTAAGGAAGCCGTTCAAGTCCGCAGTGATCACCGCCTACGTGCGGTTCCCAGCCCCACTCGAAGTGGAGGGGACTGTCAATCCAGACGAACCGCGGCCCGCTTGCGGGGGAATCGGAATGAGCATCTTCCGGCGCATCAAGCTCAAGCGACCCGTTGACGGACTACTGCTCTACGACGGAAGCTTTTCTCCTCCGCGTCGGCTTTGGCCCTGATGTTTGCCGTAAAAGTTCTTGAGCTAGGATCTCGCTCGACGTGACGTGGGGAAGGGGAACAATGGGTGTCGCCGCGATCTCTGTCGCGCTAGCTCTCCCGCCTCCCCTCTTGCCAGCGTTGGCGATCGCAAAGGACTCATTGCCGGCACGCTCGGCCACGTTTACCCTCTCGGGCACTAACGGCTATCTGATCTCGGTCGAGGGCGAAGGGAATCACGTGCGCGTGCTCGTTTCTCTCGGAAAACCCCAGCCCGGTCACTTCGAAATGGCCGAATACTCGCTACAAGGCGCTCCTGAATTGAGGAATGGCATCGAAGCAGATCTGGGTTCCCTTGGAGAAATCTCCGTCCACTTCAAACCGTCGGGACGGACGCAGATCAGGAAATTCCACAAGCCGAAAGGCTGCAAAGGCCCTCAAACGGTCACCCGAAGACTTGGGACCTTCACCGGAACAATCCGTTTCGACGGCGAGGAGGAATACACAGTAATCGACAAGCGTCGTGTGAGGGGGTCTCTCGGCGCCCCGCCCAAGGTGGTTTGCAAACTTACGGTCCTCGCTGCCCCGCCTCCGCCGCCCAGGAAGCACGGTGCCTATCTTGGGACGACCGCGCATAACAATCGCCTCGGATTCGCCGCGGCTCGAGAGGGAGTCGGCAAACCAGCGAGTTATGTCGCCAGCTTGAAAGAGCGATCCGGACGAGTTTCAATCTGGCGCTATGTGTCGCTGGCGGGCCCGTCGCTTAGCTTCAAATACGACCACGCTTTGACCTCAGCGACAGTCGAACCGCCGTCGCCGTTCTCTGGAAGCGCAACCTTTCAGCGCGCCAAGGGAATTTCGCCAACGTGGGCGGGCTCGCTTGCTGTTTCGTTTCCTGGCGCAGCCAACGTTCCTCTGACCGGATCGAGCTTCTCCGCGATATTGACTCGTAGCGGTCGATGAGCGTGTTCTGCAACCCCGAAGCCCAGAGGGGTCTAGGCACCATCATCCCCATGCTCATCCCCACGGCCGGGAAAAGTAGCCGTTTTGCAGGCAGATTGCCTCCAGCCTTTCCGGAGATGATGTCCGAGGACCCCAAGTTCGCCTTGGGCTTTAAGCGCACCCTGTGTAGGCCTACGGTAGTTCGCGAGCGAGTCGGCAAACCGGAACGCAAAATTAATCGAAAAAATTTGAGAGAATCGCGCGCTCCAGTCACTACTGCGGAGGTGTCTTATGGCTGAGCGTGGCTCTGAGAAGCTCATGCGCGATGGAGTTTTCTCGCTAGATGAAGTCGATCGCCTGTGGAAGACGCTCGATCTGGATGATGCTCGGATCATCGATATCTTGATCAAGGGTCAGCCTCATCCGGACCTGATCGTCGGGTCGGTCAAGGTCAAACTCGGGAAAGTGGGCGAGGTGGTCGACAAGCTCCTCGAACTGGAGGATCTGCGCCTAAAGCTCAAAATCTTCCCGAATGGCCTTCCCGTGCCGGACGAGGTATTGGTCGGCTTCGAGCGCGGCCTTCGCAGCGGCTGACCGAGCGGCCCAACATGGAAGAGGCTCGCCCCACCGGCGAGCACAGGATCATCCAGCTCCACCCGACCCGGCGCTGCAATCTCCGCTGCCTGCATTGCTATTCGGACTCCGGCCCTGAGAGGCGGGAGGAGCTTGCCCTGCCTGTCGTGCGCGCTGTGCTCGAGGACGCCGCGGGGGAGGGGTTCACCGTCGTCGGCTTCTCCGGCGGCGAGCCCCTGCTTTACGGATCGCTGACCGAGGCACTCGAACACGCCCACGCGTGCGGCCTGGTTACGACGGTTACGAGCAACGGCATGCTGCTGACCGAGCGGCGCCTCAAGGCTCTGGCCGGCCGCGCCGACCTGCTTGCGATCAGCCTCGATGGGGTCCCGGCATCTCACAATCTGATGCGCGACCATCCTCGTGCCTTCGAGTCGATGTCGAAGCGCCTGGAGACAGTGCGGCGATCCGAGATCCCGTTCGGCTTCATCTTCACCCTCACGCAGCACAACGTCCATGAGCTCGATTGGGTCGTGGAATTCGCTCGCGAACAGGGCGCAGGGCTTCTCCAGGTGCATCCGCTCGAGAACGCCGGGCGGGCGCGGAAGAGGCTGCCTGGCCGTCGACCGGACGAGATCGAGTCCGCCTTCGCTCAGCTCCAAGCGATACGCCTGCGGGAGCAGGTCGGGGGCGACCTGATGATCCAGGTCGACGTCGCCGACACGTGCCTGATGCGGGAAGCGCCGGAGCGAGTCTTCGCCGGAGGGGAGGCTGAGGTCGGCCGCAGCCTCGGCGAGCTGATCTCGCCGCTGGCGGTGGAGACGGACGGCACGGTTGTCCCGTTGCAGTACGGATTTGCTCGGCGCTTTGCGCTGGGCAACCTTCACGAGGCATCGCTGCGCGAACTCGCAGAGCGTTGGCGCCGTCACGGTTACAACGAGTTCCGCGGGCTCTGCAGCAATGTCTTCGACGAGCTCACCGACACCTCTCAGCCACGTTTCGTGAACTGGTATGAGGTGGTGGGTGAGCGGGCCGAGGTAGGGCCCGTCTAGGCCTGATCCAAGCGCCTGATGAACTCACCCTTGGCATCTGTATAGGCGTCCCGGACGTAGGCGAATCGGGACGCGAGGGCACGCTTTAGGGCTGCGTATTCCTCGGCAGTATCGGAGCTTTCGCGCAGGCGGTCGCGGAACTTCAGCTCGCCGCGGAAGCGATCCGAGTCGGTTGGGATGAGGTGGAGGTGGTGGGTGCGGCGGCTCGGGTGTGGCTTGCAGAACCAGTGCATCTCGTCTGCTCGGTATGGCGCGTAGAGGTAGTCGAGCTTTGCCAGGGAGTCGAAGCAGGCGCGGGAGGCCTCGAGGCTGTCGACGCCGGCGAGGATGTCGATGATCGGCTTGGCTTCGAGGCCGGGGACGGCCGTGCTGCCGATGTGGTGGATGCCGCCTGTCGCCCAACTCCCGATCGTCTCGCTCAGCAGCGCTCTCTCCTCCTCGAACCTGTCCGGCCACGACGGGTCGTACGGGACGAGCTGGATCGGTTCGTCGAGCTGGGCCCGGAGCCGGATCACGCGATGGCCGCTGCGTTCCTCTTGCTTTTCGACTTCCGGCTCGATGACGAATCCGAAGCGCTCGTAGAAGGCGATCGCCCGCCGGTTCTCGGGCAGCACCCAGAGGATCGCGTCGTGCCAGCCTTTCTCACGCAGCTCCGCGAGGGCGGTGGAGAGCATCGCGACGCCTGCTCCTTTCCGCCAGTGGTCCGGATCGACGTAGAGCGCGCCGATCTCAACAGTCGCCTCGCCGACTCCCTCGTCGCGACTTGGCGTCGCCACCGAGCAGAAGCCGGTGAGGGTGTCGCCGGGCCCCTCCGCCACGAGTGTCAACCAGTCATAGCCAGCACTCAGCAAGGCACGCCAGGTTTGCTCACGCTCCGATACAGAGAGGCTGTCGAGCAGGGAGTCAGGGAGGATGCCTCGGTAGGCCGCCTGCCAGGACCGAACGTGGATCGCGGCGATGGCCGGAGCATCCTCGCTGTTTGCCCTGCGGACTCTCACGGTGGGGTGCCCACCTCGATCACCTCACGTAGGCGTGAGCTCGCGCGGTAGCGGGTCGAGCGGCCTTTGCCGGTTTGCTGGACCAGCTCCGCATCGAGCAGTCGTCGGAAGTCCGCGCTCGCGGTGGCGGGGGAGACGTCGGCTTCTTCCATGTACTTGGCGCGGTCGCTGCCTCCGATCAGGCTCTGCTCGAGCGCGATCGTGAGGCGGTCAGGCCAGCCTCGCTCGCTCGCGAGGCCTTCGAGACGTTCCCAGCGTCGTGCCGCCTGCTCGATTTGGGTGAGGCGCTGACGCGCTTGCGCGATATGGGCGTCGACACAGAAGCTCACCCACCCGGTTGTGTCGCGGCCGGGTTGGTAGCTGCCCCCCTGGACCTCCCGCAGAGCGGCGTAGTAGTCGGCGGTGTGGTCTCCCAGGTACTCCTCGATCGAGGAGAACTCCGGCGAGATCATTCCCTCACGGGCCAGGACCAGGGACTGGACGATCCGCGAGATGCGCCCGTTTCCATCGCGGAATGGGTGCACGGAGGTGACGTTGAGGTGTGCGATCGCTGCCTTCACCACTACGTCCGTCCCGGCCTCGCCGTCCTCGAGCCACTCGACCACCTCTCTCATCAGGGCAGGGATCTCCCCGCCCGGGGGTCCCTCGTAGTCGATTCGGCCATTGGCTCCGGTGACGGCGATCTCTCCCGTGCGCCAGCGCCCGGGCTCCTTGTCGCGCTGGAAGTGGCAAGCATCGAAGTGGAGGTCGAGGATGACCCGGTCGAGCCAGCGGAAGGAGGGGTCGTCTGCCATTGCGCCGACGTGGTCCATCGCTCGCGCGTAGCAGGCGATCGCCATCCGGTTGTCGTCGTCGGGGTCGACCTGCTTCTCGCCGCTGATCAGCGCGAGCGCCTCCTCGGGATCCACCGAGTAGCCCTCGATCGAGGTCGAGCTCTCGATTGAGCTCGCCCGGACCTCCCGGCGCAGGGTGCCCATCCAGCGACTGGGCCGACTCACCTCACTACCCAGTTGCTTACGCAGCCGATGCAAGGCGTCGAGCTTGTCCTGCAGCTCACCTTCAATCAGTGGAGACGTGTAGATCACAGATGCATTATACGCATATACGTCTAATCGTCTAATCGTTTAGTTCGCGGACGCCTGCAAGGGCACTCAGCCCCGGGCGTTCTTCCTTCGCCGGCGGTCCTAGCCCGGCAGCTGGCGGTCGTCAGGATGGCGGCTGCCGTTGCCCTCGACCGGCACTTCCTCGGCATCTGTGTCGAAGTCATAGGCGGTGCGGGAGCCGCCTCCGCTGCGAGGGCCGGGCATGTCGCCCCCGACGACGACGAAGCGGTGGCCGACGTAGCGGCGCATCAGGCGTCGGATGATCGCCCGGGTCGGCGGGATCAAGAAGAGCAGGCCGACGATGTCGGTGACGAAGCCGGGGGTGAGCAGGAGGGTGCCGCCGATCACGATCAGCAGGCCGTCGGCGACCTCGCGTCCGGGGAAGCGCCGTTGCGCGAGCGCTTCGTTGAAGCGGCGCCAGGCACCGCGGCCCTGGTGGCGCAGCAGCAGCGAGCCGAGCACCGCATCGGCGAGCAGCAGCGCGATCGTCGGCCACACCCCGATCAGCGAGCCGATCTGGATGATCACGTACAGCTCGACGATCGGGACGACGATGAAGAGGGCGACGAGGATGGCCACGGCTCAGGCGGGTGCGGCCGCTGCGGCGGCCTCCTCGAGCTCGGCAAGGGAGCGGTTGAGACCTTCCGCGAAGGTTTCGACGTCCTCCATCGAGTCGTAGTCGGCGAGCAGGCCGAAGCCGACGCGGCCGTTGTAGCTCATGATCGCCACCGCCATCGCGTGGTTGGGCGGCAGAAAGGCGACCGGGAAGACCTCTTCCAGCTCCCGCCCCAGCACATAGAGAGGGATCTGCGGCCCTGGCACGTTGGTGACGATCAGGTTGAAGAGGCGGGTCGAGAAGTTGATCCGCGATGCCTGCGCAAGCAGGGTCGGCGGCGCGAAGTCGTTGAAGCGCGAGATCACTTCCGCCCCCAGTGCCTGCTTGGAGCGCTTCAGTCCCTCCATCTGCTCGCTGACCACGCGCAGCCTTCGCACCGGGTCCTCGACGTAGACCGGCAGCGGGCCGCGCATCGCCGCGATCCGGTTGCCGAGGTCGCCGCGCTCGTCCTCGGTGCGGATCGAGACCGGCACCAGCGCCCGCAGCTCCAGTCCCTCGGTGCGTATGCCGCGGCCGTGCAGCCACTCGCGCAGGGCCCCGGTCACCACGGTCAGCACGACGTCGTTGACGGTGCCGCCGAGGCTGTCCTTGATCCGCTTGAAGGTCGCCAGCTCCGAGCGCGCCCAGGTGAAGCGGCGGTGGGGGCCGATCGGCTGGTTCAGCGGCACGTCCGGTGCCGGATCGGCAAAGGCCCCGACCACCTCGCCGACGCCCTCGAGCGCCTCGCCGACCCGCCGTGCGGCGGACTCCGGGTGGCGCACCGCCTCGATCGCCCGCTCGACAAGCTTCACCGGCGCCGCGGCCGCGTCGACGACCCCGCGCCCAATCAGTTCGGCCGTGCTCGGCTGCTGCTGGGGTACCCAGCCATCCTCGCTCACCGCCGGCTCCGGAATCGGCTCGAGGTCGAAAAGCACCGTGCCGATGTCGACGCCGGAGATACCGTCGACCATCGCGTGGTGGGTCTTGGTCAGCAGGGCGAAGCGATCGCGCTCCAGCCCCTGCACCAGCCACAGCTCCCACAGCGGCTTGGAGCGGTCGAGCTGCTGCGAGAAGACACGCGCAGCAAGGCGCTTCAGCTGCTGTTCGCCACCCGGCTCGGGCAGCGCCGTGTGGCGGATGTGGTAAGTCAGGTTGAAGTTGACGTCGTCGGCCCAAAGCGGCCGGCCCGCCTCCAGCGGCGGCACGACGAGCCGCTGGCGAAAGCGGGGCACCTGGTCGAGCCGGCCGCGTACGTGCTCGACCAGGTCGACGTATTTCGGCGGCGGCCCCTCGAAGACCAGGATCGCGCCGACGTGCATGTGGCTTGCCGAGGTCTCGTTGGTCAGGAACGAGGCATCGACGGCAGTGAGCCGGTCGAGGTGACGTCCTTGCGTTGCCATCCAGCAAGGCTAGCTACTCTGCATTCATGCCCTCCCTCGCCACGGGGGCCCCGAAACGGGTCCTGCTTGCCGCGCCACGCGGTTACTGCGCCGGCGTCGACCGCGCCGTGCAGACGGTCGAGCGTGCGCTCGAGCTTTACGGCGCCCCGGTCTACGTGCGCAAGGAGATCGTCCACAACAAGCACGTCGTGGAGGAGCTCTCGAAGCGGGGCGCGATCTTCGTCGAAGAGGAGACCGAGGTGCCGGAGGGGGAGATGGTCGTCTTCTCCGCTCACGGCGTTGCGCCGGCGGTGCACGAGAACGCCGCCGCCCGCCGGCTGCGCACGATCGACGCCACCTGTCCGCTGGTGACCAAGGTCCACGTCTCGGCGCGCCGCTTCGCCGCCGAGGGCTACACGATCGTGATGATCGGGCACGACGGGCACGAGGAGGTCGAAGGGACGACCGGAGAGGCGCCCGACAATATTGTCCTGATCGAAACGGCCGACGAGGTCGAGTCGCTCGAGGTTCCCGATCCCGACAAAGTCGCCTTCATCACCCAGACGACGCTCTCGGTCGACGAGACAGCCGAGGTCATCGCCGCCCTGCGGGCCAAGTTCCCCGGCATCGTCAGCTCCAAGTCCGACGACATCTGTTACGCCACGACCAACCGCCAGATCGCCGTCAAGCAGCTGGCTCGCGAGTGCGAGCTGGTCCTCGTCATCGGCTCGACCAATTCCTCCAACTCCAACCGCCTGGTCGAGGTCGCGCGCGAGCACGGCGCCGACTCCTACCTGATCGACAACCACACCCAGGTCGACGAGGAGTGGCTGCAGGGTGTGGAGACGGTTGGCATCACCTCCGGCGCCAGCGCCCCCGAGGAACTGGTCGAACAGCTGGTCGAGCTCTTCCGTGAGCGCGGCGCCGAAGACGTCTCGGAGCTGCGCACCGTTCATGAGGACGTTCGTTTCATGCTTCCCAAAGAGATTCGGGAAGAGATCGCCGTACGCGCCTGAGCTTTTAGGGCACGTCGGCGGCGAAGCTGACGGACCAGATGCGGAGGCCTGGGGTGGGGCGGAGGGTGAGGGTGTGGTGCTCATGCCGAGAGTGCTCTGCGAGTCGGTAGAGAGCTGGGCCGCGTACCTCGATCGCGTCGATCGGTGAGCCGTCAAGCTCGACCTCGATCCCGCCCTGTCCCTCGACGGTCGCGTGGGCGCCGCCCGCCTCGTAGGCGATGTCCAGCTCCCCGCCATCCTCACCGGCGGTCCAGGGTCGCTCCCATGAGCCGCCGGGGAAGAGCTCCTCGGTGGGTGGCATCACGCGCGCGGTGGGCCCGTCGCTGGGGCGCAACGGCGACATCGGTTCCGGCAGCGAACGCAGGGCGTCGAGCTCACGCAGCTCGGCTTGGATCGCTTCCTCGGTGCCGAGGTACTCCCCCTCGCCGAAGTGGAACCAGCTCAGCGCCTCACCCGTGTTCCAGAGGAAGAGGCTGGGCCAGCCTTCGCATCCATAGAGCCGCCACAGCTCGTGCTCGGCGTCGATCGCAACGGGAAAGCTGAGGCCCAGCTCCTCCAGTCCGCTCGCCACCGCGTCCGGTTCGGCACCGAACGGGAAGCGCGGTGCCTGGACGCCGATGGTGCTCAGGCCCATATCGCGGTAGCGGCGGTCCCACTCGATCAAGTAGGGCAGCGTGCGCACGCTGTTCAGCTGCGAGAAGTCGAGGAAGTGGACGATTGCCGGTCCCGCTGTGGTCAGCGCCGGCATCGACTCCGGCGCGTCGCCGATCCAGACGATCCCATCCGGGAGGTCTGGAGAGGCGATGGTGTCCCGCTCTGGGCGCACGGGGCAACGTTATTGTCCGCGCCCCAGCGAAGGAGCAAGCCATGAAATCCAACGCAGCACGCGCAGCCCTAGGTGCCGCGGTTCTGATCGTCGCGGTTGTCCTCTTGATCGTTCTCAAGGACGACGGCAAGAGCGCAAGCGAAAAGGTCGACAGCGAAAGCAACGCTCCGGCCCAGACCGGTCAGGCCGAACCCAGATCCGGCTACGGATCGGGAAAGGAAACGACCAAGCCGGCGATTCCGACGATCGTCATCCGCAACGGCGAACCGGTCGGTGGGGTGGCAGAGCTGACCTACGACGCGGGCGATCGGATTCGCTTCAAGGTCGACTCTGACATCAGCGAAGAGATCCACGTCCACGGCTACGACCTGTCGAAGGAGGTCGAGGCGGGCGGCTCGGTCAGCTTCGACTTCCCCGCCGACATAGAAGGCGTATTCGAGGCGGAGCTGGAGGGCCGTGGCGAGCAGATCGCCGAGCTGACGGTGAATCCGTGAGCTTTCTGCCGTTCGCACACGCGCTCGCTGCGCGGCAGGACCTGCCGATTCCCGCCTGGCTGTTTGCCTGGGGGGCTTCGCTCGTCCTGATCGTCTCCTTCTTCGCGCTCTCGGCCGCCTGGCGCACGCCCCGCTTCGAGCAGGAACGCTGGCGTCCGCTCGCGGCGGGGTTCTCGCGGGCTCTGCTGGGCATCCCGGCGCAGATCCTCTGCGGTGCGATCGGCATCTTCCTTCTCGGCCTGGCGATCTACGCGGGTCTGCGAGGAACGGAAGCCCCTGACCGTAATTTCGCCCTCACTTTCCTTTTCGTCACCGCCTGGCTTGGCATTCCGCTGTTCAGCGTGGTCTTCGGCGATTTCTTCAGGGCCTTCAACCCGTGGCGAGCTGTCGGCCGGGTCATCGGCGGTGGCTTCACCGCCATCGCCGGGCAGCGCCCGGCTCATCTCGCCTACCCAGAGGCGCTGGGGCGTTGGCCGGCGGCGATCGGGCTGATGGCGGTGGTCTGGCTCGAGGTCATCTACGGAGGCAGCGGCGGGGTCGCGGTCGGACTCTCGCCCCACTCGGCGGCGGTGGCGGCGCTCGTCTACAGCATCTACACCCTGACGATGATGGGACTCTTCGGGGTCGAGGAGTGGTGCCGCAAGGGGGAGGTGTTCTCGGTCTACTTCGGGATGTTCGCCCAGCTCGGCTCGTTCGGAGTCAAGGACGGTCGGTTGGGAAGGCGGCTGCCACTGTCGGCTGCAGCCCACTGGGCGACGGTGCCCGGCTCCGCTGCGGTGGTGATCGCCTCGATCGCGACGACCAGTTACGACGGCGCCTCGGAGGGCGCCTTCCTCAACGGGATCGAAACGGTCTTCGAGTGGCTCGTCGATGCAGGCATCGGCAAGCTCGCAGCGCTGCGCACGACCAGCACCATTTTCATGCTGCTCTGTTTTCTCGGTGTAGGCCTCATCTACCTGATCGGCATACGGGGGATGTCGACGGTAAAAGGGGCTCCCCCATTCAAGAAGCTGCGCTCCGGATTTGCCCACACGCTGATCCCGATCGCCTTCGCCTACCTGGTCGCCCACTACTTCAGCCTCTTCGTCTTCCAGGAGCAGGCTCAGTTCACCTACCTTCTCTCCGACCCCCTGGGCACCGCGACCACCGACCTCTTCGGTACCGCTTCCAGCGGGATCAACTTCAAGATCCTCAGCGCCAACGCGATCTGGTACGTACAGGTGGGCGCGCTGGTGGTCGGTCACGTCATCGGCCTGGTGCTTGCCCATGACCGTGCCACCGCGTACTGGGGCGACTATCGCCAGGCTGCGCGTTCGCAGTACTGGATGCTTGCCGTGATGGTCGCCTTTACCTGCTTCGGCCTGTACCTACTGTCAGTGGGGAACGGCTGACGATCGCGCTTATTAGGAGAAAAGAGGAGGCAGGCACAGGCATCGCCGCGGGTTTCTACCGATGCGATTCGCGCCGTCCGGTGGTCTACTAACCGAGAGTCCACTCATCTTGGCCTCTCCTGTCCGCCCGGGCCGCCGGATCGCAAGGCCGGCGGCCCGGGCAACGGAATTTTCGGTTCCGTGCCCCGGCGCCCTAATCTGCCGCGATGCTCGCTGAGGTAGCTCTGGGTGCCGGGGTGGCTTTCTGCCTCGCGGTTCTGACCACGCCGGTAGGCGTCTCCGGCGCGGTTTTCTCGTCCCGTTCCAGATCAGCGTCTCGCCGAACAACCCACCCCCGCGGGTTATCCGGATCTTGGCAGGCGGCGGCTGATACTTGCCTTGTCCCTGGCGGTCGGAACGGTAGGCGGCATCTACGGGATCGGTGGTGGCTCGATACTCGGGCCGATCCTGGTCGGGCTCGGCTTCACGGTTTTCGAGGTCGCCCCGGCTGCCCTTGCCGCGACCTTCCTGGCCTCTTTCGCGGGGGTCGCGACCTACGCGCTGCTGAGCACGGGACCGGTGGCGATGTCGCGCCGGATTGGGCGCTTGGCATTGGCATGGGGGTGGGCGGGATGACAGGCGCCTACCTCGGCGCTCTATCCAGACCCGCGTGCCGGAGAAGCTGCTTCGGCGCGGACTCGGATTGCTGGCGCTGGTGCTCGGCCTGCACTACGCGCTGCAAGCACTCACCTGAGCGGGCCTCCCGATGGAGGTATGGATCACCCGGTCATACTGGGTGCGATGGCCGTGCTGCTTCCCCTTGCTCACGCCAGTCACTGGCTCTGGGTCCTCTACATCCCGCCGGTGCTGATCGTCATCGGCTCGATTGCGCGCTCGACGATCTCCGAACGCCGCAGGAGTGGGCGGTCCCCGAGGACCAAAGAAGGCCCGAACTAGGGGCTAGAGGATCTCGGCCAGCCGCTGCTCGAGCGCGGCTGAGATCTCTTCCCGCACCGGCCCCTCGGCCAGGCGTTCGACCAGCGACTCGAGGAAGCCTTCGATGATCAGCGACTTCGCCTCGGCCGGATCGAGGCCGCGCGAGGTCAGGTAGAAGAGCTGGTCGCGGTCGATCTGGGCGATAGCGGCTGCGTGGGTGCAGCGGACGTCGTCGGCTTCGATCTCCAGGCCGGGGATGGCGTCGGCGTGAGCCTCGGTCGAGAGCAGCAGGTTGCGGCTCTCCTGGAAGGCATCCGTCTGCTGGGCACCCGGATCGACGCGGATCATTCCTCGCCAGACAGCCGTCGCACCAGCGGCGAGGACGCCGCGGAAGGCGAGGTCGGAGTTCGTGTTCGGCGCCGCGTGCTCCTGGGTGGTGTCGTAGTCGAGGTGCTGACCGGCCCCACCGGCGTAGCCGCCGGTCACTCGCGCCTCTGAGCCCGGGCCCGCCAGATTGGTCTCCATCCGCACCTTGCCCCGTGCTGAGCCAAAACCGAGGGCGGTCCAGTCGAGCCGGCCATCCCGCTCGACCTGGGCACGCTGAGTGGCGAAGATCCAGGCCCGCTCGGAGATGTCCTGGGTGCTGACGTAGCGCAGCCTCGCCCCCTGGCCGACGTGCAGCTCGACCACCGAGTTGAGCAGCGCGTCGACCTCGTCGCTGGGGGATGAGCAGTGCTCCCAGACCTCGGCTTCGGCGCCCTCCTCGAGCACGACCAGCGTGCGCCAGGCAACCGCCGTGCCCGGCTCTGAGACCGGCACCTCGACCCGGATCGGCTCCTTCAGCGCGACCCCGGCAGGAACATGGACGAGGACGCCGTCGCGCCAGGCCGCGTCGTTGCGCGCGACGAACGGGTCGTCGGCGGGCACCAGGGCCCCGAGCCGTCCCTCGACGAGCTCCGGGTGGGACTGGGCCGCCTCCGCCAGGGGCAGCACGGTCGCCCCCGCAGCCGACTCGATCGAGACCGCGGCAGAGCCGGGCTCGTAGGAGTCGAGGTCGAGGTCGGAGAGATCGGTGAATTCCCACCCCTTCGTCTTCTGATCCGGAAGGGGTGGAAGGGTCGCGACCTCAGCCAATGCTTCCCTCCATCTGCAGCTCGATCAGTCGGTTGAGCTCGACCGCGTACTCCATCGGCAGCTCCTTGGTGACCGGCTCGATGAAGCCGTTGACGATCATCTTCGAGGCCTCCTCCTCGTCGAGCCCGCGGCTCTGCAGGTAGAAGAGCTGCTCGTCGCCGATCTTGGAGACGGTCGCCTCGTGGCCGACGTCGGCGTCGTTCTCGTCGATGCGGATCGTCGGGTAGGTGTCCGAGCGCGAGTCCTCGTCGAGCAGCAGCGCGTCGCAGACGACCTTTGAGCGGGACTCGGTCGCGCCGTCGGCGATTTCGAGCAGCCCGCGGTAGGTCGCCCGACCGCCGTCCTTGGAGATCGACTTGGAGAAGATCGAGGACGAGGTGCGCGGCGCCGCGTGGATGATCTTGCCGCCGGCGTCCTGGTGCTGCCCGTCGCCGGCGAAGGCGATCGAGAGGATCTCGCCGTGGGCCTCCGGGCCGAGCAGGTAGATCGACGGATACTTCATCGTCAGCTTCGAGCCGAGGTTGCAGTCGACCCACTCCATCGTCGCCTTTTCGTGGGCGACAGCGCGCTTGGTGACCAGGTTGTAGACGTTCTGCGACCAGTTCTGCACGGTTGTGTAGCGGACCCGCGAGCTCGGCTTGGCGACGATCTCGACCACCGCGGAGTGCAGCGAGTCGGTTGAGTAGACCGGCGCCGTGCAGCCCTCGATGTAGTGGACGTCGGCGCCCTCCTCGCAGATGATCAGCGTGCGCTCGAACTGGCCCATGTTCTCGGTGTTGATCCGGAAGTAGGCCTGCAGCGGCATCTCGACCTTGACCCCGGCCGGCACGTAGACGAAGGAGCCACCCGACCAGACGGCAGAGTTGAGCGCCGCCAGCTTGTTGTCGTTGGGCGGGATGATCGTCGCCCAGTACTCGCGGACCAGGTCCTCGTGCTCGCGCAGCGCTGTGTCCATGTCGGTGAAGATCACGCCCTGGGCCTCGAGCTTCTCGTTGACCTGGTGGTAGACGACCTCGGACTCGTACTGGGCGCCGACCCCGGAGAGGAATTTGCGCTCCGCCTCGGGGATGCCGAGCCGGTCGAAGGTGTTCTTGATGTCCTCGGGGACCTCGTCCCAGTCGCGGCTGTTCTTTTCCGAGGCGCGGACGAAGTAGTGGATGTCGTCGAAGTCGATCTGAGCGAGGTTGCCGCCCCAGTTCGGGGTCGGGCGGTTTTCGAAGTGTTCGAGCGACTTCAGCCGGAAGTCCCGCATCCACTGCGGCTCGTTCTTGTACTCGGAGATCGATTCGACCACCTCGCGGGAGAGGCCCTTCGGTGCCTTGTAGGCGTAGCCGGTCTCGGGATCGTGGAAGCCGAACTTCTCCTTGTAGTCGGCGTTGATGCCGGCGAGCTCTCTTTTCTCTGCGACGACCTCGGGTGTGGCCATGTCTACTCGACCTCCAGGGTGATCATGTCGTCGACGACGGTTGTCGCAAACGTCTGCACCGGTGCGAAAGCGGGAAGCGTCTTCGGCCTGCCGGTGGTCAGGTCGAAGAGGGAGCCGTGACGGGGGCACTCGACCGTGCAGGCGGCGGCATCGAACTCGCCCTCGGCGAGCGGTCCGTCGTCGTGCGAGCAGCGGTCCTCGATCGCGTAGAGAGCGCCCTCGCAGTTGAAGACGCCGATCTTGCGCCCATCGTGCTCGACCAGGCGCATCGAGCCGTCGGGCAGCTCGGCGGTGGCGCACACGGGGATCGATGTTCCAGTGGTGTCTGGCAAAGGGAGCTCCTGCTTGTTCTACCCGCCCGCCGGGTACAGCTAGTGCGGGTTGAGACTTAATCCTACTTCTACAGTCGGATTTTAGCGGTCGGCCTCGTCGGCCCGGCACCGTAACAAGCCTTTGACCGCCGGCCCTCCCAGCGTGGGAGGATCGCGGCGAACCTTCGACGATTGGAGAGAGAGCGATGAGCGAGAGAACCAGCTACGAGCCCGGAACCCCCTGCTGGGTCGATTACGCCTCCCCGGACCTGGACGCCTCGATCGAGTTCTATGGCGCCCTCTTCGGCTGGGAGGTGCCGGAGAGCGAGAACTCCGCCCAGGCCGGCGGCTACCGCCAGGCGACGAAGGACGGCAAGCCGGTCGCCGGGATGATGCCGCACATGGAGGAGGGTCAGCCGACGGTCTGGTCGAGCTACGTCTCTGTCGTCGACGCCGAGGCGACCACTGCTGCGGTCAAGGAGGCCGGCGGCACGGTGATAGTCGAGCCGATGCCGGTGATGGAGCTGGGCTCGATGGCGGTCTTCGCCGATCCGAGTGGCGCCGTCTTCGGCATCTGGCAGCCCGGCACGTTCATCGGGGCCGAAAGTGTCAACGAGCCCGGAGCGCTCTCCTGGAACGAGCTCAACACCCGCGACCCCGAGGCAGCCAAGGCCTTCTACGGCGCCGTCTTCGGCTGGGATTTCGAAGAGAACGACATGGGCGAGGCCGGCACCTACACCACGCTGAAGCTGGGCGACGGCATGGTCGGGGGCATGTTGAACATGACCGAGCGCGGTGTCCCCGAGCAGGTTCCGGCCCATTGGCAGGTCTACTTCTCCGTCGAGGACACCGACGCGGCGGTGGCCAAGGCGGAGGAGAAGGGCGGCAGCGTCATGGTCCCGCCGATGGAAGTCCCTGCCGGTCGCTTCGCGATCCTCACCGATCCGAACGGCGCCAGCTTCGCCGTGATCACACTCAGCACGGCGAGCGCCTGAGTCGAGCGCGCATCCGACATTGACCACACTCCGGTGGGGTGAATGTCGGATGCGCGATGCCGCGCCTTAGATCGCCGACGCCTCGCTGGGGTCGCCGGCCTCGCCCTCGTCCTCCCATTCGGCGGACTGGCCGAGGCTGGCGCTCTTGACCACCTTCAGCCCCAGCATCGCGCACTTCATCCTCGTCGCCGAGATGTCGATGCCGAGCAGCTCGAGGACGAACTCCTTCGGCAGCCGCAGCAGCTCCTCGCGTGTCTTCCCTGCGAGCTCGTCGGTCAGCAGTGAGGTGGCCGCGGTCGAGATCGCGCAACCTTTGCCCTCGAAGGCGATCTCGGCGACCCGCCCCTCATCGTCGAGCCGGATCGTCACGTGCTGCTCGTCGCCGCAGAACGGGTTGTTGTCCTCGAACTCCAGGTCCGGGCCCTCCAGCCGCCCAAAATTGTGCGGCCGCTTGTAGTGCTCGAGGATCTGGTCGCGATAGAGCTCGTCCATCAGAGGCCGAAGACCTTGCGCGCGTCGTGGAGGCCCTCGACCAGGCGGTCGATCTCCTCGGGGGTCGTGTAGATGCCGAAGCTGGCGCGCGCGGTGGCGGCGACGCCGAGGCGGTCCATGAGGAGCTGGGCGCAGTGGTGGCCGGCGCGGACGGCGACGCCGTGGCGGTCGAGGATCTCGGAGACGTCGTGGGCGTGGACTCCGTCCAGCTCGAAGGAAACGGGGCCGATCCGTTCCAGGCTGCGGGGTGGGCCGAAGATCCGCAGCCCCGGCACGTCGGCCAGTTTCTCCAGTGTGTAGTCGGCGATCTGGCGCTCGTGCTCGAGCACCGTCTCCATGCCGAGGCCGTCGAGCCAGCGCAGCGCCGAGGCAATTCCGACCGCTTGTGCGATCGCCGGCGTGCCGGCCTCGAAGCGGGCCGGGGGGTCGGCGTAGGTCGTGCCTTCGCGCGTCACCTTGCGGATCATCGAGCCTCCGCCGAGGAAGGGCGGCATCTCGCGCAGTAGCTCGAGCCTCGTCCAGAGCGCGCCGATTCCGGTCGGCGCGTAGAGCTTATGACCGGTGATCGCGTAGAAGTCGACGCCCAGCTCGGCGACGTCGACCGCCATCTTCGGCGCGCCCTGAGCCCCGTCGGCAAGAACGAGCGCTCCCGCCTCGTGGGCGAGTCGCGAGATCTCGGCCAGCGGGTTCTCGCTGCCGAGCACGTTGGAGACGTGGGTGACCGCGACCAGCTTGGGTCCGCGCTGCAGCAGGACCGCCAAGGCGTCCATGTCCAGCAGTCCGTCGCCGTCGATCGGCGCCCAGTCGATCTCCGCTCCGACCCGCTCCGCCAGCTGCTGCCAGGGGACGATGTTGGAGTGGTGCTCCATCTCGGTGAGGACGATGCGGTCGCCCTCGCCGACGTTGGCCTCGCCCCAAGCCCTCGCCACCAGGTTGATCGCCTCGGTTGCGTTGCGGACGAAGACGACCTCGCGCCGGTCGGCGGCGCCGAGGTGGTCGGCGACCGTTGCCCGAGCACCCTCGTAAGCGGCCGTCGCCTCGGCCGAAAGCGTGTGGGAACCGCGGTGGACGTTGGAGTGGTGGGTGCGCTCGTAGCGGTCGACCGCCTGGATCGAGGCGAGCACCCGCTGCGAGCTGGCGCCGCTGTCCAGGTAGGCGACCGGCTGCCCGTGCACCTCCCGCTCGAGCGCGGGAAACGCCGCCCGCACCTTCTCGAGGGGGAAGGTCGACACGGTCATGCGCTTGCCGCGACCTCCTCGCCGATCCATCCGTAGCCCTTCTCCTCCAGCACATTGACCAGCTCCGGTCCGCCTTCCTTGACGATCCGCCCCTCGAACATGACATGGACGAAGTCCGGTTTCACCATGTGCAGGATGCGCTGGTAGTGGGTGATGATCAGGACGCCCATGTCAGGACCGGCAAATTTGTTGACCCCCTCGGCGACCGTGCGCAGCGCGTCGATGTCGAGGCCGGAGTCGGTCTCGTCGAGGACCGCGATCTCCGGCCGCAGCAGCGCCAGCTGCAGCAGCTCCATCCGCTTCTTCTCGCCACCGGAGAAACCGTCGTTGAGGTAGCGGCTGGAGAAGTCTTTGGGGATGTTCGCCAGCTCCATTGCCTCGCGAGCGACTTTGGCGAAGTCTTTGATCTTGATCTGCTCCTCGCCGCGTGCCTCGCGATGGGCGTTGATCACCATCCGCAGGTACTTGCTGACGGAGACGCCGGGGATCGAGACCGGGTACTGGAAAGCCATGAAGAGGCCGGCGCGCGAGCGCTCGTCGGGGTCGGCCTCGGTCAGGTCCTCGCCCTTGAAGACGATCGAGCCCTCAGTCACCTCCAGTGCCGGGTGACCCATGATCGCGTTTGCCAGCGTCGACTTGCCGGAGCCGTTCGGGCCCATCAGCGCGTGGACCTTGCCCTTCTCCACGTCGAGGTCGAGGCCGCAGAGGATCTCCTTGTCTTCGGCGCTCACATGCAGGTTGCGAATTTCCAGCTCAGCCAATTTCACTCCGTTTCTGGTTTTGGAAGATCGGGCCGTCAGACGGCGGTGCCGACCGGCGTCGGCTTCTGGCCGCGGGCAGGACCGCCGCCGAACTCGACCAGCTCGGCCAGCGTCGTGCCGGCCAGCGCCTTGGTGACACCGCCCTGCACGCGGGTCCACAGCAGCTTCGTCGCGCAGGCATGGTCGCCGTCGTCCTCGTGCGAACAGAGAACTTTGCCCTCGGGGGCAGAGTGGAAGCACTCCATCGGCGCGATCTGGCCTTCGAGCGCCTCGACCACCGAGTCCATCGTGATCTCCTCGGCCGGCCTGGCGAGGCGGTAGCCGCCATGGGCACCGCGGGTGGACGTCACCAGCTCTGCCTTGCGCAGCCTCGCCACCAGGTGCTCTAGATAGGAGAGCGGCAGTCGCTCCGCCTCGGCGACGGCGCTGAGCGAGATCGGCAGCGAGCCGGGCTGCCGGCCCAGCTCGACCATCAGGCGCACGCCGTACTCGGCTTTGGTCGAAAACAGCATCCCTAAATCCTACTGAAGCAGTCGGTTATGCCGCTTCCGTCGTCGTCTTACCCAGCTCCATATGGGCGCGGCTGTCGCTGCCGCGGATCAGGACGAGGGTGAGCACGAAGCCGAGCATCGCGATCACGGCGCCGCCGAGGAAGGCGGCCTGGAATCCCTCGGTGAGGCCGTTGTCAAGCGACGAGCCGCCGGAGGACATCACGTCGTCGGTGCGCGAGATCGCCACGGCCGAGAGCACGGCGAGGCCGAGGGCGCCGCCGATCTGCTGCGAGGTGTTGATCAGGCCGCTGGCCAGGCCCGCTTCCCGCTCCTCGACGCCAGAGACCGCGGCGATCGTCGTCGTCACGAAGGCGAAGCCCAGTCCGGCCGCAGCGAACAGGGACGGCCCCAGGATGTCGGTGGTGAAACTGCCCCCGACCGAGACCCGGCTGAACCAGAGGAGGCCGATGACGATGAACATCAGTCCCGTGGCAAGCACCGGCTTGTAGCCGAGTTTGGTCACCAGCTGCGAAGCGATCCCGGCCGAGGCCATGATCACCAACGCCAGCGGCAGGTAGGAGAGCCCGGCGTGAATCGCGCTGTAGCCGAGCACCTGCTGCATATAGAGGGAGATGAAGAAGAACATCGAGAAGAGCGAGGCGCCGACCAGCAGGCCGACGACATTGGCCCCGGTCAGCGTCCGGATCCGGAAGATCGAGAAGGGAACGAGTGGCTTGGCCGCACGCAGCTCGATTGCCACGAACGCGGCCAGCAGCGCGAGGGAGAGAGCGATCAGGCCGATCGTCTGGCTCGAGCCCCAGCCGACGTCATTGGCATCGACCAGCGCGTAGACGAGGATCGATAGCGCGGCGGTGACCGTGACCGCGCCGGCGACGTCGAAGGCCCGGGTCTCGTGTTCCGCGCGGCTCTCCGCGATCAGGCGTGGCGTCAAGGCGAACGCGGCCAGGCTGACCGGCACGTTGACCCAGAGCACCCACTCCCAGCCGAGCCCGTCGGTGAGGATGCCGCCGAGCAGGACGCCGGCGGCACCGCCGGAGCCCGCCACGGCGCCCCAGACCCCGAGCGCCTTGTTGCGCTCGGCGCCGTCGCTGAAGGTCGTGGTGACGATCGAGAGGGCGGCGGGGGAGATGATCGCTGCGCCGAGGCCCTGCGCCGCGCGGGCGGCGATCAGCTGACCCTCGGTGGCTGCGAAGCCGGCGGCGAGCGAGGCGACCCCGACCAGCGCCAGCCCGGCCATGAAGACGCGACGGCGGCCGAGCAGATCGGCGGTTCGGCCGCCGAGGAGGAGGAAGCCGCCGAAGGTGAGCACATAGGCGTTGACGACCCAGGGCAGGTTCTCCTGGGAGAAGTCGAGCGCTTTGCCGATCGACGGCAGCGCCACGTTGACGATCGAGGCGTCGAGGACGACGACGAACTGCGCCGAGCAGAGAAGGATCAGCGCGAGCCAGCGCTTCTCTCGAAAGTCTCCGTTGCCGGTGGCCTCCATTGACTGGTTCCTCAGTCAATCAAAGTGACGACCCCGGCCCTCAGGGCTCGATCAGGCCGCGGCGGATCGCGTAGCGGACCAGCTCGACCCGGTCGCGCATCCCCAGCTTGCGCATCGCGTTGCCGCGATGGTTCTCGACCGTCTTCTCGGAGAGATGGAGGATCTCGGCGATCTGCTTCGTCGTGTGCGCCTCGGCGACCAGCTTGACGATCTCCTCCTCGCGCGGGGTCAGCTCTTCCTCGCTCGCCGAGCCCCGGTCCAGCACGTCGCGGATCAGCGTTCGCTGCGCCTCCGGCGTGAGGAACGGCTCGCCGCGCTCGACTGCGCGGATCGCAGCGAGCAGATCGGTGTCGGCCTGGGCCTTGAGCACGTAGCCCGAGGCGCCGGCCTTCAGCGCCTCGAAGAGGTAACGCTCGTCGTCGTGCATGGAGAGGATCAGGACGGCGATCTCGGGGGCCTGCTGCTTGATCTCCCTGGTTGCCTGCAGGCCGGTCAGCTTCGGCATCTTCACGTCGAGGATCGCCAGGTCGGGACGCTCGCGCAGGGCCAGCTCCCGCGCTTCGGCGCCGTCGGCGGCCTCGGCGACGACCTCGATGTCCGGCTGCCGTTCCAGCAGCAGCCGGATGCCCGAGCGGACGATTCCGTGGTCATCTGCGATCAGCACACGCACGTTGTCAGGCTAAGACTCGGTCGGGACCTTGAGCAGGACCGTGGTGCCGTGGCCGGGCCGCGACTCGATCGTCAGCTCGCCGCCGATCAAGAGAGCGCGCTCGCGCATCCCGCCGATCCCGAGTCCCCGCTCAGACTCTTCGAAGGCGAAGCCGCGACCGTCGTCGGAGACCTCGAGGCCGACCTCGCGCTCGGAGCGGCTCAGCCTCACCTCGATCTGTTTGGCCCCGCTGTGGCGGACGGCGTTGGACAGGGCCTCTTGGGCGACCCTGTAGACGACGAGCTGCACGTCGTCGTCGATATCGGAGAAGTCCCCCTGCGTGGTCAGCTCGGCCTCGATCTCCGGACGGGAGATCTGCTCGACCTGGCCGCCGATCGCCGCCACGAGGCCGAGGTCATCGAGCGCGGTAGGGCGCAGCTGGCGAGCGAGCGAGAGCAGCTCTCGCATCGCCTGGTTGGCGAGCGCCTTGGTCTCCGCCAGCTCCGGCTCCAGCTCGGGTGGGGCTGCCTCGCGGGCGGCCTCCAGCCGCAGCAGCAGCCCGGTCAGCGACTGGTTCACCTCGTCGTGAAGGTCGCGGGCGACCCGTGCCCGCTCCTCCTCCTGCGCCTGCAACACCGCACTCCCCGCCCGTCGCCGCTCTGCTTCGAGGCGACGCATCATGCGCAGGAAAGCGAGCTCGATCCGCTCCACCTCCTCGGTCTCGCCGACGCCGTCGATCGAGCGGGGAAGCAGCGGGCCCGGCCGGCTCAGGTCGACCTTCTCCATGTCCTCGATCAGCTTCTCGAGCGGCGCACGGCGCCGCCGTTCGACGATCAGGCTGGCGGCAAGGCCGATCGCCACCGCGAGCAGCGCGACGATCACGGCGGCCGTCACTTTCGATCCCTCGATCCCACGTGCCTGAGGTTGTACACCGTATGTGGGGCTCAAACTCAGGAACGTGGGGGGTGAGGGAGCTGGGAATAGGGGCTGCCACCTATGGCCAGCGGCTCTCTGCAACGCAATACTCACGAAAGGCAATCGAACCGAGGAGCAAACCCTGCGATGACCACCACCAAGCAATCCACCTTCGGCGCCACCCTGCGCACGACAATCCTGCTGGCATCCCTTTCCGGGCTGCTGGTCCTGATCGGTGCGCTGATCGGCGGCCCCAGCACGGCGGGGCTCTTCCTCGGGATCGCCCTGCTGATGAACCTCGGCTCCTACTTCTTCAGCGACAAGCTGGCGCTGAAGATGAGCCGCGCCGAGCCGATCGAGGAGTCCGAAGCGCCGCGTCTCTTCCAGATCGTCCGCGAACTGACGACCCGTGCCGACCTGCCGATGCCGCGCCTTTACATGATCCCTCAGGACCAGCCCAACGCTTTCGCGACAGGACGCAACCCGAAGCACTCCGCTGTCGCGGTCACCCGCGGGATCACCAAACTTCTCTCCGAGGACGAGCTGCGCGGCGTGCTTGCCCACGAGCTCGCCCATGTCCAGCACCGCGACATCCTGATTCAGTCGGTTGCCTCGGCGATTGGTGCCGCGATCACCTACCTCGCCTACATGTTCATGTGGTTCGGCAACGACGACAACTCGCCGCTCAGCCTCGTCGCCTCGCTGGCAATGGTCCTGCTGGCGCCGATAGCGGCCAGCATCATCCAGCTCTCGATCTCGCGTCAGCGCGAGTACGCGGCGGATGCCGGTGGAGCGGAAATCTGCGGCAACCCCGAGTCCCTCGCCAGCGCCCTTCTGCGACTCGAGCAGGGAGCCGAGGCGATCCCGATGCAGGTCAACCAAGCGGCAGAGCCGCTCTACATCGTCAAGCCCTTCTCCGGCAAGGGCATCGCCGGTCTTTTCTCGACCCACCCGCCGATCGAAGAGCGGGTGCGCCGGCTGCGCCAGATGCGCCCCAGCCTCGGCTGAGTCGCGCTGGGGCGGGGAGCCAGTACACGGGACTCCCCGCCCCGGTCTCGCTTGGACAGGACCTACCGCAGCCTCTCGCAGGCGACGCCGTCGCGATCCCCGTCAAGCCGGTGCGGATCGCGTTGTGGACCGCCATGGTTCTTGTAAAAGCGCTGCGCCTGTTTCCAACTGCTGAAATCGGAGCAGTCCTTGTCGCCTGCCAGGGCTGGGCTGGCGCTGAAGGAAAGAACGAAAACAGCGGCAATTGCCACGAGTGATGCGCGAACCTTCATTAGTCTCCTCACTTGGACCAATAGAAGACCTTGAAAGTACCCAACTTCGAACTGGATAGGTAAAAAGATCCGGTTCGCCATGCCTGGAGGGCGGATCGCGGCCGGTGCGATTTGGCTGAGTAGCGGGCTAGGCGTCCTCGCTATACTTTTTGAAGTAAAAGCTGATCCGGATTCGGGGGATTTGATTTAGGCATGGCAACTGAGACGGCCAAGCAGGTCGAGGAGATCGAGCCGTTCGAGGCTTCGGCGGAGATCGAGGGCGGCGACGTCGTCCTGATCGACACCCGCGAGCCGCACGAGCACCAGGAGGCCCATCTCGAGAACGGCAAACTGGTCCCGCCGGGGCTGCTCGGCGATGAGATCGCCGCCGCTGCTCCCGACAAGTCAGCCCGCACGATCCTCTACTGCCGCAGCGGCAACCGCTCCTACAAGGCTGCCGAACAGATGCAGGCGCTGGGCTACGAGGACATCGCCTCGATGGCGGGGGGGATCCTCGCCTGGCAGGAGCAGGGGCTGCCGGTGATCGCAACCGAGGGCATGACCGCCGAGCAGCGCGAGCGCTACTCGCGCCACACCCTGCTTCCCGAGGTCGGCGTCGACGGCCAGCTGAAGCTGCTGAACGCCAAGGTCCTGCTGCTCGGCGCCGGGGGGCTTGGCGCCCCGACCGCGCTCTACCTGGCCGCCGCCGGGATCGGCACGATGGGCCTGGTCGACGACGACGTGGTCGACGCCTCCAATCTGCAGCGCCAGGTGATCCACAACACCGAGCGGATCGGCGAGCCGAAGACCTCCTCAGCGCGCAAGACGATCGAGGCGCTCAACCCCGACGTCAACGTGGTCGAGCACAACCTGCGCCTCAACGCCGGCAACATCCTCAAGCTGATCGAGGGCTACGACGTGATCGTCGACGGCGCCGACAACTTCCCCACCCGCTACCTGCTCAACGACGCCTCGGTGCGGCTGCGCAAGCCGGTCGTCTCGGCCTCGATCCTCAGCTTCGACGGGCAGATCTCGACCTTCGTCCCCTTCGAGGGGCCCTGCTACCGCTGCCTCTACCCGACCCCGCCACCGGCCGAGCTGGCGCCGAGCTGCTCCGCCAACGGCGTCCTCGGCGTGATGGCCGGGACGATGGGCACGCTGCAGGCCAACGAGGTGATAAAGCTGGTGCTCGGCGTCGGCGAGCCGCTGATCGGCCGCCTGCTGCTCTACGAGGCGCTCGGCACGCGCTTCACCGAGCTGAAGGTCCGCCGCGACCCGGAGTGCCCGATCTGCGGCGAGAACGCGCCGGAGATTCCCGAGTCGGAGATGGGGCAGTTCCCCGACTACGACCTCTTCTGCGCCGGCTGATCCCGAAGCGATAGGTTGCCGGTCGATGGCCACTGTGAGGATCCCGCCTGTCCTGCGGCCCCAGACCGGGGGCGCCCCCGAAGTCGAGGCCGCCGGCTCGAACGTCGGCGAGGTCCTGCGGGCGCTCACGACCGAGCATCCGGCCACCTCGGAGCAGCTCTTCGGCGAGGACGGCGACCTCAACCGCTACGTCAACGTCTACCTCAACGACGAGGACGTACGGGTGCTGGACGGGCTTGACACCGCGGTCTCCGACGGCGACACCGTCGTCATCCTGCCGGCCATGGCCGGCGGCTGAGACGGCTGCAAACCGGCGTCTGCCGGCGTCCTCGGTCGCTCGCGTGCAGAGCACGCCACGCTCCCTGCGTCCTGGGCAGACGCGGTTTTCGCCGTCTCAGAATCCATGGCTATACTTTTTGAAGTGTCGGGAGAGCTTCTAAATCGGCCTTGTGGTGGGCGATTCGGCGACGTTGTCGAGTCGATCGGGAACACGCCCCTGGTCGAGCTGCCGAGGCTCTCGCCCAAGCCTGACGTGCGGATCTACGCCAAGCTCGAGGGGCGCAACCCGACCGGTTCGGTCAAGGACCGCGTCGCCAAGTCGATGATCGAGACGGCTGAGGCCGAGGGGGCGATCGAACCGGGCCAGACGATCCTCGAACCGACCTCGGGCAACACCGGGATCTCGCTGGGGATGATCTGCCGGCGCAAGGGCTATCCGCTGAAGGTTGTGATGCCCGACAACGTCACCGAGGAGCGCTCTCAACTGCTCTCGATGTACGGGGCGGAGATCGTCTACTCGGAGGGCGCCAAGGGCTCCAATGGCGCGGTCGAGGTGGCACTCGAGATGGCTGAGGACCCGCGCTACTACATGCCTTACCAGTACGGCAACGAGGCCAATCCGCTTGCCCACTACAACGGCACTGCGGTCGAGATCCTCGACGAGTTGGACGAGGTCGCCGCCTTCGTCGGCGGTCTTGGCACGGGCGGGACCCTGATGGGCAACGGCCGGCGGTTGAAGGAGGCCAACCCGGAGACGCTGATCGTGGCTGCAGAGCCGATGCAGGGCGAGCTGGTCCAGGGCCTGCGCTCGCTCGACGACGGCTTCATCCCGCCGATCATCGACATCACCCTCTTCGACCGCAAGATCATGGTCTCCAACCGCGACGCGATCGTCTGGACCAAGAAACTGCTCGAGGAGGAGGGCATCTTCGCCGGCGTCTCCTCCGGCGCGATCGCCGCGATCGCTTCCCGTATTGCCGGCGAGCTCGACGGCGGCAACGTCGTCTTCCTCATCCCCGACGACGGTTGGAAGTACCTCTCCTCCGGCGTTTACACCAAGCCGATCGAGGAGATCGAGAACCTGGATTCCACCGTCTGGTGGTAGCGGTTCGGAATTCCGAACCGCAACTCTTGCATCAGCCGGTGGTTTGACCGGCCGACAAGTTGGTCGAAAGAGACTGAGCAAGGGGGAGATGTTCGTGAAGCCGTTGCGTTTCGTCCAGGCATTGATTCTCAGCTGCTGTGTTTTCGCTGGTGTGGCGGGTGTTGCAGGTGCTTCGCCCGGTGACCTCGACAGATCCTTCGGCCAGGAAGGCATGTCCCGCCTGCAGGGCGATCAGAGCGCCCACGTGGTTCCGGAGGACATGGTGGTTGGCCCTGGAGGGGAGATCTATGTCCTGCGGTCCGCGTTCCGGTGCTTCGGCTCTCCCTGCACCCGCGAACACCTGGTCAGCAGGTTTTCGCGCGATGGCATCCTCGACCGCTCGTTCGGCATTGCCGGCGTACGTAGCCTGTTCACGGCGGCCAGGGGCCTCACCGAAAGCGGCTCCTTGGCGGTCATGGCCGACGGCAGGATCGTCGTGGGCGCGACCGACGACGGCAAGCTCGTTCTTGCCCGCCTGAATCTCGACGGCGCCTCTGACGGCACCTTCGGCAGTGGCGGAGCGATCAAGCTCGATCTCGGCATCCCGGTGGACCGGGTTCGGGTGGCGGTGCAGGCCGACGGCCGTATCGTGATCGCCGCCGAACCCAGATCCGGCTACGGGGGCGACGCCGTGATCGTGACCCGCTTCACATCGCAGGGAGCGCCCGACCCAGGCTTCCACGGCGGCGTGCCGGTCATCACCAGCCTCGGCTCGGGGCTGGGGGACTTCGCCCTTTCGGGTGAAAGGGCGGTGCTCGCAGGCCCCCGCTGCTGCGGATTCGGCGGTGGAGCTGTTCACGTCGCGCGTCTCGATCAGAGCGGGGTCTTCGACTCGAACTTCGGCCGCCAAGGGCAGAGCTTCATCGACGACGTAGTCGAGGGGGTCGGCATCGGTGCGGTGATCGCCCTCCCGAACGGCCGCATCTACGTCGTTGGCTCGAGCGATGGCGACAAGGGCGATGCCTTCGCCTTGAGGCTATTGCCGACGGGGCGCCTCGATCGCCGCTTCGGCAATCGAGGCATCTCCTACATGAGGCGCAGCTTCCTCGATGTGGGCGGCGCTGCGGTCGACCGCTCGGGAAGGCTGCTGATCGCAGGCATCGCTCCAGCCGGGACCCGGCAGGGACCGTCCCACGGCCCAAGGGGGCTGGCTGCCCTGCGACGCCTCTCGAACGGTCATCGCGACCTGACGTTCGGCGGCGGTTCGCTCATGCGCCTCAGTTCACCCGGTGCGAACCAGATGACGGCGGTTGGGTTGCAGGGCGCCAACAAGTTCGTTGCATTGGCCTCGGATGTGGAATGCAGCCGCAGCTGCCCCTCGCCGACGACCTTTCTCGTTCGCTTCATCGGCGGCCCGAGCGGCTCGCGCTGCAAGGGGAAGCGGGCGACGATCGTCGGGACGCGGCAGGGAGAGAAGCTGATCGGCACCCCGCGCCGCGATGTCATCGCCGCGTTGGCGGGCAACGACTTCGTGAAGGGCCGCGGTGGCAACGACCTGATCTGCGGCGGCCGGGGTGACGACAAGCTGCGCGGCGGGCCCGGCCGTGACGTCCTCAGCGGCGGGCCGGGACGCAACCGGCTGCAGCAATAGGGCCGTGTCGCTTCGCACCACGCTCAGGCCGATCCTCATCGGCCTGAGCGTTTCGCTCCTCCTGCTTGCTTGGCCGTCCTCGGGGGTCGCCCGGCCGAGCGTTCCCCGTGCGTTTCTGGGGGTCGTCCCACAGGGGCCGCTTGGGGTGAATGACTACGAGCGCATGAAAGGTGTCGTCGGCACGCTACGGATTCCGTTCTACTGGTACGAGATCGAGTCAAGCCCGGGCCAGTACGACTTCCGCCCGGTCGACGCTGTTGTTGGCCAGGCGGCGGAACATGGCATCCAGGTGCTGCCCTTTGTCTATGGATCGCCGGCCTGGGCGACCGGCGGATCCGCCACTCCGCCCCTGGGCTCCAAGTCGGTTCGGTCCGCCTGGACCACTTTCCTCACACGTTTGGTTCAGCGCTACGGTCCGGGCGGGGACTTCTGGCAGGGGCGGATAAAGCCACTGCCGATTCGCCGTTGGCAGGTGTGGAACGAGCCCAACTTCCTGCTCTTCTGGCGACCCCGTCCGGCCCCCGTCGACTATGCGCGGCTGCTGCGCATCTCCGCTCGCGCGATTCGCGGCGCGGACCGCAGGGCGACGATCGTCGCTGCGGGTGTGGCGCCCGTCGAGGCGGGCATTCCGCCCTGGACCTTCCTGCGCAGGATGTACGAGGTGCGGGGCGTGCGGCGCGATTTCGACGTTGCCGCCCTTCACCCCTACGCCCCGCATGTGCGCTGGGTCGACCAGCAGATCCGGCTTGTCAGGGAAGTGATGTCGAACGCGGGTGATGCCCGCAAGCCACTGCAACTGACCGAGATCGGGGTTGCCTCCGCAGGCCGCTTCCCCAATCCGTACAACAAGGGCCGGCGCGGCCAAGCCTCCTACCTGCAGCGAGTGTTTCGACTGGCGATCGGGAACCGCGCTCGCTGGCGCCTTGCCGGTATCGACTGGTTCGCCTGGCAAGACGCGACAGCAGCGGATCCCCATTGCGTCTTCTGTGAGTCCGGTGGCATGTTCGACGCAAGCGGGACTCCGAAGCCGGCCTGGCAGTCCTTCCGTCGAATCGCAACTTCGCGGATCTTCGGTGTTTGATCGGCCGATGAGCTCGCTGGGGAGAGCCAGAACTAGCCCCTTGGCATGCTGCCTGATTGCCTGCGGCCTGCTGTCCCTCGGCGCCACCGCCGCGACAGCCGCCCCCGCCGACCTCGATCTCTCCTTCGGGGGTGGCGATGGCATCGCGCCGGTCGAACCGCCGCCGGGGAGGACGTTCTCGACGACAACTGCGTCGAGGATGGCGGTCGGGCCGCAGGACGAAGTCTTCGTTCTCTACGCGTCGGTGGGGGATTGCCCGTCCGTCAACTCGTGCCAGGTCGACTGGTCGGTGGGGCGCTATCCCAGCGACGGCAGCCGGGACCCGTTCTTCGGGCAGGGCCCCGGCTCCAGCCTCTCGGTGCGCGGTGTGCGCTACTGGCAGGCCGATCTCGCGGTCGGTCCGGACGGCAAGCAGGTGGTGGCCGCACTGGATCAGGGCGGTCTGGTGCTGGCCAGGTTCGACTTCTCGGGACGTCTCGACGGCAGCTTCGGCGGGGACGGCAGAATCGAGGTCCCGGGCGAAGGAACCCTTGCCGGCACACCCCCTGTCGTCGGGGTTCAGCCTGACGGCAAGATTGTGGTCGCTGTCGAGGCCGGGCTGCCCAGAGGCGTGCGCATCGCCCGCTATCTCCCCGACGGGACCCCCGATCCGAGCTTTTTCGGTCCCGGCGGTCAGACCTCCATGGGCATGGGCAGTCTGAACCGGCCGGTGGGGCTCCTGTTCGGTGCTGACGGGACCATCGCCTTTGGGCTCTCCGATTGCTGCGGAGGGAGGATCGAACAGGGCCCCGCCATAGGCTTCGGGCGCTTCCACACGAACGGCGAACTGGATCACCGGTTTCTCTTTCACTTGCCGACTCAGCAGCCGAGCGAACTGCGTTCGGTCGCGTCCACCGCCGACGGTGGGATCGTGGCTGCGCTGGACGAAGGACAGCGGGGAGCCGTCATCGCCAAGGTGGGTCCCGGTGCGAGTGTCAATCCGGGCTTTGGCGTCGCAGGGGGCGTACTGCTCTCGCAGGAGACGGACGTGATCAGCGCCTCTGACCTCGCCGTCGACAGCCGTGGGCGCATCGTCGGCGTCGGCTGGTCCGGTGCCGGTGTGTGGGCATACAGACTCCAACCCAACGGAAAAGCGGATCGCACCTTCAACGGGGGACACGGAGTGAGGGCGGAGATCGACGCTACTCAGGAAACGGCCTCCGCCGTCGTTCTGCAGTCGGGAGACCGCGTCGTGGCACTGGGGGAATCGACCTGCTGCGGCGCGAAGACGATGGCCTTGGTTCGCTTCCAGGCGGGCGACGACCGCTCGCGCTGCTTGAAGCGGAAAGCGACGATCGTCGGTACAAGAGGACCGGACGAGCTCACGGGAACGCCACGGCGGGACGTGATCGCAGCCCTCGCCGGTCGCGACGTCGTCCGCGGCCTGAGCGGGCGGGACGTGATCTGCGGCGGACGGGGAAAAGACCGCCTCTTCGGCGGACCCGGACGCGATCGGGTGCGCCAGTAGCGATGACGGGTACCTGGCGCCTCCGCTAGCCTCGCCGCACGATGCGAATTGCGCAGAGCTTGATCGACGAGATGGTCGCGCATGCGCGCGAGGACCTGCCGAACGAGTGCTGCGGCCTCGTCGGTGGCAGCGACGGGACGGCGGCCTCGGTGGTGCCGGTGGTCAACGCCGCCGCCAGCCCGCTGCGCTACGAGATGGATCCGCAGGGCCAGTACAACGCGCTCAAGGGGATCGAAGACGATGGCGGCGAGCTGCTGGCGATCTACCACTCGCACACCAAGAGCGCGGCCTATCCCTCGCAGACCGATGTGAACCAGGCCGTCAACTGGCCCGATGCGATCTACCTGATCGTCTCGCTGCAGGATCCCGACGCGCCCGAGGTCAAGGGCTACTGGCTGAAAGACCTGGAGATCGCCGATGCCGAGCTCGTCGTCGAGTAGCGGCGGGCGCCTGGTCAAGGTCGCCTACGGCCAGAATCAGATCGAGGCCGAGATGATCCAGGGCCTGCTTTCCGAGCATGGCATCCCGAGCATGATCAAGCGTGCTCCGGGTTTCGACAATCCCGAGTTCCTCGCTGCCGGTCCGCATCATGTCCTCGTGCCCGAGGCTGCCGCTGAGGAAGCTCGCGAAGCACTGGCCAACACCCCCGGCAGCGAGTAGCGGGAGTCCCTAGTCGATGCTCGGCCGGTTGATCTCGCGCAGGTAGCTGTGCCAGGCGGCTTCGATTTCGCCGATCGGGGCTTCGAAAGCGGCTTCGAGGGTCGGTCCCGCACCGCCGGGGAGTAGCTCCAGGGCCAGTCGCTCGCAGGCGTCGGGACCGCGTTCGGTCTCCAGCAGGTCGAAGATCGTGCCGCCGAGGATCACGGCGTCCCGTCGCGAGGGGGGGAAGGAGGGCCGGGAGCTCTCGCGCAGGCGGCGGATCACCGCTGCACGGTAGAGGCCGACCTGCCGGGCGTAATACTGGGCGCCTCCTTCGACCAGCCAAGCCCAGCGCAGGTAGCGGGCGAAGCGGCGCGGTGTCCATGAGGGCGGCAGCTCCGGGTTGTTGGCGGCCACGACGAGCTGGGCGTAGAGGCGCTCGGCGGTTCCGCGCAGAGCCTCGCGTGAGTCGTCGCCGGCGGCGCGGCGCTCCATATGGGGATCGTTGAGGACGTGCAGCTCGGTGGCCATCGCCCAGCCGGCCAGGTAGCGGCGGCCGGCGGGCGCCGCCGACCAGCGCGCCGCGGGGAGGAACGGGTGGGCCAAGGCAAGCCAGACGGGATTGGTGTGAACGACGACCGTCACTTCGCCCGGCACGTTCTCGAAGCGGTCCTCGAGCCGCAGTCTCAGCTCCTCCATCCGGTCCAACGTCCGCTCCGCGAACGCCGTATCGCCGCTGTCGTGCCGCGCGGTAAAGCTCAGCGATTCAGTCTCGACCCAAGGCACCGGCCGAGTCTAAGGCTGCTCTAGACGAGTACCGGCTCGGCGGCGCCGCAAACTCCGAGGATCTCCGCGCGGGCGCGGTCGTACTCCTCGTCGGCCATCACCGGGGTGCCCTCAAAGGGGAGATCGCGGTCGATTTCGACCCAGGAACGGCAACCGTGGTACTCCTCGCGGACCCGCACAGTGACCGGGCGGGGGATGCGGTGGACCCGCAGCAGCAGGATGTGCAGCGGGTGGCGCCGCTTCCAGTTGAGCCGCTTCTCGGCGTAGTCCGGGGTCCAAACATAGAAGGGGGAAAGACCGTCGACGATGCGCGGATCGGTGATCGTGATGTGGTCGGTGACCTCGGCCCAGGCACGCAGCCTGACGCGCTCCGGCTGTGAGATGCCGCCATCCTGAATAAGCGCTCCGGGCGGCGGTTCCTCATCCGGCCAGACACCCTCCTCGAGGGCACGGCCCAGCTCAGGATGGTGCGACTCGCGCACCAGGTTGTTCTGCTGATGATCGAAGGTCGGATAGAGGAAAAAGCGCTCGTGATCGAGCTCGAAGTGCTTGTTCTCCTCGCGGATTCCGCCCTTACGGAGCGTCAGTAGCTGCTCGCCCTCGGCGAGTGCGCGGACCGTTACGGCCCATTCCTTGAAAGCGATCGGCATTTGAAGTCGTACCTATAGAAGGTCGGTTGAATCTGACTGGAGAGGACGCCTCGGACCTCGTCCAGGTTGAGAAGCCCGCCCGGATTGGCATTCTAGACGAGTCAGCGCCGATCTCAAAATATGTGATCACTGTCACGCATATCCCTTCTCTGTAGAGGCGATTTCCAGCCGTTTCCGCCCTAGCCTGCGCTCCCCAATCAAAAGAGCGGCCGGGGCGCCGCCGAGACGGCCCCGGTCTGGCGCCGAAAGGCTCATAGGGCAGCCCGCCTGCCGTCAGCGAGATTGAGGGGGCAGGTTGAGCTCTCGGCGGATTGAGCAGCTTCACGACATGCTCGATGACGGATGGAAGTCCGATGCAGCTATCGTTGCCATGGTTCCTCTGCTTGAGGAGCGGAAATGACGCCAGGGCAGCTAAACAAGCGTGTAGAGGGACGTTGAAGCGAAATCAGGCTGCAATCAAGCAGGCCAACAGTCGTGCTCAGCGGTTGAATCGTCAGGGCTCGTCTAGCTGGCATCTCGCCCAGTAGGCGACCGACTTTGCGCGATGCAAGAGGAACATCTCTCTCGGTTCGCACGCTCCACCATCGCTTTCTGAGCAAGCCTCACTACGTCTTTCGGCCGTCACAGCTGGTGCGGCGGCTCAAGGGAAAGCGAACCGGTGTACGGATCTCCGATGACCTCGAGCTGGCAACCATGCCCTGGGGCCTCCCACTTGCATACGAACCCTCGGAGTCGATGGGGTCCGGCATCTCACGAACGGGCGTGTTCGATCTGCTGGTTACCGAGGCCCTGTATCGCCTGGTCGAGCCCGGCGAGTTCGCCTTGGATGTTGGCGCCAACGTCGGCTACATGTCGAGTGTGATGGCGGCGAGGCTCGGACCGCAAGGGCACATTACGGCCTTCGAGCCGCACCCCAAAATCGCATCCCAACTCAGGGACAACGTTGCTCGGTGGAAGTCGAAACCAGTAGCCGGGATTGAGACGGTCGAGGCAGCCGTATCGTCCTCCAGTGGAACCGGCGTGCTGTCGGAGGGACCCGATTTTGAGCACAACCGCGGAACGGCCGCCCTCGACGCCGAAGACGGGAAATCGCCCACGCATTCGGTCCAACTTGTCCAGATCGACGAATACGTAAAGGGCGATGTCGGAGTGCTGAAGCTCGACGTCGAGGGACATGAGCTCTCAGCTTTGGAAGGTGCCGCTCGTGCGCTTGAAAGGCGTCAGATTCGCGATGTTATTTTTGAGGGACTGGATGACTATCCGACGCCGGTCACCGACATGCTGGAGGCTGCGGGCTACCACATTTTCCTCCTGGATCAGCGACTTCGCGGTCCCTCCTTGTTGTCGCCGACGACTGCGGATGCCGGAAATCTTTGGACTGTCGACAGCTACGTAGCGACGACGCGGCCAGAGAGGGCCTTGCAGAAAATTGATGGCTGGGGTTGGCATTCGCTGCGCCGCGCCTGAGTCGGACTCGCTTTGCCGGTTCCTAAAGGCACGGTTCAGGGCCACCGATGGCCTGATTCAGCTCGGGGCGTCCAGAAAGGGGGCAAGAGGCGGGATGACTCGATCTCGGATGAGCTCGTCTATCGCGCCAAGCTGCTCGACAATCGCCCAGCCTTCGGGCCCCTCTTTCAGCGCTACCGTGAAGGTCGCATCTGCCTTTGGCTTCACCTTGCCCTTGCGCCCCCTCTTGTGGACGCAGCGGAAGCGGCAGAGGACGTCCTTGTGCTTTATCCGGCCGGGCGGTTCAAAGGAGAACAGCTGGAGACGGGCATTGTCCCCGCAATCGACCTCGATGGATTGACTCATGGCAACGGATAGGGCCAGCTCTCGGTGCTTGTCGATGCGGTCGAGATCGTGGAGAAGAGCCAGAAGTTCCCAATCCTCTCCCTTGTATGGCTGCATCGTTTCGATCAGGGCTTGGGCGACTGGATCGATGTATCTGATCTTGGCGAGGCCGCTTCCAGGCGCGGGATCTCCCTTCCTGGTCATTCGGCTGAAGTCATCGGGGTTGCTGATAACCGGAAATTCGATGCTCTTGGCCTCGCGATCCGAGAGCGTCTTCGTGTAGTTGGTCGCAAGCTGGTAGGCGATGTGGTCCAGCGCGGCTCGCATGCTGTGAACGCAATCCCCGACCAGCAACGACAGGTCAATCGGGGGCTGCTTGACGATCATTGCTCGCACGACATGCTCACTGGCCTGTGGATCGAACTTGCGAACCGCGCGACAGTTGCTTTTGACCCACCGCTTGATCGCCTTGTCCAGGCAGTCTCGATGTGCTTTCCCACGATCGAGCTTCAGCAGGTATCCGGGTAATGGTGGGATAGCGCAGCCCCTAATCGGCGGGTCGGTGGCGGGGTACCGCAATGCCTTGGCAATTACTGTCACGGAATTCCGTGACCGCCGCCGCCTGGAGTCTCGATTCTGAGCGTGTCGCCGGGTTTCAGCTCTCCCTCGGCCTTGCTCGGGAGGGGTTCGCCGTTGTGGAGATTGCGGCCTGGGGCACCGTTCTTGCCGCCGTCGCGGCCGCGGGGCGGGTGATTTCGGCGCTCGGTGATCAGGCTGTACCGCATCGCGACGAGGGCCTCGATCTCGCGCACGATCCCGGCGCCGCCGCGGTGGCTGCCATTGCCGCCGCTGCCGTGCCGCAGCGAGAGCTCGCGCACGCGCAGCGGAAATTCGCTCTCCAGCGCCTCGACCGGTGTGTTGAGCGTGTTCGACATCGCGACATGGATCGCGCTTGGGCCATCGGCGTCCGGGCAGGCACCTTGACCCCCCGCAAGCGTCTCGTAGTAGGTGAAGCCCTCGTTGGCGAGGGTGAGGTTGTTCATCGTCCCCTGCCCCTGGGCGGGAACCGGCCGGGCGCCACCCAGCGCTGCAATGACGAGGTCGGCGACGCGGCTCGAGGCCTCGACGTTGCCGCCGACCACGGCTGCGGGTGGGCGGGCGTTGAGCAGCGACCCCTCGGGGGCGATCACCTCGATCGGCCGGTAGGCCCCGGCGGAGGGTGGCGCATCGGGATCGGTCAGTACCCGGACGGCGAAGAATGCGGCCGACTTGGTCACCGAGAGCGGGCAGTTGAGATTGCCCTCGACCTGGTCGGCAGTGCCGCTGAAATCAAGGGTGAGCCGATCGCCGGCGATCCTCGCCTCGACCCGCAGGACGATGTCGTCGCCTCGTCCACCTCGGCCTTCCAGCACGTCCTCGGCGCGATAGGCGCCATCGGGGAGTTCGGCGAGCGCGGCGCGACTTCGGCGCTCGGCGTAGGCGAGGATCTCGTCCATCCCCGCCCGCAGCAGGTCGTTGCCCTGCCGCTCGGCCAGCTCGGCCAAGCGCTGGGAGCCGATCCGGTTGGCGGCCTGCTGGGCGCGCAGGTCTGCCAGCCGCTGTTTGGGGAAGCGCATCTGCTCTGTGAGCTCCCGCAGCGTCTCGGCATCGACGACGGTCGGGGGGATCACGACTCCCTCCTCCTCGAGACGGGTGGAAAGCGCCGGCATGCTGCCGGGGGTGGGCCCGCCGACGTCGGCATGGTGGGCACGGCAGGCGGCGAAGCCGGTGAGGACGCCATCGACAAAGACCGGCGAGATCAGGGTGATGTCCGGCAGGTGGGTGCCGCCCCTGTAGGGATCGTTGAGGATCCATTCCACTCCGGGGCGCTGGTCGAGATCGAGCACCGCCGCGACCGCGTCTGGCATCGAACCCAGGTGCACCGGGATGTGCTCGGCCTGCATCACGAGCTCGCCCTTGGCATCGAAGATCGCGGTCGAGCAGTCGTGGCGCTCCTTGATGTTGGCCGAGTAGGAGGAGCGGATCAGGGCGGCGCCCATCTCGTCGCAGGCGGCTCGCAGGCCGCCGACCATCACCTGCAGGGCGATCGGATCGAGGGAGGTCACGAGCGTCGCTCCGCTTGGATCGTGCCCGTGTCGTCGACCTCAGCGGACCAGCCGGGTGGGAGGGCGAGGGTCGCCTCGGGCAGCTCGAAGACAACCGGCCCGGCGGCGGTCACGCCGGCCTCGGCCTCGCCGCGCAACACCCGGGTCTCCGTCCACTCGCCACCGAAGCGGACGTCGCGACTGGTCTCTTCGAGCTGCGCGGGAGGTGCCGCCCGAAGCTTCGGCTGGGGACCGGGCACGACCATCGCCAGGCGGATGTGGACGAGAACGACTTCGCCGTCGGGGTCGCGGTGCCCGTAGCGCTCCTCGTGGGCGGCGGAGAAGCGTTCGCAGAGGTCGGCTGGGTCGGGCCGCGGCCCACCCGGAATCGGCAGCTCGAAAGCCTGTCCCGCGTAACGCATCTCGTAGACCAGCTCCGGCTCGCCGCCGTCGAATCCCTCATTGAGACCGACCGTCAATGCCTCGACCTCCGCTGCGATCCGCTCGGCACTCAGATCGGCGCCACTGAGCATCACCGTGTGGGCGGTGTCGCGGCGCCGGTCGGAAGCGCAGAGGCCAAGCGCCGACAGCACCCCTCCGGCGCGCGGGCAGAGGATGCGGTCGATGCCGAGCTCGGCTGCGATTGCCGCGGCGTGCATCGGGCCGGCACCGCCGAAGGGGAGGAGGGCGAAACGCCGGGGGTCGACGCCGCGCTCGACCGTGACCACGCGCAGCGCCCGGACCATCTCCTGGTTCGCGACCCGAACGATTCCCTCGGCGGCCTCCAGCGTGCTCAGGCCGAGCGCCGAGGCGAGCGAGCCGACGGCCGCTCTGGCCGCGTCGGCATCCAGGGCGACTTCGCCGGCGAGAGTCGAGTCGGGGGAGAGGAGGCCGAGCAGGAGGTTGGCATCGGTGACCGTCGGCTCGGTGCCGCCGCGGCCGTAGCAGGCGGGGCCAGGATCGGCACCGGCCGAGTGCGGGCCGACTCGTAGTGCGCCGCCTGCGTCACGCCAGCCGATCGAGCCGCCTCCTGCTCCCACCGTGTGCACGTCGACCATCGGCAACTGAATCGGGCGGCCGCCGATCGTGCGCGAGTCGGTCCGCCGCACCTTGCCGCCCTCGACTACGCAGACGTCGCACGACGTTCCGCCCATGTCGAGCCCGAGCGCGTTGCCGTCGCTGCAGGACCTCGCGATCAGGCCGGCGCCGACGGCGCCGCCGGCGGGTCCCGAGAGGACGCTCCAGGCGCCCGCCCGCGCTGCCTCCTCGGTGCCGGCGACGCCGCCAGAGGACTGCATCACCCATGGCCGCGGGAGGCCGTTCTCCGCTGCCCGCTCGCCGAGTCGTCCGAGGTAGCGGCCGAGAAGGGGGGAGAGATAGGCGTCGATCGCCGTCGTCGAGCAGCGCTCGTACTCGCGGAAGCGAGGCAGCACCTCGTGCGAGGCGGAGATGTGCAGGCCGGGGATCGCATTGCGCAGGTGCTCGGCGATGCGCCGCTCGTGGGATGGGTCGAGATAGGAGAAGAGCAGGCAGATCGCAACCGACTCGGCGCCGGACTCGCGCAAGAGCGCCTCCAGCCGGGCCGGCTCCTCGTCGTCTAGGTGCTCCACGACGCCGTTCGCGCCGACCCGCTCATCTGCCTCGAAGCGCAGCTCCGGCTCCACCAGCGGCGCAGGCTTCGGCGTACAGAGGCGGTAGAGCTCAGGCCGGTCTTGACGGCCGATCTCGAGCAGATCGGCAAAGCCCCGGGTCGCGATCAACGCCGTGCGGGCGCCCCGTTCCTCCAGCAGGGCATTGGTCCCGACCGTCATCCCGTGCGAGAAGACCTCAACTTCGTCCCCACTTGCCTGCGCTCGCCGCAGAACCTCTTCCACCGCGCCGATCACTCCAGCGGACTGGTCATCGGGGGTCGTCGGCTGCTTCGCGGTGTGGATCTGCTCGCCGTCGAGGAGAACGGCGTCGGTGAAGGTTCCGCCTACGTCGACTCCGAGCAGCATGGGCTGACGCTATCGAGCTGGATCGGGCATCAACGCCAGTGCTCCCGGCGGGGCTCTCCGTCGTCGCCGAGGACGATGTGGATGCCATCGAACTCGGGGTCGATCGCGGGGAAGTCGGTGCGCAGGTGACCGCCGCGCGACTCCGTCCGGGCAAGGGCGCAGGCCGCGATCGCGGCTGCGAGCGGGTAGGAGTCGTCGAGCAGCTCGCGCAGCTGCTCCGGCCGGCGCCTCGGGCCGGAGAGGCGCCAGACCGCGTCGCGGGTCTCTTCGCTCGGTGGCTCGAACCTCCGCCCGGGAGGAGGCGGGAGCTCGCTGGCCCGTGTCTCTTCCAGCGCTGCCGTTGCGGCGCGACCGCCGAAGACGAAGCACTCGCTGAGCGAGTTGGAGGCAAGGCGGTTGGCGCCGTGGAGCCCCGTGCACGAGCTCTCGCCGACCGCGTACAGCCCTGACAGAGAGGAGCGACCGTCGAGATCGACCGCGATGCCGCCCATCGTGTAATGGGCGGCTGGGGAAACCGGGACGGGCTCGTCGGCCGGGTCGAGGCCGGCCTCGGCGAGGGATGCGAAGACGTTCGGGAAGCGTGCGGGGTCGAGATCGCGCAGGTCGAGCTTCACAGCGGTCGTGCCGGCGGCCTCGAGCCGGTCGAGGATGGCGGCGGTGACCGCGTCCCGTGGCGCCAGCTCGTCGGTGAAGCGGCGGTTGGATGCGTCGAGCAGCGTGGCGCCCTCGCCCCGAACCGCCTCGGTTATGAGCAGTCCGTCGAAGCGAGTTCCGGGAAGGGCGAGCGCCGTCGGGTGGAACTGGCAGAACTCGAGGTCGGCGAGCTCCGCCCCGGCCAGCATTGCCAGCACCGGGCCGGCGCCGATCGCCCCCCAGGGATTCGTCGTCCGCCGCCAAAGAGCCGCCGCTCCTCCGGTTGCGAGCACGGTTGCCGTGGAAGCGATCCGGCCGTCGTCGGTCAGTACCCCGTGGCAGCGCTCGCCGTCGCTCCAAAGCGCTGTGGCGGAGGTGTGCTCACGCACCTCTATCCGTGTCTCGGCGGCGACCATCGCGGCCAGCTTCGAGGTGATCTCGGCCCCGGTCTGACTGCCACCGGAGTGGACGATTCGGCGTCGGGTATGCCCCCCCTCGAGGCCAAGCGAGAGTTCGCCGCCGGGCTCCAGGTCGAAGACGACTCCGCGGGAGCGCAGCCCTTGCACCACGCCTGGCGCCTCATCGACCAAGACCTGGACCGCGGAGGTGCGGCAGAGCCCTCGACCCGCGGCGATCGTGTCGGCAGCGTGCTGGGCCGGCGAGTCGCCCGGCTCCAGTGCGGCGGCGAGACCGCCCTGGGCCCAGAAGCTGGCGCTCTGCGAGAGCGGGGTTCGCGAAACCAGGCAGACTTCGCCGCCGCCCTCTGCTGCGCGCAACGCCGTCCAAAGCCCGGCCGCGCCGCCGCCGACGACGGCGACGTCGAACTCGGTCCCTTCGGCTATTGCCGGCCCTCTCGCCTGATCGCCTCGACCTGGCCACGCAGCCACGCGGCCGCTGCTTCGCGAGCGCGAGCCTCCGCGTCGGCGATCGCGCTCTCGGCCTCGGCCGCACGCCGCTCCGCGGCCTCGATGCGCTTCTCGGCGGCCTCGGTCTGAGTCTCGATCTCGGCGAGGCGGCTCTCGGCAGCGGCGATCGCACGCTCCTTCCCCTCCCGCTCCTGGCGCAGCTGCTCCTCGTTGGCAGCTTTCAGCTCCTCCAGGGCTTTGCCGGCGCTGGCGCGCTCCTTCTCGAGGTCGGCCTCGAGCGCTTTGATCTCGGTGGCCACGCGCTTCTCGGCGGTGCTGGCCGCGGCGGCCGCCTCCTCCAGGCGGCGCTTGGCCATCTCCACCTGCGCGCTGAGGTCTTCGCTGGGCTGGCCTGCTCCCTCGCTCATTCCGCTCAATCTATTACGCGCTGCTGAGAACGTCGCGGTAGGCCTCGATCGTGCGCTCGGCCATGCGTGCGGCGGAGAGCGAAGCGGCGCGGGCAGCACCCCGGACCCGAGGGTCGGGCGCGTCCAGCAACGGGCGTGTCGCCCTGGCCCAGGGGTCGAGGTCGAAGGGAACGCAGAGCGTGCCGTCGATTCCTCGAAAGGCGAAGGGGGCGATCCCGACCGGGGTCGAGAGGACGGGGACGTCGCAGGCAAGTGCCTCGACGCCGACCATGCCGAAGCCCTCGTAGTCGGAGGTGATCAAGACCGCGTTGGCGGCGTTGATCCAGAGCGGCATCTCCTCCGGCTCGATCGAGCCGCCGGTGAGCAGCTCCGCGTCGCAGGCCTGTGCCAGCTGCACCGCCCGGTCGTGGCGCTTCTCCGGACGTGCCGGGTTGGCGGCAAAGAGGAGGTAGCGACCCTTGGGATCGAGTCCGAGCCGGCGCCGCACCTCGTCACGCGGCATCGGGACGAAGCGGCCGAGGTCGGGGCCGCAAGGGAGTACGGCAGAGCCCGGGACCGGCGGCAGGCCCGGCCTGCCGTTCTCGGGGACGAAGAGCGCTCGCGAGACCGCGGCGACCAGGTCGATGCGCCAGACGAGGCGGCGAGAGAGGGCGCCGACCAGCCAGTGCCGTACGTCGGTCCCATGGAAGCTGACGATCAGCGGCCGGGCGCCGGCCAGCCGGGCGCACCAGCCGGCGAGGCCGTAGTGAGCGTGCACCAGGTCGAAGCGCTCACGCCGCAGCAGCTTGCGCAGGCGCCGCGTTGCCGGTGCGTACTCCTGGCGGCCGCGCGGGAAGCTGAAGAGCTCGACCTCGATTCCGCGGCGCCGCACCTCCTCGACCTGGTCTCTGACCCAGCGGCCCCGTTGCGGGGCGGAGGCGTCGGGCTCGAAGTTGGTGACGACCAGCACGCGCACGCGCAAGAGGCTATCCGCCGGCGAGGCCCGAGCTTCGATCTCAGGCGGCGCGGCGGCGGCGATCGAGGATCGCGGTCAGCTCAGGTCCGAGCTCGGAGAGCGACGCAGCGTCACCGGCGGAGACGCGGGTGCAGACGAAGGCGAGGGTCGCGTCGATCATGCGCTCGTCGAGGCCGGGGGGCCGGACCGTCTCCTCGTCTGCCCCGCGGCTTTGCCTCAGCATCTCGGCCAGGCGCTCGATCAGGCGGCGCCGGGCGGCGCCGATCGCCACGGCCTCGAGCGGCGGCTGGGCACAGAGCAACCGGGTCGAGGCGGGCTCGGAGGCGAGGAAGGCAAGTGCCGCGTCGATGCCGGACTCGAGCGCCGATGTGCCCTGGCCCCGCCCCGAGCAACCTGCCTCGATCTGATCGCAGAGCCGGTCGGCCGTCGTCACGTAGGCCGCCAGCAGACAGTCCCAGAGGTTGCCGAAGTGCTTGTAGAAGGTGCTGGTCGAGACACCCGCGCCCTCGCTGACGTGGGTGGTCGTGACGCTGGCATAGCCGTACTCGCCGAGGGCCTCAGTGATCGACGCGATCAGCCGCCGCCGCTGGTGCTCGACGACGAGGTTCGACGGAATGCCATGGCGCCCCCGTGGGAGGCGACGGGGCAGCGGCTCGCTCGGCGCGAACGGGCTCTCCGGCAGCTCGTCGGTGACCAGTTCCAGGTGGGTCATCCCGTCGCTCCTCCGAGGCCGGCGCGGTCGACCGCGAGCAGCTCCTTGGCCTGCTCGAACTCCGCTTCGGCGGCCTCGGTTCCCAGAAAGGAGCCGACCGCCAGGTGCATCAGCTCGGGCAGGGCGTCCCAGATCCGGTTCGGGTCCCCGGCGGTGAGCGCCTCGCAGACGCAGGCCTCGATGCCGCCGACGACGAAGATGCCGGTCGTCTCCGGCGGTGCCTGGTCGGGTTCGATCTCCGCGCGAACGCTGTCGAGGGCCTGGGCGATCCGCTCGATGGCCTCTTCGCGTTTCGCCATCGCCTCGCCGCCTGCGACCTGCACCTCGACGAAGAGAGCGCGCGCGATCGGGGGGTGCTCGCTGACGAAGCGGAAGAGCCGGATCAGCGCCGCTCGCACCCCCGCCTGCCAGCCGGGTGCTGTGGCCGCTGCCTCGAGCAGGCTGACGCCGAGCCGTTCGATCCAGACCGCGTAGGCCTGCTGGAAGCAGTCCTCCTTGCCGGCGAACTCTTCGTAGAACTGGCGTCGGTGGCCGCCGCTGTACTCGAGGACGGCTCGCACCGACGCTCCCCGGTAGCCCTGTTCCCCGACGACGTTGAGGATTCCCTCCATCGCGCCCTCGCGCGGATCTGCTTCAGGAGCAGGAGCGTCGGCTTCCAGTGGAAGCCAATCTCTAGCTGTAGCGCATGCCTCCTGTCGCATGTCTCAATAAAAACTACTCCTTTTTTTCCGGATATGAAATCTTTTTAGAAAGAGCTATCCTCGGCCCATGCAGTACCTCTCGCAGCGACTTGCCGATAAGCCGGCGAGGACGCGGGAAGGTCAAGCCCCCCGCGGACCTCTGGCTGCGACGCAGCGCGAGCGCATCCTCGCCGCCGCCGAGCAGCTGATCGCCGAGAAGGGCTGCGCCGGCGCCTCGATCGAAGGCATCGTCAAGGCCGCCGGTGTCTCGACGGTCACTTTCTACGAGCACTTCGAGGACAAGGAAGCGTGCTTCGTCGCCGCCTTCGATCTCGCGGCCGGGCAGGCCCGCGAGATGTTGCGCGAGGCGGTGTCGGGAGAGCCCTCATGGCCTGAGCAGATCCAGGAGGGACTGCAGTACCTGCTTGAAGCGATCGATGCGGATCCGTCGCGGGCGCGAATGTGCCTGGTCGAGGCGCAGATGGGCGGGCCGGCGCTGCACGCCCGTTACGAGGCGGCACTGGACAGTGCGGTCTCGAAGCTGCGCGAGGGACGCGCGCTCGTCTCGGCGACGGTTGGCGTCTCCGACGCGGTCGAGGAAGCGACCGTCGGCGGCATCGCCTGGCTCCTGCGCGAGCGCCTCGAGCTCGGTGGCGACGGTGGGATGGGGGACCTGCTTCCGAGGGTGACCGAGATCGCCCTCTCTCCTTACCTGGGCGATGGCCTGACGCTGCCGGTCGCGGCGGTGCCTGCCTCTGGCCATGTCTGATTCGGGGCAAGCAGCCGAGCTCGCGGCGGGAAAGGCCCGTCTTCCGCCCGGGCGCCATGGCCTGCCGCGCGACTTCGTCGCTGAGAACCAGCGCGAGCGCCTGCTCAACGGCGTCGTCGAGGCGGTCGCCGAGCACGGCTACAACGAGACGACGATCGGCAAGATCACCCAGGCCGCGAAGATCTCCCGCCGCACCTTCTACGAGTACTTCGCCAGCAAGGAGGAGTGCTTCCTGGCTGCCTACGAGATGGTCGACGCGCACGTCCATGGTGCGATGCTCGCTGCCGGCGATCCAGCCGAGCCCTGGCCAAAGCAGGTACGGGCGAGGCTGGCGACGCTGCTCGAAATCCTCGCCCGCGACCCGGCCGTGGCCCGCTTCTACCTGGTAGAGCCGCTCTCAGCGGGCGGCGACCTCGCTGCCCGCTATCGCGATGCGATGCAGCTGCTCGCCGAGACGGTGCGGCCTCGAGAGGGGCCTGCCGACATGGACGTCGAAGTCCGCGACCAGGCTCTGATGGGCGGCGTCGCGACTCTCATCGCCCGCCGCCTCAAGGCCGGCGGAGCCGACCGCCTCGGAGAGCTGCTCCCCGACCTGGTCGAGTTGGTCCTGGCGCCTTACCTCGGTCGCCCAGAGGCCCAGCGCCTCGCCCGCAGCGCCTCCTAGCTGCAGCCGAACTCCCTTCTCTCCGCCGCCTAGCGAAGCTATTTCGGCACCGTTTTCCTTCTTAATAAAAACTAGAGCTTGCATTTAGAAAACGGATCTTTTATGCTACCGCCATCGCTCGTCAGGGGACGGGCGAAGCACACAGGGAAAACCGAGCCCACGGGGGCCGCCAAGGGAAGCGGCCGGTAGAGGGGCTCACGGGACAAGGAGAGAGCTACGTGAGACGCCACGCGAAGGCAGTCCTCGCCACCTCGGCAATGTTTGTGACCCTCGCCTTGGGCGTGACGCTGGCGGGAGCAACGGCGCCGGTGGCGACGATCGGTACGCCTTCAGATGTCTCCTATACCTCCGTTCAGATCACGGGCACGGTAGATCCCCAAGACCAGGAAACCTATTTCTTCTTCCAGTACTCATCAGACCCCGTAAATGAAGGCTGGTTCACAGGCCCCTTCCAGGGTCCGATCGCGGCCGGGGCGGGGGTGCAGAACGTCTCCACCGAACTGGGAGGCCTGAGACCAGGGACCGAATACCAGGTTCGCCTGGTCGCCGAAAACTTCGCCGATCCGGCCCAGACGATCTCAGCAGAACCGAACCCAACCTTCACCACCGACCCGGTTGGCCCGCCTACCGCCTTGATCGACCCGGTTGCGACTTTCACTGGGACAACAGCCACCTTCACTGGGTCGGTCAACCCCAACGCCCCAGAAGCCGCCCCCACCACTCCCGAGGTCGAAGCGGGCTTCAGGCTCAACTGGCGCTTTGAGTGCACGCCTGCGTGTCCCGGGCTGCAAGGAGGGCAGATAGCCGCCGATGACTCGAGCCACGCGGTCTCTGAGGACGTCGAGGGCCTCGATCCCAATACCGACTACGAAGTGACGCTGGTCGCCGAAAACGCCGGCGGACCGGTTAGCGACGGGCCCGAGAGCTTCAAAACATCGGGAGTCGCTCCGCAGGCGCAGACGCTCTACGCGGGAGAGCTCGGCACGACCGAAGCCACCCTCGCCGCCAGCGTCAATCCCAGGAACTCCCCGACGACCTACCAGTTCGAATGGGGGGCCGATGAGAGCTATGGCAACGCCGTTCCCGCGACGCCACAGAGCCTCGGAGCCCAGGACAGTGCCTTTCACGTCGTCAGCGCGCCGCTCAGCGGGCTCGAGCCGGGCGAGACCTATCACTTCCGGGTGGTGGCGACGAATACGGACACCTCTGAAGTAAGCGAGGGAGTGGACGGCGAATTCACCACGCTGTCCTCCGTGCCACAGCCAATCAACGGCCTGCCTGATGGGCGGGTCTACGAGAAGGTCTCCCCGGTCGACAAGGCCGGCAACGATCTGCAAAACGACAGCTCGGCCTTTGCGGTCGCCCGAGCGGCGGGAGACGGCAGTGCGGTCGGGTACTACGCGATAACCACCTTCGCAGGAGAAAGCAGCCCCTTCCATAGCCAGTACCTGAGTCGCCGGGGCCCCAGCGGAAGCTGGATGACCAAGAGCCTCAGTCCGCGAGTCGATGCCAACAGAACCTTGAGTGCCGGCACGACCTACTGGCTCTCGCCGGACCTACGCCACTCAGTGTCGATAACTCGAATAGAGGGCAGGCCCAACGGGCTTTACCTTCGTGACACGGTAACGGATCAGATGACCTGGTTGATGGAAACGGCTCCTGGGATACCCGACCCCACCACCATCGAGGACTCCCGATTTGCGGGAGCGTCCAAAGACCTCGGTCACGTGGTGTTTGCTTCGACCAGGCGCCTGGTTCCAGAGGCAATCGATGGAGAAAGAGAATTTTACCAAATATATGACTGGTTTGACGGAAGCCCACATCTTGCCAGCATCCTCCCCGACGGACAGCCGGCGCCTAAAGGCGCCTACAACTATGTGGGAGGGAGAAAGAATTCGTCCTCCCATTCTGGCTATGCGGGTGACAATGCCGTCTCCGAAGACGGCAACCGCATCTTCTTTGCGGCGTCTCCCACCGTTGGGAACGACACCGAACTCCATGCCTACATGCGCGAGGATCAGTCGCAGACGTTCGAGCTTTCGCTTTCGGAGCGTGGACCCTGTCCAGCCGCGCCAGAATGCAGCAAGGTCGGGTCATTCCAGCTTGCCAGCAAGGATGGATCCGTGGCTTTCATCAGCAACACCAATCCATATGACCAGGGGGGCTTTTATTCCGCGCCCCTGACTGATGATTCTGATCCAAATGCAGAATGCTGCGATCTGTACCGTTGGGAGCGCAACGCACCGTTCGGTGAACGGCTGACGAACATTACCTCTTCAGATGGTCAAGGGGGATACATGGGGGTCGCTGGTTCCTCCGACGACGCCAGCCGGGTCTATTTCACCGACTCCGGCGTGTTGGCGCCGGGCGCCCTCAGGGGTCTGCGCAACCTCTATCTTTGGCAGCTGGGGTCTGGGGTCAGGTTCGTTGCCACCTTGGCTCCTTCGGATGAAGGGGTGACCGGGACCAACCGAACCAGGTCCTCTGATCCCGACGCGTTCAAGGACGCTCGCGTGAGCCCGGACGGCGCCTACCTGCTGTTCGCGTCCCGCGCACGACTGACCTCCTACGACACGGGGGGTCATAAGCAGATTTACCGCTACGACGCTTTGCAGGACGAGCTGACCTGCATCTCCTGCAATCGCCGAACCGGTTCGGCGATTGCCGACGCAGTCCTGGGATCTTTCGCCGAGATCAAAACGAGTAAAGGCTTGGCTGTGAAGAGTCCGATGCCTGCCATCTGGTTGCCACGTAATCTCTCCTCAGACGGTCGCACGGTGTTCTTCGACACGCGCGAAGCGTTGGTCCCCACCGACAGCAACGGGAAGGTCGACGTCTATAGGTGGCGGGATGGTCAGGTAGGGCTGATCTCCAGCGGCAATAGCGCTACCGATTCCAGTTTCCTCGACGCAAGCAGCTCTGGAGACGACATCTTCTTCACCACCCGAGAGCCGCTGGTTCGATCGGACAGCGACACGGTGATCGATGTCTATGACGCTCGTGTCAATGGAATGCTGGAGCCGCCCGTGGCTCAGCCCTGCGTAGGAGATGACTGTCAAACGACTCCGTCGCCGCCACCGGCTTTTCAGACACCGGGAAGCAGCACCTTCTCCGGCCTTGGAAACCCATCCGCGAAGAAAGCCAAAGCGAAGAAAAAACAAAACAAGCGAAAGCGCAGGGCACAGCGGAGCAAAGGAAGGCATCACCATGCCCAGGGGCAGTCGTGAAGAGAAGAAAAGCTGAGGAGAGAAGAATGACTATCCGCTGGGGTTCTAGTTTCCGAGCCATGCTTCTAGGAGCTCTGCTCGTGGTCGCGATGCCGGCGACGGCACACTCCGCTTTCGGGATATCTCAGTGGGACGGAGATTGGAGCGATCCCGGCGGAGGTCTTCAGGCTGCCGGTCATCCCGACACGATCCGCACGAGCTTCCGGATCAACACGATCGACGTCGACGACGAAGTCGGGTACCGGCCGGATGGTTACATCAGGGACGCCCATGGAGAGACGCCACCGGGCTTGGTGCCAAATCCCAATGCCGTTCCCAAATGCCCTGGTCTCTTGGCACTGCTGCAGGAGCAATGCTCGGCAGCAAGCCAGGTGGGTTACATCAATCTGGCCGTAGGCTCGGAAGGGAAAGAGCTCATTGCTCCGCGAATTGCTGTCTATAACATGTCCGCCTTGCCGGGCACGCCAGGATCCGTTGCTTTCAACTTCGCCAACACTCCGATCTATATAACCGGAAACATTCGGAACGACAGCGACTACGGTCTTACTGTCAGCAGTACCAACATTTCACAGGCGATCAATATCGTCGGCGTGGATCTGTACTTCTGGGGAGTACCGGGCGATCCGATCCACGACGCGGACCGAGTCGTCCCCGGGAGCTGCTTGCTCCCCGGGCTAGGGTGCAGCTATGGCGAATCGGCCGGGCTTGAGGATCCAAGCGCGTTCCTGACCAACCCAACATCCTGTACTGGCGCTGAAGTGGGGTTGCCGTTCACCTTGAAGGCTTTCTCTTGGCAGTTGCAGACCGCAGAATCGACCTTCACTACTCACGCCCCTGGCGATCCGAGCCAGCAGCTGGGGATCACGGGGTGTGATGTGGTTCCATTCGATCCGACGATATCGGCTCAGTTGACGACTGGCCAGGCTGAGACGCCGACGGGCCTCGAATTCGACCTGCGTTTCCCTCAGCAGGGAGCGGCCAATCCAGACGGCTTGGGTCAGGCGCATCTGCAGGAAGCCGTGGTGAAGCTCCCGGAGGGGATGACGATCAACCCTTCGTATGGAGACGGCGTCAAAGCGTGCAGCGCGGCCCAGATAGGCCTTCTCTCAGGGGATAGCGAGCCGATTCGGTTCAGCGGGCAGGCGGCCCAGTGTCCCGACGCCTCGCAGATAGCGTCGGTGGAAGTGGAGTCGCCGCCTCTCGAAACGCCGCTGAAAGGCGCCCTCTACATCGGTCAGCAGAACGATCCCGTCGCGCCCGGGGTAGAGAATCCCTTCAACGGGTTGGTCGCGCTCTACATGGCGATCGAAGGCTCCGGCGTTCGAGTCAAGCTCGGCGGCGAGGTCACTCCCGATCCCGACACAGGGCAGGTGATCACCACCTTTGCCGGCAATCCTCAGGTCCCCTTCAGCCGCTTCACGCTCAAGTTCAAGGGAGGACAGCGGGCACCGCTCGCGACCCCCGCGGCCTGTGGCAGGTATACGACCGAGGCTGACCTACGGTCCTGGTCACGGCCCGACGAGGTAATCACTGCCACTTCCTCATTCCACATAACCGAAGGCCCCCATGGAGGACCCTGCATCAACGACCCCGGTGCCAGGTCCTTCAGCCCGGACCTGAACGCCGGCACCCTCAACAACAACGCCGGCTCCTACAGCCCGCTCAACGTCCGCATGACCAGAGAAGACGGCGAACAGGAGATCACCTCCTTCTCCGCCGATCTGCCCCCGGGCCTGGTCGGCAAGCTGGCGGGGATCCCCTACTGCCCAGACGCGGCGATCGAGGCCGCAAAGACCAAGACGGGCATCCAGGAGCTGAACAGCCCCTCCTGCCCGCAGGCGAGCATGGTCGGCAAGACGCTGGTCGGCTCGGGCGTGGGATCGCTGCTCGTCTATGCCCCCGGCAAGGTCTACCTCGCCGGCCCCTACAAAGGCGCGCCGATCTCGATCGCGGCGATCACCTCGGCCACGGTTGGGCCATTCGACCTGGGGACGGTGGTTGTCAGATCCGCCTTCAAGGTCGACCCGGAAACGGCAAAAGTCACCGTCGACTCATCCAGCTCTGACCCGATCCCCCACATCATCGCGGGGATCCCGGTTCACCTGCGCGACATCCGCGTCTTCGTCGACAGGCCTGAATTCACGCTCAACCCGACCAGCTGCGATCGCTTCAGCTTTGCGACGAGGCTGACCGGCTCGGGCGCTGACTTCACGAGCCCCCTAGACGATCCCTCGGTGGGAGTCTCGGTTCCCTTCCAAGCCGCCAACTGCGCCGCCCTGCCCTTCAAGCCGAAGCTCTCCTTCAAGCTCAAGGGAGGAACCAAGCGCGGTCAGTTCCCCGCCTTCCAGGCGGTGCTCAAAGCAAGACCGGGAGACGCCAACATCGCCGGCTCAACGGTCGTCCTGCCCCGCTCGGAGTTCATCGAACAAGGGCACATCAGAACCGTCTGCACCAGAGTGCAGTTCGCCGCCAACCAGTGCCCACCCGGCTCGATCTACGGCTACGCCAAAGCAACGACGCCGCTCTTCGACAAACCGCTCGAAGGGCCGGTCTACCTGCGCTCAAACGGAGGCGAAAGGGTCCTGCCTGATCTCGTCGTCTCCCTCAACGGAGAGATCGACGTCGCCCTGACCGGCTTCGTCGACTCGGTCAAAGGCAGGGTCAGGAACCGCTTCGCCGTCATCCCCGACGCCCCCGTGACCAAGTTCGTCCTCAACATGCAGGGCGGCAAGAAGGGCCTCCTGGTCAACCACCTGGACCTCTGCGAGGTCACCTCGAGGGCCGACGTGAAGCTGATCGGCCAGAACGGCAAGGTGGTCGAAGCGAGGCCGAAGATGGGGACTTCGTGCGGGAAGGGGCGGAAAGCCCGGCGCTAACCGGCAGGCCCGATCTCGTTTCGCAGTACCGCGGCGCTCCGCCTTATGGGAGCGCCGCGGCTCGTTTGAGTCACTGAATCGGCACGTTTGGGTCTAGTCCCGCGCGTTGGAGCGGGACAGCATCGACCTCCAATCGACTGAAGGAGGCTTCGATGTTCTATGCGCTGCTGGGGTACCTGCACGCGGCTGTGGCGAGAAGGGTGCAAACGATTCGCCTGCTCGCTGGAGAGCGGGGGCAGGGGACGGTCGAGTACGTGGGGCTGATCCTGCTCGTCTCGCTGCTGATGGTGGGGATGGTTGCCGCGATGAAAGGTTTCAATAGAAACTTTAGTAAGACCCGAAACTTATATTGCCGACCGGACGCAGGCGATCAGGACAGCTCAAGGCACTGATGTCCGGTACGCGTGGTTTCCTCCCTTGGTATGCCTTTTGCGGCTTCCTTCTGGTTTATTGACCTGCCCTGGTGGGCCTTCTGGTCCCTGGTCGCAGTCGTCGTGTTGGTGGGCGGCTTTGTCCTCTGGTTCCTCTGGGACGAATGGGGAACCTGGCGGCTGACGCGCGGGGTTAACGGCCCTGACGATGAGGACATGCCCTCGAAGATCGTTTACCCCTATTACGTCGAGAGCGGCAGCCTGCGCGACCTGGCGCACACGGTCAAGCTCGACTTGCCGACCGGGAAACACATCACCAAGTCCAAGAAATTCGGCTTCAATATTAAGGGAACTGGGGGGGAGAGCGGAGACAGCGAGACCGAGGAATACGGTGGCCAATTGCCGCTCTTGGAGCTGGCTGAGAGGGTCGAGGAGAGCGGAATGTACGGCGGGGACAGTCCTGCGAGACGGGTAGCTGACGCGGCATCTGTTTCTGATGAAGGCGCGCTTTCCGCTGCGATTGAGCAAATCCAGCAGGATTTCCCGACGACTTCCCAGACTGCGGAGCTACTTTCCCACGTCCAAGACGCTTTCAGCGGTGAGCGGGTCGAGGCGTTGGCAGCCAAGAAGCGCGAGGAGTTCGAGAACATTGCCAAACGTAATCAACTGCTGGTCTTCAAAGGTCAGTTCGCCTTCAAAGAGGTCGGTCGAGACGGCTGCGGGCCGACCTTGAAATTGACGCACTTCAACCCGACTCCTGGCTACATCTCACCGCGCGGTGCCAATAACGAAGACGACCTACGCGCAGACCTGATTCCGCTCCCCGAAGGCGTTGGCCTCGACGTAACTCTGCCTGATGGCAAAGCGTTGACTCCTGCCGGAGGCGAGCGCATCCTGCGCGGCGAGCCGCTTTACGCCGGCCTCATCGCGCACAGTCCCAGCTTCAATTCCGAGACCGGCAGGCTGACCTGCTCTGCATGGGCGATATGGGGCGAGAACACGCCCGACTGGAATGAGTTGGCCCACTACCGCTACGGCGGACGAGGCGGCCCCTACGGCCCTGCCATGGGTGCTCAGCCCGGCTATGGCTGCTGAGTAGAGCTCGCCTGAGTCCGCTTATCGCTTTGGTGCGCCGCTCTCTCTGAAAATGTTCCGTGAAGTCGTCATTCGCTCCCGCTTGTCGGGGCTAGCGGTTTCCGCACGCGCCGATGGAGCCTCGGCAGCCGCACCGGGTAAAAAGCAGTGCAAGGATCGCCAGGCGGAATCGACAAGAAGAAGCGTCAGGCAAGGAGGCGATGCATCAGGAGGGCGAGGGGCAGCCGCTCGACCGAAGTAGGGGTCGTCATCGTCGGGCCCCCGACCGCCGCTCAATCCGGCTCCGCCGTGACAAGACTGCCAAGGCAGAACACGATCCGCACGGGGAGTCGATACCGCAGACGCGCAGTGTCGCCCGACTCCACTCGCCTACGATCCTGCTGATGACTGTTGTAGTTCCTCACAACGTTGTTCAATCCGGGCCTCCTTGAAGGCTGGGGGTGTCGAGCCACCCACCCAACAAGGAGACACCGGATGGACATCCACGCTAACGCCCGCACCTGCCCGAACAGCCGCAGGCTGCTGGTCGGGCGCATCGAAGAGGAGGGCTGGTCGCTGATGGTGGCGGCCGAGGCCGCCGGCATCAGCGAGCGCAGCGCCCGCAAGTGGCTGTCTCGCTGGCGGGCCGAGGGTGAGGTGGGGCTGCTGGATCGCAGCTCTGCTCCGAGGCGGGTGCCATCCCGCCTCCCAGCCGACCGCCTGGAGGCGATCGAGGCGCTGCGGCGGCTGCGGATGACAGCGGCGGAGCTCGCCGAGGTCCTCGGAATGGCACTCTCGACGGTGTCCAGGTGGCTGGCGCGGATCGGGCTGGGCAAGCGCAGCCGACTCACTCCGCCAGAGCCACCCAACCGCTACGAGCGAAAGCGTCCCGGAGAGCTGATCCACGTCGACGTCAAGAAGCTCGCGCGGATCAGTGCCCGGGGCGCCGGGCACCGGGTGAGCGGCAACCGCAAGAGCCAGTTCGAACGCCGCTCCGGCTCCAATCGCAGGCGGGTCACCGGCTGGGAGTTCGTCCACGTCTGCGTCGATGACGCCACCCGCCTCGCCTACGTGGAGGTCTTGCCTGACGAGAAGGGCGCCACCGCGGCAGGGTTCCTGCGCCGCGCCGTCGGCTGGTTGAAGGGAATGGGAGTCGAGGTCGAGCGGGTGCTCTCAGACAACGGCTCCTGTTATCGCTCCGGCGTCCACGCCGAAGCTTGCGCGGAGCTCGGCATGCGCCACATCTTCACCCGCCCCTACCGGCCGCGAACCAACGGCAAGGCCGAGCGCTTCATCCAGACGCTCACCAACCGCTGGGCCTACGGGGCCATCTACGGCTCCTCGGCCGAGCGAGCCGGGGCGCTGCCCGGCTGGCTCGATCACTACAACTTCAGGAGACGACACGGCTCCCTTGGCCACAGGCCGCCTGCGGCTCGGCTTGCCGAGCTGGAACAACGTGCTGAGTAACTACAGCTAGTCAGGACGCCGACGGACCGATGATGCCTAAACGCAAGCGCACCCAGAGGGTCGAAGAAGAGTCGCGACGGGTCTTCCCCGAAGTGCTTGAAGAGCGCTTTCTGTTTCGCGACGAGGTCCCCGACAACGGGATCGACGGGAGCGTCGAGGAGTTCGAGAAGAACGACCAGGCGACCGGACTGCGCTACTCGGTCCAGCTCAAGGCGACTGACGAGGAGAAATTGGGGACGGCGCTGAAGCGCTCGATCCCGATCGGCCACGCCGCCTACTACAACGCCCACCCGCTCCCGATCTTGATGGTGCGCTACATGGCGAGCACCGGCGACTTTTACGTCCGCTGGTGGCACAACCCACTGCCGGGGAAGTCGGCACCGAAGTCGGAGGCCAAGACGTTCACCTTCCATTGGTCCGAGGACGACAAGTTCGAGGAAAGTGACTCGACGCGGATCGCGGAGGAGGCTCGCGGCTTCCTCGAACTGCGCTCGAGCACGCTGAAGCTTCCGGTCCAGCTCGAGGCGGTCGTCGAGGACCCGGACTGGGAACTCACTGCGGCGGAGATCGAGCTGGCCCTCGACGCCGCGGCGCGTGAACGCGCCGACGTCGTCGAGATGAAGTCCGCCGAGGCGAACGGCAAGATCGGCGTCCGAGGTCAGAGACTCGAGATCGAGCTGTTTGGAACGCTCGTAGCGAGCATGGAGCTCGAAGAGGACTACGACCCCGGCGATGAAGCCGAGCAGCTGGCGGTCGACCTGATGGCGTTGACAGCGACCGCCCTCGCGCGCTGGGGGCAGAACGACCTAGCCGCGCGGATGACGCCTACCTTTTTCCCGGGCTCGACGCTTTCACGAGATCCGCAGGCGGCCCTGCTTCTCTCGGGGGCGATGACCGCAGCGAGGCGCGTGAGCGACGCCCTGGAGGTCGCCGAGGAGATCGACAGGACGGCGAAGGATTCAGAGATGAACACGAGCGTGCTGTTCACTCTGGTCTCACACCGACATGCAGCCTCGCTGAGCACGGCGGAGAAAGCCGAGTACGCCACAGCGATCGAACGCCGGATTGAGAGGCGGAATTCGGACGGGGAAGCGGTCGAGGCCTCACGCGAAATGATCTCGCTCGGGAATCTCCACCGTTATGACCAGGATGGTCCGAAGGCGCTGGAGCTGTATGAGGGGGCCGCTAAGCTCGACCCTGACTATCTCAAGCGCGTTCACTACTGGCGCGAACTTGGCGGAGTCCTCTTTTTCTGCGATCGCTTCGCCGAGTCGGCCGATGCGTACGCCAAGGCGATCGAGCTCGGCGGAGAGGCATGGGATGAGATCCTGCGGGCCGATGCGCTGATGTTCGCTGGCGAGTACAGGGAGGGTCGCGAGGCTCTCGCGGAGGTAATCCCAGAGCTGCAGAGTGTCGAGCGGGGAGCGGAGTATCCGCTCAAGCACGTGATGCTTAACCACCTGGTAGAGGAGATGGGACTCGAGAGTCAGACCCGCGACATCGCCGGAGCCTACGCGGTTATGGGCGAGGTTATCTCGATGGACCGCGAGACCGAACGCGAGGCCCAGGAGGCCCGGAGTCGGGAGGCGCTCGAGCTCGACGCCCTCAACCCGGGCGCCTGGTCCTTCTTGGCGACCGTTCACGAAGAGGACGGCGATATCGCGACCGCTGGGCTGTTCTTGCTCTTCACCGCGCTATGCCGGCCTGAAGTCCCGCAGGCCTGGGCGCTCTCGTTCCTGCACCTAATGAACAGTGGAGAGAACGTGCTCCTGCCTCTGATCGTCGTCACCGGGAACCGGATGACTGGGCGCAAAGTGCTGCCGGAGATCAACCGCCTGATCAGGAGAGGTCCTGTCGACCCCAAGGACCGCGACCGGATGATTCGCAGCCTGAAGAAATTGGTCGACGATCTTGCCGATCCGAAGACTGACGGCTTCAAAATGAGGATGGTCGGTGACGAAGTGACCAACGTTGACGTTCCGGGGCAGGAACTCGGGGACCCCTAGTGTCCGGAGTCGGCGTTGAAGCCTTCGGCCCCATCGCTGGCCAGAATGAAGTTCTCAAGTCGGGTCGAATTGCGGACTTGAACCGATCTCCTGCGCCGCCTACGTTTTCCGATGGCCAGCTTCGAAAGCCACTACACGGAGATGCTTGATATGGGCTTTGAGGCAGTGGACGAGTAAAAGCCGCCTCGAGCGTGATCGTGAGAATTCCTGTTCATCTCGGCGCCGGTCCCTTTTGAGACTGCACTGTGCCCTGCCTGAATAGAAACCCAAATAAGACCCGAAACCTACCGCCGATATCGGACGGCATGAATCTGACTCTGAGGGCCGGTTCGTCTCGTAGCGGCCAGGAGGAGGAAGGCGCGTGGGGCGTTTACCAAATGGCTCTGGAGAGCGCTCGTTGGCACATTTACTTGACGCTCTATGATTAATTTGAGATACTCAGCCTAATCTTACGCAAGGAGGCGTCAGATGATTGGTCAGGCTTCCAGCGCCTGATGAGCGGTGATTATCCGCTTCACATTTCGGCCTAGATTCGCACCTCTGACGATGCTGTCCTTGGTGTGCATGGCCAGCATGGCAACCACTGCATCAGCTCAAGCTGCAGGCACTGGGGCACCTAGGGCTTTCCTCTTTCGTGCGGAGGTTTCCCGGTACGCACATGAGCACGAAATCCCGTTCCAGATTGCGGCCAAGCGGTTGGAATGGCAGCGCCTTGCTCCAAGCCTTCAGGAAAACGCAAGACAGCGGCTTGGCTCTAGTTTTGGAGGAGTTTGGATCGACAGTGGGAGCAATGGTCGAATTAAGCTGGGAATCACAGCTTTGAGTCCTGCATTGCTCACGCAGGCATATGCCACTGTAGCGAGTTCCGACCTCGCCGAAGCCGTGGACATTGTCCAGGTTCCCCACAGTGAAGCGAAACTCAACGAAATCTCAGACTGGCTTGGTGCACGACTCGCCGACGTTAATACGGGTGCCAGGGCCACTCTTACGTTTGGAATTCTGCCCGACCTCAGCGTAGTCCGAATATCTCTTCCCCAAGGCACGATCCTTACCCACGCACAGCAGGAGCTTGTTGCCGACGCACAGAGAATCTATGGCAAGGCCATCACGACTGATTTCTATGAAGGTCGGATACAGCCAGAGGCATGCAGCTATCCGTTTTGTACATCACCGCTTAGGGCAGGAATTAAGGTAGGTCCATCTGGGGAAGAAGGATGCACCGCTGCATTCCTAGCCCGAGGAAAAGAAGACGGCAAACTCTATCAGCTTACTGCGGGTCACTGCGACGCCGGAGCTGTAGGGTGGGGCACTAGATTCGCCAGCAAAGAACCTTGGGAAGAAATCGGGCCCTGGGCCAAAACCTCGATCAGTGAATCTGGGGATTCTGGTGTATATCAAGTAACCAATGACTTGGTGTGGAATGCACGTCCCTGGGTTTACTGGGCAGGAACTTCTGAAGGCTATCCAATCTTCTCGGATGCAGATCCTGTTAAAGGACAAGAAGTCTGCAAGAGTGGTGCTTTTTTTGGCACAACTAGCTGCGGTATAGTGACTGAAGTATCGGTCACTGTCGAATTCAATTACGGGCCCCCCATTGGCGTTAAAAAAGTAAAAGTTTTTCGGGCAAAATACTGTTCAGTCCCTGGCGATAGTGGATCACCTGTTCATTATTACGGCGTAGCGTATGGTATCCACACAGGAGGTTCAGGGGAATGCAACAAGTACTTCTCTCGTATCCGTGCTGCAGAGGAAAAACTAAACGTCGATGTTAGGCATGAATCCGAATGCGACCCCTTGTTCGAATCGCCAATCAAGGTTGGCGATATGACCGGAGATGGAAAGGGGGATGTATTCCAGCTCCCCGGTGAAGGGAACGGCTGGGCATGGGAATCCAAAGGATCGAGCTATTCAGCGCTCGGGAAAATCGGCAGCGGGTTTGGAAGCACGTATCAGGACCGAGTTGGAGATATGGATGGAGACGGGGACGATGACCTTTTCCAGATGACCGATACGGGCGATCTCTATGCATGGGAATCCAAAGGATCGAGCTATTCAGCGCTCGGGAAAATCGCGAGCGGCTTCGGCAGCGCTTGCGATACGCGACTGGCGGATATCAATGGCGATTCGAAGGACGACATTCTTCGGTTTACCAACGATGGCTATGCCTACGGATGGCTCGACGGTAAAAGCGGCTACGAAGCACTGGGGCAAGTAGGAACCGGGTTTGGCAGCACTTACCAGGATCGATCGGGCGACATGGATGGAGACGGGGACGATGATCTCTTCCAGATCACCGACGAAGGCAACGTCTATGTCTGGCACTCGAATGGGTCGAGCTACGCCGGCAAAGGCTTGGTGGCCACCGGTATTGGTAAAGCCTCCGAAGTCCGCATCGGCGACAGGGACGGAGACGGGGACGATGATCTCTTCCAGATCACCAATGGCGGCGATGCATATGCATGGGAATCCAAAGGATCGAGCTATACCTATCTTGGGAAAGTAGGAACTGGATTTGGATTGACTCGCGAAATCCGACTGGTCGATATTGACGGCGACTCGGATGCCGACATCCTCAAGTTCGCAGACGATGGATTTGCGTCTGCGTGGACCTTCAACGGCAAAACCTATACCTCGATCGGCAAAGTAGGCAGCGGGTTTGGGAAAGCATGATTTGCCCATTCAGCACTACCAGAAACGTGAATAAGTAGCCGCTGGACAGAGCCCCGGTTTCGGCGACTGGAGTGCCCCCGCTTTGACGGACACCTGAGCGCTGGGTCGTCTGGCCCAGCGGAAAGGATGTCCAGAGATGGAAAAGAGTGAAAGGGGCCGCGAGGGCCCTGGCCTACCCGCAGCGGATTAACGTCGGCGATCTTCGAGTGGATCGAGGTTTTCTACAACCGCGAGAGAAGACACTTCACGCTGGGGTACCTCTCTCCCGAGCAGTATGAGCAAGAATCTCGATCCAAAGTTGAAAAGAAAGAGAGTCGACCAAATCAAGCGTGTCCGGAGAAGCGGGGGCACTCCACGCCTAGTTGGAGTCGAAGATGAACGAGCCACCAAAACGAACTTGCTACGACTGCGGAGGGGTTGGGACTAAGACCTGCCCTGTATGTCAGGGGTATCGTTTTTGTCAGAATCCGAACCCGCCCCCACCTGACGTCGCCTGTACCGTGTGCGGAGCTGCTGGGCAGGTCTTTTGTAATAACTGCAGCGGGAGAGGGTGGGTCTACGGCTCGTAGCCCGAGTCCAGGCCGCCAACGCTTCTAGCTGGCAAGCCATGGACCCAGCGGGCATAGGTCTTGTATCGAATTCGCGCCGCGACCGAGTCGTTGTGTGGCTCAATCCGGACGCTCGCTGACGGGGCAAAAGGGCCGGAATGCAACCGAGGTCGAGCAACAAGTTGGACCGTACCCTGCCTCAATAGAAACCTTAGTAAGACCCGAAACCTATCGGCGATATCGGATGAATCTGACTTTGATCAGCCTCGGGACGGCCTTCGAGGCCTCAGTCCATGCAGTCGCTGTTGCTCTGGACTTCGGGGGACACTTTCTCTACGAGCGCCTCCAGCGTTGAGGTTGCAGAGCGTGGACTCGAAGTGGTCCAGGTGTCCGCGGCCTAACTATTGATCAAATAGATGTCTATTGATCAACAGATGCCTTTTACAAAGGTCTAGCTTCGCATGACGTGCTGGGGAGAGGCAACCGATTGGGAGCTGGGAGGCTCGGGGTGGCGATCGTGCTGGGTTGCGCGATCGCTCTGGTCGTCGTAGCCGTTGCCGGCGGCGGTTCTACGCCTGCCCCGGACACCGGGGAACGTCGAGCCCCAGAGTTCGCAGCCGATGCTTCCGGCAGTGAATTCAGACTCGCCAGGGATGAGCCGGCTCGTTCAACGCGATCTGCCGCCGACTCTAAGCACTGGTCCCCAGTCTTCAATGATGAAGCTCTTCCTTGCACCGCCCCGCGCGAGCCCGTCAACTTCGAAACCTTCTCCGTGGGTCCGTCCATTGAGGGGCTAGCCCTGACTCATGCCGAACGACGCTGCGGCGGCGGTCCGGTTGCTACGCGCGTCAACTACGTCTCCTACATATATGGCGACTGTGAGATCTCCGACGGCGCGACTGGTTGCCAGCCTCCGCTCGAGATACAGACCTGGCCCGCATGCCAGCGCTTTCTCGCCAAGTACTCCTTCAGAGGTAGGCCGCTGCCGCACAGGTTTCTGCCGGGCCCCAGCGGCGCCAAGGTGGTCGAATTCAACTTCGCCTTTGACAAGCGCATCGAGGTCTACACCGGCTCCGCCACGGTGGTGATCTTCGCTACCGACCGGGCTCGCGCCATCGAAGCGGTGGAGATGCTTCGTCTGGAGGGGAGGCGGGAGCCGCCCGCGAGCAACTCAACGGAATTGGACAGCGGCCTCCCGGACAGGCTCGAACCGCCCGCGCAGGGCTCGATGGAAGGGAACCTCTCATGCCAAGCCTAAGCTCCAATCGCTCACCAGTCGGCATCGCGGCGGCTGTCGCAGTGACGGTGTTGATGGCAATCGTTCTCTTCGGGTCGCCCGCCGCCACTGCGGAAACCATCGGAGAAGAAGACGTCCAATGGGGATGGGGGGTCGGTGAGGGCCCGGCCGGAGACTACGACTTCCCCAGCGACGATTGCACGGGCAACCACACCGATCCCGTCGGAGTGCTCTTCATCGGAAAGAGGGCCGGGGTGACGAGCGTCCAGAGACATATCGAAATCCATAATCGCTGGGATGCGGGTGTCGGCGACACGGGTTCCAATCACTCTCTGTTCGTTCGCAACGATGAAGGAGGGCTCGAATGCAAAGAGATGGACGCGTCGAGCGCAAATGCCGACGACGCCAGCGATCGAATGCACGTGCGCCTTTGGCACATACCCGCCACCGAGTCTCCCCAGGTGATGACGGTCGGCACCCCCCATCACGAGGATTTTGTCGTCGGCAACGGTTGCAATACGCATGCGGTCGATCCCAACGGATCGGTCGGAACGAACCACGGGCCGAATGCGAGCGGCTTCGACTGGGCACGCCACGAGCTCAAGTGGTACTTCTCGCTCCCCAACTCCTGGCACCCCAGTCACTTCCCACAGCATTACGGCGGAAGGCACCACGTTGAAACCGAGTATTGGGGCAACAGCGCGAACTTCACCCAATGCACGGGCAAAAAAGCCGGGAGCGACGGGTTCGGCGTGGTCATCTGGATCAATCGCAAGACCGATCCGAGAACCCAGCCGGCATCTGCCTCGCAGAGCAACGCGACACTGTTGGGCGGATTCCAGGGCGATGGAACGACCAACGAATGGTGGTTCGGCTACGGGACCAAATCCGCTCAGGGACCCTCGGGATATCAGAAAACGACCTCAGTCAAAACGAGCTCCGCAGTAGCCGAGGTCTCCGTCAACGCACCGGTCTCCGACCTGAAGCCGAACACGAGGTATTACGCGAGGCTGTTCATCAAAACCGCCGAAGGCGAGGTTGAGGAAGGAGACGAGGTCGCATTCACGACCCAGGCGCCCCCGATCGCCGCCTACTCCTTCGACGCAGGCGAAGGGACGCTCGCCGAGGACTCCGCCGGCGGCCACGACGGCACCATCAAAGGCGCCCAGTGGGTCCGCGGCAAGTTCGGCGGCTCACTCTCCTTCGACGGCGAAAACGACTGCATCTCGGTCCCCGAAAGCGCCCAGCTGCAGTTCCTCGAAGACGAAGAATTCACCCTCGAGGCCTGGGTGCGGCCCAAGGACGGGGAAGAAATCCAGGCGATCGTCACCCAGGAAGACGACAGCGCAGCCGAAGAAGAAAGGCCTTTCTCCTACTCGCTGCTGGTGGGCGGCGAAGAACCCCCCAAGGGCTGGCTGCGAAAAAGCGGCGAAAGCGGCCACATCGTGGTTGCCGAAGGCGAACCGCTGCCGCTGAACGCCTGGTCGCACATCGCCTTCGTCAACGACGGCGCGACCCTGCGCTTCTACGTCAACGGCGAGCTCAGCGCCGAGCGGTCCACCCTCCCGCTTGCGGCTGCCGAAGGGCCGCTGACGATCGGTTGCCTCGACAACATGGGCATCTTCTTCGACGGCCGCATCGACGAGGTCCGCGTCTATGACCGGGCGCTCGAGGCCGGGGAAGTGGCCACCGACAGGTCGACGCCGATCGTGACGCCACGAGCCGGGCCTGTTGCGGCCTACTCCTTTGACAGAGGTCAGGGTCAGATTGCTGACGATCTCGTGGGAGAGCATCACGGCACCATCAAAGGCGCCCAGTGGGTCCGCGGCAAGTTCGGCGGCTCACTCTCCTTCGACGGCGAAAACGACTGCATCTCGGTCCCCGAAAGCGCCCAGCTGCAGTTCCTCGAAGACGAAGAATTCACCCTCGAGGCCTGGGTGCGGCCCAAGGACGGGGAAGAAATCCAGGCGATCGTCACCCAGGAAGACGACAGCGCAGCCGAAGAAGAAAGGCCTTTCTCCTACTCGCTGCTGGTGGGCGGCGAAGAACCCCCCAAGGGCTGGCTGCGAAAAAGCGGCGAAAGCGGCCACATCGTGGTTGCCGAAGGCGAACCGCTGCCGCTGAACGCCTGGTCGCACATCGCCTTCGTCAACGACGGCGCGACCCTGCGCTTCTACGTCAACGGCGAGCTCAGCGCCGAGCGGTCCACCCTCCCGCTTGCGGCTGCCGAAGGGCCGCTGACGATCGGTTGCCTCGACAACATGGGCATCTTCTTCGACGGCCGCATCGACGAGGTCCGCGTCTATGACCGGGCGCTCGAGGCCGGGGAAGTGGCCACCGACAGGTCGACGCCGATCGTGACGCCCCAGGCGCCCCCGATCGCCGCCTACTCCTTCGACGCAGGCGAAGGGACGCTCGCCGAGGACTCCGCCGGCGGCCACGACGGCACCATCAAAGGCGCCCAGTGGGTCCGCGGCAAGTTCGGCGGCTCACTCTCCTTCGACGGCGAAAACGACTGCATCTCGGTCCCCGAAAGCGCCCAGCTGCAGTTCCTCGAAGACGAAGAATTCACCCTCGAGGCCTGGGTGCGGCCCAAGGACGGGGAAGAAATCCAGGCGATCGTCACCCAGGAAGACGACAGCGCAGCCGAAGAAGAAAGGCCTTTCTCCTACTCGCTGCTGGTGGGCGGCGAAGAACCCCCCAAGGGCTGGCTGCGAAAAAGCGGCGAAAGCGGCCACATCGTGGTTGCCGAAGGCGAACCGCTGCCGCTGAACGCCTGGTCGCACATCGCCTTCGTCAACGACGGCGCGACCCTGCGCTTCTACGTCAACGGCGAGCTCAGCGCCGAGCGGTCCACCCTCCCGCTTGCGGCTGCCGAAGGGCCGCTGACGATCGGTTGCCTCGACAACATGGGCATCTTCTTCGACGGCCGCATCGACGAGGTCCGCGTCTATGACCGGGCGCTCGAGGCCGGGGAAGTGGCCACCGACAGGTCGACGCCGATCGTGACGCCACGAGCCGGGCCTGTTGCGGCCTACTCCTTTGACAGAGGTCAGGGTCAGATTGCTGACGATCTCGTGGGAGAGCATCACGGCACCATCAAAGGCGCCCAGTGGGTCCGCGGCAAGTTCGGCGGCTCACTCTCCTTCGACGGCGAAAACGACTGCATCTCGGTCCCCGAAAGCGCCCAGCTGCAGTTCCTCGAAGACGAAGAATTCACCCTCGAGGCCTGGGTGCGGCCCAAGGACGGGGAAGAAATCCAGGCGATCGTCACCCAGGAAGACGACAGCGCAGCCGAAGAAGAAAGGCCTTTCTCCTACTCGCTGCTGGTGGGCGGCGAAGAACCCCCCAAGGGCTGGCTGCGAAAAAGCGGCGAAAGCGGCCACATCGTGGTTGCCGAAGGCGAACCGCTGCCGCTGAACGCCTGGTCGCACATCGCCTTCGTCAACGACGGCGCGACCCTGCGCTTCTACGTCAACGGCGAGCTCAGCGCCGAGCGGTCCACCCTCCCGCTTGCGGCTGCCGAAGGGCCGCTGACGATCGGTTGCCTCGACAACATGGGCATCTTCTTCGACGGCCGCATCGACGAGGTCCGCGTCTATGACCGGGCGCTCGAGGCCGGGGAAGTGGCCACCGACAAGGGGTCGCCGATCGAAGGGTGACCAGCGACCTGGTTTACGCGTCTCCACCCTAGGACCAGCGCCGCACGGCTCACGGCTCAGTCCCAAGCGGCGAGGGCGTCATCGACGCTCTCAAAGACAGCCCGTTCTGGGTGAGACCCGTGATTGAAAGAACTCAATGCACCTGCGTCGAGCAGCCGTAAACAGCGATTCGCTGCCCCTGTCCCGCCATTCTGATTGTAGGCGTGGATGATCACCGCAATGGCCGTGGAGTCGATGAACTCAGGTTTGAGAGAGGTCGAATTCGGCTGTTAGCTGAGCTTGTCCCGGAGCCTGCGGACCCATCTTTCGGAGACCATCCGATCGAATACGGCGCGCAGCAAGAAGCCGAGCGAGTAGATGGCGAGCAGGAATCCGGTCCCGAAGATGACGAGGGCTGGGTAGGGATCCTCGTGGAAGGGATAGACGTAGTCGGTCGCTTCGTGCAGGTAGAACTCGACGGCGAAGGGGACAAGGGCAAGCGATAGCGCCCACCAGCGGTTGACGAGCGCGACCGCGAGGACCGGGAGGACAAAAAATGCCCAGTCAACAGTAGTGCTGAACACGATCGTGCCGAGCGCCCCGTTTCGGTCGAGATCGGACGCACTCGCGTAGGTGTAGGCCCCCACCCCAAGTGCCGCGACAATGATGATGGCTCCACGACCGACGTTGCTCATTCGGAAGGAGTACCCCTGAGGCCTTGATTGGTTGCCGGCGCTACCGTGGACCGCGGAGATTCTCATTCGTCCACGAGGGCCGGGAGGGAATCTTTCAAGGCAGGAAGGGCTACCGGTCAAGCACTGACGAGTGGTTAGGCAGTGAGCATGAAAGGCAGCTGGACTGCCTCCGGGCTCTCAGATCGATCCCCCGGGGGGATGGCAGACAGACACATCGAGACCGGCTCGATCATGCCGACTGCCAACAACGCCTTCCGCGAATGCGGCTGGTAGACCGCCTAAGGGGACTGCGAAGCTGCGCCATCTCTTCCCTGCGTCTCGAATAGAAACCTTAGTAAGACCCGAAACCTATTACTGATATCGGACGGCATGAATCCGACTCTGAGTGCCGGATTTATCTCGTAGCGGTGTGGAGGGGGGAAGCGGGTGAGGCGAGGGTCAGAGAAGTCAGAGAAGGCGGTTCTCGACCTTTTCATCCCCTGGACATTCCCTCATCCGCACCGGCTGGTGAGCCGCCTGCCCGTCAGTCCAAGGCAGATACCACAGAACCCTGAACGGGTTCGCGACAAGGATCAATCGTTGGTCCGGTTTCAATTGTTTGGGCAATCGCTGTAGGTGGCCCTATGTGCAGAAGGCGCATCCAATCGTTGTTCGTCTGTGGGGCTTCCCCCATGTTGCGCGCTCTGGTGCTCCTTCGAAGGCTTCAATCTGTTCTCGAGCCTTTCAGGCTTGCTCCTTGTCAGGTGTGAGCGAGATGCCTGGCCATCAGCGCTCACCCGTTCGATCTGCTGCATAGCTGGGGGAGTAGCCGGTCCATAGATCCTTGATGCTCGCGCTTCGGAAGTCGCTCCACATAGGTGCCCCGACCTAGGGACCGCGTGGGACAAAACGTCGAATCTAACGTGGTTAGCCAGGACCCCATGAACAGTCTTTGTCAAAACCCTACTTTTCATATTGCGCTACCCGCCTTCCAAGCATTAATTTAATTATGCCGATTAATAGATACTCTGAAAGAGGAGGATCTAATGGGAAGCGCACGCTGGATGGCCGCTGGGGAGGAGCGAATTCCTGCGAGGTCGCAAGTTACCGCCAGCCGCCGGATTGCCGTTGTAGCTCTGTTCTTTCTTGCTGTCTCGGCGGCATCCGTTGTTGCTGCCTCTGCAGCCAACGGACCCGAGGAATTGTTTTCGGCCCCAGAAGCGCCGAGCCCAAGCGGCGTCGAAGTCGCCGCAGTCGAAGACGAACGACAAGAACGTGCCGAGTGGCTCTCGAGCCCCGAAGCTCAAAAGCAGCGCGAAGCGTCCCGCGCCGCCTACACGACCCTCTCGGCAGGCGAAGCCCAGAGCTTGCTTGTCGAAGCCTTCCCCGAACAGCTCGCTCAACTGAACGCCGACCCAGCGCGCCTTCTCAGCGAACTCGAAATCGAAGAAATCCTCGGCACCTACGGCGCCCTAGCCTCGAACAGCAAGGGTGAAACCTCGATAGTCGAGTCATCTATCCAGATCGTGAGCGAGGTGGGCGGCGAAGGCAAGCAGCCTGTCGATCTCAGCTTGGAACGATCCGGTAATGACTTTGTTTCAGAGAACCCGCTCACCGAGGTCAAGCTTCCTGTCTCAACTGAAGAACTGATCCAACTCCAGAATGGGATTGAAGTCCAGCTGCCAGCCAACGACGCTCACGACGCCCAGACTCTCGGCACTAAGAATCTCTTCTATCCAGAAACCGCAACGGCCACCGACACACTTCTCTCCCCGATAGCCGCCGGCGTCGAGGTCTTCGAGCAGCTGCGCTCACCTGAGAGTCCCGAGCAGTTTCGCTTCGCACTCCAGCTGCCAGCGGGTGCGACGCTGCGTCCGACCGACGTTGGCGGTGCTGAAGTCCTCTCTTCATCGGAAGCCGCGATTGGACAGGTGCCGTCTCCCTCCGCCGTGGACGCTCAGGGCACCCTGGTCCCGGTCACGATGAGCGTCGAGGGGGAATCGCTCGTCCTCGACGTCCCGCATCGCTCGCACGACTTCGCCTACCCGATTCTCGTCGACCCGCAGTTCCTCGAAGAGGGGTATGTGGCCTTCAATTACTGGGCCCCGAGCTGGAACGCCGCATACAACCTCTCGAACAGTTCCAGCCTCTTGGCGAGTGCGCAGGGGAACGGTTATGTCTACGGCGCCAATACTTACGGACATTGGGTCTACACCGCCCCCGGCCAGACGACCTATATCGCGGCCGCCACCTACTTCTCTAACACCTTCACCCTCCCGGAAAACTGCGCTAAAGAACAACCCACCAACCAGCCTCACGGCTACGCCGGCCTCTTCAATCCTTCCTCAGGGGGCTACGTCGGTCTCGGTATCTGGTATGGGGGCAATCACTACATGGGCCAATACCAGACCGGCTGGGTCGGAGGTCCCGGTGTCCGCCAGGCGGTGGTGGGTATCGGCACCGGCCCGGCCTCAGTTCACCACAAATGCGCGTTCACATTCTCTGTGGGCGGCGTCACGATCCAAGAGAAGGATCCCGAGGCACCGACTATCTATTCAGTCGTCGGCGCCTCTGGTAACTGGGTCAAAGACATCACCGTCACCGCCTATGTCAGCGATCCGGGACTTGGGGTCAAGGGGATAACGCTTAGCCCCGAAGGGAGTCTGCCTTACACCTACCCGGTTGGTAACTGCACCGGCACCTACACCAGCCGCTGTCCGGCCAGCGCGCAAGCCAGCTTCGGCGTCTCCTATTTTTTCGAAGGCGAAAGGAATGCCAGCCTCTCGGCCTATGACCCGCTCGGCCCTGACGAACCGGCACACGTCTCCTCCTCCTACAAATGGACGACCAGGCTCGACCGCAGCAAGCCCGAAGTTGAGCTCGAAGGCGAATTCACCGAGGCGCTGGAGGAAGCCGAAGAAGAGGAAGAGGGAAAAGAAGCTCCAGAGCTCCATCTCCCGGTCTACAACCTGAAGATCGAAGCCACCGACAAAGCCGCTACGGGCAACCCCCTCTCAGAACCGAAAGCTAGGCGCTCGGGCGTCAAAAACATCGCCGTATTTCTCGACGGCAAAGAACTGAAAGTGCCCTGGCTCCCACAGGGATGCTCCGGACCTACATTCAGCTGTCCGATGAAAGTGAACTACCCGGTTCCGATGGACGAAGTGAAAGGAGGCGGCGTTCACAAACTGAATGTGATTGCAACCGATCAAGTGGGCAACGCCCGAGAACGCCCCATCGAATTCGAATACTTCCCTGCAACCGGGATCAAGGACGAATACGTGATGCACCACTTCCCGCTTCCCAACGGTGAAGGAGAATCAGAAGAAGAGCATCCAAACCGGCCCGAACTCGCGGTCAATGTCACGAACGGCAATCTCGTCTACCGCCAAAAGGATGTCGAAGTCACCGGTCCCGCCGTCGACCTCGAAGTTGAACGCTATTACAACTCCCAGCTGCCCGACGACGACAACACTGAGTGGGGCGACGGCTGGACTCTTGCCCAGACCCCCAAGCTGGAACCCGAAGAAACCAAAGAAGGAGCCCCGCCCGTCAAGGCTTCGATGGTGCGCACCAGCGGCATTCTGGAGAGCGCTGTCGGACTGCCTACCAAAATCGGTGCCACGCAGTTCGACAAGAAGCTGCAGGCGGTGGTGACTAAGGAACCGGATGGTGGCTACGAGGTCGATGACCAAAGCGACGAAACGAGCACCTCGCTTGCCTTCGACAAAGTCGGCAAGGTAACCGAAATGCGCACGCCTGGCGCCGCCAAGATCGACTACTCCTACGAAGCAGGTGACCTCTCCGAAATCGCGGTCGAAGACCCCGCCAGCTCGCCGATGAGCCCTACGGTGCTCGAAGAATTGCAGGAGGAACCAGCAGAATGGTCCCTGCAAACCACCCCCAATCCCGCACCACCCAAAACCAACGCCGAACTCAGCGACGTCGCCTGCTCCTCGGCTAGCGCCTGTCTCGCGGTCGGCTATGACAACGCCAACGGCCGCAGTCTCGGCGAGTTTTGGAACGGCAGCAAATGGGTCGCCGGGACCTCCGTGTCGGGCCGCCGCCTGAAAGCGGTCTCCTGCGGGGCTCCCTCGGTGTGCTGGGTGCTCGCCACCAATTCCGACGGCAGTGCCGCCACCGAGTACTGGGAAGGCCAGATCTGGGAAGGCGCCCCCAAACCGGCGGTTCCCAGCGGCGGCTCCTCAGTGACGCTGAACAGCATCTCCTGCACCGCCGCCATGACCTGCACTGCGGTCGGCTCCTACGTCAAAGAAGGCAAAACCCTGCCCCTGATCGAGCGCCTCAGCAGCTTCAACTGGTCGGTGCAAAACGCCGCAACCACCAGCTCGGCTTCGCTCAAGGACGTCTCCTGTGTCTCTGCCAGTGAATGCGTCGCGATCGGCTTCGGCGAAGGCAAACTGATCGCCGAACGCTGGAACGGCACGACCTGGTCGGTGCTCTCGGCCCCACCCAACCCGGCAAGCAAATACGCGTCGTCCACGACGCTCACCGATCTCTCCTGCACCTCCTCGAGCGCCTGCATGGCGATCGGCTTCTACTACAAAGACGGAAAAGTAGTCGAAGAAGAAGTGCAACAAGAACGTTTCTGGTTCGCAGACAGATGGAACGGATCGAGCTGGTCGGCTGCCGGCCAGGGCACAGAAGCAGCAGAATCCCTCAACGACCTCGCCTGCACCACAGCCACCAACTGCACTGCAGTCGGCACCAAGGGCTCCAAAACCCTGGCGCTGAGCTGGAACGGAAGCAGTTGGAGCACCCAGTCCTCGCCCAACCCCGAAGGCAAGACCCCCATTCTGAGTGCGATCTCCTGCAGCGCGACGGCGGCCTGCACCAGCATCGGCAAGGCCACCGGGGGCGGGGAAACGGTGAGCTTGGCGGAGCGCTGGAACGGAACGTCCTGGTCCCTGCAAACCACCCCCAATCCCGCACCACCCAAAACCAACGCCGAACTCAGCGACGTCGCCTGCTCCTCGGCTAGCGCCTGTCTCGCGGTCGGCTATGACAACGCCAACGGCCGCAGTCTCGGCGAGTTTTGGAACGGCAGCAAATGGGTCGCCGGGACCTCCGTGTCGGGCCGCCGCCTGAAAGCGGTCTCCTGCGGGGCTCCCTCGGTGTGCTGGGTGCTCGCCACCAATTCCGACGGCAGTGCCGCCACCGAGTACTGGGAAGGCCAGATCTGGGAAGGCGCCCCCAAACCGGCGGTTCCCAGCGGCGGCTCCTCAGTGACGCTGAACAGCATCTCCTGCACCGCCGCCATGACCTGCACTGCGGTCGGCTCCTACGTCAAAGAAGGCAAAACCCTGCCCCTGATCGAGCGCCTCAGCAGCTTCAACTGGTCGGTGCAAAACGCCGCAACCACCAGCTCGGCTTCGCTCAAGGACGTCTCCTGTGTCTCTGCCAGTGAATGCGTCGCGATCGGCTTCGGCGAAGGCAAACTGATCGCCGAACGCTGGAACGGCACGACCTGGTCGGTGCTCTCGGCCCCACCCAACCCGGCAAGCAAATACGCGTCGTCCACGACGCTCACCGATCTCTCCTGCACCTCCTCGAGCGCCTGCATGGCGATCGGCTTCTACTACAAAGACGGAAAAGTAGTCGAAGAAGAAGTGCAACAAGAACGTTTCTGGTTCGCAGACAGATGGAACGGATCGAGCTGGTCGGCTGCCGGCCAGGGCACAGAAGCAGCAGAATCCCTCAACGACCTCGCCTGCACCACAGCCACCAACTGCACTGCAGTCGGCACCAAGGGCTCCAAAACCCTGGCGCTGAGCTGGAACGGAAGCAGTTGGAGCACCCAGTCCTCGCCCAACCCCGAAGGCAAGACCCCCATTCTGAGTGCGATCTCCTGCAGCGCGACGGCGGCCTGCACCAGCATCGGCAAGGCCACCGGGGGCGGGGAAACGGTGAGCTTGGCGGAGCGTACGATCCTTCGCCCAGAACCCGCTCCAGAAGAAGATCCCAAGGTTGAAGTCAATACCTCCGCCGGGCTCGTCACCAGCGTCCAAGGCGAGGAGGCAGGTCCGACCACCTACACCCATACAGCCGAACTGCTGACAGCGGTCAACGGTCCCAAAGGCAAAACCCAATACGTATATGACTCCGAGAAACGGCTGACCAAAGTCACGCTGCCTAACGGTACCTGGGGCGAAGTTAAATACGACAGTTTCAGTCGAGTGGAAGCCGTGATCGTCTCAGTCGAAGGCGGAAAAGCCAAGACCGCCAAATTCACCTACAAAGAGGAACCGAGGCGAACAACCGTCTCTCCTGAAGGAGAACGGACGACGGTTTACGACATCGCCCTCGACGGCTCGATACTCAAGTGGTGGAATACTAAAGTGCCACCCGAAATCCAGAACCTCTCGGGCACCCTTTACGCAAACAAGGAAACCGAGAAAGCGATAACCCCCGGCGACTACAGTCTCCTCGTCCAAGCCTACTCCGTCGAAGGGGTCGCTTTGATCGAAATCGTCGCCAACGGCGATCAGGTCGTCTCTGAAAAGACCTGCAAACAAACTGAAGGAACGAGCTGCAAAACCGTCGAAGACCCCTGGATTACTAACACTGGCAACTGGCCACCTGGAATTCTGCAGCTTGAAGTGATCATTACAGACACAACAGGCAACGTCGAATCCGTCAAATTCTGGGTCAACGTTCCCTACACGCCACCATCCAACCCTGAGGCCGACGAACCACCGATATTCGAAGACATCCTCCATTTCCGTGAAGAATTCGGTCTCGATCTCGATCTCAAAGGCAACGAGCTCGCGATCGTCGAACGGATCTCCAACTCAATCGGCGATTGGTACAATCCGCATACACCAGAGGGAGAAGTTGCGCGAGCGACCTATGAACGCTGGAGTGTGCCACTTCGTGCGATTGATGCGGCAGAGCTGGAATATCGCGACTGGTTCTACAACCACAACGCGCAGCGAATCAACCAATGGCTCGAAGAAACTCAGTCAAGTAGCTTTGCCGGGTACTACATCGACCATGCCGCCGGCGGAGTCATGCATATTGGCTTTCTCGGCAACCAAGCAGAACAACTGGCAAGCCTAGAGGCGTCACTGTCGCTGGCGGCAGGGGAGAGGCTGCAGGTCTATCCAGTGGGCCCGACCGTGTCGTACCTTTCGGTTCGGGCAGCTTCGGAATCGGTCTCGAATGCGCTCGAATCGAATTCCACACTCAGCGGACTCGTCGTTGATGTGAAGTTCGACGAATCCGGGAGAGCCGTACGAGTCGGAACCCCTAGCGTGGCCCAGGTCGAAGGGATTCTGCACCAGATGTTCGGCTCCAATGCTCCGATAGTGGTCGAATACGAAACGGCCGATGGGAGTTTGCTGGGGGGCCGCTGGCGTAATGAAGGAAGGATGCGAGCCGGTGATGGGATTTTCACCAAACACTTTGACGCTGAAAATGTATATCAGGGCATCCATGAATGCACCGCAGCCTTTGGCGCTAAGGACAAGGCTGGCGAGTCCCACGGCCAGCCTCGCTGGCGACTATTCGTTCTCACCGCTGGCCATTGCAATCCGATAACATGGGAAAATTGGGTATATCGGACTTCTGATGGCGGTACGTCTGTATCCGACCAGACAGAGAGGCGAGAAAATGAAGATAACTGGCGAAAAATTGGAGAGGTAAGACGCTCAGCCTACCGTGTGCTTGATGAATCACCCACCACCGACGGAGAGGCGATCAGGGTCGAAAGCGCTGGAGTTGTGCCGCAGGGGATATTCGGCTCCGAGGGACGCCTATTGCCCACCGAGCCAGCGGCGACGGCAAGGGAGGGGGATCTCGTCTGCTTTTCCGGTGTCGCAACTAACGGCGTCTCTTGCGGCCCGATAATCGGACGCACATCATTTTGGGCGGGGGCGGGTGATGGAGTTGCACACGCTGGATACTGGGTCAGATTTAACCGTCACGCTATCCCCGGCGACAGCGGCGCACCCGTTTACAGTGCCTCGGATCGGCGGTCTATCGGATTGGTGTCGGCTGGCCGCCACAATCTCACTCAGACTCTCGTCCAGCCGCTGCGAACTCCGCCTGGAATGAACTCGGGCAGGGTCCCTGGGATCCTCGACAATCCGTACCTGCGACCTCTTAGTCTCAAGCTCGGCAATTGAGATTATGAATCGAATGCTTCGGCTCCATTCTCGCCCGCATGGGATGTGGGCAAGAGTCTGCCTAGCTATCCTGGTAGCGCTGCTTTCTACGGTCGCCTTTACTGGCTGCGGCTCGTCTATGACCACGAGTCCAGCTGAGGCTAAGGCCATCTCAATTGCAGAACATAGATTCTTGGAGGAATGGAAAGATGCGAGTGTGGATAGAACCGCCCGGTGTTCAAGGAAGGGCGAACCAGCAGGCACCAGGTGCTACCAGAAGACAGTTGCCCCCCTCGAGACGAAAGCCATAGCAAGATTCTCGGGGTCTATCAATGGATTTCTAGAAGGCGGCGTAGGTCCGAAATGTGCCGATGAGCTCGAGAAGACTTTGTCAACTATGAACTCTGTGCCCTTGTTTCCTGGGGGAATCGCCTCGATCTGCCGTTTTGAGAGTCGGGGGTAGAGGTCGATCGCGCTCGCGTGGTTCCCATCGTCCTCGGACCTTTAGCGCCTGCAGCGGCTAGCAGTGGCCGGTCGAGGCGATCATCGAGGCCGGGGTCGGCACCGTTCGCGAGATCGGTGCGCGTTCGGCCGCGGGCGGCACGATCGGAGCCGAGTTGAATTTGGCCATCCTCCCCGCGCAGCGACAAAGCACATCGCTCGCCGAGGGAATTTCGATCCAGATGGGCTTCCACCCGAGGGCGCGAGCCACGCGATGCGTGGGCCCAATCAGGTGCTCTCCACTCGCGAGGCGCAGCTGTCGCTCACGGATCCAAAGTTCGAGGCAGCCGAACCCGACAAGACCCCGCCGCTGGCGGTCCAGAAGATCGGGTCGCAACAAGCCCTGTCCCTGCGGCAGCGGCAAAAGCACGAGAAGTGTTGTGGGCGGAAAGCATTCGCCTGACGAGCTTCCTGACTACTGGGCTCCATTCATCGCGGTCGGTGTCTAGGAAGACGTAGAGCTCGGTGGCTTTGGCGTAGTGCCCTGTCGAGCCCTCCGGGGGGATGTTGCGGTAGGAGTGGGCACAAGGCCGACCGACTTTCTCCTTCCCTATATCACCCCCAAGTAACGCCGGTATTTGCCGGGCGTTCCGCATTTCTCTCTCATCACTGAAACGACACAGATGGGTCTAGATCCGTGCGTCGGCGCGGAGCAGCATCGGGCTCCAATCGACTGAAGGAGGCTTCGATGTTCTATGCGCTAGTGGGGTATCTGCACGCGGTCGCGACGGCGAGGGTGCAGGCGATCCGTTCGCTTGCGGGTGAGCGGGGGCAGGGGACGGTCGAGTATGTGGGGCTGATCCTGCTCGTCTCGCTGCTGATGGTGGGCATGGTCGTTGCGATGAAAGGGTTCAACGGCAAACAGGGGACCGAGTTGGCGGACGTGATCGTCGACAAGATCAAGGAGTCCGTCGACCGGGTGACGTTCAAATAAAGGGTGGTGGAGGGGCGGCTCGAGCGGGCCGCCCCGCTGCGCGTGCCGGGGCGGAGCCGGTTGGTCGATCCCGTGCAGGTTCCGGTGGAGAGGATTCCGTCTGGGTCGAAGCGTACGCTGTATTACAGCATGAAGCATCGAACTCAGCTATATCTGGATGAGGGTCAGTACCGCTGGCTCAAACAGCGTGCGGGAGAGGCGGGCAGCATCGCCGCGGTCGTGCGCGAGCTGATCGATGCGGAGCGGGCTCGCGGGGTCGGTTCGGCCACCGATCCCCTGCTGAGCTACCTCGTCGACGAGGCGCCCAGCAAGGGACGGGAGGGGACGAGCGTCAGCACGCTGGACCGCGACCTCTACGGCCCATGAGGTCGGTCTTCATCGACACCAGCGCCTTCGTCGCGCTGCGCAACTCTGCCGAGGCCGAGCACGAGCAGGCCCGCTCGGCGCTGGCCGATCTGATCGCCGAGGGAGTGGCGCTCTTCACCTCGAACTACGTGTTCGCCGAGACGTACACGGCGCTGATGGTCCGGGTTGGGCGGGGGGAGGCGATCGAGTGGGGTCGTCGCTTTCGTGCAGGCGGGGCGATCGACCTCGTCCATCTCGACCGGTCCACCGAGGCACGCGCCTGGGAGATCCTCGAGCAGCACGGGGACAAGCGCTGGAGCTACGTCGACGCAACCTCCTTCGCCCTGATCGAGCGCGACGGCGGCAACGAAGCCTTCGCCTTCGACGCCCACTTCGCCCAGCGAGGCCTTCGGGTTTTGCCGGATGCGTGAAAGAGCGCTTGCGGCAGCGCCTGGCTCGGTGTCCGCGTGAAACACTCGCGGAATGCCAGCTTCGCGCAGCTATGCCCGGGCGCCGGCCGACATCCGGCCGGTGACGATCGATCCGGGGTTCGTCGAAAGCGCTGACGGGTCTGCGCTGATCTCCGTCGGCAAGACGAGGGTCATCTGCACCGCCTCGGTCAGCGACACGGTGCCGCGCTGGATGCAGGGGCGCGGCAAGGGCTGGGTCACGGCCGAGTACGCGATGCTGCCGGCCTCGACCGGCGACCGTAAGGCACGCGACATCTCGCGCGGCAAGCAGGACGGGCGCGGGGTCGAGATCCAGCGCCTGATCGGCCGTTCGCTGCGGGTCGTCGTCGATTTCAAGGCGCTCGGGGAACGCAGCGTCTACGTCGACTGCGACGTGCTCGAAGCGGACGGCGGCACGCGCTGCGCCGCGATCACAGGCGGCTACGTCGCCCTTCGCCTCGCCTGCCAGAAGCTGCTCGACGCCGGTGAGATCGAGGCGATGCCGTTCACCGGTTCGGTGGCGGCGGTCAGCGTCGGGATGGTCGACGGCAGGGCCCTCTGCGATCTCGACTACTCCGAGGACTCCTCCGCCGAGGTCGATGCCAACGTGGTGATGACCGGCGATGGCGGACTGGTCGAGGTGCAGGCGACGGCGGAGCGCACGCCGCTCTCTCGCGCCTCGCTCGACGAGCTGCTCGGCCTTGCCGAGATGGGGATCTCGCGCTTGCGGGAGGTGCAGGAGCGGGTAGCCGGCAGTTGATCTTCGCCACGGCCAACAAGCACAAGCTGCGCGAGATGCGCGAACTGCTGTCGGGTATCGAGCTGGAGTCATTGCCGGAGGGCGTGGAGCTGCCACCCGAGGAGGGCGACTCTTTCGCCGAGATTGCGCTGGAGAAGGCCCGCGCCGCTCACGTGGCCACCGGCAAGCCAGCCATCGGCGACGACTCCGGGATCGAGGCGATGGGGCTCGGGGGCCGGCCTGGAATCCACTCGGCGCGCTACGGCGGCCCCGGCGCGACCGATGAGGAGAACCTGGCAAAGCTTCTGCGCGAGGTCGCCGAGGCCGGTGAGGATCGCCGAGCCGCCTACCATTGCGCGCTCGCCCTGGTCGAAGCAGACGGCTCCGAGCGCGTCTTCGAGGCACGCTGCGAGGGGCACCTGATCGAGGGGCCTCGGGGCGAGGGTGGTTTTGGCTACGACCCCGCCTTCGTCCCGGACGACACCGGTCCCGACGACCTCCGCACGATGTCGGAGCTGTCGCAGGCGGAGAAGAACGAGATCAGCCATCGCGGGCGCGCCGCGAGGCTGCTGGCCGGGCACCTGAGCGCCGGCGAGGCGGCGCCGACAGGGCGATGATCCGCACCAAGAGCGGCGCCGCGGCGCTCTCGATCGCATCCAACTCGATCCTGATCGCGATCAAGCTGGCCGCCGGGGCGATCACCGGCTCGATCGCGATCCTCACCGAGGCGATCCACTCGCTGATCGACCTGGTCGCCTCGGTCGTCGCCTTCGTCTCGGTGCGCAAGGCCGACGAGCCCGCCGACGCCGACCACCCCTACGGCCACGAGAAGGTCGAGAGCCTGGCGGCGACGATCGAGGGTCTGCTGATCCTGGTCGGCGCTGGGATCATCGTCTACGAGGCGACGCACCGGCTGGTCGACGGGGCCGAGGTCAAGACGCTCGGCGTCGGCATCGCGGTGATGGGCTTCTCGGTCGTCGCCAACCTCGTCGTATCGACGGTTCTCTCGCGCCAGGCGAAGACTCACGAATCTCCGGCGCTGGAAGGGGACGCGGCCCACCTGCGGGCCGACGCGCTCACCTCGGCCGGGGTGCTGGTTGGCCTCGGCTTGGTAGCGATCACCGGCAACGCCGCCTTCGACTCGATCACGGCGCTGGCGGTTGCGGCCGCGATAGTCGTCGCCGGGATCAGGATCGTCAGGCGCTCCTCTGGGGTGCTCGTCGACGAGGCACTTCCCGACGCCGAGATGGACCGGATCGAGGCGGCAATCGCGGCCGCTCGCACCCCCGAGGTCGCCGGCTACCACAAGCTGCGAGCTCGCCGCGCCGGCCGCCACCGATACATCGATTTCCACGTCCAGTACCGCTCCGGCACCAGCCTGGAGCGGGCACATGAGCTCGCTCACGAGATGCGCGCCTCGATCGAGGCCGCGATCCCCGGTGCCGAGGTCCTCATCCACGCCGAGCCCGAGACCTCCCTGCGCGACCCCAGGCGAGCGAACTCAGGCCCCTTCCGCGCCGGCTAGGCGCGCTCATCAGCTCTTGGGCAGGTTCTCCAAAGTCCAGGCGATCTTGAGTGCGATCCTGCGCAAGCTGCACCACATCTAGTTCACCGAATCTCGTCATGGCCGTCACATTGCCCCCTCGCCGAATGACGCCAGAGTCACTCGTGGATCGAAGGCCCTGCCTCCGGCTGTGGGGAGGGTTGTTTCCAAAGCCTCCAGGGCCTGCGTCAGCCGCTGCAGGTTTTCTGGGTCGGGATCGGGAGCTAGGTCCAAGTCCTCGGTTCCCCGAACGAACCCGTGTGCAGCGACCGCTACACCACCGATCACGACGAACCGAACGTCATGCTCGTGCAGGGCCTCGAGCAGAGCCGCAGGTCAAATTCGATCAACGCGATTTGCGGCGCCCTTGATTGCGCTCATCTGCTTGCAGAGCGCGGGCACGCAAGCCAGCCGCTCGTTCATCGGTGCACTGTGATCGTTAAGGCGGAGCTCCCGAGCCCGCCTCAGTTCGCCGGCATCGCCATTGAGCATTTTGGCCGCCATGGGGCGATTCTAACGTCGGTTTTGGCTCTGCCGCCCCTTTACGGGGACGGGAGCAAATTGACCGCGGCGGCGAGGCCGACGGCGGCGACGGTGACGGCGTAGCCGGTGTAGTCGCTGACCGCGAAGAGGACCGCGGCGATCGCGCAGATCGAGACGACGGTGATCCAGGAAGCTCGGGCCAGGGACACGGGGCCCGGTATTTTGGCCGAGATGCCCGACGGTCCGACGAGCACGGCGATCTCCGGAGGTGCGGCTGAGGCTGCGCTGGCCTACCTGACCGAGATGTCGCCCGACCTGCGCGGGGGCGCGATCCTCGATGCGCAGGGAGCTGTTCTGGCTGCTGCGGGCCAACCGAACCGCTGGCGCGAGGACGTTGCGGCGCTGCTCGAGGTCGCGGACCGGACCGGGGACGAGCCGGTCGAGCAGATCCACATCGCCACCGAGCAGGGGGAGGTCTTTGCTTTGCGCCATGCCGGCCTGACCGCTGTCGCGGTGACCGAGCGCTTTGCCCTGGCATCACTGCTCTTCTTTGACATGCGCTCGGTCCTGCGCGACCTGGCAGCCGGTGGCGATGGAAGGGGTGCCGATGCCGCCTAAGCCACACCGAGTGCTGCTCGACCGGGTCTCCGGTTACGCCGACGAGGCGGCTGCCTATATGCGCCGCCGCCGCGTCTCGCGCCGCCCCTTCGCCCGCCTCTACTACGCGGGCGGTCGCGCCGGCGACCACGCCGCCGACTCGGTTGCCGGCGGCGAGCTGTTCGTCGCGGCCGGCCGCTTGATCGAGGTAGCGGGGAAGAGGCCGAAATCGTGAGCGGGTTGATCGAGCCCGCGGTCGCGGAGCGCGTTCTCGCGCGGGCGCTTGCCAACGGCGGCGAGTTCGCCGAGGTCTTCGCCGAACGCAGCGGCGGGATGACAATGGCGATCGACGAGTCGCGGATCGAATCGGTGCAGTCCGGCGCCGGTGAAGGGGCCGGGGTCAGGGTCCTCAGCGATGGCACCACCTACTTCGCCCACGTCGACGGGCTTGACCCCGATGACATCGAGCGCGCCGCTGACGAGGCAGCCTCGGCGTTGCACGCCGACCGCGCCGAGCCACACTCGCTGACGGCAGTCGCCAGCACGCCGCAGCCGATCGAGCGGCCGCCCGCCGCGGTTCCCGCCGAGCGCAAGGCGGAGCTGCTGCGCACGCTGGACGAGCGCGGTCGCGGCGCCGGTCCCGAGATCGCCCAGTTTCTCGCTTCCTACGCGGAGATCCGGCGCGAGATAGCCGTCGCCAACTCCGATGGGCTCTTCGCCGCCGACGACCGCACTCGCGTGCGGATCGGAGCCCAGGCCGTGGCCCGCCGGGCCGAGACGGTCGAGACCGGCGCCGAGACGCTCGGTGGCCACCGGGGCTTCGAGCTCTTCGACGACGATCCGGGCAGGATCGCGGAGCAGGCGGCGGGCAAGGCGCTGACCCTGCTTGACGCGAGCCCGGCACCGGCGGGCTCGATGCCGGTGGTCGTCGGCGGCGGCTTCGGCGGCGTCCTCTTCCACGAGATGACCGGCCATGGGCTGGAGGCCGACCACATCCAGAAGGGCGCCAGCGTCTACGTCGGCAAGCTGGGTGAGCAGGTGGCGCAGCCGCTCGTCACCGCCTACGACGACGGTCGCATGCCGAACGAGTGGGGGAGCGACTCGATCGACGACGAGGGGGTGGCGACCCAGAAGACGCCGGTGCTCGAAGGCGGCCGGCTCACCTCCTACCTCTACGACGGACTCACGGCGAGGAAGGACGGCGTCGCCTCGACCGGCAACGGCCGCCGCGAGAGCTTCCGTCACCTGCCGATCCCACGCATGACCAACACCTACATCGCGCCCGGCGACGCCGAGCCCGAGGCGATGATCGCCGAGGTGAAGCGGGGCTTCTACGCCGTCTCCTTCGGCGGCGGTCAGGTCGATCCGGCTACGGGCGATTTCGTCTTCGGTGTCTCCGAGGGGTACCTGATCGAGGACGGGAAGGTGACCAGGCCATGCCGCGGCGCCACCTTGATCGGCAACTGCCTGGAGGCGCTGGCGGCGATCGACGCGGTCGGCAACGACTTCGAGATGAAGACCGGCGTCTGCGGCAAGGGCGGTCAGAAAGCGCCGGTGGGGACCGGTCAGGGACACGTTCGCATCGGCGCGATGACGGTCGGGGGGACCGAGGTTTGATCGAGCTGACGCGCCGTGCCGTCGAGGCGGCGCTTGCGGCAGGGGCTTCCGACGCCGAGGCCTATTCCTCGGAGGAGACCGGGCGCGAGGTGCGCGCCCACGGCGGCGAGGTCGAGAGCCTTACTGTCGCCACCCAGCGTGGGATCGGTGTGCGCGCCTGGCTCGGCGCCCGGGTCGGCTATGCCTACGGCACCGATCTGTCGGAAGCGGGGATCGCCGCGATCGCGGCCCGCGCCGCCGAGGCGGCGCGGATTGCCGACGAGGACGAGTTCGCAGGCCCCCCGCAGGCCGCCGACGGGCCGCTGCCGGAGCTCGAGCTGAGCGACGCCTCGGTCGGCGAGTGGACGACCGAGCGGGTCGCCGAGCTCGCGCTCACGGTCGAGCGGACTGCGCTCGAGGCGGACTCGCGCATCGCCGGTGTCGAGCAGGCCGTCTATGCCGACGCTGCGGAGCGGGTCGCGATCTCCTCCTCGACCGGCGTAGCCGGCGAGTTCGAGACGTCCAGTTGCTACGCCTACTTGACCGCTCTTGCCGAAGGGGAGGACGGGCGCGAGACCGGCCTCGGCTTCGACCTCGCTCGCGGTCCCGCCCGCCTCGACCCGGTTGCGGTCGGCCAAGAGGGGGCCGAGCGCGCAACGTCGATGATCGGCGCCCGGAAGCCGGCGTCGCGCGCCTGTCCGGTCGTTCTCGACCCGACGGTCGCTGCCAGCTTCATCGGGCTGATCGGCGGTGGCGTGGCCGCCGGCGCCGTGCAGCGGGGACGCTCGCCATTCGCCGACCGGGTAGGCGAGGAGGTCGCCAACGAGGTCTTGGTCATCTACGACGATGGGCTCGACCCGCAGGGCTCCGCCTCCTCGCCGGTGGACGGCGAGGGGGTGCCGAGGCGCCGCACGCCCCTGATCGAGGGTGGCAGGCTGCGCACCTATCTCTACGACACCTACACGGCGCGGCGCGGCGACGGCGCCTCGACCGGCAATGCGGGCCGCGGCGGCTACCGCTCGCAACCCTCGGTCTCCGCCTCCAACCTGATCGTCGCCCCTGGCGCGCAGAGCCTCGCGGAGCTCTTCGGCGAGGCGGGGGAGGGTGTCTTCGTCACCGACGTCGCCGGGCTCCACTCGGGGGTCAACCCGGTCTCCGGGGTCTTTTCGGTTGGAGCTTCGGGGCGGGCGATCCGGGGCGGCGAGCCGGCCGAGCCGTTGCGCGAGTTCACGATTGCCAGCGACCTGGTTTCGATGCTGAAGGCCGTGCGCAGCGCCGGCGCTGCGTCGCGCTGGGTGCCCTTCGGCGGCTCCGTCAGCACGCCGCCGCTGCTGGTCGCGGAGATGACGATCGCCGGATCGTGAGCCGTGGTGCCGTTTACGCCGTACCCGCTGTTAGATTGCGGCCGACTTCAACCACCCATGGAGACGGAGGAGCTTCGACGTGACAAAGGCTGAGTTTCTTGATCAACTGGCAGGCGACGAGCGGGTCGGCAGCAAGAAGGCTGCAAGCGATGCGCTTGACGCAGTGCTCGACGCGATCACCGACACGCTGAGCGGCGGCGGCGAGGTCAGCTTCACCGGCTTCGGCAAGTTCCACGTCGCCGAGCGCGGTCCCCGCCAGGGAGTCAACCCCCGCACCGGCGAGCGGATCACGATCCCGGGCGGCAAGGTCCCCCGCTTCTCCGCCGGTTCGGCTCTGAAGACCAAGGTCAAGGGCTGAGCAGGGCACCTTTTGCGGATCGGCTGGCGGCGCTCGTAGAGGAGCGCCGCAGCCAGATCTGTCTCGGCCTCGACCCCGATCCCTCGAAGCTCGGCGGGGACGGGGCCGATCCCGGCAACGCCTCGGCTGCGGAGCGTGCGGCCGAGGCGGTATCCGCTCACTGCCGCTCCCTGATCGAGCGCGCGGGCCCGGCCTGCGTCGCGGTGAAGCCGCAGCTCGCCTGCTTCGAGCGGCTCGGGGCGCCTGGCTGGGCGGCGCTGGAAGAGGTTTGCGTGGCCGCCCGCGAAGCGGGACTGCTCACGGTCGCCGATGGCAAGCGCGGCGACGTCCCGGTGACCGCGGCTGCCTATGCCCAGGCGCTGGTCGGCGAGACGCCGACGCCCTGGGGGCCGGTCCCCGGCCTCGGCGCCGACGCCTTCACCGCCAACCCGCTGCTCGGCGGCGACGCGCTGGAGCCGCTGATCGCTGCGGCTGAGGCGGCTGGGGCAGGGGTCTTCGCCCTCGTCCGCACCAGCAATCCCGGCGCCGCCGACCTGCAGGACCTGCCGGCGCCCGAAGAGCCGTTGCACGAGCGCCTCGCCGCGGTGGTCGATGGGCTCGCGGCCAGGCTCGAGGGAGACAGCGGTTTGAGCGGCATGGGGGCCGTCGTCGGCGCCACCGCGCCAGAGCACATCGCCCGCCTGCGCTCGCTGATGCCGCGCTCGGTATTCCTCATCCCCGGCGTCGGCGCGCAGGGCGGCCGGCCGGAGCTGCTGGGCGCAGCCTTCGCTCCCGGCCGGGCTGGAGCCCTCGTCGCCGCCTCGCGAGGGATTGCCGCCGCCGAGGATCCTGCCGCTGCGGCTGAGGATCTCCGCAGCGCGGTTTGGGACGTTTCGACCGCGTGAAACACGCCTGACCGTATATACGATCTGCGGCGCCCATTCGCCCTCCCGCCCCGACCGATGAAACAGCGCTCCTCAGTTGCCGCCCGCGTCTTCGCGACGATCGCCCTGATCGCCGGGTTCGTCATCGCCGTGATGGTGATCGGCAGCGCCGGGGGAGGGGACGAGGAGACCACGGGGAGCAAGGACGGGCGCGGTGGCCAGGTGACTCGCACAAGCGAGAACGAGGGCAGGCCGCCGGCGACCTACGTGGTGCAGAGCGGCGACACGCTGACCTCGATCGCCCGCGAGACCGGCGTCTCGGTGGCGCGGATCCAGGTGCTGAACCCCGGGATCGATCCCCAGATCCTGATCTCGGGCGAAACGCTGAAACTGAGGTGATCCGGCGCCGTCTCGGCGTGGCGCTCGCAGCGATCCTGCTTGCGCTCGCTCTGGCCACGCCGGTGGCCGCCGCGAAAGGACCAAAGCTGGAAGCGCGTGCCTGGGCGTTGATCGACGCCCGTACGGGCACGGTGCTCGCCTCCCACGCTGCTGGGCGACGCCTGCCGATCGCCAGCACCACAAAGCTGATGACCGCCTATGTGGCGATGCAGGAGTTGCCGCTGAACGAGATCGTCCGCGCGGCCCCCTACTCGGCGATCTACGGCGAGTCGCTGCTCGAACTGCGACCGGGGCAGCGGATCAGCGTGCGGGACCTGCTCTACGGCTTGATCCTGCGCAGCGGCAACGACGCCGCCTTCGACCTGGCGCTCGCCGCAGCCGGCTCGGAAGACCGCTTCGTCCGTCAGATGAACCGGCGGGCGGCCGCACTCGGCCTCGCCGATACCCACTACGCGAACCCGATCGGGCTCGACGAGCCCGGCAACTACTCCAGCGCCCGCGACCTCAGCGTGCTCGGTCAGCGCCTGCTGCGCATCCCGGCCTTCGCCGAGATCGCCGATGCGCGCAGCGCGACGCTGCGCAGCCTGCAGCCGCCGCGGCGGATCGACACCCTCAACGACCTCCTCTACCTTGCCCCCTGGGCGACCGGGGTGAAGACCGGCCACACCTTCGATGCCGGCTACGTCCTCGTCGCTTCCGGCAAGCGCAAAGGGGTCGAGCTGATCTCGGCGGTGATCGGGACCACGACAGAGGCCGGCCGGGATCTGGAGAGCATGGAGCTGCTCGAGTACGGCTTCTCCCGGTACGAGCGCCGCGTACCGATCCGCGCCGGCGAGCGCCTCGCCAGGCCCTCCATCCGCTACGCCGACGGCGAGCTGCCCCTGCGTGCCGCCCGCACCGTCGCAGTGGGGCTGCGCCGCGACCAGCGCCTCAGCGTCGCCGTGCGGGCGCCTGGAGAGGTCGAGGGGCCGATACGTCGCGGTGCCGTGTTGGGGCGAGCGACGGTATTCGTCGACGGCCTACGGGCGGCGACGGTGCCGCTGCGGGCGGGGCGGAGCGTGCCCGAGGCAAGCACGCTCGACCGGGTCCAAAGCTTCCTCGGTGCCGACTGGATCCTGGTCGCAGTTGCCGTTTGCGTGATACTGGTTGGCGCGATTTTGCTGAGGCGCTTCTCACGATGATCCTCACCGTCACCCTCAACGCCGCGATCGACCGCACGGTGGCGGTACCGAATTTCCGTCTTGCCCACCGCCACCGCGCGGTGGAGAGCCGCACCGTGGCCGGCGGCAAGGGAATCAACGTCGCCCGCGCGCTCAACCGGCTCGGCCGGCCGGTGATCGCCACCGGCTTCGTCGGCGGCCCGACGGGCACCCGGGTGCTGGAAGCGCTGCGCGAAGAAGCGGTGCTGACGGACTTCACCCGGATCGCCGGCGAGACGCGGGTCAACATGGCCGTGATCGACCCCACCTCGGGAGAGCAGACGGAGATCAACGAGCGCGGCCCCGCGGTCAGCCCCGAGGAGGTGGAGTCCTTCGTCACCCGCCTCCGCTACCTGGCCAAAGGGGCGAAGCTCTGCGTGCTCGCCGGGACCCTGCCGCCTGGCGCGGGCTCCGACCTCTACGCACGCCTGGTCAAAGACCTCTTAGATCTGGGCATACCGGTCGTCCTCGACGCCGAGGGCGACGCGATGCTCGCCGGCCTACGCGCCGGCGCCTCGGTCGTCACCCCGAACGAGCGCGAGGCGGAGGAGCTGGTCGGGCAGGAGTTCGCCGATGGCGACGACGTCGTCCACGGCCTCTCGGAGCTGGTCCGGCTCGGCGCCGAGGAGGCGGCGATCACGCGGCCCGACGGCTGCGTCGCCGTGGTCGGCGAGGGGTCTGAGCGGCGCTTCCTCGAAGTGCGCACGGAGTCGCTGGAGGCGGTCTCCTCCGTCGGTTCCGGCGATGCCTTCCTGGCCGGCTACGTCGCCGCCCGCTATGACGGCGGCAGCCCCGACGAGTGCCTCGCCTATGGCGTTGCCTGCGGGGCCGAGTCGACTCAGCACTTCGGTGCCGGCAAGGTCGACCGCAACCAGATCGAGCGCCTCCTGGGCGAGGTCCACGTCCAGGATTTGGAGGTCCCCGCAGAAGTGTAGGCTGGCTTTTCAACGCCACCCCCTGGAGGACCTAATTGGAGATCGACATCGGTCGAGGCAAGAAGGGGCGGCGCGCTTACGGATTCGACGACATCGCGATCGTCCCGTCGCGTCGCACACGTGATCCCGACGACATAGACATCAGCTGGACCCTCGGCCCCTATCGCTTCGAGCTGCCGCTGGTGGCCTCGGCGATGGACGGGGTTGTCAGCCCTGACACCGCCGTCCTGGTCAACGAGCTCGGCGGGCTCGGCGTGCTCAACCTGGAGGGAATCTGGACCCGCTTCGAGAACGCCGAGGAGCAGCTGGAGAAGGTCGCCGCTGCGCCGAAGCACGTGGCGACCAGGCTGATGCAGGAGATCTACACCGAGCCGGTCAAGCCGGAGCTGGTCGGGCAGCGGATCGCCGAGATCAAGGAGCGCGGCGCAGTAGCCTGCGGCTCGCTCACTCCGCAGAAGGTGCGGGAGCACTTCGAGATCGCGGTCGAGGCCGGTATCGACATCCTCGTCATCCAGGGCACCGTTATTTCGGCCGAACACGTCTCGACCACGGTCGAGCCGCTCAACCTGAAGGAGTTCATCTCCGAAGTCCCGGTTCCGACGGTGGTCGGCGGCTGCGCCTCCTACTCGACCGGGCTGCACCTGATGCGGACCGGCGCCGTCGGCGTCCTCGTCGGGGTCGGCCCCGGCGCCGCCTGTACGACCAGGGGCGTGCTCGGGATCGGCGTCCCGCAGGCGACCGCGATCGCCGATGTCGCCGCCGCCCGCTCCCAGCACATGCTGGAGACCGGCGAGTACGTCAACGTGATCGCCGACGGCGGCATGCGGACCGGCGGGGACGTCTCCAAGGCGATCGCCTGTGGGGCGGACTCGGTGATGGTCGGCTCGCCTTTGGCTCGTGCCAAGGAGGCGCCCGGCCGCGGTTTCCATTGGGGAATGGCCACCTTCCATCCCTCGCTGCCGCGCGGTACCCGCGTCTCGACCACGCAGGACGGGACGATGGAGGAGATCGTCCTCGGCCCGGCCCAGGAGAACGACGGCACCTTCAACCTGATGGGGGCACTGAAGACCTCGATGGCCACCTGCGGCTACGAGGACATCCGCTCCTTCCAGCGGGCCGAGGTGATGGTTGCTCCGGCGCTGATGAGCGAGGGCAAGAAGCTGCAGAACGAGCAGTCGGTGGGGATGGGTTCGAACGGGCGCGCGGCGGTCTCCGCCGGTGTTGGAGTCGCCGACGACTGAGGCCGGTGCCACAGCGGCGCCGGCCCAGGCCTCCGAGGAGGTTCTCGTCCTCGACTTCGGGGGGCAGTACTCGCAGCTGATCGCGCGGCGGATTCGCGAGTGCGGCGTTTTCGCCGAGCTGCTGCCCTCGACCACGTCGCTGGAGGCGATTCGCGAGCGCCGGCCGAAGGGGCTGGTCCTCTCCGGCGGGCCGGCCTCGGTCTACGAGGAGGGGGCGCCCGCGTTCCCGACCGAGCTGCTCGATCTCGAGATCCCGATGCTGGGGATCTGTTACGGGATGCAGGCGATGGTCCAGGCACTCGGCGGCCGCGTGGAGGCAGCGGAGGCCGGGGAGTTCGGTCGGACCGACCTGGTTCTGCGCGACGGCGGCGGGCGCCTGCTCGCCGGTCTGCCCGAGGAGCAGCACTGCTGGATGAGCCACCGCGACGCGGTCTTCGAGCCCCCCGAGGGGTTCGTCGCACTCGCCTCCAGCCCGGGCTCGCCGGTCGCCGCCTGCGAGTACCCCGAGCGCGGCCTCTACGGCATCCAGTTCCACCCCGAGGTCGTCCACACGCCCTACGGGACCGAGATCCTCACCCGCTTCCTGCGCGATGTCGCCGGTTGCGAGCAGCAGTGGTCGCCGCAATCGGTGATCGCCGAACAGGTGGCGAAGATCCAGGCGCAGGTGGGGGAGGGGCGAGTGATCTGCGGCCTCTCCGGCGGCGTCGACTCCTCGGTCGCGGCGCTGCTCGTCCACAAGGCGATCGGCGAGCAGTTGACCTGCGTCTTCGTCGACCACGGCCTGATGCGGCTGAACGAGGCCGAGCAGGTCGTGGCGGCCTTCGAGCAGTTCGGCATCCCGCTCGTCCACGTCGACGCCGAGCAGCGCTTCCTCGCCAGGCTGGCCCGCATCGACGAGCCCGAGCGCAAGCGCAAGATCATCGGCGAGGAGTTCATCCGCGTCTTCGAGGAGGAGGCGGCGAAGCTCCAGGACGCCGCCTATCTGGTCCAGGGCACGCTCTACTCCGACGTGATCGAGTCCGGTGGCAGCGACAACGCCGCGACGATCAAGTCCCACCACAACGTCGGCGGGCTGCCGGAGGACCTCGAGTTCGAGCTGGTCGAGCCGCTGCGGATGCTGTTCAAGGACGAGGTCCGCGCGGTCGGTGCCGAGCTGGGGCTGCCGGAACGGATGGTCTGGCGCCAGCCCTTCCCCGGTCCCGGCCTGGCGATCCGCATCGTCGGCGGCGAGGTGACCAAAGAGCGGCTCGACATCCTGCGTGCTGCCGACGCGATCCTGCAGGAGGAGATCCGCGCCGCAGAGCTCTACCGCCAGCTCTGGCAGTCCTTCTGCGTCCTGCCCGTCGTGCGCTCGGTCGGGGTCCAGGGCGACGGTCGCACCTACGCCTACCCGATCGTGATCCGCGCCGTCACCTCCGACGATGCGATGACCGCCGACTGGGCCCGCCTCCCCTACGACCTGCTCGAGCGCGTCTCCAACCGGGTCATCAACGAGATCCCCGAAGTCAACCGCGTCGCCCTCGATATTTCCTCAAAGCCCCCCGCCACCATCGAGTGGGAGTGATGACGGTCCAGGACGCCGCCTGGCGGTGTCCTCGGGGTTCCACGATGCGCCGCATCGCGAAACCCCTGCGTCCTGGCCAGGCAACGTCCTGACCTCGTCATCAACGGTCCATGTCGTTCGCAGTCTCGATCGCGATCCTGGGGCTCGCTCAGGCGGCGTTGGTGGCGCTGCCGGCGCCGCGGCCGCTGCCGCCGCGGCTGGCGGCGCTGAGCAGCCGCTGGTGGGCGCTGGCGCCGGCGCTCTCGATCGTCGTCGTGATCGCGGCGATCGAGCTCGACTCGGACTCGGCTGAGGCGCTTGCGTATCTGGCGCTGGTCGCGGTGCCACCGCTGGCGGCGCTGGCGCTGGGGGCGCTCGTGCACGGCTCGCGGCCGGTCTGGGCGCTCGCGGTCGTGCCGCTCTTCGCCATCGCCTGGGTCTCGGTCGACACGCTCGCCGGTGAGACCGCGGCGCTGGCGCTCTCTGGCCTCGCCTGCATCTCCCTCGGCTGGCTGCTGGTCTCGGTCGTGCCCGCCTCCTGGCTGCGAATCGGTATCTACGCGATGGCGGCGATCGACGCCTTCCTGATCGGGGTCGAGCTGCTGCAGGAGCCGAGCTCGGTCCTCAGCGCAGCCGCTCCGCTCGCCGATCTGCCGCGCCTGCAGGTGGTCAACTTCGGCTCCGCTCGGATGGGGTTCGGCGACATCTTCGTCGCCGCCCTGGTCGGTTGCCTCCTTGCCGCCCCCGCCGATGGGCCGGGAATACGCTCAGGTGGCGGATCTTCGGCCCGTCGGCTCTCAGCGGGCCGGTGGCAGCTCTACGCGGCCGGGCTGGTCGCCGTGCTTGCGCTCAGCTTCGACTTGCTTTTCTTCGTCCTCGACACGCTGCCGGGGACGGTTCCGGTCGCGCTCGCCCTGGCGATCGTGCAGCGATCCCGCAAAGCGGAATCGGCTGCGGGGGTCGCCGGTCAGCTGTAGGCGTCCCATTTCTGCAGGTAGGGCAGGGGGTCGACCGGGCTGCCGCCCTCGTACCAGCCAGGGGCGGTCCAGAGCTCGAAGTGGAGATGGCAGGCGGAGGCCGAGCCGGTGTCGCCGACGATGCCGATCGGCTGGCCGGTGCGGACCGAGTCGCCGGTCAGCAGGGGCGAGGGTTCGGCGAGGTGCGCGTACATGAAGTCGTAGGTGGTGCCCTTGCCGTCGATGACGACGTAATTGCCGGCGGCGCTCTGGTAGCCGGAGTACTGGACCGTGCCGCCGCGGGCGGCAACCAGAGGCTCCCCGCAGGCCGCCATCACGTCGTGGCCCTGGTGGGTGTGCCCGGAGCGCCCAGCGCCGAAGACAGCGCCGCTGTTGCCGTAGTCGTGGGCCCCAAGGATCGGGAAGGCATAGCCGTAGAGGGCGAAGGCGAGGTTGAGCGGTTCGCTCGAGGTGGCGGCGCGAGCGAGCGGCGGGGCCGACACTCCCTGGGGGAGGATGCGGAAGCTGTAGCGGCCGTTGCGGGCTGGGCGACCTTCGGCGGTGGTCCCGTCCCAGCGGATCCGGGTTTCGAGGTTGGGCGCTACGTCGTTGCGGAAGAAGCTGCGCACCGCCGCGCCCGCCGCGTCGACGACGTCGATCTGGAGGTCGTTCTGCGCTTGTGTGCTGGCGATCGCGAAGCGCAGGCTCGGGTAGCGGAAGCCGTAGAAGAAGGACTTGCGAGGGGTGGCCTGGGCGGAAACCAGGGTCAGCGCGCCGGCGCTGGGAGCGTCGGCGGCGGGGGCTCCGGTGGGGCTGCCTGCGGGCGGTTTCGCGCCGGCGGGAGTGGGTGCGCCGCCGGTCGTCATCGCCGAGGCGTAGCCGGCAACCGCCAGCAGAAGAACCGTCGCTACGACTGTGATTGAAATTCCCGCCAACCAAGGCTGGGCCCTCACGCTGCGCGCCACATGCCCTCTCTTTCCTTCGCCTACGGAGTTAGCTGTCGGGCTCGCGCTGAAAGAGATGCGCTACGGACTCTTCGTCCGATTCGCCCCCGGGACCTTCAAGCTGCAAAGGTCCCTGCGGTTCCTCCGCTTCCACCCGACTGTCCGGATGGAATTCGGCAGTTGTTGGCGCGGCAGTATAGACGGGCCGGGGGCGGGTCTCGGGAATCCCCGTATGGCGGGTTCAGAGACCTCGCCATATGCGGAGAAATGCCGACTTCCCTATCATCCGCCGGCCGATGAAGACCTATGTGGCCACACCCGCCGACCGCCAGCGCGACTGGTACGTCGTCGACGCTGAGGGGCAGACCCTGGGGCGGCTGGCGACCCGGATCGCCGATGCGCTGCGCGGCAAGCGCAAGCCCGAGTACACGCCGCACATCGACACCGGCGATTTCATCGTCGTCGTCAACGCGGAGAAGATCCACGTCACCGGCGACAAGCTCGCGCAGAAGCGCTACTGGCGGCACAGCGGTTACCCCGGCGGGATTAAGTCCCGAACCCTCGGCGAGATGCTCGAGCGGCGTCCCGAGGAGGTCATTCGCAAGGCGGTCAAGGGCATGCTGCCCCGCAACCGATTGGCGCGGCAGCAGCTGACCAAGCTGAAGGTCTACGCCGGGCCCGAGCACCCACACGAGGCCCAGAAGCCGAAACCGATGGAGATACAGACTTGACGGACGAGCAGGACAAAGCTTCAGAGCAGCCCGAGACCCCTACCGAGGGCTCGGAGGCTCAGCCCGAGGAGCCAACGGCGGAGGAGTCCTCGTCCGCGCAGGCTGAGGGCGAGGAGCCCACGCCGGCCGCGGGGGAGCCCACGGCCGAGGAGGCCGAGGCAGAGGCAGACACCGCCGAGGAGCCCGAGGCAGAGGCAGACACCGCCGAGGAGCCCGAGGCAGAGGCAGACACCGCCGAGGAGCCCGTCGCAGGGGAGGCCCCGGCTGAGGAGGCCGAGGCGCCCGCGGCTGAGGAGCCGGCCCCAGAGCCGAAGGCCGAGGAGAAGAAAAAAGACGTCATTCCCGGTGCCGACCTGGAGCCGATTGCGGTCGAGCCGGAGGAGAAGCCGCTCAGCGCCGAGGAGCAGGCTCGCCGTGAAGCTGAAGAGGAGGAGCGTGCCCAACGCGAGGCCGAGCTGGTCGGCGAGGCAGAGGAGGAGCCCGCCGCGGCGAGCCGCGCCCCCGCCAAACTGGAGGGCGATGCCCGCTACCTCGCGACCGGCAAGCGCAAGTGCTCGATCGCCCGCGTAACCCTGTTGCCGGGCAGCGGCAAGATCGAGATCAACAAGCGGGCGCTGGATGAGTTCTTTCCCCGCCCCCTGCACCAGACGATGGCCCGCCAGCCGCTTTCGATCGCCGGCTACGAGGGCAGCGTCGACGTTCGGGTCCGCGTCCACGGCGGCGGCATCAGCGGCCAGGCCGGCGCGGTCCGCCACGGGATCGCCCGGGCCCTGACCGAGATCGACCCGGAGCTGCGCGGCGAGCTGAAGCGGCGCGGCTTCCTCACGCGCGACGCGCGGGTCAAGGAGCGCCGCAAGGCCGGCCTGAAGAAGGCACGCAAGCGGCCTCAGTTCTCCAAGCGTTAGGAGCCGACCAGTGACCACAGGGCGCAAGCTCTTCGGAACCGATGGGGTCCGAGGAGAGGCCGGAACGTTCCTCACAGCCGAGTTGGCAACCGCGCTCGGCCGGGCGGCGACGGCTTCGCTGGCGGCCGAGCGGCCACAGGTTCTGATCGTCCGTGACCCACGCGAGTCTGGTCCGATGCTGGAGTCGGCGCTGGCGGCCGGGATCGCAGCCGCCGGTGGGGACGCCCTGCTTGGCGGCGTGCTGCCGACCCCTGCAGCCGCGATCTTGGTCAAACGCCTCGGCTTCGACCTTGCCGCGGTGGTCTCCGCCTCGCACAACCCCTACCGCGACAACGGGATCAAGTTCTTCTCGGCCCAGGGGACGAAGCTCGACGACGCCGACGAGGCAAGGATCGAGTCGCTGATCGAGACCGAGGGGGAGGCCGTCGAGCCGGGCCGGGTGCGCGAGCTGAACGGCGGCCTCGAGGACTACCTGCGCGCGCTCGAGACTGCCTTCCCGCTGGACCTCTCCGGGGTCACGGTGATGCTCGATTGCGCCAACGGCGCAACCTTCCGCGCCGCGCCGGCGATCTTCGAGCGACTCGGGGCCACGATCGAGACGCTCGCCGACGAGCCCGACGGGCGCAACATCAACGACGGCTGCGGCTCGACCCACCTCGAGCAGATCGCCGAGCGAATCGCCGCTTCCGAGGCGACGATCGGATTCGCCTTCGACGGCGACGGCGATCGCGTGCTGGCGGTCGACGGTCGTGGCCGTACCCATGACGGCGACGAGCTGATCGCGCTGGCGGTCCGCGGGATGGCTGCGCGCGGCGAGCTCGGCGGTGGCGTGGCCGTAACCGTGATGAGCAACTACGGCTTTCACCAGGCGATGGAGGCGGCGGAGATCGAGGTTGCGATAACCCAGGTCGGCGACCGCTACGTCCTCGACGAGCTGCGCGAGCGGGACTGGGCGGTCGGGGGCGAGCAGTCGGGACACATCATCGACACCCGTTTTGTCGCCACCGGTGACGGCATCGCCGCGGCGCTGATGACGATGCGGGAGCTGGGCGGCGGAGAGCTCTCCGATGTCGTGCCGATGGAGAAGCTGCCCCAGACGCTGGTCAACGTCAAGGTCGCCGACCGCGAGGCGGTGAACGGCGCCGCTGCAGTCTGGGAGGCGGTCGAGCGCGAGAGTGCGGCGCTCGAGGGGCGAGGCCGCGTGCTGCTGCGCCCGTCCGGCACCGAGCCCCTCGTGCGGGTGATGGCCGAGGCGCCGACGGCGGAGGAGGCAGACGCTGCTTGCGAACGCCTTGTCACCGTCGTCAAGCAAGAGCTGGGCTGAGCCCCGGCCTCTACTCTTCAACCACCTCCCTTTATGTGCGGAATCGTTGGATACGTCGGTGGGCGTCCCTGCCGCGACCTCCTGGTCGCCGGCTTGGAGAAGCTCGAGTACCGCGGCTATGACTCGGCCGGGGTGTCGGTGATCGAGGATGGCCGAATCGAGAGCGTGCGCGCGGTCGGCAATCTCGACAACCTGCGGGCGGCCTTCGCGGAAAGCGCCGAGAACGGCGGTGGCGTGGCGGTCGCCGCGCCACCGGCGACCACCGGCGTCGCCCACACCCGCTGGGCGACTCATGGTCGCGTCACCGAGGAGAACGCTCACCCGCACGGCGACTGCTCCGACCGCATTCACATCGTCCTCAACGGGATCGTCGAGAACCATGCCGAGCTGCGCCGCGAGCTCGCTGCCGAAGGACACCACTTCAGCTCCGAGACCGACGCCGAGATCGTCGCCCACCTGATCGAGCGCCACTACGACGACGACCTCGCCGCCTCCGTGCGCGCCTCCTTCGCCGAGCTGCGCGGACACTACGCCTTCGTTGCGATGCACGCCGACGAGCCCGGGCTGCTGGTCGGCGCCCGCCGCGAGTGCCCGCTGGTGGCGGGCGTGGGGGAGGGCGAGACCTTCCTCGCCTCGGCGATCCCAGCCTTCCTCGCCCAGACCCGCGACGCGGTCGCGATCGAAAACGACGAGGTCGTCACGATCGACGCCTCCGGCGTGACGATCACCGACGCCTCCGGTGCTCCGGTCCAGCGTGAAGCGGAGCAGATCTCCTGGGACGAGGCCGCTGCCGAGAAGGGCGGCTACGAGACCTACATGCTGAAGGAGATCCACGAACAGGCCGACGCGGTCGCCGAGACGATCGCCGACCGGCTGCCGGGCGAGGACGGGGTCGACCTCTCCGAGGTGGAGCTCGACGATTCCTATCTGCGCGACCTGAAACGGATCGTGATCGTCGCCTGCGGCACCTCCTACCACGCCGGCCTGATCGGCCGCTACGCGATCGAGGAGTGGGCGCGGGTGCCGGTCGAGATGGACATCGCCTCCGAGTACCGCTACCGCAACCCGGTGATCGGCTCCGGCGACCTGGTGATCGGGATGACCCAGTCGGGCGAGACCGCCGACACCCTGGCGGCGATGCGCCTCGCCCGCGAGAACGGCGCCAAGGTGCTGGCGATCACCAACATCATGGGCAGCCAGGCGACCCGCGATTCCGATGCCGTCCTCTACACCCGCGCCGGGCTCGAGGTCAGCGTCGCCGCGACCAAGACCTTCGTCGCCCAGGTCGCCGCGATGTACCTGCTCGGGCTGCGCCTGGCCGAGCTGCGTGGAACGCTCGCCCCCGAGCGTCTGGCCGAGCTGGTCGCTGAGCTGAAGGCGCTGCCTTCGCGGATCGAAACGACGATCGCCAACTGCGAGGACCGTGTGCGCGAGGTCGCCTCGACCCATCACAGCCAAGAGTTCTTCCTCTATCTGGGCCGGCACATCGGGCTGCCGGTCTGCCTCGAGGGTGCCCTGAAGCTGAAGGAGGTCTCCTACATCCCGACCGACGCTTATGCCGCCGGCGAGATGAAGCACGGCCCGATCGCCCTGCTCGACGAGTCGACTCCGGTCGTCTGCGTTGCGACCGAGAGCCCCGTCCTCGAGAAGGTCCTCTCCAACGTAGAGGAGGTGCGTGCCCGCGGCGCCGAGACGATCGCGATCGCCACCGAAGGGGACAAGCGGGTCGACGAGGTCGCCGACCAGACGATCGAGGTCGCCCGCACCGACTGGATCCTGCAGCCGATTGTCGCGATCCTGCCGCTGCAGCTACTCGCCTACGACATCGCCAGGGCCCGCGGTCTCAACGTCGATCAGCCGCGCAACCTGGCGAAGACGGTCACGGTCGAGTAGGCGCCTGGCCTCTCGTTAGGCTGCGCGCCATGACCAGCCCCCGTCTCGTCCTCGCGCTGCTCGCTGCCCTTTTCTCGATCGCCCTCGCGGGCTGCGGTGACGGCGGCGGTTCGAGCTCCGATCCGGCGAGCGCCGCACCGGCGAAATCGCCCCTCTTCATCGAAGCCTCGCTGCGCCCGACCGGGGAGACGAAGTCGAATCTCGAAGCGCTGGCCCAGAAGATCGCCGGAATCGACGACCTCGGCGCGACGATCGTCGAAGAGCTGGAATCGGGAAGCTCCGGCGGGGAGGTCGACTACGGGAAAGACGTCGAGCCCTGGCTCGGCGACAAGGGCGCCTTCTTCTTCCAGCGCTACGACGGCGATGAATTCACCGGCGTCGGCGCCGTGATCCAGAGCACCGACCCCGAGGTGACGCAGGCCTTCATCGACGAACAGGCGCAGTCCAGCGACGAGCCGATCGAGGATGCCTCTTACGAAGGGCTCGACTACAAGGTCGACAGCGAGGACGGGACAGCAATAGGGGTCATCGGCGACTTCTTCGTCTTCGGCGAAGACGAGCAGACTTTTCAGGATGCGGTCGACGCCTACGAAGGCGAATCGCTGGCCGAGGTCGAACGCTACGAGGACGCGGTTGCGGCGGCTCCCGGCGACAGCTTCGCCGACGTCTATGTCGATGTCGGCGATCTGATCAGGCAGTCCGGCGAGGAAATCGACAGCCAGGCGCGAGGGGTGCTCGAGGGGGCGGGGGTCGATCCGGACGAAGCGACGGCGCTGGCCAGCGTCACGCCCGGCTCCGACCTGATCGAAATCGACGTCAGCAGCGACCTCGAGGGAACGCAGCCACCCACCGGCGATGCCTCGGCGCTGCTGGGCACGCTGCCGGCGGATTCCTTTGCTGCCCTGGCGGTCTCCGGCTTCGGCGACGAGCTCGGCGAAGCGATCGACAGCCTCGACAAGTCCGGCATCCCGCCGGATGTGCCCCCGGGGCAGCTGAAGAGCACGCTGAAGGCGATCGGGATCGACCTCGACAAACTCGCGGCATCGGTCAGCGACGGAGCGGCCTTCGCCACAGGCGGCAGCGAGAGCAGCCTCGGCGGGGCGCTGGTCCTGAGCACCGACAATTCGGGCGAAGCAGCCGACGCCGTCGCCAGCCTCGGTTCGCTGCTGCGTTTCTCCAAAACCCCTGGAGTGACGGCGGTCAGCGGCAAAGCCAGCGGTTTCTCGATTCGCGATCCGGAGCTCGGTCCCCGGCCGGCCGTGGTTGTCGCCAAGGGCGAGCGAATCGCGATCGGCTACGGGCTCGCAGAGACCTTGCGCGGTCTTTCGACCTCTGGTGCGAGACTCGCGGACGACCCGGACTACAAGGCGGGGACCTCGGCTCTCGGCAACACGCCGATCGACGCTTTCGTCGACGGGCCGGCAGCGCTGCAGCTCGCCGAAGCTCTGGTGCCGCGGTCGGAGACCGATTTCCAGAACGCCAAGCCCTACCTGAGGAAGGTTCGCTTCATCGCGGTCGGCAGCGGCAGCGAAGGCGAACTGGCGACGGCCAAGCTGATCGTCGGCATCGAGAAGTAGGCCGCCCGATGGCTCCCGCGGTCGGCATCGATCTGCTCGAGATCGATCGGCTGGAGCGCGCGCTGGAGCGCCATCCCCGCCTCGCCGAGCGCGTCTTCACCGAGGCCGAGCGCGAGTACGCCGCGGCCCGGGCCCGCCCGGCTCGCCACCTGGCCGCCCGCTTCGCCGCCAAGGAGGCGGTGATCAAGGCCCTCGGCCTCCGCGGCGGTTTCCTGCGCGAGGTCGAGGTCGTCGCGGGCGAGCCGCCCTCGGTGCGCCTTTCGGGGCGCGCTGCCGAGGCCGCTGCGGAGCAGAGCATCGAGATCTCGCTGACCCACTCGCGCGATTACGCAGCCGCCGTGGCGATGGCTCACCCGAGTCGCTAGCTGTAGTTCCTAACCACCTTCGTCAGTAGCTGAGACATCCGGGCCTCGCTGGAGGCTGGAGCTGCGAAGCCAAACCAGCCCCAGGAGGTCCGGATGCAAGTCCACGCTAGAGCACGCCTTACGCCGAAAGGCAGGGCCCTTGTCATAGAGAGGGTCTTGGAGCACGGTTGGTCGGCAAGGGCGGCGGCCGAGGCCGCCGGCGTTGCCGACCAACCGTCTATCGCTGGATCTCCCGCTACCGCTCCGAGGGAGAGGCCGGCCTACTTGACCGCTCCTCGGCCCCGCACTCGATCCCCCACCGGACACCGCGCGAGAGGGTCGCCGCGATCCTGGCCCTTCGCCGCCTGCGGATGACCTCGACTGAGATCGCCGAGCTGCTCGCAATGCCCCTCTCGACGGTATCGGTGGTGTTGAAACGCGAGGGGCTTGGCAAGCTCAGCCGGCTGGAGCCACCTGAGCCACCCAATCGCTACGAGAGACGGCAACCGGGCGAGCTGATCCACATCGACGTCAAGAAGCTGGGCCGCATCCTCAAGCCGGGTCACCGGGTGACCGGCAATAGGCGGGGACAGGCGAGCACCCACCGCAACGGCAAGCCCGTGCGTCTCGCCGGCTGGGAGTTCGTCCACATCGCCATCGACGATCACTCTCGCCTGGCCTACGCCGAGGTTCTGTCCAACGAGCGAGGCGAGACCGCAGTTGGCTTCCTGCGCCGGGCGGTTGGGTTCTTCGCCTCTCACGGGATCTCGGTGCAGCGGGTCATGACCGACAACGGCTCGCCCTACGTCTCCTCTGTCCACGCCCTCGCCTGCCGCGAGCTCGGCCTGCGCCACCTGCGCACCCAGCCCTATCGTCCTCGCACTAACGGCAAGGCCGAGCGCTTCATCCAGACGATGCTGCGCGAGTGGGCCTATGGACGGGTCTTTCCCACCAGCGCAGAGCGCACCGCGGCGCTGCCTTCCTGGCTCGAGCGCTACAACTGGCGAAGACCACACGGCAGCCTCGGCCACCGACCGCCCGCGTCAAGGCTGACGAACGTTGCTGGGAACTACAGCTAGCGCGGCATCGCTCAGGCGATCTCGACTGTAGGGTGCTGCCCGTGAGCGGGAAGGCGAAGGCGGCGATCGTGCTCGGGTTCGTGCTCAGCTTCGTCGCCGGCGGGGCGCTGGTCTTCATTTTGAAGGAAAACCACCGGGTCGAGGTGACTCCGGATCGCGGCCGGGCCTACGCCCCGGTGATCGGGACCGAAGCTGCGGAACTTGCCGAGCGCTTCCGGCCGCAGTTGATGTTCGACAGCCGCGAGCGCTGGCGCCCGGTCTCGGTCGAGAGCCTGTTCGCGGAGCGCAACGAGGGCAACAATCCGCTGCACAGTTTCTGCAAGCGCGTCCAGAGTGGCGTCGAATGCGAGCCGATCGACGACCTCGCCGAGTTCGAGACGCTGGTCTCCGAAAACAGCGCCCAGGGCAGCTCTACCTACGTCGACATCGCCGGCAGGAAGCTCGGTGACTACCGGGCGCCGCGTCGCAGCCTCGCCTGCGCGGAGGCCGGTCTCTGGGACTGCGACGACGATCCGGGCTCGGCGATCTATTACAGCGTCGTCTCCTCCAACGAGCGCTTCTACATCGACTACTGGTGGTTCATGCGCTTCAACCACTTCGGCCTGACCAGTTGCTCGGCAGAGATCGATCTCTGTGGCGAGCACGAGGGCGACTGGGAGGGCGTCACCCTCGTCACCGCTCCCAACGACAGCAGCAGCCTCGACTACGTCGTCTACGCGGCTCACAACGGCACCTTTCGCTATCCCGCGCGGGCACTGATCCCAGCAGGACAGCGACGGCCTCAGGTGTTCGTCGCCGACGGCAGCCACGCCTCATACCCCAAACCCTGCTCGAGTCCCTGCTCGCAGCCGATCGCCTTCGCCGGCCTGGTCGGCCTGCCGGAGTCGAGCACGGACGGGAAGCGGGCGTGGGCCCGCAACGACGACTCCTGCGAGACCCCCTCTGCCGGATCCTGCCTGCTGCCCCTGCCGCCTGTCGAACCCGGCCGTTCCCCCTGGACCACCTGGGCTGGCCTTTGGGGAGAGTCTTGCGGCAGCCGCTGCGGCACCAAGCATCCGCAGGCGCCGGCATCGCCGGGCCTGCAGGCGCGCTTCCAGTCGCCATGGTGCTCGATCCAGACCGGTGCCCTGACCTGCGACACCACCGCCCAGGGCTGCAGCGACTGGCTGGGCCCAGTGGTCGCGGCGCTGGCCTGTAATCCGGCGGCGGTCTCACGCAGCCTGACCGAGCCGGAGGAGCTGCCGAGCGGTGGGCTGAAGCTCACGGTCATCCCCGCCGATGGCAAGGCGCGTCGGATCAGCCCGACCACGCGCGGGATCGTGCAGGCGCTGGGCCCGCCGCTGCGGGTCGGCGATCGCCTCCAGGTCAGCGACGCGGGGGCGAGCACCGAGATCCTGATCCGCGCCCAGGAGGGCAACCGCCTGCTCGAGGCCCGCTTCAGTCCCTTCACCAGCGGGGCCGCCGGCCAGCGGCTCGAGATCACGGTCGAAGCAACCGAAGGCGGCATCCCGGTTCTGCGCGCGGTGGACATCGACGGAGCCAGAGTCGCCCCGGTCGAAAGAAGGCGCATCGCGCTGAAACCCAGCTGAGGCGGGAATCGCCTCAGTAGGCTGGCTGCGCAATGGAGCCCTGGCTCACCCCCCTCCACGACTCCGAGGGAATGCGCTCGGTAGATCGCTGGGCGATCGAGGAGAAGGGAGTCCCCTCGCTCGAGCTGATGGAGGCCGCTGGGCACGCCGTCGCCGAGGCGGTCGCCGGCCTCGCCCCGGAGGGCCCGGTCAGGGTCGTCTGCGGCAAGGGCAACAACGCCGGAGATGGGCTGGTGGCCGCTCGCCTGCTGGCGGAGATGGGATTCGAGGTCGAGGCGCTGCTCCTCTGGCCAGGGGAGGAGCTGAGCGGCGACGCCGCGGCGAACCTCGAGCGCTTCGCTGCTGAGCGGGTCGAGGAGGGTCTCGACGGGCGGCTGGCCGGCTCGGGCGCGGTCGTCGACGCGATCTTCGGCACCGGCTTCGCCGGGACACCACGCGAACCGGCGCTGGCGGTGATCGACGCGATCAACCGCTGCGGAGTGCCGGTCGTCGCCTGCGACATCGCCTCCGGGGTCGACGCTTCCAGCGGGGAGGTCGAAGGTGCTGCGGTCGAGGCCGACCTCACCGTCGCCTTCCACGCGGCAAAGATCGGGCACCGGATCGCCCCCGGCAAGTGGCACGCGGGTGAGCTGCGGGTGGCGCCGATCGGGATTCCCGTCGGCGCTCCGGGCGAGCCCTTCGCCGGCACGATCGGACCGGCGGTGCTCGACCTGGCGCCGCGCCGCGGTCCCCGCTCGACCAAGTTCAGCTCCGGGCAGGTCGTGATCGCAGGCGGTTCGCGGGGCCTCACCGGCGCCGTCCAGATGTCATCTCAGGCGGCGATCCGCGCCGGGGCCGGCTACGCGACCGTCGCTGTGCCGGCGGACCTCGAGCTCGTCTTCGAGCAGGGCCAGCCCGAGGTGATGTCGGTCGGCTGCCCTGGCGGGGACGGATGCCTGGCGCCGGCCTCGCTCAAGTCCGTCCTGCGCACTTTCGAGCGCGCCGCCGCCGGCGTCCTCGGTCCGGGACTCGGGCGCGATCCCGGCTCGGTCGAGCTGGTTCGCGATGCAGCCGCTGCGATCGAGGCCCCGCTGGTGGTCGACGCCGACGGCCTCAACGCCTTTGCCGGTGAGGTCGGGCGGATCGCCGGCCGAAGCGCCTCCACTGTCCTCACCCCGCATGCGGGCGAGCTGGGACGATTGCTGGACCGTTCCTCGGAGGAGATCTCTGCCCATCGGCTTTCCTCGGCACGAGAGGCAGCACGCCTCGCCGGTGCGGTCGTCGTCCTCAAGGGCGACGACACGATCGTCACCGACGGCGAGCGGGTCGCGGTCAACGCGCTCTCGGCTCCGGCGCTGGCCACTGCCGGCACAGGCGATGTCCTGTCCGGGATCGTTGCGGCACTGCTGTCCCGCGGTCTGGAGCCTTTTGCCGCAGCCTGCGCCGCGGTCCTTGCCCACGCCCGCGCCGGCCGCGACGCCGCGATCCGGATCGGCGCGGCCGAGTCGGTGATCGCCGGCGACGTGATCGCTTCGGTCCCGGCGGGGATGCTTCGCGACTCGCGCGTCGAATAACCTCGCTGCCTGCCGATGAAGACAGCCGCTGAAATCATGGACGCCGACGTGCCGAGCGTCTCCCCGGAGGCCGACGCCCGCGCTGCGATCGAGCTGCTGGCGAAGACCGATATGGGGGCGATCCCGGTGGTGGACGAGGATCGCAAGGTGGTAGGGATCGTCAGCGAGTCGGACCTCGTTCTCAGCGACGAGGAGGCTGACCTGCACCTGCCCCACTACCTCAACATCATGGGCGGCATCGTCTTCGTCGGCTCGATGAAGGGCTTCGAAGAGCGGCTCAACAAGGCTTTCGCGACCAAGGTCTCGGAGCTGATGAGCGCCGACCCGGTCGTCGCCGGCGTCGGTGACGATGCCGAGGCGGTGGCGCAGACGATCGCCGAGTCGCACCACAACCACCTGCCCGTGGTCGACGCCGAGGGGCGCCTCGCCGGCCTGGTCACGCGGGCTGATGCGCTCGCCGCGCTCGTCGCCGACGGCTAGGCCATGAAGCGGGCAGTCGCCCGGATCGACCTCGGTGCCGTCGAGCGCAACTGCGCCCGGCTGAAGTCGACCCTGCGCGAGGGCGCCGAGCTCTGTGCGGTGGTCAAGGCGGACGGCTACGGGCATGGCGCCGATGCCTGCGCTTCGGCGGCGCTGGCCGGCGGAGCGATGCGGCTGGCCGTGGCGACCGGGGTGGAGGCAGCGCAGATCGGCCGCCGCTTTCCCCAGATCCCGCTGCTGGTCCTTGGGGCGCTGACCCTGGACGATCTCGACGACGCGCTTGCGGCGGGCGCCGAGGTTTCCGTTTGGCGCGACAGCTTCCGGCAGGCGATCAGCGCCCGCGGCCGGGCTCAGGGGCGTCCGGTCCGCGCTCACGTCAAGTACGACAGCGGCATGGGCCGCCTCGGCAATCCCGACCCAGGCGAGGCGATGGCGCTCGCGCACGCCTGCGCCGAGGATCCAAATCTCGATCTCGCCGGCGTTTGGACCCATTTCGCGACCGCCGACGAACCCGACTCGGACTTCTTCGACACGCAGCTCGAACGCTTCTCCAGCCTCGCCGAGGCGGTCAAGGCCGAGTTCCCCACGGTCACCGTCCACGCCGCCAACAGCGCCGCCGTCTTCCGCGATCCACGCTCGCACTTCGACATGGCCCGCTGTGGGGTGGCGGTGTATGGGCTCGATCCCTTCCAGGGCGATCCCGCCGAGCGGGGCCTGGCGCCGGCGATGTCGCTGCGCTCCTACGTTGCTGACGTGAAGCGCTTTTCGGCCGGCGACAGCGCCGGCTACGGCCAGACTTGGCGCGCAGCCGGCGACACCTGGGTGGGCGTGTTGCCGCTTGGCTACGGGGACGGGGTCCGGCGCGGCCTCTCGAACAACGCCGAGGTGCTGATTCGCGGCCGTCGCCACCCCCTGGTCGGCACGGTCTCGATGGACAACGTGACGGTGGATCTCGGCCCGGAGACCGAGGTCGAGCCCGGCGACGAGGCGGTGCTGATCGGCAGTCAGGGGAGCGAGACGATCCTGACCGAGGAGATCGCGGCTCGACTCGGCACGATCAACTACGAGGTGACCTGCGGGATCTCTGCAAGGGTGCCGCGGGAAGAGGCATGAGCGTCGCCGATCGCCTCGCGGCGGCACCGTTGGTCGAGCTTGCCCGGCGGGCGCTGGATGGCGAGGAGGGGGTCTGGGTCGCGGGTGGTGCGATCCGCGATGCCGCGCTGGATCGGGACGTGGCCGATCTCGATCTGGCGGTTCTCGGCGACCCGGCGACGGTCGCCAAGCGCATCGCCCGCGAGGGCAAGGGCCACGCATTCGAGCTCTCGGCGGAGTTTGCGAGCTGGCGGACCTCCGCCGCCGACCGGTCCTGGCAGGTGGACGTCACCGCCCTGCGCGGCGAGACGATCGAGTCCGACCTCGGGGAGAGGGACTTCACGATCGGCGCCGTCGCCGTCCCTCTCGCCGGCGGCCAACCGCTCGATCCCTACGGGGGACTCGGCGATCTAGATCGCCGAGTCCTGCGCGTCGTCGGCGAGCGCAGCTTTGCCGCTGACCCCCTGCGGTTGCTGCGCGCCGCCCGCCTGGCGGCCGAGCTGGATCTGGAGATCGACTCCGAGACCGCCCGCCTTGCCCGCGGCGAAGCCGCGCGGGCGGCTGAGGCGGCGGGCGAGCGCCAATTGGTCGAGCTTCGCCAGCTCGTCGGCGGCCCTGGACCCTTGCGCGGACTGACGCTGCTGGACGAGATCGGCCTCACCCCGGTCGTACTGCCCGAGCTGGACGCCCTGCGCGGGGTCCAGCAGGGACCCAACCACCACCTCGACGTGCACGGCCACACCTTGGCGGTGCTCGAACGGACGCTCGAGGTCGAGGCCGACCTCGGGCGCTTCGGGGGAGAGCGGGCCGCAGAGGTGGCCGAACTCCTCGCCGAGCCGCTTGCCGACGAGATGACCCGTGGCACGGCGCTTCGCTTCGGCGCCCTCCTGCACGACATCGGCAAGCCGGCGACGCGGGGTGAACGCGATGGCTTTGTCACCTTCATCGGCCACGACCACGTCGGTGCCGAGATCGTCGCCGACGTCTGTAGGCGCCTGCGCGCCAGCCGAGTGCTGAGTGCGCACCTGCAAGGCCTGACCCTGCACCACTTGCGGCTTGGCTTCCTCGTCCATGAGGCGCCGCTGCCGCCGCGGCGGGTCCACGAATACCTGCGGGCGACCGAACCGGTTGCCGCCGACGTGACGCTGCTGACGGTGGCCGATCGCCTTTCGGCAAGGGGGTCTGGGCCCTTTGCCACCGAGGAGGCGATCGAGGCCCATCTCGACCTTGCCCGTCAGATGCTGGCTTCAGCCCTCGACTGGCGCCGCGACGGTCCGCCCACGCCGCTGCTGCGGGGCGATGAGCTGGCGGGCGAGCTCGGCATCGAGGAGGGGCCGGAGATCGGCACCCTGCTGGCGGAGCTGGAGGCCGCCCAGTACGCGGGTGAGGTGACGAACCGTGCCGAGGCCCTGCAGCGGGCGCGCGAGGTGCGGGGATAGGCTGCGCCCCGACTTGATCACCGATAGGAGGAGCGACGATGGCTGACCCGGTACGTCTTGAGCGCGACGGAGATGTCGCGGTGCTGGTGCTCGACAACCCGCCGCTCAACCTCTTTGGGCGGGAGGCGTTCGAAGCCCTCACCGCGAAGGTCGACGAGGTCGCCGGCTCCGATGCTCGAGCGCTGGTTTGGCGCGCCGAGGGGGAGCTCTTCACCGGCGGCGCCGACGTCAACGCCTTCGACGGCACCTCGCCCGAGCAGGGCGGCGAGATGTTCGGTGCCCTGGTCGAGGGGGTGCGGCGGCTCGAGGCGCTGCCGATCCCGACCCTGGCGCTGGTCCATGGCCTCTGCCTTACGGCCGGGCTCGAGGTCTCGCTCGGCTGCGACATGATCTGGGCCACCGAGTCGGCCCGGTTCGGCTTGGTCGAGGCGGTGGTCGGTCTCACCCCTGGCGCCGGTGGCACGCAGCGGATGGCGGAGCGGGCCGGCCCGGGACGGGCGCGCGAGTTCGTCATGACCGGCGGCCTCTATGACGCGGCGACCCTGGAGCGCTGGGGCGTGCTCAACCGCGTGGTCGGAGACGACGAGTTGCTGGAGAAGGGGATGCGCTTCGCCCACAGCCTCGCTGCCGGTCCGACCAAGGCGCATGCGGCAACGAAGCGGCTGGTTCGCGCCTATCTGGAGGGTGGTATCGACGCGGCGGATGCCGCCACTCCCGAGGTCTCGGGCGGCCTCTTCGCCACGGAGGACCTGCAGCGCGCGGTCCGTTCCTTCCTTGACGATGGCCCCGGCAAGGCCACCTTCGAGGGTCGCTAGGGCCCGGTTAGGTACGCTGCGCACCGCAGATGGGCAAAGAGGAGAAGATCGAGATGGAGGGCGAGATCACCGAGGCCCTCCCGAACACCATGTTCCGGGTCAAACTCGACAACGGCCATGACGTGCTCGGGCACATCTCAGGCAAGATGCGTCGCCACTACATCCGCATCCTGCCCGGCGACCGGGTGAAGATCGAGCTCTCCCCCTACGACCTCGACAGAGGTCGGATCACCTACCGCTACAAATAGCCCAGTAGCCGCCTGGCGGTGTCCTCGGTCGCTCGCGTGCAGAGCACGCCACGCTCCCTGTGTCCTAGCCAGGCAACTCCTGGAGGTCTGCGAGCTCGGCGATCAGGGCGGACCAGGCGAAATCGCGTGCGCCGAGGCCGGTGCCGGTTCGCGGGTCGTAGTACTCGCGCAGGCCTTCGCGCTCGACGGCGCCGGTCAGACCGTTTGCCAGGCGGGTCGCCTCCCTCTCGTAGCCGAGGCGACGCAGGCCGAGCCAGACCATCCAGGCCGAGTTGACCCAGGTCGGCCCGCGCCAGTAACGGCGGATCGGTCCTCGGCTGCCGCCGGGTTCGTAGCTCGGCTCGCCGGCCGCGACCGACGGCGGCGCAACCGGCGTCAGGAACTCCTCCTCGTTCAGCAGATGCTCCTCGACCAGCCGCCGGCCGATCTCCTCCGGCAGGTCGGGCAGGGCAAGCGGCGCGAGGGACGACCAGGTGACTGTCTGCGGTCTTACGCCGCGCGGCTGTGCCTCGTCGAGGAAGAGGCCGCGCCGCTCGTCCCAGAGCCGCTCGACCAGTGCCGGGGTCGCCGAGGGCTGGCCCAGCGCCTGCAGCGAGAGCGACCACATCGTGTTGACCAGGGCTTCGCAGAGCACCGGCCCGCCGCGCTCGCCGATCCGCCGCGCGTCGAAGCCGAGGCCGCGGTTGCGGTGGACGAGCAGGGGGAAGCCGATCCGTGCATTGGCCCGGCAGCCCCAGACCTCTTCGAACTTGGGCGAGGCATCGAGGCCCGACTCGTCGGGCTGCACGATCCAGAGCAGGCCGTCGCCCTCGAGGTCGCGGTTCTCGCGCAGCCAGTCGATATGGGCGCCGATCCGCGGCTCGGCCGCCGGGTCACCGACGGCGATCTGCCAGGCCCAGGCAAGCAGCGGCGGCTGGATCGTCCCGGTCTGGAACGAGCGCCGCGAGGCGACGTTGTAGAAGGGCAGGCGGCCAAGCGAGACGGGCCGGTCCCAGAAGATCGTGTGGCCGATGAAGCCGTTGGGCTGCTGGGCGGCCAGCAGGCTCTCCAACTCGGCCCGGGACCGGGCTGGGTCGAAGCGGCGCCAGACAATCGCGGCGAAGCAGGAGTCCCAGTACCACTGCCACGGGTAGCGGCTGGGGCTGGGACGGGTGTAGGCGAAGTGGACGCCGTCGCGCTCGCCCTCCAGCCAGTTCTGGCGCAGGACCCGCTCGGCGATCCCGGTCGCCGACATGCTCAGACCGCGGTGCGGCGCATCTCGCGCAGCGCCAGAAAGCCGAGGATCGCCAAGAGCCCCATCAGCGCCACGATCCCGGGCCAGGTATCGGCACAGGTGACCGAGCCGACGAAACCCTGGCGGGCCGCTTCGACTACTTCCGTCACCGGGTTGATTTCGGCGACCTTCTGCATCCACGGCTGCAGCAGCGCGAGGGGCGCATAGGCGGTCGTGGTGAGGATCAGCGCCATCATCCCGGCCTGCATCAGCGGCGCCGCCGACTGACTTTTGAAGCGCAGGGCAAGCATCGAGCCCCAGCAGGCCGCGACCGCCGCCATCGAAACGACCATGAAGTAGGTGACGAGGAGACCCTCGATGCCCGGCCAGCCCGCGCCCAGCGGCAGGGCGATGGCGAGGACGAAGGTGGCGGGGATCGTTGCCCGGGTGCTGGCGGCGAGCACGTTCCCCGCCAGCAGGACCCAGCGCGGGGCAGGGGAGACGAGCAGCCGGTCGACCCAGCCCTGCTCGATGTCGCGGGCCAGGTTGACCCCGGCGGCGGCGCCGGTGAAGCCCGCCCCCTGCAGCATGCTGACCGGCACGACGAAGCTCTCGTAGGTCCCGGTGGTGAAGCCGTTGAGCTGGGTAAGCGCGCCGAAGACCCCGTTCAGCCCGAGGAAGAAGATCGTCGGCGCCAGCACGCCCGGGATCGCGGCCCCCGGCACCCGCAGCAGCTCGTTCCTGGCGCGCGCCATCAGGGCGCCGATCGTCGCCAGGTTGGCGCGCCATTCCGGCATCGTCGCGGCGGTGTCCATCAGCCGACCTTCAGCCGGTGTCGCAGGGCACGGGCGCTGAGGATCAGGCTGACGACGACGATCCCGGCGATCGCCAGCACCGCGGCGAGCAGATTGGAGGCGGTGATCTCGGAGATGATCGGGTCGCGGATCCCTTCGACGATGAAGCTGAGCGGGTTGTAGGCGGCGATCGTCTTCGCCGGCTCGATCATCAGTTCCTCGGGGAAGAAGGCAGAAGATAGGAAGAGGACGACGAGGACCAGCGGGAAGAGGCCTTGGACGACGCTGGCGCTGCCGGTGCGCAGGGCGATCGCGGCGCCGATTCCCCCGACTGCCATAGCCGTCGCGGTGACGAGGACGATGGCGATCAACGCTCCCGCCACGCCGCTGTGGATCTCCGCTCCGAAGATGAGCCCGATTGCGAGGAACCACAGCGCCGCGAACAGACCCAGGGCCGCCGTTCCGGCGAGGCGGCCGAGCACGATCGTGTAGCGGGGGATCGGCGCCGAGAAGAGGCGGTCGGTGAAGCCCATCTCGATGTCGACCGCGAGGGCGATGCCGCCGCTGTTGCCGGCCAGCATCAGCGACTGCATCATCGCCCCGGCCAGCATGAACTGGAGGAAGCTCTGCACGGGCGGGAAGCCGGGCAGGTTGACGGCGCCGCCCGCGCCGCCGGTCTGGATCGCCAACAGCAGCGTGGGGAAGACCAGGATCGGAGCCATCAGCTGCGGGCGGCGGAAGGTCTGGCGGATCGAGCGCATGCCGAGCGCCCGCACCACCCGCACGTTGGTTGCGAGGTCGCTCACGCCTCGATCCGCTCCTGGTCGGCGGCCTCCTCGTCCTCGCTCTCCAGGTGATAGCCGGTCTTGGCGACGAAGACGTCGTCGAGGGTGGGCTGGACCAGCTCGAGCGCGCCGACCCCGATGCCGGCGTCGTCGAGCGCCCTCACCACCCGCGGGATGTCGGCAGCGCCGTTCTCGACCTCGACCAGGACCGTGCGGCCGTCCTTGGGCGGCAACAGCTTGCCGATCCGGCCGCAGATCTCCTCGGCCTCGACTATCGAGCCCTCCTCGAGCTGCAGCCGGACGTGGGGGTTGCCGATTTCGGCCTTGAGCGACTCCGGCGTTCCTTCGGCGACGATCCTGCCGCTGTCGATGATGCCGACGTTGTCGGCAAGCTGGTCGGCCTCCTCCAGGTACTGCGTGGTGAGGAAGACGGTGGTGCCCTCGTCGTTCAGCGTCTGCACCTCTTCCCAGATCGTTTTGCGGCTGACCGGGTCGAGGCCGGTGGTCGGCTCGTCGAGGAAGAGGACGCGGGGCTCGTGGACGAGCGCCGCGGCCAGGTCGAGCCGCCGCTTCATCCCGCCCGAGTAGCCGCCGACCCGCCGGTCGGCTGCGGCGGCGAGATCGACCCGCTCCAGCAGGCTGTCGGCGCGCCGCTTGCCCTCGGCGGTCGGCAGGCCTTGCAGCGTGGCCTGGAGGCGGATCAGCTCGCGGCCCGTCATCAGCGGATCGAGGGCCGCCTCCTGCAGGGCCACGCCGATGGTGGCGCGCACGGCGCGCGCCTCGGCGACCACGTCGTGGCCGGCGACCGTGGCCCGGCCGCCGGTCGGCAGCAACAGCGTGGTCAGCATCCGCACGGTCGTCGTCTTGCCCGCCCCGTTGGGGCCGAGGAAGCCGTAGATCTCTCCCTCGTCGACTTCGAGGTCGACCCCCTGCACGGCAAGCACGTCGTCGAAGGCGCGCTGCAGGCCCTCCACGAGGATGGCCGGCATCGTCAGGCTCCGGTCGGCTCTGCTTGGGCGAGCGGTGGCCGCGAGTCGACCCAGCGGCGCTCGTTTGCCCGCTCCAGCGCCTCGGCCGCGTCGAGCAGCAGCTCGTCGCGTCCCCAGGCCGCCTGCAGCTGCAGGGCGATCGGCAGTCCGTCGGAGCTCAGCCCGGCCGGCACGCTGATCGCCGGGATGCCGGTCAGGTTGGCGAGCGCGGCGCCGCGGACATTCGCCTGATCCGCCGTCAGCGTCCCCGAGGGCAGCTCGACCAAGGGTGCCTCAAGCGGCGGGGCGACGGCGGGGATCGTGGGCCAGGCGATTACGTCGACATCCTCGAAGAGGGCTGCCAGCTGGCGTCTCACCAGGGTGCGCACCCGTTGTGCCTGCACGGCCACCGCCGCCGGAAGCAACATCCGGTACTTCATGAAGCCGCGATTGATCGGGCTGATCTCCGGGTTGAGCTCGTTGAGCCGCTCCGGCGTCACTCCGTTGAGGCTCTCGGTGTTGATCGCCAGGATCGCCGCCAACGTCGCCGCCTCCAGGTTCGACAGCTCGATCTCGCGGACCTCACCACCGGTTGCAGCCCGCAAATCCCCGATTGCGGCCTCGCAGGCCTCGCGAACCTCGGGCGTGACGTCCTCTGAGACGGGGTCGCGGACGACGCCGATTCGCAGTCCACCGGCATCGCCGGCCTGCAGCTCCTCGCCGAAGAGGGCGGCGCCGAGCAGGCGGCAGTCGGCTGCGTCGGCGCAGAGCGGGCCGGAGACGATCAGCGTGGTGATGGCGGCCATGTGGTGACCCTCCATCGCTGCCCGGCCGAAGGTCGGCTTGAGTCCGGTGAGGCCGCAGTAGGCAGCGGGGAAGCGAACGGAGCCGAGCCCGTCGGCGCCGACCGCGCCGGCGACGAGGCGGGCCGCCGCGGCCGCGGCCGGTCCGCTGGAAGAGCCGCCAGGGCAGCGCTCGGTGTTCCAGGGGTTGCGGGCCGGTCCGTAGACGGAGACGTTGCCGGTGCTGCCCGAGCCCAGCTCGTGCATGTTGCCGACGCCGACGATCACGGCGCCCGCGTCGCGCAAGGCCTTGTAGGGGCCGGACTCGCCCGGCGCAGTCTTGGTGAGCAGTTCGGCTGCGCCAAAACGCTGCGCGCGCCAGGGCAGCGGCCACTCGTCCTTGATCACGACGGGGACGCCGTGCAGCGGCCCCTGGGGTGCGGCATCGAGCATCTCGCGAGAACGCTCGGGGAAGGTCTCGACGACGGCGTTGATCGCCGGGTTCCGCTCCTCGATCCGGGCCAGGGCCGCGTCGAGCAGCTCGCCGGCGTCGAGGTCGCCGCCGGCGATCGCCGCCGCCTGGCCGCGCAGCGACAGGTCCAGCGCGCTCACGGGAGCTCCGGGGCTTTGGAGAGGTCCGGTGCGCGCTCCGGCTCGAGCTCACCCAGATCGAGCGACAGCAGCGCCCTGATCGCCGGCCAGAACATTCCGTGCGCCGCGTTCATCACCGCAAGGTCGGTCTCATCGGCCTCGATTCCAAGCGAAGCGAGCCCGGCGGGGATGAACTCCTCTGCTGAATCCGCGGCCTCCATTCCGGCAGGCAACCCTACAGAGAGGCCGTGGCCGGGATCGTGCAAACACGTCGTGGCGCCGCATTTCGCCTGGACGGAAGGCAGAATCGTGGCCGCAACCATGGCCATGAGGCCGGGTTGCAATTGAGAATCTTGCAAGGAGCAGCGGAAAACCGGCTTGGTGGCAGGTCACGCGCGCTGGTCGCCGTGGCCCTGGCCTGCGCGCTCGTCGCCCTGGTCGCGGCGATCTCGCCTGGGGCGGCGGACTCCGCCCCCGCTCAGGTCGTCGTCCTCGGCAAGACGGCAACCACGCCGCCGCCCTCTTGCCCGGGCAAAGTCGTCAATGGCGTCGAGACGGTTCCCTGCCGCGTCGAGGGCCATGTCACCGGCTTCCAGGCGGTTGCCGGCGGCGTCGCCAAACCCTATGAGGCGCCCTTCGACGGCAAGATCGTCGCCTGGTCGATCACTCTGGCGCGCCCTTCCAAGGCGGACACGGATACGACCAACAACGAGGTCAGCTTCTTCGACGACTTCCTCGGCAGCCCCTCGCAGGCCCGGATCGGGGTCCTGCGACCGGTGGAAGACTCCAAACCTCCCAAATACACACTGGTCCGCCAGAGCCCGCTCGAGATCCTCAACCCCTACTTCGGCAGCACCGTAATCTTCGCCCTCGAGCACCCGCTCACCGTTCTGCGCGGCCAGACGGTCGCCCTCACGGTCCCCACCTGGGCGCCGATGTTCGCCTTCAACGTCACCGAGGAAGAAACCTGGCGCGGCAGCCGCCTCTCCGGCCAGTGCTCGGAGCCCGCCGACATCCAGGCCGGCCACCCCCAGCAGGGCGTAGGCAAAACCAAGACCTACGGCTGCTACTACTCCAACGCCCGCCTGCTCTACACGGCCACGCTCGTCAAGCAGCCGTAGCGTTTCCCGGCGCGGCTCGAGCACCAAGATGTGACATCCGACGCAACCTGCGCGCGCCGTGGGCGGTCAACGTCGTGGCGTGCCCGCACTCAGTCTCGGTCTGTCAGTCGTCTCGTTCATCCCGCGAGTCGAGGACCCATGGCCGGACAGCATGGCCTCGACTTTCCCTTTGTCCTGTCGGGTTCCTTTGCCGTCGTGGCGGGCGTTCTCAATGCCCGTGCGACGACAGCGCGGCGCGATCAAGCGGTCCGCCGTGCCGGTATGCGCGGATTTCTGTTCGGGGTGGCGATGTACGCAGTCGGACTGGCGATTCAGGTAGGATCGAACCTATGAAATGTTTTGTCGGAAACGGATTGCTGCAGGACCTCAGAAGCGAGTGGTGGCGAGCGACGGTCCTGCTGGTCTTGACTCTGGTGGCGGCCGGGGTCACCCAGACCGGAGTCGGAGGCATCTACCTCTTCGCGATCGGCTTCATGACGATCGCCCTTCTGATCGACCGCCGCAGAGAATCTGCTTCCAAGGTCGTCCGATCAAGCAGATCAAGGACGCAGCGAGCGAAGCGTGCTCCGCACGTGAGCGAGTGAGGACGCGGAGATGCGCCGAATCGGGCGGCCTTAGAGCGCTTCTTGGCGGAGGCCGCAGTGGGAGCAGTCGCTGACGTCGAGGCCGATCAGCTGGTCGCAGCGGCGGCAGGCGCGGAGGTTGTCCGGCGTGCGGGGGAGGGAAGAGGGCGAGGGGGCGAGCGGCAGCACCATCGCCACCGGCTCCATCTCCTCGCCGGTCTCGCGGTCGAGGTAGACGCTGCCGGGCTCGGCGTGGGCGATCGCCTCGCGGCCCGAGGCCCGAGCGCGCATCCGGTAGAGCTGCCTCTCATTCATCGAACCGGCACAATAATGCACCCGCCGCCCCCGGACGCGGGAGCGGATGCCTGTCCATCTCTGATTCTTCAGGCATCCGCGGGAGCAGAGGAGGCGGCGGCTATCTATGCGCGTCCTCCTCTTCCATGGCTACATGCTGCGCGGCACCGGCAGCAACATCTATAACGCCAATCTCTCCCAGGCTCTCGCCCGGCTCGGTCACGAAGTCCATCTCCTCTGCCAAGACCGCGAGGTCCGGCTCGAGGGCGTGCAGATCCACAACCCGGACATTCACGGCCTGCTTCCGGTCTACGTCAAGGATCCCTACGAGGGCTTCGAGGTCAAGGCCTTTCCCGAGCTCACCGACGAGGAGCTCAACCGCTACATCGATGCCAACGTAGAGGCGGTTCGGCGAGTCGCCGATGAGGCCGGCGGCATCGACCTTGCCCTCGCCAATCACTTGGTCATGGCCCCGGCGATCCTCGCCCGCGCCGACATCGCCCCTTTCGCGGCCAAGATCCACGGCTCAGCTCTCGAGTACACGGTCAAGCCGCACCCCCGTTTCCTTCCTTACGCGGAAGAAGGCATGAAGGCCGCCTCCGGCGTTCTCGTCGGGTCACGGCATACGGCGGAGTCCCTTTGGGCGGCCCTTCCGGACGTACGGGATCTCGAGGCGAAGACTCGTCTTGGTCCTCCCGGCGTCGACACGGAGGCGTTCCGGCCACAGGAGACGGCCCGTTCGGCCCGGATCGTCTTCGTCGGGAAGCTGATCGTGTCGAAGGGAGTCGACCTGCTCTTGGCCGCGTGGCCGTTGGTCAAGGCGAAGCATCCCGAGGCGCGACTGGAGATCGCCGGATACGGGGAGTACGAGGCGGGATTGCGAAGACTGCTGGCAGCGCTGGAGGTAGGTGACCTCGACGACGCTCGCGAGGTGGCGCGGCTGGGACGCGGTCTCGAGGGCGGGGAGGAGGAGCCGCTGGCGATTCTCTCCGCCTTCCTGGCCGATCCGCCGGCGGACTATGCCGAGGCAGCGCGGAGCTCGGCAGGCTCGGTCGAGTTCATCGGCAGGCTTGAGCACGACGAGGTGGCGGAGCTGCTGCCGGGCGCCGAGGCGCTGGTGATGCCGAGCACCTTCCCCGAGGCGTTCGGCATGGTCGCTGCCGAGGCAGCTGCCTGCGGGGCACTGCCGGTCTCTGCCGGGCACTCGGGGATGCTCGAGGTTTCGCGCCAACTGGCCGTCGATCTGCCTGCGGAGATCGGGCGCCTGACCTCGTTTCCGGTCGAGGCCGGGGCGGTGGAGGCGATCGCCGAGCGCCTCCACGCGTGGCTGGCCCTGCCCGCGCAGGAGAGGGACGAGGCGCGCGCCCAGCTCGTCGAGACCACGCGACGGCTCTGGAGCTGGGAGGGCGTCGCCCGCGGCGCGATCGCTGCCTCACGAGGCGACCTTGACCGTCTGCCGCTTGCATAGAATGCGCCCCCGCCGATGATTGGCCGCCTCCCGATAGCGAAGATGCTCGCTGCCACAGTTGCGCTCACCGCCGTGATTTCGGCGGTAATGCTGCCGATCAACTGGGACGGCCAGCAGGCCTCGACGGCGGCGCCGAAGATCGATCACCTGCTCGACGTGATGATCGTCCTCTCGGCTTTCGTCTTCGCGCTGGTGATGGTGATGCTCTTCTACGCGCTGTGGAAATTCAAAGCCAAGCCCGGCGACGAGTCCGACGGCGAGCCGATCCACGGCAACACCCGGCTCGAGGTCGCCTGGACGATCATCCCGACGATCATCGTCCTCTTCGGCGCCGGCTACAGCTGGAAGGTGCTGGACGAAATCGAGGAGCCGGTCAAAAACCCGCTCACGGTCCAGGTCTTCTCACAGCAGTTCGCCTGGAGCTTCGGCTATCCGGGCAAGGACAACGTCTGGTCAGAGGGCGAGCTGCACGTGCCACTTGATCGTCAGGTCCATTTCAAGATGCACGCCCAGGACGTAATCCACTCCTTCTGGGTGCCCGAGTGGCGGATCAAGAAGGACAACGTTCCCGGCATCACGACGACGGCGATCGTCACCCCGGACAAGGCCGGCACCTACCAGCTGGTCTGCACCGAGCTCTGCGGCTTCGGCCACACGACCATGCGCGCGACGGTCGTCGTCGAGCCTCCGGCTGAGTTCCGCAAATGGGTGGCCGGCCTCGATCAGAAAGTTCCGGAACCGCTGATGCAGTCGATTCTCGAGGACACAGAGACCGACCCGATCCCGCTGGGAAGCGGCGGGGCATAATGGAGAGCTTCTGATGGCTGCTGCAATCAAGCAACCGGGGTGGATCCGGGGACTGCTCGGCGCAATCTTCGCCGGGGCCTTCGGCTTCGGCCTGGTGATCGTTCTGCGCGAGATCTCCGGCCTGCCCGCATTCCAGACCGAGCAGACGGGCTACCCGCACGTCGTCGTACCCCTGATCACGGCCCCGCTCGGCTTCCTCGCCGGCTTCGGCTGCTTCGACTACTGGGTGCGCTGGGCGGTCGGCGCGCCGACGATCCCCGAGGACCACTCCCAGCACGGCGCCAAGAGCTGGAAGGACTACTTCCGCTTCAACACCGATCACAAGGTGATCGGGATCCAGTACGTCGTCACCACCTTCTTCTTCTTCTTCATCGGCGGCCTGATGGCGATGCTGATCCGGGCCGAGCTGGCCCAGCCCGGCACCCAGATCGTCGACGCCGCCACCTACAACAGCCTCTTCTCCACCCACGCGGTGCTGATGATCTTCGTCTTCGTGATCCCGGTCTTCGCCGGGCTCGCGAACTACGTGCTGCCGCTGATGATCGGCGCGCCGGACATGGCCTTCCCGCGGCTCAACGCGCTCAGCTTCTGGATGCTGCCGCTTGCCGGCCTGCTCTTCATCGGCAGCTTCCTCGCTCCCGGCGGCGCCTTCGACACCGGCTGGACCGGCTACGCGCCGCTCTCGACCGGGGCACCGCTGGGACAGTCGTTCTTCAACCTCGGCGTGCAGTTCGCCGGCGCCTCCTCGATCGCCACCGCTCTGAACTTCCTTGTGACGATCATCACTATGCGTGCGCCCGGAATGACCTTCTGGCGCATGCCGCTGCTCGTCTGGGCCAACCTCTCGACCTCGCTGCTGGTCGTCGCCGCGACCCCGTTCATCGCCGGCGTCCAGTTCATGGTCCTCTTCGATCGCGCTCTCGGCACCCAGTTCTTCGAGCCTCTGGGCGGGGGCGACGTGATCAGCTACCAGCACATCTTCTGGTTCTACTCGCACCCGGCCGTCTACATCATGATGCTGCCCGGATTCGGGATCATCTCCGAGGTCATCTCGACCCATGCGCGCAAGCCGATCTTCGGCTACAGGCTGATGGCGCTGGCACTGATCGGGATCGTCGTGCTCAGCTACTCGGTCTGGGCCCACCACATGTTCGTCGCCGGCATGTTCAGCTGGCTGCGGGTGCCGATGATGATCACGACGCTGCTGATCGCGGTGCCGACCGGGATCAAGATCTTCTCCTGGCTGGGGACGCTCTACTTCGGCAAGATCCATACCTACTCGACGGCGATGCTGTTCGCGCTCGCCTTCATCGTCACCTTCACGATCGGCGGGATCAGCGGCGTGATGCTGGGCATGGTGCCGATCGACATCCACGTCTCCGACACCTACTTCATCGTCGCCCACATCCACTTCGTGCTCTTCGGCGGCTCGGTCTTCACGATCTTCGCCGGCGTCTACCACTGGTTCCCGAAGATGACCGGGCGGATGTACGACGAGAGGCTCGGCCGGGTGCACTTCTGGGGCACGCTCTTCGGCACCTGGCTCACCTTCATCCCGATGCACTGGGTTGGGATGGACGGCATGCCACGCCGCGTCGCCGACTACGCGACCCAGTTCGGCGAGTGGAACCTCCTGATCAGCTTCGGCGCCTTCACCCTCGGTGTCTGTCAGCTGGTCTTCCTCTACAACATGGTCATCAGCTGGCGCTACGGCCCGCGTGCGGAGGCGAACCCGTGGCGGGCGAACACGATCGAGTGGCAGGTCTCTTCGCCACCGCCGATCTTCAACTTCGACGAGATCCCGCGGGTCGTCGGTGGGCCATATGAGTTCGGTGTTCCCGGCGCTCGCCACGCGATCATGGGTGGCGACGAAGCCGAGGCTCCCGTAGAGCAGAAGCCGACCGTGGTGGGGTCGACGTGAACGAGGCTTCCGAGGCTCGCCCCCTGCTGGTCTTCCTCAACGAGGTTGCCGGGGGACGCAAGCTCCTGCAGGCGGTCGGCGAGCGGGCCGAGAAGGTCCCCTTCGTCGCCGTCGCCGCGCCGCAGAACCAGCCAGCGGTCGGCCAGCTGATCGACTCCGGCGAACTGCGCGACGCCGCTCGCGCCCGAGTCGAGGTGACGATGTCGATTCTCTCCGAGTACGGAATCGAATCGGTCGGCGAGGTGATGGACGTCGACCCGGCCCTGGCGCTCGATGACGCCGTCCGCGCTCATGAGCCGGGCGAGGTATTGCTCTCCTGCCTCGTCGAGACGCGCTTTGGGATTACCCGCAAGGACCTGGTCGAGTGGGCCCGCGGACGCTTCGAGCCGGATGTCGCCGTCACCCATATTCCGGTGCGGATCGAAGACGACTCGATCAGCTGGGAGGTCAACCACACCCTCGTCGTCGCGACCCAGACGGTTGCGGCGCCGGAACTCGTCAGTCGCCTCAAGGAGCGCGCCGCCGGTCACCCCCATCGCTACACGATCGTCTGTCCCCGCTCGGAGGACGTCTCCGAGGCCGAGATCGTCCGCGACCTGGCCTCGACTCTCGCCGAGCTCTACCGCGCCGACATCGATGGGACGGGGCAGCCGATGAGCCCAGATCCCTTCCACGCCGTTCAGAACGCGATCGAGCACTACCGGATCGATGAGGTGTTGATCTCCACCTTCGCCGGCGAGACTTCGCGCTGGCTCGAGGAGGACCTGATCGGGAGGGTCCGCGAGATCACCGACAAGCAGGTCGAGCACCTCGAGGTCGGCCGTCCCGCCGCGGCCGTTGCCGCCGCCGTGGCCGAGGGAGAGGAGGCCTAGTGCCGACTCACGCGAGTACGCCCCGTTCTGACGGCATCTGGACGCGTCTGGCGGCGTCCAGCGAACTCGTCGATGCGCTGCATCGCCTTCGTTCACCAGACTTGCCGGCCACGTCCAGCCACTCGTCAGAGCCGGGCCGTACCCACGGGAGGCGGCACTGATGGAGAGCGCAGCCGTAGCCGTGGGCCACGCTCACGAAGAGCACCACGGGCCGCCGGAGGCGCACGAGAGCTCGCGGATCGACCGGCAGACGCTCGGCATCCTGCTCTTCATCGTCTCCGAGGTGATGCTGTTCGGTGCTTTTTTCGCTGCGTACTTCTTCCTCCGTGTGGTTGTCGATCCACCCAGCTGGCCACCCGAGCCCTTCGAGCTGCCGGTCGCCGTCGCCGGCATCAACACGGCGATCCTCGTCTCGTCGAGCTTCACCGTCCACTACGCCCTCGAGTCGATCAGGCGGGGTAACCACCGGGGGTTGAAGTTGGGCCTGGTCCTGACCTGGCTGCTCGGCGCGACCTTCCTCTTCATCCAGGTCAACGAGTACGTCCACATCGGCTTCAGCGCCCGCGATCTCGGCTTCGGCTCGATCTTCTACAGCCTCACCGGCCTGCACGGCGCCCACGTCTTCGTCGGCCTGCTGCTGCTCAGCTTCGCCACCATCCGCGCCTTCCGCGGCCACTTCGGCCCCGAGGCCAAGGACCACCTCGGCGTCGAGGTGCCAGGCATCTACTGGCACTTCGTCGACGTGATGTGGATCGTCGTCTACACGACGGTCTACATCCTCTAGCGCCCGCCGACCGGTTCGTTTTTCCCATCGGGTGGTTCGTTGTCCCAAGTTGCGGATTTCGATCCTGAAGCACACAGTGAGATTTGATTGTTCGATCTCTTTTGATGTACGGTGCGGCCGCGATGAGGATTGCCTCCTACAACGTCGAGAACATGTTCCGGCGGCCCAAGGCCCTCCACGACCCGAAAACGGGCAAAGCCAACCAGCAGGTACTGAATGCCTACGCAGCGCTGACGCAGCTGCTCGAGCAAGAGTCCTACGAAGGTGATCAGAAAGAGATCCTCAAACGACTGAACGAACTCGGGCTCGAAAAAGCCGACGAAAACGAGTTCGCGGTTTTGCGCTTGATCCGGGGCCATCTGCTCCGACGCCCCCGCGATCGCAAAAAACCGGTGGAAGTCATCGCCAAAGGCCGCGACGATTGGACCGGCTGGGTAGAGCTGAAAAAGGAAGTCATCGACGCGGAGGCGACCCGGAACACGGCGGCAGTGATGGCGGAGGTGGACCCGGACGTGCTGGCTCTCGTCGAGGTGGAGGACCGTCCGACGCTGGAGCGCTTCAACGAATACGTGCTGAAACAGGTCACCGACAAAGCGGGCACGGCCTGGCAGTTCGACAACGCGATGCTGATCGACGGCAACGACGAGCGGGGCATCGACGTCGGCATCCTCAGCAAGGACGGCTTTCCGATCGGCAAGATGCGTAGCCACGTGAACGACGAGGAGAAAGGCAACACCGTCTTCAGCCGCGACTGCGCTGAGTACGAGGTTCCGACCCCCGACGGCGGTTCGCTGCTGCTGATGGTCAACCATTTCAAGTCGCAGCGGGGCGGCGGCCAGGCGAGGCGCAAACTGCAAGCCGAACGGGTGGCGAAAATCTACAAAGAGCGGCGTGGCGAAGGCTGGGACCGCATCGTGGTTGCCGGCGATCTCAACGACACGCCGAAAGGTGGGACGCTCGATCCCCTGCTTGCCAAAACGGACCTGAAAGACGCCGGCGCCCACAAAGGCTTCGTCTGGGGAGAGCGCAACGGCACCTATGACACCGGGAACGACCAGTTCGACTACCTCCTGCTCTCTCCCGTTCTCTCCAAACGCTTCAAAGCCGGGGGCATCAATCGCAAAGGCATTTGGCACGGCCCGAAAGTGAAAAATCCCTGGGCGATGCTGCCGACGCTGACGAAACCGGATCAGGCGGCCTCCGATCACGCAGCGATCTGGGTCGAGCTGGATATCTGACTGACGCTGGATATCTCCAGCGGTCCTTTGAATTTTCGCGTCTCCGGGTAAGACTGGAGGCATGCACAACCCACTGCGCTCAGAGGCGGACGCGTTTCGCTGGGTGGTGGTGATCGGCGGCGGTGCCATCGCTGTGATCGTCTTGACGCTGTTGACACGCCCGGTCTTCGGAGTGGTCTTGGCGGCGGCGCTGATCGGCTTCGGAGCGGGGGTGGCCTATCGCAGCTCACGCGGTTCGCTGCCACGCAGCGTGCAGCTCACGCGGGGCGGGGACGGCAAGCACCGGCTGCTCGTCGTCGCCAACGAGACCGTGGGCGGTGAGGCGCTGCTCGACGAGATCCAGGTCCGCTGCCGCAACCGCGAGAGTGAGATCCGCGTCGTCACGCCGGCCCTCGGCGTCTCTCGCGCGGAGCACTGGGCCTCTGACGTCGACGAAGCGATGGAGCTGGCGCGCCAGCGGATGGAGCTCTCGCTGATCGCGATCGGCGAGCTTGGCTTGAAGGCGAAGGGGGAGGTCGGCGATTCCAATCCCAACGTCGCGATCGAGGACGCCCTCCGCGTCTTCCCCGCTGACGAGATTCTGATCTCCACCCACCCTCCGGAGCGCTCGCGCTGGCTGGAGCACGGCGTGGTGGAGCAGGCGAGGGAGCAGATCGACCTGCCGATCGACCACGTCGTCGTCGACCTCGAGGCCGAGCGCACCGCTCATTGACGGTTGCTCCACCGATTCGTCACAGGGTTGGCACATTCGCCGTGTCCGGCGAAACGTTCTGTCTTCTAGGCTGTCAGGATGGAGCTGATGACCGCGAGGTGGACCGACGACCGCATGGATGACCTGAAGCACCAGGTCGACGATCTGGGCCGTCGCATGGATGAAGGGTTTGCGGAGCAGCGCAAGGAATTGAACGCGCGCTTTGACCGGGTGGAGGCGCGATTCGACAAAGTCGATGAGCGCTTCGAAAGGATGGATGAGCGCTTCAACCGGACCCAGGAGATGGTCATCGGCCTGCATGCAACGGTTACGGGCCTGCATGCAACGGTCACTCGGTTCGCCCTGGCTATGGTCGTGGCTCTGATGGGCCTGGTCGCCACCCAGGCCGGCCTGATCCTGACTCAGCTCTGAGTCAGGGCGGGAGCCGGGCTGTCTGCCTGGGCTTGCGGCCTGTCCAGTTCGTTCTGCGTTTCCCGCGGCTCGAGCCGCCCCGCAGTAGCCACGGTCCAGAGCATCGCCAGCCAGGTGACGGTGGCGAGGGCGACGTGGACCCAGACGATCTCCGAGGGCAGCTCCAGCGACCACTGGAGCCCGCCGATGAGGCCCTGGAGGGCCAACAGGCCGATTACCGCGGTCAGGGCCCGTATTGCGCGCCTATCGCCTCCTGGACGGCGCAGAAGGAGCCAGACGGCTATCGCTGCCAGGCCGAAGATGGCGGCGATCGCCGAGTGGCGCTGGACGACCCACTCGAGGGTCTGGGTTCCCTGGAAGTCGAAGCGGTGGACCAGCTCGCCTTCGTGAGCTCCCGCATGGGGGCCGGAGGCGGTGGCGATGGTGCCGGCGAGGATCGTCAGCTGGCCGAGGGGGACAAGCGCCCGAACGGCCCAGACCCCCAGGCGATCGCGGGAGTGACGGCGCTCTCCCGGTTCGTAGCGCGAGCACCAGGCAAGGGCGAAGGCCGCGTCGAGCAGCAGCATCGAGAGGATGAAGTGGCACATCACCAGGCCCGGGGCGAGGTGGTACTTGACGACCAGTGCCCCGAGGATCGCCTGGCCGATCACTCCCAGCGGCAGCAGCGCGCCGAACAGCGCCAGGTGGCCGCGGAACGGCCGGCGGAACCAGGCGAGCGCGCTGGCGGCGATGACGGCTAGGCCGACGAACCCGGTCAACAGCCTGTTGCCGTACTCGATCACGGCGTGGGTGTCGAGCGGCGGCACCGTTTTGCCGTAGCACTTGGGCCAGTCCGGGCAGCCGAGTCCCGATCCGGTGAGGCGGACCGCGGCGCCCGTCAGCACGATCAGCGAGAGTGCTGCGAGGGCGACCAGCGTCACCTTCGCGTAGAGCTGCGGCGTGATCTTGAAGCGCTCACGCATCGCCACGGGATGATGTCAAGCGACCGTGCCGGGCAAGGTCGCGACGGCTGGGAGCTTCAGCCGGCTTTGGACTGCGAGCCGGCTTTGCCTCCCGCGCCACCTTTGGCGGTCGAGTCGATCAGGTACTGGACGAGGTCGTCGAGTTCTTTCGCACTGATCAGCGTCTCGTAGTTGGCCGGCATCACGTTGGGCGGGTAGCCTTTCGCGATCGCGGCGTTGGGGTCGACGATCGACCGGTGGATCATCGCCGCGCTCTGACCGGGCAGCACCGCGTCGAGGTCGGGCCCGGTCACACCACCCGATTTGGCGGCGGCAAGCGTGTGGCAGGCGTCGCAGCCGTTGTTGGCGAATACCTGAGCGCCCGGCCCACCCGGCACCTGAGGCGGCGCAGCGCCCGGCACGCCCGCGTAGAGGGCGACGTAGGCGGCGACGTCCTGAAGGTCCTGGCCGGTGACGATGTCGGCCGGCATCGAGACGGCGGGGTTGGAGGTCGAGGGCCGGGGGAACTCGACCTGAGCTTCGACGACCCCTTCGACCGTCTCGTCGCTCTGTCCGGAGGCGCGGGCCGCGGCGAAGGCATCGTCGAGGTCGGGACCGATCTGAGCCTTGCTGCCGGCCTGTGCCATCGCGTGGCAGGTGCCGCACTTTTCCCTGAACAGGATGCGCCCCTGCTCGACGTCGGCGGTGCTGGTGCCGCAGCCGGAGATCGGCAGGGCGACCGCGGCCAGGGCGGCGAGAAGGAGAAGCAGGCGGATGGGGTTCGGCGACTTGGACATGCGGCGCGAAGCGCGCCGGAGTCTATATGTCGGGGCGCTCCGAAAAGCAGCTTGCGGTGCAGCGGCGTCGGGTAGGCTTGAGCTGATTCACACGATCTAGCAACCGACGACGGAAGGCGGCAGATGCTGGTACGGGAAGGGATGTCGGAGGTGGTTCTGACCGTCGGTCCGACGCACACGCTGCGCGAGGCGGCGGCGATGATGACCGAGAAGGGAATCGGTGCGGCGCTGGTCAGCGACGACGAGACGCCGGTGCCCTGCATCGTCACCGAGCGCGACATCCTGCTCTCGCTCGGCCACGGCGAGGACCCCGATGCGGAGCGTGTCGCCGACCACATGAGCGACAGCGTGATCGCCGCTTCGCCGGACTGGAGCCTCGAGCGGGCTGCGGCCGAGATGTCCCGGCGCGGCATCCGCCACCTGGTCGTCTATGACGGGCCCGAGCTGGTCGGCGTGCTCTCGATGCGCGACATAGTCCGCGTCTGGACGAGCGACGGCGCCACCTCGGGCATGACGCCCTGATACCGGCGCCTCTCTTGGTCTCAGAACGTCAGACCCGAGGTGGAGAGATTTGTTCCACTGGGAGCACGGCGCCGCGGACCCGCTGCTTGCGGGGGAGGCGGTAGTAATCGCGAATCGAGCCCCGGGCCATGCTGCGGAAGGCGGCAAGGGCGATGACGATGCCGATGATCGAGTAGATCCAGCCGCGGACCATGAATCCCTGGGCGAAGATTCCGCAAACCGCCAGGGCGAGGGCAAAACCGAAGAAGACCGGGGCCCAGGAAGGCCGCGGGGAGTAGACGAGCTCGCCGGGCTCAGCGATGTGCCGGTGCTCGCTCACGATGCGATGTAGAGCATTGCGGCTACGAAGCAGAGCGCGAAGATCGCTGCGGCGATGCCACCGGCCACCAAGCCGGCACCCATACTGCTTCTTGCGGTCTCGCGATCCACGCCGGGATTTCTACTAGACCAAGCGGTCGAGCGGCATCGCCAGGAACAGCAGCGCCAGGTAGGCGAGCGAGAAGAGATAGGTACGCAGCGCCCAGCGGCGGTCGGCGTTGCGCAGCAGGCGCACCGCGAAGTAGATGAAAGCGGCCCCGAGCGTCATCGAAGCAAACAGGTACTCGATGCCGAAGCCGCCGGCGCAGAACGGCAGCTGGGTCACCGCATAGAGCAGCACCGTGTAGAGGAGGATCTGACGGCGGGTCTCGGCCTCGCCACGGACCACCGGCAGCATCGGGATGTTGGCCTTGGCGTACTCGTCCTTCATCAGCAGCGAGAGCGCCCAGAAGTGCGGGGGCGTCCAGAAGAAGACGATCGCGAAGAGGTAGAAGGCGGTGCCGCTGAGGCCATCGGTGACGGCCGCCCAGGCGACCAAGGGCGGTACCGCGCCGGCGGCGCCGCCGATGACGATGTTCTGCGGGGTGCGCCGCTTGAGCCAGAGCGTGTAGACGAAGACGTAGCCGAAGAGGCCGGAGAGCGAGAGGGCCGCGGCGAGCGGATTGACCGTGAGCGAGAGCAGAGTGAAGGAGGCAGCGCCGAGCAGGACGCCGAAGGCAATCGCGGCCTGGGGAGAAACCCTGCCGCCGGCGACTGGGCGATCTGCCGTGCGGGCCATGATCCGGTCGATATCGCGGTCGATCGCGTGGTTGATCGCACCGGCACCGCCGGCCGAAAGGGCGCCGCCGAGACAGGTGAGGAGGACGAGGCCGATCGACGGGTCGCCGGCCACGTACATCGTCGTGATCGTGGTCAGCAGCAGCAGCGACTGCACCTTCGGCTTGGTCAGCGTGACGTAGTCGCGGAGGACCGTCAGTGCTGCTGGCCGGCGGGAGACCGCCGCTGCCGTCGCTTCCATCGAGCTCAGGCTACCGGCTGCGATTCCGGTGCCGCCGCCTGCTCGCTTCGGCGCGTGCGATGGGCGATCGCCTCGCGGATGTCGCGCATCGGCCGGTCGCTGCGCACGTCGGGCAGCACGTCGAAGTTGTGCGGCTCCGGCGGCGAGGGCGCGAACCACTCGAGCGAGTCGCCACCCCACTGGTCGTGCCCGGCACGGGCCCCGTTCGTGCGGCTGACGATCGCGTTGACCAGCGTCAGCACGATTCCGATCGCAAGCACTAGGGTGCCGATCGAGGCGACCAGGTTTTCGGCGTTGACGCCGGTGCTGTCGAAGAACTTGTAGGCGTCGATCACCTGGCCGTTATCGGCGCCGGCGAGGAAGAGCGGGGCGAAGGCGAGCAGGGTGCCGACGGCCATGGTCCAGAAGGAGATCCGCGCCAGGGTCTCGCCCATCGTGCGCCCGGTCATCTTCGGGAACCAGTAGTGGAGGGCCGCGAAGCCGCCGAAGACGCTGCCGCCGACCAGGGCGAAGTGGGTCGCCGCGGTGGCGTCGGTCGTGTTCTTCAGCTGCCAGGCGACGGCGACCATCGAGTGGACCATCTCGGAACCGATCCCGATCGAGATCGACGAGATCGCTCCGGCGGCGAAGATCACCGGCGCTCGCAGGTGCGTCGCGCCGCCGATCATGGTCGCGATCAGGTTGAAGACGATCAGCCCGAAGGGAACGATCAGGGCCAGCGACATGATCATCGCGAAGTACATCCAGCCGATCCCGATCGGCGCGGTCAGCATGTTCTGCATCCAGGCGAGGGTGCCGATCACGGCGATTGCGACCAGCGAGCCGATGACGGCGCTGCGGTTGAAGAGCGGCTTGCCGGCGAAGACCGGGACGATCTCGGCGATCGCAGCCAGCGCGACGATCAGGATCAGCATGTAGGAGCCGGTGAAGAAGATCCAGCTCAGGTGCTGCCAGAGCAGCGGCGCGCCGCCCGAGCCGTCGGCGAAGAAGATGCCGTCGAAGTTGCGGTCGATCAGCAGCATCGCGATCGCGGCCAGCATCACCGGCCCGATCACCAACAGCAGCCAGGATGAGATCGCCGCCGCCCAAGCGAAGACGGGCAGTCGCCGCCAGGCCATGCCGGGCGCGCGCAGGCGGCGCAGCGTGGTCACAAGGTCAATGGCCAGCAGGACGAACCCGAGCGTTGCCAGGCCGGTGGCTGCGGCCCAGGCGTCGACCCCGTTGTCGGGCAGGAAGGCGAGCTCGGAGAGCGGCGGCAGCGGGTTGACGCCGGCCTCGGAGGGGGTGAAGAGGAAGCCGGCGTAGAGCACGGTGGCTGCGGCGATGAAGAGCCAAACCCCGACTTGCCCGACGCGGGGCAGGGCGGTGCCGCGGGCGCCGATCTGCAGCGGCGTCAGGTAATAGAGGAAGCCCAGCGCGAGCGGCAGGGCGACGAAGAAGATAGCGGTCGCCCCGTAGAGCGAGAGCATCCGGTTGAAGGTGACGGGGGAGAGGAAGGTGTTCTCCGGGATCAGCAGCTGCAGCCGCATCAGCAGCAGCTCGACCAGCGCGATGACCAGGAAGCCGAGCGCGCCTGTGATCAGGATTCGGCCGAGATCCTTGTGGTCGGCGCTGGTCGCGATCTCGATCCAGCGCGGACGGCGACGGGGAAAGCCGTCGATGACGATCTCGGGACGAGTCATGGCGTTTCTTCGCTTTCGATCAGTTCGACGACCCGGTCCTGGGCGCTCTGGATGTCGCTTTTTTGGCTCTCGAGGAAGTCTTTGTACTCCTCTGCCGAGACCACTTCGACTGCGGTCCGCATCGCTGCATAGGCCTGGCCGGAGAGGGTCGCCGACCGGCCCTCGAAGAGGCCCTCTTCATCGGCGCGGAAGACGACTCGGTTGGTCTTGCCCGGGACCGCGTCCCGCTTGCCCGACAGCGACGGCACGTCCCAGGTGTGGACGACGTCGGTGGAGACCAGGTCGAGGCTGACGCTGGTGTCGACCGGGACGACGAGCTTGTAGTAGGTGAAGGCGGAGTTGGGGTAGTCGTAGCGCCACAGCCACTGCTGCCCGGTCGCCTTGATCCTCAGCGGCTCCGAATGGGAGACCTGCAGGCCTTCCGGGCCGGTGGCCGGCGTCTCGCGCGCCTTGTCGGTGAAGACGATGCTGACGACGAGGAGCGCGACGGCGAAGATCGCCAGGCCGCTGCCGACCCGGAGCTGGACCCCGCGCCCGCCGCGTACCTGGCGCGGCTCGGCGCCCCGGCCGGCGCGATAGCGCCGCAGGGCGTAGATCAGCCCGACGTTGATCGCGATGATGACAATCGTCGCGACGACGGTGCCGATGCTGAGCAGAGTGTCGATCTGGTCGGTGCCAGGAGAGTGGGGCGCCAAAGCGCGGCCATTCTAATCACGCGGCGCGGCGTGCTGCCGCCCCCCGGCGTCTGTCGCCGACCTATACTCGCCGACCTGATGAAGGTGCGCTCGCGGCCATCTCCGGCGCTTCGCGCTGCGGTGCGCGCCGGGGCGGCCGGTGCTCTCGCCGCGGCGGTCGCTGTGCCGCTGTTGCGCCGTCGCGCGCGTATCCCGGCCCCGGTGACCGTCGCCGCCTGCGCTTCCGGCCCGCTGGCGCTCGCCGTGCTGCGCCCCCGCTCGCACAAACGAGACATCGCCCTCTTCGCGCTGCAGATGTGGGCGTTCACGATGGTTCACGAGCTTCCCTTCGACGATCCCGAGCGCCTGCGGCGGCGCCTGCGCACCCGCTACCCGATCGCGATCGACCGCGCGATCGGCCTTGGCCGGCTGCCCAACGTCCGCCTGCAGCGGGCGTTGTCCCGCCTCGGCCGGGTGGGCACGATCGACCGCTTTCTCACCTGGGTTCACTGGCTCTGGTTCCTCGAGCCCTATTTCGCTCTGCTCTTCATCCTGATTCGCCATCCCGAGCGCTTCCCTCGCGCCGCGCGCCAGCTCGCGGCTGTCTTCGACATCGGCTGCATCGGCTACTTCGCGGTCCCCACGTCGCCGCCCTGGTGGGCCTCCGAGCAGGGGCACACGGAGGAAGAGGTGCGCCGGATCATGGTCGGGGTCGGCGAAGAGACCTGGCGTTCGGCCTGGCCGGCGATGTACGGGGCGCTGGGCGGCAACCCCTGGGCGGCGATGCCCTCGCTGCACTTCGCCACCTCGACGATGGCAGCGATCTCGCTTTCGGAGGCGGGCCGCGTCGAGGGCGCTGTGGGTTGGGGCTATGCCCTCACCCTGGGCTTCGCCCTCGTCTACCTGGGCGAGCACTACGTCACCGATCTCGCTGCCGGCGCGGGGCTCGTCGTCGCCGTACGTCGGGGCGAGCCGCTGGCGGAACCGCTGATCCACGGCGTGAATCGAGGGCTGCGGCGCTTGGAGCGCCTCGCGAGCGGGTAATTTCTGAGGCGTGTCTCCGGAGTCGGCGAACGGCAAGGACGCCGTCGAACTGCCGCTGCTCACCAGGCGGCGTGCAGTGCAGACGGCGCTCGTCGTCCTTCTCCTGCTGATCGGGATCTATTTCCTCTTCCCCAAGCTCGTCGGCCTCGGCGACGCGCTGAGCAAGCTCAGCGATGCCGACCCGGTCTGGATTGCGGTTGCGATCGGCTTCAACGTGGTCGCCTTCGCCACCTACATCGCCCTCTTCAAGGCGGTGGTGGGGGGCGACGCGCTGCGCCTGCGCTGGTCGGAGACCTACGAGATCAACATGGCCGGCCTGGCGGCGACGCTGATCTTCTCGGCGGGCGGCGCCGGTGGCATCGCTCTCACCTACTGGGCGCTGCGCAAGGCGGGGATGCGCCGCCACGAGGTGGCGCGGCGGATGGTCGCCTTCCTCACCCTCCACTATGCCTTCTACCCGATTGCGCTGATCGTCTTTGGCGTTCTCTTGCGCACGGGTGTGGTCAGCGGCGAGGACTCGATCGAGCTGACGATCATCCCTGCCGGGGTGGCCGGCCTGCTGCTGATAGTCGGCCTGCTGGTCGCTCTCATCCCGCCCGATCTGGAGCGCCGTGTTGCGCCCTACGTGCACGGCGAGCGCTGGCGGTCGATCGCGGGCACGGTGGCCAAGGCCCCCGCCACGATCGGCGAGGGATTTCGCTTCGCTCTCGGTCTCTTCGCCCATCCCTCGCAGGGCGGGCTCGCAGTGATCGGTGCTGCCGGCTTCTGGGCCGCCAACATCGGCATCCTCTGGGCCTCCTTCCACGCTTTCGGCGTGCAGGCGCCGCTGGCGGTCGTGGTCCAGGGCTTCTTCCTCGGCATGGTCGCCAATCTCTTTCCGTTTGCGCCGGCTGGAGTGGGGGCCGTCGACGCCGGGATGATCGGTGCCTTCGTCCTCTTTGGGCTCCCCGAGGGGACGGTCTTCCCAGCGATCCTCGTCTACCGCTTTGTGGCTTTCTGGCTGCCGATCCCATTTGGGATCGTCGCCTTCTTCCAGCTCCGCACTCGGGTTCAGGAGTGGGAAGAAAAGGAGTTGCCGATCGATCGCTCGCGCAAGCCGGCCGCAGAGCTGGAGCCTGCCGCGCACTAAAAAGAAAGGGGCCGATCCCCTCCCTGGCCGCAGCCGTTCGGGAATCGGCCGTGCCTGTAGCTAGGCCGTCTTGACGATTGAGATCAAGGGGACCTTCCGCTCGGTTTTGGCGAGCCTCATCTGCATCACCTCCCTTCGTCAGCTAGAGGGAGCCCCTGCCCTCTGCCTAGACCTGCCGTATGGTGGAGGAAGTTCCACTAATGAAATGCAGCTCACCAAAAAGCAGTAGATGAACGATTAGGCTGCATTGGCACAATTCGGGCTAAACGTTCAATTTCAATCGAGGAGACGGCAAGATGGCGACACTGGAAACGCGGCGGCAAGCGAGCCAGCAGCTGATCAAGGCTGTCGCCCACCCCTTGCGCTCCGAAATCCTCACGATCCTCGCCGAACGGACTGCGAGCCCGGCCGAAATGGCAAAGGAGCTCGACGTGGAAGTTGGGAACGTCAGCTACCACGTCAGCCGCCTGGTCAAGCTTGGCTGCGCGGAGCTGGTGGCAGAGAAGCCGGTCCGTGGGGTGATCGAGCATTTCTACCGGGCGATTTCCCGGCCGCTGGTCGATGTGGAGGAGTGGGAACGGATGCCCCCCGCGGTCGCCAGCCACTTTGCGGGCCAGGCGGTGCAGCGGATCCTCGACGACTTCACCCGGGCTGCCACAGCCGGCCTCCTCGCTCCCCAGGAAGACCTTCACCTCTCCCGGACGCCGCTTCTGCTCGACGAGGAGGGGCGCCGCGAAGCGCTCGAGCTGCATGCGCAGGCGCTCGGAGAGATCTTGGAGATCCAGGCGAGAAGCAGCGAGCGAATGGCGGTCAGCGGCGAGGCCGGGACCGCTGTCTCCTCCTCGCAGGCGTGCTTTGACGTGCCTGCCGGCGCCTAGGAGGGCCTAGGCCGAGCTATACTTCAAAAAGTAAAGTATTAGACTTCCGAGGCGGGCAAGATGGCTGAGCAGAAGATCGAGAACGTGATCATCGTCGGCGGGGGGCCGGCCGGCTACACAGCGGCCCTCTACACCGCCCGCGCCAACCTCGAGCCGCTCGTCTTCGAGGGATTCCAGTGGGGCGGGCAGCTGCAGAACACGACCGATGTGGAGAACTACCCCGGCTATCCCGAGGGGATCATGGGGCCGGAGATGATGACCCAGTTTCGCGCCCAGGCCGAGCGCTTCGGGACGCGTTTCGTCACCGACGACGTCGACCGGGTCGAGCTCTCCGACGGCGGCCTGCAGAAGGTCTATCTGGGCGACGAGGAGCATCTGGCGAAAACCGTGATCCTGGCGATGGGGGCAGAGCCGCGCCGGCTCGGTATCCCCGGTGAGATCGAGCTGAGTGGCTGCGGTGTCTCCACCTGCGGCGTCTGCGACGGCGCCTTCTTCAAAGACCAGAAGGTGATGGTGATCGGCGGCGGCGACTCGGCGATGGAGGACTCGATCTTCATCTCCAAGTACGCCAGCGATCTGACCTTGGTCAACCGGCGCGACGAGTTCCGCGCCTCGAAGATCATGCTCGACCGGACCAAAGAGCAGGACAACATCGACTTCAAGACGCCCTACGTCGCAGAGGAGTTCGTCGCCGGCGACAAAGGACGTCTCGACCACGTGCGGCTGCGCAACGTCGAGACCGGCGAGACGGAGGACTTCGACACCGACGGCGCCTTCGTCGCGATCGGCCACATCCCCCGCTCGGAGGTGGTGACCGGCCAGGTCGACACCGACGAGGACGGCTACATCGTCACCCAGCCAGGCTCGACCCGGACCAACCTCGCCGGCGTCTTCGCCGTCGGCGACGTCGTCGACCACACCTACCGCCAGGCGGTCACCGCCGCCGGCACCGGCTGCATGGGTGCCCTCGACGCCGAGTGGTACCTGCGCGACACCCCGCCTTCGCCCGAGGCCCACTGGCAGCGCGGCGGCGAGCCGGTCGAGGTCGCCCCGACGCCCGGGTCCTAGCCGAGCAGCTTCTGGACCACGAAGGTGCGGGTGCCGCCGCGCGGGGTCTCGATCTTGACTGGCTTGCCGACCTTGGCGTCGCGCAGCGCCCTGCCGATCGGGGACTCGGCGGAGAGGCGGCCCTCGGCCAGGTCGGCCTCGGTCGAGCCGACCAGGGTCCAGGTGTTGACCTCGCCTTTCGCCTCGTCGAGCACCTCGGCGGTGCGGCCGAAGGCGAAGGCGTCGGCGTTGTCGTCGACCTCGACCACGACCGCAGTGCGCAGCCGTTCGCGCAGCCGCTTGATCTTGGTCTCGAGGTGGGCCTGGTCCTCCTTGGCGATGTGGTACTCGGCGTTCTCCTTGAGGTCGCCTTCCTCGCGCGCCACCTTGATCCGCGCCGCCATCTTGACCCGGCCAGGGCCTTCCAGCTGCTCGATCTCCTCACGCAGGGCGGCGATCCCCTCCTCGGTGATCGACTCGCCGCTCGAATCGGCTCCGGTCATTCCCGAACCCTTGCAGATGCGGCGCTCCGAGCGAGACCGCCGGCAGATCGACGCCGATTGCCGGTGCGGGCCTGGCGCTATCGTGGGCGAACGGCCTCCTGTACCCACACCCGCTCGATCCAGTATTTCGACCCGCCGGCCGAGATCGCCGGCTGCGAGGAGTGCCTGGAGCAGGGGATGCAGTGGGTCCACCTGCGGATGTGCCAGAGCTGCGGGCACGTCGGCTGCTGCGACAACTCGCCCGGCAAGCATGCCACCGCGCATCACCGCGAGACGGGCCACCCGGTCATCCGCTCGGTCGAGCCGGGCGAGGACTGGAGCTGGTGCTACGTCGATGAGGCGATGTTTCGCCTCGCCCGCTAGTCCGGGGTGACGATGGCGAAGCTGGGGTCCGGCTCGTCGAGCAGGCCGAGCAGCTCGCCGAGCTGTGCTCCGTCGCCCTCGACCCGTAGGCGGCCGCTCTCGGCCAGGGCGGCGATGTCGGCGGTTTTGAGCAGCAGTTCGTTGAGTGCCTCGCGGGCGACGACGAGGGCGACGTCGGCCTTGGGCTGATGGCGGCCCGGGCGGTGGCTGAGAACGCCGTTGCGAACGGCGATCGCGTGCTGCTCGTCGGGGTCGGTGACGACCCAGTCGATCCGCAGCTGGTGCTCCCCGGCGCGCGGGCCGTCGAGCCGGACCGCCATCGCGTCCAGTAGCTGGCTGACGGTCAGGTGGGCGAGGACGTCGGGCGGGGCGGAGGAGGTCGGCGTGCCCGAGGTGCCTTCGCGCAGCTCCTTCGCTCCCATCAGGAAGAAGTTGCGCCAGCTCGCGTTCTCGGCGCCGTAGCCGAGCTGCTCGAGCGCGTCCGCCTGCAGCTCGCGCGCCTCGCGGTTCTCGGGGTCGGCGAAGACGACCCTGTTGACGACCTCGGCGACCCAGCGGTAGTCCCCTGCCTCGAAGGATTCGCGGGCCTTCGTCAGCACCGCATCGGTTCCGCCCATGAACTCCACGTAGCGGCGCGACTGCTCGACCGGCGGGTGCTCCCAGAGGTGGGCGGGATTGCCGTCGAACCAGCCCATGTAGCGCTGGTAGATCGCCTTCACGTTGTGGCTGAGCGAGCCGTAGTACTCGCGGCAGTGCCACTCGCGGGCGAGGCTCGGCGGCAGCTCGAGCAGCTCGGCGATCTCCGGTCCCGTGTGGCCCTTGTTGAGCAGGCGCAGGGTCTGATCGTGCAGGTAGCGGTAGAGGTCGCGCTGCTTCTCCAGGTAGTCGACGATCCGCTCGCTGCCCCAGCAGGGCCAGTGGTGGCCGGCGAAGAGCACCTCGGAGCGCTCGCCGAAGAGCTCGATCGCCTCGTCCAGGTAGTGGGCCCAGATGCGCGGGTCGCGGACGAGGGCGCCGCGCGGGGTGAGGATGTTGTGCATCGCGCGGGCGGCGTTGTCGGCGATGCACAGCACCCGCTGCTCGGGGAAGTAGATGTTCATCTCCGCCGGCGCCTCGGTGCCGGGGGTGAGCTGGAAGCTCATACGCAGCCCGTCGACCGTCTCCTCCTGGCCCGTCTCGGCGATGTCGAGGTTGGGCGGGATCAGGGTGATCGTGCCCAGCGAGGTCGTTTGTCCGAGGCCGGAGCCGATCTGCCCGTCCGGGCCTCGCTCGAGCAGCGCTCCGTACATGTAGCCCGCGCGTCGCGCCATCGCGGTGCCGGCGAAGACGTTCTCGCTGACCGCGTGGTGGAGGAAGCCGGCGGGGGCGAGGACGGGGATCTCGCGGGCGTCGATTTCCTCCTGGGAGACGATGCCCTTGGCGCCGCCGAAGTGGTCGACGTGGCTGTGGGTGTAGATCAGCCCGGTGACGGGGCGCTCGCCGCGCTGCTCGCGGTAGAGGGCCAGCGCCGCCGCCGCTGTCTCGGCCGAGACCAGCGGGTCGATGACGACGATCCCTTCCTCGCCCTCGATCACGTGCATGTTCGAGAGGTCGAAGCCGCGCAGCTGGTAGAAGCCCGGCGCCAGCTCGAAGAGGCCGGCAGGGAGGCTGAGCCGGCTCTGGCGCCAAAGGCTGGGGTGGGCTGTGTCGGGCGGGTCGGCGTCGAGGAAGCCGTAGGACTCGAGCTCCCAAGCGGTCCGGCCCTCGGCGGTCTCGACGGTGGCAGGCTCGAAGGGGGCGATGAGGCCGCGCCGGGCGTCGGCGAAGTCGGCCTCGTCGGCGAACGGCAGGGCGGTGAGGGCCTCGCGGTTCTGGGCGGCGATGCGGTCGCTCGCCGGCTTGCGGGGAGAGCTCACTGCACCCGCTCCGCTTGGCTGAGCAGATGTGGCGCCGGCCGGTAGGCCTCGCCGTGCTCCCGCCGCAGGTTCTCGAGGATCTCGACCGCCCTTGTGGGGCCGATCAGCTCGGTGAACTCGAGCGGGCCGCGTGGCCAGTTGAACCCGAGCCGCATCGCCGTGTCCATGTCGGCCGGTGAGCCGACTTCCTCTTCGAGCGCTAACGCCGCCTCGTTGGCGATCTGGGCGAGCAGGCGGGGGAGGATCTGCGGCGCGGCGGGGTCGATCTGCGCCAGCTCGGCTGGGTCCAGCGTGGGCGCATCGATGTCGAGGTCGGGATCGGGCTCGCGGTGGCGCCCGTCGCCGTAGAGGTAAAAGCCCCGGCCGCTCTTGCGCCCGAGGTGCCCATCGCCGACCAGCCGCTCCTGGATCGGGCTCGGCCGCCAGCGCTCCGGTTCGCCGCCTTGGCTGAAGAAGGAGCGGGCGACGCTGAGGTTGACGTCGAGGCCGATCAGGTCGATCAGCTCGAACGGGCCCATGCGGAAGCCGCCGCCGAGCCGGCAGACACGGTCGATCGTCGCGGCGTCGGCGACGCCGCCGGCAAGCATCCGCAGCGACTCCAGGGTGAAGGGGCGAGCGAGCCGGTTGGCGATGAAGCCGGGGCTGTCCTTGGCGCGGATCGGGATGCGTCCCATCTGCGCCCCCACCTCAGCGGTGGTGTCGAGGGCGTCTTGGGTCGAGTCCGCGGTGGCGACCACCTCGACCAGCTTCATCAGCGCCGGTGGGTTGAAGAAGTGCATGCCGACGACGCGCTCGCGGTTCGGCACCTCGGCTGCGATCGCCGTCACCGGCAGCGAGGAGGTGTTGCTGGCGAGGATCGTCGCGGGGCCGCAGGCGGCGGCAAGCGAGGCGAACAGCTCTCGCTTCAGCCCGATGTCCTCGGGCGCGGCCTCGACCACCAGGTCGCATTCGGCGAGATCGCCGAGGCTGTGAGCGGCACCGACCTGGGCGCTCGCCGAATCAGCGTCCTTCTCGCTCCACATCCCCTTCGCCGCTCCCTTGGTGAGCGACGTGTGCAGCCGCTCGATCCCGGTTTCGAGGGCGGCGGGGATCGGGTCGTAGAGGCGAGTCTCGTAGCCGCCAAGCGCAGCGATCTGGGCGATCCCGGCACCCATCGTCCCGGCGCCGACCACCCCGACTCGTTCGACCTGGCGGCTCATGATTTCGGTGGGTCCTCGCCCTCCCAGAACGGGACCTCGTCGCGCTCATGGAAGACCCGGTGCATGCCCTCCCCGCGCCCACCGGGCGGTCGCCCGAGGGCGCTCAACTTCCCGGACTCCGGTCGCACGACCACCTCCGGGGCGTTCATCTCGCTTACCAGCAGGACGCGCGCCTCCTCCTTGCCGCGGTTCAGCACCTGGTGTGCGCCGGCCTCGCCGCGCGGAAAGGAGACGACCTCGCCGGGCGTGAGGAGCCGCTCGTCGTCGATGGTTCTCAGCGACGGCGTGCCGGCGATCACAATCAGCATCTCCTCGTTGCCGAGGTGGTAGTGAAGGGGGAAGGCTGCCTGGTTCGGCGGTAGGGCAAAGAGGCTTGCCCCGAGTCGCTCGGCTCCGGACTGACGCCCGAGCAGCGCCCGCTGCCAGCTGAACCCGGCTTGCTCGCTGTGCTCCTCGAAGTCGGGATCGAAGAGATTGGCCATTTCAGCGCCCCTCGAATTTCGGCTCGCGCTTCTCGAGGAAGGCCTGCATTCCCTCCACCCGGTCCTCGGTCGCCATCGCCAGCTCGTAGAGGCGGCGCTCGTTCTCGAGGCCGGCGGAGAGAGCGGTCTCCTCAGCCGTGAGCACGGCCTGCTTGGCGAGGCGGGTGGCGATCGGCGGCCGCTCGGCCACGGTGCGGGCGAGGTCCATCGCCTCCTCCAGCCAGCGGCCCTTTTTCACCGCCTTGTTGACCAGGCCCATCTCCAGTGCCATCTCGGCGTCGAAGCGGCGGCCGGTGAGCACGTACTCCATCGCCAATTGCTTGCCCATCACCCGCGCCAGGCGCTGGGTGCCACCGCCCCCGGGGATGATCCCCAAGGTGATCTCAGGCTGGCCGAAGCGGGCGTCGGCATCGGCGACGATCATGTCGCAGGCGAGCGCCAGCTCGCAGCCGCCGCCCAGCGCGTAGCCGGAGACGGCCGCGATCGTCGGCGTCTTGATCGCGGCGACGCGACGCCAGAAGGAGGCGGCAGGGTGGCGCAGCGCCTCGGCGAAGCTACGTTCGCTCATAGCCTTGATGTCGGCGCCGGCGGCGAAGACCTCGTCGGAGCCGGCGATGACGATGCAGCGCACCTCGGGGTCGGGATCGAGCCGCTCCAGCTCGGAGGCGAGCTCCTCCATCATCTCCGGCGAGAGGGCGTTGCGCGCCTCGGGGCGGTTGAGGCGAAGCAGGGCGACGTGGCCGTCGAGAGAGGTCTCGATCAGCCCGGCCATCTCCTCACTCCTGGACCATTGGGGTCATCGCGTTGATCCCGGTCGCGGCGCGGCCGATGATCATCTTCTGGATCTGCGAGGTGCCCTCGTAGAGGGTCGTCACGCGGGCGTCGCGCAGGTAGCGCTCGACCGGGTAGTCGTCGACGTAGCCGGCGCCGCCGTGGACCTGGATCGCCAGGTTGGCGCATTCGACCGCCGACTCGGTCGCGTAGAGCTTCGCCACCGACGTCTCGGTCGTGTTCGGCTTGCCTTCGTCCTTGAGCAGGCCGGCGCGGTAGACCAGCATCCGGCTGGCGTCGCGCTTGACGATCATGTCGGCGATCATCTCCTGGACCAGCTGGAAGCGGGCCAGGGGGACGCCGAACTGCTTGCGCTCCTGGGAGTAGGCGACCGAGGCTTCGACGCAGCCTTCGCAGATGCCGACGCAGCCGGCGGCGACGCTGTAGCGGCCGTTGTCGAGGGCGCTCATCGCGACCTTGAAGCCGTCGCCGATCTCGCCCAGCATCGCGTCGTCGCCGACCTCGACCGAGTCGAGCGAGAGCTCCGCGGTGTCGGAAGAGCGCAGGCCGAGCTTGCCGTGGATCTCCTGCGTGGTGAAGCCATCGCTGTCGGTGGGGACGAGGAAGCAGGCGAGCCCCTTGTGCTTCTTCTCCGGGTCGGTCTGGGCGAAGATCAGCGCCACCTCGGAGAAGTTGCCGAGCGAGATCCACATCTTCTGGCCGCTGATCGACCAGCCCGAGTCGGTCTTGGTCGCCCGGGTGCGCAGGTTGGCGGCGTCGGAGCCGGTGTCGGGCTCGGTCAGGCCGAAGCAGCCGAGCGCCTCGCCCGAGCAGAGCCGCGGCAGCCACTTCTGCTTCTGCTCCTCGGTGCCCCACCTCTCGATCGACCCGGCGACCAGCGAGGTCTGTACCGAGACGACCGTGCGGGCGGAGGAGTCGGCGCGGCCGACCTGTTCGACGATCAGGCCGTAGCCGATGTAGTCGAGGCCGCGGCCGCCGTACTGCTCGGCGACCGGGGCGCCGAGGTAGCCGACCTCGCCCAGCTTGCTGGCCAGCTCGCGGTCGAAGCGGGCGGCGCGGTCGTTGTCGCGCACTCGCGGTGCGATCTCCTTGTCGGCGAATTCGCGCGCGGTTTCGGAGATCAGCCGCTGCTCGTCGGTCAACTGGAAGTCCAACTCAAAGCTCCTTTCCTAGGGTGGCGGCGAAGGCCTCCTGGGCCTCACGGGTGCGGGGACCCGGCGCCTCGGGCAAGTCTGTGCCGTCGATCGCAGAGACGGGATGGATCTCACGTGTGGTCGAGGCGAGGAAGGCCTCCTTGGCGGCGCGCAGGTCGGCGACGGGCCAGACGCCCTCTTCGACCTGGAGAGCCTTGACCAGGCGGTCGCGGGTGATCGACTCGAGCACGCCGACGCCCAGCGCCGGGGTGCGCAGCGAGCCCTGCGGGGAGACCCAGAAGACGGCAGAGGTGGGCGGCTCCAGCACCGTGCCGTCGGGCTGGACCAGCACCGCCTCGTCGGCGCCCTGGGCCTTGGCCAGTCTGGTCGCCTGCATGTTGGCGGCGTAGGAGAGCGACTTGACCCCGTTGAGGATCACCGAGGGCGAGTAGGTGACGGTGGCGAGGCGCAGCGTTTCGCCGTGCGGTGGCAGCGGCTCGGTCATTGCCAGGCGGCGCCCGCCGCGGGTGACGATCAGGCGCAGCTGGCCGTCGCCGTCGCCGTGCGCGGCGAGCAGGGCTTCGATCTCGCGCTCGAGCGCCAGGCGGTCGAACTCGAGCTCGATCGCCGCAGCCGAGCGCTCGAGCCGGTCGAGATGGTCCTCGAGGGCGAAGAGGGCGCCGGCGTAGATGCGGATCACCTCGAAGGCGCCGTCGCCCCGGTAGAGGCCATCGTCCTTGAGCGGGATCGTCGCCTCGCCGGTCGGCGAGATCGCCCCGTCGATGCTCGCCAGCTCTCTGAATTCGTTCGTCATCGGAGCGGGCGAGGCTACCGGTTGACAGCCTTGCGATGGCTCATCCGGAGCCAGTGGGCTCGGCTCTCGAGGGCCTCAAGATCGATCTAACGGACTAGATTGATCGTTTCCTATGCTGCCTTTCGCCTCGATTTTGAGTTGGCTCGATGCCCACTCGGGCGCAGTCACGGCGCTCGCAACTGTGGTGCTCGTCTTGATCACGATCGCATATGTAGTCGTCACCTATTTGTTGGTTCGTGAGCAGCGGCTCCAGGGCCAGATTCCGGAGGTTGTGTATGAGTGGGCTGACAACACCAAGCTCAATGCCGACCTGAAACTCCACAACGTAGGAAGCGGCTGCGCGGCGGAGGTGACTGTTGTTCGCGGGCCGGGTGACGGAGTTCCCGTTCACATGCCTCTTATTGGAGAGCGATGGACGTTGCTCGCCGGCGAAGAGCTGATCTGGGGCATCGGCCCGGAGCAAGGGAAGACCAAGCTTCCGGTCGGCGAGCTTCCGTTGACGATCTCCTATGTCGACAACCACCGCACCAGGGCCTATTTCCAGGTTCTCCTGATTCGCTTCGAAATTCGCGACGACGGCCGCTACTCGATCCGCGACCTTGGTTCGGTTTCAGACGACTGGACGAAACGCAAGCTGAGACGACTCGCACGGCGGTCGTTGAAGGTCTGGCATAGGCCTGGATTTCAACGACGCACTCAAACGCTCGACCTTTCGGTTCTCCTCTTGGACGAGCAGGTTCGCGACGCGTTGCGTGAAAGGCTTACCGAGGAGGTCGACCAGCTCTTGGTTTGGAGCCGGCAGGCGGAGGCTTTCCGCAGTCGACTCTGACTCAGCGTTGACAGGTCAGACGGTTTCGAAGACTGTCGCCAGCCCCTGTCCCACGCCTACGCACATGGTCGCGATGCCGTAGCGGCCTTTGCGACGGCGCAGCTCGCGGATGAGGGTGGTGGCGAGGCGGGCGCCGGAGCAGCCGAGTGGGTGACCGAGGGCGATCGCGCCGCCGTTGACGTTGAGCCTCTCCTCGTCGATGCCGAGCTCGCGGGCAGAAGCGAGCACCTGCGAGGCGAATGCCTCGTTGAGCTCGATCAGGTCGATTTGGTCAAGAGTGAGCCCGGCGGCGTCGAGGGCGCGGGGGATGGCGACGGCGGGGCCGATCCCCATGTAGGCGGGGTCGACGCCGGCGACACCGAAGGAGACGACGCGGGCGAGCGGCTCGGTGCCGAGCGTCTCGACGCCCGCCTCAGAGGCGATCAGCGTGCAGGCGGCCCCGTCGTTGAGGGTCGAGGCGTTGCCGGCGGTGACCGTGCCGCCCTCGCGGAAGGCCGGGCGAAGCTTCGCCATCCTCTCCAGTGAGGCGTCGGCGCGCGGACCCTCGTCGGCATAGACGGTGACGGTCTCGCGTCCCTGCGGCGCCTCGATCGAAACGATCTCCTCGGTGAAGATCCCCGCTTCGGTGGCGGCCACGGCGCGCTGGTGGCTGCGCAGGCCGAAGGCGTCCTGGTCCTCGCGGCTGATCCCAAAGCGCTCGGCGACGTTCTCGCCCGTCTCGCCCATCGTCTCGGTCGAGAGCCCCAGCTCGGCCATGCGCGGGTTGACGAAGCGCCAGCCAAGGGTCGTGTCGTGCATCGTCTGCGGGCCCCGCGGTAGGCCGCGCTCTGGCTTGCCGACGACCCAGGGCGCCCGGCTCATCGACTCGACCCCACCGGCCAGGTAGTGGTCGCCCTCGCCGAGCTTGACCGCGCGGGCGGCGGCGTTGATCGCCTCCAGGCCCGAGGCGCAGAGCCGGTTGACGGTCGCCCCCGGGACGCTCGTCGGCAGCCCGGCGAGCAGCGCCGCTATCCGCGCCACGTCGCGGTTGTCCTCGCCGGATTGGTTGGCGGCGCCGAAGTAGACGTCGGCGATTCGCTCGGGGTCGACCCCGGTCCGCTCGACCACGGCGGCGATCGTGTGCGCGGCCATGTCGTCCGGGCGCACTCCCGAGAGAGCGCCGCGGTAGGCGCCCATCGGCGTGCGGATCGCGTCGACTACATAGGCCTCGGCCATCGGCAGGATTAAAGGGGACCGAGGCGGTCGGCGTATCCTTGCCAGGTGTACTTCGTCCTCGGCACGATCGGCATGGTGCTGTTCATCGTCGGCGTGCTGCTGCTCGTCGGCCGTTTCTACCCCGGCACCAACGCCGAACTGGTCGACTGGAAACCGACCCGCTCTCCCGAGGTCGAGGTCCAAAACGAGATCGACGACATCCGCCAGATGCTGGAGGCGCAGAACGAGATGCGTCGCCGCCGGGGCGCGCCGGAGCTGACCGAGGAGGCACTCCGGGTCGAAGTCGAGGCCGAGGAGCGGGAGAAACTGCAAAGAGGCGACCCCTTCGGGGCGAGCTAGCGGCCGGCGGACCGGGTGGCGCGGGCGCTGATCGTCGGTTGCGGCTGCCGCGGCAGGCTGCTCGGGCAGCAGTTGCTTGCCGAGGGCTGGGCGGTGCGCGGAACGAGCCGTTGCGAGGAAGGTCTGCTGCCGGTCGAGGAGGCCGGGATCGAGGCCGCCCTCGCCGATCCCGACCGGCCGGGAACCCTGCTCGACTTGGTCGGGGACGTCACGGTCGTCCACTGGCTGCTCGGCTCGGCGCAGGGCGAGTCGGAGGTGCTCGCCGCGATCCACGGCTCGCGGCTGGAGCGCATCCTGGAAAGGCTGGTCGACACTCCCGTGCGGGGATTTGTCTACGAGGCCGCTGGTTCGGTTGATCCGGCCCTGCTCGAAGCGGGGGCGGCCGCCGTGGCCGCCGCCGGGCGGACCTGGCGCATCCCAGTCGAGATCGTCGGTACCGAGCCGAGCCCCCCGGATGCCTGGGCAACGGCGATGCTCGCCGCGACCCTGCGCCTCACTTCCTGAGACGCTCGAGGAAGTCGCCGAGGATGCGGGCGGTGGCGCCCCAGATCAGGTGGCCTTCGACCTCGTAGGTCGGGGTGTGGATCGGGACGCCGCGGCGGACCAGGCGGCGGATCGCGTAGCTCTCGCGCAGTACCTCCAGCGAGAAGGTGAGCACGGTCTCGACCTCAGCTGGGTTGGGCGTTAGCGACAGCTCCTTCGGATCGGGGATGTGACCGACGAAGGGGTGGACCAGGTAGCCGGTGACGAAGGTCTCGGTAGGGGGCAGGGCTTCGCCGATCTCGACCGCCGCGGGGTCGAGGCCGATCTCCTCCTGTGCCTCGCGAAGCGCGGTGGCGGCGAAGTCGGCATCTCCCTCGTCCCTGCGTCCGCCCGGGAACGAGATCTCGCCGGCGTGGCGGCGCAGGTCCGAGCGGCGCTCGGTGAAGACCAGGCCGGGCTCGTCATCCGGCCACCCGTAGAGCGGCAGCAGGACGGCGGCGTCGACGCTAGGCATCATCGGCCGAGACGGTGAAAACCAAGCCGGGCTAGGACGCAGGGAGCGTGGCGTGCTCTGCACGCGAGCGACCGAGGACGACGCCGGGCGCTGGTTTGCAGCCGTCTCAGATGATCACCTGGACGGTGCCGCCATCCACCGACCAAGCTGCACCGCTGGTGTAGGAGGCGCGCTCGGAGCAGAGGAAGACGATCGCGGCGGCGATCTCGCCGACCTCGGCCAGGCGGCCGATCGGCCGCTTCGCGCCGGCTTCGGCCAGCGCCTCCTCGCGGCTCGCGGCGCCCGACATCGCGTGCGCCTGGTCGAGCAGGCCGCCCTCGTCCATCCACATCTCGGATTCGACCGGACCGGGGCAGATCGCGTTGACGAGGACGCCGCTCTTCGCGTAGCGGTCGGCGAAGAGGCGGGAGAGCGAGAGCTCCGCCGCCTTCGCGACCGAGTACTCCGGCATCGCCGCCGAGGGCCGCTTGCCGGCGGTCGAGCAGACGTTGACCACGCGGCCCCAGCCGCGCTCGGCCATCGCCGGGGCGGCGGCGCGCATCGCCCGCAGCGGCGCCATCACGTTGAGCTCGTACTGGTCCCGCCAGTCCTCGTCCGGCACCTCGTCGAGGTCGCGCCACTGCGCCACGCCGGCGTTATTGACCAGCACGTCGAGGGTGCCGAACCGCTCCGTCGCCTCGGCCAGCATTCGCTCGCCCGCGTCCTCGACGGTGATGTCGAGCGCCAGGTGGGCGGCTTGCCCCCCAGCCTCCGCGCCGGTTGCTCGCACCTGCTCCTCCGCGGCGGCAAGCTCGGCTTCGCGGCGGGCGATCAGCAGCACGTTTGCCCCCTCGGCGCAGAGTAGCTTCGCCGTCTCGCGGCCGATCCCGCGGCTGGCACCGGTGACGACACAGCTGCGCCCGCGCAGTCCCAGGTCCATCTACAGCCCCTCGACCTGGGGGAAGACGCTGACCGGCGTCTCATGGGTCAGCACCTTGTGAACGGGGCAGCGCCGGGCAATCTCAACAAGGCGGCCGCGCTGTTCGTCGCTGAGGCCGGCCGGAAGGCGCAGGGAGACGGCATACGAGGTGGGTACGTAGCCCTCGTACTCGACGTCCACGTCGACCTCGACTTGGCCGACGTCCCACCCCTTGCGCTCCGCGTACATCTCCATCGTCACCGCGATGCAGCTGGCGAGCCCGGCGGCGACGAGACGGGTGGGGGAGGGGCCGGTGTCGGTGCCGCCGCTCGCGGCAGGCTCGTCGACGACAAGGGTGTGCCCGCCCTCGATCTCGACCTCATGGGCGAATCCCTCACGGCGACGGGCGACGACCTTCATCCCCGGCGCCTTGTTTCCGCATAGCGGACAAAAAGCGCCACGCCGCTCAACCTGCCTTGCGCCGGCCCTCGAACAGCGCCGGGTCATCGACGTCGGCGAAGCGGGCCATCGCGTAGGCGAGGTCGGAGGCGCGGTTGACGAAGTGGATCACGGTCTCTCCGGCCAGCTCGCCGGCCTCGGCCAGTGCGGAGATGCTGCGCTCAGCGCGGCGGATCACTGTGCGGGCGACGTCGAGCTGGGCCGAGATCTCGTTGCCGCCCGGGATGACGAACTGCGGTGGCAGCTCGACCTCGCTCATGTAGCGGTCGATCAGCCGCTCCAGCTCGGCGACCATCTCCTCGGTGGTGCGGCTGATGCCGTCTTCGAGCCGCTCGGCGGCCTCCGGCGCCGTCGCCAGCTCGGCGCCGGCGACGAAGAGGTCGTCCTGGAGGCGAAGGATGTCTGACGCCAGCCCGACCTGGTCCGGGCCGCAGAGGGCGCGGGCGACGCCGAGCTGGGAGCAGGCCTCGTCGAGGGATCCATATGCCTCGGTGCGGCCGTGGTGCTTAGGAACGCGACCGCCGTACCAGAGCGATGTGCTGCCGTCGTCGCCCTTCTTGGTGTAGATCTTGACCACGGCTCGATCCTACGCCGCGGTGCCGTCAGCCAACCGGGTTGAAGACCAGACCGGTGAGCACCTTCGGGTAGAAGTAGGTCGACTTGGGCGGCATGTTGGCGTCGCTCTCGCAGATCGCCCGCACCTGGTCGACCGGGATCGGGCGCAGGATGAAAGCGACGTCATAGGTGCCGTCCTCGAGCAGGGCGAGCGAATCGTCGACGCTCTTGGCGTAGCCGAGACCCCGCTTGGCCATGATGTCGTCCTCGCTGAGGCCGGCGATGCCCTTGAGGACCAGGATCTCGAGGATCGCGGCGTCGAGGCGGCGGTAGGCCTCGGGCTGGCCCTCCAGCTGCCGGTCGAGCTCGGCGACGGCGGCGTCCTTCAACTGCAGGCGGAAGCCGCGCTTGTGGTGGGAGTCGTAGAGACCGAAGACGCCGATGCCCTCCTGGCCGAGCGGGTCGAGGTCGCCAGCCTCGACCTCGGTCACGTCGAACAGCTCGCGCAGGCCCTCGCCGAGGCGGCGCTGGCGCTCGGGATCGTCGGCGAAGCCGGAGAGCAGGCGGTGAGTGGGGAAGACGCTGAGGCCCGGATCGTCGAGGCCGGTCAGCGCCATCAGCGTGTAGTTGTGGTCTCCCTCGCCGCCGATCTCGTCGCGGTAGGCGATCGCCGTCTCGTAGCGGTGGTGGCCGTCCGCGATCAGCAGCTTGGCGTCGGCCAGCTCGCTTGCCACGGCGTCGTGGATTTCCGGATTGGCCAGCCGCCAGAGCCGGGTGCGGGCACCGCTCGGATCGATCGCTTCGCCGAAGATGTCCTCGCGCTCGGTTTCGTCCTTGACCAACGGCCAGGGGTCCTTGGTGCTGAGCGAGAAGATCGGCGAGAGGTTGCAGCGGGTCGCCCGGGTCAGGTCGAGGCGGTCCTTCTTCGGGCCGGGAAGGGTGCGCTCGTGAGGCAGGATCGTCCCCGCCTCGAAGTCCTCGACCCGGACGCGGGCGAGGATGCCGTGGCGGATGTGCAGCGAGCCGTCGGGGCCGGTGTACTCCTGTTCCATCGCCCAGGTCGCCGGTTCGGGGTCGGCGATCAGCGCGCCGGCCTGCTTCCAGGCCTCGATCGTCTCGGCCGCCTGCTCGTAGGGATCGCCCTCGGTCGCGGCCTGGGGCCCCGTCTCGCCATACGGCTTGGGCAGGTCGACCGCGACGGCGTTGTAGGGGGAGCGCCCGAGCAACTCGGCTCGCTGCGCGGCGTCGATCACGTCGTAAGGAGGAGCGACGACGTCCTGTAGCGAGCCGACGGCGTCGAGGTCGTAGTAGAGACCTTTGATCGGCAGCACGTCAGCCATGGGCGCGAAAGCTAGCGGTTGTAACGGGGCGAGCTCCGCCTGCCCAGGCACGCCGCTCTACACTGGGCGCTTCGGGGCGTGGCGCAGCCTGGTAGCGCGCGGCCTTTGGGTGGCCGAGGTCCCCGGTTCGAATCCGGGCGCCCCGATTTCATGACCCACCGGCTGGGTCGGCTACCAGACCGTCAGCGACCGAGGCTTATCGTGATCGCGAATCGCCCGATCCTTGGTGACCAGATCGAGGCCGTGCTCGATCGCGGTCGCGTAGATCAACCGATCCGCGGGATCGCCTGGAAATGTAGCGGGAAGGCCGACAGCAGCATCTGCAATCTCGGGGGTCACGCCGACTGTGCGCAGTTGCCCGGCCAAGCCTTGGAGCCATGACCGAATCGGCACGGTGACCGCGATGCGTTCGTGCCTCGCGAGCCATGCCAGCTCGTACCAAGAGATCGCCGCCACCACTAGTTCGTCTGCGCTTTCGAGCGTCTTGCGCGCGCGAGCGCTGACCCGCTTTGGCTCCGCTGACCACCAATGGACCACGTGGGTATCGAGCAGCGCGGCGCTCACGTCTACGCGGCGTTCCAGCGCTCGCCGGTTGAGAACAGCTTCTCCTCGTCGACCGCCGTCATCGCAATGCCTTCAGCTGAGCCCTTTAGCGAGCGTGCTCCAGAGGCGGGTACGAGGCGGGCCACTGGACGGCCATGCCGGGTGATCTCGATTTCCTCACCTGCAGCAACATCGTCCAAGAGCCGAAGGATCGTCGCCTTCGCGTCGGTGGCGGTCACTTGTTTGGACATATGGACAGTATAGCGACCATCAAGCAGCTAGCTGGGGATTTCATCGAGTTCAGCGTCGCTCGATGCCGAAGATCACGACCTGTTGTCCCTTGACGGTCGACTCGCGGAGCGGCCGCATCCCGAGCCGTTCGGCGACGCGGATCGAGGCGGCGTTGTCAGGCTGGATGACTGAGATCAGCTCGGTGGCGTCGAGGTTGTCCCAGGCCCACTCGATCGCGGCTTTGCCGGCATCGGTTGCGTACCCCTGGCCCCACTCAGGCCGGGCCAGCTTCCAGCCGACCTCGAGGCCGGGCCATCCCGGCGGGTTCCAGAGTCCGGCGCGGCCGATCGACGCACCGTCCTCCTTGCGCTCCAGCGCCCACTGACCGTAACCGCGCAGCATCCAGTGGCCGATGTGCATGGCGATCTCGCGCCAGCTCTGTCCCTGGTCCAAGACCTGCCCGTCGCCGATGTAACGCATCACCTCGGGGTCGGCGGACATCGCGGCGTGGGCTTTCAGGTCGCGACCCTGCCATCCTCGCAAGAGCAGGCGCGGCGTCTCCAGGGTGGGCGGAATCCTCGAATTCACCTGCAAATCACGGGCTGGACGATTGTCCGCTCAGGTGTGCCGGACCTTGTGCCGATAGCTGCGTGATGACTGAAGTAAGCCAGAAAGCAAGGCGAGTCGAACGTGTGCGGTTCGAAACCGACCGTCACGTCATCGTCGGCGACGTGACCCTGCCCCCAGAGGGCTATCAGAGCCGATTTTCCGATGCCCTCAACCGGGTCGACATAACTTTCATACCTCTGCTCAACGTCGAAATCACCTCGTTGATGGGAGGGGACGTGACGAAACGCGACTTCGTCGTCGTATCCAAGGCCCATGTGAGGGTCGCCTTCCCCGCTGCTGACGAGGCGCTCTAGTCGCTTCGCCACCGCCCGCCCTTGGCGTAGGAGCCGAGGTCGAAGAGGAAGGCGAGGATGACGATGAACCACTCGAAGCCGATGACGCCGTTGGAGGAGCTCCACATCACGGCGTAGGCAAGGGTCGTCCAGGGCAGCAGGAAGAAACCGAGGAAGGGCACGAACCAGCTGTCGAAGGAACGGCTGAGCAGGTCGCTGAAGAGCCACAGCGCGAAGAGCGCCAGCCGCGGCGAGATCAGCGCGAAGAGGATGACTAGGCAGCCGATGCCGTCACGCTACCCGAAGAGGAGGCTGCGACCGCGGAGCAGGGCCGCCGTTGCGCGCTCCGCCCGCTCACAGGTGACGGCGACCATCTCGGCCGAGTCGCTGAGGCCGCTCTCGACCAGTATCGTCGCGTAGCCCTGGGCAAGGCCGGTGATGGCTTGGACCAGAATCCCGGCGTCTTCCTCGTTGCTGTCTGGGGTGAGCTGAAGGGCGATTGCGGTGACCGGCAGGTAGAGCCCTGCTGCGGCCTCGGCCAGGGCCGGGTGCTTGGTCTTGTCGAGGCCGGCGCCGTAGAGGACCTCGAACATCGGGCGGCGCTCGGCGGCGAAGCGCACGTAGGTGGCACTCGCGGCGGCGAGCTTCTCGGCGGGGGTCTCCTTGTCGGCCAGGGCTGCGTCGAAGCGTCGCGTCAGCTCTTTGCAGGCGACCACCGCGCAGGCGACGAGTAGCTCCTCGCGGTCGGCGAAGTGGCGGTATGGGGCGGAGATGCTGACGCCCGTACGGCGAGCCGCTTCGGCGAGCGAAAAGCCGTGGACGCCGTTCTCCGCGATCAGCCCGAAGCTGGCGTCGATCAGCGCCGCCGGCAGATCGCCGTGATGGTAGGAGGCTCTGCGTTGCGTCTTCGGCACCGGTTCGACTCTAACCGGAGAAGCAAAGTAAGAGAGATTCACATATATTCCTGGTCGATACCGACCGTGTCTGAGTTTGTGGGGTCTATATGACCGTTAGCTCAGGACACGCCCTACGGAGGTGGCGGATGAGCGAGAAGTGGACGGCGGAGCAGATTCCCGATCAGACGGGGCGCACTGCGGTGGTGACCGGGGCGAACAGCGGCCTCGGTCTGGTGGCCGCGCGTGAGCTGGCGCGGGCGGGCGCCGAGGTCGTGCTCGCTTGCCGCAACGCCGAGAAGGGCGAGGCGGCGGTCGAGTCGATTCGCGCAGAGGCGCCCGGCGCCTCGGTCTCGCTCGAGCGGCTCGACCTCGCCGATCTGGCCTCGGTGCGCGCGTTCGCCGAGCGCGTTGCCGCCGAGCACGGGACCCTCGACATGCTGATCAACAACGCCGGCTTGATGGCACCGCCACAGGGCAAGACCGGCGACGGCTTCGAGCTCCAGTTCGGCACCAACCACCTCGGCCACTTCGCCCTCACCGGCCTCCTGCTCGAGCGGATGGAGGGGCGCGAGGATGCTCGGGTCGTCATCGTCAGCAGCGCGGCGCACAGGTACGGACGGATCCGCTTCGACGATCTGCAGACCGAGCGCCGCTACCGACGCTGGCGCGCCTATGGCCAGGCGAAGCTGGCCAACGTCCTCTTTGCGTTTGAGCTCGAGCGACGGCTGCGTGCTGCGGGCTCGACCGTGAGCAGCCTCGCTGTCCATCCGGGTTACGCGGCGACCAACCTGCAATCGGCGGCGCCGCCGGCCTTCGACCGGGCGGTGATGGTGGTGACCAACCGCCTCTTCGCCCAGAGTCCCGAGATGGGGGCACTGCCGCTGCTCTACGCCGCGACCCGTCCCAACCTCGACGGGGGTCTCTTCATCGGACCGGATGGCTTCCAGGGGCACGGAGGTCACCCGACGCTCGAGAGGCCGGCCCGTGCCGCTCGTAACGAGAAGACGGCGAAGCGCCTCTGGTCGGTCTCCGAAGAGCTGACCGGGGTCGAGTACGCAGCCCGAAGCAGCGACGTCGGTAACGTCACCGGGGCGTGAACCGACTCGGCAAGCTGATGATGTCGCTGGCTCCGGAGAAGACACGGATGCCTTCGCCCGTGGAGGCGCTGCCCGGTCGCAGCGAGCCGGCGTTCGAGGTGCCGGAGCAGCATGCCGTGCTGGGCACGCCCCTGCGGCCCCCGTTCCCGGAGGGGATCGAGACTGCCTACTTCGCGCTCGGCTGCTTCTGGGGCGCCGAGAAGCTCTTCTGGGGGCTCGACGGGGTCTTCACGACCGCGGTCGGCTACATGAACGGGACCACGCCGAACCCGACCTACGAGGAGGTCTGCAGCGGCAAGACCGGCCACGCCGAGGCGGTGCTGGTCGCCTTCGATCCCGCCAGGATCTCCTACGCCGACCTGCTCAAGGTCTTCTTCGAGGAGCACGATCCGACCCAGGGGATGCGCCAGGGCAACGACGTCGGCACCCAGTATCGCTCCGGGATCTACTTCGCCAACGACGCCCAGAAGGCGACGGCCGAGATGGCGCTGCGCAGCTATGACGAGGCGCTGCGCGCAGCCGGTCACGAGCCGATCACCACCGAGGTCGAGCCCGCCGCCCCCTTCTACTACGCCGAGGACTACCACCAGCAGTACCTGCACAAGGTGCCGAACGGCTACTGCGGCCTCGCCGGAACCGGCGTCTCCTGCCGCATTCCCGCCGTCTCCTCCTAAGCTGCCCGCCCGGCGCGCCGATTAGCATCCCGCGCCGGTGACCCCCTCTTTCGCCTCCTACATAGGCGGCTGCCTTGCCTTGATCGGCATCCTCTGCTCGGTCGGGCTCGGCGGCTACTGGCTGCGGCGCTGGATCGTGCCCGAGTTCTCGGGCGCGCTGGCCCGTCTCGCCGACGCCACGATCGCGACGGCACTGCTGATCATGGCCCTGCAGCTGCTGGGGTCGCTCAGCATCCTCACCTTGGGCTGGATGGTCGTCGGCTGCATTGCGGTGGGGCTGGGAGCGGCGCTCCTGGGCTGGTGGATGGCTCCCGCCGACGGCCGCGAAGTCAGCGCGCCGCAGGTACAGAACGCCGCCCTGCTGATCGCCCTCGGGATCGCCTCCTGGGTGGTCGCCGAGTGGACCTTCCCGGCCCAGCAGAGCCTCGACGTCGGCATGTTCGGCGGCGACACGACCTGGTACCACATGCCCTTCTCGGGGCGGATCGCCCAGGACGCCTCGATCATCCCCCTTCACTTCACCGATCCGCTGCGGCTGGCGGCCTGGTTCTACCCCGGCAGCTCGGAGCTGGTCCACGCCGGCGGCATCGTCATCTTCAAGAGCGACTGGTTCTCGCCGCTGATCAACCTCGCCTGGCTGGCCATCGCCCTGCTCGCCGCGTGGTGTGTCGGCCGCCCCTACAAGGTCGGCCCGGCGACCCTGGTCGCTGCGGCGCTCGTCTTCTCCGCCGGGGTGATGATCGAGACCCAGCCGGGAGAGGGACGCAACGACATCATGGGGCTCGCCTTCCTGCTCGCCTTCGCGGCCTTCCTGATCAACGGCCACCAGCGGCGCGCCCCGGCTGCGGGGGCCGTTCAGGACCGTCCCGAGCGCGACGCGCCGCTGCTCGACAAGGGGCCGCTGGTGCTGGCCGGGATCGCAGCCGGGCTGGCGATCTCGGTGAAGCTGCCGCTGCTGGCGCCGGTCGGGGCGATTGCGGTCGGAATGATCGTGGTCAGCGGTCGCGGCCGGCGATTGATGACCGCGGCGGCGATCGGCATTCCCACCTTCATCGTCGGCGGCTACTGGTACGTGCGGGCCGCGATCCACACCGGCGGCAACCCGATCCCACAGATCGGCTGGGGGCCGCTGAAACTGCCGCGTCCCGACCAGATGCCGCTCGATCCGCGACCGCGCTTCTCGGTCTCCGACTACCTCTTCGAGCCGACCATCTACCGCAAGTGGTTCTTCCCGCAGCTCGACAACGCACTCGGCCCGGTCTGGCCGCTGATCCTGATCGTCGCGGTCGCCGCCGCGGTCTACATCGTGGTCCGCTCCCGCAACCAGATCCTGCGGGTGCTGGCCGGCGCCGCCCTGCTCACCGCCGCGGTTTACGTCGTTACGCCGCTGACCGCGGCCGGCCAGGAGGGCTCGCCGACCGGCTTCTTCACCAATACCCGCTACCTGATGCCAGGAGTGCTGTTGGCGCTGACCCTGCTGCCGATTGCGCGGCCGCTGCGCGCTCCCGACAGCCGCGCCTGGCAGACGCTGCTCTTCCTCACCGGGGTCTACGCGATCTCAGTGCTGACGACGCCGCGCTGGTACACGGGCTACATCGTCGGCACCGTATTCCTCACCCTGGCGCTGGTCTGGACGCCGGCGGGCCTGGGGATGGCGCGGGCGCGCCGCCGCGTCAGCCGTGCCGCGGTGACGGTCGCAGCGGCGGCGGTAGTCCTGCTGGCGGTCGTGCTCGGGCGCGCCCAGGAGGTCCAGTACTACAAGCACCACTACACCAAGACCACACTCTTCCTTCAGGAAGGCGGGCCGCGGGAAGCGTACGCCTTCGCCCACAACCAGCATGGCAAGCGGATCGGGATCGCCGGCTCAGGCGAGATCTTCTTCGGCCAGTACGGCTTCTACGGCGCCGACCTCGACAACTACGTCCAGTACATCGGCGTCGAGGGCCCGGATGGGACCTACCGCCTGACGACCACCTGCCGCAGGTTCCGCGAGGAGATCAACGCGGGCGACTACGACTACCTGATCATCAGCAAGGCCACCACCGACGCGGCCGACTCGCCTTACTGGTACCCGGTCTACGCCTGGGTGAAGACCGATCCTGCGTTGGAGCAGATCCTCGAAGAGCCCCACATAACGCCGCAGCCCGACTACGTCTTCAAGGTCAACGGCAAGCTCGATCCCGCGGGCTGCGCCGAGCTCGGCCCCGCCTGAGCGTTCTTACCGGGTTGCTTTGACCGCGGAGAGGGCGTGCTCGCGGATCAGCGCCGCAGCGCGCTGCGGCTGCTCCCACCAGAACATGTGGCCGACCCCCTCGAGCATCTCCAGGCGGGCGGGGATCAGCGAGGCGATCTCGCGGCCGTTGTTCGGCCCCAGCAGCCGGTCGGCGTCGCCGTGGATGACGAGGGTGGGGAGCGAGATCTGGTTCAACCTCTCGTGCGTGTCGTGGGCGCCGCAGGCGCGCATCTGCTGCAGGATCACCGGCTGGGGAGCGGGCAGTGCCGAGGCCATCTCGGCGAAGGCGGCGAAGCGCGAGTCGTCCTCGCGGAAACCGGGGGAGAGGTTGATTTCCCACATCGCCCGGAGGACCTGCTCGCGCTCGCCGGAGGCGAAGGCGGTGCCGAGCAGTTCGAGGTCCTCGCGAGCCATCAGCGACCCCTCGGGGCCACCGCAGTAGCTGGCGCCGATGGTGAGGGTGCGGATGCGCTCGGGGTGGGCGAGCGCCAGCTCCTGGGCGATCATGCCGCCCATCGAGATCCCGACCACGTGGGCGGTCTCGAGCTCCAGCGCATCGAGCAGGCCAACTGTGTCCGCGGCGAGGTCGGCGGTCGTGAAGGGCAGCTCGGCGCGTCCCGAGAGGCCCATGCCGCGGTTGTCGAAGACGACGCAATCGAAGCTCTGCTCGAGCTCGTCGAGGAAGGGCCTGCCCCAGGTCATGTGGGTAGCGCTCATCCCCTGGATCAGCAGCATCGGCTCGCCCTCGCCGGCGCGCAGGTAGTGCAGCTCCGTCCCTGATGCATCGACGCTCGGCATCGCCGGCGATGCTACGCGATCCCGCTTGCCAGGGCCTAATCTAGGCAGCCTCGCCCCCGTAGCTCAGTGGACAGAGCACCGGCCTTCTAAGCCGATGGTCGCTGGTTCGAATCCAGCCGGGGGCGCTGTTGTTATTACCGGGGTAATCGGGACTGAAAGGGGCGAAGCATGAGCCTTGCTGGATGGGGGAAGGCGACATTGGGGACTGTCTGCGGCGCGTTGCTGCTGGTCGGGATCGGCACCGGAGGGACGCAGGCAGCGCAAAGCGCCGCTTCTCCGCCCACTCCTTTGCCCCCCGGCTGCAGCCTCACGCAGGTGCGGTCAACCTTCGATGGGCTCTTCCGGGCCGCCAATTCCGCCAGCGTCGAAGGGGTGGGGCGCTACGTTGCGCCGAGCGGGGAGCTGAACTCATTCTCGATATCCGACCAGCCAGACCCTGAGAGCCCGCGTTCGACGCGGCTCCTGCTCAGCGCGAATCCGGGCAAGGTTTCGAGCTTCTTCGCTCGGCGTGGGGATGCCGGCTATCGAATGCAGCTGCTGCAGGCTCTCGTCGACCCGATCGAGCGGCCAGGGGCCCTTGGCGGACCCTGGGAGCGTCCGGAAAGCGGTCCCGCCGCGGATGATCCGGTCGTGGCTATCTCGATTGCTGCCAAGCTCTCGCGCAGGGGGCTGTCGGCGAAGCAGGCGGGCGCGAAGGTGGGCCTCAACTGCACGACCCACCAGTTCTTCAACTGGCAGATGTACTTCGCTGCACCCGTCGAGCTGCGTCTCTGCGGCGACAAGCCCTCAGTCGACGCCGGTGAGCCCGCCCCGAGAAGGGCACTGATGTGCCGGACGCCTTACTGACGCGCATCGGTTTGGTCCCAGCGTTGTTCTAGGAGGTGAATGACCGATTCCGAGCGTCGAACAGACATCGCACTGATGGTGCTTGCCGGGGTTTCGATCGCGGGGATCGTCTTGATTGGGAGAGTTAGATAGACGTTAGATTGACCGCGTGGCGGAACTGATCCTCTACGCGATCCCTGCCTTTGTCCTGCTGCTCGTCGTCGAGCTGCTCTCGTTCAAGTACGCCCGCGACGACGACCTGGTCGGGTACGAGTCCAAGGACACCCGCACGAGCCTGACCATGGGTGGTGGCAACGTCGCCATCAACGCGGTCTGGAAGCTCGCCGTCGTCTTCATCTATGCCGGGCTCTACGAGCTGACGCCGCTACGGATGCCGGCCGACATGTGGTGGACCTACGTGCTGCTCTTCTTCGCCGACGACTTCGCCTACTACTGGTTCCACCGCATTCACCATGAGGTGCGGGTCTTCTGGGCGAGCCACGTCGTCCACCACTCCTCCCAGCATTACAACCTCTCGACCGCGCTGCGCCAGACCTGGACGCCGATGACGGCGCTGCCGTTCTGGGCGCCGCTGGCGCTGGTCGGCTTCGCCCCCTGGATGATCCTCACCCAGCAGGCGATCAGCCTCATCTACCAGTTCTGGATCCATACCGAGCGGGTGAAGCGGCTGCCGGCACCGATCGAGTTCTTCTTCAACACTCCCTCGCACCATCGTGTCCACCACGGGGCGAACGAGGTCTACCTCGACCGCAACTACGGTGGGATCCTGATCATCTGGGACCGGCTCTTCGGCACCTTCCAGGGTGAGACGGAGCGTCCTCGCTACGGGCTGACTCAAAACATTCGAACCTTTCGCCCGACCCGGGTCGCTTTCCACGAGTTCGCAGCCATAGCTCGGGACGTTCGCGGGGCCGATGGGTGGCGCGAGCGTCTCGGCTACGTATTGCGGGGACCGGGCTGGTCGCCGGACGGGCGCGGTGGCGGTACCCGCGGCTGAGGAGAAGAGGTTTCGGTCGTTCGGCCCAGGGGTAACTGAGGGTCATGGAGCTTTCGATACTGCTGATTGTGATTGGAATCGTATTGGCAATCCTCGTCAATTACATCCTCGGGATCATTGTGATCTTGATTGGACTGGCGATGCTGTTGCTGCCCCGGATGCGCTCTACTCGGCGTGTCTGAGGCTCCAGTAACGGCGTGAGTTACGGTTGCGGCGCCCCCTTCGGGGGGCGTCCGCGTGTCAGGCTTCCTTCATGGCTCCCTGGAAGCTGCCGCTGATCGTTACTGGGATTACGGTGCCGATCGCCGCGGCATTTCTAACTGGAGGACCGGCGGTCGGGGTTGCGGTAGGCGCCCTTGTCGCGGTGGCGATCCTTACGGTGGCAGCGCGGGCAAAGCCACGGGGGCCGATCGAGTCTGCGCCGGCAATGGACGGTGGTCGCCACGTCCTCATCGTCGCGACGACCGCGCTCGAGGATCCCGCCGATGTGGGTCAGGTTGCGCGTGCGGCGGGTCTCGACGGGAACGAGGGGCGGGAGGACGAGGTGCTCGTCCTGGTGCCGGTCAGGACGGGTTTTCTGGATCGTTGGGCGTCCGACGTCGAGGGTGCGAGGCATCAGGCGCAGCAGGGGCTGGTCGCAACCGTGGCGGCCCTGGCAAAGACCGGGATCGCGGCCGAAGCTCGGGTTGGGGACGAGGACGTGGTGCAGGCTGTCGAGGACCAGCTGCAGAGCTTTCCCGCAACCGACGTCGTGCTGGTCAGCAGGGAGGCGGAGGGCGATGGCGGCGACGAGGCGGTCGAGCTTCGCTCGCGGCTGCAGGCGAAGTTCCGCCACCTCCGGCTTGCCGGCTGAGTGGTGGCTAACAGACGTGCGGTCGGGCGGCGCTGCGCACGACCTGGAAGGCGCTGCCTGGGACCCGCTTCAACTGGTCCAGGTTCTCGTCGTCCCAGCGGCGGTCGCTGCTGCCGCTGAAGAACCAGTTCGAGCCGTTGTCGGCGACGATCATCCCGTAGCGCTTCAGCGCTTCGGCGATCACCTTGGCGCCGCCGCTGAAGTTGCCGAGGCCGTAACTCGCCCTCAGCCGCAGCCGTGTGCCCATCGCCGGGGCGCTGGAGCTGGCCGTGTCTCCGGCGCAGTGCGAGGCGGGGTGGATCCAGGCGTCGCGGGTGCTCTCGAAGGTGACCCGGATTGCGTGCTCGAGCCGGCCGGAGGCGACCTCGTCGTGACGGACCAGGCCGGGGAAGATCGGTAGGCCGGCGGCATCGGCGGAGGTCCAGGAGTCGAGGCGGCCGGCGGTCGAGCGCAGGTCCCAGCGGGCGCCGGAATCGGCGTTCCAGTGGGCGCCTCCGTCGGCCTTGAAGAAGGCGCGGTAGAGCTCGTAGAGAACGCAGCGGGAGCGGTCGATCACCAGGACGTGACGGTCGCCGTCGCTGCCCTGGCCGCCCTCGACCGGGGCCCCCTTCGGCACCGGGAACGGCCCGCGGTCGCTCTCGCTGCCGTAGGCGGTGTAGCGGATCGGCAGCTTGCGCTGGCCGGCGCCGACGACGGCGTAGGGGAAGCCGTATTCGCGGGGCGAGCCGAAGTCAGGATGAAGGTGGTCGCCGCCGTTGGAGTTGATGTAGGAGATGACCGCGGCTGAGTTGGCGGCGACCGGCGCCTTTGAGATGTCCTGGTTCCAGGCGGCCTGGTTCGGCAGGGAGGGTGCGTTGGCGGGTAGGTCGGCCGGAGGGTCGGGGAAGACCTGACAGGAGCCGAGGTTGGGGTAGGGGCCGACGGCTGCCGCCGTGCTCGGCGACCAGCCTGCTGCCGCGAGACCGAGCGCAGCGAGGACAAGCGCGATCCACCCCGTCTGCTCTCGACGTGCCACCGGTTTAGCGCCCATATGGGTGCTCAACTAACGGCACGTCCCGTGCCGCCGTCCTCGCGGATGCGCAGTTCGCCTATCTCGAGCTCGTCGACTTTCAATTTCTTGATTGCGGCCTTGTCGATCGCCAGGCGGCCGATGCCGAGTCGCCCGATCGCGAAGCCTCCAACCGCCGCGGCACCCACCGCGAGAGCACCGATGGCCATTGCGCCGCGGGCGTGCGCTCCGCTCGCGCTGGCCCCGTGCGCTGCTAGGAGAATCGAACTCTTTCTTCGTCTCGGCATCGGTCGAACCGTAGCGCGGCTAGCCTGGGTCGCCGTGAGCGTGGACGAGCGTCCAGTCCTGTTGGCGGTCCAGCACGTCCCTTGGGAGACACCGCACCGCATCCTTGATGCCTGCGGGGCGCTGGCTGTTCATACGGTCAAACCGCTCGCCGGCCAGCCGCTGCCCGACTACGATGAGGTGTCGGGGGCTGTCGTGATGGGCGGACCGATGAACGTCGACGAAGCCAACCGACACCCGGCGCTGGCCGCTGAGTGCGAGTGGCTCGCCGAGGCGGTCCGTCGCGAGATTCCTGTGCTCGGCATCTGTCTCGGCGCGCAACTGCTGGCACGTGCGCTGGGTGCGGAGGTGAGAGCGGGGGAGGGACCGGAGCTCGGCTTCGCTCCCGTCGAGGTACTCGACCCAGAGGACCCGATCCTCGGAGCCCTGGCTCCGAAGACGACCGTCCTGCACTGGCATGGCGACGTCTTCGACCTGCCCGACGGGGCACAGCCGCTTGCCCGCTCAGCCAAGACCGAGCACCAGGCGTTTCGCCACGGCAATGCCTGGGGCGTCCTCTTTCATCCCGAGGCAGACTTCGCCCTGCTCGAGGCCTGGCTGGCAGTCCCGGAGATGGTCCATGAGGCGTGCGAGGCCCTCGGCGACGAGGGCACTGCCGCCCTCCCTGCCGCCGCCGAAGCCGCCGAGTCCGAGCTGATTCAACGCACGACCCCAGGTCTTCAGGCCTTCGCCGACCTGGTCGGCGGCCAATCGCCCTCCAGCCCGCTAGATTGAAGCCACGCGGTGGACGTAGCTCAGCTGGTAGAGCTCCTGGTTGTGGTCCAGGCGGTCGCCGGTTCGAATCCGGTCGTCCACCCTAGGGAAGTGCCTGGAAATGGCGGGGGCACGCGTTCGCGCTGTTGGAGGACGCCCCTCATACTTCCTCTAACTAATCGCGCTAGCCTGCCCGATTGTTATGGGTATGGAAGCTGGGCAGAGTAGAGGCGGCGGCGTCCCCACCGAGGGGAAAATGGCACGGGGCTGGCGCCTGACGATGGCCGCGTGGGGGCTGATCCGGAGGGACCCGGCGATGATCTCGATCGCGCTGATAGGTACGGGCTGCGGGTTGGTGGGTGGCGCCGCGATCCTCTACTTCTCCGGTTACCTCAGCTCGCCGACCCAATCGCAGGGCGATTTGGCGCTGGCGGCGATCGTCGGCCTCTACCCGATGACCTTCCTCAGCGTCTTCTTCAACGTCGCCCTGGCCGGCGCTGCCGCGGCCAGCTTCGACGGTCGGCCGATTGGCGTCCGGGAAGCGCTTGGAATCTCCTGGAAGCGAGTGGGCCGAATTGCGCAGTGGTCGCTGCTGGCGGCGGGAGTGGGCCTGATCCTGGAGCAGATCGCTTCGCGGATTCCCGGCGCCGGGCGCCTCGCGTCCTGGCTGCTCGGCGCCGCCTGGAGCCTGGCGACGATCTTCGCCGTGCCGCTGCTGGTGCTTGAGGGCGCCGGACCGCTCGCTACCGCCAAGGAGTCGGTCCACCTGATCAAGAGCAAATGGGGTGAGGGGATCACCGGCTTGGCCAGCATCAATATCTGGACCTTCTTCGCCATCATCCCGGTGGCAATCCTCTTCGCCGTCGGCCTCGGCGTCAGGGGCGGCGACGCGACCGTCGGCGCGGCGCTGATTGCGATCGCGGTTGGGGCGTTCCTGCTGGTTTCGGCCCTCTCACTCGCCACCGGGCAGGTCTTTTCCGTCGCCCTCTACCGCTACGCCAGCGGGGTTCCCGAGACGAGAGGCTTCGCCGTCGCCGACCTCGAGGAGCCGTTCCGCCGCCGGGGCGACCGCGACTGAATGTGCCGAGGGCCCAGGCTTGGCCCCTGGCGGTAGGGAACGTTTGATCGCCGGTCCTTCCGAGGCTAGCCTCGGAAGGACTTCGAAGGAAGGACGAGGCCGTGAGTGACGACACCGAGACCGCGATCCTCGCAGGGGGTTGCTTCTGGATCATGCAGCAACTGCTGCGCGACCGCAACGGAGTCATCTCCACCCGCGTGGGATTGACCGGCGGCGAGAACGACAGCCCGACCGAGGAGAACAATTCCGGCCACGCCGAGGCGGTCGAGGTCGTCTTCGACCCGGCGCGGATCTCCTATCGGGACCTACTTGAGTTCTTCTTCCAAGTCCACCGACCCGACCTTGATGAAGGTCTGGTCGGCTCCACCTACCGCTCGGAGGTCTTCTATACGACCGACGAGCAGCGCAAGGTGGCCGAGGAGACGATTCTCGATGTCGACGCCTCGGGCCACTGGCCGGGCAAGACCGTGACGAAGGTCAGCGAAGCCGGCTCCTTCTGGGAAGCCGAGGCCAAGGATCAGGGCTATTTCCAGCGCTATCCGGACGGCTGCACGCCCGCCTTTCCGAGGGCGGATGCGGAAGTTGCCAGGCGCGAGACGACGGCCTAGCTCAGCTTTCGTGGCTCACCTGCCGCGATCTGCCTCGCCTGCTGGGAGTGGTCAACGCGATTGAAAAGAACCATCCGGCGCAGCCGCACTATTACCTGGCGTTCATCGGCGTCGAGCCGGAGAGGCGGGGGGAGGGCAAGGCTCAATCCTGATGCACCCCGTCCTCCAGCGCTGCGATGCGGAGGGAGTTCCCGCCTACCTCGAGGCCAGCGCCCCTCGCAACAGAGGCCTATACGAACGCCACGGCTTCGAGGTCACCGAGGAGGTTCGCCCGGGCAAGGGAGGACCGCCGATATGGCGGATGTGGAGGGAACCGCGCTAGCTGCTGCCCGCTAGGCCTCCTCGACGATCAACAGGGTCTCGGGACGAACGCCGTCGTGCTGCATTGCTGCCGCCGCCTCCTCGGTCTCCAGGATCTCCTGCAGGACGGACATATCGGGCACCTCCAGGATCAGCCCGACGCGGTTTGAGCCTTTCTGATCTCTGAAGGTCCGAACCGAGATCCCGCGCGCCCCGAACACTTCCTCCCGTTTCGGCGAGCCGAGCCATTTGTCGACGTCGTCCACCTCGTGAAAAGCAAGTACCGTTGGCATCGTTCTTCGTCCTTCCCTTTGGCGCGAACCACCGCGTTGACGTTGATTGGATGGGAGCAGCATGCCACCAAGGCTTCGATGCCGCAGAGGCATTGCATCTAAACTTCCTGAGCATGGCTAGGCACTTCAAGCTCGCACTGATCCTCAGCTCGGCGTTTCTAGTCATCATTGCGGTCGCTCCCGGGTTCGCCAGCGGGGCAGATCGGCCGGTGACCGGCGACTGGGACGGCAACAACACGACAACGATCGGCGTTGCCCGCCCCGACCCGGAAAGCAACAACTGGATCTGGCTGCAGCGCAACTCCAACTCGGAAGGCAGCCCGGATACGAACTTCCTCTACGGCAACAAGAACGTCGACACCGTGGTGACGGGGGACTGGAACGGGGACAACGCGACGACGATAGGGATCGTCCGCCCGGACCCTGAAAGCAACAACTGGATCTGGCGCCTGAGCAATAAAAACGCCGGCGGCTCGGTCGACGTCGAATTCCTCTACGGCAACAAGAACATCGACACGGTCGTCACCGGCGACTGGGACGGCAACAACACGACGACGATCGGCGTCGTCCGCCCGGACCCGGAAAGCTACAACTGGATCTGGTATCTGAGTAACAAAAATGCCGGTGGTTCGGTCGACATCGAATTCGCCTATGGCAACAAGTACGAAGACATTCCGGTGACTGGCGACTGGGACGGCAACAACACCACGACGATAGGAATCGTCCACCCAGATTCCGAAAGCAACAACTGGATCTGGCGCCTTAGCAACAAAAATGCCGGTGGCTCGGTCGACGTCGAATTCCCCTTCGGCGACAAGAACACCGACAAAGTCGTCACCGGCGATTGGGACGGCAACAACACGACGACGATCGGGGTCGTCCGTCCCGAAGCGAGCAACTGGCGCTGGTTGCTGCGAAACTCGAACTCCGGAGGCACGCCCAGCCTCGACTTCTTGTTCGGCAACGCTGAATAAAGCCGGGAGGAGCAAAGGTGCTTAACGACGAGGTCCGAGCGCACCGGGAGAGGGTCGTATTGGATCATTTCCACGATGAGGTGGAGCAGGACTGGGATGCGGTCCTCTCGACCTTTCCGCATCCGCGCTACGAGCTGGTGCCTACGCAGACGGTGCACGATGGCGATCTGGCGGTGCGCAGCTACTACCACGACACTCGTGTGGCCTTTCCCGATCAGCGGCACGAGATGATCGCGCTCCGGCACTGCGATGACGCCGTGGTGGTCGAGTTCTACTTGCTCGGCACCCACAGCGGGCCGCTCGGCCCGGTGCCGCCGACGGGCGGGGCCTTCAAGGTTCGTATGACGGCCTTCTTCGTCTTCGATGAGAATGAGACGCTCGTCTGCGAGCGGGTCTATTTCGATCAGCTTTCGCTCCTGCGCCAGCTCCTCGGCGGCATCAACCTGAGGTCTCCAAGAGGCCTTCTGACTTTGGCGCGGGCCCTTCGGGGCTTCGCAAGGCTTTCGCGCGAGCCAAAGGACGTCATCCCCGACACGCCGGCGCGCACCATCCAGGGGCCCGCCTGAGGTCTGTTTCCCGGTCATCCGCCGGAATCTCGCCTCCGAGCTGGCAAATTGGGCTCAAATGTGGTACTTGTGGAGACTTCCAGGGTACGCTAGGAGTTTCTGCGGGAGGAAACCTTTGCAGGTGGCGGGTTCGAGGCGAGGCATGGCGCTAGCTGGAGCGCATAGACGGTGCCGATCGAAGAGGTCGTGGTCGCCCCGCGGGCAAGCGGGGGTCCGGCCAAGGCGCTGATCCTCGATCGAGCCATAGAGCTTCCATTCGCAGTAGCTGCTTCCAGTCCATAGAGCAAAAACCAGTCAGGAGATCCAGTCATGCAGAAGCACAGCAGGAGGTCGGCGTGTTCGCCGCTCCTTGCCGCCATGCTCGGCGAGGAGGGATTGAGGAGATGAACCGCAAATCGATACGCGTTTTCTTGGGGGGCTTGCTGGCAGCGCTGATGTTGAGCGCCGTCTTCGCCGGCTCGGCGGCGGCCGGTCCCGCATGGAAGTTCAACGGGGCCGAATTGAAAGGCACGGAAACGATCCTCGGCGGGGCCGAAAAAAGCGGCCTCGGCATGTGGGGGATGACGACCACCTGCGACAACTTCCTCTACGAAGTCGATATTTGGAACAGCGAAGGGACGGGCAAAGGGAACGTCACCAGTATGCCCCTGTACGACTGCTACACCAACACCACCTGCACGGTGGCAGCGATCGAAGCCGAATCGTTCCCCTGGCCCGCCAATCTGACCTCGAGCGGTGGCAGCAACTACCTCGTGGTCAAAGGGGTGGACGTCTGGGTCCTCTACGGGGGCTGGTTCTGCCCGCTGTGGGGCGTCTGGGTCAACGTCACCGGATCGGCTGGCGGCAAAATCGACAACACAACCGAAAGCGCCACGTTCAGCCCGTCGAGCTTCGCAGCGACCGGGACCGAACTGGAAGCGCTCGGCGAATCGGTCGAATGGAAAGGGTATTTCCCGACCGAAGCGTTCGAGTGGCACAGGGGCGAGTCGATAAGCGTCTCCTGACGAAGTCCGCAGGAGCGAGCGCCGGGATCATTCCTGGCGCTCGCCTCGCGGCGCTCGCGTTGTCAGAGCGCTGGCCTAGTCGTAGGTCTTGATCATGCGGATGTTGAGCAGCAGCATGACCACGCCCAGGGCGCCGACGACGGCGAAGCCGGGGAGGACGGTTCCCCAGTCGAGATCGGTGAGGATCAGCGAGCGGAGGGCCTCCATCAGGTAGGTGACCGGGTTCAGGGTGGCGGCGATCTCCATCGGCTTGGTCAGCATCTCGCGGGGGACGAAGTTGGGGGTGAGGAAGAGCAGCGGGAAGAAGATCAGTCCGCCGGAGTTGGTTGCCGCGGCGCTACGGGTCTTGAGGGCGATCAGCTGCATGAAGCCGGCGTAGACGACTCCCCAGAGTGCACTGAGGGCGACGATGAGGAAGAAACCGGGAACGCCGCTCGCGATCGTGATGCCGAACGGCAGGGCGATGAGGACGATGATCGAGGAGAGGACGATGCCCTTGGCCGCCTCGGCGACGAGCCTGCCGAGCACCATCGAGTAGCGCGGGATCGGCATCGCCCGCAGCTTGTCGAAGTAGCCGCCCTCGATTTCCTCGACCAGGAACAGCGCCGCCATGCCGAACGAAGCGGCCAGCAGCAGGGTGATCGGGAGCTGGAAGGCACCGTACCCCTGTCCCTTGAGGAAACCGGTCGAGTCCGAGGGGAAGATCTCGGCCGCCTGCCCGGTGTTGACGACGAGGAAGAAGATCGGGATGAACATCGTCATGAGGAGCGCGTCCGGTTGCCGGGCGGCCTCTCGCAGCGAACGCACTCCGAGCACCATCGTCGTCTTCATGCCCCCACCTCCTGGACCTCGCCGGCGGCGCGGTCGCGGCTGCGCCCGGTCGCGTCGAGAAAGACGTCGTCGAGGGTGATCTCGGCCCCGTCGCGCCGCGCGCTCAGCTCCGTCTTCAGGTTCGCAGGCGTCCCCTCGCGCACGATCACACCGTCGTCGATGATCGCCAGGCGATCGCAGAGCTGATCTGCCTCCTCGAGGTACTGCGTCGTCAGGAAGACAGTGGTGCCGTGGCTGTTGATCCGGCGGACCTCGTCCCAGACCGTGAGGCGGCTCGCCGGGTCGAGCCCGGTGGTCGGCTCGTCGAGGAAGAGGACCTCCGGCTCGTGGACGAGCGCCGCCGCCAGGTCGAGCCGGCGCTGCATGCCGCCGGAGTAGCCTTTCGTCACCCGGTCCGCCGCCTCCTCGAGTTCGACCAGCTCGAGCAGCTCCTGCGCTCGCGCCGCGGCCTGTGGCTTCTCGAGCCCGAACAACCGCCCGTGCAGGGTCAGCAGCTCGCGCCCGGTCTGGCGTGGGTCGAGGCCGGCCTCCTGGAGGGCGACGCCGATGCGCTGCCGGACGGCATCTGGGTCGCTGACCACGTCGATCCCGGCAACTTCCGCCTTGCCGTCTGTGATCGAGAGGAGCGTCGTCAGCATGCGCACGGTCGTCGACTTGCCCGCTCCGTTGGGGCCGAGGAAGCCGAAGATCTCGCCGGTCCGGATCTCGAGGTCGACGCCGCGGACGGCCTCCACCGTGTCGTCCTTGCCGTCGTAGTGCTTGACGAGCCCCTCGGCTCGCACTGCCGTCTCGTTTCGTTGCGTCGTCATCGGCGGCGGAATCTAGCGATCTAGGAGAGGCGGGTCCGGCGCAGCAGCTCCGCCCCGCCGGCGGCGAGCGCGGCGACGAGGCCGGCGGCGAGCATCGGCTTCCAGAGGCTCTCCTCGAAGGCGGATCCACCGAAGAAGCCGAGCAGGGTCATGTAGGTGGCCCAGAGGGCGGCGGCGAGTGCGTCGATCGCCAAGAACCCGCGCCACGGCATTCCCAGCGCGCCGGCCGAGAAGGTGGTCGCGGTACGGCCGCCGGGGACGAAGCGGGCGACGACGATGATCGTGCCGCCGCGTTCCTGGAGCTGGCGGCGTGCCCACGCGATCCGCTCGCGAGCCTTCTCGGAGGAGAAGAAGCGTCGCTCTGCACGGCGTCCCAGCGATGCTCCAAGCCCGTAGGACGCATTGTCGCCGAGGCAGCCGCCGGCGGTCCCAGCGAGGACGACCAAGACAGGGTTGAGGTCCCCGTTCGCGGCGAGCACCCCGGCGGTGATCACCACCGCCTCGCTGGGCGCCACCGGCAGCAGCGAGTCGAAGGCGACGGCGGCGACGATCGCGGGATATGTCCAGACCTCCCCACTGACTGCGTTCTCCAGCCATTCGAAAGCGCCGATCGCCAGTGGCAGGTCCATCTGGACTCTCTACCCGGGTGCTCCTTGGAGCGACCAGACGGCGGTGCCGGGCCTATCCCTCGCTACTGACGCGAGGTCCCGACCGGGCCGGTGGGGGCGAGCCCGCCGTACATCCGCGCCAGGGCCAGGAGGCCGATCAGGCCGACGAGGGCCGAGAGGCCGCCGGCGTAGGCGATCGTGCCGCGGGCGCCGATCGCCGCGACGAGCAGGCCGCCCGCCGCGAAGGCGCCCAGCTCCGCCGTGTTGCGGATGCCGTTGTAAGCAGCGAAGGCACGCCCGTGCAGGTGATCGGGGACGCGGAGGTGGATGAGGCTGCGGAACATCACGTTCTTCAGCCCGTGGCCAAGGCCGCCGAGGAACGAGCAGGCGAGGTAGAAGGTAAAGCTGAGCCAGAGCGCCGGCAGGGCGAGCCCGATCCCCTGGATCGTCGCCGCGGCGAGCCCGGTGGCGGCGACGGCCACTGGTACGACCCGGGGCGAGAGGACCATCGCCCCGAGCGCCATGCCGAAGGTCCAGAGCGAGAGCATCGCGCCGTAGGAGACGTCGCCCCTGCCGAGCACGTCCTCGACGAAGAAGAGCTCGGCGACCCAGACTGCCGACATGAAGAGGAGCGAGCCGAAGGCGACGGTCATTACCAGTGAGAGCAGCCGGTCGCCGAAGAGGAAGGCGATCCCGTCGCGGGCGCGCGGTGCCCGTTCCGTCTCGTCCAGCTCCGCCGGCGGGCGCCGGATGCGCAGGCTGAGGGCTGCCAGCGCGACGAAGGCGAAGGTGGTCGCGTCGACGAGCATCGCCAGCTCCAGTCCGCCGGCGGCGAAGAGGAGGCCACCGAGCAGCGGCCCGATCCCGAAGCCGAGGTAGCGAGCCGTCTCGATGTGTCCGTTCGCCTCCTGTATCCGGGTTTCCCCGGCGAGCGGCGGTACGAGCGAAAACTCCGCCGGCTGCGAGGTCGCGAAGACGACCCCCAGCACTGCGGTGAGGACCAGCACGGGGGCGAGGGCGTCGGAGAAGGCGACTGCGGCCGCCGCGGCGACACCTACCGCCGAAACCGCCGCAAGCAGGCGCGTCGCCTCCAGCCGGTCGACCAGTAGCCCGACGTGGCCGGCGACGAGCACCGACGGTCCGAAGAGGCAGACCCATAGGGCGGCGACCGCGAACCCCGAGTCGGTCATCTCCTTTACGTGCAGGCCCAGCGCCACAATCGCCACCCAATCGCCGAGCGCCGACAGCCCGACCGACGCCGCGACCAGGCGGAAGTCCCGGTCTTGGAAGAGGCTCTCCTTCATGCGGTCACCTTAAGGCGAAGAGCTCTTCGTGCCCGGGACGAGGTGTCCTTGCCGTTGCAGGTGCTATCGGGCGCGGGTCGGTTCGGGTTCTCTCGCGCCTTTGGGGGTCGCTACCGGCGCCATTCGAATGCTTCCCTTGCTTGAACTCTCTCTGGTCCCGTTTGATGCGGACCGCGCACCTGCGCGGTCCGCATCTTTGGGGCTCATACGACTAGGTGTGATTGGCGCTTCTTACTTCTTCGTGCTTTGGAGTTAAATTAAGGCATTGAATGATTTGCCTATATTTGCGCCGGTTAGAGTGACTTCCGCCTTGCTGTGGGTTTCTGCTGTGTTCAGACCATATTTCAGCACATCCGTGGGGAATAACGCAGGGGGTGCCGGGCCTATGTACTGCGGTGTAGCTGCTGTTTTGCAGTCCTGCTGCGTCGTACCCGCTGCGTTTTCACACTGGAACACAAGCGAGCCCGTAATAGTCGGTAACGGAGGCAACGCGCATGTTTCTTCGTTGAAGTGGTAAGTGGTGAAGGGTTTGCCTGCTTCTAAAGGCTTAGCTAACAGGTAAATTTTACCGCTGTGTAAGATCGGTAAAAGAATAGCTTTCACTAATAAAATTTCAGGTTTGCAGCCAGGGTTTTTAATCCCTTTGACTTTAGTTTCACAATTTAAGAAGAAAAATGAAATGTGAGCTTTCGGAGGGTCACTGTTATAGATTAAGCCGGTCTCGACATCTAGCGCTGTACAGTGAAATACTAGGTTGTCCGCTGGAGCTAAGAGTAATACTGTCTGCCCAGGCTTTAGCTGAGCGGTAAAGGTTTCGTGGGCTTTGATTTCCGCCCCATTGATGTCCCAGGTGACTGCCTGGGCACTAACGGCCGTGAAGGTCATGAGACCCATGGCGGCCAAGAGCGCCAAACCGAGGGTCTTCAAGCCCCGTTTTATGCTTCTCATTTCTGCTTCCTCTCTTCGAGTTACGGTTCAAATCGCGGAATGCTCCTCCCGCGACTGAGAGGGTCTCGCTTAGCAACAGAGAGGTCAACTTCTGGCCGAATGGGTTTTCCATTCTGGCTTCGAGAGGCTCGGCGCTAACCGCGCCTTGGGACAGGCCGAGTAGGCCCTTCTTCCGGGAACTATGGGTTGTGGCGCCTCCTGCTATTTGCTCGCCGTCAGGGTCGCGCTCGTGTAGGTGGTGCCTTCCGAGGTCGCCGCGGTGATCGTATTGGAGAAGCTGCCGCTCGCCGGCGCCGTGTAGGTGAACTGGGACGCCGTTTCGGCCGGTCCAGAGCTGTTGATGGGGAGGGGAGTACCGCTGATCGTGCCGCCATTGGCGGTGATTTTCACCGCGCGGCCGCTGCCGACCGAGTTGATCGTGTTGCCATAGGTGTCGGTGACGAGGACGTTTGCTTTGATCGTGCCGCCGTTGCCGAGCGTCGTGACCGAGCAGGTGAAGAGGCAGGTCGAGCCAAGGCCACCGGCGCTTGGTGTGACGTTGGCGAAGGCTAGCCTGGAGGCTGAAGCGGTGTTGACGGTTACCGCCAGGGGCGTGGTGTTTGCGATCGTGCCGTCGCTCACCGTGACACTGGTCGCGCCGCTGCGGTAGAGCCTCATCACTCCGTTTTTCGAGGAGGAGACGCTGGCGACGCCGGAGCTGAAGTTGATGGCAGTCGCTGTCCCGAAGGCGATCGCGGTGCCGGTGCTGTTGACGACCGTCGGCGGGGTTCCGTTGGGGCTCGCCACCGTCCCCGTGAAGGTGAGATTGCGCGAGCCGGTGTAGGAGGTCGCGGTGTTGCCGTAGACATCGAGAGCGGTCGTGGTCAGGTTGCCCGTGTTGCCGGCGGTAGGTGTCGCCGCCGAGGTGGCGAGCGTGAATCGGCTCGCCGCGTCGGCTGTGACCGCGACCGAGACGGCCGAGCTGGTCAGCGAGCCGTCGCTCACTTTGAGGCTGTTCGAGCCGCTTTTGTAAAGGGTCATCACCCCGTTGGCGGTGCCACTGACGCTCGCCACACCGGCCGCGAACTCGATCGGCGTTGCGCTGCCGAAGGGCACTGCCGTGCCCGAGCTGTTGCTGACCGTGGGGGTATTGCCGCCGCCGCTCGCCACCGCCCCCGTGAAGGTGAGGTTGCGCGAGCCCGTGTAGGAGGTGGCGGCGTTGCCGTAGGTGTCCGAGGCGGTGATCGTCAGGTTGTTGGTCGCTCCGGCGGTCTGACTCGTCGCGGTGACGCCCAGCGAGATTTTCGAGGTGGTCGCCGGGGAGACGGTCAGGTTGAGGTCCGGGGAACTGGAGATCGAGCCCTCGCTCGCATCGACCGTGGTCGCGCCGCTGCGGTAGAGCCGCATCACGCCGTTTCTCGAGGAGGTGACGGTGGCGACCCCGGCGGTGAAGTTGATTGCGGTCGCCGAGCCGAAGGCGATCGCGGTGCCGGAGCTGTTGACGACCGTGGCATTCGTCCCACTGGGACTGGCGGACGCACCGGTGAAGACGAGGCTGTGGGAGCCGGTGTAGGTGGTGACTGTCGCGTCGTTGGCGTCCTGCGCCGTGATCGTCAGGTTGTTGGTGGCACCGGCGGTGGGAGTGGCGGACGCCGATTTGAGGTCGAAATGAGTTACCGGGCCGACCGTGATTTTCGCCGTCACGGTCGAGCTGACGGTGCTCCAGGACCGCCACTTCGCTTTGACGATGTAGCTGTGCGTGCCGATTCCGACGTCTTTGTCGATGCAGGTCGTCACCTGGGCGGGCGAGTCGATGCTAGGGCAGGTTCCGCCTGGCTCTTCCCCGTCTCGCGTGACGGAGTAGGTAACCGCACCCGTCCCCGGAGGGCTGACGGCAGCCCAGGTCAGCGAAACCGTGCCGCCTATCGCCGGCGTTGCCGCGGAGATCGTCGGCGTCGTCAGTTTCGAGATGCCCGCCGAGGTGCTGCCGGTGCCTGTGGTGGTGAAGTAGGCCAGGGCGCTGCCCGATGCCGTCACCAGGAGCAACGCGATGGCCAGTGCTGTGCTCCTCAGCCCGCCTGGCAGCAGCCGCTTCATCCGTGTGCCTTGCCGGAGAAAGCGAGCGGGAACTGAGCGTTTTGGCAGGCGTCCTGGTTGACCGGGAGGTTGCGCAGCTGGATCGCCGGCGCCGAGATCCCCGCGGCCGGCAGGGTTGCCGAACCGCCGGCGGGAACGCGTAGCGGCGCCTTTTTCGAGAGGCTCGCGGGCATGAAGAGGAGGTTCTCGCCGCGGCTGCAGCCCGGCGGATCGGCGGTCGCGGCTACCTGTAGGCCGGTGACGAGGATCGGCACTGGGTTGGGGTTGTCGATCCTCACCGGAAGGGCCACCGCCGGCGCACCGGGGTAGAGCGCGTCGATCCCCGACAGCTGCGGCACGATCGCGAAGTCCTTCGGCTCGAGGATTCGCCAGCGGAAGCGCGCTGCTCCGCTGCGTCGCCCCTGCGATCGAGCGCACGCACCGCGAAGGAGTGCTTGCCCGGAGTCAGCTTGGCGATGACGATCGGGGGGTGGCAGGCGCCCCAGTCGCGGTCATCGAGGCGACAGCGGAAGCTGCGGCCACGCCTGCCGGCGCCGAAGTCGAATCTGGCGCTGGTCGAGACCGCGATCTTGTCGGGGTGCTGGGAAATGACTGGCCGCCAACGCTGCGCCGGCCGGGGCGCTCCCCCGTCACTGCCCTTATGGGCGCCGGGCGGCGCAGCCGCATAGGCGATGGCGGCGAGACCTATGACCGCGGCGATCGCCAGCAGCGCGCCGGGCAGGGTCGCCCAGCGGATGCTCAGCTCTTTACCGCCATTGCCTCTCACTGCTCACTGGAGGTGGATTAGTTATTCGCCAGTTTCAGCGTTAGTGTGGCGCCCTGGCAGGCGTCCTGGTTGACCCCGGTTTCGTTCATCGTCAGGGTTCCGTTCTGCGTCACGCTCTGGCCGTTGCCGGCCCCGAAGACTTTGTTGACAGCCACCGCGGGCATCGTGAAGTCGGGGTTGCCACCGCTGATCGTCGTGCTGCAGGCCGAGTGGCCGGAGTCGACGGAGATGCTCGAAAGAGTGATGGTGCCGACCCGCTGCGAGCCCGAAGACGGGTTATCGACGGTGAAGGTCACCGGCGAAGAGGAGCCCGGATAGAGGCTGGAGGAGATCGTCGCGTGAAGCGTCACCGGCGAGCTCGAGCCGACCGCAGCGGTTCCTGTGCCGGTGCCGCTCGACGTGAAGTAGGCGATGGCAGCCCCCGCGGCCGCCAGCGCGACCGTGCAGCCAAGCCCTGCCAGTAGTTGCTTCCTGCTGATCCAGCCCATCTTGATTCCCCCTTTTTGCTTGATGAAAAGACGGAATTGGGCTCCGCCGGCTCAGGGGCATCGGCTATCCGTCCAAAGAGCTTTAGTTCTGGAACGGCAGACAGTTTTGGTTGTTGCAATCCATTCCGTACAACGGCATCGCCGCGCCGGCAGAGGCTAGGCGGGCGATCCCTTGAGGTACTGATGGATGAAGGCGATCGCCATGCTGCCCTCGCCGACCGCGGCGGCGACGCGCTTGACCGGGCTGAAGCGGACGTCGCCGCAGGCGAAGATTCCGGGGACGCTCGTCTCCAGCAGGTAGGGATCGCGGTCGAGAGCCCAGTGCTCGGCTCGCATGTCGGAGCCGGTGAGCACGAAGCCGCGGGGGTCGAGGGCGACCTCGGGCGGCAGCCACGATGTCTCCGCGTCCGCGCCGATGAAGATGAAGAGCCCGCCTGACTCCAGCTGGGTCGCCTCTCCCGTCGCCGAGTTGCGCACGTCGATCGCCTCCAGCGAGTCGACCCCATGTACGGCTGCCACCTCGGCTCCGAACATCACCTCGATGTTGGAGCGGGTCGCGAGCTGGTCGATCAGGTAGCGCGACATGCTCTTCTCGAGCCGGTCGCCCCGGTAGAGGATCGTCACGCTCTTTGCGTAGGCGGAGAAGAAAAGGGCGGCCTGCCCGGCCGAGTTGCCGGCGCCGACGATGTGGACGTCGAGACCATGAGTGTTCGGAGCTTCGCTGCGCGCCGCTCCGTAGGAGATGCCCTTGCCGGCGAGGCGGTCGAAGCCCTCTATCGGCAGGTGGCGCCACGTCACTCCACAGGCGAGGATGATCGTCCGCGCGCGCAGGACGTCGCCGGCGTCGAGGTGCAGCTCGCGGCTCTCGGCGTCGATTCGGGTGATCGAGCGGGTGACGAGGATCTCGGCACCGAGTCTTCGCGCCTGCCTCAGGGCACGGCTCGCCAGTTCGTCTCCCGAGACGCCGGAGGGGAAGCCGAGGTAATTCTCGATCCGGGAGGAGGTGCCGGCCTGGCCACCGGGGGCCTCCCGCTCGACCACGATCGTGCGCAGGCCCTCCGATGCTCCGTAGACGGCGGCCGCGAGCCCGGCTGGGCCGGCGCCGACGATCACGGTGTCGTACTCCGCGGCGCTCGCCTCCGTGTCGACGCCGAGCAGCTCCGCCACCCGTCGCAGCTGTGGTTTCACCACGGTCTTGCCGTTGACGATCCGGATCGCGGGCCAGTCCGCTTCGGCGGGCAGGGGTCCGCCCCACTGACCTGTCGGGTCGGGGGTCTCGGGGGTGAGCCAGTTGAAGCTGATCTGGTTGCGGTCGAGGAAGCGCCGCAGCTCGGAGCAGGAGGCATCCCAGCGGTGCCCGACCACGAGCGCGCGGGGCGGCGGCGGGTCTGCGGCGAGGGCCTCGAGGCCATGCGAGCCACCCATCCTGTGGGCCGCAAGCGTGCCGATCTCCTTGGCCACATTCGGCTCGACGGCGGCGACGGCGTGGTAATCGCGGGCGTCGATTCGCATCACGCGCGACTTCTCCGCTGCGCGAAAGCCGACCGGGAACACCGTTCCCAGCACGATCGGCACCTCGCCGAAGACGTCTCCGGGGAGGCGCTCGCCGATCGTGCGCTCGATCCCGTCGACCGACTTGACCGCCTCGATGCGGCCCGAGAGCACGGCGAATATCGCCCGTTCGTCGCCCTCGTGCGCCGCGTACTCGCCCGGCACGAGGCCGATATCCGCCGCTGCGCGGGAGAGCTGCTCCCGCTCGGCCTCGGAGAGGGCGGCGAAGATGGCGACCTCGCCGACTTCCTCAGTGCTCACCATGTCCAGCAATCTTTCACAGCGGTTTGGGATGGGTCCAGATGGGTAGGACCTTGGCCTGACTTTTCACCGTCTGCCGCGTTTCAGAACCACAATGCATCCAGCCCACCGCATTCGGTTTCTCGGTGTAGCGCTGGCCACCATGCTCGTCTTGTCCGCTACGGGTGCGACGACGGCCAGTGCGGCCGACTTGGCGATCGCCAAGGCCGACAGCCCCGACCCGGTCGGCCTCGGTTTGACCCTCACCTACACGATCGGGGTGCAGAATTTCGGCCCCGAGGCCGCGACGGGCGTGACCGTCACCGACCGGCTGCCGCGGTTTGTCGACTTCGTTTCTGCCACGGCCAGCTCAGGGTCGTGCGCGCGCAAAGGGCAGAAAGTCACCTGCAGCCTCGGCACGGTCGGCTCGCCGGCCCTCGTCTACGGCTTGCCCACGGTGACCATCGTGGTCGTCCCCCGCAGGGTCGGGACGATCGAGAACACCGTCACGGTCGACGGCAAACAGAAAGACCCGGTCGCGGCGAACAACAAAGCCACGGCGACGACGACCGTGGTCGGTCCGCCGCCGACCTGCCGCGGTGTTCCCGCGACGATCCCGGCCACCGAGGGCGACGACATCCTCGTCGGCACCCCCGGCCGTGACGTGATCGCCGGCCTGGGCGGCGACGACACGATCGCTTCGCTGGGGGGCCGGGACCTGGTCTGCTCCGGCAGTGGCGACGACCACGTGGGCGCAGGCGGAGCCGCCGACCGCGTCTTCGGCGGAACCGGCCGCGACCGCCTGCTCGGCCGCGGCGGCCCGGATCTCCTGCGGGGCAACGGCGGCGGCGACCTGATCAAGGGCCACCGCGGGGCCGATCGCCTGCGCGGCGGCCGTGGCTTCGACCGCTGTCGCGGCGGCGCCGGCTTCGATTTAGTTCGCGGCTGCGAGCGCTAGCTCCCGACGGCAGCCCGCGGCCGGGCTCGTCGGCGGCTTACGATGGGTCAGACCACCCGAAGGAGGAACCAGATGCTCAAACTTGGAGACGTCGCCCCGGACTTCGAGGCGAACACCACAGAGGGCCCGATCAGCTTCCACGACTGGATCGGCGACTCGTGGGCGGTGCTGTTCTCGCACCCGAAGGACTTCACGCCGGTCTGCACGACGGAGCTCGGCTATATGGCCAGCATCAAGCCCGAGTTCGACCGCCGCAACGTGAAGATCATCGGCCTCTCGGTCGACCCGATCGACAAGCACTCGGACTGGGCTGCCGACATCGAGGAGACGCAGGGAACTGCCCCGAACTACCCGATCATCGGCGACGAGGACTTCGCTGTCTCCAAGCTCTACGGAATGCTGCCGGCTGACGTCTCCGGCGATGCGGGCGAGCGGACGCCGGCCGACAACCAGACCGTTCGCAACGTCTTCGTCATCGGCCCCGACAAGAAAGTCAAACTGATCCTCATCTACCCGATGACGACCGGGCGCAACTTCGACGAGGTTCTGCGCGTGATCGACTCGCTGCAGCTGACCGCAAAGCACAAAGTGGCGACGCCGGCCCAGTGGGAGCGTGGCGACGACGTGATCATCGCCGGCTCTGTCTCCGACGACGAAGCCAAGGAGACCTATCCCGACGGTTGGGAGTCACCGCGGCCCTACATCCGGATCGTGCCGCAGCCGGGGAGCTGAGCCCGGGTAGGTCGAGGCGTCGTCGCGAGCGGGTCAGTGGCAAAGGCCGAAGGCGCAAAGGCAGCAGCCGTGCGCGCGATCGTTCGCGGCGCCGTGCAGGGCGTCGGGTACCGCGAAGCGGTGCTGCGGCAGGCGGGCCGGCTCGGGGTGATGGGCTGGGTGCGGAACGCTGAGGACGACAGCGTGCTCGTTCACGCCGAGGGCCCCGAGGCTGCGGTCGAGGGGCTGACGGAGTTTCTGCGCGAAGGTCCGCCGGCCGCTCGCGTCGCCGACGTCGAGCTCGAGCCGGTCAAAGTCGAAGGCCACGAGCAGTTCGCGATCCGCGGCGTCAGCGCCGGTGTCTTCGTCGTCCAGGAGCACGCCGCCACCGCCCACCACTTCGACCTTCGCCTCGAGGTCGATGGCGTGATGCGCTCGTGGGCGGTGCCGAAGGGACCGTCGATGGATCCGGCGGTGAAGCGGCTCGCCGTGCAGGTTGACGATCACGAGATCTCCTACAACGATTTCGAGGGCCCGACCGATGGCGGTGGCGTGATCGTCTGGGACCGCGGGCGCTACGAGCAGGGCGGCCGGGTCGCCTGGCCGGAGGCACTCGAGCGCGGCCACGCCGTCTTCGTCCTGCGCGGGGAGAAGCTGCAGGGCGGCTTCGCCCTGCAGCGCACCCGTCCCGGCGACAAGCCCCAGTGGCTGCTGATCAAGCGCAAGGACGAGCAGGCGCTCCCAGGCTCCGACGTGGTTGCCGAGTATCCCGAGTCGGTGCTCAGCGGCAGCACGCTCGACGAGCTCCGAAAATGACGGCTATCTACTGAAGAGCTTCGGGCTGCAGGCTTGGATCGGGTGTAGATATGTGAGCCAGCACCTGAAGTTGAAGCGGCGGATCTTGTAGCGAAAGTTGTAGGGGAGGCCTTCGCGCGGGAGGGTCGAGAAGATCGAGATCCCGCCACGGTAATAGTGGGCCCCCTTCAGCCATTCGACCTGGCACTTGACCTTCTCGCGGTCGATCCGCGTGCATCCGATTTCGTGGAATCGTCCCTTCGAGAAACGCTTGCCGAGGTCGGCTTCAAGGCCGAGCCATGCGATGAGTTCGGCGTCCTGCCGTGTGACCGGTGGCAGCTCGACTTGCGGGATCACCACTGCCGGAGCTACTGCTCCGAATTCGATCGCGGCCTTCCATGTTTCGACCCACGGCAACACTCGATCGACCCGCGCGAGAATCTGGGGGACTGCCGGAGAGCAGTCGGGTGAGCCCTTGAGACTGACGATTCCGATCTGGACGGGGGTGCCATCAGCTCGGCGGGCGATGCCTGGTCCGCCGCTGTCGCCATCGCAGAGGCTGGCCCCCGATCCCGACTGGGACTTGACGCAGATCTGGCTACTGGGGACGAGGGGCGGGAGCACTCCTCGCAGCCTGCGCTGACAGTTGGCGGTGCTCTGAACGACAGACCGCGCATCGCGAAGACTGTTCGGCACTCGTGGTGGCTCGGCGCTGATCAAGCCCCATCCCGCGACCTCAATCGGCGTTCCCTGCGCGAGAAGCGCTTCATCTGAGGGAGTTGCGAGTGCGAGTGGGGGAGCGGAAACCGGGCTGACAAGCACGAGGAGCGCGGCGTCGTTGAGAACGCGCGAAGGCACGTATTCGGGGAAGACGAGTACCTGCGAGACCTGAGAGATCCGCTCCGGGGTGGCTTCCCTCCGTTTGCTCACGCTGGTGAAGACCGAGAAGTTCGATGCAGTGCCGACCCTGCCGGTGCCGGTCAGCGCACAGTGCGCTGCGGTCAGGATCAGCCGCGGCGATACGACCGTTCCGCCACAGCTGAATTCTTCGACGTCTCCCCGGTACCGGATGTCGGCGAGCCATGGATAAGAGGCGATCGAGGTGGGCGTGCCTCCGACGATTGACGCCTCCGCGCCGCTGCGCCGATCGCTTGGAGAGGCGTGCGCAGGGCTTGCTCCAGGGACGGCCAGGAGGAGCGCCAGGGTGGCAAGGGCGAGGACTGCGGTGGCCGTTCGGAGGCGATGTGACCTTTCCATGCGCGCCTGAGTATCACGATTTTGCTGATGCAAAGTGGCTTCCCCCCGCAATTGCGCGTTTTCGAAGGCTCCAGTTGGGGAAAGGGATAACGAGCCCCCGTGAGGAGGAGCGCCCGGCGTCCAAGGAGGAATCTCGTGAAGCGATCAAGCCTCGTACTGGCGGCCACCATGACCGCGCTGGTCCTAGCTTTTGGTCTGATGGCTTGTGGAGATGACGACGATGAAGCTGGGGGAGGGGGCGGTGGCGGCCAGCTCGACTTGACGATCGGCAACCTGGTTCCACTCACCGGTGACCTCGCTCCCTATGGGCCGGCTGGCCAGAAGGCCGGTGAACTCGCGGGCCAGCAGATCGATGCTGCGATCAAAGAGACGGGCGTCGACCAGGCGGTTCAGGTCGTCGCCGAGGACGGCGCCTCGGACGATCAGGGCGGTGCGCAGGCGGCCCGCAAGCTGATTGCCGACGGGGCGACCTGCATCTCCGGCGACTACGCCTCCACGGCAACGGTTGCGGTTGCGCGCTCGGTGACCGTTCCCGGAGGCGTGATGCTGATCTCACCGGCCTCGACCGCGGACGCGCTCACCGATCTCGATGACGACGGCCTCTTCGCCCGTACTGCCCCGCCCGACGGACTGCAGGGCAAGGCGCTTGCCGACCGCATGGAAGAGGAGCTCGGCGGCCTGAAAGGGAAGACGATCAACATCGGCGCCCGTAACGACCTCTACGGCACCGGCTTTGCCGACTCGCTCGAGGCGGAACTCGAAGAGCGCGGCGCGACGGTGGCCGAGAAGGTCATCTACGACCCGGAACAGCCGAGCTACAACTCCGAGGCGGCGACGCTCACCTCCGGCAACCCCGACAACTTCGTCATCATCGACTTCCCGGAAACCTTCGCCAAGCTCGGCCCGGCGCTGGTCCGCACCGGCAACTGGGAAGCGGACAAAACCTTCATCACCGATGGCCTCAGCTCGACCGAACTGGTGGAAGAAGTCGGTGGCGAGGCGACTGAAGGGATGCTCGGCACGGCTCCCGGGACCTTCTCCGGCGATGCTCCGAAAGCCTTCGACGCGCTCTACAAAAAAGCGCCGGGACCGGCACGGAACCTATTCGACGCGACCACGTTCGACGACGTGATCCTCTGCTACCTGGCGGCCGTCGCCGCGGGTTCGAGCGATGGCGAGGCGATCGCCGAATCGATCGTCGACGTCACCGGCCCGGGCGGCACCAAGGTCACCTTCGAGCAGCTGCCGGAAGCAGTCGAAGCGCTCGAAAACGGAGAGGACATCGACTACGAAGGCGCTTCAGGTCCGGTCGACTGGGACGAGAACGGCGACCTCAGCCGCTACATCTACGACATCTCCGAATTCAAAGGCGGCAAACTGGTCAAGCTCGACACCGTTGAGGTGGAAGCCGACTAGGGCGAGGGAGCGTCGGAGTCGAAGCGGGCGGTGCCGCCGAGGTAGAGCTGTGCGACCTCGTCGTTGTCGAGCAGGTCTTGGCCGCTGCCTTGGAAGCGGTTGCGGCCGAGATCGAGGACGTAGCCGCGGTCCGACATGGCGAGGGCGCGGCGGGCGTTTTGCTCGACCATGACCACGGTCACGCCGGCTTCGTTGATCTCGTGCACCTGCTCGAAGATCGTCTCGACGAAGGCCGGGGCGAGGCCGGCGGAGGGCTCGTCGAGAAGCAGCACGTGCGGGTCTGGCATCAGCGCCCGCGCCATCGCCAGCATCTGCCGCTCGCCGCCGCTCATCGTCCCGGCGGCCTGGCTGCGCCGCTCACCCAGCCGCGGGAAGAGCCCGTACATCTCGCCGATCCGCTCCCTCGTGCGCGAGCGCTCGAGTGAGCCCATCTCTAGGTTCTCCTCGACGGTGAGGCTGGGAAAGACGTTGTCGAGCTGGGGCACGTAGCTCATCCCCCGGCGGGCGATCGCGTGCGGCTCGCGGCCTGTCAGCTCTTCTCCCTGCAGGACGACCCGTCCTTGCCGCGGCGTCAGCAGGCCGAAGATCGTCCTGATCAGGGTCGACTTGCCGGCGCCGTTGGGCCCGACCACGGTCACGATCTCGCCCCTGCTGACGTTGAGTGAGACGCCCGCGAGAATGTCGACCTCGGGCACGTAGCCCGCGACCAGGTCCTCGGCAAGCAGGAGGGCGCCGTTGCCGTTCACGCCGCACCCCCTAGGTAGGCGTCGATCACGGCGGGGTCTTCGCGCACCTGGTGTGGCTCGCCCGCAGCGATCACCTTGCCCTCCGCCATCACGATCACCCGGTCGGAGTGGTTCATCACCACCTCCATGTCGTGCTCGACGAAGAGGAAGGTCATCCCCTGCTCGCGCCGCAGTCGCTGCATGTGGTCGAGCAGGCGCCGGCCGAGGGTCGGGTTGATGCCGGCCATCGGCTCGTCGAGCAGCAGCAGGCGCGGCTGCGTCATCAGCGCCCGGGCCAGCTCCAGCAGCTTGCGCTGGCCTCCCGAGAGCGTGCCGGCGTAGTCGTCGACGAGGCCGTCGAGCTCGAAGATCTCCAGTAGCTCGGTCGCCTGCGCCCGGACTTCGTCCTCGCGCCGGCGCACCGCTACGGGATGGAAGACGAGGTTGCGGAAACGCTCGCCGGGCTGCTCGCTCGCGGCCAGCATCATGTTGTCGATCACGGGCATCGCCCCCAGCGCCTTGGTGATCTGGAAGGTCCGCACCATGCCCCGGCGCGCGATCGCGTAAGCCGGCAGGTGAAGCACCTCCTCGCCGGCCAGGCGGGCAGAGCCGCGGTCGACCCGCTGGAAGCCGGTGATCGCGTTGAAGAGCGTCGTCTTGCCGGCGCCGTTGGGGCCGATCAGGGCGGTGATCGAGCCCTGGGCGACGTCGAAGCGGGCCCCGTCGACGGCGTGGATGCCGCCGAAGCGCTTGACCACGCCGGCGACCTCAAGCAGCGCCTTGCCGTTCTGGGTCTCAGTCACCGAGGACCATCTCCTCCCGCTTGCCGAGGATGCCCTGGGGCCGGAACGCCATCAGCCCGATCAGCACCACGCCGACGATCGCGAAGCGCAGCGCCGCCGTCTTCTCCTCGCTGATCGGCAGCTCGACGAAGCGGGTCCCTTCGAGCAGGGTCCAGAGCAGGATCGCCCCGATCACCACACCCCGGTAGTTGGCCAGACCGCCAAGGATCAGGACCCCGAAAGCGAAGAAGGTGACGATGGGCTCGTAGTCGTCGGGGTGGATCGTCGCCAGGAAGAGGGCGAGGAAGAAGCCGGCGAAGGCGCCGAGCAGGGCCGAGATCGCCAGCGACTGCAGCTTGTAGAGAAGGGTGTTCTTGCCGAGGGCGCGGGTTGCGTCCTCGTCCTCGCGGATCGCCCGCAGGACCCTTCCCCATGGGGTGCGCTGCACGTAGCCGAGGCCGACGATGCCGAGCCCGACCGTCACCCAGGTGACCAGGAGGAGCGGGAGCAGCGGCTCGGGATCGGCCCAGAAGTTTTCGACGACGCCGAGGATCCAGTCCGAGACCGAGCGCCAGGAGTCGTCGAAGCAGGTCTGACTCGCCCCTTCGAAATTGCAGTAGAGGCCCTCGTTGCCGCCGGTGAGGCCGCGGGCGTTCTGGGCCGTGAGGCGAACCACCTCCGCCATCGCCAGAGTGACGATGGCGAAGTAGTCGGCACGCAGCCGCAGCGAAGGCAGGCCGATCAACACCCCGAACGCCATCGTGATCAACACCGCGGCCGGCAGCGCCAGCCAGAAGGAGAAGCCCGCCTCCAGAACGAGGATCGCCATCGAGTAGGCGCCGACGGCCATGAAGCCGGCCTGGCCGAAGTTGACGATCCCGGTGTAGCCGACGTTGAGCTGCAGGCCGAGGGCGACGACGGCGTAGATGCCTGCGATCACCAGCACGCCGCTCCAGAAGCCGATGTTGGTGAAGGCCTCGAGGGTGAATGCCAGGGGCAGCGAGGTCATATCGCCTTGGCCCGGCCGAAGATCCCCTGGGGGCGAATGACAAGGGCCACGATCAGGGCGAGGAAGCCGAAGGTCACCTTCCAGCGCGGTTCGACGACGAGGGTGGACCACTCGATCACGACCCCGAGCACGAGGCCGGCGCTGAGGGCACCGAACGGGTTGCCGATCCCGCCGAGGATGACGGCGGCGAAGATCGGCAGCAGCAGCTCGAAGCCGAGCTCGGGACGCAGGTTGGTCAGCGCTCCCGAGAGCACGCCGGCGAGGCCGGCGAGGGCTCCGGCGAAGAGCCAGGTGTAGAGGATCACCCGGCGGGTGTCGATGCCCGCGGTCTCGGCCAGGTCGATGTCGTCAGCAAGTGCACGCATCCGCTTGCCCAGCAGGCTGAAGCGGATGATCAGCCCGACCGCGACGAGGACGGCGATCCCGACGAGGACCACGATCAGCTCGGTCTGCCCGATCCGCAGGCCGAGGAAGGTGACGCTGTCGGTGACGTTGACGTCGAGCGTGCGGATCTCGGTGCCCCAGAACCACTGGATCGCCGAGCGGATGACGAAGGCGAGGCCGATCGACATCAGCATCAGTTGCAGGAACCCAGCCCGCTTGGCCCGCATCGGCCGCCACATCAGGCGCTCGGAGAGCAATCCCAGCAGCGCCGTCGTCGCCATCGCGAAGAAGATCGCCGCGGCCAGCGGCAGGCCCCAGGTCACGTTCACCAGATAGGCCATGTAGGCACCGAAGGTGAGGAAATCGCCGTGGGCGAAGTTGACCAGCCTGAGGATTCCGTAGACGAGCGTCAGCCCAACGGCGCCGAGCGCGTAGACCGTTCCCAGCGTCAGCCCGCTGAGCGTCGTCTGCGCGACGTCGTGAAGGCCCTCCGCCGCGATCAACACGAGGACGATCAGCCCGATCACGCCGAAGGCGGCGAGGGCCGGGCGATCGCGGGCAAGCTCGCTCAGGGCGGCGCGAGGGGAGGGGTCGGCCGGCTCCTCGAGGTCGCCACCTGCCCCGGGGTACTCGGCCGTCGCTCTCATCAGAGCGTCACTACCCGCAACGCATGCGAGCAAGTCGCCTGGGGTCGAATGCGCGTGGCTGGGCAACGCGGACCTGAAGTCTGGTTAGGTAGTTCTGGTGGCTACTGCGGAGCGTGAGTTGACGATGTTGTTCACGGACGTCGAGGGTTCGACGCAGCTGGCGCAGGCGCTCGGCGATGTGTGGCCTTCCGTGCTGGCCAGTCACCGCCGGCTGATTCGCCAGGAGGTGGAGCAGGCGGGCGGAACGGTTGAGACGACGGAGGGCGACTCTTTCTTCGTCACCTTCTCCGATCCGGTTGCGGCCGCGAGTGCGGCCGGCGCGGTCCAGCGTGGGCTCCGCCGCCATCCATGGCCGGATGCCCTGGGTGGCGATCTGCGTGTCCGCATGGGAATACACACCGGCACCGCCCGGCACACCGACGGTCACTGGGTCGGCATCGAGGTCCACCGTGCGGCTCGGGTTGCGAATGCCGCCAGCGGCGGGCAGGTGATAGTCAGCGAACCGGTCAAGCTGGCGCTCGGCGACGACTTCACGTGTGAGGACCTGGGCAGCCACCGCCTCAAGGACTTCATCGCGGCCGAGCGCCTCTTCCACCTCGGCGTCGACGGGCGGGGGGCGAGCGATTTCCCCCCGCCACGCACGCTCGGCGCGGTCCACTCGATCCTGGAACGCGGGGAAGAGCTGAAGGGAATCACCGCTTTGATCGCAGAGGTCGTCGAGACCGGCAGTGGCGTGACGCTGGTGCTGGAGGGACCGGCGGGGATCGGCAAGACGCGCTTGATGGACGAAGCCCGCGGCATCGCTGTCGAGCAGGGCATGGAGGTCTGCGCTGCCCGCGGGGCGGAGCTGGAGCGTGACTTCCCATTCGGGCTGGTGCGCCAGCTGCTCGGCCCGCCGCTGGCCGCCGCCGACGATGTCGAGCGGGCAGAGCTGCTGGACGGCGCTGCCTCGCTTGCCTTAGGGGCGTTGGGGGAGGGGCCCGCCGCCCCCGTCGACGCAGGGGGTGCGATGCACGGCCTCTACTGGCTGGTTGCCGCCCTTGCCGAGCGGCAGCCGCTGCTGCTCTCGGTCGACGATGCCCAGTGGGGGGACGAGGCCTCGCTACGTTTCCTCAGCTACCTCTTCCGTCGCGCCGAGTCTCTGTCCGTGCTCGTCGCCGTGGGGACGCGGCCTCCGCCGCCGGAGGAGGCCGGCACTCTCCTCTCTGAGCTGATCTCGGACCCCACCGCCGAGCACTTCCGGCCCGAGGCGCTCGGGGCCGCGGCGGTGGAGCGCCTGCTGGGCGAGAGGCTCGGCCGGCCCGCCGATCGCGAGTTCGCCGAGGCCTGCCGGGAGGCGACCGGGGGCAACCCGTTCCTGCTCGGCGAGCTCGCGCGCGAGCTGGACAGGCAGGAGATCGATCCGAAGGCGGAGGAGGCAAAGCGGGTTGCCGAGCTGCGACCCGATCGGGTCTCACGCTCGCTGACTGTCCGAATCGGCCGGTCGGGGGATGAGGCGGGGCGGCTCGCGCCGGTGATCGCACTGCTGGGCGACGGGGCTGAGCTCTCGCTTGCCGGTGAGTTGGCCGGTTTGGAGAGTGGCACCGCCGCGGAAGCGCTCGATGGATTGGTGCGCGAGGGCGTGCTCGTTCCCGACTTGCCGCCTCGCTACGCACACCCATTGCTGCGTACTGCCGCCGAAGGCCTGCTCGGCCCGGCAGAGCGTTCGCAGCTGCACGAACGCGCGGCGGATCTCCTCACCGCCCGCGGAGCTTCGGTCGAGCGGGTCGCTTCGCACCTCGTCGAGACTCAGCCGCACGGCGATGCCCGCACGGTGGACGTGCTTGCAGAGGCCGCTCGGCAGGCTGATGAACGCGGCTCGCCGGATGCCGCCGCACGGCTGCTGCGCAGGGCCCTGGAGGATCCGCCGCCGCCCGCCCGCCGCCCCGCTCTGCAATTCGACCTCGGCCGAGCGGAGCGCAACCTTGGGCTGAGCTCTGCCCACGAAAACCTGCGTGTCGCGGCCGAGGCAGACGACCCGGTCCTGGCGGCCCGCGCGACGCGGGCGCTGGTCTGGGCGATCGGCCCGGACCCGCAGGCGCACACTCAGATGATGCCGCTGGTCGACCGCGCGATCGAGCAGGTCGCCGACCGCGATCGGGAGCTCGCGAGCGAGCTCGAAGCTCTGCGGCTCGGCTCGCTCTGGCTCGTGCCGGGGTTTGCCGACCGCCTTGAGCGCGAGCTCCCACGCTTCCTCGACCTGCCCGGGGAGAGCGCGGCCGAGTCTCTGGCACTCACCTTCGTCGCCCGCACGCTGATGCAGCGCGGTGAGCCGGCGTCGGCGGTGGAGGCCGTGGCGATGCGGGCCGCCGCCAACACGGAGCCGCTCCGAGACGACGACATGGTGGCGCTTTGGCTGATCAGCATGACGGTCGTGACGATGGCGGTCGAACGGTTTGACGTCGCCGAGCGGGTGGTCGAGCAGGCGCTGGTTGTCGCTCACGAGCGGGGTTCCGCCAACCGCTACGCGATCGCCTTGAACTTCCGCGGGCTGATCCGGCATGCCGCGGGCGACCTGCGAGGGGCGGTGGCCGATGCTCGTGCCGCGCTTGCCTCCGAAGGGCTGGAGGGGATGATGAGGTACCAGTCGTTGATCTCCTTAGTCGGAGCGCTCGCCGACCACGGCAGGACCGATGAGGGGCGGCAGGTCCTGGTGGAGTGGGGGTTCGATGGCGCGATCCCCGAGGCCCGCCCGCTCACCGCGCTGCTGGCCGAACGAGGGCGTTTGCTGGTCGCTGCCGGCGAGGTCAAAGCGGGTCTCGCCGACCTGGAGGAGGCGCGCAAACGCCTCGCAGTGGCGTCAGCCCAGCGGGGAGCGATTGGGCTGGACGCCTGGCTCGACCTGATCCTGGCGTTGCATCAGCTGGGCCATGCCGAGGAGGCCCGCCGCGAGGCCGGCGAAGCGCTCGAAGCCGCACGCGCATGGGGCACCGACCGCGCCGTCGGCGGAGCGCTGCGCGTTGCCGGCCTGGTGGCCGGAGGCGAGGAGGGTCAGGCCCTGCTGGGTGAAGCGATCCAGCACCTGGAGAAATCGCAAGCGCGGCTGTGGCACGCCCGCGCGCTGGTCGACCTCGGTACCGCTATGCATCGCAGCGGGCAAAGCGTGCAGGCCGGCGAGCTCCTGGGGGAGGGCCTCCAGCTTGCCGAGCGTTGCGGTGCCGATCCGCTGGCCGACGCGGCCCGCGAGGAGCTGAGCGCGGCCGGAATCGAGGTGACGCGCGAGGAGGTGCTCAGCGACGCGCTGAGCGGGCCCGAGCGACGCGTCGCCGAGTTCGCCATCGAAGGGTGGTCCGACAAGCGAATCGCACAGGAGCTCTTCCTGACGGTCAAGGCGGTCGAAGGCCACCTCGCCGGCGCCTGCCGGAAGCTGGGCGTCGGCTCCCGAAGCGAGCTCGACGCTGCGCTAGGCAGCTAGCTCGAGCGGGCCGGGCCGGAGAACGTCGGGGTCATGGCCCGGCTGGACCGTCGCACCGGCATCGCGTAGCTCGCGGAGGCGTTCGGCGGAGCGGCGCTGCGTGTCGTGGTCGTCGGCGAAGACCGGGAAGCGGCGGTCGTCGAGGGTGCCGGCGTAGTGGGCGACATCGGCGCCAAGGATGAGATTGCCGACGCGGACCGACTGGTGACCAGTCGTGTGCCCGGGCGTCCTGAGCAGCTCGATCGAGCCATCGTCGAGCAGGTCGTGGTCGCCGTCGATGAGGGTCAGATTGGGTGGAGTGTCGGCGTAGTCGCTGGGCAAGAAGAAGTTGCGCTCGATCGCGGCAGGATCCTGGCCTGCTTCCCACTCGGCGCGCTGGATGAGGACCGGTACCGAGTCTGGGATCAGCGAAAGACCACCGGCGTGGTCGAAGTGCAGGTGGGTGAGCACGACCATGGTCAGCCCGGCGAGGTCGACCTGTTCGGCGATCGATTCCTCCTGCTCCAGTGCGAATGCCTCGATCGCCCCGGGCCCGTAGTGGGCCTTGGGGTCGGCGATCGCGGCCGGGTTCAAGCCGGTGTCGATGAGGATGCGCTCGGCCTCGGTCTCGATCAGGTAGGCCGGGATCGGGAAGCGCACCCGCCGCTCGGGGTCTTCCTCTCCCTGGCGCCAGAGACCCGCCACGGTGGTCATCCAGCCGACGTTGAGCAGCTCGACCTTCATTCAGTCCCGACTCGTCGTTGGAGCGTCTTCTGCCTCGGCTGTCAGGAGGTCGAGGCTGCCGGCGACGGTGCGGAAGCGTCCGTAGCGCTCCGCCGGGCCGAACCCGGCTTCGGCGATGAGCTCGGGCAGCCGGCCGGCTCGGTGGTCGCGTGTCCGGTCGAACCCGTCGAGCGCTTGACTGGCGAAGAAGAGGACGCTGATCAGGGGGTCGTGGGGAGGGCCCCAGTCGGCGATGTGAAGGTGGCCGCCAGGCTTGAGCACCCGCCTTGCCTCGGCCAGCGCCCTCTCCTTGTCCTCTGGCAGGAGGTGATGGAGAACCAGTGACATCGTGACGACGTCTGCGCTGTCGTCGGCGAGGCCCGTTTCCTGGGCCATTCCGTCGCGCCACTCGACCGCGCCGGCACCCGGCTTCGTGCGGGCGATGGCGAGGATTTCAGCGTCTCCGTCGACCCCGATGACCTGCGCGTCCGGCCGCTCCGCTGCCAGGGCGATGCCGAAGGTCCCGGTTCCACAGCCGACGTCGACGGCCGTTCCGCTCGCTGGCAAATCGGCGCTGACCCGTGCCTGCATCAGGCTGCGAAAGCGCCGCTCCTGCATCGCTATCGCCAGGACCGGGTCGTAGAGCCGGGTGAAGATCCGCCAGCGGGTGGCGGGGACGTAGTCGGTGCTCATGGATCCACATCTTGCAGGAGAGCCACCTTTCAGGTACCTATACTGCTCCGCGACCAAATACCTGCCTAATCCCTTCGGCCTCAGGCCGGGGAGTGGGGGAACCACAGGGGAGACCTCTCCTCGGGGGCGAATCGGACCGGTTGTCCGTAGCGCAGCTCTTTCAGCGCGAGCCCGTCAGCTAACCCCGCCGGCTCGAGAAAGAGAGGATTCACCTTGGTCGGACCAAAGCAGGGAAGCTCCCGCGGGCGCGGGGCCTTCGCACTTGTCCTGGCGCTTGCGCTGCTGTCCATCTGCGGGACCGCATCCGCCGCACCGCCCGTCTCGGGCGAAGGCGGAGTGAGCGCCACCCCCGTCACCTCGAAGGTCGAAGCGCTGGCGCCGGGGCGCCAGGTCTTCCCGGTCCGCGGACCGCACGAGTACTGGGACGGCATGGGAGCGGGTCGTGGCCACGACGGCGTCGACGTCGGCTCTCCCTGCGGCACGCCGCTCGTCGCCGCCCAGGCCGGGCGCGTGCGGTTCACGAAATACCACGCTCGCGGCGGCAACTACGCCGTGATCGACGTCAAGGGCTCGAGCCTCGACATGGCCTACATGCACCTGCGCGAGCCCGCCGGCGTTCGTCCCGGCCAGACCGTTGCCGCCGGTCAGCTGATCGGCCACGTCGGCGACACCGGCAACGCCTCCGGCTGTCACCTGCACTTCGAGATCTGGGAAGGCCCCTGGTACGGCGGCGGCGCGCCGATCGACCCGATGCCGTTCCTGGTGGCATGGGACCGGGCCCTCGAGCGCAAGGCCAAGCGGGGGGCGCGAGCCCCCTAGCTCGCGCCGTACTCGCGATAGGGGTACCACCATTCCTTGCGCTCGATCCGCGACTCCATGTGGACGTGCTTGGTCTCCTGAAAGGCCTCCAGGCCCTCGCGGCCCAGCTCCCGGCCCAGCCCGGACTGCTTGAAGCCGCCGAAGGGCCCGGCGTCGTTGTCGGTCAGGGGATCGTTGATCCAGACGGTGCCGGCGCGCAGCTCGCGCATGCAGCGGACGGCGTTCTCGAGCTCGCCGGTGTAGACGTTGGCGCCGAGCCCGAAGGGCGTGCCGTTGGCGAGCTCGATCGCCTCGTCCAGCGAGCCCACTGGGACCAGGGGGGCGACGGGGCCGAAGGTCTCCTCCCGTAGGAGGGCGCTGTCGGGGGCGGCGCCGGTGACGACGGCGGGGGAGAGGAAGTGCCCCTGCTCGGTGCCGCCGCGGTCGCCGCCGACGAGGACCTCGGCGCCGGCTGCGCTGGCCGCCTCGAGCTGCGCAACCACCTTGGCCCGCTGAGGGTCGGAGACCATCGGACCGATGTCGGTCGAGACCTCGAAGGGATCGCCGAGGACGAGGCTGCGCGTGTGCTCGACGAAGGCCGCGGCGTAGTCGTCGAAGATCTCTTCGGCGACGTAGAAGCGCTCGGCCGAGGTGCAGACCTGGCCCGCGTTGAGGAAGGCCGCCCAGGCGCCGCCGCGAGCGGCGACCTCGAGCTCGGCGGCGACGTCCGCGCAGACGATGAAGGCGTCCTTGCCGCCCATCTCGAGGTTCATCCGCGCCATCCGTCCGGTGCAGGCTTCCGCCACCTTCTTGCCGGTCGCGACCGAGCCGGTGAAGGCGATGCAGTCGACATCGGGGTGGGAGGCGATCGCGGCGCCCACGTCGCCGGCACCGGCCAGCAGGTTGACCGTGCCGACCGGGAGGTGCCCGAAGGGCTCGGCCAGCATCAGGGTCGAGAGCGGCGTCAGCTCCGAGGGCTTGCAGACGACGCAGTTGCCGGCGGCCAGCGCCGGCGCCACCTTCCAGGCGAGCAGCAGCAGCGGGTAGTTCCAGGGGACGATGCAGCCGACGACGCCGAGCGGGTCCTTGACCACCATCGCCAGCTGGGTCGACTCGATCGGCGGGATGACGCGGCCGGCATGGTCGCGGCCGATCTCCGCGTAGTAGTCGAAGGCGGCCGCGGTCCATTCCAGCTCGTCGCGGTTCTCGACCAGCGGCTTGCCACCTTCGGCGGTCATCGTGCGGGCCAGGTCCTCGGCGCCCTCGCGCAGCCGCCGCGCCACCTCGTGCAGCAGCTCGCAACGCTCGCCCGCGCTCGTCCGTGCCCAGACGGGCCAGGCCTCGCGAGCGGCGGCCACCGCCGCATCGACCTGCTCCGGCGAGGCGGCGGGGACCTCGAGGATCGTCTCGGTCGTGTAGGGGTTCTCGACCGGGATCGCGGCACCGGCACCGGTGACCTGCTCGCCGCCGATCAGCAGCGCGGTCGTGTGGTCGCTCCCGGGCATCGGTGCGACTCAGGCTAGCGCCGCAGGCAGTGTCAACCTGTCGGCGAATCTCACGTTTCCAACTTCGCTGCCGTTTCATTTGAACGGCAACCGAGCATGACGACGACTCTGGACAAGCTCGCGTGGACCATCTACGAGAGCCCGCTGGGCCCGTTGACCGTAGTCGCCGGTTCGAGCGGGATCAGGAGCGTCTATTTCCCCGGCCACTCGCCCGGGCTGGACGAGGGTGCGCAGCGGCCGATGCCAGAGGCGGCCGAGCAGCTCGAGGACTACTTCGCCGGCGAGCGCCGGGGCTTCGAGCTCGAACTCGATCTTCGCGGCACGCCGTTGCAACGGCTCGTCTGGGCGCAGCTGCTCGAGATTCCCTACGGCGCGACCGCTACGTACGGCGAACTGGCAGGGCGGATCGACGATTCGCACTACCCGGACGGACTCGAGGCCTACAAGCGGGTCCGGCTTGCCGCGTCGGCGATCGGCCGGACTCCGACGCCGATCCTGGTGCCCTGCCACCGGGTGATCGGCGCTGACGGCTCGCTGACCGGATACGGCGGTGGCCTGCAGCGCAAGCAGGCCCTGCTCGACCTCGAGCGCGGGGCGGTCGAGGGCCGGCCGCCCGAGCCGGCCTGGATGGATCGGCAGTTGCGGATAGCGTGACGGCCGAGCACCGATGAGCCAGATCGACGACCTGCTTGGAAACGCGGAGGCTTACGCGAAGGACTTCGACGGCGGTGGCCTGCCCGGCGCACCGGCGAGGAAGGTCGCGGTGGTCACCTGCATGGACGCGCGCATCGACCCGTACGGCCTGCTCGGGCTGAGCAAGGGGGACGCGCACGTGATCCGCAATGCCGGCGGCGTCGTGACGGACGACGTGATTCGCTCGCTTTCGATCTCGCAGCGGCTACTCGGTACCGACGAGGTTGCACTGATCCAGCACACGAGCTGTGGCCTACTCACATTCACCGATGAGGAGTTCGCCGACGGTCTGGAGGCCGACATTGGCGAGAGGCCAGCGTGGAGCGCCGGGGCCTTCGCCGACCTGGAGCAGTCCGTGCGTGATGGGCTCGCCCGGGTCGAGGCGAGCCCGTTCGTTCCCCGCAGCGATGGTCTCAGGGGGTTCGTCTACGACCTCGAGACCGGCGAGTTGCGCGAGCTCGACCGGTCTCCGTGATGCCGACGGTCGACGAGCTGACGGTCGCCGACGCACCCGAGGCCTGGTCGGCGCTGGGCTTCGAGGTCGAAGGCGACACCTGCGTCGTCGGAGACGTGCGGATCCGCTTTATAGGCCGTGACACGGGCAAAGGTCTGACCGGCTGGTTGCTGCGCGAGATCGAGACGACCGAGCTGGATGGGCTGGTTACGACGCGGTCGGATCGCCCGCACCCGCAGGAGTGCTCGGTGCAGCCCAACGGGATCACCGCGCTCGACCACGTCGTCGTGATCAGCTCGGATCTCGACCGCACCGTTGCGACGCTTCGGGGCGCCGGTCTCGATCTGCGCCGCATTCGTGAGGAGCCGACTCCGGCGGGCGCCCCCCGGCAGGCGTTCTTTCGCCTCGGCAGTGTCATCCTCGAGGCGATCCAGGCTCCCCAGGACGCGATCGAGCAGACCGGGGGAGACCGCCCGGCCTTTTTCTGGGGACTTGCTTTTGTCGCCCCCAATCTGGAGACGACCGTCGCTGGGCTCGGCGACCGGGTCAGCGAGATTCGCGACGCCGTTCAGCCCGGCCGCCGCATCGCCACCCTGCGCCGCTCCGCCGGGCTCTCGCTGCCGGTTGCGCTGATCACGCCGCCGCTCAGCGATCGGCGCTCGGCGGACGCAGGTGCTCCACGCTGAAGCCATGCTCGTTCTCGAGGCACGCCGCGATCAAAGAGCGGTGGCAGGCATCTGGATCCCGCTCGACGCAGAGGAGCGCTGCGGAGGAGTCGCCGATCTGATTCGTGATCGGCTCCAGGTCGGCCCGGTCGAGGATCTCCTCTCTATAGCGGCGGGCGTACTCAGGGGCTAGGACACTCCGAGAGCGCTTGCCCTCTCCCCGCCTGGTGTCCTCGCGGTACTGAAGCTCGCGAAGCTCGGTGGTCGGCGCCAGCTCCTTCAGATGGACATAGGCGATGCCCGCTTCGGCCAGCGCAATCTGCAGGCGCTTCGCATTGGCCCAGGCGTATTGGCTGCCACGCACGCCACGGCGCTGGCGAACGTCGCAAAGGAGGTCGACCTTGGCGGCGGTCAGCACTGCGAGAAAGGTCCCTCGGTCGAAGCCGTAGACGCCGATTGTTGCGAGAGGGCGCAAGGGAGGGATAAACGGTTAGTCCTGTGATTTCGACGCCTCACGACGGTATAGCCTCCCGCAGCCGGTCAAGAAACTTTGCGTTTGCAAGAGCCAGGAGGGGCAATGCCGAGAGCGCGCGATAGAGGCGTAGTTGTCAACCCGAGCCGTATCTTCCGCTGGGCCGCGTTGGCCTGCTTTGCGGCGCTTGCGGCGGTAGCGACCCTGCCCGCGAGCGCATCCGCGGCTCCGTGCGTCTCCGGCTCCACCTCGTGGGGAGGTGGGAACGGCTCCCTGCACATCGATGCGAACTGGAGCAATGGCGGCCCCAGTGCGGCCTGCGACGTCTTGATCACGGCTGCCGGGACCTACACCGTCTCGATGACCGGCGGCGCCAACATGAAATCGCTGACGCTGGGGGGACCGAGCGGGACGCAAACGCTCAGCATCTCCAACGAGAGCCCCAACACCAACCTCAACGCGAACGGCGGAGCGAGCAGCATCGGCGCCAACGCGGCAGTCGTCCTCACCTGCCCCGGCGTCGGCTGCAACGGCCCCGGGTTGAACTTCGGCGGCCAGACCGTCACCAACGCCGGCACGATCACTGCGCTCGCGCCGGGTGGCGGCAGCAGCCTCACCGGCAGCTTCGTCAACACGGGAATCATGCAGTTCGACGGCAGCGCCACTCAGAGCAACGGCACCGTGGTCAACCAGGGCCAGATCAACATCGCCGACGGCAGGACGTTTTCCTCCAATACCAGCCACTGTGGCGACAGCACAGGCGCAATCGTCAAAAACGACGCCGGTGGCTCGATCAACGCCGCCGGCAGCGGCACCCTCAGCGCGATCAACTACGAGCAGGGCGCCGGCACCACCTCGGGCACGCTGCCGGTGCAACTCCCCTGCGGCAGCCTCAAATACACCGGCAACGGGGCGAGCTCGGTGCAGGCGAACGGCGGCTTCAACCTATCCGGGGAAATGCAGCCGGGCCAGTCGCTGATCGTCAACGCGGCCAGCAGCAACACCAACGCAACCCTTACTTCGGACTTCGTCAACAAAGGCTCGATCACGCTCACCTGTCCCGTCGGCTGCAGCGGCGGATCGGGCGGCGCCGGGTTCAACGCCGCCGGCAAAGCCTTCACCAACGCCGGCACTTTCACCGTCGCCGCAGCTTCGGGCACCGGTGCCAGTATCGGCTCCGGCCTCGGCGGCACCCTGACCAATACCGGCACGATGCACTTCAACCAGACCGCCTCTGTCGGCGGCGTACTGATCAACAAAGGCCCGATCAACATCGCCGACGGCAAGACGGTCACCTCCCCCGGCAGCTCCTGCGGGGACGCCGGCGGGCTGGTCAAAAACGACACCGGCGGCCAGATCAACGCGACCGGCACGGGCACCTTCAACATCGTCACCAACTACGAGCAGGGCGCCGGTACGACCTCCGGCACCATCCCGGTTCAGCTTCCCTGTGGCGCGGTCAAATACACCGGCAACGGGGCGAGCTCGGTGCAGGCGAACGGCGGCTTCAACCTATCTGGGGAAATGCAGCCGGGCCAGTCGCTGATCGTCAACGCGGCCAGCAGCAACACCAACGCGACCCTCACCACGGACTTCGTCAACAAAGGCTCGATTACGCTCACCTGCCCTGACGGGGGTTGCAGCGGCGGTCCTAATGGTGGCCCCGGGTTCAACGCAAACGGCAAAGCCTTCGTCAACGCCGGCACGCTCACCGTCGCCGCGGCCGCGGGTACCGGAACCGGCACCAGCAACGGCATGACCAACACCGGAACGATCAACGTCAACCAGAGCGCTTTCCTCAGTGGTGTCGTGACGAATCAGGGCGAGATCAACATCGCCGACGGCAAGATGGCGATTTCCACCACAGGCCACTGCGGCGATTCGGGCCCGAGGGTAATCAACGACACCGGCGGCGAGATCAACGGAACCGGTACCGGCACCCTCAAGGCCGTCAACTATGAACAGGGCGCGGGCACGACCTCCGGCCCCGTACCCGTCTCGGTGGACTGCGGCGCTCTCAAATACATCGGCACCGGAGCGAGCAGCGTGCGCGTGATCTCAAGCGCAACCTTGACCGGGAACATTGGCAACGGACAGACCGTGAGGGTTCCGGGCACGCTCCATTCGACACCCTTCAGCAACGCCGGGACGATCGCTCTAGAGGGCGGCGCCCTCAATACAAGCGCCCTGACCAACGCCGGGCGCCTCGTCGGCGCCGGCACCGTCAGCGGCTCGGTCGATAGCTCTGGGGCCGTCGCTCCAGGCACTAGCCCCGGCACGCTGACGATCAACGGCAACTACACCCAGGGCGCCGGTGGCAGCCTCGAGATCGAGGTCGAAGGCACCGGCGCCGGGCAGTTCGACAAGCTCGCCATCGGCGGCAACGCGACGCTGGGCGGGACGCTGGCGCTGCAGCCCAGCGCCGGCTACGCGATTTCCGCCGCGATTGGCGACAGCGTCGCCTTCCTCAGCTACGGCGGCACGCGGGCGAACCAGTTCGCCCAGACGACTTCGAATCCGCCCCTGGCCTGCCCGAAGCAGTTCACGGCCACCTATAACGACGGCCCGAAGAACGTCAGCGCCGACATCTCCAACAGCGCGAGCTGCGGCGGTGGTGGTGGTGGAAGCGGTGGAACCGGAGGCGGGGATGGAAAAGTCGCCAAAACCACACCGGTGGCACCGCGCATTCCCGTCACGGTGTTGAAAACCCGTCCGCGCACCACCGTCAAGACCAAAAAAGCAAAGGCCAAGGTCACCTTCGCCTTCTCCTCCGATGTCACCGGATCGACCTTCCAGTGCAAGCTCGACAAAGGCGCCTTCGCGCTCTGCTCCTCGCGGAAGTCCTACAAAGTGAAGCCGGGCAAACACAAGTTCACCGTCAAGGCGATCGGGCCCAGCGGAGCTGCAGACCCCACCCCGCTGAGCTTCAGCTTCAAGGTCGTCAAAGAGAAAGGTTAGTTTCGGGCGCCGAGCTCTTGTACGATCCCGCGCGTGCGGGGGTTCTCTATCGGAACGCTAGGGGTCGTGGCACTCCTTGCGTTTGTTGGAGCTAGCAGTGCCAGCGCCGCCACCCTCAAGGCCGACTATCGGCTTCAGGGCGATCGGGCGTCCATGGTCGCCGGTGCCCCTGAACTCGCCGATCTTGCTGCTGGAAACCGGTTTGAGATCGAGGGTGTCGACGGCGTTGCGCGTCAGGTCCTGGTCTTCCCAAAAGGCAGCGGCCTGTCGCTGCCGACTCAGGGCTTGGTCGATCCCCGTAGTCATTCGGTGGCGATGCTGTTCCGCCTCGCCGAGACCGAGGGCTACCGGCGCATTCTCGACTTCTCCGGCGGGACTTCCGACGACGGTCTCTACAACCTGAACGGGAACGCGGTCCTCTACGGCCTGGGAGCCGCCAGTCGGGGCGCGGTGTTCAGCGAGTCCTATGCCCAGGTCACTCTCACGAACTCGGTGGCATCCAGCGGGAAACCGAAGACCTCTGTGTATGTGAACGGAACCCTGGTCGCAGGGTCCAAAATGGGTGAGGGTTTCAACCTCGAATCCGGCGTGTTGCGGTTCTTCAAGGACAACGTCAGCGGTCCGGCCATGGGCGAGGAGTCCGCGGGGGCCGTTGCCTGCATCCTGGTGTACGACGGAGCCTTGACGGCGGCTGAGGTGAGTCAGATCGCCGCCGACCGGGCGCTCTGTGGGGCACCGAGGTCCACTGGAGAGCGAGCGAAGGCCTCGGTGACGGGGAGGCCCGCGGCGAGGAAGCTGGGGCGGCGGCTGGTGGTCGACACCGGCCTGACTGTGAGCTGCCCCATCGGTTCCAGGCCCTGCCGGGGAAGCGCCAAGGTGGACGTCATCCCGGGGCGAGGGATGTCAGCAAAGCTCGAGCGACTGGGCGCCATCGAGCTCTCGGTTCCAGCAGGACAAAGCGGAAGCGTCTTCGTGCCCCTTTCCCGCGCCGGTGCCAGGGCCCTTCGCGAGGCCGGGCGACTGAGAATCAGGGCCTCGGTGAAGATCGCCGAGGTTGGAGAGCCTGGGGCTGCAGCACGACAACAGGGGGTGGTCCAGGCGCCGCGTTCGCCGAGCTTCAGGGCTGGGCTCTATTCCGGGGTGACGAGTCAGAATCTGCCGGTCTTCGTCAGCGTAAGCCGAACCGCCATCCGCTCGATCGCCTTCCGCTGGCGTGCGAGGTGCTCCGACGGGCGTCTCCACACCAACACCGTCTCCCTGCGGGGTGAGCGGGTGCGCCGCGGGCGCTTCTCCTTCGGTGGGGTTCTCGACTCCGGCGGATCGGCTCACGTTTCGGGCAGGATCGAAGGCACTCGCATCTTCGGCACGCTCTCGCGCACGGGCACGACCGTTGCCGGGGTGCGCTGCTCGACCCGCGGTGTCAGGTGGCGCGCGCGCCTCACGGGCGTCGAGGCCGACGCATCCCGCTGAGGAGATTGGCCCTATCCTGACCGGTGCTATGAAGCCGGACCACGAGGTTGCGGTGATCGGTGCGGGGTTCTCCGGCATCGGGACGGCGATCAAGCTCGACCAGGCGGGAATCCGCGACTGGGTCGTGCTCGAGGCGGGAGATGGCGTCGGCGGCGCCTGGCACTGGAACACCTATCCGGGGGTTGCCGTCGACATACCTTCGTTCAGCTACCAGTTCTCCTTCGAGCAGCGTCCCGATTGGTCGCGGGTCTATGCGCCCGGTAAAGAGCTGAAGGCCTACGCAGAGCACTGCGTCGATGCATACGGCCTGCGCTCGCGGATTCGCCTCGACGCCAAAGTCGCCGGCGCGGCGTTCGACGACGAGAACCACCTGTGGCGATTGACGATCGCCGATGGGACGACCGTCACCGCTCGCTTCCTGATCGGAGCGACGGGCATATTCACCCAGCCGAAGCCACCGGACATCCCCGGCGTCGAGTCCTTCGCCGGCTCGACGATGCACACCGCGCGCTGGGATCACGACGAAGACCTGCGCGGCCGCAGGGTTGCGATCGTCGGTACCGGCGCCTCTGCTGTCCAGGTCATTCCCTCGATTGCGCCAAAGGTGGAGCAGCTGACCGTGTTCCAGCGCACGCCGATCTGGTGCCTGCCGAAGCCGGACGCGAAGCTGGGGCCACGAGCGCGCCGTCTGCTCGGTCGGGTTCCGGGCGCCCAGAGGGCCGCAAGGGTCCTCAGCCAGACCTTCGTCGAGCTCAACTTCCCATTGCCGGCTCAGTTCCACGGCGTGGTGCCCATCGCCGGCGCGGGAGAACGCATCGGGCTCAGGCACCTGTACCGCCAAGTCCACGATCCGGTGGTGCGGGAGAAGCTGACGCCGCGCTACGGGCTCGGCTGCAAGCGGCCGAGCTTCTCGAACACCTACCTCGCGACCTTCAATCGCCCCAACGTCCTGCTCGAGACGACCTCGATCGAGGAGATCGCGCCTTCGGGCGTGCGCACGGCCGACGGCGGCGAGCACGACGTCGACACGCTGATCTTCGCCACCGGCTTCCAGGTGTTCGACAAGGGCAACCTGCCCGCTTTCCGGGTTCAGGGCAGCGACGGCGTCGACCTGACTGAGTGGTGGGAGGCGAACAGGTTCCAGGCCTATGAGGGAGTGAGCGTGCCGGGCTTCCCGAACATGTTCACGATCCTCGGCCCCTACGGCTACAACGGCGCCAGCTACTTCACCCTGATCGAGAACCAGGCGCGCCACATCGTGCGCTGCCTGCGCCGCGCCCGCAGCAGCGGCTCGACCTCGGTCGAGGTCACCCCCGAGGCGAACCGGCGCTACTTCGAGACGATGCTCTCGCGCCGCGGCCGCCAGGTGTTCTTCCAGGACAGTTGCGCCACCGCCAACAGCTACTACTTCGACTCCCGCGGCGACGCACCGTTCCGCTCGGCAACCACCCTCGAGGTCGCCTGGCACAGCGCCCGTTTCGATCTCGACGACTACCGCTTCACCCGGCTCGACCGCGAGCCGCAGGGCGTCCCGGCCTAGATGGGCGAGTTCCGCTACGAGGGACACCGGATCGAGTACGACTCCTACGGAGACGGGGAGCGGGTGCTGGTGCTGGCGCACGGGCTGTTGATGAACAGGCGCATGTACGAGCGGCTGGGACCGGCGCTGGCGGAGCACGGCAACCGGGTGATCTGCGTCGACCTGCTCGGGCACGGGCGCTCGGACCGGCCCGAGGACCTGCGGCTCTACTCGATGCCGCTCTTCGCCCGTCAGGTGGCAGCGCTGCTGGATCACCTCAAGCAGCCCAGCGCGGTGGTCGGAGGCACGTCTCTGGGGGCCAACGTCGCCTTGGAGCTGGCGGTGAGCGAGCCGGAGCGGGTGCGAGGCCTCTTCATCGAGATGCCGGTCCTGGACAACGCACTGCCGGGGGTGGCCGCCGCCTTCGCGCCGCTGCTGCTCGGCCTGCGCCTCGGCCGCCCCGCCTTCGAGGCTGTTTCGCGCCTGACCTCTCTGGTCCCACGCACCCACCATCTGGTCGACATCGGCCTCGACTGGGTGCGTCAGCGGCCGGGCCCGTCGGGTGCCGTGCTCGAGGGACTACTTCTCGGCGAGACTGCGCCGCATCGTGAGCAGCGGCTCGGCATCCGCCAGCCGACGCTGATCGTCGGCCACCCGCGCGACCCCCTGCACCCCTTCAGCGACTCCGGCATGCTCGCCGAGGAGCTGCCGAACGGAAGGCTGGTCGAGGCCTCCTCGATCTTCGAGTGGCGTTTCAACCCCGACCGCCTCACCGCCGAGCTGGCCCGGTTCCTGACCGAGGCCTGGGTCTAGTCGCGTTTGAGGATTTCCTTTGCCTTCTCGGCGGCCCTGTCGAGCCCGTCCTTGACCGAGCCGGTGGCTCTGTCGACCTTGCCCTCGCGCTTGAGGTCCTCGTCGTCGGTCAAGCTGCCGGCGGCCTCCTTGAGGCGGCCCTTCGCGTCGTCCTTGTTGCGAACTTCATCTGTCATCTGACTTTCCTTCCGCGTTCGGTTCGTTCGGACCTCTCTACCCGGATCGCGCGTTTGCCGCACGTCCTTCCGGATCAGCCGCCCGCGGCGCGCCGGAGGAAGTCGATCTGGTGCTGCTTGCGCATGATCAGGTGCTCGAGCATGTGCTCGAGGGCCTCGGAGCGCCCCTCTCTGCCGGTTGGCTCGATCGCCTCCTGCAGGACTTCGACCGCCTCCTGCTCGCACTCGATCAGCCAGCCGAGGGCGTCGCCGGCTTTGGCGTCGAAGCGCAGACCCGCAGGCTCCGTCGTCGGCTCGCCGCCGAAGGAGACGATCTTTTCGATCAGCCGGCGCACGCCGTCGAGCTCCTCGTCGCCGAAGCCCGTCAGCTTCGAGTTCAGCGCCTGGGCCTCCAGGCCGACTAGGCTGGCGGCGACGATCGAGTACTGCAAGGCGGAGCGGTATTGCTGCTCGAGCGCGACGTTGAGTCGTTCGATCGCGTCGCCCTCGTCGAGTGTCTCCTCTTGACCTGACTCCGATGCCATCTCGTCCTTTCGCTTGACTGAGTGCATGGCCCCACTACCCAAATACAGGCGATGAGAACCGAGAAGGGAACGCTGCTGGCTGCGCTGGCGGCGGTGTTTCTCCTCGCGGCTGCTTTGGGCTGCGGGGACGAGAGTGGCGGGACCGACGCCAGTACGTCTCTCCAGACGACCGAGACGAGCGACCGCCCGGCTTCTGCGGTTCGGAAGGAGCCAGGCACCACGGTCGAACCCTCTCAGTGCCCGGCCGGACTAACCGATTGCCGCACGACCGAAGGGCGGATCGTCTTTGTCGAGCAGGTAGACCCCGACGGCGACGGCGACGCCCACTTCGTCATCCTCGATCCGCAGGGCATCACCCTGAATGGCCTGACCGCGATCGACGTGCGCAAGGGACTGCGTCCCGATCCGCTTCCGGGGGTGGGGGACGTGATCAGCGCCGCCGGTCCGGTCCAGACCGGCTCCTACGGACAGAGCCAGATCCACGCGCTCGAGCTGCACGTCGCCGGCGGTAACTAGCCCTACCGCTCGACCAGGGGGCGAACCTCGATCGCACCGCCGAGGCGGGCTGCCGGGATCCGGGCCGCCAGCTCGATAGCGGCGTCGAGGTCGTCGGCCTCGAAGAAGAGATAGCCGCCGAGCGCCTCCTTGGTCTCGACGAAGGGCCCGTCAGTAGTCAGGGTCTGACCGTCCTCGACCTGCACGGTCGTCGCCGTCTCGGGCGGCTGCATCTGCACGCCGGGGCTGACGCCGGGGGTTTGGTTGATCGCCTGGTAAGCGCCATAGATCTCCTGCTTCTCCTCGTCGGATAGGCGCTCCCACTCCGCTGACGGCGGCACCGGAGTAGTGCCTTGGTGAATCAGCAGCATGTACTTCATCGCTTCCTCCTTTTTTGGGGTGGTCGCTTATACGACGAACGGGAAGCGGGGAAATCGACAGCCCGCGCTCAGCGTTCCTCGGGATCGGCGCTGAGCATCGGCTTGAGGTCGAGGACCGGTGTGCCGTCGAGTGCCTCCAGCCGGCGCACCCGCAGGCGGTTGCCATCGATCTCTGCCACCACGACGGGGTGCAGGCCGATCGGGTTGGGGCGGTCGGGTGAGCGGGTGGCGAAGACTCCGGTGCTCGGGCGCGAAGCGTCACCGCGCGGGTGCACCTCGAGCACGTCGCGGCGGGCGCGGTCGAGCCAGGTGAGGACGAGGAGCTCGTCGCCGACCTCGAGCCCGTTCAGTGCATCGAGCACGTCCTCGCGCATCACGAGCCATGCGTCCGGTGCGCCCTCGTCGCCCTGCTTCGGGGCTTCCGCAAGATCCTGCAGCGGCGATTCGACCCAACCAACCGGGGTCAGCCCGATGCTCTCCTCACTCACGGGTGCGCTGGGCCAGGTAGTCGAGCAATCCCTTCATTCCCTCTTCTCGGTGGACCCGGCGCTGTTCGTCGGCGCCGTTGCCCTCGCGCAGGATTCTCTCAACCTCCTCCAGGGTGGCGTCCGTGCCGAGCTCGCGGGCATAGGGGCGAGCCAGCTCGAGCACCTCGGCAGCGACCTCCCTGGCCGGCCGTGGCGCCTCGTCGTCGAAAACGATCTCAGCGTCGAACCCGTGGCTCGCGGCTTGGAAGTAGGACTCCTCCAACGCCTCGCGCGACAGGCCTGGGTGTGACGGCTGGTCGAGCTCCTTCGCGGCGATCGCCTGCACCAGCGCGGCGATCGCGCTCGAGGCGATGGCACTCGTCTGCACGTCGATTGCGCGTATCTCGACAGTGCCGAGCTGGGGGTGCGGCCGGACGTCCCACCAGATGTAGGTGTAGTCGTCAACCCCGGCGGCTGCGATCAACTGGTCGGCGACCCGGCAGAAATCCTCGTAGTCGCGAAACTGGCGCGGAACCTGGAAGCGGGGGTAGCTGCGGACGACCGAGGTGCGGGCGCTGGCGTGGCCGGAGTCGACCCCCTCCTGAAAGGGCGAGTTGGCGCTCAGCACCTGCAGCACCGGCAGGTAGAGGCGGAACGCATTCGCCAGCCGCACCGCGGCATCGGGATCGGGTATGCCGACGTGGACGTGGAGGCCACAGGGCGGCGTCCTCAACAGGTTGCCGAAGTCCTTGCGGACGACCTCGTAGCGCGGTGCGGCGACCAGCCTCGCTTCGCCGGCTTCGGCGCTTGGGTGCAGTCCGGCGCCGAGCAGGCCGAAGCCGGCCTCTTCCACCGCATGCCTCAGCTCACGCAGGTCGCGGAGCGCTTCCTCCGGGCCATCGCAGACTCCTGTCTTCAGCTCGATCTGTTCGCTGAAGATCTCCGAGGAGATCCGCTCGGCGAAGGGCGAGGCGATCGCATCGAGGACCGCCTCGCTCGCCGCCGCCAGCTCACGTTGTGGATCGACCAGGAGCAACTCCTCCTCGACGCCGAGCGACAGCGGCGGCGAGGCGCCGAAGCGGTGCTCGTAGAGACCCTCAGCGCCTGGCTGTGAGACCGTCAAGCACCACCTCCACGGGAGACCGATGTTTGGTCCCGTTACTGGTGTCCTCGCGGGCGTGCCGCAGCTCGGTGGCGAGCTCGCCGACGTGCTGGCCGAAGCTGCCGATCTCCTTGGCCGCCTTGGCGACGTCGCGCGAGCGAACCTTGACCCGCTTGGGCTGAGGCATCTTCACTCCCAGAACCTTGCGCGAGTGCGACTGGCGTGAGCGCATCGCACCAATCGCCAGGCCCCCCGCGGCTCCGGCCATGGCGGCACCGCCGGCGAGCAGCGGCGTCTTTGCCTTGCCGGCGACTTTGCCAACCGTTTGCCCCACCTCCTTGGTCGAGTGCTCGATCGTCTGGCGAGCGACCTCCACGCGGCTCTTGCCGTTGGAACTCTGGTTGCCGCCAGTGCGTTTGGGGCGAGCTTTCGAACGCGCTTGTGTCGAACGCGTCTGTGTTTTTTTTGTGCTTCGAGAGCGTTTGGCGGACGCTCGGGTTTTGGCCTGAGCCATGTTCTTCACTCCTCCTCTTCGTGGGCCTCACTGAAGGCCCGTCAGCTCTTCTCTTCGAACTCCCGCTCGCGCTCGGCGGCGCGTGTCTCGTTCAGCTCTGCCTCCGCCCTCGCCCGCTTGGCCCTCTCTTCGGATAGGGCCGCCTCGTTGCGTTGCTGCTCAGCTTGATCGTGGTGGTGGCGAACGTCGTCGTGCTGTGCCTCGGCTTGCGCGTGACCGAGCTCTCGCCTTTGCTTGCTGCGGTTGGCGACAGACACGGCGATCGCAATGAGGATCAGCGCGGCGACGACAATGACAATGATCGCGACTGTTGACATCGATCTCTCCTTCCCTCCACCATGCGGATTCCCGATCGCCCGCGGAATGAAACGCACCGACTGTGTAAGGTCGGCGTGAGTGTCGGGCATGTCCAGCACCGCTCGAGTCGCCTGGGTCTGCGCCGTGGCTTTGACGATTTTCGTCGTCTGGATTTCGACGGACGTGGGCGCCAACGCCGGCATCGGTTTCTTCTACGCGGTACCGGTGGGCCTGGCGACCTGGTGGTGGGGTGCGCGAGCGGGAGCCGTGGCGGTGGCGGGCTGCACCGTGCTCTACGTGACCGGCGCTCTGATCCAGTCGGTCCCCGATTTCGGCACCGCCTTGGCGGTGCGCCTTGCCGCGTTCGCCGGGGTGGCGATTCTCGTCTCCCTATTGCGAGAGCGTCTGATCGTGCTCGAGCATTCGGTCGAGGAACTGGATGCGATCCGGGCGGCGCTGGCGCCCGGATCGCTACCGGATCTCGCCGACGTCGATGCGGCCGCTGCGTTCGCTCCTTCGGAGTACGGCGTCTCCGGCGACTTCTACCTCCTCACCAACGGTCCTGACGGTTCCACGGTCGCGATCGTCGGCGACGTCGTCGGCCACGGCCCGGATGCCGCTCGCCTTGCAACCTTCATTCGGGCCCGCTTCGCTGCCTATGCAGCGAACACGAGCAACCCGGCCGAGCTACTGGGCCTCGCCAACGGCGCGCTGATGGAACGCACGGGCCGCCGGCGCGAGCTGGTCAGCGCAGTCTGCCTGCGTTTCGGCGCCGGAGATGCCCAGCTCTCGTGGGCCGTCGCCGGTCACCCGCTTCCGTTGCGGCTTCCTGGGCTGGACGAGCTCGGGACCTCGGATGCCACATTTCTGCTCGGAGCTAAAACGCATCTCAGCTTGAGCAACCGCGAGACCTCGCTGCGGGAGGACAGCGGCGTGCTCGTCTACACGGATGGCGCCACCGACGTTCGCAGGGAGGGGGCGCTGCTGGGCCGCGACGGCCTGGTGCGGCTGCTCGCGCCGCTGGCCAGCCTGCCGGCACAGGCGATGGCAAGCCAGGCCGAAAACGCGATCCTCAGCTGGACAGATGAGCCGATTCGAGACGATCTGTGCGTTCTGGTGCTGAAACCGCGTGGGTCTGGCGGGCTTCGCCCTGCGTCTCGAACGGCCTGAACGTCAGCGGCGCCGCGATCCCATCGCGGATCTGACAGCGCGGGCAGTTCTCGATTGCCACCGCGTGCATGGCACTGTAACGGCTGTCGCACCTCTCGCATCTGAACATTCGCTATCTCCTCCCTTGGACACTTGTTGGACCTGGACACCCCGGACGGGAGGTCACTACCCAGAACTACTCAGTGGCCAAACCTGCAGGCACAGATCCGTTTTGGATTCGTCTCTTACGCCGATTCGGGCTCCTCAACCGCCGACCGTCGCAGGGCTCCCAGTACCTCCGATGCCAGCTGCGAGCCGTCGCCGGGCCGCAGCGGCGTGGCATTGACCCGCAGGACGACGCCGTCCGCGTCGATCTCCTCGAGTCCTACGTGGGGCGGGTAGCGGGTCGGCACGGTGATCGCCGCACGCAGTCGCTCCTCGACCTCGCGCGGACTGGCGTCGGAGTCGAAGCGAACCCGGACGTCGACCTTGTCCGGCTCGCGCAGCGGCACCACCACCAGCGTGAGCAGGACCGCGTTGGGAACTTGAAGACGGTCGGCACCTTGAGCCAGCGTCGTGTAGAAGAGACCGAGCGAGCTGACCGTGCCCTCGATCGAGCCGGCCAGCGCGCCACCGGTGAGGCGGATCCGCTGTCCCACCCGGAACGGCCGCGTGCTCTGCAGGACGACGCCGGCGAAGATGTTGCCGATCGTCTGTTGTGCGGCGAGTCCGAGGACGATCGCGGTGAAGGCGCCGCCCACGGCCAGCGTTGCCGGCGTGACCCCCGCAATGCGCAATGCCAGGACCACCACCGCCACCATCGCGAAGAGCCTGATCAGGAAGCCGAGCGTTCCGGCCGTCGCAGGGTCTAGGCGACGGTAGAAGCTCGGCGATGCCCAGCGGCCGAACCAGTGGACAGCGGCCGACCCGGCCAGCACCAGGACGACGACCGCCGCGACCCGCACCACCGTCTCATAGCCGGGCGCCAACTCGGCGCGGCGGCCATAGACGACGAGGGCGGCTGCGAACAGCGCCAGGGCGAGTAGCAGCCCGCCCTTGGTCCGCTTCGAAGGCTTGCGCTCCAGCTCCTCGGAGAGCCCGACCGATCGCCAGGCGTGGCTTCGCGTCTCGAACAGCTCAGGGGGAAGACGGCGCCGGGTCGGCCGCATTGCCTACTTCCTTCACGGTTGTGTCTCGTCGCCTGGCCAGCGCCCGGTCAGCTGGGCGAAGCCGCTGCGGGCACCACGGTCGACCAGGCCCTTGGTGAGACGGAAGACGGCTCCCTCGACCAACAGGGCGGGAACCAGCTTCACCATCCGCACCTCGCTCTGTCCGGGCTCGGGCGGCTCCTCCTTATCGACGAGCGCCCATATTCGCTCGAAGCCCTTCTGGGCGAGGAAGCCCGCGAGCAGGCCGGCGGCGATCCCGATCGGTGCGAAGAGGAACTTCATCGCAGCTCCGGCAGCACTGAGCGCTCGTAGAAGTCGAAGAAGCCGTTCTGGTCCGGTCCCACCTGGTGGACGTAGACGTGGTCGTAGCCGGCATCGATGTACTCGCGTATAGCGGCGACGTGTCGCTCGGGGTCTGGACCGCAGACGATGCTCTCGGCGATCGCCTCCTCGGTGACCAGCTCGGCTGCTTCCTCGAAGTGGGATGGGAGCGGCAGTTCGAGGAAGTAGCTGCCGCTGACGGCGCCGTTCGGCCACCGCTCCAGTGCCGTGCGCCGCGCCTCCTCCTCGCTCTCGGCCCAACAGACGTGCAACTGGCCGTAGGTCGGCTTGCCCTCGCCGCCGCCGGCACGAAAGCGCTCGACCGATTCGGCGATCGGCGCGGTGCCGATCAGGCCGTCGCCGGCCCGGGCGGCGAGGTCGGTGGAGCGCTCCCCGGCCACCGCGACCAGGATCGGCGGCGGCTCGTCGGGCAGCGAGTAGAGGCGGGCATTCTCGACTGTGTAGTGGCGGCCGCGGTGTGTCTTCAAGCCGCCTTCCCAGAGCAGGCGGATGACCTCGATCGCCTCCTCGAGGCGCTCCTGCCGCTGCGGCACCGGCGGCCAGCGGTCGCCGAGCACGTGCTCGTTGAGGTTCTCACCGCTGCCGACTCCGAGCGAGAAGCGGCCCGGCAGCAGGGCCGCTGCCGTTGCTGCCGCGTGGGCGACGATCGCGGGATGGATCCGCGTGGTGGGACAGGTCACCCCCGTCGCCAGCTGCAGCGACTCGGTCGCCTGCGCGAGCGCGCCCAGGACACCCCAGACGAAGGGACTCTCGCCCTGCTTGTCGATCCAGGGGTGGAAGTGGTCGGAGATCACTGCGAAGCCGAACCCGACTTGCTCGGCGCGGACCGCGTGATCGACCAGCGCCTGCGGTCCGTGCTCCTCGCTGGAAAGCGTGTAGCCGATCTCTGCCACGAGTCCTTCCTACCCGCAACCGCCCCGCCTCAACTCTCGTCAAATGCAGGGCGGAGAGTCAGGTTCGGCCGCGGAGCGAGCGGGTAGGCGACGCAGACGGCGCGGCCCGGACCCCAGCGGCTTTTCACCGGCTAGCCGGGTTCCCGCTTTGGGTGCGAAGACCAACCGCCCTGAAAAGGGCGGCGAGGCGTCCGGGCCGGACGCCGCCGAACTATCGATCAGGCGGCAAGCCGGTTGCGCAGCAACTCCTTGCCCTGTTCGGCTCCCTTGCGGCTGGTCTCCTGCGCCCGGCGGAAGAAGTCCGCCAAATCGGAGTCGCCGTCCCGCTCGGCGTCTTCGACATAGGTCTCCAGCCTGAGCACATTGCTCAGGCACTGCTCAGTGAACCAGATGACGTTGTAGTCCTTGTCCTTGGTCCCGGTTACGTGTCCGGTCTCTTCCTGCACTGCCATCGTTACCTCCTCGCGTCTTTGGCGGTCTCTCTCCGACTACCCGACTGGGTACGGCTAAACGTCTCGTGGGCGGGATTCATAGTCCCGGCCTCCGGGTAGCGCGACCGAGGTGAAGGCCCTGATCCTCAACTGCACGCTGAAGCCGAGCCCCACCCGTTCCAACACCGGTGCGCTGGCCGGAGTGGTCGGTGCGAAGCTGACCGAACTCGGTGCCGAGGTCGACGAGATCCGCGCGGTGGACCACAAGATTCGTCCCGGCGTCAGCTCCGACGAGGGCGACGGCGACGAGTGGCCGGCGATCCGCGAGCGAATCCTCGCCGCCGAGATCCTCGTCTTCGCCAGCCCAACCTGGCTCGCCCGTCCCTCGAGCGTCGCCCAGCGGGTGCTGGAGCGGATGGACGCGATGCTCTCCGAGGAGGACGACGATGGCCGTCCAGTCGCCTACAACCGGGTCGCCGGCGTCATCGTCACTGGCAACGAGGACGGGGCTCACCACGTCATCTCCGAGATCTCGGGTGCTCTCGCCGACATCGGCTTCACCATCCCCGGCCAGGCCTGGACTTATTGGAACCGTGGCCCCGGCCCAGGCGATGACTATCTCGACTCCGAAGAGGGCCACGACTGGTCGCACTCGACCGGGGAGACGGCCGCCGTGAATCTGCACGCCGTCGCGGGGGCACTCGCCGAGCGGCCTGTTCCCGCCCCCTCCGGCTGATGACCGCTCGGGTCGAGACATCGGCCGCGGACTTCGTTCCCGATAGTCGCTCACTCTCGGGACTTCGCCTAGCAGCCGAGGGTTGCCGCGGCTGCGGGCTGTGGAAGGAGGCCACCCAGACGGTTTTCGGCAGTGGGATGCGCAAGGCGAGCCTGATGCTCGTCGGAGAGCAGCCTGGTGACCGCGAGGACCGCGAGGGCGAGCCGTTCGTCGGTCCGGCCGGAGGGCTGCTCGACAAAGCCTTGGACGAGGCTGAGATCGGGCGGGACCAGATCTACCTGACCAACGCGGTCAAGCACTTCAAGTGGCGGCCGCGCGGCAAGCGGCGCCTCCACCAAACCCCGCGTGCCGGTGAGGTGGAGGCGTGCAAGCCATGGCTGGAAGCCGAGATAGATGCGGTTGAGCCGGAGGGCCTGCTGGCGCTCGGCGCCACCGCAGCGCGGGCCGTCTTCGGTCCCGGGATCAAAGTCACACGCGACCGTGGCAGGCTGCTCGAAACGCCGCTTGCGCCGGCTGCGGCGGTGACGATCCATCCCTCGGCGATCCTGAGGCTGCGCGATCCGGGTGAGCGCGAGGACGCGTTCGAGGAGCTGGTCGAGGACTTGACCGCGATCAAGGCGGCGCTGCCGCGCAAAGGGTGAGCCGCCCGGCGAGAAGAGGACGGCTGAGACGGTCCGACTGTTCGACCCAGGGCATCCGGCGGCGGCGACGGGGAAGCGGTTTCTCCTATGTGGATGCCGACGACAGGCCAATCGAAGACGAGGAGACGCTCGAGCGCGTGCGTAGCCTGGCGATACCGCCGGCCTGGGAAGAAGTCTGGATCTGCCCCGACCCGTTCGGGCATATCCAGGCGACCGGGGTCGACGCTGCGGGCCGCAAGCAGTACCTCTACCACGACCGCTGGCAGCAACGCAGGGCAGAGCGCAAGTTCGAGGCAACTCGCGAGTTCGCGGCTGCCCTGCCCCGTCTGCGCAAATCGGTTGCTCGCGATCTGAAGCTGGAGGGAGTGCCTCTTGAGCGGGCGCTGGCCTGCGCGGTTCGCTTGCTCGACCTCGGCTTCTTCCGGATAGGTGGCGAGGAATACGCCGAAACCAATGAGAGCTATGGCGTGGCGACGATCCTGCGTGAGCACGTTTCGGTTGAGGATGGGGAGCTCGTCTTCGACTTTCCCGCCAAGAGCGGTCAGCGCCGGGTGCAGTCGGTTCGCGACCGCGGCGTGCGGCAGGCGATCGAAGCGATGCGCCGCCGCCGCAGCGGCCCCGATGACCTGCTCGTCTTCCGCCAGGACGGGGAATGGCGCGACGTCCGCTCGGACGACGTCAACTCCTATATCCAGGAGGAGATCGGGGAGGACTTTTCGGCCAAGGACTTCCGTACTTGGCACGGAACGGTTCTGGCTGCGGTGGAGCTGGGAGCCGGTTCGCCGCCGAGCTCGAAGGCCGGCGCTAAGAGCGCGATCAACGCCGCGGTGAAGCGCGTTGCTGAGCTGCTCGGCAACACGCCGGCGGTTTGCCGCAGCTCCTATATCGACCCGCGAGTCCTGGACCGCTTTCGCGACGGGATCACGATCGAGGCCGGCTCCTCCAGCCCCGAGGAGATCGGCGAGCGGACCCGGGCGCGGATCGAGCGCGAAGTGCTCGAGCTGATCTCCTAGCGCCTGACGCCGTTTTTCACCAGACGCCGCGGGTAGTAGCGAGCGGACTGGTTCTCTACCGAAAGGAGCGGAGAAATGCCACCCCGCGGCGTCAAAAAAGGCACGAAGCGAGCGCGCCAGTACGAGCACGTCAAGAAGAGCGAGAAGGAACAGGGAAGGTCAGAGAAACGCGCCGAGGAGATCGCGGCGAGGACCGTCAACAAGGAGCGGGCGCGGTCGGGCGAATCGCGGACCCGCTCGCGCTCATCGACCAAAGACATCTCCTCCGGTCGCCGCGGCGGGCTTCGCTCGGGCACCAAACGGACCAAGGGCAGGACCCGCGAACAGCTCTACAACGAGGCCCGCAAACTGAACATCGACGGTCGCTCGAAGATGAGCAAGGACCAGTTGCAGCGGGCGGTCGCGGGCGCAAAGAGCTGACTCCGATCTCCATATTCGAGCCGCTCCCCGAATAAGACTGGACGATTTGCTTCAATCGGATCACCAGAGAAAGGAGGTGGTCCTACGTTGAGTCACATGCTTGAGGGGACACTGGAGGTGCAGGGCCGCTAGGCCGTGCTGCTCGGCCCGGCGGAATCCACCCCGGGCACCGGCGAGCAAAGGGAGGTTGGGCGTTGTCCCACCCAGCAGCTGTTCCCGCGCTCGTTACCAAGCACCTGATTCGGGGCCGCCTTCGAGCGGCCCCGAATCGTTTCCATCGCTGGGTCAGCTGGACTTGCCGGACTTCTTGCCGCCCTCGCGGCCGGCCGCACGCTTCTGCGACTTGCTGCCGCCGCTTCCCTTGCCGCTCTTTTCTCCACCTTTCTTCGACGATTCCGAGGAGTTGGCGATCGAGGCCGCGCGCTGCTTGCTCATCCCCTTCTTGCGCAGGCCTTCGTACTGCTTGTCGTTCTTGACGCTTGGGCCGTGATCCTTAGCCATTTCGATTGCCTCCTCAGGGCTTGAGGACGACCTTGATCGCCCCGTCTTCCTTGCGCTGGAACATCGAGTAGGCGCCTGGCGCATCGGCCAGGGGCAACCGGTGGGTGGTGAGGTCGTCGACGCCGAGCGGGTCCTCGTCTCCTTCCAGCAGCGGCAGGATCTCGTCGGTCCAGCGCCGCACGTGCGCCTGTCCCATGCGCAGCTGGACGCCCTTGTCGAAGAGCTGCATCATCGGCAGCGGGTCGAGTTGGCCGCCGTAGACGCCGGAGATCGAAATCGTGCCGCCGCGGCGCACGGTGTCGATCGAGTCGTGGAGAGCCGTCATGCGGTCGATCGCCGCCTTTTCGGTGGCCTTCGCCGCGAGCTTGTCCGGCAGCATGCCGGTCAGCTTCTGGGCGAGCTCGGCACCGGGGGCGCCATGGGCCTCCATGCCGACCGCGTCGATGACGCCGTCGGGACCCCGGCCGCCGGTCATCTCCTGGATCGCCGCCGGGACGTCGTCGTGCTGATTGGAGTCGATTGCCTCGACGCCATGGCGGCGGGCCATCTCCAGCCGCTCGGGAACCGAGTCGACGCCGATCACGACCTCCGCTCCCTTGTGGAGGGCGATCCGGGCGCACATCTGGCCGATCGGTCCCAGTCCGTAGACGGCGACACTGCCCCCCGCCGGGATCGCGGCGTATTCGACGGCTTGCCAGGCAGTCGGCAGCACGTCGGAGAGGAACAGATAGCGCTCGTCGGGTGCGTCGTTCTCCGGCACCTTGATCGGGCCGAAGTGGGCCTGGGGCACGCGGAGGTATTCCGCCTGCCCGCCCGGGACCTCGCCGTAGAGCTTGGTGTAGCCGAAGAGTGAGGCGCCCTTTTCCTGCTCGCGGTTCTGGGTCGTCTCGCACTGGGCGTAGAGCTGTTGCTTGCACATCCAGCATTCGCCGCAGGAGATGTTGAAGGGGATCACGACTCGGTCCCCGGGTTCGATGTGTTTGACCTCGCTGCCCACCTCCTCGACGATGCCCATCGGCTCGTGGCCAAGGATGTCGCCCTCCTCGATGAACATGCCGAGCACCTCGTAGAGGTGGAGGTCTGAGCCGCAGATCGCGGTCGAGGTGATGCGGACGACCGCGTCGGTCGGCTGCTCGATCGCGGGGTCGGGGACCTCGTCGACGCGAACGTCGCGTTTGCCATGGAAAGTGAGCGCCTTCATCACAGATCCTTTGCTCGAGGGGGAGTCTCGGTCCCTGTTCGGCTACCCCCTGCCATCCGGCCAAAACGGCAGTGTGGGCTCGATTCGGGTGGGTTCAGCTTCTTTCGCGGTGGGGTAGTGCCTCGTCTGTACGAAGCGGCGTGGTGAGGCCGATACGCAAGGAGGAGACAGTGGCTGCAAGAGATCGAGGTTCAGGCGCCGGCATCTCGCTCGGCGGGATCATCGTCATCGTCGGGATCGTCGTGATGATCGTTTGGAGCTTCTGGATCGGGCTGATCGTCGCCCTGATAGGGCTGATCGCCTTCGGGGGCTTTGCCCGGGGCAAGTGGTACTAAGAGGGTCTAGAGCGCCGCTAGCGCGAGAGAGACCCGGCCGAGACGGCCAGCTGGAGCGATTGCCACGAGGTCGCCGTCCCGGTGCGTGCTGCCGGGCGCTGCCGGATGGCGGCGCTGGCTTTTGCCCTGCAACGGGGGCAGCTGTCTGCGCTGATCCCGCGGATCCCGCCGTACTCGGTATGACAGTGGTCGCATCGGAACATTGCTTGACCTCCTTTCGACGCCCTACCCAAAAACTTGAGGCCGCCAATCCCGGTTCATACCTTTTTCGTACTTCGCGGTCTCCCGCAAGCCAGATGGCTCAGTCCAGGGTTCGACCCACATAGACCTGGGTAGGAGATCAGCGCTTGTTTCCCAACCGAAAGGAGGCACGAAAGTGGCAGAGCTGACGACGCTGGAGGAGAAGCTCGCGGAGGTCCTGGGATTGGCCCAGGCGGCGCAGGGCGCAACCGAAAAGGTCGAGGGCATGGTCGAGGACGACGAGATCGTCGCCACCCTGGAGCGGATGCGCAACGAGGCCGAGGAGACCGAGCGCCGCTGCACCGAGGTGGCCGACAATCGCAACGGCAAGAAGACCGCGATCCTCGAAAAGGCCCAGGAAACGAAGACCGAGGCGACCGAGATGATGTCGACCTACCTCGGCGGCGAGTCCGACGGGCTCGACGGCTTCGAGTTCCTGACGATGGCCGAGGCCGGCGAGGTCGGCCACTGGGCGGTGCTTGGCAAGCTCAACGAGTCCGCGCAGGAGAGCGAGATCTCCGAGTTGGTCGAGTGGGCGCTGCCGATCCAGGAACGTCATTTCGCCGACGTGAAGGACGGCTCGCTGAAGCTGGCTGGGGAAAAGGACCCCTACGAAGAGTCCTAGCGCCCAGAAGGCGATTGCGCCTCGGTTGTCGAAGGGCTACCCGATGAGGCGATGGCGTTCATCTGGGCAGTGATCCTGGTCGGCGGCATCGCCTACTTCTCGGTCGTCGGCTTGACCCATCACTGAGGGCGATGAAGCGGTTCGCCAGAGAGAACTCCCTTTCTCTCTTCTTCTTGGCGATCTTTCTGCTGGCGCTGGGGGGTCAGGCGATCGCCGGCCACAACCTCTACAACGAGGAGGCGCTGGCCCACCACGAGAGCCAGATCAGCTTCTGGCGCTACCTGACCTCCTCCAGCTTCGGTCAGGCCGTGATGGAGAACTGGCAGTCGGAGTATCTGCAGTTCGCGCTGTTCGCCTTGGCCACGGTCTGGCTGCTGCAGAAGGGCTCGCCGGAGTCGAAGGAACTCGACAAGGCGGGGACGGAGTCTGACAAGGAGCAGATGGTCGGCCGCCACGCCCACGAGGACTCTCCACGCTGGTCGAAGTACGGCGACTGGCGCACGGCGATCTACTCGAACAGCCTGATCATCGCGATGGGCCTGATCTTCTTCTCCTCCTGGTTCGCGCAGTCGGTCACCGGCTGGAGCGCCCACAATCAGGAACTGCAATCTCACGGCGAGCCACGCCTCTCCTGGCTCGACTACGTCGGCGGCTCCGAATTCTGGGAGGCGACGCTGCAGAGTTCATCGAAGGTCAGAAGGTGCGAGAAGAGCGCAATGCACCCCATGTTTTGAGGCGGCCTCTATCTGGGTAGGTCCTGCCAATGATGGGGGAGAAGAAAATGGGAACAGAGCGGCCCGGTGTCCGGACGGGCCCTTCCCTTGCCCGCACCGTCCAGGCCCTGCGCACCATCCGGGGTCGCCGTCAGCGCGTACCGGGCGCGCGGCTCAACCCCCGCTGACGAGCCACCCCTATGGGGCAGCGGCTCGCCATTTACCTCAACGACCACCTGGCGGGAGCTACGGCGGGGGTCGAGCTGGCACGGCGGCTACGTGCAAGCAATCGGGACGATCCAGAGCTTGGACCGGCGCTGATCGAGATCTGCGTCGAAGTCGAAGCGGACCGCGAGACCTTGAAAGCGGTGATGGACCGGCTCGGGGTGGGCCAGAGCAAGGTGAAGCCGGCGGCCGCGGTGCTCGGCGAGCGGCTGGGCCGGCTGAAGCTGAACGGACAGCTGTGGGGCTACTCGCCACTCAGCCGCCTTGACGAGCTGGAGCTGCTGCAGATCGGCGTCGCCGGCAAGCGCCGACTATGGCGGGCGCTTGAGCACACCCACGCCGGCGATCTGCCGGACTTCGATCTCGGCGCCTTGGCCGAACGGGCAACTGAACAGCTGAGGCAGCTCGAGGAGCTGCACCTGAAGGCCGCCGCGCTGGCTCTGTAGCGCAGCGAGACGTTTTGCGTCGGCCTGCGGGGGTAGGGCGAGAAGGTGGACCCACCGCCGATCGTCAGCGAGGAGGAGTGGCTGCGCTCGCACGAGGCGCTGCTGGCGAAAGAGAAGGAGGCGACCCGGGCGCGGGACGCACTGGCGGCAGAGCGGCGGCGGCAGCCGATGTTGGAGTTCTCCTCCGACTACGAGTTCGAAGGGCCCGAAGGTCTCGTCGGGTTGCCGGATCTCTTCGAAGGGCGCCCGCAGCTGATCGTCTACCACTTCTGGTTCCCCCCGGACGGCGATCCGTGTGGCGGCTGCTCGATGTTCACCGATCAGATCAGCGAGCTGGCCCATCTGAACGCGCGCGGCGTCTCGTTCGTGCTCGTATCGCCCGCCCCCCAGGAGCAGATCGAGTCGTTCAAGCGCCGCATGGGCTGGTCGATCCCCTGGTACACGACGGTCGGCACGGGATTCCAGGAAGCCTGCGGAACGACCGAGTACTTCGCCCTCGACGTCTTCCTGCTCGACGGCGAGCGCGTCTTCCTCACCTACGTGACGAAAGGGCGGGGGGTGGAGGCCCTTGGCAGCATTTGGACTTTCCTCGACCTGACCCCGCTCGGCCGCCAGGAGGAGTGGGAGGACACGCCGCCGTCCCGGCCGCAGACACCGCCCTACCAGTGGTGGCGCCTGCACGACGAATACGAGCCGTCGTCGGCCTCTGAATAGGCGCCGCTCCGCGTAGGCGGGTCGTTGCGACTACGAGCAGCCGTTTTCCGCCGCCTTCGGCACGGTCGCCGATAGCTTGCTAAGCTCCGAAAAAATTTAATAGTCGAATGATGTTGGGCCGTTTTCAAGGCCCATAGCTGACAAGCACCAGTGCCTTAATCGGTTAAAGGGTCGGCCTTAAAAGCCGGAGATCCGGGTTCGAGCCCCGGCTGGTGCATAGCCAAATAAGTCTAACCGTAACCAGCTATGGCTGCCAACATTTTCGACTATTTCGAGGAAGTTAAAACCGGGGAAGGGGAGCGACCGCACTGGGCGCCCCGCGCCCCCTACCGCCCGCACGAGCGCTTCGACTTGATGCTCGTGCCACGGGTCCCGGGCTGGAAGGAGGACTCCGGCTCGCTCGAGGCGCTCGAGGAGATCGAGCGCGAGCCCTGGGCGGAGGCGGTCGAGCGCAGCGGCGACCAGGTCTGGCTGCGCCTCAGCGACGACTGGATCGAGGAGACCGGAGCCACGCTCGAGCCCGGAAACGGCGTCGGCGCCAACGCCGACCTGGTCGACGGGCAGCGCTACGCGCTCAACTTCTGGGACGCCAACTCGACCAAGGCCCTGCACGTCGGCCACCTGCGCAACCTCGCCCTCGGCAACGCGCTGGGCGGGGCGCTCGAAGAGGCCGGCGGCAAGGTCGAGCGGCGCAGCATCATCTGCGACGTCGGTCGCAGTATGGGCGAGGCGATGGCAGGGGTCGTGCGCAGCGGCCGCCGCCCCTCCGGCTCCGAGAACGGCGAGAAGAGCGATCACTTCGTCGGCTACTGCTACGCCGACTACGTCAAATCGGGCGGATCGATCAATGGACTTGCATCCGACCATCCCGCGGATTCGCTCACCCGGGAGGTCGACGTGCAAAACGACAGCGCCGATGAGCTACTCAGGCGCGTGTTCGAGGGCGACCAGTCGGCTCTCGAACTTTGGTCACAGACCCGGGCGTGGGTGATCTCGGGCCAGCGTAAGACCCTGGCTCGGCTCGGGATCGCCTTCGACCGGGTCTTCTTCGAGTCCGACTTCTTGCCCGAGGTGGTCGAGCTGACCGAGCTGGGTCTGGAGGAGGGGACCCTGGAACGCCGCGTCGACGGCACGGTGATCTACCTGACCGATCGCGAGGAGCTGGAGGAAATGCCGCTGGTCCGCTCCGACGGCGTGCCGACCCAGCACATGCGGGCGCTCGCCTACTGGATGTCCGCGCCCGGGCTCGACGGGTTGACCTCGATTCAGGTCTGCGGGCTGGAGTGGGTGGCCCATGTCACCTGCCGGCGCCAGCTGATGGCCGAGCTCGCCCACACCGAGGAAGGCAACGGCTTCCATCCCTACCACGACATCTTCCACGGCATGGTCGCCAAGGAGCAGCAGGCGGTGAAGTCGAGCAAGAAAGAAGCGCTGCTGATCGACCACCTCGCCGAATGGGTCGACGACCAGATCGACGCCGACCCCGAGCTGGCCGCGGTGCGCAGCGGACACCCCTCGCCGGAACGGATCGCCGCCCAGGTAGCGCTCGGCTACTTCCTCCTCCACCCGCCGACCAAGCAGGTCAATTTCGAGCCGGAGAAGCTGCTCGTCGACGGCAAAAGCCTCGGCTGGGATCTGGCCCGGGCGCGCGCTCGCACAGGCGGCAACGGCGCCGCGGCGGAGACCGCAGCCGACCCCGACTACCGCTTCGCCGTCGTGCAGTCGCAGATGTACCGGCGCCTGCTGCGGCTCGCGGCGCAGCGGCTCGATCCGATTCCGCTGGCGAAGTACGTCAACCACCTCTCGCGCTGGTACCTGGAGGAAGACCGCGGCCCGCAGGTGGAACGGGTGATCCAGGCAACCCTCGACGACAGCATGCGCGGCCTCGGCCTGGAGGGAGCCCGATGAGAACACTCCTCATCGACAACCACGACTCCTACACCTACAACGTCTTCCACCTGCTCGCGGGGGTCACCGGCGAGGAGCCGATCGTCGTCGACAACGACGCCGTCTCCTGGCGGGCGCTCTCGCGCTGGGACTTCGACGCGATCGTCCTCTCGCCGGGGCCGGGTACGCCGCAGCGTTGGCACGACTTCTGCGTCTGCAACGACATCCTCCGCTACAGCGAGACGCCGGTGCTCGGCATCTGTCTCGGCCACCAGGGCCTCGGTCACCTGCTCGACGGCAAGGTGAGCAGCGCGCCGGAGGCGATGCACGGTCGTCTCAGCCGCATCGAGCACCGTGGCGACGGTCTCTTCGAGGGGATTCCTCAGGGCTTCCCGGTCGTTCGCTACCACTCGCTGCAGATCACCGGCATGGGGCCCGACGGCAACGTCACCGCCTGGGCCGACGACGGAGTGGTGATGGGGATCGAACACCGGCAGCGGCCGATGTGGGGCGTGCAGTTCCACCCGGAGTCGATCGCCACCGAGCACGGCGCCCGCCTGGTCGAGAACTTCTACGGACTGGCGCGGCGGATGAAAAAGGCGCAATGGAGCGGGGCGAAACGGCGGCCGCGCGAGGTCACCCGCCGCTCTCACGTCAAACGCGCGGTCGACACGGGGGTCGAGGTGCATGTCCGCTCGCTGCCGGGCGAGCCCTCGACCGAGGGCCTCTTCGAACGCCTCTTCGCCGCGGCCGACCATGCCTTTTGGCTCGACAGCGCCGATGCGCCGACGCCGCTCGCGCAGCGCTCCTACCTCGGCACCAGCGCCGGGCCCGAGCGCTGCGTGCTCGAATGCGACGTCGAGGCGGGAACGGTGAGCACCAACCGCGCCGGCGGCAGCACGACCGAACAGGGGTCGATCTTCGACGTCCTCGACCGCGAGCTGGCCAAGTTCGCGGTCGAGCCGCCCGCGGGGCTACCGCCGGGCCTGCTCGGCGGTTTCGTCGGCTATCTCGGCTACGAGCTGAAGGCCGATTGCGGTGCCGCGACCAACGTCCATACCTCTGACGTCCCCGACGCGGTGATGATGCTCGCCAACCGGCTGGTGGTCGTCGACCACCTCGAGCACCGCACCCACCTGATCGCCGTCTGCCGTGAGGACCGCGATGACGCCGAGCGCTGGCTCGACGAGGCAGAAGCGGCGGCGCGGCAGACGCTCGCCGACCCCTCGCCGGTGAGCCCGCTCCCGGACGGCGAAGGAGCTGCCGAGGTCACCTTCCACTGCGGCCGCGGACGCGAGCAGTACCTCGCCGACATCGCCCGCAGCCAGGCTGAACTTGCCGCAGGCGAGTCCTACGAGGTCTGTCTCACGGACCAGATCTGGACCGACGCGAGCCCGGAGCCGTTCGATCTCTACCGCCGGCTGCGGCGCGACAACCCGGCACCGTTCGCCGCCTACCTGAAGCTGGGTGAGGTGGCGGTGGTCAGCTCCTCGCCCGAGCGCTTCCTCTCGGTCGATCGCGAGCGGCGGGTCGAGGCGCGTCCGATCAAGGGGACGAGCTCGCGTTCGGATGATCCCGTCGAGGACGCGGCGCTGAAAGCCGAGCTGACCGATGATGAAAAGACCTACGCCGAGCACCTGATGATCGTCGACCTGCTGCGCAACGACCTCGGACGGGTCTGCGACGTCGGCAGCGTCGCGGTCCCCGAGCTGATGATCGTCGAGGACTACGCGACGGTGCACCAGCTGATCTCGACGATCGAGGGCTACCTGGCTCAAGGCCGCACGGCGCCGGAATGCGCCCGCGCCTGCTTCCCCGGCGGCTCGATGACCGGGGCGCCGAAGGAGCGGACGATGGAGATCATCGACGACATCGAGGACGTGGCGCGGGGTGTCTACTCGGGGGCGATCGGCTACTTCGGGGTCGACGGCGCGATGGATCTGAGCATCGTCATCCGCACGATCGTGATGCGGCCCGGCAAGACCACGATTGGCGCCGGCGGAGCGATTGTCATGCAGTCAGATCCCGTCGACGAGTTCGACGAGATCCTGCTCAAGGCAAGGGCGCCGATGGCGGCGATCGCGAAGACGGTTACTGGGAGCAGCTCCTCCGACGCCTGGAGCGTCGACCTGGAGCCCTCGGCGCGGCCGGCGGAGGCCGTGCCATGAGCGAGGGGGCGGCGGCGGAACCGAAGTCGGCCGTCGCCGAGCCGGCGTCCTGGGAGATCAGGATCGCCGGCGCGGATGACGTACCGGCAGCGGCAGCCGCGGTGGGGGAGCTGCTGGTCGAGCTTGGGGGGGAGAGCCCCAGCTCTGCCGAGCTGCAGGAGGCGACGCGGGCGCTCGTGGAGGACCCTGATCGGGGAGCGCTGCTCCTCGCCGTCGCCGAGGGGAAGATCGTCGGCCTGCTGGCGGCGAGCTGGCAGCACGCGATCCACGTGCCGGGGCGCTACGGGACGATCCAGGATCTCTGGGTCGACCGGAAGTGGCGCAGCCGGGCGATCGGCCGCGACCTGGTCGAGGCCCTTGCCGAGCTGGCGCTGAAAGAAGGGGTGGGGCGGCTCGAGGTCGGCCTGCCGAAAGAGAGCTTCGCCGCGATTCGCGCCACCGAGTCCTTTTATCTCGGCAACGGCTTCGTGCCGCTCGGACCACGGATGCGGCGGCTGCTCGAATGAGCCCACTGCGCGCCAGCGCTTCGGATATTTACCCCCCTCCAGTGGGGTCAATGTCGGATGCGCGTTCCGAGCTGTTGATGATCGAGCAGCGCCCAGGAAACGGTGGGGGTGACGAGGCGCATTGGATCCTCGAAAGCGGGCGCATCCTCCCTGGCGTTGACGATGGCCGTCGCCTTGCCGCGGTGCGGAGCGGGCTGTTGCGACACGGCGACGTGAGGACGGAAACTGCCGATGCCGACAGCGAAGACGTCGAGCAGACGCTCAGCGTCTTGCACGAGCCCGATTACCTGGAGGCGCTGGGAGAGGCATCCGAGGAGCCGACGGTAATGCCGGGCTTCACCCCGCCTGGGTTGCCGCCCGACATCCCGGTTACCGCTGGTCTCGTCGCGGCGGCTCGCGAGGGCGTGAGAGCAGCGGTGACCGCGGCCGAGCGCCTCGCCGATGGTGCTCGGTTCACCTACGCGCTCTGCCGTCCGCCCGGCCATCATGCCGGGCCCAAATGGCTCGCCGGCTACTGCTACCTCAACACCGCGGCAGCGGCAGTGCAGACGCTGCGCGACCGGGGAATCAAGCCGGTCGGCATCCTCGATATCGACCTGCACTATCCGAACGGCACCGCGGCGATCGTCGAGCCGATGTCCGATGCCAGCCTGCACTCGCTGCACGCCTGGCCGGTGACCAACGTCGCCGACCAAACCGTCAGCCCGCGCAGCGAGCGCGAACGGGTAGTCGAGTTCGCCGATCCGCCGAGTGAGGAGGCGTATCTCGGTGAGCTGGCGGCCTCGATCGAGATGCTCGCCGAGAGCTCGGCCGCGCTCGTCGTCTCGCTCGGCTACGACATCGTCGCCGGCGATCCCCACGGCTCCTGGCAGTTCTCGCCGCAGATCTTCACCCGCATCGGGGCGATGCTCGCGGCGGCGGAGCTGCCCGTCTGCGTGATCCAGGAGGGCGGCTACGCGCTCGAGACCCTCGCCGAGTGCAGCAACGCTTTCGTTACCGGCCTGCTCGCGGGAGATGGCGCTTTTCATCCGCTATCCGGACAAAAGGTGCCATGAGCGGCCTGGAGCCTTTCCGCGCCCGGCTCGACCGGCTCGACGACGAGATCGCCCGCCTCTTCGGCGAGCGCTTCGAGATCTGCCGCGAAGTCGCCCGCTACAAGAGCGAGCACGAGATCCCGATGATGCAACCGGACCGGGTTGCCGAGGTGAGGGCGCGCTACCTCGCCCGCGGCGCCGAGTCCGACCTGCCCGCCGACTTCACCGCCGAGCTCTTCGAGCTGCTGATCGGAGCCACCTGCAAGGCCGAGGACGAACTGATGGAGGCCGCGGCGGCGCGAGAGGGGAGCGAGGCATGACGACCGCAAATGGGAGCGCTCCGGTCGCCCGGCCGGGTTTGCCGCCGGGGCCGCGGATGCCACGCGCGCTGCAGGCGATCGGCTGGGCCAAGCGGCCGATGCCCTTCATGAAGCGCTGCCGGGAGCGCTACGGCGACATCTTCACCCTGCGCATCCTCCACTTCGGCACCTGGGTGCTGCTCAGCGATCCCGACGACGTGAAGAAGGTCTTCACAGCGGGCTCTGCCGTCGGCGTCGACGTCGCCAACCCGATGCTCGAACCGGTGCTCGGCCCGCGCTCGGTGATGCTGCTCGAAGAGCCCGACCACATGCAGCGCCGCAAACTGATGCTGCCCCCGTTCCACGGCAAGGGCATCCAGAGCGATGCCGAGACGATCGCCGAGATCGCGCGGGAGGAGGTGAGGGGCTGGCCGGTGGGCGAGCCCTTTGCGCTCTGGCCGCGAATGCAGGCGATCACGCAGGAGGTAGTGATGCGGGCGGTCTTCGGGCCCGACCAGGGCGGGCGGCTCGACCCCCTGCGCGAGCTGCTGCACAGGCTGACCGACTCGATGAACGACCCCGACCTGATCCGGATGCTGTTTGCCCTCGGTCCGAGATGGGTCGCGCGCAGCTCCCAGTTTCGCGGTGCGATGGCGCCGGTCGAGGCGGCGGTGATGGAAGAGGTGCAGCGCCGGCGCCGGGAAGGGGAGAACGGCCGCCAGGACGTGGTCTCAATGCTGGTCCAGGCCCGCTACGAGGACGGCTCGCCGATGAGCGAGAAAGACCTGCGCGACGAACTGCTGACGCTGCTCACCGACGGCCCCACCTCGACCTCCCTGGCCTGGGCCTTCGAGCGCCTGATGCGCCACCCGGAGAAGCTGGAGCGCCTGCGCGAGGAGGTGCTCGCCGGCGAGGAGAGCGTCTACATGGACGCGGTGATCAAGGAGACGCTGCGGCTCTGCCCGCCGGTCTCGGTTGTGGTGAGGCGGCTGCTCGAGCCGATGGAGCTGGGCGGCTACCTGCTGCCGGCCGGCAGCACGGTCGCCCCCTGCGTCTACCTGATGCACCGCCGCGAGGACGTCTACCCGCAGCCGCGCAGATTCATCCCCGAGCGCTTCCTCGAGCAGCCACCTGGCACCTACACCTGGATCCCCTTCGGAGGCGGCACGCGCCGCTGCCTCGCGGCCAGCTATGCGGAACTGGAGATGAAGCGGGTCCTGCGCACGGTGCTCAGCGAGGTCGACCTGCACCCGGTCTCCTCCCGCTCGGAGCGGGCGCGCAAGAGCGCGATCTCGTTCAGCCCCGACCAGCAGGGCCTCGTCGTCGCCGAACCTCGAACGCCGGCAGCGGAGCGATGGCAGCAGAGTCCGATCTACTCGTAGTCGGGGCCGGGGCGAAGGCCACCGGCATCGCGGCCAAGGTCCACGCGATCAACAGCCTCGGGCTGCGCTCGCTCTCGCTGAAGATCGTCGAGGGGGTCGAGCCCGCGGCCTCCTGGCTCGGGCGCAACGGGATGACCTCGGGCGAGGAGCCGCTCGCCGTCACCCCGATCAAGGACATCGGCTTCCCGTACCAGAGCTTCCGCGAGTTCGGCGAGGCGGGGGAAGCGATCGACGCCGCCATCGCGCAGTTCACCTGGCAGCAGTACCTGATCAGCAATCGGCGCTATGCGCGCTGGATCGACGCCGGCTCGCCCCAGGTCCGGCACCGCAACTACGGCGAATACCTGACCTGGGTGCAGTCGCGGGCGACGGAGGGGGTCAGTCATCTGCACGGCCGGGTGACGAAAATCCGGCTCGATCAGGGAGGGGAGAGGTGGCTGGTCGAGGTCGAGGAGGCAGAGGGGGCCTCGACTCACTCGTGCGGTGCCCTCATCCTCACCGGGCCCGGCATCCACCGCGCCTTTCCGCACGAGCCCAGCGTGGCGCCGCGGGTCTTCCACTGCGACAGCAGGCGCGACGAGTTCGCCCAGCTGCCCGAGGAGGAGAGCTGCGACGTGGCGATCGTCGGCGGCGGCGAGAGCGCGCTCAGCTGCGCGATGTTCCTGCGCAGCTTCCGGCCCAGGTCGCACCTCACCATCTACACGCCGATGCTGCCGATGAGCCGGGGCGAGAGCTTCCTCGAGAACCGCGTCTTCTCCGATCCCGACGAGGTCGAATGGGGCGCTCTCGACCTGCAGACGCGGCGGGACTTCGTCAAGCACAGCGACCGCGGCGTCTTCGACCCGCCGAGCCTGGCGGCGATCGCCTACGACGACCGCTGTCGCTTCCGCACCGGGCGGGTGACCGACGTCGGTGCGGGCGACAGTGAGAGAGTGCGGGTCGAGTACGACTCGCCGGAAGGGGTCACCGGCCAGGAGCACGACTACGTGGTCAACTGCACCGGCTTTGACCTGCTGGCCCAGCTGCGCACGCTCTTCCCGGCGGACGTGCGGGAGGAGATCGAGCGCAGGGTGGGGGGCCTGTGGGACCAGCGGGCGGGGACGGAGGTCCCGATCGGCCGTTACCTCGAGCTAGAAGGCATGACCCCGCGGCTGCAGATCCCCGGCTTGGCCGGCCTCAGGCAGGGGCCTGGGTTCGCCAACCTGGGCAGTCTCGGCTTGCTCTCGAATCGGGTGCTACAGCCCTTCCTACTCGAGGGCGAGTCGGCGGGGGAGCAACAGCTGCGCTCCAGTGGAGCGCAATCTATTAGTTGACAAAATTAAAGCTATCGGATAGGTTCGCGCCAACTTGGAGGCTGACGATCTTGGCGGGGGAACAGACAGCGTGAGGAGGGTTCCGAAAGCTGCGTGGATTGCCGTCCTGCTGGCTGGGTCACTCGCTCTCTTGGCGCTGTCAGGCTGCGGGTCTTCCTCTGGGGATGACACCGATTTCACCGGTTCCGGTCACCCCAACGTCGATACCGCCAACACCCGTTATGTCAGCGGCCCGATCAGCACCAAATCGGTTTCGACCCTGAAAGAGGCCTGGCGTCACCCGATCACCGGCAGGAGCACCTTCGGCAGCTATGCCTCGGCTCCGATCGTTGCCAACGGCGTCATCTACTCGCAGGACCTGGCCTCCAACGTCGAGGCGCTGGACCTGGAGTCGGGCGAGGTCCTCTGGACCAAGTCCTACGAATCCCCGAGCCACGGCCCGAACGGGCTCGTCGTCGCGGACGGCCTGGTGTTCGGTGCGACCGCGACAGGCGCCTTCGCCCTCGACCAGGAGACGGGGGAGGAGGTCTGGGAGGTCACGCTCGCCCGCAACCCCTCCGAGGGGGTCGACATGGCGCCGGGCTACCAGGACGGCCTCGTCTACGTCTCCACCGTTCCGGTCAACGCGACCTCCTTCTATGAAGGGAACGGCGTCGGCATCCTCTGGGCACTGGACGGGAAAACCGGAAAAAGAGTGTGGAAATTCAACACCGTTCCGAAAAGCCTCTGGGGCAACACCAAAGTCAACTCCGGCGGCGGCCTCTGGTATCCGCCCGCTTTCGACGACGAAGGGTCGATGTACGTTGGGACCGGCAATCCGGGGCCGATTCCCGGGACGAAAAAATATCCATGGGGATCGAGCAGGGCCGATGCAAATCTCTACACCGACTCGCTGATCAAGCTAGACGCGAAAACAGGCGAGATGCAGTGGTACTACCAGCAGACGCCGCACGATGTCAACGACTGGGATTTCCAGAACCCGCCGATTCTCGCCAAAGCCCCAGGGAAACCGCCGCTGGTGATCGGCTCCGGCAAGTCCGGCTTCGTCGTGGCGCTGAACCGCAACAACAGCAGGGTGGTATGGAAGCGCTCCGTCGGCATCCACAACGGCAACGACAAAATCGGCCTCGAAACGATGAAGGGCGAATTCCCCGATACCCCGATAACCATCTATCCCGGCTCGCTGGGAGGGGTGATCGCGCCGATGGCGACCGACGGCAAGACGCTCTTCGTGCCAGTGGTGAACAGCCCCCTGGTGATCAATGGGCAGGAAGAAAAGGAAGAACCGGGTCCTTCGACCGGAGAACTGGTCGCGCTCGACGTGGCGACCGGAGCGGTCAAGTGGAAACACAAATTCTCCCTGCCGGCGTTCGGCTTCACGACCGCGGTCAACGATCTCGTCTTCGCCACCACCTCCGACGGAACCGTCAGCGCTTTCGACACGAAAACCGGGCGCATAGTCTGGCAGGAGGTGCTGCCGGCAGGCACCAACTCGGGTGTAGCGGTCAGCGGCGACACAGTGGTTGCACCAGCCGGCCTGGCCGCAGCGGCGAACCAGACACCGCAGATAGTCGCTTACCGCCTCGGCGGCTAGCCATAGAGCAAAATGGGGCCGTGCTGCTCTGGGCCGCAGAGCGTCCCGAGCGGGACGCACGCGCTCACCGTTCCCGACGGAGTCGAGGTCGCCTCGATCCCGCGTCCGGTCAAGGACCACCCCGATGTAGACCGGGTCGAGGCCCTCGTCCCGCCCTACGGGAGTCGCAGCGTGCGAGGCGCTGCCGGCGATGTCCTCGCTGCGCCTGATCCAAACGCTCGAGTCAGGGGTCGACTGGCTCCTACCCCACGTGCCGGCCGTGCGTGACCGTCGTAACTCTCGCGGCGCCCACGACGCGGCCGTGGCCGAGTGGGTCCGCGGAGTCGCCCTGGCGATGCAGCGACGGCTCCCCGACCATTTGCGCGCTCAACGTGAAGCGAAATGGAGAGACGTGGTCAGGGAAAGCGAGTGGCAACTCCCAGGCGCGGGCGACCTCGAAGGGGCCACCGTCCTCGTAGTTGGCTATGGGTCGATTAGCGCCACGCTGGAGCAGCGGCTCCAGTCTTTCGGAGTTGAAATTCTCCGCGTCGCCCGCACCGAGCGGGAGGGCGTCGCGCCAATAACGAGGTTTCCGAGCTGGTTCCGCAGGCCGACATCGTGGTCCTACTGCTCCCTCTGGCCAAGGGGACCGAAGGTCTGTTTGACGCTCGCCTACTGAACGTATGAGACCGGGTGCGTTACTAATCAACGCTGGACGAGGTCGCGTCGTCGACCAGGACGTCCTGCTCGAGGCCCTTACTGGAGGGCGCCTACGCGCCGCACTCGACGTAACCGACCCCGAGCCCTTGCCTCCCAACCACCCTCTCTGGTCGGCACTAAACCTCCTACTCACACCACACATGGCCAGTGACACCCCGCCGCTACCGCCGCTCCTGGCAGTTAGTCGGTGAACAGGTGAGTCGGTTGTCGTTGTCGCAGGGCGCGTCATTGCAAAACATCGTCAGTCATTTGTAAGACGACCTTGACCGCAAAAAACTGCCCTGGGCAGCGCAGCTGAAAACCGTATCGACCAAAAACTACATCTGGATCGAAGGAATCAGGGTCTCGATCCTCTACGGCGGAGAATCCTGCGCCCTGGGGGAAACGATGGTCGCCGTCACCGGCACCGCCGGAGGCCTGCTTGACAACACGACCGAAACCGCCACCTTCGACGCGGCAAGCTTCAGCGCCACAGGAGCCAAACTGACGGCGCTGAGCACCTCGATCGAATGGAAAGGCATGTTCCCGACCGAAGCATTCGAATGGCACAGGGGACAGGCGCTTACCGTCTCCTAGCGCCTTTGGGCAAGGCCAGGAGCGCCGCAGTCCTTGCGGCGCTCCTGGTTGCGCTCTTTGTCGCCTCGGGGTGGGGGGGACTCTGATGGCTCTGGGGCTGAGACCGGTAAGGGCGCGATCCTCGGCCGAAACGGCCACGGCAAAGGGGCCTACTCGATCTGCCCCGAAGGCAAAGCCGAAACCTACATCTTCGCGCTCTACGCGCTGCCGCAGAGGCTCAACGTCAAAGCCCGGCTTCGATCCGCTGACCCTGCGCAAAGAGGTGATGGATGCCTCTGGGGATTTGGGGCTGATGGCGGTGGGGGTTGGGGGCTGAGCTTCCAGCCGAAATAGAAAACCCATCCAATTAAAAATTGACGGCTGGCCTTGAGACGCTCAAACTCATCAAGCGCGAAATCGAAAGGGTTTCGAGCATAACCGTAACTCGATGAGGAGAATGAGATGAATCACAGAATTCGAGGCCTCGGCCTCTCCCTACTCGCCGCATTGGGCCTGATGTCGTTTGTCGCTGCAGGAGCTCAAGCTGTGACTTGGGACGTTGGCGGAAGTGAAATTAAAACCGATTTATTAATAGATGGAAAACTGAAGGAAACTGGCGTTCTCTTAGTGCCTGCTGCAGGGGTAAATCTCGAGGTACGATGCACAACCTTGGATGTTGAGTTAGACAGCAGGTTGTTAGCAGTGCCCAATGACGCATTAGTCTTTCTTTTATTCTTAAACTGCACCGCATTTAGACACACTGATGGTGCGGCATTACCAAACTGTGTGCCAACGGTCGACTTAGTTAATGCCTTAGTCAAACCGTTCTTACACAACAATGTTGTCAAGCTCTTAGCTACTCCGCACACCGGCACAACCTTCACGAAAGTGAAATTTAATGAAGAAACGTGCGCTCTGCCCCCATCTAATAATGTCACGGGTTCGGTGGTGTTCGAGTGTGAAAATGGCTCCTTAGTCTTACGAAGCTGTGCCTTTGCAGCCGTAAATCAGTTAATAAGACCAGTGTCGCACGCAACCCAGTTATCCTTATACCCAACAGATGTACTTAAATTCGGCCTTAACGTGGCATTACTGCTAAAAGGTGAGGCTGAAATATTTATGCATGAAAAATCAGGGGCAGCAGGCAAAACCTTGGCCGCCTTAATTTAGTTAAGAACAAAGTACCAATCACCTAGTGTGATAACCCTAAAGATGCGGACCGCGCTGAGCGCGGTCCGCATCAGATGGGGTCGGGGAGAGTTCGAGGGTTCAAGCAAGAGAACAGGAAACAGGACCAAGGGACACGGGTAATAAATTGAGCAGGGAGAGACACAGAAAACGCGTTGGCGCGAGAAACGCAGCCTTCATGCCCGCAACCATTCCGCATCACCGGCTCGCCCAAGGCGAGCCTCAACGCTTTTCACCGGGTGGGTTCCCGGCACCTTGGAGCAGACCAACCGGCTGCGCGGGGTCAAGGCCACCTAGAGACAGAGAAGAAGGAAGGCCCGGACGGCAAAGCCGTCCGGGCCACCTCAAAGAGATTAGATGAACAAGCCAAGGAGACAATCGCAATGAGCCGTCGGATAGCCCCTCTAGCCCTCGTGATGGCTCTTTTCTCCTTGGTGGTTTGGGCGGCTGGGGCCGCTGCCATTGAATTCAAAGAATCCTGCCCCAACGACCAGTTGCGCAAAGAAAATCCAAGCTTTCCGCCACCGGAATACTCAAGCGCCAACCTGCCCGACTGCAGGGCGTATGAGCAGGTGTCGCCGGTCAATAAGAATGCGGGGGATGTGACAGGGACTGTTCCCTATGTCAGGGCCTCCCTCTCAGGCGATAGATTCATTTTTGCCAGCGTCAGCGGTGTCCCCGGTGGAGTGGGGTCGCAGGAAGTTCCGATCTACCTGGCTAGCCGCAGCGGGGGCACCTGGGCAACAGACGGCTTGCTTCCACCTGCTAGCACCGGCCAGAACGCCGCCGTGCTCGGCTGGACACCAGATCTTTCCTGGGTCTTTGACCAAGCGACCAAGCTCGGCGAACCCAACAAAACAACCCTTCTTGCTCGGCCTAGCTCTGGTGCGGTGTTGAAAAGCATTGCCGACTACACCACGGAACTGCAACCCGATCTCGCCGGGACATCTGAAGGTGCCAGAGAGGTGCTCTTCGAATCTGAGAAAGCACTGCTGCCCGGCGCAGTCGAAGGCAAATCCAACGTCTATCTTTGGCAGCGACAAAGTAACCAGCTAATTTTGGCCGGCATCCTCAACGACGGCGGTGCCCCATCGGAAGGTGCCTTCGCCGGGTCCTATGACTGGATCGCCGGCACAAGCGAAGCAACACTTTCCCATGGCGGCGCCAACCGCGGCTACTACACCCGCGACCAGAACGTGATCTCCGCTGACGGCAAAGCTGTCTTCTTCACCGGAGCGGGCACCGGGCAGATTTATCTACGCCGCAACCCAACCGCGGCACAAAGCCCCCTCGACGGTAAAGGCAAATGCACAGACCCTGAGCTGGCCTGCACGATCAATATCTCAGCTTCAAGAAAGACAAACGGCATCGGCAAAGGCCAAACAGACGTAGCAGGGACCCAGCCTGCAGCGTTCCTCGGTGCTACTCCTGATGGCTCGATCGCCTACTTCACTTCCTCAGAGAAGCTGACCAACGATGCAAACACTGGCCCTGAAGCAAACCATCCACCGGCGATTGCCCAAGCACCGCTCGATGAGGGCAGTCCGGTCGACCTCGATTTCTTCTCGACCAAAGCAACCGAGGTGGCGGCAGACGAGACCCACGTCTACTGGATTGACCCTGACAGCAAAGCGATCGCAAGAGCTGAGATTGACGGCAGTAACCCTGAGCCGGAATTCATCAAAGCGCCCGCTGCCGATAATCCTCAGGGGCTCGCGTTGGATGACGAACACATCTATTGGACCAATGCGGAGGCCGATGAGAAAGATGGTGAAGGGAGTATCGGCAGGGCAAAACTAGGCATAGGTGAAGCTGAAGAAGTGAATGGAGATTTCATCCCCGGAGAAGTTGAAGTAAGTCCTGGAGCCTTCGATGTACAGATCGGCAAACCAAGGGGGATTGACGTCGATGAGAATTTCGTCTATTGGGCGAATAAAGGGCTTAACTCAAGCTCCGGTGTTCAAGCTGGTTACGTGGGTCGGGCGGGAATTAATGGCGGCTCTGTGGAACCGAAATTCATCGCGTTCGGAAACGGAGATGTAGCGGTTAACTCGAACCACATCTACCATTCCTTTGGTGTAAGCGTATTGCGCACAGAGATTGATGGGAATTTTGAAAGCACGAAAGATTGTGTCTTCTCTCCCGATTCGAGAACTCCATCCGTCACTCTCGACTCGAGTCATCTGTATTGGAGTAGAAAAAGCGCGAGTGCGATTGGAAGAATAAAACTTAGCTGCGAAGACCCAGAGCCCGAATTCATCAAAGACGCGGGTAATCCAGAAGGGCTCACAGCCAATGCCACCCATCTTTACTGGCCCGCCTCCCAGAGCCTTTTCCCAAACCCTGGCAATGACGTTTACCGCTACGAAGCTGACAGCGACACCCTGGTTGACTTGATTCCAAATCTGGTTGACGAGAATGGAATAGAAATCCAAGGTGTACTGGGGATATCCGAAGATGGGTCACATGTCTATCTAGTTGCTAATGGGGTTCCGACGGGAGTAGTCAATAGTCCCAATGAGCAAGGTGAAAGTGCGACACTAGGCAATTGCAAAGGGACTATCGGTTCTGCTAGTGGTAGTTGCAACCTCTACCTTTGGCGAAAAGGAGTCCCAGCGTTGACTTTCATCGCCCAGCTTGAAGTTGGCGGAGCGAGCTTCACGGATGCTGCGAACTGGGTATCGACTGCTTTTGTCGAAAGCTTCCCTGGTGAAGATTTTCAGAAAACTGCACGAATCACCCCTGATGGTGAGACCTTGGCATTTCGTTCTCGCCGCAAGCTGACGGACTTCGACAACAACGGAATCCCCCAGCTATACCGTTTTCGAGCTGGGACTTCAGGACCAACTTGCATTACATGTAATCCAAGCGGGACGTTGCCAGCGTCGGGCTTTGGTCTAATCAATTTTTTTGGTTCGATCAAGCCTCCAACGGTAACTCCGAGACCACCCGCGTCAGTTCTCTCCCATAATCTTTCAGAGGATGGTAACCGGGTTTTCTTTCAGACCATCGAGCCGCTGGTCCCAGAGGATGTAAACGGAGAAAAAGGATGTCCGCCATTTGGAGCTTTCAATCAGAAATTTCCCGCCTGCTTGGATGTCTATGAGTGGGAGGCGCAGGGTACGGGAAGCTGCAAATCCGGTTTGGCAGGCGGCGGCTGCCTCTATCTGATCTCGACTGGAAAAGGCAACGAACCGGCCTTGATCGGGGATGCTTCGGCCAGTGGCAATAATGTCTTCTTTTTCATCCGCACCCGTTTGGTGGGCCAAGATAACGATGGGTTGCTTGATGTCTATACCGCAAAGGTTGATGGCGGTCTCCAGGCACAAAACGAGCCACCCAAGTTGTTGTGTGATGGCGAAGTCGCGTGCAGACCTGGAGTGACTCCGCCTCCACCTGCACAGCCTACAAATACCGAAACTTCCCTACCAGGCAATCCGCAATCCAAACCACATTGCTCTAAAGGCAAGTACCGTGTCAAAGGCCACTGTGTAAAAAAGCAGAGCAAAGGCGGGAAAACCAAACGGCGAAGAGCAAGCGCCGATCGGAGGACAGGAAGATGATTCGCCGCACGTCCGTCTTCGCGACCCTTGTGATGGCGGTTCTATGCGCTGTGCTGATGTCTATGCCCGCAAACGCAGCGCCCGCGCCAGCCTGGAAGCTCGGGGTCACCTCCCAGCCCTCTAACTTCATCCCAGGCTCAAGCGGCAAAGCCCACTACATTCTCCTTGCCACCAATGTGGGTGCTGGTACCGCCGAGGGGACCGGTAGCGGCGAGATCAGGATCGAGACGACACTGCCCGAAGGCCTTCAGCCGGTTGGCTGGAGCGCTAGCGCTACAAACTTTGGTGCTGCTCCCTTCAGCTGCGCGCCAGTCGTGGAACGTAAAGTGCAGTGCACTGGCTCAGGGCCAGTTCAAGCGGGTCACTCCCTATTGGTGGACGTTGTGGTGGACGTCAGCGCCCCCGCTGGCTCGATCCTCAAAAACGATGCGGTGGTCGAAGGCGGGGGGGCCCTCCCAGCCAAAACCAGCACCCTGACCACGATCTCCTCAGCGGTGCCGCCCTTCGAATTCCTCGAAGGAGATACCGGCTTCTCTGCCCCTGTGATCGAGGAAGATGGCTCGGCTGCCACGGACGCCGCCACCCACCCTTATGAGGCAATCGTCGACCTCGGCTTCCCGACCGAGGCACCTGGCGGGCTGCTGACCTCAGCCGGACACCTCCAAGAAGTAACGATCGACTTCCCGCGCGGAATGCTGGCCAATCCGCTGGCGACACCCACCCGCTGCACCGAGGCGGAGCTGGTGAGCGAGGGGCTCCCGGGATGCCCCGACTCCTCGCAGGTGGGCGTGATGACGATCCTCACCGTTGTCGGACAAGGTGTCGTCTCCAGCCCCACCCCCCTCTACAATATGGTCCCCCCGCCCGGCACCCCAGCCGTCTTTGGCTTCGACGCACTCGGCGTAGGCATCTTCCCCCACGTGATCGCCTCAGTCCGCACCGACGGCGACTACGGCGCCTCGGGGACGACCAGCGACATACCGGCACGGGGACTCAGTCCGATCCTCGATGTGCGGGCAGAGCTTTGGGGCAACCCGACCGACCCAGTGCACGACTACGTGCGCGGCCTCTGCCTCTTTGGCAAACCCCCCCCCTGCAAAACCAACGCCTCCAAACTGGCCTTCCTCACCTTGCCAGGCAACTGCACCGACGATCCCCTCGCCTTCAAGGCTCAGGCCCGCAGCTGGGAGGAACCAAGCGTCAGCAAGGAAGCAAGCTATGAGAGCGCTGGCCTAAACGAAGGCGCTCCGACGCAGGTCGAAGGCTGCGATCAGCTGCAGTTCAAACCGAAAGTCAAAGCGCAGCCGACAACGGACCTAGTCGACTCGCCTTCAGGGCTTGAGTTCACGCTGAACCAAGCCCAAGAACTGAATCTCACAGGGCGCTACACCTCACCGGTAAAGGACACGAGCGTGACCTTGTCTGAAGGGATGTCTGTCAACGCATCTCTGGCCGATGGTCTTCAAGCCTGCACCAGCTCCCAGATCGGCTTGCTGACCCCAATCGGAGCTACTCCTATCCACCTCTCAAAGGCACCAGCCCAGTGCCCAGACGCAGCCAAGATCGGCAAAGTCAAAGCCACAAGCCCGCTCCTAGACCACCCGGTCGAAGGCTCCGTCTACGTCGCCAAGCCCTTCGACAACCCCTTCGACAGCCTCACCGCGATCTATCTTGTGATCGAAGACGAGGCCTCAGGCATCGTCGTCAAGTTCCCGGCCCAGGTCAAACCAGACCCAGTCACGGGCCAGCTCACGACCAGCGTCACAGAAGCCCCCCAGCTGCCGATCGAAGAGCTGAAAGTGAATCTCTTCACCGGCCCGAGGGCACCGCTTCAGACCCCACCGACCTGCACCACCCACACGATCACCGCAAACCTCGATCCCTGGAGCGGAGGCAAAGCGGCCCAGCTCTCCGATGCCTTCACGCCAAGAGCAGCCCCCAGCGGAGGCCTCTGCCCAGCCCAGGCCTCCCAGGCACCAAACACCCCTTCCTTTAGGGCAGGTGCGCTCTCAGCCACCGCCAAGGCTTTCAGCCGACTGGCGATGAACCTCTCCCGCGAAGACGGCTCCCAGCGCTTCAGCTCCCTGGAAACCGTCCTGCCCAAAGGCCTCCTCGCAAAGCTCGCCGGAGTCCCCTACTGCTCAGAGGCCCAGATCGCCCAGGCCCAGGCAAGAAGCAATCCCAACCAGGGCGCGATCGAGCAGGCCAGCCCCAGCTGCCCGGCCTCCTCGCAGGTGGGGACGGTCACAGTCGGAGCAGGAGCAGGCCCCAATCCCCTCTACGTCGGTGGCCGCGCCTACCTCGCCGGCCCCTACAAGGGCGCCCCGCTCTCGATCGCGATCATCACCCCGGCGATCGCCGGTCCCTTCGACCTCGGCACGGTCACGGTCAGAGCCGCCCTCTACGTCGATCCGGCAACAGCACAGGGCAAAGCCCTCTCTGACCCACTACCGAGGATCCTGCACGGGATCCCGGTAGACGTGCGCTCGGTCGCAGTCGACGTCTCCAGGCCCAACTTCACCCTCAACCCGACCAACTGCAACCCCCTGGCCTTCACCGGTACCTCCACTTCCACCCTGGGCCTCATCGCTCCCCTGAAAGCCCACTTCCAGGTCGGAGGCTGCCAATCCCTCCCCTTCAAGCCCAAGCTCACCACCCGCCTCTTCGGCCCCACCCGCAGGGGAGCGAACCCCCGCTTCCGAGCGATCCTCACCGCCAGAGCAGGCGATGCCAACATCGCCAAAACCGTCGTCGCCCTGCCCCATTCGGAGTTCCTCGACCAGGCCCACATCAGAACCATCTGCACCAGGGTCCAATACGCAGCCGACGCCTGCCCCAAAGGCTCGGTCTACGGCCACGTCAAAGCCATAAGCCCCCTCCTCGACTATCCGCTCGAAGGCCCGGTCTACCTGCGCTCCTCCTCCAACGAACTCCCCGACGTGGTCGGAGCCCTCAAAGGTCCCGCTCGCCAACCGGTCCACTTTGACCTGGTCGGCCGCGTGGACTCGGTAAACGGCGGCATCCGCACCACCTTTGAAACCGTCCCCGACGCTCCCGTGACCAAGGCGATCGTCTCCATGCAGGGAGGCAAAAAGAGCCTGCTCGAGAACTCCACCAACATCTGCAAGGGCACCCACCGGGTGAAGGTGAAGATGGTCGGCCAGAACGGCAAGCTGTTCAACTCCAAGCCTGAGCTCAAGGCCGATTGCCCGAAGAAGGGGAGGGGCAAGGGCAAACGGGGCAAAGGCCGCTAGACAAAGACTTTGCGCGCAGTCGATATCCAGTCAATCGAAAGCACAAGGAGTAACCAGTCATGCACAAGAAGCGCAATAGAAGGAGGGCGGCTCTTGCGGCAATCGTTGCCGGCATGCTCGCCATGCTCGCCTTCGCGGGAAGCGCCTCCGCGAAACTGACGGGTGAGTTCACCCGCTTTGCCCCATGCCCCTACACCAACGCAGAAGTAAAACGCTGCCTTTACTCAGAGACCAAAGGCGGCAGCGTCGTGCTCGGCACAAAGACGGTGACGATCACAGGCACGACCGTCCTGCAGGGCGGCCTGACCAAACCCAACGAAGCAGGCGTGCGCAGCCTCGTCGCCCCTAAAACCGGCGTCGCGCTCTCCAAAGTCCCCCAGGCGGTCCCCGGTGGCCTGCTCGGCATCGTGCCGCCTGAAAAATCCCCGCTGCTGGTCAAACTGCTCTCGGCGTTCTTCTTCGAAAATGCCCTGACCGGCGTCAACTCAACCCTTGAACTGGCCAAAACGGTCGGCGACGTCAAGGTCAACGAAAACGCGCTTGCCGAAAGAATCGGCGTAGCCCTTGAAATGCCGGTGAAGCTGAAGCTCGATAACCCCTTCCTCGGCAAAAGCTGTTACGTCGGCAGCTCCGGCTCGCCGATCACCTTCAAACTGACATCCGGCTTCACATCTCCGCCGCTGCCCAACAAACCGATCGAAGGCGCTGCGGGCGAACTGTCGCTGCTCGAAGAAGGCGCCGTCCTTCGCCTCGACAACGCCAAACTCGTCGACAACGCATGGTCTGCACCGACGGCGAGTGGCTGTGGAGGGATCCTCTCCTTCCTCGTCAACCCGATCATCAACTCTCAGATCGGGCTGCCCTCAGCCGCAGGCAAAAACACGGTGATCCTGAACAACACGATCTGGCAGGCACCGGCCTTCGCCGTTAAAACCAATGACGAAGAAAATCCCTAGCCGCAGCGGCTCACAAGGAGATGATGAGACAATGAAACTCAAGGCAACACGCATCCTCTTGGCGGGCGTGCTTGCGCTGATGCTCGGCTCTGTTTTTGCCGGCTCGGCCGCTGCTGCACCCGCCTGGAAGTTCGAAGGCAAATCGCTGGAAGGAAAAGAGGTGATCGTGGGTGCTGCCATCGACAGCAGCCTGACGATCCCCGGTCTGACCACGAAATGCGCCAACTTCCTCTACAAAGTGACGATTGAAAACAGCGCAGGAACCGGTAAAGGAAGCGTCACCGAACTGCCGCTGTTCAACTGCACCACGAGCAGCAAATACTGCACGGTCGACACGATCGGCGCAGAAAAACTGCCCTGGGCAGCGCAGCTGAAAACCGTATCGACCAAAAACTACATCTGGATCGAAGGAATCAGGGTCTCGATCCTCTACGGCGGAGAATCCTGCGCCCTGGGGGAAACGATGGTCGCCGTCACCGGCACCGCCGGAGGCCTGCTTGACAACACGACCGAAACCGCCACCTTCGACGCGGCAAGCTTCAGCGCCACAGGAGCCAAACTGACGGCGCTGAGCACCTCGATCGAATGGAAAGGCGTGTTCCCGACCGAAGCATTCGAATGGCACAGGGGACAGGCGCTTACCGTCTCCTAGCGCCTCCCGGCAAGGCCAGGAGCGCCGCAGTCCTTGCGGCGCTCCTGGTTGCGCTCTTTGTCGCCTCGGGGTGTGGGGGGGACTCTGAGGACTCTGGGACGCAGGGCACCCAGAGCTCCACCCAGAGCGCAGCGGTCGATGGATCGGGCGCCGATGCCACCACGCCCTCTTCCAAGGCTTCCTCGAAACAGGGAGCCAAGACAGGCAAAGGCAATGGCTCCTCGCCCGCCTCATCGAAGACTTCACAGCCCAACCAAGCCCAAGGCAAGCAGGCCCCGCCGCCGGCCATCCCCAAAGGCCCACGCGAGCCCGAAGCCACGCCCGAGCAGCGTGCCGAGGCGACCGTCGCCTCGATCACCCTCCTCAGCCCCGCGATCGGAGCCCCGGCAGGAGAATCCACCTCGCCTCTCCCCGCCGCCTACACCTGCAACGGCAAGGACACATCGCCGCCCCTGCGCTGGTCGGGCGTCCCCGCGGGGACCCAGGAACTGGTCCTCTTCGTGATGAACCTCGTTCCCGTCAATGAAGAGCTCTTCTTCGACTGGGCCCTCGCCGGCATCGACCCCGGCCTCGAAGAACTGAAGGAAGGAGAGCTGCCCAAGGGCGCTGTCCTCGGCCGAAACGGCCACGGCAACCGGGCCTACTCGATCTGCCCCCAAGGCAAAGCCGAAACCTACATCTTCGCTCTCTACGCGCTGCCGCAGAGGCTCAATGCGAAGCCCGGCTTCGATCCGCTGACGCTGCGCAAAGAGGTGATGGACCTCTCCGGGGACGTGGGGCTGATGGCGGTGGGGGTGGGGGGCGCGTAGCTCCCTGCCTCGCTGGCACTCCGACTTCGCTCAAGCCAGAATGGAAAACCTGTCTGGTTAAAAGTTGACGGCGGCCTTCGGTCGCGCGATCCTCTCAAAAGCGGGGGGAGAAGGCTCTCCTCGCCTAGTACACACCGTAATTCAATGAGAGGAAACACGATGAGCAACGCAAAGCGAGGCCTGCGGGCCTTCGGCTTGACGCTTGTGGCTGCCATGGGGCTGATGGCGTTTATGGCCGCGGGGGCGTCCGCGCAGGAGAAATGGGATTTAAATGGCGTAAAAATCGCCAGCAATATTACGGCTAGTGGCAACCTGGTGGCAGGGCAGGAAGGATTACTTTTAGTCGAAGCACTAAAAATGGTCATTCACTGCAAAAAATTCACGGTCGAAGAAGGTTCGCTTCGAACCGATAACACAGCTCATGCCAAACTTAAATATTCGGAATGCCATACCTTTGTGAAAGGCGTGTTAGCGCCCGAATGCCATCCAAATATTTTACAAGTTAGTGCAAAAATCAAACCCGTTTTACATAACTCTAAAGTTTACCTGTTAGCTGAACCGTTAACTGCAGGTAGTAATTTCACTGTCATTCACTTCTTAGAAGACAAATGTGCACTTCCTCCATCGTCCGCGGTCAAAGGAACTGTCGCCTTCGAATGCTACACAGGCGCGTTAGTTGCAGCCGACTGCAAAACGAGCAGAGTGAAACAGTTGATAAAGCCAGTCGTAAATCAGGCATTACATGGTGATGCACTGCTCTACGGCCTCAACGCAGCCATCATCCACGGCGAGGCGGAAGTATTCCTCACTGGGGCTGACACAGGAATTGCTTTCAACGCCTTAATCTAATTCCACAAGCATGAAGTAACGAATCACAATCACACCTAGTGTGAAACCCCAAAGATGCGGACCGCGCCAGTCGCGGTCCGCATCAAACGGGGCCAGGGGGAGTTAAAGCAAGGGAACATTGGGGAACGCAAGGCAAAGGGACAAGGGGACACAGGGAAGAAGTAATGAGCAGGGAGATAGAAAACATCGCTCACAAGTGCTGGCGCGATCACGCAGCCTCCACTATCTATAGGGACTTCACACCACGGCTCGCCAAAGGCGGGCCTCATGCATTCGCCGGGTGGGTTCCCGGCAGCTTGCAGACCAACAGGCTGCGCGGAATCGCCGGCCACTGAGCAGAGGAGAGAGTTAGATGTTGCAAAGAATTCGTGAGCAGGTCGGCTCGGCCGGTCTGATCGTGGCGATCATCGCCCTGGTCGCGGCACTGGCCGGAGGCGCGGTAGCCGCCAACAACTCAGGTGGAGGCGAGGGTGCAACCGCCTCCGCCAAAAAAGGCCCCAGGGGCCCCCGCGGTAAGCAGGGCAAACCAGGCCCAGCAGGACCCCAGGGACCCGCAGGACCCCAAGGCGCTCCCGGAGCCAAGGGAGACGCAGGCGCCGCCGGAACCCCAGGGACTCCTGGAACCCCAGGCACCAACGGCAAAAGCATCGTCGTGACCCCGATCGCCGCTGGCGTCGCCGAATGCGCCGAAAAAGGCGGTGCCTTCGTCGAAGAGGAAGACGGCACCCCCAAAGTCGAAGTCTGCACGGGAGAAGAAGGCGAACCGGGCAAAGAAGGCTCCCCTTGGACAGCGGGCGGCACCCTTCCCGCAGGCGCCACCGAGGTCGGCGCTTGGACCGTCGCCGGGGCTCCTGCCGACGGCGAAGTCTCCACCGCGATCTCCTTCCCGATCCTGCTGGAAAAACCGGCTCTAAACGAAACCCATGTCCACTACCTAACGCTTGCAGACCCCCCGACTACGGCCTGCCCCGCGGTCAATCACAACCTGCCCAGCGCCGCTCCGGGCGAGCTGTGCGTCTATGAGACCGTGAACTCGAACGCCACCTCCACGGGGATCTTCAACCTCTTCGGCAACGAAGGGATAAAAGCCGCCAGCAGGGCCGGTGCGCTGCTCGGCTTCACGATGAGCGCCGCCGGACGCGCAGCGGGGACCTTCGCGGTGACCGGTTGCCGCCCGAGCCCGCCGCTCCCCGAAGGCGACCCGAACAAATGCCCCGCCTGAGCCTATGAGTTAAGGCGTCAAAAGCCCGGGCGGCCTAAGCCGCCCGGGCTTACGCCAAGAGCCACGAGAAAGCAATGAAAGGACCACCACCGATGAATCGCCTCACCGCCCCTCTAGCAGTCTCTGCGGTGGCCCTGCTTTCCCTGGCTCTTTGGACGTCAACAGCTGCAGCTGTCCCGCCCAAAATCATCTCCACGGGCTTCTCGGCGGGCACCGACTCCGCGCTCCTCGAAGCCCAGATCAATCCCGAAGGCAAAGCGACCCTCTACCACTTCGAGTACGGCGCCGAAGACTGCTCTGCTAACCCCTGCGCCTCGATCCCGGTCCCAGACGCCCAGATCCCCTCTTCCACGGAAGCGAAAACGGTCGAAGCCGAAGTCAAAGGCCTCACCCCCGCCACGACCTACCACTTCCGCCTCCTCGCCAAAAACCCCCAAGGCGAAAAAGCCGAAAGCCCTGATGACACCTTCACCACCTACCTGCCGCCCCAGGTCTTCGGCGCCTGCCCCAACGACGCCTTGCGCAAAGCCAACCCGAGCTTCCCGCCGCCGGAATACTCGAGCGCCAACCTGCCCGACTGCAGGGTCTATGAGCAGGCGTCTCCTGTGAACAAGAACGCGGGGGACGCGATGGGCTTCGTGCCTTTGGTCAAAGCCTCTGTCAACGGCGACAGGATCGTCTTCACTTCCTCCACCGGCATCCCCGGAGGGGACGGATCCCAGGAATTCCCTCTCTACCTGGCGACCCGCAGCTCAGAGGGCTGGTCCACCCAGGGCCTTTTGCCCGCCGGCGACACCGGCCAGAACGCCTCGGTGCTCGGCTGGACTCCAGACCTCGACTGGGTCTTTAACCGAGCGACCCGCCTCGGCGAACCGCAGACCACCAATCTCATGGCCCGCCCCAGCTCCGGCGCCGCCTCCAAAACCGTCGTCGACTACACCACCGAACTGCAGCCCGAGGTGGCAGGAACCTCCGACCAGGCCAAAGAGACGATCTTCGAATCCAAAGTAGCGCTTCTGCCAGGCGCCGTCTCCGGCAAATCAAACGTCTACCTCTGGCAGCGGGGTAGCGAAGAGCTGAGCCTCGCCGGCACCCTCAACGACGGCAGCGCTCCCTCCCAAGGCGCCTTTGCCGGCTCCTATGACTGGGTCCAGGGCACTAGCGAGAAAACCCTTGAAAGAGGCGGAGCAGCCGCCGGCTACTACACCCGCGACCAGAACGTCATCTCTGGCGACGGCAAAGCCCTCTACTTCACCGCCGCCGGCACGGGCCAGCTCTATCTGCGTAAAAACCCGACCGAGCCCCAGAGCCCACTCGACGGGGAAGGCGATTGCACCGACGCTGCACTTGCCTGCACGATCCAGGTCTCGGCCTCGCGCAAGACCAACGGGAAAGGTGCTGAAAACAAAGACGCAGCAGGCACAAGACCCGCCGCCTTCCTCGGCGCCAGCCCCGACGGCTCGGTCGCCTACTTCACCTCCACCGAGAAGCTGACCAACGATGCCAATACGGGGCCTGAACCAGAAAACCCGCCGGCGATCGCCGACGCTCCGATCGACGACGGAGATCCCGTCAACCTGAAATTCCTACTGGCGAAAACCACAGAGGTTGAAGTCAACGCCACCCACATCTTCTGGATCACCGACAAAGAGACGATCGCACGTGCCAACATCGACGGCACTGGAATCGACGACGAATTCATCAAAGCCGACAGCACCAATAACCCCAAAGGCCTGGCCACCGATGCAAATTTCATCTATTGGACCAATGCGGGGAATGACGTCGCTGAAGAGGGTGGAGGATCAATCGGGCGGGCCGAGATCGATGGCGAGAACCCCCAGCAGGAATTCATCAAAGGCGAACTCGAAGAAAGCCCCGGCGTCTTCAAAGTCTTGGTCAGCCGGCCCCGGGGGATTGATGTGGATGGGAGCTTCATCTATTGGGTGAATGCCGGGTTGGATGCGGGGGCAGAAGTTGGCTTCGTGGCACGGGCGAAAGTCGACGGTGATCCAGTCAGTGTGGAGCCTGAATTCATTCCTTTCGCGAGCGTTGACGTGGCGGTCAACGCGAGTCATGTCTATTACTCCTTTTGGCAACCGTCGGCGAAAACTGCAGTAATCCGTCGCGCGAATATTGATGGGAGTGGCGGCTTTGAGGGAATCACTTCTTTCTCAGACTCCAGGGCCCCAGCAATCGCCCTCGCCCCAACCCACGTCTACTGGACCAAAACCGCCGACAGTGCAATCGGCCGCGCCAACCTCGACGGCAGCAGCCCTAGCGAAGAATTCGTCAAAGACGCCGGCAACCCCGAGGCCCTGGCCCTGAACGCAACCAATCTCTACTGGGTCGCCAACCAGCAGATCCAGCCCAATCCCGGCAACGAGCTCTACCGCTATGACGCAGGCACCGACACGCTCACTGACGTGATTCCCGTTCCGGCGGCGACGGCCAAAAACGGGATCGACGTGCAGGGCGGGCTCGGCACATCAGAGGACGGCTCCCTTGTCTACCTGGCTGCTAACGGAGTACCGGCGGGGGTAACCGGCAGCCCAAACGAGCGGAATGAAAGCGCGACACCGGGAAGCTGTAAAGGGATCCTTGGTTCGAGCAGCGGGACCTGCAACCTCTTCCTGTGGCGGGAGGGAGTGGCGGGGTTGACCTTCCTCGCGAGGCTCGACATCGGCGGCGGATTTGATACCGATGCAACGAACTGGGCAGCAACGCCATCAGGCGTGTTCCCCACCTTGACCTTCCAAAAGACCGCCCTCACCACCCCCGACGGGGAAACCCTCCTCTTCCGCTCCCAGCGCCGGCTGACGGACTACGAGCACGAAGGCACCCCGCAGCTCTACCGCTACCGGGCAGGGGATGCGGGGGTGAGCTGCGTGACCTGCAATCCGACCGGGGCGGCGCCGAGCACCCCGCCGCAGTTCGGCGTCATCCCGCCCTTCGGCTCAATCATCCCTCCCGGAGTCACCCCCCAGGCCCCCTCCTCCTACCTCCCCAAAAACCTCTCCGCCGACGGCAACAGGGTCTTCTTCCAGAGCACCGAGCCCCTGGTCGTAAGCGACACCAACGGCAGCGAAGGCTGCCCCTCCTTCGGCTCCTTCAACCAGAAATTCCCCGCCTGCATGGACGTATACGAGTGGGAGGCGGCAGGCACCGGCACTTGCGAGGCAAAACTCGCCTACGCCGACGGCGGCTGCCTCTACCTCCTCTCGACGGGCCAGGGCAAAGAACCGGCCCTGATCGGCGCCACCTCTGAAAGCGGCGGCGACGTCTTCTTCTTCACCCGGACCAAACTGGTCGGCCAAGACCAGGACGAGCTGGTCGACGTCTATGACGCGAGAGTCAACGGAGGACTGGCCTCTCAGAACCAGCCCCCCAAGGACCCCTGCGAGGCCGAGGCAAGCTGCAGGCCCAACGTCATCCCGCCCCCGCCGACCCCACCACCCGGCACCGAAAACACCCTGCCCGGCAATCCCAAAGCCAAAGCGGGCTGCCCCAAAGGCAAGCACAAAGCCAAAGGCCGCTGCGTGAAGAAGAACAAAGGCAAAGGAAGCAAAGGCGGCAAAGGCAAAGCCAAACGAGCCAACCAGAGCGGGAGGGCAGGACGATGACTTACCGCCAAATTTCCGCCATAGCTTTCCTCTGTCGCCTGGCCAGCCCTGCTGCAGTCATTTTCATCGGCCTTTGGGCGACTTTTCAGCCCGGGGCTGCTTTCGCAGCCCCAGCCCCAGCCTGGAAGTTCGCAGTCACTTCCCAACCGACGAACTTCAAACCAGGTGCCAGCGGCGCCGCCCGCCAAGCCCGCTACATCCTCCTTGCCACCAACGTCGGCCGCGGAGTGGCCGAAGGCACGGGCGCCGGGGAGATCACGATCGAAGACACCCTGCCCCCGGGCCTCACCGCGGTCAAACCCGGTGCCTCCTCCAAGGACCCAGACACCGTCGACTTCACCTGCACCACCGCCGCCCAGACGGTCAAATGCACGAGCCCCGGCCCGGTTCACCCCGGCCACTCGGTCTGGGCTGAAATCCCCGTCGACGTCTCCGCCACCGAAGGCACCGTCCTTACCAACGAAGCGGTGATCAAAGGCGGCGGCGCCCTGCCCGCTGAGACCTCGACCCTGACCGCGATCTCAAGCTCAGTACCGCCCTTTGAATACCTCGAAGGCGACACCGGCTTCTCGGTGGCGCTGTTCGAAGAAGACGGCACCGCTGCCGCCCTCGCCGGCTCTCATCCCTACGCCGCGGCGATCGACCTCGGCTTCCCCACCGAGGAGCCCGGCGGCCTGCTCACCTCGGCCGGTCACGTGCAGGAAGTGCGGATCGAGTTCCCCCCAGGGCTACTTGCCAACCCGATGGCGACCCCGACCAAGTGCACCGAGGTGGAGCTGGTCAGCGAGGGCTTCCCCGGCTGCCCGGACTCCGCCCAGGTCGGCGTGGTGACGATCCTCACCTCGATCGGCTCCCCGGCCCCAAGCCCAACCCCCCTCTACAACATGCAGACCCCACCGGGATCACCGGCGGTCTTCGGCTTCGACGCGCTCGGCGTCGGCATCTTCCCCCACGTCATCGCCTCACTCAGGACAGACGAGGACTACGGCGCCTCGGGCACGACCAAAGACATCCTCGCCCGCGGCCTCAACCCGATCCTCGACGTCAGAGCCGAACTGTGGGGCAAACCGACCGACCCCGCCCACGACTGGGTACGCGGCCTTTGCCTCTTCACCCTGACGCCCCCCTGCAAAACCCCCGAAGACACCACCGCCTTCCTCTCCCTGCCCGCAAACTGCCCCCAAGAACCGCTTGCCTTTGAAGCCTGGGCCCGCAGCTGGGAGGAACCCGAAGAGGAAATCGGCGCCCTCTATGAAAGCGCCGGGCTGAACGAAGGCCCCCCGAGCCAGATCGAAGGCTGCGGTGACCTCGGCTTCAAACCAAGCATCAAAGCCCAACCCACCACCAACCTGATCGGCTCCTCCTCGGGCCTTGACTTCACCCTGACCCAGCCCCAGGAACTGGAGTTCGAAGGCCGCTACACCGCCCCGGTCAAAGACACCAGCGTGACCCTCCCAGCGGGGATGTCGGTCAACGCCTCCCTGGCCAACGGCCTTGAGGCCTGCACCAGCTCCCAGATCGGCCTCCTGACCCCGATAGGAGCCACCCCGATCCGCCTCTCAAAGGCCCCGGCCCTCTGCCCCGACGCCTCCAAGATCGGCTCGATCAGCGCAAGCTCGCCCCTGCTCGATCACCCGGTAAGCGGAGCCGTCTACGTCGCCAAGCCCTTCGACAACCCCTTCGACACGCTGACCGCGGTCTACCTGGTGATCGAAGACCCCGAATCGGGCATCGTCGCCAAGTTCGCCGCCAGGGTCACCCCCGACCCCGTAACAGGCCAGCTCACCACCACGGTCACAGAGGCCCCCCAACTGCCGATCGAAGAGCTGAGGGTGAACCTCTTCGAAGGGCCGAGGGCGCCGCTTCAGACCCCGCCCACCTGCACGCCGCAGACGACGAGCGCAAACCTCACCCCCTGGAGCGCCCCGGAAGGCAAAGCGGTCTCTGCCAGCGACTCCTTCACCCCAAGTGCCGCACCAAACGGCGGCCCCTGTCCCACCGACCCCGCAGCCGCCCCCAACGCACCGAGCTTCAAAGCAGGCACGCTCAACCCCAAAGCCGGCGCCTTCAGCCCGATGGTCCTGCGCCTCTCCCGCGAAGACGGCTCCCAGCGCTTCAGCTCCCTGGAAACCGTCCTGCCCAAAGGCCTCCTCGCAAAGCTCGCCGGAGTCCCCTACTGCTCAGAGGCCCAGATCGCCCAGGCCCAGGCAAGAAGCAATCCCAACCAGGGCGCGATCGAGCAGGCCAGCCCCAGCTGCCCGGCCTCCTCGCAGGTGGGGACGGTCACAGTCGGAGCAGGAGCAGGCCCCAATCCCCTCTACGTCGGTGGCCGCGCCTACCTCGCCGGCCCCTACAAGGGCGCCCCGCTCTCGATCGCGATCATCACCCCGGCGATCGCCGGTCCCTTCGACCTCGGCACGGTCACGGTCAGAGCCGCCCTCTACGTCGATCCGGCAACAGCACAGGGCAAAGCCCTCTCTGACCCACTACCGAGGATCCTGCACGGGATCCCGGTAGACGTGCGCTCGGTCGCAGTCGACGTCTCCAGGCCCAACTTCACCCTCAACCCGACCAACTGCAACCCCCTGGCCTTCACCGGTACCTCCACTTCCACCCTGGGCCTCATCGCTCCCCTGAAAGCCCACTTCCAGGTCGGAGGCTGCCAATCCCTCCCCTTCAAGCCCAAGCTCACCACCCGCCTCTTCGGCCCCACCCGCAGGGGAGCGAACCCCCGCTTCCGAGCGATCCTCACCGCCAGAGCAGGCGATGCCAACATCGCCAAAACCGTCGTCGCCCTGCCCCATTCGGAGTTCCTCGACCAGGCCCACATCAGAACCATCTGCACCAGGGTCCAATACGCAGCCGACGCCTGCCCCAAAGGCTCGGTCTACGGCCACGTCAAAGCCATAAGCCCCCTCCTCGACTATCCGCTCGAAGGCCCGGTCTACCTGCGCTCCTCCTCCAACGAACTCCCCGACGTGGTCGGAGCCCTCAAAGGTCCCGCTCGCCAACCGGTCCACTTTGACCTGGTCGGCCGCGTGGACTCGGTAAACGGCGGCATCCGCACCACCTTTGAAACCGTCCCCGACGCTCCCGTGACCAAGGCGATCGTCTCCATGCAGGGAGGCAAAAAGAGCCTGCTCGAGAACTCGACCAACATCTGCAAGGGCACCCACCGGGTGAAGGTGAAGATGGTCGGCCAGAACGGCAAGGTGTTCAACTCCAAGCCTGAGCTCAAGGCCGATTGCCCGAAGAAGGGGAGGGGCGGTAAAGGGAAAGGGAAACGGGGCGGGGGCCGCTAAAAGACGATCGTGCGGCCTAGGAGTTCCTCGGGCCGGTCTCGCAGCTGCGTACGCCGCCGACGCCGGGGCCGCTGTCGCAATGGTCGCGACCGCGACCGCCGTAGAGCTGATCGCCGGCCTTGCCGCCGAAGAGACGATCGTTGCCTGCGTCGCCATGGCAACCATCCTGACCGTGGCCCATCGCGCAGAAATCGTCTCCTGGGCCGCCCCAGCAGCCGTCGCTGCCGACGCTCGTCCGGCAGTAGTCGTCGCCCGGGCCGCCGACGCAGTCGGTGTTCACCGGCCCGGAGATGCAGACGTCGTCTCCGCCACCGCCGATGCAGCGGTTACGCCGGGTTCCTTCCGCATAACAGGTGTCCGGCTCGTCGTTGCCGATCAGCTTGTCGGAGCCAGAGCCGAGATGGGCGATCAGCGGAATCGGCAGGGGATCCATCACGGTGATCTTGTCGTTGGCGGGCCCCATTCTGAGCACGATCGAGCTGCCCTCGGAGATTGGACAGGCAGCGGCGCTGAGCCCACGGGTAATGCGGCAGCCGGTTGGCGCCACCCCGGCGAGACGACCGTTGACCAAGACGTGCGAACCCTCGACCGTGAGGCGGAGGTGCGAGCCCGCCGAAGAGGCGTGGATGACCATCTCGCGAGGCGGCGCCGCGGTGCTGCTCGTCCCGAAGACGAGCACCAGCGCCGTGGCGGCGAAGATTGCGAAGGCCCGCCGCAAGCTCAGCCGCGAAGCTGGGAGAGGGCCGCCTCCCGGCTTGGGTGGGTTGGGATCGCGGACTCGAGGCCGGTGATGTCGAGCACGCGCTCGACTTGATCGCCGATGCCGCAGAGGGCGAAGTTGCCATCGCGGTCGAGTTGCTGCCAGGCACGCACGATCAAAGCGATTCCGGTCGAATCGATGAACTCACAACGGCTGAGGTCGATGATCAGGGTCGAGTTGGGGACGGCAAGCGCCGCCTCCATCTTCTCCTCCAGCTGCGGCGCGGTGTTCATGTCGAGCTCCCCCTCGACCAGAATCACAAGCGCCCCCGCATCTTCCTCGCTCTGAACTTTGAATGGCGCAGGAGTCAATGTTCCCCGCGATGCTACTGCAGGGAGGGCACGTATTTGTGTGGTGGGAGGCAGCTCTGCCAAACCGGCGAAACCCCCTCAGCCGATCGGGGGGTCTTGTCTAGCGTTGCCGGCAGGGTTACGCGCCGCGCGGCGCGCGAAGGCCCGCGACCGGCAGCTGTCTCCAGGGCATGAGCCAAGGAGGGGACGGGTAGGACGCATGGGTCCGGCCAACTGGCCGAGACCGGCCGGGCCCATGCGAATCACTCGCCGAGCAGCTCGTCGAAGCGCAACGCGGCCCGGCTCGGCAACACGAACGAGTCGCGCCTGTGCAGGAGGCCGGCGCCGGCGAGCTCGTGGACGGCCCGCTCGATCGCGTCCTGCTGGTCGAAGCCGGCGTTCTCCTCGCCGACCTCCAGCATCAGCTCCTCGAGCGTGACCACGACGGGGTGGAGGGAGAGCACCTGCTGCAGCACCGCCGACTCGACGATCGCGTCCGCCTCGGCGGTGCTCTGAATGTGACCACTGTCGTCCACGGGCTACATGAAGCGAGCAGTCAGGAGATCTCTCCCCCCGCGATTTGCTGCGGGGCGATCGCTCGTCCGGCTCGGCCAGCGCCGACTGCGCCCATATCGCCTGGAAGTTCGAGCGGTAGAAGTGCTGGGTGGAGCCGCGGACCTGTGCTGTCCGGACCAGCGTCAGGGTGTTGCATTCCGCCAGCACCCTGACGTGGTAGCTGACCTTGCTCAGCTTCTGGTCCAGCTCCACCGACAATTCGCGGGGGCTGACCTCTTCATCCGGTCCTATCGCCCGCAGGATCCTGCGCCGCAATGGGTGGCGCAGGGCGGCAAGCAGGTCGTGTGTGTCGGGGCCATCGGCGGTTGCCATGGGCCAGAGAATATAGAACAAACGAAGCTTATTGTCTGTAGAGCTTCTGTCTGCAGCGATCAGGCATCCTCGCGGACGCCGCCCATCTCGGTGAAGACCGCCGTCACGCCGCCGTCTCCGCGCTGCTCGTCGGCGATCACGTGCGAGACGGCGTTGATCAGGGCGAGGTGGGTGAACGCCTGCGGGAAGTTGCCGAGGTGGCGGCCGCTCGGCATCTCCAGCTCCTCGGCGTAGAGGTCGAGCCAGCCCGCGGCCTCGAGCAGGCGCTCGCAGAGCTCCCGCGCCCGCCTCGCCTCGCCGATCTCCGACAGCGCCGAGACCAGCCAGAAAGAGCAGATCAGGAAGGTGCCCTCCTCGCCGTGGAGGCCGTCGTCGGTCTCCTCCACCTTGTAGCGGAGGACGAGGCTGTGCGCGGTCAGATCCTCGGCGATCGCCTCGACCGTCGCCCGCACGCGCGGGTCGCCGGGGGGAAGGAAGCGCAGCAGCGGGATCAGCAGGGTGGAGGCGTCGAGGGCATCGGTCTCGTAGTGCTGGCGGAAGACGCCGTCGCGGACGCCGCGCTCGAGGATCTCGGCGCGGATCCGTTCCGCCGTCTCCTCCCACTCCTCGGCGATCTCCTCGAAGCCGAGGCTGCGGGCGAGGCGGGCGCCACGGTCGACCGCGACCCAGATCATCAGCTTCGAGGAGACGTAGTGCTGCGGCTCGCCACGCGACTCCCAGATCCCCTGGTCGGGGTTGGGCCAGGCGGCGATCGCCGCTTCCACCTGTTCGCGGATCAGCTGCCGGTCGGATGGAGTGCCCGCGCCCCGCAGGGCCTTCTCGTGCAGGTAGATCGAGTCGAGCAGCGCTCCCCAGACGTCGTTCTGGCGCTGGTCGAAGGCGCCATTGCCGATCCGCACCGGCTTCGAGTCCGCATACCCGCTGAGGTGATCGAGGGTTTGCTCGGTCAGCTCCTTCTCGCCGCCGATCCCGTACATGATCTGCAGCGCCGGGTCCTTGCGGCAGACGCTGACGATGAAGCCCATGAAGTCCCGCGCCTCCTGGTCGAAGCCGAGCGTGTGCAGCGCCCAGAGGCTGAAGGTCGAGTCGCGGATCCAGCTGTAGCGGTAGTCCCAGTTTCGTTCGCCCCCCGGGGTCTCCGGCAGCGACGTGGTCGGCGCCGCGAGGATCGCTCCGGTAGGGGTGTAGGTGAGGCCCTTGAGGACCAATGCCGAGCGCTGCAGGTGGATGCGCCAGGGGTGGTCGGGGAAGTTGCCGTCGCGCAGCCAGTCGCGCCAGAACTCTTCGGTCGAGTCGAGTCGCTCCAGGGCCTCTGGGGCGCTGCGCGGGCCGCCGAGGTCGCTTTCCCCCCAGGTGACCGCGCAGAAGCCCGTCTCGTCCTCGCGCAGTCGCATCGTCCCTCGCACCGCGCCCTCTTCGATCGAGAGGTCCATGTCGCTGGTGAGGCGCAGCTCGGTGCCGTCGCCGTCGCGCGCTACCGCCTCGCCCAGCTCGCCGCCGCTCCAGCTCGCCGCCTCGGCGCCGTAGGCGAAGCGCGGCAGGCACTCCATCTCCATCTCGACCTCGCCGTCGATGCAGGTCATCGTCCGCAACAGCGAGCGGTCGGACTCGTGCTTGGTGTCGGGCCGGGCACGTTTGCCGTCGGCCGTCGCCCACTCGGCGATCGTCAGCGCGTCGTGGATCACGACCCAACCGGTGTCGGTCACCCAGGTCGTCTCGATCACCAGGGTTCCGGGCTCGTAGCGGCGGCTGATCGGCACGACGACGCCCCGCGGCGCCAGCCGGAAATGGCCGGCGCCGCGGTCGAGCAGGGCGGCGAAGGCGCTGGGCGAGTCGAAGCGAGGCAGGCAGAGCCACTCGACCGAGCCGGAGAAGGAGACGAGGGCGCTGGTGTGGCAGTCGGAGAGGAAGCCGTAGCTGCCGATCGTCGGGAAGCGGTTCGTCTCGGCGCCCACGGGTTGGTGCCAAGCTACCACCGTGAGCCTTCATCTCGCGCACGTCTCCGGCGCCTTCGCCCCGCTCGAGATCTTCCCGATCACGATCGCCGCGGTCCTCTACTGGCACCGGGCGATGACGCTCTCCTGGGATGGGCGCCCGGTGCCGGCCTGGCGCCAGGTCTGCTTCGGAGCCGGCCTGGCGACGATCGCGATCGCTCTCTTCAGCCCGATCGGCCACATCTCCGAGGAGCTGGTGATCGCCCACATGGGCGAGCACCTGCTGCTGGGAGACATCGCGACGCTGCTGCTCGTCCTCGGTCTGACCAGGCCCATGTTGCAGCCGGTGCTCGCCATCCGCTTCTTCAACCGCCTCCAGTTCCTCGCCCACCCGGCGGTCGCCCTGCCGCTCTGGGCGCTCAACCTCTTCGTTTGGCACATACCGGCGCTCTATGAGCCGGCATACGGCACGGCGCCACTGCACGCGCTCGAGCACGCCACCTTCATCTTCTTCGGCTGCCTGATGTGGATGCCGGTCTTCGGGCCCTTGCCCAAGCCGGAGTGGTTCAGCGCCGGCTGGAAGGTCGGCTACGTGATCGCCGTGCGCTTCACCGGTGCCATCCTCGGCAACGTGCTGATGTGGTCGGGAACGGTGCTCTACCCGGTCTACGCGCCGGGAGAGCGCTACTGGGACATCTCGCCGCTGGCCGATCAGAGCACCGCCGGCACGCTGATGATGGTCGAGGGGACCTTCCTCGCCCTCGGGGTGCTGGCCTGGGTCTTCTTCGAGGTCGCCCGCGAAGGCGCCGAGAAGCAACGGCTGCTCGACCTCGCCTACGAACGCGGCGTCCCCCTCGACGAGCGCCGCGCCCAGCGCGCCGTCGCCGCCGGCCACGCCGCCCGCCTCGAGGAACGCCTAATCGCAGCCGGCGATGACCGACGTGCCCCCAGTTAGGCACCCATATGGGCACTCAACCGGTGGCACGTCTCCCGAGCGGGGACTGCTGCCGGCGCTGGTCTTCGTCGTCGGCGCCGCGAGCCTGGGCGCCGAGATCGCCGCGGCCCGTCTCCTGGCGCCCTACTTCGGCGCCTCGACGATCGTCTGGGCGAACACGATCGGCGTTGTTCTGGTCGCCCTCTCGGTCGGCTACTGGTTCGGCGGCCGCTATGCGGACCGTCACCCGCACCTCCGCGGACTCTGCCTACTAGTGCTGGGCGCCTCGCTGCTGATCGCCCTCGTCCCTTTCGCCTCGCGCCCCTTCCTCAGCTTCTCGGTCGACGCCTTCGACACGGTCTCCGTCGGCGGCTTCGCCGGCTCGCTGTTCGGGGTGCTGATCCTTGTCGCGGCACCGGTGACACTGCTCGGCGCCGCCGCGCCCTGGGCGGTGCGGCTGGCGGTGGGGGAGGTCGGCAGCTCCGGCGAGGTGGTCGGCAGGCTCTACGCGATCTCCACGGCCGGCTCGCTCTGCGGCACGATGCTCGCCGCGCTCCTGTTCATCCCTCTGGTCGGCACCCAGCGCACCTTCCTCATCTTTGCCCTCGCGTTGGCTCTTGTCGCCGCGATCGGCCTCGGCTGGCGCTTCGCCGCCGTCCCTGCCGCCCTCGCCCTGGCGATCTCGCTGCCGGTGGGGACGATCAAGGCGGCGGACACCGGCGAGGTCCTCTACGAGGCCGAGACCGTGCACCAGTACGCACGGGTGGTCGAACGCCCCGACGGCGCCCGCGTGCTGGAGCTGAACGAGGGGCAGGCGGTGCACTCGCTCTACCGGCCCGGCAGCTACCTCACCGGCGACTACTGGGATGGGCACCTGGTGCTGCCCTTTGCCTCGCGGCAGCGCCCGCCCCGCCGGATCGCGATCCTCGGCAACGCCGCCGGCACCGTTGCCCGCGCCTACGGTCATTTCTTTCCGGCCACTGCCGTCGATGCGGTCGAGATCGACGGCGAGCTGACCGAGCTCGGCCGCCGCTACTTCGACCTGCACAACGCCCGCATGCGGACCTTCGCCGAGGACGCGCGCCCCTGGCTGGAGCGCTCCGCCGGCGGCTACGACGCGATCATGCTCGACGCCTATCGCCAGCCCTACATCCCCTTCTACCTGGCGACCCGCGAGTTCTTCGAGTTGGCCCGAGAGCGGCTGGCGCCGGGCGGCATCGTGATCGTCAACATCGGCCATCCCGAAGGCGGCGCGGAGCTGGAGCGGGTTCTGGGACGGACGATGGCCGCCGCCTTCCCTCAGGTGCTGCGGCAGCCGATCGAGCCGACCAACACGCTGCTGCTGGCCGGCGACGGGCAGCTCTCCGCATCGCGATTGCGCCGCAATGCCGATGCCTTGCCCCCGGAGCTGGTTCTGCTGGCGCAGACTGCCGCCGACCAGCTCGAGCCGCGCTTGTCGGGTGGCGAGGTCTTCAGCGACGACCGCGCCCCGGTCGAGTGGCTGGTCGACGCGTCCCTGCTGGAATACGCGAATGACGAGTAAGCAGCGCCTCAGCGTCCTCGGCCGGGCAAGGGCCTGGCTGGTCACCGGCCCGCTCGGCCGCGGCCTCGCCTTCGCGATCGACTTCGGGATCGCGTTGCGCAAGGGTCTGGCGGCCCGCCGCCGGTAACCCGCCCAAACCTGCGGTGCAACGTTTTGTCCGGTCATCTGCCGGGGAACGCGTTGCACCACGAGTCGATTCCTCTAGGGTCAGGCTTGGATGCAGACCACGGTCACAGAGCTGTCCGACTCGCGCGCCCGAGTCGAGGCGGAAGTTCCCGCCAAAGACGTCGATCGCGGCATCGCCCGGGCCGCCCGCAGCCTGGCACGGGAGATGCGCATGCCCGGTTTTCGCAAGGGCAAAGCGCCGCCCTCGCTAGTGGTCCAGCGCCTCGGTTACGGCGCCGTGCTGCAAGAGGCGATCCGCGACTCGCTGCCCGAGTGGTACGAGCGGGCGCTGCTCGATTCCGGGGTCAGCCCGATCGGCGACCCCAACATCGAGATCGTCTCCGCCCCCGAGGCAGAGGGAGAGCCGCTCAGCTTCAAGTTCGAGGTCGGAGTGCGCCCGGAGGCGACGCTGGGGGAGTACAAGGGCCTCGAGGTGGGCAGGGCCGACCCAGACGTCGACGAGGAGATCGTCGAGCGTGAGATCGAGCGGATCCAAGCCAGCTTCGCCAAGCTCGAGCCGGTCGAACGGGCCGCCGCCGACGGCGATGTGCTGCTGGTCGACTTCGAGGGACTACTCGACGGCAAGGCCTTCGAGGGCGGCAAGGCGTCCGACTACCTGCTCGAGCTGGGCAGCGGCCAGCTGATCGAGGGCTTCGAGGCGCAACTGGCGGGCGCTTCTGCGGGCGACTCCCGCGAGGTGGAGGTGACCTTCCCGGAGGATTACCAGGCCGAGGAGCTTGCCGGCCAGGACGCGGTCTTCGCGGTCGAGGTGAAGGAGGTGCGCGAAAAGGTCCTGCCCGAGCTCGACGACGACCTCGCCGCTGAGGCCACGGAGTTCGACACCCTCGACGAGCTGCGCGCTGACATCCGCGAGCGCCTCGGCGAGGCGCTCGGCCAGCGCATCGAGCAGGACTTCCGCATCGCAGCGGTTGACGCGGCGGCCGACAAGGCCACGGTGGAGCTGCCCGACGAGCTCGTCGCAGCACGGGCCGCCGAGCGCTGGGAGCGAGTCGAGCGCCAGCTCGCGGGCCGTGGCATGGACCCCAATACCTACCTGCAGATGCAGGGCAAAACCCGCGAGGAGGTGATCGCGGAGTCGAAGCCCGATGCCGAGCGCGAGCTGAAGCGCGAAGCGGTGCTGGCGGCGATCGCCGCGGCGGAGGGGATCGAGGTCTCCGAGGAGGAGATGGTCGAGGCGCTCGCCCACACCGCCGAGCATGAGCGCACTACGCCGGAGAAGCTGTTGGAGCGGCTGCGCGAGGACGGCCGCGACGCGATGGTCCGCGAGGACATCCAGGTACGCAAGGCGATCGACGTCGTCGCCGAGGCGGCGACCCCGATCCCGGCCGAGCAGGCCGAGGCCCGCGAGAAGATCTGGACGCCAGAGAAGGAGAAAGAGGAGAAAGCCTCCGAGCTCTGGACCCCGGGCTCGGACTGAGCCTGTGCGAGCCCGCCGGACGCCTTCTATAGAGTGCCGCTCATGAGTCCTTTGGTCCCGATGGTGGTCGAGCAGACCTCGCGCGGCGAGCGCGCCTTCGACATCTATTCGCGCCTGCTCGGCGAGCGGATCGTCTTCCTCGGCACGCCTGTCACCGAGGACATCGCCAACCTGATCGTCGCCCAGCTGCTGCACCTCGAGTCCGAGGATCCGGACAAGGACATCAGCCTTTACATCAACTCGCCCGGCGGCTCCGTCTACGCCGGCCTGGCGATCTACGACACGATGCAGTTCATCAAGCCCGACGTACAGACGATCTGCGTCGGCATCGCGATGAGCATGGGCGCGCTGCTGCTGGCCGGTGGCGCCGACGGCAAGCGGATGTCGCTGCCCAACTCGAAGATCCTCATCCACCAGGTGTCGTCCAGCTTCCAGGGCCAGGCGACCGACATCGAGATCCACGCCAAAGAGATCATCGACGTCCGCCGCCGCCTCGACGAGATCCTCGCCAAGCACACGAAGCAGCCCTTCGACAAGGTCGCCAAGGACACCGAGCGCGACTACTTCATGAGCGCGGAGGAGGCGAGGGAGTACAACCTCGTCGACCGCGTCATCGAACACCACTAGCGGTACCCCGGCACGCCCATCCCGGTGGGGGTTTCGCTTAACTTTTTGCGAAGGGGCCGGGAATTGCTAGCGCCAGGAGCTCGGCGCGCAAAAAGTACAAGACGCTTCACCCCTACCGGGATGGGCGTGCTGCTGGCCGTAGTTGCGCTCGTTGCGCCGGCTGGCTCGGTTGCAGAGCTGGGGCGGGATGGAGGGACTCGGTACTTCGACCATGTCTTCCCGGTGCAGGGGGCGCACACGGTGCGGGGCTACATCGGCGAGTTCGGGGCGCCGCGGAGTGGGGGGCGTTGGCACGAAGGGTTTGACATCGTCGCTGCCTGTGGGACGCCTCTGGTTGCCGTGCGCGGCGGCCGGGCTTTGCGCGCCGGCTATGACCCGGTTCTCTACGGCAATTACCTGTTGATCCACGGCGAAGGGGAGAGGCGCAGCTACTTCTACGCTCACCTGCCCCGGCCGGCGCCGGTCCGCGAAGGCGAGCGGGTCTGGACCGGCCAGCGGGTCGGTGCCGTCGGCGACACCGGCAACGCCCGCAGCGTCGGCTGCCATCTCCACTTCGAGATCCACGCCCGCGGCCACCCGATCAACCCCGCTCCCGCCCTGCGCCGCTGGGATCTCTACAGCTGAGCGCCGGATGTGACGTATTTGGCACAGACGACGTGCCCCAAGTGCGAAAGCGCCTGGCAAACTTACGGCCATGTGGCGAAAGGGATTGTCTGCACGGCTCAAGGGTCATATGGAACGCGGCGAGGAGCTGATGGAACTCAACCGCCGCGAGCTGGCGCTCAACCGCGCTGCCGCCGAGCGGAACATCAAGGCCTTCGAGCGTTTGATGGCGGCCTTCGATCGCTTCGAACGGACCTGCGATCGTCACGAGAAGGCGTTCGAGCATCGCGAGAAGGTGTTTGAGCGCAATCAGCAGGCATTCGAACAGGTGCCGAAGGCGCTGCACGCGCAGCAGGAGCACACCAGCGCTCTCAAGGTCTTCATTCGCGAGATGAACCAGAAAAGCGAGAAGACCTTTCAGGCCCTGCTCCGTCATAGCGATCAGTTCATGGCCGAGCAGGCAAAGCGCACCGAAGAAATCGTCGCCGAGCTGCGCGATTCGCGGGCCGAGCGTAGAGCGCACACCGATGCACTGCTGGCGGTCCTCGACCGGTTGCCGCCGCCTGCGCAGGCGGCCTGACGGTGCCTAGCTGTAGTTCCTAACCACCTTCGTCAGCAGCTGAGACATCCGGGCCTCGCTGGAGGCTGGAGCTGCGAAGCCAAACCAGCCCCAGGAGGTCCGGATGCAAGTCCACGCTAGAGCACGCCTTACGCCGAAAGGCAGGGCCCTTGTCATAGAGAGGGTCTTGGAGCACGGTTGGTCGGCAAGGGCGGCGGCCGAGGCCGCCGGCGTTGCCGACCAACCGTCTATCGCTGGATCTCCCGCTACCGCTCCGAGGGAGAGGCCGGCCTACTTGACCGCTCCTCGGCCCCGCACTCGATCCCCCACCGGACACCGCGCGAGAGGGTCGCCGCGATCCTGGCCCTTCGCCGCCTGCGGATGACCTCGACTGAGATCGCCGAGCTGCTCGCAATGCCCCTCTCGACGGTATCGGTGGTGTTGAAACGCGAGGGGCTTGGCAAGCTCAGCCGGCTGGAGCCACCTGAGCCACCTAATCGCTACGAGAGACGGCAACCGGGCGAGCTGATCCACATCGACGTCAAGAAGCTGGGCCGCATCCTCAAGCCGGGTCACCGGGTGACCGGCAATAGGCGGGGACAGGCGAGCACCCACCGCAACGGCAAGCCCGTGCGTCTCGCCGGCTGGGAGTTCGTCCACATCGCCATCGACGATCACTCTCGCCTGGCCTACGCCGAGGTTCTGTCCAACGAGCGAGGCGAGACCGCAGTTGGCTTCCTGCGCCGGGCGGTTGGGTTCTTCGCCTCTCACGGGATCTCGGTGCAGCGGGTCATGACCGACAACGGCTCGCCCTACGTCTCCTCTGTCCACGCCCTCGCCTGCCGCGAGCTCGGCCTGCGCCACCTGCGCACCCAGCCCTATCGTCCTCGCACGAACGGCAAGGCCGAGCGCTTCATCCAGACGATGCTGCGCGAGTGGGCCTATGGACGGGTCTTTCCCACCAGCGCAGAGCGCACCGCGGCGCTGCCTTCCTGGCTCGAGCGCTACAACTGGCGAAGACCACACGGCAGCCTCGGCCACCGACCGCCCGCGTCAAGGCTGACGAACGTTGCTGGGAACTACACCTAGAGCGGCAGCTCGTACTCGATCCACTCGCTGCGCTTGGCGCCGGTGGTGTCGTAGAGGCGCTGGGCGGTCTCGTTGCTGCGGGCGGTGACCCATTCGAGGCGGTTGGCGCCACGCTCGCGGCCGACGGCGGCGCTGGCCTCGATCAGGGCTCGGCCGACGCCCTGGCCGCGGACCGCCTCGACCACGTAGAGGTCGTTCATCAGCACTGTCTCGGCGGGGACGATCGAGGTGAAGCTCCAGTAGAGGCAGGCGTAGCCGACCAGCTCCTCGCCACGCCAGGCGCCGATCAGCATGCCGTTCTCGCTCGGGGCGACGAAGCCGGAGAAGAAGGCGCGGTTGCGCCCGTCGTCGACGTCGTCGGACTCGTAGAAGCGCTGGTAGGCGGCGATCAGCGGCAGCAGGGAGTCCAGCTGCGCTTGGGAGACCGGCTCGATTCGCACAGGTGCCGCCATGCTCGAAAGATAAGACAGCGGACGATCGACACGGTGATCGCCGGTTGTGCGGGTCCGTGTCGATTGGCTGCGCCTGGTTCTTTCCGGTCAGGGGAAGGGAGCTCGGCCCCGGCGCAGTAAACGACCAAACCGAGAAGCCGGCTTGCAGCTCCCACTAAGCTGTTGGAGCGCGCCGGAGGCAACGACCGTCCCCGCAAGGAGGAGATTCCGCTGGCACGTCCCACAGATTCGAACGAGCAGCTCCTCTGCAGTTTCTGCGGCAAGTCGCAGCGCCAGGTCAAGAAGCTCATCGCCGGCCCCGGGGTCTACATCTGCGACGAGTGCATCGACCTCTGCAATGAGATCATCGACGAGGAGCTGACCCCTCCCGCCGCGGTTGAACTCGAGAACCTGCCGAAGCCGCGTGAGATCCACGACGTGCTGGAGGAGTACGTGGTCGGTCAGGATGCCGCCAAGCGCGCGCTCTCGGTCGCCGTCTACAACCACTACAAGCGGGTCCAGATCAGCCAGGGCGAGGACGCCGAGGTCGAGTTGCAGAAGTCGAACATCATGCTGCTCGGGCCGACCGGCTGCGGCAAGACGCTGCTCGCCCAAACCCTGGCCCGCATCCTCAACGTCCCCTTCGCGATCGCCGACGCGACGGCGCTGACCGAGGCCGGCTACGTCGGCGAGGACGTCGAGAACATCCTGCTGAAGCTGATTCAGGCCGCCGACTACGACGTGAAGAAGGCCGAGACCGGGATCATCTACATCGACGAGATCGACAAGATCGCGCGCAAGGCAGACAACCCGTCGATTACCCGCGACGTCTCCGGCGAAGGCGTGCAGCAGGCGCTGCTGAAGATCCTCGAGGGAACGACCGCTTCGGTGCCGCCGCAGGGCGGGCGCAAGCACCCCCACCAGGAGTTCCTCACGATCGACACCACCAACATCCTCTTCATCTGCGGCGGTTCCTTCGCCGAGCTCGACAAGGTGATCGAGAACCGCGTCGGCGACCGCGGGGTCGGCTTCGGCGCCGCGATCTCCTCGCGCGAGAAGAAGGACGCCGGCGAGTGGTTCGAGCAGGTCCTGCCCGAGGACCTGATGGAGTACGGCCTGATCCCCGAGTTCATCGGTCGCCTGCCCGTCGTCGCGGCGATTCACCAGCTCAGCCGCGACGACCTGGTGACGATCCTGACCGAGCCGCGCCACGCCCTGACCAAGCAGTTCCAGCGCTTCTTCGAGTTCGATGAAATCGAGCTCGTCTTCGCCGAGGACAGCCTCGAGGCGATCGCCGACAAGGCGCTGGAGCGAGAGACCGGTGCCCGCGGCCTGCGCTCGATCCTCGAGGAGACGCTGCTTGACGTCCAGTTCGAGCTGCCCTCGCGCCGCGACGTGACCAAGTGCGTCGTCACCAAGGAGACGATCGAGCAGGGCCGCCGGCCGACGCTGGTTACCGAGGCGGCGCCGACTGACATCAGTGGGGTCAGTGACGAACTGAGTGAAGAATCCGCGTAGGGGTGGGGAGGGGTCAGACCCCCTCCCTCAGAGGCCGTTGCGCAGCAGATCGCTAGGCCGAGCTTCGAGGCGGGGTCCCTGAGCCTCTGCGAGAGGGGGCCTGACCCCTCCTCGTCGACGCGCAGCTTCAGGTCGGCTGAGGCCGTAGCTATCTAGACTCGCCGCGTGGACGCTGCGCAGCGGCAAAAGCTGGACGAGACGACCCGTTACGACCCGGCCGAGGTCGAGGGGCGGATCTTTGCGGCGTGGATGGAGGCGGGGTATTTCCACCCGTCGGCAGAGGGCACACCGGAGGAGAACTTCTCGGTCGCGATCCCGCCGCCGAACGTCACCGGCGCCCTGCACATGGGGCACGCGCTGAACGGCTCGATGCAGGATGCGCTGGTGCGGATGAACCGGATGCGCGGCCGCAACGCGCTCTGGATCCTCGGCACCGACCACGCCGGCATCGCCACCCAGTCGGTGGTCGAGAAGACGCTGCGGGCGGAAGGCTCCTCGCGCCACGAGCTCGGCCGCGAGGAGTTCGTCAAGCGGGTCTGGGAGTGGAAGGAGGAGTACGGCTCGCGCATCGTCGAGCAGTACAAGCGGCTCGGCGCCTCCTGCGACTACGAGCGCGAGCGCTTCACCCTCGACGAGGGCTACGTCAAGGCCGTCTACCGCGTCTTCAAGCAGCTCTACGACAAGGGCTACATCTACCGCGACAACTACATCGTCAACTGGGACCCGGGCTCGCACTCGGCGATCTCCGACCTCGAGGTCGAGAACCGCGAGGTCGAGGACACGCTCTACTCGATCGACTATCCGGTGGAGGGCGGCGATCGCGTTCTGACCGTCGCCACCGTGCGCCCCGAGACGATGCTCGCCGACACCGCCGTGGCCGTGAACCCCAACGACGAGCGCTACGGCGACCTGGTCGGCCGGCACTGCCTGTTGCCCCTTGTCGGCCGCCGCCTGCCGATCGTCGCCGACGAGCACGTCGACCCCGAGTTCGGCACCGGAGCGCTGAAGATCACCCCCGGCCACGACCCCAACGACTTCGAGATCGGCCGCAAGAACGACCTCGAGGAGATCGTTGCGATTGGCCCCGATGGCCGCCTCACCGCGGAGGCGGGGGAGAGGTTCGCCGGGCTGACCGTCGCCGAGGCGCAGGAGGCCGTGATCGCCGCCCTGCGCGAGGAGGGCGTGCTGCGCGCCGAGGAGCCCTACGTCCACTCGGTTCCCTTTTCGCACCGCTCGGGCGAGCGGATCGAGCCGCTGATCTCGCTGCAGTGGTTCTGCCGCATGGACGAGCTGGCGGCGCCGGCGATCGAGGCGGTGGAAAGCGACCGGGTGCGGATCGCGCCGGAACAGTGGAAGCGGGTCTACCTCGACTGGATGCGCGAGATCCGCCCCTGGTGCATCTCGCGCCAGCTCTGGTGGGGGCACCGGATCCCGGTCTGGTACTGCGATCCCTGCGAGGAGGTCTTCGTCGCCGAAGATCCCGCAGCGGCGCCGGAGCGCTGCGGCGCCTGTGGCGGCGAGCTGCGCCAGGAGGAGGACGTGCTCGACACCTGGTTCAGCTCGGCGATCTGGCCCTTTGCCACCCTTGGCTGGCCCGACGACACGCCGGAGCTGCGCGCCTTCTACCCGACCAGCTTCCTCACCACGGCGCGAGAGATCCTCTTCCTCTGGGTGGCGCGAATGATCATGACCGGGATCGAGTTCGCCGACGACGTCCCGTTCAACGACGTCTACGTGCACTCGGTTATCCAGGCGCGTGACGGGCGGCGGATGTCGAAGAGCCTCGGCACCGGCATCGACCCGTTGGAGGAGATCGACGTGCACGGCGCCGACGCCCTGCGCTTCGGCCTGCTGGCGATGTCCTCGACCCAGGACGTGCGCTACTCCGACGCCAAGGTGCAGCAGGGGCGCGACCTGGCGAACAAGCTCTGGAACGCCAGCCGCCTGATCCTGCTAAACGCGGCCGAGGTCGAGGCGAAGCCGGACCCGGCGCAGATCGAGGATCGCTGGATCCTCTCGCGGATGGAGCGCACGATCGCTTCCGTCACCGAGAAGCTCGACACCTACGACTTCGCTCACGCCGCTCAGGAGGCCTATGCCTTCTTCTGGTCCGAGCTCTGCGATTGGTACCTGGAGATCGCCAAGCCGCGGCTGTACGAGGGGGAGGAGGCGGTATCCGCCAACCTGCTCTGGCTGCTCGAGCGCACGCTCGCCCTGTTGCACCCGATCATGCCCTTCGTCAGCGAGGAGGTCTGGTCTTACCACCCGAGCCGCAAAGGGCATCTAGCTGTGCATCCCTTCCCGCAGGCGGAGGAGTCGCTCTTCGATCCCGATGCCGAAGTCGAGATGGAGCGCGGGATCGAGCTGACCCGGCGCCTGCGCGCCTGGCGCGACATGGTCGAGGTGCCCGCCGCGAGCGAGCTCTCGGCCCGGATCGACGGCGAGCAGCCGCAGGAGTTCGTCGGCCGCCTCTCCCGCTTCGCCTTCGCCGAGGACGGCGGCGACCCGATCGCCTCGGTCGGGCCGGTGAAGGTCCTGGCCTCGGCCGAGATCGACGCCGGCGCCGTCGCCTCTCGGCTCGACAAGCGGCGTGAGGAGCTGCGCTCGGAGGTCTCCCGGGCGGAGGGCAAGCTCGCCAACGAGAAGTTCGTCGCCAAGGCGCCCACCGAGCTGGTCGAGGAGGAGCGGGCCAAGCTCGAGCGCTACCGGGCCGAGCTCGAGGAGCTCGCGGAATAGACCCGCAGGAGTACCTGGATTCCCGCGCGCCGGCCGGCTGGAGGCTCGGTCTCGAGCGGATGAACAAGCTGAACACGCTGCTCGGGATGCCGCAGCGCCGCTTCGCCTCGATCCACGTCGTCGGCACCAACGGCAAGTCGTCGGTGACGCGGATGGCCGCGGCTCTGCTCGAGGCCCACGGCGTCAGCGCCGGCGCCTACGTCTCGCCGCACCCGCTGCGCTGGTCGGAGCGGGTGCTGGTCCACGGCGCCGAGATCGGCAGCGCCGAGTTCGCCGCGGCGGTCGAGCGGACCGCCCAGGCCGCCGAGACCGTCGACCGCAGCCTGGATGAGGGCGACGCGGTGACCCAGTTCGAGCTGGCGACCGGCGCCGCCTTCGTCGCCCTGGCCGCGGCCCGGGTGAAGGTCGGGGTGATCGAGGCCGGGCTGGGAGGGAGGCTCGACGCGACCAACACGATCCCCTCGCGGGTAACCGTGCTGACTTCGGTCGGCCTCGACCACACCGCGTGGCTCGGCGAGACCGAAGAGGAGATCGCGGGGGAGAAGCTGGCGGTGCTGCGCGACCACTCCGTCCTCGTCCTCGGCCAGGTGGGCAGCGAGGTGAGGGCGCTCGCCGAGCGGGTTGCCGCAGAGCGCGGGGCACGCCTGATCGCCGCCCCGGGCGATCCCGGCCCCGCGATTCAGCTGCGTGCCGCCGGACGCTTCCAGCGGCGCAACTTCGCCCTTGCCTGCGCGGCCGTCGAGGCGTTCCTGGGAGGGCTCGATCCCGGCCGGGTCACGGAGGTCGCCGGCACACTGACGGTCCCAGGGCGACTGGAGCAGGTCGCCGGCGATCCGCCGACCTATCTCGACGCCGCCCACAACCCCGACGGGGCGGCGGCGCTTGCCGAGGGTCTGGCCGAAGTCGCGCCCGGGTGTCCCATCGTCGCCTGCATCGCCGTCCTCGGCGATAAGGACGCCGGGGGGATGGTCCGCGCCCTCGCGCCCGTCCTCGACCGGGTCGTCTGCACCGAGCTGGACCCAGCCTCGCTTGCCGCGAGAGGCCTGCCAGGTGTCGCCTCGCAAGGCGTGACGAGCCTTACGCAGGTCTGTGAGGCAGCGGGCCTCCGCGCCGAGCCGCAACCCGAATTCGCCGCCGCCGTGGAGCGCGCCCGCGAACTGGCGCTCGAAACACCGGACGGCGTCCTCCTCATCACCGGCTCCCATCACGCCCTCGCTCCCGCCCGCGCCGCCCTGGCCTGAGGTCTCGGGCCTCTGTGCGAGGATTCGAGCATGGACAAGAGCGCCGGCTCGGAACTGCTCTCGATGATGGCCTTGGTCGCCGCGGTGGTCGCTGCGGTGATCCTCGTCTTCTTCGGCATCGGCTACCTGTTCGGCAGCTTGTTCCTTTGAGTGCGCATCCGACATTGACCCCACTGGGGTGGGGCAAATGTCCGATGCGAGGGTTCGACGCCTCGGCGGCGAAGTAGACTGCCCGTCCCCTCCGGCGGGCGCCTAGCCATGTCACTAGCGATCTTCGGCATCAGCAACGACGGCCTCAACCTGGTCGCGACTCTGTTCGTGCTGATGCTCGTCGTGCTCTGGCTGGCCCTGATCGTCTACACCTACATGGACGCCAGGCGCCGCATCTCCGATCCATTCCTCGTCGCCTGCGCGACGATCGGCTCCTTCTTTCCCTTCATCGGCACCGCCGTCTACGCGATCGTGCGCCCGCCCGAGTTCCTCGAGGACGCCCACGAGCGCGAGCTGGAGATCAAGGCGGCAGAGCTGCGCGTGCGCCAGCTGACCGAGGCCTCCTGCCCGAACTGCGAGCACCCGATCGAGAAGAACTACCTGCGCTGCCCCAACTGCCAGCGCCGCCTCAAGGACCCCTGCCCGAGCTGCGGCAAGCCGGTCGACCCGCGTTGGTCGCTCTGCCCCTTCTGCGAGACCACGTTCCAGGAGCGTGCCCGCCGCCAGAGGCCTAAAGGCGAGGCACCGAGAGAGCCCAAGGCCGAGCGGCCGCCACGGTCGCGCGAGGAGCGCCCGCCGCAGCGCGAGGAGCGCCCTGCGCCCAAACGTCGCCCGCCCGCCCGCGCCAGAGAGGCCGCGGCCGAGGAAGGCCAAGAGACCGCACGCCCCACCGGCAAGAAACGAGAGCCGGCTCCTCGAGAGCCCGCTCCCCGTGATGGGTCCCAGGAGGCGTCGACCCCCAAACGAACGCAAAGGAGCCCTGCCCGTGAGCCGGACGCTGATCCTCGTAAAGCCTGACGCCTTCCAGCGCGCCCTTACCGGCGAGGTGATCGCCCGCTTCGAGCGCAAGGGCCTGCGGATCGTGGCGCTGAAGACGATGCGGGCCGACGAGGCGATCGCCAACAAGCACTACGAAGAGCACACCGACAAGCCCTTCTTCGGCGAGCTGGTCTCCTTCATCACCGGCGGCACCCTGGTGGCGATTGTGCTCGAGGGCACCGAAGCCGTTGCGGCTGCCCGTCAGCTGATCGGTGCGACCAACCCGGTCGAGGCCGCTCCCGGCTCGATCCGCGGCGACTTCGCGCTCGAGGTCACCTTCAACATGGTCCACGGCTCCGATTCCGACGAGTCGGCCGAGCGCGAGATCGGCATCTGGTTCCCAGAGCTGTCTTGAACGTAGTCCTCGCCTCTGGGTCCCCGCAGAGAAGCGAGATCCTGCGCAAGCTCGGGGTCGAGTTCGAGGTCGTCGTGCCCGGGGTGGAGGAGCTCTATGGCGGCGATCCCGAGGTCGAGGTGCTCGAGAACGCGCGGATGAAGGCCGCGGCGGTCGAGCGCGACGGGCTGGTGATTGCCTGCGACACCGACGTCGTCCTCGACGGCAAGGCGCTGGGAAAGCCCGCCGACGCCGCGGAGGCGCGAAGCTACCTGGACCGGATGGCGGGACGGGCGCACACCGTCCTCAGCGGACTGGTCTTGCTGCGCGAAGGAGAGGAGCTGAGCGGGCTGGAACGGACGAAGGTGACCTTCAAGGACCTCAGCGACGCGGAGAAGGAGCGCTACGTGAGGTTCGGCGAGTGGGAGGGGCGTTCGGGCGGCTACGCGGTCCAGACGCTGGGGTCGACGCTGGTGGAGCGGCTGGAGGGAAGCGTCTCCAACGTGGTCGGCTTGCCGGTCGGCCTGCTGGTCGAGCTGGCGCCCGAATTGCTCGAATCGCACTGAACCCCGCCAGGCCCGCTTTGCGCGTCTGGGATGATTTCCCCGCAAGGTCTCTCTTTTTCCCAGCAAGGCGGTAATTCACGCATGGGCGTACTCGGCTATCTCAGAGGACTCGGTGGTCGCGACATGGCCATCGACCTCGGGACGGCCAACACGCTCGTCTACGTTCGCGGTCGCGGCATCGTCCTCTCTGAGCCCTCGGTCGTCGCGATCGACTCCCACAACGGCCAGGTACACGCGGTCGGCGTCGAAGCGAAGCGGATGCTGGGCCGTACGCCCGGGAACATCACCGCGATCCGCCCGCTCAAGGACGGCGTCATCGCCGACTTCGACGTCACCGAGCAGATGCTGCGCCACTTCATCAAGCAGGTGCACTCCAACCGCTTCGCCCACCCGCGCGTCGTCGTCTGCGTCCCCTCCGGGGTCACCGGCGTCGAGAAGCGGGCGGTCGAGGAGGCCTGCCTCTCGGCGGGCGCCCGCCAGGCGTATCTGATCGAGGAGCCGATGGCGGCGGCGATCGGCGCCGGCCTCCCCGTCGCCGAGCCGACCGGCTCGATGGTCGTCGACGTCGGCGGAGGCACCACCGAGGTGGCGGTGATCTCGCTCGGCGGGATCGTCGTCTCGCAGTCGATCCGGGTCGGCGGCGACGAGCTCGACGAGGCGATCGTCAACCACTGCAAGCACGAGTACAAGCTGGCGATCGGCACCCAGACCGCCGAGGAGGTCAAGCTCGAGGCGGGCTCGGCCTCGCCGCTGGCCGAGGAGGTTCGCTCGGAGATCCGTGGCCGTGACCTCGTCTCCGGCCTGCCGAAGACGATCACGCTCGGCTCCGAGGAGGTGCGCGAGGCGCTCGACGAACCGGTCGGGCACATCGTCGACGCGGTCAAGGACACGCTGGACCGCACCCCGCCCGAGCTGGCAGGTGACATCATGGATCGCGGAATCACCCTGGCGGGAGGGGGCGCGCTCCTGCAAGGACTCGAACAGCGCCTCCGCGACGAGTGCCAGATGCCCTGTCAACTGGCAGAGTCACCATTGACGTGCGTGGCGGTCGGCTCCGGCATCTCGCTCGAGGAGTTCGAGGCGATACACCGCGCCAGCAAGCAGAATTCGGGAACGAGGCACTTTGCCTAGCGCGTCGCTTCCCCAAGCCCCAAACTTAGGTCTTCACTGTGTACCGAAAGCAAGTACGCCGCCGTAGGGCGGTGCTGGCCCTGTTGATCGTCGGCTCGTTTGCGTTGCTGACGTTCACCTACGGACAGAGCTCGAACGGACTCCAGCGAGGGGTCAGCACGATCTTCAGCCCGCTGCAGGGGGCTGCCGACCGTGCCTTGAAGCCTGCCCGTGACCTGATCGACTGGTTCGACCAGACCTTCGATGCGCGCGGAGAAAACAGCCGCCTCAAAGAGCAGCTGGAGGTGGCCCGCGAGCAGGCGGTCGCTGGGCGAGTCGCGCTGCAGGAGAACGCCCAGTTCCGCAAATTGCTCAAACTCACTCGGGACGGCGCTTTGGCCTCTTCTGCCTACGAGCCCATCACCGGCCGCGTGATCGCCCGCTCGCCGACGGCCTGGCACTCGACCGTGACGATCGACCTCGACGGCGGCGATGGCGTCCGGGTCGACGACCCCGTGATCAGCGGTGACGGCATGGTCGGCCGAATCACCTCGGTCGAGGGCGGGTCCTCCCAGGTGATGCTGATCACCGACCACACCAGCGCCGTCTCGGCCAAGGTCCTCCCCGAGGGGGTGCAGGGGGTGATCCGGCCCAGCGTCGGAGATCCCGAGGACCTGATCCTCGACTTCATCGATTCGACCCGCAAGGTTCGCGGCGGCCAGTACGTCGTCACCGGCGGCTGGCGGGCGCAGGGCCTCGCCTCGCTCTTCCCGCCGAATCTGCCGATCGGGGAAGTAACCAGCGCTTCGCTCGAAGAGCAGGAGGCGAGCCAGCAGGTTCACCTGCGTCCCTTCGCCGACCTGCGCGACCTCGACTTCGTCCAGGTGTTGACCGGAGGATCGCGTAATTGATCGTCACGCCGAAGATCCTCGCCCGCCTGGTCGCAATCGCGATCGTCGGCGTGCTGCTCCAGCTCTCCTTCTTCTCCCGCATCGAGGTCTTCCACACCAGCCCGGACATGCTGCCGGCATTGGTCGTCTGCCTCGGCCTGCTCGGCGGCAGCATGACCGGCGCGGTCTCCGGTTTCTCGATTGGCCTGCTCGTCGATTGCCTGCTGGTCGAGGCGCTCGGAGTCACCTCGCTGGTCCTGCTCGGCGTCGGCTACCTGGCCGGCCTCTTCCGCGAGCGCTTCGAGATCCACAGCTCGCTCGTGCCGGCCCTGCTCTGCATGGGCCTGACCCTGCTCGCCGAGCTCGGCTATGGCGCGATCCAGCTGATGCTCGGGGTCGATGCTCCGCTCAGCGTGCTGCTGATCCGCGACATCCTCTTGAAGAGCATCTACGCCTTCTTCCTCGGCTGGCCTATCTACCTCGGCGTGCGACGGCTGCTGCGTCCCGCCTTGGTCGAGGACCCGAAGGTGCGCCGCCGTCGCCAGCCGACCGTATTGGGAGCCTGAGCAGATGTACCTTCGATCGGACGAGCGAGGCCCCGCGATGAGCAACCGGATGGCGCTGCGCATCGCGCTCTTCGGCGGTTTCGCCGTGGTCCTCTTCGCGATCCTCTTTGCCCGCCTCTGGCTGCTGCAGATCCTCAACGGCGAGGAGTACCTGGCGGAAGCGAACAACAACCGCACCCGCGAAATCCGCGTCAGCGCCCCCCGCGGCCAGATCCTCGATCGCGACGGCGAGGTGCTGGTGGAAAACCGGACCTCGCTGGCATTGCAGGTCAACCCGAGCAAGCTGCCGGCGGACCCGGCCGAGCGGCGGGCGGAGCTGGCGCAGCTGGCCGAGCTGACGCACAGCACCCTGCGCAAGGTGCGCAGGACGATGCACGAAGAGCTGAAGCTGGCGCCGGCAGCACCGGTGACCCTGCGCCGCGACGTCGGCGACTACCTCGTCTACTACCTGCAGGAGAACCAGGAGCGCTTCCCCGGGGTCGAGGTGCAGCGGGTCTTCGTCCGCCGCTACCCGCAGGAAACCCGTGCCGCCCACGTCCTCGGCAGCGTCGGCGAGATCGACGAAGACGAGCTGAAGGAGCCGCGCTACCGCGGCCTCGAGCCCGGCGATGCGATCGGCCAGAGCGGAGTCGAGGAAACCTATGACCGCTTCCTGCGCGGGCGCCCTGGCACGACCCGGATCCAGGTCGACGCACTCGGGCAGCCGACCCCGGGCGGTCAGCTGGTCTCGAAACGGCCGGTGCCGGGCGACGACCTCAAACTCTCGATCGACTCCGACGTGCAGGCGGCCGGCGAGGAAGCGCTCGCTGCTCGCGGCCTGCCGGGCGGCTTCGTCACGATGGACGTCCACAACGGCGAAATCCTCGGGGTCGGTTCCTTTCCGACCTTCGACCCGTCGGTCTTCACCAGGCCGTTGACGCAGAAGCAGGTTGACGCGCTCGTCCGCGATGACGTCGCGGCGCCGCTGACCAACCGCGCGATCGCCGGGCTCTACCCGACCGGGTCGGTCTTCAAGTTGATCACCGCGATGGCGGCGCTGAACAGCGGCGTGACGACGACCTCCGAGGTGATCGAAGACGGCGGCTCGATCATGGTCGGCGCCCAGCGCTTCCAGAACGCCGGCGGCGCGGCCAACGGCCCGGTCGACCTCGAGCGCGCCATGCAGGTCTCCTCCGACGTCTACTTCTATTTGATGGGTCTGCGCATGTGGAACACCGGTGCGCTGCAGCGCTGGGGACACATGCTCGGCATCGGCCGGCCGACCGGGATCGACCTGCCGGGGGCCGAAGAAGGCCTGCTGCCGAGCCAGGCCTGGCGCAACCAGCTCTATCGCGAAGGCGGAACCGATCGGCCCTGGTCGGCGGGAGACAACGTCCAGCTCGCTGTCGGCCAGGTCGATCTGCAGACGAACCCGCTGCAGCTGGCGATCGCCTACGCGGCCGTCGCCAACGGCGGCACGATCGTCACCCCCCACGTGGGCAGGGAGATCGACGATGCGGCCGGCCGCGTGCTGAAGGAATTCGAGCCGCCGTCTCGCCGCCAGATCCACGTCGAGCCCGAATACCGCGACGCCATCCTGGCGGGCCTACACGAGGCCGCACAGGTGCCCGGCGGCACCTCCTACGAAGTCTTCGGCGGCTTCCCGGTGGACGTGGCGGGCAAGACGGGGACCGCGGAACGACCGCCGAATGCGGACCAGTCCTGGTACGTGGTCCTCGCCCCGTACCCGAATCCCCGTATCGTGACGGCGGTGACGATCGAGCAAGGTGGCTTCGGCGCCGAATCGGCCGCGCCGGCCGCGCTGCAGATTCTCGAGGCCTACTTCCACAAGCAGGCAAGCGGGCCCGCGGGCCCGAATGGCGGTAGTCCCGGCTGATGTACGCGACGCGGACACGCCAGGCCCGGCCCGAGCCGTTTGCCCTGCGCCCCGGCATCGCCGAGCGCCTCGGCCTGCCCTACATGGACGGCGCGCTTGCCTTCTCAGCCATCGCGCTGGCCGTCTTCAGCGTCTTCACGCTGAGCCAGTCGACCCTGCACGACGTTCCCGGCAGTCCCAACTACTTCGTCGACCGGCAGGCGATCTACGTCGCTCTCGGGCTGGTCGGCATGTACCTGCTGACCCGCATCGACTACTCGCGCTTCCGCGAGCTGCGGGTCGGCATCTATACTTTCCTCTGCGTCAGCGTCTCGCTCGTATTCGTTTTCGGTTTCGCGGCGCGCGGCTCGCGACGTGCCTTTGACCTTCCCTTCTTCAGCTTCCAACCATCGGAGCTCGGCAAGCTCCTGCTCGTGCTTGCGCTTGCCGGGTTCGTCATCGATGGGGCCAGGCGCGGTTCAGACCGGCAGCGCACGGTGCGCTACCTCTGTCTGGGCCTCGCTCCGGCTGCGCTTGTATTCCTGCAGCCGGACCTCGGCACCTCTCTGGTGTACGTGGCTATCACCCTCGCCGTGATGTACGTGGGGGGCGTCCGCTGGACGCACTTCGCGGTGATCGGCGCGGCCATCGTCGCAGTGACAGCGGTGGTCCTCGTAGTGGCGCCCGCAATCGGGACGCCGATTCTGAAGGGCTATCAGGAGGAGAGACTCACGTCCTTCCTGAACCCCAGCGAGGACCCCGGCGACGCCGGCTACCAGCAGAACCAGGCCAAGACCGCCATCGGCTCCGGTGAGACAACCGGCCGTGGCGATCGGGCCACCCAGACGCGGCTCGACTTCGTCCCTGAGCGGCACACCGACTTCATCTTCGCGGTGATCGGTGAGCGCTATGGATTCACGGGGGCCGCGCTAGTCCTATCCCTGTACGCCCTGCTGATCTGGCGGGCGCTGCGGATCGTGACGCTCTCCAAGAACTCCTATGGAATGCTCGTGGCAGGTGGGATTGCCGCCATGTTGCTGTTCCAGGTCTTCGTCAACGTGGGGATGAACCTCGGGATCATGCCGATCACCGGAATCCCCCTGCCGTTGATGAGCTATGGGGGGTCGTCAGTGCTGGCGACCTTCCTCGCAATAGGAGTGCTGCAGAGCGTTCACATGCAAGCGCGCCTTGGCCAGAAGGGCAGGTTCGCCTGGTGACCCCGCGAAGGAGCACCGGCATGCGTACCTACTCTGAACTGAGCTGAATCAATGAAAAAGACAATTCTGGTTTCCGCCGATCGCGGCGAGACCCGCGTAGCCGTACTCGAGTCGAAGACGAAAGGCGGCAAACGCAACGTTGCGGAGCTCTACATAGAGCGCCGTGGCCGGCGTTCGATCGTCGGCAACATCTACAAGGGGAAGGTCGACAACGTCCTTCCCGGCATGGAGGCCGCCTTCGTCGACATCGGCCTCGAGCGCAACGGCTTCCTTCACGTCGACGAGATCGTCCTGCCCAACGGCGAACAGGCGCCGAAGCGTGGCCGCGGTACCGGCCGCCGCATCGACGAGCTGATCAAACCCGGCCAGGAGATCGTCGTCCAGGTGGTCAAGGACCCGCTGAAGACGAAGGGCGCGCGGCTCTCGATGAACGTCTCGATCGCCGGTCGCTACCTCGTTTACGCGGCCCAGGGCAGCGGCGTCGGCGTCAGCCGGCGACTCTCGGACTCCGAGCGCGACCGCCTGCGCAAGATGGTCGACCGCACCTATAAAGGCCCTGGCGGGCTGATCGTCCGCACTGCGGCCCACGGGGCGAAGAAGTCCGACTTCGTGCGGGAGATCGGCTACCTGCACAAGCTCAACGAGGTGCTCGAACGCCGCACCGAGCAGACCAAGGCACCTGATCTCGTCTTCCAGGAGGCTGACCTGCCGGTACGAGTGCTGCGCGACGTCTTCCTCAGCGACTTCGAGAAAGCGATCATCGACTCCCCGAAGCAGTTCGAGCGGGTGACCGGCTTCTTCCAGCGCACGGCGCCGGAGCTGGTCCAGGGCGTCGAGCTCTACGAGGGGCGCAAGCCGCTGTTCGAGAAGTGGGAGATCGACAAAGAGATCGAGTCGACCCTCGGCCGTCGCATCGACCTGCCCTCCGGCGGCTACCTGATCATCGACTACACCGAGGCGCTGACCGTGGTCGACGTCAACAGCGGCAGCTTCACCGGTCGCGGCAAGGGCGGCCTGGAGGAGACGATCACCCGGGTCAATACCGAGGCTGCCGATGAGGCCGTCCGGCAGCTGCGCCTGCGCGACATCGGCGGGATCATCGTCATCGACTTCATCGACATGGCCCGTGCCCGCAACCGCGACAAGGTGCTGAAGACGCTGCGCAAAGCGCTCGACACCGACAAGTCGAAGAGCTACGTGGTCGAGGTCTCACCGCTGGGGCTGGTCGAGATGACGCGCCAGAACGTCACCGACGGCGTGCGCGAGATCCTCACGGCGCCCTGTCCGACCTGTGAGGGTGAGGGCGTCGTTCTCTCCGCCGAGACGGTCGCGCTGGACGTGATGCGCAGGCTGCCCGACATCGCCGCCGGCGCCCAGGACGCCGAGGCGCTGCTGCTGCGGGTCCACCCGAAGGTCGCGGCCGAGCTGATCGACCCCGACAGCGGCCTGGCTGAGCTCGAGGCCAAGATCGGCAAGCAGTTCCACTTCGAGGGCGGCGACGCGCTGCCGATCGCCACCTTCGACATGGTCGAGGCCGGCAGCCGCGAGCAGATCGAGGAGCGGGCGCTGCCGTTCAAGGTCGGCGAGGAGGTTCTGGTCAAAATCGACGAGCCGCACATGTACAACGCCGATGACGCGGTGGCCCGGGTCGACTCCTACATCGTCAGCGTCACCGGCGGCGGCCGCTTCGTCGGCGAGCGCAAACTGGTGCGGATCGAGCGGGTCGAGCGGGCAGCCGCGGTCGCCTCGCTGCCGGTCGGGGAGGCCGGCAACGGCAGCTCAAACGGCGCGGAGGGCGGCTCCGAGCTAGAATCCTCCGCCTCGCGCAGTAGCCGTCGTGGCCGCAGGGGCGGTCGTGGTCGGTCGCGCTCCACCCAGAGCGGCAAGGACGAATGAACACGTACGCAGTCATAGAGACCGGAGGCAAGCAGTACAAGGTCGAGAAGGGCACGTCTCTGCTCGTCGATCGCCTCAGCGCCAAAGAGGGCGACAAGGTCACCCTGCGCCCGGTGATGTTCCGCGACAAAGAGGTCGTTGCCGGGGCCAAGGAGCTGGAGAAAGTCAAGGTCGAGGCGACCGTGACCGAGCACCTGCGCGGCGAGAAGATCAAGGTCTTCAAGTACAAGCCGAAGAAGGGCTACCGCCGCCGTGCCGGCCACCGCTCCGAGCTGACCAAGCTCGAGGTGACCGAGATCAAAATGGCGGGACGGAAACCGGCGGCGGCGAAAGAGGAGAAACCGGCTGAGAAAAAGCCTGCCGCGGAGAAAAAAGCCGCTGCAGAGGCAAAGCCGGCGGCGAAAAAAGAGGCCGCCAAGAAACCCGCTGCCAAAAAAGCCGCAGCGAAAAAACCGGCGGCGAAAAAAGCCTCTGCTAAAAAAGCTGCTGCGAAAGCGAAAAAGCCCGCCGCCAAAAAGGACTCTGACTGATGGCTCACAAGAAGGGACTCGGCTCCAGCCGCAACGGCCGCGAATCCAACCCCAACATGCTCGGGGTCAAGGTCTTCGCGGGCCAGAAGGTCTCCGGCGGCGAGATCATCGTGCGCCAGCGCGGCACTCGCTTCTGGCCCGGCGATGGCACCGGCCTCGGCCGCGACCACACGATCTTCGCCACCCGCGAGGGCATCGTCGACTTCAAGCCGTCGCGTCGCGGTCGCACCATCTCGGTTCTGTCGGACTAGCGGCGGGAGGGCCGGGTGCCCCTCCGCCGGAGACCGTTGCGCAGCAGATCGTCCGCCGAGGTTCGGTACCTAGGCCCAGAGTCTCCGGCGGAGGGGCACCCGGCCCTCTTCCGGAAGCTCCGGCAGCTGGACCGAGATCGTGTGACCCGCACGTTGAAGCTCGCGCGACACCCGAGGTGTAACGCTTTATGGCCGCATAGCCTCCCCAATGCGTTACACCTCGATTGCTGATGTACGACAAGGCGAAGATCTGGGTGGAAGGTGGGGCCGGGGGGAACGGGTGCATCTCGTTCCGCCGGGAGGCTCATGTGCCTCGCGGCGGTCCCGATGGCGGCGATGGGGGGCATGGGGGTGATGTGGTGCTCGTCTGCGATGCGTCGAAGCGGGACCTGGCTGCGCTGAAGGGGAGCAAGCACTTCCGCGGGGGTCGGGGTAAGCACGGGGAAGGGTCGAACCGGCATGGTGCGCGTGGAGAGGAGAGGGAGATCCTGGTGCCGGCTGGGACGCAGGCGGAGGCTGTGGATGGGAGCCGGATCGATCTGGTCGAGGTCGGGCAGCGGGCGGTGCTGGCGCACGGCGGGCGCGGCGGTCACGGGAACAAGCGCTTCACTCATTCGACTCGGCAGGCTCCGCGATTCGCCGAGAAGGGCACGAGTGGCGAGGCGGATTGGATCGAGCTGCGCTTGAAGCTGTTGGCTGACGTCGGCCTGATCGGACTGCCTAACGCGGGTAAGTCCTCGCTGCTGGGCCGCTTGACCCGGGCTGCGCCGAAAGTCGCCGACTACCCGTTCACGACGCTCTCACCGGTGCTGGGAACAATCGAGGGCGAGGATCGCCAGGCGGTGATCGCCGATATCCCCGGCCTGATCGAAGGCGCCGCCGAAGGGGCGGGCCTCGGACACGAGTTTCTCGCTCATGTCGAGCGCTGCGCAATGCTCGTGCACCTGGTTGAGCTGGTGCCCCTGGAGGGCAATCCGGAGGCCAACTACGAGGCGGTCGAGGCGGAGCTGTCGTCATACGGGGCGGGCCTGGATCGGCTGCCGCAGCTGGTCGTCCTCTCAAAGCGGGACCTGCTCCCCGAGAACGAGGTCGAGTCTGCGCTCGGGGAGTGGCGAGAGCGGCTCGGGGAGACGACCACTGGAGTGCTGGCGGTCTCCTCGGCGACCGGCGAGGGCCTGGCGGAGCTGCGTGACCGAATCCTCACCTCGCTACCTGAGGTCCCCTCGGTCCGGGCGGAGAGCGGCTCCGAGCCGGCCGCCGAGTTCGAGGCCGAGCACAGGGTCTACCGGCCCGCCGGCGAGGGGGGCTACTCGGTCGAGCGCGAAGAGGACGGCGGCTTTCGGGTTCTCGGCCGTGGCGTTGAGCTGCTCTTCGAGCGCCACGACATTCGCAACGAAGAGGCGCTTGCCTACCTCGAGCAGCGGCTCAACGAGATCGGTGTCATCGCCGCCCTGCGCGCCGCCGGCTTCGAGCCGGGCGACGAGGTGCGCGTCGGCGAGCAAGAGTTCGAGTTGCATCCATAATCCCGGGCGATGACCCTGGTCGTAAAGCTCGGCTCTTCGATCGTGGCCGCCGACGATGGTGAGTTGCGCGTCGACGTGCTCGCTTCGGTCTGCGAGCAGGTCGGCGCCCTGGAGCAGAGCGGCGAGCGGGTCGTGATGGTCACCTCCGGCGCGATCGCACGGGGCAGGAAGCTGCTGGGTTTGGCAGCGCGGCCGAGTGCAATGGACGAGCTGCAGGCAGCTTCGGCGGTCGGCCAGGGCGACCTGTTCCGCGCCTACGAGAGCCGTCTCGCCGAGCACGGGACGCGGGCCGCGCAGGTGCTGTTGACCGCGGCCGACATCGCCGCCCGAACCAATTACCTCAACGCGCGCCAGACGCTGCGACGCCTGGTCGAGTGGGGGGTGGTGCCGGTCGTCAACGAGAACGACACCACCGCCACCGACGAGATCACCTTCGGCGACAACGACTTCCTCGCCGCCCAGGTGGCGATCCTGCTCGAGGCGAGGCTGCTGGTCCTGCTCACCGACATCGACGGCCTGCACAGCGCCGACCCGCACTTCGACCCGGACGCAAAGCCGATCGCCGAGGTGAACGACTTCTCCGAGCTGAAGGGCTTCGAGATCGGCGACCGCACATCGGCCTTCGGCTCAGGGGGCATGCGCAGCAAGGTCGCGGCGGCCGAGATGGCCAGCGAGGCCGGCATTCCGTCGGTGATCTGCAACGGGACCAAAGAGGGAACGCTCACCTCCGCAGCCGCCGGAGACCCGTCGGGCACTCGCTTTGCCGCCCGGGCTACGAGGGCGTCGAGCTTCAAGCTCTGGCTCAAGCACGCCAAGCCGGCCCACGGCCGGGTCGCCGTCGATGCCGGGGCAGCCCGGGTCCTGCGCGAGAGCGGCTCGAGCCTGCTGCCGGTGGGGATCGTCGGAGTCGAAGGGGACTTCGACGCCGGCGATGCGGTCGACGTCGTCACCGACGGCCTCGTCGTCGGCAAGGGGATCGTCGACTACTCGGCGGCGGAGCTGACGCGGGTGATCGGGCTGAAGAGCGCGCAGGTGCGCGAGCTGCTGCCGCACGCCTCAGACGAGGTCATCCACCGCGACCGCTTCGTGCTCGTTTAGCTCCCGGAAGCTCCAGCTACCCTTAGCGGTCATGGCTGTCGACGTCACGACCACCACCGTCGCCGAGATCTGCGCAGCTGCGAAGCGCTCTGTGCGCGCGCTTGGGAGCTCTTCGGCCGAGGCTCGCAACGCCGCGCTGGAGGCAACCGCGCACCTGCTCGGCGAGCGCAGCGCCGAGATCCTCGAGGCGAACGCCGCCGATCTCGACGACGAGCGGGCCCGCGGTCTGACCGAGGCCCTGCGCGACCGGCTGACGCTGAGCGAGGACCGGATCGCTGCCATGGCGGAGGGGGCGCGGGCGATTGCTGCGCTGCCCGACCCCGTCGGCGAGGAGCTCGAGCGGCGCACCCTGGACAGCGGCCTGGAGCTGCGCAAGGTGCGGGTGCCGCTGGGTGTCGTCGCTGTCGTCTACGAGGCGCGGCCGAACGTGACGATCGACTGCGCGGCGCTGACGATCAAGAGTGGCAACGCGATCGTCCTGCGTGGTTCGAGCTACGCCGAGCGTTCGAACGGCGCCCTGGCTGCGATCGTGCGCGAGGCGCTGGCGGAGGCGGGACTGCCGCAGGACGCGGTCCTGCTCGTCCCGGTGGGCGAGGGACGCGATGACCTTGCTGAGCTGGCGACCCAGGACGGCGTCGTCGACCTGCTTATTCCGCGCGGCGGCGAAGGCCTCAAGGCGGCGCTGAAGGGAGTCGCGACGGTGCCGGTGATGTACGCGGCTGCGGGCAACTGCCACGTCTACGTCCACGCCGAGGCGGACCTCGAGATGGCGCGGCGGATCGCCTACAACGCCAAGGTCCAGCGCCCCGGCGTCTGCAATGCCGCCGAGACCCTGCTTGTCGACGCCGCCGTGGCCGAACGTTTCCTTCCCGGCGTCCTCGCCGATCTGCACGGCGCCGGCGTCGAGCTGATCGGCGACGAGCGGACCCAGGGGCTTGCGGGCGGGGTGGAGGTCGGCACCGCCGGCGAGGAGGACTGGGGGACCGAGTACCTCGACCTGAAGATGGCGGTCGGGGTTGTCGACTCGCTGGAGGAGGCGGTCGACCACATCAACAGCCATGGCACCAGCCACTCGGAGGCGATCGTCACCTCGTCCAAGGATGCCGCGGCACAGTTCGCCGCCGGCGTCGATGCCGCCGTCGTCTATACCAACGCCTCGACCCGCTTCACCGACGGCTTCGAGTTCGGCATGGGCGCCGAGATCGGCAACTCGACCCAGAAGCTGCACGCGCGCGGCCCGATCGGCCTGCGCGAGCTGACGACCTACAAGTACGTCGTCGACGGCGACGGCCAAGTGCGTGAGTAAGAGCCCATTCGAGAACCCCCCGCGCACGCCTGGCGGCGGCGGGCACTGCACGGCACGGCGTCCTCGGTCGGCCAAATGGCGCTGCCATTTGCGCCTCCCTGCGTCCTTGTCCCGCTTGGCCCGGCGCTCGCCAGCCGTACACGCGGGGTTCCCGAATGGGCTCTAGCGCACTGTCTGCGGGGATCGGCGTCCTCGGCTCGGCCTTCAACCCACCCCACCTGGGCCACCTCGCGCTCGCCCAGGAGGCGCTCTGGCAGCTCGGCCTCGAGGAGGTGGTCCTCGTCCCAACCGGCGAAGCGCCGCACAAGCGGATCGCCGATGACCCCGGTCGCGAGCAGCGCTTGGCGATGACCAGGCTTGCCGCCGCCGCGGACCCGCGTTTTTCCGTCTCCACGCTGGAGGTGGAGCGCGAGGGACCGTCCTACACGTATGAGACTTTGGAACTGCTTGCAAAGGAGAAGGGCGACAGGGGGCTGGTCTTCGTGATGGGGGCGGACGCTGCCGTTGGCCTGGAGAGCTGGCGCCGGCCCGAGCGGGTGACCGAGCTGGCGCGGCTTGCCGTCGCCCGCCGGGCGGGGGTCTCGGAGGCCGATGTCGCCGCAGTGCTGCGCAGCCTCGGCGCCGAGGGCAGGGCGACGATGTTGGAGATGCCGCAGTTCGGCGTCTCCTCCTCGGCCGTGCGGGAGCGGGCCGCTGCCGGCCGGCCCCTGCGCTATCTCGTCCCGGAGGCGGTTGCGCGGTTCATCGAAGAGAAGGGGGTCTACCGGTGAGCGAGCAGCCAAAGGCGGGTGGCTCGGAGGCTCTGGCGCGCCGTCTGGCCGAGCTGGCCGATTCCAAAGCCGCGACCGAGATCCTCGTCCTCGACATGCGCGAGCTCGTCGCCTACACCGACTTCCTGACGATCTGTACGGCGCGCAACGAGCGCCAGGCAAAGGCGATCGCCGACGAGGCGAAGCTGCAGCTGAAGCAAGAGCGGCAACTGCTGCCAAGCGGCACCGAGATGGAGGGAGCCGACGGCTGGATCATCCTCGACTACCTCGATTGCGTCCTTCACGTCTTCACCGCAGAGGCACGCGAGCGGTACCAGCTCGAGGACCTCTGGCGCGAGGCGCCGCGTCTGCAGTTGCCGACGCCCCAGGATGGCGTCCGAGGGCACCTCTACGGTGCCGCGCATGGGTAGCTTGAAGAGGGCGTTTTTCGGCTACCGCCGCTCTGACGTAGACGCGGCGATCGCGGCCCGGGACGCACAGATTTGGGCGTTGCAACGCGATGTCGAGGATGCGCTTGGGCGCTGGCGGAGCGCCACCGGCACTGCGGCGGATGCCGAAGACGAGCTTGCCTTCCTCTCGGCGATGGTGATCGAGCGCGAGCGGGAGATCCGTGGCCTGCACGAGCGGCTGCAGGAGGCCAACGAGCGCCACGACCGCAGTATCGGCTCGCTGGAGTCGGTATCGGCGCGGCTCGACGAGATCCAGTCGCAGGCCCGCGGCCAGGCAACGCGGATCAGGATGAAGGCGCTGCGCGAGGCGGTCGAGGTCGGTCGCCGCGCCCAGGAGCTGAGCGAGGCGCAGTCGCAGGCGGTCGAGGCAGTCCCGTCCGCGAACGGCAACGGCCACGCGGAGCGCGATCCGCAGGACATCTTTGAGGGCTTGGTCAAAGTCGAGATCGGGCCACTCGACGATTTCTCGCAGCTGGTCGGCTTCGAGGACGCAGCCGGCCAGATCGACGCCACCGCCGAGATCTCGGTCGAGCGTTTCTCCGAGGGGCGGGCGACGCTCTCGATGCGGCTCGACGAACCGATCGACCTACTGCGTGAGCTCGAGCAGCGTTCGCCGCTCGATTTTCGCGTCCGCCATACCGCCGGTGACAACTTGATCCTCGACATCGAGGACGAGCAGGGTCCCGAGCAGCGCGCCGCCTAGCGCCGGTTCAGCGCAGACGTCTCGTTAAACTGGCGGCACGACCTGGGGCTGTAGCTCAGCTGGAAGAGCGTCGCGCTGGCAGCGCGAAGGTCAGGGGTTCGAGCCCCCTCAGCTCCACTAAGTCTCTTTGACGTAACCAGTGAGATCGCCTGACTCCCCTCTCCCGCGACTCTCCTTCTCACATTACTCAGGGAATGCGGAGCTTGTATAGGATCGCGGCTCAGACTCGGAAGGGGGTTGCGACGTGGAGGCAGTTGGCAGCATCTTGCTCTTCATCTACATAGTCATAGGTGGCCTTTACGGTTTGGTATGGGCGGCGAGAGCCAGTGGAGCAGACGATCTGGTTACCCTTGTCGGCGCTTCCATGGTGACTGCCTTTATCTGGCCTGTGGTGGGCATGCTGCGGACCATGCGAGGGAAACCGTTCTGGCCTCCCCCCGTCAACCGACGAAGGAGCTGAGTGCTCACGCGTGGACGGACGCAAAGAGAAGGTGTCTGATCAGAATGGCGACGGTTCTAACCGCAGCAGGGGCCAGATTGCGCGCTGGGCGCTAGCCCTACTTGTCGCCATCGCCGCGACGGTCTACTACCTCCGCGGAGTCGAAGCGCAGTTTGTTTGTCACGGTGTCCTCGACCGCGGTGAGGTCGTTGAGCTATGCGAACCGCCCGGCTTGAGTGAGTTGGTGCCCTTTGCGCTGGTGATAGTGGTCCTGCTTGCGCCCGATCTGACTGAGCTCGCAATCCCTGGCCTGCTGTCCTTGAAAAGAACGGTGAGGCGGCAAGAGGGTCGTCAAGACCGAGTCGAAATGAAGCTGGCTCAGGTCGAGCAGCGAGTCGACCAGCAGGTGAACTTCAAGATTGAGCTCAACACCGCAGAGAAGGACGTCACCATCAAGGAAGAGACACTTCGTGCGGCCCGGAGTAGTGATGGCAAGATCGAGGAGGAGGAGGAGGAGCCAGTCACTGAGCCAGTTGCGAGACCTGACAAGGAGCAGATGGGCGAGGCGGATGAGGGCATGGCTGAGCCTGAGGCAAAGGGTGATCGCCAAATCGCGGCAGAGCCTCCGGGCCTGGTCAGCGACGAAGACGATGAGCGTGCCTCTCTGACGCTGCAACTCTCTTGGCTGGTGAAGAACCTGACCCAGTACGAGACGATCTCGCGGATGCGGCGCGTCGATTCAAACGAGCGAATGGGGGCGCTCACCGAGGCGCAGCAGGAGATGGTCGATCGGTGGTACACCGTGTTCGAGCAGGAGATTGGCCTGGTCAAGCAGTTTCGCAATGCGCTTATCCACAATCCCTACGCCGTCGACATGGACGAATTGCGCGAGGCAGTGAGGATGGGAAGACGGTTGATGCGGATTCTGCTGAGCGGGATAGGGGCTCCGACCGAGGCCCTCGATGCTTACGGAGAGCCAAAAGCAAACCGAGTGACCTGAATAGGCTCCACTACTCTCCGCCCGGCATTGGACCAGCTCGTACAGATAGTCGGGGCGATCCTGATCCTGAGCGCGTTCACGGCGGCTCAGCTCAACAGGATGGATCCCCATTCGCGGATCTACCTGGTCCTCAACCTGGTCGGATCCGCCGTGCTGGCGGCACTGGCGTGGCACGAGCAGCAGTGGGGCTTCCTGCTGCTGGAGGTGGTTTGGGCGGCCGTCTCCTTCTGGGGCCTGGTCCAGGTGTTGCGCGGTCAGGTGCCGACGGCGCGTCACTGACGCCGCTCAAACCGACGCCGCTTGCTGCCGATGGGTGAGCGATGAACACCGCCAACGAGCACGTCTTCTCGCACGGAATGCAGGACACGCGTGCGGCGCTGGAGGCGTGGAACGACAGCCCCTGGCACGCGCTGCGGGGCTGGCTGGCTCTGAGCCTGGCGATCTCTCTCGCCCTGCTGGGCGCCGTCTGGGTCGTCGCCGGCCTCCTCACCCCCGACCTGACGCCGATCCACATGCCCGGCCTCACCGAGCCCACAGAGGCCGACGACATGCTGCCGATCCTCTGGCGCAACTCGCTGGTACTGGCGCTGCACGCGACTGCTTGCATCGCCGGCTTCATCGCCGGCGCCTCGATGCCGATCGCCGCCGCCCGGCGCAGCGGCTTCTCGCGCTGGGTGCACGTCAAGGCGGGCGAGCTGGCGATCCTCTTCGTCTGCGCCGTCACTCTCTTCTCGCTTGGCACCCAGGTCCTCTACCTCGGCTTCCAGGGGGCGACCATCGCCTTCCAGCTGGAGATCTCCAACGTCGCTCTGATTCTCAGCGTGCTCCCGCACGCGATCCCCGAGCTGACCGCCCTCTTCCTCCCACTCGGGGCATGGCTGATCGCCAGCCGCCGCGGCGAGTGGAACCAGCTCCTAGCCGCCACTCTGATCACGGTGCTGCTGGCGATCCCCGTCCTCGTCGCTTCCGCCACGGTCGAGGTCTACCTCTGGCCCCGCATCCTCGAAGCACTCTCGCCGCTGTTCTGAGGGTGCTCCGGCCCGCGGGTCCTGTCGCGATCAACATCAGCGTCACTGACGCGGCGGGTCCTGTCACCGAATGGGGACCCACCACCCTTCCGGTAGCTAAAGCTTCCTCAGGATGGTCCCCCCATTCGGCACCACCCCCCGCGAGAGACGCTTGCAGCTGAGCAACAGCAGCTACCCGCGAAGCGCTCTCATAAGCTTGCGTTGATGGCTGGGTACTCCGGGAAGCCGCTGGTGCAGAAGCTGGGCGTCAAGCCGGATTCGACCGTCTGCCTGCTTGGTGCGCCTGATGGGATCGAGGAGCTGTTGGCACCGCTTCCGGAGGGCGTGACGCTTCGCAGGGGCAACCGCGGCAAGCGCGAGATGACTCTCTGGTTCGTGACCGCTCGCCGCGAGTTCGAGCGTCGGCTCGCCGCCGTGGCGAAGGCGGTGGGGGAGGGGACGCTGTGGATGGCCTGGCCGAAGCGCTCTTCTGGCGTCGACACGGATATGACCGAGGACGTGATTCGCGACGTGGTCCTTCCCGTTGGCTTGGTCGACACCAAGGTCTGCGCGATCGACGAGACCTGGTCGGGCTTGCGCCTCACTCGGCGCCGTAGCTAGCGGCAGAGCCTTCGGACGGGCGCGCTCGTAAGATCGCGCCTCATGTCTTCCGGCTACGACCCCAAGGCGATCGAGCAGAAGTGGCAGCAGGTTTGGGCCGAGGAGAAGACCTGGGAGGTCGCCAATCCCGGTCAGCCCGGCTTCGAGGGCTCTAAGCCGAAGTCCTACGTGCTGGAGATGCTGCCCTACCCCTCCGGCGAACCTCACGTCGGGCACCTCAAGTGCTACGCGGTCGGCGACGCGATCGCCCACTTCCGCCGCCGCCACGGCTTCGAGGTGATCCACCCGATGGGCTACGACGCCTTTGGCCTGCCGGCGGAGAACAACGCGATCAAGACCGGTGAGCCGCCGCGCGAGGCGACCGAGCGCTCGATCGCCTCCTTCCGCCGCCAGTTCCGCGAGTGGGGCATCTCGATCGACTGGTCGCGCGAGCTCGGCACCCACACGCCCGAGTACTACCGCTGGACCCAGTGGATCTTCCTGCAGCTGTTCGAGCGCGGGCTCGCCTACCGCGAGGAGGCACCGGTCCAGTGGTGCCCGAAGGACGCCACCGTGCTCGCCAACGAGCAGGTGGTCGACGGGCGCTGCGAGCGCTGTGGCACGCCGGTCGTCCAGCGCAAGCTCGAGCAGTGGTTCTTCCGCATCACCGACTACGCCGAGCGCCTGCTCGCCGACTTCGAGCTGCTCGAGTCCTGGCCCGAGCACGTGATCACGATGCAGCGCAACTGGATCGGCCGCTCCGACGGCGCCGAAGTGACCTTCCGCTGCGAGGAGCTCGACCTCGACTTCCCCGTTTTCACCACCCGCCCCGACACCCTCTTCGGCGCCACCTTCTTCGTCCTCGCCCCCGAGCATCCGGAGCTGGAGCGCCTGGTCGCCGAGACCGAGGCCGAGACGGCGGTGCGCGAGTACGTCGACCGGGTCGCCCGCGAGTCGGCCGAGGAGCGCGGTGCCGAGGACCGCGAGAAGACCGGCGTGCCGCTCGGCCGCAGCGTCGTCAATCCGGTCAACGGCGAGGAGATCCCGATGTTCGTCGCCGACTACGTGCTGATGGAGTACGGCACCGGCGCGATCATGGCCGTTCCGGGCCACGACACGCGGGATTACGAGTTCGCCAAGGCCTTCGACCTGCCCGTGAAGCGGGTGATCGAGGGCGAGGATCCGGAGGTCGCTCGCGACGAGCAGGGCTTGCCCTATCCAGGCGATGGCCCGATGGTCAACTCCGGCCGCTTCGACGGCCAGGGCAATCGCGAGGCCTATGAGGAGATCGTCGCCTGGCTCGACTCCGAGGGCCGCGGTCGCTCCGCCGTCAACTACCGCCTGCGCGACTGGCTGGTCTCGCGCCAGCGCTACTGGGGGGCGCCGATTCCGGTCGTCTACTGCGACGAGTGCGGGATCGTCCCCGTGCCCGACGACCAGCTCCCGGTCGAGCTGCCCGAGATCGACGACTACGCGCCGCAGGGCAAGAGCCCGCTGGCCGCCGCCGAGGACTGGGTTGCGACCGAGTGCCCGCGCTGCGGTGGACCGGCCCGCCGCGAGACCGACACGATGGACACCTTCGTCGACTCCTCCTGGTACTTCATCCGCTACCTCGATCCCCGCAACGACGAGGCTGCCTGGGATCGCGCTGCAGCCAACCACTGGCTGCCGGTGGACCAGTACATCGGCGGCGTCGAGCACGCGATCCTCCACCTGATGTACGCGCGCTTCTTCGCCAAGGCGCTCGCTGACATGGGGCATATCGACGTGCAGGAGCCGTTCGCCAACCTCTTCGCCCAGGGGATGATCACCCGCGACGGGGCGAAGATGTCGAAGTCGCGCGGCAACACGGTCAGCCCCGCCGAGTACGTCGAGCGCTACGGCGCCGACACCGCCCGCACCTACGTCTGCTTCATGGGTCCGCCCGAGCGCGGCGGCGACTGGTCCGACGAGGGGGTGGAGGGGGTCAACCGCTTCCTCTCGCGCCTCTGGCGGCTCTGCGGGGAGGTGGATGAGCGGACGGAGGCCGGGGCGGCGTCCGGCGGCGACGCCACCGGCGAGACACGAGAGCTGCTCGCCAAGGCCCACTGGGCGATAGAGAAGGCGACGCAGGACTTCCAGCGCGGCTTCCAGTTCAACACCGCGATCGCCGCGGTAATGGAGCTGGTCAACGATGCCTACCGGCTCAAGGACGGTCTCTACGGCGATCCTGCCGGTGCGTTAGCCGTGCGCTTCGCAACTGCCACGGCCGCCTCGCTGGTCTTCCCTTTTGCGCCACACCTCGGGGCCGAGGTCTGGGAGCGCCTCGAAGGGGGACGGGTTTGGGAGCAACCCTGGCCAGAGGCCGATCCGGCGCTGCTGGCGAGCGACACGGTGACCCTCGTCGTCCAGGTCAACGGCAAGCTGCGCGACCGGATCGAGGCCGCTGCCGATGCTCCTGAAGAGGAGCTTCTGCGCTTGGCGAGAGCGAGCGAGAAGGTCGAGCGCCATCTCGACGGCAAGGAGATCGTCAAGGAGATCGTCGTTCCCGGCAAGCTGGTCAACCTGGTCGTTCGCTGAGTTTTTTACGGCAAAGGCCTCGGTTTCTGGTACAAAGCGCGCGTGCTCGTCAGAAGGCTCGAGGAGGCGCCGATCGAGGAGTGGCACCGGCTGCGTGCCCACGTCCTCATGGATGCGGGAGAACTGGGCTCGCGGAATATGTCCGTGACCTGGCTCGAGATCCCCGCCGGCGCTGAGCAGACGCTGCGCTCGCATGAGGAGGCCGAGCAGGTCTACGTAGTCGTTCGCGGCACCGGCACGATGTCGGTGGCCGGCGACACCCAGCGGATCGCCGAGGGCGATCTGATCCTGGTTCCGCCGGCGACCGATCACGCGGTTGTCAACGACAGCGATGGCGAGCTCGCCTGCGTCTCGGTGCAGTCGCCGCCGGTCGCGGCCTCCGAGCTCTACAGCGATCAGCTGGCAGAGGTTGCCGGCTACGACGACGAAGACTGACCTGAGTCGCGAGAGGCGGCGCATATCGGCGTCCTCGGTCGCCGCGTGCAGAGCACGCCAGCTCCCTGCCTCCTTGATCTGCTTGCCTCTCACGCCTCAGTGATGTCTTGGTTTTGACCCTAAGTGCGCGCCACGTGCGCGCTGATGGCGGGGACGGTTCGGCCCATGCCCGAGCTTTCTCGTACGCAGGTCCTCGTTTACGGCGCCGTAGCCATCGCGCTGCTGCTGGTCGGGGCACGGGCGATTCGGGCGGGGGAGCCCGGGATGCCGGCATTCGAACCGTCGGCGGAGTCGTCTGGGGATGGCGGGAGCTTCTCCTTCAGCGCTGACGGCGGCGGAGCGGACGTGGTTGTCGACGTCACCGGCGCCGTCGTTCGTCCCGGCGTCTATCGGATGCCTGCGGGCTCGCGAGTGACCGACGCCGTGCAGCGCGCCGGAGGTGCGACCGATGCCGCTCTGTTGGAAGCGATCAACCTCGCGGCGCGGCTCGCCGACGGCCAGCAGGTGGTCGTGCCGAAACGAGGGCCGGGCGGTGCTCCACTGGGAGCGGCTGGAGCGACCGAAGACGGACCGATCAGCCTCGGTACGGCGACGGTCGAACAGCTCGACACGATCGAGGGCATCGGCCCGGTCACTGCCGAGGACATCATCGAGTTCCGCGACGAACACGGTGGCCTCGCCTCGGTCGACCAGCTCGACCAGGTGAGCGGGATCGGGCCGGCGACGATGGAGTCGCTGCGCGCCCGCCTGCAGCCCTGAGGCCTTCGGTGTGCGCGTAGGACGCCCGGGACTGCTCGTGGTTCTCGGCGTCATCGCGGTGACGGCACTTGCCCTCGCCGAGCGCGACCAGATCCGCGAGCGGGCAGAGGCGGCCCTCGGCCGCCGCATGCCGGCGCGTGAGGCGGAGCTGGCCCGTGGCTTCGTCCTCGGTGAGGACGACGGGATCGATCCGGCGACGGTCGAGGACTTCCGCCGCTCAGGCCTCGGCCACCTGCTTGCCGTCTCGGGGCAGAACGTGATGCTTCTCGCCCTGCTGGCGATGCCGCTGCTTGCCGCGTTTGGCATCCCACTACGTCTGCGCCTCGTCTGGATCCTTGCTGCGATCGCTCTCTACGTCCCGCTCGCCGGCGCCGGCCCGTCGATCCAACGGGCCGGGATCATGGGAGCGCTCGGGGTGCTGGCAACCTTGGCCGGTCGTCGCTCGTCCCGTCTCTACGCCCTCGCGCTGGCGGCCGTCGTCACGTTGACGATCGACCCCGGCATTGCGGCCGATGTCGGCTGGCAGCTCAGCTTCGCCGCCGTGCTCGGGATCCTCGCCATTGTGCCTCCGCTGCGCGAGGCGATTGCGAGCCGGATCGGCGATGGTGGCTGGGGACGAACAGTCGCCGAGAGCGTGGCGGTGACGATCGCCGCGACCCTGGCCACGGCGCCGTTGAGCATCTTCCATTTCGGCGCGGTATCGACGGCGACGCTCCTCGCGAACCTGCTCGCCCTGCCGGCGGTGGCACCGGCGATGTGGCTCGGGATGCTGGCTGCCGCAGGTGGGCAGGTGCCCGGCTTCCCGGTCGAGGCGTTCAACGCGGTCGCCGCTTTGCTCCTCGCCTACATCGCCCAGGTGGCCGCTTGGTGCGGCCGTCCTGACTGGGCCTACCTGCATGTCGATCTCGGACTGCACGGCTTGATCGCTGCCTACCTTCTGCTCGCCTGGGCCGTGGTGACCACGCCATGGCTCCTGCGACGACAACGGATAGCTCTGCTGAAAAGGGCCGATCGGGCGCAGTCAGCCAGGGGGCTGGGCAAACGGTGGCTGTTGGCGGCGGTCGCAATTTGCACGGTTGCGATTGGTCTCGCCGCCCTGGGAAGGGGAGGCGGTGAAGCAGCGGCAGATCCGGTGTCTGGCCTGCGGGTCACGGTCCTTGACGTGGGTCAGGGGGACGCGATCCTGTTGCAACCTCGGCACGCGCCGGCGGTCCTGATCGACGGCGGACCGCCGGGCAGCGACCTGGCTGGGCGGCTGCGGGGGGCGGGTGTCGAGCGGCTTGGGGCGGTCGTGGTCACCCATGAGCAAGCCGATCACGCGGGCGGGATCGAGGAGCTCCTCGGTCGCCTCCCGATCGGCCGGTTCGCCTACGGCCGTCTCGGCCCTCGCCTGCGAGCCGAGGCGGCGGCAGCCGGCGCTGCCACCCTCCAGCTCGTCCGGGGGGCGGAACTGCGCTCTGGCCGGCTCCGCATCGAGGTCCTCTGGCCGCCGCGGGAGGTGCTCTCCGCTCAAGCCTCCACCGCTGACCCCAACCAGCTGGCGCTGGTGCTGCTTGCCCACTGGCGCGACTTCTCGATCCTGCTCACCGCCGATGCCGAGGCGGAGTCGACTCCGATCGACAGCGGTCCGGTCGACGTGCTGAAGGTGGCTCATCACGGCAGCGAGGATGCCGGTCTGGGGGCGCTGCTCGAGCGCAGCGGCCCCAGACTTGCGGTGATCTCGGTCGGCGAGGACAACTCCTACGGTCATCCGACTCCTGCGACGCTGGCGACTCTCACGGCTCACCGGGTCCGCGCGCTGCGTACCGATCGCGACGGGACCATCGTGCTCGACGTGGATCGCCACTCAGTTCAGGTCAGTTTTGGGCACTGACTATTTGGTAGGGGCTCAACGGATCATCGACCTAAAATTTGGTTTTCCTGATGCCTGCCCTCCCTTTTGGCTCGAATCGGTCGATGGTCGTATTGGTGTCCTCTAGGCTTGGACAAATGTTCTCTTCCTTGTTTCATCGGTCCGGTTCTGCCGGCGACGGCCTGGTGAGAATTCGCAATATGTCGATTGCGCTCCTGGGCCTTGTCACGGCGATCGGGCTCGGGCTGATCGTCTTCGTCTCTCAGCAGGGGTGGCCGGGGGTCCTCAGCGGCCCCATACCGGCTGGACCCGCGGTTTCCGGCGTCGTTCACAACGATCCGATCGCCCTGACGCAATCTGCGGGAGCGCCCGCGAGCACTCCCGCCGGGGATGGCGGGACCGTCGCCTCCGTGGCGCCGTCAAGCGGCGGCGGCGGGGTGACGGCCGGCTCGACCGGCGGTTCTTCGCCCCAGCCTGCGGTCTCGGCCCCAACTCCGGTGGAGCAAGCGGTCGAGCCGTCGCCTGGCGCCACCGCCTCGCCGCCCGCTGCCTCGCCCCCGGCGACGCCTGGTCAGCCACCGGCGTCCCCGCCCACAGCGGCCCCGGTTTCGACACCCGTATCGACGCCCGCGGTCGAAGAATCGTCGAAGCCGGTCTCGTCGGGTACGTCCAAATCGACCGGCGGCAGCGGCGAGAAGTCGAAGAGCGAGCCGCCGATCGCCCCGCCCGTCGAATGGGACAAGTCGAAGGGCTATGACGGCGGTGGCAGGGGCTCCGCACCGGAGCGGCCCAAGTCCTCCTCCTATGCCGAGTCCGAGGCGCCGGACCCGTATCAGCCATCTCCTCCGGCCTGGGAGGGGTGGACCGGCAAGGATGCGGACGTCGGCTACTCCGGCGAGTACGAAGAGTCAGGCAAGGACGACGACTAGACTCGGCCGGGTGGCCGAGCTGGCATCGCTCTATCTGATCGCCGGGACCGATCAGGCGAAGATCGACGCGACCCGGTCGCGTCTGCGGGCAAGAGCCGAAGGCGACGGCGGCGTCGCGGCCCTGGAGGTCTTCGAGTCGAGCGAGGGCAAAGGGTCTCCAGACCACGAGGCGTTTCTGGGTGCGATTCCGGCGATGTCGCTGACCGAGTCGCGCCGCTACCTGCTGGTCGACGGCATCGACCGCTGGCGAGACCGCCAGATCGACGCCGTCGCGGAAGCGCTCGGCGCTGGGCTGCCGCCTGAGCTGACGGTGGTCCTGATCGCTCGTGCGAAAGCTCCGGCAAAGCTGCTCAAGGCAACCAAGGCGGCGAAAGGCGAGATCCACGAGTTCGAAGCTCCGAAACCGAAGGAGCTGCCACGCGTGCTCGTCGGCGACGCAAAGCGCCTTGGCTTCGAGCTGGAGCCTGCTGCGGCGAGGATCATGGTCGATCGAATGGGCGCCAACCCCGTTCGTCTGCAGCAAGAGCTCGAGCGCCTCGCTCTTTGGGCAGGGGGAGAGGGCAGGGTCACCGCTGCAGACCTAGACGCGATGATCGCCGATACGTCCGAAGCGGCGGTTTGGGCCCTTTCCGATGCACTGCTGGAGCGCGATCCCGTTCGGGCAACAGTGATCTCCGAGCGGCTGATCGCCCAGGGCGAGAACGTCACCGGTCTGATCTACGGTCTCGCCTCACGTCTGCGCAAGGCTTGTGCCGCGGTCGCCCAACTGGAGGAAGGCATCCCGCCGAAGCAGGTCGAGTCGAGCCTGGGAATGCACCCCTACGCGGCGCGTCAGCTGGTTTCCCGGCTCAAGGAGACGAGCCTCGAGGAACTGGGGGATGCGACCGTGGCCCTGGCCGATCTCGAGGTCTGGTGCCGCGGCGGCACCGACTACGGCGACGAGCTGGCGCTGACGCTTGCGCTGCGCAGGGCTGCGGGGGCGCCGGTCTAGCTACTTCGCGACGGCAGCCGCTATGCGGGCTGCCCTCGACTTCTTACGGGCGCCGGTGTTCTTGTGCAGGGCGCCCTTCTGCACCGCCTTGTCGATCTTCGAGACGAGCGAGCGGTGCTCGGTGGCAGCAGCGGTGGCGTCGCCGGACTCGACCGCGCTTTCGAGACGGCGGAAGTGGGTCTTCACCGTGCTGGTGATCAGCCGGTTCTCGGTTCGCTCGCGCTCGCTGCGTAGGATCCGCTTCTTCTGTGAGGCTATGTTGGCCATGTTTCGGGCGGCCGACTATAGCGAGTGAGATAGAGCTTGGAGACCGCCCCAACCTCGGAAGAGCCAGTTCAGCGCGGCCGTCTGGCCCGCTCGACCGCTTTCTTCTCGATCGCCACCGCCGCTTCGCGGATCGCGGGGCTTGGGCGGGAGATCGTCGCCGCCGGCTACTACGGCGTCAGCGGCCCGATGTCGGCCTTCACGATTGCCTTCCAGCTGCCGAACCTGGTCCGCGCTCTTTTCGCGGACGCGGCGCTGCAGCCGGCCTTTGTGCCGATCTTCACCGAGCAGCTCGAGAAGAAGAACTACCGCGAGGCCTTCCGTCTCGCCTCGACCCTGCTGCTGCTGGCCACCCTCGTCCTTGGTGCGATCACGGCGCTCTTCGTCCTGCTCGCCCCGGTGATCATGCCTCTCTTCGCTCCAGGCTTCGAAGGGGAGCTCCTCGACCTCACCGTCACCCTCTCCCAGGTCCTCTTCCCGATCCTGATCCTGCTCGGGATCAGCGGCGTCGTCGTCGGCGTCCTCAATAGCTACGACCGCTTTGGCGCCTTCGCCATCGCACCGCTCTTCTGGAACCTGACGATCATCCTGCTGCTGGTCGTGCTGGCCCCGATGTTCGAGGGCCGGGACCGCATCTACGCCTACGCGATCGGCATCCTCGTCGGCACCCTCGTCCAACTGTTGATCCCGGTCTTCGACCTGCGCAACACGCCGTTCAAGTTCAGCTGGACTTTCGACTGGCGCAATCGCGACGTGCGCCGGGTGCTGCTGCTGATGCTGCCGGTGACGATCAGCCTCGGCCTGATCAACTTCAATCTGATCATCAACAGCCTCTTCGGCAGCCTCGTCAGCGACCAGGCGCCGGCGGCGATCGACAAGGCCTTCCGCATCTACCAGCTGCCGCAGGGCATCTTCTCGGTGGCGATCGCGACGGTCCTCTTCCCGACCCTGGCCCGCTTCGCCTCCCGCGGCGAGCACGACAATCTGCGGGCGACGATGGCCAACGGGATGCGCCAGATCCTCTTCGTCCTGGTGCCCGCTGCCGCAGCGGTCCTGGTCCTCTCCGAGCCGATGATCCGGCTCGTCTATCAGCGCGGGGAGTTCACCCCAGAGCAGACGACCCTCGTCGCCACGGCGCTCTTCTGGTTTGCCTTCTCGCTGCCGACCAACGGCCTCTTCCTGCTGCTCACCCGGACCTTCTTCAGTCTGCAGCGTCCCTGGGTTCCGACCGGGATCGCTGCCGCCAACCTCGCCGTCACCGCACTCGGGGCACTCGGCCTCTACCACCTCGGCGTCGGCGGCATCGTCGCCTCGACCGCGATCGCGACCGCCGTCAGCGTGCTTGCTCAGGGTGTGATCCTGCGCCGGCTCTTGGGGGGGCTTGAGCTGGGACGCCTGCTCGATGCGAGCATTCGCATCACCATTGCGGCCGCGGCACTTGCCGCGGTCAGCTTCGGTGTCTGGGACCTGCTCGACAGCGCTTTGGGTCGGGGCCTGGTCGGCCAGATCGTCTCGCTTGGGGTTGCGCTCGGGCTCGGCGGGTTGATCTATCTCGGTGCCGCCAGGCTCCTGCGAATCCCGGAGCTGGAGCAGATCCTGCGCCTGGTGCGTCGCCGCTAGATGCTCGACCTCGGTCGCTACCTCTTGGGCGTAGCCGAGATCGCCCTGCTCGTCGGTTTTGCCTGGCTCGGGGCATCCAGCCTTCGCGGCCGCTTGCTGCCCGACTTTTCGGGTGCACCCGCACATCTGGCGACCGCAGTGCTCGCGCTTGCGCTCCTGCTCTGGATGGCCGAGCTCCTCGGGGCCTTCGGTTTCTTCGAGCAGCTGCCATATCTGGTCGTTGTGACCGTCGTGGGCTTGGGACTTTGGCTGCGCCTGGGGGGGAGGTGGGGGCAGCCGGCCGCTCCGCCGGAGGGCCACCCCCACCTCCCCTCATGGGCCGCCCTTGCTGCTCTCGCGATAGCTGCCGTTGCCGTCGTGAAGTTCGGGTTGGAGGTGAAGCCGAAGCTGTCGACGGGGATGACCGGGTTCGATTCGACCTGGTACCACGGACCGTTCGCGGCGGGCTTCTTCCAGAGCGGCGATACGTGGGGGTTGCACTTCATTGCACCGCAGTTCCTGGCTTGGTTCTACCCGGCGAATTCGGAGGTGTTCCATGCGGTTGGGATGGTTGCGTTCGATAGGGATGTCCTCTCGCCGCTGCTCAATCTCGGCTGGTTTGTCGGCTGCCTGGTTGCTTGCTGGTGCATCGGGCGGCCGTATCGCGTTGCACCGTTCTCCCTGACGCTGGGGGCGATCGCTCTGAGCCTTCCGGCCCTGTCAGACCAGGCCGGGGAGGCGCGGAACGACATCGTCGGGATTTTCTTCCTACTTGCTGCAGTTGCTGTGGCTCTCAACGCGTGGAGTGCTCGATCTGGCGACGAGCGGTTGCCGCTGGGAGCTGTCGCTGTGGTGGGGCTCTCGGCGGGCCTGGCGGCTGGGACGAAGCTCAATTTCCTGCTCCCGGCAGCTGTCCTGGTGGTTGGGCTCGTGGTCGTTGCGCCGCGCGGGGAGAAGTGGCGGGCTCTGGCAGCCGGGGGCCTGGCCGCTCTTGCCGGTGGTGGCTACTGGTATCTGCGCAACCTCGCCCACACCGGCAACCCACTGCCTTGGTTCGACAGCATCGGGCCGGTCTCGCTGACGGCTCCCGACCAGGCACTCGGCGGTCGCGAAGCGCACAGCGTCATCGGCTATCTGACCGACGGCGCGGTCTGGTCCGACTGGTTCCTGCCCGGTCTGCACGACGGCATGGGATTCCTCTGGCCGCTGATCGCGGCGGCTGCCCTCGCTGGTCTAATCCTTTGCCTGGCTCGCGGCGTGGACCCACTTCTCCACCTCGCGGGCCTCACCGGCCTAGCTGTTGTCCTGGCTTGGCTGATAGCCCCGACCTCAGCTTCGGGCCCCCAGGGCATGCCCCGCGGCTTTGAGTCAGGTCTCCGCTACCTAGCTCCAGCCCTGGTCCTGGGTCTCGCCTTGCTTCCAACGGTGCTGCCTGCCCAGCTTCGAGAAGCAGGTGCGGGGAGCCCCTCGAACGGGCGGATACTCAAAGCGTCGAGCCAATCGGCTCGACGCTTGTCCGGGCGAGGGGCTCCCCGCACCTGCCTGGCGTTCCTCGTGCTGCTGGCAGTGGTTTTCGGCTACCCGGTCCAACGCCACTACCTAGAGAACCGCTACGCCGATCCGACATTCACCACCCCCGGCCTCAACGCCGCCTTCAAGTGGTCCCACGACCTCTCCGACGCCCGCATAGCCACCACCAGCACCCGCCAGTACCCCCTCTTCGGCACCGACCTCTCCAACCAAGTCGACTACATCGGCATCGAGCGCCCCCACGGCGGCTTCACTGCCCCCACCACCTGCCAAACCTGGCGCCGCCTCCTAAACGCCGGCAACTACGACTACGTCATAGCCACGCGAGACCGGATCGAATCCGGCAAGCCCATCTACCCACCCACCGCCCGCTGGACAGAAGCTCCAAGCACCACCGTGGTCTTGCGCGAGCCGCCGACGATTGTCTTCAAGCTGGGGACCTTTCTGGATTCATCTGGGTGTCGCCGCTAGCCGACCAGCGTTTCTCCGGCGGGTGGTGTCGGGTGGGGTGGACTCTGCTGTCCGGAGGCTGCTGAGGGCAAGGTTTCGACCCTGTGAGCGCAGGATCCCTTTGCCCGAAGCAGCGCGCAGGACAAGGAGGGTGCCCCACCCGGCGACAGGACCCGCCGGCCACCTCCGCACGTCGGCCATACTCCGAGCCCGCCCTATGGACCACATCCGGAACTTTTCAATAATCGCCCACATCGACCACGGCAAGTCGACCCTGGCCGACCGCATTCTCGAGATCACCGGGGCCGTCGACCCGAAGAAAATGCGCGCCCAGGTGCTCGACTCGATGGACCTCGAGCGGGAGCGCGGGATCACGATAAAGGCGCAGGCGGTGCGGGTCGAGTACAAGGCCTCCGACGGCGAGACGTACCACCTGCACCTGATCGACACCCCCGGTCACGTCGACTTCTCCTATGAGGTCTCGCGCAGCCTCGCCGCCTGCGAGGGCGCCCTGCTCGTCGTCGACGCCGCCCAGGGCGTCGAGGCACAGACCGTCGCCAACACCTACCTGGCGGTCGAGAACGGTCTCGAGCTGATCCCGGTGATGAACAAGGTCGACCTGCCGGGAGCCGAACCCGACCGGGTCGGGGCCGAAATCGCCGACCTGCTCGGCGGCGATCCGGGCGACGCGATCCCGATCTCGGCCAAGACCGGGGAGGGGGTGGTCGACGTGCTGGAGGCGATCGTCGCCCGCGTGCCCCCGCCCAAGGGCGACCTCGCGGCTCCGCCGCGGGCGCTGATCTTCGACTCCGAGTTCGACCAGTACAGGGGCGTGATCGCCTACGTGCGGATGGTCGACGGCGTCTTCCGCAAGAACGGGCGCATCCTGGCGATGCAGAACGGCACCGAGGCCGACATCGACGACATCGGCTTCTTCCGCCCCGAGATGACCGGCGTGCAGGGGATGGAGGCCGGCGACGTCGGCTACCTGATCACCGGCATCAAGGACGTCGCCAAACTGCGCGTCGGCGACACGCTGACCGCGCTCGACCGCCCCGCCACGGAGGCGCTGGAGGGCTACCGCGAGGTGCGGCCGATGGTCTTCTGCGGCCTCTTCCCGATCGACACCGACCGCTTCGAAGACCTGCGCGAGGCGCTCGAGAAGCTGGCCCTCAACGATGCGGCGCTCTCCTGGGAGCCGGAGACCTCGGAGGCGCTCGGCTTCGGCTTCCGCTGCGGTTTCCTCGGCCTGCTGCACATGGAGATCGTGCGTGAGCGGCTCGAGCGGGAGTACGGCCTCGACCTCCTGGCGACGACCCCGAACGTGCGCTACGAGGTGAACCTGACCAACGGCGAGGAGGTCGAGGTTCGCAGCCCGACCGAGCTGCCCGACCCGGGCACGATCGAGGCGATCGAAGAGCCCTTCATCCGCGCCACGATCATCTGTCCCGCCGAGCAGGTCGGCGCCGTGATGGAGCTCTGCCAGTCGCGCCGCGGCACCCACGTCGACATGCACTACCTCAGCCCGCAGCGGGTGCAGATCCGTTACGACATGCCGCTGGCGGAGATCGTCCTCGACTTCTTCGACCTGCTGAAGTCCTCGACCCGCGGCTATGCCTCGCTCGACTACGAGCCGATCGGCAACCGCGCCTCGGACCTGGTCAAGGTCGACATCCTGCTCGCCGGCGACCGGGTCGACGCGCTCTCGATCATCGTCCACCGCGACTTCGCCTACGAGCAGGGCAAGCGCCTCGTTGGGAGGCTGCGCAAGACGATCCCACGCCAGCTCTTCGACGTCCCGGTCCAGGCTGCGATCGGCTCCAACATCCTCGCCCGCGAGACGGTCAAGGCGCTGCGCAAGGACGTCACCGCAAAGCTCTACGGCGGCGACGTCACCCGCAAGCAGAAGCTCTTGAAGAAGCAGAAGGCGGGCAAGAAGCGGATGAAGTCGGTCGGGCGGGTTGAAGTCCCGCAGGAGGCCTTTCTCGCCGTCCTCGAGATCGACGAGTAGGCCGGCAACTGGCCAGCCGACCAGGATGGCGGAGCGTCTCTAGACTGCCGCAGCCATGGCTATCAAGACAGACGCAATAGGCAAGGAATGGCCCGCCACGACCTATGAGGTGGGCAAGGAGAAGATCGGCGAGTACGCACGGGTGATCGGGTTTGACAACCCGGTCTACACCGACCGCGAGGCCGCCAGGGCGGCCGGTTACCGAGACGTCGTCGCGCCGCCGATGTTCTGTGTCGTCTACAGCGCCCCGGCGCTGGGACCGGCGATGTTCGACGACGAGGTGGCGATGAATTTCGCCGCGATGGTGCACGGCGGCCAGGAGTTCGAGTGGGGCGAGCCCGCATGCTCGGGCGACGAGATCACCACCACGGCAAAGTGCCTGGAGATCTACGAGAAGGACGGCAAGGGCTTCTACGTCTTCGAGACCCGCTCGGTCAACCAGAATGGCGACGAGGTCGTAAAGGGCACCTGGACCAACATCGTGAGGGGAGTCTGAGATGGCTGACTTGAATCCCGGCGACTCGATCGAGGGGCTGAGCGTCACCCCCGACAAGTACCTGCCGCACCGCTACGCGGGTGCCTCGGGAGACTTCAACCCGATCCACATCGACCCCGAGTTCGCAAAAGCGGTCGGCCTGCCGAACACGATCCTGCACGGCCTCTACATGATGGGCCTGGTGGCGCGTTCGGCGACTGATGTCGCCGGCGGCGACCCGAAAGCGCTGAAGCGCCTCTCGGTCCAGTTCCGCGGCATGGGCGCGCCGGAGACCGAGATAGTGGTCAGCGGCTCGGTCAAGTCGGTGGACGGCGCTCGGGTCGTGATCGACACGGTGGCTGCTCAGGGCGACAACCAGACGATTCGCAACGCAGAGGCGGAAATACAGCTGTAGGCGTAGGGAGGGCCGGGCAACCCCTCCCAAAACGCTCGGCGGGAGCGGCGCTTGAGTGTTTTGGGAGGGATCACCCGGCCCTCCTCCTAGACTTGAAGCGTGCTTTCGCCTCGGCAAGAGTTCCTCCTCAAGCTTGTGGTTGACGCGTACCTCGCGTCTGGCAAGCCTGTGCCCTCGAAGGCACTTGCCGATCTTCCTGAGGTGGAGTGGGGCCCGTCCACGGTGCGGATGGAGCTCGCGGCGCTTGAGGCTGATGGCTACTTGACCCACCCGTACACCTCTGCCGGTCGCCTCCCCACTGATGCGGGATACCGCCGCTACGTCGACACCCTGCCCGTCTCCGGCAGTCAGTTGGCCGATGCGACCGTCGACCTGGAGCTCTCGCAGCTGCGCCGCGAGGTCGACGAAGCGATGCGAGAGACGATCGGTGCGCTGGCCCGGATCAATGACCTCGTGGCCCTGGCGACGGCACCGCCGATGACCTCGGCGACGATCCACCGGGTCGAGGTGCTGCGCCTGCATCCACATGAGGTGATGGTGGTCGCGATCGCCTCGACCGGTGCGATCGTCAAGCGGGTCTTCAAGTTCGACGCCGCGGTCGATCCCGGCCTGGTCGAGTGGGCGTCCAGCTATCTCAACGAGTCCCTGGTGGGGATGGGGGTCGGCGCGCGGATGATCGCCACCCGGCTGGCCGATCCCGAGCTCGACCCGGTCGAGGCCGGGTTCGTCGCCACCCTCGGCACGGCTTTCACCGAGCTGGAGCGGACGGAGGCCGGTGACACGCTCTACGTGGATGGGGCCTCGAGGCTGCTCTCCGAAGCGCACTACGCCGATCTGCCCCGGGCGGATGAGCTGATGACCGCGCTCGAGGAACGGGCGAGCGTGCTGCACGTGCTGCGTTCTGCCCTCGACGAGCGCTCGGTCTTCTCTTGGATCGGCCACGAGAACCCGCAGCCGGAGCTGCGCTCGGTGAGCGTCGTCGGGGCCAACTACGGCCTAGCCCACCGCAACCTCGGCGCGGTCGGGGTCGTCGGACCGCTGCGGATGGACTACGCCACCGCGATCGCCTCGGTGCGGGGCGCCGCTCGCGAGCTGTCGCGCTACTGCGAGACGGTCTACGACGGTTAATCGGATGTCACGCGACTACTACGAGGTGCTCGGGGTCGAGCGGGACGCCGACGGGACGGAGGTGAAGCGGGCGTTTCGGCGCCTCGCCCGCGAGCTGCACCCGGACGTCAACGCCCACGATCCCGAGGCGGAGGAGAAATTCAAGGCGGCGGCGGAGGCCTACGAGGTGCTGTCCGACCCGGAGCGCCGCGCCACCTACGACCGCTTCGGCCACGACGGCCTGCGCTCGGGCGGCTTCCCACCCGGCGGTGCCGGCTTCGGCTCGGTCGAGGACATCTTCCAGGCGTTCTTCGGCGGCAGCTTCGGCTTCGAGGTGCGGCGCGGCCCGATGCGCGGCCAGGACCTTGTCCACGCGGTCGAGCTCTCCGCGGTCGAGGCGATGCTGGGGAAGAGCGTCAGGATTCCCAGCCACGAGGGCGAGCGGGAGATCGAGCTGCCGCCGGGGATCCAGCACGGCAGCCAGTTCGCCCTGCGCGGGCACGGGCTGCCAGGCGCGAACGGGGGTCCGCCGGGCGACCTGGTCATCGTCGTCCACGTCATCGTCCCCACCGATCTCTCCGAGGAGCAGCGCGAGCTGGCGGAGAAGCTGGGGGAGACGCTAGGCCCGCGCAATCTCCGCTCGCAGCAGGGTGACGGAGGGAGCTTCTTCTCCCGAGTCCGCCGGGCCTTCGGTTGATTCGGCTCGCCGTTCGCTGCTCGCCCGAGCAGGCGGAGATCGTTCTCGCCGAGCTGACGGTGCTGGCACCGAACGGGGTCGAGGAGGAGCGGGGGCCGGGCTACGTCGAGTACGCGATCTACGGCGGCGAGGGAGAGCTGCCGGAGCTGGGGGAGATCGAGGCGGCAGCTGAGGACGACCTGGTCGAGGTCGTGGCAACCGAGGTGCCCGACGACTGGGCGGATCGCTGGCAGGACTTCCACAAACCGCTGCTGGTCGGCGAGCGGCTCTGGCTGCGCCCCTCCTGGGAGCCCGCACACACCGATCCCGAGATCGCCGACCTCGTCGTCGACCCTGGCCGCGCCTTCGGCACCGGTGCCCACCCGACCACCCGCCTCTGCCTCGAGTACCTGCTCGAGCTGGCGGCGGCGGGGGAGGCAAATGGACCGCTAACGGATCTCGGCACAGGCTCCGGCGTCCTGGCAATTGCCGCCGCCAAGCTGGGCTGGGACCCCGTGCATGGTTACGACCATGAGCAAGCCTCTATCGAAGCTGCAGCCACCAACGCTGACGCGAATGGAGTCAGTCTCCAGTTGGAGCGCCGCAACCTGCGTGAGGGGCTTCCTGAGCTGGCGCCGACCACGGTCGCCAACATGACCGCGCCGGTCCTGCGGGAGATTGCAGCTCGGCTCGATGGGAGCCGGGGGATGGCTCGCCGGAGCCTCCCCGCTGTTGCTCCGCCGAGTCATCCCCCGGCTCCCATCACCCTGATCTGCTCCGGCCTGCTTCCAACCGAGCTGGATGACATCGCTGCCGCCTTCGCCCCCGTCGGCCTCGCAGAGGCGGACCGTCGCTTGCAGGGCGACTGGGCCGCCCTCCTGCTCCGCGCCTAGCTGTATGTTTCGGCCGATGCTGGCGACCATCGGCGATCCCGGCTACAAGATCGCGGTCTTCCTGCACATCCTCGCGGTCGTGCTGGCCTTTGGACCGACCTTCGGTTATGCCCTCTTCTTTTCGGTGGCACCGGAGCATCCACGGGCGACGCCGGCGATCCTTGCCGGTATCCAGAAGACCGATCGCTACCTAGTCAATCCGGGCATGATCGTCCTGCTCCTGGCAGGCATCTACCTCCTCGCCGACGGGCCCTGGGAGACGAGCGATGCCTTCATCAGCCTTGGCTTCGTCGCGATCTTTGTCCTCTTCGGCCTCCAGCACGCGTTCTTCCAGCCCAAGGTGAAGGAAGCGCGCCAGCTGGCCGAACGGGACCTGAAGGCCGGCGACTCGCTCAGCGACGAGTTCACGGTGCTGAGCGAACGGGTCGGCAGGGTTGGCTCCCTCGCCGGGCTGATCGTCGTGATCACGATCTTCTTCATGGCGTACAAGCCCTTCCTCTAGGGCGCCGATCCTGAAGGCCCCCGACGCCAACGGCGCCCAGCTCGACCCTTCCCTGCCGGTCGTGATGTTCGACTCCGGCGTGGGCGGTCTCACCGTGCTGCACGAGTGCCTGGTCTCGCTGCCGGAGGAGGACTACGTCTACCTCGGCGACACCGCCTGGTTTCCGTACGGGGTCAAGGACACGGATGAGCTGCGGGCGCGGATCCGTTCGATCGCCGAGCTGCTCCTCGGCGACGGTGCCAAGCTGCTGGTGATCGCCTGCAACACGGCCACCTCGATCGGCGTCGACGTGGCCAGGGAGGTGGCGGCGAAGTACGGGGTGGAGGTGGTGCCCGTGGTCGAGCCCCAGGCCGAGATCGCCGCTGCGATCACCGACAGCGGCCGGGTCGGCGTCCTCGCCACCCCGAATACGGTCGGCAGCGCCGCCTACCGCCAAGCGCTCGAAGGGCAGGGACGTGCTCTCGAGGTGACCGAAGTGGAGGCGCCCGACCTCGCCCCCTTCATCCAAGACGGCTCCCCCTTCGACGACGGCGTCGTCGAGATGGCACGGACCTACTGTGCGCCGCTGAAGCGCGCCGGCGTCGACACCCTGATCCTCGGCTGCACCCACTACCCGCTGGTGGCGCCGATGCTGCAGCGCATACTCGGCCGCGACGTGCGGCTGGTCAGCGGCGGTCATGCCGTCGCCGCCGCCGTACAGCGCGCTCTCCAGCGTCGCGAGCTGGCCCAGCAGCCCGATGGCGAGGGCAGCTACCGCTTCCTCTGCACCGGCGACGTCGACTCCTTCTGCGACCTCGGCACCCGCTTCCTGCAGATGCCGCTCGGCGAGGTCGAGCAGATCGAGATTTTGCAAAATAAATCCTGTTGATCCCGGCGCTCCGCCAGCGCGGCCGATTACCCTTAGGCCGATGAGCGTTCTCGAGCAGGTCCAGGAAGACGTGCGCACCGCGATGAAGGCGGGCGATCGCGACCGAGCGGGCGCGCTGCGGCTGATCGTCGACTCGCTGCAGAAGGACGCGAAGCTGGGTGATGGCGACGAGGTTGCGGTGCTCCAGCGCGAGCGCAAGAAGCGACTCGAAGCGGCCGATGCCTTCGGCGAGGCGGGGCGCGAAGAGCAGGAGGGAGCCGAGCGCTTCGAGGCGGAGCTGATCGAGGGCTACCTGCCCCAGCAGCTATCTGACGAGGAGCTCGCCGAGCTGGTCGATGCCGCGGTCGCCGAGACCGGGGCAAGCGAGCAGAAGCAGATGGGCCAGGTGATGTCGGCGCTGATGCCGAAGCTGGGTGGGCGCGCCGACGGCAAGCGGGTCAGTGCAGCGGTGCGTGAGCGGCTTGGCGCGTAGGCAGGTCACTCTCGACAACAGCGTCGCCGCGGAGCTGGCGGGTTCCGAGGACGCGGTGCTGCGGGCGCTGCGCGGCCACCTCGACTGCGACTTCCACCTGCGCGGCAACGTGCTCACCCTCGACGGCGAACCCGACGACGTGCAGATGGCCGCCACCGTCGTCGACGAGCTGGTCGAGCTGATCGAGCAGGGGCACGACGTCGCCCCGGGCACGATCGAAGCCGTGACCGGCGCCCTCGACGCGCACGAGAGCCCGGCAGAGATCCTCGAGGACGTCGTCTGGCGCCACCGCAACACCAAGGTCTCGCCGAAGACGCTGAACCAGAAGCGCTACGTCGACTCGATCCGCGACCACACGGTCACCTTCGGGATCGGTCCAGCGGGGACAGGCAAGACCTTCCTCGCTGTCGCGATGGCGGCGGCTGCGCTGGCCGAACGGCAGGTTCAGCGGATCATCCTCACCCGGCCCGCGGTCGAGGCGGGGGAGCGGCTCGGCTTCCTTCCCGGCGACATCCAGGCCAAGGTCGATCCATACCTGCGGCCGCTCTTCGACGCACTCTTCGACATGCTCGATCCCGACCGGGTCAACGGCTACTTCGAGCGCGGCGTGATCGAGGTGGCGCCGCTCGCCTTCATGCGCGGCCGCGCCCAGCCGCTCTCCAGTCCCGTGCTGACGCCGTCTGGGTTCCAGTCGATCGGAGCCCTCCGGGTGGGCGATCTGGTCGTCGGGTCGAACGGGATGCCGACTCCCGTCCTGGGCGTCTATCCCCAGGGGCGAAAAGAGGTCTTCCGTTTGCGTGCGCAAGACGGCGCCTCGACGCTCTGCTGCGGCGAGCATCTGTGGCACGTCTTCACGGCTTCAGACCGTCGTCGCGGAAAGCCCGGTCGCGTGGTTGAAACGCGGGAGATGATTGGTCGGCTGCGGACCGCCCACCGGCACCGATTCGAGCTGCCCCTCCTCAGCGCCCCGGTCGAGTTTCCCCAGCGCGATGTGCCGCTCGATCCGTATGCGCTCGGCCTGCTGCTCGGGGATGGTTGCCTCACGACCACGACGACACCAAGTTTCTCCACGGTCGACCGAGAGCTGGCGGTAGCGCTCGAGAAATCGCTCGACGGAATCGAGCTGCGCCACAAGGATGGCCCCGACTACGTCCTCCGCCATATCGACGGCCGCCGCGGTGGCGTGATCGTCGCCAATCCGGTCACCGCTGCCCTGCGGGATCTGGGCCTCGCAGGTATGAGGTCTAATACGAAGTTCGTCCCCGATCCATACTTGCGCAACGAGTCGGCCGTCCGGCTCGCTGTCCTTCAGGGGCTCCTCGACAGCGATGGTGGTCCGGTCACGCAACGTGACCGGACCTGCCGAATCCAGTACACGACCTGCTCCGAACGCCTCCGCAACGATGTCTCCTTCCTCGTTCGCTCGCTGGGCGGCATCGCCTACTGGCGACGGGGGCGCGCGGCCGGCCGATCTCCTGGCCAGGCCGGAGGCCGCCCCGTCCACCACCGGTCAGATGCGTTCGTGATGGACATCCGCCTGCCAAGCGGGATCGAGCCGTTTCGCCTCGCGCGGAAGCGTGAGCGCTATCGCCGCGACGGCGGCGGCCGTCCGATGCGCTTCGTGGCTGCGATCGAGCCCGCTGGCGAGGCGGAGACCGTGTGCATCCAGGTTGCGGCACCGGACTCCCTTTACGTCACCGATGACTTCCTCATAACGCACAACACCCTCAACGACTCCTTCGTCATCCTCGACGAGGCGCAGAACACCAGCCCCGAGCAGATGAAGATGTTCCTCACCCGGCTCGGTTTCAACTCGCGCATGGTCGTCACCGGCGACGTCACCCAGATCGACCTGCCCACCGACCAGCGTTCCGGCTTGGTCGTCGTCCGCGACATCCTCGACGAGGTGCAGGACATCTCCTTCGTCAACTTCGGCGGCGAGGACGTGGTGCGGCACAAGCTGGTCCAGCGGATCGTCGCCGCCTATGACGAGCACGGCAGCCGCGAGCGGGCGGCGCGAGCGGAACACGGTCCGACTCCGCGCTCTTGAGCCTCGACCTCTCCGATGTGCCGGCGGAGCTGCGGGACGCGGTCGCGGCGGCGCTGGACGCGGCCGGCGTCGGCGATGGCCACCTGGCGGTCGATCTGGTCGGCACCGAGCGGATACGCGAGCTGAACCGCGAGCACCGGGGGAGGGACACGCCCACCGACGTGCTCGCCTTCCCGCTTGACGGCATCGGCGAGGTTCCGGGTCCACGGGAGCTGGGCGACGTGGCGATCTGTCCCGAGCGCTGCAGCGACGTGACCGAAGCCGCCGTCCACGGCGTTCTTCATCTCTGCGGCTATGACCATGAGGTGGACGACGGCGAGATGCTGCAAACTCAGGCCGAAGTGCTGAAGAACCTCACACGGTGACACGCTCCGGTTTCATCGGTCTCGCCGGCCGGCCCAATGTCGGCAAGTCGACCCTGGTCAACGAGATCGTCGGCAGCCGCGTCGCGATCGTCTCGATGCGCCCGCAGACGACGCGACGGGCGATCCGCGGCATCCACACCGATACCAAGGCGGAGCGGCAACTGGTCCTCGTTGACCTGCCGGGCGTGCAGCGGCCCCGTGACGTGCTCACCGAGCGGATGCAGAAGCGGGTCGAGCGCGAGCTGGCCGACTCCGATCTCGCTCTGCTCGTGATCAACGGCGAGGAGGGGGTCGGTCCCGGGGACCGCTTCATCGCTCGCGCCCTGCTCGATGCCGGCGCCAAGCTGCCGGTGATCTGCGCCGTCAACAAGGCCGACCGGATCGGTCCCAACGAGATGGTGCCGGTGCTTGCCGCGGCGGCGGAGCTGGGCGGGGTCGACGAGGTCTTCCCGATCAGCGCTCGCACAGGGGAGGGGCTGGAAGCGCTAGTGGAGCGGCTCAGCGAGCTGGTTCCCGAGGGGCCCTACATGTACCCGCCGCAGGACCACAGCGACCAGTCGAGTGAGCTGTTGCTGGCCGAGCTGATCCGCGAGCAGGTCCTCAACCGCACCCGCGACGAGGTGCCGCACTCGGTCGAGGTTGCGGTGAAGGAGGTCTCCGAGCGTCCCGGTGGCCTGGTCGACGTCGGCGCCGAGATCTGGGCCGAGACCGAGTCGCAGAAGGGAATCCTGATCGGCAAGGGGGGCACCAAGGTCGGCGAGATCGGCGCCGCCGCCCGCCGCTCGCTCGAAACCGAGCTCGGCGCCAAGGTCCACCTCGACCTCAAGGTCCGCGTTCGCAGCCGCTGGCGCCGGGATGAGGACATGCTCGATCGCTTGGGCATCGAGTAGCCAACTACGATGGCCTGGTGTTCCCCGAGCTGAAATTCGACGAGCGCGGGCTGGTTCCGTGCGTGGCGCAGGACTTCGCCAGCGGCGAGGTGCTGACGCTCGCCTACGCCAACGAGGAGTCGCTGCGGCTGACGGTCGAGACCGGCGAGCTGCACTTCTACAGCCGCTCGCGCGAGGAGATTTGGCGCAAGGGTGAAACCTCGGGCAACGTGCTGAAGCTGCGCCAGCTGCGCTACGACTGCGACGGCGATGCGATCGTCGCCTTGGTCGAGCCGACCGGTCCCGCCTGCCACACGGGCGAGCGCAGCTGCTTCTACCGGGAGCTGGGCGGCGACGCCGCACCAGAGCCGGCATCGCATGAGGCCTTGGCGACGCTGGAGCGCACGCTGCGCAGCCGGGCCGCCGAGCGTCCCGAGGGCAGCTACACGGTGAAGCTGCTCGACGATCCGAAGCTGATCGGCGAAAAGGTCGAGGAGGAGGCCGAGGAGGTGGTCCGCGCCGCACGCGAGGAGTCCGACGAGCGGGTCGCCGAAGAGGCGGCGGACCTGCTCTATCACTTGGCGGTGCTGCTCGCCTCGCGCGAGGTGCCTCAATCGGCGGTGATGGAGGTGCTCGATGACCGTCGCCGCTGAATCGGAGCTGCGGCTGGAGCCAAGCTTGGAGGAGGCGCGGGCGCTCGCCGCGCAGGGAAACGTCGTGCCGGTGCGCCTGCGCCTCGTCGACGACTGCGAGACGCCCGTCTCGGCCTTCCTCAAGCTGCGCGCGGGAGAGGCCGAGGGGGCGCCCTGCTTCCTGCTCGAGTCTGCCGAGCAGGGCCAGGTCGGCCGTTACTCCTTCGTCGGCTTTCGCCCCCGCTCTGTGTTGCGCTGGAGCCAGGGCACCCTCTCCGACTCGAATGGCGAGTCCAGCGATGCTCCCGACCCGTACGCCGCCGTTGCCGAGCACCTGGAGGCCTTTCGGCTGGCCCCGGTAGAGGGCCTGCCGCCCTTCTGCGGCGGGGCCGTCGGCTTCTTCGGCTACGACCTCGTGCGCACCGCGGAGCCGCTCGCGGAGCCCAATCCCGACCCGCTCGGCCTGCCTGACATGGCCCTGATGGTCACCGACCTATTGCTGGTCTTCGATCACCTGCGTCACGAGCTGACGATCATGGCCTGCGCCTTCGCCGACGACGAGGGCGGTATCGACGCAGCCTACGAGCGGGCCGCCGCCTCGATCGCCGATGCGCGCCGCCGCCTACGCGGTGCCGTCCCGGCCCCCGAGAGCCCCGCGATCGCCGAGCCGCCACGCTTCGCCTCCAACATGGAGCGCGAGGAGTTCGAAGCGGCGGTGGAGCGGATCGTCGAGTACGTCCACGCCGGCGACGCCTTCCAGGTCGTCCCCTCGCAGCGCTTCTCGGCGCCGGCTCCGGTCGAGGCCTTCTCGATCTACCGCGGCTTGCGCGCCGTCAATCCCTCGCCCTACATGTACTACCTCGAGTTCGGCGACTTCCAGATCGCCGGCGCCTCGCCGGAGCCGCTGGTCAAAGTCAACGGCAGCCGGGTCGAGACGCGGCCGATCGCCGGCACCTACCCGCGCGGGGCGAACGAGGAGGAGGACCGCCGTCTCGCCGAGCGTCTGGTCAAGGACCCGAAGGAGCGAGCTGAGCACGTGATGCTGGTCGACCTCGGCCGCAACGACCTGGGGCGGGTCTGCGAGTACGGCTCCGTCGGGGTCGACGAGCTGATGGTGGTCGAGACCTACTCGCACGTCCTCCACATCGTCAGCCAGGTCTCCGGCACGCTGCGCGAGGGGATCGGCGCGATGGACGTGCTGCGCTCGACGCTGCCGGCGGGAACGCTCTCCGGCGCGCCGAAGGTGCGGGCGATGCAGATCATCGACGAGCTGGAGCCGGTCAAGCGCTGCTCCTACGGGGGTGCGATCGGCTACCTCTCCTGGAACGGCGATCTCGACACCGCGATCCACATCCGTACCGTCGTCGCCAAGGACGGCCAGATCCACGTCCAGGCCGGCGGCGGCACCGTCGCCGACGCCAAGCCGGCCTACGAGTACAACGAGTCGGTCAACAAGGCCAAGGCTGTCTTCCGCGCCGTCGAGCTGGCCTGCGAGCAGCCGGACTGGAGCTGACGATGAAGGTCCTCGTTATCGACAACTACGACAGCTTCACCTACAACCTGGTCCAGTACCTGGGCGAGCTGGGCGCGGAGGTCGAGGTGGTGCGTAACGACAAAGCGACGGTCGAGGAGCTGCTCGAGCGCCACGTCGATCGGCTCGTCGTCTCGCCGGGTCCCTGCACGCCGGCCGAGGCGGGGGTCTCCAAGGAGGCGATCCGCCGCTTCGCCGAGGCCGGCACGCCGGTGCTGGGGGTATGCCTCGGCCACCAGTCACTGGTCGAGGCTTTCGGCGGCCGCACCGTGCAGGGGGACCCGATCCATGGCAAGGAGGCCGAGATCGAGCACGACGGACGCACCGTCTACGCCGGGCTGCCCAGCCCTCTCGTCGCCGGCCGCTACCACTCGCTGGTTGCCGATCCGGATCTGCCCGATGAGCTGGAGCTCAGCGCCAGACTCGGTGACGTGGTGATGGGCGCCCGCCATCGCGAGCTGCCCGCCGAGGGGGTTCAGTTCCACCCCGAGTCGGTTCTGACGCCACAGGGCAAGCACCTGCTGGCGAACTTCCTCGGGAACGGCGATGGCCCCTAACGACGTCGTGAGCCGGGCGATCGACGCGGTCTGCGCCGGCGACCATCTCACCGCCGACCATGCCTCGGCAGTGCTGGCCGAGATCATGGAGGGTCGCACCGACCCGGTGCAGACCGGCGCCTTCCTGATCGCGCTGCGAGCGAAGGGGGAGACGGTCCCCGAGGTGGTCGGCCTGGCGCGGACGATGCGCTCGCTCGCCACTCCGGTCGTCACCAAGCGGACCGACCTGGTCGACACCGCCGGCACCGGCGGCGGGCCCTCCACCTTCAACGTCTCGACCACGGCTGCCCTGGTCGCAGCCGGCGCTGGCTGCGGAGTCGCCAAGCACGGCAACCGCTCCTACACGAGCAAGTGCGGCTCTGCCGAGCTGCTAGAGGCGCTCGGGGTGAGGATCGAGCTCGGTCCCGCTCAGGTCGGCCGCTGCATCGACGAGGTCGGCTTCGGCTTCATGTTCGCTCCCCGTCACCACGCGGCGATGGCCAACGTCGTCCCGGCCCGTAAAGAGCTCGGGGTGCGGACGGTCTTCAACTTCCTCGGCCCCCTGACCAACCCGGCCGGGGCCCAGCGCCAGCTGCTCGGCGTATCCGATCGCCACTTTCAGGAGACGATCGCCGAGGCCCTGGTCGGCCTCGGCAGTGTGCGGGCGATGGTCGTCACTGCCGAGGACGGAGTCGACGAGCTCTCGATCTCGGCCCGCACGCGGGTGATCGAGGTCGCGGACGGGCGCACCGAGGAGCACTATGTCGAGCCGGGCCAGTTCGACCTCGCCGAGGCGGAGCTGGGGCAGGTCGCCGGGGGGACGCCGGAGGAGAACGCCGCCGTCTCGCGCGCCATCCTCGAGGGCGAGACCGGCCCTCGCCGCGACCTCGTCCTGCTCAACGCGGGTGCGGCGATCTACGTCGGTGGATCTGCCGAGAGCCTCGGCGACGGGGTGGAGAAGGCCGCCGCCGCGGTCGATTCGGGTGCCGCGCGCGAGCTGCTCGGGCGGTTGATTGCGCTGACCAGCCAGCTCGCCGACTAGGCTTCTCCTGTCAAGTGGCAATGATCGAGCAGCTCATCGCAGCCGCGCGGGAAGGGGTGGAGGAGCGCCGCGGGCAGGTCTCGCAGGCGGATCTCGAGTCACGCCTACATAGCCGCGGCGAGGACCGTCCCTTCAGCGAGGCGTTGACGCGCCCCGGCCTCTCGGTGATCGCCGAGTTCAAGCGCCGCTCCCCCAGCGCCGGAGACATCTCCGCTTCGGCCTCTGTGGCCGATCAGGTCGGGACCTACGAGCGCGGCGGGGCGGCTGCGCTTTCGGTCTTGACCGACGAGCGCCACTTCGGCGGCTCGCTCGAGGACCTGCGCGCCGCACGGGCCGCCTGCGACCTACCGATTCTGCGCAAGGACTTCATCGTCGATCCGTACCAGCTCTATGAGGCTGCGGTGAACGGTGCCGACGCGGTGCTTCTCATCGTCCGCGCCCTCGACGACCGGGAGCTTGAGAGCATGTACGAGGAGGCGCGCGGTCTTGACCTCGACTGCCTGATCGAGGTCCATGACGCTGGGGAGCTGCGGCGGGCGCTGGAGATGGACGCGGAGGCGATCGGCATCAACAACCGCGATCTCGACGAGCAGCGGGTCGACATCGCAACCACCTACGAGCTGATGCCGGACGTGCCGGCGGGCAAGACGGTCGTCGCCGAGAGCGGCATCTCCTCGCGCGAGGAGTTGGAGGAGCTGGAGCGGGTAGGTGTCGACGCGGTATTGATCGGAGGAGCGCTGATGAGCGCGGCCGATCCCGAGGCGAAGACGCGCGAGCTGACCGGTGCTGACGAGGGCACCCGCGAGCACCATTTGCCCTGAGCCGGGCTGGTCACCTTTTCACTGAATTTTCAGGCCGGTTTAGGAACGGTTGAAGAACCATCTCTAAATTCGTTGCCATGAGCAGGACCAGAGGCTTCCTACGCACTCCCTTCTTCTCGGCACTCCTCGGCGGTGCGGTAGTGGCCATCTTCGGAGCGATCGCGATCTCGGCCGGCTGGATCGAGGCCGAGGGCGGATCGACCACAACGGTTTCCACCTCTCTTGCCACGCCCGCGGCAAACCGCACCGCCGAGCTGCCGAGCGGCGGCGACGACGACTCGAATCTCGTAAACGAGATCTATCGTCGCGACGGACAGGGTGTCGCCTTCATCTCAGCTACTTCCTCAGAAGCTCCGTCGAGCCCCAGCCCCTTTGGTCAGCCGGAAGGCGGTGGAACCGCGACTGGCTCCGGCTTCCTGATCGACACAGAAGGGCACATCATCACCAACAGCCACGTGGTCGAGGGCGCGGACGAGGTCGAGGTGACGCTCGGCTCCTCAGAGACGAGCCACAGCGCCGAGGTGATCGGCTCCGATCCGGCGACCGATGTCGCCCTGCTCAAGGTCGACGTGCCATCTGACCAATTGCACCCGCTGGCTCTCGGAGACTCCTCGAAGGTCGAGGTCGGTGACCCGGTGATCGCGATCGGCAACCCGTTCGGACTTGACCGCACGGTGACGAGCGGCATCATCTCCGCGCTTCAGCGCCAGATCGAAGCACCAAACGGCTTCTCCATCTCACACGTGATCCAAACTGACGCCGCGATCAACCCGGGCAACTCCGGTGGGCCGCTGATCGCCGCCGATGGCAGCGTGATCGGCATCAACTCACAGATCCAGTCCGGTACTGGCGGCAACGTCGGCATCGGCTTTGCGGTCCCAATCAACACCGCACGCGACGTGGTGCGCCAGCTGCAGGAGAACGGCGAGGTCGAGCACGCCTACCTTGGCATCAACGGCAACACCGTCACTCCGGAGCTCGCCCGCGCGGTGAACCTGCCCGTCGACAAAGGCGCACTTGTCGCCGAAGTCAAAGATGGAGGACCCGCCGACAAGGCCGGCCTCGAGGGTGGAACCACCAGTGCCACTGTCGAAGGCGCCCGCCTTCGACTAGGCGGCGACCTCATCACCGAGGTCGACGGCAAACCCATCTCCTCCATGGACGAGATGGTCGAAGCCGTCAACAACGCCAAGTCCGGCGACAAGCTGGAGCTGACGATCGTCCGCGGCGACGAGACCAAAACGGTCACCGTCACCCTCGGCGTCCGCCCCGACTCCGTTCAGTAGCTCGGTTCGCAAGCTCAGAGCTCCGGAAGCCCCATCTTCCGTGGAGGCTGACTTGGAAGTTTGACTGGCGACTAGGGCTCCGTGAAACTCTCGTGTGCGAGGCCACTCTTGTAGCGGCACGATCCCGTAACTCCAACGAGAGGAATCAAAGTGAGTCACTGGAAGACGAGACTTAAGGCGTTTGTTCTGCTGGGACTAGTTGCATTGGGCGTGGCAGGAATTCAGGCTGAAAGTGGTCAGGCGTTGACGTGGGATGTGAACGGAAAAGAAATCACATCCACCGTCTCGTTTGATGGAACGCATGAAGGCGAAATGAGACTTTTAGTGCCAGGCTTATCACTCGTAGTTAGCTGCAAAGAAATAAGTGTTGAAAATGGAGTACTGCTTGCCGGCAGCAGCGCTCACTTGAGCCTTGCGTATTCTGGTTGCAAAGCAACTCTATGGGGGATGGACCTCAGTGCCACCTGCCTTCCCTTAGTCTTATCCACAGATTTGAAGATCTTACCCATATTACATAATACTAAGATTTATTTATTAATGGAGCCATTAACTGTCGGTCAACCCTTTATGTACATTTACTACGATGGTGCATTCTGCCCTCTGGCAGAAGAAATCAAAGTCAAAGGCTCTACGGTTCTAGAATGTCTTACTGAATTTTTACTTGCTAGTGATTGCAAAGTGAGCAGGTTATTCCACCGTGCAGGACTGGCGCCTCAAGCATTATTCCCAGAAGACGAACTTAAATATGGTGTCCTACAAGCTTTCGTCCACGATGAGCTCGGACTTTTCTTGACCGGCATCGACGCCGACAGAATTTTCAATGCCTTAGTTTGAATTCTTAGGCTCGGCGGTAAGGGGAGCAAGGAGGTTGTGGGGCCGGTGCTAGACGGCGGCCCCGCGACCTCTTTACGCTATGTAAATGCGGATCAAGATCTGCGGCATAACGAACCTGGATGACGCGGCGGAGGCCGTGCGGCTTGGGGCTTGGGCGATTGGGCTGATCCATTACGACAGGAGCCCGCGGGCTTGCGAGCCGGCGGAGGCGGTGCGGATCGGGGCGGCGTTCAGGCGCAAGTGCGAGGTTGTTGGCGTGTTCGTCAATCCTGAGCTGGAGGAAGTGGCGAAGGCGGTCGAGAACGCCGGGCTGACGATGGTGCAACTGAATGGGGCGGAGGGGCCGGCGTTCTGCGGCGAGGTGGCGCGGCGGACCGGGGTCAAGGTGGTCAAGGCGATCCATGTCGCCAGCGCCGCCGATGTCCATGGCGCCGAGGCCTTTCGCACCGACTTCCATCTCTTCGATCGCCGCGGCAAAGGGCTCTGGGGCGGAACGGGGGAAAGCTTCGACTGGGGGCTGTTGCGCGAGCACCGTTCGGAAGTGCCCGCGATCGTCGCCGGCGGTCTGCGACCGGACAACGTCGCGGCGGCGATTTCCGTCGCTCACCCCTACGCGGTCGACGTGGCGAGCGGGGTTGAGGCGGAGCCGGGCCGAAAGGATCACGCAGCGATGACCGCCTTCTTCGAGGCCGCCCAGGCCGCTAGCGTCTCCACTCTATGAGCGTGGTCGAGGAGCGATTTGGGCCCTACGGGGGCCGTTATGTGCCGGAGACGCTGATCGCCGCTCTCGACGAGCTGACCGCGGCTTGGGCGGAGGCACGTGAGGACACGGGTTTTCGCGAGCAGTTGGCCGACCTGCACCGCAATTTCATCGGCCGTCCGACGCCGCTCTACCGAGCCGACCGGCTCTCCGAGCGCGCCGGTCGCAGGGTCTACCTGAAGCGGGAGGACCTTGCCCACACCGGCGCCCACAAGATCAACAACGCGATTGGGCAGGCACTGCTCGCCAAGCGGATGGGCAAGCCTCGGGTGATCGCCGAGACCGGTGCCGGCCAGCATGGGGTGGCGACGGCAACGGCCTGCGCCCTACTCGACCTCGAGTGCGTCGTCTATATGGGTAGCGAGGACATCCGCCGCCAGCGGCCCAACGTGGAGCGGATGGGTCTGCTCGGTGCGGAGGTCGTCCCGGTCGAGGCCGGGCGCCGCACGCTGAAGGAGGCGAGCAGCGCCGCGATCCGCGACTGGGTCGCCAGCGTGGCCACCACCCACTACATAATCGGCTCCGCGGTAGGTCCAGCTCCGTTTCCCGCTTTGGTCCGCGACCTGCAGCGGGTGATCGGCGACGAGGCGCGTGAGCAGGCGCTGGACGCCGAGGGCGCTCTGCCGGCCCGGGTGATCGCTTGCGTGGGCGGCGGCTCCAACTCGATCGGCATCTTCACCCCCTTCATCGATGACGCGGAGGTGGCGCTGATCGGAGTCGAGGCGGCGGGCGAGGGGCTCGACACCGATCGCCATGGCGCCTCGCTGGGAGCCGGCAGCACCGGTGTCCTGCATGGGTCGCTCTCCTCTGTGCTCGCCGACGAGGAGGGACAGATCATCGAGGCCCACTCGGTCTCCGCCGGCCTCGACTACCCGGGGGTCGGGCCGGAGCACGCCTACCTGCGCGACACCGGCCGCGCCAGCTACTTCGCCGTTACCGATGCGGAAGCGCTTGCCGCGTTCGCCCAGCTCTCGAGGCTGGAGGGGATCATCCCGGCGCTGGAGTCCTCGCACGCGATCGCCTGGCTGCTCGAGAACGGTGGGGGGGACGGCTACGACGTGCTCTGTCTCTCCGGGCGTGGAGACAAGGATCTCGCCGAGGCGATTGCGCAGGGCGTCGGGGGGTGACTCGGCGGAGCAACAGCGGGGAGGCTCCGGCGAGTCACCCCCCGACGCCCATCGCCGAAGCGCCGAGCGGGGTGGAGAGGATCGCCGCGGCGTTCAGAGCTTCAGGAGACGAAGGTCGCGCTGCGCTTATGCCTTACATGATGGCCGGCTTTCCCGATCGAGAGTCTTCGCTCAAGGTCGCTGCCGCCTACGCGGAGTCAGGTGCCGACCTGATCGAGCTTGGGGTTCCTTTTTCCGATCCGCTTGCCGACGGGCCGACGATTCATGCGGCCGCGACTGCCGCCCTGAACGCCGGTGCGACGCTCTCGACGGCATTCGAGGTTTGCGAATCGGTCGCCGAGCGCGTCCCTGTCGTCTTCATGGTCTACGCCAACATGGTCCTGGCGCAGGGTGGGGTGGCTGAGTTCGCCGCTCGCATTGCGCAGGTGGGTGCAGTTGGGGCGATCGTCCCCGACCTCCCCCTGGGGGAGGCTGAGGAGGTGCGCGAGGCGTTCGCTGCCGCCGGTCTCGCGCTCATCCCGCTGGTCGCTCCGACCACTCTGTCTGAGCGCCGGGCTCAGATCTGCGCGGTCGCGCACGGCTTCATCTACGTCGTCTCGACCGTTGGGACGACCGGAGAGCGCGACGAGATCCCACTCGAACTCAGCGAGTTGGTCGCGGCGACCAAGACCGAGGCCGACGTTCCAGTCGCGGTCGGCTTTGGGATCGGTACCCCCGACCAAGCGGCCCAGGTGGGCCGCATCGCCGACGGGGTGATCATCGGCAGCCGCCTGGTGCGCGCTGCCGGAGAGGCAGGTTCGGAGGGGGCGGCCGCGGAGGCCGTCGGCGACTTCCTGCGCGAGACGCGCGTCGCCCTGGCCGGTTAGGATCACGCCCTCATGGGCATGGTCATAACGCTCTTTCTGGCGCTTGCCGCGACGACGGTCTCCTACGCCTTCGGGCAAGGGGGCCCGGTCGCCGGCCTGGTCTTCTTCACCGTGCTGCTGATCGGCGCGGTGATCCGCGTCCTGCAGCCGAAGTCCTAGTCCGCTCGGCTCTAAGCGCGCGTCGCGACCACCTGCAGGTACTCGGGTTCGAGCACGAGCGCCGGCCGGTCGCCAGCCATGTTGTACTCCTCCAGATAGCTCTTCATGTCCGCGGTCAGTGCCGCCTCGCCCTCAGGTCCCACCCGTTCGTAGGCGACCTTGGTCGGGCCGAAGAAGGTGCGGAAGAAGTCGAGGAAATGGTCGGCGGAGCGGAAGGCCTGCCGCGATTTGCGCCGTTCGACGCGGAGGTCGGAGACACCATCGCCGAAGACCTCGCGCAGGTGGTCCTCGGTGCCCCAGAGGAGGGGGGAGGAGACGCCGGGCGGCGGCGGGGCGTGCTTGGCGATCGTCATGAACATCTTGCCCACGCCTCCGTCCGGGACCCAGTTGGCCATCCCGATCCGGCCGCCGGGCTTGCAGACACGCAGCAGCTCCGCAGCGGTCTTCTCGTGTTCGGGGGCGAACATCGCCCCGAAGATCGAGATCGCGACGTCGAACTCGGCGTCGCCAAAGGGAAGTTCGGCCGCGTCTCCCTCGACGAACTCGACGTCGAGACGCTCGGCGGTGGCCCGCTCCCTTCCCCGCTCGAGCAGCGCCGGGACGAAGTCGACTCCCACGGTGTTTCCCCAGGCGCGCCGCGCCGCCGCGAGGGCGCCGTTGCCGCTGCCGCAGGCGATGTCGATCACCCGTTCGTCGGGGACGATGTCCAGCGCTTCCACCAGCTCCTCGGCGACCATCTCGACGAGCCCGGCTACCATCGCGAAGTCTCCCTCTGACCAGGTTTTCTGCTGAGCCTGCCTGACCGCTCCCAGATCCACTGCGTCGCTCATGTCGCTCCCTTCTCGCTTGTGCTGATGAAGCTACCGCGTTCTCGGCAGGGCGGCGGCATTAATCTGAGCCGATGCGGATCGGCGTGCTTACCGGCGGGGGCGACTGCCCCGGATTGAACGCGGTAATCCGCGCGGTCGTACGCAAGGGTGTCGAACACCGTGGGCACGACTTCGTCGGTTACCGCGACGGCTGGCACGGGCCGCTGCAGGGCGACAGCCGCCCACTCGGGGTGCCGGAGGTGCGCGGCATCCTGCCTCGCGGCGGCACGATCCTTGGTTCATCCCGAACGAATCCCTTCGCCGAGGACAGCGGCGCCGAGCGGATCGCGGCAAATCTGACCGAGGCCGGTGTCGACGGGCTGATCGCAATCGGCGGCGAGGACACGCTCGGGGTGGCTTCGCGCCTGTATACCGAGCACGGGGTGAACGTAGTCGGAGTGCCGAAGACGATCGACAACGACCTCTCTGCAACCGATTACACCTTCGGCTTCGACACCGCGGTCAACATCGCGATGGAGGCGATCGACCGCCTCCACACGACAGCGGACAGCCACCACCGGGTGCTGATCGTCGAGGTGATGGGGCGCCACGCGGGCTGGATCGCCTTCCATGCCGGTCTCGCCGGGGGTGCCAACGTGATCCTCATTCCCGAGCTTCCCTTCGACCTGGAACGCGTCTGCGAGTTCGTCGGCCGCCGCTTCGAGAGCCGCTACGCGCCGATCCTGGTCGTCGCCGAGGGTGCGCAGCCGATTGGCGGAATGCCCGAGACCAAGAGCGAGAAGCTCGACGAGTTCGGCCACGTCGCTCTCGGCGGCATCGCCCACTGGCTGGAGCGGGAGATCGAGCAGCGCACCGGCAAGGAGGCGCGGGCGACCGTGCTCGGCCACGTGCAGCGCGGCGGCACCCCGACCGCCTTCGACCGGGTCCTGGCCACGCGCTTCGGCCTGCATGCGATCGACGCTGCCGACGCCGGCAAATGGGGCACGATGACCGCCCTGCGCGGCACCGATATCGAGCTGGTACAGCTGAGCGAGGCGACGGCGGAGTTGAAGACCGTGCCGGAGGAGCTCTACTCGGAGGCCGAGGTCTTCTTTGGGTAGCAAGGCGGCTGCGTTGTTCGCCAGTCTCACCCTGCTTACTTCGATCGTGGGTTGCGGAGATGAAGGCGTGGCGGAGGACGCCACCGTGACCGTCTACGTCGAAGCTCCCCTCTGCGTGGCAGCAGGGCAGGAGCTGGCGAGCCAAGGAGGGCGCGCCGGTGAGGTTCGGATCCGCGCGATCTGCCTGCCGAGCGCGCGCGAAGGCCAGGAGCTCAACCTTGCCGCTCTTGGCGCCAACGCGCGGCGGGCGACGGAGGACTCGACCGCGATCGCCTATCTGGAGCCTGACGATCCGGCCACGGCTCGTTTCACGCATCCCATTCTCGAATCCGCCGACATCGGCTGGATCTCCACTGATACGGGGAAGGCAGCGATGGCGCGAGTGATCCAGGCCGTCGATGGCGCGAACTCGAGCTCCCTGCGAGAGTCGGTTCGGGAAGAGCTAGAGAAGATCGGCTAGTGCCGGCTCCAGCTCGGGAAAGCGGAACCTGTAGCCAAGGTCCTGCGCCCGCCGTGGCATCACCCGCTGGCCGCCCCTGAGCACCTTGCCGAACTCGCTGCCGTACATCAGGTCCAGCGTCAGGCCCGGTATCGGCAGCACCGCCGGCCGACCCAGCTCTTTTCCCAGGGCCTTGGAGAAGGCCTTGTTGGTGGCGGGGTTGGGCGCAGTCGAGTTGACGACGCCGCTCACCTTCTCGTTGTCAAGCGCCCAGAGCAGGATGCCGACCTCGTCCTCGATGTGGATCCAGGACACGTACTGGGAGCCGCCCGCCAGTGGGCCGCCGACGCCGAGCTTGAACGGCCTCAATAGCTGTGCGAGGAAGCCGCCACTGGGGTCGAGCACGTGGCCCGTGCGGACGATGACCAGCCGCACCCCGGTGCTCTCCGCCTCATGGGCCGCCTTCTCCCACTCCTGCACCACCTCGGCGTCGTAGCCCGCTCCGGGGGCCGCAGACTCGTCGACCATCGCCTCGCCGCGGTCGCCGTAGAAGCCGATCGCCGACTGGTTGACCAGCACGGCTGGCTTTCGCTCCAGGCCGGCGATCGTGCCGATCAGGTTGTGGGTGCCGGTGCGCCGGCTCTCCATGATCCGCTGCTTCGCCTCGTCGGTCCAGCGCTGGTTGATCTTCTCGCCGAGCAGGTTGACGACCCCGTCGACGCCGTCGAAGGCATCGGCCGGCGGCCGTTCGAGGGTCGGCTCCCAGGGGCGCCAGAGCACGCTTGGGTTGGTGCCGCGCGCCCGCTCGGGGTCGCGCGTCAGCCCCACCACCGTGTCGCCCCTGACCAGCAGCGAGTCGCAGAGGGCAGACCCGATGAATCCGCTGGCGCCGGTGACGAGGACCTTCACGGAGCTAGGCGACCTCCACCGTGGAGAAGGTGCCGGTCTCGTCGCTGAAGCGGGCGATCCCCTCGCGCTTGGCCTCCTCGACCACGGCGGCGGCCACCTTCGGCGCCACCTCGCGATTGAAGACGCTGGGGATGATGTAGTCCTCGGAGAGGTCGCCGTCGGTGACGACTTCGGCGATGCCCTTGGCTGCGGCCATCTTCATCTCCTCGGTGATTCGCGGTGCGCCGGCATCGAGGGCCCCCCGGAATATCCCCGGGAAGCAGAGCACGTTGTTGATCTGGTTCGGGTAGTCGGAGCGGCCGGTGGCCATGATCCGCACATAGGGTGCGGCGTCCTCGGGCATCACCTCGGGCGTCGGGTTGGCCATCGCGAAGACGATCGCGTCGTCGTTCATCTTGTCGAGCGACTCTGCGGTGATGATCCCCGGGCCGGAGAGCCCGATGAAGAGATCCATGCCCTCGATTACGTCGGCCGGCTGTCCTTCGATCAGGTCCGGGTTCGAGCTCTCCGCATACCAGCGCTTGATCCCGCTCATCTCGCCCGCCTGGTAGTCCTGGCGCTGGGTCGAGATCGCGCCGCTGCGGTCGCAGCCGACGATGTGGGTGACGCCGGAGGCGAGCATCATCTTCGTCACCGCTACCCCCGCGGCACCGAGGCCAACCATCAGCACCCGCAGCTCCTCGATCGGCTTGCCGACGATCTTCAGCGCGTTGAACAGCGCCGCCATCGTCACCACCGCGGTGCCGTGCTGGTCGTCGTGGAAGACCGGGATGTCGATCGAGTCCTTCAGCCGCTCCTCGATCTCGAAGCAGCGCGGGGCGGAGATGTCCTCGAGGTTGATCCCGCCGAAGGTGGGCGCGATCAGCTCGACGGCCTTGACGATCTCGTCCGGGTCCTGGGTGTCGAGGCAGATCGGGAAGGCGTCGACCTCGGCGAACTCCTTGAACAGCATCGCCTTGCCCTCCATCACCGGCATTGCCGCCTCCGGGCCGATGTTGCCGAGGCCGAGCACGGCGCTGCCGTCGGAGACCACGGCCACGGTGTTCTTCTTGATCGTGTACTCGAAGGCCTTGGCGCGGTCGGCGTGGATGTCCTGGCAGACCCGGGCGACACCGGGCGTGTAGGCCATCGAGAGGTCGTCGCGCGTCTTCAGGGGGTACTTGTTCTCGACCGAGATCTTGCCGCCGCGGTGCATCTGCATCGTCCGGTCGACGTAGTCGAGGACCCTGGCACCGCGGGTCGAGCCGATGCCCCGCAGGATCTGCTCCCAGTGCTCGCGGTCCTGGGCGTCGATCGTGAACTCGCGCACGCGCTTACCCTCGCCGCCGGCCCCCGGCACCAGGTCGACCCCCTGCAACTGCCCGCCCGCCTCGGCGATCGCAGCGGTCAGCTTCCCGAGCGGCTCCTGCCGCGCATCGAGCTCGACCCGGATCGTGACGCTGAATTGGGCGCTGACAGTCATCGACGGCTATCGAATCAGATTCCGCCTTCGTGCCCGGTCGCGCCTGCCTGCATGGCGTGTGGGCGACCGCCTTGGGGCGGGAGAAATCGGCCTCTGTAGCGTTCTCTCGGTATGCGAGCGATGCGGCAGGCGGCGCTGGGGCTGGCCCTACTCACCCTTGGCTGTATCTGGCCTCAGAGTGCGCCGGCCGACGAAGCGGAGCAGCTCTTCGATCCCAGTCGGATGTACGTGATCGAACTCACGCTGCCTCCCGAGGCGGAAACGGCTCTCGGCAAAACCGAGTCACAGCCCGACAAGCACCCGTTCGAGTACCAGCCCGGGGCAACGTTCCGGATCGCTGAGACGGACGGAAGCCCTGACGGGGTGGGTCCCTTCAGCAAAGCGGTGGCCGTCAAGGTGCGCCTCAAGGGGAGCGCCTCGCTGCGCTACCTCGACCGGAAGTCGGCTTTCAAGATCAAGTTCGAGGACGAGTTGTTCCGCGGCCTCGAGGTCCTCACCCTCAACAACATGGTCGAGGACCCGTCGATGATCCACGAGACGCTGGCCTACACGGCTTTCCGCGGCTCGGGAGTGCCGGCGTCGCGGACCGGCTACGCCTACGTGTACGTCAACGGCGAAGACTTCGGCGTCCACCTCAACATCGAGACCCTCGACGAGATCGCCCTCGAGAAGCTTTTCGGCTCCTTCGACCCCGACACGCAGCATCTCTACGAGTCCGAATACGAAGCCGAGGTCGACCCCGCCCGCGCATGGATGTATGAGATCGACGCGGGCAGCGACGACCGCAGCGATCTCGAAGCGCTGATCGAGGCGGTCAACTCCAGTGGCCCTTCGAGTTGGGCGGATCGTGTCAAAGCGGTCGCGAACCTCGAAGAGATGACCCGGATGTGGGCGGTCGAGAAGTACATCGGGCAGTGGGACGGCTACGCCGGCATGGAGGCGTCATGGCTTCCGAATAACTACTACCTCTACAGCGACCCGCTGGGCCGGTTCCAGATGCTGCCCTGGGGGAACGACGAAAGCTGGCAGGCGGCGTATCACCTGCCCTTCGACGGTCCTGCCGGCCGGATGTTCGATCTCTGCCTTGCCGATGAGGCCTGCTTTGCGATCTACCGCCAGTCGGTGGCTGCCGTCAGCAAAGCGATCGCCGGCATGGACCTCGACCGGCTCGCCGCCGACACCGCCGCTCTGCTCGCGCCCTGGCAGGAGATGGAAGACGACGACAGCACGCGCGAGGAATACAGCCTCGAGGAGATCGCAGAAGGTGTGGACGAAACCCGCGAGTTCATCGCCTCGCGCCCGGCGGAGGCCGTCGAGTGGCTGGGCGAAAACCCCGGACCTGGAGGCGGTCCAGACCTGCCTGGATCGGACGGCCCCGCAGCGAACCCCTCTCAGGCTTTCCAGCCCCTTGGGCCACCCTCCCGGGGCTTGAGGATCGGCCGCGTGTGGGTGGCGGCAGGAGCTCTCCATACCCAGGTTCACCTGCGCAACGTGGGACTCGTGACTCAGCGAGCGCTGATCTCGACCGGCAAAGGTGGGGGGGTCATCTGCCGCGACCAGGCTCGGGCCGAGCAGGCCGGCAGCCTCGTCCTGCACTGCCAGCTCCCCGCCTCGATTCGCAAACGCCTCCGTCAGAGGTGGTTGGGCTTGACCCTCGCCACCCGCTTCGTCCCCTCGAGCGGCACCGCAGAGAACGTCGCCCGCCGCATCACCCTGCCACGCGACTGAGCCGTCGGCGTTTGCCGCGCTAGCGTTCTCCGGATGGCTTCCCGCGGTCCCGAGCGAGCACCGGCCGCGGCTCTGTTCGTCCTCCTCGCGCTCTGCCTGGGCCTGGCGGTTTCGCCGGCCGCGGCGCTTGCTGAGCTCGTCCCTGACGACGAGGCCACGGCGATGTACGAGCCGGGCACGGTGGTCGTCATCGACCTGACCCTGCCGCAGGCTTCGATCGACGCACTCGAAGAGGAGCCGGAGGAGTACCAGCCGGGGACCTTCTCGCTGGCCTTCACCGACGGCTCCCCGGACGGGGTGGGGCCGACCTCGCCGCCGATCGAAGTCGGCATTCGCCTCAAGGGGAGATACGGGTTTCGGACCCTGGCCGGCAAGGCGGGGTTCAAGCTCAAGCTCAACCAGGTCAAAGGCCAGAAGTTCCTCGGCCTGAAGAAGATGACCCTGAACAGCATGGTGCAGGACCCATCGATGGCCCACGAGGTCCTCTCCTACGAGGTGTTCCGCGCCGTCGGCGTGCCCGCCTCGCGCACCGGCTATGCCTTCGTCCGCGTCAACGGCGAGAGCTACGGCATCTACCTGAACATCGAGACGCTCGACGACGTCGGGCTGGAGCGGTGGTTCGGCCCCTTCGAGGACCCGCAGCACCTCTATGAGGGCGAGTACGGAACCGACGTGACGCCGGGCGGTGCCGGCGCCTTCGAGGTCGACGAAGGGGACGAGGACGATCGCAGCGACCTGGAAGCGCTGATCTCGGCGGCCGCCGGCGACAGCGCCGCCTTCTCGGCACGGATGGGAGGCCTGGCCAACCTCGAAGAGTTGACCCGGATGTGGGCGGTCGAGAAGTACGTCGGGCACCTGGACGGCTACGCCGGCATGGAGGGACCGCCGCTGCCCAACAACTTCTACCTCTACAGCAGTGCGTCCGGAGAATTCCAGATGCTCCCCTGGGGAACGGACCAGACCTGGGACGAGCGGCTGGACTTCGGTGGCGACGCGGGGCTGCTGTTCGACGAATGCCTTGTCGATCCGAGCTGTCGCACGCTCTACCGCCAGGCGCTGAACGAGGTCGGCGAGCTCGTTGCGACGCTCGACCTCGACTCGCTGGCGCGGGACACCGCGGCGCTGCTGCTCCCCTGGCAGCAGCTCGAACAGCTCAACACGCGGCACGAGTACGACCTGGGGGAGATCGCGGACGCGGTGAGCGACACCCGTGGCTTCATCGCCGCCCGTCCGAACGACCTGGCGGAGTGGCTGAAGGCCGACCTGCCCGATTCGCCTCCGCCGGTTGCCCCGTTGCCCGCCGAGGCGCCGGCGCGGGGGGCGCTGCATGTCGGCCGGCCGGCGATTTCGGCCGGGACCTTGACCACCAGCCTGATCGTGCACGGCGCCGGCGCGGTCGGCTATCGGGCCGAGATCCGCACCGTGCGCGGCGTGGTGACCGTCTGCTCCACCCGTATCCAGGCGAGCGGGGCGGGTCCGCTGACGGTGCGCTGCCGGCTCTCGGCCGCCGCCCGCAAGCGCCTCAGCAGGCGCTGGTTGACGCTCAGGATCAACACTCAGTTCGTTCCGGCGGGGGGCAGCCCGGAATCCGTCAGCCACGAGATCGTCGTCCCCAAAGAACCGTTCTGAGGAAGGTCTGGCGCCCGCGGGGCGCCATAGAGTGGGCGGCATGGCCGAGGACGGCAAAGAGCTCTTCCTGATCGACGGCAATTCGCTCGCCTACCGGGCGTTCTTCGCGCTGCCGGAGTCGATCGGGACCAGCGACGGAAGGCCGACGAACGCGATCTACGGACTGGCCTCGATGCTGGTCAAGATCATCGACGAGCACCACCCCGCCGGTGTCGTCGTCGCTTGGGACGCCGGCATGTCAGGGCGCGAGGTCACCTACGACCTCTATAAGGCGCAGCGCAAACCTCGTCCCGACCTATTGCGCGAGCAGTGGCCCCACTTGATGCCGCTGGTCGAGGCCTTCGGCTACTCCAACGTCAAGGTCGAGGGCTACGAGGCCGACGACGTGATCGCCTCGCTCGTCCGCCAGGCCGGTGAGGAGGGGATCCCGGTGATGGTCGTGACCGGCGACCGCGATGCCTACCAGCTGGTGGGGGAGGGGGTGCGGGTGATGAGCACTTCGCGCGGGATCACCGAGACCAAGATCTATGACCGCGAGGCGGTGGTCGAGCGCTATGGCGTCGCGCCGGAGCTGATCACCGATCTGATGGGGCTGCGCGGCGATACCTCCGACAACATCCCAGGGGTCCCGGGCATCGGCGAGAAGACCGCGACCCAGCTGCTGCAGCAGTTCGGCTCGCTGGAGGACGTGCTCAACAGCGTCGATGAGATCTCCGGCGCGAAGCGCAAGCAGAACCTGGTCGAGCACGCCGACGACGCTCGTATGTCGAAGCAGCTGGCGACCCTGCAGTACGAGATCGAGACCGGCATCGACTTCTCCACCGTGATGGGGGCGGAGCCAGACCGCAGTGCCCTGCGCGAGTTCATGCGCGAGTTCGAGCTGCGGGCGGTGATGGAGCGACTGGAAGAAGCGCTTCCCGACGACAAGGCTGTGCCCGGGCGCAGCGTCGAGACCGAGCTCGAGGTCGAGGCGGTGGAGGGGACCCCTGCGGACCTCGGCGAGGGCGCCGTGGCGATTGCGATCGAGGGCCGCAAGTGGGCTGGGGCCGACGGTGAGCGCGTGGTGACCGGAGAGACGACGCAGGACGAGCTCGCGGTCGCGCTCGGCGGGCGCGAGCTGGTCGCCCACGATTCAAAGTCGCTTGGCGGTGGCCGGCACGGCCTGCTGGCGGCAGCGGCACGCGAGGGGGTCGAGCTGGCCCTCGACCACGACACGATGCTCGCCGCCTACCTGCTCGAGCCCCAGCGCCGGACCTACGACCTGGTCGAGCTTGCCGCCGACGCCGGCATCGGCATCGCCGAGGGCGCGGCCGCGACACCCGATTCCGACGACGGGCAGCTCTCGCTTGGCGACGACGGCGAGGAGGCCGGCCTCGATCCCGCCGAAGAGGCGCGCCTCGTCGCGGCTCTTGCCGAGGCTCAGCGTCCCCGGATCGAGAAGCTCGACCTGGAGCACCTGCTGCGCGAGGTCGAGCTGCCGCTCGTCCACGTCCTTGCAGCGATGGAGCGCGAGGGCCTCAAGCTCGATGCCGAGCGCCTGGCCGAGGTCGGCGCCGGCTTCGGCGAGCAGATCGCGACCCTGGAGAAGGAGATCTTCGAGCTGGCGGAGGAGGAGTTCACGATCGGCTCCCCGCAGCAGGTCGGTCGCATCCTCTTCGAGAAGCTCGGCCTCACCCGCAAGCGACGCGGCAAGACCGGCTTCTCCACCGACGCCCGCGTCCTCGCGCAGATCCGCGACGAGCACCCGATCGTCGAGAAGATCGAGTCCTGGCGCGAGCTGACCAAGCTGAAGAACACCTACCTCGACACCCTGCCCGACCTGATCGACCCCGAGACCGGCCGCGTCCACACCACCTTCAACCAGGCGGCGACGACCACCGGCCGCCTCTCCAGCACCAACCCGAACCTGCAGAACATCCCGATCCGCACCGAGATCGGCCGGCCGGTCCGCGCCTGCTTCGTCGCCGAACGGGGCGCTCGCCTGCTCTCCGCCGATTACAGCCAGGTCGAGCTGCGGGTCCTCGCGCATGTCGCCGAGGAGGAGGTGTTGAAAGAGATCTTCCGCGCCAAAGAAGACGTGCACGCGGCCACCGCGGCGGAGGTCTTCGAGATCTCCCGCGAGGAAGTCGACGTCGGCCAGCGCTCGAAGGCGAAGATGGTCAACTTCGGCATCGTCTACGGGCTGACCGGGTTCGGCCTCGCCGACCGGCTCAACATCCCGCGCAAGGAGGGCGAGGAATTCGTCGCCCGTTACCTGGAGCGCTTCCCAGCCGTGCGCGCCTTCCGCGAGCAGGTCGTCGAGCAAGCGCAGGAGGAGGGCTATGTCACCACCCTCATGGGGCGTCGCCGCCCGATCCCCGAGCTGCGCTCGGGCAACCCCAACACGCGGCGCCTCGGCGAGCGCCTCGCCGTCAACACGGTGATCCAGGGCACCGCCGCGGACATCATCAAGGTCGCGATGGTGCACTGTCAGCAGGCCCTGCGCGAGGCCGGGACGAAGACTCGCCTCGTGCTCCAGATCCATGACGAGCTGCTCTTCGAGGGGCCGCCGGGGGAGATGGACGACGCGGCCAAGCTGGTCGAGCGCGTGATGTGCGCCGCCTACCAGCTCGACCCCCCGCTCGAGGTCGACATCGGCATCGGCAAGGACTGGCTCGACGCCAAGTAGGGCAGCGGGCCCCTCAGTCGTCGTCGCCGCTGCCGGAGCCGCTCGAGTCGTCGTCCAAGGGGTTGGGTTCGGATCCCGAACCGGAGCTTCCGGACCCTGAGTCATCGTCGAGATCGACGGAGTCATCGAAGTCGTCGTCTCCGGACCCGGATTCGGTGCTCGGTCCCGGGCCGCTGCTGCCGCTGGACCCACTCACCGAGCCGCCGCTCCCGGAGCCCGGGCCGCTGTTCGATCGGCTGCCGCCGCCGTGCCCCGAGCGGCTGCCGCTACTGCGAGGGGAGCCGCTCGGCCCCGGGCCGCTGCTGTCGTCGTCCGCGTCCGGATCATCGTCGTCGCCGGATGGGCCGCTGCGGGCGCTGTGGTCGTCGCCTCCCCCGCGGCCGTGCCCGCTGCGATCGTCATCCCGCTCGTCCTCTCGGCCGCTGCGGTCGTCGGAATCGTCGCGTCCACCGGAGCCGGGACCACTGTTATCGCCGGCTCCGCTGCCTGAGCTGTCGCTCGTGGCGGGCACCGCAAGCGACGAGGGGATCGGCGCGCTGTCGCGGGAGATGCCGGCAGGCGTCGTCGTCTCCGGGCCCGTTTCGCCCCGCCGGTCGGTCTCGTTCAGGGCAACACCGGCCCCGACTGTCCCGGCGACCAGCACGGTCGCCGCGGCGGCCTTGATCCCGACTCCGGCCCCGGCTGCGCTGCCGACGCCGGCAGCGCCGGTCGCCAGCTCGGCGCCAGTGGCTGCGGCTCCTCCCGACAGCAGTGCTTTCAGCAGCGGCAGCGGCAGCAGCAGCCCCAGTCCGTCGCGCAGGGCCCGCCGCGCCCGGTAGATCGCTTGGCGGGCCGCGCCGCCGCTCATCCCCAGGGCAGCGGCGATTTCCTCATGGCTCAGCCCTTCCAGCTCGCGCATCACGATCGCCGCTCGCTGCGGCTCGGGAAGCGCTCGCAGCCGCTGCATCAGCTCGGCCACCTCCTCGCGCCGCTCGGCGTCCTCTGCGGCGGAGTGGGACCCGCTCTCGAGCGTCTCGGTCAACTCCTCTGCTGTGGGCGGCCGGTCGCGCAGGTCGTTGAGCGCTGTGTTTCGCACGATCCGGTAGAGCCACGGCCGCAGCTCGATCTCGGCGTCGCTTTCGCGACGCAGCGCCAGCAGAGCCTTGGAGAAAGCGTCTTGGGTGACGTCCTCGGCGCGGCTGCCGACGATCGCCGCCGCATAGCGCCCCAGCGGTCTGCCATAGCGGCGGACGATCTCCTCGAATGCGGTCTCGTAGCCACTGCGGACGAGCGTCACCAAGCGCCGGTCGGGCTGCGTGCGCAGCGCCGGGCCGAGAACGAAGCGCGAGGCGAATCCCTCTGCTGGTGGTGGCATCACTGGTGTAACACGCCCATACCCTCGAAGATCACACTTCTCACCGTTGGACCGGCCTGATATGACCGACGGCGTGGATCGGGGGCTGGCTGTACTACTCACCGCCGTCGCGGGCGGGCTGATCGCTCTACAGGCGCCGATCAATGCTGGGCTCGGCAAGGCCACCGGCAGCCTGCCTGCGGCGCTGGTCTCCTTTCTCGTCGGCACCGTCGCCCTGGCCGCAATCGTCGTGCTCAGCGGTAAGGCAGGGGGACTCTCCTCGACCTTCGACGTCAGCTGGTACTACCTGCTCGGCGGCCTGCTCGGGGCGATCTACGTCGCCAATGCGCTTGTCGCCGTCTCCGCGATCGGGGCCGGCGGCGTCGCTGCGGCGACGATCACCGGCCAGCTGACTGCCTCGGTCGTGATCGACCGGCTAGGTCTGTTCGGCCTCGACCAGGTCGCGCTCAGCCCGGAGCGCGTGGTCGGGGTGGCGCTGCTGCTGGCCGGAACCGTTCTGGTCGTTCGCTGAGACCGAGGCGAATTCCGGCGGCGCGATCCGCAGGTAGTGGTCGAAGGACCAGTCGATGAAGCGCTTGGCGCCGAACAGGCGGATCATCGGACCCAGTACCCGCGGTGGGATTTTGGGGACGAGGCGCTGGACCCGCAGCATCCAGCGGAACTTCCACTCGTGCGAGTCGTTGAACTCGGCGTAGTGGGCGGCGGCTTGGTCGCGGCTCTGACGCCCGTCGACGACACCGCGCAGCTCCCGCCCCAATGCGATGCCGAAGTAGAGCGCGGTGCGGATCCCCTCGGCGCTGAGCGGCAGACAGTGGCCGGCTGAGTCGCCGGCGAAGAAGACTCCGCCTTCTGTCGCCCCCCGCAGCTTGTGCGGAATCCAGTTGCCCTGGTAGCGGACCCGGTCGCGGCCGAGGTCCTCGGCGAGCAACTCGGTCGTCTCGCGTACGTGAAAGCGAGGGTCAAAGGAGCCGACGCCGATTCGCAGCTCGTCTTTGGCCGGGAAGGACCAGCCGTATCCCGCGGGGACATAGCGACGATCGATCCAGATCTCGAGATCCTTGCCCTGGCCATCGGGATGAACCTCGAGCCCGCGCGAGAGCGGTGCATTCGGTGGCTGGTAGACGTTGCCGTTGGCGAGCACCCGGCGCCAGCCGAGCGCGTCGACGACGAGTGACGCAGAGAGGATGCCGCGATCGGTCTCAACCGCGATCTCACCGCCACCGTTGGTCGGGGCGGCACGTCCGTTCACCTTCGCGGTCTCGAAGGTCGCGTCGCAGTCGCGCCAGAGCAGTTGGCAGAGCTCCCGGTAGTCGAAGGTGGAGAAGGTCCAAGGGAGGCGGTAGCGGGAATCGCCGTGCGGCGTGTGCATCAGCAGCGAGTCGAAGCGCTGGCGCTCGGCCTCCATCAGCCCCATCGCCCGCATCCACTCGGTTGGGATGCCGCAGGCTGAGGTCTGCCGCTCGCCGATCTCGTAGCGATCGACGATCAGCACATCGGCGCCGGATCCGGCCAGCTCCCGAGCCACCGCAAGCCCGGCAAAGCTCGCCCCGCAGATGAGAACGTCGTGGGACCCGCTCAGCGGCGTTCGCTCCTCGCCACGCTTTGTCGCTCGTACCGGCATGGTGGCCGAGGGTATCGGAGGCCGGGCCGATCCAGGTGGCGCGGTTTTTGCAATGATCTGCCGCTGTGTCCGTGACCGATACGACCCTGACCGATACGACCTCGTCTTCTGCTCCCTCCGGCATCCCCGTCGAGGGCTCGGGCGGACTCCTCCTTCAGATCGAAGGAAAAGTCGTTCCCAACTACGCGGCGACGATGGTCTCCTTCGACGAGGGCGATGTCGTCAAAGGCAAGGTGGTCCGGATCGACAAGGACGAGGTCCTGGTCGACATCGGTTACAAGTCGGAGGGCGTCATCCCCTCCCACGAGCTCTCGATCCGCAAGTCGGTCAACCCGGCCGATGAGGTCGAGCTGGGTGAGGAGGTCGACGCGCTCGTCCTCACCAAGGAAGACTCCGAGGGGCGGCTCATCCTCTCCAAGAAGCGCGCCCGCTTCGAGAAGGCCTGGCGCCGGATCGAGGCTTCGGCCGAGTCCGGCACGCCCGTCGAAGGCAACGTGATCGAGGTCGTCAAGGGCGGCCTCATCCTCGACCTCGGGGTGCGCGGCTTCCTGCCCGCCTCGCTGGTCGACATTCGCCGCGTCCACAACCTCGACGAGTTCATGGGCCAGACGCTCGAGTGCAAAGTGATCGAGCTCAACCGCAGCCGCAACAACGTGGTGCTCTCGCGGCGCGCCGTGCTCGAGGAAGAGCGCAAGGAGGTCCGCGAGCAGATCCTCGGCCGGCTCGAGGCGGGCCAGGTCGTCGAGGGCAAGATCTCCAACATCGTCGACTTCGGCGCTTTCGTCGACCTCGACGGCATCGACGGCCTCATCCACATCTCCGAGCTTTCCTGGAGCCACGTCAACCATCCCTCTGAGGTGGTTGCGATCGGCGACACGGTGCGGATCAAGGTGCTCGACATCGACCGCGACCGCCAGCGCATCTCGCTTGGCCTCAAGCAGACGCAGGAGGATCCGTGGCAGCGAGTGATCAGCGCTCACCGCCCCGGCGACGTGCTCGAGGGAGCGGTGACCAAGGTCGTCGCCTTCGGCGCCTTCGTCGAGATCCTTCCGGGGGTCGAGGGCCTTGTCCACATCTCCGAGCTCGCCGACCATCACGTCGAGAGTCCGAGCGAGGTGGTCGAGCCCGGTTCGACCCTCAACGTCAAGATCCTCGAGATCGACGAGGAGCGCAGACGCCTCTCGCTCAGCATCAAGCAGGTCGAGGATCAGAAGATGGCGATGGGGGATCTTGGGCAGCAGATCGAGGAGGCCAAAGCGGAGGCGGGCGAGGCCGGAACGGCCGAGGAGGCTTCAGACACCGAGGGTTCAGACGCCGCTGCCGCGGGTCCTGTCGCGGAGGATGACCCTCCGGCGAACACCCCGGAGGGCGCATCCTCCACGCCACCCGCGGGAGAGGCGTCTGAGACCGAGGCTCCAGCCGCCGAGGCAGAGGTTCCAGCCACTGAGGAGCCTGGAGCGGATGAGGGTTCGGACGCTGAGCAAGCACCGGAGCCGGCCGTTGAGGAGCCCGTGGCCGAAGCTGAGACTGCCGCCGCCGAGGAGGAGCCCGCTGCGGAGGATGCCCCCGCTGCCGAGGAGCCGGTTGCTGAGGCGGAGACGCCCGCCGCTGAGACTCCCGAGCAGGGGGACGAGGCGGAGCAGGAGGGGGAATCGGTTATCGAGCGGCCGGATTCACCCGATGACGCCGGCGAGTCGGCCGGCGACGACGAGCAGACTGGCGAGACCGAGCAGGACTGAGCGGCGACCGTGTCGGCGCCGCTGACGATCGGGCTCACCGGCGGGATCGCCGCCGGTAAGTCGGAGGCGCTTGCGGCGTTCGAACGGCTGGGTGCAGCGACCATCTCCAGCGACGCGGTCGTGCACGAACTGCTCGACAGCGAACCGTTGCTTGGCCGCCTGGCTGAGCGCTGGGGTCAGGAGTTGGCACCCGAAGGCCGGATAGACCGGGCCAAGGTCGGCGAGATCGTCTTTGCCGACCCCGAGCAGCTGACCTGGCTGGAGGCGCAGATCCACCCGCTGGTGGGGGAGAGGATCGGCTCTTGGCTCGCCTCGTTGCCGGATGACATCGGGGTGGCGGTGGTCGAGGTCCCACTGCTGTTCGAGTCTGAGATGGAGGCGGTCTTCGATACCACTTTGGCAATTGTCACTGCCGACGAGGTCCGCCGCGCTCGGGCAGAGGCCCGAGGCCACGCGTTGGTTGGAGAGCGCGAGGCGCGCCAACTCGCGCAGGAGGAGAAGGCCTCCCGGGCTGAGCACGTGATCGAGAACGAAGGCACGCTCGAGGATCTCGAACGTGCCCTGTCCGCCCTCGTCGCGAAGCTGAGGGGATGAGCGCCGCGCAAAAGCGGGTTGTTGCGAAACGGAGAAGGCGGCGCCTCGCACTCGCGAGTGCGGTCGTCACCGCCGGTATCGTCGGCGGCGTGCTGCTGGGACTGGTGGGGAAGGTCGATCAGGCGATCCAAGAGCTGACCCTGCCCTTGCGCCACGAGGACATCATCCGCCAGCAGGCCAGGGAAAAGGACGTCGACGCCTCGCTGATCGCCGCGGTGATCTACTCGGAGTCCAAGTTCAAGGATCAGACTTCGAGCGCCGGCGCTCGCGGCCTGATGCAGATCACACCGCTGACGGCGAACGAAATCGAGCGCGACAGCGGCGGCACCACCTTCGAGCTTCACGACCTCGGCGATCCTGAAATCAACATCCGCTACGGCACCTTCCTGCTGCGCGAACTGCTCGAGCGCTACGACGGCGACGAGGTCGCCGTTCTCGCCGCATACAACGCCGGCCCGGCCAACGCGGACAAGTGGGGCGGATCGGAGCTGACGGTGGAGGGCATCCCCTTCCCGGAAACCCGGGGCTACGTCGAAGAGGTCCTCGAGAAGCGAGACGAGTACCGCAGCGAGTACGGGCGGGAGCTGGGCTACTGATGAGTGAGACGCCGAGGCCACGAGTAGCAGCGCTGGCGCTTGCGGTCGGCCTCGTCCTGGCCGACTCCTCGATCGTCGTCCTCGCCCTGCCGGAGATCTACCGCGAGCTCGATGCCAGCGTTGCCGCGGTCACCTGGGTGCTCATCTCCTTCAACTTGGTGATGGCGCTGGCGGCCGTTCCCGCTGCGCACCTCGCTCGCCGCATCGGTCCGGGCCGTGCCGCCGCGGTCGGCCTGGCCGTCTTCGCCGGCGCCAGCCTCGCCTGTGGCGTCTCATCCGACCTCAGCACGCTGATCGCGGCGCGCTGCGTTCAAGCGCTCGGCGGGGCGGCGGCGGTGACCGCGGTGCTGGAGCTGCTGCCCGCTGCGGTCGGCTCGGAGCGCCGCGCGACCGGGCTCTGGGCTGCTGCGGGGGCAACGGGCGCTGCGCTTGGGCCGGCGATCGGCGGCCTGCTCACCGAGCTTGTCTCCTGGGAGTCGATCTTCCTGATCCAGGTGCCGGTCGCGATTGCCGCCGCGGTGCCGATCCTCGCGGTCGCCCGGCATGAGGCGGCGACCGGGATCATCTCCACAGAGCTACGCCAGACGGGCCGCCCGCACCTGCTGGCGAACCTCGCCCTGGCGATGACCTCAGCGGCGATCGCCGCGGCCCTCTTCCTGCTCGTGCTGCTGCTGATCGAGGGCTGGCGCCTGACACCGATCGGGGCGGCGATCGTCGTCACCGTGATGCCGCTGGCGGCTCTCGCCGGCAGCCGCCTGGGTGGGCTGGTGCCGAGCGCCAGGGCACGTGCTGCGGCCGGGGCGATCCTCGTCTCCGGCGGTCTCGGCGGCCTGGCCTTGCTGCCGAAGGCCGAGGTGGCACTGACCCTGCCGCCCCAGGTGATGGTCGGGCTCGGCCTGGCCCTGGTGCTCTCGGCCCTGACCGAAACGGCGCTCGCCGGGCGGGCTCCGCAGGCGATCCACGGCGGCTGGACGATCTCCGCCCGCCACGCCGGGGTCTGTCTCGGCCTGCTGGCGCTGACGCCGATCTTCACCGCAGACATCGCCGAGCAACGCACTGACGCGATCGACGCGGGAACGGCTGTCGTCCTCGACTCGCGCGTCAACCCGCTGTTCAAGATCGAGCTGGCGCAGCGGATCGAGGGCCAGCTCGAAGGGGAGCGGGGGAGGGTGCCGACGATCGGTCCCGCCTTCGAGCCGCTGCCCGAAGACCCTGGTGAGCGCGATGAAGTCGTGCAGCTGCGCGACGAACTCCAGGAGCAACTCAACCGGGCGGCAACGCACGCCTTCAGCCCATCCTTCGGCCTTGGGGCCCTTCTCGGCTTGCTGGCCTTGATTCCGATCGGCCTCGCCCGGAGAGTGGACCTATGAGCGCGGAGCGAGCAAGCGTCCATACCTGTCTCTGCGCGCCGCGAGCGAAGCGCGAGGTATGTCTGTGAGCGCCGAGTCGAGAGCCCGCTTCCTGGTCGTCGCGGCGATCGCCGCCGCCGCCGTGCTGCCGGGCGTCTATCTCGCTGCGGGCGGTGGCTCCTACGCGCCCGCGAAGACCGCGGACCCCTGCGAGCCACGGCAGTGGCGAGACCCCGAAACCCTGCAGGAGATCGCACAGCAGTTCTCGCTTTCGGCACTCGACGGCGCCGCCTGTGAGCTAGGCGTCAGCCGTGAGACGCTGGCTCGGGCGTTGACCACCGAGGAGACCCGGGAGCGCTTCGCGAGGCGCTACGGGATCGATGACACGGAGCTTGCCCGGGCGATCCGGGCCGGGCTCCTGCGCGCCGTCGACGATGCCGAAGAAGCGGGCGCGCTCAATCCCCTCATCGCTGCGCCGCTACGAGGGACGCTGCGGCAGATCCCCCTCGACCAAGCGATCGAGCTGGTCCAGAACGCCGAAGCCCTTCTCGATGAACTCGAAGGCCTGTTCGGCCCCGCCCAGGGCCTGCTCGAACAGTTTCTCCCCTGAGCTAGCGCCCTCTGGACCGGGCGCCCGGTTCTACTTTTTGAACTGAAAACGCCCCTTTTTCCCTTTTTTACCGGGGATCCAGGTGACGCCTTCGCAGAGTTTCGCCGGCGTCGTGTCGAGGGAGCCGGCCAGCTTGGCGATCGTGCCGAGACGGGGCTCGCGCCCGCCACGCTCGAGCAGCGAGATCTCGGTCCGGTGCAGCTCGCAGCGAAAGCCCAGCTCCTCCTGGGAGATTTCCTTCTTTTGGCGCGCTTTGCGCAGATTAATGGCGAATCGTTCGCGTGGTTCCATGCGGTAATTCTCTGTCTGCAGTGACAAAGGTTCTACAGACAAAAGACCTACAGACAAAACTGCACGTTTATCGTAACCGGATCAGTCGTGTGTAGCCCGCCACACCCAGAGCATCGCCAGGGGCTGCAAAGGGAGACGCGCCCAGAGCGCCCAGCGCGGGACGCGCGCCAACTCGAGGCCTTTCACCTGCTCCGGATTCACCGCCATGTGGACGTTGGCGGGGAAGACGGCAACCAGCAGCCCGAGCAGCCACCAGCGGGCAAAGCGCCGGGTCGGCCGCGCCAGCACCGCTGCTCCGCCGGCGATCTCGGCGATGCCGCTGACGATCACCGCCTCGCGCTTGCGCTCGGCGATCGAGGGCGGCACGATCGCCTCGTAGCTGCGCGGGATGACGAAGTGCATCGTGCCGGCGAAGGCGAAGAATCCGGCAAGGGCCTTTTGCGAGCGGCTCATCGGCCGGTCAGTCTTCCAGGTCGGCCGATTTGGCGCGTTGGTCGCAAATGGTGCGACTAAGGCGCCAGCTAAGGTCCTCTCGTGCCCGAGTTCAAGCTCAACTCCGCCTATACCCCGACCGCCGACCAGCCGAAGGCGATCGCCGGGCTGGCAGAGGGACTGGGCGAGGGGGAGAGCTTCCAGACTCTGCTGGGCGCGACCGGCACCGGCAAGACCTTCACCATGGCCGCCACGATCGAGGCGGTCCAGCGGCCCTCGCTGGTGATCGCGCACAACAAGACGCTCGCCGCGCAGCTCTGCAACGAGTTCCGCGAGTTCTTCCCCGAGAACGCAGTCGAGTACTTCGTCTCCTACTACGACTACTACCAGCCCGAGGCCTACGTCCCGGCGCAGGACCTCTACATCGAGAAGGACTCCTCGATCAACGACGAGATCGACCGCCTGCGGCATGCCGCGACCGCCGCTCTTTTCGCCCGCCGCGACGTGATCATCGTCGCCTCGGTCTCCTGTATCTACGGGATCGGCTCGCCCCAGGTCTACAACGAGAAGATGCAGCTGTTCAAAGTCGGAGAGGAAATCGACCGCGACGAGGTGCTGCTCAAGCTGGTCAAGATGCAGTACCAGCGCAACGACTCGACTCTCGGACGCGGCACCTTCCGCGTCCGCGGCGAGGTGCTGGAGATCATGCCCTCATACGCCGAGTCGGCCTACCGGATCGCTCTCTTCGGCGACGAGATCGAGGGCGTGCAGCACTTCGACCCGCTCACCGGCGAGATCCTCGACACGATCGACCACGTCTCGGTCTGGCCCGCGTCGCACTACGTGACCAAGGACGAGACGCTCGAGCGCGCGGTTGACGAAATTCGCAACGAACTCAACACGCGCACGGCCGAACTGGAGGCCGAGGGCAAGCAGCTGGAGGCGCACCGGCTGCGCCAGCGCACCGCCTACGACATCGAGATGCTGAAGGAGATCGGCTTTACGTCTGGGATCGAGAACTACTCGCGCATCCTCGACGGGCGCCCCGCCGGCAGCCCCCCGCACACGCTGATCGACTACTTCCCCGACGACTTCGTCGTCTTCGTCGACGAGTCCCACCAGACGATCCCCCAGATCGGCGGCATGTACGAGGGAGATCGCTCGCGCAAGCAGACCCTGATCGACTACGGCTTCCGCCTTCCATCGGCGATCGACAACCGGCCGCTCAAGTTCGACGAGTTCCTCGAGCGGGTCGACCAGCTGGTGATGGTCTCGGCGACACCGGGGCCGTTCGAGCGGGCCGAGTCGACCCGGATCGTCGAGCAGATAGTCCGCCCGACCGGGATCATCGATCCGGCGATCGACGTGCGCGAGACGCGCAACCAGATCGACGACCTGATGAACGAGATCAAGGTCTGCGCCGACGCCGGCGACCGGGTGCTGGTCACGACCCTGACCAAGAAGATGGCCGAGGACCTGACCAACTACCTGCTCGAGTATGGGATCAAGGTCCGCTATCTGCACTCGGAGATCGACACGCTGGAACGGATCCAGATCGTCCGCGACCTGCGCCTCGGCGAGTACGACGTGCTGGTCGGGGTCAACCTGCTGCGCGAGGGTCTCGACCTGCCCGAGGTCTCGCTGGTGGCGATTCTCGACGCCGACAAGGAGGGCTTCCTGCGTGGCGAGACCAGCCTCGTGCAGACGATCGGCCGCGCCGCCCGCAACGTCAACGGGCGGGTGCTGATGTACGCCGACAGGGAGACCGACGCGATGCGCGCCGCGATGCGTGAGACAGACCGCCGCCGCGCGATCCAGCTCGCCTACAACGAAGAGCACGGGATCACGCCGGAGACCGTGCGCAAGGGCATCTCCGAGATGGCCGAGTTCCTGGCGATGGAGGACCGGGCGCCGCGCAAGCGGCGCAGCAAGCGCTCGACCGACTTCGCCGACCCTGAGGAGCTGGAGCGCACGATCGTCGCCCTCGAGGAGGAGATGCTGGCCGCCGCCGACGATCTCCGTTTCGAGGAGGCGGGCCGCATCCGCGACGAGCTGAAGGAGCTGCGCCGCGACCTCGAGGGTATGCGGGCAGGGGCCTGAGCGACCCCCGCCCGTCGGGCTCAGGCCAGGACCTTCGCTGCCTTGGCGCTGTCCGCGTAGAACTCGCCGCGCACGATCTTGCCGTCGGCGACCTTCAACAGGTGGGCGAACGGCGCCTCGAAGCTGCCACTGTCGTTGCCGGCCCGCTGGGTTCCCCGTACGACCACCCAATCCCCGCCGTCGATGAACTCCTCCGGCTCGACGCTGAACGACGACCAATAATTGGGAATCTGGGTGAAATTCCCAATGATCGCGTCGCGTCCTTGGGTTTCGCCGCCGAGCGGCAGCTCGTCGGACGTGAGCCAGGTGCTGTCCTCGCTCAACATCTCCTTCAGCGCTTCCAGGTCGCCGCGGCCGAAAGCCTCATAGGCCGACCGGGCGGTGTCGACGTTCGACATCTCTCCTCCTCGGGGTGTGAACGGTCCCCCGCCCACAACGACCGTACGCCTTGCGAGCGTCCCGCGCAACCGCGGTGCTACCGGTGCTGCGCGAGCAGGGCGGCAACCCTCTTCATGACGGCATCCGGTTCGCGCGCGAGGCGCCAGTCGGTTACGCGGATCATCTCGATGCCGCCCAGCTTCAGCTCCTCATGGCGCAAGCGGTCGCTCTCGAACGAGGAGCGCCCACCATGGTGCTCGTAGCTGTCGAGTTCGACCGCGAAGCGCTCCCGCTCCCAGTACATGTCCAGCTCAAAGCCATTGACGAAGACGTTCACGGAGGGCATCGGCAGGCCGGCGTCGCGCACCAGCGCAAGGAAGTGACGCTCGAGGCCGGACCGTGTGAAGGCAGGGTGACGGAACGGGTCGGTCGCATGTCGCAGCTTCCTGACCCCAGGGTGCTTTTCGGCTCTCGCCAGCAGGGCGTCGATCGTGTCGAGATCGAGGATCGCGAGGCGCTCGGCGCGGTCCAAGGCGTACTTAAGGCCCTTTGGAGACTCGCGGGAGGCGAGATCGAGGAGCATGCGTGCGACGCTCGTTACGCGCAGGCCCTCCTGCTTGGTGCGATCCCCGGTTCTCAGGCTGGACGCGTAGTGGATGCGAAGCGCCCCCCTGCGGTGTCCGCGCGTCGGCTGGGTCACCTCGACGGGCATCGCAAGGCGTGGGAACAGCCCCCAAAGCCACGCGGCGGAGGAGTGGCTCAACAGCGAACCTCGCCCGCAAGCGAGCAGCGCCGCGTGGCAGTTGCCGTGCGCCGAGAGGCTGCGATGACCCACGGCATAGACGCCGCGATGCACTCGGTGCAGGCGCCCCGAGCTCGTGGCACGGGAGATGGCGCTATCGGAGTATCCGAGCGCTCGCAGCTGCCCTCGGGAGATCACACCGTGCTGAGCCTCCGCTCGCGCGGCCAGGTCGTGATGCGTTCGCGTTTCCGTTCGCATACCGGCCAGAAGTGCGAACACGAGAAGTCTCTTCCCCGGAGGCCATCGTTCGTCCCTTGCGTTCGCGGTTTTGGCCGCATAGAGGGCAAAAGTACGAACGGAAGGAGGGGAACATCTGTTCGGTTGCCTAGAATGCTTCCTAGTGCCGGCTTCCGACCGCATCGTCATCTCAGGCGCCCGTGAGCACAACCTCAAGGACGTCGACGTCGAGCTGCCTCGGGACGCGCTGATCGTCATCACCGGGCTCTCGGGCTCGGGCAAGTCGAGCCTCGCCTTCGACACGATCTACGCCGAGGGCCAGCGGCGCTACGTGGAGTCGCTCTCCGCCTACGCGCGCCAGTTCCTCGGCCTGATGGAGAAGCCCGACGTCGACTCGATCGAGGGTCTCTCGCCGGCAATCTCGATCGACCAGAAGACGACCTCGCGCAACCCGCGCTCGACGGTCGGCACCGTTACCGAGATCTACGACTACCTGCGCCTACTCTGGGCGCGGATCGGCACCCCGCACTGCCCTGAGTGCGGCGAGGAGATCACCGGCCAGACCCAGGAGCAGATCGTCGACCGGCTGATGACCCTCGAGGAGGGGACCAAGTTCATGGTGATGGCGCCGGTCGTGCGGGGGCGCAAGGGGGAGTACGGGAAACTGCTCGAGCAGCTGCGCTTGGAGGGCTACTCGCGGGTCGAGATCGACGGCGAGCTGCGCCGCCTCGACGAGGAGATCGTCCTCGACAAGAAGTTCAAACACAACATCTCGGTCGTCGTCGACCGGCTGGCGATGAAGACCGACCTGCGGCGACGCCTCTCCGAGTCGGTCGAGGCCGCCGCGGGCCTTGCGGCCGGCCTGGTCGAAGTCGAGATCGTCGACGGCGAGACGCTGATCTTCTCCGAGCAGTTCGCCTGTCTCAGCTGTGGCACCTCGATCCCCGAGCTGGAGCCGCGGATCTTCTCCTTCAACTCGCCGCACGGAGCCTGCGAGCGCTGCCACGGACTCGGCTTCCAGCGGGTGATCGATCCCGAGCTGGTCGTCCCCGACCCGACCCTCTCGCTCTCCGAGGGGGCGCTGCAGCCCTGGAACCGGGGTATCACGGCTTACTGGAAGCGTCTGATCGCCGCTGTCGCCGAGGAGTACGGGGTCGATGACGAGAAGCCCTGGTCGAAGCTGAAGAAATCCGAGAAAGAGATCTTCCTCTACGGCACCGGCTCCGACCGCCACCAGGTCTCTTACACCAACCGCTTCGGCCGCCGCCGCTCCTACAAGGTGCGCTTCGAGGGCATCGTCAACAACCTCGAGCGCCGCTACGAGGAGACCGACTCGGAGACCAACCGCGAGCGGATCGAGAGCTACATGGCCGAGCAGCCCTGCCCGGCATGCGAGGGGGCGCGGCTGCGGCCGGAGAGCCTTGCGGTCAAGGTCGGTGGGATCAGCATCGCCGAGTACAGCGCGATGTCGGCGCGCGGCGCGGCGGAATGGATCGCCGAGCTGGAGATGACCAAGACCGAGCGGGCGATCGCGCGCTTGATCGTGCGCGAGATCTCCGAACGGCTCGCCTTCCTCGAGAACGTCGGTATCGGCTACCTCTCGCTGGACCGCTCGGCTCGCTCGCTCTCCGGTGGCGAGGCACAGCGGATCCGCCTCGCGACCCAGATCGGCTCGCACCTGGTCGGCGTGATGTACGTGCTCGACGAGCCCTCGATCGGCCTGCATCAGCGCGACAACGAGAAGCTGATCGCCACCCTCGACCGCCTCCGCGATCTCGGCAACACGGTGATCGTCGTCGAGCACGACGAGGGGACGATGATGGCCGCCGACCATCTCGTCGACCTCGGCCCCGGTGCCGGCGAACATGGCGGCCACGTGATCTCGGAGGGTCCTCCCGCGAAGGTCGCCAAGGACCCCGCTTCGCTGACCGGCCAGTACCTCTCGGGGAAGCGCAAGATCGAGCTGCCGGAGGAGCGGCGCGAACCGGCCGGCGCGCTGCGGGTTCGCGGCGCCCGCGAACACAACCTGAAGGGCATCGACGTGGCGATTCCACTCGGCGTCTTCTGCTGTGTCACCGGGGTATCCGGCTCGGGCAAGTCGACCCTGATCAACGAGACCCTGCACCACGCGGTCGCCAACCGGCTCCACCAGGCGAAGCTGCGGCCGGGTGCCCACGACGGCGTCGACGGGCTCAGTCAGATCGACAAGATCATCAACATCGACCAGTCTCCGATCGGCCGCACGCCGCGCTCCAACCCTGCCACCTACACCGGCGTCTTCGACCACATCCGCCAGCTCTTCACCCAGACCCAGGAGGCGCGGGCACGCGGTTACAAGCCGGGCCGGTTCAGCTTCAACGTCAAGGGCGGGCGCTGTGAGGTCTGCCGTGGCGACGGCCAGATCAAGATCGAGATGCACTTTCTCCCCGACGTTTACGTCCCCTGCGAGCAGTGCCACGGCAAGCGCTACAACCGCGAGACGCTGGAGGTCCGCTTCAAGGGCAAGAGCATCGCCGACGTGCTCGAGATGTCAGTCGAGGAGGCGGTCACCTTCTTCGAGAACGTGCCCAAGATCGCCCGCCGCCTACGCACCCTGCACGATGTCGGCCTCGATTACATCCGCCTCGGTCAAGCGGCGACCACGCTCTCCGGTGGCGAGGCCCAGCGGGTGAAGCTGGCGACCGAGCTCTCCAAGGTCGCCACCGGCAACACCCTCTACATCCTCGACGAGCCGACCACGGGCCTGCACTTCGCCGACGTACAGCGCCTGCTCGACGTGCTCGGCCGCCTGGTCGACGCCGGCAACACGGTCGTCGTGATCGAGCACAACCTCGACGTGATCAAGACCGCCGATCGCCTCATCGACCTCGGTCCCGAGGGCGGCGAAGAGGGGGGAGAGGTGGTCGCCACCGGCACCCCCGAGGAGGTCGCGGCCGTCGAGGGCTCCTATACCGGCCGCTTTCTCGCGGGCCTGCTCGAGCCGGCGAAGCCGAAACGTCGCGCTCCGCGAAAGCGGCGCGAGGCGCTCGCAGCCTGAGCGGCGGTCCGACGAGCCTCGCGCAGCGCGGATTCGCCTTCTTCCCTGCTTGAAAAGCCCTGATCGCGGGTATGGCAGGGGCAGGACGGGGTGAGAAGGAGGAGAGATGTTCCACTCGGCGTTCAGGCGACTCACGATCGCGACAGTCGCACTCCTCGCGGTCGTCCTGGTTGCAGCAGGTTGCGGCGACAGCGATGACGATGGCGGTGGGGGAGGCGGCCCCACGATCGCTCTGCTCCTGCCCGAGAACCAGACTCCCCGCTACGAGGCCTCTGATCGGCCGCGTTTCGAAGAAAAGATCGAAGAGATCTGCCCCGACTGCGAAGTCCTCTACAGCAATGCCACCGAGGACGCCTCAAAGCAGCAGAGTCAAGTAGAAGCGGCGCTGACCCAGGGAGCGGACGTGCTGGTGCTCGATCCCGTCGATGCCGCCTCAGCGGCAGCGAGCGTGCAGAAGGCGGCCCAGCAGGACGTGCCGGTGCTCAGCTACGACCGCTTGATCCTCGGTGCCGCTGACGTGGCTGTCTACGTTTCCTTCGACAACGTCCGGGTTGGCGAACTGCAAGCGGAATCCCTCTCGAAAAAGCTGAAAGAAGAGGGCAGCCCCAAAGGCCCGATCGTGAAGATCAATGGCGATCCGGCTGACAGCAACGCGGCCCTGTTCAAGGAAGGCTCGAACAAAGGGTTCGAGGCCGCCGGCGTCGAGGTCGCGAGGGAATACGACACGCCCGGCTGGCTGGCGAGCAACGCGCAGAACGAGATGCAACAGGCGATCACGGCGCTCGGCAAAGACGGCTTCGCCGGTGTCTACGCCGCTAACGACGATACCGGCGGTGGCGCGATCGCGGCGATGAAAGGGGCTGGCATCGACCCGGCCGAACGTCCGACCACCGGCCAGGACGCCACGGTCGCCGGTCTGCAGCGGATCCTTGCCGGGCAGCAGTACATGACCATCTACAAGGCCTACAGGCCGGAGGCCGCGATCAGTGCCGAAATCGCCGTCGATCTGGCTGAAGGCAAAGAAGTCCCGCAGGACAAAATCACCGACGAACTGGACAACGAAGTGGAGAAAGTGCCGTCGATCCTGCTCGAACCGATCGCGGTCACCAAAGACAACATCAAACAGACAGTGATCGCGGACGAAGAAGTCTCGGTTGACGAACTCTGCACCGGGGCCTACGCCCAGGCCTGCAAAGAAGCCGGAATCTCCTAGCCTCGGGACGGATCAAAGAAAGATGAGCTCGGACTCCCCTCTCCTCGAGCTCGACGGAGTCAGCAAGCGATTCGGCCCGGTCCAGGCTCTAGACCGGGTCGACTTCGCCGTCCATGGCGGTGAGGTGGTCGGCCTCGTGGGGGACAACGGCGCCGGCAAGTCGACGCTGGTGAAGACGATCGCGGGAATCCACAGCGCGGACGAGGGCAGGATTCGCTTCGAGGGCAAGGAGGTGTCGATCTCGCGCCCTCAGGACGCCACCGCGCTCGGGATCGCGACGGTCTACCAGGACCTTGCCCTCTGCGACAACCTCGACGTTGTCGCCAACCTCTTCCTCGGCCGCGAGGAGGTCTCGCCTGGTCCGGGCCTGGTTTCGCGCCAGCTGGACGAGGCAAAGATGGAGCACCGCACCGGGGAGCTGCTCTCCGGCCTCTCGGTGACGATTCCGAGCCTGCGCAGCGAGGTCGGCACCCTCTCGGGCGGCCAGCGCCAGCAGGTCGCGGTGGCGCGCTCGCTGCTAGGCGAGCCCAAAGTCGTGCTGCTCGACGAGCCCACGGCGGCGCTGGGCGTGGCGCAGACCGCCCAGGTGCTCGACCTGATCCGGCGGCTGCGCGAGCACGGGCTCGGCGTCGTCGTGATCAGCCACAACCTCGTCGACGTCTTCGAGGTCGCGGACCGGATCTTCGTCCTGCGGCTCGGCAAGGCCGGCGGCGACTTCCAGGCGGAATCGACGACAGAGGAGCACGTCGTCTCGGTGATCACCGGCGTCGGGGCGGCTAACGACGAGGACGACGAGAAATGAGCGCCAGGACCGAGACCCTGCGGCGCTTCATCCAGGGTGATCTCGCCTCGCTGCGGGTGGTGGTCGGCCTGGCGGTGATCTGGGTGATCTTCCAGTCCCAGAACGACCGCTTCCTCTCGGCCGAGAACCTGACCAACCTGATGCTGCAGATCACCGCCGTCGGCCTGATCTCGGTCGGCATCGTCTACGTGCTGCTGTTGGGTGAGATCGACCTCTCCGTGGGGGCGGTCAGCGGCCTGGCCGCTGCGATCGTCGCGGTGCTCAACGTCAAGCACGGCTGGAGTCCCTACCTGGCGATCGCCGCGGGGGCTCTCGCCGGGGCCGCGATCGGCCTGCTGCAGGGAGCGCTGTTCAGCCGCTTCGGCGTTCCCTCCTTCGTCGTCACCCTCGCCGGCCTGCTCGCCTGGCAGGGTGCTCTGCTGCAGGTGCTCGGCTCGACCGGTTCGATCAACATCACCGATCCCAAGATCACCGGCCTCGCCAACACCTTCTACTCCGAGGCCGCAGGTTGGGTCTTCGCCGCAATCGCAATCGCGGCCTACGCCGCAGTGGCCCTCGCCGGCCACCGGCGCCGTGTGACAGCCGGCCTCACCGGCGAGAGCCTGATGCCGGTGGTGCTGCGCATAGCCGTGGTCGCGGTCGTGGCGGTCGTCGTCGTCGCGGTGCTCAACTCCGACCGGGGCGTGCCCCTGGCGCTGCTGATCCTGCTCGCCTTCGTGGTCGGGATGGAATATGTCGCCAAGCAGACGACCTTCGGCCGTCACGTCTATGCCGTCGGCGGCAACGCCGAGGCGGCGCGGCGCGCCGGCATACCGATCAACCGGATCCGAGTCGCGGTCTTCGGCATCTCTGGAACCATGGCCGCGATCGGCGGCATCCTTGCCGCCTCACGCCTGCTCGCGGTCAATCAGAACTCGGGCGGCAGCGAACTGCTGCTGCTTGCGATCGCTGGGCCGGTAATCGCCGGGACCAGCCTCTTCGGCGGCCGCGGCGCGGTCTGGACCGCGCTGCTCGGCGCCCTCGTGATCGGTTCGATCTCCAACGGCATGGACCTGCTGGCGCTCTCCTCAGCGGTCAAGTTCATGGTCACCGGTGGCGTTCTCCTGCTCGCGGTGATCATCGACGCCATCGCCCGCCAGCAGCGCCAAGCCGCCGGCCGGGTCTAGCTTGTCGTTCGATGAAGCATTGTGCACCCCATGGGGTCCACAACCGTTCTAGGTCGCTTCAGCGGGCGAAGAGGAGGGAAGCACCGATCGCACCGCCGAGGTCGCCGAGCGAGGCGACGCGTATCACGGGCGGGCGTTCGTCGACGAAGAGGTGCTTGCCCATCTCCTTCGTCAGCGGCTCCATGTAGCGCTCGCCGAAGCGAACCCCGAGGCCGCCGCCGATGATCACCGCTTCGGGATCGAGCAGGTTGACCGCCGAGGCCACCCCGGTTCCCAGAGCCTCGATCGCACGGTCGATCAGCTTCTTCGCCAGATGGTCGCCGTGGTCGAGGGCGCGCGCCCAGATTCCGCTTGTCAGGCGGTCTTTCTCGTGCTTGTGCATCAGCTTGAAGAGGTCGGTCTTGACCCCCTCCTCGTGCTCGCGCCGAGCCTCGGCTTCCATCGCGGACCGGCCGGCGTAGGCCTCCATGCAGCCCTTGCGGCCGCAAGGGCACTTGGCGCCGCCGCGCTTGACCACCATGTGGCCGATCTCGCCGGCAGCTCCGCGGCCCAGCCACGGCTTGCCGTCGAGGACGAGCCCGCCGCCGACCCCGGTGCCCCAGAAGACGCCGATCAGGCTGGAGAACTCACGCCCGGCGCCGAGGTGGAACTCGGCCTCGGTCGCGACCTGAACGTCGTTGCCGACTCGCACCTCGGTATCCAGCGCCTGCTTCAACGCTTCTGCGAGCGGGAAGCTTCCCTCCCAGCCGGGCAGGTTGCGAGCGCCCGAGACGACGCCGGTGCTCTCGTCCGCGTCGCCTGGGGAGCCGACTCCGATGCCCTCCAGGGCGGAGGTCTCGACGCCGGCCTCTTCGGCGGCCTGGCGCAGCGCAGCGGCCATCTCATCGGCCACGTCCTGCGGCCCGCCGCTGGTCGGCGTCGGTCGCCGCGCTTGCCCAAGCGCCTCCCCGTCGGGATCGACGATCGCCGTCTGGATCTTGGTTCCTCCGAGATCGATGCCTCCGCGCAGCGCTGACATGCGCCGCAGTCTATTGCTGCCGACGGGCCGGAAAGACCCTTGTATGGCGTATTTACAGCCCGTCGGCAGGGGTTCGTAAGGTGGCGAGGATGAGCGAACAGGGGCAGAGGGGTTGGCGGGTGTGGTGGGCGAAGCGCCGCTGGTACGAGCGCAACCGCCGCATCTTGCGCCGCTGGCGACTTGCCCGGTACGCCGCCCGCGGCGGCTTCTTCATCCGCCACCCGCTGGAGGGCGAGGCGCTGGAGGCGCTCGGCGAGGGTCGGCTGACGATCGGCGAAGGCACCCTGCTGGAGCCAGGCTGCTGGCTGACGCTGGCGCCGCAGGCGCGGATCGAGATCGGCGAGGGCTGCTTCCTCAACCGCAACACGATGTTCGCGGCGCTCGAGCGGATCGAGGTCGGGGACCACACGATGTTCGCCAACGGCTGCTTCGTCGGCGACTCCGAGCACCGCTTCGACGATTCAGAGACGCCGATCACGCAGCAGGGCTTCACCAGCGACGGTCCGGTCAAGATCGGCTCCAACTGCTGGTTCGGCGTCAATTGCGTCGTCACCAGCGGCGTGACGATCGGCGACCGCTGCGTGATCGGCGCCAACTCGGTGGTGACCCGCGATCTGCCCCCGGGAACGATCGCTGCCGGTGCGCCGGCAAATGTGATCAAGACCATTTAGGCGCGCAGGCGACCCCCTATAATCGGCGCACGGCCGTGACCCCAGGTGGCATGGACCTCATGAACCTCGTCGAACTCGTCGATTCCCCACACGCAACTGGCGACGTGAAGACTCTTCGCGCCAAGGAAGAGCTTCGAGCCGCGCTTGCCCCCGCGCGCCGCGACGGCGCTTCGATCGGCCTTGTGCCGACGATGGGCTTCCTGCACGAGGGGCACATCTCGCTGCTGCGCGCCGCCCGCGCCGAGTGCGATGTCGTCGTCATGAGCCTCTTCGTCAACCCGACCCAGTTCGGTCCCGGAGAGGACCTCGACCGCTACCCGCGCGACGAGGAGCGCGACCTGCGGCTTGCCGCCGAAGCGGGCGTCGACTTCGTCTATGCGCCCCCGGTCGACGAGGTCTATCCCGAGGGCTTCTCCACTCATGTCGCGGTCGAGGGCAATCTGACCGAGGTCCTCGACGGCGACCCGGCCCGGCGCGGTCCGGGGCACTTTCGCGGCGTGACCACGGTCGTCGCCAAGCTCTTCAACTCGGTTCAGCCCGACGTCGCCTACTTCGGCCAGAAGGACGCCCAGCAGGCGACGGTGATCCGCCGCATGGTCCGCGACCTCGACCTTGCGGTGCGGATCGAGGTGCTGCCGACGGTGCGCGAGCCGGACGGCCTGGCGATGAGCTCCCGCAACGCCTACCTCGGCCCGGAGGACCGGCAACGGGCGGCGGCGCTCTCCCGCGCCCTGGGCATCGCCGAGAGGGTCACCCGCACCGACTCGCTTGCCGCCGGCCTTGCAGCCGCGCGTGCTGAGCTCGAGGCGGCGGGCATCGAGCCCGAGTACCTGGAGGCGCGCGACGCCGAAAGCTTGACCCCGGCCACCGAGTTGAACGGTAGGCCCCTACTGATCGCGCTTGCGGCCCAGGTTGGCGGAGCGCGCCTGATCGACAACGTAGTGATCGAACCTTGACCGCTTAACCACGAGGAGCCGCACGGAGGCAAAGATGACCGACCCCCAATCCCCGCACCCCCGGATGACGCACGTGACACTGCGCATCTCTACGTCCTCGGGCTTGCCTTTGGCACCACCAAAGGCTGCACCCTGCGTCCTCGATCTGCTTGGCCGCGCGCGCCCCCAGGCGCACGCGGATTGGAGGTCGGTCATCTAATGCAGAGGCAAATGTTGAAGTCCAAGATCCACCGGGCGACGGTGACCGATTGCGACGTCGACTACATCGGCAGCATCACGATCGACACCGAGCTGATGGCCAGCGCCGACCTGATCACCAACGAGCAGGTCCACGTCTGGGACATCGACAACGGCGCCCGCTTCGTCACCTACGTGATCGACGGCGAGCCCGGCTCGGGCACGATGCAGGTGAACGGCGCCGCCGCCCACCTGACCCGGCCCGGCCACAAGATCATCGTCGCCTCGTTCGGCGCATACGACGAGCGCGACCTCGAGACCTACTCGCCGGTCGTCGTCCACGTCGACGAGGAGAACAAGATCAACGCCGTCGACAGCCGCCCGGAGGTATTGCTCTCATGAGGGTCGAGGCCAGTTCCACCGAGCGCAAGCCAGTCACCCTGCCGCGCCTGGCCGAGATGAAGGCGGCGGGCGAACCGATCGTGATGGTCACCGCCTACGACTATCCCTCGGCGCGCGTCGCCGAGGAGGCCGGCGCCGACATCGTGCTGGTCGGCGACACGGCGGCGATGGTCGTGCTCGGCTATCCGGGCACCGAGCCGGTCTCGATGGACGAGATGGTGATGCTCGGCCGGGCGGTCCGCCGCGGCTTGAAAGCACCGCTGATGGTCGGCGACATGCCGATGGGCAGCTACGAGGCGAGCAACGAGCTCGCGGTCCAGAGTGCCCAGCGGCTGGTCAAGGAGACCGGCTGCCAGGTGGTCAAGCTCGAGGCGGGGGGGACCTCGGTCGAGCGCGCCCGGGCGATCATCCGCGCGGGCATTCCGGTGATGGGCCACGTCGGACTCACGCCGCAGAGCGCCACCGCGCTCGGTGGCTACAAGACCCAGGGCAAGACTGTTCAAGGCGCGATCCGCCTCTGCGAGGACGCCCTGGCCCTGCAGTCGGTCGGTTGCTTCGCGATCGTCTTCGAGGCAGTGCCGGCTGCGATCGCCGAGGCGATCGCAGAGAAGCTCGAGGTGCCGACGATCGGCATCGGCGCGGGTCCGTCGACCGCCGGCCAGGTGCTCGTCTTCCACGACCTGCTCGGCATCACCACCGGCCGCACGCCGAAATTCGTCAAGCGCTATGCGGACGTCCATGGCGAGATGGTGGGCGGGGTCCGCCGCTACGTCGAAGAGGTCCGCTCCCACCACTTCCCCGAACCGGAGCACGTCTACAGCGTCGAGCCAGCCGAGTTGGCCGAGTTCCGCCACTACCTCGACCAGGAGAGTCTCGCCTCGCCCAAGGCCTGGGACTGGGAGCCGCTCTCCTAACCGCTCGTCTGGGATCTACGATGGCGGGAAATGCCCGTCTACGAGTTCGAGTGCGAGGAGTGCGGCAAGCGCTTCGAGGAGTTGACTGCCGCTGGGACTAAGAGCCTCGCCTGTCCCGACTGCGGCTCGGAGCGCACGCGGAGGCTGCTCTCGACCGTGTCGCCCGCGGGCCGGCAGCCCCGGGGGGCCAGCGTCAGATCCGACGAAGCCCAGCGCGGAGAGCGCGAAGCGGCACGGGAGGAGCGGCTGACGGAGACCCGGCGCAAACGGGCATCTGGGGAGTTGCCGCCTCCACGCAGGAAAGGAGCCGCTGGGTGAGCGCCACTGCCGAGGAACGGCGCGAGCAGCTGGTCGCTCTCTATAAGGAAGTGCAGTCCTGCACCAAATGCCCTCTGCACGAGACTCGCACCAAGGCCGTCTTCGGAGCCGGGGACGCCGACGCCGACCTGATGTTCGTCGGCGAGGCACCGGGAGCTGAAGAGGACCGGCAGGGCCTGCCCTTCGTCGGTCGCGCCGGGCAGCTGCTCAACCAGATGCTGGAAGAGATCGGTCTCTCGCGAGAGGAGGTCTTCATCGCCAACGTGCTGAAGAGCCGTCCGCCTGGCAACCGCGACCCCCAGCCGCTTGAGATCGAGGCCTGCCGTCCTTACCTCTTCGAGCAGGTGCGGCTGATCGAGCCGAAGGTCGTCTGCACCCTGGGCAACTTCGCCACCAAGCTGCTCAGCGGTAACCCGGCCGGGATCACACGGGTGCGAGGGGCGCCACAGGTGCACGAGCTGGGCGGCCGCACCGTCTTCTTGCTGCCGCTCTTCCACCCGGCGGCGGCGCTGAGGACGCCGGCGGTGAAGGAGACGCTGCGGCAGGATTTTACGACCCTGCCGAAGCTCCTCGCCGGAGCTGCGCCGGTTTCGATGGAGTCCGTCGAAGAGGCTGTTGAGGAGGCAGAGGATTCTGCGCCGCCCCCACCCGCCGCCGATCAGCTCGACTTCTTCGGGTGAGAGAGGAGACCCACTCCGCCGCGGAGACGGAAGCGCTGGGGGCGCGGCTCGTGCAGCAGCTGGCTCCCGGTGACGTGGTCGTCGTCAGCGGCGAGGTCGGCGCGGGCAAGACCACGCTGATCCGTGGGGCTTGTCGTGCGCTCGGTATCGAGGGTCCCATCACCTCGCCGACCTTCACCATCGGCCACCGCTACCAAGGCGGCCGACTGCCGGTCTCTCACCTCGACCTCTATCGCCTGCATGGCCTCGAGGACGAGGATCCCGCCCTACTCGACGACTACATCGGTCCCGGCACCGTCGCCTTCGTCGAGTGGCCCGCGGTGGCGGAGCCTCAGCTCGCCGACCGCAGGCTGCTCGCTGTCCGGCTTGAGCATCGAGGCGGAGACAGTCGATTGGTTGAGCTGGACGCCGCATCCTCCCGCAAATAGAGGTGTTCGGGAAGGAGGACCGTGCCGTGTAGCATCGGTCCGCCAATCTCGATTTCGAACGGAGGATGCGGCCCATGAAGGGACTGAAGACGCTGACGGCAGTGCTGTTGGGAAGCGCGCTGCTGGTGAGCGCCGTGCCGGCTTCGGCACAGGGGGCCGCGTATCGCCACTACGTCGCCTGCGGCGTCTCGCAGAACGCGAAACCGTCGCACGCCTGCCCCAAGCCGAGCAAGAAGGGCGCCTTCTTCAAGAGCACCAAAGCCGACGTCTTCTACACCGTCTGCGTCAAGTTCCCGACCGGGAAAAACCTCTGCGCGCCCAAACAAGAGGCGACCCAGGGGACGCTCTACGTCAACAAGGTGACGACGAACATTCCCGGCAAGCACCAGGTGAGCTGGTTCGTCTCGGGCAAACGTGTCGGCGTCTTCGCCTTCAACGTCCCTGACTGAGCGCGGCGGCAATGAGCTCGCGGTTGTCGGCTTCGACACGGCAACCGCGGACACCGCGGTCTGCGCAACCCGTGGCGGCGAGGTGCTGCATGAGTCGCTGATCGGGCTGGACGCGAAGGGGAGTCCGCGGCACTCGACGGCACTGCTCGCCGAGGTCGAGCGCGCTGCGGCGGCGGCCGGTGGCTGGGGGGTGGTTGGGACGATCGCCGTCGGGCTCGGCCCGGGGTCCTTCACCGGCGTGCGGATCGCGATCTCCACCGCGGCCGGGCTGAGGGCGAGCCTCGGTCTTGAGGCGGTCGGCATCTGCACGCTCGACGCGATCGGCGGTGGGCTCGCCGAGCAGGCGCCTGGGCGTCTTCGTCTCGCGGTGCTTGACGCCTACCGTGGGGAGGTGTTCGCCGCGCTCTACTCCTCCGCCGGCGAGCGCATCTGGGAGCCGCTGGTCGAGCCTCCGGACCAGCTCGCCGAGCGCGTCGCGGCGCTGCCCGAATCCCCTTTGGTCGCCGGTTCGGGGGCGATACGATTTCGCAAAGAGCTGGCGAGTCGGAGCGTCGACATACCCGACGACGCCGACCCCGTACACCGCGTCGCCGCGCGGCATCTCTGCGTTTTGGCGACCACCGCGGCTGGCGGGGACGACAACTCCCTCGCCCCGATCTATCTAAGACCTCCAGACGCAGAGCGATGGCGTGAGCGACACGATTCCAAGTCAGCGGAGTGAGGTGGGGGAGACCACGATCAGGCGGCTTGCCTACAGCGACCTGCCGGCGGTGATCTCGATCGAGAGACGCTCCTTCCCGACCCCGTGGTCGCTGGCGATGTTCGTGCTCGAGCTCTCCAAGCCCTCCGGGATCTGCCTTGCGGCTACGGCCGGCGACGAACTGCGTGGCTACCTGGTCTGCTCCCGCTACGACCAGGTCTGGCACCTGATGAACGTCGCCGTCGCCCCCGAGCACCGCCGTGCCGGCGTCGCCCGCCGCCTGATCTCCCAGCTACTGGAGGAGTCAGGCGGCGAGCTGCCGTTCACGCTCGAGGTCCGGGTCTCGAACCACGGAGCGATCGCGATGTACGAACGCCTCGGCTTCCGCTCCGCCGGGGTCCGCCCTCGCTACTACCAGGACAACGGCGAGGACGCCCTGATCATGTGGCTGGATTGATCCTCGCCATCGAGACATCTTGCGACGACACCTGCGCGGCGGTGCTGGACGGGCCGCGAATGCTGGCGAACGTGATCTCCTCGCAGGCGGCGGCGCATGCGGGGTTCGGGGGAGTGGTGCCGGAGGTTGCATCGCGGCATCACCTGGAGCTGGCCGTACCGGTGGTCGAGGCGGCACTGGCGAAGGCGGACGCCTCACTCGATGATGTCGAGGCGGTCGCGGTGACGACGGGCCCGGGACTGATCGGGGCGCTGCTGGTTGGGGTCAGCACCGCGAAGGCGCTCGCCGCGCCGCGACGGCTGCCGCTGATCCCGGTCGACCATCTGCAGGGGCACGTGGCGGCCAACTTCCTTGAGCCCGATCCACTGGAGCCGCCGTTTCTCTGCTTGGTTGCCAGCGGCGGGCACACGCTGCTCGCCGCGGTCCGCGACCACCGCGGCCATGAGGTCCTCGGTCAGACCCTCGACGATGCCGCCGGCGAGGCCTTCGACAAGGTCGCCCGGCTGTTCGGGCTCGATTATCCGGGCGGTCCGGCGCTGGAGAGGCTTGCGCGGGAGGGAGACCCCGAAGCCTTCGACATGCCGGTTGCGATGAGCCGCGACCCGGGGCTCGACTTCAGCTTCAGCGGGCTGAAGACGGCGCTGGTCTACCTATGTCGCGATCTCGGTGAGGAGGGAGTGGAGGAGCGCCGTGCCGATCTTGCCGCCAGCTTTCAGGCCGCTGCCGTCGGGCAGCTCATCGCCAAGCTCGACCGGGGGCTGACAAGGGGGGAGTGGGAGGCGGTCGCCCTCGGCGGGGGCGTCGCCGCCAACGGGCCGCTGCGCGAAGCGGTCGCCGCCCTGTGCGAGGAGCGCGGCGTCCGGCTCAAGCTGGTCCCGCTCGAGCTCTGCACCGACAACGCAGCGATGATCGGTTCCGCCGCCCGCTTCGCCGATCCGGTTGCCTACCCCGATTACCTCGCCTTCGACGCCTTCGCCACGGGTGCGGCAGCAGCGTGAAGACGGTCACCGTCTACTCCCGCCCGGAATGTCATCTCTGCGCGGAAGCGCTGGAGGCAATCGTCGCCCTGCACGGCGAGGGCTATCGCTTCGAGCTGCACGAGGTCGACATCGAGAGCGAGGAGCTGCTGCTGCGGCGGCTGTTGGAGAAGATCCCGGTGGTCGAGATCGACGGTGAGGTCGTCTCCGAGCTGGTCCTCGACGAGGCGGCCGTTAGGGCGAGGCTCGATACTGTGGGGGCGTGAGCGCAACGATCGAAGAGCAGGAAACCGGCGGGGGCCTGATAGTCGACGGCGAGCGTCTTTCGCTTGGCGTCGCGGCGCGACTCTCACGCTACCTCCAGGTGCTCACGCAGGCGCGCAAGATGGGGCGGGAGACGATCTCCTCGCAGGAACTCTCCGAGTACACCCACATCAATCCGACCCAGATCAGGCGCGACCTCTCCGGCTTCGGCAAGTTCGGCAAGCGCGGCGTCGGCTACAACGTCGACTCGCTGGTCTCGGAGATTCGCAAGATCCTCCGCACCTCGGGGCAGCACAACATCGCCCTCTTCGGCGCCGGCAACCTCGGCCAGGCGATTGCCAGCTCCGACATCTTCGCCGACCACGGCTTCCAGATCGTCGCCATGTTCGACGTCGACTCCGATGTGGTCGGGACGGAGGTCGGCAATCTGCGCGTGCGCGACTTCAGCGAGCTGAAGGCGATCGTCGCCGAGCAGGAGATCGTCGTCGGGGTCCTCGCTGTGCCGGCCGCCGCCGCCCAGGCCGTCGCCGACCGCTTGGTCGAGGCCGGGGTCAAGATCATCTTCAACTACTCCGAGCAGCTGCTGCAGGTGCCGCCGGAGGTGACGGTGCACACCTCGAGCCCCGCTGTCGACCTGCTCTACGCGCTCTACTTCTACCTGACCTAATTCCTTGTCCCTGGACCTCGACCTCGCTCGGGAGAGATTCGAGTCCTCCACCGACTTCACGATCGGCCTGGAGGAGGAGTTCGCGATCCTCGACCCGGCGACGCTGGAGTTGGAGCATCGCTTCGAGGACGTCTACGAGGCATGTCAGAAGGACGACGTGCTGGTCGAGTCGGCCGCCGGCGAGCTGATCGCCTCGGAGATCGAGATCCGCTCGGGCCGCGCCGCCAGTTTCGCCGAGGCGGTGGCGATGCAGCAGGAGCGCCGCAGCCGCCTCTTCAGGCTGGTCGAGGACATGGGCCTTGCGCTTGGGGCGATGGGCACCCACCCCTGGGCCGACTACCTCGACCAGCGGATCATCGACACCCCCCACTACAACCGGCTGCGGGAGGAACTCGGTTGGGTCGCGCAGCGCAACAACACCTGGAGCATGCACGTGCACATGGGGGTGCGGGGCGCCGACCGCGCGATCGCCGTCTGCGACTGGCTGCGCGAGTTGCTGCCGCTGCTGCTCGCTGTCTCGGCCAACTCGCCCTTCTTGGACCGGCGCGATACGGGGCTGCAGACGGTTCGCACCGAGATCTTCACCCGCACCTTCCCTCGCTGCGGCGTCCCCAGTCCCTTCGTCGACTGGAGCCGCTACGCCGAGTTCGTGGGGACACTCGAGCGAGTCGGCTCGGCGATCGAGTCGACCCAGCTCTGGTGGAGCGTCCGTCCCCATCATTCCTTCGGCACTGTCGAGGTGCGGATATGCGATGCGCAGACGCGCGGCGAGGAGTCCTTCGCTCTCGCCGGCCTGATCGCCGCCTGCATCGCGCAGACCGCGCTGGAGTACGACGAGCACGGCTTCGGGGCCGGCCGACCGCTGGCAGACCGCGAGATCGAGGAGAACCTCTGGCGGGCGATCCGCTATGGGATGGACGGCAAGCTGGTCGACTTCCGCCGCGGCGTCGAGGTTGAGGCGGCGGCTGCGCTCGAGTCGCTGCTCGCCTGGACCGAGCCCGCTCGCTCGCAGCTCGGCATCGAGGTCGAGCTGCCGGGGCGCAACGGTGCCCAGCGCGCCCGCGAGGCGCTCGGTGCGGGGGTGGCGATCGAGGACATCTATCGCGAGGCCGTCGCAGAGACGAAACGCACCTACGCCGCAGCGCCGCAAGCGGCCGAACAGGCGTAGAGCGGCTCTGGGAGCGCATTCGCCGCTCGCGTAGATAGACTCCCGCGCCGCTCAAACCATCTCGGAGGATTCGACTTGACCAGCTTCTTGACCGACTACGGAGTCGTCGTCGCGCTCGTCTGCGCGGGCGCCGCCGTTCTATACGGACTTCTGATCACCCAGCGCCTGCTCGCGCGCCCCGCGGGCAACGAGCGCATGCAGGAGATCTCGGGCGCCATCCAGGAAGGCGCCAGCGCCTACCTGAATCGGCAGTACGCGATCATCGCCGCGGTTGCAGTGCCGATCGCCATCCTGCTCCTATTGCTGCAGAACTGGGAGACCGCGCTCGGCTTCGTCATCGGCGGGATCCTTTCCGGCGCGACCGGCTTCATCGGGATGAACCTCTCGGTGCGGGCCAACTCGCGCGTGGCCGAGGCGGCACGAGGCGGCGTGCCGCCGGCCCTCGACGTCGCTTTCAAGGGAGGCTCGGTCACGGGCATGCTCGTCGTCGGCCTGGCGCTCTTCGGCGTCGCCGGCTATTACGGGATCCTCGTCGCCACGGGCAGCAGCGACGAGCACGCAGTCGACGCCCTGATCGGGCTCGGTTTCGGCGGGTCGCTGATCTCGGTCTTCGCCAGGCTAGGCGGCGGCATCTTCACCAAGGCCGCCGACGTCGGCGCCGATCTGGTCGGCAAGGTCGAGGCGGGGATTCCCGAGGACGATCCGCGCAACCCAGCGGTGATCGCCGACAACGTCGGCGATAACGTCGGCGACTGCGCCGGCATGGCCGCGGATCTCTTCGAGACCTACGCGGTCACCTCAGTTGCCGTGATGCTGCTTGGGGTGCTCACCTTCACCGGCGCCGGCGGCGACTACCTGCGTGAGGTCGCGATCTACCCGCTGGTCCTCGGCGGCGTGGCGATCATCGCCTCGATCATCGGGGCGCTCTCGGTGCGGACCAAATCGGACCGGGTCGAGGGGGCGCTCTACCAGGGCCTGATCATCTCCGGCGTACTCTCGATCGCAGCCTTCTACCCGATCACCGAGTGGCTGATGAGCGACGCCGTGCGGCTCGGCCTCGAAGCCGGCGCCGACGCGATCACCACCACCGATCTCTGGCTCTGCGCGGTGATCGGCATCGCCGTCACCGGCTTCCTCTTCATCATCACCGACTACTACACCTCGACCCGCTTCCGCCCGGTGAGGACGACCGCGGAAGCCTCTCAAACCGGCCACGCGACGAACATCATCCAGGGCCTCGCCCAAGGCTTCCAGTCGACCGCGGCGCCGGCGATGGTGATCGCGCTGGCGATCCTCGGTGCCAACGAGCTGGCAGGGATCTACGGGATCGGCGTCGCCGTTATGGCGCAGCTCTCGCTCTGCGGTCTGATCGTGGCCCTCGACGCCTTCGGGCCGATCACCGACAACGCCGGTGGGATCGCCGAGATGGCGGAGCTGCCCGAGGAGGTGCGCGCCGTCACCGACCCGCTCGACGCCGTCGGCAACACGACCAAGGCCGTGACCAAGGGTTACGCGATCGGCTCCGCGGCCCTGGCGGCACTGGTTCTCTTCGCCGCCTTTGAAATCGAGCTCAAGGCCGAGGAGCCCGGACTGGCGCTCGGCAATCTCTTCAACCTGACCAGCCCCGAGGTGCTGGTCGGGCTGATCATCGGCGGCATGATGGTCTACCTCTTCTCCGCCTTTGCGATCGAGGCGGTCGGCCGCGCCGGTGGCCAGGTCGTCGAGGAGGTGCGCAAGCAGTTCCGTGAGCACCCCGGGATCATGGAGGGCACAGAAAAGCCCGAGTACGGTCGCACCGTGGCAATCGTCACCGCCGCGGCGCAGAAGGAGATGATCCTTCCCTCGCTGATCCCGATCGTGATCCCGGTTGTCGTCGGGGTACTCAGCGTTCAGGCCCTCGGCGGCCTGCTTATCGGCGTCATCGTCGTCGGCCTCTTCGCAGCGATCTCGATGACCGCGGGCGGCGGCGCCTGGGACAACGCGAAGAAGCTGATCGAGGACGGCGCCTTCGGCGGCAAGGGGTCGGAGGCCCACGCCGCCTCGGTCACCGGCGACACCGTCGGCGATCCCTACAAGGACACGGCCGGCCCCGCGATCAACCCGATGATCAAGGTCGCCAACATCGTTGCGATCCTGATCATCCCGATCGTCCATTTCTAAACGCAGCTGAGGCGCGAAGCGCTACCAGGGCCGGGAGGGCTATTCGTCCTCCCGGCCCTTTTCTTTGCTTGAATGCCGCCGCGTTCTCTGGTACTAATTAGTCTGCTTCAAGGTACGAGTCGGTTGCTCAGGACCGGGGAGGAGAGTGCGGGTCTTGCTGCATGGGTCTGCGGAAGCAGGGAGCATGGGTGTCTGGGACTTCTGAGGCGCTTGCGCCGGCAACGCCCACGGCTAACCAGCCCGAGGCGCTGTACGCGAAGCTGAGGCCAGGACCCGGAAGGTCTGCCTCCAAGGTATCTGCGCACCAGCGCGCTCGTATCCACGGCGCGATGGTCAAACTGGTTGCGCGGCAGGGCTACGAAGACGTCACGGTCAGAGGCCTTGCTCGCCTCGCCAAAGTCTCATCCCGCGCCTTCTACAAACACTTCGAAGGCAAGGAGGACTGCTTCCTCCGCACCTACGACCTCATCGTCCAGCGCACGGCGCGGCGAATCGTCGCCTCGCAGGCGGGGGAGCGGGACTGGCAGGAGCGCCTGCGCCTGGCCTTCGATGCCTTCGCTCGCGAGCTCGAGCGCGAGCCGCTGGCCGGTCATCTGGTTCTGGTCGACGCGTATACGGCAGGGCCGGTTGCGCTCGAACGCATACGGCGTGCCGAGTGCATGTTCGAAGGGATGATCAGGGAGAGCTTTGCTCGCAGTCCGGAGGAGATCGATGTCCCGCCGATGCTCGTCGAAGGGATGGTTGCCGGCGCGGCTTCCATAGCGCGCACACGTCTCATTGCCGGGAGCGGGAATCTGCAGGACCTTGGTGGCGCTCTCACTGAGTGGGCGCTCGCCTACTACAGCGAAGCGGCTACCGAGCTCGCCGAGCTCGATCACCGCGTTGTCAGCTCCGTCGCTAGCGCCCCAACCGAGGCCCTCGAAGAGTGGAAGAACCAGGTGCCCGCAGACGATCGAGCGCTGATCTTCTCGGCGATCGCCAAGCTTGCGCTGACCGAGGGCTATAGCGGCTTGACCATGTCGCAGATACTTGCTGCGACTGGAGTTCCGAAAAGAAGCTTCACGGCTCATTTCTCGAGCGTTGCGGATTGCTTCCTGGAGGCGCTTCGGCCGCGCATCGACGACGCCATTACCCAAGCAGCCCAAGCGCAAGTCGACGCTGACACCTGGGATCGAGGTGTCTATCGGGCAATCGCCTCTCTCTGCGACCAAATAGCTCAGGACCCCTTGCTTGCGAGGCTTTGCTTCGTAGACATATTTGCCCTGGGTTCAAAGGGGATGGCCTTCCGAGAGAGCCTCGTCACCAGCCTGGCAATGCGCTTTCGGGACAGCGCTCCGCTTTCGCGACGGCCCGACATGGCAACTGCCGAAGCTGCCGCGGGCGCCATCTGGGGTGTCATCCAGCGCCAGGTGACCAATGATCGGACGCCTCAGCTCCCTCAGGGGGTCGCAACCCTGTCCTATCTCGCGCTAGCTCCCAGCCTAGGTCCGAAGGCCGCCGTGAGCGTTATATCCGAGGAGCAGGGTTGCTAGATAGAAAACACCGGATAAGAAAACTTGACCGGTTGCTCATCATGCGCGATGATCCGCGCAGCGTGAGAGACCTTCTCGCGCTACCCAATTTGGAAACCGTAACTATTAAGTGAGAGGAATCCAAAAGATGAGCAATACAAAGCGAGGCCTCAAGGCCCTCGGCCTGTCGTTGATGGCCGCCATGGGTCTGATGGCCTTTACGGCTGCCGGTGCGCAGGCGATTACATGGGACATTAACGGCGCAGAAATCGGCGCGAACAATAGCAATGTTACGGGCAATATAGTGGCGGGAACCACAGGCTTACTCTTAGTCCCGGCCCAGAATCTCGTAATCCACTGCAGTAAATTCACTGTTGAAGAAGGCACACTTATGAGTGTTGCCAACAATGCTCACGCCAAACTGAAATACTCAGAATGTTCGACTACAGTAAAAGGCGTGAAAAGTCCCGGTTGCACACCTGAAATCTTAGCGGTTACTGCGAAGATTTTACCAATTTTACATAACAGTAAAGTTTATCTGTTAGTGGAGCCATTAACAGCGGGGCAACCGTTCACAACCATCCACTACAACGAAGAAACTTGTGCGCTGCCACCATTACCTACGGTGACGGGGTCTGTTGTATTCCAGTGCTACACCGGAGCGTTAGTTGCCGCTGATTGTAAAACAGCGAGAATTAAACAGACAATAATGCCAGCTCCGGCTGCGTTATTCCCAACAGACGTTCTCAAATACGGTTTGAATGAATCCACGATTCACGGCGAGGGTGAAGTATTCCTCAAAGGCGCTGACGCAGGTAAGACCTTCAACGCCTTAATCTAATTCCACAAGCATGAAGTAACGAATCACAATCACACCTAGTGTGAAACCCCAAAGATGCGGACCGCGCCAGTCGCGGTCCGCATCAAACGGGGCCAGGGGGAGTTAAAGCAAGGGAACACAGGGCGACACAAGAGCCAGGGACAAAGGGGACACAGGGACAGAAGTAATGAGCAGGGAGATAGAAAACATCGCTCACAAGTGCTGGCGCGATCACGCAGCCTCCACTATCTATAGGGACTTCACATCACGGCTCGCCAATAGGCGGGTCTCATGCATTTGCCGGGTGGGTTCCCGGCAGCTTGCAGACCAACAGGCTGAGCGAGCTCGCCGGCCACTGAGCAGAGGAGAGAGTTAGATGTTGCAAAGAATTCGTGAGCAGGTCGGCTCAGCCGGTCTGATCGTGGCGATCATCGCCCTGGTCGCGGCACTGGCCGGAGGCGCTGTAGCCGCCAACAACTCAGGTGGAGGCGAGGGTGCAACCGCCTCCGCCAAAAAAGGCCCCAGGGGCAAGCCGGGCAAACCCGGTAAACCAGGCCCAGCAGGACCCCAGGGACCCGCAGGACCCCAAGGCGCTCCCGGAGCCAAGGGAGACGCAGGCGCCGCCGGAACCCCAGGGACTCCTGGAACCCCAGGCACCAACGGCAAAAGCATCCTCGTGACCCCGATCGCCGCTGGCGTCGCCGAATGCGCCGAAAAAGGCGGTGCCTTCGTCGAAGAGGAAGACGGCACCCCCAAAGTCGAAGTCTGCACGGGAGAAGAAGGCGAACCGGGCAAAGAAGGCTCCCCTTGGACAGCGGGCGGCACCCTTCCCGCAGGCGCCACCGAGGTCGGCGCTTGGACCGTCGCCGGGGCTCCTGCCGACGGCGAAGTCTCCACCGCGATCTCCTTCCCAATCCTGCTGGAAAAACCGGCTCTAAACGAAACCCATGTCCACTACCTAACGCTTGCAGACCCCCCGACCACGGCCTGCCCTGCGGTCAACCACAACCTGCCCAGCGCCGCTCCGGGCGAGCTGTGCGTCTATGAGACCGTGAACTCGAACGCCACCTCCACGGGGATCTTCAACCTCTTCGGCAACGAAGGGATAAAAGCCGCCAGCAGGGCCGGTGCGCTGCTCGGCTTCACGATGAGCGCCGCCGGACGCGCAGCGGGGACCTTCGCGGTGACCGGTTGCCGCCCGAGCCCGCCGCTCCCCGAAGGCGACCCGAACAAATGCCCCGCCTGAGCCTATGAGTTAAGGCGTCAAAAGCCCGGGCGGCCTAAGCCGCCCGGGCTTACGCCAAGAGCCACGAGAAAGCAATGAAAGGACCACCACCGATGAATCGCCTCACCGCCCCTCTAGCAGTCTCTGCGGTGGCCCTGCTTTCCCTGGCTCTTTGGACGTCAACAGCTGCAGCTGTCCCGCCCAAAATCATCTCCACGGGCTTCTCGGCGGGCACCGACTCCGCGCTCCTCGAAGCCCAGATCAATCCCGAAGGCAAAGCGACCCTCTACCACTTCGAGTACGGCGCCGAAGACTGCTCTGCTAACCCCTGCGCCTCGATCCCGGTCCCAGACGCCCAGATCCCCTCTTCCACGGAAGCGAAAACGGTCGAAGCCGAAGTCAAAGGCCTCACCCCCGCCACGACCTACCACTTCCGCCTCCTCGCCAAAAACCCCCAAGGCGAAAAAGCCGAAAGCCCTGATGACACCTTCACCACCTACCTGCCGCCCCAGGTCTTCGGCGCCTGCCCCAACGACGCCCTGCGCAAAGCCAACCCGAGCTTCCCCCCGCCGGAATACTCGAGCGCCAACCTGCCCGACTGCAGGGTCTATGAGCAGGCGTCCCCTGTTAATAAGAACGCGGGAGATGCGATGGGCTTCGTGCCCCTCGTCAAAGCCTCTGTCAACGGCGACCGGATCGTCTTCTCCTCTGCCAGCGGCATCCCCGGCGGAGAGGGCTCCCAGGAAGTGCCCGTCTACCTCGCCACCCGCAACTCAGAAGGCTGGTCGACCCAGGGCCTCCTCCCTTCAGGAGACACTGGCCAGATCGCCTCGGTGCTCGGCTGGACCCCGGACATCTCCTGGGTCTTCAACCAGTCCATAAGACTGGGCGAACCGAACAAAACCATCTTCATGGCCCGCCCCAGCTCCGGCGCCGCCTCCAAAACCGTCGTCGACTACACCACCGAACTGCAGCCCGAGGTGGCAGGAACCTCCGACCAGGCCAAAGAGACGATCTTCGAATCCAAAGTAGCGCTTCTGCCAGGCGCCGTCTCCGGCAAATCAAACGTCTACCTCTGGCAGCGGGGTAGCGAAGAGCTGAGCCTCGCCGGCACCCTCAACGACGGCAGCGCCCCTTCAGAAGGCGCCTTCGCCGGTTCCTATAACTGGGTTCAGGGAACCAAAGCCGAAAACCTCGCCAGCGGCGGAGCCGCCGCCGGCTATTACACCCGCGACCAGAACGTCATCTCTGGCGACGGCAAAGCCCTCTACTTCACCGCCGCCGGCACGGGCCAGCTCTATCTGCGTAAAAACCCGACCGAGCCCCAGAGCCCCCTCGATGGGGAAGGCGATTGCACCGACGCAGCACTTGCCTGCACGATTCAAGTCTCCGCTTCGCGCAAGACCAACGGCAAAGGCCCGAATAACACCGACGCAGCAGGAACCCGTCCCGCCGCCTTCCTCGGCGCCAGCCCCGACGGCTCGGTCGCCTACTTCACTTCCTCAGAGAAGCTGACCAACGATGCCAATACGGGGCCTGAACCAGAAAACCCACCGGCGATCGCCGACGCTCCGATCGACGACGGAGATCCCGTCAACCTGAAATTCCTACTGGCGAAAACCACAGAGGTTGAAGTCAACGCCACCCACATCTTCTGGATCACCGACAAAGAGACGATCGCACGTGCCAACATCGACGGCACTGGAATCGACGACGAATTCATCAAAGCCGACAGCACCAATAACCCCAAAGGCCTGGCCACCGATGCAAATTTCATCTATTGGACCAATGCGGGGAATGACGTCGCTGAAGAGGGTGGAGGATCAATCGGGCGGGCCGAGATCGATGGCGAGAACCCCCAGCAGGAATTCATCAAAGGCGAGTTCGAAGAAAGCCCCGGCGTCTTCAAAGTCTTGGTCAGCCAGCCGCGGGGGATCGATGTCGATGGGAGCTTCATTTATTGGGTGAATGCGGGGGTGAATTCGGGAATTGGCGAGGGGGTCGGCTTCGTGGCAAGGGCTGAGATCGACGGCGACCCAGCCAGCGTGGAATCGAAATTCATAGAATTTGCCAGCGTTGACGTGGCAGTAAGTGGGAGCTATGCCTACTACTCCTATTACTCCAACGGAGAAGGGATCATCCGTCGGATCCCTCTAAATGGCAGTGGTGGATTTGAGGGGGTTGTTAACTTTCCCGACTCTCGAGGTCCCGCCCTTTCCCTTACCGCCGCCCACATCTACTGGACTAAAACTGCCGCTTCTGCAATCGGCCGCGCCAACCTCGACGGCTCCAGCCCCGAAGAAGAATTCGTCAAAGACGCCGGCAACCCCGAGGGCCTGGCGCTGAACGCCACCAACCTCTACTGGGTCGCCAACCAGCAGATCCAGCCCAACCCCGGCAACGACCTCTACCGCTACGACGCCGAGGCCGACACGCTGACCGACGTGATTCCCGTCCCCGCGGCGACGGCTAAAAACGGGATCGAAGTGCAGGGCGTGCTCGGCACCTCTGAGGACGGCTCCCATGTCTACCTGGCCGCCAACGGAGTGCCGGCGGGGGTGACCAACAGCCCGAACGCGCAGGGCGAAAGCGCAACCCCAGGCAACTGCAAAGGGGTTGTCGGCTCCGGTAGCGGAACCTGCAACCTCTATCTGTGGCGGGAGGGAGCTACGGGGCTGACCTTTATTGCCAGGCTAGGCGCTGGTGGAGGGTTTAGCTCCGATGCAACAAATTGGGCAGCAACGCCATCAGGGGTGTTTCCTGGTCAGACCTTCCAAAAGACCGCCCTCACCGTCCCCGACGGGGAAACCCTTCTCTTTCGCTCCCAGCGCCAGCTGACCGACTACGAAAACGAAGGAATCCCCCAGTACTACCGCTACCGAGTCGGCGACGCAGGAGTGAGCTGCGTCACCTGCAACCCGACGGGAGCCCCCCCGGCGGACCTGCCGGGGTTCGGCATCATCCTCCCCTTCGGCTCAATCATCCCTCCCGGAGTCACCCCCCAGGCCCCCTCCTCCTACCTCCCCAAAAACCTCTCCGCCGACGGCAACAGGGTCTTCTTCCAGAGCACCGAGCCCCTGGTCGTAAGCGACACCAACGGCAGCGAAGGCTGCCCCTCCTTCGGCTCCTTCAACCAGAAATTCCCCGCCTGCATGGACGTATACGAGTGGGAGGCGGCAGGCACCGGCACTTGCGAGGCAAAACTCGCCTACGCCGACGGCGGCTGCCTCTACCTCCTCTCGACGGGCCAGGGCAAAGAACCGGCCCTGATCGGCGCCACCTCTGAAAGCGGCGGCGACGTCTTCTTCTTCACCCGGACCAAACTGGTCGGCCAAGACCAGGACGAGCTGGTCGACGTCTATGACGCGAGAGTCAACGGAGGACTGGCCTCTCAGAACCAGCCCCCCAAGGACCCCTGCGAGGCCGAGGCAAGCTGCAGGCCCAACGTCATCCCGCCCCCGCCGACCCCACCACCCGGCACCGAAAACACCCTGCCCGGCAATCCCAAAGCCAAAGCGGGCTGCCCCAAAGGCAAGCACAAAGCCAAAGGCCGCTGCGTGAAGAAGAACAAAGGCAAAGGAAGCAAAGGCGGCAAAGGCAAAGCCAAACGAGCCAACCAGAGCGGGAGGGCAGGACGATGACTTACCGCCAAATTTCCGCCATAGCTTTCCTCTGTCGCCTGGCCAGCCCTGCTGCAGTCATTTTCATCGGCCTTTGGGCGACTTTTCAGCCCGGGGCTGCTTTCGCAGCCCCAGCCCCAGCCTGGAAGTTCGCAGTCACTTCCCAACCGACGAACTTCAAACCAGGTGCCAGCGGCGCCGCCCGCCAAGCCCGCTACATCCTCCTTGCCACCAACGTCGGCCGCGGAGTGGCCGAAGGCACGGGCGCCGGGGAGATCACGATCGAAGACACCCTGCCCCCGGGCCTCACCGCGGTCAAACCCGGTGCCTCCTCCAAGGACCCAGACACCGTCGACTTCACCTGCACCACCGCCGCCCAGACGGTCAAATGCACGAGCCCCGGCCCGGTTCACCCCGGCCACTCGGTCTGGGCTGAAATCCCCGTCGACGTCTCCGCCACCGAAGGCACCGTCCTTACCAACGAAGCGGTGATCAAAGGCGGCGGCGCCCTGCCCGCTGAGACCTCGACCCTGACCGCGATCTCAAGCTCAGTACCGCCCTTTGAATACCTCGAAGGCGACACCGGCTTCTCGGTGGCGCTGTTCGAAGAAGACGGCACCGCTGCCGCCCTCGCCGGCTCTCATCCCTACGCCGCGGCGATCGACCTCGGCTTCCCCACCGAGGAGCCCGGCGGCCTGCTCACCTCGGCCGGTCACGTGCAGGAAGTGCGGATCGAGTTCCCCCCAGGGCTACTTGCCAACCCGATGGCGACCCCGACCAAGTGCACCGAGGTGGAGCTGGTCAGCGAGGGCTTCCCCGGCTGCCCGGACTCCGCCCAGGTCGGCGTGGTGACGATCCTCACCTCGATCGGCTCCCCGGCCCCAAGCCCAACCCCCCTCTACAACATGCAGACCCCACCGGGATCACCGGCGGTCTTCGGCTTCGACGCGCTCGGCGTCGGCATCTTCCCCCACGTCATCGCCTCACTCAGGACAGACGAGGACTACGGCGCCTCGGGCACGACCAAAGACATCCTCGCCCGCGGCCTCAACCCGATCCTCGACGTCAGAGCCGAACTGTGGGGCAAACCGACCGACCCCGCCCACGACTGGGTACGCGGCCTTTGCCTCTTCACCCTGACGCCCCCCTGCAAAACCCCCGAAGACACCACCGCCTTCCTCTCCCTGCCCGCAAACTGCCCCCAAGAACCGCTTGCCTTTGAAGCCTGGGCCCGCAGCTGGGAGGAACCCGAAGAGGAAATCGGCGCCCTCTATGAAAGCGCCGGGCTGAACGAAGGCCCCCCGAGCCAGATCGAAGGCTGCGGTGACCTCGGCTTCAAACCAAGCATCAAAGCCCAACCCACCACCAACCTGATCGGCTCCTCCTCGGGCCTTGACTTCACCCTGACCCAGCCCCAGGAACTGGAGTTCGAAGGCCGCTACACCGCCCCGGTCAAAGACACCAGCGTGACCCTCCCAGCGGGGATGTCGGTCAACGCCTCCCTGGCCAACGGCCTTGAGGCCTGCACCAGCTCCCAGATCGGCCTCCTGACCCCGATAGGAGCCACCCCGATCCGCCTCTCAAAGGCCCCGGCCCTCTGCCCCGACGCCTCCAAGATCGGCTCGATCAGCGCAAGCTCGCCCCTGCTCGATCACCCGGTAAGCGGAGCCGTCTACGTCGCCAAGCCCTTCGACAACCCCTTCGACACGCTGACCGCGGTCTACCTGGTGATCGAAGACCCCGAATCGGGCATCGTCGCCAAGTTCGCCGCCAGGGTCACCCCCGACCCCGTAACAGGCCAGCTCACCACCACGGTCACAGAGGCCCCCCAACTGCCGATCGAAGAGCTGAGGGTGAACCTCTTCGAAGGGCCGAGGGCGCCGCTTCAGACCCCGCCCACCTGCACGCCGCAGACGACGAGCGCAAACCTCACCCCCTGGAGCGCCCCGGAAGGCAAAGCGGTCTCTGCCAGCGACTCCTTCACCCCAAGTGCCGCACCAAACGGCGGCCCCTGTCCCACCGACCCCGCAGCCGCCCCCAACGCACCGAGCTTCAAAGCAGGCACGCTCAACCCCAAAGCCGGCGCCTTCAGCCCGATGGTCCTGCGCCTCTCCCGCGAAGACGGCTCCCAGCGCTTCAGCTCCCTGGAAACCGTCCTGCCCAAAGGCCTCCTCGCAAAGCTCGCCGGAGTCCCCTACTGCTCAGAGGCCCAGATCGCCCAGGCCCAGGCAAGAAGCAATCCCAACCAGGGCGCGATCGAGCAGGCCAGCCCCAGCTGCCCGGCCTCCTCGCAGGTGGGGACGGTCACAGTCGGAGCAGGAGCAGGCCCCAATCCCCTCTACGTCGGTGGCCGCGCCTACCTCGCCGGCCCCTACAAGGGCGCCCCGCTCTCGATCGCGATCATCACCCCGGCGATCGCCGGTCCCTTCGACCTCGGCACGGTCACGGTCAGAGCCGCCCTCTACGTCGATCCGGCAACAGCACAGGGCAAAGCCCTCTCTGACCCACTACCGAGGATCCTGCACGGGATCCCGGTAGACGTGCGCTCGGTCGCAGTCGACGTCTCCAGGCCCAACTTCACCCTCAACCCGACCAACTGCAACCCCCTGGCCTTCACCGGTACCTCCACTTCCACCCTGGGCCTCATCGCTCCCCTGAAAGCCCACTTCCAGGTCGGAGGCTGCCAATCCCTCCCCTTCAAGCCCAAGCTCACCACCCGCCTCTTCGGCCCCACCCGCAGGGGAGCAAACCCCCGCTTCCGAGCGATCCTCACCGCCAGAGCAGGCGATGCCAACATCGCCAAAACCGTCGTCGCCCTGCCCCATTCGGAGTTCCTCGACCAGGCCCACATCAGAACCATCTGCACCAGGGTCCAATACGCAGCCGACGCCTGCCCCAAAGGCTCGGTCTACGGCCACGTCAAAGCCATAAGCCCCCTCCTCGACTATCCGCTCGAAGGCCCGGTCTACCTGCGCTCCTCCTCCAACGAACTCCCCGACGTGGTCGGAGCCCTCAAAGGTCCCGCTCGCCAACCGGTCCACTTTGACCTGGTCGGCAGGGTGGACTCGGTAAACGGCGGCATCCGCACCACCTTTGAAACCGTCCCCGACGCTCCCGTGACCAAGGCGATCGTCTCCATGCAGGGAGGCAAAAAGAGCCTGCTCGAGAACTCGACCAACATCTGCAAGGGCACCCACCGGGTGAAGGTGAAGATGGTCGGCCAGAACGGGAAGCTGTTCAACTCCAAGCCTGAGCTCAAGGCCGATTGCCCGAAGAAGGGGAGGGGCAAGGGCAAACGGGGCAAAGGCCGCTAGACAAAGACTTTGCGCGCAGTCGATATCCAGTCAATCGAAAGCACAAGGAGTAACCAGTCATGCACAAGAAGCGCAATAGAAGGAGGGCGGCTCTTGCGGCAATCGTTGCCGGCATGCTCGCCATGCTCGCCTTCGCGGGAAGCGCCTCCGCGAAACTGACGGGTGAGTTCACCCGCTTTGCCCCATGCCCCTACACCAACGCAGAAGTAAAACGCTGCCTTTACTCAGAGACCAAAGGCGGCAGCGTCGTGCTCGGCACAAAGACGGTGACGATCACAGGCACGACCGTCCTGCAGGGCGGCCTGACCAAACCCAACGAAGCAGGCGTGCGCAGCCTCGTCGCCCCTAAAACCGGCGTCGCGCTCTCCAAAGTCCCCCAGGCGGTCCCCGGTGGCCTGCTCGGCATCGTGCCGCCTGAAAAATCCCCGCTGCTGGTCAAACTGCTCTCGGCGTTCTTCTTCGAAAATGCCCTGACCGGCGTCAACTCAACCCTTGAACTGGCCAAAACGGTCGGCGACGTCAAGGTCAACGAAAACGCGCTTGCCGAAAGAATCGGCGTAGCCCTTGAAATGCCGGTGAAGCTGAAGCTCGATAACCCCTTCCTCGGCAAAAGCTGTTACGTCGGCAGCTCCGGCTCGCCGATCACCTTCAAACTGACATCCGGCTTCACATCTCCGCCGCTGCCCAACAAACCGATCGAAGGCGCTGCGGGCGAACTGTCGCTGCTCGAAGAAGGCGCCGTCCTTCGCCTCGACAACGCCAAACTCGTCGACAACGCATGGTCTGCACCGACGGCGAGTGGCTGTGGAGGGATCCTCTCCTTCCTCGTCAACCCGATCATCAACTCTCAGATCGGGCTGCCCTCAGCCGCAGGCAAAAACACGGTGATCCTGAACAACACGATCTGGCAGGCACCGGCCTTCGCCGTTAAAACCAATGACGAAGAAAATCCCTAGCCGCAGCGGCTCACAAGGAGATGATGAGACAATGAAACTCAAGGCAACACGCATCCTCTTGGCGGGCGTGCTTGCGCTGATGCTCGGCTCTGTTTTTGCCGGCTCGGCCGCTGCTGCACCCGCCTGGAAGTTCGAAGGCAAATCGCTGGAAGGAAAAGAGGTGATCGTGGGTGCTGCCATCGACAGCAGCCTGACGATCCCCGGTCTGACCACGAAATGCGCCAACTTCCTCTACAAAGTGACGATTGAAAACAGCGCAGGAACCGGTAAAGGAAGCGTCACCGAACTGCCGCTGTTCAACTGCACCACGAGCAGCAAATACTGCACGGTCGACACGATCGGCGCAGAAAAACTGCCCTGGGCAGCGCAGCTGAAAACCGTATCGACCAAAAACTACATCTGGATCGAAGGAATCAGGGTCTCGATCCTCTACGGCGGAGAATCCTGCGCCCTGGGGGAAACGATGGTCGCCGTCACCGGCACCGCCGGAGGCCTGCTTGACAACACGACCGAAACCGCCACCTTCGACGCGGCAAGCTTCAGCGCCACAGGAGCCAAACTGACGGCGCTGAGCACCTCGATCGAATGGAAAGGCGTGTTCCCGACCGAAGCATTCGAATGGCACAGGGGACAGGCGCTTACCGTCTCCTAGCGCCTCCCGGCAAGGCCAGGAGCGCCGCAGTCCTTGCGGCGCTCCTGGTTGCGCTCTTTGTCGCCTCGGGGTGTGGGGGGGACTCTGAGGACTCTGGGACGCAGGGCACCCAGAGCTCCACCCAGAGCGCAGCGGTCGATGGATCGGGCGCCGATGCCACCACGCCCTCTTCCAAGGCTTCCTCGAAACAGGGAGCCAAGACAGGCAAAGGCAATGGCTCCTCGCCCGCCTCATCGAAGACTTCACAGCCCAACCAAGCCCAAGGCAAGCAGGCCCCGCCGCCGGCCATCCCCAAAGGCCCACGCGAGCCCGAAGCCACGCCCGAGCAGCGTGCCGAGGCGACCGTCGCCTCGATCACCCTCCTCAGCCCCGCGATCGGAGCCCCGGCAGGAGAATCCACCTCGCCTCTCCCCGCCGCCTACACCTGCAACGGCAAGGACACATCGCCGCCCCTGCGCTGGTCGGGCGTCCCCGCGGGGACCCAGGAACTGGTCCTCTTCGTGATGAACCTCGTTCCCGTCAATGAAGAGCTCTTCTTCGACTGGGCCCTCGCCGGCATCGACCCCGGCCTCGAAGAACTGAAGGAAGGAGAGCTGCCCAAGGGCGCTGTCCTCGGCCGAAACGGCCACGGCAACCGGGCCTACTCGATCTGCCCCCAAGGCAAAGCCGAAACCTACATCTTCGCTCTCTACGCGCTGCCGCAGAGGCTCAATGCGAAGCCCGGCTTCGATCCGCTGACGCTGCGCAAAGAGGTGATGGACCTCTCCGGGAACGTGGGGTTGATGGCGGTGGGGGTGGGGTAGGCGATGCAAGCGGGATACGAGATAGAAAACACCGGATTGGAAAACTTGACCGGTGGGCTGAGATCAGAGATCCTCTCACCCGTGAGGAGGGAGTCTCTCTCCTCACGGGAAACCGTAACCGAGTAAGAGAGGAATTGCATGAGCTACTCAAAGCACACTTTCCGTGCCTTTGGTCTGTGCCTCGCTGCTGCCCTCAGCCTGGTGGCCTTTTTCGCCATCAGTGCTCAGGCGCAAGAACTGAGGATCTTAGGTGCCAAAGCGGGAGCATCGGAATCAGTCGGTGGAGAAGCAGTCACCGAAGGGTTACTCTTAGTTCCGGCTCAAGAACTGATTATTCATTGCGCAAAATTCGCCGTCAATGAAGGTACCGCGTTAGTCGACGGTACAATTCATGGAACGATCGCATTCAGTGGATGTACAACATTACAAAAAAATGTACTTGTACCGGGCTGCAAACCAGCCGAACCGATTAGCGCCAAAGGTTTATCATTACTAATTTTACATAATAGTAAAAACTACGTTTTAATCGAGCCGTCCAAAAATGCGAAAGGTGAATTTGAACCGTTCACCACGATCAAATTCAACGAAGAAACGTGTGGCCTGCCCCCGGCAAATAAAGTCACCGGTTCTGTTGTCGTTGAATGTCTGACTGCAGCGAAAGCATCTGGAAACTGCAGTGAAGAACTCGTGAAACACGAAATTACGCCAGCACCTGCAGCATTATTCCCAGGCGACAAACTGAGCTTCGGTCTGAACCCGGCAACCCTTGATGGGGTTGCTTCGGCGTTCCTGACTGGCGGTAAAGCAGGCTGCAAATGGAGTGGAGTGGTATAGCCTATAGTGTTGTTGCGTGAGATGTGTGCGGTTGCTTAAACGCAATTGCTGCGCCCCCAACGATGCGGACCGCGCTAACACGCGGTCCGCATCAAACGGGGCCGAGGGGAGTTAAAGCAGAGGGAAGACTGGGCGACACAAGAGTCAGGGACAAAGGGGACACAGGGAGAAGTAATGAGCAGGGAAATAGAAAACATCGCTCACAAGTGCTGGCGCGATCACGCAGCCTCCACTATCTATAAGGACTTCAGCATCAACGGCTCGCCAATAGGCGGGCCTTGTGCATTTGCCGGGTGGGTTCCCGGCAGCTTGCAAACCAACGGGCTGCGCGGAATCGCCGGCCACTGAGCAGAGGAGAGCTAGGTGTTGCAGAGAATCCGTGAGCAGGTCGGCAGTGCCGGTCTAATCGTGGTGAAGGGCCCCAGGGGACCCCGCGGCAAGCAGGGCAAGCCAGACCCGGCAGGACCCCAGGGCGCCCAAGGCGACCCGGGCACTCGCGGTACCCCAGGCACCAACGGCAAAAGCATCCTCGTGACCCCGATCGCCGCTGGCGTCGCCGAATGCGCCGAAAAAGGCGGTGCCTTCGTCGAAGAGGAAGACGGCACCCCCAAAGTCGAAGTCTGCACGGGAGAAGAAGGCGAACCGGGCAAAGAAGGCTCCCCTTGGACAGCGGGCGGCACCCTTCCCGCAGGCGCCACCGAGGTCGGCGCTTGGACCGTCGCCGGGGCTCCTGCCGACGGCGAAGTCTCCACCGCGATCTCCTTCCCGATCCTGCTGGAAAAACCAGCCCTAAGCGAAGCCCATTTCCACTACCTAGCGCTTGCGGACGCTCCAACCACGGCCTGTCCCGCGATCAATCACAACCTGCCCAGCGCCGCTCCCGGCGAGCTCTGCGTCTATGAGACCGTGAAACCGAACGCCACCTCCACGGGGATCTTCAATCTCTTCGGTAACGAAGGCGCAAAAGGCGCCAGCAGGGCCGGTGCGCTGCTCAGCTTCACGATGAGCGCCGCCGGACGCGCAGCTGGGACCTTCGCGGTGACCGGTTGTCGACTGACCCGCCACTCCCCGAAGGGGATCCGAACAAATGCGCTGCCTGAGCCTATGAGCAAAGGCGTTAGCCCGGGCGGCTCCAAGCCGCCCGGGCTAACGCCTCAGAGCACGATGAGAAGCCGAGGGAAGGACCACCGCAAGATGAACCGCCTCACCGCCCCCCTCGCGGCCTCTGCGGTGGCCCTGCTTTCCCTGGCTCTCTGGACGGCAACAGCTGCAGCCGTCCCTCCCAAAGTCATCTCCACGAGCTTCTCGGCCGGCACCGACTCCGCGGTCCTTAAAGCCCAGATCAACCCCGAAGGCAAAGCGACGCTCTACCACTTCGAGTACGGCGCAGCGGATTGCTCGGCCAACCCTTGCACCTCGATTCCCGTCCCAGACGCCCAGATCCCCTCCTCCACCGAACCGAAAACGGTCGAAGCCGAAGTCAAAGGCCTCACTCCAGGCACGACCTACCACTTCCGCCTCCTCGCTAAAAACCCCCAAGGCGAAAAAACCGAAAGCCCTGACGACACCTTCACCACCTACCTGCCGCCGCAGCAATTCGGTGCCTGCCCCAACGACTCCCTGCGCAAAGCCAACCAGAGCTTCCCCCCACCGGAATACTCAAGCGCCAACCTGCCCGACTGCAGGGTCTATGAGCAGGCGTCTCCTGTTAACAAGAATGCGGGGGATGTGACGGGGACGGTGCCTTCAGTCAAAGCGTCCCTCTCCGGCGATGGAATCATGTTTGCCAGTAGCTCTGGTGTGCCCGGCGGCGTCGGCTCTCAGGAACTTCCCGTCTATCTCGCCACGCGCAGCTCGGAAGGCTGGTCCACCCAGGGCCTGCTTCCCCCCGGCGACACCGGGCAAATCGCCCAGGTGCTGGGCTGGTCTCCGGACTTCTCCAAGATCTTCACCCTGGCAATCAAACTGGGCGAACCGCAGTCCGCAACGACTTTCCTGACCCGCCCTCGCTCAGAACAGGCGCCGGAGCAGATCGTCGACTACACCACCGAACTGAGACCGCTTTTGGCCGGGACCTCTGACGATGGCTCGGTCGTCCTCTTCGAATCCCAAATCGCGCTGTTGCCAGGGGCCGTGGCGGGCAAATCCAACGTCTACGCATGGGAGAGGGAAAGCAAAGCGCTCAGCCTCGTGAGCATCTTCAACGAAGGCGCGTCCCCGCTCCAGGGCGCCTTCGCTGGTTCCTATGACTGGGTCAAAGGCACAACTCCAGGGTCGCTCTCAGAAGGCGGTGCCGCCCGTGAGTACTACACCCAGGACCAGCACGCGATCTCCGCCGACGGCTCCGCTTCTTACTTCACCGCCGCCGGCTCGGGCCAGTTCTACCTGCGAAGGAACCCGACCGAGCCGCAGAGCCCAATCGATGGGGAAGGCAAATGCACCGATCCGGCGCTTGCCTGCACGATCAACGTCTCGGCCTCTCAGAAGACCAACGGCGACAGCCCCAGCGGCAAAGACCCGGCAGGAACCCGTCCCGCTGCCTTTATGGCTGCGAGCAAGGATGGCTCGGTCTCCTTCTTTACGTCTTCAGAGAAGCTGACCAACGATGCCACCACGGGTCCTGAACAAGAACCGGCAGCTATTGCGCGGGCGGACATCGATGCGGACCCGGGGAGCATCGATGCTGATTTCTTGCCCACTCACGCGACAGCCCTTACCACCAACGCCACCCACATCTATTGGGTCAACCTCGATAAAGCGGCGATCTCTCGCGCCAAACTCGATGGGACCGACGTCGAAGATGAATTCATCGCAGGCGTCATCAGTGCGAGGGGCCTGGCCGTGAACTCCACTCACATCTATTGGACGGACAAAAGCACAGGCGTCATCGCCCGCGCCAAACTCGACGGAACAGATATCGAACCTGAATTCATCAAAGAAGCCGGCAAACCCGAAGGCGTGACGGTTAATGGCACCCATGTTTATTGGACCAGTTGCGAAAGTAGTAAAGGCTTCATCGGCAGAGCGAAACTCGATGGGACGGATGTGGCGGCGAAACTCGTGGACGTTTTTACTCCCTGTGTGGAGCTCTTCGATATAGCCGCTGATGCCACTCACGTCTATTGGATGGATTCCAACACGGATAGCTTCAGCCGAATCAGCCGAGCAAAACTAGACGGCAGCGACTACCTGATCACCTTCATCTTCCTCGAAAAAAAAGTCGGCAAAGGCATCGCCCTCGACGTCACCCATATCTACTGGGCAACCCAGGCAAACGACGCTATTGGGCGAGCCAAACTCAACGGAGAAGGGGCCGCGACAGAAGAGGAACCGGAACTCCTCAAAGGCATCACCTCCCCCCAAGGTCTTGCCGTCGACGCCACCAACATCTACTGGTCATCAAACGGAGAATCTCCACCCAATCCCGGCAACGACCTCTACCGCTACGACGCCAGCACGGGAACGCTGGTCGACGTCGCTCCCGATGCTGCAGATGCGAACGGGATCGATGTCCAGGGTGTGCTCGGAGCCTCCGAGAATGGATCCCACGTCTACTTCGCCGCCAACGGAGTGCCGGCGGGGGTGACCAACTCGCCTAATGCTCAAGGGGAAAGCGCGGCGGGGGGGAGTTGCGAGGGCGGCATAGGTTCAACCAGCGGCGTTTGTAACTTTTACCTGTGGCGCGAAGGGGTCGCCGGACTTACCTTCATCGCACGGCTTGAGGTGGGGGGCCTTGGCCTTGAAACTGACGCAGCTAATTGGGCAGCGACGCCAACGGGCATTTTTCCCGACTCCAACTTCCAAAAGTCCTCACGGATCAGCCCAGACGGCCAGACCCTGCTCTTTCGCTCCCAACGCCAGCTGACCGACTACGACAACGAAGGCACGGCCCAGATCTACCGCTACCGCGCTGGAGAGAGCGGGGTGAGTTGCGTCTCCTGCAACCCGACCGGGATGGAGCCGACAGGCGGAGCCCGGTTCGGCACCATCTTCCCGGCGGTGATCAACCCCAAACGGCCCTCCTCCTACCTCGGTCACAACCTCTCCGCCGACGGCAACCGGGTCTTCTTCGAGACGACCAATCCGCTGGTCGTCAACGACGTGAACGGCGAGGACGGCTGTCCGCCCAGCGGCTCGGTCCTGCAGAGCTTCCCCGCCTGCACGGACGTCTATGAGTGGGAGGCTGCTGGCACCGGCAGCTGCGAAGCCAAACTCGCCTACGCGGACGGGGGCTGCCTCTACCTCCTCTCCACCGGAGTAGGCAAAGAGCCCGCCCTGATCGCCGATGCCTCGGCCAGCGGAGACGATGTCTTCTTCTTCACCCGCTCCCGCTTGGTCGGCCAAGACCAAGACGGCCTGATCGACGTCTATGACGCCAGGGCAGGCGGCGGCCTTGCTTCCCAGAACGAGCCGCCGAAGGTGGATTGCGAGGCCGAAGCGGGTTGCCTGCCACCGCCGCCTCCCGCTCCGCCGCTGGAGACGCCTAACACTCGAGTGCCCCGCGAAGGCAATCCCAAAGTCGCCGGTAAGCCGAAATGCCCCAAAGGCAAGCACCGCGTCAAAGGCCGCTGCGTGAAGAAGAAAAAAGCCAAAGGCGGCAAAGGCAAAGGAAGGAAGCCAGCCAGTAAGAGCAGGAGGGCAGGACGATGAAGCGCCACATCTCCCCACTCGCCCTAGCCCTCTGTGCCCTCACCACCTTGCTCCCCACAGGAGCAAGTGCAGCACCGGCACCGGCCTGGAAGCTCACAATCACCTCCCAGCCAACCAACTTCATCCCGGGCTCCAGCGGCAAAGGCAGCTACATCCTGCTCGCCACCAATGTCGGTGCTGGCACCGCCGAAGGCGCCGGTGCCAGCGAAATCACGATCGAAGACACGCTGCCCGCCGGCCTTGTCCCGGTCGGATCGGGCGCTTCTTCAAAGGACCCCGCCTCGGCGAAATTCACCTGCTCTGTCGCTGCCCAGACGGTCAAATGCAAAGGCCCCGGCCCTGTTCATGCCGGCTTCTCGGTGTGGACGGAGATCCCCGTCAACGTAACCGCGCCAGAGGGCTCAGTTCTAACTAACGAAGCCACCATCTCCGGCGGCGGCGCTCTGCCCGTGCAGGCCTCCACGCCGGCCACGATCTCAAGCTCCATCCCACCCTTCGACTTCCTCGAGGGCGATAGCGGCTTCTCGGCTCCGGTGATCGAAGAAGACGGTACCGCCGCCACCCTCGCCGGCTCCCACCCCTACGAGGCGATAGTCGATCTCGGCTTCCCCACGATCGAGCCCGCCGGCTTTCTCACCTCTGCCGGGCACCTGCGCGACGTAACCGTCGAGTTTCCGCGAGGGATGCTGGCCAACCCGCTGGCAACGCCAACCCGCTGCACCGAGGCCGAGCTGACCAGCCAGATCAACCCCGGCTGTCCCGCCTCTTCCCAGGTCGGCACGGTGACCATCCTCACCTCCACCGGAGCGATCATCCCCAACGCCACCCCCCTCTACAACATGGTGCCCCCGCCGGGGACGCCGGCGGTCTTCGGTCTCGACGCGCTGGGAGTGGGCGTCTTTGTCCACATCAAGGCCGCGGTGCGCACCGAGGGCGACTACGGCGCCTCGGGCACCACTAACGACATCCTCGCCCGCGGCCTCAACCCGATCCTCGACGTAAGGGCGGAGCTTTGGGGCAACCCGACCGACCCCGCGCATAACTTCGTCCGCGGCCTGTGCCTGTTCGAAGCGCCACCACCCTGCACGGTGCCGCCGAAAACCACCGCCTTCCTCGCTCTGCCGAGCGATTGCCCGGGCGATTCGCTCACCTATCGTGCCCGGGCGGACAGCTGGGAGGAGCCGGGTCTCTTCAGGGAAACAAGCTATGAGAGCTCAGCGGCGAACGAAGGCCCCCCGAGCCAGATCGAAGGCTGCGGTGACCTCGGCTTCAAACCAAGCATCAAAGCCCAACCCACGACCAATCTGATCGGCTCCTCCTCGGGCCTTAACTTCACCCTGACCCAGCCCCAGGAACTGGAGCTGTCGGGCCGCTATACGGCCCCGGTCAAGGACACGAGCGTCACCTTCCCCGCGGGGATGTCGGTCAACGCTTCCTTCGCGAATCAAAGACAAGCCTGCACCAGCTCCCAGATCGGCCTCCTGACCCCGATCGGAGCCACCCCGATCCGCCTCTCAAAGGCCCCCGCAGGGTGTCCAGACGCCTCCAAGATCGGCTCGATCAGCGCAAGCTCGCCCCTGCTCGATCACCCGGTGCAGGGAGCCGTCTACGTCGCCAAGCCCTTCGACAACCCCTTCGACTCCCTCACCGCGGTCTACCTGGTGATCGAAGACGAAGCCTCTGGCATCGTCGCCAAGTTCGCCGCCAGGGTCACCCCCGACCCCGTAACAGGCCAGCTGACGACCACGGTCACCGAAGCCCCCCAGCTGCCGATCGAAGAGCTGAGGGTGAACCTCTTCGAAGGCCCGAGGGCGCCGCTTCAGACCCCGCCCACCTGCACGCCGCAGACGACGAGCGCCAACCTCACCCCCTGGAGCGCCCCGGAAGGCAAAGCGGTAGTTGCAAGCGACTCCTTCACCCCGAGCGCTGCTCCGGGCGGCGGCCCCTGTCCCACCGACCCCGCCGCCGCTCCCAACGCACCGAGCTTCAAAGCAGGCACGCTCAACCCCAAAGCGGGTGCCTTCAGCCCGATGGTCCTGCGCCTCAGCCGCGAAGACGGCTCCCAGCGCTTCAGCTCGCTGGAAACCGTCCTGCCCAAAGGCCTCCTCGCAAAGCTCGCCGGAGTCCCCTACTGCTCAGAGGCCCAGATCGCCCAGGCCCAGGCAAGAAGCAATCCCAACCAGGGCGCGATCGAGCAGGCCAGCCCCAGCTGCCCGGCCTCCTCGCAGGTGGGGACGGTCACAGTCGGAGCAGGAGCAGGCCCCAGCCCCCTCTACGTCGGTGGCCGCGCCTACCTCGCCGGCCCCTATAAGGGCGCGCCGCTCTCGATCGCGATCATCACCCCGGCGATCGCCGGTCCCTTCGACCTCGGCACGGTCACGGTCAGAGCCGCCCTCTACGTCGATCCGGCAACAGCACAGGGCAAAGCCCTCTCCGATCCCCTGCCGAGGATCCTGCACGGGATCCCCGTAGACGTGCGCTCGGTCGCCGTCGACGTCTCAAGGCCCAACTTCACCCTCAACCCGACCAACTGCAACCCATTGGCCTTCGGCGGGAGCGTCACTTCGACGCTCGGCCTGAGCTCTCCATTGAGTGACTATTTCCAGGTCGGAGGCTGCCAATCCCTCCCCTTCAAGCCCAAGCTCACCACCCGCCTCTTCGGCCCCACCCGCAGGGGAGCAAACCCCCGCTTCCGAGCGATCCTCACCGCCAGAGCAGGCGATGCCAACATCGCCAAAACCGTCGTCGCCCTGCCCCATTCGGAGTTCCTCGACCAGGCCCACATCAGAACCATCTGCACCAGGGTCCAATACGCAGCCGACGCCTGCCCCAAAGGCTCGGTCTACGGCCACGTCAAAGCCATAAGCCCCCTCCTCGACTATCCGCTCGAAGGCCCGGTCTACCTGCGCTCCTCCTCCAACGAACTCCCCGACGTGGTCGGAGCCCTCAAAGGTCCCGCTCGCCAACCGGTCCACTTTGACCTGGTCGGCCGCGTGGACTCGGTAAACGGCGGCATCCGCACCACCTTTGAAACCGTCCCCGACGCTCCCGTGACCAAGGCGATCGTCTCCATGCAGGGAGGCAAAAAGAGCCTGCTCGAGAACTCCACCAACATCTGCAAGGGCACCCACCGGGTGAAGGTGAAGATGGTCGGCCAGAACGGCAAGCTGTTCAACTCCAAGCCTGAGCTCAAGGCCGATTGCCCGAAGAAGGGGAGGGGCAAGGGCAAACGGGGCAAAGGCCGCTAGACAAAGACTTTGCGCGCAGTCGATATCCAGTCAATCGAAAGCACAAGGAGTAACCAGTCATGCACAAGAAGCGCAATAGAAGGAGGGCGGCTCTTGCGGCAATCGTTGCCGGCATGCTCGCCATGCTCGCCTTCGCGGGAAGCGCCTCCGCGAAACTGACGGGTGAGTTCACCCGCTTTGCCCCATGCCCCTACACCAACGCAGAAGTAAAACGCTGCCTTTACTCAGAGACCAAAGGCGGCAGCGTCGTGCTCGGCACAAAGACGGTGACGATCACAGGCACGACCGTCCTGCAGGGCGGCCTGACCAAACCCAACGAAGCAGGCGTGCGCAGCCTCGTCGCCCCTAAAACCGGCGTCGCGCTCTCCAAAGTCCCCCAGGCGGTCCCCGGTGGCCTGCTCGGCATCGTGCCGCCTGAAAAATCCCCGCTGCTGGTCAAACTGCTCTCGGCGTTCTTCTTCGAAAATGCCCTGACCGGCGTCAACTCAACCCTTGAACTGGCCAAAACGGTCGGCGACGTCAAGGTCAACGAAAACGCGCTTGCCGAAAGAATCGGCGTAGCCCTTGAAATGCCGGTGAAGCTGAAGCTCGATAACCCCTTCCTCGGCAAAAGCTGTTACGTCGGCAGCTCCGGCTCGCCGATCACCTTCAAACTGACATCCGGCTTCACATCTCCGCCGCTGCCCAACAAACCGATCGAAGGCGCTGCGGGCGAACTGTCGCTGCTCGAAGAAGGCGCCGTCCTTCGCCTCGACAACGCCAAACTCGTCGACAACGCATGGTCTGCACCGACGGCGAGTGGCTGTGGAGGGATCCTCTCCTTCCTCGTCAACCCGATCATCAACTCTCAGATCGGGCTGCCCTCAGCCGCAGGCAAAAACACGGTGATCCTGAACAACACGATCTGGCAGGCACCGGCCTTCGCCGTTAAAACCAATGACGAAGAAAATCCCTAGCCGCAGCGGCTCACAAGGAGATGATGAGACAATGAAACTCAAGGCAACACGCATCCTCTTGGCGGGCGTGCTTGCGCTGATGCTCGGCTCTGTTTTTGCCGGCTCGGCCGCTGCTGCACCCGCCTGGAAGTTCGAAGGCAAATCGCTGGAAGGAAAAGAGGTGATCGTGGGTGCTGCCATCGACAGCAGCCTGACGATCCCCGGTCTGACCACGAAATGCGCCAACTTCCTCTACAAAGTGACGATTGAAAACAGCGCAGGAACCGGTAAAGGAAGCGTCACCGAACTGCCGCTGTTCAACTGCACCACGAGCAGCAAATACTGCACGGTCGACACGATCGGCGCAGAAAAACTGCCCTGGGCAGCGCAGCTGAAAACCGTATCGACCAAAAACTACATCTGGATCGAAGGAATCAGGGTCTCGATCCTCTACGGCGGAGAATCCTGCGCCCTGGGGGAAACGATGGTCGCCGTCACCGGCACCGCCGGAGGCCTGCTTGACAACACGACCGAAACCGCCACCTTCGACGCGGCAAGCTTCAGCGCCACAGGAGCCAAACTGACGGCGCTGAGCACCTCGATCGAATGGAAAGGCGTGTTCCCGACCGAAGCATTCGAATGGCACAGGGGACAGGCGCTTACCGTCTCCTAGCGCCTCCCGGCAAGGCCAGGAGCGCCGCAGTCCTTGCGGCGCTCCTGGTTGCGCTCTTTGTCGCCTCGGGGTGTGGGGGGGACTCTGAGGACTCTGGGACGCAGGGCACCCAGAGCTCCACCCAGAGCGCAGCGGTCGATGGATCGGGCGCCGATGCCACCACGCCCTCTTCCAAGGCTTCCTCGAAACAGGGAGCCAAGACAGGCAAAGGCAATGGCTCCTCGCCCGCCTCATCGAAGACTTCACAGCCCAACCAAGCCCAAGGCAAGCAGGCCCCGCCGCCGGCCATCCCCAAAGGCCCACGCGAGCCCGAAGCCACGCCCGAGCAGCGTGCCGAGGCGACCGTCGCCTCGATCACCCTCCTCAGCCCCGCGATCGGAGCCCCGGCAGGAGAATCCACCTCGCCTCTCCCCGCCGCCTACACCTGCAACGGCAAGGACACATCGCCGCCCCTGCGCTGGTCGGGCGTCCCCGCGGGGACCCAGGAACTGGTCCTCTTCGTGATGAACCTCGTTCCCGTCAATGAAGAGCTCTTCTTCGACTGGGCCCTCGCCGGCATCGACCCCGGCCTCGAAGAACTGAAGGAAGGAGAGCTGCCCAAGGGCGCTGTCCTCGGCCGAAACGGCCACGGCAACCGGGCCTACTCGATCTGCCCCCAAGGCAAAGCCGAAACCTACATCTTCGCTCTCTACGCGCTGCCGCAGAGGCTCAATGCGAAGCCCGGCTTCGATCCGCTGACGCTGCGCAAAGAGGTGATGGACCTCTCCGGGGACGTGGGGCTGATGGCGGTGGGGGTGGGGGGCGCGTAGCTCCCTGCCTCGCTGGCACTCCGACTTCGCTCAAGCCAGAATGGAAAACCTGTCTGGTTAAAAGTTGACGGCGGCTGCACCCTTGCACGATCCTCTCGGGCAGGGAGGGAGACCCTCCCGAGTAGTGCAAGACCGTAATTCAAAAGAGATGAGGAAAGATGAGCAACGCAAAGCGAGGCCTGCGGGCCTTCGGCTTGACGCTCGTGGCTGCCATGGGGTTGATGGCGTCCATGGCGGCGGGAGCGTCGGCGATTACATGGGATGTGGGGGGCAAAGAGATCGCCGGGACTGTGACGGCTTCAGGCAAACTAAAGTCTGGACAGACAGCGTTACTATTAGTGCCAGCGCAAAGCCTCGTCCTTCACTGTACGGGCTTTACTGTTAACGAAGGGAGCCTGCTTACTAATAACACCGCTCACGCTAATCTTAAATACACTGGATGTACTACTAAAGTCAAAGGCGTAGAAAGCGCTGGCTGTAAACCTGAAATTTTAGAAGTCAAAGCGAAGGTCTTACCGATCTTACATACCGACGGCCTGGTATATCTGTTAGTTCACCCGTTAACTGCGGGGCAGCCCTTCACCACGATCCATTACAACGAAGAAACCTGCGCGCTGCCGCCGTTACCGACGGTGACGGGCTCTACTGTTTTTCATTGCGAAAATATAACCACAGGCCTTAAGTTATCTTGTTCGCATCCGAAAACCAACATCTTAATTTTACCAGCAGATCCAGCATTATTCCCAAGTGACACTCTTCAGTACGGCCTGAATGCAGCCGCTATTCATGGTAAGGCGGAAATATTCCTTACCGGTGTAAATGCCGGTAAAGAATTCAACGCCTTAATTTAACTCCAAGGTATGAAGAAGTAAAGAGCATCATTCACACCTAGTTGTGTGAACCCCAAGAGATGCGGACCGCGCTAGTCGCGGTCCGCATCAAATGGGGCCGGAGGGTAAAGCAAGAGAACACTGGGGAACGCAAGGCGGAGACAGAGGTAATGAGCGGGGAGATAGAAAGCATCGCTCACAAGTGCTGGCGCGATCACACAGCCTCCACTATCTATAGGGACTTCACGCAGCGGCTCGCCAAACGGCCTTGTGCATTTGCCGGGTGGATTCCCGGCAGCTTGCAAACCAACAGGCTGCGCGGAATCGCCGGCCACTGAGCAGCAAAGAGGCGATGGATATCTCTGGGGGGGGGATAGCTGAGTTCCCGACCCTTCGGGCCGGAATGGAAAGCCTGCTTCGCTAGGGGGTTGACCTTTCTGCTGTTCAGCGAGATGCTCCTGAAGCGCGGAAGCAACTTCCGCACCTTGACCGTAACTCAAAGAGAGGAACAGAAAGAATGAGCAACGCAAAGCGAGGCCTGAGGACCCTTGGCTTGTCGCTGGTAGCTGCTATGGGGCTCATGGCCTTCATGGCGGCTAGCGCACACGCGGTGACCTGGGACATCAACGGCGCTGAAATCAAAGCCAATGAAACCATTACTGGCAAATTGAAGGCCGGTCAGACAGCGTTAATTTTAGTCCCGGCGCTGAGTCAGGTCATTCACTGCACCGGGTTCAATGTCCTTGAAGGTACGCTGAGGACCGACAACACCGGGCACGCTAAAATAACGTATACGGGCTGCACCACGAAAATCAAAGGTGTGGAAAATGCAGGGTGTAAACCGGAAATCTTAGCCGCGTCGGCTAAGATCTTACCGATCTTACACAGCGGTAAAGTTTATTTCTTAGTTGAGGCTTTAACCGCTGGACAGCCTTACGCTGAAATCCACTATAACGAAGAAACGTGTGCGCTGGCGCCGTTAGTTTCGGTGACAGGCACAGTTGTGTTCGAGTGTGAAAATGCTGGGACAGGTGCGCAGAAAGACTGTAAAGAAGCAGCTTCGCCGCAGTTAATACGTCCGGCTCCACCTGCCTTATTCTTGGGAGACCCCCTGAAAATGGGTGCGTCCGCAGCAGAAATCCACGGCAAGGTGGAACTCAGTCTGAGCGGTGCAAATGTGGGCAAAGCATTCAACGGCTTAATCTAAGCTCACGAGCATGAAGTAGAGTTCCAATTACACCTAGTGTGATGATTCCAGGGATGCGGACCGCGCAGATGCGCGGTCCGCATCGAACGGGGCTCGGTGAGTCAAAGCGAGTAATGAAGGGGCAGGAGGCAAAGGGGTTGGAGTGGCCCGACAGTGAACCTCGTCACGCTAAAATATTTCAGATTGAACCCGATGAACCGCCTCTTGATCTCCCTCGCCCTCTCAGCGGCGCTCTTCTCCTTGACTCTTTTGGCTGCGCCTGCCCTTGCTGTTCCTCCCAAAATCATCTCCCCTGGCTTCTCGGCGGTGAAGACCGACTCGGCCGCCCTCGAAGCCGAAATCAACCCCGAAGGCAAAGCCGCCCTCTACCACTTCGAGTACGGCACAGCAGACTGCTTGGTAAATCCCTGCACTTCGATACCGGTCCCAGACGCCCAGATCCCGGCTGGGGCTCCGAAAACGGTCAAAGCCGAAGTCAAAGGCATCGCGCCCGGCACCACTTACCACTTCCGGCTCCTCGCCAAAAACCCCCAAGGCGAAAAAGCCGAAAGCCTCGACGAGACCTTCACGACCTACGTGCCTCCCCAGCAGTTCAAAGCCTGCCCCAACGACGCTCTTCGCCTGAAAAACCCGAGCCTCCCACCGCCTGAGTACTCAAGCGCCAACCTGCCCGACTGCAGGGTCTACGAGCAAGCCTCGCCGGTGAACAAGAACGCCGGCGATGCGACCGGCTTCGTCCCCCTGGTCAAAGCCTCCCCTGACGGCAACCGGATCACCTTCTCCTCCACCACCGGCATCCCCGGAGGTGAAGGCTCCCAGGAATTCCCCGTCTACCTCGCTACCCGCAGCGATGGCGGCTGGTCGACCCAGGGCCTGCTTCCCCCCGGCGACACCGGGCAGATCGCTTCTGTGCTTGGCTGGACCCCTGACCTCGAGTGGGTTTTCAGCCAGTCAATCAAACTGGGCGAACCACGCAAAACCGTTCTCATGGCCCGCTCAAGCTTCGGCGCCGCCCCCAAAACGGTCGTCGACTACACGACCGAACTGCAGCCCAAGTTCGCCGGTAGCTCCTCGCAGGCCCAAGAGGTGGTCTTCGAATCCGAGATAGCGCTACTGCCAGGAGCTGTCTCAGGCAAATCCAACGTCTACCTCTGGCAGCGCCAGAGCGAGACCCTGAGCCTCGCCGGAGTGCTCAACGACGGCAGCACCCCTTCCCAGGGGGCCTTTGCCGGCTCCTATGACTGGGTCGGCGACAGCACAGCCAAAGGCGGAGCAGCAGCCGGCTACTACACCCGCGATCAGCACGTCATCTCCAACGACGGCAAAGCCCTCTACTTCACTGCTGCGGGCACGGGGCAGCTCTACCTGCGCCGCAACCCAACCCAGCCCCAGAGCCCGCTTGATAGTGGTGGTGACTGTACCGATGTAGTGCTTGCTTGCACGATTCAGGTCTCTGCCTCACGCAAGACCAATGGCAACGGCGTCGATAACAAAGACGCAGCAGGCGAACGACCTGCCGCCTTCCTCAGTGCGAGCCTCGACGGCTCAGTTACCTACTTCACCTCCTCCGAGAAGCTGACTAACGACGCCAACACGGGACCGGAACCCGAAAACCCGCCGGCGATCGCCAGCGCCCCGATCGACGACGGCGACCCTGTCAACATCAAATTCCTGCCCACAAAAGCCCTCGACGTGACGGTCGACGGATCCTTCATCTACTGGATCGATCCCGTCCTAGAGACGATCGGCCGCGCCGACATCAACGGCACCCTTGCCAGCATCGAAGCCGAATTCATCAAAGCCGAATTCACCGACAACCCCAAAGGCCTCGCCGTCGATGACAAATCCATCTACTGGACCAATGCGGGAGCTGACATAGAAGACGAAGGTGGAGGCTCGATCGGCCGGGCTGAGATCGACGGAGAGAACCCCAGCGAGGACTTCATTCTCGGCGTGGATCCCACCGACAGCGATGTTCTCGTCAGCCAGCCGCGTGGCATCGATGTCGATGACAACTTCCTCTATTGGGTGAATAGGGGACTGGAAACACCGGTAGGAGCTGAGGTCGGCTTCGTCGCCCGGGCTGGGATTGATGGCGACCCAGCGAGTGTCGAGCCGGGGTTCATTGAACTTGCGACTTCTGACGTCGCGGTGAATGCGAGTCATGTCTACTATTCCATTAGGCAAAAATTTGCAGGCACTAACGTCATCAGGAGGGTAAATCTCGACGGTACAGGCGACTCCGAAAACGTCGTTTTCTTCCCCGATGTCCAGGCGTCCTCGCTAGCCCTCGACGCCACCCAGGTCTACTGGACCAAAACCGCCGACAGCGCGATCGGCCGCGCCAACCTCGATGGCAGCGAACCCAAAGAAGAATTCATTAAAGGCGCCGGCAACCCTGAGGGCCTAGCGGTAGACGCAGCCAATCTCTACTGGGTGGCCAGCCAACAGATCCAGCCCAACCCCGGCAACGACCTCTACCGCTATGACGCCGACACCGACACGCTCACCGACCTGATCCCGGTCCCTGCCGCAACTGCCAAAAATGGGATCGAAGTGCAAGGTGTGCTCGGGGCTTCAGAGGATGGCTCTCATGTCTACCTTGCAGCCAACGGAGTGCCGGCCGGAGTCACCAACAGCCCCAATGCAGGCGGGGAAAGCGCTACCCCCGGCAACTGCAAAGGTCTGATCCGTTTTGGCAGTGGCATCTGCAACCTTTACCTATGGCGAGAGGGGGTAGGGGATTTGACCTTCATCGCGAGGCTTGATGTTGGTGGAGGACTCGCGACCGATGCGACTAACTGGGCGACAACGCCGGCTAGCGTAGTCGCCGAGGTGAACTTTCAAAAGACCGGGCTTTTCACCCCTGACGGGGAAACACTGCTCTTCCGCTCCCGCCGTCAGCTGAGCGCCTATGAGAACGAAGGCATCCCGCAGTTCTACCGCTACCGCGCCGGAGACACTGGCGTGAGCTGCGTCACCTGCAGTCCAACGAGGGCGCCGCCGAGTGGCGCTCCATCCTTTGGCACCGCCATGCCCCCGGCCATTGCCCCTGTGGCGCCGGCATCCTTCCTTCCACGCAACCTCTCCGCCGGTGGGCACAGGGTCTTCTTCGAGAGCGTCGATCCCCTGGTTGTGAACGACACCAACGGCGAGGAAGGTTGCCCGCCTTTCGGTTCCTCGGGCCAGCAATTTCCTGTCTGCACGGACGTCTATGAGTGGGAGGCAGCCGGCAGTGGCAGTTGTGAAGCCAAACTGGCGATTGCGGACGGTGGCTGCCTCTACCTCCTCTCTACCGGCAAGGGCAAAGAACCAGCCCTGATCGGCGCTACTTCAGAGAGCGGCAACGACGTCTTCTTCTTCACCCGCGCCCGTCTTGTCGGTGGAGACCGAGACGGCCTGGTCGACGTCTACGACGCGCGGGTCAATGGTGGGCTCGCTTCCCAAAACGAACCACAGCCCGATGTCTGTAAAAGCGCAATGAACTGCTTGCCGCCTCCAAGTCCCCTTCCCGTGGTGCAGATGCCACCGAAATTCAGAGGCCCTCCCGACCTCAGGCTCCGGTGCCCCAAAGGCAAGCACAAGGTCAAAGGCCGCTGCGTGAAGAAAAAGAAAGGCAAAGGCAAACAGCGCAAAGGAGCCAACAAGAAGGGGGTAGGACGGTGAGGAGCCGCATCACCATCCTCGTCATGGTCCTCTGCGCCCTCGCGGTCTTTCTGCCCGACGCTACCCAAGCAGCGCCGGCCCCCGCCTGGAAGTTCACGATCACCTCCCTGCCGACGAACTTCAAACCAGGTGCCGACGGCAACACCCGCCAAGCCCGCTACATCCTGCTCGCCACCAACGTCGGTGCCGGCATCGCCCAGGGGACAGGCGCCAGCGAAATCACGATCGAAGACACCCTGCCGACCGGCCTCACACCGGTCGAACCTGGCGCCTCCTCCAGGGACCCAGACACGGTCGATTTCACCTGCGACCCGGTCGTCGGCCAAAAAGTCAGGTGCACTAGCCCCGGCCCCGTGCACCCCGGCCACTCGGTATGGATGGAAATCCCCGTCGACGTCATTGCTTCAGAGGGCCAGGTGCTGGAGAACGAGGCCATGGTCAAAGGTGGGGGGGGCCTGCCCACTACAACCACGACACTGACCACAATCTCTGCCTCCACGCCGCTTTTTGACTTCCTCGAAGGCGACACCGGCCTCTCGGTGCCGATTGTCCAAGAAGATGGAACCGCGGCAAGTGTGGCCGGTTCCCACCCCTACGGAGCGGTGATCGACCTTGGCTTTCCCACTGAGGAGCCGGGCGGAATGCTGACCTCCACCGGGCACCCTCGCAAAATCTCAGTCGATCTTCCCCGCGGCCTATTGGCCAACCCGCTCGCGACTCCCACCCGTTGCACTGAGGCTCAGCTGATAAGCCAGGGATCTCCCGGCTGTCCCGATTCTTCTCAGGTCGGAGTCGTCACGATGCTAACCACACTCGGTTCCCCGGCACCCAGCGCCACTCCTCTCTACAGCATGGTACCCACACAGGGCACGCCAGCCGTCTTGGGTTTCGATGCGCTTGGCGTCGGCATTTTCCCCCACATTCTGCCCGTGATCAGAAACAGCGGAGATTTCGGCATCTCGGGAGTGATTGAGGACATCCTCACACGTGGGCTCAACCCGATCCTCAATGTGAGAGTGGAGCTTTGGGGTGATCCTTCCGCGGACGCACACGACTTCGTGCGCGGTTCCTGTCTCTTCGAAGCTATGCCCCCTTGCGAGGAGAAACCCAATACCACCGCCTTTCTCACCATGCCCGGCGACTGCCCCGATATCCCCCTGGCCTTCAAAGCGAATGCCAGCAGCTGGGAGGAGCCGGAGATCTCCAGAGAAGCGCAGTATGAGAGCGCCAGTCTCTCGGGTTTCCCCGTGCGAGTCGAAGAGTGCGACACGCTCATATTCAGACCAGAAATTGACGGGCGCCCCACGACGAACCTGATCGACTCGCCCTCCGGTCTCGACCTCTCCCTCCGGAATCCCCAAGAGCTTGGGCTGGAGGGCCGCTACTCCGCTGCAGCCAAAGACATTTTCGTCACCCTTCCGGAGGGGATGGTTGTGAATGTCTCTCAGGCCGATGGGCTCACGGCCTGTTCGAGCACCGAGGTAGGTCTTTTGTCGCCGCGCACTGGCTCAATCCGTTTCAACGCAAAGCCCTCACACTGCCCGAATGCCTCGAAGATCGGAGTGGCCGAAGCCAAAACACCGCTGCTCGACCATCCCATCGAAGGGGCGATCTACGTGGCGAAGCCCTTCGACAATCCTTTTAACTCTTTGACTGCGGCCTACCTCGTGACCGAAGACGCCGCGTCGGGCATTCTCATCAAGCTCGCTATGCAGATAGAACCCGATCCCCTGAGCGGCCGGCTGACAATGAGGATCAGGGAAGTCCCCGAGCTGCCGGTCGAAGAGCTCTTGGTAGACCTCTTTGCGGGCGCCAGGGCGCCGCTTCAGACGCCCCTTACCTGCGCCGTCCACACGATAGAGGCCGACCTCATCCCATGGAGCGCTCCGCAAGCTAAAAAGGAGCTTCTCACCGGCTCCTTTCAACTTGCCGCCGCCCCGGCTGATGTCTGTCCAAGCACGGCAACGGAGGCTCCCAATATTCCCTCCTTCAGGGCCGGCACACTCCTTCCGCGTGCTCGTACCTTCAGTCCGCTGGTCCTGAGGCTCTCCCGTGAGGACGGCTCCCAGCGCATGGGCGGTTTCGAAGCGACCCTACCGCCGGGCCTCCTAGCAAAGCTCGCGGGAGTTCCCTACTGCCCAGAAGTCAATGTCGCAGCGACTATGGCGCGAAGCCAGCCCAACCAGGGTGCGCTCGAGCAGGCAAACCCCAGCTGCCCAGCGGCCTCAAAAGTGGGGACGGTGGATGTCGGTGTGGGTGCGGGTCCCAGCCCTCTACACATGCACGGCGAGGTTTACCTCGCCGGCCCCTACAGGGGTGCTCCGCTCAGCGTGGTGATCGTCGTTCCCGCAATTGCCGGGCCTTTCGATCTTGGTGTGGCGACCGTGCGCACGGCGATCATGATCGATCCGGTCACCAGTCGTATTCGCGTTGCCTCGGACCCATTGCCCAAGATCCTCTATGGCATACCGATCAACGTGCGCTCCCTGACGATAACGTTCTCGAGACCCAGCTTCACTCTCAACCCGACCTCTTGCGATCCCCTAGCGTTCGATGCAATCGTAACTTCAACCCTGCGCCAACCAGTGGCACTCTTCGATCCCTTCCAGATCGGCGGTTGCCGAAGGCTGCCCTTCAAGCCAAGGCTGGGTACCAGACTCCTTGGACCCACGAGCCGGGGTAGCCACCCGCGCTTTCGTGCGATTCTCGACGCGGGGCGAGGCAACGCAAATATTGCTAAGGCCGTTGTCACGTTGCCGAGCTCGGTCTTTCTCGATCAAAGTCGCATCCAGACCATATGTACCCGTGCACAGTTTGCTGCCAATCGTTGTCCCGATGCCTCGGTCTACGGCAAGGCAAAGGTTTTTACGCCACTGCTCGACCTTCCGCTGAAGGGCCCGATATACCTGCGTTCGTCCAGGCACGAACTACCCGATCTGGTCCTAGCGCTCGAGGGCCCACCATTTCAGCCAGTCAAAGTAGATCTCGTTGGGCATGTGGACTCGACGAACGGCGGCATTCGCGCGAGCTTCAATGCAATTCCCGACCTATCTATGCGAAGGGCAATCGTTTCCTTCTACGGAGCCAAGAGGGGGGTGCTGCAGAGCTCAACGGGAGTATGCGGCAACAGATCTCGTGTCGCGATAAGGCTGGACGGCCAGAATGGGAAGGTCCATGATTTCGCCACCGCATTGAAGGCCGGTTGCTGATCCTGGCCCAGGGTTAGAAAACGTCAGGTGGGAAAACTTGACCGGTGCAGAGAAGCGCGAGATTCTCTCGAGCAAGACGGGCGTGGACTCTGCGCATTGGCGCTAGCCCCACGAGTCCTGCCCGGGTTAAACATGCGAAGGAGGGAATCATGCCATTGACGCTGAGTAGGGTGCGCACTGCATTTATAGCCGTGCTTGCCATGGCCCTTGCTGCACTTAGCCTCGCGGGACCTGCGTCTGCAGAACTCACGGGGGATTTCGTGCATTTTCAGCAGTGTCCATATGAAAACTCGGAAGTAAAACGCTGCGTTACTTCGGAAACGGACGGCGGTGAAGTAATCCTCGGTTCGAAGAAAGTGCCGATAATAAATACGCAGACCCTTCAGGGCGGACTCACCAAACCCGATGAAGAAGGAAATCGTAAATTGGTGGCGCCTAAAAACAAAATAACCTTGTCGAAAACCTCCCAGCCTGTACCCGGTGGGCTGGCGGGTCTTGTTCCTCCCGAAAATTCCCCACCCCTGGTCAAAGCAGCAATCGCGTTCTTCTTCGAAAATAAACTGACTGGGGTTGACACTACCCTGGAACTCGCGAGGCCCGAGAGCGAGGTGATCGTTAACGAAAATCATCTCGGAGAACGGATAGGTGTCGCCCTGAGAATGCCGGTAAAGGCCCATCTGGAGAACCCGTTCCTGGGACCAAATTGTTACGTGGGTTCCAGTACGACTCCGATCATTTGGGAATTGACGAGCGGGTTCACTGAACCCCCGGCCCCCGCTGAACCGATCGAGGGTAGTGCAGGCGAACTTACGCTGACCGAAGAAGGAGCAGTCCTCCGTCTCGATGACGCTCTGCTGGTCGACAACGCGTGGTCCGCACCTGCGGCGAGCGGTTGCGGCGGGGCCCTTTCGCTGCTCGTCGATCCGGTGATCAATGCTGCATCTGGCCTCCCCGCGAAAGCCGGGACGAATACTGCGAGCTTGGAGAACACAATCTTCCAGGCCCCCGCATTCGCGGTCAAAACGAACGACGAAGAAAATCCCTAAGACAGGGAGGCAGCTCGAGCATAAGGGCCGCGGGCGCCATGGGCGCCCGCGGCCCTTATCTTGAGATAGAAAACATAAACCAAAAAAACTTGACCGGTGCAAGTCTGGACGGGATGCTGCTCTAGTCAGGGGGTGCGCTTTCGCCTGTGCTGGAGCGCTTGCGAGATGGCCGTATTCCCAGTCCCTATCCAGCGAGACAAAAAAGGAGAACTCAATGCCCAGGAAGCTCAATAGGGCGAGAGCGGCATTTGCGGCCATGCTAGTCGTGGCCCTTGCAGCGCTTAGCCTTGCGGGAAGCGCCTCCGCGAAACTTACCGGCGAGTTCACGAGGTTCCAGCAGTGCCCATACACCAGCGTTGAAGTGAAACGATGCCTCTTCTCGCAGACCTTCGGCGGCGAAGTCATCATGGGCAGCAAGACGGTGCCGATCGTCAATACCCAGACCCTGCAGGGTGGGCTCACGAAACCCAACGAAGCAGGTGTGCGCAATCTGGTTGCGGCCAAAAACGGGATCACTCTCTCGAAAACCGGCCAGCCTCTACCTGGTGGTCTGGCAGGACTCGTGAAATGTCAGGACATCAGCATCGGCTTCATCCGTGAAGCCTGTAAAGCGGTTTTCGAAAATGGGGTGACCGGCGTCACCAGTTACCTAGAACTGGCTAAATCGGCAAGTGATGTCAAGGTCAACGAAAATGCGCTGGCCGAAAGAATCGGCGTCGCGCTAGAAATGCCGGTGAAGGTACGCCTGGACAACCCATTCCTTGGCAGTGCATGCTTCGTGGGATCCAGCTCGAATCCGATCGTCTGGAAACTCACGAGCGGCTTCACATCTCCTCCAGGGCCCAATAAACCCATTGAAGGCTCAGCGGGTGAACTCACCCTGCTGGAAGAAGGTGCAGTCCTCCGTCTCGACAACGCTCTGCTTGTCGACAACGCGTGGTCGGCGCCTTCGGCGAGCGGTTGTGGTGGGATCTTCTCCTTCATCATCAACCCGATCGTCAATTCCATGTCCGGTCTGCCTTCTGCAGCCGGGAAAAACACAGCGAAACTGAAAAATACGATTTGGCAGGCTCCCGCTTTCGCCGTTAAAACGAACGACGAAGAAAACCCCTAAGGGGTAGGTAGTGCCAGCCACCGCGAGCGCCGGAGACGGCGCTCGCGGTGCGCTACCTACGGGCTTATTCGGTTAGGCTCGCCGGCTATGGAGCCTGGCGAGTCGATCAACGTCTCTGACTTCGAGCGCGCCGCTGCGGACGCGCTCGAGGCCGGGGTCGCTGGGTACTTCTTCGGCGGTGCCTGCGACGAGGTGACGCTGGCTGACAACGTGCTGGCGTGGCGTCGCTGGCAACTGCGGCCACGAATGCTCGCGGGCCGCGATGCCTGGTCAACCAGGGTGGATCTTCTCGGGGCGGAGCTCTCGATGCCAATCCTGGTTGCTCCGGTCGCCTATCAGCGACTGGTGAACGACGAGGGCGAGAGCGCAATGGCTCGGGCCGCTGCTGATGCCGGTACCGCCATGTGCGTCTCGACGCTCGCCACTGCCCGCCCCCGCGAGATTGCTGCTGCGGCGCCGGATGGACGCCATTGGTTCCAGCTTTATTGCTTCAAGGACAAGGGCATTACCCAGGCACTGGTCGAAGAGGCTGTCGATTCCGGTTTCGAGGCGATCGTGGTTACGGTCGATGCTCCGCGTGGGGGTAGGCGCGAGCGTGACCTCCGCACCGGTTTCAAGCTGCCCGAGGGCCTCGGTGTGCCCAGTGTTCAGGCGGCGCTTGGCTCCGAGCGCGCGGTGACGATCGAGGAGACCTTTGCCTTGATGGACCCGTGCTGGGGTTGGGGGGACCTCGAAGCGCTGGTCGCTGAATCCAGCCTGCCCGTCCTCCTCAAGGGGGTGCTGACGGGCGAGGACGCGGGGCTGGCCATAGAGCACGGCGCCGCAGGCGTGATCGTCTCGAATCACGGGGGACGCCAGCTCGACGGCGTGTCGGCGACGGCGGATGCGCTGCCAGAGACGGTCGATGCCGTTGCGGGGCGCGGCGCTGTGCTCGTCGACGGCGGCATTCGCCGGGGCACTGACGTCGCCATTGCTCTCGCGCTCGGCGCTGACGCAGCGCTCGTGGGTCGACCCGCGCTTTGGGGTCTTGCCGCGGACGGAGAGGCCGGCGCTCGGCGCGTGCTTGAGCTGCTGCGCGACGAGTTCGAGCTGGCACTCGCTCTCTGCGGCTGCGCCTCGCCCGCCGAGCTGATCCGCGAGCACGTGCAACGAGCACCGGCGGCGTCCGTATATTCGGGCTGATCTGCCCCTCTCGCGACATCTTCTAGATGGCCCAACGCATACCCCGCGACGAATCGCTGAGCCGCGTCCACGGCGTCGGCGCGTTGTTCGCGGCTGCCTACGGCAACGTCGGCTCCTCGATCTACTACGCGCTTGGCGTTACGGCTGCCTTCGCGCTTGGCCTGACGCCGATCGCCTTCGTCATCTCCGGCCTCATATTCGCCGCGACCGCGGCCACCTACGCCGAGGCGACGGTGATGTACCCGGAGGCGGGAGGGTCCTCGAGCTTCGCTCGCCACGCATTCAACGAGATGGTCAGCTTCATCGCGGCCTGGGGGCAGATGCTCAACTACGTGATCACGGTCGCGATCTCGGCCTACTTCGTTCCCCACTACCTGGCGGTGTTCTGGGAGCCGCTCGGGCAGGGGCCGGGGGACATCATCGGCGGTGCGGTGCTGATCACCGCCCTCGCTCTGCTCAATATCCGAGGCTCGCAGGAGTCGGCGAAACTCAACCTGGTTCTGGCGGTCGCCGATCTCGCCACCCAGGTCGTCCTGGTCGGGATCGGCGTCTTTCTCGTCCTCAGCCCCGAGGTCCTCGTCGACAACGTCCAGCTCGGCGTGGCCCCGACCTGGAGCGACTTCGCCCTCGGCATCGCGGTCGGGATGATCGCCTACACCGGGATCGAGACCATCTCCAACATGGCGGAGGAGGCGAAGGACGCGGCGCGGACGATCCCGCGCAGCGTAGGCCTCACCGTCGCCGCCGTACTCGCCCTCTACCTGCTGATTCCCATCGTCGCCCTCTCGGCGATGCCGGTCACCCAGGACGCCGCCGGCAACTTCACCACTGCCCTCGGCACCGAGTTCGCCGACGATCCGATCCTCGGCATCGTCGAGAACCTCGGCCTCGCTCACGGGTTGACCGAAGTCCTCCGTTTCTACGTCGGCATCCTCGCCGCAGTGATCCTGCTGATCGCCACCAATGCCGGCCTGATCGGCGTCTCCCGCCTCACCTACTCGATGGGCCAGCATCGCCAGCTGCCCGAGAAGCTGCGCCAGGTTCACCCTCGCTACCGCACTCCCTACATCGCCATCCTCGTCTTTGCCGCGGTGGCGATGATCACCCTGATTCCCGGCCAGACCGACTTCCTGGCGACGATGTACTCGTTCGGCGCGATGCTCTCCTTCACCATCGCCCACGTCTCGGTGCTCTGGCTGCGCCGCCGCCGCTCTGAGGATGAGCGGCCCTGGAAGCCGCCGCTCAACTTTCGCGTCTTCGGCACCGAGCTGCCGCTGAGCGCGGTCCTCGGCGGCCTCGGCACCTTCGCCGCCTGGATCGTCGTGATGGCGCTCAACCCGACGACCCTGGCCGTCGGGCTCGGCTGGATGTTCTTCGGCATCGCCGTCTACGTGCTCTACCGGCGTAACCAGCGTCTGCCTCTCACCGAAACGGTCAAGGTCCTGACGCCGGAGCCGCTCGGCGTCGAGGAGATCGAGTACCGCAGCGTCCAGGTCGCCTTCGAGGACGGCGAGCCGTTTTCGGAGGAGATGGTCGCGACCGCGGTCAAGCTCGCTTCCAAGCGCCGTCGCGGCATCCACATCCACTCGATGCTGACCGTGCCCACGCACTTGGCCCTCGACGCCGAGCTGCCCGAGCAGGAAGCCGAGGCGCAGAGCAAGATCGAGCAGGCGAAGCTGATCGGCGGCCAGCGGGTGACCGGGCACGTCGAGCGGGTCAGGCCCGGCCAGGCGGGCTACGCGATCTCCGACGAGGCGAAGCTGATCAATGCCGCCGCCGTGGTCGTCGGTCTGCGCTACCGCAACGGCCGCCCGCTCTACGACAAGACGCTGCAGACCGTGCTCGGCGAGCGTCCCTGCCGCGTGATCGTCGTCTCTGACCAAGGTGCCCAGCGGGGCACCGAACTGGCGCCGACGCTGACCTAGAATCGCCGGCGTGTCCTCTTCCCAGCGGCTCTATCGCGGTTCGGTCCGGGCGCTCTCCCTCTGCTTCATCGTCCTCGGCCTGGTGATCCTCATCAGCACCCTGGCGAACGGGGGCGGCCCGCTCTCGCTCGGCATGCTGCTCGGCCTTGCCTTCGTTGCAGTCGGTGCCGGCCGGCTCTGGATCGCCCAGCGGACGAGCCGTTGAGCGGGCCGGAGCAGCCGCCGCCCGAGGCTCAGCGCCCCCCGCGCCTGGAACCACTACTGCGACGGGGGCTCGGCGTCCCCGGGCTCTTCGCCGCCGTCTACTCGGCCGTCGGCTTCTCCATCTACTTCGCCCTCGGCGTCGTCGCCGACCGCGGCCTCGGCCTCACCCCGCTGATTTTCCTCGCCGCGGGCCTGCTCTTCGTACTGACCACGCTCAGCTACGTCGAGGGCGGCGCGATGTTCCGCGAACGCGGCGGCTCCTCGAGCTTCGCCCGCCACGCCTTCAACGAGCTGATCGCCTTCATCGCCGGCTGGGCGATCCTGATCGACTACCTGATCGTCGCCGCCCTGGCGGCGATCTCGGTCCCGCACTATCTGGAGCCGATCTCCGCCGACCTCGCCAAGCCGGGCCCGGAGATCGCGATCTCCGGCCTGGTCATCGTCGCCGCCTGCCTGCTCAACGTCTTCAACGTGACCGGACGCGGAAGCGAGCGCCCACTGGCGGTACTCGCCCTCGCCGACATCGCCCTGCAGCTGGCGGTGATCGCGGTCGGCGTGCTTGCCGTCCTCCACCCGGACCGGCTCACCGACCAGCTCGACCTCTTCACCGATCCGGGCTTCACCGACGTCATCTATGCCGGGGTGGTGGCGATGCTCGCCTATGCCGGGATCGAGGCCGCCTCCGACCTCGCTCCGGACATTCAGGTTGAACCGCGCGACCTCAAGCGCATCGTCTCGCTCGGCGCCGTCGCGGTGCCGCTCGTCTACGCCGGCATGGCCGCGATCGCCCTGATGGCGGTGCCCGTGGTGGCCGGCCCCGATGGCCCCGAGACGGCGCTCGGCAACGAATTCGTCGAGGCGCCCCTGCTGGGGGTGGTCTCCGCCTACAACCCGGCCTGGGTCGCGGACGCGATGCGCTGGGTCGTCGCCCTGGTCGCCGCTCCGGTCCTCTTCTGGGCCGCGACCACCTCGATGCTCGGCGTCTCCCGCCACATCTACACGCTGGCGATCAATCGCCAGATCCCCAGCTGGCTCGGCAAGCTGAACAAGCGCCACGCGACGCCGCACGTCGCGATCGCCATCTCCGGCGTGATCGCGATCGGCCTGGTGGCGCCGACCGACGTCAAGCTGCTGGCGGGCATCTACGCCTTCGGCGCGATGCTGGCGATCACGATCGCCCACTTCTCGATCCTGCGCCTGCGGATCACAGATTCCGACCGCCCGCGCCCGTTCAGGGTCCCCCTCGACGTCTCCTGGCGCGGTGCGCGGCTGCCGCTCCCGGCGCTCCTCGCCGCCGCGATCAGCGGCCTCGCCTTTCTCAGCGTGCTCGCCTACCACGACACCGCCCGCTGGGTCGGCGGCGGCTGGATGATCTTCGGCCTGCTCTTCTACGTCATCTACCGCAAGGTCTTCGAGGGGACGACGCTGACCAAGCGGGTCTCGGTCAGCGAGCGGGCGCTGACCAAGCAGGTGGCGGAAGTCGCTTTTCACAGCATCCTCGTCCCGGTCTTCGGCACCAAGCTGGACGACGACATCGTCGCCACCGCCGGCCGGCTCGCCGCAGCGGAGCAGGAGCAGGCCGACGGCGAGATCGAGGACTCGCGCCTCACTCTTGTCTATGTGATCGACGTGCCACTGACCCTGCCCTTGGATGCCGAGCTGGCGCCAGAGCAGGAAGACGCTGCTTGGCGAGCCCTGGCGCGCGCCAGCGAGGTCGGCGATGAGTACGAGGATGTAAAGGTGACGGCCGAAGTCGTGCGCGCCCGTGGGGTCGGTCCTGGGATCGTCGAAGCCGCACGGCGCAGCGGCGCCGAGGCGATCGTGATCGGGGGCGAGCCGCCGACCAAGATCAAGGGCGGCGCCACGTTGGGCGGGATCGGTGCTGCCAAGCCGGCTGAGGTCGGTGCCGCGACCGAGTACGTGCTCAAGAAGGCGCCTTGCCGGGTGCTGCTGACGGCACCCCCGGAAGCCCTCGACGAGCCGCTGACCGAGCCGTCCGCAGCGGACTAGACTCACGGCCATGTTCATCTTGATCGTCGGCTGTGGCCGGGTCGGCTCCTCCGTTGCGCGCGCGATGCTGCGCGAGGGACACGAAGTCTCCTGTCTCGACGAGGATCCCGAGTCGCACGCCCGGCTCGAGGTCGGCCTCGACAAGGGCTGGGAGGACCTCGGCGGCCAGTTCACGGTCGGCGCCGGTCTGGAGACGGACGCCTTGGTCGCCGCCGGGATCGAGAAAGCAGACGCCTTCATTGCCTCCACCGACGGCGACAACACCAACATCGTAATCGCCCAGATCGCCCAGAAGCGCTACGAGGTGCCGACCGTGATCGCGCGCATCCTCGACCCGCTGCGCGCCGAGTGGTACCAGCGACAGGGCCTGCACACGGTCTGCCCGACTCGCGTCGCGATCGACATGCTGGAGGGCGCGGTCCGCGAGGGCGCCCGGCGCGACGGCAGCCCCCCCGACGGCCCGGCAGAAGCCGCGTAGGGGAGAAGCGGCGCGCATGTACATCATCATCATCGGAGCGGGGAAGGTGGGTTGGAACCTCGCCCGCGAGCTGCTCGAAAAGGAACACGAGGTGACGGTGATCGAGAGCAACCGCCGCCGCTACCTCACGGTCGAGCAGGAGCTCGAGCACAGCGTCTCCTACGGCGATGCCTCCGAGCTCTGGGTGCTCGAGCGAGCCGGGATCCAGCGCGCCGACATGGTGATCGCGGTCACCGGCGACGACGAGGACAACATGCTGATCTGCCAGGTCGCGCGCGAGAAGTACGAGGTCGAGCGGATCATCGCCCGCGTCAACAACCCGCGCAACCGGCCGCACTTCGATCTGCTCGGGATCAAGCCCTCGGTCTCGGCCACGGACCTGATCCTGCGCCTGCTCGAGCACGAGGTGCCCGAGTACGGCCTCGTCCACCTGCTCGACCTGCAGGAGGAGCAACTGGAGATCATCGAGATGCTGCTCGGCAAGGACTCCAGCGTCACCGGGCGCCGCGTCGGTGACCTGCAGATGCCCGAAGGCAGCCTGCTGATCTCGGTGTTGCGCGACGGCAAGGGTTTCGTCCCCGGGCCGGACACGGTGCTCGAAGTCGGCGACGAGATCCTCGCTGTGCTCGATCCCGGCCGCGAGGACGAACTGAAGGTCCTCTTCGGGCCGGGCGGCAACGGCGCCGGTGGCTGACCGGAGGGCCGATTTCCTCCTCGTCGGCGGCGGACTGGCCTCCGCCAACTGCGCGGCGGAGCTGCGCAAGCGCGGGGCGGAGGGCTCGATCCTGCTTGTCGGCCGCGAGCCGGAGCCGCCCTACGAACGCCCGCCGCTTTCCAAGGAGTACCTGCGCGGCGAGGCCGGGCGCGAGGACGCCTACGTCAACCCCTCCTCCTGGTACGAGGAGAACGGCGTCGAGCTGCTGACCGGGACCAACGTGATGTCGCTCGACCCCGAGGCGCGGACGGCGAAGCTGCAGGGCGGGGTGGAGGTGGAGTTCGGCCAGGCGCTGCTGGCGACGGGGGCGATGGTCAACATCCTCCGCGTCGAGGGCGCCGAGAACGAGGGCATCCACTACCTGCGTGCCTACGGCAACTCCGACGCGATTCGCGCCGACGCCGAGGCGGCCGAGCACGTGGTCCTCATCGGCGGCAGCTACATCGGCTGTGAGGTGGCGGCCTCGCTGACCGCGAAGGGCACCAAGTGCACGATCCTGATGATGGAGGACGTGGCGCTTTCGCGAACCTTCGGCGAGAGCGCCGGGCGCTGGTTCCAGGACGTGCTCGAATCGAAGGGGGTCACTATCCATGGTGGCGAGGAGCTCGGGGCCTTCGAGGGGGACGGCCGCGTCAAGGCCGTGGTGACGAAGAGCGGCCTGGCGGTCGAGTGCGACGCGGTTGTCGTCGGCGCCGGCGTGCGCCCGGACGCGATGCTCGCCCAGCGTGCCGGGCTCGAGGTCGAAGACGGAATCCTTTGCGACTCGAAGCTGCAGTCCTCCGCCCTGGGCATCTACGCCGCCGGTGACTGCTGCTCATACGACAGCGTCGTCCACGGCCGCCGCCTCCGGATCGAGCACTGGGACGTGGCGATGCAGCAGGGAATGCACGCCGCCCGCAACATGCTCGGCGAGGAGAGCGACTACGAGGTCGTGCCCTATTTCTTCAGCGACCTCGCCGACTGGGCCAGCATGGAGTACGTCGGCCCGGCCTACGAGTGGGACGAGGAGATCTGGCGCGGCGACCGCGACAGCGGCGAGTTCTCCCTCTGGTACCTGAAGGACGGCCGCGTCGCCGGTGCCCTCAGCGTCGAGCGCTCCGAAGACCTCGCCGAAGCTCGCCGCCTGCTCGCCGACAAAGTCGACGTCTCCGCAGTCAGGGATCGGATCGCCGATCCCGACAGCGACCTCTCGGCGATCGCTACTTATCGAGAATAACTTAGTTATCAAGTTCAGTAAACTTATGGCGTGAGGCCTTCTTCTGCGCTGCGAATGCCGACGAAGGTCTACGTTCTCACCTTGGCTTGTTCCCTTGGTTGCTTGGGGATGGGAGTCACCGTGACTGCGGCTCTCGGAGCTCCGACGCGGAGCGACTACGTGGATCAGGTCGATCCGGTGTGCAAGGAAGCGACAGATGCAAACAGAGGTCTGCTTCGCGGTGTCAATCGGATGATCGCCAAGGGGGAATTGAGGGCGGCAAGTCCTCGCTTTAGGCAAGCAGCGGTGGCTCTCGGCGAGACCAGACGACGAATTGCCCCAGTTCCGCGACCGCCGGCCGATATCCCTCGACTTGCAAGGTGGTTGACGCTCCTACGCAAGCAGGAGACGCTTCTGAACAAAATGGCCGCTGCATTGCAGCAGCGTCGAAGGCCTCTGGTTCAGGTTCTTGCGCAGCAGTTGTTCCGCAGTGCAAGAGGTATCAATAACACGGTCATCGGCTTCGACTTTGAGCATTGCCGATTGAACCCCGCCGATCTCGTCTGATGCCGGGCTCGTATGGGGCTCTACATAGGATCGGCTTTCTGTCAGTAGCGGTTGCCGTCTTGGTGGCCGCCGGCGTGGTCCGGGCGGAGAAGATAGCGACGCCAACCATGTTCATAAAACTCGACGCCACCATCACGCCAAAGGTGCTACCCCGCTCGCGGTCGAAGCCTGTGGTAATCACGATTGAGGCTTCGCTCAAAAAACGCAAGAAAGAATCAATAGCTCGACTGACTCGGGTGCAGCTCAGCCTCAACAAAGCGGCTGTGCTGGCCGGAGGCGGTGCACGCACCTGCCGGTATGCCGATATCGCTGCAGCTACCTCGTCTGTGGCTCGAGAAAACTGCCCCGGTGCCCTAGTAGGTCATGGTTATGTGGAAGCTGATGTGAGGTACCCTGGCCAGCGCCAGTCGGATTTCAAGGGCCATCTGCAGCTCTTCAATGGCTTGATTCGAAAACGCCATCCCGCAATCTTCCTTCATGTCTTTGGTCCAGAACCTAGGACGGCCTCGGTACTTCCATTTGTCATCACCAGATCCCGCGGTTTGTTCGGAACTGTAATGACTGCGCAGGTTCGGATCAGCAAATGGGTCTATATCCGTCACTTCGTGCTGACGTTTGGCCAGCGGTTCCAGGGCGACAGTCAGAGCACCCGCTATTTGGCGGCCAGCTGTCCTGTTCCTCGTGGATTCACCGCTGGAATAGCACCATTTGCACGCGTAAAATTCGGCTTCGACAACGGTGTGGAAACAGACCAGGTGCTTGTTCGCTCTTGCAGAGTCGAGCAATAGACGCCAGTTACGTCCTGATCAGGGAGATCTCACTTCGCTGCCATGAATGTCGAAATGCGGCAGGCGCCGCTCCAGAAAGTCAGGAAGCCACCACACGCGGGGGCCTATCAACCGCATGATGATCGGCATCAATGCAAGGCGAATGACTGTTGCGTCCAGCAGGATCGCCACGGTTAGTCCGATTCCGAACTGCGTGACGGTGGCGACGTTGGCCGTTGCAAAGACCAGAAAGACCGCAGCCATCACGGCGGCGGCACCGGTGATGACGCCCGCGGTTCGCTCGAGGCCATAGGCGATCGCCGCATCGTTGTCATTGTGCTGGACCCAATGCTCTCGCATTCGCAGCAACAGAAATACGGCGTAGTCGATCGAGAGTCCAAACACCAAGCCGAAAATTCCCGCGACCCCGATTGCGTCAACCGAGTCGGTGTTGCCGAACGGCAAGCCCTCGGGGACCTCGAAGAAGAGCCTGAGCACACCGAAGGCAACGGCGACGGTGAGGAGGTTGAGGAGCACCGCGATGGCAGCCAGCGGGATGGCGCGCAGGATGACAATCAGGGCGAGAAAGGTGACGAGGGTTATCGTGACGACGAGGAGTGGAATCTGATCGGCGATGGATTGATCGTATTTGGCGATCTGGGTCGCTCCAGTGAGCGCAACGGTGGCACCGATCTCGTCCGCCAGATTCCGCGCACCACGCCGAAGGCGCTCGTCCAGCGCCAGCAGAGTCGATTCATCCAAGGCGGGTTGGGGCGCGACGAAGATTGCCGCCGCTCGACCTCCGCTTTGGAGGTCGAATACGCGGTTGGCGAGCGTTCGCTGCATCGGCGGGGCGCCATCGAGCGCGGAGAGCGCGAAGTAGCCAGAGTCAAAGAATCGTGGCGAGCCAAGTCGCAGCCGTTCCTGTCGGTCTGAGATTTGCCTAGCCCCTCTTCGCATTCTGATCTCCAGTGGCTTGGACCGGTGGAATGCCTTCGCGAGACCATGCCCCAGGGTGGTGGTTCCGGCTTGTAGGCGGGCGAGGCCGCCATGTAGTCGAACGGCTCCCCGGTCGAGCGTTGAAAGACCGCCACTCAGCTTGTCGGCGCTCTCGGCTATGGCGGTTGCTCCGTCGTCCAGTGCTGAGCCGCCTTGCGCAAGGCGCTCTGTGCCTTCGGAGAGGCTGGTGGACAGCGCTTGCAGGGACTCGAGGTCACGCCCTAGGTCAGCCACCTCTTCCGCGATTGCTCCTGCATCGCTGGTGTGGGCATCGAGGGCATCGTGCAGCGCTGCGATCTCGGGGACCAATCCACTCGGAGCGCGACCCTGCGGCGGTTCTGCCGCTGGATCGTCTCCGGTCGCCGCAGTCAGGGCGCTGCGCACGGCGGCTGTCGTCGCCTCATAGTTCGCATAGTTCGGATCGTCGGCGCCGAGGTTCATGGCGTGCAGGCTGCCCCACGCTCTCTGCAGCCCTTCCTCGACCTGTTCCGAGGTCTGACGCGTGGTGAGAGCAACTGCGGTGCTGCCGCGCAGTGCTTCACGCAGACGCCGTTGCTCCAGCGCTGCACTTTTTGCGTCCCGCACCAGTTCGCTCTGGCCGAAGATGAGTGTCTTGATTCCGAACTGGACGGCTTGCTCGCCGTCGGCGAGCAATTTCGTTCCCCTGGAGAATCGATCGAGAGAGTCCTGTGCGCTCGCGCTGCCGGCGGCGACCAGCGAAAGGCCTCCCGCGAGGCGCCCGGCGCCGCGGCGAGCCAGCTCGCTTCCGGTGGCAAGCGCGCCGGCGCCCTCGCTCGCCCGGGCGAGGCCACGGCGCAGCCTGGTGACACCCTCGTTCGCCCGGGCAAGGCGATCCGAAAGGCTGCCGCCGGCTTCGTCCAGGCCCAGCAGACGCCGGCCGGCGCTCCGCAGCGGAGCGATCCTGTCGACCAGCTGACCGGGCCCCAGCACTGCCGAGACGTCAGGGTCCTCTTCGATTTGCGCTTGCCATCTTGCGAGTGCGGCAAGCCGCGTGGGGGTGCTCATCGTGCCGCGATCGGCAACTGCGGCCACGATGAAGGGGTTGGCCCATCCTCCTCCCGTCGCTCGGTCGATGTCTTCGACCGCTACACGTGTCGGGTTGTCGGAGGGAAGTTGCTCGATGCCGGGGGGCTTGGTGGACAGCGAGAGGGCGGGGATCGCCGCGATGAGTAGCACGACGCCGATTGCCACGGCTGCAAGCAGGGGGTGTCTCTGCACACTCTTGTTGAAGGCTGCCGGTTGGATGTTCCTTGCCCCCTGCCGGCCTAGGCGCCAGCGATCGAGGTTCCTGCCAAGGAGGACTAGGAGCGCTGGACCGACGATCCATGGTCCTGCGACGGCTATGACGATCACCGCGACCACCGTGCCACAGAGCGAAACCAATTCTCCGGGGACAAGGAGTGCCCCGATGAGCATCGCCGTCAGCAAGGTCCCCCCTGCGAACAGGATGGTTCGCCCGGCTGTGGCGCGGGTCTCCCAGGCGGCTTGCGCAGGGCCGGCCCCCGCGTCCAGCTCTTCCCTAAACCGGGAAACCATCAACAGCGCGTAG